>NZ_OZ480260.1:4800000-8446602 GCF_984686075.1 Streptomyces speibonae | reverse complement strand
GTGCGCTAAGCCGACGTCGACCCTGGTAGGTGGCTGACGGAGCGTCGGCGACCGGACCCGTCTGAAGTCTTCCCACGGATAACGCCCTATTATCTGCGGGAGCTTGGTTCGTCACCTGCGGTGACGTTCTCCGGGCCGTACGTGAAGCGGCCCTGTTATCTGTGGCAAGGGGGAGCGGTGCCCACCGTCGTGCAACTGCCGACCGGGAAGGCGTTGACCGTCCGTGCGGCGGCCGACGCCTTCCTCGACTCGCTCTGCAACCCGAACACGGTCCGCAGCTACTCGACGGGTGTCGGCAAGACCGCCGAGCGGATAGGGGAGGGCCGTCCGCTGGGGTCGGTCGCGGACGACGAGATCGGCGAGGCCCTGGAACTGCTGTGGGGCACCGCGGCGGTCAACGCCTGGAACGCCCGCCGGGCGGCGGTGCTGTCCTGGCTGGGCTGGTGTGCGGAGTACGGCTACGACAGCCCGCAGGTTCCGGCCTGGACGAAGCGGCTGGCGGTGCCGGACTCCGAGACCCCGGCCCGCTCGAAGATGGCCGTGGACCGGCTCATCGCCCGGCGCGAGGTCCATCTGCGGGAGAAGACGCTGTGGCGGATGCTCTACGAGACCGCCGGGCGGTCCGAGGAGATCCTCGGCGTGAACATCGAGGACCTGGACCTCGCCGGCCGCCGCTGCCCGGTGAAGGCCAAGGGCGCCCGGAGCAAGGTCCGCCGCCGTGGGCAGGCGCGCGAGGACTTCGTGCTGGAGACCGTCTACTGGGACGCCGGCACCGCCCGCCTGCTGCCCCGGCTGCTGCGTGGCCGTACCCGGGGGCCAGTGTTCGTCACCCACCGCCGTCCCGGCCCGGGGAAAGTCGTCAGCCCGCGCGACGTGTGCCCGGACACCGGCCTTGCCCGCCTCTCCTACGGCCAGGCCCGCGCCCTGCTGGATGAGCACACCGCGGTGCGCGGGCCGGGGACCGGCTGGGACCTGCACGAGTACCGCCATTCCGCCCTGACCCACCTCGGGGAGCAGGGCGCCTCTCTGCTGATGCTGATGGCGAAGTCCCGGCACAAGAAGCCCGAGAATGTCCGCCGCTACTTCAAGCCCTCCTCGGAGGCGATCTCCGAGCTGACCAGTCTGCTTGCCCCGGGCGGCACCAGCCGCTGATTGCTCACCGTCCCGGAGTGCGAAGCGCCGGGGCGTGGGGGAGAGACCGCTCTGCGTCGGATGCGTCTCGTACCTTTTGACGACCGGAGCGGGCTTGTGTCAGTCGTGCGCTCTTGGCGCTTGCGCTGTGACGCTGCCGGTATCGGCTGCCGTCCTGCTCCATTGGGCCAGCAGGCGCAGGGAGGTCTCGGACGGGCTGCCGGGTTCGGTGCCGTAGACGAAGAGGATCTGGTCGGGGTCGTCTGCGGGGGTGAGGGCCTGGTAGGTGACGGTGAGGTCGCCGACGAGCGGGTGGTGGTAGTCCTTGGTGCCGGTCGTGCGCTGGTGGACTTTGTTGTCGGACCAGAAGCGGCGGAATTCCTCGCTGTGTATGGACAGGTCACCGACCAGGGCACTGAGGGCTGGGTCGTCGGGGTGGCGGCCCGCGTCGAGGCGGAGCATGGCGGCGGTGTCGGCGGCGACGCGGGGCCAGTCCCGGTACAGCTCGCGCGCGTGCGGGTTGAGGAATACGAAGCGGGCCTGGTTCCGCTCGGCCGCGGGGAGGGCGCGGAAGTCGGTGATCAGGCGTCCGGCGAGTGGGTTGTGGGCCAGCACGTCGAGGCGTCGTCCGAGGATGAAACCGGGGCGGCCGGTCTGCTGGAGGGTGTCCAGCAAGTCCCAGGTGGCGGGGTGGACGCGCTGGGGGCGGGGGCGCCGGCGGGCTGGCCGGGGCCGTGGCCGGGCGAGGGTGTGCAGGTGGCTGCGCTCAGCGTCGTCCAGGTGCAGGGCGGTGGCGAGCGCGTCGAGGACCTCTGCGGAGGCGCTGCGGCTGCGACCTTGTTCGAAGCGGGTGTAGTAGTCCACGCTCACCCCGGCCAGCCGGGCGAGTTCCTCCCGACGCAGTCCGGATACCCGGCGTCGGCCCAGGCCCGGGTCGTCGAGCCCGGCTTCCCGCGGGGTGAGGCGGGTGCGGGCAGAGCGGAGAAATTCCGCCATGGGTGCGCTGGTGGGGTGCTCACGGTCCATACATCCAGGGTCGCGCGTTCACTGAGGATTCGGCGGCGGGAGGGTGGCCCATTTTGTCCCCCGATCAGGCGGGCCCTTTTGATGCCTCTTTTGCCTGCTCAGAGTTGGTTCAGTGGATGCCGGAGCCCGCCACCGCAAGGGGTGTCCGGGCGAAGCGAACGGATGGAGATACCTTCATGGCAACGTGGTTCATCACCGGCGGCTCCCGCGGGCTGGGGCTGGAGATCGCGCGGGCGGCACTGAACGGCGGCGACAACGTCGTGGTCGCCGCCCGTGACCCGCGGAAGTTGCCGGACGAGCTGTGCCAGCACGACCGCGTCCTCGGTGTCGCCCTCGACGTCACCCGCGGCGAGGACATCACCGCCGCGGTCGAGACGGCTGTGGAGCGCTTCGGCACGATCGACGTCCTCGTCAACAACGCGGGGCGCGGTCTGCTCGGGGCGCTGGAGGAGATCACGGACGCCGAGGCGCGGTCCCTGTTCGATCTCAACGTCTTCGGGCTGATCAACGTCACCCGCGCGGTCCTGCCCGCGATGAGGGCGGCCGGAGCCGGAAAGATCGTGAACATCGGCTCCCGCTCCGGCTTCGAGGGCGAGCCCGGGGTGAGCATGTACAGCGCGTCGAAGTTCGCGGTGGCCGGTATCAGCGAGGCGCTCGCGGTGGAATTGGAGCCGTTCGGGATCCAGAGCATGGTCGTGGAGCCCGGGGTCTTCCGCACCGACTTCCTCGACGCCAGCTCCCTGTCGACCGCGGCCGAGCGCATCCCCGCCTACGTCGGCACGCCGGCCCACGCCACCCTGGACTGGATCGACACCGCCAACCACACCCAGCTCGGCGACCCCGTCAAGGGCGCCGCCCTGATCTATGAGGTGACCTGCCAGGACAAGCTGCCTGGGCACCTGGCCCTGGGGCGCGACGCGATCGAACGCCAGCTGGTCAAGATCCGCAGCCTTCAGGACGACCTCGCGGCCTGGCAGGACAAGTCCGCCGCCACGGCCTGCGACGACGCTGCCTGACCACCCCAAACCAATCCCGGGCAATAGGAAATTTCTCATCATGACGTACCTGCTTACCAGCCGGCCGTTGGACGGCCGTGTGGCCGTGGTCACCGGAGCCTCCAGCGGCATGGGGGCGGCCACCGCCCGCCGACTCGCCGAACTTGGAGCCTCTGTCGCCGTCATCGCACGCCGCCAGGAAAAGCTCACCTCCCTCGCCGCCGACATCACCGCGGTCGGCGGAAAGGCCATACCCCTGTCCGTCGATGTCACCGACCGGGCAGCCGTCCGCACAGCCGCCGACCAGGTGGCGGGCACGCTGGGACCGGCGGACCTGGTGTTCAACAACGCGGGCGTCCAGTTGATCTCTGCCATCGACGAGCTCAAGGTCGAGGACTGGCAGCGGCAGATCGATCTCAACATCACGGGAGTGATGAACGTGATCGCTGCCTTCCTCCCGCACCTGACTGCCAGCGCTGAGCGTGGAAAGTCCGCGGACCTGATCAACACCTCCTCCATCGCAGCGACACGCATTCTGGAGAAGTTCTCGATCTACTCGGGGACCAAGGCGTACATCAGCCACCTCACCCGTCTCATCCGAGTCGAACTGGGCCGGAAGAACGTGCGGGTGAGCGCCATCGAGCCCGGCATGGTCGACACCGAACTACCCGACCACGTCACCGACCCCGACGCCAGCGCCCTGATGGCCGGCCTGCTCCACGACATCGAGTGCCTGCGCAGCACCGACATCGCAGAGACCGTTGCCTTCATTGCCGCTCTTCCCCGACACGTCAACATCAGCGAACTGACCATCCTGCCCACGGCCCAGCCCGTATAGCGCAACAAACAGGCGGTGTACCTGCGCTGCTGGGGTCGCCCCCAGGCTCACACCGGTCAGGGCACGGCCGTCATGCGTTCTGGTCAACGACTCAGCCTCTGGTGTGTCCAGAGGCTGAGTCCCGTGGCCTGCTGGCTCCCGGCGCTCAATCGTCGTCGGTGGCGTGCTTGTCGCGCAGGGGCCGCAGCCCTCCGGGCAACTCGGGGAGCTGGAAGGAGTACCGGCCGAGCACGTTGATGTGGTGGCGCACGAACGGCGACAGCCGGGCAACGTCCTCGTCGCGGACCTCGAAGCCGTCGCTGCGGAGCTGCGTGACGGCAGCGTCCATGTACCTCGTGTTGAACAGCACGAGGGCGTTGAGGACCAGGCCCAGCGCGCCGATCTGGTCCTCCATGCCGTCCTGGTAGCGCTGGTAGAGCTGCCCGGCCCGCCCATGGAAGATCTTCCGCGCGAGCGCGTGGCGGCCTTCCTGGAGATTGGCCTGCACCTTGATCTGTCGGCGGTAGCCGGGTTCGTCGGCCAGGCGCAGGATGTGCAGGGTCTTCGCGATCCGCCCGTAGTGGGCGATCGCGTCGCCGAGTGGGGTGGGGCGGCCATCGCGGGAGAGCATCCGGATGACGTCGTAGGCGCGGACGGCTCCGGTGTGGATCGAGCCGATGATCCGCAGGATGTCCTCCCAGTGCCGTTCGATGCGGGCGAGGTCGATCCGGCCGCGGGCGGCGTCCTGGAAGGCGCCGTAGTCGGCGGTGCGGTCGATGCGCCACATCTTCTGGTCGGGCAGGTCGGCGAGCTGCGGGGCGTAGGCGAACCCGGCCAGGGTGAGCTGTCCGAACACGATGTCGCTGTAGCTCGCGGTGTCGGTGACAATCATCTCCGGGCGCTTGCCGCCGTCGCGGTCGTAGAGGACGTCCAACACGTACAGCGAGTCGCGCGGGGTGCCGGCCACGACCTTCCCGCCGAGTCCGGCGGCCTGGTCGTTAATCATGTTGAGCCAGGTCGCGCCGCCTCGGCGCCCGAAGTACTTCGGGTTCGGCCGGGCGTACACGCTGGGGACGGGGACGACGAACCGCATCCCGTCCACCGAGGCGACCAGACCCCCGCCCCACCCCTGCGCGAGGCCGATGGACGCCTGGTGCCCAATGAGGGCGGCGTTCGCGGCCCGGTAGGTCGCCAGCCGCAGGTACGTCTGGTCGACGTGGGACAGCCGCCCGTACTTCAGCGCGTCCACGCCGCCCAGGACCGGGGTGTAGCCGACGTTGCAGCCGTGGGCGACCAGCAGCGCGGCGATCGTGACGTGCAGGTCCTTCAGCCTCGCCTCGCCACCGGTGACCGAGGTGAACGCCTGGTCAGCGCCGGTCCAGGAGAACACCTCCAGCAGCACCTCGGGCAGGTCCACACGCGGCAGCATCGCGTTCACGGCCACCCGCAGATCCAGCAGGGAGGCCGGTTCGGGCTCCGGCTCCAGGGCGGCGAAGTGCAGCCGCCCGTCGTCGTCGAAGACGATCTGCGCGTTGTCCGGGACCCGGCCGGCGACCTCCCGGTAGGTGCCGTCCAGCAGCGCGGCCCGCGCCGCCAGGTGCCCGCCCGCCTCACCGGGCAGGTTCAGCGAGGCCAGCACGGTCGGCCGGGCCTGCTCCCACGCCTCACCAGCCAGCAGCTTCGCCCTGGGGTCACCCCACTTGGACGAGTTCTTCGCGAACACCTGCTTGCTCCGCAGCATCCGGTGCAGCTGCTCCAGGACGCAGAACGTGTACGCCTTCCAATCCACCGTGCCCGGCTCCAGGTGCGGGGCCGAGAGCACCAGGCGCCGCCACGACCCGGTCAGCAGACCGGTGTCGATCTCGGCCGGGCCCACCTTCTTGCGGCCCATCAGCTCCGGCAGCGACCGCAGCGCGTTCAGCACGGCCTCGCCCTCGGGGGTGGCGTCGAAGTCCACCACGGTAACCAGCAGCCGCAGGAACGGCCGGACGGTCCCGAACCGGCCCACCAGCATCGCCCGCCATGCCTCGTCGGCGTCGGAGTCCAGCGGCGGAGTCAGCTCGAACAGCGCGGCGATCGCCGCGGCCAGCTCGTGGCGGGGCACCACCTGCTCGATCTCCGCCCACATCGCGTCCAGGCTCGCCACCTTCGGCGGCGCGATCTCCCCCGTGTCTGTGTCGACCTGCTCGGAGGTGGTGTCGAACACGACCTGGAACGCGGTCGCCAGCTTCGCCGACGCCCGCTCCACGCGCGGCAAGGTCTTCAGTTTCTCCTTCGCGCTCTCGCGCTCCGCCCTGGCCAGCAGCTTCGTCGCGATCAGGACCTCCAGCAGGTCCAGCGCGTCATCCACCGCCCGCGACGTGAGGTACACCGTGGTGGCCAGCAGCGTCGCCAGCCGCCGAGCATCCGAGTGCCGACGCAGCAGCGACGCCTTGCCGTCCACCCCGTATCGCGACAACTCCGCCAGGCGCCGCGGCGGTATCCCCGACACGTCCAGGGCGCCCATCCCGAGCGCGGCGATCTCCTCCGCCCGCTCCAGGGCCCGCTTCATCTGGGGGCCCGAGATCCGCACCGGACCGCGCCGCAGCCGGTCCAGCTCCGAGACCCGCTCGCCGGGCGGCACCGTCAGCAGGGAGTCCAGCACCGCCCGCTGCCCGACGCTCAGCATCCCGTACAGGGTGTCCCACAACCGCTGGTTCGCCGCCTCCCGCACCGCCCCCACCAGCCGGGCCAGACGGCTTGCCCCCGGCAGCAGCACCCGACCCTCGCGCAGCCAGCCCGCCGCCGCGTCGAACAGCGCCTTCGGACCGTCCCCCGTCGTCCATGCCCGCGCGTCCAGCCAGCCCGCCAGCTCCTCGCGGACCTCGGCGAAGTCCCGCCAGCCCCCGGCCTCCTGGATCTCCCCAGCGTGGGTACGGGCCGTACCGTCCCGCTCGCCGTACAGCTTCAGGCACGAGGCGTCCGCGATCTCCAACTGCCCGGCCAGGTACTCGGCCACCTCCGCCGGCACCTGCCGCGGGTCTGACAGGAACCGGCCCAGGAACCGCACGCTCGTCAGCTGGACTGCGAACCCGAGCCGGTTGTGTGAACGGCGCTTGGCCTGCACCGCCTCCCGGTCCGCGTCGTCCAGGAAGAAGTACCGCTCCAGCTCCGCCCGCGAGGGCACCTCGTGGAACGCCCCGTACCGGGCCGCCTGCTCATCCGTCAGGAACTCGACCGCCACAACAGCTCTCCGAAGATCGACAACAACGACCCACGAAGGCTCCGACGCTCAATCACCCCAGGTCAAAGCACCAAACCGCCCAGCGAACCTTTAGCGCACGATCTGACACGGATGTTCCTCAGACCCCGGTCACATCACTCCGTGGGCTGCTCCCGAGCGTCCGTGATGCCACCCGGCACGTGCGGGTCGAACCGGCCGGCGCGCATAGCTTCGATGCATTGCAGGACGCGGCCGAAGGACGTCAGCCCGTACGTGATGTATCGCGTAGGTGAGTCCCCGAGCACGCTTTCACGCTCGATGGGAACGCCGCCCATGATCGCCCGGTACGTGTCACGCGCCTCGTGCCCGGGGTGAGCCCTGATCCACGCCATCTCGACGTCCGACGCGAACTCGTTGGCGGACGTGCAGGTATACCGGTTCCAGTCCTCGACGGGCTTGGTCGGGTCAAGCGCGGCGATCGTGCGTACCTGCTCGATGCAGCGCTCGTAGATGCGGGACAGCTCGGCGTTCAGATCTTGGCTCATCAGGGTTCTCCCTCCCCGCGCCGGACCATCCGGCGACCGGTGGACCCTGCCCCAGGTGGCAGTGGAACAGTCGCACCGCCACATACGCGATCCAGTGGGCCGCGGGGGCGAAAGCGGTCGGTGAGCCCTGATCCCGCAAGCACCGCAACCGCAGGTCTGCGAGCCCTATCTTCTTTTTCATGACAGCGAACCGACGGCCGCTACCGACCTCGGATGATCGGGAGCTGCGGCTCTGGAGGGTGGGCCGGGCTCTGGCCGTCACCTTTGTTGCCGCAGTCCTGGTGGCAGGCTGCGTCTTCTACAGCCTGGTGTACCTGCTGGACTTCAAGGAGATCGACAGCACCGCGAAGCTCGACGCCAAGACGCTCTTCGACCTGGTGAAGCTCTCCTTCGGGGTGGTCGCTGGGGCCGGTGCGCTCGTCGCCCTGGTCGTGGCCTACCGTCGCCAGCGCGTCGACGAAGCCGGTGCTCACCGCGAAGCCACCAAGCTCCACACCGAACGCTTCTCCCAGGCCGTCGAGCAACTCGGCTCAGACTCGCCAGCCGTCCAGCTCGGCGGAGTCCACGCCCTTGCTGGCCTCGCCGACGACGCCCCCGACGACAGTCTGCGCCAGACCTGCATCGACGTTCTGTGCGCCTACCTCCAGCTTCCCTTCACCCCCGACCCCGGCAACGACCCCGCCCACCGAGAGGAACACCACCGCTTACCTGGAGCAATGTTCAAGACCTGTGGATCGGCCTCGGGAGGGGTGCCTCGCGGAATGCGGAGGGCGTACCTTCCCGAGTGATCGACTGATGGTCATCGAGTAGGCCCGCGTTGCAGCGCGGGTCGGGAAGGCACGCCCGTGCTCAGCGTAGTCAACGACGAGGGATCCACCGAGACCGGCTCCTTGATGGACGACATCGTCCGTGAGGGCGCCCGGCGGATGCTCGCCGCCGCCCTGGAAGCCGAAGTCAACCAGTACATAGCCGAGTTGGTCGGTCAACGCGACGAGAACGGCCGCCGCCTGGTGGTCCGCAACGGCCACCACCGCGAACGGACCGTGACCACTGCCGCCGGCCCGGTCCAGGTGCGGGCGCCCCGGGTCAACGACAAGCGTGTCGACACGGAGACGGGCGAGCGCAAGCGGTTCTCGTCGAAGATCCTGGCGCCGTGGTGTCGGAAATCCCCGAAGGTCAGCGAGGTCCTGCCCCTGCTCTACCTGCACGGACTGTCCTCGGGCGACTTCGTGCCCGCGATGGAGCAGTTCCTCGGCTCAGCGGCCGGGCTCTCGCCGGCCACGGTGACCCGGCTGACGAAGCAGTGGCAGGACGACCACGCCGCCTTCCAGGCCCGTGACCTGTCCGGATCCGACTATGTCTACGTGTGGGCCGACGGTGTCCACCCCAAGGTCCGCCTCGGCCAGGTGCACTCCTGCGTCCTGGTCCTCATGGGCGTCCGCCTGGACGGCACCAAGGAACTCATCGCGCTCGCCGAGGGCCTGCGCGAGTCGACCGAGTCGTGGGCGGACCTGCTGCGCGACTGCCGGCGGCGTGGCATGCGCGACCCCGAGCTCGTGGTCGGCGACGGTGCGATGGGCCTGTGGCGGGCGCTGGCAGAGGTGTTTCCGCAGGCCAGACAGCAGAGGTGCTGGGTTCACAAAACCCGCAACGTGATCAACGCCCTGCCGAAGTCGGCTCAGCCCGGCGCCAAGAAGGCCCTGCAGGAGATCTACAACGCCGAGGACCGCGGCCATGCCATGAAGGCGGTCAAGGACTTCGAGCGGTCCTACGTCGCGAAGTGGCCCAAGGCCGTCAAGAAGATCACCGACGACGTCGACGAACTCCTCGCGTTCTACGACTTCCCGGCGGAACACTGGGTGCACCTGCGCACAACAAATCCGATCGAGTCAACCTTCAGCACGGTGAAGCTCCGGACCAAGGTCACCCGCGGAGCAGGCAGCGCGGCCGCCGCCCTGGCGATGGTGTTCAAACTCGCCGAGTCCGCCCAGGCCCGATGGCGTGCGATCACCGCACCCCAACTCGTCGCCCTCGTCCGCGCCGGCGCCCGCTTCGAGAACGGTCACCTCATCGAACGCCCCGAGGCCGCCGCGGCCTGAACAACCCCGCTGATCCACAACTCTTGACAATTACTCCGCTACCTGGCCCTCCGCAAGGTCCGACACACGATCCTGCGCCTCATCGGCGACCACTACCGCCGTCCCCAGGGAACCCACCGCTCCTGGCAGGGCTGCGACCTCGACCTCACCGGCGTCATCATCGACGGCAACCTGGACTTCGACGGCGCAACGTTCTCCGGCGCCAAGGTGACCTTCGACGGTGCGACGTTCTCCGGCGCCAAAGTGACCTTTGCGGGCGCGTCGTTCTCCGGCGGCGCTGTGTCCTTCGACGACGCGACGTTCTCCGCCTGCGTGATGTCCTTCTTCCGCGCGACGTTCTCCGGCGCCAAGGTGACCTTCCACGGCGCGACGTTCTCCGGCGGCATAGTGTCCTTCCATCTCACGATGGTGTCCGGCGGCAGAGTTTCCTTCCACGGCGCGACGTTCTCCGGCGGCAAGCTGGACTTGAACGTCGCGACGCTCTCCGGCGGCAACCTGGACTTCGACGGCGCGGGGTTCTCCGGCGGCAGAGTGTTCATCAACGGCGCGATGTTTTCCGGCGCCAGAGTGTCCTTCGACGGCGCGACGTTCTCTGCCGGCGCGGTGGCTATCAAGCACGCGACGCTCTCCGGCGGCATAGTGTCCTTCCTCAGCGCGACGTTCTCCGGCGGCGCGGTGTCCTTTCATGGTGCGACGGGGCCAGCCCCGCATGGGCTCCTCGACGCTGTCGGTACTCCTGTTCCTGCCGCAGTCGAGCTGCCCCCGGCTTGGCTGTCTCCGAATCCATAAAACCTCAGGGGGCGGAAACGGTCGATTCCACCCCCTCTCGCAGATCCAATCGGCTCGGCCCGTCGACCTGCCGGAACCGGCCGCCGATCCAATCGAATCCGGCCCCCCGTTCCGCCTCCCCATTCCGCCTCCGCTAGGGTGGTCCGCGGACACCGCCGGGCCCCGCTCGGCCCACCCGGGGAAGGCGAAGAGCACATGGCCGACCGGCTCTACCTGCGGCACTCCACCGACAAGCAGACCGACGCCCGCCAGCGCCACGCCCTGGCCCCGCTGCTGGCCGCCGGCGCCCCCGTCTACGAGGACCCCGCCACCTCCACCCGGCAGCTCTCGCTCGACCGCGCCGGCTTCACCCGGCTGCTGAACGAGGCCGCCGTCGGCGACACCATCCGCATCGCCGACGCAGCCCGGCTCTTCCGCTCGGTGGCGGACATCCTCGCCCTGCGGCCGGTGCTGATCCGCCGCGGCCTGCACCTGCGGGTCGAGTCCGGGCTGCTGTCCGGCATCGACCTCGCCTCCGACGACCCCGGCACCAAGATGATGGTGAACGTGCTCGCCGCCGTGCTGGAGTTCCAGCGCGACATGATCTCGGAGAACACCCGCGAAGGCGTCGCCGCCGCCGAAGCCGCCGGCAAGACGCTCGGCCGCCCCGCCGCGCTCGACCCCGACCAGGCGGCGAAGGTGGTCGAGGCGTTCGGCGAAGGCACCGCCGTCAAGGCCCTCGCCCGGCAGCACCAGGTCGACCCGAAGACGATCCGCCGCGTCCTGGACGCCGCCGGAGCCCGCGAACTGCCCGAGCAGCTCGACGTCCTCCCGGCCCCGGCCACCGAACAGCAGCCGGAGCCGGACCCGGTGATCACCCTCGACCTGCCCGGCCTGCTCGCCGACCACCTGCTCGCCGGCGGCGACGAGACCGTCCGCACCGCGCTCGCCTCCGGCCGGACCATCCGCCGCGGCCAGGGCCACTCCCTCCGGATCACCGCACCGCTCGAACTCCACCGCACCGCGCTGCAGCAGGCCGCCGCCCTCGCCACCGAATCCGCCAGCTCCGCCGAGCGCAAGGCCCACCGGGTCTACGCCACCCGCATCACGGCCGCGACCTGATCATCAGAGGCTTACCGCTAACCACGTCCTGATTGATCCCCGAAGCCGTAGTAGCGGGTGGCGGCCGCAAGTCCTTCTCGCCAGCGCGGCTCGTGGGGCGACAGGTGCGGTGGGCGGTCGTGTCCACCTGTCCGGCATACCGGCCCGGCGGCAGCGGCATGAACGGTCAGCTGGCAACGGGATCGCTGCGACGTCCCGAAGGTCCGCTTGGAGCTTGCCACCGCCAGGGTGTCGAGTGCACTGATCCACGACTCTGGCGGAACTTACTCCGCGCGGCCGGCGCCATCATCGTCGGCAAGACGAACGTGCCGGCCATGTGCCAGGACATCCAGACGTCGAACCCGGTCTTCGGCAGGACGAAGAACCCGTTCGACGAGACCAGGACCGCGGGCGGCTCCTCCGGCGGCCCGGCCGTGGCCGTCGCCGCCGGCCTCACCGCACTGGAGGTCGGCTCCGACCTCGCCGGCTCCCTGCGCCTCCCGGACGCGTACTGCGGCGTCTACGCCCTGCGCACCTCCCGCGGCGCCGCACCCGTCGTGCCGACCCGCGGCCACATCCCGCGCCCGCCGGGATGGCTCACCAGCTCCGACATGCTCGCCCTCGGCCCGATCGCCCGCACGGCCGCAGACCTGGACGTCCTCCTGGACGTGATCGCCGCTCCGGCCCCCGCCGACGCCGCCGCCTGGCGCATCGACCTCCCGGCCCCGAAGTTCACCAGCCTGCGCCAGTACCGCATCGGCCTGTGGGCGGACGATGACCACTGCCGCGTCGGCTCCGCGCCCCGCGGCCTCCTCGACCGGGTCACCCGACTCGTCCGCACCGCCGGCGCCACCGTCGACGACAACACCCGGCCCGTCGACCTCGCCACCAGCGACCACCTGTTCCAACGGCTGATGTACGCCACCGCCGCCGCGTCCGCCGACGACAAGGCCTTCGCCGCCGACTGCGAAGCCGCCGACGCGCTCCCCGACGACGACCCCAACGCCCTCCACCTCAAATCACGCACCATGCGGCACCGCGACTGGGCGCGCGCCGACGAGGACCGCCAGAAGCTCCGCGGCCAGTGGGCCGACTACTTCACCCAACACGACATCCTCATCACGCCGGCAGCACCGACCGCGGCCGTCGACGACCAGACCTCCGTCCCGCCGCCCCAGCGCCACATCACCGTCGACGGCGAACGCCGGTCCTTCTACGACCAGACAACTTGGATCAACCTCGCCGGCCCCGTCGGCCTGCCCTCGATCGTGCTCCCCGCCGGCAGCACGAACACCGGACTGCCGCTCGCCCTCCAGATCATCGGCCCGTACCTGTCCGACCGCACCCTGATCACCGCGGCCCAGCAACTCGCCCGCACCCTCCCGACACCCGTATCCCCACCCTCCTTCACCGCCTGAACGAGATCATCCCCGCGGGTGCGGGGAACAGATCACGGAGTCGTCGTCGCCCCACATCACGTCGGGACCATCCCCGCGGGTGCGGGGAGCAGCCGGTCCCTGCACCCGCGCAAGGCCCGGTCCCCGGGACCATCCCCGCGGGTGCGGGGAGCAGGGCCAGCGGTACATCATGACCCGGGTGCCGAAGGGACCATCCCCGCGGGTGCGGGGAGCAGATGCACTCCTCGGCAAAGAGCGCCGTGTAGTCGGGACCATCCCCGCGGGTGCGGGGAGCAGTCACTGGTACTCCTCCCCGAGTCCTGGCAGCGGGGACCATCCCCGCGGGTGCGGGGAGCAGACTTGCTGACCTGCGAGTTTATCCCGGGCCAAGTGGGGTTTCGGTTACTTTCTCCGATTTCGACAAAAGGCACATACCCGTTGCTCCGGATTTAAGGTGCGCCGAACCACGCTACAACTGTCGGGTGAGCCAGCGGGACCGCTGTGCGTTACCAGCAGTCGTCGGTCTCCTCCCACCCTGGATTCGGCTTCCGCAACGCCCCCTCCGATGGCACTCGCGACAGAAGAACCCCTACAGATCCCACTCGTCGGCCAGCAGCCCCAGAAGCCGCCGCTGCCGCTTCTGCAGCAGGGCCGGCACCCACTCCTGGTGCTGCAGCACCTGGCTGGTCAGGGCGAACGTGGACACGCCGTGCCTGCCGGTGAAGTACTTGGTCTTCTTCTCGGAGAAGTCGTAGTTCTGGGCGTAGGAGTTTTTCGTACGGTTGAGCAGGACGAGGTTGCCCAGCCGGTGTGTCCATTCCCCTCGCTGCTCGTCGGTGAAGTGCCGCAGCCACTGCGACCCCTGCTTCGGGTTCTGCGGCAGCACGTGCTCGACGGTGATGAGGGTGTGGTCGTACGAGACCCCGGGCTTTCCGGCCAGCATCTCGTCCAGCCGCAGCAAGATGTACTTGCGGGTCCTGGTGACGAGATAGATGTCGCCGTCCAGGCGCGCGAGCGTCTCGGCCTTCTCCGCATCCGTCAGAGTGAAGGAGGCAGCGTCCAGCCCCTTCCCCGCGTCGAGTTCGCGCAGGAGGTCCGCGTATCGCGTGACGCGGGGGGTGGTGTAGACGCGGCGGATGAACATGCTGGCCGCCAGCCGCTCCAGTGCGCGGAAGAACTCGTCGAGCCAGGCGGAGTCGTCACCATGGTTACGCAGCGCCCACAGGGCCGCCGGCCGCCAGTCGTTGTTGTCGAACTGCTGGAGTCGTTTGAACCAAGCGTTGACCTGCTCTGCTCCCGAGGACGCTGAGTAGCCGGCGTCACGGATCTGCACGTAGGCGTCCGCGTACGGCACGACGACGTCGTTGACGAACGACTCGGCCTTGCCGGGCAGGTAGTGGCTGAGCACCTGCTCGGGGAACTCCTTGAGCAGTTCCCGCTCGGCCCGCTTCATGGCGAACACCATGCGCAGGTGGAGGAAGAGGTCGGCGAAGTCGTCTCTCCCCAGGGCCTCCTCCGCGTCCTCCCACTTACGAGCGCACTCCTCCGAGGCCTTCTCGTCCAGAGGGCCGATGATGTGCGACTTGAAGATGTCCGTGGGCGACAGATCCATGCCCCGGGAGTTCATGACGCTGAAGATGCGGTGCGCGCTGGCCAGGTCAGGGGTGCTGACGATCACCAGGAAGGTGCGCTCGCCGAGCATCTGCACGAGATCCAGCCGTCGCTCCTCCGACCAGTCGGCGAGTATCGCGTGCAGCGCCTTCGCGTTGCGCAGGACGGCCTTCTGAGCATCCGTCGGCAGCACCTCCTCCTTGAGGGACCGCAGTGCCTCGGTCGCTCCCTTCGTTTGGACGTACTGCTGGAAGAAGCCGGCGTCACGCAGCCGCAGGGTGACCCTGGGCTTGGGGGCGAGCCTGCGTACCTTGTTGCCGGGCTCCGTGACCAGTTTGTCGAGATCGTTGCCCAGCTCGGGGTCCTCCGTCAGATCACGAAGGAGGGCGAGCAGGATGGTCAGGGTGGTGAGACGCTGCTGGCCGTCGATGACCTCGGCGGGCGCATTGCCCTTGGCCTTGACGAGCACGATGGATCCGAGGAAGTACGGCTCTTCCGTCCCCCTGTCCAGCGACTCCTCCAGGTCGGTCAGCAACTGGACGGCCTGCTCGGTGTCCCAGGCGTAGGGCCGCTGGTAGTCCGGGATCTTGAAGTCGTAGTCGCTGCTGAACACCTTGTGCAGGGACACTTCCTGCGCCTCAAGTTGCTGCATACCTCAATGATGTAGGAGCCGTTGGCGCTGTGTCCCAGGAGTGATGCGAGCTTGACTTCGGGACACTGGGAACGCTCCGGTTCGGCTCCTCCCGGGTACCGGGCAGCCGTCCGTTCGCAGGGTCCGTAAATCAGTCGACGGTCAGGGTGCGCCGTACCGGAGCAGTGACGACGCGGACCCAGGCCATGGCGCACTGCAGTGCGGCCTCCTTGCGCGTCTTGTACGGACCGCTGACCGCGAAGGACTCAGTGATGCGGTAGTTCCAGCCGTTGCGCCCGGCCCGACCGGTACCGCCGTACGACGGTTCAACGTGACCCAGGACCGTGCCGTCCTCGGCGATCAGGTTCCACCGGTGGGTATCGCGGTGGTCCGCGTCCTTGACCAGACGAGCACTGTCCGCGACGGCGCGGGCGGCCTTCTGCGAGAACCGCTTGCGCAGGGCAGGTCTCGTCCTCTTCGGAGCTTGCCTGTCCGGTGGAAAGGCTGGCGCTGAATCATCACGTGACGGTTCAGTAGGCGGAGCCTGCACTTCAGAAGGCGATGGGGCGGCAGCGGTGGCTTGGTCGACTACGGCAACAGGTGGGACTGCCTTCCGAGCACGAGCCGTCAGCACGACCGGGATCTGCGCCACAACGCCAAGGTCGGAGGCGTCCGGAAGCCGTTCGGCGCTCAGTGCCTCTGCCAGACGTCGGGCGGCAGCGGCCAGCCTGCCGGCGAGTTCCGTCGCGGGCACACCCGCGTACTCCTTCAGCAGCTCCCCCTCCTTACCGGGAGCGAGCCGCTGGGTCTGTTCCTGTTGCTGACGAGCACGATATGCCTTGGCCTGGCAGGCCCGTGAGCAGTAGCGGCGGGCCCGGGGACCACGCTGCGCGGGCAGTGCCCCGCCGCACACCTGGCACGTCGTCATGGTCCCCCTCATCCAATCGTCACGTGATGATTAAGAAGACACAGTATCGGCTCACCGTTCAATCGTCACGTGACGATTGCGGTATGGGTGGTCAGCAGGCCCTCGCCCGTGCCTTGGCCCGGGCGGCGTGCAGCGGGTTGTCAGTCTTGCCACGGGCGGGCTCGAGGTAGTGCTTGCGGACCGTGGGAGAGCCGGGCTTCCACCGGCCCTGCGCGGTCGGGTCCCCTCCTGCTTCGGAGATCTCCTGTGCCGGCCCCCGGCGCAGGCCGTGCGCAGTCACCGCGCGCCCACCGGGGGCACTGACACCGGCGAGCCGAGCGCGAGCCTTGACGATGTTTCCGATCGCGTCGGGACTGAGGAAGTCGCCGCGCGGCCCGGAGCGTAGGCGAACGGTCCCGCCGCGGGTGATGTGACGGAACACCGGGCCTGAACTGAAGCCCTGTCGGCGCAGTTCCTCCAGCCACGCCCGCACGCGGACAACGGGGCAGAGAGAAGGGTCGTCCGGGTCGGCCGGCACGAAGGTGTCCTCGCCGTGGGCGGCCTGGTCGGTCTTGGAGAACGCCACGCGCACGGTCACGCCGTCGTCCTCCACGACCAGGTGCTCGACCAGGAGGTTCGCGAGCTCGCTGCGGCGGGACAGCATTCCCCATCCGAGGGTGAGCAGCGCGGCGTCCCGGAGGGCCTTCGGCCGCTCGCGGTCGTCGGCCGTGACGCAGGTGGCCACCATGGCGGACAGAGCCGCAGTGCGAATCGGCGGCGCCTTCCTCGGCGCGCGGCGCCGGGCCCAGTCCCGGGCGTGTTTGCGGAGGATCTGCCGCGCCTCCTTGGTCCCGGGCTGCTGGCCGTCGGGGTGGGCGGAGCGGATGGCCGACATGTGCACCTGGACGGACGAGGGCGCCAAGTCCCTTTGCACCAGGTGCCCGACGTACTCCACGAACGTCGCCGTGGTGCAGGGCATCGGTACCCGGCCGTTCTCCACGCACCAGGTCCTGAACTGCCCGAGGGCCGAGCCGTACGTGCGGGAGGTGTTCGCGGGCGGGGCCCCATCGATCAGGTCGGCCGTCTCCTGCGAGACCCGGAAGTCCGCCTCGGTGTACGTCGGCAGGCCGGCCGTCGTCGGGACCGGGGCGTCCGGCCGCAGCAGCGTGTGCCGGTCGATGAGGGGTCGGTGTGCTCGCGCGTCCGCGAGGGTGGGAAGGGCTCGGTTCTCGCCCTCGTCGACCAGCTCTGCGTCGACCACTTCCCCTGCGCTGAAGTCGGCCACGTGCCCCTCCGTCAGACTAGCCTCGTATAAGGGAAATTATACGAGGCTAGATGCAGCAAGCCATCAGTTCACCGATGTCGGATGGCTCTGAAGATGCCAGTAGCGCAAGATTCATTTCAGTGGAGATTTCAGTAGCGCACGAAAGATTTCAGTGCGCTCACCCAGGGTGATTGGGGTCCGCAGGGCGTGGAAATCTTGTCCCCGCTCCCCGCTCCCCGCTCCCCGCGGGTAGCGGGACAGAGCCGTCTCCTCGTGCGTCAATCCGCCGGGGTGAGAGGTTGTCAACGACAGGCGCTCGCCAAAGTCAGTTCACGTTGCCGGGTTGCCCATCGCCTGCGCGGTGACGGTTGCCAGGACCTTGGCTCCGGGGTAGCGCTCTTCCAGTTCCTTGACCAGAGACTGCACCCGGAGAGGCGTCTCAGCAGGGCTGACTCCCCGCAGCAGGGGGAGGGGTGGCGGTTCCTCGCCGTTCGACCATTGCCCCTCGATGACCAGGTCCGGCCCGATCAGTCGCCACCCCTGCTCGTGAGCCTCCTGGGCCTGCCGCGCGGGCGGGGGCGTCCGTATTACTCGCAAGGTCAGCGTACGCCCGACATATGGTCCCTTTCGGACTGGCTCCGGCAGCGCTGGCTGGGCGCGGCGGGGCTCAAGTGGGTGCCCGCGGCCGATAGGCCACAATCGCGGGGCGTGCCGTTCGGAGTCGTAGGCCGACAGGTACGGTCGGCCGGTGACCGGGTTGATCGTCTTGCGGGCCTGTTCGATCCACCGCTCCAACTTGCGGGAGTATTGCGCACGTTCACCGGGTGCTTCTATGACGGGGAGCCCGTAGACCTCGGAGATGGCGCGTTTGGGAGAGAGCCCGAGCTGCAGCGCGTACCTGTACAGGGTTGCGATGGTCTCCGCGCGCAGTTGTACCCCGTTCTGCTTCTTCCCGTGGGGCGAAGGGAGGCCCAGTGAGACAAGCCAGATCGAGCTGCGGGGCACCTCACGGGAGGCCTCGGCAGCCTTCTTGATCCGCTGTACCAGCTCAGGGTCGTCGCATGGCCGCCGGGCGTTGCGCCTGGTGCGTGGTGGAGAGATGTCCCGAACCTCCCCGGCGCTCCAGGTCCGCCAGCTGATATCGACCTCGATTACCCACCCCGGCCACCCGTAGAGGTCTCGCAGGACGAGGCCTTGGTTGGTCAATGCTCCCGACGCCACGTGTCCACTATCGCAAGTGCCCCATGTTCGATGGCCTTCCGTCGCCCTGCAGAAAACCCCCGATTTTGTCGGCCAGGATGTGGCGGTGATCGTCGCGAGCCTTAGAAGCCGTTGTCGTACCGTTCTCGGGACTTGGTGATCGAACGGTCGTCCCGATCGGGTGGTCGTGGTGTGCTCGGCGCATGAGAGGAGGGCCTCCTGAACAGCTCGCTGGTGTCGAATCACCGAGCATCAGGAGGCCCTGGTGTCGCAGTCTTGCGTGCCGATGCCTGTGCAGTCCACCGCGGGCACCCGGGAGTGTGACTGTCTGGCTCACCGGTTCGGAAACGCTGCCGACCATGCGCTGCACGAGCGCCGTTACCCGAGTGACATGACGGACGCGGAGTGGGCGGTGGTGCGGCCGCTGCTGCCGGAGCCTGGCTGGATGCGCGGCCGGGGCGGGCAGCCGGAGGCGTACTGCCACCGGGCGATGCTGGACGCCATCGCCTATCTCGTGGACAACGGGATCAAGTGGCGGGCGATGCCGGTCGACTTCCCGCCGTGGGACCGGGTCTACGCGTTCTTCCGCCGCTGGCGCGACCACGGCCTGGTCCGGGAGTTCCACGACCGGCTGCGCGGGCAGGTCCGCGAGAAGGCGGGGCGGGATCCCCGGCCGACGGCCGGGATGATCGATTCGCAGTCGGTCAAGGCGGACGCCGTGGTCGGCGCCGACAGTCGTGGCTTCGACGGCGGGAAGCTGGTCAACGGCCGCAAACGGCACGTCGTGGTCGACACCCTCGGCCTGCTGCTCGGCGTCATGGTCACCGGCGCGGATGCCGGCGACCGGGCCGCTGCCCGCGTCCTGCTGGAACAGGTTGCCGCTGCCCACCACCGCCTGGCCCTCGTCTGGGCCGACGGCGGCTACACCGGCAGCCTCGTCGAGCACTGCCTGGCCACGTTCGCCCTGGTGGTGGCGATCGTCAAGCGCAGCGACAACGTGAAGGGGTTCGTGGTGCTGCCCAAGCGGTGGATCGTCGAGCGTCTGTTCGCGCACCTGATGCGCAGCCGCCGCCTGGCCCGCGATTTCGAGCGCCGTGTCACCAGTGCCGAGGTGATGATCTACTGGTCGATGACCGCCCTCATGATCCGTCGCCTGGCCCGGCCGCACCGGGAGCGAGGGTGAACTGTCCGGGAGTGGGCTCGGCCAGCCAGCCCCGGGCGACCAGGCGTTTCGCCTTCGACCGCAATGCCTCCACCCGTGCCGGCACCACGTCCATGCCGAACCCCGCGGCCATTTCCTGGCACGTCACAGGCCCCTGCTCCAGACGGGCCCGGTCCGCGACTGCTTGAACGATCCGCTGGTAGTCGACCGACAGCACCGACGAGGCCATCCCCGCACGCCACACCGGCACCTGCGATTTCGGCCGGGCCGCATCACGGGATGTCGGCCACCCGCCCGCTTCCCGCGGACCGGCAGCGTCCTGAACGCCGGCACCGGCGGCTCCGTCGGGAGCCAGAACCGTGTCGACTCGCCGCCGGGCGATCAACCACTCCCGCAATTCCTCCTCGGCCGCGGCCAACTCGGCCTGGACGCGGTCGGCTTCCTCACGAAGCCCGTCGACCCGGCGTCGAGCAGCATGTTCCTGTTGTTCCAGCAGTCCGATGATCGAGGGCATTCACGGCCTCCCACGGAACGACAACGTGACAGGCCACTACTTTCACGGACCTACCGCACCCATCCACGACCTGCGGAAACCCACTGATCACACTCGGAAAGACAACAGCTTCTTAGCGCAGGGCTCCTGGCACTTCCGCCCAGGGGCTTACGAGCAGAGCCTGCTCGCTCCCCGCCTGAACAGTGCTGTGAGCAGGCCCGAGCCGAGAGGCGCGGAGATGGATACCTGGCACGTCGACCTAGACCTCGTTGTCTTGCTCCTGGTCGGTCTGCTGACCGCTTACGCGGCGTACAAGTGGAAGGATCTGGCAACTCCCCTCACCGTGGGGGCCGTCGTCGTGACACTTCTCGTGCTCCTCCTGCAGGGGCAGGACGGAGGAAGCTCCGAGCAGCGGGTACCACCGACCTCCTGCGCCTATGAGGTCGAGCGTTGCCAAGAAGGTGGTGGAAGGGCCCCCGCGACGCCGATTAGCTGTTGCTGGCCATGACGTTGGTGACGCCCCTTGCCGATGTTGACCTTCGAGTTGGTTGAAGCTCAATGATGGCGAGGTGCCAAATTCCGAGCTGATGCCGATCGGGGTCTTTGCCCAGCGCAGTGGCCTGACCTCCAGCGCGTTGCGGTTCTACGCCGACTCCGGGCTGCTGCCTCCTGCCGAAGTGGACCCGGTCACGGGCTACCGCTACTACGACGCCGACCAGCTGGCGCGGGCGACCGCACTGCGTCAGCTCCGCGAGATCGCCATGCCCCTCGCTGCGGTCGAGTCGGTCCTCGACGCCGAGACCGAGGAGGCGGCACGGCTGCTCGACGAGCATGTCGCCAAGATCGTGGGAGATGCGGCTGCGGCACTGCAGAAGGCTGGTGTCATCAAGTCCGCGCTTGGTGCCAACGTGTCTGGTCTGCTGATCGCCACGCTGAAGGGCCCTGTCCTGGCGGATGCGGTCGAGCAGGTCCTGACCGCGACCGCGCAGGAGCCGGGGATGGCGGTGCTCGCCGGCCTGCACATCGAGGCGAGTCATGAGGCGATCGCCCTTACGGCGACCAACCGATACCGGCTCGCCACCCGGACCCTGGTGCCGCCAGAACCACCGGCACAGGTGTGGGTCGGCACGGTAAACGGCGACGATCTGCGGGCCGCAGTCGCCGAGGTCCGGCGCAGTGCGCGGGTCCGCATCGAAGCGGTGCCGCATGGGATCTGGCTACGCATGCCCGAGCGGGAGGACCGGCACTGCCGGTTGCTGTCCGAGGAATTCCCCGACCACCGGCTGATGCTCGCGTCCCTGGGAGAAGCCACTACTCGCGCGACGGTCTCGAAGGACCTGCTGCTGCGCGCCCTGGAAGAACACCCTGGCGAACGCATCGCACTGCACATCGGCGATCACGTAGTGAACGTCCGGTCAGCAGACGACGAGCACCCCGGCATCCCGCTCCCCGCCACCGTGACGGGCGAAGACCTCCAGATCCGGTTCGAGATGACCACGCTCTATCCCGCCGTGAGCACGGCGATCGGCCCCGACGTGATGTTCGACCTGAGGGGACACGATCGGCCCCTCACGATCCGCTCCGCCGACCGCGGAGATCTCACCACCCTGGCCATGCCCATCAAGTTCGACCACTCAGCCTGAGAACGACAACGAGGAACCCCATGACCACCACACCTGCCAGCCCCGACCCGACCATGGAAGCCATCGGCCAAGCCGTCATCGAAGGCCGAACGGGCGACATCATTTCCGCCCGCCACAAGCTCCTGAACCTGTGGTCGGCGATCGGCGTCACCGGCGACCCGCTGCACCGTTGCTCACTCGCCCACTACCTGGCGGACCTCTACGAAGATCCCGCCCAGGCCCTCGCCTGGGACGTTCGCGCCCTGGACGCTGCCGACGCCGCGACCGAACAGCGCGTCCAAGAGCACCACGCCAGCCTCCACATCTCCGGGTTCTACCCTTCCCTTCACCTCAACCTGGCCGACAACTACCGCCGACTCGGTTCCTTCGACGCTGCCACCGAGCACATCAACACGGCCAAGGAGCACGCCCCCAACCTTCCCCAGGACGCATACGGTGCCTTCCTGCGCACGGCCCTTGACGAGGTGGCAGAGGCCATTTCCCAGCGAGACACCGCCAAGCGGCCCTCCGTGCCCGGTCCCACTGCATGACGCACCGGAACGCGCCCCTCACCGTCGAGGGGCGCCGTCGGCTGGTCGAGCGTTGCCGGACAAGGCCGATTGGGCACGTCACGGCCGAGATGGGGGTGTCCCGGGCATGCGCATCGAAGTGGGTCAATCGATATCGGAGCCACGGCGAACTCGGGCTGGAGGACCGCTCTTCTGCGCCCCACCACCAGCCGACCACTACACCGTCCGAGGTCCTCATACTCATAGAACAGTTGCGCCGGACCCACAAGTGGTCCGCGTCCCGGATTGCCTTCGAGTTGGCCCAGGCCGGATCGCCAATCAGCCGACGGACCGTCAGCAGGCACTTGGCTGAGCTTGGCATCAGCCGACGTCGATTCATCGACCCGAATGGTGAGGTCAACCGACAACCGCGAAAAATCCAAGCCCGACGGCCAGGCCACATGGTCCACGTCGATGTGAAAAAGGTGGGCCGCATCCCCGACGGCGGAGGCTGGCGCGCACACGGACGCGGCAGCGACCAAGCCAAAGCCGTCAGCCGGAGAAAGAAGACCGAGCGCGGCGGCTACGTCTATCTGCACTCGGCCATAGACGGGTACAGCCGTCTCGCCTACACCGAAGCACTGCCTGACGAGAAGGCCACCACCGCGATCGCCTTCCTGCACCGTGCGCGCGCCTGGCTGGCCGCACACGGGATCACACGCATTGAACGGATCGTGACAGACAACGGCGCCTGCTATCGCGCCGAGAGCTTCACCCGGGACCTCCTAGTGCTCTGACCGGGAAGGTTCGCCGGGTTGGCGTTCGGAGCGGTTGGATGGGCGGTGACGTCCGTTCTGATCGCTGGAGGTGTGGTGGCCGAGCCTGTGCGGGTGCGCAGACTGACCGACCAGGAGGGGCAGAAGCTGCAGCAGATCGTGCGCCGGGGAAGTACAAGCTCGGTGCGCTACCGGCGGGCGATGATGCTGCTCGCGTCCGCCGGCGGGAACCGTGTCCCGGTGATCGCCCAGTTGGTCCAGGCCGACGAGGACACAGTGCGCGACGTGATCCACCGGTTCAACGAGATCGGTCTGGCCTGCCTGGACCCTCGATGGGCGGGAGGCCGTCCCCGCCTGCTCAGTCGTGACGACGAGGACTTCGTCGTCCAGACGGCCACCACCGGGGCCTTGACCCCGGTTCCTGGACACGGGTTATGCGGCTTGCGCCAGCGTAGTTGATGTCGTTCGGATGGTGTTCTCGTAGGCGATCGGACTGCGGTGTCCGAGGCGGGAGTGACGGCGTCGGGTGTTGTAGCGGTGCAGCCAGCGGAAGGCGTCGAGGCGGGCCTCGCTCTCGGTGGACCAGTGCTTTCGACCCTGAAGCGTCTCGCGTTTGAACGTCGCGTTGAAGGACTCGGCGAGCGCGTTGTCCGCGCTGGAGCCGATCGTGCTCATGGACTGGCGGACGCCGGCCTTGCGGCAGGCGTCGGCGAAGGCCCGGCTGGTGTACTGGGCGCCGTGATCGGTGTGCAGGACCGCCCCGGCGAGGCTGCCGCGGGTTTGTTCGGCGGCGGCCAGGGCGTCGGTGACGAGATCGGTGCGCATGTGATCCGCGATCGCCCAGCCGGCAAGGCGCCGTGAGGCGAGGTCGATGACGGTGGCCAGATAGAGGAACCTCCCGCCGTCCAGCGGGAGATAGGTAATGTCGCCGACGTACTTCGTGTTCGGCTTGCTTGCGGTGAAGTCGCGGCCGATGAGGTCCGGGGCCTTCGCTGCGGCCTGGTCCGCAACAGTGGTGCGGTGTCTGCGGCGCAGACGCACGCCCGCCAGACCGGCACCCCGCATGACGC
This sequence comes from Streptomyces speibonae, assembly GCF_984686075.1. Taxonomy (NCBI): domain Bacteria; kingdom Bacillati; phylum Actinomycetota; class Actinomycetes; order Kitasatosporales; family Streptomycetaceae; genus Streptomyces; species Streptomyces speibonae. Next base: position 8,422,276 of record NZ_OZ480260.1, on the reverse strand, counting down.
GCGCGATCCGCTTGTGGTTGACGCGCTCGCCCGCCTCGCGGAGCTCGGCAGTGATCCTTGGGACGCCGTAGGTGCCGTCCGACTCGCGGTGCACGGCCCGGATCCGGGCGGCAAGGCGAGCGTCGGCCGCCTGCCGGGCGGCCCGGTCCGCAGCGGTGCGGCGCCAGTAGTAAAAGCTGGAGCGGGCGATGCCGAGGATGGTGCACAGCCGCTTCGCGCCGTAGCGGCGGTGGTGGTCGGCGACGAACTGGAAGCGGTTCACCAGCGCGTCTCCCCGGCGAAATACTTCGCCGCCTTGCGCAGGATCTCGCGTTCCTCCTCCAGCTCGCGGACCTTCCTGCGCAGAGCGGCGTTCTCCGCCTCCAACGGCGTGGGCGGCTCGGCCGGCACCTCGGCCCGGCGTCCCCGGGGCCGGCTCGCACCAGCGGCCCGGACCCAGTTACGCAGGGTCTCGGGATTGATCCCCAGATCGGCAGCGACCTGCCTGATCGTGGCTTCGGGCCGCGACCGGTACAGCGCGACCGCGTCCGCCTTGAACTGCGGCGGATAGTTCTTCATGACCACGAGATGTCCGTTCTCAGATCCTCAGGATCCAGTGTCTCGTGTGTCCAGGATCAAGGGTCAAGGCCCCCCGTCCCACCAAGCTCGGCCAGCCCTTCACCCGCTGGTCGATCCGCAAACTCGCCGCCTACCTGCGCCGCGTGCACGGACATGTCATCCGCATCGGCCGCGAAGCGTTACGGTGCCTGCTCCTGCGCCGCGGCATCACCTTCCAGCGCACCAAGACCTGGAAGGAGTCGCCCGACCCCGAGCGCGACGCCAAACTCGACCGCATCGAGCACGTCCTGGAGCACTTCCCGGACCGGGTCTTCGCCTTCGACGAGTTCGGGCCCCTGGGGATCCGGCCCACCGCAGGCTCCTGCTGGGCGAAGCAGGGCAAGCCCGACCGTCTGCCGGCGACCTACCGCCGCACCCATGGTGTGACCTACTTCCACGGCTGCTACTCCGTCGGCGACGACCGGTTGTGGGGAGTCAACCGCCGCCGCAAGGGCACCGCCAACACGCTGGCCGCGCTCAAGCCGATCCGCGCCGCCCGATCCGACGGCGCCCCGATCTACATCATCCTGGACAACCTCTCCGCCCACACCGGCGCCGACATCCGCCGCTGGGCGAAGAGGAACAAGGTCGAGCTGTGCTTCACCCCGACCTATGCGTCCTGGGCCAATCCGATCGAGGCGCACTTCGGCCCACTGCGGCAGTTCACCCTGGCCAACTCCCAACATCGCAGCCACCCCGCGCAGACCCGGGCCCTGCACCGCTACCTGCGCTGGCGCAACGCCAACGCCCGCCACCCCGACGTACTCGCCGCACAGCGCAAGGAACGCGCCCGCATTCGCAGCGAGAAGGGCATCCGCTGGGGCGGACGCCCACTCGCCCCAGCAGCCTGAACGAACTGGTGTTCCTGCCCGCTGGAGCTCCTAATCGTCGAACTCGAAGCCCGAAGTCTCCGCCCGCCACGGCCTGTCCGTCGCCGTCCAGTGCGCGCTCGCCGTCCGTGACGTACTACGCTCCCGCCCCCTCACCGAACCCGGCACCGCCCGGCGCATACAGCGCGCGGCAGCCCGTCCCGTCGGCGCCGCATGGAACCTGGCAGTCGGTCAGGACGCCCTCTACCCGGGCGCCTCCGACACCCCCGCCCACCGCCGTGGAAAGGCTCCTCGCCCGCTACGTCGACCGCTGCGTAGAGACCGGCGCCGCCAACCCCCGCGCCCTCAACACCCTCCTCGACGTCATGAGCCTGCTCGAGCCCCCGACCCGCCCGTTCTCCCCCGACATGCTCCGGCCCATGCTGTTCGGCCCGAAGAGGAAACTCCTGCCCGGCGCCCCGCTCCGAGAACAGGAACGCAAGGCGGCACTGAACTGACCAAGATCGTTCTTGCAACAGTTGTGCAACTCCGCCGAGCCTGCCCGGCGGCCCGGCCGGGGGACAACCGGGCCGCCAAGCAGGGGTCTTATCCGGCGCGCTCCAACTCCCAGAACAGTTCGTCCAGACCCATGAGCCGGAAGGAATTGAGCCGGCGCACCATCTGGGAGGCCAGGACGGTCGGCAGGAGCGGGTGGCCGTACGGGATCGGTCCGGCCGGCCGCTCCACGACCTGCACGCCCTGGGAGCCGTAGCCGTAGCCGACGCCGTTCACTCCGTACAGGGGCGCGCCCTGTGCCAGGAGCACCATCGGGTCGCGCGTGAGGTGCGGGCACAGGTCGGCGGCGGTGCGCGCGTGCCGGGCACACACCGGTGGCTGGTTGGTGAGGATCCCGGGGTCGTCGGGGTCCACTGTGTTCGGGCCTGCGAGGAAGATGAACCCGAGGGGGGTCCGTGCGCGTTCGGCGCAGACCTGGCAGCGCATCGCCTGCATCGTTCCCCGCTGCCGCAGAGGATGCATCATGCGCCACTGCGGTTTGCCCCTGGGCTCGCCGAAGTCGTCGACCGCGCCGAAGGAGCAGCGGGCCCACAGCACGCCGCGCAGGTCGCGGTCGCGGGGGTCCTCGTCGGCGTAGCGCAGCCGGTAGCGGCTCCCCGGCCCTCCGATGGGGGTCAGCAGCAGATTGTCAGGGGCCGCATCCTCCCCCTCGCGCTGAATGACGAACGGGACGAGGAGCGGCTCGGTGCGCACGGTGTTCTCGCTCGTACGCGGTGAGGCGGTGTGGGTCATTGTGCTTCCTTTAGACAGCGGACGGCGACGAGCCGCTCGAGGAGTTCGTTGGCGGTCCAGCCCAGCCGGCGCAGGTGCCCGACGGCCGTCCAGTGGTCGCCTGGCGGGTCTTCGCCGCGCAGCGTGCGCGCCTGCTCGATGAGCCGCGCCGCGACGGGGTCCCGTTCGGCTCCGGTGGCGACGGCGATGTCCGACAGCCGGATGAGGTGTCCGCGGAGCCGCTCGGCGATCTCCTCGGTCGCCTCTTCGGCCGGCGGGACGTCGTCCAGGACCACGGCGACGTCGTCGAGGAGGGCGCCACCGTCGAACGGGTTCCAGTCGTGAAGTCTGTTCAGGACGGTGGCGAGCTCTCCGCCGGACAAGGGCGGGGTCCACGGACGTGTCGGGCTCGCGGTGCCGGGCGCGGTCACGCTCGGCTGTCCGGTACGGCGAGGGTGCACCAGGTGGTGGTTCCGGCGTCGCTGGTCCCCCAGGTGCCGCCGTGAGCGGAGGCGAGGCGGTCGACGAGGAACAGGCCGCGACCGCGTTCGGCGTCGTCGTCGGCGTGGCGAACGACCGGCAGGCCGGTTGTCTCGCCATGGACGGCCAGGCGCAGGAAACCGTTCCGGACCGTCATGGTGAAGGTGACCTGTGCGCCAGTCCCGTGCCGAATGGCGTTGGTGACCAGCTCCGAGACGATGAGCTCGGCGTCGTCGACCAGCGGTTCCAAGCCGCAGAACCGCAGCCGGGCCGCGGTCAGCCGCCGCGCCATCCCCACACGGCGTGTGTGCTGGTCGGGGATGGCGTCTCCGGTCCCTGGCGGGCAGACCTCGAAGCACACGCTCCCCTGGTCGTCGGTCGGACGAGGGCGTTCCGGCCGCCGCTCGCGGCAGAGGTCGCCGGCTGCCTCGACGGCGCCTCTTCTCCATGGTGGTGCGCTGGTCACCTCTGCTCCCAAGGGCCGAGATCGGTACTTGACTCGTAAGAGGTAACCGTGCGGTCACTGTCTGCGGGTACCGTTGGCAACAGGTGGGACCGTGAACGCCGTGAACGCCGTGGAGCTGTCGGGAGTTGAGGACATGGCCACGAGAGACCGCACGCCCAACCCTGCCTTGGACAGGCTGCTTGAGCAGGCACGATGGACGCGCACTCAGCTGGCGCAGCAGGTGAACAGGCTCGGCCCGCAGGCCGGGCTGACACTTTCGTACGACCGAACAGCCGTTGCCCACTGGATTGCCGGTACGCCGCCGAAACCCGAGGTCAGGCCGCTGATCCTGGAGGCGCTGTCCGCTCGCTTAGGGCGGCCGGTCACTCATGCGGAGGCCGGCCTGCAACCTGCCGCGTCCGCCGGCGGCTCCCAACCGGTCGACACTGTGGAGGAGTTGATCGACCTAGGAAGGGCGGACATGGACCCATCCCGTCGCGGTGTCCTGGCCGCGACTCTGTTCTCCGCCGCGCTGTCCGTGCCCGCGTTCCAGCACACGGCGCGAGCGGCGAGTGACCCGGTCACCCCCGGTAAGGCCACCACCCGCATCGGTGCATCTCAAGTGGCGTCGGTGCGGTCCATGACGGAACGCATCGCCGACATCCTCGACGAGTTCGGCGCCGGCCACGCCCGGCCCATGGCGGCCGCTTTCCTCGTCAACACCGTCGGCCCGTGGCTCAAGGCGCAGGCCTCCGAGCCGGTGAAGCGGGACATGCTCGCCGCCGCGTCAGATCTGACGTATCTGACCGGGTGGATGGCGATGTACGAGAAGGCTCACGGCCTGGGACAGAAGTACTACCTTCAGGCGCTCAAACTCGCTGATGAGGCGAGCGACCACGTCACCTACTGCCGCACGCTGCGCGGCATGTCTCTCCAGGCGTCGAACCTGCGACACGGGCGGATGTCGCTGCAGTTGGCGGACTCCGCAGCCGAGGCCGCACCGTCGGCCGGCCCGCGTCTGGTGGCATTCCTCCGCGGGCAGCAGGCGCACGCGGCAAGCATGGTCGGGGACCGCCGCCAGGCCCACACCCGGCTCCGCGAAGCCGAGACGGCCCTCGCGAAGGCCGACAGCCGGCGCGACGCGATCGGCGGCTACGACCAGACCGCTTACCTCTTCCACGTCTCTCACGTTCTGCTGGAGGAGAACGACCTGCCCGGCAGCATCGGCGCTCTGCGGCAGTCCATCAAGGTGCAGCCGGCCAACGAACGGCAGGGCCGGGTCCACGCATACGCCCTGCTGGCACAGCGGCAGCTTCGGTACGGGCACGTCGAGGCGTCGTGCGAGTCGTGGGGTCGGTTCCTGGACGAGTACGAGCACGTCTCGTCCGTCCGTGGCGACGACCACTTCACCTCGATGCGCAAGGAGCTCACGCCGTACGCCAAAACGCGCGCGGTGCGGGCGCTGTCCGGCCGGGTGCGCGAAGTCGCGGCGGCCAAGGCCTAGAACGGGGACACCTCCGAGGGAGCTGCGGGGGCCATCCCCGCGGGTGCGGGGAGCAGCAGTGGGGCGTCGGCGCCGGAGTGGTCGTGACGGGACCATCCCCGCGGGTGCGGGGAGCAGCTCGTGTCCAACTGTGTTGCCTGGTTCGAGGAGGGACCATCCCCGCGGGTGCGGGGAGCAGATCGCTCCTGCCACCCAGATGCCGTTCGCGTCGGGACCATCCCCGCGGGTGCGGGGAGCAGCGTGCACGCTGGGTAGCGCGCGGCCCTCGGGGGGGACCATCCCCGCGGGTGCGGGGAGCAGAGCTGAGCGCAGGCGCCTGCGAGGTGGTCGGGGGGACCATCCCCGCGGGTGCGGGGAGCAGAGCTGAGCGCAGGCGCCTGCGAGGTGGTCGGGGGGACCATCCCCGCGGGTGCGGGGAGCAGCCGGCGGCGCGGGCGAGGGATGAGCACGAGCGGGGACCATCCCCGCGGGTGCGGGGAGCAGGTCAGCGCCATGCAGGGCAGCCTGCTCGACCTGGGACCATCCCCGCGGGTGCGGGGAGCAGGACGCGGGCGGTGATGCGTACCGGGCTGAGGCGGGACCATCCCCGCGGGTGCGGGGAGCAGATGCTCCAACATGATCGCTCCGTTCGTTGGGAGGGACCATCCCCGCGGGTGCGGGGAGCAGCTCGCAGTCCGCACAGAAGAGATCGCTGGAACCGGACCATCCCCGCGGGTGCGGGGAGCAGCCGCCCCCTTTCGACACTGCTAATTCAATCAAGGGACCATCCCCGCGGGTGCGGGGAGCAGAACCGGGACCCGGGACAGATCATCGACGAGACGGGACCATCCCCGCGGGTGCGGGGAGCAGGCCCCGATGGAGTTGACGACGCTGTACCGCTTGGGACCATCCCCGCGGGTGCGGGGAGCAGACCGAGATCGCCGCGGTGAGGGCCCGCTCGATGGGACCATCCCCGCGGGTGCGGGGAGCAGTTCGACCGGGGGCTGCTGGGTGATGCGGCCCTGGGACCATCCCCGCGGGTGCGGGGAGCAGGTATGCCTGCCGCTCCTCGCGGGTCATGCCGCGGGACCATCCCCGCGGGTGCGGGGAGCAGTTCCATACGGGATATTTTCTCAGATCAGGTCGGGGGACCATCCCCGCGGGTGCGGGGAGCAGCGGGGATCAGTGGGGATGCCGGCGTATGTGGACGGGACCATCCCCGCGGGTGCGGGGAGCAGTTCGGACAGGTGTGGCAGACGTCCGCCCACCGGGGACCATCCCCGCGGGTGCGGGGAGCAGGCCGTCGTCTCCGCGTCCCCGACCTCTCGCAGGGGACCATCCCCGCGGGTGCGGGGAGCAGGTGCCATAGTGGTGCTCCGCCGGGAGACCGGCGGGACCATCCCCGCGGGTGCGGGGAGCAGTAGTTGCCTGGCCAAAGCGTGCCGTTCACCACGGGACCATCCCCGCGGGTGCGGGGAGCAGGCCATGGTCACTCCAGTGTGGTATAGGGGCTCGGGACCATCCCCGCGGGTGCGGGGAGCAGATCACGAACTTCTGGGCGACCGCCACGGCGCTGGGACCATCCCCGCGGGTGCGGGGAGCAGTGCGCTGTTCTGTACCGACGTGGAGACGACCCGGGACCATCCCCGCGGGTGCGGGGAGCAGAGTGCCGTCACAGCGGGTGTGGCCACTGACTCAGGACCATCCCCGCGGGTGCGGGGAGCAGCGAGCCGCCCGCCCGTGGTGGGCGGCCCGGGGGGGACCATCCCCGCGGGTGCGGGGAGCAGCTCACCATGCGGATCAAGCGCCGTTACCTGGAGGGACCATCCCCGCGGGTGCGGGGAGCAGGAGCTGCTCGACGCGCTGGTTGTAGTCGGCGAGGGACCATCCCCGCGGGTGCGGGGAGCAGACGATGACGCTGCTCGCCCCGTCCCAGCCCCCGGGACCATCCCCGCGGGTGCGGGGAGCAGATCTGGGCGATCATGTCGTGGAAGCGGGCCACGGGACCATCCCCGCGGGTGCGGGGAGCAGACTGTTTGACCTGGGAGTCTATGCTCGCAGAGGCGCGTTTTCAGTGACTTTTACAGACTCCGACAAATGGGGCATGGGTGCTGTGAATCCGTAACTGTAGCGCGGGGCCTTGTACTGGCACTCGCCTCCGGGGACCGTCGCCATCGACGTGCCCCCGTGGTCGGTCGGCCGGGAGATGGACCGCGAGGCCGCCACCGAGCCCGCGTCCGCGGCGGCCGCCCCGTCCGGTACGGACAACCCGCACCGTAGAGGCCGCTGACCGAAGCTCGGGGCCGGGCACGACGAGGGCTGTCAGGAGGGGCCCCTGGCCGGTGTCCACCTCGAGCGGCTCAAGGCCTTCTCCGCCCGCTCGCGCCGGGGCACTTAGCTTGTTCTTTAACCTCCGTCCCTACTCTGACGCTCCCCAAATTGGGGTGACCATGGCGAGCTGGTCCGACACACTGGTTCGATGCGGCGCGATGATGAGCAGCCTTTGTCCGGTGGCAACGTCAGTGAGGGTGTCGTTCGCGTCGGGGACACCGTTCGCCGTCCGGCCGGACCATGGACTCCCGCTGTGCACGCCCTGCTTGCCCACCTGCACGAAGTGGGATTCGGCGCGGCACCTCGTCCGCTCGGCATTGACGATCAGGGGCGTGAGGTCCTGACCTTCATGCCGGGGGACGTAGTCTGGCCCGACCGGTTCTCGCTGGTCGGCCCCGCTCGACAACTGGCTCGCGTTGCACGGCTGATCCGGGACTTCCACGATGCCGTGCAGGACTTCACGCCGCCTTCCGATGCCCGGTGGCAGACGCCGATCCCCGCTGAGGGCGATGACATCATCGCCCATAACGACCTGGCTCCCTGGAACCTCGTGGTCGCGGACGAGACGCGGTGGGCCTTCATCGACTGGGACGGTGCAGGTCCCGGCTCGCGCCTGTGGGATGTCGCCTACGCCGTTCACGGGTTCATCCCGCTGTCCGCGCATCCGGACTGGCAGCGCCCGGACGCGGCGAGCCGGCTGCGAGTCTTCGCCGACGCCTACGGTCTCGATGAGTCCGAACGCCGTCGTTTGGTCCCTATGTTGGGGCGCCGTACGCGTTCCATGCACGACTTCCTGCGAGACCAGGCAGCCCAAGGTGTCCATCCCTGGGAAAGGCTGTGGGCTGAAGGTCACGGTGTCGCCTGGCGAAACGACGCCGAATACATCGAGCAACGCGAAGACCAGTGGGTGCACGCCCTGCTCGCAGGGTGAGCTTGTTCTTCATGGTCTGAGGTCGCTCGAACTCGTCCGCTCACCTGGGCGTTCATCAGACGCTGGCGTGACCTCGTCTGAACATTTGGTCCGGCCTAGCTTTGAACTGGTTCGTCGGGGTTTGGTTCCGACCTTGTGGTGGGCCGGTCGTTGGTATGCCTCGCTGCCGGTGAGTACGCGTCCCACGTCGTGGCGGGTTGCGGGTCGGCGGTTCTTAGAGCCGGGTGGGCGGCCGGGGCCGGGTGTGGTGGGTTTCGGTGCACCGGCTGGAGTGCCCGTCGTCGTGCGGAGGTTCCGGAACCCGCGCCGGACCCGGGCGGGGGTGAGTTTGTGCGGTGGCGCCGGTTTCTCCCACGGCCGGCGCAGGTCGGTCGCGAGAGGCCGGGCGAGGCGGAGTTGGGTATGGGCGGCGATGAGCAGCCGGGTCCAGCGGTCGGCTGCGGCCGAGTCGCGCAGGCGGGGCCGGGTCCAGCCGAGGGTCTGCTTGAGCATGCGGAAGGTGCGCTCGATGTCGAAGCGGCGGAGGAACGCCTGCCAGCAGCGGTCGACGTCGGCTTCGGTGGCGCCGGTGCGCGACCACCACAGCCAGACGGGCTTGTTGACCCCGCCGGACGGTAGGTGTTCGACGGCCAGGCGGATGACGGTGCCCTCGATGACGGGCAGCGGGCCGTCGTGCTCCAGCCACGCGGCCCGCTGGGTCAACCGGGGGTGCAGGCGGTCCCATGCCTGGGCGGTGGCCTTGCCGTAGAGGCGGGTGCCGGTGACCGTGACGGCCTGCTCGGTGCCCCAGGTGGCGGGGTCGCCGAAGACGAACTCCCCTCCGTGCTTGGGCATCCGGCCGCCCTTCGGGTGGGCCCTGTAGAACTCCTCCCAGGAGGGTGCCGGGCGTCGCATCACCCGGTCCGATCGGGTACGGCCCAGGATCTCGACGGGCAGGCCGGACAGGAGGTAGGCGATGCGCGGGGCGTCGTAGCCGGCGTCCAGCACAACAAGGATCTCCGGGTCACCGGTGGACCACTGACCTGCGGTGATGAGCCGTTCGGCCACCTCACGGACCTGGTCGGCGGTGACCGCGGCCAGGTCCGCGCCGGGGGCCAGGCGGACCGCGTCCAGGAACGCGGACCAGGAGGTGCGGCCGCTCTCCAGCGCGACGATGACCGAGTACGGCCAGCCGGGCATCATCTGGTGCTTGGCGTTGCCGCGGCCGTAGGTGTGGCAGAACGATCGGTCCGGCACGGTCCCGGCGTCCGGCCGAAGCCACGGCGAGACGTCCACCGCCAGGACCAGCCGACCGTCCGCCGCCCTCGGCAGCGGCACCCCGGACAGGACACGCCGCAGCCGGGCGACATCCACCCGTCCGCAGTTGAGACCGGCATAGAGGGCGCCGTGACCCCGGCGGTGCTCGGGCGCCAGCGCGAGGTCGACCAGCGACCGCACCGGCCCGTCGGTGCACAGCACCGCATCCGTCAGCTCGAACAACGCGTCCGCGCGAGCGGTCAGGCAGTCGTAGAAGTCGGTCCGGAACCGGGACAACACGGTCAGGGACTCGACGCGAACAGCATCGTGCAGCAGACTCACCCTCGCGGCCTTGGCATGATCAACAGCGTCTCGACAACGCACATGATCACACCAAGGCCGCACCGCTGTCGCACCAGCTCTCACCAAGCAGCAGGCGATCAACTCGGTTGCGCAGCAATGTCGTTAAAAAACAAGCTTAGACGCGCTCGTTCTCGGCCTTCCGCGGCCTCGGCCTGCTAGCAGCCGGTCCGGCCCCTCGAAGCCTGCGGGGATGGCGTGGGCAGTCCGCCAGTCCTGCCCGCATCGGCAGTGGTTGGCGCGGTACCGGCTCCACCAGCTCTCCGGCGGCTCGTACACCAGCCGGTTCGCCGTGTACTTGGTATCCCGGGGGCCGTCGCGCTCTCCGCCCGGGCTTTCGGAGCGTACGAGTCGGCCCCGGCCGACGTCCCACGGGGAAGGGCGGCGGCCGGGGCCGACAGTACGGACACTTTAGCGGGCTGACCAGGGACTCTCACCGGTCTTGCGCGAGTTTGTAGAGTTCCGCGAACAATCCGGCCGCATCCAGCAGGGACTCGAACGTCCCCGTCTCCACGATCCGGCCGCGGTCGAGGACGACGATGCGGTCCGCGATGCGGGCGTTGTCGAGGTTGTGGGTGACGAACACGGCTGCCTTGCCCGAGGCGAGCTCCTTGAACCGGCGGATCACCAGGTGCTCGGCGCGCGGGTCCATCGCGGAGGTGGGCTCGTCGAGCATCAGCACGGCGGCGTCGCGGTAGAACGCGCGAGCGACCGCGATCCTCTGCCACTGCCCGCCCGAGAGATCGGTGCCGCCCCAGTTGGAGCCGGCGACCAGGGTGTCGAGCCCGTACGGGGCCTTGTCGATGACGCTGTCCGCGCCGGCCGCGCACGCGGCCTGGAGCAGGAGGGTGTCGTCGTCGGCGCGGGGCTGGCCGAGGTGGATGTTGGCGCGCAGGTCCATGGGCCAGCGGGTGTAGTCCTGCGGCACGAGACCGACCTTCGACCACACGCCCGTCGGGTCGGCCTCGGCGAGATCGGTGCCGTCCCAGGCCACCGTGCCGGTGGTGGGCAGGTACAGGCCGGTCAGGAGGCGGGAGAGGGTGGTCTTGCCAGAGCCGTTCTCGCCGACCAGGGCGATCAGTTCGCCGCGTCGCAGGGTGAGGCTGACGCCGTCGACTGCGGGGATGTCGGTGCCCGGGTAGGCGTACGTGATGTCCTTCGCCTCGATCTCGGCGGGCGCCCCGGCCGGGATCGCCCGGGTACCGCGCTCGGCGCGCAGGGCCTCCGCGCGGCGCAGGAAACTCTGCCAGTCCTCCAGGTACAGCGAGGTGCGGAAGGTGCGGGCGGCGGCCATCACCAGCGAGGTCAGCGCCCCGGTGGAGGTCCGTACGGCGACGACGGCGGTCGCGGCGACGGCGAGGTCCATCCGCCCGGTCGCGGCGAGCCAGCCGAGCGCCGCCCAGGTCGTGGCGAGCATGAGCCCGCCGGCGGCGGAGCCGGCCAGGGTCACCCGCAGCACGCGGGGGGCGGCCGCGCGGTGGGTGGCCTTGATCCGGTCGGTGATCTGGCGGTACCAGGTCGTCAGGAAGCCGGACATGGTGGCAGCGCGGACCTCGGCGGCGGTGCGGCGGTCGGTGGAGTAGTACCGCAGCAGGTAGCGCAGGTGGTTGTCGGAGATGTTCTGGAAGTCCGCGCGGTGCCTGATGCGCGCGGTGGTCACCGCGGCGGCGCCCTTGGGCACCACGGCCAGCAGGAGCAGGGGCAGCAGCAGCGGGTGCAGCACGGTGAGGACCGAGGCGGCGGCGACGAGCTGGGCGAGCGCGGAGACCATGGCCTGTGCGTCGCCGATCAGGTCCTCGGTCGCCTCGGCGCCCTTGCCGGCGGCCTGGAGGCGGTCGGTGAACCCGGGCCGGTCGTACGCCTCGAGCTCCACCTGCGGGGCCGCGGCGAGGATCTGGAGGTCGGCCTCGGTGGCGACCTCGGGGGCCAGGCGGGCGGCGGCGTAGACGGCGAGCGCGTCCGCCCCGGCCCGTACGGCGGTGGCCACGGCGGCGACCACGAGCGCGGGCGTGGCCGCTTGGACCCGCTCGGCGACGTCCCCGCCGCTGAAGAGGTGGTTCATCGCGCCGGGAAGCACCGCGAGGGCGACGGCAGCGGAGGCGGCGACGACGAGCTGGGTGAAGCCCAGCCACAGCATCGCCGGGCGGTCGGCGGCCCAGCCGAGCCGGACAGCGGCGGCGAGGGTGTGCGGGAGGCGTGAGGCCATCCGCCACCAGGTCGCGGTGGCGATGTCCTCGGCGTGCGGGTCGGCGCGGTAACCGACCTGCTGTTGCGGGGCGGTGGAGGATTTCGGGGCGGGTGAGGAGTCGGTCACCCGCCCCATCCTCGCGGGGCCGGCGGGGCGTACGGGGCCGATCGCGCCGAAGTCGCCCAGCCGGTGGAGGAGCCGTCTACAACGCCCGCAGGGCCAGCTCGACGGCGGTGATGAGGTACAGGCCCGTACGGAACGGCGCCGCGTCCTCGGGCGAGAGGGCGGCCCGCTCGACGGCCTCGGTCAGCACCGCGGCGTCCACGAAGCCCTGCTCGATGAGGTGGAGCTCCTTGCCCCAGCCGCGGAGCAGCCCGGTCGCGTGACGGTGCACAGCGGTGTTCATCAGATGGCCGAAGTTCTCCCGCAGCGGCGGGTTCACCACGTCCTCGGGCAGGCCACGGGCGGCGAGGCGCCGGCGCAGCAGGTGCTTGTCCGTCTTCCACTGAACGGGCAGGCGGTGGCCGAAGCGGACCATGTCCACGTCGGTGAACGGGGCGACCGTCCACAGGCCGCGCCGGGCCATGAGCGGGGTGGCGACCTCCAGGGCGATCAGCGCGGTCTCCGGTGCCACGGTCGCCGGGGAGATCCCGCTGTCCACCTCGCCCAGCAGGTCCCGTACCCGCTCGCCGCACCAGGACGGCGCGACCGGCGTCCGTGCGGGTGTGCCGGCGATGCGGCGGGTGCGGGCGACCTCATCACCGCCGAACCCTGCCGCAACCGTATGGATGCCGCGGGCGCGCAGGGCCTGGGCGAGCGCGTCGGCGGCCTCCAGGTGCGGCTCGTCCAGCGGACTGACCGCATCCGCCCGGGAGCGCCGCAGCCCGCCCGGGGACAGCACCGGATGGTCGGCCGCCCGTACCGTGACGTCGGCGGCGAAGCCGGTCTGCTCGATGACCGCCCGGCGCCGCGCCTCCTGCTGGGGACCTGCCTCGCCGCCGATGAGCATCGCGCACGGCGTGATCGCCCCGGGGTGTGCGAGGGCGAGGGAGATGGCGAGATTGGTGGAGTCCATGCCTCCGGACAGCTGGGCCGCCGTCTGCCCCGCCGCGACGGGCCGCTTGGCGAACACGTGGTCCGTCAGGGCCTCGAACGCGCCGACGAGTTCGGCCTCACCGACGTGGTCGGCGAGCTCGGAGGTCTGGGCGTGCTCGGCCGAGGACGGGTACACCAGGCGCAGGCCCTCGGCGTCCGCGTACGCGATGGAGCGCTCGGAGAGCCGCTTGACCGTGGTGAACAGCGTGTCGTGCCCGTAGCGGGGGAAGCCGGTCAGCAGCCGCATCACCTCCCGCTCCTCCAGCCGGTCCGCGCCGAGGCGGGCACGCAGGTCCACCAGCTGCCACGAGCCGGTCAGGCGCCCGGCGTCGTGGGTGAGGTACAGCGGGCACACCCCGCCGAGCCCCGTCCGGACCCGGAGCCCTTCCGGGCCGGCCTCGATCCAGATGCCCTGGAGCGGCCAGTCCTGGCACTCCTTCAGCGCGCGGCCGTACACCGCGGTGTCCACGCGGGCCGGGGAGACCGAGCGCAGCAGCGAGGGGCGGCCGGCGGCGCGCTCCCGTACAACGAGCAGCGTGCGGGTGCCGTCCGTGACCGCCCGCGCCTGAAGCGCCGGGTGGTCCAGCGGCCGGATGCGGTCCGCGCCGCGCCCCCATCCCACTTCCTCGCCTCGCCATTCCCACGGCCCTGAGCCGTCGGTCCGTAAGTTCACCGAGCACGTCAACATTTCTGGGTTCTCCCTTCTCGCCGGACATACGACGGGGCCCGCGCGGCTCTCGGCCGGGCGCGGGCCCCGGTGACACTGGTGGTGCTGGACGGGCGGTGCCGGGTCAGTCCTCGAAGCGGCCCTGGTCCGAGGTCTCGGCGGCCTTGTCGTCGTAGCGGGCGGTGTCACCCGGCGCGGCGGTGATCTCCGGTCCGGCGAACACGGACTCCCACGGACGCGTCTGGTCCTTCATGGCGAACCCCTTCTTCTTCTCAGCTTCTTCCTCGACCGAACCCGTTGACGGAGCGTCATCGAGCTTCATCAATCAGTGAACAGGGCAGGGGGGTTGGCGGGTACCGTGTCGAGCGCGCGGAACCGTATATCGGGTATACGAGGGCAGGACGCCATGACCCAGCGCACTGCGAACCACCAGCTCAAAGCACTCATCGACGAGTCCGGGCTGCCGTACGACGGCGTCGCCCGCGCCGTGAAGGCGGTGGCGTCGGAGAGCGGCCAACGACTGGGCACCAACAAGTCGGCCGTCCACCACTGGGTGCAGGGCGCCGAACCGTCCGGGGCGACACCGGGGTACCTGGCCGAGGCGCTGTCCCGCCGCCTGGGGCGCCGGATCACGCGCGAAGACCTCGGACTCGGTTCCCCCCGTGGTGGTGCAGATGACAGCATCGGGCTGACGCTGGACTTCGATCCCATCGAAACGCTCACCGCCATCGGGGAGGCCGACGTGAACCGCCGCCGATTCCTGGCCGCCTCCGCCTACTCCATGGCCGCGGCGGCCCTCCCGCTCCAGACCGTCCAGGAAGCCGCCGCCCGCACCCGCACGGTCATCGGCGGCGGAGTCGTCGGCCACGCAGACGTGGCCTCGGTCCGCGACATGGTGAAGCTCTTCATGGACATGGACGAACGCCACGGCGGACAGCACGGTCGCTCCGCCTTCGTGCAATACCTCGTTACCGATGTCGCCGGTCTGTGCCGGGGCAGGTTCGCCGGCGACGACGTACGCGCCGAGGCGCTCTCGGTCGCCTCTGCAGCGGCCCACCTGTGCGGCTGGAAGGCGTACGACAGCGGCGAACAGGGCCTCGCCCAGCGGTACTACCTCCAGTCCCTCGCCCTCGCGCGGGCCTCCGGCGTCGCCGGACAGGACGGCTTCGTGATGCGCACGATGTCCCAGCAGGGCATGAAGCTGCACCGGCCCGAGCACTGCCTGGCCCTCGCCGAGACCGGCTGGGACCGCGCCAGGGGCCGCGTCGGCCGGCAGGTCGAGGCCCTGTTCGCCGTCACACACGCGCACGCGCTCGCCAAGACCGGCCAGACCCGGCATGCCCTCGACGACGTCCAGCTCGCCGAGACCGCGCTGGCGGCCGGCGCCGGGGACGAGGTGCCGTTCTGGGCGCTGGTGTGGGGCCCGCCGGCGGCCACCGTCCACTCCCGTACGGCGAAGGTCTTCGAGACGCTCGGCGACCGCCCGAACGCCGCCCACCAGTACGCGACGGCAGCGGCCAGCCGGCCCGGGGCGACGTACGCGCGGATCATCGCCCTCGACCAGGTCGCGCAGGCCGAGCAGCAGGCCAAACAGGGCAGTATCGAGCAGGCGTGCACCACCTGGGGCCGCGCGATCGACACCATGGCCGGGGTGAAGTCCACCCGTACCCTCAAGGCCGTCCGCTCCCTCCGCTCCGACCTGCGCCCGTACCGGGCCCGGGGCGTTCGGGCCGCAGCTGAGCTCGACGAGCGCGCCCGCGTCTTCATCGACCACCACCGCTGACCGGGCCGACGCGTCCTCGACCGCCCAGCCTTCTGGCCTTGCTGGTGGGCCGGGTCGCGGTCGTGGGCGCCGGAGACCGGTCAGCCGGCAAACCGGAGACCGGTCAGCCGGCAAAGGGGACGGCGGTGTAGCGGACGCGTTCGGCATTCATGAAGAAGCCGTGTCCGGCAGGCATCACGCCTGTACCAGCCACGTTCATGATGAAGCCACGGGAGCGGGCCAGGCGGAACCGGTCGGGGACGTCGGCCAGGGGCGGCAGGGGGCCTGCGTACCTGGTGCCGCCGGGCAGGGTGGCGGTCAGCTGGCCATCGGCGTGACGGGCGGTCCCTCCCCGGAGGGGGCGGATGGCGCGGTTCATCTCGGTGCCGGTCTTCCAGCCCAGGGTCTCCAGGGTGTCGTCCAGACCGGGCAAGGATGCCGCGGGTCACCGCCTGCGGGAATCGCGGGTGAAGATGGTCCAGTGCCAGGAGTCACCGCGGTATTCGGTGTCGAACTCGTTCACCTCGATCCACCCTGCCTTCCACTTCCCACGACCGTGATACTTCGCCCGGCATGAGCACTGGCAGTCGGGGCCTGTCGCGTGGCGGCAAGCCCCGTTGCATCTCTCGTGCGGGTTGAATTCGCGCCCCAGCATGATCACCTGGTTGTAGCGCAGCAGGTGCCGGGCAAGCTCGAGGAAGTGACGAGTAGGCACACTCCAGCACCCACGCTTCTCGTTCCACTTGAGGCCGTGCGTGCTCGGCAGGAAACGGCCGATGAAACGCCGCTGCTCCCCTCGGGTCTTGTCCGGAAGCCACACGTCCGCCGGCCCCGAGCCGGGAAGCATGACGGCCACGTAGCGGCGGCCTTCGTGCAGGGGCAGCACTGCCGGAGCCGGGACCGGGTCGTCGTCGTAGGGGTTCAGGGCGCGGCGGGCAGCATCGTGAGTGGCGCGAAGCTGCTGACGGCGACGGGTGACCATCCCTGCCTGCCGGAGCTCGTGACGCTCGAGCTCTTCACCCCTCAGCCAGCGGACACGAGTGGAATCTCGGTAGGACGCGGGGCACAGGGAGGAAGAGAAATCCTCTCGCCAATGCGGAACGATGATTCCGCTCCGGAGTTCGACGATCTGGCGGCAGTAACCGCATAGGGGCGCGGTATTCAAAATGCCTGACCTTCCGGCACGACGGAAGTGGCCGGCCACCCCCTCCTGCGGTCCAGATATACCAACGCCAGGTCGGGCGGGGAAAGGTCCACCCAGCGCATTTTGATGGGCCGTTGGTCAGCAGAGCCTTGGCGGCGTGACAGGTTGCCGCCGCTGAAGCAGCAACGCACCCGGTCGGTACCGCAGCTCGCGAGTCGGAGCTCGGTTCAGACCCGGGCGCCCCTCCCCCACGTGGCCGACGGGGATGTGACGGGTCCGCGGACCGCGGGGCTTGGGGCAGGAAGCGGGGCCCAGGCCTGGGCAGTGATGTGCCGGTGGGCCGCAGCGTCCAGGACGGCACGGCTGGTGTCCATGCCGATGGCGGGAGCCGTGACCAGCAGCATCTGCGCCACGGCCTGCTGAGCAGCGCAGACCTGGTGGAACGAGGTGCGGAGGCGCTCGAACTGATGGTTGAGCAGTGGGTAGAAGCGGTACGGGTGGCCGGCTGGGCGGTGTTCGGGAACGTCGGTGAGGAGGCGGTGCTCGATGGTCGTCACGGCCCGGGGGGCGGACACCGCGATCCGCCAGTCGGCGACGGTGAGGCTGTACACGGTCTGGGCCAGTTCGGCGACGCCGCCCGAGTCGGCCAGGATGTCCGCCGCGGGCCTTGCGCGGGGAGGGCCTCCTCCTGAGTCGGGGTCCCAGTCCCCGCCGAACAGCAGCCGTCCCGCGCGAAGGACTGACGCACGCGCGATCTCCACGCCCGGATGCAGGCCCGTGGCCTGCGGCATGCGGGAGATCTCGCCCCGTCTCACCATGTCGTAGCTCGGCCGGGGAAGCCGAGGACGGATCCGCGGATCGTCCACGTCGACGACGCGGTCCCACCGCTCCTGGACGTCTCTCCACACGCGGGCGGCGCTCCGGAGGCGGTCCGCGCAGCTTCTGAGTGAGGTGCCCGCCCCGGTCGGTGCCTCGGTGGCCACCTGCAGCAGGAGCCGCCCGGCGAGCATGGTGCCCAGGGACCGCCAACGGGTGATCAACTGCAGGTCGGATCCGCTGAGAGGCTGCGCGGAACGGCCGTGCAGAGTCTCGTAGGCGACGCGGGAGAGCTGCTCGCAGTCGTCCCGGATCCGGCCGGCGGCCTGGGCGAGCGGATCGCCGGGGAGGGCAGGGACCGGGGTGAGTGGCAAGGCCTGAGGAAAGACCGCCAGCGCCGTGTCCGCATCGGCGCTGGAATGCCGAGCCTGGACCGACGCGTACTGCAGGGAAGCCTGGGCGGTCTGGAGCCTGACCGACGCCTGCCAGTTGCCGAGGTTCTGACTCACGACGTGGACGATCCGGCTCACGGAGTGGAGGGTTAGGGAGGCGTGGCGCAGGTGGTACGCCTGTGCGGAGCGTGTGGTGAAAGCGAGCGCGTACGGGGTGACGGGAGCGCCCGTACCGTCGCGGTGACCGCGGATCAGGTCGATGACCGCCCCACTGGCCACCACCGCGGCACCCAAAGGGCCGTCGTTCGCCGTACTGCCCGAGGCGACCGGCGGCAGCCAGCGGGATGCGCCCTCCAGCGCCCTCCGAGCGTGGTGGAGGTGACGGAAGGTGTCGTCGGCCGCGGCGTCGATCCGGTCTTCCGGCCGGCGAAGCAGGTGATGCACATGCCCGATCAGTGTGTCGAGCTGCTTGAGCGCGAGAGCGTGCGCGAAGGGATCGTCCCGGGGCAGACTCACGGACGTGACCTGTTCAAGGCGGTGGTGCACGACCTCGTAGAGCTCTCCGAGCGTGACGGTCATGAGGCTCCGTCACCGTCCTGTCGCACGCTGATGAGGAGGTCAGCTGCGGTCGACGCGTGATCGGCCACGAGGTTGAGCTGCTCCGCGTCGCCGGCGGCTTCGGATGCGGAAGCCAGTCGGCGAAGGGCCACGCCGACGTGGCGCAGAAGCGCCTCGAACGGCTCGAGCCCGGCTCGTCCGGAGCAGGGAGTCGGAGTCTCCCGAGGCCGGCCGTTCTCAGGTGGCGGCAGCAGACGGCGTCCTTCCGCGCATTTGATGCCGGTGAGCATGGCCTGCATCTCGTCGCTGCCCTCCTCGAGGGCAAGGGCGTCCGCCAGCCGGCCCACGATGTCGAATGCGTCCCAGGCGGCGGAGCACACGGCGTCGGCTTCGTCGGTGTCCAGAGCGGTGTCGAGGTCGGTGATGGTCGGCTGCGTCATCGCTGTGATTCCTCCTGTCGGCCTCGCCCTGCACCGCCGGTACGGCGGCGCGGCTTCCCGCGAGGGTCCCACTTCACGTCAACGACGGCCGCGGACTGTGGATCACCGGCGGAGCGCGAAACCACGCGGATGAGGGGTGCGGGCGCACGACCGGTTGCTGTCCCGGACTGCCGTTCCGCGCGCCTCGGCG
The DNA here is from genome assembly GCF_984686075.1 of Streptomyces speibonae. NCBI lineage: Bacteria > Bacillati > Actinomycetota > Actinomycetes > Kitasatosporales > Streptomycetaceae > Streptomyces > Streptomyces speibonae. The sequence continues at coordinate 8,403,065 of NZ_OZ480260.1, read as the reverse complement.
GCACCGCTGCTTTTCATGGCCGGCACCGCACCCGTCACCGTCCTTCCCTCCCTTCGCCACCACTGCCCCCGGCTCCCATCCCGTCCGCCGTCGACCCACACACCGTGGAGCAGGCGTGGTTCCTGGCGTCCAGGTGGAGCGCGCCACTGTACGAACGACCTGGACGCCAGGGGCCGCGTCTGCTCGGCTCTGCCTGGGTCGGCGGCGGACGGGATGGGAGTCCCCCGCGCACCCCTACGTACCCGCGGCCGGCGACGGCGCTCCCGCCATCCCGGTGCCGGCCGATCCCCCGCCGGAGGCATGGTCCTGACCGCCGGCCACTCATACTTCGGCGGCCGGCCATTCGGCAGGGCCCGCTGGGGCCAATGGCCGCCCAGCCTGGCACGCACCTGCGTTTGGCGGCAGATGAGGTTCCAACTGGGTTCACTCCGCGGCATGACGGCATCACGCGCCCGCCGTGCAGTGGACGCCGTAGTTGATCCTGGCGTGCTGCTTCAGATATCAGACTGTGATCTTGTGACGTACAACCCTGCCTAAACGTTGCCTTCCTCACGCGGCTCTTCCGGAGCTTGACGTGCTGATGTCCGTTTACTGCCCGTTGACCTGACGTTCCGTCGGGGCGTTAGTTACTCCTGGCGATTTTGTGAATCTTGTGGGTGGGGTGGGGCGAAGATGTGGACCCGGTTTCGGGGTGGGCAAGGGGCGCTGCCCGGGTCGCTGGGCCGTGCGGGAGGATCGGGCGGAAGACGCGGGCCCCGCATCTCCGCGGGTATGACGGCAGCGGTGTGTGCGGCCGTGATCGTTTCTGTCGTCCCTGGCCCGGTGGCACATGCGGCTGATGACGGCCCTGCCGCCCCGGCGTTGCCCGAGGGGCAGCGGGCTCTTGAGCAGGCGCTTGCCTCCGGTCAGCGGGTGGAGGTGACAGGGGAGCGTACGGAGCGGACCACGGTGTTCGCGAACCCGGACGGTGCCACGTTCACGCTCGAGGAGTCGGTGGTACCGGTGCGTGTTCCGGTAACCGGCGGCGGCTGGGGGGCGCCGGACCCGACGCTGGAGAAGCGGTCGGACGGCACCGTGGGCCCGAAGGGGGCCGCAGTCCGGATGACGTTTTCCGGCGGTGGTGACACCGGCCCGCTGGCGCGGATCGAGGACGCGGGCCGGTCTCTCACCCTGGACTGGCCCGGTGCCCTGCCCGCCCCGCGCCTGGAGGGAGCCAGTGCCGTCTATCCGGAGGTGCTGCCGGACGTCGACCTGCAGGTCACAGCAACCTCGGAAAGCTTCCAGCACGTGCTGGTGGTGAAAACGCCCGAGGCGGCAGCCGGTGAGGAGCTGAAGAAGCTCACCTTCGGCCTGGATACCAGCAATCTGACCGTCCGTGAGGGTGCGGCCGGCAACCTGGCCGCGGTCGACGGCAACGGCACCACCGTGTTCAAGGCGCCTCCGGCGCGGATGTGGGACTCCGCGGGCCGGAACACCGCGGGCGGGACGCAGCCGCAGCTGCTGAACGGGCCCGGTACCGCGAACGACTCCAGCACCCCGGACGGCGCCCAGTCGGGCGAGCCCGCGGACCCCTCGGAGACTGCTCCGTCGGGATCGGGCCTGGAGCCGGGCCAGGGAGACACAGTGGCCCGGATGGACGTCGAGGTCGGCGCCGAAACCCTGTCCGTCATCCCGGATGAGCAGATGCTGAACGCCACCGACGACTCGGCGTTCCCCCTGTTCATCGACCCCACCGTGACCTGGGGCGAGTCGGAACGCACGCTGCTGCGCAGCGACGGTTATGAGTCCTACGGCTGGGGCAACGGCGACGACGGCCGGGGCAAGGGCGCCGGCAAGTGTGGTACGTGGAACGGCTATTACTGCGGTCCGGGCTATGTGCAGAGGCTCTACTTCGAGTTCTCCCCGGCCAGCCTCAAGGGCAAGAAGGTTTTGGACGCCACCTTCCGTATCACGGAACCGTGGGCATTCCAGTGCGATCCGCGCTGGGTGGATCTGGTCCGCACCAACAACATCTCGTCGTCCACCACGTGGTCCTCGCGTCCGAAGGAACTGGACTGGATGGGCGACCGGTACGTCTCGGCCGGTCGCGGTTCCCTGTGTGACCCCGACTCGCCGGATGCGCCGATCGAGTTCAACGACAATCCTGAGGAGTCGAACGAGAACCTCACTGCCACGGTGAGCAACTTCGCGGCCGGCAAGTTCTCCCGTCTGACCCTCGAGGTCCGCGCGCACGACGAGTCGGACACGTCCGCCTGGAAGCGGTTCAAGAACGACGCGGTGCTGGCGGTGGACTTCGTGGGCCTACCGGACAAGCCCACCGGTGTCGGCCTGCAGGGCGGCGGGACGAGCGCGACTCCGGTGTGCGAACGCAGTCAGAGTGACCCGGCAATCGTGTCCGACCCCACCCCTCTGCTGAAGGCGACCGCCCAGACGAAGCGGGGCGGGGAGAGCGACGCCCAGCTGCGGGTCTACTTCGACGTCGATGTGCAGAACGCCGACAAGACGTGGACGGACGTCAGCCCGGGCAACGGCTCCCTGCGCCCCTCGACCGGTTATGCCGGCGACGGGCGGGCCCTGTCGCTGACGTGGTCGAAACTGGCCGACGGAAAGCTCTACCGCTACCACGCGTGGACCTGGTCCTACTACGGGGCCGACCACCTCAGCAGCGCCGCTTCCGACGGCTACTGCTACTTCCGGGTCGACTCCAAGCCGCCCAAGGCCCCGCAGGTCACCGTCGCAAGCCCCTACACCAAGTGCACCAGCGCCGCCTGCGTGGCAGGCGGCGGCCCGGGCGTGCCGGCATCGTTCACGTTCCAGCCCGCCACGGGCGATACGAACACCGCCTACCAGTACAAGCTGTCCTCGTCTGCGGCGTGGTCGCCCGACCTGGTGGGCGCCACCGCCACGGCGAAGGTCACACCGACCCGAGGTGGCCTGTACCGCGTGTACGTGCGGGCCAAGGACAGCCTCGGCTGGGGCGAGCAGTCCGTCACCGACTTCCTCGTGGACTCCGGTGAGGCCCCGGTCGGCCGCTACCACTTCGACGAAGCCTCCGGGGCGGCGGTCGATTCGGCCACCGTGGACGGCCGTGACGATGCGGCCCTGAACGGACAAGCAGCCCGGGATGACCGCGGCCGCCGCGGTGTGATCACCCACGACGCCGACGACAACCCGCTCCAGGCCCCGGTCACGGACAAGGGTCTTGTCCTGGACGGCACCACCGGCTACGCCGCCACCAGCGCCTCGGTAGTGGACACCCGAGCTTCCTACACGGTCTCCGCCTGGGCGATGCTCAAACCGGGCGTGGCGCAGAACCAGACCGTCCTGGGCCAGAACGGCGGCTTCTACAGCGGCTTCTACCTCACCTACCGGGAGGCGGAGAAGACGTGGACGCTGAGCACCTCACCCACTGATGATGCGGGCGGCAACATCACTGAGCAGAGGGTGACGGCCACACAGCCGGCAGCACGCGGCGTGTGGACTCACCTCGCGGCCGTCTACGACGCCTCCGCGAAGCAGCTCCGCCTGTATGTGAACGGCAGCCTGCAGGGCACTGACACGGTGTCCGCGGCCTGGGCGGCCGAGGGCCCGCTGCAGATCGGCCGCGTTCTGTGGCGGGACGCTTACACCGACTACTTCGCCGGCTCCATCGACGAGGTCACCGTCTGGCAGCAGGCCCTGACCGGCGACCTGATCGCCGACGAGGCCCGGCTGATGAACTCACCGGACCGTGCGGCGGTGGAACTGGTCGCCGACTGGTCGGCCGACCGCGGCAGCGGCAGCACCGTCCCGGACACCACGTCCGGCTACGGCCGGTCGCTGTCCCTGTCCGGCGGTGCGGTCCTCAACGGCGAGGCGATGGTGTTCGACGGCACGGACGACTCGGCCGCGACCGCGGGACCGGTGGTCGACGGCACCGGATCGTTCACCGTCACCACGCTAGCCGCGCTCGACTCGGGCAGGCTTCTGGCCAAGCCGGTCGGCTACACCGGCCAGATTCTCGGCCAGCGTGCCGTGGATGGCTCGGCCTGGGGCATCTGGTACGAGCGGACCGGCAGCACGACTGTGCTCGATGAGGAGACTCTCGAGGAGAAGACCGTTCCGGAGGGGTTTTGGCGCTTCGGCCGTCTCAATGCCGATGGCAGCTTCAGCGCGGTTGCGTCCAGTGAGGCAGCGGTGATGGACGGCATGGTCCGGCTGACCGGTGTCTTCGACGCCCGGACGGACGAGATCAGTCTCTACCTGAGCCGCAACGTCAACGGGGATCCGCAGGCCTTCACGGCAAAGGCAGGAACGGGGGAGTTCACCCTCGGCAAGAGCTTCTCGAAGGACACCTGGCAGCACTATCTGCCGGTCAGCGTGGCCGAGGCACGTGTCTGGGCGGGCGCGATGGCCACCGAGGAGCAGCTCGGCGAAACCGTGGGCGACTGACAAGGCGTCCGGTGAGGACAGCCACTGGCGCGGGTGTCCTCACCGGACGGGAAACGTGGCAGACCCGGCGGCGGGCTGCGACCAATGTGCAGAACTCTCGAGATTCAGGAACTGGGTGGGGCGGGAACCATGGTCTTTGGCATAGGCACCTCAAGGCGACGTGGGGAGGGGGCTCGGCGCAGAGTGGGCCGGCTGCTGGCGCAGTCGCTGGCTCTGGCACTCGTCGCGCCCACCGGCCTGGCCCAGGCGGCGCAGGCCGTCGAGGCAGACGGCCTGGGACGCCCCGATGTGCCCGGGACATCGGTGACCAAGGTCAAGGAGTTCGACGGGCCCGGCGCGAAACGGGCCCGTGCCAAGGTCGCCAAGGACCGCAAGGCCAACACCGCCCAGGCCGAGCAGGCGAGTAAGGAGCGGAAAGCCGACTGGCCCAAGAACGGCACGGCGTCTCTCACCCTCGAGCCCGGCACGCAGCGCACCGCCGAACCGGCCGGTGTCCCCGTCACCCTGAGGCCGACAACGTCCGCCACCGAACAGCGTTCCTCGGCCGCCTCTGCGGCGGCAGCCGGTGACGCGCGGGTCACCGTCCTGGACCAGGAGGCAGCCCTCAAGGCAGGCGTCACCGGCATCCTGCTGACGGCGGCGGCCCAGTCGCCGGGTTCGGCCGCCCTGAGCGTCGACTACTCCTCGTTCGCCTCGGCCGTCGGCGGCGGCTGGTCCCAGCGCCTGCGCCTTGTCCAGCTGCCGACCTGTGCGCTGACGACCCCGCACAAGGCGGAGTGCCGTGAGCAGACGCCGCTGCCGTCGGAGAACGACCTCGAGCATCAGACCGTCTCGGCGCAGGTCGCTCTCCCGCAGGCGGCCCAGGGCGGCGCGTCCACCCAGTTGCTGGGCGAGGCAGGCAGTGCCGCGCCGGAGGCAACGGTGCTGGCGGTGACCGCGGCCTCCGCGGGGTCGGGTCAGTCCCCCAAGGGCGCGGGCGACTATTCGGCGACGAAGCTGTCGGAGTCCTCGTCCTGGCAGGCCGGCGGCAGCTCCGGCTCCTTCTCCTGGTCCCACGACTTCACCCTGCCGCCCGCCGCGGCCGGCCCCGTGCCGCCGCTGTCCCTGTCCTACGACTCGGGCAGCGTCGACGGCCGCACCGCCACGACCAACAACCAGACCACCACGGTCGGCGAGGGCTTCACTCTCACCGAGTCCTACATCACCCGCACGTACGGCTCCTGTGACGAGGACGGTCACGACGACGTGTTCGACCAGTGCTGGAGGTACGACAACGCCAGCCTGGTCCTCAACGGCAGGTCGACCCGTCTGGTCAAGGACGACGACAGCGGCACGTGGCACCTGGAGGACGATGACGCCTCCACGGTGACGCGCTCCACCGGCGCGGACAACGGTGACGACAACGGCGAGTACTGGACCGTCATCACCGGCGACGGCACCACGTACGTCTTCGGCCTGAACAAGCTCGACGGCGCCGGCACCCAGCGCACCAACTCCACCTGGACCGTCCCCGTCTTCGGCGACGACTCCGGCGAACCCGGCCACAGCGCCGGTGACACTTTCGCCGACCGCGCCCTGACCCAGGCCTGGCGCTGGAACCTCGACTACGTCGAAGACACCCGCGGCAACGCGTCCACGTACTGGTACACCAAGGAATCGAACTACTACAAGAAGAACAAGGCCACCAAAGCCGGCACATCCTACATTCGCGGCGGCTACCTCAACCGCATCGAGTACGGCCTGCGCAAGGACTCCCTGTTCACCGACAAGGCCGACGCCAAAGTCACCTTCGCCTACGCCGAGCGCTGCACCGCCTCCGACTGCGACAGCCTGACCAAGGACACCGCGGAGAACTGGCCCGACGTGCCGTTCGACGCGATCTGTTCCAAGGACGACGACGAATGCAATGCGGCCGGCACCTCGTTCTTCACCCGCAAGCGGCTGACCGGCATCAACACCTTCACCTACAACGCCACCAGCAGCGTCTACGACCCGGTGGACTCCTGGGCCCTGAGTCAGAAGTACCTGGACGGCGGTGACATCGGCGACAGCTCCGACCAGGTCCTCACCCTCACGTCACTGAAGCGGACCGCGAAAGCCGGCGCCACAGCCATCACGGTCGACCCCATCACCTTCACCTATCAGATGCGGCCCAACCGGGTCGACGCCACCGACGACATTCTCCCCCTGACCCGCCCCCGCATCTCCACCGTCACCTCCGAGACCGGCGCGATCACCGAGGTCACGCTCTCCTCGCCGGAATGCGTGCGCAGCGAGGTCCTGGACGCGGCGCCGGACACCAACACCCGCTCCTGCTACCCGCAGTACTGGCACATCAACGGCGCCGAGAACGCGGCGATCGACTGGTTCCACAAGTACCGCGTCACCGCCGTCGGCGTACACGACCCGACCGCCGCCAACCCCGCCGTCGAACACGCCTACTCCTACAGCGGCGCGGCCTGGCACCACAACGACGATCCCTTCACCCCGAAGGACGAGCGGACCTGGTCGGACTGGCGCGGCTACCGCCAGGTCACCGCCTACACCGGCGCCGCCGGCACCACTCGCTCCAAGACCGTCTCGCTCTACCTCCAGGGCATGCACGGCGACAAGAACAAGAACGGCACCAAGTCCGTCAGCATCGAGCCGCTCCTCGACACCGACGCCGACGTCCCCGCCGTCACCGACAGCAATCAGTACAAGGGAATGCTGCGCCAGCAGGTCACGTACAACGGCAGCCAGCCCATCAGCAGCACCGTCCACAACTACACCTACAAGAACACCGCCACACAGACGGTCCCGGACGCCGCCGACCACACCGCTCTGTGGGCCCGCGGCACCACGACCTACACCAGCACCTACCTCACCGGCTCCAAGACCTGGCGCACCCACGTCACCACCCGGCACCACGACGACCTCGGCATGGTCAGCAGCGTCGACGACTACGGCCAAAGAGGCCTGGGCGGCGACGAAACCTGTACCCGCACCTGGTACGCCCGCAACCCCGACGCAGGCATCACCAGCCTCGTCTCCCGCACCCGCACCGTCGCCAAGCAGTGCTCGGTAACCGACGCAAGCCTGAACCTGCCCACCGACAGCAGCACCACCGGCGACGTCCTGGCCGACACCGCCGCCGTCTACGACACGGCCAACGCCACCACCTGGCTGGCCACCCAGAAACCCACCAAGGGCCAGGTCACCTGGACCGGCCGCGCCACCGGCTACGCCACCGGCCCCGCAAGCGACGGCCAGCGCCTGCCCTCCGGCTGGCAGACCACCGCCACCACCACGTACGACACCCTCGGCCGCCCCCTCACCGTCACCGACACCGCCGGCCACACCACCTCCACCGCCTACACTCCCGCCGACGCAGGCCCCCTCACCCGAACGCTCACGACCGACCCCAAGGGCTACCGCTCAGTCAGCTTCCTCGACCCCCGCCGCGGCCTGCCACTGCGCAGCTACGACATCAACTCCAAGAAGACCGAGCAGCACTACGACGCGCTCGGCCGGCTCACCGGTGTGTGGCTGCCCAACCGCTCCAGCGGCAGCCAGGGCCCGAGCGCCAAGTTCGCCTACCACCTGGACAACAGCAAGCCGTCCTGGGTGTCGTCCTCCACGGTCACCAACGACGGCGAGACCTACAACACCAGCTACAGCCTCTACGACTCGCTCCTGCGGCCGCTGCAGACCCAGTCGCCGACACCCGAGGGCGGGCGGCTGCTGACCGACACCCGGTACGACACCCGCGGCCTGGCCTACGAGACCTACGCGGACATCTTCGACACCACCAGTACACCCGACGGCACCTACACCCGCGCCGAATACGGCCGCGCGCCCCAGCAGACGGAAACCGTCTTCGACGGTGCCGGCCGGCCCACCACCAGCACCCTGTACATCAACGGCATCAAGAAGTGGGCCACCACCACCAGCTACACCGGCGACTCCACCGCCACCACCGCCCTCGACGGAGGCTCCGCACAGCGCACCATCACCGACATCCGCGGCCGCACCACCGAAACCCGCTCCTACGCGGCCGTGAACCCGGCTGACGCCGACTTCGGCACCGGCCCCGGAGCCGCCTACACCTCCACCAAGTTCACCTACGCCCTCGACGGCCGACAGCGCACCATCACCGGCCCCGACGGGGCCACCTGGTCCTACGGCTACGACCTGTTCGGCCGACAGACCAGCGCCGACGACCCCGACAAGGGCACAGCCACCACCCAGTACAACGCCCTCGACCAGGTCATCAAGACCACCGACTCCCGCGGCAAGTCGGTCCTGAGCGCCTACGACGAACTCGGCCGCCCCACCGGCACCTGGGCCGGCGCCAAGACCGACGCCAACCAGCTCACCGGCTACACCTACGACACCCTCCTCAAGGGCCGGCCCGCCACCTCCACCCGCTACATCGGCGGCAAGAACGGCGACGCCTACACCCAGGCCGTCACCGCCCACGACACCCTCGGCCGCGCCACCCGAACCGAACTGCGCCTGCCCGACTCCGACCCGTTCGTCAAGGCCGGACAGCCCGCCGTGCTCGAGTTCGAGACGGCCTACAACATCCCCGGCGCGGTGCAGAGCACCCGGGAGCCCGCGCTCGGCGGCCTGTCCGACGAGCAGACCTCGTACAAGTACGACCGCCTGGGCAATTTGACCTCGATCGGCAGCTACCTCACCGACATCGACTACTCCGCCCTGGCCGAACCGCAAACCCTGACCCTGGGCACCGGCGACACCAGCGTCTACATCGCCAACAAGTTCGAAACCGGCACCGGCCGCCTGACCCACAGCTACGTCCAGGACGAGATCCACCCTTATCGGCCCCAGGACCTCACCTACACCTACGACCAGACCGGCAACGTCACCGGGATCCGCGACGCCACCACCCTCGGCGGCACCAGCAGCGCCGATGCTCAGTGCTTCACCTACGACGCCCACCAGCGCCTGACCGAAGCATGGACACCCACCTCCCAGAAGTGCACCGACGCCCCCACCGCCACGGCGCTGTCGGGCCCGGCCCCCTACTGGACCAGCTACACCTACAACACCGCAGGCCAGCGCACCACCGAAACCCAGCACACCAGCAGCAACACTGTCGAAACCACCTACTGCTACACCAACAGCAACCAGCCCCACACCCTTACCGGCACCACCACCGGCACCGACTGCACCACCCCGGAACGCACCTACACCTACGACACCACCGGCAACACCACCCAGCGTCCCGGCACAGCCACTGACACCACCCAGAACCTGACCTGGTCCGAAGAAGGAAAACTCACCCGCCTCACCCAGGACGACCAGTCCACCGACTACCTCTACGGCGCCGACGGAACCCTCCTGATCCGCACCACCGAGAACGGCGAACGAGTCCTCTACGCCGGCGCCACCGAACTCCACCTCCGCACCGACGGCACCACCTGGGCCCAGCGCTACTACGCCGCAGGCGGCATCACCGCCGCCATGCGCTCCAACCAGACCGGCACCACCAAGGTCACCTACCTCGTCAGCGACCACCACGGCACCTCCCACCTGGCCATCAACCGCGACAGCACCCTCACCTTCACCAAGCGCTACACCACCCCCTTCGGCGCTGACCGCGGCAAAACCCAGTACGGCCCCTGGCCCGACGACAAGGGATTCCTCGGCAAAACCCGTGACGAAGGCACCGGCCTCACCCACATCGGCGCCCGCGAATACGACCCCACCATCGGCCAATTCCTCAGCGTCGACCCCATCCTCAACACGGCAGACGTTCTGTCGCTCAACGGGTACAGCTACGGCAACAACAACCCGCTCACGATCAGCGACCCCACAGGACTGATCAACGCTCTGCCGCGCGGCGGGAGCTGTGATCCCATCGTCTGTCCCGAGCTGGACTGGGGAACCAAGGAGGAGAAGAAGAGCCTCACGAAGGCCTTCACAAAGCACTACCGGAATACCTCCGGCTGGACGCCTCCCGAATCCTCCGGTTACGACAAGAATGGCGACGGAAGGGTTGCGCTCAATCCAGGATTGTCCGTACCGGCGTCTTGGGACGACCTTCCGAAGCTGGCGAAGGTGTTCAAGCAGCATCTGGTCGACGGCTGCTACATGGGCAACTTCGGCTGTTACAGCGACTTGTCGCAGTCGGTGGTCAATTCGTACCTTTACAAAGCAAAGAACTTCGCATGCCGCGAGGTCTATGGCAAGGGTTGCCCCGACGGCTACAGCGTCGGCCGGGAGATGGCGGCGTCTTTCCTGATAGCGGCACAGGAATATGCGGGACGGTCCGGAAACAAAGGCCGGTCCCCAAGCGGCTGCAAGTGCTTCCTCGCTGGCACCGACGTCCTCATGGCGGATGGAAGTACCAAGAACATCGAGGACGTCAGCCTTGGTGATGAAGTAATCGCGACCGACCCGGCAACCGGCGAGTCAGAACCGCGAGAAGTCACCCGCCTCATCCGCACGGAAGACGACAAGCACTTCAACGAGCTGTCCATCGCTACCGAAGACGGGATCGAACAGCTCACAGCAACCTACGAACACCCCTTCTGGTCACCCTCCGAAGACGACTGGGTCGAAGCCGGCGCACTCACACCCGGTATGACCCTGCTCACCGACGACGGCAGCACCGTCATCGTCACCGCAAACCGCAAGTACACCAAGCACGCCCGCACCTACAACCTCACCATCGACGACCTTCACACGTACTATGTGCTGGCGGGTGACACGCCGGTACTCGTTCACAACTCAAACTGCCAGTTCTGGTCGCGGACCGACTACAATGGCCAGCGCATTTATCAGCGGGATGATCTGGTGAATCCGAGCTTTGTTTCGCCTGCGGACAAGTACGGTCGAAGCAATCTCAAGAGAATGAAGCAGGGCCTCGCCCCGATGGGCCCGGACGGAAACCCGATGAACCTCCATCACATGCTCCAAACGCAGGATGGGCCGATTGCCGAGGTGACACACTCGATGCACTTCGGGAACTATAATCAGCTGCACTGGAAGGCGGGCACCAAGATCCCCAGCGGAATCGATCGAGATGCCTTCAACGCCTGGAAATCCCAGTACTGGAAGGACCGAGCGGCAGGATTTGGTGGATGATGAACGCTGTCGAGGCGAGTGAGCGACTGATCGAGCTGGTTTGCGGGAATGATGACATCGCGAACCACTCCGACGGCTGTGACGCAGGTAGGATGGCCGCCGCCGAGAATGATCTGGGTTTGACTTTCCCTCCCTCGTACCGCCGTCTGATCGAAGAGTTCGGAACCTGGGATATCGCTGGTGAAGAATTTCTTGGCGTATATCAGACGCCCGCCATGGGGGAGAAACTATTGGGCTCCGTAGCGGAAACCCTGGATGCTCGCAGTCAGTACGGAATGCCATCCGATCTGATTGTTGCGATGTTTGACGGAATGGGTGGACTGGTTGTCCTCGATTCTTCTCAAGTGAATCAGGAAGGCGAGTATCCCGTCCTCGTCTGGAATCCCGGAGTTGTGGACCGCGAGAGCATGGAGAGGCTCGGGGATGATTTCGGGTCCTTCGCGTTCGCGCTGTGCCAGCGCGCTGTAACGCGCTGGCGAGAGTCCGACTGAAGCTGAAAATCAGGAGAAAAGCGAGAAGCCTCGCCAGGTGTTTCTGGCGAGGCTTCTGTGTCACCGCTGATCTTCAACATCGCGCTGTCCGCGCTCGACGAGCACGTGATGGCGCCGTGGAAGGACGGCGGGGCGATGTCCACCCGGGGGAAGCGAACCTACCGGCACTCCCGGGGCCGGCCGACATGGCGGATCATCCGTTAAGCCGACGACCTGGTGATCTTGGTGCATGGTTCGCGCGAGGACACCGAAGCGCTGCGCGAAGACGTCGCCGGTGTGCTGGCCACCATGGGGCTACGGCTGTCACCAGCCAAAACCCAAGTGATCCACCTCAGCGACGGGTTTGCCTTCCTCGGCTTCCGCATCCGGTGGAAGCGCGAGAGGGGGACGAACAAGTGGTACGTCTACACCTTCATCGATCCCCGGCCCGTCCGGACCTTGAAGGCGAAGATCCGTGCCCTGACGCACAAGACATCGCAGTGGGACCTCGCCTCGACCCTGACCCGGCTGGGCCAGATCATGCGGGGCTGGGCCAACTACTTCCGTCATGCCGTGGCGAAGTGGACCTTCAGCACAGCAAGCTGGATTCCTTCACCTGGTGGAGACTCGTCCACATGCTGCGGGCCCGCCACGGCTGGAACTGGGGTCAACTGCGCCGCCACCTGAAAACCGCCTCCGGGCGGTGGGTGATCGCGGCCGACGAGATCGAGTACTACCGGCTGCAAGGTGTAACGGTCTCCCGCTACACCTACCGGGGCAACAAGATCCCAAGCCCCTGGCCCGCCACTGCCTGACGGCAGACACCGTGGAGAGCCCGTTACCGAGAGATCGGTACGGCGGGTTCGGCGAGCGGTCCGGGGAAACGGACCGGGAGCAATCCCAGCACCGCGCCCCGGGCCGACTCAACAAGCGGATGCGGCGAAGCCCTGCCCGGCTGAGGAGTCGGCCGAAGCGCCGGGCAGGTCAATGCTTACGCGAGCAGAGTGGTGTTGACAGCGGTCGATCTTCCGGAGCGGGTGTTGCCGGCAACGGCGGCGTGGGCAAAGTGGGCGACCTTGAGCACGGTGGCGGTGCCGTTCTCCTCCCAGCCGAGCAGCACGTCATCGGTGGAGACGAACGGACCAGGTGGTATACGGCAGAGCCCGTCGCGGCCAAGGAAGGATGAGCAGATCACCGCCTCCAGCGGCTCCCTCTGGAAACCGCTGCAACGATCACTCACGGCTACATCGGTGGATCCAGCGCGGCAGTCATCCGCCGCACCTCCGCCTCGGCCGGGTGCCGTGCCGGATCCGTGGTGTCGGTGGAGGTGGCCAGGTACAGCTCCCACTCCTCGTCGGCGTTCGGGTCCGGCGGCGGAGGCAGCGGAGGTTCCTGGTGGCCGCCGACGCAGGCGGGGAGCTTCATGTGCGGCTTGAAGGCGTGCAGCGTGTTGATCCAATCTGCCTCGGCGAGCTCGCGTCCCGGTGTCTTCTCGCCCTCGTAGGTGCGCAGCCAGCCCACGTAGAGGGCGGTGAGCATCTCCCGTACCCAGCGGTGCCGGTACCAGCAGGGAGGGATCTCGTTGTGCAGCTCGGCGGTGTGGCGCAGCCATTCCACCCAGGTCCGCAGTTCGCGCAGCCGCGTACGGCGTTCGGGGGGTTCCATGGCCGACCACACCCAGCGCCTCGGCGGGGGCGCTTCGGTCTGTGCCGGCGGCACGGCGGGCCACAGAGCCGCCGGGTTGTCCGGGAAGTCAGCCACGGCCACCCACCTCCCCCGTCGCGGGGGCCGCTTCCTTGTCCGAGGTCGTCGGCCTCTTCCCGGTGGCTGGGCGGGGTGCTGACAGCAGCCGCTTGAGGTCGCGGTCGCGGAAGGTCAGCCGCATCCTCACCTTGATCGGAGGCTGGTTGGAGTACTGCGCGATCGCGGTGAACTCCTTCAGCTGCTGCAGGGAGTGGACCGGCGCGAGGTCGGTCTCGGTGGGTGAGGTGTTGGTCGTGAACTCGCCGCGGGAGCGGCCGTGCGAGGTGCGCAGGGTCTCGGTGCGGCCGTACAGGCCGGAGAAGTACCGCAGGGTCTCCAGGTCGCCGCAGCCGGGCAGCAGCATGCGCAGGCCGCTCGCGGACAGCACGGTGTTGGCCTTCTGCACGCCGAGCCGGTCGCGCAGCTGGGACAGGTCGTGCCACACCGTCAGCACGACGATGCCCATACCGCGGCCGGTGGTGAGGATGTTGGGCAGGCGCGGATAGCGGAGCATGTTGCCCGCCTCGTCGACCAGCACGCCGAGTCCGGGGGCGAGGGGCTTGCCGGTGGCGTTGTAGGCGGCCTCGGCGCCGTGGATGATCGAGGCGATGATCGAGGTCAGCAGCGGGGCGAAGCGTTCCGCGTCGGCCTCGGACGCGATCAGGCACACGGTGCCGTTCCTGTTCAGCAGGTCCTCGACGGTGAAGTCGGTGCCGGCGCAGGTCTCGCGGACCTCCTCGTCGGCGTAGACGCGGGCGAGGACGTTGAGGCTGAACTGGATGGAGCCGATGCCGTCCTCGTGCAGGCGCAGCCAGGGGGAGGCGTAGTCGTCGGCGACCTCGGTGAAGCCGTGCTGCTGGAGCACGGAGCGGACGTGGTCGACGGCGTCCTTGCCCAGGGAGAGCCAGCGGCGCATGGCGTTGATGCCGCCGCCGGAGAGGTTCGCGGCGAGGAGCACGCCCTTGAGGACGCTCTTGGCCTGGTCGATCCAGGGCGCGGCCCGCTTGCTGTCCCCGGACGCCGACGATTCGGCCATCCAGGCTGCCATGCGGTCGGCGGCCTTGGCGTCGGTGCAGTACTCCACCGGCGACCACCTGTTCGTCTCCCGGCCCGGGATGCCCGCGGGAGCGATCACCCAGACCGGGCCGAGGGCACGGCGGCGGGCGTGGATGATGTCGAGGTCGGCGGCCTTGGTGGTGGTCACCACCAGAGGGCCCTGCCATTCGGCGGCGTTGGGCAGGACCAGGCCGGTGGTCTTGCTGCTTCCGGGCACGCCGAACACGGTCGCCGAGATGTTGGGCTGCGCGGCCACGACCGCGCCCGTGTGCGTGCCGCGCCCGGCGGTGATGCGGTTGGCCCGCCGGACGGGGTCCTGCGGGGCCTTGAGCCTGCGCTCGACCTTCGCGCCACCCCACTGCGCGCCGCCGGTGGACCCGCCGCCGAGGTTCAGCTTGGTGACGGCCTTGAGCAGGAGCAGGAAGAACGTCAGCAGCAGCACCGCGACCAGCAGGTAGAACAGCCAGCCGGGCGGGGCCGGGGTGAAAACCGAACCGGGCCCGTCGACCACGGCGCGCAGTACGGTTTCCGGCAGGCTCACGCCGGAGCGCGCCCAGCCCCGCCCGGCCAGCAGCGCGGCCAGCGGTCCGGCCAGCAGCACCGCCCCGCCGAGAGCGACGGCGAGGCCCGCGCCGTACGCGGCGAACAGTGTGCTGTCGTCGAGCCCGTTGCCTGCGGGCTTGCCGGCCACGTCTAGAGCACCATCTTCTCGTCGGTCTCGAAGAGCTGTTCCTCGGTGTGGGAGAGCATCAGCTGCACGGCGTGCGAGCCTCCGCCGCGGCCGACCTTCCACAGGGCACGGCCGCGTTGTCCCGCGCCCCAGGAGCCGATCAGGTCGCATTCGGCGTCAGTCAGGCCGATCGCCTCGCGAGTGATGGCCAGCGGGCGGGTGTCCTGGGCGAGCTGGATGCGGGTCTCGCACGAACTGATGAGGTCCTTGGCGATGTTGACGGCCTCGGATCCGGCGGCGCCGACCCCTTCGAAGTCGCTCAGGCGGTGGGTGGCGAGGATCTGGATGGTGCCGCTCGCGCGGCTCAGCCGCAGGTCGGCGTCGATCTTCTTGACCTGGGAGGCCCCGCCGGAGCGCATCTGCCGCCACAGCTCGTCGCGCACCACGATCCACGGCCGGTTGCCGGGCCGGTCGATGGCGGCCTGCGCCCAGGACGAGACGCAGGTGAGGACCATGGCCACGGTTTCGTCGCCGTACTGCTCGAGGGCGGAGATGTCGACGCTCTGGACCGGGGCGTCCCAGTCCAGGCCGATGCTGGTCCGGTCGTCGAAGAGTCCGGCGACGTGACCGTTGACCATGGCGCCGAGAGCGGAGCGGATGGATTCCATCTGTTCGCGGGCCCGCTGCACCTCGCCGTCACGCACGCGCAGCTCCGCGGCCATGGCGTCCGTGGGGTCGCGCAGTCTGTCGTAGACGAGTGGCAGCGTCGGCGTCTCGAGCCGGGTCCGTCCGTGCAGTTCACCGGAGACCTCGCGTACGGCGATGTCGAGGGCCTCCTCCTCCTGCGGCAGCAGGTTGCGGCGCAGCTGCAGCTCCAGCAGGGCTTTGAGCAAGGTGAGCCGCCGGCGGTGGATCTCCCTGAGCCGGTTGTTCAGCTCGCCCGGGTCCTTGATCCTTTCCAGACCCTGGCCGAGCGGCCCGGCGTCCAGCGGGTTGACGCGGCCGGGCAGGCCGGGGCCGAGCCGGACCGGTTCCACGCCCAGGTGGCGGCAGAGAGCGGCGTACTCGCCCTTGACGTCACCGGCGATGAGGGTCCGGTGGCCGAACGCCATCAGCCTGAAGCACAGGGCCTTGATGTGCGCGCTCTTCCCGCTGCCGGGGATGCCGGTGATCATCACGTTGGGGTTGGTGCACAGCCCCTCCTTCACCCACACCGCCGGGTGCGCGCTGAACGCCTCGGTGGTCAGGGTGTTCTGCCCGATGTACGCGCCCACGGGCGGGAGGGAGGCGGCGTGCAGGAACGGGTAGGCGCCCGCGGCGTTGGCGGTGTCGGCGCGGACAGCCTCGACACGGGGCAGCGCGGCGGCACGCCCCGCGTACGCCTGCGCCCAGCCTCTTCTCGGCGCGATCCTCATCACCGTCGCGGAGTCCTCCAGCAGTCGCGCGCGGCGTCGGTCGCGGGCGCTCGGCACCGTCGGCGACGCCTGCGCGGACCGCTGTTCCAGGCCCGCGTTCCTGCCGAACGCGGACTCCTTCAGCACGGTCGCGCCGGCGTCGCGACGCTTGAACGACAACGGCAGCGGCATCAGAACCCGATCCTCCGGTCCGGTAGTCCCTGTCCCAGCGGCAGCGCGGCGGCTGCGAAGCCGACGTCCTGGGCACCCCACATGCGGCGCAGCTCCAGCCCGGAAGCGGCCGCGTCCGCCTGCAGTTCGGCGCAGGCGGTCTCCAGCTCGCCCGGGTCGGTGACGGTGACGGCGAGCACCGCGGTCAGCCGCACCACACCCTGTCCGGAGGCACGGGCGACGTCCTGCGCCCTGGCCTTCTGGGACTCGAGCAGCTCGTCGGCGGACTCGTCCTGACCGGTCTTGGAGCGCAGTTTGCGGGCGGATTCCCGCTTGGCCTTCTCGCGGGCGAGGTCCTGGCGGGCCCGGCGCGGTCCGACAGGCTCGTAGACGATGCTCAGACTGCGGCGGGCGTTCTGCCGTGGCCGCAGAAGCGGCTGCAGGAAGGTGGCGTACACGTCCGCCTGCGGCCAGGTCCGGATCTGGTAGGAGACGGTCCACGCCCCGTCGTGTCGGTAGGTGCCCCAGTCGGTCTCGGCATGCGCGGGTCCCGCCAGCGCGGTGGCCACGCCCGGCTCGAGGCCCTGCCAGCCCGGCGCCTGGGCGGCGGCGTTGCGGGTGGCGAGCATCAACTGCGCCTCCGGGTCGTACGCCGTGCGCACCACCTGGGCCAGGGTGCGCGGGGCGAGCCACTCGACGACCTGCAGGCTCGCCGAGGACAGGGAGCTGTGCATCGCGTGCAGTTCGCGCACCAGGACCGCGGCTGCGCCGACCTGGCCGCCGCCCGCGCCCTTGACGGCCAGCCGGGCCCTGGGCGCGGACAGGGTGACCGAGAGGTAGGTCTCGCGGGTGGTGGCGGCCGGGCCGGCGCCTTCCATCAGCTCCGTGAGGGCGGCGACGGCCTCCTTGGGGGCGTCCGCTGCGACGTGCCGGTCGGTCCAGGAACGCAACGCCGCCCCGTCGCCGGGCAGGCACCGCTGGTGCACGGCGATCCGGACGATCGGAGAGTCCTCTGTGCAGAAGCCGCGCAGGAAGCCCGCCCACGCCGCGACCCGGGCGGTCTGCCGGTCGCTGTCGATGAGCGCCAGGCCGGGGAAAGTGATCCGGGCCACGGCCGTGTACGTGCCCGCGACGGGATCGTGGGAGACGCCGAGGGTGCCGCCGAGGCCGTCGGGGGCTTCCAGGAAGCGGAGCCGGGCCAGCACACCGGGCAGGTCCATCGGCTGCTGCCCGGTCGTCCTCGAGCGAGGTGCGAACGCTCCGGACCGGAAGATGTTGCGCCTGGTGGCCACGTTGATCTGATGCCTCACTGCGAGAAGGATCCATTCGTCGGCGCTCAGGCCCAGCACCCGCCCGAAGGCGAGCGCGAAGAGCACGGCGGCCGACGGCACGCAGACGAACGCGGCCGTCCAGCTGCCCAGGTTGACCGGTGTGAGCAGGAGGACGCATCCGCCGACGACCAGGGCGAATCCGGCTCCGGAGAGCCGCCCCATGAACCCGCTGCGCTCGGACTGCCATCCGCCGTAGGTGACGGGGGTGGAGCGGGACATCGGCTATCCCTCCCTCGGTGACGGGATGTCGGTGTTCGGCGGGCCGGTGATCAGGGGCGCGGTGTCCGGCCGCGGCTGTGGTGCCTGCTCCTGGACGGCCGGAAGGAGGCCCGCCGTGTCGGGGCCGCGAGGCGGGATGACGACGTGACGGCCGCCGGGCAGGGCGGAGTCCAGTCCGGCGTGCGCGGCGGTGTTGGCCACGCCCGACTCGAGGGTGTCCTTGCCCACGGACAGGACCTGCAGTCCCAGGCCGAGTGGTCCGGTCACCCGGGTACCGAGGCGCCCTCCGGGCCCCTTGGTACGGGCCTTGAGCGACTCATTGGTCCAAAAGCCCCCGCTGGTGTGCGCGTTGGAGCCGCTCGCCTGGATCTGCGTGTTGTCCCGCTCCAGAGCACGTGTGTAGGCGGGGCCACCGCCGACGGCACCCGCGCCGCCGAGTTCCGGCCGGTAGCCGCCGCCCATCGATGCGGCGGATGAGCCCAGGGAACTGATCAGTCCGCCTGCCATGGAGGCGCCGGCACCGAGCGCGGAGAAGGTCATGAACTTCGCCAGGACGGGCCAGCACAAGCACGCCATCAGGAAGATGACCAGGCCCACGATCACGTTCTGCATGCCTTCGCCCTCGGCGAGGGCGAAGAAGCCGATCGAGAAGCAGAAGACGATCACCGGCTTCATCAGGATGAGCGCCAGCAGCGCGTCGCGGGCCTTGGGCCACCAGTCCTTCGTGGCGTCGGACATCTGGCCGACCAGCACGATCGGCATGGTGGCGACCAGGATCATGATTCCGGCCTGCCTCAGGATCATCTCGATCCACAGCGCACCGATGGCCAGGATGCACACGATGCCGATGATGATCACCACGGCGACGGCGGCCGCTGCGACGCCCTGGCCGGTGACCAGTGCCCCGCCCACGGTGGCAGTGCCTCCGCCACCGATGATCAGGCCGCCGAACAGCTTGCCGAACTGGGTCTTCATGGCCTCGTCCGCGCCGGCGCCTTCACCGCCGGCGAAGGAGTAGTCGATGATCCAGGTCGAGATCGCGTCGGACAGCTGCAGCGCCGTGGTGGTCACCGTCCAGTACGCGGCGGTGATCAGCGCCCACTTCGCCAGGCCGAAGACCGCCGTCGCCGCGTGCTCACCGCGGTGGCTGACGGACACCTTCCCGAACTGCAGCAGCAGGAGGAATACGGCCAGTACCGCGGACAGCGCGGTGGCGATGCCCATCGGGTCACTGATGCCGGTGCTGCCGAGGTCGATGCTGGAGGCATCGTTGAAGATGTCGGCGAACTGCTCGAGCAGCCAGACGACGGCGTTGCCGATGTACTGCGCCGCTTCTTCCAGGGCGTCGCGGGCCAGCCCGGAGACCTTCTCGCCGACCCAGTCGCCCAGTGTCCGCCCGCCCACCGGGCCGTGCTTCTCGTTGGCCTCGTCCTTGCAGGAAGCGAGCGACGAACCCTTGTCGACGCACTTGTCGAGAAACGTGAACCGCTTGTCGAAGTCGGCCCGGTCGAGCTCGCCCTTCTGCACCAGCGCGAGGTTGGTCCTGCGCCACTTCTCCAGCTTCTTCTTCTCGACCGCCTTCCATTCCTCGTCACTGCATTCCGGCGACTTCTCGCCGCCCGCGTTCTCACACAGTCCGACGGTGCCCGGCATCTCGCCGGCTTCCGGCATGCGACAGACGCTGTCGTCGTTGATCTCGTCGTAGCGGCAGTAGCTGCCCTGCTTGTCGATGCCGCAGGGTGCGCCGCCACTCCAGTCGACCGGACACTGCTTGCCGCTGTCGGGTCCGAAGTCGAGGTGGTACTTCGGGTCGTCCTTGGCCGGCGCCGCCGGAGCGGTGCTCAAGCCGGTGCCCAAGCAGATCAGAAGGGCGGTCAGCACGAGGACGGAACGGGACAGGAAGCGGGATGATCGCTCAGTCCGCATGCCTCACCTGCTGCCAGCCGTCGGACCAGGAGACGTGGGAGTCGGGGAAGTAGGCACGAGGGAAGGAGCGCTTCTCCCGGTACTCGGGTTCGTCCGTGATCTTCCAGGCGCCGTTCTGCCACTTCAGCAGCAGGTCGGTGTCCTCGTCCTTGAGCGGTTCGTCGTCCGGGCTGCCATCGGCCTTCGTGGCGTACCGGTCGTAGTTCATCCAGATCTGTACGACCTTCCCGCCGGTCCCGGCCAAGGATGTCGCCCGGACGGCGTTGACCGTGGTGCTGAAGGTGATCCCGGCAGGTGTGCCGCCGGACGGGGGAAGGCCGACCTCCTCGCGCAGCCTGCGCACCTCGGAGACCTGCTCGTCGGCATATCCATCGGCATCCGGGGAGGTGATGGCCTCGAGTTGCTGACGGGCCTTCTGATCGTCGAGGAAGGCGTACTCCTCCCAGAAGTGGACGGCGGTGGAGATCGCCCCGACGGGGCCCTTGGAGAATCCGGTGGACAGCCCGTCCTTCTGGCCGGTCGGTTCCTCCAGGACGAGTGTGCGGGCCTTCTCCGGGGTCATCGCCGTTTGCCGGCTCCCGGAGGGGGCCGCCGACTCGGCCGCGGTGGACGCGGGCACCGATGTGCTCGGGCGGTGGTCGTCCCCTCCCAGCACGGTGGCCGCGGTCACTCCCCCGCCGGCCAGCGCACCCACCACCAGAATGCCCAGCCCGGCGAGCGTGAGCCGGGCCCTGCGGGTCTTGCCGTCGCTCACGGGCCCTTCCTCACTTGCCCATGGTGTAGAAGGTGGTCACCAGCGCAGCGGTGACCCCGATGCCGCCGGCTCCGAACAGGCTCCAGAGGATGGCCTGCTTACCGCGTGCGGCCAGGGCAGCTCGTTCACTGTTGTGTCCGACGGCGACCGCGGCCCAGCCGAGCAGGCCGCCCAGGACGGCCGCCGCCAGACCGAGTCCCGCGGTCCAGTTCAGAAGGGACTGCACCGGCTTGTCGACGTCCTTGGGCATCTCCGGGACGACGTCGGGGACCGCGTCGGCAAGGGTGTGCCACTGCGGGTCGGCGGCGACGGCACTCAGGCCGGCCAGGATCTGACTCATATCCGATTCCTCGTCAAGAAGCAGTGACGGCGGGGGTGACCGGAGCGGGCTGCGGCGCGTCCGGCAGCGGATCGCCCCAGGCGACACGTGCCGCGGCCAGGACGGCTCCGGTGAGTTGAGCGGCGGCCTGCAGGGTGCGTGAGCGCAAGCGGGCGGCAGCCAGGGAGCGGGCGCGGATCTGCGGGTCGTAGGGCACGTGCACCACCGCAGCGGTGAGGGAGGTGAGCATGGTCGCCGCGGCTCGTACGGCAACCGGCGGGCGGCCGTGGCCTGTCGCGACCAGGGCGACGACGGTGCGTCGGAGCGGCAGGCCTTCGGCGTGCAGAACCATGACCGCCTGCTGCAGGCTTCGCACACCCTGGGCGGTGGCGTTCGCGCACAGGACGGGCACCGCGTACGGCAGGTCGTACCAGCCGCGGGTGTGCCCGGTCCCGCCAGTGCTGCGTGCGGTGAGGACGTCGTGGGCAAGTGGATGGGCGGTGTCCGCGACAACGACCTGCCAGCCGCCGAGAGCGGCCAACTGGTACCAGGCAGCGGGGACTTCGGGCAGAGCCAGAGGCTGAGCGTGCCACTCCCGCCCGTCGGACAGAACGTGCCAGGAGGAGCCGCCCGCGCCGGCGCCGACGGCACACGCCTGCTGGACTGCGGACCGGGTCAGCGGCCGGTCCGGGGGCAGCGCTGCGAGCCCGCCCGCCTGCTGCTCGGCGAACCGGGCGGGCCAGGCAGACGTCAGCCGAGGAGCGAGGTCCAGGACCACCGTCGAGCCGCTCGCGGCCAGCCCGGCAGCCAGGAACCCTGCGACCGTGGTGCGGCCACTTCCGCCGGTGGCGGCCATCACCGGCACCGACAACCGCGCGTTCAGGGGCAGCTCAGGGACGGCTTCAGCCTGTTCACGCACCATCCCCCACACCCTCCACAAAACATTCGCACATGCTAATTTCCCGCACGGTGGCCCACTTTCACCACCCTCGCAGCGAACCCTACACGCGCAACCGACACCATCGACCATCAAGGAACTTGCGTCACCCTGGCGAGGAATAATGACACATCGTCACGCGTCGTCACGCTACGATTCACCGTCCGACTCTCATCCCGGAGTCTGAATTTCAGATTTGAGGGAGCAAATCTGAGCACAGGTCAAGAGGGGGCTCCGTGGCAGGCAAGGCGGTCAGGCGGGGTCTGCTGACCCTCGGACTGGGATTCGTGATGACGCCGGTCACGCTGGGGCTGAGTGTGGTTCTGCTGGTCACCACGTTCGACGAGGACGAGGGCGGCGATTTCGGCAACCTGGTCGGCGGGCTGCGGATCGGCAAGAACGGAGTGCCCGCTCAGTACGCGCCGCTCATCCTTCAGGCAGCCGCCGATTGCAAGGAAGGGTTGTCACCCGCGGTGCTCGCCGCGCAGCTCAAACAGGAGAGCGACTTCAACCCTCACGCGCAGTCCAAGGACGAGAACGGCGATCCCCTCGCGAGCGGCATCGCCCAGTTCATCCCCGGCACCTGGAAGACATGGGGGGTGGACGGCAACGGCGACGGCAGGAAGGACGTGTGGGACCCCGAGGACGCCATCCCGGCACAGGGCCGGCTGATGTGTTCCCTGCTGAAGAAGGGCAAGGCACACCCGCAGTACAACGGCTCCCCGATCGAGCTCGCCCTCGCCGCGTACAACGCGGGATGGGGCCGGGTCGACCAGTACAGGGGCGTACCGCCGTCCTCGTTCGCCGGCGGCCAGACGTATCACTACGTGCAGCGCATCCTGCGGATGTCGGCCGACTTCGCCGCCCCGGCGTCGAGCGAGGACGGCAGTCTGCCCGTCGGGTACGAACTGGCCGAGGGAACACCGCAGGAGGTACGCGTGGCCGTCTCGTGGGCGCTGAAGCAGCGAGGAGGCTGGTACCGGCTGGGCGGCGACTGCACCGACGCCCTGGGCCAGGACCCGGCCCGCTGGTGCGACTGCTCCTCGTTGATGCAGCAGGCCTACCGGGCAGCCGGAGTGAGCATCCCGCGGACCACGTACGCGCAGGTGGACGCCGGCAGGCAGGTCGACATCGACAAGCCCAAACCGGGCGACCTGGTGTTCAACCCCGGATCCGACGGTTCGGACGCGAGGCCCGGGCATGTCGGCATGTACATCGGCAACGGCCTGATCATCGAGGCGCCGCGTACCGGGGTGAGGACCCGGATCGTCACGTACGAAAGCTGGCGCAACAGCACCAGCTACCTGACCCGCATCACCGAGGTCCGCCGGGTGGTGGACTGGTGATTCCCGATCCCCCGCAGGAGGGTGCGACCATGTCCGAACCGCTCTACCGCCCTTGGGGGACGGTGACACCGGAGTTCTGGACCGCACCCGCACCCGGGCTCGCTCCCGAGACGCTGCGCGCCCGGCTCGTGCAGGTGGCCGAGGTCGCCCGCACCGGGAACCTGGCTGACGCCACCGCCCTTGCCTCCCGGCTCGACCAGGACGTCACCGCCGAGCACGGCGACCTTCACCTGCACACGGTCCAGGTCCGCGAAGTACGGGGCTACCTCGCCGCCCTCGCCGGCGACCATTGCTCGGGCCTTGCCTGGTACCTGCACGCTGCACAACTGCGCGTCACCGTTCAGGGTCCCGGACACCCCGACGTCGAGGCGGCCACCCGCCGCGCCTACAGCCTGTGGCAGGCGATGCCGCCGCAGGCCGACCGGCAGCGCCTGGGCACCGACCTGCTGACGATCGCCAGCGACATCCACGGCACCGGCTCCCCGATCGTGCACCGCATCCGGGAACGGCTGTACGCCGTCGCTCTGCCGTCCACCACCATGCCCGAGCCGCTGAAGAGGGCCTGATCCTCCTCCCGGACCCCGGACCCCGGAACTCGAACTT
Source organism: Streptomyces speibonae (assembly GCF_984686075.1). Taxonomy (NCBI): domain Bacteria; kingdom Bacillati; phylum Actinomycetota; class Actinomycetes; order Kitasatosporales; family Streptomycetaceae; genus Streptomyces; species Streptomyces speibonae. The sequence goes on along the minus strand of NZ_OZ480260.1, from coordinate 8,378,600 downwards.
CCGGTCAACGACGCGGTCTCAGCGCGGAAAGCAGGCTGCAGCCCATCCGCGTGGGCCGGTTGCAGATGGCGGAGGCGTGGGCTCGTCCTTGCGGGTGCGGGGAGCAGAAGGACGTCGCCGAGACCCGCGCCAACGCCGAGGGGCCAACCCCGCGGGCGCGGGGACGACCTCTCCTCCCTGGGATCCCGTATCGCCGGCGTTGAGCTACCCCCGCGGGCGCGGGGACGACGGCACGGGCGGCCAGGTGACCGTCACCAAGGGCGAGCTACCCCCGCGGGCGCGGGGACGACTGCACGAGCATCGCGCCGGCGACGTCGACCGTGGAGCTACCCCCGCGGGCGCGGGGACGACCCCCGAGTTCGAGGGCGAGTTCCCCACCCTCGGGAGCTACCCCCGCGGGCGCGGGGACGACCGGACCGCCCGGCACATCAGGTACCCGCCGCCGGAGCTACCCCCGCGGGCGCGGGGACGACACATAGGCGATCCACTCGAAGTTGGTGGAGAAGGAGCTACCCCCGCGGGCGCGGGGACGACCAGACCGACCCCGAGAACCCCGGTGAGTGGCTGGAGCTACCCCCGCGGGCGCGGGGACGACCCGCCGCGTAGACGTCGGCGGTGCCGCGCTTGCGAGCTACCCCCGCGGGCGCGGGGACGACTCGCTCCCGGAGGCCGAGGGCCGGGTGTTCCACGAGCTACCCCCCGCGGGCGCGGGGACGACGGGCCGTCGTAGCTGACCGAGACCTCGGCGACCGAGCTACCCCCGCGGGCGCGGGGACGACGACGCGGGCACCAGCACGGCCACCTGCCTCCCGGAGCTACCCCCGCGGGCGCGGGGACGACTTGTCCAGCGGCGGCTGGGCGTTCGTGGGGACGGAGCTACCCCCGCGGGCGCGGGGACGACGACTCCGGCGTCAACATGACGCTCAAGGCCGCGGAGCTACCCCCGCGGGCGCGGGGACGACAGAGCGATGGTCTGGCGGCGGGCGATCGCGGAGGAGCTACCCCCGCGGGCGCGGGGACGACGATCACCAGGCTGCCACCGCCCGCGGTGAGCCCGAGCTACCCCCGCGGGCGCGGGGACGACATCGCGGACCCCGTAGAGGGGTCCCGGGTGTGGGAGCTACCCCCGCGGGCGCGGGGACGACGTGCTGTCAACGCATCACCGAGAGGAGCGTACCGAGCTACCCCCGCGGGCGCGGGGACGACACTTTCTGACCTGCGGTGTTGTCAGGTGGGCAGGTTATTTTGCTTTACCTCGTTCGCGGGTCGCCAGGGCTGTCCGTTCTGGCGTGGGCGAGCCATGAGGGTCAGGCCGTCGAAGTCGACGGGAGTCCAGCGGTTGCGGCCGGCGGTGCGGGCGGTCCAGCCCTGTTCCGTGGCAGCGGGTTCGATCATGACGGCCTGGCCGTCGTGGATGCGCTCGGCGAGGAGGTTCCAAAGACGGTCTCGGATGCGAGGGTTGGGGTTGCCGACGTAGACGCCGGCGGCCACTTCTACGAACCAGCGGGTGAGGTGTCCCCGGAGCCCGGGTGGGGCCGCGATGAGCACGACCACGGTCGTTCCGGCGCTCACGGGGCTGTACCTGCGGAGGTGGGCTCGGCCGGTTCGGGGATGATGTCGAGGTGGTGCGTGGCGCTCCAGTTGCGGCCGCTGCTGACGACGGTTTCGCCGTCGTCCCAGAGGGCGCCGAAATCCTCGTCCGGCAGGTCGCCGCCGTCAGGGACGAGGAGTCGCTTGATGTCGGTGACGATGCGGGGCAGGAGTTTGCCGTGGACGGCGGCGTCCCTCAGGGCAGTACGCGCGTCGCGTTCCGAGGTAAGGCCCTTTGCGGTGAGGTCGAAGGCGAGGGGGATGGTGAACTCGGCTTTGTAGAGGTCGGCGATGTCCAGGACGAAGGAGAGGGCGTTGCCGGTGTGGACGAAGCCGAGGGCCGGGCTGGCGCCCAGCCCGGTGATGGCTGCGTGGCAGATGCCGTAAAGGGCCGAGTTGGCAGCGGACAGGAGCCGGTTGACGTCGTCACCGGCGGCGAACGCGTCACCTGGTTTGTAGTCGCGTTTGGTCCAGGGCACTCCGGTCCGTTCGGCGTGCTGGGCGTAGAGCCTGCGGATGCGGGTGCCCTCTCTGCCGCGGAGTTGTTGAAGGGTCAGGCCGGTGGTGTCTTCGCCTGGGAAGCGCATGTCGTACATGCGGCGGGCGACGGCGACGCGTTCCTTGGGGCGGGTGACCAGCCAGGCCTGACGCAGTTGGAGTTGGCAGCCTCGCGCGGTGCTGGTGCCGGTGGCGTACAGGCGCACGCCCTGCTCGCCGACCCAGCACACGGCAGTGCCGGAGTCGGCGAGCAGGGTGACGGCGGGGTGGGTGATGCGGCTGCCGGGTCCGATGAGGAGGACTGCGAGCCAGGCGGCCGGGACGTGGACGGTGCGTGCCTTGTTGACCAGAACGATGGCGTTGTCGTCTCGGTCGATGTGGCAGCGTTCGGCGTAGAGGCTGGTGATGCGGTCCTCGAGCCGGTGGACGTCCTGTGGCCCGGTCCGCCACCAGGGCTCAGCCATGGTCTGCCTCGTTGGTGCGGAGCGGGGCGAGGGTGAGCAGGCCTTGTCCGTAGCCCTTGGCGGGGCCGATACCGCTGAGGAGGGTGGCACGCAAGGTGTCGGGGTCGGTGACGCGGAGGCGGCCTTCGAAGGTGGCGGTGGACAGGGTGACGCGGGGCCCGTCGGGGCGCTTGCGGAAGCGGAGGATGTCGCGGCTGACGACGGTCACGGCGGGTCCGGCGGACAGGTCTTGGTTCTGGGTCTGCAGGCCTGGGGCGGGAGGTGCGGCGGTGGCGTCGGGGATGGCGAAGCCGTGGCGTTCGCACCGTTTGAGGAGCCACTCGAGTTGCTGGGCGGCGGTGCGGTGGGCGACGCGGAAGCCGCGGTGCCGGCTGCCGTCATCGGCTCCTTCCTTCATGCGGGCAGCCTGCTGTTCGCTCGGCCGGCTGGGCCTGGCGACGTTCTGGACGGGGTTGGCGGTGAGGCGGAAGCCGAATTCGCGGCCGCGGGCGAGGCGTTCGAGCAGCGGCGTGTAGTCGGCGACAAGCGGGTTGCCGCCGTCGGCTCCGGGCCAGCCTGCTTCGTCGACGAGGTGAGCCCAGGAAGGGCGGCTCTCGGTGAGGACGAGGATGTCGGCCCGGTGCGGGGTGTTGTTCTCCAGGCGCCACAGGACGCGTTCGGTGACAGGTTGCACAGCCAGTCCGGACAGGACTGCGGCGTGCAGGCGGTGCGGGCTGGAGAGCAGGGCCACGGCGGCGCGGCGGCGCGGGTTGAGGGCGATCTTCGACAGGTAGGACATGTGGTCACCAGCCCAGGAGGGCGAACGGATCGTGGCCGGACTGTCCGGCGCCGCCGGTGTCCGGTGCGGGTTCGGCGGGCTGCGCGTGGCCGGTGGGCACGGTGACCCAGAGGTGGCGCACGGCACGGCGGCCGAAGGTGGTTCCGGTCTTGAGGTCGTAGGTGTCGGGGACGTCGACGGCGAGGTGGTCGCCGGCCGGGTCCTCGACGGTGGCCTCCAGGGACACGGTGGCGTCCTGGACCTGGCTGCGGCGGTGGCTGCCCGCCTGCCACGGCACCTGCTTCAGCACGTCCTTCAGCCCTGTATCGGGCCGCAGCCCGAGGCTGACGGGGCCGGTGGGCGGGCAGGAGCGGCGGCCGAGGGAGAGTGGGAAGACAGGGTTGCGGACGGCCTCTCCCAGGCTCTGCATCAGGGTTTCCGGGCCGCGGAGGGCGGCGACGAAGACGGCGTCCTGGAGGTAAAAACGCTGGGTGACGCCGGTGTACTTGGGCGGGGTGGTCCTGGTCTGCTGTCCCTTGGCGTTGGCCTTGGCCGACAGCAGCGGCAGCCCGCGGTAGTCGCTGTAGGTGTGGTAGTCCCGCAGCAGCGTGCCGGGCTGGTCGACCCGGACGCCGAGCTGCAGGCCGAGCAGGTCGGTGAGGGAGGCCTCGCGGTCGCGGCCCTCGGCCGCGGACAGGAGTCCCAGGATGCCGGACTTGGTGGGCTGGGGACGCGTTTCGCGCCGGTTGTAGCGGGAGGGTCCGCCCCAGGACTGGAGCGGGGCGGCCAGCCGCAGCACGAGGACGGCCTGGTCGGTGCCGGTCATCGGGCGCCGCCCTCCGCGGTCTCGGCAAGCGCGTTCTCGCCACCGGCGAGCCACTTTCCGACCAGGTCGTCGACGGCGTCGAGCAAGGCGGGGAAGGGCAGGGAGGAGCCGAAGACTTCGGTGATCTTGTCGCCTTCGGCGGTGTAGGTGGCCAGGGTCCGCAGCGGCTTGTCGCCCCAGGTCTCGCCGACCGCCTTGAGCTCGTCAGCGAGCCGCACCACGGATTCCGAGGCCAGGCCGGTAACGCCGGTGACGGGCTCCTCGTAGGCGGAGACCAGGTTCACAGGCTGGTCGGCGCGGACGGTGAGCAGCACGAGGTGGGGCAGGGTGCGGTGGGCGAAGGAGTTCTGGTGTCCGGTCGGCATGGACCGGGCGAACGCGTCGACAAACCCGACCGCCGTCCTGCGGGTCTCCTCGGCATCGGTGAGGTTGTCACGCAGCTGGTGCACGCCCAGGACGGCGTAGCGGTACAGGGTGGAGGAGTTGAACTCGACGGTGCCGATCATGCCGGCGCCGTGGTCATCCGTGTTCTCGTCGTCGACCGCGGTGTAGTAGTCGAACTCGGTGCGCACGGCGTGGGTGGACAGGGCGTGCGCGACCTGGACGGAGGCGTCCACGTTCAGGGCGGGCAGGTCGGCGACCATGCGGCCGAACAGGGCGACCTCCGCCGGGTGCCCGGTGGACAGCGTCTTGACGACGGAGAGCTTCTTCACCTCGTTGTTGAGGTCGTCGTCGGGCAGAGCTGCGAGCTCGGCGGCTCGGCCCTCGAGCAGCCGGACCAGGTCGTCGAGCTGCTTCTTCCCGAAGAACAGCAGGTAGGCGGACTGGTCGTCCTTCTTGGCGGACTTGGTGATGCCGAGCGGCTCAAGCAGGGCGGCGGCCAGGCGGTCGGCCGGCTCCTTCGCGAGACCGGCTCCGCCCTTGTCGACGGAACAGGCAAGGCGCTGGGCGAGAAGGGTGGCAATCCGCTTGGTGCGGGTGGCCCGGTCGGTCTCCGGCACGTGCTTGGCGTACTCGGTGCGGGTGGCCCGCTTCCATGCCTGAGAGGAGACACGGGCGCGGCGTGCACCGCCGTAGACGGCCTGCTTGGGAGTTCCGGAGTCGTCCCGGTTCACATTGGACGGCGGCAGGCTCTGCAGGATGTGGACCTCGACGAAGAGGGTGGGCTGGCTCATGGCATGGCTCCTTTAAGGCATGGGGCACCGCTGAGGCGGCACGCAGGGATGAGGGTCGAAGTGGTGGCGTACGCAGGTTCCCGATGTGCCGGGAATGCCGCGCGCCAAGGCGGGCCGGGTGGCGGTGACGTCAGGAGGTCGCCATGGCGTGGAAGTCGCGGTCCCAGTTCTGCCGGAAGGACGCGGCGGCGTCCGGACGGCGAGGGTCGTCCCAGGCACGCAGGGCGTCGCGGAGCAGGTCGTAGTCGAGTCCGACGCAGGCCTGGTTCAGCAGCGGTACGAAGGATCTCAGATGCATGACGAGTTCGTCGGCGTCGGCGGAGGTGAGCAGGACGCCGAAGCGCCGCTCCAGCGCCGTGGTGGCGCTCTTGCCTTCGCCGTCGGTGGCCGCCTTCTTGGCGAGCAGGCCGGCAGCGGTGCCCGGGCTGTTGCCCGCGATGTGCATCCGACGGACGACGTGCGTCTGCTGGTGACGGGCGAAGAGGGTGAGGGCCGCGTGCTCGGCCGCCAGGTCCCGCGTGAGGGCTCCCTTGTCGCGCCACGCGAACTCCATGCGGGTGCGGTGGAACGCCCACATGGCGGCCACGGTCCCCGCCTCGCGCCCGATACCCGAGCGCAGCGCGGCCAGTTCCGCACCGGCGGCCCCGCTGCCGGGTTCGAATGTCGCCCAGTACGGTGCGGGCTCGCGGTCGGCCCCGGCGCCTTGCTCGTCCTCGTCGCTGCGTGGGACGGGGGTACCGGGGTCGGTGTACTGCAGGCCCCAGGCCCGCAGCGTGCGGTTCCTGCCCGGCCCGTCCCACCGGGCCAGCTCATGGAACAGGCGGGTGTAGTCCAGGCCGATGCTCGCCTGCAGCAGCAGCGGCACGAGCCGCTGCAGGTGCTGTGCCAGTTCGTGAAGGTCCTGGGCAGTGGCGGCCGCGGTCAGCCGCCGTTCCAGAGCGGTTTGCGTCAGCGCTTCGCTTCGCCGCAGTCTCAGGCACGCGGTGCCCAGCCCAATGCCGGGCTGGTGGACGGGTTCGGACGCGGCGTGCTGGTGCAGACCGAACAACGTCAGTGCGTAGTGCTCAGCGACGTACGAGTCGGGAAGACGGTCCACGCCCTCGCCCGGGAGGGAGATGCGGTGGACGGCCCGCATGGGCGCGACGGTTCCGGCCTCTCGGCCCACGCCGTCACGCACGGCCCTGAGGCTGCGTACGACGTACTCGGAGAATTGCGGACGTCGTCCTTCACTCCGGTTCGACTGCCAGTCCCTGACAGCCTCCTCCCAGAAGAACTGCCGTGCGCGGCCCGCCCAGGGACGCGTATTGCCAGTGCTGGTGCTGTGGAGAGACGTCATGCAGCCGCCTCCTTCGTCGTGGCGCGGCGTTCCTTCGTGGCCCGCTCCAGAATCTCGGCGATCTTCGCCCGGAAGACGCCGATGGCCTTGCCGCTGCGGTACACGAACTCCTTGTCACCGTTCCTGACGGTGCGGCCCACGACGGCACGCGGCGGGGCGGCCGCAAGCAGCAGGCCGGCCTCCCGGTTCGCGGCAATCTGCACGGACTGTTCCCAGGCCAGCCGGGCGCGCTCAAGGAGATCACCGTCGTCCTCCCCGACGGTCCGCAGCCCGACGAGAAAGCGGCGCATGGTCCGGTCGAGGGAGTGCAGAAACTGGGCGGACGGCCGGCTGCCCTTGTCCCTGGGCAGCGGATCACCGCCCGAGGCGCGCCGCAGGTCGTTGTTGAGACCGTCGAGCGCCCTGGCCACCCGGTCGGCCTGGTCGACGCACTCCAACAGGGCTTCACGCAGCCACTCGTCCTGGGCGAGCAGTGCGTTGACGGGCAGGGGCAGGTCGTCGCCGATCGCGTTCTCCACCACGGCGGACTGCGTGCCGTACTCGAGGCCCGAAGTCTCCACACCGAGCGGGTACCGCTGGGAAAGTACCTGGTCGGCTTGGAGATCGCCGATCTGCCGCAGCAGCAGCGACGTGTAGGGCCCGTCGCCCTGCTCGGGCAGGGACATCGCCAGGAGGGTGCTCAGTCCCTGCCAGGCCGCCCGGCCCGAGGTATGCCGACGAGGCCGCTGGTGCGGCTGGCCCTTCTTCGGTTTGGCCGTGTGCTGCCACGCGGTGTGTGGTTCGTACTGGGGAGTCCGCGCCAGCCGGTCACCGGCGGACACGATCACCCGGTTCACCCGCAACCCCTGCTCCGTTTCGCAGGTGAACAGCCGCACCCTGCGCGCCTGGAAGGTCAGCAGATCCAACAGCCCACTCGTCGGGCGCTCCGACCAGGTGGGGGCGGCCGGCGACTTGCAGCCGAGGCTCGCCGGACGCTCGTCCCAGGCCCACTGCGGCCGGTCACCGGCCTCGAGGCCGTCGGGCAGCACCGGCGTGTTCAGCAGCAGCGTCTCGTACAGCGTCGCTCCGGTGGGGACGACGACACCGAGCTGGCCCAGAGGCCCGGTCGGGTTGCCGGTCGTCTTGCCGTTCTTCGCCTGCGGGTCGCCCTCGGCGCCGGTCTTGATCGACGCCGTGTCCCAGCAGTGCACATGCAGCAGCCACAGCAAGGCGTCGCCCGGCGTCAGCAGCAGCTCGTCCGCCTCACACAGCGCACTGAACAGGGGCACGTTGTTGCCCGACGCCACCGACGGCACCAACTGCGCGGCGGACTTCGTGTCCCCGTTCAGCGCTTTCAGCTCTGCGACCTGCCCGAACGGGCGCTCCGTGTCGAAAAGCCGGAACCGGTTCCCGTAACGGCTGGGGCCCAGGTACTCCCTGAGGCGCGTGAGTTCCTCCTCGGAGAACTTCCCCCGGCGGAACCGTTCCCCCCACTCCTGCCGGCTCCGCGGCACCCCGAGGGTGTCGAACGTGATCGGCAGCAGCAACTGGCGGAGCACCACCGGCAGCATCGAGTGCACCGGCAGTTCCAGGCGCCGGATCCTGTGCGCTTCGGATAATGCTTCCAGCAGGCCGACAGCCTTCTGGAAGCCGTCACAAACGACGACAGTAAGCCATGCCTCGTGGACGAGGTCTCCCTCGCTGGCCATGGCGGTCCCCCCTCCATGTGCTGAATGTGCCGCGTCGTGTCCCGCGAACACGGCGACGGATGGGCCAACTCCCCGGACCCGTGGTGGAGTTGGCCCCGACCGGTCTCCGACAGAGTTGCACCGAACGCTCGGTACTTCAAGCGGATTGGACAAAGCTGAAGCAGCGGACTAACCGGCCACAGAGGTACCAACAAAGAACGGGTATCCTTCGCACGGCTCGTGGAGCCGGAGCCCTCCCCGGATACGGGGGTGTTCCCGCTCGATACTTCGGTCAGCACGAGAAGTCGTCCCCGCAATGCGGGGTGGGGTGATCCTGGCCCGGCTCCACTGCCATTCACCTCGTCTCCCGCTCGATGACCAAACCGAGCACTTCGTGGTACGAGACTCGGTCCACGCCCAGCAGCCTCGTTCCGTCCTCCTCCAGTACCAGCGCCAACCGGTATCGGAGCCAGGGCCGGCCGTCCCATCCCGGCAGCGGGCGCAGCTCGGCCTGGGCGGCGTCCGTGAGGCGCGGAGGGAGCCGGACGGTACCGCCGATTAACCGGTCGGTGACCCTGTCGTCGTCCACCTCGCCGTGCACACCGAGCCAGGTTCCGTCGATGGCCCGGTAGCCGCCGGAGGTCCGTCGCACGATCACCGCCTCTACGGTGGGGTCGCCATCCCGGACGACGGCGTCGAGCTGCTCCTCGGACGTGGCCCGGCTGCCTGCGTAGTGGAGTCCCTCGAGTGTGGGAAAGGCCCACTCCCGCTGACGGCAGAGGAGGAACTCTTCGGCCTTCTCCTGCCGCTTCAGCTCCTTCGCCTGCCACTGCTCCAGGGCCTCGGCCTCGTGCCAGTCGGCCGGGCAGATCTCATCACTGCCATAGGCCCGGGCCACCAGATCAGGCACGTCGGCGGGAATGCTCCACCCCGCCCCCTCTCCCGGCCGCGGAACCGCTCTCTGCGCATCGGCAGCGGCCGGAAGAGAACCTGCACTCTCCGCGACGAGGGCCGTCGCCCGCAACAGAGACCACGTCCCGTAAATCGCCTCCGAGGCCCTGAGGAAACGCGGGGCGCCGTCCCGTCCTGCCGCCACACCAGTGACCAGAACCCGCGGCACGCTGTGGGCGTCCGGGCGGCGAGTGCCGCTGTGGCGGTGCAGCCGGCCGATGCGCTGCAGGAGCAGGTCGGTGGGGGCCAGGTCGGTGATCAGCACGTCGGCATCCACGTCGAAGGACTGCTCCGCGAGCTGCGTGGCGATCACCACCATGCGCTCCGGACGGTTCTCGCCGGCCTGCGGGCCCATCAGACGCAGGCACTCCGCCGTCCGGTCGGCACGGTGCGCGGCGCATAGTCGTGCGTGCAGCAGATGCAAGTCTCCGTCGAAACCGGCCTCACGCAGCTCCTGGTAGATCGCCTGTGCACGGGCGACCTGATTGACCACCACCAGGATCACTCCGCCGTCGGCGACGGACTCACGCACTGCCTTCGCCACCCGCGCGCCCGAGATCTCAGTGTCGGGCAGCCAAGCGAGCTTCACCGGCATCGATGGCCGCCAGGACTGCACCACCTCACGCGACGTCTCGGCGACCGCCCGACCGCCCACGCCGTAGGCGACCGTGACACACGGGTACCCGGCCGGCTCCGGTACCGGCTGGTGAACGTCCGCCGTCCCCAGTACGCCGGACAGATAGGCGTCCACGAACAACTGCCGCTGAGCGGGCGGCAACGTCGCCGAGAGCAGCACCACCGGAACCCCTGCCTGCCCCAGCCAGCGCAGCGCCTCCACGAGGAACTGCCGCATGTAGACGTCCGCGGCATGCACCTCGTCGACGATCACGACCTTTCCGGCCAGCCCGGCGAACCGGAGCATGACGTGACGGGTACGGGTCGCCGCATGCAGCAGATGGTCGACGGTACCGACGGCGAACGCGGTGAGCAGCCCTCGCTTGTTGTCGAGGAACCAGTGCGCGGGACCGTCCGCCCCGGAGGGTGAGCCGCCTCCTGCCGGCGGCGCGGCCGGAGCCATGCCGTAGTGGGCGTCCTCGTCGATGGCTCCGAAGTCGTCGTACCCGCCCTCGGTCTCGAGATCAGCCTCTCCGCGCTCGCACCCGCATCCGTCACTACCGCTGTCCGGCCGCTTGCCCTCCCAGATCGCTCGCCACAAGCTGCTGAAGCGCCGGCGTCCGTGCAGGAGCGCGACCTGCGACTCAAGCTCCGGGTTGAACGTGCGCACCCATTGCAGCACCTGCTCGTACATCGGGTCGCTCGTCGCCTGGGTCGGCATCGCCACGAATACGCCGTCGAGGCCGAACCGCGCCGCCAGAACCTCAGCGGCCGCAAGCGCCGCCTTCGTCTTGCCCTCCCCCATGGGCGCCTCCGCGACCAGAAGTCCCGGCGCCGGCATCGACCACGCCCGCTCCACCAGCTCCCGCTGCGACGCGCGGGGAGTCACTCCCAGCCGGTCTGTCAGTGGAGCCAGTTGGCTCTGTGGCAGCGGAAGATCCCGCCAGCCACCACGCAGCCGCAGCCCTACCCACCACTCCTCCATGCAGCGCTGGGCGTCGTCGAACGAGACCAGTCCGGCATCCGCCAGCCCTCGGCCCATACGCCCGCCACTCGCGATCCAGTCCGCCATCACGATCAGACCCGACAACGCGAGCTGCTCAGCCTTCCTCAGAGCGCCCACCGGCCGTACGTCCGCCAAGTCCTCGAACCCGACAGCACGGGTGAACACGTCCACCACCGCACGCTGTGCCTCAGCCCAAGCAGGCCCCCGGCCCTGTACCTCTCGGTGTGGCGGCTTGATGCCACGGGCGGACGGAAACGCGCCGTGATGGCCAGCCACGAGCGGCCATACCCATCCGGCTGCTTCCTCGCTCCCCCATTCGGCAACCAGCCGCGGCTTCAGCAATGCGGCGCCGGCGACATCATGACGCCACATCTTTCGCCGGTCGGTCGGCAATTGCCCCCACTTCAGCCCCGCCGCCAGCACCGGGGCGGCCTCAACCGCGTCCACGGCCTGGAACGCAGGGCACGCCTTCCCACAGTCGTGGATCCCGCACACCCACATGAACCACAGCCGGCCCCGGCCTCCGCTGATCTCATCCAGCCTCTGCCGAAACGCCCGCGACAGATACTGATCCCACATCAGCCCTGCCACTGCTGCCGTGTCCAGCAGATGCCCAAGCAGCAAATGCCGGCGGCCGCCGTTCTTCGCCGCCGACTTCCCCCAAAGCCGCGACACCCGTTCGACAGCCTCCGGCGTCAGCCCCATTGTCTTCATCAGCTGGACGACAGAACCACCACGATCCACCACAGAAATCACCCCCTCACTCAGACGCCCTGGCACACTAGGCCAAGCCACTGACAACGCCCTCGGCCATGGCACAGGAGTGGAATGCAGGCAAAGGAAAACCGACCCCCTCGCTAGCATCACCGCAGGCCACGAAGTGTCGTCCCCGCGCCCGCGGGGGTTGCTCCTCGGCTATCGCCCGGCGCCAGACCATCGCTCTGTCGTCCCCGCGCCCGCGGGGGTTGCTCTGGTTCTCCGGCGCTTTCGACCGGGCGAAGGAGGTCGTCCCCGCGCCCGCGGGGGTTGCTCCACCGGAGAGGGGCCCGGAGAGGGGTTGGGTGCGTCGTCCCCGCGCCCGCGGGGGTTGCTCACCAGCGGCTATCAGAAAATCCTACGAGGAGCGGTCGTCCCCGCGCCCGCGGGGGTTGCTCCGGCACGCACTCGTCGGGGGTTTGGTCGCACAGGTCGTCCCCGCGCCCGCGGGGGTTGCTCCTGGTGGTAGCCGTAGGCGTCCCGGATCTCCCAGTCGTCCCCGCGCCCGCGGGGGTTGCTCCATGGTCTGCGCGGTCGCCGGCAGCTGCTCCAGGTCGTCCCCGCGCCCGCGGGGGTTGCTCTCTCCGATCGCGCTCCCGGCGCGGGTCAGTCCGGTCGTCCCCGCGCCCGCGGGGGTTGCTCGGCAGCGGAAGAAGAACCCGCCGGTCCTCCAGGGTCGTCCCCGCGCCCGCGGGGGTTGCTCGACCCCCCCGGAGTACAACCCCGGGGGGGCCTTGTCGTCCCCGCGCCCGCGGGGGTTGCTCCCTGTCGCTGGCGGCCATGCAGTCCGCCTGGATGTCGTCCCCGCGCCCGCGGGGGTTGCTCCGTCCTCGGCCGGCCCGGCTCAGAGTGGCTGTAGTCGTCCCCGCGCCCGCGGGGGTTGCTCGTCGTTCGTGGACAGCCCCGGGTGATGGATCAGGTCGTCCCCGCGCCCGCGGGGGTTGCTCCCCTCACCGCGTGGTGGGTCCACGACCCGGGCGGTCGTCCCCGCGCCCGCGGGGGTTGCTCCACGGCGAACCCGTCGTGGGTGGCGTCGAAGGCGTCGTCCCCGCGCCCGCGGGGGTTGCTCCCGGTCGGTGGTGTGGGAGAGCACCGACACCATGTCGTCCCCGCGCCCGCGGGGGTTGCTCCCCACCGCAGCCGCCAGGTTCGCCACCAAGGTCGTCGTCCCCGCGCCCGCGGGGGTTGCTCGAGGGCACCCTCGAACGCTCCGGCACGGTCACCGTCGTCCCCGCGCCCGCGGGGGTTGCTCTGCCCACCGCGCCGATCGGGGCCACCTGCTGGCGTCGTCCCCGCGCCCGCGGGGGTTGCTCAAGGCGCTGCGGGGGGCGGCGGAGGGGGAGCCGGTCGTCCCCGCGCCCGCGGGGGTTGCTCGGTGAACGGCGGCAACGAGGACGATCTGATGCGGTCGTCCCCGCGCCCGCGGGGGTTGCTCCCGATCGGCCTGCACGAGCTGATGCCCGCAGTCGTCGTCCCCGCGCCCGCGGGGGTTGCTCCGACCGGCTGTTCGGGCAGTCCTGGATGTTCATGTCGTCCCCGCGCCCGCGGGGGTTGCTCGACATTCGAGCCAGGCATTTGGTTGCACACAGAGTCGTCCCCGCGCCCGCGGGGGTTGCTCCGGGTTCTCCCGGGCCGGCTGACGACGTCGACCGTCGTCCCCGCGCCCGCGGGGGTTGCTCCACGGACTTACCGCCACCGGTCCCGATGGACAGGTCGTCCCCGCGCCCGCGGGGGTTGCTCCCGAGTCGCGGGTGGGCTGCGTGCCGGTCGGCCGTCGTCCCCGCGCCCGCGGGGGTTGCTCCTCCCCCTCGCCCCCTACGAGAGACTCCACATGGTCGTCCCCGCGCCCGCGGGGGTTGCTCCGTGGGGCCGGGCGGGCTGCCGGCGGAGCCCGGGTCGTCCCCGCGCCCGCGGGGGTTGCTCGCCGTCCAGCTGAGCCTGGGTCGGCGTGATGTCGTCGTCCCCGCGCCCGCGGGGGTTGCTCCCGGGCCCCGACTCGCTCGGGCACTCCTGCCTGGTCGTCCCCGCGCCCGCGGGGGTTGCTCCCCCGGCGGCGCCCGGCCGCGTCCGCTGGTTCTGTCGTCCCCGCGCCCCCGGGGGTTGCTCCAGCAGCAGGACACGGACAGTCACACGCTCGCTGTCGTCCCCGCGCCCGCGGGGGTTGCTCCACGATCCCCCCTGGGTGTTGGTTCGGGTGGGCGTCGTCCCCGCGCCCGCGGGGGTTGCTCGCCATGACGGAGATCCACGACGCGATCGTGGAGGTCGTCCCCGCGCCCGCGGGGGTTGCTCGAGCGCGCGGGCCCGGCTGGAGGTGCCGGTCGCGTCGTCCCCGCGCCCGCGGGGGTTGCTCCGAGAGCGGGGCGGTCATCACCCTGAGGGAGATGTCGTCCCCGCGCCCGCGGGGGTTGCTCGCTGAATGTCGAGGACATCCAGAACCTGATCAAGTCGTCCCCGCGCCCGCGGGGGTTGCTCTCTGCTCGTGCTGATCGTGCTGGAGATGGTCGCGTCGTCCCCGCGCCCGCGGGGGTTGCTCAGGCCCGTCCGGGTCCTACCGGAAGTGGCTGATGTCGTCCCCGCGCCCGCGGGGGTTGCTCCCACTACACGCGGCAGGTCCAGTTCGCCCTGGCGTCGTCCCCGCGCCCGCGGGGGTTGCTCTGCGGTCCCGAGGGGGCCCTCGGCTGCGCCGCGGTCGTCCCCGCGCCCGCGGGGGTTGCTCGGCCTCCCAGATGTCCGACCAGGAGAAGGCCGTGTCGTCCCCGCGCCCGCGGGGGTTGCTCCCTGGGCCCGCGGTACCGGGAGGACCGCCCGGCGTCGTCCCCGCGCCCGCGGGGGTTGCTCCCGTTGCTGCACTTCGTCGCCCGCCTCCCTGTAGTCGTCCCCGCGCCCGCGGGGGTTGCTCGGTGAGGGCGACGGTGAGGGTGGTGACGGAGAGGGTCGTCCCCGCGCCCGCGGGGGTTGCTCCTGCCGCCCGCACCGGATGACACCGGCCGGCCGGTCGTCCCCGCGCCCGCGGGGGTTACTCGCCCGCCGGGCACAACCTGTGCAGCTTCGAGGAGTCGTCCCCGCGCCGCGGGGGTTGCTCTATCGAAGACGCCCCACCCGGGGCGCCGCACAGGTCGTCCCCGCGCCCGCGGGGGTTGCTCCACCCTGTCCGCGGTGCTCGGCCTCGTCGTCACGTCGTCCCCGCGCTCGCGGGGGTTGCTCCCGCCGGTCGTCGGTTCGACTCCGACCAGGCCCGTCGTCCCCGCGCCCGCGGGGGTTGCTCCCGGAACGGGGGCTTGGGCCGGTCCAGGGCCTCGTCGTCCCCGTGCCCGCGGGGGTTGCTCCCGCACTGCGGCGGCCGTGTCCTGCTTCAGGCCGTCGTCCCCGCGCCCGCGGGGGTTGCTCATCCTGCCCCTACGCCACGTCGCCTCCATCACCGTCGTCCCGCGGCCGGGGTTGCTCTTTGTGGCATATCTCAGTGATGTACGAGTCGAAGCCGGTACTCGTCCAGCCATCGGTCACATGTTGGTGAGGACGCCGTCGCTCGGTCGTGGGTGCCGTCGGCGAGTCTGCTGGGTGTCCTGCGGGATGTGCTGCCGCTCCCGTTGTAGCGCGGCGCGGGCAGTCTCGTCGGACGCGTGCCGTTGCGGAGCCTGGGCAATGATGTGCCGCCTCAACTGCTGCTCGGTTTGTAGCTGCCCGACGACCAAGCGCAGTTCACTCGCCCTGGTGCGCAGCGCGGCGGCCTCGCGACGGGCTTGCTGGGCGGCTTCCGTGCGTGCCGTGTCGATCTGCGTGGCCAGCGTGGGCAAGTGGGCGTGCATCGCGGCGAACAGCTGCCGCATGGCCGCCGGGTCATCGGGAGCCTCGCCGAGCGCGCCGTGGGCGCGGAAAGCCTCGGCGTACGGGGAGGTGTGCAGCGTCTGCCAGGCCTGTCGGCGGGCCGCGGCGGTGGCGCGTTCGGCGCGCTGCTGTTCCTCGCGTGCCTGAGTCAGCTGTCGCGTGTACTGGGCGAGCATGGCCTGCTGTTCCGCACGAGAGGTGCCGGCCAGGCGCAGGGCAATCCGGCTGCGGTCGAAGGACGCTTCGATCCTCTGCTTGAAGCCCTCGCTCTGCTCGGCGGCGGCCGCAGCGCGGTGCGCTTTGTCGTCCTCCTGCTGGGCCTGCGCGGCGAGTCGGTCGGCCGTTGCGAGGATGGCGGCCGCTGCATGTGCGGTGCGTCGGCCGGCGCTGGGCTCCTGCGCGGCGGCGGCCGCCAGGTGCCGGGCCTGGCGGGTCTGTTCCTCGGCGGCGTGCTCGGCGGCTGCCGCAGCCCGCAGTGCCTTCGCCAGCCAGGTCTCCAGCTGGTCGGTGCGCAGTGTTCCGTACGGGCGCTCGGCGCGGTCGTCCCAGGCCGGGAAGGCGGGTTCGTCGGCCGCGGGCGTCGGCGCAGCGGACGGTTCCGGAGCGGCGCGCGGCCGGAGGCTGACCATGGTGTCGGCGCGGTCCTGGCGCAGCAGCACGGTGTAGGCGCGCAAGGCGCGTTTCAGGAGCTCTGTTTCGTCACAGGGGTCGCCGAGCCGGGCACGGGTGTCCGGCGTCTCCAGGGCGGCGGCGGGCAGCCACACGTGGTTGGCCGTGCGGGCGCGGGTGATGCCCGGGTAGAGGACGTAGGCGTTGGCGCCCAGGCCGTAGACAAGGGCGGTGTCGGTGGTCAGGCCCTGGGATGCGGCGATGGTCATCGCATAGCCCAGGGAGAGCGCCCCGGCGGTGATCTGGCCGATGGTCAGCCAGGCCTGGTCGGCACGGGTGGTGCCGTCGGCGTTCGTGCGCCGCCAGGTGATCTGCACCCGGTGATCGTCGGCGATGTGGGTGACGACGGCGCGGTCGCCGTTGAGGACGGCGGGGCCGGCGTCGCGGCGGGAGCGGTTGTCGTTGGTGCGTACCCGGACGATGTCGCCGACGGCCAGAGTGAGGTGGTCGCCGCCGGGCAGGGCGTAGCGGTGGGTGCGGCCCAGTTCGCCGGCCGCCCGGCGCAGGGCCTGCGCACCGGCGTTCAGCAGACCGGCATCGTGGTTGCGGGCCGCCAACACCAACACGTTCTCGAGCAGGTCGTGCACATCGCCGTAGCGTGCGCGGGCCTCGTTCCAGGCAGTGAGGATGCCGCGCACGGCGTCGTCGGCGCTGTCGGTGGCGTGGATGCGGCCGCGGTCGGTCGGCAGGTTCAGGGCCTGATCGCGGGCGCCGGTACGCCAGACCTCCAAGGCGGCCCGCTCGCCGGCGTCCTTCTGGAGCCGGTTGCCGCTGAGAGCTTCGCCGCCGACCAGGCGGTGCACCTCGGCGAAGCCGCCGCCCGGACCGATGGCCTGCAGTTGCTGCGGGTCACCGACCGCGATGATCTTGGTGTGGGTGCGGGCGGCTTCGGTGAGCAGCGCGGCCATGGACCGGTAGTCGGTCATGGCCGCCTCGTCCAGGACCAGGACGTCGACGCCGGCGAGTCCGCCGCCGTCGCGGATGCGCTGCAGCCAGGCGGCAACGGTGCGGGAGGGGATGCCCGATCCGTCGTACAGATTCTGCGCGGCGAAGGCCGACGGGGAGGCGCCGGCGTAGGTCAGCCCGGCTGCGTCCCAGCCGATCCGGCAGGCCTCCAACAGGCTGGTCTTGCCCGATCCGGCCCCGCCGACGACGGCCTCCACGCCGTGTCCGGCCGTCAACAGCCGTTCCACCACGCGTCGCTGCTGGTCGGTCAGAGCGAACCCGGCGGCCACCTCGAACACGGAAATGACCGCGCCCGCCTGATCGATGCTCAGGCGGGCGGAACCGTCGGCGTACCGGGCCCGTGCCTGGTCCACGATGGTCTGTTCAGCCTGGAGGATGTCGCGGGTGGTGTAGCGGTCGGTGTGTGCCATGAGCTGTGAGCCGCGCGACGGCAGCGCCTGAGCGTAGCCCTGCACCGCGAGCACCCGCTCCGCCAGGATCTCGAGCTCGTCCGTCTCCAGGCCGAACGGACAGGCATCCGCGACCCGGGCGAGCAACTGGGCCTTGCTGAACTCCTTGCCGGAAGCGGTCAGGCCGATGTGCGGGTCGAACACCTGAGCGGCGATCAGCTCGGGGGGAGGTGTGCGAGGACCGTCAGGCCCGTCCACAGCGAGCGGACCGTCGGGACCCG
This sequence comes from Streptomyces speibonae, assembly GCF_984686075.1. Classification (NCBI taxonomy): domain Bacteria; kingdom Bacillati; phylum Actinomycetota; class Actinomycetes; order Kitasatosporales; family Streptomycetaceae; genus Streptomyces; species Streptomyces speibonae. The sequence goes on along the minus strand of NZ_OZ480260.1, from coordinate 8,360,829 downwards.
GCGGCCCCGGCGCGGCCGCCGCGACCATCGCATCCACGTCGTAACCGAGACCCTCGGCACGCCGCCGCCAGGCAACGCGTAGATCGATGATGCCGGTGTCATGCCGGGCATGCCGGGTCTCGGTCGACACCCGCAGCTTCTCCTCGCGGCCCGCGTCGGCGCCGGCGATGGCGTCGACCTGGGCCGCACGCCGGGAGTAGTGGTCGCGCAGAGACTCGGGGATCCCCTCGATCTCCCATGCACCAGTACGCGGCGAACGCGATCGGACCACACCGAACCGCTCGTGCGTCAGGGCCCGCACCCGCGCCTTGAACAGGGCGTCGAACACCTTGGCGTGCCGGTGCAGGTCCATACCGCCGTTGGCGACGGCCCGCCACCGGCCATCCTCGCAGCGGGCCATGTTGACGATCACGATGTGCACGTGCAGGTGAGGGTCGCCGGGAGTGTCGTCGACCGGGCGGGCGGACTGGTGCTCGACGCTCCAGCCGAGCAGTCCGCCAGTCGCAATGCGGCGCAGCTCCCCGGCCTCGCCCACCAGGCCGTAGCCGATCCACTGCTCCAGCTCAGCGAAAGCCTCCCGCTTGGCCTGGTGGACCAGATCTCGGAACTCCTTCTCGGGCCGCTCGGCGAGCAGCGCCCACAAGGTGGAGTCGCTCTTCGGCAGATCGGCGACGAGATCGTAGGTGAGCTTCCCCCGTTGTGCGGGAGGTGCTGACTAGCTGGTCAGGAGGGGTTGGCGGGGTTTCAGGTTCACTGGTTCGGCCGCTGCCTGATCGGCGTAGTGCTTTTCCTCGAACTCGATGGGACTGAGGTAACCGAGTCGTTTCTGGATGCGGCGGGGGTTGTAGAACCCGTCGAGGTACTCGAAGAGCGCGAGGTTCGCCTCGGCCCGGGTGGTGAATACCCGGCCGCGGATGCACTCGGTCTTCACCAGCATCCACAGGTTCTCCGCCAGGGCATTGTCGAACGAGTCCCCGACCGACCCCATGGATGCCTCAACTCCCGCCCGGAGTAAGCGAGTGGTGAGTTTGATGGACGTGTACTGGCAGCCGTGGTCCGCATGATGAATGAGCGTGCCGGGTTCGACCTCGCGGGACGCGAGGGCGTACTCCAGCGTGGTGAGGACCAGGTCCGCGTCGGCGCGGGCGGAGGTCTCCCAGGCCACCACCCGGCGGGAGAAGGCGTCCCGGATCGCCGACAGCCACAGCGGCCCTTCCAGTGTGGGGATCATGGTGAGGTCGGTGACCCACAGCCGGTTCGGCTCGCTCGCGGTGAAGTCGCGCTGCACCAGGTCCGGGGCGAGGGCGGCGTCCGGATCGCGGCGGGTGAACCCCTTGCCGGGACGGCGTGGGCTGATGCCGGCCAGATCGGCCTCGCGCATCAGCCGCTCGACGCGTTTGCGGCCGATGCGTACGCCTCCGCGTGCGAGGACGGCATGCACGCGTGGGGATCCGTAGATCCCGCCGGAGTCGGCGTGGACCTTGCGGATCTTCTCGGTCAGTTCTGCGTCCTGGCGTTTGCGCTCGCACGGCTCCTTCTGCGCGCGGCGCCAGCGGTAGTAGGTGGACGAGGGGATGGAGAGTTCCCGGATGACGGGCTCGACACCGAGGTCACTGTGTTCGTCGACGAACGTCAGTACCTGCGCCGGGTCGTGTCGAGTTCCTGGGCGAAAAAAGCCGAGGCAGCTTTCAGGATCTCGTTCGACCGCTTGAGCTGGGCGTTCTCCTTACGCAGCGCCGTCAGCTCTTCCCGCTCGGCAGTGGTGAGCAGGTCGCCCCGCTCACCGGCATCGGCCTCGGCCTGCCGGATCCAGCCCCGCAGGGCCTCGTGGTGCACGCCGAGCTCCTCGGCCAGACGGCGGATCACCGGCTTCGGCTCGGAAGCGCGGTACATCCGCACCGCACGCTCACGCAACTCCAGCGGGTATTTCCTCGGTGCGGGCATCGTATGGGCTCCTCTCATGAGACCCATCCGACCCTCTGTCACCATCCGCCGCATCTCGGGGGAACCTCAAGGCACGGATACGGACGCTGACCCGCTCCCCTTGGTGGGCTCGCGCCTCGGCGATCCGTCCGGCGTCGTAGATGTCTTCCAGGACGAGTCCGGCCGCACGGGCGAGGCGGTGCAGGGAGTCGATCTGCAGCTGGTGCCGCTCACCCTTCTGACGCACCATCCGCGCGAGCGTCGCCCATTTCTTCGCTTGCTTGGGCTTGCCGGTGAACAGGTCGGCGGGCTCGCACCCGGCGGCCTCGGCAGCAGCCTCGACCGCCTCCACGAGCCGGGCGCCGGCCAGCTTGGCGCGCGGGTGCGCACGCAGCTCGGCACGCATCAGTCGCTCGCCGGTGAGGGGATGGACGCCCCTGGTCAGGACTCGTGCGGCTTGCCGGCCCGCCTCGCCCAGCGGCGTGCCAGGGGTCTGGCCGACTTCGGTGAGGCCTTCGCCGACCCACAGGAGCGTGCTGTCCTCGATGCCTCCCATGCCGTACCCGACTTGGTCACCGACGGTCGGTCGAGCCTGCTCAACGAGGCCTTCGTCAACGTTCGGGACGTAGCAGCCGGCATGACCGGTGAGGCGGTACTCGACCTGCCCGTCATCCACGATCCCGGTGACCCAGGCCATCAGCTGGCCCTTCCCTTCAATCTTCCATGACCGACCGGCAGGGGACGTACCTTTGTCCATTTCTTTCGATCTGTCAGGATACGATCGGCCGGCCTTAGGGACAGGCATGCATCAGGATGCGTGTCTGGGGTCGCGTGCCGACTGACGCCTCGAGGCCAGAACCACGACAGCCCCGCTCGCAGCTCAGAAGGCGAGCGGGGCTGTCGGGCGCCTCTGCTACTGAGCTCCCAGCTCGTCCAGCAGGGCCTTGTACTCGTCCGGATGCTTCTCCCGCAGGACATCCATCCACACCCGGGCTCCTCGTGCGAACGTCTCGGGCGTCATCTTCTGGTGGAGATGGTGCACACAGTAGAAGGCGTCGTCGTAAGGGAGTCGCCTCGGCTGCGTTGCCCCTGCGACCGCTGTCTCACGGTTTCCCGTGCTGGTGCGCGGTTCCGGGATGGACTCGGAGGTCTGCTCACGCTCGGGAGGCGGCGTGGTCGTGCTCGGCTGGGATGGCGGAGACGGCGAAGCAGCTGGAGCGGGAGGCGTCTCCGGGATTATCACGCCGTGATAATCGGCAGGGCCCGCTGAACGCTCAACGACCTCCTGCGTCTGGCTCTCCGCCTTCCGGCGAGCTGCTTCCGCCCGTTCGTCAGCCTTGGCCTTCTGCTCTTCGGGCGACAGCTTGCCGAGGTTGCGTACGTGCTCCACCTTCCGCGCCCCGGTCACCAGATCCTTCTGGAGCTCGGGAGCGAGCTTCAGCAAGGACAGCTTGCTGGAGATGGTGTTCTGCGGGATGCCCAGCCGCTTGGCCGCCTTGGTCTGGGAACCGTAGTAGTCGACGAGGGCCTTGAGAGCGTGGGCCTCCTCGAGGTCGGTCATGTCGTCGCGGTGGTAGTTCGCGACGAACGCCGCCTCGAGGAGAGCCTCGTCGGTGGCGACCCGTCCGTTGTCGACGCGGACCGGGATGGTGGCCATCCCGACGCGGCGAGCGGCCTCGAGGCGGCGGTGGCCGTCGACGACGATGTACTGCGACCCGTCGTCGAGGTCGTCGGCGCGGTCCGGCCGGCTGCGCAAGTAGGCGTCGGTCGTGGCCACGGCGATGGGGATGATGATGCCGACCTCGCGGACGCTCTGGACCGTCTCGTCGAGGTTGCGCAGGTGGTTGCGCGGGTTGTCGGGGTTGTCGCTGATGAGGGTGACCGGCAGCTCGGTGATGGCCGCTGCGGTCGACTCCTCTCCGGCGATGGTCTGGTCGATGAGGTTGCGCCGGGAGGATCGGGCGCCACGGGCCGCGCCGAACGCGGGAGCCGATCCCAGGGTGTCCGCTTTGCTCAACGTGTTGCTCCCCTCGCTACCTGCCGCATGGCTTCCGCCTGATCACTGTGAGGCGCGTAGGTCAGCAACGGCATCCGTTTGCGGACCGCTTCGCGCTGTTCCTTCAGGTCGCCGATGATGGCAAGGACCTTCGGGTCTCCGAGGGACTTCCAGTTGTCCAGGGACGAGGTGGCGACGTACCCGCGGCGGGAGTCGTACAGGTTGACGACCAGGCCGAGGTAATCCATGTCCAGGGAGAGGTCGTCGCAGAGGTCCTCGATCTGCTGGGCGAGCATGCCGTAGGCGGTGGCGGAAGAGTCCTCGGCGAGTACGGGGATGATGACGCCGGAGACGCCGGCGGGCTCGCCGCGGCGCCGGCGCCCGTAGTAGAGGGCGGCGTCCATCGCGATACCCAGGCTGGGCGGGCAGTCGACGATGATGATGTCGTACTCGGCTTCGAGGGGGCGCAGGGCCAACTCGAGGGCTGCTTCCTTCTGGAAGCCACGCTTCTGCGTCGCCACGACGGCGATCTTCGCGTCGAGGAGGAACCCGTCGAAGCAGGCAGGCAGGACGTGCAGGCGCTTCTCGTACCGCGGATCGTCTATCTCCACGACCAGGTCGCGCAGGTCTCCTCTTCCTTCCCCGCACATATGGGAGACGAGGCTGTCGTGGTTGGGTTCGATCTGGGGGACTCCGAGCTGTTCGCTGAGGTGTCCCTGTGGGTCGAAGTCGACGACGAGGACGCGCTTGCCCGCCTCGGCGTAGGCCTCGCCGATCCCGGCGGAGATGGCTGTCTTGCCGACCCCGCCCTTCTGGTTGCCGACGATCTTCCGTTCCGGGTCGGTTCCGCGGGCGCCGTGCCGGGGCGAGGGGTTCGCGTCGAGCCAGTCCCGGATCGACTGGGCGAGGCCCTGGGTGTAGGAAACGCCGCGGTCGGTGCAGGTCTCCTTGAACTGCTCGTACAGCCCTGGCGGCAGCCATGTGGAAAACGACTTCGCACCGGCGGTGTCCACTTCTACGCCGCTGCTCGTGCTGCCGCGCCAGTCGTTGATGGCGGCCTCGACGGCGTCCTGGATGTCCAGGCTGAGTTCGGCGGCGCGAACCTTGAGTGCTTGCTGGAGCGCCGAGGGCAGCTTGGACGCTACCTTTTCCCGGTCTCCATCGGAGTAAGGGGAAGCCATGACGTCAGCATACTGACCTCTGGCGGCGTAGCGGCACCCCATTTGCAAGTTCTGACGCCGTTTCACCCGATGGGCACGCCCAAACGGGATTATCACGCCGTGATAATCCCGTCCGACGTCACCGCGCTAAGGGAACGGACTCCAGCACCGCCTTCCGTGGTGGGCCTTGCGAGGGCCACGTGCGCGTGCATCGGGTGCTGGGCGGTTATGTGGGTGACGACTCTTCCGCGAGCTCGTGGTCCCCGGTCAGGTCACGTCGAGGAACTCGGATGGCTTGGAAGCTCAGTTGTGCGACGCGTTGGTGCCATGGGCATCCCGCAGCATCGCTCGGCCATGCTCTGGTTCACGACTACCTGGAGTTCGATGCGGCACGCTGTCGGCTGAACACCCTGCTGGCCACTGCCTATGACCTGAGGGGCTTCTTGCGGTGGTGCCAGGAAGCTGGCCGACGTCGCCACCGCTGACGCTTCGCGGTCATAACCGCATAGAAGAAGCCACGGCGAGGGGTCCGGAGGTCGTCCGGCTCGAAGACGGTGGAGCGGAACTGTCGGCCTGGACCGGTCGAGCATGACCGGCTGTTCGTTGGTGTTGCGCGAGTCGACCCGCGGCCGGCCGCTGTCTGCCGACGGCTTGGACGAGATTTCCGACGACGCCCCGGGAACGGGCCGGACTGCCAAAGTGGACTTGCCCTCAGCTACGCCACGCCTACCGACCCGGCTGAGGGAGCCTGGCATGGCTCTGGAAGCAGTCAGCCCCAGGCGAGCCACCGCTCCATCGAAGCGCCCCGGATCTCCGTCCAACTGGCTCACGTCTGGCTCGTCAAGCAGTACCTGCAGGCCAGTGCCGCCATCGTTGCCAACCAGGCAGAGTCTGGATGCGCCGGGGAGCAATGTTCAAGACCTGTGGATCGGCCTCGGGAGGGGTGCCTCGCGGAATGCGGAGGGCGTACCTTCCCGAGTGATCGACTGATGGTCATCGAGTAGGCCCGCGTTGCAGCGCGGGTCGGGAAGGCACGCCCGTGCTCAGCGTAGTCAACGACGAGGGATCCACCGAGACCGGCTCCTTGATGGACGACATCGTCCGTGAGGGCGCCCGGCGGATGCTCGCCGCCGCCCTGGAAGCCGAAGTCAACCAGTACATAGCCGAGTTGGCCGGTCAACGCGACGAGAACGGCCGCCGCCTGGTGGTCCGCAACGGCCACCACCGCGAACGGACCGTGACCACTGCCGCCGGCCCGGTCCAGGTGCGGGCGCCCCGGGTCAACGACAAGCGTGTCGACACGGAGACGGGCGAGCGCAAGCGGTTCTCGTCGAAGATCCTGGCGCCGTGGTGTCGGAAATCCCCGAAGGTCAGCGAGGTCCTGCCCCTGCTCTACCTGCACGGACTGTCCTCGGGCGACTTCGTGCCCGCGATGGAGCAGTTCCTCGGCTCAGCGGCCGGGCTCTCGCCGGCCACGGTGACCCGGCTGACGAAGCAGTGGCAGGACGACCACGCCGCCTTCCAGGCCCGTGACCTGTCCGGATCCGACTATGTCTACGTGTGGGCCGACGGTGTCCACCCCAAGGTCCGCCTCGGCCAGGTGCACTCCTGCGTCCTGGTCCTCATGGGCGTCCGCCTGGACGGTGAGCTTCCCCCGTTGTGCGGGAGGTGCTGACTAGCTGGTCAGGAGGGGTTGGCGGGGTTTCAGGTTCACTGGTTCGGCCGCTGCCTGATCGGCGTAGTGCTTTTCCTCGAACTCGATGGGACTGAGGTAACCGAGTCGTTTCTGGATGCGGCGGGGGTTGTAGAACCCGTCGAGGTACTCGAAGAGCGCGAGGTTCGCCTCGGCCCGGGTGGTGAATACCCGGCCGCGGATGCACTCGGTCTTCACCAGCATCCACAGGTTCTCCGCCAGGGCATTGTCGAACGAGTCCCCGACCGACCCCATGGATGCCTCAACTCCCGCCCGGAGTAAGCGAGTGGTGAGTTTGATGGACGTGTACTGGCAGCCGTGGTCCGCATGATGAATGAGCGTGCCGGGTTCGACCTCGCGGGACGCGAGGGCGTACTCCAGCGTGGTGAGGACCAGGTCCGCGTCGGCGCGGGCGGAGGTCTCCCAGGCCACCACCCGGCGGGAGAAGGCGTCCCGGATCGCCGACAGCCACAGCGGCCCTTCCAGTGTGGGGATCATGGTGAGGTCGGTGACCCACAGCCGGTTCGGCTCGCTCGCGGTGAAGTCGCGCTGCACCAGGTCCGGGGCGAGGGCGGCGTCCGGATCGCGGCGGGTGAACCCCTTGCCGGGACGGCGTGGGCTGATGCCGGCCAGATCGGCCTCGCGCATCAGCCGCTCGACGCGTTTGCGGCCGATGCGTACGCCTCCGCGTGCGAGGACGGCATGCACGCGTGGGGATCCGTAGATCCCGCCGGAGTCGGCGTGGACCTTGCGGATCTTCTCGGTCAGTTCTGCGTCCTGGCGTTTGCGCTCGCACGGCTCCTTCTGCGCGCGGCGCCAGCGGTAGTAGGTGGACGAGGGGATGGAGAGTTCCCGGATGACGGGCTCGACACCGAGGTCACTGTGTTCGTCGACGAACGTCAGTACCTGCGCCGGGTCGTGTCGAGTTCCTGGGCGAAAAAAGCCGAGGCAGCTTTCAGGATCTCGTTCGACCGCTTGAGCTGGGCGTTCTCCTTACGCAGCGCCGTCAGCTCTTCCCGCTCGGCAGTGGTGAGCAGGTCGCCCCGCTCACCGGCATCGGCCTCGGCCTGCCGGATCCAGCCCCGCAGGGCCTCGTGGTGCACGCCGAGCTCCTCGGCCAGACGGCGGATCACCGGCTTCGGCTCGGAAGCGCGGTACATCCGCACCGCACGCTCACGCAACTCCAGCGGGTATTTCCTCGGTGCGGGCATCGTATGGGCTCCTCTCATGAGACCCATCCGACCCTCTGTCACCATCCGCCGCATCTCGGGGGAACCTCACGGCACCAAGGAACTCATCGCGCTCGCCGAGGGCCTGCGCGAGTCGACCGAGTCGTGGGCGGACCTGCTGCGCGACTGCCGGCGGCGTGGCATGCGCGACCCCGAGCTCGTGGTCGGCGACGGTGCGATGGGCCTGTGGCGGGCGCTGGCAGAGGTGTTTCCGCAGGCCAGACAGCAGAGGTGCTGGGTTCACAAAACCCGCAACGTGATCAACGCCCTGCCGAAGTCGGCTCAGCCCGGCGCCAAGAAGGCCCTGCAGGAGATCTACAACGCCGAGGACCGCGGCCATGCCATGAAGGCGGTCAAGGACTTCGAGCGGTCCTACGTCGCGAAGTGGCCCAAGGCCGTCAAGAAGATCACCGACGACGTCGACGAACTCCTCGCGTTCTACGACTTCCCGGCGGAACACTGGGTGCACCTGCGCACAACAAATCCGATCGAGTCAACCTTCAGCACGGTGAAGCTCCGGACCAAGGTCACCCGCGGAGCAGGCAGCGCGGCCGCCGCCCTGGCGATGGTGTTCAAACTCGCCGAGTCCGCCCAGGCCCGATGGCGTGCGATCACCGCACCCCAACTCGTCGCCCTCGTCCGCGCCGGCGCCCGCTTCGAGAACGGTCACCTCATCGAACGCCCCGAGGCCGCCGCGGCCTGAACAACCCCGCTGATCCACAACTCTTGACAATTACTCTGCGCCGGGCCCGTCCGCGGCACAAGAGCCTTCAGGCCGCGGCCAGATGTGGCCGCGGCCTGGATCATCAGCTGTGTCGTGGGCTCACCGGCTTGCCTGCCGTGGGCGCTGTGTGGGGTGGGCTGTGTACGCCACGTGGCTACACAGCTCTCACCTGTTGTAGATCCAACGGCTCCAGCCGCTGCACGTGTCGTTTCCGAGATCGTTGGTGCATGCCTTGACGCGCACCCGGCTCCCCTTGCCGCCCCGGGCATTTGAGCTGCTGTCTTCGTACATGTCCTTGTTGCAGGACCCCTTGCTGATGGATCCCCCCGTGTAGGTGCACTTGCCGTTGCGGTAGAGCCCCCAGTTCCCAGCGCTGTTGCGCAGCTGGTTCTGCCACAGGGCGTAGACGGAGTACCCGTCGGGCAACATGTCCGCGGCGAAGACGACATCGCCGTACGGCTTGAAGCAGGCTGTAGCTGAGAGGTTGCCCATGGTGATGCAGCCGTCTCCGGCGTTCGATGTGTCACGTACCGCGGTGTTGTATTCCATCGTGACGGCGGATGCCGGGTTGCCCATCGTCAGGACCAGCAGACCGGTGGCTGCCATGCCTACTGCGGTTCGTATCGCGCCGCGCATGCGGACGCCTCCCGTCGATCAGGGGCGATCATTGCAGCATCGCCCGGCTTCTATGATTGCCCCCGGCGGGTACACGGGTGCCGAGTTCTCCTTACGCACGATCAGCTACAGCCTGCTCAGGATCGGCGCGATGGGAAAGGCCTTTTCGCCCTGCCGCAAAAGCCCTGGCCAGCAACCCTGTCCAGCAGCCCACGGAGAGGCCCGGCGTCGCTCTGTGGGCGCGGTAGCCCGGCCAGCAACGCGCCCTCGACGTCCTACTGCCACAGGTTCGTCTGCACGGCGGGTCACTCCGGCCGGGCCGGGGGCTGCCTCCACCTGACGCCGGCTCCGACATCATTCTGGTGCGGTTCCAAACGCAGACGGCAGCGGCCCGGACCCGGCCGAAACCACTCTGCATGTCTGGTGCCGCTGCCGTTCGGGGTGTGGTTGTGGCTGGTCTTCCCCGAGCCCCACCTGCCGACCTCTGCGGCGGGTCTCATGTCCGACGGCTTCCTGCGCAACGACCCGCCTCTGCCGCACCAAGCAGAGCTGATGCGGGCCGCCGGATTATCACGGCGTGATAAGTACTGAGCCTCCTCGTCCGCTGGGAGGCTCTGGCTTGACGTCGACGTCAAGATCTTCTGTGGTGCCCAGGCGAGTGGAAGGGTAAGCTGTATCTCGAAACCTAGACGCATTGAGGCCCCCGCTCCGGCGGGGGCCTCAATGTTGAGCGGGTTGTGTCACGAACGGGATGGCCGCCGTCGCGAACGGTCACGGGCCGTCGAAAGGCTCAGTACGTCCGCGGTTCCCTCGGAAGCGGCAGCCTTGGCTGGCTTCGAGCGACCGGGCGAACTCCTGCGGCCCAGGCGCTTCTCCTTCTTCTCCTGCTCGGCCTGAGCGACGGAGGCTTCGTAGCGCTCCTGGTAGTCGTCGACATCGAGACGGTCCGCAGGATCGAGTGTCCCGATGGCCTCCAAGTGCTCAGTAACACTGCGGGCGCCACTGATCATCGGGTTGAGCACGTAGATGCCCTTGGCCTGGCGGAACACCAGCTTGGCGAGGATCAGGGCCTGCAGTCCCCGTCCCACCATGGAGCGGTGCACGTCCAGGGCTTCGGCCAGTTCCTCTTCAGTGACCAGGCAACGCCCTCCCGGCTCCTGGGTGCCCAGAAGTCGGAAAAGCACCCGATAGGCGATTCCCGGCATCGCAGGCATGTAGGCGAAGCCGTTGAAGGTGCCGTATGTCAGCTCCGGCGGCTCCGGGTTCGCAGACGCTGCAGTCCTCATCCTCACGCCTCCGGCTTCTTCTCCGTACGCTTCCGCTTGCGTGTCCTCGACAATGGTTTAGGTAGCTTCGCACCTGGAAGGGCCATACCCCTGAACTCGTCTGGAACGTTGGGATCGAGCACGAGCTCATTCAGAAGGCTCAGCTGTTCCACCTGGACCTTGACGCTCTTGGCCCCTGATCCTCGTACGGGCTTGTTGATTTGTCGGTAGCCTCCACGAAGGGTCACTGCGGGCTGGAGCTGGATCGACCCCTTCTTCGGCGAGTAAGCGAGCCCCAGCCTCTTCAGCTTGGACTGGGCCCGTGACACCTGCGCAGGGTCCATGTCCAGCTCGGCGGCAATCTGGGTCTGCTTGAGCTCGACAGCCCCTCCCACTTCCTGACTTCCCATCATGTAGAGCAGTACGCACAGGGTCACGTTGTCGTCTCTGAAGTACCTGGCGGCCCAGCGCAGGAACTCCAGGCTGTCCTGGGCGAAGTATTTACCGACGAAGTCGCCTGCGGTGACCGGTGGTTTGACCTCTGCCGTGTGGCCGACGGGCAACTCGACAAGGTTTCGCCGTGGACCAAGCGTGCCCGCGTACGGGCTGCTCGGGCTCGGCGCACGAGGGGGGGACGAGCCAGGGACCCGACGAGGGTCCCCTTGAGGCTGGGCAGTCATGACGCTACGCGCTCCTCAAGATCGAAACCTAGACGCAGAGCACAGTAGTGATTGCGCATATGGATAGCAACGACGCGACCTATCTGCGCGTTGGGCGCGTCGAACATGACTTCGGAGTCATGTTGGCAACGGTTCCGACCCCCATCGCGGGATTGCGCATCTATGTCGCAATGACCACGGGGCAACTTGACTTCACACGCAAGTTTCGCATGCTCAAATTGACGTGGGAGTCATGTTCTGAGGCCTTGTCAGCCCGTCTGACCTGCATAAACGTCAGCGTCTCTATTATCTATAAGTGCAGGTCCTCGTCTGCCGGAGCTCCCCGGGGCTGATGCCCGACGTCATCTGTTCGACGTTCTCGGCAACAACGTCGCCCGCGAGGGCCAGTAGTACTAGAGCTCCGCCAGACAGTGCTGTTGCTTCGAGCCGGAGCCGTACTCACTCCCACCCGTTCGACCTGCACCACCGACAGTCCGCCACGATGATGCGGTGCGTGGACGGATCAGGCGCGCGTATGTTGCAGCAACTCTCTCCCGGTCTCAGCCACGCTTCCTGTCTTGAAGGCCCCGACGAATCCGTTCGCCGCCAACGGCGAATCACCACCCCGGCGGGGCACCGCAAGCCCGCCAGGGCTGAGGAGCTACCGACCCTGTGCGCCGGTGGCACCAGAGTGCAGAACGCGATCGACCTTGAGTAGACGGGCTGAGCGATGTCGGGTAGAGGGTGCTGACCCGAACCCTTACCGAAGCGGCTGGAGAGGCACGGAGCCGTCTGCCTCCTGCTTGCCGGAATATCAGAACGTGCCTCTTCATCTCTCGGGGGCAGCAGGGACTTCACAAGCGTCGACGATGTCGAGGGCACGGTGCAGCGCGATGATAGTCGTGTGGACTACAGCCTCGTCATCGCCGCCGCGCACGCCGCCGGGCCCTGCCCGCCCGGTGAGGAACCCGCATGGGGCCGCCGCGTGCATGCTCTCACCGTTGACCTGCACCTGATCGCGAGCCAGGCTGCGCAGGACATCAGCCGTCTGGACAGCGCTTCGAGGTTCGTCGCCTTCTTGGAGAACGTGGAAATCGAGGAGTCCAGTCGGCGGGGCCTGCTGACGCTGCGCAATCCTGCAGGGGAAACCGAGCACATCCGTACGGAGCAGCAGGAAACCGACCGCGGCCGCGACCTCATCGCGCGAGCCCGAGCCCTGCAAGGCCGATGGGTTCTGGTTTTCCGGTACAACGAGAAAGCCTCTGCCACCAAGCAGGTCCGCATGCTCGCTCACCTCATGGACCTGGGCGACGGCGCCATCGCCGTGAACCTGGCCAAGAAAATCCTTCTCGACGACGCCGACGGCGCCGTGGCTCGCGCCCAGGCAGCGTGGGCGGACGCAGGCCTGCCGGACACCGGGGCCATCTCGGTGGGGCAGTTGGAACAGGCTCGCGCCAAGCTGCAACGCGACTGAACAGCCGGAGTGCCTTCAGAGCGATTGTCTGTCCTCACGCGACGCGGTACTCAGGCCCCCCGACGCTCCCTCTGCCGGTCGAGGGCCAGCGGCGGTACTGCCTCATGACGGCCCCGCGGCCGCGGAGTTGGAGAGAGCAGGTCTGCCCCCACAAGGATTCCTAATGACGTTGTCAAGCGGCCAGAGTGACGGGTGGTGTGGGGCTGTAGCACCGTCCGTCGCGCAGGAGTGCCCACAGGACGTTCACCCGGCGGCAACGCCTGCACCTGGTCGATCGGCCCGGTGGTCTGCCCGGCTATGGAGTGCTGGGCTCACCACTGATGCGGGAGACGGTCTCGGCGAAAGCTCGATGATCGGCGACGGCGTGCCAGGCACGCGACCATGGCCACCCGAAGAACTGCCGCTGGACCGGGACGGTCAGGGCGAGCAGCAACTCCACCTTGGTGGCCTCCTCTCGTTCGGAGAGCACGACGGCACGCGCGTGACCCGCGTAGTCGATGGCGAACTGGATGATGCGGGCGTTGGGCCAGCTGCCGGCGTACGTCGCGGCGTTGTCGAGCAGCCACACGGTGGCCTCGTCGAGCTGCTGCAGCCAGCGGTTCCGCTCGCCTGTCAGCCGTTCGCGCATGACGGGCGTCCAGTTGGGATCGTCGGCCGGCGGCAGCTCGAACCTCTGCAGCAGTGAGCAAGCGGAGACAACGCGCAGCATGTTCGCGCCGAAGGTGTCACGCGCGGCATGGACCTCACCCAGCCGTTTCTTGCGGGCCTCCATGCGCGGGGTGATGAGCAGGCCGACCGCAAGGGCGGTCACCACGGCGGTGACGGCGGCCACCAGAAGGGGCCACAGGGTGTTGGGCATGGGGGACATGCTCCCGTACTGCGCGCGACCGCCCAGACGCTCGGCTCGGCCCGTTGGACTCTGGACTCGCCCTGGGCCGTCGCATTCCTGCGCGCTCGCGCGCCGTCGAAGAAGACGATAACAGCAAGAAGCAGGGAAGGCAGACGCTCCGCGAGGCAGCTGCCCTGCCTGGGTGGCTAGGGGTCGTACAGGGACCGTATAGGAACTTTAGGGTCCAATTTGGTCCGACACGGACCGAGACGAGACCTGAAGCTTGCCGGGGATGGGGGTTCGCTTCTTGCTGTTATCTAGCACGACGCAACTGGATTCCGTACCCTGTCGGCATGCCGAACCCGCGCACCGCCAACGCCCTCGCCTCGATCGGCAGCTTCATGAAGACCCAGCAGGAAGCCGGGTACGCCATCGAGACCGTCCGGCTGCGCGGCACGCTGCTCACCGAGTTCCTGGAGCACGCCCTCAACGAGGAGAAGACTCCCTCGCTCACCGCCGAGGAACTCGTCGATCCGAAGCGCGCAGACTCCTGGCTCGACGCGGCCGGCGCCGGCGAGACCCGGCGCCGCAATACACTCACCGGCCCTGACGCCGCCGCAGCGCACGACTCCCAGCGCGCCCGTATCCAGACGTACAACGCCTTCGTCGACTACCTCTCCCTCCCCGGCCTGCACCGGCCCTACCCGGCATCCGGGCACAGCGACCGCCTGGATCCCGAGCAGGCCTACAAGCTGCTGCGCATCCTCGCCGTACGACGGCCCACCGGCTCCAATGCCGCCACCGCCATCCGTACCGCGGCTGTGGCCGCCCTTGTCGCAGCCACCGGCCACTCCGTACCTCAGCTCCACCAGCTCAACGTCACCGACGTCGACCTGGAACGCCGCCCGGTCCCCGTCGTGACCGTCGCCGATGTCGACCACCTGCTCGACAAGCACACGGTGGAGATCCTGCGCCGCTGGCTCGACGTCCGCGCCGGCATCACGAAAGCCCTGGAAGGCAGTGACCCGGGCTACCTGTGGATCCCGACCAAGCCCGGACGCGAGCGCGCCGGCGTCCCACCACCGAAGCCCGGCTTGACCCGGGCCGCCGTACGCACCCTGCACGCCGCGCACCGCAACCTCGTCATTCAAACGGTCGGCGTCCCCCTGCGCCCGTACGCGCTTCTCCCTCGTCAGTGACGCAAGCAACGGTTGGCCCAGGAGCACTGATAGCCGCAGCCGACCCCGACTGCGGCTATCCGCACCGCAGGAACGAGGCGGTGGACGCTGTCCCACCAGGGAGCAGGTTCGCAGGCTGGGCCGTGCCCGACAATTCCATAAACGTGCAGGTCAGGGCAATGTTCTCAGGTGGGTGGCCGCAGTGTGGTCTCAGGCGGCATACTCGATGCATGGCAGGCATCGAGATCGACGACACTACAGCGGACACGCTGCAGGCCTTGGCCGAGGCAGCGGGGCTGCCGCTGGACGCCTACCTGGCGCAGGTGGCCGAGGAGAAGCGGCGCGAGCGTGCCCTGGACGAGGGTGCGGAGCTCTTCCGGCAGGTCACCGGCGACCCGGAGACGGTCGCCGCGTTCGATGCCGAATACGGTGCCCCCGCTGCGGCCCACACCGCCCCGCGGGCGGCCTGACCGGTGCCTGCCGAGTACTACGTCGACTACCGATGGTTCCTGGAGCGTCAGGCTGAGCTCTTGGACGACCTTGCGGTCAACGACTACTCCGTCTTCGTCGGCCTGGCCGCCCGGCACAAGGTCGACCCGCCCCGCCATGACCAGCACCACCCGGATGCCTTCTGGCGGGCGGCGGTGATGCTGGAGGAATGCATCGTGCTCCGGCCTCTGCCGGCGCGAAACGAGCTGTACGGCTTCGGCTTGGCCGTGGCGTATCTGGGAATGCACGGTGAGCGCGTCAACACGAAGTTCGAAGCATGGCGCGAACTGATCGCCGACATCACCACTCTGCGGCTCGACTCGTTCACGATCGCCGAGCGGCTGCGCTCTCTTCGGCTGTCGGCCTGACCTGCCTACCCCCTATCTAGCCACGTCCTCGCTTACGTGTACGACAAATACCGCCCCGTCCGCCGATGTGTCTCCTGTCGAGAACTTCCGAGCCCGTATCGGGGGTTGAGGAACATCCATGTCAGATCGTGCGCTAAGCCGACGTCGACCCTGGTAGGTGGCTGACGGAGCGTCGGCGACCGGACCCGTCTGAAGTCTTCCCACGGATAACGCCCTATTATCTGCGGGAGCTTGGTTCGTCACCTGCGGTGACGTTCTCCGGGCCGTACGTGAAGCGGCCCTGTTATCTGTGGCAAGGGGGAGCGGTGCCCACCGTCGTGCAACTGCCGACCGGGAAGGCGTTGACCGTCCGTGCGGCGGCCGACGCCTTCCTCGACTCGCTCTGCAACCCGAACACGGTCCGCAGCTACTCGACGGGTGTCGGCAAGACCGCCGAGCGGATAGGGGAGGGCCGTCCGCTGGGGTCGGTCGCGGACGACGAGATCGGCGAGGCCCTGGAACTGCTGTGGGGCACCGCGGCGGTCAACGCCTGGAACGCCCGCCGGGCGGCGGTGCTGTCCTGGCTGGGCTGGTGTGCGGAGTACGGCTACGACAGCCCGCAGGTTCCGGCCTGGACGAAGCGGCTGGCGGTGCCGGACTCCGAGACCCCGGCCCGCTCGAAGATGGCCGTGGACCGGCTCATCGCCCGGCGCGAGGTCCATCTGCGGGAGAAGACGCTGTGGCGGATGCTCTACGAGACCGCCGGGCGGTCCGAGGAGATCCTCGGCGTGAACATCGAGGACCTGGACCTCGCCGGCCGCCGCTGCCCGGTGAAGGCCAAGGGCGCCCGGAGCAAGGTCCGCCGCCGTGGGCAGGCGCGCGAGGACTTCGTGCTGGAGACCGTCTACTGGGACGCCGGCACCGCCCGCCTGCTGCCCCGGCTGCTGCGTGGCCGTACCCGGGGGCCAGTGTTCGTCACCCACCGCCGTCCCGGCCCGGGGAAAGTCGTCAGCCCGCGCGACGTGTGCCCGGACACCGGCCTTGCCCGCCTCTCCTACGGCCAGGCCCGCGCCCTGCTGGATGAGCACACCGCGGTGCGCGGGCCGGGGACCGGCTGGGACCTGCACGAGTACCGCCATTCCGCCCTGACCCACCTCGGGGAGCAGGGCGCCTCTCTGCTGATGCTGATGGCGAAGTCCCGGCACAAGAAGCCCGAGAATGTCCGCCGCTACTTCAAGCCCTCCTCGGAGGCGATCTCCGAGCTGACCAGTCTGCTTGCCCCGGGCGGCACCAGCCGCTGATTGCTCACCGTCCCGGAGTGCGAAGCGCCGGGGCGTGGGGGAGAGACCGCTCTGCGTCGGATGCGTCTCGTACCTTTTGACGACCGGAGCGGGCTTGTGTCAGTCGTGCGCTCTTGGCGCTTGCGCTGTGACGCTGCCGGTATCGGCTGCCGTCCTGCTCCATTGGGCCAGCAGGCGCAGGGAGGTCTCGGACGGGCTGCCGGGTTCGGTGCCGTAGACGAAGAGGATCTGGTCGGGGTCGTCTGCGGGGGTGAGGGCCTGGTAGGTGACGGTGAGGTCGCCGACGAGCGGGTGGTGGTAGTCCTTGGTGCCGGTCGTGCGCTGGTGGACTTTGTTGTCGGACCAGAAGCGGCGGAATTCCTCGCTGTGTATGGACAGGTCACCGACCAGGGCACTGAGGGCTGGGTCGTCGGGGTGGCGGCCCGCGTCGAGGCGGAGCATGGCGGCGGTGTCGGCGGCGACGCGGGGCCAGTCCCGGTACAGCTCGCGCGCGTGCGGGTTGAGGAATACGAAGCGGGCCTGGTTCCGCTCGGCCGCGGGGAGGGCGCGGAAGTCGGTGATCAGGCGTCCGGCGAGTGGGTTGTGGGCCAGCACGTCGAGGCGTCGTCCGAGGATGAAACCGGGGCGGCCGGTCTGCTGGAGGGTGTCCAGCAAGTCCCAGGTGGCGGGGTGGACGCGCTGGGGGCGGGGGCGCCGGCGGGCTGGCCGGGGCCGTGGCCGGGCGAGGGTGTGCAGGTGGCTGCGCTCAGCGTCGTCCAGGTGCAGGGCGGTGGCGAGCGCGTCGAGGACCTCTGCGGAGGCGCTGCGGCTGCGACCTTGTTCGAAGCGGGTGTAGTAGTCCACGCTCACCCCGGCCAGCCGGGCGAGTTCCTCCCGACGCAGTCCGGATACCCGGCGTCGGCCCAGGCCCGGGTCGTCGAGCCCGGCTTCCCGCGGGGTGAGGCGGGTGCGGGCAGAGCGGAGAAATTCCGCCATGGGTGCGCTGGTGGGGTGCTCACGGTCCATACATCCAGGGTCGCGCGTTCACTGAGGATTCGGCGGCGGGAGGGTGGCCCATTTTGTCCCCCGATCAGGCGGGCCCTTTTGATGCCTCTTTTGCCTGCTCAGAGTTGGTTCAGTGGATGCCGGAGCCCGCCACCGCAAGGGGTGTCCGGGCGAAGCGAACGGATGGAGATACCTTCATGGCAACGTGGTTCATCACCGGCGGCTCCCGCGGGCTGGGGCTGGAGATCGCGCGGGCGGCACTGAACGGCGGCGACAACGTCGTGGTCGCCGCCCGTGACCCGCGGAAGTTGCCGGACGAGCTGTGCCAGCACGACCGCGTCCTCGGTGTCGCCCTCGACGTCACCCGCGGCGAGGACATCACCGCCGCGGTCGAGACGGCTGTGGAGCGCTTCGGCACGATCGACGTCCTCGTCAACAACGCGGGGCGCGGTCTGCTCGGGGCGCTGGAGGAGATCACGGACGCCGAGGCGCGGTCCCTGTTCGATCTCAACGTCTTCGGGCTGATCAACGTCACCCGCGCGGTCCTGCCCGCGATGAGGGCGGCCGGAGCCGGAAAGATCGTGAACATCGGCTCCCGCTCCGGCTTCGAGGGCGAGCCCGGGGTGAGCATGTACAGCGCGTCGAAGTTCGCGGTGGCCGGTATCAGCGAGGCGCTCGCGGTGGAATTGGAGCCGTTCGGGATCCAGAGCATGGTCGTGGAGCCCGGGGTCTTCCGCACCGACTTCCTCGACGCCAGCTCCCTGTCGACCGCGGCCGAGCGCATCCCCGCCTACGTCGGCACGCCGGCCCACGCCACCCTGGACTGGATCGACACCGCCAACCACACCCAGCTCGGCGACCCCGTCAAGGGCGCCGCCCTGATCTATGAGGTGACCTGCCAGGACAAGCTGCCTGGGCACCTGGCCCTGGGGCGCGACGCGATCGAACGCCAGCTGGTCAAGATCCGCAGCCTTCAGGACGACCTCGCGGCCTGGCAGGACAAGTCCGCCGCCACGGCCTGCGACGACGCTGCCTGACCACCCCAAACCAATCCCGGGCAATAGGAAATTTCTCATCATGACGTACCTGCTTACCAGCCGGCCGTTGGACGGCCGTGTGGCCGTGGTCACCGGAGCCTCCAGCGGCATGGGGGCGGCCACCGCCCGCCGACTCGCCGAACTTGGAGCCTCTGTCGCCGTCATCGCACGCCGCCAGGAAAAGCTCACCTCCCTCGCCGCCGACATCACCGCGGTCGGCGGAAAGGCCATACCCCTGTCCGTCGATGTCACCGACCGGGCAGCCGTCCGCACAGCCGCCGACCAGGTGGCGGGCACGCTGGGACCGGCGGACCTGGTGTTCAACAACGCGGGCGTCCAGTTGATCTCTGCCATCGACGAGCTCAAGGTCGAGGACTGGCAGCGGCAGATCGATCTCAACATCACGGGAGTGATGAACGTGATCGCTGCCTTCCTCCCGCACCTGACTGCCAGCGCTGAGCGTGGAAAGTCCGCGGACCTGATCAACACCTCCTCCATCGCAGCGACACGCATTCTGGAGAAGTTCTCGATCTACTCGGGGACCAAGGCGTACATCAGCCACCTCACCCGTCTCATCCGAGTCGAACTGGGCCGGAAGAACGTGCGGGTGAGCGCCATCGAGCCCGGCATGGTCGACACCGAACTACCCGACCACGTCACCGACCCCGACGCCAGCGCCCTGATGGCCGGCCTGCTCCACGACATCGAGTGCCTGCGCAGCACCGACATCGCAGAGACCGTTGCCTTCATTGCCGCTCTTCCCCGACACGTCAACATCAGCGAACTGACCATCCTGCCCACGGCCCAGCCCGTATAGCGCAACAAACAGGCGGTGTACCTGCGCTGCTGGGGTCGCCCCCAGGCTCACACCGGTCAGGGCACGGCCGTCATGCGTTCTGGTCAACGACTCAGCCTCTGGTGTGTCCAGAGGCTGAGTCCCGTGGCCTGCTGGCTCCCGGCGCTCAATCGTCGTCGGTGGCGTGCTTGTCGCGCAGGGGCCGCAGCCCTCCGGGCAACTCGGGGAGCTGGAAGGAGTACCGGCCGAGCACGTTGATGTGGTGGCGCACGAACGGCGACAGCCGGGCAACGTCCTCGTCGCGGACCTCGAAGCCGTCGCTGCGGAGCTGCGTGACGGCAGCGTCCATGTACCTCGTGTTGAACAGCACGAGGGCGTTGAGGACCAGGCCCAGCGCGCCGATCTGGTCCTCCATGCCGTCCTGGTAGCGCTGGTAGAGCTGCCCGGCCCGCCCATGGAAGATCTTCCGCGCGAGCGCGTGGCGGCCTTCCTGGAGATTGGCCTGCACCTTGATCTGTCGGCGGTAGCCGGGTTCGTCGGCCAGGCGCAGGATGTGCAGGGTCTTCGCGATCCGCCCGTAGTGGGCGATCGCGTCGCCGAGTGGGGTGGGGCGGCCATCGCGGGAGAGCATCCGGATGACGTCGTAGGCGCGGACGGCTCCGGTGTGGATCGAGCCGATGATCCGCAGGATGTCCTCCCAGTGCCGTTCGATGCGGGCGAGGTCGATCCGGCCGCGGGCGGCGTCCTGGAAGGCGCCGTAGTCGGCGGTGCGGTCGATGCGCCACATCTTCTGGTCGGGCAGGTCGGCGAGCTGCGGGGCGTAGGCGAACCCGGCCAGGGTGAGCTGTCCGAACACGATGTCGCTGTAGCTCGCGGTGTCGGTGACAATCATCTCCGGGCGCTTGCCGCCGTCGCGGTCGTAGAGGACGTCCAACACGTACAGCGAGTCGCGCGGGGTGCCGGCCACGACCTTCCCGCCGAGTCCGGCGGCCTGGTCGTTAATCATGTTGAGCCAGGTCGCGCCGCCTCGGCGCCCGAAGTACTTCGGGTTCGGCCGGGCGTACACGCTGGGGACGGGGACGACGAACCGCATCCCGTCCACCGAGGCGACCAGACCCCCGCCCCACCCCTGCGCGAGGCCGATGGACGCCTGGTGCCCAATGAGGGCGGCGTTCGCGGCCCGGTAGGTCGCCAGCCGCAGGTACGTCTGGTCGACGTGGGACAGCCGCCCGTACTTCAGCGCGTCCACGCCGCCCAGGACCGGGGTGTAGCCGACGTTGCAGCCGTGGGCGACCAGCAGCGCGGCGATCGTGACGTGCAGGTCCTTCAGCCTCGCCTCGCCACCGGTGACCGAGGTGAACGCCTGGTCAGCGCCGGTCCAGGAGAACACCTCCAGCAGCACCTCGGGCAGGTCCACACGCGGCAGCATCGCGTTCACGGCCACCCGCAGATCCAGCAGGGAGGCCGGTTCGGGCTCCGGCTCCAGGGCGGCGAAGTGCAGCCGCCCGTCGTCGTCGAAGACGATCTGCGCGTTGTCCGGGACCCGGCCGGCGACCTCCCGGTAGGTGCCGTCCAGCAGCGCGGCCCGCGCCGCCAGGTGCCCGCCCGCCTCACCGGGCAGGTTCAGCGAGGCCAGCACGGTCGGCCGGGCCTGCTCCCACGCCTCACCAGCCAGCAGCTTCGCCCTGGGGTCACCCCACTTGGACGAGTTCTTCGCGAACACCTGCTTGCTCCGCAGCATCCGGTGCAGCTGCTCCAGGACGCAGAACGTGTACGCCTTCCAATCCACCGTGCCCGGCTCCAGGTGCGGGGCCGAGAGCACCAGGCGCCGCCACGACCCGGTCAGCAGACCGGTGTCGATCTCGGCCGGGCCCACCTTCTTGCGGCCCATCAGCTCCGGCAGCGACCGCAGCGCGTTCAGCACGGCCTCGCCCTCGGGGGTGGCGTCGAAGTCCACCACGGTAACCAGCAGCCGCAGGAACGGCCGGACGGTCCCGAACCGGCCCACCAGCATCGCCCGCCATGCCTCGTCGGCGTCGGAGTCCAGCGGCGGAGTCAGCTCGAACAGCGCGGCGATCGCCGCGGCCAGCTCGTGGCGGGGCACCACCTGCTCGATCTCCGCCCACATCGCGTCCAGGCTCGCCACCTTCGGCGGCGCGATCTCCCCCGTGTCTGTGTCGACCTGCTCGGAGGTGGTGTCGAACACGACCTGGAACGCGGTCGCCAGCTTCGCCGACGCCCGCTCCACGCGCGGCAAGGTCTTCAGTTTCTCCTTCGCGCTCTCGCGCTCCGCCCTGGCCAGCAGCTTCGTCGCGATCAGGACCTCCAGCAGGTCCAGCGCGTCATCCACCGCCCGCGACGTGAGGTACACCGTGGTGGCCAGCAGCGTCGCCAGCCGCCGAGCATCCGAGTGCCGACGCAGCAGCGACGCCTTGCCGTCCACCCCGTATCGCGACAACTCCGCCAGGCGCCGCGGCGGTATCCCCGACACGTCCAGGGCGCCCATCCCGAGCGCGGCGATCTCCTCCGCCCGCTCCAGGGCCCGCTTCATCTGGGGGCCCGAGATCCGCACCGGACCGCGCCGCAGCCGGTCCAGCTCCGAGACCCGCTCGCCGGGCGGCACCGTCAGCAGGGAGTCCAGCACCGCCCGCTGCCCGACGCTCAGCATCCCGTACAGGGTGTCCCACAACCGCTGGTTCGCCGCCTCCCGCACCGCCCCCACCAGCCGGGCCAGACGGCTTGCCCCCGGCAGCAGCACCCGACCCTCGCGCAGCCAGCCCGCCGCCGCGTCGAACAGCGCCTTCGGACCGTCCCCCGTCGTCCATGCCCGCGCGTCCAGCCAGCCCGCCAGCTCCTCGCGGACCTCGGCGAAGTCCCGCCAGCCCCCGGCCTCCTGGATCTCCCCAGCGTGGGTACGGGCCGTACCGTCCCGCTCGCCGTACAGCTTCAGGCACGAGGCGTCCGCGATCTCCAACTGCCCGGCCAGGTACTCGGCCACCTCCGCCGGCACCTGCCGCGGGTCTGACAGGAACCGGCCCAGGAACCGCACGCTCGTCAGCTGGACTGCGAACCCGAGCCGGTTGTGTGAACGGCGCTTGGCCTGCACCGCCTCCCGGTCCGCGTCGTCCAGGAAGAAGTACCGCTCCAGCTCCGCCCGCGAGGGCACCTCGTGGAACGCCCCGTACCGGGCCGCCTGCTCATCCGTCAGGAACTCGACCGCCACAACAGCTCTCCGAAGATCGACAACAACGACCCACGAAGGCTCCGACGCTCAATCACCCCAGGTCAAAGCACCAAACCGCCCAGCGAACCTTTAGCGCACGATCTGACACGGATGTTCCTCAGACCCCGGTCACATCACTCCGTGGGCTGCTCCCGAGCGTCCGTGATGCCACCCGGCACGTGCGGGTCGAACCGGCCGGCGCGCATAGCTTCGATGCATTGCAGGACGCGGCCGAAGGACGTCAGCCCGTACGTGATGTATCGCGTAGGTGAGTCCCCGAGCACGCTTTCACGCTCGATGGGAACGCCGCCCATGATCGCCCGGTACGTGTCACGCGCCTCGTGCCCGGGGTGAGCCCTGATCCACGCCATCTCGACGTCCGACGCGAACTCGTTGGCGGACGTGCAGGTATACCGGTTCCAGTCCTCGACGGGCTTGGTCGGGTCAAGCGCGGCGATCGTGCGTACCTGCTCGATGCAGCGCTCGTAGATGCGGGACAGCTCGGCGTTCAGATCTTGGCTCATCAGGGTTCTCCCTCCCCGCGCCGGACCATCCGGCGACCGGTGGACCCTGCCCCAGGTGGCAGTGGAACAGTCGCACCGCCACATACGCGATCCAGTGGGCCGCGGGGGCGAAAGCGGTCGGTGAGCCCTGATCCCGCAAGCACCGCAACCGCAGGTCTGCGAGCCCTATCTTCTTTTTCATGACAGCGAACCGACGGCCGCTACCGACCTCGGATGATCGGGAGCTGCGGCTCTGGAGGGTGGGCCGGGCTCTGGCCGTCACCTTTGTTGCCGCAGTCCTGGTGGCAGGCTGCGTCTTCTACAGCCTGGTGTACCTGCTGGACTTCAAGGAGATCGACAGCACCGCGAAGCTCGACGCCAAGACGCTCTTCGACCTGGTGAAGCTCTCCTTCGGGGTGGTCGCTGGGGCCGGTGCGCTCGTCGCCCTGGTCGTGGCCTACCGTCGCCAGCGCGTCGACGAAGCCGGTGCTCACCGCGAAGCCACCAAGCTCCACACCGAACGCTTCTCCCAGGCCGTCGAGCAACTCGGCTCAGACTCGCCAGCCGTCCAGCTCGGCGGAGTCCACGCCCTTGCTGGCCTCGCCGACGACGCCCCCGACGACAGTCTGCGCCAGACCTGCATCGACGTTCTGTGCGCCTACCTCCAGCTTCCCTTCACCCCCGACCCCGGCAACGACCCCGCCCACCGAGAGGAACACCACCGCTTACCTGGAGCAATGTTCAAGACCTGTGGATCGGCCTCGGGAGGGGTGCCTCGCGGAATGCGGAGGGCGTACCTTCCCGAGTGATCGACTGATGGTCATCGAGTAGGCCCGCGTTGCAGCGCGGGTCGGGAAGGCACGCCCGTGCTCAGCGTAGTCAACGACGAGGGATCCACCGAGACCGGCTCCTTGATGGACGACATCGTCCGTGAGGGCGCCCGGCGGATGCTCGCCGCCGCCCTGGAAGCCGAAGTCAACCAGTACATAGCCGAGTTGGTCGGTCAACGCGACGAGAACGGCCGCCGCCTGGTGGTCCGCAACGGCCACCACCGCGAACGGACCGTGACCACTGCCGCCGGCCCGGTCCAGGTGCGGGCGCCCCGGGTCAACGACAAGCGTGTCGACACGGAGACGGGCGAGCGCAAGCGGTTCTCGTCGAAGATCCTGGCGCCGTGGTGTCGGAAATCCCCGAAGGTCAGCGAGGTCCTGCCCCTGCTCTACCTGCACGGACTGTCCTCGGGCGACTTCGTGCCCGCGATGGAGCAGTTCCTCGGCTCAGCGGCCGGGCTCTCGCCGGCCACGGTGACCCGGCTGACGAAGCAGTGGCAGGACGACCACGCCGCCTTCCAGGCCCGTGACCTGTCCGGATCCGACTATGTCTACGTGTGGGCCGACGGTGTCCACCCCAAGGTCCGCCTCGGCCAGGTGCACTCCTGCGTCCTGGTCCTCATGGGCGTCCGCCTGGACGGCACCAAGGAACTCATCGCGCTCGCCGAGGGCCTGCGCGAGTCGACCGAGTCGTGGGCGGACCTGCTGCGCGACTGCCGGCGGCGTGGCATGCGCGACCCCGAGCTCGTGGTCGGCGACGGTGCGATGGGCCTGTGGCGGGCGCTGGCAGAGGTGTTTCCGCAGGCCAGACAGCAGAGGTGCTGGGTTCACAAAACCCGCAACGTGATCAACGCCCTGCCGAAGTCGGCTCAGCCCGGCGCCAAGAAGGCCCTGCAGGAGATCTACAACGCCGAGGACCGCGGCCATGCCATGAAGGCGGTCAAGGACTTCGAGCGGTCCTACGTCGCGAAGTGGCCCAAGGCCGTCAAGAAGATCACCGACGACGTCGACGAACTCCTCGCGTTCTACGACTTCCCGGCGGAACACTGGGTGCACCTGCGCACAACAAATCCGATCGAGTCAACCTTCAGCACGGTGAAGCTCCGGACCAAGGTCACCCGCGGAGCAGGCAGCGCGGCCGCCGCCCTGGCGATGGTGTTCAAACTCGCCGAGTCCGCCCAGGCCCGATGGCGTGCGATCACCGCACCCCAACTCGTCGCCCTCGTCCGCGCCGGCGCCCGCTTCGAGAACGGTCACCTCATCGAACGCCCCGAGGCCGCCGCGGCCTGAACAACCCCGCTGATCCACAACTCTTGACAATTACTCCACGGTGGAGCAGGTGTACGACGCTGTCGCCCGCCAAGCGGCGGCGCTGCCCGCCCACGCGTGGATCGTCGGATCCGGCTACGACGACACCGTCATGGGCCGCCATCCCCACCGCCTGGGGCTGGACCGGGCCTCCGGCGGGCGGCCGGTGTGGCTGAAGCACCGCTCCGGACACATGTGCGCTGTCAGCAGCGAGGTCCTGCGGCTGGCCAACGTCCTCGACGGCTCGGCCGAAGAGCCCGACGGCGGCGTCGTCGTGCGGGACAAAAACGGCTCGCCGACCGGGGTGCTGCAGGAACGCGCCCAGAGCCTCGTGTCGGCGCTCGTCCTGCCCTGTCCGGTGGCCGATCTCGTGGATGCCGTCTCCCGCGCCGGCGCCGTCTACGTGGCGGAGGGAATCACCCACGTCGTCGAGGCCGGGATCGGCCTCGGTCTCATCGGCCGGAGCCCGGTCGAGGCAGCTGCCTACCAGCTGGCCCGCGACCGCGGCGTCCTGCCTCTCCGGGCGGAGCTCATGGTGGCCGCCGACAACCTGCATGCGCTGCACGCGCACGCCGACGACGGCATCACCACGGGAATCGACCTGGGACTGCACAGTGGGTTCGGTGACGACTGGCTGCGGCTCGGGCCGATGAAGATCTGGCTCGACGGATCACTCATAGGCCGCACCGCCGCTGTGTCGGAGCCCTTCTGCGGCCAGCACCACACGAGCGGCGTTTACCAGGACAGCCCCGACGAACTGCGCCGCCGGATCGTGGCCGCCCACCGGGCCGGCTGGCGAGTCGCCGCCCATGCCATCGGCGACAGCGCCGTGGATCTCGCCCTCGACGCATTTGCCGACGCCCAGTCCTCCGCGCCCCGGCCCGGCATACGGCACCGTATCGAGCACTCCGGCGTTGTCCGGCCCGACCAGCTCGACCGCTACGCCGAACTCGGCGTCGTCCCGGTGCCACAGGCGCGCTTCCTCCACGCGGTCGGCGACGCCATGGCTGCGACGCTCGGTCCCGAACGCACTCGGTGGATGTACCGCCAAAGGTCATTCCTGGAGCGGGGTATACGGGTGCCCGGCAGCTCCGACCGACCGGTCGCGCCGGGAGCCCCTCTGCTCGGTATGCAGTCGATGGTGGAACGCCTCAGTTCGGAAGGCGCCGTACTCGGTGCCGACGAGCGGGTAACCGCTGAGCAGGCGTTGCGCGCGTACACCCTCGACGCAGCGTGGGCCAGTCACGACGAGAACACTCGCGGCAGCATCACCCCGGGCAAGTACGCGGATCTCGTACTTCTCTCGGAGGATCCCGTCGAGGTGGAGAGCGCCCGCATCGGCGCCATCGACGTCCTGGCCACCTTCGTGAACGGCGTATGTGTCCATGGCTCAGAAGCCGTTGTCGTACCGTTCTCGGGACTTGGTGATCGAACGGTCGTCCCGATCGGGTGGTCGTGGTGTGCTCGGCGCATGAGAGGAGGGCCTCCTGAACAGCTCGCTGGTGTCGAATCACCGAGCATCAGGAGGCCCTGGTGTCGCAGTCTTGCGTGCCGATGCCTGTGCAGTCCACCGCGGGCACCCGGGAGTGTGACTGTCTGGCTCACCGGTTCGGAAACGCTGCCGACCATGCGCTGCACGAGCGCCGTTACCCGAGTGACATGACGGACGCGGAGTGGGCGGTGGTGCGGCCGCTGCTGCCGGAGCCTGGCTGGATGCGCGGCCGGGGCGGGCAGCCGGAGGCGTACTGCCACCGGGCGATGCTGGACGCCATCGCCTATCTCGTGGACAACGGGATCAAGTGGCGGGCGATGCCGGTCGACTTCCCGCCGTGGGACCGGGTCTACGCGTTCTTCCGCCGCTGGCGCGACCACGGCCTGGTCCGGGAGTTCCACGACCGGCTGCGCGGGCAGGTCCGCGAGAAGGCGGGGCGGGATCCCCGGCCGACGGCCGGGATGATCGATTCGCAGTCGGTCAAGGCGGACGCCGTGGTCGGCGCCGACAGTCGTGGCTTCGACGGCGGGAAGCTGGTCAACGGCCGCAAACGGCACGTCGTGGTCGACACCCTCGGCCTGCTGCTCGGCGTCATGGTCACCGGCGCGGATGCCGGCGACCGGGCCGCTGCCCGCGTCCTGCTGGAACAGGTTGCCGCTGCCCACCACCGCCTGGCCCTCGTCTGGGCCGACGGCGGCTACACCGGCAGCCTCGTCGAGCACTGCCTGGCCACGTTCGCCCTGGTGGTGGCGATCGTCAAGCGCAGCGACAACGTGAAGGGGTTCGTGGTGCTGCCCAAGCGGTGGATCGTCGAGCGTCTGTTCGCGCACCTGATGCGCAGCCGCCGCCTGGCCCGCGATTTCGAGCGCCGTGTCACCAGTGCCGAGGTGATGATCTACTGGTCGATGACCGCCCTCATGATCCGTCGCCTGGCCCGGCCGCACCGGGAGCGAGGGTGAACTGTCCGGGAGTGGGCTCGGCCAGCCAGCCCCGGGCGACCAGGCGTTTCGCCTTCGACCGCAATGCCTCCACCCGTGCCGGCACCACGTCCATGCCGAACCCCGCGGCCATTTCCTGGCACGTCACAGGCCCCTGCTCCAGACGGGCCCGGTCCGCGACTGCTTGAACGATCCGCTGGTAGTCGACCGACAGCACCGACGAGGCCATCCCCGCACGCCACACCGGCACCTGCGATTTCGGCCGGGCCGCATCACGGGATGTCGGCCACCCGCCCGCTTCCCGCGGACCGGCAGCGTCCTGAACGCCGGCACCGGCGGCTCCGTCGGGAGCCAGAACCGTGTCGACTCGCCGCCGGGCGATCAACCACTCCCGCAATTCCTCCTCGGCCGCGGCCAACTCGGCCTGGACGCGGTCGGCTTCCTCACGAAGCCCGTCGACCCGGCGTCGAGCAGCATGTTCCTGTTGTTCCAGCAGTCCGATGATCGAGGGCATTCACGGCCTCCCACGGAACGACAACGTGACAGGCCACTACTTTCACGGACCTACCGCACCCATCCACGACCTGCGGAAACCCACTGATCACACTCGGAAAGACAACAGCTTCTCAGGCACCGTCTTCGACGGTGCCTGAGCCCAAGGTCTCCGCCCCTGGGCGATGCGGCGGGTGGAACAGCTGCCGTGCGGAGGGTTTTCACGGGTGCCGCCCAGGACGTCGAGTCTGCTGGGCTGCACCGCCTTCAGGAGAGCCTTGCGGGGCTCACCCCCGGCCTTCCGGATCCGCAGCCAGCAGCGCCTCCACCGACCAAGCGGTGTGGAGCAGTTCGGCGTCCTGTCCTGGCAGGCCCTCCAACGAGATGCCGACCGGCAGTCCGGCCGTGAAGCCACCGACCGGCAGTGAAATGGACGGTGTGCCGAGGACCGTGGACTGGGTGGTGTTCGCAACGATCGTGCGGAGGAGATCCGTTGTACGGCCGTTGTGGGTGAGTACTCGGTCCTCGCCGGTGACCGGAGCGGTGGTCACGACCGTGGGATAGGCCAAGGCTTCGACACCTGTGGCCGCGAAGACGCGACGGAGGCTTGAGCGCAGCGTGTCGCACAGGCTCTGCATGTGCTCGTATTCGGTGTGGGACACGGGTGACTGTGCTGCCTCGGACACGAGGTCACGCACGTCCGGCGAGGCAATCAGGCCGGCCACTCCCGCGAGGTCGAGTTGTCTGCCGCCCGTGTCCAGCACGCGGTTGAAGTAGGCGGGCAGGAGGCGGGCCTTCTCGTAGTTCAGGATGGCGATGCCGGCCTCGAATACCGCGTCCCGGAGTGCTCCGAGGACAATGGGCACTACTTCTACGCCGTGGTGGGACAAGGTGTCGAGCGCTGCATGGGCTTTCTGTTCGACCACTGGGTCGAGGTCTCGCCACAGGTCCAGTGGCATGCCCAGGCGGCGTGGTGATGCCATGGGGGCGTCGCTGTAGGTGTCTCCGTGGATCACATGGTCGACGGCGATGATGTCGCGGACCGTGTTGGCGAGGATCCCGACGGTGTCCCGGGTCCATGAAACGCTGACGGCCCCGTCGCTCGGGTAGCGGTCGGTCGAGGGGCGGAAGCCCACGATGCCGCAGAAGGCAGCCGGGATGCGGACCGAACCGCCGGTATCCGTACCGAGGGCGAACGGTACGGAACCGGCGGCCACTGCGGCGGCGCTGCCACCGCTGGATCCTCCGGCGGTCCGGACCCTGTCGGCAGGATTGCGCACGGGCCCGAACGTGGGGTTGTTGCTGGTGACGCCCAGGGCCAGCTCATGCATGTTCGTCTTGGCCACGGCAAGGGCGCCGGCGTCCACCAGGCGCCGTACCACTGATGCGCTCTGGACTGGCAGGTTGCGGTCGAGGGAAGGGGTGCCGGCCGTCGTGGGAAGTCCCGCGACGTCGATGTTGTCCTTGACCACGAACGGTACGCCGGCGAGTGGGCCACGCGCCTCCCCCGGCCGCATGGTCGCCCGTGCGGTGAGCGCGCCAAGTGCTTCCGCCGGCTGGAGGAGCTCGGCGATGGTGTCCGGGGAGGTCTCGGTGTGGTTACCGAAGTCGCGACAGGCACTGATCGAGTTCTGATACCGATCGGTTGGGGTCGCACAGCCCTCGAAGGCGCTGGGCTCACACACGCTCGGGCGTCCCCTCGGTCTCGCCTCGGTGAACCTTCCAGAGCTGCTCGATCCGCTCACGCTCACCGAGTGACTGGGGCTTGACCAAGGAGATGAGGACGTAGACGGCGATGTTCACCGCCAGGGCTGCGACTCCGGAGGTCAGACCGGCCAGCCACGGGATCGAGAGGGGGTATATCCCCTGCAATACCGCTGCGGTGATGAAACCGCTGGTCATGGCTGCAACAGCCGCCGGCGCGGTTCCGCGCTTCCAGAAGATGCCGAAGAACAGGGTCGGAGCAAGCTGAACAATCCCCTGGTAGGCGACAAGGGCCCAGGTGATCAGGCCGGTGGTCGCCGAGGCGGTGAAGAACGCGGCGACCGCGCAGATGGCCGTGATGATCGCTACCGACCAGCGTCCCACGGCGGGGTTCTCGATGCGGCGGTGCTGGATCACGCCGATGAAGTCGTTGGCGCTCTGCGCGCCCAGGGCTTGCAGGTTCGCTCCGACGTTGCCCAGAGTCGCGCCGACCACGCAGATCGCTGCGGCCGTCAGCACCACCAGGCCGCCTCGTTCAGCAAGGATGAACCAGACATCATCGGGTGCGGCGGCCACCTCCTTCACGCTGCCGGCGAGGAAGGCGACCATGCACACCGCAGTGCTGAAGACGAAGATGATGGGTGTGGCCTGAAGGGCCGTCCGTCGAATCGTTCTCACGCTGTCTGCGGTGAACAGCCGGACGAAGATGTCGGGCCAGCACCAGCTGCCCGCGGCGCCGGTGAGGACGATCGACAGCGCGTACAGCGGTCCGAGTTCACTGCCCGGGCCGGGCAGGGAGTAGCGTCCGGACGGGACGGCGCCGAAGCCGTGCCCGTTCGTCAGCAGCCAGGTGAGCATGCCGAGTGCGATGACGGTGCCGATGAGGTAGGCGAAGATTCCCTGTACGAGATCGCTGATCATCACACCGCGCATGCCGTACTTGACGGTCCAGATCTGCCGGAATCCGATGACGCCGACGCTGATGATCACTGCCCAGATCGGCCCTACGCGCCCGAAGGACAGGTAGGAGAAGACGAGCCCGAGGGACTGCATGCCCAGGACGATCCACGGGAGAGTCGCCACGATGCCGATCAGTGAGGCCACCACCCGGACGGCTCGGGAGCCGTAGCGCATGCCCAGCAGGTCGGCCTGGGTGCGCAGGTCGAACTTCCGGCCCCAGTCGTGCACCGGCCGCGCCAGCGCGTACATCAGCGCGATGGCCGCCATGGAGTACACGACGAGGTAGAAACCGATCACTCCGCCGCTGGCGGCGAGTCCTGCGAAGGAGATGAACACCGTCCCCGGCAACCAGGTGTTGACGAACGCCATCGTTCCGTAGGTGGCGTTGAAGGAACGCCCCGCCGTGGCGTACTCACTGAAGGTGGCGTCGGGATGGCGTGTCCGCTCCATCACCCAGATGATCAGGGCTATGAAGGCGGCGACGCCTCCGTAGGCCAGCAGCATGTTCATGCGTGACTCCAGTCCCCATATGCCGGAACGTTCCGGCACCTGCCAGAAGTGAATGACCCCTCGCTCACCTCAGGGGTCTTGAGGGGTTCTGGCCTCCGGCGATCGGACATCCGAAACGCTCCTCGGCGAAGTCGCGGAGGGGTGGAAGCGAACCCTGTTGCCGGAACGTTCCGACGCGGTTCAGGCTGCGCTATCCAGCCTCCAGGTGTCAAGGGTCGCTCACGCTCATCAACAAGCGATGACGATTGGTATCGTGCGGTCATGAAGTCCCGTCCGGTGACCATCGTCGATCTTGCGGAGAGTCTCGGGCTCTCCAAGACCACGGTTGCAGATGCACTGAGAGGTTCCGGACGGGTCGCAGCGACGACGCGCCGGCGTGTGAGGGAAGCCGCGCGCGAGTACGGCTACGTGTCGAACCGGGCGGCCCGGCAGCTCAGGACCCGGTCCAGCGGTGCCATAGGGCTCTACATCCCCCCGCAGGTTCGCAGCATGTGGTTCTACATGCCGTTCACCTTCGGCGTTGCCCAGGAGGCGTCGCAGTACGAGAACGACCTCACCCTGATCACGCCGAGAGACGGCGCAGTGGCGCCGGCCCAGCAGCTCGACGGCGTGATGATCGTCGATGCGCTGCCCGGGGACCCTGTGGTCAGCAGCCTCATGGACCTGCCGGTGCCGATCGTCACCGCCGGCCGGATCTCCGACATCCCGGAGGACCGTCTGGCCGGCTTCGTCGAGATCGAGCACGAACGCATGTGCGGGGTCGTGCTCGACGAACTGGAAGGGCTTGGCTTCTCCAACCCCGCGTTGGTGAGTCCCGTCCCCGGCGATCCACTGTCGTGGTCGCACCAGCTGCACGCCGGATACAGGAAATGGTGCAAACGACGGGGCCTGCGTGAGCGCGCGGCCGCCGCGGTCCCCTTCCCGGACAACGCCGAGCTCGCGGCAACCCTGGATGAGATCCTGCGCGACCCGGAGGTCGACGCGATCTTCTTCGCATGGCAGGACATCGCCACCCGGGCGGAAATACAGCTTGAGCATCTCCGCAAGGAAACCGGGCGCAGGGTCGGCATTGCCACAATGGTCAGCTCGATGGACCACTTCTCTCACACCTACGATGCGGTACTGAACCTGCGACCGTACGAATTCGGCCAGGCCACCGCCCGCCTGCTGGAAGAAGTCATCACCAACCCGTCGGACACACTCATCCACAGAATCCATGACGCAGTCCTGGTCTCGTCGGCGGACATGGAGCCGGCCACCATGGGGGTCACTGCTGTGGAGAACGCCCCGGCGAAGCTGCCGTGACACTGTTGTGAGGCTGCTCCGCGGCAGGCTCAGTCCGTACACCCTCAGCTGTCCACCGCGGTGGTGCGGTTCCGGATCGCGGAACGCCGGTGGCCGCCCCTGTGACCGTCGAGGCGCTTGAGTCACGCCGTGAGGATGCCCCGGTTGCAGCGCAGCGTCGCCGCGACGACGGCGATGACGACGGCCGCGATGACGGCCGTCCCTACGACCGAGCCGGTGGCGGCGAAGAGGCCGCCGAAGCAGGCCACGCCCAGCGCCGCACCCACCGCGAGGGCCGTCTCCTGGAGCGCCGCGGCGCGCGCGACGTCCTTCGGCGGGACGCTGCCCAGCAGGTAGGCGTCGCCGGAGGCCATGGAGACACCGACACCGAGGCCGAGAAGGAAACTGGCGGACCACAGGCCGGCAAAGGCGGCCACGATGAGGCCGACGGCGCAGGTGGCCAGGCCGGCCTGGAGCATGTGCACCGCGGTGCAGCGGGCCTGGACCTTGTGGAACGCGAACCCGCCGAGGGAGACCCACAGGGCCAGGACCGAAATCGGCAGGACCGACAGGAGCGAGTCGGCCTCCGCGCTGAACAGAAGGACCGATCCCGTGTAACAGGCGGAACTCACGACGAGCGCGACGGAGGGTGCGCCGAGCCGGGAGAAGCTGAGCATTCCTACGTCGATCAGCGGGTCGCGCGAGCGGAGTTGCCGCGTGCAGAAGACTGCCAGGATCAGGCAGCCCGCGGCCGTGGCGAGGAGGCGCTCGAACGCGGCGCCCTGGCTCTGCAGTCCGGCCACGAAGAGTCCGAAGCCCACGAAGGCGAGGGCGGAGGAGGTGACGTCGGCGTTGGTCGATGAGGCCTGTCCGAGCGTGATGCCGTGCAGCAGCGCGATGGCGAGCGCCGCGCACACCAGAGCAACGGCGGCGGGCAGCCAGAAGAGCACCGTGCAGGCGTCCATGCCGACGAAGACCCGGCCGGTCAGGGGCCCTGCCCCGGCTCCGATGGCGTACGTGGTGATCCACAGGGAGTAGCCGAGGGTGCGTTCCGAGGTCCCGGGCAGTCCGCCGATGACCGAGGCGACGCTGGAGACGATCAGCGCGTAGCCGAATCCCTGGATGAACCGGCTCGCCGTCCACATCGTTGCCGTGTCCAGCAGTGCGGGACTCGCCCCCGCGAGGGCGAAGACGAAGAGGCCGGCCGCCAGGGTGACGCCGGGGCCCAGGCGTGCGCCCAGACGCGAGCCGAGGACGACGCAGGAAGCGAGGGCGATCGTGTACCCGTCGATGAACCACAGGCGCCATGAGTCGGTCAGGACCGGCAGGTCGTAGGCCACGGAGTTGAACAGTGTGGAGTCCACACCGCCCAGGAACATGGGGACCAGCAGCAGCGGGAAGAGGACCTTCTTCGACACGGCGGTGGACCGTGGCGGGGCAAGGACACTTCCGGTCATGGCAGACCTCGTCTCAGTTGGCCTTCATCGGTGAGCGCAGCAGGAGGAGGACCCTTGCGACGACGCCCGGCAGGACTGCCGAACCGCTGCCGGTCTTTCTGTCCGCGAGCCCGGCGCGACGTGCGTGCGCCGCACGGGGGGGGGGGGCCGCAGGGCACTCAGGACCGGCTCCCGAGGGCGTCACGAAGTCCAGGGGTGAACCACCTGAGACGGTTCTATCAGCCGGTGACTCCTGAGGCAACCGGCCTAGCCGGTTCCACGCCCCTGGGGTGCCGCGCCGGCAGCACACCGGAGGCCGGCCCGACGAGGGACCAGCGGCTGCCAGGCCTCCGAATCGCCTTCGACCCCGTCAGGGCCGCGACGTGCAGCGCGAACCGTCTGGAGCAGTTCGCTTGCTTGTTCTCGGCAGGGCAACCGGCTAGGGTGGTTCCATGCCCGTCAAGCGATTCCCCGAGTTCCGTCTCGGCAAGGTGCTGGCGACCAGCTTCACGGCGACCCTCACGGAACGCTGCGGTGAGCCCGTCGAGCGCATCCCCGTCCCGGAGCGGCTGGTCGACTGGCTGGCGGTCAACGGGCTCAAGGTCGATTCGTGCAGCGATTCCCAGCTGGAACACGCCCGGCAACTACGTGAAGCGATCCACAAGGCCGCTACCGCCGTGGCGACGCAGGCTCCCCCTCCCGCCGCAGCCATCCAGGTCATCAACGACCGCAGTACGGGGGGCCATGCCTCAGCGGTCCTCTCGCCCCGGGGCGAGCACGAGTGGCACCTGGGTTCCGCCTCCGTCGAGGACGCCCTCAGCGTGATCGCCGCCGACGCGGTCGACATCGTCTCGGGCGCGCGCGAGGGGAGGATGGCGTTGTGCGCGTCCCCGACGTGCCGGGCCGCCTTCTTCGACACCAGTCGGGGCGCCACGCGCAGATGGTGCGAGATGAACACCTGCGGGAACCGCGAGAAGAAGGCGCGTTTCCTCGCCAACAAGCGCCAGGACCACGCCGGCTGACGTCGCGACAGGCGCCGTTTGCACACCGACACCTCTGCCTCCTGGCCGTGCCCCTCTGCCAAGGAGGCGCCCCACCCAGCCGAACGGCGACCGGAACACCTCGGGTCCGGCCGCCGCAAGCGAGCAGCCGAGCCGTCTTCGCTCATCCCGACCGCGCCCAACGCCAGGGCCTTCCCGGTACGCTGGAAGCAGCCGACGAGGGCAGGCGGCCACCCGCATGCCGTTGCGCGGTGCGCACTGTGACAACCGGTCAGTGTCCGGTGCCGATCAGGCCGGCACCGGCCTGCCCGCCCGGATCATTCCCCTGGGCCCCCCGTGACAGGCAAGCACTCGGCGAGCAGATCAAGGACGTCACGCCAGGCGCGCCGCGCGTGCCGTGGGTGGTAGCCGGTGCCATCGACTGTGGGGTGGCCGACCGGCGGATGGTGGAAGGCGTGCAAGGCGCCGCCGTAGACCGTAAGGCGCCAGTCGACGCCCGCGGCCTGCATCTCGGCGATGAACGCATCCCGCTGCCCGGGCGGCATGATCGGGTCCTCCGACCCGACCCCGGCCCACACCGGGCAGCGAATGCGCGCCGCCTCACCCGGCCGGCCCGTGGTGATCGCGTTGACTGTCCCGATCGCGCACAGACCGACACCATCACGCCCCAGTTCCAGCCCGACGGCACCCCCGGTGCCATAACCGATGACGGCAATCCGGACGGGGTCGGTCCGCGGTTCACCGCACAACACGCCGAGCGCCGCGCGCCCGATACCCCGCATCCGGTCAGGATCACCGAGCAGCGGCATGCAGCGGGCCAGCATCTCCCCGGGATCAGCCAGATAACGCCCGCCGTGAAGGTCGAAGGCCAACACCACATACCCCATCCCGGCGAGGACATCGGCCCGGCGACGCTCGACATCACTGAGGCCCAAACCCTCCGGCCCGAACAGCACCCCCGGCCGGCAGTCGTCACCACCCGCCGGAAGCGCGAGATACCCAATCATCGTCAAACCATCGGCCCAATACTCGACCGCACGCGTCGCAACCTCCGCCATAAGACCGGACCGTAATCTTCATCAAACACAATCCAGCCGCCGCTCTGCCGCTAGCAGAGCAGGTGCCCCTCTGGAATGCACGGCGAGCGGGACTGCCCTGATCGAAATCCTGCTGCTGGGCCGGCACCTGCCACACAAACGCATTGTCGGCGGCCTGGGCGGCCCTGCGGGCCAACCGTTGCCCGGCAAGCCGCCGGCGAACGTCCACTCCCTGCTCGAGGGGAAGCCGTCTCATGTCCCGCCGGACACCAGGCCGCTGCCCTCGGTGCCCCCCTGTGACAAGATCCTCCGACGTCGTCCCGTCAGCGGCGGTGACCACCGGGAGGCAGAAGCACAGTGACCCAGCCGATCACATTGCAGCCGGAGGCCACACCGCGCTTACGCCAGTCGGTGCGTCCTCAACGACCAGGCACGCAACGGGCGCCATCCAGCCGGGCGGCAGCCAGGGAGAAACAGTCCGGTGCGGGTTTCCCGTGTTCCACGTCGCTGCCATAGAGCTGCACCGCAGGGAGGGGCAGGCCGGCCGTTCTCATCCGGGTTGGAGCGTGGCAGGGTCCGCTCCCGCAGGTGAGGGGAAAGCAACGAGATGCCTGTTCAGACCTGCTGTTCGAACTGCAGGGCGTGGTACCGGCGCGCTGCGATGTCCTCACGGGTGCCGGTGATCAGTGTTTGGGTGTAGACGTCGAGGTCGATCGACTGGCCGTGTATCTGCGCCAGGAGAACGAGATCGCCCCCGTCCGGCGCCACCTGCCAAGGGCTCGAGTAGCCGCCCAGTTGGACGGAGACTCCGTACGAGGCACCGCCCGCCACCGTGTCCTGTACGGCCTCCTCGAAGGCGTCCAGGTCTGCGCCGCCGCCGTTCAAGAACGCGCGGGTCGCGGGAGCGTCACGCCAGCCGGGCGCGAAGGTCAGTCCCGGAACGGGGTACAGGGCGCCCGGCGGGTAGACCGTGACCGCCTCCCCGTCGGGTTCGTAGGCCGCCTGGCGCTGGGTGGTTCGTACACTGGCGGGGACGTGCAGCACCACCGACGACTCCGGCTCGTATTCGATCTCGACGAAGAACAACAGGTGCCCCTCGGAGGGCAGTTCGATGTCCAGAGCTTCACGAGGCAGTGCCGCGCAGTCGACGGTCACGATCAGTGGTGAGTCTCCGTCGGGCCAGTCGACACCGTCCGGCAGCCAGGGCAGGCCTCCCGTGCGCGCGGCGGGCCGGGCCTCTTCCCGCTGGGCGGGAGTGAGGTCCTCGAAGGGGACCAAGTGGAGGCACGGCCGGGAACGGGCGAGCATCTCGCGGGCAACCGGACCGGGAATGCCGTGCGTCTTGGCCGTTCGTAGGACACGCTCCTGAACGATCGCTGTAGTCATGACCGCGATCCTGCCAGAGCCCGCTGACAACGAACCCGAATGCCGTTCTGCAGGCAGCAGTTGCCTCGGTGGCCGGGTGGGGCCCCGCATGGCGCCGCGCCGGGGGGCTACTGGGTGCCGGCCGGCGCGACGCGGGGGCCTTCAGGCGATGCGGCGCTGGGGGCCGTAGGCGTCCAGGCGTGCCCACCGGACGTCGGGTCCGGGGTGGTGCCCAAGGGAGCCGGCGGCTTTCCGTGCCGACTGGGCGATGTCCAGGCGGAGCGGTTGCAGGCCGAGCTGGAGGCGGGGCCGGCGGCGCACGGCTGGACGGAGGACCAGCGGTGGACCCTGGCGAGGGTCGCGGAGGTGATCCATCGCCTGTTCGGCTACCGGTACACCCCGCGTGGGGTGTCGTATCTGCTGCACCGGCTGGGCTGGTCACCGCAGGTGCCCGCGCACTGGGCGGTCGAGCGGGACGAACAGGCCGTAGAACGGTGGCGGACGGAGCAGTGGTCACGGGTAAGAGGACGGTCCAGCTCCTGGGCGCGTGGCTCTGCTTCGAGTTGCGCCGTGAGGCGCTGTGGTTCGTGTGGGGGTGAGAGACCGTGCGCCACGAGGCGTGTGATCCGCGTGCGGGTGTGAGACCAGCACCGTCGTCCCGTCGCAGCGGGACGGCAGAAGCAGGGGGCAGTTGGGCCCGGCGAGTCGGCCGGATCTGGTGGAGAGCAGCCCCGACAACGACGGGACGCACCGGAACTACCGGACGGTGCGGGTCCGGCAAGCGAGACGGGAAGGTGGACGCGAGGAACCAGCGGTGTAAAGCCCCTCAAGACCTCCGCCAGCTCAAAACCCGGTGGATCTGGGCTGGATCGCGGTGCGCACTGCCCATACGGGCAGGAACTCCTGGATCGGATTGATCTTGCCGGTCCGGAGGCCACGGAGAAGGACTGCGGCGTAACCGTGGCGATGCCGCAGGGGCAAAGCTGGCCGCCTCACCCGACGAGCGGATCACAGTGAACGTGGGAACCACCCCGAAGCTCTCGCCTTGGCGCGCCTTCCAGGCGCGTCCGGCGGGAAGGCGCGACGTCCGCCGATGGCCCGGGGTGGGGCGGAGGGCTGGTAGTAGTCCGCAGGCGGGGGAGAACCGGTTCCCGCTCCGCCGCACCACGGGTTTCTTCCCCTTCTCGCCCCAGGTGCGGCCGGTGACCTGGTCGGATTGGATGCCGACCTGGTGGGCGAACAGGACCTCGCCGCCGTCCTTCTTCGCCTTCGCCCGGATCGCGGGCCAGGTCTCCTCGTGCCAGCGGCGCACGGCCTGCGGGTCCTGCTCCACGACCCGCTTGTCCGGACGCTGGAAGGACAGCCCCCAACGCCTCAGGTACTTGCCCACCCGGGCTCGGTCAGTCGCACCCGATACAGCTTTGCGATCAGCTCGCCAACCATCCGCCGCGTCCACAACTGCCCGCTCAAACCCACGTCGCAGATGGCGTCCCGCTTCGTGGTGTAGCCGATCAACGTTGGGGCGTACGCCCCGGGGCGTGTGCCGACAGGGGTTCCGCTCTCTGCCCGACAGGCGGGCCACCATGCAACTCTCCCTGGTGAACGGCCAGTTCAACCAGGAGGTGCATGATGGCCCTGTCCCAGCATGACTTACTTCGGCTGCTGGAGTCACTGCGTTCGGCGGACGGACTCGAACTTGTCCGGTCCGTGGCCGAGCGGATGCTGCAGGAGCTGATCGAGGCCGAGGCAACGTCGAGGATCGGCGCGGAGTGGAACGAGCACACCGAGACACGCACTGCACTGCGCAACGGGCACCGCGACAAGACGCTGACCACGCAGGCCGGTGACCTGGACCTGGCCATACCCAAGCTGCGCGCCGGCAGCTTCTTCCCCAGTCTGTTGGAGCGTCGCCGCCGCATCGACCAGGCCCTGTTCGCCGTCATCATGGAGGCGTACGTCCACGGGGTGTCCACCCGCTCGGTCGACGACCTGGTCAAGGCACTGGGAGCGGACAGCGGGATCTCCAAGAGCGAGGTCTCACGGATCTGCCAGGACCTGGACACCCAGCTGGCCGCGTTCCGGGGCCGGCCCCTGGACCACACCCGCTTCCCCTACATCTACCTCGATGCGACCTACTGCAAGGCACGGGTCGCGCACCAGATCGTCTCCCGGGCCGTGGTGATCGCCACCGGCATCACCGAGGACGGCGGCCGCGAGGTCCTGGGAGTGATGGTCGGCGACAGCGAGACCGAGGTGTTCTGGACCCAGTTCCTGCGCTCCTTGCGTGAACGCGGCCTGGGCGGTGTCCGTCTCGTGCTCGGCGATCACCACTCGGGCCTGGTCAAGGCGATCCGCAAGGTCATGATCGGCGCGGCCTACCAGCGCTGCCGGGTTCATTTCCTGCGCAATGTCTTCGGCGTGATACCCAAGGACGCCGCGGAAATGGTCGCCGCAACCATCCGCACCATCTTCGCCCAGCCCGACCAGGACGCCGTCCGCAACCAGCTCGACACGGTCGCCGACATGCTGGGCGCTCAGTTTCCCCAGGTCAAACAGATGCTCCTGGACGCCAAGGACGACCTCACCGCCTTCGCCGCCTTCCCGGAACGGCACTGGAAGAAGATTCAGTCCACGAACCCGCTGGAGCGGATCAACCGCGAGATCAAACGCCGCGTCGATGTCGTCCAGGTCTTCCCCAACGACGACGCCCTCCTGCGGCTGGTGACCGCCGTGCTCTTCGAGATGCACGACGAGTGGATCGCCTTCCCCCGCCGTTACCTACCCGAAGGCAGCATGGACCAGATCTACCCCACCGAGCCCGGCGAAAGCGCCCCCGTGCTCCCGAACACCACCACCACAACCGACGACTGATCGCCTACACCACGTCAAGGGACACGACCACGTCGCAGGGCCAGTGATCGAGGACTGCCTGCCGCACAGCGGCCTGCTCGGCCTCCCCGAGCACCTGGTGCACCCCGACCGGCTTGCCCCGCGGCTGCATGACCAGTGCCTCCCGGCCGCCGGCCTGCCACTTCGCCCACCAGATGTCGACCGCCTTCAGCGACACACCGAACACCGCCGCCACGTCCTCACGGTCCCGCCCCGCCGCCAACGCGGCCACCGCCCGGAGCCGCAAGGCCTTCTGCGCCGACGGCGACAGATGCCGCGCGTCCCCCACCAGATCGCTCACACCACCGCAACGACCCAGAATCCGAACCGTTTCGGATCAATAGGACCCGGCTGCAGGCAAGGGCGGACGCGGAGTTCCGTCAGTCCGCCCCGGACAGCGGTATTGCCAGCGCGGCGCGCTGGTGCCGGTCGGGGTGGCCGTGACCGACCGGCGCAGGGTGCCGCGGGCGGGCGGCCGCCGCCTCTGGCGGGTGGGACCGACGCCCCGGCGGTGGCTCACCACCGCCGGGGCGGTCTTCGACGGCCGGGCCAGCGGCGCGCCTGGTGTGCCCAGACCGCTCACCCTGCTCCGTCGACTTACCGTGCCGTGGCCGCACCCCCCGTCGCCAGGGCCCGCAGGCGGTCGGCCGTGCCGTCGCGGCGGGCGCGGCGCAGGCCGTGTTTGGCCATCAGGCCGTTGCCGAGGGCGATCAGTGTCTTGTTTGCCGGCGCGGCCAGCGCCTTGGCCGTGTGGGGTGCGTAGAGGCCACGCTCGCCGGTGACCGTCAGCCATCCGGTGAAGGTCCGCATGCTCAGGCCGGCGCATTGCGCGTTGAAGGCGTGCGCGAGGAGTCCGGCCCGTCGGCCGCCCGGCGGCAACAGCCCAGAGGCGGCCTCAAGTTGCAGTCCGGTTTCGTCGTGCCCGGTCACCCGCACGGGGACGATCACGGGGAAGCCGTCCGCCCCCTGGTACCCCAGCAGACGGTGCGGCATGTCAGCGATCTTGCGCAGCTGCGTGCCGACCGGGACGCGCGGCGCCGTGCCGTTCTTCGGCGGCCGCTGCGGGTCCGGCGCGGGCGGAAGCGCCGGGCCGTTCACGTCCGGGCTGCCGTGGGTCGTCAGGTCGGGCCACACGGCGATCCGTTCCACCGTGACGTCGACGAACACCCGCTCCTGGAGGTACTCGCGCAGCACCCAGTCCCACACCCGGCCCTGCTTGACCGGCCCCAGGAACCGTTCGGCGGCGGCCGCGAGGACGGCCAGCCGTTCCGGTGAGGGCTGCATGTCCAGCGTGGCGCGGCCCTGGGCGAGGACGTACGACGGATGGTCGGCGTACCCGTGCAGGCGTGTGTGGTAGGCGAGCGAGACACGTGGGTCCCGCAGGATGCGTTCGAGTTTCCTGGGAAAGCCCAGCGAGGTGGTGAAGCCGACCACGCCTGCCTCGCGGTCGGCCAGGCCCACGGGGGACACACTGGCGACGACGGTGCTGCCCGCCGGGGTGTTGTAGGCGACGGCCACGGTCAGGTCGCCCCTGATGACGTCGTCCACCTCGTCCGGCCAGGTGAGGGGTTCGGTGGTCATGCGGCGCTGCCCCGCAGGACGCGCAGTTCCTCGTGCGCCTGCTGCCGCATCGCGGGCACGAGCAGCCGCGCGGGCTCGGGCAGCCCTCCGAGCAGCAGCTCGACCTCCTCGGGGGTGCCTGCCTCGTCGAGGAAGCCGATCATCAGGTGAAGGGCGACGGGCGGGGTGCTGGCGATCACCTGCCGCGCGAAGTCGTCCCACGCGGCCGGGCTCATGTGGTCGCGCAACGCGGGGAGAAGTATTGGTTCCTCGTTCTCCAAGTGCCCGAGCACGCTGTCGCGTACGGCCACGGCCGCCTCGTGCAGGGCGTGCCGTGCGTCCTCAGCGTGGACGGCGACCGCAGCAAGTCGGTCCAGAGCGGCGTCCAGTCGTTCGTGCTCGTCGGTCAGTTCCTCAAGGGCTTGTGCGGCGGCCGGCGCCGCCTCGGCGAGCCGCGGCCACAGCAGGTCGTCCTCGGTCTCGTGGTGGTGGCGGATGGCGGCAACCAGGAAGTCGCGCAGCTGCGCGAGGGCCGCCAGGGGTACGGAGGGCCGCGGCGCCGCGTCGGCGAGCAGGGCGGTCATCAGGCGGTGGGTCTGGTGGGTGAGCCGGGTCTCCATGAGGGCCTTGGGCTCTGTGGTGGTGTTGCGTTCCATAGGGCATCATTTTCATTAGAGAGCTTTATTGTCAATAAAGACCCCTACGGGCGCGCATATCATGGTGCGGTGAACAGCCGGAAGTACCACTCGCCCAGCCGCCTCGACTCGGCCGCCCGGACCCGTGAAGCGATCCTGGGCAGCGCCTACTCGCTGTTCCTCGATCGCGGATACAGCGGCGTGACCATCGGCGACATCGCCAAAGCGGCGAACGTGGCCGTGCCGACCGTCTACAGCAGCGCGGGGAGCAAATCGGGCATCCTGCTGACCCTGCTGGAGCCGGCGCTCACCGACCCCGCCGTGGCCGAGTGCCTGGCCGCGGTCGAGGCAAGCGGGGACCCGTACGAGGTGGTCCGGCTCACCGCGGACGGCACTCGCCGCACCCACGAGCGCCACTGGGACCTGGTCTACGGGATCTTCTACCGCGACCCGCCCGGGGAGGCCACGGTGAAGGCGGTGCTAGACCGGGGCAAGGACGACTTCGTCCAGGCCCTGACGCGCGTGGCCGAACGCCTGGTGACGCTGGGCTCCCTGCGCCCCGAAGTGGACACGGCGTACGCGCTGGACGTCCTCTGGTTCTACTTCGGACCGCACGCCTGGACGACCCTGGTCGGGCAGCGCGGCTGGACCTTCGACCGGGCCGAGGCCTGGGCGACCCGCGCCGCGGAGCATGCGCTCTTGCTGCCTCGAACAGCGGACCCGGCTCAGCCTGCGACCGACGGCGCCGAGCCGTCGTAGCCGACCGGGGCGATCAGGAGAGCATCGACGAGGTCCCACCTCCGCCCGTCCCCGACCCGGCAAGGCGCCGAGTTACGCGTCCGGTTCGCCCCGCAGGAGCCTCCTCCCGCCCAGGACCGGCTGGCCAGCCTGTCAGCCGAGGTGGGCTTCGCCGATGCCCGGTGGCGGTCCGGATGGCGTGGGGACATCTGCGAGACGTTGCATGCGCCGTGTCGGCTTGAGTGCGACGGGAGCGTCTGGCCTTCCGAGGCCGTCAGAACTCCGTGGTGCCTGGGCTGCGGTCTTCTGCAGCTTGGTCCCCGGCACCTTGCAAGCTGTCTCAATCGGTTAGGTCAGGAGGAGTTGGACGCCGAGCTGGATCGGAGACCTGCTCGCGGACAGACTGCTCTCCATGAGATCAGTAGGCATCGCCACCAGGGCGCAGATCGGGAACCGGTATTGAGTGGCAGCCTGCCCTTCTATCACCCAGACCCCCTAGCCAGCGGGTCCATCCGCGCGGCTGAACGCTTCGCGGGTGAATTCACTGGGGTGTGCATCGTGAAGTTGCAGGTCACGGGTCTGGTGTGTGCGGGGTTCGCGATGCTCGCGCTGGTCGCGGGCGGATGACTTCGGTGTAGATCGTCGGTCAGCGGGAGACTTCGCGGTTCGTCAGAACCAGCAGAGCCCTCACCAGGGCGGTCGCCCACTTCGGGTCGGTGCGGACCTTGCCGAGGACCCGCCAGTTCTTCAGGTGGGCGAAGCCGTGCTCGACCGGCGCCCGGACGGCGGCCAGCGCCTTGTTGGACAGTTTCTGCCCTCGGGTCAGGGGCCGGTTGCGGGCGGCCCTGTAGCCGGTGATCACGGCCGGGTCGGCGTCCGGGCCGCTGTCGTCGAGGCCGGTGAAGCCCAGGTCGGCGATGGCGCCGAGCCCGGCCGCCCGCAGTTTCGCGGTGAGCTGGTCATGACGGCAGGCGGTGATCTCCGAGGATCGTCCGGGGCGGGCCGCCGAGGCCCACAGCAGGCGGCCCCGGTCGTCGGTGAGCCCGATCACCAGCAGGCCACGACACTTGTGCTTGCCGGAGTAGTTCTTCCGGTTCGCCGTGCCGGTGCGCCGCCGGGTCCGTATCAGGGTGCCGTCGAGCAGGACCACCCCGCCATCCGTTCGGGCGATCTTCTTGAGTGCGCGGTCCAGGCGTGGGGCGCGGGCGGCGAGCAGGCCAACGGCCTCGCGCACCCAC
This sequence comes from Streptomyces speibonae, assembly GCF_984686075.1. NCBI lineage: Bacteria > Bacillati > Actinomycetota > Actinomycetes > Kitasatosporales > Streptomycetaceae > Streptomyces > Streptomyces speibonae. The sequence goes on along the minus strand of NZ_OZ480260.1, from coordinate 8,315,987 downwards.
CGGGTGACCGTGGTGCGGTGCACTCCGTTGCCGCCGGCGAGGTCGCCGGGCCGCTGGTCACAGCGCAGCACCGCCAGCACGATGCCGGCGATCTTCCCAGCGGGCAGGGCCCTCCAGCGCGAGCCGAGCTTCTTCAAGTGGCCGCGTATCAAGGTGGCGGGGTAGTTCAGGGTGGCGCTCGACAGCGGCAGGCGGGCGGTGCAGACAAGGCCGTCAGGGCCCTCGACGGGGCTGGTGCTGTTCTTCACAAAACACGTCAACTGCCGTCGGGGGCCCGCCGGTTACGCCCCGACACCCCGCCTTGGTGTGGCTACCGGCGTGCGGTGAACCGTCCGTCGGGCCGCTTGTGCAGCCAGCCACGGTCAGCGAGCTTGGTCATCTCCGCCCGCAGCCGCTCCAGCTTCCCGCGCACCGCCACCTCAAGTCCCAGCTCCTCGCCCACCGCCCTGACCTGCACCGGGCCGTCCGCTGCCCGCACGATCGCCAGGATCCTGCGGTAGTCGCCGGGCAGGGCGGCCTCGTCGGTCGCGTCGCTGCGGTGCGGAATGAGCAGGACCGCCCGTCCGCCACCTGCGCCTTCGCTGGAGCGACAGCCTCGGCGTCGGCGTCGGCGTCGGCGTCGGCTTGGACCTGCTCGGCCAGGCGGTTCAGCACCCGCTCCGCGATCGCCAGTTCGTCCCGCTCGACCCGGACTTCCTGAAGCTGCTTGGTCAACTGCTCGGCGAGAGCGTCCAGCTCGCTCCGGCGAGCGGTGATCCACTGCCGCTCCTGCATCCCGCAGCCCCCGCGATCTCATAACGTGCCGACCTGCTGACGGATCGTAGGCGGGGGTCGGTCGCGAGCGCAGCCGAACCCGGCATCCCACCGGAACCGGACCCGCCCGATGATCTACACCAGGGACATCGGCCACCGACCAGCGCGAGTACACGAGCCATCGCTCACACCAGACCCATGACCTGCGGCGCATCGGCCAAGCTCTCAGATGGCCCGGCCCAGGGTCATCGCGCGGGATCCGGGTGTGAAGCAGCAGAGTGCCGTTGTGGCCGATCTGGGTGCAGGCAGGGGAGAACGGCCGCAGTGCCCCGTGGGTGAGGAACGCTTCCGCCTCGGGCCGGTGGAGTTGGCCGGCCAGACGGTTCAGAACCGGGACCAATTCCGGCATGTGCGCACGGAACAGCGCCCGGACACGATCCGCGCCTTGCGCAGTGCGGCCCTCCCCGGTCAGCAGGCCCTCCATCTCCTGCCACAGGGACCGGGCGTAGGCAGCCCACCGCCCGTCGCTGCCGTCGCCGACCTCGATCGCCCGGAAGGTCTTGTGCTGTTGCCGCACGGCTGCCACTCCCCCGTGAGAATCGGACGAGACGAGGGCAACCTAGCCAGTGAGGAAGGCAATCACCAGGTGGCCGCCACCGGCGACGGCCGGGCGCTGCGCCGGGAGGCGTTCGAGTCCTTCAGCGGTGACCACGGTCTGCGAGCCGGGTCAGGTCCCCCGCTTGTCGGGTGCGCGATACAGCGCTCGCCGCCGGGAGAGACACCAAGCCGGCGTCCCCTGTTCATGAGGGCGGGGCGGCAGCCGGGTCAGCTCTTTGAACGGAGGTCCTCCGCGGCGGCGAGGAGGTTGGCCTCCAGAGCGAGCATGCCGTCGAGGACCTGAGCCCGGTTCTCGGAGGGCATGTCCCTGATCGTCAGCTCTTCCAGGCGAGCCCACACATCCTCCACCTGCCGACGCAGCACCTGGCTGGCCGCGGTCGGCTCGACGAGGGAGGCGCGCTTGTCGGTGGGGTCGGGGCTGCGCCGTACGAATCCGGACCTCTCCAGACGCTGGATCGTCCGGGTCATCGTGGCGGCGTCGGAATCGAGCACCTTGGCGAGGTCCGACTGGCGCTGCGCTCCGGTCTCCCACAGCTGCATCATGACCAGTTCCTGTCCTGGATACAGGCCCACATCGCGCAGCAGGGCACCGGCGAGCATGCGGTGCAGGCGCGAGACACGGAAGATCGTGTGGCTGATCGGACCCCTCGCCGCGGTGGATGGCTGGACGACCTTCTGACTGGCGGCTTCGGTCACGGAAAACGTCTCCCTTGCATCGACGGCGAGCCCTTGGCGGGTCGAGTCTTGCCATCGTACAAGAGAAACATGTCCGAGCAATAAAGTGCCAGCGGCAGGCGGCTCCCTCCTCTCATCGCGCCGCACGGGCGACACGGGGGTAGCCGGGCGATGCACTACCTGATTGGACAAATAGCCGGTGGGGCGCCCGGCGGCAGACGTGGCCGACGGTCGCCGGTGTGACCCCACCAGCGGCAGACAGGCTCACGCAGCGGCCAGCCCCTGGGCGCCGGGCCGACCGGCGGGGTATGCGGCGTGAGGGCTTCGGTCCGGTCGATGTGGATCATTTATCTGCTTGAGCATGCATTGCTGGTTCCGAGGTCATTTCGCTTGACGTTGTGGTGACCGGCGTCACATGTGTGGTTGCGGCCGACCAGGTTCGCCCCGGCCCATCCTCCTGCCGTGAGGAACAAAATCCCAGTTCAGGGTCGCCATTCAAGGTGTGCGGCGGGGTGAGGCGGCATGGTGTCTGTCTGGCGCGCGTCCATCAATGAGGCCTGGGGTCACGAGCAAGGGAGTTGCATGTTCGAGCAAGTAAGTCTACGTTGCTAGGGAATCAGTGGTCAGTCACCTAATCGATCGGAGACCTCATGTCCACGCTTTGGAACCCCGTCCAGCTGGGTGACATCGCCCTCCCGCACCGTCTCGCCATGGCGCCGATGACCCGGGACCGCTCCACTCCCGAGGGCGTGCCGACCCGGCTCAACGCCGTCTACTACGCCCAGCGCGCGTCACTGGCCCTCATCGTCACGGAGGGCACGCAGCCGTCCGAAGACGGTCAGGGGTATCTGCTGACGCCCGGGATCCACACCGCCGAGCAGATCGCCGGATGGCGTCAGGTGAGCGACGCGGTCCACGCGGAGGGGGGTCGTATCGTCATCCAGCTGATGCACGTGGGGCGTGTCTCCCACCCGGACAACACTCCGCACGGGCGTCAGCCGGTGGCCCCGTCGGCGGTGCGGCCCGAGGCCAGCATGTTCACGGCCGGCGGCATGCAGCCGATCCCCGAGCCGCGCGAACTGTCGAAGAGCGACATCGCGCAGACGGTCCAGGACTTCCGGCGCGCGGCGGCCGCGGCGATCGAAGCCGGTGCCGACGGCGTGGAGATCCACGGTGCCAACGGCTACCTGCTGCACCAGTTCCTGTCCAGCAACGCCAACCAGCGCACCGACGAGTACGGCGGTTCCGTCGAGAACCGCATCCGCTTCGCCGTCGAGGTCGCCACCGCGGTCGCCGACGAGATCGGACCGGGCCGGACCGGGTTCCGCATCTCGCCCGGCAACCCCTTCAACGACATCGTCGAGGACGACCTCCCGCAGCTCTACGGCGCCCTGGTGCCCGCTCTGGCGGGCCTCGGCCTGGCCTACCTCCACGTGGCGCACGGAGGCGACGAGACGCTGCTGAAGAGCATCCGCGGCGACTGGCCGGGGGCCCTGCTCCTCAACCGGCCCGGCACGGACATCCAGACCCGTGTGTCGGACCTGGAGAACGGCCTCGCCGATGTGATCACCGTCGGTTCCATGGCCCTGGCCAACCCCGACCTGGTGGCCAGGGTCAGGGCGGGCGCACCCCTCAACGAGCCCGACCGGGCCACCTTCTACGGCGGCGACGAGCGCGGCTACACCGACTACCCGACACTGGCCGAGAGCACGGCCTGAACAGAAGTGAGGTACCGATCATGCAAAGCAACCGAGTCGTGGTCATCACCGGGGCCGCCGGCGGCATCGGAGCAGTGCTGGTCGCGCGTTTCGTCGCCAACGGTGACACGGTCATCGCCACCGATCTCAGCGAGCAGGCGCTCGAGCGGCTCCGCGACGGCTTCGGCAGCGACGCAGCACTCGTCACCGTCGCCGCGGACCTCTCCGGCGAGGACGGTAACGCAGCACTCGCCGCTGCCATCCGCGAGCACGCGGACCGGGTCGACGTACTGATCAACTGCGCCGGCTGGTTCCCCATCACGGGCTTCGAGGACATCGAACCGCAGGAGTGGCGCCGGGTCATCGATGTGAACCTCACCGGTACCTACCTCACCACCCGTGCGCTGCTCCCCCTGATGAAGGAGAACGGCTGGGGCCGCATCGTCAACTTCGGCTCCGGTTCCTTCTTCGACGGAACCCGGTTCCAGGCCCACTACGTCGCCGCGAAGGCCGGCGTCATCGGGTTCACGCGGTCCCTGTCCCGCGAGGTCGGCGACTGGGGCATCACGGTCAACGTGATCGCTCCGGGCCTGACCGTCACCGAACCGGTTCGCAGGACGTTCCCGCAGGAGGTGCTCGAGGCGCAGCGTGCCGGCCGGGCACTGAAGCGGGACCAGGTGCCGGAGGACCTCGTCGGGCCGGTGTTCTTCCTGGCCTCCCCCGACGCGGGCTTCATCACCGGACAGACCATCAATGTCGACGGCGGCAAGTTCATGACCTGACGTCACCGGCGCGCGAGCGGGCCCTGGACCGGGTCGGTCCGGGGCCTCGCCCGTTCAGACGTCAGCGAGGACCCTGATCTCCGTTGCGGCGTACCGCGCCTCGTCGGGTCGCCGCGGATCGAGGACCGAGCCGAGCCAGCCCAGCAGGAAGCCGAGCGGGATGGAGACCACCGCGGGGTTGCTGAGGGGGAAGCAGGCGAAGTCCTGGTCGGGCAGAAGGGCGGCCGGGGTGCCCGAGACCGCGGGTGAGAAGACCACGAGGAGTACGGAGAAGATCAGGCCTCCGTAGGTGCTCCACAGCGCGCCCCGGGTGGTGAAGCGGCTCCAGAACATGGTGTAGAGCAGGGCCGGCAGGACGGCGGAACCCGCGACCGCCAGGGCCAGGCCCACCAGGAACGAAATGCCCTCGGCCTGTGCGTACAGCGACAGGACCGTGGCCGTGAGGCCCACCAGCACGACCGTGCCTCTGGCGACCAGGAGTTCACTCTTCTCCGACGCCTTCCCGTTCATGATCCCGACTTGGTAGATGTCGTGGGCCAGCGCGGCGGACGCGGTCAGCACGAGTCCTGACACCACGGCCAGAATGGTGGTGAAGGCGATGCACGAGATCATCGTCACGAAGACCGCGCCGAGGGACTCGGCCAGCATCAGCACGGCGGTGTTCCCCGTGTCGTTGTCGGCGACGATGGCGTTCCGGCCGAGCAGCGCCGCGGCGCCGAACCCGATGACGCCGACCATCAGGCAGAACGCCAGCGACAGCCAGGCCGTGATCTCCACGGAACGGCGGGCCGACCGCGCCGTGGGAACGGTCCTGAGCCTCATCAGTACGTGAGGCATGCCGACCGCTCCGATGCACACCGACAACTGCACGCTCAGCGAGTCGAGTTCGCCCACGAGTTGGTTGCCGTGACTCACTCCGGGCCGGAGGAAGCCGTCCCCGAGTCCGCTGTGGTTCGCGGCACGGCTCAGCAGGGCCGCGGGATCCCAGCCCACCCTTGACATGACCAGCACGGTCAGCGCGGCGCCCCCGCCCAGCATGATGACGCCTTTGAAGACCTGGATCAGCGTCGTCGCCCGCATGCCCCCGATCGCCGCGTAGAGGATCACCAGGAGACCGAGTGAGCAGACCATGAGCGCCCGCGCGCCGTCTCCCCGCAGTCCCGTGATCGGTGCGGCCAGCGCGCCGGCACCGACCAGCTGGGCGATCACGTACACCACGCAGATCACGAGGGTGGTCAGTCCCGCGGCCACATGCACGGACCGGGTGCGCAGTCGTCGCCCCAGGTTGTCGCCGATGGTGTAGCGGCCGGTGCTGTGATACGGCTCCGCGATCAGGAGCAGCACCAGGACCATGCCGACGATCGGGCCCAGCAGGTAGCCGATGCCGTCGAACCCCGTCAGCGCGATTCTGCCGGGAGAGCCGAACAGGGTCGCGGCGGACAGGTAGACACCGAAGATGGCGATGCCGTTCTGCAGCGGTGTGAGGCGTCCGTCGCCGATGTAGAAGTCGCCGGGCGTGACCCGGTGCGTCGTGACCAGGATGGCTAGGAACAGGGCACAGCACACGAAGGTCACGAAGATCACGAACACCGGGAAGCCGGCACCGGCCGCGAGCGTCTGCGCAGCGGTCATCACACCTCTCCCTCTTCTCTCAGCAGTGCTCTGACCTGCGCGGCCTCCGGGTCCAGGACGCGGCGTGCGTGGCGGGCGTACCACCCGATCGCACAGGCCGCGGTGACGCACTGGAGGAGGCTCAGCGCCAGGCCGACGTTGAGCGGTCCCGCCAGGCGTAGGGACATGAAGCCCCCGGCCTCGTTCGCCAGCAGGATCTCCGAGACGTAGAGCACGACAAGGATGGCGGCGCCCGTGAAGACGGGGCCCCTGCGGGCTGCGCGCAGTCGCAAGAGGGTGGGGTGGTAACGGAGTTGTTCGAGGGACACCGGGCGGGCGGCGGGGGCCCAGGGCTCCCCTGGCTCCCACCTGCGTCCGGGATCGGCATCCCACCCGGGCGGCGGGGTCGCCTGGCTCATGCCGCACCCGGCCGTCGTGTGGGGGCGTCGCCGGCGTACGGCTCACCGTCGTACCGGCGCGGAGGTGGGGTGATGGGAGGGCGGGACCGGGGGGTGGGCAGGAGGGTGTGTCGCATGGCATGTCCAAAGGATGAGCAGGGGGAAGGAGAGGGAAGGCCAGGGCAGCGCCGGGTGGGCGGGGGACACGTCGATACGGGGCTTCCGGCGCCGTCCTGCCGCGGTTTCCCGGCCGGCGGCGTAGCCCTCTTGAGGCAGCGCGCACGGGTGGGAACAGGACACCGAGAGGCACCGGAGCGCCACAGTCCGGAGTGGACGGGAAGAGATCCGAGCACGGATGAACTCGGGGCGCAAGTTTCCCTGCCCACTGCATTCATTGCCCGTTCAAGCACTTCGCGCCGGGCGCGGGGCAGACGTCAGGAGTCAAGCCGACGTGGCGCCTGACTGGCGATGGAGTGCCGGGGAAGCGGCGAGGAAATTCACTCCCGCCCTCTTGCCAGACCGAGATAGTACGTGCTCGGATTAATTCCGTCAGCGGCGCTCGACCGCCTTGCCCAGGTGGAAGGCCGACAGCTGCCGCTTGGCCGGATCATCACCCTTCACGCGCCGGATCGCGTGGCCCTCGTCTCTCCCTTCCTCCGATTCCCAGGAGCGAGACATGCTCGACCTCACCTCCGTCGATCTTCTCGATGCGTTCACCCAGGAGCTGAAGCTGTGCAAGCTCACGCCCGACGAACATGTCGTCGTCCTGGCCGAGCCGGCCAGCCGCGGTGACTACGTGGCGGCCGCATTCGGCGCGGCGAAGGCCTGCGGCGCACACGTCATCGCCGCCACCGTGCCCGGCGGGAACCCGTCCCCCTCGGACAGCACCCGCACCGGAGCCGGGCCCGGCCTGAGTTCCGTGCTGGACGACACGACCGCACAGGAACTGCTCAAGGCGGCCGACCTGGTCGTGGACCTCACCAGGGAGGGTTTCATCCACGCCCCGCTGCAGCAGGAGATCCTCCGGACGGGCACCCGCATCCTCTTCGTCTGTGACGCCCCCGACGTCCTCATCCGCAACCTTCCCAGGGCGGAGGACAAGGCCGAGGTCGGCAAGGGCGTGGAGCTGCTGAAGAACGCGTCCGTGATGCGGGTGACCTCCGAGGCCGGCACCGACCTGACCGTCGAACTCCCGGGCTCCAAGCCGGAGTTCCAGGTGGGTTTCGCCGACGATCCGGGTCGCTGGGACCACTGGCCGAGCACCATGGTGCTGTGCTGGCCGCGGTTCTCCGACGGCAGGATCGTGCTGGCCGAGGGCGACATCCTGCTGCCGTTCAAGGAGTACGTGCGCCAGCCGGTCACGCTGGAGATCGCGGGCGGAGACATCGAGAAGGTGTCAGGAGGCGCCGAGGCCCAGCTGCTGAACACGTTCTTCGACGACGCGGACGACCGATGGGCACGCAGCCTGTCCCACATGGGCTGGGGTCTGATGAAGACCGCCGACTGGTTCGCCACCGCCCTGTACGGCAAGAACGAGCTGATGGGCATGGACGCCCGGGCGTTCGCCGGCAACTTCCTGTGGTCCACCGGGCCGCATCCCGTCCTCGGCCGTGAGTCGTACGCGCACATCGACATCGCCATGCGCGGCTGCACCGTCTCCGTCGACGGCCGGGACGTCGTCAGCGCGGGCCGGCTCACCGGCCCCTGACCCCGCCTGCCGCACCCGCGCCCGCGCCCGCGCCCGGAGATACACACGGAGATCCACACATGGCAAGCACCCAATCGTTCGAAGTCACCGTTGTCGGAGGCGGGCTCGGCGGGATGACCACCGCGCTGGCGCTGCGACAGCGGGGCATGCGTGTCACCGTGCTCGAGCAGGCGCCCGAGTTCGGCGAGATCGGTGCGGGCATCCAGACGGCGCCCAACGCGAGCCGCGTCCTGATGGGGCTGGGGCTGCGCAAGCAGTTGGAGGCGATCCGCACCGAGCCCCTGGACCAGGTGCGGCGCAGGTGGAAGGACGGCAGCGTCATCGGGCTGACCCAGCTCGGTGACGTCTGCAAACAGCGCTACAACGCACCGTACTGGCACTACCACCGTGCCGACCTGCATCGCGTCCTCGTGGACGCCTGCGTCGATCCGGCCGGCCCCGGGCCGGTCGTCGAACTGCGCACCGGCAGCCGGGTCGTCGATCTGGACCGCCGCCGCCCGCGCCGTCCGGCCGCGGTGACCGAGGACGGCCGGCGTTTCGAGGCCGACGTGCTCATCGGGGCCGACGGCATCCGTTCCCGCGTGCGCGACCTGATGGGCCTGCCCGACACCCTGCTGTACTCCGGGGAGATGGCCTTCCGGGCCCTGATCCCGGGCGATCTCATCGCCGCCGACCCGGCGACCCGTTTCCTGGTGGACCGTTTCCAGAGCACCATCTGGTACGGCCCCGGCCGGCACCTGGTGCACTACATGATCCGTGGCGGTGAATACCTCAATGTCGTCGGCTGTGTTCCGTGCACCGACGAGGTCGCCGAGAAGTGGATGCTTCCCGCCGGCACCGACGAGCTCGTCGAGGCCTACTCCGGCTGGGACGACCGTGTCGCCGCCATCCTGTCCAAGGCCAAGGGCGACATCCTGAGCTTCGCCCTCTACCACCGGCGTCGTGACCCCGTCTGGGTGGACGGCCGCGTGGCCCTCGTGGGCGATGCCTGCCACGCGATGCTGCCCTACCAGGCCCAGGGCGCCTCCCAGGCCATGGAGGACGCCGCGGTCCTGGCCGAGGAGCTGGGCGGTGCCACCGACGACGTCATCGACATCGCGCTGCGCCGCTATGTCGACCGGCGCGCCAAGCACGCGGCATGGTGCAGGACGCGTCCCTGCAGAACAAGGCCTTCTACCACTACCCGGACGGCCCTCAGCAGCAGGCGCGTGACGAGCTGCTCCGACAGGGCTTCGACGGAGAGTCCGACGTCTCCTACCACTGGTTGTGGAGCGGCACCCCGCTCAACGACCCCGATCTGGGCGCCTACGAGTACCGCTTCGCCCGCTGACCGAGCCCGCACCCCTGGCTCCCCCTTCCTTCCCCTCCCCCGGCTGCGCCCTTCGGCCCGCCCTGCCCCGCCACCCCCCGGGTCCGCCCTGTGCGGACGCAGTCCCCCGTGAAGCAGCACCTTGGAGCGAACATGCGAACAGGCGATCAGATCGTCCAGGACCTCCCATGGAGATGGGGAGTCCAGGGCAAGATTTTCATCATCGGCGGCCTCGGCTACTTGTTCGATGCCTATGACATCGCCCTCAACGGCTTCCTGATGCCGCTGCTGGGAGCGCACTTCGAGCTGACCCTCTCCCAGCGCGGCTTCGTGGCCACCGCCAACCTGATCGGCATGGCCATCGGCGCGATCGCCTGGGGCTCGATCGCGGACCGCATCGGCCGCAAGAAGGCCTTCAGTGTCACGCTGCTGATCTTCGCGCTGTTCTCGGTGCTCGGCGCACTCTCCCCCACCTACCCGGTCTTCCTGCTCCTGCGCTTCCTGGCCGGCGTGGGGCTCGGCGGCTGCATCCCGGTGGACTACGCCCTGGTCGCGGAGTTCTCCCCGAAGAAGTACCGGGGGCGCGTGCTCACCGCGCTGGACGTGTGGTGGCCGGTGGGTGTCACGCTGTGCGGCCTGGTGTCGACGGCCATGCTGACCCTCGACCACAACTGGCGGTGGATGCTCGCCACGATGACCCTGCCGGCGCTGCTGCTGTTCTGGGTGCGGCGGGGCGTCCCGGAATCGCCGGTCTACCTGACCAAGAAGGGCAGGGAGGCCGAGGCGAGGGCCGTCATCGACGACCTGGTGGCCCGCACCGGTGCGCCCGTGGTGCCGTACGTCATCCCCGCTCCGGTGGAGAGCAGCGGAGCGAAGGGGCCGCGGGCCGCCGTGGAGCAGCTGCGTGACCTGTGGAAGTTCAGCGCTCGCATCACCTCCGCCTCCTGGCTGTTGTTCGGCACGGTCCTGCTGGTGTATTACGCGGCCCTGAGCTGGATGCCGTCCATCCTGAAGGAGGAGGGCCTCGGTGACACGGCCGCCTTCATGACCACGACGCTGATGAGTGGCGTCGGCATCACCGCCGTGCTGGTGTCGACCGCGCTGGTGGACCTGGTCGGCAGGAAGTGGCTCATCGGTGTCACGGCGCCGCTCAGCGGGCTCGCGCTGGTGGCGTTCGCCTACATGATGCACATGCCCACCGGGGCGCTCGTGGCCATCGCCGTCTTCGGCTTCCTGATGCAGCTGACCATCCCGGCCCTGTACGCCTACGTGCCGGAGCTCTACCCGACACTGCTGCGGGCCAGCGGATTCGGCTACGCGTCGTCCTTCAGCCGGGTGCTGACCGGCTTCGCACCGCTGCTGTTCGGCTCCGTGATGTGGCCCGTGCTGGGGCTGAAACTGACCTTCGGGATGCTGGCCTTGGCCGTGGTGGCGGCGGTCGTGTGGATGGCGGTCGCGGCTCCCGAGACCAAGGGTCGCGCCCTCGACGAGGATGCCGAAGAGGCCGCGGCGCCCGGTGCGAAGCCACTGGCGGCCGATCAGGCCGCGCTCTGAGGGTTCGTCCCGCCTGACACGGACGTCCGTCGGTGTCAGGCACCGTACGACAGGGGAAAAACGTGAAGCCTGCTCCCTTCCGCTATCACCGGGCGCGTGACCTGGAGGGCGCCACGGCGCTCCTGGCCGAGCTGGGCGACGATGCCAAGGTCGTCGCCGGCGGCCAGAGCCTGGTCGCGATGATGAACTTCCGGCTGGCCCGGCCCGCGCACCTGGTCGACATCGCCGGTCTGCGTGAGCTGGACCGCCTCGGCGTCGGCGCCGACGGCGGCTTGCGCATCGGGGCACTCACCACCCACCACACGGTGGAGACCGCCCCGGCGCACACGCTGGGGGCAGGCTTCGACGTCATCCGTGACGCCATGGCGTGGATCGGCCATCTGCCGATCCGCACCCGGGGCACGGTCGGCGGCAGCATCGCACACGGCGACCCGACCGCCGAATGGTGTCTGCTCGCCGTGCTGCTGGACGCCGAGTTCGTGGCCCGCGGTCCTCTCGGCCGGCGCCGTGTCCGGGCCGACGAGTTCTTCTTCGGCTACTACACCACCGCGCTGCGGCACGACGAGATCCTCGAGGAGATCGTCTTTCCGCGCCCCGCGCCCCACGCGGCGCTGACCGAGTTCGCCGAGCGCCGCGGGGACTTCGCCCTGGTGTCCGCCGCCGTCGATCTGGACGTGGACGGCGGGGCCGTCCGCGGCGGCCGGGTGGCCGTCGGCGGCGTGGCCCCGACACCCGTACGGGTTCCAGGGGCGGAGGCGGTGCTGGCCGGGGGCGGCTCGTTCCGCGACTGCGCGGAGGCGGCGTCCCTCGTGGCCCCGGCCGGCGACGCGGCCGGCAGCGCCCCCTACCGCAAGCATCTCGTCCGCACCCTGGTGGAACGCGCCTGTGAGGAGGCGATGTCCCGATGAAGCCCGCCCACGACGACCGGATGGTCGGCAGGTCCACGGCGCGCCGGGAGGATCCCCGGCTGCTGACCGGACGCAGCCGTTTCGTCGACGACCTGGAGCTGCCGGGCATGCTCCACGCGCAGTTCGTCCGCAGCACCGTCGCCCACGGTGTGATCACCGGCGTCGATCTCACCCAGGTGCGCCGGGTACCGGGCGTCGTCGCCGCGTTCACCGCCGGGGAACTGGAGCTCGGCGACATCACGGCCCGGCTCGACCGCCCGCCGGCCGAGTTCGTCCCCACCGCCATGCCGGTGCTCGCCCGCGACCGGGTGCGTTACGTCGGCGAGCCCCTCGCCGTGGTCGTCGCCCGTGACCCCTACAGCGCGGAGGACGGCCTGGAGGCCGCCAAGGTGACGTACGACGTCCTCGCGCCCGTCACCTGCGAGGAACAGGCCCTCGCCCCCGGCGCGCCGCTGGTGCACGACGAGGCCGCGCACAACACCCTCGTCGACGTCTCGCTGTTCGCGACCGAGGACATCGACGAGATCTTCGACAGGGCCGCGTGTGTGGTTCATGTGGAGACGCGGACCGGACGGCAGAACGCGCTGCCGCTGGAGACCCGCGGCGCGGTGGCGCACTGGGACGCCCGGGAGGAACAGCTCGTCCTGCACACCTGCACCCAGGTCCCGCACCAGGTGCGGACCGTGGCCTCGCGCTGTCTGCGGCTCGACGAGCGCGCGGTGCGGGTGGTCGTCCCGGACATGGGCGGCGGTTTCGGGCTGAAGTGCGTGGTCGGGCGGGAGGAGATCGCCGCCGCCGCGGCCGCGCTGCGGCTCGGCAGGCCCGTGAAGTGGATCGAGGACCGCAAGGACGCCCTGTCCGCCTCCTTCCTGGCCCGTGAGCAGCACTACACCGCCCGTGCCGCCTTCGACGCCGACGGCCGGATCCTCGGCCTCGACGCCGACGTGGTCTGCGACATGGGCGCCTACTCCTGCTACCCGTTCACCGCCGGCATCGAGCCGCTGATGGCCTCCGCCGAGATGCCCGGTGTCTACAAGGTCCCGGCCTACCGGGTGCGCGGCCGGGCCGTCACCACCAACAAGGCGCCCACCGCCCCCTACCGGGGGGTGAGCCGCCCGCAGTACGTGATGGTCGTCGAGCGGCTCATGGAACGCGCCGCCCGTGAGCTGGACCTGGACCCGGTGGAGATCCGGCGCCGCAACGTCATCACCGAGTTCCCGTACACCGGCGTCAACAACATGACGTACGACCCGGGCTCGTACCTGGAATCGCTCAACCTGTGCGAGCTGGCGCTGAAGGAGGCCGGCTGGTACGAGCGGCAGGCGGCCGCGCGGGCCGAGGGACGGCACCTGGGGATCGGGTACAGCTGCTTCAGCGAACGCACCGGCTACGGCTCGACGGCCTTCGCCCAGCGCAAGATGGAGGTCGTCCCCGGGTTCGACCTGTCCGAGGTCCGCATGGACACGAGCGGTGCCGTCACCGTCACCACCGGCACCGTGAGCCACGGGCAGAGCCACGAGACGACCATGGCCCAGATCGTCGCCGACGCGCTCGGCGTCGACATCGCCAAGGTCAAACTCCATCAGGGCGACACCGACCGCATCACCTACGGCTGGGGAACGTTCGCCAGCCGTTCGATCGCGATCGGCGGAAGTGCCGTACGCCTGGCGGCGGCCGAACTGGGCGACAAACTCCGCGCCATCGCCGCCGCCGAGTGGGGCATCTCGCCGGACGGCACCGAACTGGTCCGGGGCGGAGTACGCCGCCGCGACGACCCGGAGGCGGTCCTCACGCACACGCACCTGGCCGACACCGCCTATCTCAAGTCGCACCTGCTGCCCAAGGACATCTGCCCCGGGCTCACCGCCACCGCCGTCTTCGACGCCTTCAACGACGGCACCTTCTCCAACGCCACCCACGGGGCCGTGGTGGAACTGCACGAGGGCACCGGGCAGGTGGAGATCCTCGACTACGTGTGCGTGGAGGACTGCGGTGTGGCGATCAACCCGCAGATCGTGGAGGGCCAGTGCGTCGGCGGCATAGCCCAGGGCATCGCCGGAACGCTCTTCGAGCAGGTGACCTACGACGCCCAGGGCGAGCCGTCAGCCACCAGTTTCATGGACTACAAGGTGCCCACCGCCCATGAGATGCCCGAGGTCCGCCTCCACCACCTGCAGACGCCGTCCGCGTTCACGGAGACCGGGGCCAAGGGCGCCGGCGAAGGCGGCACCATCGGCGCCCCCGCCGCCGTACTCAACGCCGTCAACGACGCGCTGCGCCCCACCGGCGTCGAAATGGACGACACACCCATCACACCGCAGACCGTCCACCGCGCCCTCACCGCGTCGGCGCCGCAGGAGACACCATGAACGACACCGACGGCCGCAGCGACGACATCCAGTTGCTCACCCTCCACGTCAACGGCACGCAGCACGAAGTGATCACCGAGCCGCGCCGCACCCTGGTGGACGTGCTCCGGCACGACTTGCGGCTGACCGGTGCCCACGTCGGTTGCGAGCACGGCGTCTGCGGGGCCTGCACGGTACTCGTCGACGGGCTCCCGGCCCGGGCCTGCCTGATGTTCGCCGCGCAGGCGGAGGGAGCGGCGATCACCACCGTCGAGTCCCTCGCCGATCCCGACACCGGCGAACTCAACGACCTGCAGCGGGCGTTCACCGAACACCACGCCCTGCAGTGCGGTTTCTGCACCCCCGGCTTCCTCATGCTCGCCCAAGGGTTCCTCGCGCGGCAGCCGGAGGCGGACAGGGAGGAGATCAAGGAGATCGTCGCCTCGAACCTGTGCCGGTGCACCGGCTACCAGAGCATCGTCGAGGCGATCGACAGCTGCGCGAGGACCCGGCGCGCCCAGCGGGCCGCGGGCACGGAGGGAACACCACCATGCAACTGATCAACACCGTTCCTGTCAAAGCCGCTCCCGAGGAGGTCTTCGGCCTCATCAGCGACGTGGCGCGCGTGGCGTCCTGTATGCCGGGGGCCGCGCTCGAGGGCCGTGACGGCGACGCCTGGAGCGGCACCGTGAAGGTCAAGGTGGGCCCGATCACGGCCGCCTACGCCGGCACCGTGCGCTTCCTGGAGGTCGACGCCGTCAAGCGGCAGTTGCGGCTGCACGCCCGCGGCGCCGACACGCACGGCAGCGGCGACGCCGAGGCCGAGGTGTTCCTCGAGGTGCGTACGGCCGGGGACGGCGCGGAGTTGCACCTCACGACGGACCTGGTGATCCGCGGCAAGATCGCACAGTTCGGCAAGGGCGCCGTCGCCGCCGTGTCCGACCGGATCCTCCAGCAGTTCGCCCAGAACCTGGGAGACCTCCTGCAAGCCCAGGACGCAGCGGCGGCGACACCGTCCTCCGGTGCCGTCTTCGCGCCGCGGGCCGCCGTGCCGGCCGCGGCGTCCGCCGAGCTCAACGGGCTGGCGCTGGTCGCCGTGCCGCTGCTGAAGAAGTACGGGCCGGTGGTCGCCGCCTTCCTGCTCGGGGTAGCGCAGGGCCGGCTTCTGGGCAGGCGGCGATGAGGGGCGGACTCCACGGTGCCCGCACCGACCACGTCTACGAGCGGGCCGGCTTCGGCGCCAGGGTCCGGCGCGGCAGCCGTCCGGCCATCGTCGTGGTGGACCTGACACGGGGCTTCACCGAGGACTCGTTCCCTTCGGGTGCGGACCTGACCGACACCGTCATCGCGACGACGTGCCTGGTCGAGGCGGGACACCAGGCCGGCGTGCCGGTCATCTTCACCGCCATCGCCTACACCGAGGCCGAGGCCGCTGGCCACTCGGTCACCTGGCTCGGCAAGGCACCGGGGCTGCGCCGGCTGGTGGAGGGCAGCGACGCGGTCGCCATCGACCCGCGGCTGCCCATGGCCCCCGACGACCTGCTCGTGGTGAAGAAGGGCGCCTCCGCCTTCTTCGGCACGGGCCTCGCCGCCACCCTGACCGGACTCGGCTGCGACACGGTCCTGGTGTGCGGTGCCACCACCAGCGGCTGTGTGCGGGCCACCACCGTCGACGCCGTGCAGTCGGGCTTCCCGGTGCTGGTGCCCCGCTCCTGCGTGGGCGACCGGGCCACGGGACCGGCGGAGGCCGCGCTCTTCGACATCCAGGCCAAGTACGGCGACGTCATCAGTCTCGCGGATGCCGTCGACTACCTCGTCTCCCTGTCCGCCCCGGCCGCCCGCGAAACCGCGCGGCGTGCCCGCTCATGAGGAGGTCCGCCGTGTCGCCGCGTTCGCTCCGCCAGCCGGCCCTCGCCGATCTGGCCGACGTGCCCGCCACCAGCCGGTGGGTACGGTCCGGCGGCGTCCGGCTGCACGCCCTCGACTACGGGGGTGATCTGCCGCCGCTGGTCGTCCTGCCCGGCATCACCAGCCCGGCGATCACCATGGACTTCGTGGCCCGTGAACTGACCGGTCTGGTCAGGCCGGTGGTGCTGGACGTCCGCGGCCGGGGGCTGTCCGACGACGGTGCGGGCTATGGGCTCCAGGAGTACGCCGAGGACACCGAGGCCCTGGTCACGGGCCTGGGACTCGACCGCCCGCTGCTGTTCGGTCACTCCATGGGGGCGCGGATCGCGGCGGTCGTCGCGGTGCGGGCCGAGGTGTCCCTGCGGGGGGCCGTCCTGGCCGATCCGCCGATGAGCGGCCCGGGCCGGGGTCCGTACCCCACCGCTGCGGACGCCTTCCTGCGGCAGCTGTCCGAGGCCAGGCACGGCACGGACGCCGACGAGGTGGCCCTCTCCTGGCCGGCCTGGCCGCGGCGTGAGCAGGAACTGCGGGCGCGCTGGCTGTCCAGCTGCGCCGAGGAGGCCGTCGTGGCCACACACCACGGTTTCGAGCACGAGGACTTCTTCGACTGGTGGCCTGCGGTGCCGGCGCCCGTGGCGATGCTGTACGGGGCCGACAGCCCGGTGGTCACCGCTGCCGGTGCCGAGGAGGCGGCCCGCACACATCCGTCGGCCGCCCTGTACCGCGTACCCGGTGCCGGGCACATGATCTTCTGGGACGCTCCGGCCCTCGCCCTCGCCGCTCTGCGCACGGCCCTGAGCACCCTTCTCTCCCTGCCCCCGACCGACTCTCACGGCGTGGCCGGGCGTGGTCATGCCTGAGGCGACAGCACTGGCACCGCGCCGCGCCGCAACCCGGAGGACTCACCCATGACGGACCACCACATCGGCCTGATCGTGCCCAGCTCCAATCTGACGATGGAGACGGAACTGCCGCGGATGATGAAGGCCCGCGAGGCCGTCGAACCCGACGACCGTTTCGTGTTCCACAGCAGCAGGATGCGGATGAAGCACGTCACCGCCGAGGAGCTGCGCGGCATGAACGCGCAGACCGAGCGGGCCGCCCTCGAGCTGGCCGACGCCCGGCCCGATGTCGTCGCCACCGCCTGTCTGGTCGCCATCATGGCCCAGGGGCCGGGGCACCATTGCGTGGCGGAGGCCGAGATCGCCTCCGCGCTGCGGGCCGAGGGCGCCGGGGCCCCGGTGGTCTCCAGCGCCGGGGCGCTGCTCAGCGGCCTCCAGGCCCTGGGCGCCGGGCGGGTCGCCATCATCACGCCGTACATGAAGGAACTCACCGCCCGCGTCGTCGAGTACATCGAGAGCGCGGGAGTGGAGGTGGTCGACGCGCTCAGCCTGGAAGTGCCCGACAATCTGGCGGTGGCCCGCCTGGATCCGGCCGGTCTGCGTGCACACTGGAAGCGGCTCGACCTGCGACGGGCGGACGCCTTGGTGCTGTCGGCGTGCGTGCAGATGCCGTCGCTCGCCTCGATCCAGCCGGTGGAGGACGAAGCGGGGCTTCCCGTGCTGTCGGCGGCCACCTCGACGGCGTACCGCATCCTGACGGAACTCGGTCTGCCCCCTGTGGTGCCGGGCGCCGGGAGTCTGCTCGGCGCCGGTGCGGCGAGCCCGGCGGCACGGTGAGAGCGCCGGCGGTACGGCCGGGCCGTCCTGCCGCGTCCCGCGGCTACTGCGCGGTCACCCCACTGTCGCCCGCGGCAGCTGTGCGTGCTTAAGTAAGACGCATGGCCGATCAGACCCCGCCAGCCGATACCAGCCCGGAGACTCCCGCTGCCCTGACGGCCGCGCCCGGCTTTCAGATCCGCCGTCTCTACCAGGCGTATCTCGCGGCGTGGGCGCGCGAGGTCGACCCGGTGCTGACGGGCCCTCAGTTCGCGGTGCTCCAGGCAGTGGAGGACAATCCGGGCCGCGATCAGCGCTCGATGGCAGCGGCCGTGTCGCTGGACACGTCCACCATGGCCGACGTGGCCCGAAGGCTGGAGAAGCGCGGACTGCTGGCTCGCCGTACCGCGGCCGCGGACGGCCGCCGCAAGCTGCTCTACCTCACCGATGCGGGCCTGGCGACCCTGCGTGACGCGAACCACCGTGCCCGTACGCTCGACAAGATCCTCCTGGCCTCCGTCGAGGAGGACGCACACGAATCGTTCGTGGCCACGCTGCGGGAGCTCGCGGATCGCTGGGAGGGACTGGCCGAGGGGTCGTAGAGGTCGCTTCCGGGCAGGGTTCGCCCCTGTCCGGGTCAGGGCTCGAGGGTCTCCAGATCCTGGAGCAGGCCGGGGCGGGTCGGCTGCCAGCCGAGGGCGGCGCGGGTGTGGGCGCTGGACGCCGGCTGGTCCCTTGCGAAGATCGGGCCGAACGGGCCGAAGCTCTCCTGCGGAACCTGCTCGACCGGCAGGCCCAGTCGCCGGCCGACGGCCGTCGCGATGTCCCGCGCCGTGACTCCCTCGTCGGCGACGGCGTGCCAGGACGTACCCGCCGGCGCGCGCTCCAGGGCCAGGCGGAACAGAACCGCCGCGTCGAGCGCGTGTACGGCGGGCCAGCGCTGGGTGCCGGCTCCGGGGTAGCCGGCCACCCCGGTGCGGCGCGCGAGGTCGGTCAGCAGACCCGCGAATCCGCCCTTGCCCTCGTTGTGGACCGTGCGCGGCACGCGCACGGCCGCACTGCGCACACCGCGCGAGGCGAGGCCGAGCAGCGCGTTGTACGAACGGGCCCGGCCGCCCACCGGTCCGTCGGTCGGCAGCGGATCGGCCTCGACAGCGGCGCGTCCGGGCACCTGGGGCGTACTGGCGACCGTGACGATCGGGCGGTCGCTGCCCTCGAGTTCGCGCGCCAGCGCGGTCAGAGCGGCGCTTTCCTCGGCGATGGCCCGGGCCAGCCCGTCCGCGCTGTCGTAATCGCGTCCGAACGCCAGGCTGATCACGCCGTCGCACCGCGCCGCGCCGGAGCGCAGGACGTCGAGGTCCGCCAGGTCTCCGCGCAGCACCTCGGCGCCCGCGCTCTCCAGTGTCTTCGCGGAGCCGTCCGAGCGGGCCAGTGCGAGGACGGTGTGGCCCGTGGCGAGCAGTTCGGCGACCACGGCGGAGCCGATGGTGCCGGTGCCGCCGGTGACGAAGACATGCATGAGCTCTCCCTCAGAAGTGATGGGACTCTTGTCCCATCACTGACCCTACACCGCGATGGGACAAGAGTCCCATCACCTATCCTTGCCCCATGGCTAGATGGCAACCGGGGGCGACCGAGCGACTTGTCGCGGCGGCCGTCGACTTGTTCACGGAGCAGGGCTACGACGCCACGACGGTGGCGCAGATCACCGAGCGGGCCGGAGTCACCAAGAGCACCTTCTTCCGGCACTTCTCCGACAAGCGTGAGCTCCTGGTCGCAGGACAGGAGACACTCAGCAGGCTGCTCGCCGAGGGCATCACGGAGGCTCCGGCGGGCGCCGGCCCGCTCCAGGCGGTGGCGGCCGGTCTCGAGCGCGCCTCGGGCGCCATGGGGCCGGCCAACCGCGAACTCGGCCCCCGCCTCAAGGCGGCCGTGGCGGCCAGCACCGAATTGCAGGAGCGCGACGCCCTGAAGAGTGTCGGTCTCGCGGCCGCGATGACCGAGGCGCTCATCGCGCGCGGCGTTCCCGAGCCGACCGCGCACCTCGCGGGTGAACTGGGCGTCCTCGCGTTCAAGCGGGGCTACGCCCAGTGGTCCGAGAGCGATCGCGACGACGATGACGCCCACGGGCTCGCGCCCTACGCGCTGGCAGCCCTTGAGGAGTTGCGAGCGGCGACCGCGACGCTGAGCTGAACGATCATGCCCGGTTGCCGCCGGCCGCCTCCGAGGCATCGTGGCCGGCGGTTCGCCGCTGCGGGGAGGTCAGCCGGACAGGGCCGCGAGGGTGTCGTCCAGGTCCGTGCCCCTGGGCCGGTTGTGCGGGAGCCTGGCAAGGATCCTGGCCATGCCGCAGGTGTTGGTGAGGGCGGAGAACACCAGGCCGCCGGCGACGCCCGCGGAGAGCCAGCGGGCCGCGTTCCAGCGCCGTCCGGCGATCAGGCCGGTCAGGACGAGGGATCCGGCGGCGAGGCGGACCTGGCGGTCCATGGCCCAGGGTGTGCGGATGCCCGCGGGCCGGTGCGTGTCGTGGCCGAATTGCGTCCAGGCCGTGGTGCCGCCGGTGAGGGTGGCGGCGGTGATGCCCTCGTCGGCCAGGCGCCGGCAGGCCTCGGCGGAGCGGGCGCCGGAGGCGCACACGATGAGGAGGTCGCCGCGGTCGGCGGCGGTCTTCAGGGCGGGGAAGGCGGCGTCGAGGTGGTCCAGGGGGATGTTGTGGGCGCCGGGCACATGGCCGGAGGCGTATTCGCCGGGGGTGCGCACGTCGATGACGGTCAGTTCGTGCAGACGGGCGTAGGCCTGGCCTGCGGTGAGTGCGGTGGTGGATGCCACGGGGGGATTTTCCTTTGCTCGGTTGGGGCTACCCCTTCGGTAGGATACCCAAGGGGGTATCTCGAAGGGAGCGTGGGCTGTGGAACTGGCGATGGCGGCCGAGGAACTGAAGACCGTGGTCAACCGGCTGCGCCGGGCTCAGGGCCAGATCGCGGGTGTGATCAAGATGATCGAGGAGGGGCGGGACTGCGAGGACGTGGTCACCCAGCTCGCCGCGGCGTCGCGGGCTCTGGACAAGGCCGGTTTCGCGATCATCGCCACCGGTCTGCAGCACTGCCTGACCGACGCGGACATGGCCGCCTCCGGTGACCGGGAGGAGATGCGTGCCCGGCTGGAGAAGCTGTTCCTGTCGCTGGCATGAGCCGCGGCGGCGCGGCGTGTGAACATCCGTCGGCCCTTCAGGCGAGGGCGTCGACGAGCATGACCGCGGCCGTGGCGAGCAGCACCAGGGCGAAGAGGCGCCGGAGCAGGGCGCCGGTGACCTTGGCGGCCAGGCGCCTGCCGTCCCAGGCACCCAGGATCGCCGCCCCGGTGAAGGGGCCGATCACCGCCCAGTCGGCACCGGCGGCGGTCGGTCCGCGGGCGGCCAGGGAGGCCAGCGAGTTCGCCGAGATGACGAGCAGACTGGTGCCGACGGCGGCCTGCATCTCGAACGCCAGCACGGTGACCAGGGACGGGACGGCGAGGAATCCTCCGCCGACCCCGAGCAGACCGGTCAGCGCGCCCAGTCCCGCGCCGGCCCCGGCGGCCCGGACGGGCCGTGGCTCGCCGGGCGCCGGGCCGGTGACGGCGCGGCCGGGACGCAGCATCCTGACGGCGACGAGTGCGGCGACGACGGCGAACGCGCCGGTGAGAACCGACTGGGGCAGGCGGGATGCCGCGGCCCCTGCCGCCGCCGCGGGCAGGAGTCCGGCCGCGGCGAACAGGGCGCCGGTCCTCCAGCGGACGTTGCCGGTGCGGGCGTGGGCGTACAGGGCGGTGAGCGAGGTGGCCGTGACGATGAGCAGGCCGGCGGTGGTCGCGGCGGCCGGGGTGAAGCCGAGCAGGTAGATCAGCGCCGGTACGGCCAGGACGCTGCCGCCCCCGCCGAGCGCGCCGAGCGCGATGCCGACCACCGCCCCCGCGATCAGGGCCAGGACGAGAGCACTCACGCCGTGACTCCGTCACTGCCGCCCGGGCCGGTGACCGGGAGGCGCTCGGGCACGCGGGTGGTCATGCCGACGGTGACGTCCGTGGCACGTACGCGTACGCCGCGTCCGTCGTTCCGCTTCGGTTGCTCGCGGGCGTCCGGCGGGACGGCGGTTCCGTCGCGGCTCTGCTCGTGGGCCGGCCTGACGGGGCGGCGGCCGGGGCGGCGACAGGGGAACGGTGACATCGGTGGATCACTTTCGTACAGGTGGTGGGGTGCGTCAGGCGGTGCCGTCGGGACGCGTCAGCGGCAGTCCCGCCCGGGCGGCGGCGTCGAAGCCGTCGTCGACGGCGACCACGTCGCGCCCGGCTGCGTCGAGCAGGGAGGCCGCGATCGCGGCGCGCATGCCGCCGGCGCAGTGCACCCACACCGTCCCCGGCGGTACGTCGCCGATGCGGCCGTGCAGTGCGTGGATCGGGATGTGCACGGAGCCGTCGATCCAGCCGCCCGCACGCTCCGAGGCCCGGCGCACGTCCAGCACGACCACGTCGCCGCCGCGTCCGCGGACATCGGCGAGGTCGGCGAAGCGGGCGCGGGGGAAGGAGACGAGCTGCTCGCCCTCGCGGATCCAGCCGGACGGGCCGCCGGTGGCGGCTGCGGCCGGGCGGTCGATGCCCACCCGAGCCAGTTCCCGCTGCGCGTCGGCGATCTGCTGAGGGCTGTCGGCGAGCAGCGTGACGGGCTTGCCCCACGGGATCAGCCAGGCCAGGTAGGTGGCGAGCTTGCCGTCGCCCTCGAAGTTGAACGACCCGGCGACATGCCCTTGGGCGAAGGCCACGCGGTTGCGCAGGTCGACCACCCACTCCCCCGCGGCCAGCCGGGAGGCGAGTTCCTCGGCGTCCGCGTGCCCGGGAGGCGTGAGGTCGACGGGCGCGGGGCCCTCGGCGTTGGCCGGGCCCATGTGCGCGTAGTAGGCGGGCACGTCGTCCAGTCCGGCGAGCATGCGGGCGACGAAGGTGTCCGCGTCCAGGTTCAGCGCGTCGTTGGCGCTGCGTTCCTTGCCGATCGTGGTCGCGTCGCCCTCGGCCTGGGAGGAGGAACAGAAGCTGCCGAACCCGTGGGTGGGGAGCACCGCCACCTCGTCGTCCAGCTCCTCGGCCAGGCGGTTGACGGAGGCGTGCTGGGCGCGTGCCAGTTGCTCGGTCAGCCGCGGCTCGACCAGGTCGGGGCGGCCGACGGTGCCGATGAGCAGGGATCCGCCGGTGAACGCCGCCACACCGCGGCCGTCCTCGGTGAGGGCGTAGGAGGTGTGGTGCGGGGTGTGTCCGGGCGTGGCGATCGCGCGCAGCACCAGCCCTTCGTCCACCGTCACCGTGTCGCCGTCGGCCACCGGGGTGCGGGCGAAGGACACGTGCGCCCCGGCCGGCACCAGGTACCGGGCGCCGGTGACGCGCGCCAGCTCCAGGCCGCCGCTGACGTAGTCGTTGTGCACATGGGTCTCGGCCACATAGGCGATGCGCACCCCACGGCGGGCCGCCGCGGCCATGACCTGGTCGATGTCACGCGGCGGGTCGATGGCCACGGCGGCACGGGACCCGCCGGCCAGGTAGCTGTGGTTGCCCAGGCCCTTGAGCTCCAGGGTGTCGACGAAGAACACGGTTGCTGACTCCTTCCGACTGTGTACCCCGGGGGGTATCTGACGCCTACCCTAACAGGGATACCCAGGGGGGTATTCCGGAGGTGGGGTCTCCTCCGCACGGATGCGCCTGGCGTGCGGGTACCCGCCGGGTCGGGGAGGACCCTGCCGTCCGCGCCGGGCGCGGCCCGTCAGGCGTGGGTCAGCTCGGTGAAGTGCTCGAGCAGGGTCGCCTGAGTGCGCTGGAGGAACACGGTGTTCTGCTTGATCCGGGACAGCCGGGTCGTGGCGTGGGCGGCGTACTCCGGTCCCTCCACGGCCGAGGCCATGAGGAAGGCGGCGATCACGTCGATGCCGCGCGCCGTGTCCGCGGACCCGCCCACGGGGACCAGATGCCGGTCGAGCGGGACGGCGTCGTCGGCGACCACGTCGGTGACCAGCGACGGCTGCCAGTCGTCCGCGTTGTCGAGCGAGGGGTGGGTGTCGAACCGCACGCTGACCGTCTCGCCGGCGGGCACGTCCACGCTGTACGAGCCCTCGTCGTTGGTATAGGCACGGTCGATGAGGGTGAGGAAGGGGCCGTAGACGCTGACCTTGATCATGGCGATCGGCTCGTGACCGGTGATGGTTCGCACATGCCCGTGCATGAGAGTCTCCTCTCGACCGCGGCCGGGGTGGTCGGCGCGGAGGTGCGGAGGGCTGCCGGCACCGACGAACGCACGGCTCGTGGCACTGCGTTCCCGTGAGGGCCGCCGTTGCAGACGCACCGATTCATTTTCCAGGTTCACGCGGTGCGCGGACCGTGTCAATGTCTGCTTTCAGGGCGGACTCACGTCATGCGCCAGGGGTTTGAAGTGCGCTTACTGCGTTTGCCACTCGTCGTGAACGGCGGGAAACTGGAATGGTGCGAGTTGACGGACCAAGGGGGCTGGTGCGCACACCGACGTTCGTCCTTCGCTGCTGCCTCACGGCGCAGATTGTTTTTGCTGCTGCGACCGATATCCATCTGAGGTACTCAGGAGGCGGCCCACGTGACGACCCTGCGAATGGCCGTGTTCCACTCCGGAAACCTGTCCGCCCGCCGCCGCGTCGGACCACTCCCCTCGCGGAGGGAATGCTCATCATGGCCTCGTCCGTCAACCTGTCCCACGTCAAACCTGGGGCGAAGAACGACAGTGTCCTGACCGTCCAGAAGGCCTTGGCGAAGGCCGTGGGACTCGACTTCAGCTCGGGCCCCGGCGTGTTCGGTCCTCTCACCCGGGAGGCGTACGCCAAGTGGCAGCGCACACTCGGCTTTTCGGGCGCGCAAGCGGACGGAATTCCGGGAGAGGTGTCACTGAAGAAGCTCGGCGACCGCTTCGGCTTCAAGGTCACGGCCGACAGCCGCAGGCCGTCGGGCACGCCGGGCGGCCGAGTTGCCTCGCCGGTGCCCGAACATCACGTCACCCACCGTTTCGGTGTCAAGGACAAGCGATACAAAGCCGGTTTCCACACCGGTGACGACTATGCCGTGAAGGGTGGGACCACCGTGGTCGCCGTCCGCAAGGGCACGATTCAGTGGTCGAACGGCAACGGCGGCGCCTACGGCAACTGGATCGGCCTGCGCGCCGACAACGGCCGGGTCTACGTCTACTGCCACCTGTCGACGCGAGGCGTGAGCGCCGGGGCGTCGGTCAAGGCGGGCCAGAAGATCGGCAACGTCGGCAGCACCGGCAACGTCACCGGCCCGCACCTCCACTTCGAGGACCACCCGTCGGGCTCATTCGTCTACGCCCAGTGCCGCAAGCCGACCTGGTGAGCGGGTGACGGCGCCGGCACAGCGCCGCGCGACGCAACCGGGCCGACGCGCCGCCATCGGTCGGACTATTTCCCCTTCCGGGTTCCGAAAGCCAGGGCGCCGACCGCCGCCACTGCCGCGCTCAGGACACCCGTCGCCGGGGCAACGGCGCCGTGGTCGATGAAGTACTTGGCGAGGAGGAGAACCGCGGAGAACGCGGTGGCGGCGAAGACGGCACCGGCCAGGCGGAACCGAAAGTTGATCACGTCCATACGCATCCGGTGCTGGTCGAGCTGGAGCCGTCGCAGGCTCTCCGCCCGTTGGATCTCGATCTGCGCCGCCGACTCCTGCTCCACGATGCGCAGCACCCGCTCGGGTGCTCCCTCGACGACCCGCTTCCATACCTCCATGTCCTCGCCCAACGGCAGCGCGCGGTAGGGGGAGGCAGGCTGAGGGACCGGCGTGTTCTGGCCGTTTCCGCTGTCGGGTCCCGGTGGGGACGGCTGCTGGGGCACGGGCGCGGTCACGAGATGTCCTCGCCGGTCCGGGCGGCGGCCGCGAGCCGGGCGCAGACATCCTGCACGGCGGCCGCTACGTGCGCCTCGCTGCTCTCGCGCGGTGGCGGCGCGTCGAGTGGGCGGGACGGCTCTCGTGCCGGTGTGATGAGGCGGGAGGGCAGCAGCACCGTGAGCGCTCCCTCGGCGAAGGCGCGTTCGGGTGTCACCGGAGCAGGGTCTCGGACGGGTTCGCCGCGCCCGCCGCGGACACCCGCCTCCACGGCAGCCTGTCTGCGGACCGTGACGACTCCGGTCGTCACCAGCGACGTCCAGACGAGGAACAACGCCCCGGACCACCAGCCTGCGAGCAGCGCGACCGTGCTCGCGGCCAGGAGGAGCAGGAGGGCCCACCCATGACGGAGCCGCGTCGTGGACCAGAAGGCTGCGGCACTGGAGGTCTTGGTCTCCCAGCCCTGCGACGACTGGTTCCAGCCGACCGCCGGCTGCTCCGTGAAGCGGCTGCGGCGCGACCACGGCCGCTTCGGACGCGCTCGTCTGCGCTGCACCAACCGGCGCAACCATGGGCTGCGCGGGCCGACGCGGTACGTGCCTCCGGACGGCTCGCCCCGCCAGCCCTGGATCTCCGCGTCCCAGAGCGGCTGGGTGATACTCATACCGCACCGCCCTCCGCCCATGACACATCCGGCTGCGCCGGATGTCGGCCCGCCGGCTCGGTGAGGGCGCCCGGATGCATGGCCCTGGCCTCGAACTCGTCTGCCCGCCAGCCGGCTTCCCGCAGGGCATCCGCCATACCTTGAACGATGCCTGCACGGACCGATTCCAGATAGCGCTGGACGTCCATCTCCTGGAAGCCACTCATGTGCCGCTCGGAGGCCAGTTCCCGCACGGACACCGCGGGGCCCTCCGGCAAGCTGTCCGCGTACCCTCCGACGGCCTGCCGCCAGACGGCCCTCATGGCACGCCAGACCATCACCGGGGCGTACCCGGCCGACTCAGGGGTGTGCACCACAGCCTTCGCCGCCTTGGCGACGATTCCAGCATGGCGCGTCCGGTGCGCGATCCGGTCCGCCTCCCGGAAGGCGGACCGCACCGGCCACAGGACGTAGGGTGCGATTTCCAACGTCACCAGTCCGCCCTGAGTGTGCGCGCGCACGAAGACGGTGACCACCACTTCGTCGTCCCAGCCGCTCACCTGGACCCGCAGGAAATGACGGCGCTTCTCGCCACCCTCCTCCACCGCCGACGTACGGTGCATCTCGTACTCGACAGCACTCCGAGGGACGACGGACCGGCTGGGCAGCCCCTCCACGGGAAGAAACACGCATTCGTCGACGGTCAGTTGCCTCAGCCTGTCCCGCACCTCATGCGGTACCACGTGCTCGGACGTGACGCGCAAGTGGAGTAACCGGTCCTTGACATGCTGCAAAATCCGCCCGTTGAGCAGCGGTTGGAGTTGCCGTGTCTCGAAGTCCGATTCGTGCGCCGGACGGAGACTCACGGCGTACGTCTGGGCCGGATACGGGACGCCGGCTCCCCGGAACGGCGCAGCGATGTCGTACAGGAACAGCGGGGCGTGCTGCTCCTCGCGAATCCGTCCGCTCAGCCGCTGGAACCGGATACCGATCGCCTGCTCGGCCGGGTCACCTGCCACATCGGGGAAGCGGTCCTGGGAGAGTTCCTGCTCCAGCAGCGCGGCCCACCATGCACGCCGCGCTGCCTCCAGAAGCGTCATCGACAGGAGACAACCGATCACCACCCATACGTGCAACGGCTGGTAGCCGATATCCATCCAGGGGTCAGGAGCCCAGAACGGGCCCTCGCCGACGGAGTCCTCCACGGAGGTGTGGAGACGGTCCGGTTCGGACACGATCAACCACAGCCACAGCGCGACAGTACTGAGCCAGATCCGCCCCCACCAGCGCAGCACGGCGGCCACAACCCCCCTTGCTCTGCTCGGCTCGGGGCGCCGTACCGACGCTCTGCTCAGTCGGGAGGCAGCGGTGAGGAGAGCGAAAGACGGCGCGAAGGCCAAGAGGAGACTGGCGCTGAGCGCGGTTCCCATCACCCAGAGCATCATCACCGACGCCGCCCAGAGCACCGCGATGCGCCGAGCGCGCAGGGCGTGCGCCAGCACGCGGGCGGCATCGAAACCGAAGGACGGCGCGACCACGCGCTCCTCATGGAGGTAGAGCTCGTTGATCACCGCATCGCGGAAGCTGTCATCGAGGTAGGCGCCGGCACACAGCAGCCTGGAGGCTTCGCTCGCATACGGGGGCGGTGGACGGTACGAAGACGACACCGGCTTTCTCCCCCCGCGCACCCACCGGCTGATTTCTTGGGCAACTCGATGGATAACGCACCGTGCGGGCGGGAGTCAACCCACGGTAATTGCGGTGTCACGCCCACCATCCGAAGGAGTGAACTGCTCCGCCGCGCTCCTGAAGTTCGCTCACATGACATGGGGCCGGTACGCCAGAGCCTGGTCGACCACCTCATCGGCCGAAAGTTCCCGCTCCGGCGGCCAGTGGATCAGGTTGCCGACGTGGCCGGATGGGCATGACAGGGCTCTGTCCAGCCTCTCCAGGCTCTCCAGGCTCTCCGCCACCTCGTCGTCCGAGGCGTACTCAGCGTCCATGATCCGCTGTACGAGCGCGACCGCTTCCGCACGGCTCATCTCCACGGTGCACGTCACATCCCTTCAGTGGGCGCCCCCGTCTCACGCGCCGGTTGTTCCGTCGATGCGTTCGCGGAGGAGGTCGGCGTGGCCGTTGTGGCGGGCATATTCCTCGATCATGTGCACCAGGATCCAGCGCAGGGAAACCGATTGATCGCCGACGTGGCCTGATTGGTGGTCGGTGAGGTGGCCGGAGTCGTCCAGTGAGGCGTCTGCCGTCAGTTCACGGCCTCGGGCAATCTCCGCCTGCCAGGCTGCGGTTGCCTCGTCGAGTCCTCGTCCGGGCCGGAGCGCGTAGCCGTCGGTGTTGGTCATGTCGAAGACCGGTGGCATGTCCTGGCCCGCGAACACCCGCTGGAACCAGTTGCGCTCCACCTCGGCCATGTGCTGGACGAGACCGAGCAGGGTCATCGAGGAGGGAGGTACGGCGGCGAGGCGCAATTGGTCGTCGGTGAGGTCTGCGCATTTCAGGGCGAGCGTCGCTCGGTGGAAGTCCAGCCACGCTGTCAGCATGGTGCGCTCGTCGGCGTGCGGAGGTGGGACGGGACGTCCGTCCGGCGTCGTGGTCATGGTCATGCACGCTCCTGGTCGGTCACGGTGATCGATGCGTGGGGGAAGAGGGTGCGGAGGCGGGTGGGGTTCGGGGTGTGGGGCGCGTGCACGGTGGTCACTGAGGGGAATGCCTGCGGAAGGAGGGTCAGCGTCGGCTCGGTCGTCCGGGGGCCGTGGAGGGTGAGGTGGCGGAGCTGGGGGATGCGCAGGCCTGATTGGGCGGCGTGGGCCGCGTGGGGAAGCGTCAGGGTCAACTCCCGTAGTTTGGGGAGTTGTTGCAGACTCGTCAGTGGCATGGTCTCGGGGCACTCGGAGACCGAGACCGCTTCCAGGCGGGGGAATTCGGCCAGTACTGACGTGTCGTCGATGGTGCCGCGCAGGTCCAGGCGGGTGAGTCGGGCCGGGTCCAGGTGGACGCGGAGGCTGCGGGCGGTGAAGTCGCCGACCAGTCGCATCCATGGGCGGCCGCCCAGTTGCCGCAGGGCGCGCAGTTCCGCCGCGGAGTGGGCTATCAAATGGAGGTCGTCGTACGGGAGGCGGGCGATGACCTCTCTGCCGTAGACCTCGATGGCGAACCGGTGCCAGAAAAGGGCGAGTTGGCTGCGCACCTTCGGGGACGGGTGGCTGGTGAAGCGGGCCAGGTAGGGGATCGCCTCGTCGGTTCCGATCAGGGAAGCCGTTCGGACGCACAGCTGGGCGTGGTCGGCGGCTTCCGGGGCAGGCCGGGTGGCGGCCAGTTCTTCGGGGCCCGGCAGGAAGCCGAGGGCGAGGGGGCCCACCGAGGCGAGGGTGGTCACCGCTTCGGGGGTGCGTGGCGGGAGCAGCTCGGACATGCTGCGTTCGAGTTCGGACCGTACCGCCGGGTCCAGTTCCGTGGCCTGTTCGAGGCAGGACGCGGCGAGGACCACGGCCCGGGCCGATCCGTCGTGCAGGAGTTCGCGCAGGATGTCCGCCCGGTCGCGCGGGCGCCCCTGCGCCACCGCCATGCGGATGACATCCTCCCACTGGTCGTCGGCGGCGTGTTTGCGGACCATCCCGAAAGTGCCTTCGTCCAGGAGGGCACGCGCCCCCAGGAAGTCCTGGAAGGTGCGGTGGCAGAAGTCGATGGTCTCGGCGGTGGGGGCGCGCAGCAGGCCGCTGCGGTTGAGGAGGTGGGACAGGACCGTCTCGGGATCGCCCAGGGCCTGCATCTCGGGCAGGGCGGGCAGGGCCTTGCCGATCTCGGTGAGCGCACGGTCCCGGGTCATCTCCGTCCGGCCGTCCTTGATCAGCCAGTAGGCGAGCCGCTGGAGGATCTGGAGCTGTGGCTCCTCCCTCAGTTCGGGACCCGTCACCCCGCGTTCGCGGTCACGGCGGGTGAGGAGCATGCCGAGCGCCGCCTGGTACAGCTCCTTGCGGCCGATCGGCAGGAATCCGTGCCGGTCCCGGTGCAGGGCGCAGATCAGGCCGCACATCAGCGGGTTGGTGGCGAGTCGCCCCAGGTCGGGTTTGGTCCCAACGGCGTCGAGGAGCTGGCGTTCGTAGGAGGCCAGGGCCTCGTCGTCCTCGGGCACACCCGTGCGCGCGGCCTCGTGCCACCGTCCGATGAACGACCGGACGTCCGCGGGGCGCATCGGCGACAGCCTCAGTTCGCCGAAGTCCTGGGCCGCCAGCCACGCCTCCGCCACGGCGGACGGGCGGGACGTGACCAGCCACCGGTTGTTCGGGTATGCCTCGGCCAGGTCGGTGAGCCAGCTGTGCGCGTGGGCCCGTTCGCTCTCGGGGACTTCGTCGACGCCATCGACGAGGAGGAGTCCGCGGCCCGCCGTGAGGACACGGGAGGGCCAGCCGGGCGGCTCCTCACCGGCCAGGGGTGAGCCCACGGCGGTCAGGAAGTCCTTGGGTGCGGGGAGGTGACCGCCGCGGCGGGTCAGGGTGCGCAGGGGCAGGACGAAGGGGATCAGGCCGGTCAGATACGCCATCCGGTCGTCGGGCTCCTGGCGCGCGGCGGAGACGGCCAGCCACTGGATGAGTGTGGTCTTTCCGGATCCGGCCTCGCCGCGCAGCAGCACCCGGTCGTGACCGGCGAGAGCCACGTCCACCGGTTGGCGCCCCTGCCGGAACCGGGGGTTGCGGCGCAGGAAGTCCTCGTACGCGTCCACGGGCGAGGTGGCTTCCAGACGCAGATACGCCACGTCCAGCGGCCACCTGCCGGGTGAGTTGATCAGGTCGATGCCGTAGATCTGCAGCCGCCCGTGCTTCTTGGTGATGTACGACAGGAAGCGTCGCTCGAAGGCGGCGTCACGGCCGTCCGGCCGTGGCGTGCGGGTGATCAGTTCGTCCAGTTTGGCGATGAGTTCGGCGTGGTCCCGGCTCTGCTCCACGAGGGTGCGGGCCACGAAGGTCGAGCGCTGGGTGAAGAAGTCGACGATGTGGAGGCAGGCCCACTCGGTGACGGAGTCCAGGAACAGCGCGGCATCCGCGGACAGATGCCGGGTGGCGGCAAGGAGGTGCAGTGTGCGGGCCAGCTCCCGGTAGCCGAGCCGGACCGCCTGCACGTCGTCCATGTCGAGGTCGCCCAGGACGAGCAGCCTGGCCGTCAGCGCGTCGGTGACCGCCGTCTCCTCGTCCCGGGGGAAGGGCGCCTCCCCCGGTGACTCCGCCGCCTGCCGGACCAGGCGGGCGGCGAGCGACCGTACGTCCTTCTCGGTCAGGGTGCGTTTCTCGCCGCGGAAGGAGACGAGGGCCGACAGTCTGACCGGCCTGTCGACCAGTCCGGCCCCCGGTCCTTCCCTCACGAGCAGCTTCTTCACCAGCGGAGCTACCGCGCTCGACGCCAGGCGTGTGCCGATGACTGCGGGATCCATCCGACGCCCCCCAAGCCTGTGAACCGCCTCGGTCAGATTAGTCGGCGTCGCGTGGCGGTGGGCCTCGATCGGGGGATCAGCGGCGGGCGAGCCGGGGCAGCGAGGCGCTCGGGCAGTTTCGGCAGGATCCTGTGGATGCCCGCTCAGCCCGCATCGCCGTTCGTGGCGGCCGGCCGGGGCCCGAGGATGCGGCGCGGTAGAACCAGCGTTGCGCGACGCCGGAGGGGGTGCATCCGTCGCCGGGGCCGCCGCATGCCGGGCCCATCCGGGTCGACAGGTCCAGCACCAGCAACGTGGCGTCGCAGCCGCGTTCCTCCGAGCTCGTGTGCTCGGGGATGTCGGTGTCGTTGACCGCCTGCCGGTAGGAGGCCGAGGTGCATCGCGGGGGCGTGGGGTCGCAGCCGTTCCTCCCCGCACTGCCGCAGGGCGGGGGGCGTCGTGGCGCCGTCGGGGGTGTACACCTCCATGCTGTTCACCATGACCTGGCGCGAGCCGAGGGGCTCGCGCAGCCGGACCGTCGCCGCGACCTGCTGCGTCTGCGTGCAACCCGAGGCACGGTCGAGGGGACGGGTCTCGTAGGTGACCATCACGTACACAGTGCCGTTCTCGACGGTGTCGAGCTCACCGCGCAGGCCGCGGACGCACTCGCCGGCGCCGTCGGACACCTCGGCGTCGACGACAAGGGAGCGGCCGTCGTCGGCCGTGCGGGCGCCGTCGATACGGATCGGGGCTGCCGTCGTCCAGCCGGCTCCGGGGTGTCCCCCACCGGCCGGGGAAAACGATGCCTGCCTCGCCGATGAGTTTCCGGTGCGGGGCCGGTCCGCACAGGTATGAAGACTCACACGCTCAAGACGGACGGCGCGGACCTCGTGTACGACATTCGCGGACCGCTGCCGACC
This sequence comes from Streptomyces speibonae, assembly GCF_984686075.1. Lineage (NCBI taxonomy): Bacteria > Bacillati > Actinomycetota > Actinomycetes > Kitasatosporales > Streptomycetaceae > Streptomyces > Streptomyces speibonae. The sequence goes on along the minus strand of NZ_OZ480260.1, from coordinate 8,283,200 downwards.
GTGGACGGACGCCCGCCGTTGCTCATGATCGGGCATCCCATGGACGCCGCCGGCTTCGCCGCGCTCGCCGCGCGCTTTCCCGAGCGGACCGTGGTCACCTATGACCCGCGCGGGCTCGGCCGCAGCACCCGCAGGGACGGGCGGGTCGACCACACGCCGCAGACCCAGGCCGATGACGTGCACGCCGTCATCGAGGCACTCGGGGCCGGGCCGGTCGAGATGTTCGCCAGCAGTGGCGGAGCGATCATCGGGCTCGCGGTCGTGGCGCGGTATCCGGGAGACGTGACCACGTTGGTCGCGCACGAGCCGCCGCTCATCAGTCTGGTACCGGACGTCCCCGCGGCCGTGCGGGCGCGGGCCGGGGTCCAGGAGGCGTACGAGCAGCGGGGGTGGGGTGCCGGGATGGCCGCGTTCGTGGCGATGACGTCGTGGAAAGGCGAGTTCACCGACGCCTACTTCGCACGGCCGGAGGCCGATCCCGCCGCCTTCGGGCTGCCCACCGAGGATGACGGTTCGCGTGACGATCCGCTGCTGTCCGACCGGTCCTGGGCGGTCAGCAGCCACCGGCCGGACGCCGAGGCGATCGCCGCCGCGCCGACCCGTGTGGTGATCGCCGTGGGCGAGGAGTCCCAGGACCTGCTGACCGCGCGCACCTCGGTGGCGACCGCCGAACTGCTCGGGCAGCGAGTCACCGTGTTCCCGAGCCATCACGGCGGCTTCTGCGACGGGGCGTACGGATATCCGGGGAAGCCGGACGAGTTCGCCCGGCGACTGCGCGAGGTTCTCGACGGCGCCGCGTGAGTGGACCGCCCGCCACGACGGGCATCCCGCGTCCCAAGGCGACAGCGCTGCGACGGCGGTCCCGTCCCAGCGCTGTCGCGGCTTGACGGTCGGAACTCCGCGCTGATCCACTTCCTGCGAAGATGTCGACACGCGGTCCCCCACGGCACCGGCGGGAGCGGGACCAACCGAAGGAGTGCGGCCATGCCAGCCGAGCCGATCGTGCGCCACTCCGTTGTCGACGTGCTGGTGGAGCGCCTGCGTACCGACATCCTGGACGGCACGCACGAGGCGGGCTCGCTGCTTCCGTCGGAGCGTGAGCTCGCCGCTCCGTACGGCTCACGCGTACCACTCTCAAGCACGCTCTGTCCCGGCTGGAGCAGGCGGGCCTGCTGCGCACGCGGCACGGCGTGGGCACACGTGTGCTGGACTTCTTGCGGTCCGGGGGCGCCGATCTGCTCCCTCTGCTGGTGCGGCAGGACGGGCGGTGGCTGTCGGACGTGTTCGAGGCGCGCCTGGCCATCGGGGGGATCATCGCGCGCAGGGCCGCCTCCCGTCGTACGGCCGCACAGGGCGCGCGGCTTCGCGCCGCGGTGGACGCCGTGGCCAAGGCGTCGGGCCCGGCCGGCGCGCAGCTCGCCGAGGCCGAGGTCCACCGGAACTGGCCCGCGCCACGGGCAACCGCGTCTACCTGCTGCTCACCAACACGCTGCTCAACGCGTACCTGCCGGTCCGTCACCACATGAGCTCCCCGTTCGCCGATCCCGCGGTCGCCGCGGACCGTGTGCGGCAGGTCGTGGAGCCGGTGGTCAAAGGCAGGGCGCAGGAAGCCGGGCGCGCCGCGGAGGGCTACCTGCGGGTCACCGCCGAGGAGATGACCGCGGATCTCATGAGGCACGAGCGGCGGAGCTGAGACCGGCCCCTCGAGGGCCGGCGAAGTCACGGACGGGCCGGAGGACTTGACCTGACGGGAGTGGGCTGGTTCTCTGCGCCCGGCATGACCTCCTTCGTCCTCCCGCACCTCGGACGGGAGCTGAAGCGCGAGCCGGACGACGCCGGGAACTCGGCCTCCTCGGTGCCATGGTCTCCGACCGGCCTCCGGGCGGGTGCGCGGCTCGCACCGGCCCGTCGCCTCCTACGCGCTCCACGCCGAGGACGGCCGCCGCCTCCTGCGGTCCCTCTCCCGCATGGGCCGCATCCTCTTCGCCGCCGGCGCCCGCGAAGTCCTCACCGGCATACCCGCGCATCCCTCGGTCACCTCGCCGGACGCGCTCGACGACGTCGTCCGGCGCACCGGTCACCGCCGTCTCCACCTCTCGGCGTTCCACCCCACGGGGACCGCCGCCCTGGGGGCGGACGGCGAGCGTTCCCCCGTACGCCCCGACGGGAGGCTGCGCGGGGCGGAGGGCGTGGTCGTCGCCGACGCGTGTCTGCTTCCGTCGTCCCCCGGGGTGAACCCCCAGATCACCATCATGGCCCTGGCGCACGCCGTGACCGAGCCGGCGGTCCTGCGGGACGAGGGGTGACGGAGCACGCCGTGCCGGAGTGTCAGGTCATCCCGCGTCGCCGGGCATGGCCGGCGACTGGGCGATCTCTCGTTCGGCGGCTTCGATGATGGCCAGTACGGCGGCCGCGGCGGCCGCGGGATCGCGGGCCTCGACGGCCTCCACGATCGCGCGGTGACCCGGCAGGGAGGCTTCCGCGGCGCCCGGGGTCTGGGTGCTGATGGCGAAGCTGTGCTCCAGCGCGATCTCGACGGCACGGCCCAGTGAGCCGAGGAGACGGTTGCCGCCGGCGTCGAGCAGGGCCCGGTGGAAGGCGATGTCGGCCTCGACATAGCCGCCGTGTCCGGGTTCCGTCGCCGCGGCCTCCATGGCGGCCAGGGCGTCGTACAGCGCGCGCACGGCGTCGGGAGCGGCCCGCTCGGCGGCCAGCCGGGCCGCCTCGGGCTCGACGATCCGCCGCAGTTCGCCCGTGTCGCGCAGCAGGGCCGCGGCGTCCCCGGCCTGTTTCCAGCGCAGGACGTCGGGGTCCAGGTGGTTCCAGTGCTCCGGGGGCAGCACGCGCGTACCGGTGCGCGGCCGTACGTGCAGCATCCCCTTGGCCACCAGGGACTTGACCGCCTCCCGCAGCACCCCGCGGCTGACGCCGGTCCCGGCCGCGAGGACGTCCTCGACGGGCAGCGGGTCCCCCGGCTGCCAGGCGCCGTCCACGATGCGCCGGCCGAGCTCGTCGACCACGCGCTGGTGCAGGGTCAGGAAGTGCACCACGATCTCCGCTCACCCTCTGGACGTCATTCATCGAATCATTTAATGATTGGAGTACAGGGTAGGGCCTCAAACCCCTGTCCGCCATCGGGTGGGGGCGTCTGTCGGCTCCGCCCGCCATCACCGCAACACCAGCGGTCGACGCCGGAGCCACGGGAGTGTTCACATGACCGACGGTAAAAGGACGAACCGCCGCAGCCAGGCATGGTTCGGCGCTCAGGGCCGCAGCGGCATGCTGTACCGCTCGTGGATGCGCAACCAGGGATTCGGGCACGAGGTGTTCGACGGGCGTCCCGTCATCGGCATCGCCACCAGCGCCTCCGAACTCGCCCCGTGCAACGCCCATCTGACCCGTGTCGCCGAAGCCGTCAAGCGCGGGGTGTGGCAGGCGGGCGGCTTCCCGCTGCAGTTCCCCACCATGGCCACCGGCGAGACCCTGATGCGGCCCACCGCCATGCTGTACCGCAATCTCATGGCCATGGAGGTCGAGGAGCTGATCCGGGCCAACCCCCTCGACGGTGTGGTGCTGCTGTCCGGTTGCGACAAGACGACCCCCGCCATGCTCATGGGCGCCGCCAGCGTCGATCTGCCGGCCGTCATGGTCACCGGCGGTCCCATGCTGAACGGCAAGTACCGCGGCCAGGACGTGGGATCCGGCACCCATGTGTGGAAGTTCGAAGAAGACCTCAAGACCGGCCGGATGACCGAGGAGGAGTGCTTCTTCGCGGAGGGCTGCATGGCCCGCTCCAACGGGCACTGCATGACCATGGGGACGGCGTCGACGATGGCCTGCATGGCCGAGGCGCTCGGCATGCAGCTGCCGGGTTCGGCGGCGTGGCCCGCGGTCGACTCCCGGCGGATGGAGACCGCGCAGGCGGCCGGGCAGCGCATCGTCGCGATGGTGGAGGAGGAGTTGCGGCCCTCGCGGATCCTGACGCGGGAGGCGTTCGAGAACGCCATCCGGGTCAACGCGGCCATCGGCGGCTCCACCAATGCCATCATCCACCTCACGGCCCTCGCCGGACGCGTCGGTGTCGAGCTGGGCCCGGACGACTTCGACGACCTGGTCCGCGCGGTGCCGACCCTGGTCAACCTGATGCCCAGCGGCAGGTACCTCATGGAGGACTTCTGCTATGCGGGCGGGCTGCCCGCCGTCATGGCCGAACTGCTCGCCGGCAAGCTGCTGCACGAGAGTCCTGTCACGGTCACCGGGCGCACCGTCGGCGAGAACACCGAGTCGGCCGAGCGGTTCGGCTCCGACGTCATCACCCCTCTCGGCGAACCCTTCCAGCCGGCCGGCACCGGAATCGCCGTCCTGCGCGGCAACCTGTGCCCCGACGGCGCCGTGATCAAGCAGTCCGCCGCCTCACCGCACCTGCTCACCCATCGCGGACCCGCGCGCGTCTTCGACTCCCCGGAGGCGTACCACGAGGTCGCCGACGACCCGGACCTCGACATCGACGAGAACACCGTCATCGTCATCCGCAACGCCGGCCCGAAGGGGTACCCCGGTATGCCCGAGGTCTCCAACGTCCCGTTGCCCGCCAAGCTGCTGAAGGCCGGCGTCACCGACATGGTGCGTGTGTGCGACGGCCGGATGAGCGGCACCGGCTACGGGACGGTGGTCCTGCACGTGACGCCCGAGGCCGCCGTCGGCGGGCCGCTCGCCCTGGTGCGCGACGGTGACCCCGTCGTCCTGGACGTCCCGAACCGCAGCCTGCGCCTGGACGTGGACGACGCCGAACTCGCGCGCCGCCGGCAGGAGTGGACGCCGCCCGCCGAGCAGTACTCCGGCGGCTACACGTGGCTCTACACCGAACATGTGGAACAGGCCGACCGGGGCGCCGACTTCGGGTTCCTGCGCGGCAGCCGCGGGCACGAGGTCCCCCGCGACTCCCACTGAGCCCGCCCCGCCCCCTCTCGTATCCAGGAGTGCATCGATCGTGGAATCGGCAGCAGCGCGCCCCCGTCCGGTCCTCACCGCCGGCTCCGTCCTTCCGGAGGACGCCGGCCGGGCCGCCCTGGTCGCGCGCGTTCACGACCCGGACGGGGACGGACCGTGTGTGGCCGCGGTCCGCGGGGAGCACGTCGTCGACCTGACGGCGCTCGCCCCCACCGTGTCGGACCTCATGGAGCGCGACGACGCGGCGGCCGTCGTGCGCGAGGCCGGGGGCGGACGCACCTGGCGCCTGGACGACCTGCTCCAGGCGCCGCCCGGCCGCCGTGACGTGCCGCATCTGCTCGCCCCCGTCGACCTCCAGGTGATCAAGGCGGCCGGCGTCACCTTCGCCCGGAGTCTGCTGGAGCGCGTCATCGAGGAGCGCACGGGCGGCGATCCGGCGCAGGCCGAGAGGGTGCGGGCCCGCGTCGGGCAGGTGGTGGGCGGCAGGCTCGACGGCATCCGGCCCGGTTCCCCGGAAGCGGTCAAGGCCAAGGAGCTGCTCGTCGCCGAGGGGCTGTGGTCGCAGTACCTGGAGGTCGGCATCGGGCCGGATCCGGAGGTGTTCACCAAGGCCCCGGTGCTGTCCGCGGTCGGCACGGGCGCGGACATCGGCGTGCTCGCGGCCTCGGTGTGGAACAACCCCGAGCCCGAGGCCGTCCTCGTCGTGGACTCGCGCGGCCGGGTGCGGGGCGCGACGCTCGGCAACGACGTCAACCTCCGTGACATCGAGGGGCGCAGCGCCCTGCTGCTGGGCCGCGCGAAGGACAACAACGCCTCCTGTGCGCTCGGCCCGTTCGTCCGCGTGCTCGACGACGGCTTCGGCCTCGACGCCGTACGCGGGCTCGACATCGCGCTGCGGATCGACGGCGCGGACGGCTACGTGCTGCGGGGCAGCAGTTCCCTGCGGGAGATCAGCCGCGACGTGCTGGACCTGGTGGCCGCCACGTACGGCGCGCACCATCAATACCCCGACGGTTTCGTGCTGTTCACGGGGACGCTGTTCGCTCCGACCGAGGACCGGCACGCGCCCGGGGCGGGCTTCACCCACGAGTACGGCGACGTCGTACGGATCTCCAGCCCGCGCCTGGGCGCCCTGGTCAACACTGTCGTGCCCAGCGAGGAGGCCGCGCCGTGGACGTTCGGCGTGGGGGCGCTGATGCGCAGCCTCGCCCGGCGCGGCCTGTTGTGAGAGGTGCGCGGCACCCCTGACGTGCGCCGCGCACCGCCGGTTCAGGTGGTGGGCGACTCCTCCACGAGGGTGGCGTGCAGGCGCCGTGTGTGGTCCACGTGACGCGGGGCCCCGGTCAGCTCGACCGTGGCGGTGAGCCGCGGGTCCGCGCTGGAGGCGGACAGCCGCAGTTCGAGCTCGCCCGGTTCGACGACGCGGCGTCCGTCGCGTCCGGTGAAGGAGGCGACGTCGGCCGGGACGGTGACGCTCAGGCGCCGGGACTCCCCCGGCTCCAGCGCGACCCGGGTGTAGCCGACGAGGCGCTGCACCGGCTGGACGACGGACGCGACGGGGTCGTGCAGATAGAGCTGGACGACTTCGGCGCCGGCGCGGTCACCGGTGTTGCGGACGGTGAAGGAGAGGGCGAACTCGCCGTCCGTCGGGGCCTCCTGGCCGTGCACCGTGAGGTCGGTCCAGTCGAACCGCGTGTAGGACAGGCCGTGGCCGAAGGCGAACGCGGCCGTCGGGTCGATGTTGGACACCCCGCTGGCCTGTGCGAGCCGCGCCCCGAGGTAGGTGCCCGGCTGCGAGCCCGGGCCGCGCGGCACGCCGACCGGGAGGCGTCCCGAGGGGTTGACCCGGCCGCTGAGCACCCCGGCGATGGCGTGCGTGCCCTCCTCCCCCGGGAAGAAGGACTGCACGATCGCCGCGGACTCCTCCACGGCGCGGCCGAGGGTGTAGGGGCGTCCGGCCAGCAGCACGGTGACCACGGGTGTGCCGAGGCCGAGCAGGGCGTCGAGCAGTTGCTGCTGTGCGCCGGGCAGGGCGAGCGTGTCGACGTCGCAGCCCTCGCCGCTGGTGCCCCGCCCGAAGAGTCCGGCGCGGTCGCCGAGGACCACCAGGGCGACGTCGGCCTCGCGGGCGACCCGGGCGGCCTCGTCGAGGCCGGAGAGGTCCCCGTCGTCGACGCCGGTGCCGCGGGCGTAGGTGATCTCGGCGTCGGGGAACTCGGCTGCGAGCGTCTCGCGCAGGGTGGGCAGACCGATGCCGAGGGGGGTTCCCGGGTGGCGGACCCCGATGTGCTGGGGGAAGGAGTAGCAGCCCAGGACGGCGGTGGCTTCGTCGGCGTTGGGGCCGATGAGGGCGATGCGGCGCGGGGTGGCGAGCGGCAGGGTGCCGTCGTTGGTCAGCAGCACCACCGCTTCCTCGGCGAGCGTGCGGGCCAGGGCCCGGTTCTCCGGGCTGTCCAGGTCGATCCGGCCGCGCAGGACGTCCGGATCGTCGGGGTTCGCCCCGTCGAGCGCCGCCGGCAGGGGCTCCCAGTCCGGGTCGAGCAGCCCGAGCGCGGCCTTCTGGGTGAGCACCCGCCGTACGGCGCGGTCGACCAGTTCCTCCGGTATGCGGCCGTCGGTGACGGCCTCGGTCAGCGGTGCGCCGTACGTCTTGACGTTGGGCAGTTCGACGTCGATGCCCGCGCGCAGCGCCGTGCCGGCGGCGCCCGCCCAGTCGCCGGCGAGGCCGTGCAGGGTCTTCAGGAAGGCGATGGCGAAGTAGTCGGCGACGACGGTGCCGTCGAAGCCCCAGGTGTCGCGGAGCAGTCCGGTGAGCAGTTCCTCGTCGGCGGCGGAGGGCATGCCGTCGGTGTCGGTGTAGGCGTTCATCACGGAGCGGGCGCCGCCCTCGCGGATCGCCATCTCGAACGGCGGCAGCAGCACGTCGGCGCGCTCGCGCGGCCCCATGGAGGTGGGGGCGAGGTTGCGTCCGGCGCGGGAGGCGGAGTAGCCGACGAAGTGCTTGAGGGTGGCGACGATCCCGGCGGACTCCAGCCCCTGCACATAGGCGCTGCCGATGGTGCCGACGAGGTACGGATCCTCGCCTATGGTCTCCTCGACCCGGCCCCAGCGGGCGTCGCGCACGACGTCCAGGACGGGCGCGAGGCCCTGGTGGACGCCGACGGAGCGCATGTCGCGGCCGATGGCGGCGGCCATGCGGCGCACCACGTCCGGGTCGAAGGTGGCGCCCCAGGACAGCGGGACGGGGTAGGCGGTGGCGCCCCAGGCCGCGAAGCCGGCCAGGCATTCGTCGTGGGCGACGGCGGGGATGCCGAACCGGTTGGTGGCGGCGATCCGGCGCTGGGTGCGGGCCAGGGAGAGGGCGCCCACGGCGGCGTCGACGGGAACCGTGCCGAAGGGGCGGGTGAGCTGGCCCAGACCGTTGGGAAGCAGCGCGTCGAGGTCGACGGCCTCCTCCATCTCGTGCTGGTGGGGGGCCACTTCGCCGCCCTCGTCGGAGGCGCCCACCCACACTCCGTACAGCTGGGCGATCTTCTCCTCGACGGTCATCGCGGCGATCAGGGCGTCGACTCTGTCGGTGACGGAGGCGGTGGGGTCGTTCCAGAGAGGGATTGCGGTGGTGTTCTCTACGGCCACGTCGGCGTTCACTTTCCTCCCGCGCCCGCCGGGCCCTTGCACAGGGCGGGACGGGCGAACCGGTGTACGAGTGGGGCTTGGGGCGAGGCGGACCGCGTGGCGCCTCCCGTGTCTGCGTCTGTGTTGTGGGTGGTCGCGTTCGTGTGTGGTGCGTCGGTCAACGGCTGAATCCCGCGGTCAGACCGCTCAGCAGCTGGCGGCGGGCGAAGGCGTACAGCACCAGGACGGGCATGGTGGTCAGGACGACGGCGGCGAGCACGGCGGGGACATTGACCCCGTACTGCCCCTGGAAGGTCCACAGGGCGAGCGGCAGCGTCCGGCGGTCGGGACTCTGGGTGAGGACCAGCGGCAGCAGGAACCCGTTCCAGATGGTCAGGGCGTTGAAGATGCTCACGGTGAGGATGGCCGGCCGGGTGAGCGGTGCCGCGAGCCGCCACAGGGTCGTCCATTCGGTGGCGCCGTCGACCCGCATCGAGTCGAACAGTTCCTTGGGCACGTCGCGGATGAAGTTGGCGAGGATCAGCACCGACAGCGGGATGGCGAAGGCGATCGAGGGGAGGATCAGCGCCATCAGGCTGTCGTAGAGCTGCATCTTGATGATGATCAGGTAGACGGGGATCACCGTCGCCTGCAGCGGAATGGCCAGGCCCATGAGGAACAGCCCGTTCATGGCGCGCAGGACCCGCATGCGCCAGCCGCGGACGATGGCGTAGGCCGCCATGAAGGAGACCACGACCGCCGGCACCACGGCGCCGACGGTCACCACGACGCTGTTCATGAAGTAGCGCAGGAAGTCGGACTCGATGACCAGCCGGTAGTTCTCGAGTGTCGGGTCGCCCGACGGCAGCAGCGGGTTGCTGGCGTAGTAGCGGCTGCGCTCCTTGAAGCTGGTGATGAGGGTCCAGTACAGGGGTACGGCGACGATGACGAGCCAGAACCAGCCGGCCAGGCCGCCCGCCCAGTTGCGCCGGCGGGCCGCCGGGCGGGAGGGGCGCTGTCCCTCGCTGTGGGTGACCTTCTGCGGTCGTGGGGTCTTGGTGAGCGTGGTGGTCATGTCAGGCCCCCTCGAGTTGACTCGCGCCGGCGTCCTTGCCTCCGAGGCGGCGCAGCAGCAGGGCGAGGGCGAGGCCCACGAGGACCAGGATGACCGCGATGGCGCTGGCGGGTCCCATCAGACTGGCCTGGAATCCCCGCTTGTACATGTCGAGTGCGAGAACCCGGGTGGCATCGCCGGGGCCGCCCTCGGTCAGGACGAAGATGAGGTCGAAGAAGGTCAGCGAACCGATGACCATCAGGGTGGACGAGGTGATGATGGTGTACTTGAGCTGCGGCAGCGTGATGCTGAAGAACTGCCGTATCCGTCCGGCCCCGTCGAGCTGTGCCGCTTCGTAGAGGGACTTCGGGATCTGCTGGACGCCGCCCTGGTAGATCAGGGAGTGGAACGGGATGAACTGCCAGGAGACGACGAAGATGACGACTCCGAAGGCGAGCCAGGGCCGGCCGAGCCAGTCCTTGCTGAGCGCCGCGACGTCCAGCCCGGCGCCGAGGCCGAAGTTGGGGTCCAGCAGGGCCTTGTAGGCGATCGCGATGGCCGCGGAGCTGAGCATCAGCGGGATGAAGTACACCACGCCCAGCACCGCGCGGTAGCGCTGGTTGCCGGCCAGGAACGTGCCGAGCAGGATGCTCAGCGGCGTCTGCACGAGCCAGGACACGGCCATCACGAGGAACGTCACCCAGAGGGCGTGGGGCAGCCCGGGGTCGGTGAGTACCTCACGCCAACTGGTCAGTCCCGTCATGCGGATGGTGCCGATGCCGTCCCAGGTGGTGAAGCTCAGCACGAAGACACCGATGAGCGGGATGACGGCGAAACCGATGAAGAACAGCAGGGCCGGCACCGCGAGCCACGGCAGGACGCCGCTGCGTGGCTCGCGGAGGGACGGCCGATTGGTGAGCGCACTCATGCGGCGGTGACCGCGTTGAGGTTGCTCGCGAACTGCTTCGGTGAGATGGACAGTTGGAACAACTTGACGATGTTGTCCAGCAGGGTCTCGGCGGCCGTCGGGCTGAGCGCCTGGTCCCAGGACTGGACGAACACCTTGGCCTTGCTGGCGATGTCGTAGGTGAACTGGAGGAATTCGGCGTTGTCGGACGCGGCCAGCAGCTTCTCCGTGCCGAGCCGGATCGGGACCGACCCGTTGCCGATCCAGGCCTTCACCTCCTCCTCCTGGAGGACGCCCTTGGCGAAGAACTCCTTCGCGATCTTCTTCTCGTCGGCGCTCGCCTTGGCGGAGATGGACAGGTACTGGGCGGGGTTGCCGACGGTGTTGCTCTGGTCGCCCTTGCCGCCCTCGACTGGCGGGAAGGTCATGTAGCCCAGGGAGCCGCTGGAGACGAAGTCCCCGCCGTCGGTCTGCTGGATGCCGTAGGACCAGGCGCCGTGCAGCATCATGGCGGCCCGGCCGGTGTACAGCAGGGCCTGGTCGGCGTTGGAGTCCGCGGTGATCGAGGAGAAGCCCTTGATGAACCCGTCGGCCTTGACGAGGTCCTGCAGTGCGGTCAGCGCCTTGATGGCGTCCGGGTGGGACCAGGCGTTCTTCTCGCCTTCGATGGCGGCCTGGAAGACGTCGGGACCGCCGATGCGGTCGAACAGGAACTCCAGCCACATCATGTTGGTCCACCGGGACTGGCCGCCGAGGGCGAACGGGGCTATGCCCTTGGCGTTGAACTTGGGCACCAGCGCCATGATGTCGTCCCAGGACTCCGGTGGCTTCACACCGACCTGGTCGAAGACCTTCTTGTTGTAGTAGAGGATGATCGGCTGCACGGTCTCGCACGGCATCGCGTAGATCTTGCCGTCGACGGTCGCCGCGCCGAACGAGGACGGGAACAGCCCCTTCTTGACGTCGGGGTTCTCGTCGAACCACGAGGTGAGGTCCTCGACCTGGCCCGCATCCGCGTAGGAGCGCAGCGTGCCGCCGCCCCAGCCCCAGATGATGGTCGGCGCCTGTCCTGCACCGATGGCGGTCTTGATCTTCGTCTTGTACGCGTCGTTCTGGTACGTCGTGTCGTCGATCTGCTCGTCGGGGTGGGCCTTGTTGAACGCGTCCACGGCGCCGGCCCTGACGCCTTCCTGCGGCTGTCCGTTCAGATACCAGTACGTGGCACCACCGCTCTTGCCGGGTCCTGACGAGCCGCCGCAGGCCGACAGCGCGGCGGAGACCGGAACGGCGGCCGCCAGGCCGAGGAGGGTACGTCGAGAGAGCGCCATGATTTTCTCCGCACTCGAGAGCGACAGGCTCTCGTGAGTCATGGTGAAAGGTTTTCGAAACTTTCGGTTTCAAGCTCTGTTCGTGCAAGCTAGGTTTCGATCGGATGCCGTGTCAAGATGCGTGCAACGGATCCGTGAACGGATGTCTCCCCTGCAATATCAGCACCACAACGGCATGCGAAGGGCCTGGAGCGGGATCGAAACTCTTTCGAAACGGTCCCTCCGGAGTGGGGGTGACGCCGCGGCTGCGGGCTGACACACTGTCGATGCAGGTCATGCCGGGCCACGGGGGTCCGGTGCCGCTCTCGCCACGACCGAGGTGCGGCCCAGAGCTGAGAGGAACCGATGCGACCGAACGCCAGGCGCACCACGTTGGCGGACATCGCCCAAGCGGCTGGAGTCTCCGTCGCGACCGTGTCCAAGGTGGTCAACGGCCGCGGTGACGTGGCACCGCACACCCGCGTCCGGGTGCAGGAGCTGTTGCATCAGCACGACTACCTCGCGCCCGTGTTCCGTCACACCGAGGCCGTCGAGAATCCGACCATCGAGGTGCAGTTCAAGGGCGGCCTCAAGTCGTACGTGGCCGACACCCTGGAGGGCATCATCGACACGGCCGCCGAGGTCGGGGCCTCGGTGGTGGTCAGCAAGGCGTCCGGCCCCCCGCACTGGGCCCGCGGCCTGGTCTCGGCCGGACGCCGTGCCGTCATCGCGGTCACCAGCGTGTACACCGCGGCCCACCTGGACGAGCTGGCCAGGGTCGGACTGCCGCTCGTCGTGCTGGACCCGCTGCATCTGCCGGACAGTCAGGTCAACAGTGTGGGGGCGACCAACTTCGCCGGCGGTCTGGCCGCGACCCGGCACCTGCTCTCCCTCGGCCACCGCCGCGTCGCGTATCTCGGCGGGCCGGCCATGGCCGTCTGCAACCAGGCACGCATGCACGGCTACCGCGCCGCCATGGAGGCCGAGGGAGCGTGCATCCCGGACACCCATGTCCGGACCGGCGAGTTCACGTTCGAGACCGGCCGGACCGGCGCCGAGGCGCTACTGGATCTGGAGGAGCCTCCTACGGCCGTCTTCGCGGGCAACGACGAGATCGCGCTCGGTGTCATCGAGTCCGCTCGCGCCCGGGGCCTGCGCGTTCCCGAAGACCTGAGCGTGGTCGGGTTCGACGACACGAGCCTCGCGCAGATGGTCTCCCCGCCCCTGACCACCGTGCGTCAGCCGCTCCGGGAGATGGGCGCCGCCGCCCTGCGCACCGCCCTGCGACTGGCCAACGGCGAGAAGGTCGAGTCCCACCACATCGAACTCGCCACCGAACTCGTGGTACGCGCCTCGACGGCACCGCCGCGGGAGGGGACTTCGGAGGGTCGGTGACCGCGGGGCTTCTGGTGATGGCGGGGTGCGCCGGGTGCGCCGGGTGCGCCGGGTGCGCCGGGTGCGCCGGGGAGGCTAGCGAGGCACCGCGAGTACGTCCCGGAGTACGTCCTCGAGCGTGACACGAGCCAGCTCGCCCCTCAGGGTCTCCTCGATGCCGTCGTAGATGCCCCGCATCGCCGGCTGGATGCCGTGGCCCACGACGCATCCCTGGTCCGGAGTGGCCCGGTGCATCGCGAACAGCGGTCCCGCCTCCACAGCCTCGTAGACGTCGAGCAGGGTCATCGACCCCAGCTCCCGCGCCAGCGTCCAGCCCGCCCCCACGCCCCGCCGGGACTCCACGAGCCCGGCCTTGCGCAGCTCGCCGAGCAGCCGCCTGATCACCACGGGGTTGGTGTTCGCGCTGCTCGCGATCTGCTCGGAGGTGGCGACCTCGTGGCCCTGGCGCTGATAGAGGCCGATCCAGGCCAGCGCGTGAGCGGCGATGGTCAGCCTGCTGTTGGCGCTCATGGCCCTCCTCCCTGCCCGAACACTTCATGTTACGACAGCGCAGTCGTAACAGTGAAGGTTGCGACTGTCTGTCGTAACCATTAGCGTTGCGACAGCCGTAACAAGGTCAATCAATGAGGTGAGAAGCATGAGCAAGCCGCTCACGGGCAAGGTCGCCCTGGTCACCGGAGGGTCACGGGGACTGGGAGCAGCGACCGTACGTCTGCTGGCCGAGCAGGGCGCCGATGTCGCGTTCACCTATGTCAGCTCCGAGGAGCGGGCGCAGACCGTCGTCGACGAGGTGCGCGGGAAGGGGGCGAAGGTCGTCGCCTTCAAGTCCGACCAGGCGGACACGAGCCGGGCGCCGGCTCTGATCGACGACGTGGTCGCGCACTTCGGCGGCCTGGACATTCTCGTCAACAACGCGGCGATCTCGGTGAACGGGGCCGTGGACGACCCCGACGCCGACACCGCCGCACTGGACCGGATGCACGCCACCAACTACCTCGGGGTGATCGCCGTCATCAGGGCGGCCTCCCGGGTGCTGCGCACGGGCGGCCGGATCATCACGGTGAGTTCCGGACTGGGTTCCCGGGCCGGTATCCCGGGGGTCGCCGACTATGCGGCGACCAAGTCCGGGGTGCAGATGTACACGATGGGGGCCGCACGGGACCTCGGCGCCCGCGACATCACGGCCAACGTCGTGGAGGCCGGAATGATGGAGGGCGGCATGGAGGGGCCGGGCCCCGAGGCCCTCGAGGCCCTGCTCGGCTCGCTCTCCCTGCGGCGCACGGGCCGCCCCGAGGAAATCGCCGCGGCGATCGCCTTCCTGGCGAGCCCCGACGCGTCATACGTCACGGGCGCGGTACTGGACGCCCACGGGGGATACAACGCCTGAACCTCGAGCGTTGTGGGCGGGCCACCGGTGTTCGGAACCGGTGGCCCGCCCGACGAACGGCCCGGCGCCGAGGCGATGACGGACGGGATCGTGTCCTACCGCGGTATCCGCTCCCAGCGGACGACCCGTCCGCAGCGGCGGCAGCGATACAGCCGCACGTTCTTGCTGGACGCGTCCGCTCGCTGGACCGCCTCTGTTTCCCTGACCCGGGTGTGCGCGCACCGGGTGCCCGCCGCCTCGGCTTCGGCGCGGTAGCCGCGGGACCACCATGTGCTGTCCGGCCCGGAGTTGAACTGCTTCCCCGACTCCGCGTCACGCGCGGGCGACCACCACCTCAGCAGTCCGCCCAGCGCGACCCGCAGCGACCACGCGTCGCCGCACACCGGGCAGCACCAGCCCTTGCCGTACTCATATCTGCCCAGCGAGTGCTCCCAGCCGGGCCGCTGCCGGTACTCGGACAGTCCGGCATACCGTTCGCGCCACGGGTGCAGGCTGTACGCCTCGGGGCGGCCGTAGCTCCGGCACGCGTGTCCCACCATGCGCCTGCCGCTCATGCTCCCCAGCTCCAGCAGTTGTCAGGGACGTCCGGTGTCCCGTCATTCTCCCGCTCCGGCACGCGTTGTCCATTGACTTCTGCTCGGGTCGGCCTCGTTCGGACGACCGGTGATCACGTATCCGGGATTCACCTCTTCCGGCGCATCGCCGCCCGGACCCTCGCCCAAAGAGACGTTTCTGCATGTTTTCGACGGAGGCCACGGCGGCTGGGGAGAGCTCCACCGCGCGCATTTGCTCGTCGATGCCCGGCTCACCGCCAAGCTTTCCGACCTCCCCCTTGCCCGCGACCACGTCTCCCCCGAGCACGACCTCGGCATCACAGGTGTGAAGGCCGTCATCGCCTCCCCTGCTCTCACCGCCGAGTTGGTGAAAGGTCTCAACACGGGCGGGGCGCCGATCGTCCCGCGCAGGCCGGATGGATCAGCCGTTGTAGGGGGCCACGACGTCCAGGACCCAGGTCACGCCGAACCGGTCGGTGAGCATGCCGTACAGCGGCGACCACGGTGCGGGCTCCAGCGCACGTATGACGGTCGAGCCCTCGGCGAGCCTGGCCCACAGGGCGCTGATCTCCTCCGCCTCGTCACCGCGTACCGAGACGAAGAACGGGTTCTCGCCCTGGCTCCAGGGCAGCTGTGAGGGCACGTCATAGGCCATGACGTGGAAGCCGTTGTCGGCGGCCACCTCGCCCCACATCACCCAGTCCGCCTCGCTCTCGTTCTGTACCGCGTACGCGTCCTTGTAGGTGACCGCGGTGACCCGTCCGCCGAAGACGGACCGGTAGAAGTCCAGGGCCTCACGCGCGGCGCCCCGGAAGTTCAGATGAGTCGTGGTTGTGATGGACATGTTGTTCCTTACCTCGACAACTCGATACCTCGGTGCCTTCGAACGGCACGTGTGCCACGGTCACAGAGGTAGAGGACAGGGTGTGTCCTGTACCGGAGGGAGGATGGGATTCATGCAGAAGACGTCCTCCCGGCTGCTCGCGCTGCTGTCCCTGCTGCAGACGCACCGTGACTGGTCCGGAAACGATCTCGCCGAGCGTCTCGACATCACCGCACGCACCGTGCGTCGTGACATAGACCGCCTGCGCGCACTGGGTTACCCGGTCAGGACCCTCAAAGGGCCCGCCGGGGGCTACCGGCTGGAGGCGGGCACTCGGATGCCGCCCCTGCTGTTCGACGACGGCCAGGCCGTCGCCCTGGCCGTCGCGCTTCAGACCGTGGCCGCCGGGACGACGATCGCCGAGGACGCGGCCCGCGCTCTGGGCACCCTCAGGCAGGTGCTGCCGCCGCGCCTGCGTCACCGCGTCGACCAGGTGCGCGTCACTGCCGTCGGACCGCCCGCAGCCGACGACACGGCTCATGTGGACACCCGAGTGCTGACGGAGCTGAGCCGTGTCATCGACGCACGCGAGGAACTGCGATTCGATTACGTCGCGGGTTCGGAGACCTCAGTCCCTCTCCCCCGTCGGGTGCAGCCCCACCATGTGGTCGCCCGGCGTCATCGCTGGTATCTCCTCGGCTGGGATCTCGACCGCGAGGACTGGCGGACCTTCCGTGTCGACCGCATCCGGCCCCACACTCCCACGGGCCCCCGCTTCACCCCTCGCGAACTGCCCGGCGGCGATGTCGCTGCCTTCATCACCGGCCGGTTCCGGGGCAACGACGGCACCACCGGCGAGTGGCCCTGCGTGGGCGAGGTCGTCCTGCACCTGCCCGCCGCCGATGTCGCGCCTTTCGTGGAGGACGGCATCGTCGAGGAACTCGGTTCCCGTCGCTGCCGCCTCACGACGGGCTCCTGGTCGTGGACCGGGCTCGCGGCGGCCCTCGGCCGCTTCGACGCCGATGTCGACATCATCGGCCCGCCCGAACTCGCCACCGCCTGCGCGGACCTCGCCGCCCGTTACGCCAGGGCGGCACGCACGGGAAGACCGCAGGGCGGTCGGGCGCGGTGAGGACGGGGCTCGCGGCGCGGGCGTGCCTTCAGTTGCTCAGGGTGCGACGCGCGCCGCGCATCAGGTCCTCGAGGTCCCGTTCGCCGGCCGGTGTCTGTGCCCCGCCGCGCAGGCCCTCCGCGATCAGATGCTGCGCGGCGGGACGGCCGATGGTGGATGTCCAGGCCGCGTTCTCGCGGAGGAGACCTTCCTTGAAGTCGTCAGCGGGCAGCGCGTGTTTGACCGCCTCGATGACGCCTTCCGGCAAGGCGGCGATGTCGTGGGCGACACGGTCGACGTACGCGTCGAGTTCAGCGGCCGGCAGGGCCCGGTTGATCCAGCCGTAGGACGCGGCGGTCTCCGCGTCGAACAGGTCGGCGGTGAGGACGACCTCCAGTGCGCGGTTGCGGCCCACACGGTCGCGGAGGTACTGCGTTCCGCCTCCGCCGGGCACGATGCCCATCAGCGCCTCGATCTGGCCGAGGCCGGCGGTCTCGGCGGCGGCGAACGTCATGTCCGCCGCGGCGACGAACTCGGCACCGCCTCCGCGTGCCTTCCCGGCGAGTTTCACGATGGTCACCTGGGGCTGGTGACGGATCAACTCACCGATCGACTGGAACACGTTGACGTCCGGCGGCCCGGAGGCCGCCAGGTCCTGGAGAACGTCCGTCTCCTCGCCGATGCGCATGTCCACATGGGCGATGAAGAACTCCGGGTCGGCACTCGAGAAGACGATCACGCGCACGGACGGATCGTCCCTGAGGGCGGTCAGCACGGTCCGCAGTTCCCGCATCATGGTCGTTCCGAGCGCGTTCACCGGGGGGTGGTCGAGGACGATCCGGGTGACGCCGTGCTCACCGCTCACGCGCAGGGTCGAGTGGACATCGTTCGTCATGAGTTTTTCTCCGTAGATTACCGAAGGGCACGTAGGTTTGCGATGCATACCTACCGTCGGCAGTGCCGGCCCGCCGGTCAAGAACGCACTTTGGGAGCACCTGGGATCATGAAGGAAACCGACCCGCACAGCATCGACGCGGAGACGGGCCCGGTCTTCCGGGCGGACTGCCCGAGCCGGCCGATCCTCGACCAGATCGCGGACAAGTGGTCGATGATGGTGATGGCGCTGCTGGAGCGGCCCATGCGGTTCAACGAACTGAAGCGCGGGCTGGAGGGCATCACGCAGCGCGTCCTCACCCAGACCCTGCGCCGTCTCGAACGCAACGGCATGATCCGGCGCACCGTGCTGCCGACCCGGCCGGTCGGTGTCGAGTACGCGCTGACACCCCTGGGCGAGTCCCTGCGGGAGCCGTTCGGCCGGCTCTACGACTGGACCGTCGAGCACAGCGCGGAGATTCAGGACTGCCAACGGGCGTACGACGCCGGGGAGGACGTTCAACAGCCCCTTCCGTGATGCCTTCGCCCCTCCCCTCAACGTCCGTGAACGTGTGTGTCATACTCGAGCGCCGATCATGGCAGGAAACGACCGGGGGGCCGTGTGTACACCGTTTCTCTGGACGCTCCTTACCTGGACACGGACGCGGATCAACTCTGCTTCTCGCTGGGCCTGAAGGAGCGTCCGGCGCTGGCAGAACGTGCGGTCTCGCTCGGCGCGCTGGATGTGCGACTGCGGCTGCTCGGAGCCTCGCACCAGGTGTTCGCCGGTCCCGTGCGGGAGACCGTGGCCTGTCTGCAGGGCGCGGAGCGAGGGCTGCCCGAGGCCTGCTCCCGTCAACTGCCCGGCTGGGTCTACGACTTCGGAGCCATCACCCGGCGTCTCCCGCGCGGGGAGTTCAGCACCGAGGTGGCGCAGATTCTGGACCGGGCCACGGACGCCGAGCACAGCCTGTGCGGGGTCTTTCCCGGCTCACCGGAGGCGGTCACGGCCGTGGTCGTCGAGCCGGCCACGGGACCGCACGGCGCCGGGCTCGTCTGGCGCACCTGGCACACATATCCGCAGAACGGCCAGATCGTATCGACGCACAGCCGGCTGGAGGCCCGATGAACAGCGCCCGACTCGTCCGCGCAGCGGTGGCGGCCGTGCTGGCCGCGCCCCTGCTCGCCGCCTGTTCCAGCGACGGGAACGGCAACGCGGTCCCGCGCGACTGGATCAGGAAGACGTACACCTCCAACGGAGGGGACTACCTCGACCCGGACAGCAGTCCGCGCGCGGTCGCCCAGGCGATCCACGACGAGCGGGAGGAACTGGACCGCGCCTCCGGCGACAACATGGAATTCCTGCGGTACGGAGACGACATGGTCACCGTCTCGCCGTACCGGAGCGGCAGCCTGATCGAGATCGAGGACTACCGCAACGGCTACCACCGCCACCGGCGGCACCTCACCTACTGGCCGGACCCGGACAGCGCGAGCTTCCGCGGCGGCGGCCCCGGTGAGGGCAAGTAGCACCCGGTGACCGGCCGGGCCCGCCCGCCGGCGCATCCCTGTTCCTCCCGCACCACCCCTGGACCACGCCCCGACCCCGCCCCAAGAAAGGCAACGCAGTGACCGACATCTTCGAGTCGACCGGCCAGGCCCTGCTCTACGGACTCGTGGGCCTCGTCGTGATGGCCGTCGGCTTCATCGCGCTCGACCTCGTCACGCCGGGCAAGCTGTACCACGTGGTATGGACCGACCGGAACCGCGGCGCGGCCGTCCTGCTCGGCAGCCAGTCCGTCGCCGTGGGCCTCGTCATCATGAAGGCCATCGAGGCGAGCGAGTCCGAACAGGGCCTCGGCTACGGCCTGGTGAGCACGCTGCTGTACGGACTGGCCGGCGTGCTGGTGATGACCGTGGTCGGCGTCGTGATCGGCGTGGTCACGCCGGGCCAGATGGGCGCGGTCGTCCTCGACGACCAGGACAGCCGTCCGCATCCCGCCGCCTGGGTGCAGGCCGGCATGTACCTGGGCACCGGGTTCATGGTCGGCGCGGCGATCTCGTAGCGCCCCCTCGATGAGCGCTCCCACCGTGCAAGGTCGCGACACCACCGCGACACCCTCCCGCCCCCCGGTCGTGCGGCCCACCCGGGGGGCTCGTTTCCTGCTGCTGTTCTCCGTCTTCCTCTGCGCGGCCTGCGGTCTGGTGTACGAGCTGGCGCTGACGGCGCTGGGCAGTTACCTCATCGGCAACTCGGTGCTCCAGACCTCCGTGGTGATCTCCGTGATGGTGTTCGCCATGGGGCTGGGCTCGCTCGCCGCCAAACCCCTGCGCCGCCGCGCGGTGGGCGCGTTCGCGCTCGTGGAGGGCGTGCTCGCGCTGGCCGGCGGTCTGTCGGTGCTGGTGCTGTACTCGGCGTTCGCCTGGCTGCAGTTGTACACCCCGGCGATGATCGTGGTGGCGATGGCCGTCGGCCTGCTGATCGGCGCCGAGATCCCGCTGCTGATGACCCTGCTCCAGCGGATCCGGCGACAGGAGGCGGGCAGTGCGGTCGCCGACATGTTCGCCGTCGACTACATCGGGGCGCTGGTCGGCGGCCTGTGTTTCCCGCTGTGGCTGCTGCCGACGTTCGGGCAGCTCAAGGGCGCGCTGGTGGTCGGCGGTGTGAACGCGGTGGCCGGGGTCATCGTGGTGGTGTTCATCTTCCGCCGGCAGATCCGGCGCTGGGTGCGCAACGCCCTGCTGGCCGGGGTGACGGCGGTGCTGGTCGTCCTCGGTACGGCGTACGCGTTCGCGGACGACCTCGAGGTGACCGCGCGCCAGCAGATGTACCGGGATCCGATCGTCCACGCGGAGACGACGCCGTACCAGGAGATCGTGGTCACCCGCTCCACGGCCTTCACCGGAAAACCGGACATCCGGCTCTTCCTCAACGGCGATCTGCAGTTCAGCTCCGTCGACGAGTACCGCTACCACGAGTCCCTGGTCCACCCCGCGCTCGCGGGCTCCCGCGCCAACGTGCTGATCATGGGCGGCGGCGACGGTCTCGCCCTGCGCGAGGTGCTGCGCTACGACGACGTACGGCACGTCACTCTCGTGGAGCTGGACCCGGCGATGACCCGGCTAGCCCGGCAGTACGAGCCGCTGCGCGACCTCAACGACGAGGCGCTGAGCGACCCGAGGGTCGAGGTCGTCAACGCCGACGCCTTCAACTGGCTGCGCGGTGCCCGGCAGTCGTACGACGCGGTCGTCATCGACTTCCCCGACCCGGACACGGCGGCGCTGGCGAAGCTGTACTCGGTGGAGTTCTACCATCTGCTCGGGCAGGTCCTGACGCCGCAGAGCAGGGTGATGGTGCAGAGCGGGTCGCCGTTCTTCGCGCCGAAGACGTACTGGTCCATCGGCAAGACGATCGAGACGGCGGGCTACTCGACCAGCCACTTCCAGGTGGACGTGCCGAGCTTCGGCAACTGGGGCTTCGTCCTGGCCGTCCCGGGCGACGGCGCTCCCCCGCCGCTGCGGCTGGCGTCGGACGCACCGCCCCTGCGCTACCTGGACGACGCGGTCCTGAAGGCCGCCTCGGTGTTCCCCGTGGACCGCCGCCGCCAGGACGTACGGGCGAGCACGCTGATGGAGCCGGCCGTGCTGGAGTACGTCCTGGACGAGTGGGAGAACTACTGACCCCCGGTGCGCCGTGTGGTCACGGGGACGCCAGTCCGACGCGGTAGGCGAGGACGACGGCCTGGACCCGGTCGCGCAGGCCGAGCTTGGCCAGGATCCGCGACACATACGTCTTCACGGTCTCGGGCGTGATGTGCATCGCCTTGGCGATCTCCGCGTTCGAGAGCCCTTCGGCGATCAGTTGGAGCACTTCCAGCTCGCGGGGGGCGAGTGCGCGTACGACGTCCTCCCTGGCCGGACGGGAGGTGTCCGCCGGCCGCAGATGCTGGGCGAAGTGGCCGATGAGGTGGCGGGTGACGGCGGGCGCCAGCAACGCCTCTCCCCGGGCGACGGTCCGGATGCCGTTGACCAGTTCCGTCGGCTGTGAGTCCTTGAGGAGGAAGCCGCTCGCCCCGGCCCGCAGCGCGTCATAGACGTAGGCGTCGACGTTGAACGTGGTGACGACCAGGACCTTCGGCGCGCCTTCGACGTCGGGACCGGCCAGTTGCTGCGTCGCCTGGATGCCGTCGAGCAGCGGCATCCGGATGTCCATCACGATCACATCGGGGCGCAGCCGCTTCGCGGTCTGCACCGCCTCGTGTCCGTTCTCGGCCTCCCCCACGACCTCCATGTCGGGCTGTGAGGAGACGATGGTGACATAGCCGGTGCGCACCAGCGCCTGGTCGTCGCAGACCAGCACACGGATCGGTGGTTGCGCATCGCTCACGGGGTCACTCCTGAATGGGCTGGGACGGAATGGTGGCACGGACCCCGAACCCGCCCTCGGGCCGGGGACCGGCCTTCAGTTCACCATCGAGCAGCCGCACGCGTGCACGCAGCCCCGTCAGTCCGCGTCCTCCGGCGGCGTCCGGTTTCCGCTTGACGTGTGTGACGACAGGTCCGTCGGTGGTCACCTCGACCTCCATGCGCTCGGCGGCGTGCCGGAGCACGACCCGGGTCGGCTGCCCGGCCGCGTACTTCATGGCGTTGGTGAGGGCCTCCTGCACCACGCGGTAGGCGGCCAGTTCGGCATCCATGCTCCGCGGCCGGCGCTCACCCTGCTCACGGAACTCGACCGGCTGCCCCGACTGGCGGGCCTGGTCGACCAGGTCCTCCATGCGTCCCGCGACGGGTGCCCGGCCCGCACGTTCCAGATCCGCGGACGCGGCCTCGCCGGTGGCCTCCAGGACACCGAGCAGGTACCGCAGTTCCGTCAGGGCGCGACGGCCGGTGTCACTGACGGCCGACAGTCCCTCGCCGGCGCGGTCCGGCGCGGTCGTGAGCACGAACTGCGCCGCGTCGGCCTGGACGACCATGGCCGTCACATGGTGGGTGACCACGTCGTGGAGCTCGCGGGCGATCCGCGCCCGCTCGGCTGCCGTGGCCACTTCGGCGGTCAGCCGCCGCCGCTCGGCCTCTTCCGCACGCCGCGTGCGCACCATGCTCCCCACCAGCCAGACGGCGGCCAGGAACAGGTAGAACGCGAGATAGTCCGGTACCGCCAGCGGTGAGCCGAGACGGTTCAGGACGACGGCCAGCACGACGTAAGCCCCGCTCGCGACGGCGGCAAGACCGGCGCGGATACGGATCTGGTGAGCCCCGGCGGAGTACAGGGCCAGATACAGGCCCACGCTCGCGAAGGTCGTGGGGAAGCTCCACGCCTGGTACACGGCGAACGCTCCCGCGACGACGACCAGACACCCCGCGGGCCACCTGCGGCGGACCGCCAGCGGCAGGGTCTGGGCCAGGATCAGCCCGACGCTCAGCAGGTTGGCAGGCCGCTCGGGCAGATCGCCGATCTGTGCACCGAGGTTGGACAGGGTCGGGACGGCGGCCAGCAATGTGAGCGTCAGGGCGAGGACGCCGTCCTTGAAGGGAGCATTGCGCTCGCGCCACCAGTCGAGGGGCGCCCGGAGCAGCGGGACACTCCAGGGTGCCTGCCGGGACATCACGTTCGTTCTCCTCCAGTCGGCCCGTTTCAACGCCGCGCGCCGTGCCGGGACTTGACCTCGCCGTTCCGCCGGGCGAGGACGAGCATCGTGACGGCGAGGGCCACCCCGATGAGGACCGGCACCACCGACGCCTCGAGGCCGAAGTCGCCGCCGGTCAGGAGAGCGGAGCCGTCGGCATCCACGGTGAACAGACCCTCGGGGGTGTGTCCGGAGACCGGGACGCCGAGCAGTTCCTCCGTTGTGTTCCAGGCGAAGTGCAGCCCCACGGCGAACCAGATGTTACGCCGCCACAGGAACGCGGCCCCGAGCAGGGCGCCCGCTTCCAGGGCGATCGCGAGTGCGCTCCAGGCGTTCGCACCCGGAGCCCCCAGGTGGGCGACACCGAAGAACAGCGATGTGATCACGATGGCTGCCCAGCTGCCCCAGAGTCGCTCCAGTGCCTGCAGCGCAAGACCGCGGAACAGCAACTCCTCGGTGACCGCCGCGCCGATCTGCACCATGACCGCCGTCCAGACGACCGACACAAAGCCGTCCCCCGCCCAGGAGAACGAGTAGCCTCCCATCGCCGTGATCAGGAGGGCGGAGACGAGGATGAAGCCCAGGCCGATGGCGCCGCCCAGCAGGGCCTCCCGGCCGGCTCCGCGCCGGGCGATCTCCGGCGTGGGGCGTCCGGCGCAGCGGCGCATGACCCACCAGTAAACGGCCACCGCGGCGGCCGCCCCGAGCATCGGCACCGGGCCGGGTCCCGTCGCCGTCAAGGCCGACACGACGCCGACGCCGACCATCCCCGCCGCCATCCAGCCGAGCGGGTGGCGCACGATCCGGGCCGCACGGCCGCGTCCGCCGTGCCCGTCACGCCCTTCGTGGCCCTTGTCCGGGCCGGAGCCCGTGTCGTGGCGTGTGGCGGACGTCGTACCCATGGTGGTGGCCTCCTTGGCGGTGGTGGTCGCGCCTGTCGCGACCTGACGACCACGCTAGGAATGTGCCGACGTCCGCGAGTCACCCGCCGATGGACAGCACGTGTAGCTCTCAGGGGGGATGTGCCGCCCCGTTCCGCCCACCCGGCCTGCCGTCAGGGCTGCATGCGGGACATCCACCCGTGGAGGTCTTCGAGGTGCCGGCTGCGCCGGATGCGGCCGTCGGCGATCTCGTGGAACTCGTGGATGGTGATCTCGTCGTACGCGCCGTTCGGGGGTACGCCGAGGAACTCGCCGCGGAGCGTGCCGGCGAGGGCGCCTCGTACGGCCACGAGGCCGGAGGAGGCGACGAGGCCGGCGAACGCTTCGTGGAAGGCCACGATGTGCGGCTTCAGGCCGGCCAGGCTGGTCATGACGTTCCTTGTGCGGTGAGGAGGGTGATGAGCTGGGCCGCTGTCACGGGCCGGCCGGGGGCGGCGAACATGCCGTCCGGGTCGAGATGGGCGAGCTGGGCCGGCGTGCCCGGCGCGAACCGGCGGCTCTCCGCGAGGGGGCCGACGTCGTACGTGTCGTAGCCGAGGGAATCGATCAGTATCGCGACCGCCCGTTTGGCGTCGTCGCTGTCACCGGCGATGGGCAGTGTGCTGCGGTCCGGTGATCCTTCGGGACGGCCCAGGGTGGCCAGGTGCCTGTGGAAGATGCTGCTGAACGCCTTGACGACGTGCGAGCCGGGCAGATGGGTCTGGAGCAGCAGGTGGGGCGGGGTGTTCCCTGCGTCTATCTCGGGGACGTGGCCCTGGCGGGCGGGATCGTAGTTGAGGGTGTCGATGACGACCTTGCCGCGCAGGGGTTCCGCGGGGACCTGCCGGTAGGCCCTGACCGGGATGGTCACGACGACGAGGTCGCCGGCGGCCGCGGCCTCGGCGGGGGTCGCCGCGCGGGCGCGCGGGCCGAGGCGCGTGACCAGGTCGTGCAGGGTGTGCGGGCCGCGGCTGTTGCTGAGGACGACGTCGTGGCCGGCGTCGACCAGGAGGCGGGCCAGCGTGCCGCCGATGTTGCCGCTGCCGATGAAGCCGATGGTGGTCATGGTCTCCCTCTGGGTTCACTTAAGCTAAGGCATGCCTGCGAATAAATGAAGGCATGCCTTGACTTTAGCGCAGACCCCCCTTCGCTTCGCAAGGGGAGATCAGGAGGAACGTGCGATGGCCACGCCCGAGTCCGGTGGACGGGCCGATGCCGGTTTCACCGTGCGCCGGCCGACCCGCGCCGACGCGCGCCGCAACTTCGACGCGCTGCTGGACGCCGCGCGCGAGGTGTTCGCCACCGAGGGCGCCGATGCCTCGCTGGAGGGGATCGCCCGGCGGGCGGGGGTCAACATCGCGACGCTCTACCGCAACTTCCCCACGCGTCAGCATCTGTTCGAGACGGTCTACCTGGACGAGGTCCAGGCCCTGGCCCGCATGGCGGACGAGCTCGGCGACCGGGAACCGTGGGACGCCCTGGAGACCTGGCTGCGCCAGTTCGTCAGCTACGCGACCACCAAGAAGGCCATCCACGACTCCATCGCGCACCGCGCGGAGATGTTCACGACCGGCCGCGACATGATCCACGCGGCGGGCAGGCCGCTCCTCGAACGCGCCCAGGCCGCCGGCACCGCCCGGACGGACGTCAGCTTCGACGACGTGCTCTTCCTGGTGAACGGCGTCAGCGGAGCGAACTTCGTGCAGGAGGCGCAACGGGACCGGGTGCTCGCCATGGCCTTGGACGGCATCAAGGTCCGGGCGTGACCGGTACGCGGGACGCTCCGGTCCATCACCCGGCCGTACGCCGGTCGGTGCGGTCGCGGTGAATGTGGACCATGACCGTCCAGCCCACCGTGAACGGCACACCGCCCAGCACGAACACCTCCAGGACGGTGCTCCCGCTCACGTCGAAGACCGCGCCCTCGCCCAGAACAGCTGGGCCGTGGTCTGGAACGCCAGGTGGTAGCCGATCCCGGCGGCGATGTCGCCGGTCGCGGTTCGGATGACGCCCAGCACGAGAGCGAAGGCGAAGAAGACCGACAGCCGGCCGGCGGTGGGGGCCATGCCGAGCAGGAGGCCGAAGAGGGCGAAGAGCGCGGCCTGCGCCCCGACCGCCTGCCAGGGGCGCAGCAGGATGCCGAGATTGCTCTGGAGATAGCCGCGGAAGACGAGTTCCTCCGGCAGCGCCTCGTAGAGGAGGACCAGGACGACGAGCAGTACGGCGACTCGCGCGGTGTCCGCGGTGGTGGTCCGCGCGACGATGTCGACCCACCCCAGGAACAGGCACAGTCCGAGGGCGACACCCGCGGGTACGGCCCAGCACGCCATACCGAGCAACAGGTGTCCTCCGGTCCTGCCCGGCGAGGCCGGTTTCAGATCGGTCCAGGACCGGCGGTCCATCACCCGCCGGGCGGCCAGCACCATGGGCACGACGAGCAGGGTCGTCAGCACGGCCCGCACGGTGTGCGTACGACGGTCGTAGGTGTCGCTCTCAGCGGGGCTCCGTGGAAGACGAACCACCACAGCAGCACGGCGGCGGCGAACACCGCCACCACCCGCGACAGCACGGCACGTCGGGATCCGGGTGTGGTCCGTTCATCGGGCACCGGGGCCCCCTCAAGGCCGAACGGCCGCCTCTGCGCGGGCTCGTGGCGTCATGGTGGGCCGGAACGGGAGGGTCCGTCCAGGCCAGGGCGGCCGGCTGAGGGCCCGTCAGGAGCGGGGTTCCAGTACCTCCAAGGCACCGGTCTCCGTGTCGAAGCTGCGCAGCGTGACGAGTCGGGCGGAGAGCGGCGGCGCCGGCAGCAGTTCGGGGATGCGCCGGCCGGCGAAGGCGCCCGCCCGCCGGGTGCGGCCGAGGGTGATGTGCGGGGTCCAGCGCTCGGGGTCGTGGAACGGGCTGAGGCCCCCGGGCGGGCTGTCCGAGGCCACCGCGTCCCATACCTTGCGGTGCAACCCGGCCATCGCGGGATCGCGGTCCAGCGACCAGGCGAGCACCGAGGTGGGCCGCTCGAAGCGGATCAGGCCGGTGAAGCGCACCGGCAGCGGCAGGGCGTCCGCCACCTCGGCGAGCTCCCAGCGGATCGGGGCGGTCAGCTCGGGGCAGGCGGCCAGGGTCAGATGCGGCCGGTTGGTCGGCGAGCGGTGACGCGCCTGACTCGGCAGCCCGGCGTCCGCGAGGCGCCGCCAGGCTTCCTGGACGGCAAGCTCCGCCGCCTCGTCCAGGAGAAGCTCGACCGTGCGCACGCCACCAGCCTACTGAGCTAGCGCTTGTCGACGCCGGAGGGGGAGGCCGCGCGACGCCGTATGCGCAGGGGCAGCACGTACCAGCAGAGGCCGAACCACAGCATGACCCCGCCGACGAGTACTTCGGCGAGGACGCCGGGTATCACGAAGCGCAGGATGAGGAGCAGTGTGCAGCCGATGGTCAGCGCGAGCAGGACCATGCCGCACATCATCAGACGGCAGGCGGCCTCCACGACTTCGTCCTTCATCCGCTGGCCGGACAGGAAGCGGTGGATGGAGACGGGCGCGATGAGGGCTCCGGTGGCCGAGGCCCCGAGGACCACGGTGATGACGTAGATGACGTGGTCCACGGTGCCGAGTTGGCGGAACAGCGGGGTGAAGGCCACGCTCAGCAGGAAGCCGAAGAGGATCTGCACGCCGGTCTGGGTGACCCGCGTCTCCTGCAGCACCTCGTTCCAGCGGCGGTTGACCCGCTCACGCGGGGACTCGGGCTCATCGGCACCGGCCATCGGTCCGTGGCCGTCGTGGTGTGCGCAACGCGCGGTTTCCTCCTTGGTCAACGTGGCCGGCTCTTCCGTCATCGTCATGACACCCTCCCGGTCGCAGGTCGACCGTCTGCCCGTCTTCGCCGGTTTCATGCACATGCGGCGCGGGAGGGGACCCCGGCACGATCCGTACGCTCCCGGTGTGGCTCCGGGTGCCTTCCCGCCCGGACCTTTCCGGCTGGGCACGGCGCGGGGAACTGGGGATTCGAGGAGGCTTGGCGCAGTGCGATGGTTCTCGAGGAAGAAGCCGGGGTCAGGGCGCGGCGCCGAAGGCGCTTCGACTCCGAAGGGGTTCCTGTTCATCCTTCAACTGGGCGACTCGGAGAGCGACGCAACGGTGTCCCGCGAGGTCATGGACCAGTTGGTCCGAGCGACGAAGGAACCCGCCCTTCGAGCCCTGGATCGGTACTGGGGTACTGAATTGTGGTGTTCGGAGATCCACACGAACGCGAGCCTTCAAGGACCCTGCGTGTTCTTCTCCCTGCAGATCAACATCCGGCCCGGAGAGACCCCGGCCGGCATGCAGGATCGCGTCGGGGGCGAGTTCAGGCACTGGTGGAACATCGCTGTGGAGAACCTGCTGTAGCGGCCGGTGACGTCGCGCCCCGGTGGCTCGGGTCGCGCGGGGTCACTCGGGTTCCGGGGGCCGACCGTCGTCGAGCCGGGCCAGTGCGTCGGTGCCGGCGGGCGGGCGCCCGGTCAGCCGGGCCAGGTCGGATTCCAGGTCCTTGAGCCGGCGGGCCCCGATCTGCGCCGCCCAGCGGTCGCGCACCCGGTCGAAGAGTTCTCCGCCGAGCGCCATCATCTCGTGGCCACGGGGTGTCACCCGAAGCCTCTTGCGGCGTGCGTCGTCCGGGTCGGTCTCCCGGACCACGTACTCCAGCCGCTGCAGCGCGGCGATCGTCTTCGCGGCCGCCTGCTTGGAGACGTCCATCCGACGGCCCAGGTCGGATGCGGTTTCCGCCCCCGCGTCGATGGCCCGGAGGGCGAACTCGTGGACGGGCCGGACGCTGTCATGACCCCGCTTCGCCAGTTCGGCGATCACCTCGTCGGTCATCGAGTGGAAACCGGTGAGCAGGAGCAGTGCCAGTTCAGCGCCCGGGGATGCGGCCATGGGGCGGATCATAACGGGAGCACATATGGACAACCAGGTTGTCCACTATTAAGGTGGGCAACCTGGTTGTCCAACTGTGTGGAGAAGAACCATGAACGTCAGCCCCGGCGGCGCCACCCTTCCCGGCCTCGATCACCACCGCGTCCGCGTGAACGGCACCGAGCTTCACTACGTCTCCGCGGGAGCGACCGGGTCGCCCGTGCTGTTGGTGCACGGTTTCCCGGAAACCTGGTGGGTGTTCCACAAGCTGATCCCCCTGCTGAGCGGTCGGCACCGTGTCTTCGCCGTCGACCTGCGAGGTTTCGGCGACTCCGCCACCGCCACGGCGGAGCACGACAGCGCGACCGCGGCGGACGACGTGCGCGCGCTCGTCGAGCACTTGGCCCTCGGCCCGGTCCATCTGACGGGACAGGACCTCAGCGGCCCCACGACCTTCCGGGTCGCCGCCACGCACCCCGGACTCGTCCGCAGCTACACGGCGATCGAAACCGGCCTGCCCGGCTTCGGCCTCGAGGCGCTCGCCGATGTCACCCATGGCGGGGCCTGGCACATCGGCGTCCTCGCCGCGCCCGGAATCCCGGACATGCTGCTGGCGGGCCGCGAGCGCGCCTTCATCGCCGAGTACGCGATCCCCTCCCTCAACGCGACCGGCGACGCCTTCGAAACGGGTGACATCGACGAGATCACCCGCTGCTACGCGCGACCGGACGGCTTCGCCGGAGCCTCCGGGCTGTACCGCTCACTACTCACGGAAGCCGAGGAGATCCGCGAACTGGCGGGGAGAGGGCTCAAGGTGCCCGTGCTCGCCGTCGGAGGCGGCTCGGGAGCGTTCACCTCCGCGACCATGCAACAGGTCGCCACGGACGTGCGCGCCGTGTCACTCGACGGTATCGGGCACTACGCGGCCATGGAGGCGCCGGACCGCCTCGCCGACATCCTCCTCGCGTTCTACAGCGAACTCGACAACGTACGGGGCAGGAAGTCCCGCATGCGGTCGGACACCGTCTCCAGGTGAGTCTCCAGGAGGAAGTGGCCGCCTCCGGACACCAGATGGATCTCGGCGTCCGGCAGGTCCCGCGCGAAGGCCCGCGCTCCGTCCGGGCCGAAGATGGGGTCCTCGGCGCCCCAGACCGCCAGGAGCGGCACCCGGCGCTCACGGAAGTACGCGTGCACCTGCGGGTAGAGGGGCCGGTTGGTGGCGTAGTCCCGGAAGAGGGACAGTTGCGCGAGGTCGTTGCCGGGGCGGCTGACGTCGCGGTGATCGGCGGTCCAGAGGTCGGGGTCGACCAGTTCGGGGTGGTCCACGCCGTGGAGGTACTGCCAGCGGATGGCTTCCAGGCTGAGCCCGTGGCGTGCGGCCGGCTCCGTCCCGGGTCCGGGATCCTTCGCGTAGGCCCAGACGGGTTCCCAGAACTCCGGCACGAAGCCGTCCTCGTAGGCGTTGCCGTTCTGGGTGATCACGGCCGTGACGGCCCGGGGGTTGCGCAGCGCGAGCCGCCAGCCGATGGGGGCGCCGTAGTCCTGGACGTAGAGGGCGTAGTCGGTGACTCCCAGCCCGGCCAGGAACGCCTCCGTGATGTCCGTGAGCGCGTCGAACGTGTACGGGAACCGGTCCGCCGCCGGAGTGTCGGAGCGACCGAAGCCCAGGTGGTCGGGAGCGATGACGCGGAACCGGTCGGCGAGCGCGGGGATCAGCCGGCGGAACATGCGCGAACTGGTGGGGAATCCGTGCAGGAGCACGACGGCCGGAGCGTCCCGGGGGCCGGCCTCCCGGTAGAAGATGCGATGCCCCTGCACGGTGGCGTACTGGTGCCGAGTCTCCCTCATACCTAACCCCTTACTTGACATTGAGTGGTTACCTACAGGGGTAAGTCGACAGCATTTCCTGTAACCTGTCAAGCCAAGGAAAGGGGTTAGGCATGGTGTCGGCTGCGGCGTCAGGCGGCCAGCTGCCGCAACAGGTCGGACGAGTCGTGCAGCGCCGTCATCTGTACGAAGCGGCCGCCCTTGACCTTGTAGATGGCGTACTCGGTGATCTCGAAAGAGACGCCGGAGGGAGGAACGCCGAGCCACTCCTTGACCGGGGTGCCGGTGTTGACCGCCCGCACGGCGATCCGGTCCCGGTCGAACAGCAGCTCCTTGACCTCCCAGTGGAGGTCCGGCACGGCGTCGATGTCGTGCTTCTGGACCGCGATCACGTCGTCGCGGGTGCCCGGATCGCCGTTCAGCACCACGTCATCGGCGATGAACTCGTCCATGCCGTCGAACTCATGGGCGTTGAGCGCCGCCACATAGCGCAGGTACCAGTCCTTGAGGCCGGAGTCGGTCATCGGGATCTCCTTATGGTCAACGGTCCCCGTGCGGGGACCGAGGGGAGCAGCGGGGCCGGTGCCCCGCTCGACTCGCCGACGACGCTAGGAACGCAGACAGCGACGGCCCAGAACCTTCCCGGACCTGAGGACCGCGAGTACCACGCGGCCTGCGGGCGGGTCCGGTGTCAGTCGCCGTACTGGAGTGGGCGGTAGGCCTTGTACTCGCTGCCCGCCTTCAGGCCGTACGTCACCGTGCGGTGGCTGGTGCCGTACGTGCTGCGCTGTTCGTAGGCCGTGTAGGAGCGGTGGGCGGCGTCGTTCCACTTCTCGAAGATGACGACGTGCCGGGTGTTCCTGTCGCCGATGGCGTCGATGACGAGGTCGCCGGGCTTCAGCTCGTTCATGGCGATGGGGCGGGTGTGCCTGCGGTCCGCCAGCCCCTTGGTGTTGGTGCCGGGGGCGGGCAGGCCCAGCGCCATGGAGGCGTACCCGGAGCAGTCCTGCCGGTAGCCGTCGCTCCAGTGGTCCCCCTGGGAGTAGGGCACCGGGCGCCCGTTGTTCGCCGTGAGCCAGATCGCGGCGCGCTCCAGGGTCCGCTGCCGTGAGGCGGG
The DNA here is from genome assembly GCF_984686075.1 of Streptomyces speibonae. Lineage (NCBI taxonomy): Bacteria > Bacillati > Actinomycetota > Actinomycetes > Kitasatosporales > Streptomycetaceae > Streptomyces > Streptomyces speibonae. Next base: position 8,250,844 of record NZ_OZ480260.1, on the reverse strand, counting down.
CTGGGGATCGGGGTTCCAGGCCTGCACGGGGACGCCCGGCAGCCGGTCCTCGGGGATGTCCACCGCGACGACGGTGAGGAAGCCGGTGACGGGCCGGGTGATGTGGGCCATGAAGGCGGAGCAGGCGCTGCCCTCGCAGACCCGGCGGCCGGTGTCGACCTGGTAGTCGGCCGTGATCCGGTCCTGGCCGGCGGCGGTGCGGTTGATCAGGCCGACGGAGGGCGAGCCGATGTCGGGCGTGGCGTGGACGACCCAGCGTGTCCCCCAGGTGGGGAAGGACGCGGCGGCCTGCCCGGGCGTGGCGCCGCTGGGCGCCGGTGCCGCGGCCGCCGCGCGGTCGGGCGCCGCGACTCCGCCCGCGGCGAGGCAGGTCAGGGCGAGCGCCGGCAGCAGTCGGCGCAGTGTCGTGGAGCGCCGGGAGGTGTGGTGGGTGAAGGCGGACGTGGACATGGTGGTGTTCCTTTCGTGCGGGAGAGGACTTCTGACGGGACGGCAGCGCGTGGGGGTCGTCGTCCCAGGCCGAACGGCCGTCGGGCTCCGTCCCCACGGGTCGTCGGCGCCGGGCCCGGTCAGCCGAGTTGCCGGGGCCCGTCCCCACGGGTCGGGTGAGGACGGGCACCCGGTGCTGCGGGCGGCGACGTGCGCGGACCGGGCCGCGCACGTCGGTGCCCGTGTGGTGCCTGCCGCTGTCAGCAGGCCGGACTTCAGCAGGCCGGCTTGATCCGGTCCACCTTGCGGCCGAAGAGGTAGTCCGAGCTGTGGTCGCCCGGGTTGACCTCGCGCCTCTCACCCGGCTGCGGCGGCGGCGCGTCCTCGAAGCAGCCCCTGGCCGTGGAGACGAACGAGGCGACCTTGTCGGCGAGCCCGTGCGGGCCGAGGAAGACATTGCCCTGGTCCGGGCTCCAGTCGTAGCGCGTGCCCTGGTAGTGGGGCTCCGACCACACGCAGATCCTGTTGGGCGCGCAGTACGGCAGGGCGGCCGCCTCGGCGGTGCCCGTGGCCGATTCGACCGTCGTCGCCCGGTGCCGGGCCGCCGGCGTCTCCGCGTGCGTGGAGCCGGCCGCGGCCAGGGTGACGGTGGTCAGGGCGACCGAGGCGAGCAGCGCCCCGATCGCGCGCTTGCGCATCGACACGGGGTTCCTCATGGGATTCCTCATTTCCGTTCGTTGTCCGGTCCTGATGGCCGGACCTGATGCACCGTTTGTAGCCGCTAATCTGTTGTTCAGGTCCGGTCGGCCGACGGTGAACAAACGGATGCCGAACAATCCGGCGGGCCGTGGGGAAAGGGGCGGTGCGTGCCACGGGGAGAGATTCCTCTGGACCCGGACGGCGGTCCTCTGTTCGAATTCGCGGCGCGTTTACGGAAACTGCGGGAGGAGGCCGGCCGTCCCACCTACCGGGACCTCGCACAGCGGGCGCACTACGGGATCGCGACGCTGTCCTCGGCCGCGGCGGGACGTCAGCTCCCCAGCCTGGCCGTCACTCTCGCCTATGTGCGCGCGTGCGGGGGTGACGAGCGGGAATGGAAGGTGATCTGGCAGCGGACGGCCGATGCGTGCAGCGGTGCGGACGCGTCGGCCGGGGACGGAACGGAGCAGGGGAACAAGGGCGGCGCCAAGCCTCCTTATGCCGGTCTGTTCGCCTTCGGGGAGGCCGATGCCGGATTCTTCTTCGGGCGCGAGAAACTCACCGGGGCCCTTGTCGAACATCTGAAGGAAAAGCGGCTTCTCGTCTTGTTCGGGGCGTCCGGGTCCGGTAAGTCGTCGGTGCTGCGCGCCGGGGTGATTCCCGCCTTTCCCGAGGGTTCCGCTCTGGTTTTCACACCGGGTGCGCACCCGCTGGAGGAATGCGGGTCACGGCTGGCGGCCCGCGCCGGCTGTGCGCCCGCCCCGGTACACGCCGGACTCGCGGCGGAGCCGGACGCCTTCCACCGGATGGTGCGGCGGGTCCTCGCCGGGCGGCAGGACCCCGGCCCCGGGCCCGAGGAACTGCTCGTGGTCGTCGATCAGTTCGAGGAAGTGTTCACCCTCTGCCGCGACGTGCGGGAGCGGGAGCGGTTCGTCGCGGCTCTCGTGCACGCCGCGCAGGCGCCCGACAGCCGCGCGCGCGTCGCCCTCGCCGTACGGTCCGACTTCTACACGCACTGCACCCGGCTGCCCCAGCTCGCCGAAGCCCTGCCCCGTGCCCACCACTCCGTCGGTCCGATGACCGCCGAGGAGCTGCGGGCCGTGATCGTGCGCCCCGCCGCCCGCTGCCGGCTCACCGTGGAGAGTGCGCTGCTGACCGCCCTCACGGCCGACGCCCACGGCAGGCCCGGGGCGCTGCCCCTGCTGTCGCACGCCCTGCTGGAGACCTGGAAGCGGCGGCGGGGCAACGCGCTCACGCTGACCGGTTACCGCACGGCGGGCGGCTTCGAGGGCGCGCTCACCCAGACCGCCGAAGAGCTGTACGCAGCCTTGGGCGAGTCCGGGAAGGAGGTCGCGCGGCGGCTGTTCGTGCGGCTCGTCGCGCTGGGCGAGGGCACCGAGGACACCAAGCGCCGTGTGCCGCGCCGGGAACTCGACAACGGCCCCGACACCCGGTTCGTACTCGAACAGGCGACCAGGGCGAGGCTGCTGACCGCCGACGGGGACCATGTGGAGATCGCCCACGAGGCGCTGATCCGGTGCTGGCCCCGGCTCGCCGGCTGGCTGGAGGAGGACCGCGGCCAGGAGCGCCTGCACCGTGCCCTCACCGAGGCGACGGCGCTCTGGGAGTCGATGGACCACGACCCGGACACCGTCTACCGCGGGGCGCGCCTCGCCGCCGCGAGGGAGCTTCCGCCGCAGGTGCTGACCGCCCGGGAGCGTGCCTTCCTCGACGCCGGTGAAGCGGCCGCCCGGCAGGAACAGCAGCGGGACCGCGACCGGCTGCGCCGTCTGCGCCGTCTGGCCGGGGCGCTGGTCGTGCTGCTGGTCTGCGCGGTGACCGCCGCCGGTTTCGCCGTACGGGCGCAGGAGACCGTCACGCGGCAGCGCAACGAGGCCGTGGCGCTGCGGGCCGCCGCCGAGTCCGTGCGGCTCAGTCAGCACAGTCCGTCCCTGGCGGTGCAGATCGCCCTCGCCGCGTATCAGCAGTCCCCGCAGGGCCGTACCCGGGACGCCCTGCTCAGCACGCTGTCCGTGGCGTCGGCGGGTTCCGGGACGCTCGGGTCCCGGCCGGCCGGGCAGGCACCCGCCGAGCACACCCCTGCCGGGCACGCACCGGCGCTGACGGCCGACGGCCGCACCCTGGCCATGGCCGACGGTTCGCGCGTCGTCCTGTGGGACATGAGCGATCCGCTGCTGCCCCGCCGGCTCGGCTCCCTCGACGCGGACGGCGTCACCCTCAACGCGATCGAGTTCACCGGGGACGGTGCCAAGCTGGCCGGGACGGGCGTCGACCGCGTGCTGCGGCTGTGGGACGTGACGGATCCGCGCAGTCCGGTCCTGCTGGCGGAACGGCCCACGGGTCACACCGGCCCGCTCTACTCGATCGCCGTGCGCCGCGACGGCCACATCGCCGCCACCAGCAGCTACGACGACACCGTCCGTCTGTGGGACATCGCCGACCCGGCCCGCCCCCGGCTCCTGGACACGCTCACCGGGCACGAGGGCAACGTCAAACCCGTGGCCTTCAGTCCCGACGGGAGGACCCTGGCCTCGGGCGCCGACGACGGCGACGTCCGCGTCTGGGACGTGACCGACCCGCGCCACGCCTCCCCCGTCACCGTCCTCGAGGGCCATCGCCACTTCGTGGACGCGCTCGCCTTCAGCCCGGACGGCCGTACGCTGCTGAGCGGCAGCGACGACCGTACGGCGAAGCTGTGGGACATCAGCGCCCTTCCCCGGCACCGGGAACTGGGCGAGCTGGCCGCACACACCGACATCGTCACCGGCGTGGCCTTCGCCCCGCACGGCCGCACGGCGGTGACCGTCGGCGTGGACAGCTCGGTGCACGTCTGGGACGTGACCGACCGCGCGCGCCCCGCCCACCTGGCCCACCTCACCAACCCGCGCGGGACGGTGAAGGAGGTGCGCCCCCTCGCGGCGGACGGGACGTTCCTCACCGTGACGGCCCACTACAGCGTCCAGATCTGGTACACCGACCTGGACCGGGCGCTCGCCGACGCCTGCGACCGCGTCCGGACCGCCATCGACCGCGACGCATGGTCCCGCCACTTCCCCCGCCTCGACTACGCCCCGCCGTGTCCGCGCCGCACCTGAGGTCGGCGCGCCGGTCGCTGATACTGGACAAATGGGCAAACTTCGGCAATACGCCCCGAAGCGTCGACGGGGCGAACGGGTACCGCCGAAGGCCGGGACGGCGCAAGCCGGCCCTCAGGCACGTCGCCGTTCCGCCGACCGGCATCTGTCGTCCCTGCTGAGGCCGCGCAGCGTCGCCGGTCAGGTCTTCCTGCTGCAACTGGCGGTCGTACTGCTGCTCATCGCGACGGCGGTGGTGGCACTCGTGATCCAGGACCGCAACACCGTGCTCCAGGAGGCCGGCGACCGGTCGCTGGTGGTGGCCGAGTCCTTCGCGAGAGCACCGGGCACCGCGGAGGCGATGCGCAGCGACGACCCGACCGCGGCGCTCCAGCCCCATGCCGAGGAGGTACGCAAGGAGACCGGTGTCGACTACGTCGTGGCGCTGAGTCCGTACGGCTTCCGCTGGACCCACCCCGACCCGGAGCAGATCGGGAAGCACGTCTCCGCCTCGTACGGCGAGGCGCTCGAGGGTGAGCCCTACCAGACCACGTTCGACAGCAGCCTGGGGAAGGCCGTCGACTCGACGGTGGCGGTCTTCGACCGGGAGGGGACCGCGGTCGGCCTGGTCACGGTGGGGGTCACGGTGGACAAGGTGACCAGTGTGGTGGACCACCAGCTACCGGTGATCTTCGCCGCCGGCGGTGTCGCACTGCTGCTGGCCGCGGGCGGGTCGGCCCTGGTCAGCGGGCGTCTGCGGCGGCAGACCCGGGGGTTGCTGCCGGTGGAGATGACCCGGATGTACGAGCATCACGACGCGGTGCTGCACGCGGTCCGCGAGGGCGTGCTCATCCTGGACGGGGACGGAAGGCTGCTGCTGGCCAACGACGAGGCACGCCGGCTGCTCGTCCTGCCGGAGCAGGCCGAGGGCGGGCCGGTCACCGCGCTCGGGCTGAGCCCGGCCCTGGTCGGGCTGCTGACGTCGGGCCGGGCGGTCACGGACAAGGTGTTCCTCGCCGGGGACCTCCTGCTCGCGGTCAGTCTGCGGCCGGTGGGCCCGAAGGGAGGCGTCGTGGCCACCCTGCGGGACACCACGGAGCTGCGCGCCCTCGCGGGCCGGGCGGAGGTGGCGGGCGGGCGCCTGCAACTGCTGTACGAGGCCAGCACGCGGATCGGCACCACCCTGGACATGAAGCGCACCGCCGAGGAGCTGACCGAGGTGGCGGTGCCGCGCTTCGCCGACTTCGCCACGGTCGAACTGGTCGAGCCGGTACTGGAGGGCGGGGAACCGACGGGGGCGCGCATGGAGATGCGCCGCATCGCCTCCGGAGGGATCCGGGACGAGGCGCCCCTCAACCCCGTCGGGACGACGCTGCACTACGTGCCCGACAGTCCCGTGTCCGTGGGGATGACCACCGGCCGGCCGGTCCTGGTGCCGCACCTGGCCATGGCCGACGAGTGGCGCGCCCAGGACCCGGAGCAGACACGGAAGGTCATCGAGTACGGGATCCACTCCATGATCTCGGTGCCGCTCCAGGCGCGCGGCCAGTTGCTGGGCGTGGTGGAGTTCTGGCGCTCGGAGCAGGACCCCTTCGAGACGGACGACCTCTCCCCCGCCGAGGAACTCGCCGCCCGGGCGGCGGTGTGCATCGACAACGCGCGCCGCTACACCCGCGAGCACACCACGGCGGTCACCCTCCAGCGCAGCCTGCTGCCCGGCACGCTCCCCGAACTGTCCGCCCTGGAGGTCGGGCACCGGTACCTTCCCGCTCAGGCGGGCGTGGGCGGCGACTGGTACGACGTCATCGCGCTGCCGGGGGCCCGGGCGGCCCTGGTGGTCGGCGACGTCGTCGGGCACGGGCTGCACGCCGCGGCGACGATGGGCCGGCTGAGGACCGCGGTGCACAACTTCGCCTCCCTGGACCTGTCGCCGGACGAACTCCTCGCGCATCTGGACGACCTGATCGCCCGGATCGACCAGGACGCGGCGGCCGAGGGGAACACCGAGACCGTCACCGGCGCCACCTGCCTGTACGCCGTCTACGACCCGGTGTCCGGGCGGTGTGTGCTGGCCCGGGCGGGCCATCCGGGGCCGGCGCTGGTGACCCCGGACGGCACGGTGACCTTCCCCGACATCCCCGTGGCCCCGCCGCTCGGCGTGGGAGGAGGGCTGCCGGTGGAGACCGCCGAACTGCGGCTGGCCGCCGGCAGCCGGCTGGTGCTCTACACCGACGGGCTGGTCGAGGCCCGGGGCCGGGACATCGACGTCGGGCTCGGCATGCTGAGGGAGGCGCTGGCCCGTACGGACGGCGCCACCCCGGACGAGACCTGCCGGGCGGTGCTGGACGCGATGCTGCGCGTCGGGGCCAGCGACGACATCGCCCTGCTCGTCGCCCGCACCCGGCTGCTCGACCCGGGGCAGGTCGGTGAGTGGGAGGTGCCGGAGGACCCCGCCGCCGTGTCCCGGATCCGCGCCGAGGCCAGCGAGATGCTGGAGTCGTGGGGGCTCGGCGAGGTGGCCTTCACGACGGAGCTGATCCTCAGCGAACTGGTCACGAACGCCATCCGCTACGGAGCGAGCCCCATCGGCCTGCGGCTGCTGCGCGACGGCGACAGTCTGATCTGCGAGGTCAGCGACGGCACGAGTACCTCTCCGCACCTGCGCCGCGCGGCCACCACCGACGAAGGGGGCCGCGGCCTGTTCCTCGTGGCGCAGCTGTCACGCCGCTGGGGCACCCGGTACACCGACCGAGGCAAGATCATCTGGGCCGAGCAGTCGCTCGACTCCGGCGACCCCGAGGACCTGGGCGAACTGCTGATGGCGGACCTGTGAGGCGGTGCGGGCCCCGGGGAGTCGTGTGCGCGGTCAGGAGCCGTCGTCGACCTCGAGGTACGGAATCTTGACGGGGTCCTGACCGAAGGCCGCCCCGAGGTAGACGGCCGACAGTTTGGTGAGCGTCCCGTCGTCGATCAGCTGCCGGATGACGCGGTCCAGCTCCTCCCTCTCGGCCGAACCCTTCGGATACAGGGCGCCGTAGCTCTGGCCGGTCCGGTACTGGCCCACGAGGCGCACCTTGTCCTCCATCTTCTGCGGATACGCCAGCAGGATCGTCGTGTCGTGGATGACCGCGTCGATCCGCCCCTCCTCCAGCGCCTCGACCATGTCCGGGTCATTGGCGAACGCGGTCACGGGCCGGAACGGCCTGATGCGGTTCTCGACGAACTCCTCGCCCGTGGTGCCCTCGGCCACTCCGATGCGGGCGCCGCGGATGTTGTTCTCGTCGATGTCCTCGCCGTCCCTGATCAGCAGTCCCAGGGTGGAGGAGAGGTAGGGCGGGGAGAAGTCGGCGACCTTCTTCCGTTCCGGGGTGATCGTGATCTGCGCCAGGGCCAGGTCGAAGTCGTCGGTGCGGCCGGACACGACGTCCGGGAAGGGGGCGTTCTTCACCGCCACCCGGTCGAGACCGGACCGGTAGGCGATGTTGGCCGCCATGCAGTACTCGTAGCCGCTCCTGACGGAGTCCGGTGTGTCACCGTTCCACCAGCCGGGCGCGGGCAGGGTCGTCTTGACCGTAAGGGTGCCCGGTGTCTCGGGCGACAGGTCGAACTCCCCGTAGGTCCCGGAGACCGGGCAGTCACCGTACTTGACGTCCGACGACTGCGAATCCCCCTGGTCGCAGGCCGAGGCGACGAGGACGAGCGCCATGCTGACAGCCGTGGAGACGATGGCTGCCGCGGCGCGCATCATTGCACCTCCGGTAGGGACACACTCCTTGAGTCACCATAAATCATCCCGAACCGTACGGCTGCCGGAGCCGCAGGGCACGGCCGGGCGGCGCGGGAACCGGCCTGCGCACCCCCGGACGGGGGCCCGGTGCTCCGCTCCGGTGACAGTCGCGGGGCGGTCGGGCGCGGCCCCACGACGGACGGCCCGGGGCCTGCTGGGGTGTCTCAGGACCGCGTATGACGATCTGAGGAGTGACGCCGTGCCCTCACAGGGTTCCGACCTCTCGTACACCGTGCCGGGACTGAGCAGGCAGGACAGCAGCCGGATCGTGGAGTTGCTGCAGACCCGCCTGCACGCGCTCAACGATCTTCATCTGACGTTGAAGCACATCCACTGGAACGTCGTCGGCCCGCACTTCATCGCGGTCCACGAGATGCTCGACCCGCAGGTCGATCAGGTGCGGTCGATGACCGACGACCTCGCCGAGCGGATCTCCACCCTGGGCGGCGAGCCCAAGGGAACGCCCGGTGCGCTGGTCGCCGAGCGCTCGTGGGACGACTACTCCATCGGCCTGGCCGAGGCCATCGAGCATCTCGGGGCCCTGGACCTCGTCTACACGGGCGTGATCAAGGATCACCGCGAGGCCATGCAGGCCACCGAGGCGTCCGACCCGGTCACCCAGGACATGCTCATCGAGCAGCTGCGGGGGCTGGAGCTGTTCCAGTGGTTCGTGCGCGCGCACCTGGAGTCCACCGGAGGCAGGCTCAGCACCCGGGGCGCCACCTCGGAGAGCGACGCCGCCGAGCGGGCCGCCGACCAGGCGCGCGACCAGCCCTGACCGGGCCGGGGGGCGGTCAGCGGAAGTCGTCGGGGACGATGCGGAGCTTGTCCGCGATACGGGTGAGGGCCTTCTGGTCGGTGGTGCTGAGCGCGTCGAGCACGATCTGCCGTACCGCGCGCAGATGCGTGGGCGCCGCCCGGTCGACGACATCGAAGCCGGTGTCGGTGAGCGCGGCGAGCGTGTAGCGGCCGTCGGCCGGGTCGGGTGACCGCTTGATCCAGCCCCGCTGTTCACAGCGTTTGACGACGTTGGACAGGCGGGAGAGCGAACCACTGGCGAGGAAGGCGAGCTCCCCCATCCGCAGGGTGCGCCGCGGCGCCTCGGAGAGGTGGCTGAGCACGAGGTACTCGAACAGGGTGAGGCCGTGTTCCTGGCGCAGCGGCGACTCCAGCTTGCCGGGCAGCAGCAGGACGAGGGAGATCAGCCCCGTCCACGCGGCCTTCTCCTGTTCGTCGAGCCACTGCACCTCCTCGTCGCCCTCGTGTTCACCCTTGCCGTTCATGGCCTCTCCCTTGCTGCTCATGACCTCACCCGTGCTGCTCATGGATCGTCCCCGTCGCTTCCGCGGAAACCCGCCATGACTTTGCGCTTGAAGTGATCGCTTGTTAGCCTCACTTTACGCGTGAAGTCATTCAAGGGCGACACGCACCCCCATGCACGGGAAGAGGAACATCATGAGCACGGTCACTTTCGGTATCGCCCCGGGCTCCGGCGAGAAGCTGCACCAGGCCCTCGGCTACAGCGGGGCCGTCCGGGTCGGCGACCGGGTCGAGACCTCCGGCCAGGCCGGGGTGGACGACGACCTGGTCGTCCCCGACTCCCTCGAGGACGAGATCGTCCTCGCCTTCGACAACGTCGAGCGCACCCTCGCCACGGTCGGCGCGACGTGGAAGGACGTGATCCACGTGAACTCCTACCACAAGGTCGCTCCGGGGGACGACGCCATCGGCGAGAACCACAACCGGGTCATGGCCGAGCAGTTCCGCCGTCGCCTGGGCGGACGCGCGCCGATCTGGACCGAGACCGGAGTCACGGTCCTCGGCCTCGCCGACATGCGTGTGGAGATACGCGTCACCGCCGTGGTCGGCTCGGGGAACTGAAGCCCGCCGTACCGGCGGACGTCCTCACGAACGCGGCAGATGCAGCGACGTGTCCGTCCGCTCCACCTCGGTGTCGTCGGTGAGGACGCCGGCCGCCGACGCCCCGCCGAGGAGCGCCGTGACGAGCACCGCGGCCACCGCGAGCACCCAACGAGTCCGCCGGCGGCCGGAGTTCCGTGTCACGGCCGGGGGCTCGGCGGGCGGCGGCCCTCCCCCGGCGAGGGTCAGCCGCGCGTCCAGCCACGCCTCCGCCTCCTCCTCCCCCACCCCGCAGGCGGCGACGAACGCGGCGACCAGCTCCTCGCGGGGCAGCCGGTCCCGGCCGAGCATGGTCGCCGCCGTGGAGTAGGGCAGGTGGTGACCCGCCCGCGCCGCGCGGCGTTCCAGTTGGCGGTAGCTGAGACCCGACCACGCCTTCAGGCGTCGGAGCGCCGCCACGAAGGCGGCCGCGTCGGTGTCCGGCGGTGCGGGCGGTGCTGTGGTCATCGCGGTTCCCCCTGTTGACCTGGACGTACACGGTCTCGCACACGTCCGAACCCCATAGCCGCTTGAGGAGCGGCGAGAGGGGCGGTCAACCTCCTGACGGATTCCCGGGCTTGGAGGTCATGTGCGTACCACTGTGTTCCGTCGCCGCCCTCACCGCCGCCGCACGGCGGTGTCGCAGTGGACGCCGTCGAGTCCGGTGACCCGGTCGGCGAAGGCGTCCCGCACCTCCATCCTGGCCTCCAGCTCCATGCCGAGTTCCACGAAGAACGCGATGGCCGCATCCAGGTCCTCGACGACGACGCCCACGTTGTGCATCTGCAGGATCGCCATGGCAGCGCACGCTACCGAACTCCCGTGATTTCAGGGTCATATGACCGCTTCGCTGCCCGTTCGGACAGTGCTCCCGGGCGGCCCCGGTCCCTCTATGCTTCTACTGGCTTGTAGAACACACGCACCTTCAAGGAGTGGACGCCACCATGGTGTTCAAACGACTGCTCGGCTCGCTCGGTGTGGGCGGCCCCACCGTCGACACGGTCCTCGACCCGGGCCCGGTCCGGCCCGGCGCGGCGCTCACCGGCCAGGTCCATCTCGAGGGCGGCAGCACCGCCTTCGACATCGAGCACATCACCCTGGAACTCGTCGCCCGGGTGGAGGTCGAGCACGAGGAGGGCGAGAGCCAGGGGGGTCTCGCCTTCGAGCGGTTCACCGTCGGGGGCGGCTTCCGCCTTGCCGAGGGCGAGCGGCACAGCGTGCCGTTCAGCGTGGTGCTGCCCTGGGAGACGCCGATGACCGAGCTGTACGGCCAGCAGCTGGGCATCGTCCTCGGTGTGCGCACCGAGCTGTCGGTGGCCGGCGCCCGGGACAAGGGCGACCTCGACCCGCTGGCCGTGGGCCCGCTGCCCGTGCAGGAGGCGATCCTGGAGGCGTTCGGTCAGCTCGGCTTCGGCTTCGCGTCGGCCGATCTGGAGTATGGGCGCATCGGCGGCACCGGGCAGCAGCTGCCCTTCTACCAGGAGATCGAGCTGACCCCGCCGCCGCGGTACGCGGACCGGATGCGGGAGATCGAGGTGACCTTCCTCGCGCACCCGGGCGGCATGGAGATCGTCCTGGAGGCCGACAAGCGCGGCGGCCCCTTCAGCGGCGGCCACGACGCGCTGACGACGATCACCGTCGGCCACGACGACTCCCGTGACTGGAACGCCGAGATCGACGAGTGGATGCACCGGCTGACCGAGCAGCGGGCCTCGCACGCGCACCACCACGGTTCCGGCCCCGGGGCGGGCGCCGCCCTCGCCGCGGGCGCGGCCGGACTGGCGGTCGGTGTCGCCGGCGGCATGGTCGCCGCCGAAGTCGTCGACGAGATCGGGGACTTCTTCGAAGGGGACGAGGAGGACGAGGGCTGACAGCCGGCCCTGTCGGTGGGGGCCCTCACGCCGTGGTGAGGGCCGCCCAGGCGCCGTCCGGCAGGCCGGACAGGCGTTCCCGCTCCGCCGTGTCGGGCAGGGGCGGTGAGCCTCTCTGCTGCGGAGGGCGGACGGTGGTCGTCATGCGGAGGCCGTGACGACGCTCCAGCCGCCGTCGACCAGGAGGTGCGAGCCGGTGATGAACGAGGCGTCGTCGCTGCCGAGGAAGGCGATGGCTGAGGCCACCTCCCCGGGCGTGCCGAAGTGGCGGGCCGCGGTCGCGGCGGCTCTGCGGTCGCGTTCGTCGGGCGGGACACTGTCCCACGCCGGTGTGCGGACCGGTCCCGGCAGGACGGCGTTGACGCGCACCTCCGGCCCGTACTCCACGGCGAGTTGTCCGCACAGGGAGAGCAGCGCCCCCTTGGAGGCGGCGTAGGCGGGGTGGCCGGGAATACCGGCGTGCGCCTGGACGGAGGAGGTCAGCACCACCGCGCCGCGTCGTTCGCGCAGGTCGGGCAGGACGGCGCGGAAACCTGAGGAAGCTGCCGGTGACATTGACGTCGAACTGCCGCTGCCAGGAGGCGGCGGTCAGCTCGTGGGCGGGCGCGACCTCCACGGCGCAGGCGTTGCCGACCAGGAGGTCCACCGGGCCGAAACGGTGGGCGGCAGTCACCACGCGATCCCAGTAGGCCTCGGCGGAGACGTCGGCGGGGACGAACGCCGCCCGGCCGCCGGCGCCGGTGATCCGGGCGGCGACGGCCTCGCCGGCCGCCGAGGCGACGTCGGCGAGTACCACGGCGGCTCCTTCCTGCGCGAGGCGCTCCGCCGTGGCGGCTCCGATGCCTGAGGCCGCTCCGGTCACCACCGCCGTACGGCCGTGGTAGCGGGCACCGGGACGTCGTGCGGGCTGGTCCATCGTGGGGCTCTGCTCCTTCGTGGTGTCGGGCTGTTGCGGGTCGTCGGCTGTCCCCGTGTACAGGGAACACATGCCGCCTGCGGGGTCCAGTCCCGTGCGGGCACTCACCGACCGTCACGCCCGCAAGATCCGGCACTACGCCGGCCTGCTGGAGGAGCACCTCGCTGCCCTCGGCGCGCCGCGGGCCACCGCCGTGCTCGCGGCCGAGACCGCTCTCGGCTGCTACCAAACGGCCTGGCGCCTCGCCGGAGACGACGCGGGCGCACTGGTCCGCAAGGTGGAACAGTCCTTCCGGACCCTTCTGGGCATCCAGCCGGCCGCGCCACCCGCGGGGCCGGCCGGTCGATGACGGCCGACCCCGCAGGACACCGCGCCCGGCTCGTTTCCGCTGCACCCTTTCGTCAGCGTTAGTCCCTTGTGCCACTTCCGCTTAGGGTGGGTAGAGGGACGAGACCCAGTACAGACGCCCCGACGACCGCGGAGGTGACCGTCATGGCCGAAACCGCGCACCGCTTCGACACGGAGGCGAAATCCCGGTCCGAGAACGAAACATCTCAGCGGGGGCGCAAGGGGGCCGCGACCCCGCCGGGTCAGCGCGGGACCACCACCGTGGCCGACGCCGTCGTCGCGAAGATCGCGGGCATGGCCGCCCGCGAGATCCCCGAGGTCCACAACCTCGGCGGCGGAGCGGCACGGGCGCTGGGCGCGGTACGTGAACGCGTGCCCGGTCGCGGAACCAGCGTCACCCAGGGAGTCGGCGTGGAGGTCGGCGAACGCCAGGCGGCCGTCGACCTGCAGGTGGTCATCGAGTACGGCGCGTCGATCACGGACACCGCCGGGGACGTCCGGGCCAATGTCGTCGAGGCCGTGGAGCGGATGACCGGTCTGGAAGTCGTGGAGGTGAACATCGCGGTGAACGATGTCCACCTGCCGGACGAGGAGGAGCCGGAGCAGGACGAGCGGCGCGTGGCCTGATCGGCCGCCCCCGCGCACGCCCCGGCCCGCTCGTCAGCCGTCGTACGACAGGCCGTGCCCGGTGCGGAAGAGGACCTTGGCCGGGTCGTCGGCCCGCTGGACGGGCACGGGCAGTCGGCCGCGCGGGTCGACCCGGCCGGCGATCACCCGCGCGGCGGCGCGCAGTTCGGCCTCGGTCCAGCAGTAGCAGGCCAGGGAGGCCGGGACGCCGTCGAGGTGGGCGATGTCGTAGGGGTTGCGCACCGCGAGGTGGACGACCGGGACGCCCGTGGCGAGCAGCCGGGAGACCAGGGTGCGCTGAGTGCTGGTCGCGTCGACGTTCTCGGTGGTGACCACCACGGCATCGCGTCCCCGTGCCGCGGCCACGGCCGCGTCGATCGCCGCCGCGTCGGGGGCCCGGCCGGTGGCGAGGTGGGTGGTGCGGTAGCCCAGTTCGTCGAAGGCCCGGGCCAGTTCGGGCACGGTGGTTCGGGTCTCGTCGGTCGGGAAGGCCGGGGCGGCGCCGACCACGAGCAGCTTGCGCTGCCTGCGGCGCAGCGGGAGCGTCTCGTCCTCGTTGACCAGGAGGGTGGTGGTGCGCTCGGCGATCCGGGCGGCGGCGCGCCGGTGTCCGCGGGCGCCGACGACCCGGTCGGCCTCCCTGCGGGAGACGTAGGGGCTGCCGTCGAGTAGGCCCGCCTTGTCCTTGATCCGGAGGATGCGCAGGACCGACTCCTCGAGCCGGGACTCGGTGATCTCCCCGCTGCGCACGGCGGCCAGGACGCCGTTGTAGGCGACGGCGATGTCCGGCGGGAACAGCAGTTGGTCGGCACCGGCCTTGAGGGCGAGGACGGGCACGCGGTCGTCGCCGTACTTGGTGCGCACGCCGGTCATGTTGAGGGCATCGGTGACGATCACGCCGTCGAAGCCGAGTTCGCCGCGCAGCACGCCCTGGAGGATCGCGGGCGACAGGGTGGCCGGGTCGTTGCTGGGGTCGAGCGCGGGGACCTGGAGGTGGGCCGTCATGATCGAGTCGACGCCCGCGGCGATCGCGGCGCGGAAGGGCGGGGCGTCGATGCGCTCCCACTCCTCACGGCTGTGGGTGATCACGGGCAGTCCGGTGTGGCTGTCCTCCCCGGTGTCCCCGTGGCCCGGGAAGTGCTTGGCGCAGGCCACGACGCCGGACCGCTGGTAGCCGCTCACCTGGGCCGCCACCATGCGCGCCACGGCGCGGGGGTCGGCGCCGAAGGAGCGGACGTTGATGACGGGGTTGGCCGGGTTGACGTTCACGTCGGCGACCGGGGCGAAGTTCTGATGGATGCCCAGGGCGGCGAGTTCGGTGCCCGATATCCATCCCGCGGTGTGTGCGTCGGACAGCGAACGGCCCGCGCCGAGCGCCATGGCGGCGGGCAGCTGGGTGGCGCCGCTGCCGATGCGGACGTTGACCCCGTGTTCCTGGTCGATGGAGATCAGCGACGGGATGGGGGTGGGCAGGCCGAGCGAGGCCCGCTGCACGCCGTTGGTCAGGTCGGCGATCTGCCGGGGATCGTGGATGTTGTTCGTCCAGCCGTGGAAGTAGATGACACCGCCGATGTGGTACTTGGCGATGAGTTCGGCCACGGTGCGGACGCCGAGTTCCCTGAGGTTGCGTTCCTGGTCGTACTGGCTGGGAGAAGTCGCCGAAGCTCCGTAGAAGTACGGCACGAACAGCTGGCCGATCTTCGCCTCGACGCTCATGCGCGAGATGATCCTCTTGAGTCGCCGGTCCCGCCGGTGTGCGACCGCGGGGGTGGCCGTGACGCCCACGACGCCCGTCGCGCCCGCGGCGACTCCGGTCGCGGTGGCGAGAACGGTGCGCCTGGACAGACTCCGGTCCTGCATGCGGACATGCTCCTTCCAGCCTTGCTCATCAAGGAAGTCGAAGGAAGAGCGCAGTACTCAGTACAGCGCGAAACTAACCTGCACATGACAGGCGCGACAAGAGGTCTAGACAAAATTGGTCCGGACAAAGAGGGCCTGGCTCCCCTAGCCTGACGTCCATGGAAGAGATCAACGGGGTGGAAGTCGTCTCGTTCCCTGATGCGGCGGCCTTTGACGCATGGCTCGCCGAGCACCACACCCGCCGCGAGGGCGTGTGGGTCAAGGTGGCGAAGAAGGGGTCGGGAATCCCGTCGGTCACGGGTGACGAACTGGTCGACGTGGGGTTGTGCTGGGGGTGGATCTCGGGACAGCGCCGCGGCTCGGACGACCGGCACTACCTGCAGAAGTACGGACCGCGACGGCCCAGGAGCCTGTGGTCGCGGGTGAACGTCGAGAAGGTCGCGGCGCTGGCGGCGGCGGGCCGGATGCGCGAGCCCGGCCTCGCCGAGGTCCGGCGGGCGCAGGAGGACGGCCGCTGGGACCGCGCGTACGCGTCGCAGGCGACGGCCGTCGTCCCGGACGACCTGGCCGCGGCGCTCGCCGCGGACCCGGCGGCCCGTGCGGCGTTCGACGCGCTCGACCGGACCACCCGCTACCTCGTGATGCTCCCGCTGCTCCAGGCCACCACGCCGCAGACCCGGCGGACGCGGCTGGAGCGGGCGGTACGCGCCCTGGCCGAGGGCCGGCGGGCGGGGCGGCGCGATCCGGACGGCGGGCCCTGAGGCCCTGGTCGTCAGCAGTTCAGGGTTTGCGCGCCAGACCGGCGGCGATGAGGCGCTCCCAGACGGTGAGTTCGCGCCCGCCGTCTCCGGTGAAAGGGCTGTCCACCGCGTCAGGACGCCACAGGGGTGCGGGAACTATGCCCGGGTCGAGCAGTTCCAGGCCGTCCAGCAGGGCCGCGATCTCCTCGTCCGAGCGCCACCGGCCGCGGCCGAAGGTCTCCTGGAGGACCTTCTCGGCCTCCGCGGTCTCCGGGTTGTTGCCCGAACGGAAGTGGCTGATGAAGAAGTAGCTGCCGGACGGCACGTGGTCGCGCCAGTACCGGACGATTCCGGCCGGGTCCTCGTCGTCGTTCACATGGTGCAGGATGGCGCTGAATATGACGGCCACCGGGCGGTCGAACTCGATGAGCTTCTGCGTGTCGGGGTGCGTACGGATCCGCTCGGGTTCGCGGACGTCGACGGGGACGATGCGGGTGCCCTCGTTCTCCTCGAGCAGCGCGCGGCCGTGGACCAGCACCTGGGGGTCGGTGTCGACGTAGACGACCCGGGACGCCGGGTCGTGCTGCTGCGCGACCTGGTGGACGTTGTCGGCGGTCGGGAGACCGCTGCCCAGATCGATGAACTGCCGCACGTCGGTGGTCGTCGCGATCGTCCGGATCGCCCGGATCAGGGCCGCGCGATTCGCGAAGGCGATCGCCACCGAACCGGGAAGGTCGCGTTTGAAGACGTCACCGACCTGGCGGTCCACCGCGTAGTTGTCCTTGCCGCCCAGCAGATAGTCGTACACGCGGGCGATACTCGGTTTGGTGGAATCGATGGACGAGCCGTCTTCCTTCATGGCGTCATTCTTCCCTGCGCTTTGGCTTGTTGACCACGACTTCGGTGACAAACAACCGCAAGTGCCGTGGGCGGAGCCCTCCGCGGTCACCCGGTCGGTGCCCCCGCCCCCGGTGCCGACGGCTTCGTCGAGGACGCTCCGCTCCCTCGACCGCAGAGAGGAGGTCCTCGTGCCCTCCGTGGTGCGAGCCGGGCTCAGCTGTCCGCTCGGGTCAGTACGGATTCCAGCAGGGCGAGATCGGCCAGGATCTCGCGCTGCCGGGCGGCGCTGAGGCTCGTGGTGGTCAGGCGCTCCAGCTCCGCCCACGCGTCGTCCACCTTGTCCCGCAGCGCCAGGCTCGCCTCGGTCGCCTCGACGATCACCGCGCGCCCGTCCGTGGGTGAGGGGCGGCGCCGCACGAGGCCGGCCTTCTCCATCCGGGAGATGCTGCGCGTCATCGTCGGGGCGTCCGAATCGACGGCCGTCACGAGGTCGACCTGCCGCTGCGGCCCCTGGTCCCACAGCACCATCAGCACGAGTTCCTGCCCCGGACGCAGCCCGCTCTCCCGCAGCAGCCGGCCCGCGAGCGCCTTGTGCAGCCGGGCCACCCGGAGGATCGCGTGGCTGACCGGCCGTGCCCTGAGGGGCGCGGCCCGCTCCGTGGCGTGTTCTCGCATGCCGTGATCGTACTCCTGGGAAAAGTTGGCCGGACAAGGACCGGTCCGGGCCGCAGGAGCACGTCGTGCCGACGAGCCGACGCAGAAGCCGGTCACCGCGACCGATGAGATCGGCGCCCGCGTCCGGTCGTACCTACGACGCCGGCAGCGGAAAGAGGACTGGATCATGAAACTGACGACCGTCACGAACGTCTCCCTCGACGGAGTGACAGAGGGGCATCGGCGGATCGACATCGGAACAGGGGCGCCGGACGCGGAGGGCGGCGGCGGATTCGAGCGTTTCGGATGGGCCCCGCCGCTCCTCGACGACGCGGCCTCGGCCCTCATCTCCGGGACCTTCCAGCGCGCCGACGCGTTCCTGTTCGGCCGGCGGACCTATGAGATCTTCGCCGGCTCCTGGGGTGCGGGCATGGATCCGGGGAACCCCGTCGGCGAGGCGTTGAACAGGCGGCCGAAGTACGTCGTTTCGAACACGCTCACCGATACGCGATGGCCGGGGACCGTCGTATTGTCCGGTGACATCGCCGGCGCCGTCGAGGAGCTGAGGGCCGCGCCGGGCGGCGAGACGCAGGTCTGGGGCAGCGGCACCCTGATCCGCTGGCTGCTCGGCCACCGACTGGTGGACGAACTGGTGCTGCTCACCTATCCCGTGGTCGTCGGGCAGGGCACGCGGCTCTTCCCCGCCACCGGCCCGGACCTGGGACTCGAACTGGTCGATCTGCGGTCCACGCCGAAAGGGCTGACGATCCAGACCTACCGCACCACCGGTCGCCCGGAGTACGAGACGGACACGCCCTGAGCCCGCGAGGGCGTGCCCCTTCACCGATACGACGTCACCGGTACGACTTCTGCGACAGCCGGGCCCGTGACCCGGCGGGCCCCGCATACTGGCTGCCGTGGCCACCTATGACACGCTCGGCACGACCTACGCCAGGACACGCCTGCCGGATCCACGGATCGCCGCACAGATCCACGGCGCGCTGGGAGACGCCGCAGATGTGATCAACGTCGGCGCGGGGGCGGGTTCCTACGAGCCGCCGGGTACGGTCCTCGCCGTCGAGGCCAGCCGGGTCATGATCGCCCAGCGGCCGCAGGGCGCGGCACCGGCCGTGCAGGCGGTCGCGGAACGTCTCCCGCTTCCCTCCGCCGCGGCCGATGCCGTCATGGCACTGCTCACCATCCACCACTGGAGCGACCTGGCGGCCGGGCTGCGGGAACTGCGCAGGGTCGCCCGCCGCCGCATCGTCGTCCTGACATGGGACCAGCACGTGTTCCGGGAGCGATTCTGGCTGGTCCGCGACTATCTCCCGGAGGCCGCCGCCTTCGACGACACCCGCGCCGTCCCGGTCGACCGGTTGCTCGGCCTGCTCGGGGGCGGCCGCCAGGAGCCGGTCCGTATCCCCCACGACTGCGTCGACGGGTTCGCCGCCGCCTACTGGCGCCGCCCGCACTGCTACCTCGACCCCCAGGTGCTCGCCGGCATCTCGATGCTGGCCCAGACCGGTGACACCGCACTCGCGCCGGGACTGGCCCGGCTCGACGCCGACCTGGCGAGCGGCCGCTGGCACTCCCGCTACGCCGGCCTGCGGACGCGCGACACCATCGACGTGGGTTACCGGCTCGTCGTCTCCGAACTCTGAGCGGTGCGGTAGCGCAGGAGGACGAACCGCGAAGCGAAGGTGCGGGTCTCGACGAGTTCGAGGTCCACCCGGCGTTCGTCCCGGGGGAAGAACGGAATACCACCGCCGACCAGCACGGGGTACACGACGGCCCGGTACTCGTCGATCAGCCCCGCCGCGGCCGCCTGGGCGGCGAGCGTCGCACCACCGATCGCGATCTCGCCCTCCCCCGGCTCGGCCCGCAGCCGCTCGATCTCCTGCGCCACCCCGCCGGAGGCCAGACGGGCGGCCTTGCCCCGCACCTCGGACAAGGTGGTGGAGAACACCACCTTCGGAAGCGGATTCCACAGCGCGGCCCACTCGCGCTCCGCGTCGTCGAGCGAGCCCTCCTGCTCGGCGGTCTCCCAGTAGAGCATCGTCTCGTACAGCCGTCGTCCCAGCAGGTGGACGTCGACCCGCCGGATCTCGTCGATCCAGTGGCGGAACACCTCCGGGGCTGGCTCGGACCAGTCGAAGGAGCCGTCCGGCCCGACGATGTAGCCGTCGAGTGAGATGTTCATGGAATAGGTCACGCTGCGCATCGGCCGTCCTCCTCGGTAGTGGCCCCGACCGTACGGCGCCGCCCGGTCACCATGCGCTGATGACCGGCGCATCCGGTTCGTACCGGTGCCAGAACTCGTTGACGCGCGAGAGCCGGGCCGCGGCGGCGATGCCGTGCACGGAGGAAACCCTGCCCTCGCTCACTTCGAACGCCACGACACCCACGACCTTCTCGTCGACCACGGCGACGACGGCCGGGCTGCCGTTCACCCATGCGATGTGCATCGCGAGGGTGCCGCCCGCCAGCCGCCGCTTGGCCTGCGTGGGCTTGAAGCCGCCCTGCACGAGGGAAGCGACCCGTTCGCGTGTCCGGTACCGCAGGATCCGCGTGCTCAGTCCGGCGCCGTCCGAGACCGCCGTCACGTCGTCGGTGAGCAGCGCCACCAGCCGTTCGGTGCGCCCCGACGTGGCAGCGGCCAGGAACTCCTCGACGACCCGGCGCGCGGACGCGGGGTCGGCTTCGCCTCCGCGGTGGCGCTCGGCGGTGACCCGGGTCCGGGCCCGGTGCAGGTGCTGCTGGCTCGCGGACTCGCTGAGGTCGAGGATCCGGGCGATCTCGGCGTGGCTGTACGAGAACGCCTCGCGCAGGACGTAGACGGCACGCTCGACCGGTGAGAGACGCTCCAGCAGAATCAGTACGGCCAGGGACACCGACTCGCGCCGCTCGGCGGTGTCGGCGGGGCCGAGCATCGGGTCGCCGTCCAGCAGCGGTTCGGGCAGCCAGGCACCCGCCGCGCGCTCGTGGCGTGCCTGCGCCGAGCGGAGCCGGTCGAGGCAGAGGTTGGTGACCACCTTGGTCAGCCATGCCTCCGGCACCTCGATCCGCTCCCGGTCGGCGGCCTGCCAGCGCAGGAACGCGTCCTGCACGGCGTCCTCCGCGTCCGCAGCGGAACCGAGCAGGCGGTACGCCAGCGAGGCCAGCCGTGGCCGGCCGGCCTCGAAGCGATCGATGGCTGCGACGTCCATGCGGGACAGCCTAGGCGGCGGCCCTCACACCGGCGCGCTCGTCGGCGGCCGCCAGTCGGCGCCTGCGCTTCGGCATCCCGAAGGTCGGGTGGGCGATGCCCCACCCCGCCCCCGTGAGCACGCCCGACTTGAGCCGGGCGGCGGTCCGGCCGCGTAGGAACCAGCTCTTCGACCGGGCGTCGCCGTCCACCATCTGGAAGATCGCGTCCCGTCGTCCGAGGCTGATGTGGTTGCCGTAGTACTTCAGCCCGGTCACCGGGGCCTCTCGGCCCGTCAGGCGGGCGATGATCGCGGCGGTCGCCTGCATGTTGGTGAAGCCGGCCGAGGCGCAGGACATGGGCAGGGGCCGGCCGTTCTCTCCGATGGCGTAGGCGCTGTCACCGGCGGCGTAGATGTCCGGGTGGGAGACCGAGCGCATCGAGCCGTCGACCACGATTTGGCCGTTCTCCGCGACCTCCAGTCCGGCGGCGGCGGCGATGGGGTGCACGGCGAACCCCGCCGCCCACACGGTCGCGTCGGCCGGGACGGAGGTGCCGTCGGCCGCGACCGCCCGGCCCGGCTCGACGGCGGTGATGCGGGTGTGTTCGTGGACGGTGATGCCGAGCCGCTCGAACGCCTGCCGCAGGTGCAGGCGTGCCTTCGGGGAGAGCCAGGCACCCGGCTCCTCACGGGCGGCGAGCGCGACCGAGAGGTCGGGCCGGGATTCGGCGAACTCGGTGGCGGTCTCGATGCCGGTCAGCCCCTCGCCGACGACCAGGACGGTGCCGCCCTCCTTCAGCCCGGCGAGGTGCTCGCGCAGCCGCAGCGCGGAGGGCCGGCCCGTCACGTCGAAGGCGTGATCGGCCACGCCGGGGACTCCGTGGTGGGCGACGGAGCTGCCGAGCGCGTAGAGAAGGGTGTCGTAGGTGAGCTCGCCGTCGCCCGCCTCGTCGGTGACGGCGACGGTCCTGCGGCCGGGGTCGATGCCGGTCACCCGTGCCACGCGCAGCCGCACCCCGGTGCCCGCGAACACGTCGGCGAGCCTGCGGGAGGGGACGGCCTGTCCGGTCGCGAGCTGGTGGAGGCGCATCCGCTCGACGAAGTCGGGCACGGCGTTGACGACGGTGATGTCGGTGTCGGCCGGCGAGAGCCGACGGGCCAGGTTCCCGGCGGCGAAGGCTCCGGCGTATCCGGCACCCAGGACGACGATGCGGTGCTTCATGACACTGCTCCTGTCTCGTTCGCGTGCCCCTTGAACGAGACCGCCACGCGATTCCTGACAGCACCCGGATGTGACCCCGGTCACGGATGGGTTGTCACCCGGACGACTGGAGCATGCGGCCGCTCGGCCCACAAAGGCGCTCCGTATGCGCGTGGCCGCTGGTGGGTCGGCATACCGTCCACCCAGCCGGATGAACGCTGTGCCGCTAGTGAGTGAGGACTGTGATGGCGACCCACACCGAGCCGGTGGCTCCGGTACCCGTGGCCGAGCGCCGGGGACGGGGCCACGTGGTGGTCTCCTGGCTGACCACCACCGATCACAAGAAGATCGGCCACCTCTACCTCATCACGTCGTTCGGCTTCTTCCTGATCGGCGGCATTCTCGCCATGGCGATCCGTGCGGAGCTGGCGCGACCGGGCCTTCAGATCCTGTCCAACGAGCAGTACAACCAGGCGTTCACGATGCACGGCACGATCATGCTGCTGTTGTTCGCGACGCCGACGTTCGCCGGGTTCGCCAACGCGATCATGCCCCTGCAGATCGGGTCCCCCGACGTGGCGTTCCCCCGGCTGAACATGCTCTCGTACTGGCTGTTCGCCCTCGGCGGGCTGATCGTGATGGGCAGTTTCCTCACCCCGGACGGCTCGGCCGACTACGGGTGGACCGCCTATACGCCGCTCAGCGGCATCGACCGCACCCCTCAGATCGGCGGCGACCTGTGGATCATGGGGCTGGCGCTGGCGGGATTCGGCACGATCCTCGGCTCGGTCAACTTCATCACCACCATCATCTGCATGCGCGCCCCCGGCATGACGATGTTCCGGATGCCGATCTTCACCTGGAACGTGCTGCTCACCTCGGTTCTCGTGCTGCTGGCCTTCCCCGTGCTGGCCGCCGCCCTGCTCGCGCTGGAGGCCGACCGGAAGTTCGGCGCGCACATCTTCGACGCGGCGAACGGCGGGCCGGTCCTGTGGCAGCACCTGTTCTGGTTCTTCGGCCACCCCGAGGTCTACATTCTCGCCCTGCCGTTCTTCGGTGTGATCAGCGAGATCATCCCGGTGTTCTCCCGCAAGCCGATCTTCGGCTACATGGGTCTCGTCGGTGCCACGATCGCCATCACCGGTCTGTCCTCCACCGTCTGGGCGCATCACATGTTCGCCACCGGCGCCGTGCTGCTGCCGTTCTTCTCCTTCATGAGTTTCCTCATCGCCGTCCCGACCGGCGTGAAGTTCTTCAACTGGATCGGCACCATGTGGAAGGGCTCCCTGTCCTTCGAACCTCCCATGCTGTGGGCGATCGGATTCCTGGTCACCTTCCTCTTCGGCGGGCTGACCGGCGTGCTGATCGCCTCACCCCCGTTGGACTTCCACGTCCACGACAGCTACTTCATCGTCGCCCACTTCCACTACGTGCTGTTCGGCACGATCGTGTTCGCGATGTTCGGCGGATTCAGCTTCTGGTGGCCGAAGATGACCGGCACCATGCTCGGCACCCGTCTCGAGTACATCCACTTCTGGACCCTCTTCGTGGGCTTCCACACCACGTTCCTCATCCAGCACTGGCTCGGCGCCGAGGGCATGCCCCGCCGCTACGCCGACTACCTCCGGGCGGACGGCTTCACGGCCCTCAACACCGTGTCCTCCATCGGCGCGTTCCTGCTCGGTCTGTCGACCCTGCCCTTCCTCTACAACGTCTGGAAGACCGCGAAGACCGGACAGCGCGTCGAGGTCGACGACCCCTGGGGGTACGGACGTTCCCTGGAGTGGGCGACCTCCTGCCCACCGCCCCGGCACAACTTCGTCACCCTGCCCAAGGTCCGGTCCGAGTCGCCCGCCTTCGATCTTCACCACCCCTGGGTCTCCGGCCTGGACCAGGCGGAGACCACCGGGCAGCGCGACGCACTGGACACCGGCGGCCACAAGGGCGACCGGAGATGACCAGGGGTGACGCCCGCCGTCCGCCCGCCGACACCGCCGCGCGGCTGGGGGCCGAGGCGGAGGGCTACCTGATGGCGCGGACGCACTGGACGGAGGCGGGCCGGGAGGCGCAGAACCTGTGCGCCGCGCTGCCCTGGCTGACCGCCGCGCAGACGGAGGAACTGACGCGTCACTACATCGCCGCCCGCATCGCCGTATCGCGCCGCATGCTCGCCGCGACGGTGCAGCGGGCCGACGAACTGCGCAGTGAGTACGAGGAACGGTACGAGCAGTTGCGGCGCAGACTGCTCAGGCGCCACGCCGTGTGGGCGTGCTGCCTGCTGGGCTGCGCGGCCGGTGTCGGCTCCTTGTCCGTCGCGGTGGCGCGCTGACCGCGGGGGGCGGGGGCGCCGCGCGGGTTCCGGCCGCCGCCGAGCGGCCCGAGCGGCGCGGGTCGCTGGTGGTGTGCGCGGTCATCGGTGCCGCGGTCATGGCCGCGGTGGACGAGATCGTGTTCCATCAGCTCCTGGGCTGGCACCACTTCTACGACCGCTCCACCCCCGGTGTGGGCCTGCTGTCGGACGGACTGCTGCACACCGCCGAACTACTGGCCCTGGTGGCCGGGTTCTTCCTCTTCGCGGATCTGCGGCGGCGCCGTGCCCTGGCCCCGGCTCATGCCTGGGCCGGGTTCTTCCTGGGCACGGGGCTCTTCCGGCTGTTCGACGGGGTCGTGGACCACAAACTGCTGCGCGTCCACCAGATCCGGTACGGCGTGGATCTCGCCCCCTATGACTGGGCGTGGAACCTCGGGGGCCTGGTGCTGCTGGTGACCGGGGTGGCGCTCGCCCTCCGTGCCGGCCGGTCCGGCGCGGTGTCGTGACCGCGGCCCACGCGCACCACGGCCCCGGGCCGGCCGGGGTGGTCACGGCGGTGGCCGCACTGCTGGCGGCCGTCCCCTATCTCGCGGCGGCGGTGCGCTTGCGGCGCCGCGGGGACGTCTGGCCCCGGTGGCGCGACGCGTCGTTCACCGCCGGAAGTGTGTGCCTGGCCTGGGCGGCGGTGGGATCGCCGCCGGGCGGTCCGTTCACCGCCCACATGGTGCGGCACCTGACCGTCGGCATGACGGCCCCGCTGCTGCTCGTCCTCGCGCGTCCCCTGACACTGGCCCTGCACGCGCTGCCACCCGGTGCCGCGCGCGGCCCTCGCCCTGGTCACCGCGGCCGGCTACCTCACCGGCGGCGCGGTGCAGGCGCGCAGACTGAGCACGAAGTGAGCGAGGCCCGCGACCGCGAGAACCGCTTCTTCCCGCTGGAGCGCACCATGGAGGGGATCCTGACGGACGATGTGGCCATGATCGCGATCGACCGACTGCCGTGAGGAGGTTACGTGGCGGACCGGGTCTTCACCATCGGGCACTCGACACGCGATTTCGACGAGGTGCTCGGCATGCTGCGCGGGAACGGGGTCACCTGTCTGGTCGACGTCCGGTCCTTCCCTTCGTCCAGGAAGTACCCGCAGTGGAACCGGTCGGCCATCGCCGAGAACCTGCCCCCCGACATCTCGTACCGCTGGATCCGCGAGCTGGGGGGCCGTCGTCATACGCCCAAGGACGTGCCGAGCGTGAACCGGGCGTGGCGGGTCAAGGCCTTCCGTGACTACGCCGACCACATGTCCACCGAGGAGTTCGCGAAAGGGCTGGCGGAACTGCGGGCACTGGCCCGGCACGAACGGCCCGCGATCATGTGCAGCGAGGCGGTGCCGTGGCGGTGTCACCGGCGGCTGATCACGGACGCGTTGATCGTCTCCGGTGTGGAGGTCGTCCACATCATGTCGCCCACGTCGTCGAAGCCTGCCGAACTCAATCCCCACGCCCGGGTCGGCGACGGCACGCTGACCTATCCCTCACCCGACTGATGCGCGGCGTCGGCCCGGCCGGCATCGGCGAGCGGAGCGTAGGAGAACCTGTGTCCGGCGAAGTCCGCCATGCGCACGTACCCGAGGCGTTGGTAGAGGGCGTTGCTGGTGGGGTTGGCAGGGTCGGTGAACAGGACGACGTCCGCCGCTCCCGCGGCCAGCGCCGCTCTGCTCACCTCGGCCGTGACGGCGCCCGCATAGCCGTGGCCCCGGAAGCGGACCGGGGTGTAGACGGGGTCCACGCGGACCATGCCGCCGGTGTTCGACGTCATGGCCCCCATGGAGACGGGGGTGCCGTCCGGGGTCTCCCAGAAGGTGAAGTGCCGGTCGCCGAAGCGCGAGTCGTCCCAGGCACCGGCGTCGATCAGGTCGATCGAGCGCTGTTCCCCGACCTCGACGCAGAACTCCCGGCACCAGCGGATGACGTGCTCACGGTCCTCTGCGCCGGTACGACGGCCCCGGCCCTCCGGTCGTGGCCGCGGCGGAGTGAGGGTACCGAGGCGGTACAGGTGGGTCCGCCAGAAGGCGGCCTGCGCCGCGCCGGTGTGCCGCTGCCAGGACTCGGCGAAGGCGCCGGCGGTGCCGTGGTCCGCTATGACGTGGGAGGGGCGCTGCCCGAGGCGCACCAGGTGGGCCGCGAGGGTGTCGGCCCGGGGCGCGGAGAGAGGGGTGAGGCCCAGGCGGCCCCCGAGCGTCGCGTAGCAGACCGCGCGGACCTCGCCGTCCTGCTCGAGCCTGCCGAGGAGGGTTGCTTCGGGGCCGAGCGGGTGTGCCGTGCCGGTGCGCAGCTTCTCGATGTCCGTGAGGACCGTGTTGTGCAGGGCGGGGCGCGAGCGGAGGAAGTGCCCGGCCCGATCGAGAAAGCCGTCGATGTCGTGGGTGAAGTGCCAGTCGTCCGGGAGCATGCTTCATGATCCCTGATCCCTGATGCCGGGTGACCCACTGGAACAGGCCGGGGCCCGGGCGGAGGCGGGCCTCCGCCCTGGTGGGGGGAGGCCCGCGGTACGGGCGGTGGGAGTGGGTGGCCCGGCCCCGGTCCTACTTGAGGTGGCGGTCGAAGAACCGGTTGCCGTCCTCGACCTCGAACCACGGGGTGCCGGTGTGTCCGCCGAGGTTGGCGTGCAGCGTCTTCTCTTCTGTGCCGAAGGCGTCGAACAGGTCCAGGGCCCGCTGCCGGGGGTTGCCCTCGTCGTCCCACTGGAGCAGGAACAGCAGCGGGACGGTCACGTGCCGGGCCTCCTCGCGCTGGGCGCGGGGCACATAGCCCCCGGCGAAGAAGCCGGCGGCCGCGATCCGCGGCTCGACCGCCGCCAGCCGGATACCGACGGCGGTCCACCCGGAGTACCCGACCGGGCCGTCGATCTCCGGCAGCGTGAGGAGGGCGTCCAGCGTGGTCCGCCATTCCGGGACCGCCCTGTCGACCAGCGGGCCGACGAGGGACTCGAAGAGGTCGTCGGCCGGCTCGCCGGCTTGCAGCGCCCGGCGGAGTGCCGCGCGGGCCCGTTCGTCGGCGGCCGAGCGGGGCCGGTCGCCGCACCCGGCGCTGTCGATGGCGGCCACCGCGTAGCCGTGCGCCGCGGACCGGCGGGCCCGGGCCACCAGGCGGGGGTCCCGCTTGGGCAGGCCGTTGTTGTGGGCCGTGAGGATCAGCGGCGCGGGCGCGGTTGCGGGCGTCCACAGGGTGCCGGGGATCTCGCCGAGGGTGAATTCGCGTTCGAGGACGTCGCCGTCGAGGCGGTGTCCGGAGGTGAAGCGCATGATCGTGCCTTCCGGGAGTGCTCTGGAACGGCGCTCCCGGACGGCTCAGGGCTTACCGTCCGACCGTGACCCCGGAGGGGAGCACCCATGTCGAAACGTTCACGGGTACCACCTCCTCGTCGTCGTGCACGGCCACCGGGAAGGTAGCAGGGGCGGCCGTGGTGCGCCCAGCGATTTTCGGCACCCGCGGCCGCGCCCAACTCGTCGTCCGCGCCTACGCAACCGGTTTGGCCACTCCACGCACCCGCTGACGGGGCGCACGCCCGTGTCATGCCCGCCGATGCCGTGGTGGCCGTGGTTGATTTGGGCTCGTGATCAGCAAGGTTCGCGCCCGTGTTCTGCCGGCCTCCCAGCGTCGCTCACTGGACGAACTGGCCGAGGACCTGGACCTGTCGTCCGGGGACACCACCTCCAAGCGTTCGGCCTTCTGGACCATGCTGACGCTGTCCTCGGCCATCGCGGCCGCCGGGGTGCTGACGGACTCGACGGCCACCGTGATCGGCGCGATGATCATCGCGCCGCTGTCGACGCCGATCATGGGCGTCGCGCTGGGCTCCGTGCAGCGCCGACGCACCGGATCGGCCCGGGTCGTCCTCTTCGGTGCCGCCCTGGTGATCGCGATCGGCATGGCGTTCTCGACGGTCCTCCCGAGCGGCTACGATCTGCTGTCCAACAGCCAGATCGCCTCACGGACGTCGCCGGGGCTGATGGACCTGGTGGCCGCGCTGGCGACCGGTCTCGCCGGCGCGGTGGCTCTGGCCCGGCGGGACGTCGCCGCCGTCCTTCCCGGGGTGGCGATCGCCATTTCGCTGGTTCCGCCGCTGGTGGTGACCGGGGTGTGTCTGGGCCGGCTGTCGGGCTGGCTCGCGCTCGGCGCGCTGGTGCTCTTCGTCTCCAACCTCTTCGCGCTGGTCTTCGGCGGGATGGTGGTCTTCGCCGCCCTCGGCTACGGCGCCGAGGACGGCGCGACGGCCGGACGGCCCGCCCGGCGGAGCTATGTCGCCATGGCCGTGCTGTTCGCCGCGGTGGTCATCCCGCTGACGGCCAACACCGTGGTGACGCTGCTGCTCAACTCCTGGACCCACCGGGCGAAGCATGCGGCACAGCAGTGGCTCGCCGACGAGCCGGGCGCGTCCGTCACCCGTGTGGACGCGGCATCCCGGACCCTGCACATCCACATCCGCACACCGGGCGAGATCCCTCCGCTTCCGCTGCTGCTCGACCGGCTCGAGGGACAGGTCCCGGACGGCGTCCCCGTCGTGGTGGACGTGGTGCGTGGCCGGCGCACCGACGCGGGGACGGTCGGCGACTAGTCATCCGGTGCCGGGGTCCTCGCCGAGGAGGACCAGTTGGCGGTGGACGGCGGCGGTCACCCTGGGCTCGTCGTCGGTGGCGAGCAGGTCGAGCAGGGCGCCGCGCAGGACCGCGAGGGTCAGCGTGCGGCGGACGGCGCCGTCCGCGGTCCCCCGTTCGGGGGGCGGCTGGCAGGCCGCCAGAACGTCGAGCCAGTCGGTGACGGTGGCCCGGGCGAAACCCGCCCAGGGGCCGTCCGGCTCGACGAGGGAGCGGGCGTATGCCTCGGCCCACAGGCGCAGCAGCGGGCGGTGCTCTGCGGCCGCGAGCCACTGCCACACCTGCTCCGCTGCCGCGCGCAGCCCCACGGGGCGGCCGGCCCGCCGCAGCCGCGCCAGGAGCGTGAGCTCGTCGGCGCGGGCCCGCTCCAGGAGCGCCCGTACGAGTCCGTCCTTGTTGCCGAACAGGAACATCAGCACGCGCGTGCTGGAGCCGACGGCCTCGGCCAGGGGACGCAGCGACAGATCGGCCAGTCCGTGCGTGAGCACATACCGGTAGGAGGCCTCGAGGAGTTCGGTCCGGCGGGCGGAGGGGTTTGCGGTTCTCGGGGACACGCGCCTAGCCTAAAGGGACTGACACGACCGTGTCAGTAACCGATTGCGACACATCACTGCGGAGAGTGCTCGATGTGCGAGGAAGCCGATGAGCGGCGGATCCGGATCCGCCGTGCGGACCGGGCCGGCGACCTGGGCTGGGTCGTCATGGCCCACGGCGAGCTCTACGAGCGGCAGTTCGGCTGGAACACCGACTTCGAGGCCCTGGTCGCCAGGATCGTCGCCGACTACGCCACGGCGCACTCCCCGGCCACGGAAGCCGCGTGGATCGCGGAGGTCGACGGCGAACGCGCGGGCTGCGTCCTCCTCGTCGCCGGCGACCGGCCCGAGGAGGCCAGGCTGCGGGTCCTGCTCGTCACCCCGGACGCCCGGGGCCTCGGACTCGGCACCCGGCTCGTCCGGCAGTCCCTCTCCTTCGCCCGCGAGGCCGGCTACCGGCGGGTGACGCTGTGGACCAACGACAACCTGGTGTCCGCGCGCAGGATCTACGAGGGCTTCGGGTTCGTCCTCGTCGACGAAGCACCCCACCACAGCTTCGGCCACGATCTCACCAGCCAGACCTGGACCCTGGACCTCCAGGGGACAACGGCACGCTGAGCGCCGCCCACGATGGCTGTCCTGGCAGGACTCAGACGTCGGGGACCTTCAGCCTGTCCCAGCTGAGACGGCCGGGGACGCCGTCGGCGGCGGGCCCCTCGAAGCCGAGCTTCTGCTGCCAGGCCGCATACGACCGCACGTCGCCCGCTCCCCACACGTCGATGCCGGTGTGGGACGTGTACCGGTCGCAGTCCTCGGCGACGAGCCGCCCGTGCATGTGCGCGATGACCGGCGACCTGCGCCCGCTCCGGAAGAACGACGTGCCGGGGAACGGCTCGAACCGGGGCTCCGCGGAAGGGGGTTCGGGGGGCACGGAGGCGAACGCCGGCCAGGAGCCGGGGTCGACGTGGTCGTTCTCCGGGACATGGGCGTGGGCGTACCACCCGCCCTCGGCCTTCCACCGGTCTGCCGGACATGTGTTGCGGGACAGGGACGTCGGGCGGCCCATGGGCCACACGTCCGGTACGTCCCAGGAGCTGATCCATGCGTGGAGGTCGTCCCACCCCCTGCAAGGGGTGTCGACCAGCCTCGCGAACACATGGCCGCCGACGCGGCAGTGTGGGAATAACAGGGCCTCGATCTGGATGACGGCCTTGCCGGCCCGGTTGGTACGCGTGCCACCGGGTGCGTCGGCCAGGGCTTTGCTGCGTGAGGTGGCCGGGAAGAACTGCGCGAACGCCCCGGTGAAGGGGTCCCAGAGGACGTGCGGGGCCCGGCCCTTGCCGCTGCCGGTGAAGAATCCCTTGAGGTTGGCGAACGGAACCAGATCCAGGGGCGCTTGGGCTGTGGCCTCCCGGTCCGCCGTGATGTGCGCGATCGCCTTCGCCGGAAACGCGGTGTCGCACGGGGCGTGGTCGCCGACGTCCGCCCTGAGCGCTCGAGGCATCCATGGCTGGGGCATGACGGCCCCCTTCGCTGGTCGCACCCCCGACGGGCACCCCCTCTTCCCACGATGCGTCCGGTGCCTCGTTTCCGCACGTCGTAGCGTTTGCCGCCCCCTCCCCAGCGTCGTAGCGTGGTGTGAAGAGGGCCTGGTGTCAGCGTGGTTCGTGGCCACCGCCCTTCTCTCGCCCTTCGTGTTCTCTGCCCCCGCGCGGTTCGCTCGAGCCCCCTGCCCGGTCGGCGGTATGCCGCCGTCGTGCCGGAGGAAGAGGAGAGGACGATGGCCGAAAACCGAAAGCGGCGGGGGTCCGCGGTGATGAGGGCGGTGAGTTCGGGCACCCGCGTGTCCCGGCTGCGTGCCCTCCGCGCGGCAGGCGCTTCACTGCTCGCCGCGGCGCTGGCGCTGCCGGCCGGTCTGTCCGTCGCGGCGGCGGACACCTCCGGTGCCGACGCGGGGACGTCGGGCGTGCCGGCTCGGACCACGGACGCCCCGCCGTCTCCCCCGCCCACGGAACCGACCGGGCCGACGGAACCGGACACGCCTTCCCCCTCCCCCTCGGAGGACTCCCCAGCGCCCGGTTCGGACGAACCGACGGACCCCACGACTTCGCCCTCCTCGCCGGCGGACGAGACCTCCGGCACCACGCGGCCGACGGACTCCGACACCACTGGGGGCCGAACACCCGAACCCACTCAGGAGCAGGGTGCGGCCGCCGACCGGACGACGGCGGCCCTCTCCGAGATGAAGGAACGCGTCCCGGAGGAGCTCGTGGGGACCGTGGACGCGCTGATCGACATCGTCGCCGCAACCGACAGTGCGGAGACACTGCCCCAGGACCGGCAGGGCGTCATCGAGAGCGCGGAACATCTGTCCACCGCGCTGAACGTCATCAGTGACCCGGACACCCCTGCCGAGTTGCGCGAAGAGCTGACCGCCGTCGTCAAGGAGGTCACGTCGTCACTCGAAGCCTTCAGTGACCCCGAGGTACCGCCCGAAGAACGGTCCACGCTCATTCTGGTGACCAAACGGACGACATCCTTGCTGGATGTCATCTGCGATCCTGAGACACCGCCGGACGTCCGGGACGCGCTGATCGCGTCACTGAGGAACACGAACGAGGCCGCGTCGCATTTCCACCACGCGAGGGCCAACGGCAACACACCCGCGAGCGACCGTCCCTCACAGAGTCCGGGCACGCAGCGGAAAACCCAACGAACCCTGGTGTGGGTGAGCTCCTCCTCCGACATCATGCACGACCAAAGGACGCCGGACGACGCACGAGAACAGCTCGCCGAGACCACGGAGCAGGTCAGCGCCCTGCTGAAGAAGATCAGCGACCCGGCGACGTCACAACAGGACCGGTCCGAGGCGGAGAAGGAGCTCGATGAGAAGACCTCCCGGATGAAGGACCAGCAGGAGGATGCCGCCGACGCCCAGAAGCGGGCGAAGGAATCACTCGGCAAGGCCGCCGCCCTCTGCACCAGCGCCGTCTTCGAAACCGCCGGCGAGGCCGAGCTCATGGACGGTCTCGCGGAGCTGGTTCCCGCACAGTGGGAGGACGAAGGGGTCAAGGACTTCTGGAAGGCGGAGGAGAAGAGCGACGAGACGCTCGACGTCATCGCCCAGCTCCGGAGCAACGAGCAGGCCCATGGCCCGTTCGAGGTGGTGCCGCTCATCACCGCACTCGCCGAGGTCGTACCGCGCGACGAACTGTACGGAAGCATGGGAGGGGCCGCCCTCTACTGCCGGCAGACCGCCCAGTATCTCGACGACGCGGGCGTGACCGTGAGCAACTGGCTCGCGCGGGGCGGTGAGTGACCGGATCAGGTCCCGGCGGATTCCAGCAGTTCCGCCAGCGACACCTCCGTGTCCGCCCGGGCCCTGGCCGCCCCGTACCGTTCCAGTTCTCTCCGCTCCTCCCCGTAGTCGCCCAGCCCGAAGAAATTGAAGGGAACGGACGAGATCGAGGAGATGAAATCCCCTCCCGGGGACCATACGGCCGTCACGTAACGCGGTCTGCGCGTCACGTTGATGAGATTGTTGTTGTGCCGCACCCTGCCGCGATGGATGAGCTGGGCCCCGCAGATGTACGGCTCGCAGTGGTAGGTCTTCTCGTGTGCGCTCCAGGAGCGATGAGGGGTCCTGAACGCGGCGACGTCGAGTTTCCCGCGGTCCTTCCTCATGTACGCGATCTGCAGTTCGACACTCACGGTGTCGTAGCCGGCGTCCTTGGGGAGCTGAAAGACCCGCTGCTGGGTGTACTCCTGCCCGACGTCGAGCGAGTTTCCCAGGTCGTAGAACCGTCCGCTGCTGATCGTGGTGTATTCGAGCTGGTCGACGTAGAGCTCCGCCTCCCCCTCGCGCGCTCCGCGCCGTTCCACGCTGTCCTGCCACTCCGCCGCCAGGTCCTCCTCGCCCCGGGAGTAGGCAGCGATCCTGCCGCGGACCGTGTAGATGTCGTTGATGATGTACACCGGGATTCCCCCGGTGTTCTTCATGTGGAGCGTCAGGGGGACATGCACGTAGGGGAGGTTCCTGTCCTCCCACGCCTTGCCGAACTCCGCCTTCAGGGCGAAATGCATCGGGGCGGCCGCGGGCTGGTACATGGTGGAGTAGGCGAGACTGACCGCCGTCAGGAGCGCCGTGGCGACGACTCCGGCGGCGAAGGTCCTGGGCTGCGGTATCCCTTTCCATGACTTGTCCCGCAGCAGCAGGAACAGGGCCCACAGGGACCAGCACAGCCCGGGCAGGTGGACGAGCAGATGGCCCGTGTACTCCCTCTCCTCCAGCCAGAGGCTGAGCAGGAGGCCGTCGGTGGCCAGCACGATGACGACGCCGAGCAGGGTGATCGCTCCGGAGACCCGGAACTGCCTCCTCCCCCAGTAGTCGGCCGCGGCGATCGCCGCGACGCCCACCACCACGCCCGACAGGACGAACAGCACGCCCGTGATGCGCTGTGCGAAGGTCAGTGCTCCCGAGGCGTCCGGCCATCCGATGAGGACGTTGTACACCATGGACACGAGGAGCCCGGCCGTCATGAGCGCCACGACCGAGCGCCTGCGCCAGGGGCGGTCGGGCCAGGTGCCGCTGTCGCCCCCATTCCAGCGGACGGTCGCCGGATCCTCCAGATCCATGTCCTCCGGGAGGCCGAGGCGGCTCAGTACGCGGCGCAGCTCGCGCAGTGACCAGGCGCTGCCGGCCCTCTCACCGCCGACGGTGACACGGCGCAGGCCGCGGCTGTCCGGCGGCTCCACGACGACCCAGGGACGGAAGCTCATGACCACAGACTCGAACCGGGGCCCTCGGGGTGCATGCGGGGCTGACCCGTTCGGCCCCGGCCGGGCGGGTCCGGCGCGTCAGGGGAAGCGCACCTCGATACGCAGGCCGCCCTGCGGGCCCGGTGCCGCGGTCAGGGCCGCACCGTGGGCCTCGGCGATGGAGCGCACGATGGACAGGCCGAGTCCGTGGCCGGCCTGCTGGCCGGTCCGGTCCCGGGCCACCCGGCGGAAGGGTTCGAAGAGGTCGTCGAGGCGGTCGGCGGGCACCTCGGGGCCGGTGTTGGTGACGGTGAGGGTACGGCGGTCCAGGGCCAGCTGGACCCGGCCGCCCGGGTGGTTGTAGCCCAGGGCGTTGCCGAGCAGGTTGCCGATGAGGTGGCGCAGCAGGACGGGGTCGCCGTCGACGGCCGCGGGCGGTCCGTGCACTGCCACGTCCACCGTCACGTCCTCCGTCACGGCCTGTGCGGACTGTTCGGCCGCCGACTGCCGGGCGAGGGCCGCCAGGTCCACCCGCTCCGTCCCGGCCAGGCCCCGGTCGCTGCGGGCCAGCAGCAGCAACGCGGCGATGAGCTTCTCCGCGTCGCGGTTGGCGGCCAGCAGGTCCTCGCGCACCTCGGCCAGGCCCTCGGGGAGGGGGTCGGCCAGCCCCACCTCCAGGCTGCTGCGCTGGACGGCGAGCGGTGTGCGCAGTTCGTGCGAGGCGTTGGCGACGAAGCGGCGCTGGCTGTCGAAGGCCTTCTGCAGCCGGTCGAGCATGCCGTCGAAGGTGTCGGCGAGGCGGTGCAGTTCGTCGTCGGGGCCGGTGAGGGCCAGGCGTTCGTGGAGGTTGAGGTCGCTGATGCGGCGGGCGGTGTCGGTCATCGCGGAGATCGGTCTCAGGGCGCGTCCGGCCAGCCACCAGCCGGTGGCGGCGGCGAGCAGGGCCATGACGACCAGTCCGACGCCCGACCAGAGCAGCATCTGCCGCAGCGCGGTGTCCTGGACGGCCCGGACGGTCCAGTCGAGTTGCTGGATCGCGATGCCCTCGCCGCTTGCGGGGACGTCTGCGGCGCGTCCGGCCGGGGGCGCCGGCCCGACCTCCTCGTACGCGCCCGGGGCCGATGGCAGCGGGGTGATGCGCATGCCCTCGACCTCCTGCGTCGTCCCGTAGCGGGCGAGCAGCACCACGAAGGCGAGCAGACCGGTGCCGGCGAGCAGGAAGAGCCCGCCGATGGCGGCCGCCAGCCGGGCGCGGAACGGCAGGCGGGCACGGACGCGCGAGCCCCACCGGGCGAGGACGGTGCGCGGGGCCGGCCGGAGCGGGTTCAGTCGCACAGCCGGTAGCCCTGCCCCGTGTCGGCGAGGATGGTGTCCGGGCCGCCGAGCTTGGCGCGCAGCCTGCTGACCGTGGCCCGGACGGCGCTGGTGCGCGGGTCGAGGTTCTCGTCCCATATGGTGCGGACCAGTTCGCGGTGCGGCACCGCACGGCCGCGGGCCTCCATGAGCACCTGCAGCACGGCGAACTCCTTCGGCGTGAGGTCCACCGGACGTCCGTTCACCCGGGTTTCGCGCCTGGCCCGGTCCAGCGAGATCCCCTCGTGGTGCAGGACGACCGACGGCGGCTTGGGGGTGCGCCGGGCGAGCGCGCGGATCCGCGCCAGCAGTTCGGCGAAGTCGAACGGCTTGGCGAGGTAGTCGTCGGCGCCCAGCCGGTCGAGGCCGTACACCTTGTCCTCGATCGAGCCGGCCGCGGTCAGCATGAGGATGCGCGGCGGGTCCTCGAGTTCGCGCAGGCGCCGGCAGACCTCGTCGCCGCTCAGCACCGGCAGATCGCGGTCCAGGACCAGTACGTCGTAGTCGGTGAGCAGGCAGCGCTGCTCCACCTCGTCCCCCGCTCCCACGACGTCCACGGCCATGGAGGCGCGGCGCAGTCCGGTGGCGACGGTGCGTGCCAGCACATGGTGGTCTTCGGCTACCAGAACCCTCATGGGCGTCATGGAATCAGGCACCGGATTGCACGGAGGTAAAGGCGCGTGACCCGTAGCCTGGCGCTGTGCCGACTTCCCGCCTGCGCCGTGTCGCCGTCCTGGTCCTGGAGGGTGCCAAGCCGCTCGATGTCGGCATCCCCGCGCAGGTGTTCACGACCCGGTCCAGCATGCCGTACGAGGTGCGGGTGTGCGGGGCGGAGCCGGGCCGGGTGGCGGGCGGCGACGGTCTGGCGTACGACGTCGCCGATGGTCTGGACGCGGTCGCGTGGGCCGACATCGTCTTCATCCCCGGCTATCGGTTCCCGGACCGCGAGGACCCGCCGGGAGCCGTCGTCGAGGCGCTGAGGGCCGCCCACGCCCGGGGCACGCGGCTCGCCGCCATCTCGACGGGCGCCTTCGCGCTCGCCGCCACGGGCCTGCTGGACGGCAGACGGGCCACCACGCACTGGCACTACACGCGGGCGCTGGCGGCGAAGTACCCGCTGGTCCGGGTCGACGCGAACGTGCTGTTCGTCGACGAGGGCAGCGTGCTGACGTCGGCGGGCGCCGCGTCGGGCATCGACCTGTGCCTGCACGTTCTGCGCGGCGACCTCGGGGTGGCCGCGTCCAACCACGCGGCCCGGCGCCTGGTCGCGGCCCCCTACCGCAGCGGTGGTCAAGCGCAGTACGTGCCGCGCAGCGTGCCCGAGCCGCTCGGCGAGCGGTTCGCCGCCACGCGGGAGTGGGCGCTGCGCCGGCTCGGCGAACCGCTCACACTGGAGGTGCTCGCCCGGCACGCGGCGGTCTCGCCGCGTACGTTCTCCCGGCGCTTCGTCGAGGACACGGGCTACACACCGATGCAGTGGGTCATGCGCGCCCGCGTGGACCTGGCCCGTGAGCTGCTGGAGCGTTCGCAGCGGACCATCGAGCAGATCGCCGCCGACACGGGCCTGGGAACCGGTGCCAATCTTCGGCTGCACTTCCAGCGCATCCTCGGCACCACTCCGAGCGAGTACCGGCGCACGTTCACCCACGGCGAGTAGTCCCCCGCATCCCCCGGTACCTCGTGGCGTGATCCTTGTGAACCATGGCAATCACGCCGCTGTCCCGGCGGGGAGGCGCGCGCGACGCTGGTGGCGGACCGAAGGGAGACCACTCATGACCCGCATCGCGATCAACGGATTCGGCCGCATCGGACGCAATGTGCTGCGTGCGCTGCTCGAACGCGACAGCGACCTGGACGTCGTCGCCGTCAACGACCTCACCGAACCCCGCATCCTCGCCCGGCTGCTCGCCTACGACACGACGGCGGGCCGGCTCGGCCGTCCGGTCAGTGCCGACGAGGACGCCCTGGTCGTCGACGGGCGGCGCATCGCGGTGCTCGCCGAACGCGAACCGGAGAAGCTGCCGTGGGCGGATCTCGGGGTGGACATCGTGCTCGAGGCGACCGGCCGTTTCACCTCGGCCGAGGCCGCCCGCGGCCACCTTGTGGCCGGCGCGCGGAAGGTTCTCGTGAGCGCCCCGTCGCAGGGTGCCGACGTCACGCTGGCCTTCGGGGTCAACACCGATGCCTACGATCCGTCCGGGCACACGATCGTGTCGAACGCCTCGTGCACGACCAACGCGCTCGCGCCGCTGGCCAAGGTGCTCGACGAACTCGCGGGCATCGAGCACGGATTCATGACGACGGTGCACGCCTACACGCAGGAGCAGAACCTCCAGGACGGTCCGCACCGCGACGCCCGCCGCGCCCGCGCGGCCGCCGTCAACATCGTGCCGACCACCACGGGCGCCGCCAAGGCGATCGGTCTCGTGCTGCCGAACCTCGACGGCAAGCTCTCCGGCGACTCGATCCGTGTCCCGGTGCCCGTCGGGTCGATCGTCGAGCTCAACACCACGGTCGCGCGTGACGTGACGCGCGACGAGGTGCTGGCGGCGTACCGCGCCGCGGCGCAGGGGCCGCTCGCCGGCATTCTCGAGTACTCGGAGGACCCGCTGGTGTCGTCCGACATCACCGGCAATCCGGCGTCGTCGGTCTTCGACTCGGCCCTCACCCGGGTCGACGGGCGGCACATCAAGGTCGTCGCCTGGTACGACAACGAGTGGGGCTTCTCGAACCGTGTGATCGACACGCTCGAGCTGCTGGCCGTCGGCTGATCCGGCGCCCCGCTCGTGTTTGCGGGGGTGCGTGACGTGTCCCGACGGGCTCGTGCCTCGTTGGCCGGTGGAAGCCAGCGCACTCCGCCGCTCCCGAGGAGCCCCGTGGTCAGTTCGAGCCCGCCGCCCGTCGCCCAGGACGCAGGAACGCCGGCCCGGTGGCGTTCCCGCGTGGAACGCGCGCCCAGCCGGGAGAGGGGACGCCGGCGGGCCCGGTGGGGCGCGGGCCCGGCCGTGGCGGTCCGGCGGTGAGCCCGCGACAGCCGGTGGTGCTGCACGTGACGGGCGTCCGCAAGGGGTTCGGCTCCCGGCAGGTGCTGCGCGGGGTCGGCTTCGAGGCGCGGGCGGGGCAGCTGCTGGGCATCGTCGGGGAGAACGGCGCCGGGAAGACGACCCTGCTGCGCATCCTCAGCGGCGACCTGCGTCCGGACGGGGGACGCGTCGCCCTGGTGGGCACCCGGGGGTACTGCCCCCAGCACCCCGTCCTGGACGAGGAACTGACCGTGCGCCAGCATCTGCGGCTCTTCCAGGTCGCCTACCGCCTCCCGGGCCTTGGCGGTGCGCTGCGGCTGATCGACCGGCTGGCCGCTTCCTCCTACCTGGACTCGCAGGTGAAGACCCTCAGCGGGGGCACCCTGCAGAAGCTGAACCTGGTACTGGCGTTGATGCACGACCCGGACGTCGTACTGCTCGACGAGCCGTACCAGGGCTTCGACTGGGAAACCTATCTGCGCTTCTGGGACCTCGCCCACGAGCTGAAGAGCCGCGGCCGCACCGTGATCATCATCTCCCACCTCGCCCACGACACCGAACGCCTCGACGTCCTGTACCACCTGCACGACGGCGTCCTCGGGCCCTCACCGACGACGGACACCGCATGAGCGCCTACCTGCTCGCCAGCCGTTACGCCCTGCTGGCCGTGGCGAAGAACCGGCTGGCCGCCATGCTCCTGATCGTCTTCATCCCGATGTGGATCACCGTGGCGAAGACCCTCACCACGCCGAAGACGTTTCCCTTCCGGCTGCGTGCCACCGGAATCTGGCTGCGTGCGGGCGGCGACGAGATCACGATGATCAGCGGCTCCCTCAACGCCGTGTCCCTGCTCCTGGGTTTCCTGATGTTCAGCGCCGCGCGCCGCACCCGGGCCTTCGACCGTCGTCTCACGGCGGCGGGATATCCCCGCACCGCCCTGATCGGCGCCAAGCTCACCACGCTCGTGGTCGCTTCCGTGCTGGTCAGCGCCTACGCCACGGCCTGGATGCTGCTGTTCTGGACTCCCCTGCAACCGGTCCTGCTGGGTGTCGCCGTTCTGGCGGACTGCCTGGTCTACGGGGCGATGGGCATGTTCCTGGCCCTCTTCCTGCGCGGCGAGGTCGAGGGCCTGGTCACGATCATCATGGCCAGCATCATCGACCTCGCACCGCAGAATCCCGTCGCCAGCACCACCGCCGACAAGCCCCTGGTCGAGTTCCTGCCGAGCTACGGCTCCCTCCAGACGAGCCTGGCCTCGGGCTTCACACGGGACGTCACGCTGAGCCCCCTGCTCCACAGCACGGCCTGGCTGACGGCCATGACCACCACGGCCCTGGTCGCCTTCGCCCTGCGGACCCGGGTCCATCAGCCGCATCGCCTCGATCACGACGCGTGAGGGCTTGGGGTGGCGCGGTCCCGTGTCATGTCAGGTGTGGCGCGCCGTGCGGTTCAGGCGGAGGGCGGAGACGAGGAAGAAGAAGCCTCCGAGGAGGGCGTAACCGGCCAGAGGAGTGAGGGAGGGGTCCTCCTTGCCCGCCTGTACGGCGAAGGAGGCGCCGGCGACGGTGGAGAGGGCGCCGCCGGCGATCATCGCCCACTGGCCTCCGAGCCGGCGCCGGAGGGCACCGACGGCGAGCTGGACGAGGCCGGCGGTGACGGCCCAGGCGCCCCAGACGCGCAGGACCGCCGGGACACCGGATGCGGCGGCGACGGCGAGGCCGAGGCCGGTGAGGGAGCTGAGGGCGATGTTCAGGTGCAGGCCGCGCACCGGGCCGTCGTGCGTCCTGGCGGACCGGAGGTCGACGACGGCGCACGCCACGTCGAACAAGGGGTAGATCACCAGGAGCGTCACGCTCAGCGGGCCCAGTGTGCCGGCGGCCGTGAAGAGCAGGGCGGCCCATACCGCGGCGAACGCGAAGCGAGAGAGGTACAGCTTCCGCAGGGCCGTGGGAGCGCTGGCGGGGGCGGTGCCGACGAGGGTGTCCACGTAGGTGCCTTTCGGTGTCGGTGCACGCGGATCGGTGCATGCGTGCGGGTAACGGGCCGGATCGGCCACGAGGGAGAACGTTCGGTCTCATCCGCATCCAACGCGGGCAGTGCCCGCGCTGTCAAGACCGAACGTTCTCCCTCGGTGGTTTGGTAGCGTGTGGCCATGAGTCGAGGCACAGAAGGCCGTCCCTCGGAGGCGCGGGCCAGGCTGCTCACCACGGCGACCCGGATCTTCTACGCGGAGGGGATTCACTCCGTCGGCGTCGACCGCATCATCGCGGAGGCGCAGGTGACCCGGGCGACGCTGTACCGGCACTTCACGGGTAAGGAGGAGCTCGTCCTCGCCTACCTCGACCAGGCCGACCGGGGAATCCGGGCGCAGGTGGAGGCTGCCCGGGCGAGCGCCGGGTCGCCGGCGGAGCAGGTACGGGCCGTCGGCCGTTCCATCGTGGAGGGCATCCGCTCCCCCGGCTTCCGCGGCTGCGCCTTCCTCAACGCGGTGGCCGAGTACCCCGATCCGGCGCACCCCGTCCACCGGGCGGTGCTGGCCCACCGGCAATGGTTCCTTCAGACCGTCACCGGGCTGCTGGAGCGGGCCGGTCACTCGCCCGCCGACGCGGCCGGCCGTCACCTGGTCATGCTGCGGGACGGCGCGATGGCTGCCGGCTGCCTCTTCGACCCGCAACTGATCTGTGAGACCTTCCTGCGGGGCGTCGAGGGCATCCTCGACGCGCGCCCCGCCGCCACGCCCCAGCGGCACACGACCGCGCAGCCCTGACCGGCCCCAGGAGGAAGCCCCGTATGGAACCACTGCAACTGCGCCACGCCGTCGCGGCA
Source organism: Streptomyces speibonae (assembly GCF_984686075.1). Lineage (NCBI taxonomy): Bacteria > Bacillati > Actinomycetota > Actinomycetes > Kitasatosporales > Streptomycetaceae > Streptomyces > Streptomyces speibonae. Next base: position 8,209,238 of record NZ_OZ480260.1, on the reverse strand, counting down.
GGACGGGCGACCGCCGCCGAACTGGGGCTCCGGGCCGACGATGTGAGCGTGATCCACGACTCGGACCGGGTGGCGCTGCGTCTGGAGCCGTGCGGTGTGCTGGCCCGGGTGGCGCCCTTGGCGCAGCTGGGCGAAGCGGAGTTCGAGGTGGAGGTCGCCCACCGTCTCGCCCGCGTCGACGCCCCGGTGGCCGGACTCGATCCCCGCGTGGAGGGCCGGGTCCATCTGTGGGACACCTTCGCCGTCACGCTCTGGACGTACTACGAGCCCGTGGGGGCCGAGATCACACCGGCCGACTACGCGGACGTACTCCTGCGCCACCATGCCGCCCTGCGCCGGGTCGACTGGGAAGCGCCGCACTTCACCGACCGCGTGGCTGTCGCCCTCACAGAGGTGCGGGACCCGGAGCGCAGCCCCGAACTGCCCGATCCCGACCGGGACCTGCTCGTCGGCACGCTCGAGGGGCTGAGCGCCGCGATCCGCGAGGCGGCGGCCGGCGAGCAGCTGCTGCACGGCGAGCCGCATCCCGGCAACGTCCTGAACTCCGTCGGAGGCCCCCTGCTCGTGGATCTCGCCACGTGCTGCCGCGGGCCGGTCGAGTTCGACCTCGCCCATGCGCCCGAAGAGGTGGGACGGCGCTATGCGGGCGCCGACCAGGCTCTGCTCCGCCGATGCCGCGCCCTGACCTGGGCGTTGTTCGCGGCCTGGCGGTGGCGGCGGAACGATCGGATGCCTGAGCGGGAGCACTGGAGGGCCGAGGGCCTGCGCCTGGTCCGTGCCGCGCTGGAACGCTGCTGAGGGCCGCGCTCAGAGGGTGTCCGGTGCGGGGGCGCCGGTCCGTGGCGGGGCGCTGTCGTCCGTGCGCACGGGAAGGAGGAGGGGGCGTTTCGCGCTGCGGCCGTCCCCGGATGACGTGCCCTTGAGGCGGCGGAGGAACCAGGGGCCCAGAAAGCCCGCCAGCCAGCGGAGTTCGGTGGCCGCGGCATGCCGGCGGGTGGGCAGGGGCGCCGCCGGGAGAGGACGGGTCCAGCTGTCGTCACTGCCGGGCAGGTGCAGGGCGTGGGCGAGGGCCGCGGCGATGCGCTCGTGGCCGAGGGAACTGGCGTGCAGACGGTCGGTGCTCCACAGCCGGACGTCGCTCGCCACGGGGTGGAGGGCGGTCTCGGCGACGGTGACCCCGTGTCTGCGGGCGGCCTGGCGTATGCGCTGGTTCAGCGCCGTGACGCGTGGCACGAGGGGGCGTGCGAGCGGGCTGATGCGCGCGGGATCCGGGATGGTGATCGTGGCCACGTGGGCACCCTGCGCCGTGAGCGCGGCGAACATGGCCTCCAGATGCCCGGCGACCTCGTCGGCGTCGAAGCGGGGCCTCAGCAGGTCGTTGACGCCTGCGACGACGGTGGCCAGGTCGGGGCGCAGGGCGAGGGCGGGGGCGAGCTGTCCGGCGTGGATCTGTGCGGCGAGGCGCCCCCGGACGGCCAGGTTGGCGTACCGGACGGCCGGCTCGTGGCGGGAGAGGTGTTCGGCGAGACGGTCGGCGAAGCCGCGCGGGCCGGTGAGGTCGTCGCCGTCGCCGAGTCCCTCGGTCTGGCTGTCGCCGAGGGCGACGTAGCGCAGGTACGCCGTGTCAGTGCCGGGCATGAAGCTGCCGCCTCTCCTTCAGGACGTCGACGGTGCGCAGGCACCAGTCGCGGTTCTCCCGCTCGAAGGCCACGCCGCGCAGACAGGTCAGGTAGGGGCCGATGCGGTCGCCGTGGCGGAGGAACTCCTCCTCCGTACGGTCGCCTCGCAGGCGGTGCAGCAGCGTCCCGAACAGGTCGATCTTGGCCTGGGCGATGCGGGCGCGGTCGGTGAGCTGAGCGATGAGGGCGTCGGTGTCGACCCGGTCGGCCGCCTGGACCTTGACGAGCAGGTCGTCCCGGATGAAGGCCGGCTTGGCGGTGGCGGCGGTGAAGGCCTCCAGCTCCGCAACCCCGGCGTCGGTGACGTGGAACAGCCTCTTGTTCGGCCGTGACTCCTGCACCACCTCCCGGCCCGCGACCAGCCCCTCCTTCTCCAGCCGGGTCAGCTCCGCGTAGAGCTGTTGCGGCTGGGCGTACCAGAAGTTGGCCACACCGACGTCGAACGCCTTCGCCAGCTGGTAGCCGCTGAGCTCGCCGTCGAGCAGCGCGGCCAGCACGGCGTGCCGTAGTGCCATGGGATCCGCTCCTTGCCTGCCTCTGTCGCTCCGCAGGACACCCATGATAGTCATAAAAATGACTACTCTGATTCATGACTGGGGAAGGTGGTCCCGTGAACACCGCAGACCGTTTCCGCGCAGCCGTCGACAACCGGGACCTGGCCGCCCTGGAGGACCTGTTCACCGACGACATCCGCTTCTACAGCCCCGTGAAGTTCACGCCGTTCGAGGGCAAGCCGACGGTCATGGGGCTCTTCGGGGTCCTGCTGCGCACCTTCGAGGACTTCCGCTACATCGGCGACCACACCGGCACGGCCCGCACCAGCGCCGACGACACCGCCGCTCCCTCCGCGGTGCTCCTGTTCCGCGCGCGGGCGGGCGGCAAGGAGATCCACGGTGTCGACCTGCTGCACTTCGACGACGACGGCCGGATCAAGGAGTTCACCGTGATGGTCCGCCCACGGTCCGCCGTGCACGCCCTCGGCGAGGCCGTCCTCGCAGGGCTCGTCGAGGAGGGCCTGGTTCCCGATCCCGTCCGTCCGTGAAAGCCTTCGCCCGGTGTGCGCGATCATGACGTGATGGACACCCACTGTGCCGGCATCACCGAACTGGCCGAAGCCCCGCCCGTGGCGGTCGTGGTCGATGTGATGCGCGCCTTCACCGTGGCCGCCTGGGCGTTCGCCCGGGGAGCGGAGAAGATCGTCCTCGCCGAGTCACTGGACGAGGCGCTGGAGCTCAAGCAGCGCCACCCGGATCGGGTGGCGCTCAAGGACGGCCCGCCGGCGCCCGGATTCGATGCCGTCAACTCCCCCGGCCAGCTGCGGTCCGTCGACCTCGCCGGACGGACGGTCGTACAGAAGACCACGGCGGGAACGGTCGGCGCCCTCGCGGTCAAGGAGTCCTCGCTGGTGCTGTGCGCCTCCTTCGTGGTGGCGGAGGCGACGGCCCGGTACCTGTGGTCCCGCGCGTGCGACAGCGTCACCTTCGTCGTGACCGGGGAGGACGGGCGCGCCGAAGAGGATCTGGCGTGCGCCGAGTACATCGCCCGCAGGGCCGGCGGAGCCTCGGCGGACGCGGCTCCGTTCCTCCGGCGGGCCGCCGCCTCGCGGGCCGCCGCCGAGCTGGCGGAAGGCGTGCGACGAGGCACTCATCCCGATGACGTTCCGCTCTGTCTCGAACTCGACCGGTTCGGCTTCGCCATGGTGGCGGCGCCGGAGGACTCGCACATGGTTCTCCGCCGCTCGGATGTCAGGGGGTACGGTCCGGTGGGCCGAGCAGACGGGTCCGCAGGCGGTAGTCGACGGTGACGTCGTGGTAGTCGCGGCCGGGGGCGACCTTCTCCGGGAGGTGGTCGCGGTGGCTGTGGCTCAACGACTCGCGCTCACCGGTACCGGGGAAGCGCACGGCCGTGCGGGGCTCCTCGGCGAAGCGCAGCCGCTCGGCGCGGACCGTCGCCCGGAACGAGATGTCCGGCGGTGCCGGGGTGCCGTCCGGCGTTCAGGGCGGCTCCTGTTCCCCTTCGGGAGCACGGCGGCGACGGGGGCGCGGAGGCGGCTTGCCGTTCTCCGTGCGTACTCGGCGCCTGCCGGTGGCGGCCTCGCCGCGGGGGGCTCGTGAGGCGCTGCGTTTGGCCGCCCTCGCGCGGCGGGTGGTGCCCTCCGTGGCGGCGTCGGCGTCCTCGGCCGCGCGGTCGCCCTCCGGAAGTGTGCCCTGCGCCGTCTCCACCGCGCGTCCGGCCGATTCCGCCGCACTCCCGGCCGCGTCGCCCACCGCACCACCGGCCTCACCGGCGACCTCCGGGGCCGCCTCGCCGACGTCCTCCGCCGCGCGTCCGGCCGATTCCGCCGCACTCCCGGCCGCGTCGCCCACCGCACCACCGGCCTCACCGGCGACCTCCGGGGCCGCCTCGCCGACGTCCTCCACCGCGCGTCCGGCGCCGCCGCCCACGTCCTGGACGGCCTCACCGGCGCCCCGGCCGACGTCCGCCGCGGCCGAGCCCACGCCGCTCCCCACGTCCTCGACCGTCTTCCCGGCTCCGGCGCCGACGTCCTCGACGGCCCGCCCGGCACCGCCCCCCACGTCCTCGACGGCCCGCCCGGCACCGCCCCCCACGTCCTCGACGGCCCGCCCCGCACCGCTGCCGACATCCTCGACGGCGCGTCCGGCGCCACTGCCGACATCCTCGACCGCGGCCCCGGCGCCCCGGCCGACGTCCTGGACTGCGCGGCCCGCTCCGGTGCCCAGCTCGCCCACCGCCTCGCGGGCCCCGCCGCCGACGTCCTGGACGGCGGATCCCACGCCCCGGGCCAGTTCGTGCAGGATCTCCGGATTGCGGTCGAGCGTGGTCAGCACCCGGTCGATGATCGCGGCGACGTTGTCGAGCCGCACGTCGAGCCGCGCCTGTGCCTCCACCCCGTGGATGCCCAGATGGACCCGGCCGAGGGCCACGTCGGCGCCCACGTTGAGCCGCAGCAGATCCAGCACCTCGGCCTGAAGCGAGACATGCGCCCGGAGGTTCTCGACGTCCAGGTCGATCTCGTCGACCTTCAGGACGGGGACGTCCAGATGGACGTCCGGATTCACGTCGGCGGCGACGGCGTCCTCGTCGTACGGCTCACCCGCTTCGAGGGCAGCCTCGCCGTTCTCGGTGTCGTCGTGCATCACCGCACCTCCCGGTTCACCGGTACGCACTGTCCATCTTGCGCGGTCCCGGCCTTCCGTGCGCGCTCGGACGTCAGTGGTCGCCCGGTCCCGGGGCGGGTCGCAGCGCGTCGACCAGCAGGTCGAGGAGCGGGGCGACCCTCTCCGGCGCGTCGATCGCCGTGGTGGAGAGGAAGACGCCGAGCAGCATCATCGTGACGTCGTCGGGGTCGACATCGGAGCGCAGCGAGCCGGATTCCGCGCCGCGGCGGAGCATCTCGGCGATGCTGGCCGTGACGCGCTCCCGTGTCGCGGGCGTGGCGATGCTGCCGGAGGCCCACCCCGCCCGCAGGGTCTCGGACATGCCGCGCTTGATCTTGAAGAAGTCCGCGTACCGGGTCATCCACGCCCGCAGGGCGGCCTCGGGTTCGAGCCGCTCGAGGAGAACGCGCGCGCTGGCGACGACCTCGTCGAGTTCGGCGGCGTAGAGGGCTTCGACCAGCGCCTCCCTGGTCGGGAAGTGCCGGTACAGCGTGCCGATCCCCACGCCGGCCGCGCGGGCGACCGCGTCCAGCGGAACGGCGTCCGGCGTCGCGGCGAAGGCCTCCCGGGCGGCGGCGAGGAGCTTGTCCCGGTTGCGCCGGGCGTCGGCCCGTACCGGCCGCTGCGGGGCCGGGCCGCGGCCGGGGTCTCGGGACTCGGATTCAGTCAAAGCGGAGGACCTCCGTTTAGTGTTACGGTGACGGAAGCGGAGCCACTCCGTTTCCTGTCCCATGGTCCCACACGAAGGGCACACCCATGGCTTCTCCAGCGCGTTCTCCTCAGGTCACCGCATCCGGCGCCCCGCGTCCCGGCGGCCCCGGGCGACTCGGGGACCGCACCGTCTCCCGCATCGGCTACGGCGCGATGCAACTCGAGCGCCTGCACGGCGACCGCAAGGCGGCCGTCGCTCTGCTGCGCCGCTGCGTCGAGCTGGGAATCGATCACATCGACACCGCGCAGTTCTACGGCAACGGATTCGTCAACGACCTCATCCGCGAAGCCGTCCGTCCCGAGGACGACGTCGTGGTGGTCAGCAAGGTCGGCGCCGAGCCCGACCCCGGCGGCCCGCTCCCCCTCCGCCTGGCGCAGCGCCCCGAGCAGCTGCGGGCGGCCGTGGAGGACAACCTCAGGACCCTCGGCATGGAGCGGATACCGCTGGTCAATCTCCGCCGTACGGATTCCGGTCCCGGGCTGCGCGCCCAGGGGGACCAGATCGTGCCCCTCGACGACCAGCTCGCCGTCCTCACCGAACTGCGCGACCAGGGCAAGATCGGCGGGATCGGACTGAGCAGCGTCTCCCTCGACGTCCTGCGCCGCGCGCTGCCCGCGGGGATCGCCTGCGTGCAGAACGCCTACAGCCTCCTCGTCAGGGGCGACGAGGACCTGCTCGGCCTCTGCCGGGAGGAGGGCGTCGCGTGGGTTCCGTACTTCCCGCTCGGCAGCGCCTTCGCGGGCATGCCGAAGGTGACCGACGAGACCGCCGTGCGCGCGGCGGCGGACGAACTGGGGGCCACGCCCGCCCAGGTGGGTCTCGCCTGGCTGCTGCACCACGCCCCCAACGTCCTGCTGATCCCCGGCACCGCCGACCCCGCGCATCTGGAGGCCAACGTGGCCGTCGGCGGGGTCGCCCTCGACGAGGCGACGCTCGCCGCCCTGGACGCCGTGCCCTCCCGCTCGGCGGACGTCACCTTCGACTGACCCCGCCGCATCCGGCGGTCGACCGGGATTCCGTGGCGGGCCGGCCGCCCGCAGTGGACAGTGGACGGCACACCCCACCGCGAAAGGACCGCGCGCATGAGCAAGGTGACCTGCGACCTCACGGTCACGGTCGACGGGTACTCGGCCGGGCACCACCAGAGCGAGGACCGCCCGTTCGGCGACGACGGCGGCGACGGCACGGGCGACCGGCTGCACGCCTGGATGTTCGACACGGCCGAGGAGAACCGGGCCGAGCTCGACCGGATGGCCGCCGCCAAGGCGTTCATCATGGGACGCAACATGTTCGGGCCGGTGCGCGGCGCGTGGGACCGGGCGTGGAACGGCTGGTGGGGCGAGGATCCGCCGTTCCACGCGCCGGTGTTCGTGCTCACCCACCATGCGCGCGAGCCGCAGCTCATGAAGGGCGGCACCACGTACCACTTCGTCACCGACGGGATCGCGTCGGCCCTGGAGCGCGCCCGCGCCGCGGCCGGGGACGGCGATGTCGCCGTCCACGGCGGCGCGACCACCGTCAACCAGTATCTCGCCGCCGGCCTGATCGACGAACTGCGGTTGCACGTGGTGCCGTTCACCCTCGGCGCGGGCACGCGGCTGTTCGAGGGGGTCCCGCCGCTCGAACTGGAGCAGGTGGCGTCGCGCTCCGCCACCCGGGTCACGCACCTGACGTACCGCGTGGTGCGCTGACCGCCGGCCCGTGCCGCGTGCCAGGCGGGTGGAAGGGCGTCAGTTCACGTAGATCTCGGCGCGGTCGATGCTCACGAAGGCCGCCCGGGACTGCGCGTTGTGCTCGCCCGTGACCCGGACCCGCAGGGTGTGCCTGCCGTGGGCGAGACGCGGGCTGGTGTACTGCACCGCCTCGCCGACGCGGATCGGGGCATGGAAGTCCACCCGCCGTTCGGGGCCGCCGTCGATGCTCAGGGCCGCGTAGCCGTTGCCGGTGTCCTTGACGGACAGCAGCACGATGCGGGTTCCGGTGAAGGAGAACGTCGCCGTGGCGCCGGCCCGGTCGCTCCAGTGGTCGTCGCTCCAGAAACACTGCGCCGCACAGCCCGTTCCGGAGTTCCACGCTCCGCTGTAGGTGACGCCCCCGGGACCGCTGGAGCGGCCGTCGTCGTTGATCCAGTAGTTACCGGATCCCGGGTCGCCGGACGGGAGGTCCTGGGTGGCCCCCAGGGCCGGCGGACGGCCGAAGTCGGGGCTGCCGTCGGCGCGCCAGGTGAACTTCCGCGCCCGGGTCGTGCGGTCGCCGTACGTGTACTGGGACGTGGTCTTGGCGTGGTGGACGATCCAGTCCTCGGTGCCGTCCGGGGAGCGGAAGAAGGCATGGTGCCCGGGCCCGAACACACCCCGGTCGTCCGCCCGGGCGAACACCGGTCCGTCGTGCTGCCGCCAGTTTCCCGGCACCAGCGGATCCGCGCCGAGCGGCATCGACATCATCCAGACCTGGTAGTCCGGCTTGCCGGTGTCGCAGGTGGAGTAGGTCATCCACACCCGGCCGTTGCGGTACAGGAACTCGGGCCCCTCCCGCACCTCGGGGCAGCCGCCGGCCGCGTCGATGGCGACGGCGTCCCCCGACACGATGTACGGGTCGGACATCGGGGCGATGTTGAGCCCGTTGTGCTGGTACTGGTTGACGCCGCTGTACGCGAGGTAGAGGCGCCCGCCGAGTTGGAGGATGCCCGCGTCGATGGCGAAGTCGTCGGCGTGGTTGGGCGGGGCCAGCTTCGCCTTGAAGCGGTAGGGGCCGGCCGGGTCGTCGCGCTGCGACTCCAGGACGTAGAGGCGGTGGTGCTCGTCCACGCCGTCGTCGGCGGTGTAGTACAGGTACCAGCGGTTGCCGAAGCGGTAGAACTCGGGAGCCCACAGGTTGCGGTCGCGCGACGGGTCGCTGTCCCTCCACACGGTGATCGGGTCGGCCGTCAGCAGGGTGCCCAGGGACGGGGAGCGCCACATGGTGATGCGGTCGCCCTGGGTGGTGGTGAGGTAGTAGGTGCCGTTCCAGTGCGTCATGAACGGGTCAGGTCCGCTGTTGAGCGGGTTGCGGAAGGTGCCGGCCGCCGCCGCGGCGGCGGTCCTGGGTGCGGAGGCCGGTGCGGTCGCGGCCGCCGGGGAGGCGACGGCCGGCAGCAGCCCGAGGAGGAGCCCGAGCAGGGCGGCGAGGAGCAGGCCGGTGTGTCCTCGGGGGCGTCGGAGAGATCTGGAACGCATCGCATGCATGGGGGGAGGTCCTTTCCGGTCGTGCGTGGGGGGCCGGAAGGCTGGGGCAGGGCTCGGCGAGGCAGGAACGGCCCTGATTACATCGATGTAATGACGCCGCGTCATGGTAGGGACGGTGTGCGGGGGCGTCAATGGCTGCCGTCGGCGGTCAGTGGATCAGGGCGTTGGCTCCGATGATCACCAGGCCGATGACCATGTCACCGGCCGCCGCCCGGAGCGACGCCGGCCATCCGCGGCCCGCGCGACGCGCCGTCCAGGCCCCGCCGACCGCGAGAAGCGCGGTATTGACCAGCAGTGCCGTGTCCACCGCGTCGCTCTCGGTCCACCAGGAGGGCACCGCGAACAGCAGGAACACGAGGGTGGGAACGGCCGCGGCGACGAGGGGCCACTCGGCGAACATGGCGCGCAGGCCGACCCCGACGCCACTCCGCTCCGCTGACATCCGGTGCGCGAGAACGTGGGCGTAGCCGTGGGCCGCCGCGGCGGCCAGGGCGGTGAACAGCACCCAGAGCGCGTCCGATCCGGGATCGGTCTGCTCGTCCGGCGAGTCGAGGGCGGCTGCCAGCGCACTGGCGAGGACGAGTCCGTAGACACCGCTGATCAGCCATGACTCCGGCGCGGGCCGGGGAGAAGGGTGGGCGGGATGGTGCATCGCGACGGCCTTCGGTGAAAGGAGCTGGAACGGGACCGTCCGGCTCAACTCCCGGGACGCGCGGAGGCAACGCCCGGTGGCGCGGCGTGGTCCATTTGCCCGACCGCGGGCGCGCCGCACGGGCGGACCGCGATTGACCTCAAGCGGACTTGAGCTCTTACGTTCGTGACACAGCCGCCGGAACGGCCGGCGCGCTGCTTCGAGGAGGTCTGCCGTGGCCGAGCACACTACGGGCGTCGGGATTCCCGACCGCTACCGCTTCGCCGTGATCCCGCACATCATGGTCGACGACGCCCGGGCGGCGATCGACTTCTACCGACGGGCGTTCGGCGCCCGCGAGGACTTCCGGATCGACGCCCCGGGCGGCGGGGTCCTGCACGCCGAGATCACCGTCGGGTCCTCGGTGCTCATGCTGGGGGACGCGAGTACGCAGGAGGCGGAGGCCGGCGCCTTCGCCTCGCCCGCCGCCCTCGGCGGGGGCACCTCCGTCACGCTGCATGTGTTCGTGCCGGACGTCGACGCCCTGGCCGAGCGCGCACAGGCCGCCGGTGCCGAGGTCCTCCAGCCGCCGACGGACATGTTCCACGGCGACCGGACCGTCATCCTCAAGGACCCCTCCGGTCACATGTGGGTCTTTCTGACCCACCTGGAGGACGTCTCGGAGGCGGAGCTCCGGCGACGGCTCGCCGCCGCCGGCTGACGGCGGCGTCCGGCGCCCGGCGTCAGTGGGGGAAGGTGCGGGGCGGGCGGGTCACGGCGGACTCGCGGAACTCCGCGATGCGTGACTGCACTTGGCGCATCAGGTAGGTGTCCTCGATGCGGTCCAGATAGAGGCACCGGGCTGCCAGGCCCGGCAGTTCGAAGGCGAAGTACAGGGACATCAGCGGGTTCACGAACAACTCGCTGCCGCGGGTGCGGTCGGTGAAGCGGACGTCGCCGAAGGAGCCGCGCACGGCCGCAGCGACGGAACCGTTGACGATGCTGGGGTGCTCGGGGGTGTGCTGCTGGGCGTGCTCCACCGCGTCCAGGTACAGCGCTCCCTCACGGGTGGCCCGGGGTATCGAGAACGCGCCGAGGTAGGCCCCCGCGCGCTCCAGGGCGGCGATGTTCTCCAGGACCTGGACGTGGTTGACACCGTGGTAGGCGTCCACGCCGAACCCGACCGACACCACGAGCCGTCGGGGTACGGCGTCCAGCGCGGCGAGCGCGGCGACACTGGCCATGTCCTCCTCCGGGGTACCGAGGCCGGACTCGTCACCGCGCAGCAGGATGTCCGTGCCGCCGTCGACCAGCACCACGGTGTCGATACCGTGCAGGCCGATCAGAGCCCGGTAGGCGTCACGCAGCGGGCGTACGCCGGTCTGGGGGAAGGCGTAGACCGTGTCCGGGTATCCGTGCCGGTTCAGCCACTGGGCCAGGGTGCGCTCCGGGAAGTAGCTCTGGTGCGGGGCGGTGTCCTTGGTGACGACGGCCAGGTCGTCGGCCGCCCAGTGGTGGGCCGGCAGTCCGGCGAGCGCGCTGAAGGACAGGTTGGCGAGGAACACCTCCTTGCCCTGGTGCAGGAGGGACAGGGCCAGCGGCAGGCCGGAGTAGATGTCGAAACCGCCGCCCGCGCCCGCGACGAGGATCCGCCGGGAGCCGGCGAGCCGGGTGAAGAGCGGGTTGGTGTGGAGAGAGGTCACAACGATCATTGTCGCCGCGCCGGCCGGAGCGGGGTGCTCACTGACGGTCCGTCACTTCCGCGCGTGCTCCGCTCTTTGCCGTCGCCTTTCCTGTTAGGAGTCGGGATCCCGGGAAACACGGGTGTCGTACCGACGGCAACAAGGAGAGTGTGAGATGGGCATCATCGCGTGGATAGTCATCGGCTTGCTCGCCGGGGCCATTGCCAAAGCACTCATGCCGGGCAAGGACCCGGGCGGCCTCATCATCACCATGCTCATCGGCATCGCGGGAGGGCTCCTGGGCGGGTTCCTCGGCAAGGTGATCTTCGGGGTCGATTCCATCGACGGATTCTTCGACCTCTCCACCTGGATCGCGGCCATCGTCGGCTCGGTCATTCTCCTGGCGCTGTACCGCATGTTCACCGGGCGCGGCCATCGCCGCGGACACGCCCACGCCTGACAGCGGCACGGCCGGCACACGTGAGCGCTCCCGTTCCGCGAACGGGAGCGCTCACGTGTGCCGGCTCGCCGCGGAACGACCGCCACCCCCGCACCCGCTTCGGGGCGCGCACGGCGCGTACCTCCTCCAGGATGGGTCGCGGACCCCCCGTCGCGGACGGGCGGGAAGGAAGCATCGCGAGACCCCAGGGAGGGACCGTGGACGGGCAGGGGCAAGGGCGCACCGCGCGGTTGCGCTGCCTGGTCACCGGCGCGTCGGGGTACATCGGCGGGCGGCTGGTTCCGGAACTCCTCGCGGCCGGCCACCGGGTCCGGTGTCTGGCCCGCTCCCCCGGCAAGCTCCGCGACCACCCCTGGGCCCCGGACGTCGAGACCGTGCGCGGCGATGTCACGGACCCCGCCTCCGTCGCCGAGGCCATGGAAGGCGTCGACGTCGCCTACTACCTCGTGCACGCCCTCGGCACCGGCGCGCGCTTCGAGGAGACGGACCGCCGGGCGGCGGAGGTGTTCGCCGCGCAGGCGCACGCCGCGGGGGTGGGCCGGATCGTCTATCTCGGCGGGCTGACACCGCGGGGCGTGCCCGAGCGGTCCCTGTCGCCGCATCTGCGTTCCCGGGCCGAGGTCGGGCACATCTTCCTCGACGCACCGGTGCCCGCCACCGTGCTGCGCGCGGCCGTCGTCATCGGATCGGGGTCGGCGTCGTTCGAGATGCTGCGCTATCTGACGGAGCGGCTGCCCGTGATGGTGACACCCCGTTGGGTGCACACCCGGACACAGCCCATCGCGGTCCGCGACGTGCTGCGCTACCTCGTCGGGTCCGCCACCATGCCCGCCGATGTCGACCGCGCCTTCGACATCGGCGGGCCGGACGTGCTGACCTACCGCGACATGATGGCCCGCTACGCCGCGGTCGCCGGTCTGCGCCGGCGGGTGGTCCTGCCGGTCCCGGTGCTCACCCCGGGGCTGTCCAGCCACTGGGTGGGGCTCGTGACGCCGGTGCCGGCGTCCATCGCCCGCCCTCTGACGGAGTCACTGCGTCACGAGGTCGTGTGCCACGAGCACGACATCGCCCGGTACGTGCCCGACTCCCCCGGTCTGCCGCTCCCGTTCGACACCGCGCTGGCACTGGCCCTGCGGCGGGTCCGGGAGGCGCAGGTCGCCACCCGCTGGTCGTCCGCCTCCGTGCCCGGTGCGCCCAGCGATCCGCTGCCCACCGACCCCGGCTGGGCGGGCGGCAGCCTCTACCGGGACGAGCGGCAGCGGCCGGTCGACGCCTCGCGGCAGGCGCTGTGGAAGGTGATCGAGGGCATCGGCGGTGACACCGGCTGGTACTCGTTCCCGCTCGCCTGGGCGGTACGCGGCCGGCTGGACCGGTTCGCCGGCGGGGTGGGCCTGCGTCGCGGGCGGCGCGACGCCGAGCGTCTGCGGGTGGGGGACTCGCTGGACTTCTGGCGTGTCGAGGAGATCGAACGCGGACGGCTGCTGCGGCTGCGGGCGGAGATGCGCCTGCCCGGCCTGGCGTGGCTGGAGCTGCGTGCCGAGACGGACGCCCAGGGCCGTACGCGCTACCGGCAGCGCGCCTTCTTCCACCCGCGGGGCCTTCCGGGTCACCTCTACTGGTGGGCCGTCTCTCCCTTCCACGCCCTCGTCTTCGGCGGCATGGCCCGCAACATCGCGCGTGCGGCCGCGAGGAGCGAGAGCGCACCCGGCCGCATGCCCGAGGTGACGTCCTGACCTTCAGGGTGACGCCACGCGGTCACTGCCGGGGGCCGGGTCCAGGCGCGTGTGAACGCGGGATCGGGGCAATCGCTTCACACACGGGCCGACCGGTCCGGTGTCCCCTTCCTCGATTTCCTCGATCGGAGGCTTCGTGATGGTCGTCGGCATCGTCGTCGTCTGTGTGGTCATCGCTGTGCTCGCCTTTCTCGTCCCACGTCTCTCCCGGCACCCGCAGAACGGGACGCAACGCGTGCTCGGCGCGGGTTCCCGGGCCGGGTCAAAGGCACCGGGTCCGCTCGGGCGGCTCTTCAGCAAGCCCTTCCGCTCCAGCTCCCGCGCGGTGGGCCGCAGCGGTTCCGCGGGCCGGCGGGCGCGCGGACGGCTGCCGTTCTGACGTCACCGGGTCGTGGAGCGGGTGCCGATGCGCAGGGCCAGGAGGGCGACGTCGTCGTCGTTGTCGGCCGACCGCGCCCGGCTGAGCAGTTCGTCGGTGAAGGTCTCCACCGGCCGGTGGGCCAGGGCCGCGGCATTGCGCCGCAGCCGCTCCAGGCCGTCGTCGATGGAGTGACTCGGGGATTCGACGAGTCCGTCCGTGTACAGCACGAGGGTGGACCCCAGCGGCAGGACCTCCGCGCCGTCGGACCGCGGCCGGTCCGTGCCGGTGCCCAGGAGGATGCCGCCGCCCTCCGTGAGATACCGGGCGACGCCCCCGCGTGTGACCAGCAGCGGGGGTGGATGGCCCCCGATGGTCCACTGCAGCTCCCACTGCCCGTCCTCCCCCGCCGTCAGGGTGGCGAACACGAGCGTGGCCATGGAGACGTCCGTGATGCTGAGCACCGCCCGGTCCAGGCGTTCCACCACCCGGCTGGGCGGTTCCTTCTGGGCCCAGGCGTAGGCGCGGAGCACGTTGCGCAGCTGGGACATGCCCGCCGCGGCGTCCAGATCGTGTCCGGCGACGTCGCCGATCACCAGGGCGGTGGCGTTCTCCGCCAGGGCGAAGGCGTCGTACCAGTCGCCGCCCACGTGGGAGGCGTCAGGGGCGGGCAGGTAGCGAGAGGTCATCTCCAGTCCGGGCACGCGCGGAAGCTGCGGCAGCAGGTACCGCTGCATGGTTTCGGCGACCTTGCGCTGCCGCTGGTAGAGGCGTGCGTTGTCCAGGGCCAGGCCGGCCCGCCGGGTGATGTCCTCCAGCAGGGCCAGATCCGCGGCGGTGAATTTCTCGGGGTGCTCCGAGCGCCCCAGGGTCAGCGCCCCGAGCACCTCGCGCAAGCCCCGGATCGGTGCGATGGCCGCCGAGTGCATGCCCGTGACCTCGAAGAGCCGGCGCTGCTCGACCGCGATGCCCGTGTCGGGGGAACGGTCGTAGTCCTCCGGTGCGGTGAGGGCCGAGGCCACGCCCCGCAGGGCCCGGGACAACGGCATCACGGACTCGGCGGGCACGGGCGCCATCGGCCCCTCCAGTTCCCGGCGGGACACCAGGGTGCCGTTCTCCAGGTGGACCACCTTGCTGCGCCACACCTCGTCGCGTTCGCTGATCAGGTCGATCACCGCCCAGTCCGCGAGGCGCGGCAGCACCAGGGAGACGAGACGGCGCAGGGCCTCGTCCGCGGAGAGGGTGGAGGTCAGCTGGGTGGTCATCTCCGCGAGCAGCGCGAGCTTCTCGATTTCCTGCAGGGTTCCGCCGCTGTGGCCGGGCCGCGCCGCGGGCTCGGCGTCGTCGTCCCGGGGATGGAACAGCAGAAGCATGGACATGTCGTCGCCGTCGAGGTCGACGGGGGTCAGCATCCACGAGACGGGGAGCAGAGAGCCGTCTCCGCGTTCGAACCACTCCAGATCCGCCTGGGCGGGACGGCCCGCCATGAAGGCCGGCCGCATGCGGCACTGCGCCCTCGGGATCGGCCCGCCGCGGGCGTCACGGTGCAGCAGGTCGTGGGCGTCGCCCGAGACGAGCTCCGCGGCCGTCCGCCGCAGCAGCCGCTCGGCCAGGGCGTTGACGGCCACGATGTGTCCCTGCATGTCCACGACGTAGGCGGCCGTGCCGAGCGTGGCGAGCATGCCGGCCAGCGCGGTGCCGGGGGTGTGCTCCTGGTCCGCAGCCGCCATTTCCCCTCCTCCCGGCCGGCCGGTCACCGGACTCTCCGCGGATTCCATGACTCAGGGTTCGCCTGCGTCATGGTTTCTGTGTCATGGCTACTGAAGGCGGGACATTCCCTTCAGATCATCACACGTTCGAGGCGAGAGTGGCACACGAGGCCGCCGCGCGAGGGGAACGGTCCGGCGGGCACCGGGGCTCCGTGCCCGCCGGACCCGTTTCACCTCACGGCAGGGTCCACTTCTGGTTGGGTCCGGTGTGGCAGGTCCACAGATGGACCGGCGTCCCGTCGTTCCACGTACCGCCCGAGGCGTCCAGGCACTTGCCCGACTGCGGATTGACCACCGTGCCGTCCGACCGGGCCGCCCACGTCTGCGCCCCCGTCCCGTTGCACGTCCACAACTGGATCCGCGTACCGTCCGCACTCCCGCCACCGGACACGTCCAGACACTTGCCCAACGCCCGCAGCGAGCCGTCGTCCGCCACCGTCCAGCGCTGCGCCCCCGTCCCGTTGCACGTCCAGATCTGAATCTCCGTACCGTCCGCCGTGCCCGCGTTGTCCACATCCAGACACTTGCCGTTCACCCCCCTCACCTCACCCGTGCGGGGCTCGGTGGGGGACCCGGTCTGCTTGATCCGGATGTTGCGGAAGGCCGCCTCGTCGCCGTCGCCGTGGTTCTGCAGGCCGATGTGGCCCTGCCGCAGGCTGCGCGCCGGGTCGGTGTTGGTGAAGTCGTTGATCTTCCGGCCGTTCAGGAAGATCTCCAGCCACTCCCCCGTGACGCGGAGCTCGTACGTGTTCCACTCCCCCGGCGGATTCAGCGCGGCGTCGCGTGCGGTGAGGTCGGCCGACTGGAAGCCGTACACGGCGCCCGTGGTGCGGTCGGCCGCGTCGGTGGCGTCGATCTGGATCTCGTAGCCGTTGTCCACCGCCGACCACGGGTCGTCGGAGGCGGGGAAGCCCACGAAGACACCGGAGTTGTCGTCACCGCTCAGCTTCCAGTCGAGCTTGAGCGAGTAGTCGCCGGTGAACTCCTCGGCGTCGTACCAGAACAGGCCCATTCCGCCGTGCGAGGTGAGGGTGCCGTCGGCCAGGGTGAAGCCGCCGGGGCCCGCCTGCCTCCAGCCGGTGGTGCCGGTGCCGTCGAACAGGGAGGTGTAGCCGGTCTCCGGGCGGCAGTCGGCCTGCGTGGTGCCGGCGGCCCAGCGGATGCCGCCCAGCAGATGCCGTCGGAACGCGGGGTCCGCGTAGGACTCCTCCGTGTGGCCGCCGCCGGTGTAGAAGGCCCGGCCGCCGGCGTAGTCCTTGCACCAGGCGATCGGGTGGTCGCCGGACATGGTGCCGCCGGAGTAGCTGGACTCGTCCAGCGACGCCAGGACGTGGGCGGTGGTGCGGGGGTTGGTGCGGTAGTTGTACCACTCGTCCGTGCGCTGCCAGGTGCGGGCCAGGTGGGCGGTGGCGTCGTGGGCCCGGTCCTCGATCCGGACGGTGGCGGGCTGGATGGCGGGGTGGGACTGGAAGAGGGCGCCGGCCAGTCCCTCGTAGAAGGGCCAGTCGTACTCGGTGTCGGCGGCGGCGTGGATGCCGACGTAGCCGCCGCCCGCCCCCAGGTACTGTTCGAAGGCGGTCTGCTGGGCCGGGCCCAGGACGTCGCCCGTGGTCGAGAGGAAGACCACGGCCCGGTACTGGGCGAGGTGGGCGGTGGTGAAGGCCGTGGGGTCCTCGGTGGCGGTGACGGTGAAGTTGTTCGCCGCTCCGAGGTCACGCAGGGCCGCGATGCCCTCGTCGATCGAGGAGTGGCGGAAGCCCGCCGTCCGGGAGAAGACGAGGACGCGGTACGCCGGGTCGGCCGCCGCGGCGGTCGTACCGGCCTGCGTCTGCGCGCCGGGGGCGGGACCGGGTACGGCGGTGGCCTGAGGGGTCAGGCAGAGCAGGGCGCCGGCGCACAGGCTGAGCGCTCGGGTGAACAGGGTGCGCATCGTTGCTCGCCTCCTTTCTACGGCAGGGTCCACTTCTGGTTGGGTCCGGTGTGGCAGGTCCACAGATGGACCGGCGTCCCGTCGTTCCACGTACCGCCCGAGGCGTCCAGGCACTTGCCCGACTGCGGATTGACCACCGTGCCGTCCGACCGGGCCGCCCACGTCTGCGCCCCCGTCCCGTTGCACGTCCACAACTGGATCCGCGTACCGTCCGCACTCCCGCCACCGGACACGTCCAGACACTTGCCCAACGCCCGCAGCGAGCCGTCGTCCGCCACCGTCCAGCGCTGCGCCCCCGTCCCGTTGCACGTCCAGATCTGAATCTCCGTACCGTCCGCCGTGCCCGCGTTGTCCACATCCAGACACTTGCCGTTCACCCCCCTCACCTCACCCGTGCGGGTGCCGCCCGGGGAGGTGGTGAAGGAGAACTCGTCCACGTCGAACAGCGCGCCCGCGCCGCCCTTGAAGACGAGGTACAGGGTCGTGGTGCCGGCCGGCCCGCCGGTCACGGGCGCCGTGACGTTCTGGAAGGTCTCCCAGCCGCCGGTGACCGGCACGGCGGCCGTACCGAGCAGGGTGCCGGCCGGGGAGCCCGCGCGGACCTCCAGGGTGCCGCCGCTGCCTCCGGAGGAGACGCGGGCGGTGAACCCGGTGACGTTGTCGAGGCTGTAGGGGGTGAAGGAGATCCAGTCGCCGTCGTGGATGTCGCCGACGGTCCTGCCGCCGTGCGCGGGGGTGTGGTTGATGACGGTCACTCCGGCGGAGTCGCCGTAGTGTTCGGCCTGCCGGTGGCTGGGCTGGGTGATGTGCTGGTCGTGGGTGGTGAGCGCGGGCTGGCCGTTCGCTCCCCGGTCGGTGTACTCGGCGTCGACGACGCCGAAGATGTTGGCGTTGGGGTCGTGCTCCCCGTCCGCCAGGGTCTGCAGGGTGCCGGTGCAGCCGGTGGCCGAGGTCTGCGGGTGTCCGTGGCTGTCGTGGCCGATGATGAAGGTGACCTTCACCCTGGAGCAGTCGATCGTGCCGTCCTCCGGGTCGGTGACCGTCACCTTGAACGGGATGGCGTCGCCGAAGTCGTGCACGCGTCCGTCGGCCGGGGTGTCGAGCCGTACGGTCGGCGCGGTGTTGCCCACGGTGATCCGCACGGACGCCGTGGCGCTCTTGCCGGTGGCGTCGGTGACCTCGAGCGTCGCGGTGTACTGGCCGTTGTCGGTGTAGGTGTGGGACGGGTGGGCCGCGGTGGAGGTGGCTCCGTCGCCGAAGGTCCAGGCGTAGCCGAGTGCGTCGCCGTCGGGGTCGGAGGTGCCGGCCGAGGAGAAGCCGACGGTGAGGGGGGCCGTGCCGGAGGTGGTGTCCGCCGCGGCCTGGGCCACGGGGGCGCGTCCGCCGGTGACGTGCTCGATGCGGTACAGGGCCGAGTTGGCGTCGCCGTTGAAGTAGCCGGTGCCGTAGTCGAGGACGTAGAGGGCGCCGTCGGGGCCGAAGGCCAGGTCCATCACCTGGGTGCCGTTCCAGGGGAAGGCGTTGATGGACTGCACGGTGCCGTCGCCGCCGGTGTCGATCCGCTTGATCCAGCGGCGGCCGAACTCACCGGCGAAGAAGTCGCCGTCGAACTCGGCGGGGAACTTCACGTCGGAGGCGGAGTCGGCGTCGTAGCGGTAGACGGGACCGCCCATGGGCGACTCTGATCCGTTGCCGAACTCGGGGACGGAGGCGCCGTCGTAGGGGATCCAGGCGGGCTGGGCGGGCGGCAGGTCGGTCAGGCCGGTGTTGCGCGGCGAGGTGTTCTTCGGCGCGGCGCAGTCGAAGCGCGCGCCCGAGCTGCCGGAGCCGAAGTCGTAATCGGTGTAGGCGTCGTTCTTTCCGGTGCAGTAGGGCCAGCCGAAGTTGCCCGCCTCGGTGATCCGGTTGAACTCGACCTGTCCGCCGGGGCCACGGGAAGGGCTGGCGGTACCGGCGTCGGGGCCGTAGTCGCCGACGTGGACGGTGCCGGTGGCCTTGTCGACGCTCATCCGGAAGGGGTTGCGGAAGCCCATCGCGTAGATCTCGGGGCGGGTCCTCGCGGTGCCGGGTGCGAAGAGGTTGCCCTCGGGGATGCTGTACGTCGCGTCCGCGTTGACCTTGATGCGCAGGATCTTGCCCCGCAGGTCGTTGGTGTTGCCCGACGAACGCTGCGCGTCGTAGGCGGGGTTGCGCGAGGCACGCTCGTCGATGGGGGTGTAGCCGTCCGAGGCGAAGGGGTTGGTGTCGTCGCCCGTCGACAGGTACAGGTTGCCCTGGGCGTCGAAGTCGATGTCGCCGCCGACGTGACAGCACAGGCCGCGGGAGGCGGGCACGTCGAGGATCTTCCTCTCGCTGCCCGGGTCCAGGGTGCCGTCGGTCCTGAGGACGAACCGGGACAGCCGGTTGACGCCGTCGAACCGGGCGAAGTCGGCCGCTGTTCCGTCCGCGGGGGCGTCACCGGCCGGGGTGTCCAGCCTGGGGGCGTAGTACAGGTAGACGAAGCGGTTGGAGGAGAAGCCGGGATCGGCGGCGACGCCCTGCAGGCCCTCCTCGTCGTGGCTGTACACATCCAGTCTGCCCGCCACGGTGGTGGTACCGGCCGCGTCCGTCAGACGGAGCGTGCCGTCGCGCGAGGTGTGCAGCACCGAGCGGTCCGGCAGCACGGCGAGGGTCATGGGCTCGCCCATGTCGGCGACGCCCTTGGCGAGGGTGACCTGTTGGAAGTCCTCGGGCGCCGCGGCATCGGCGGCGTCCCGTGCGGCCGGTGGGGCGGTAGCCGGGGCGGTGGCCGCGGCGGCCGGGCCCAGGGGAAGTGCCAGGCTCATGGCGCAGGCCACGGCCGTCAGCAGCGTGCGGACACGTCTGTGTCCGAGCGGTCTCGTGCGCACGGAAGTCTCCAGGCATGTGGGGGTGGCGGCAGGCCCGGGGGCCTGCCGTGAGGAGTACGGGCGCGCGCCGTCGCGCCGTCGGGCTCCGGTCGTCACCGTGACCAGGGTTATGACCGGTTCATTTCAAGGAAGTTAGCGGGAGTCGCCCGGACGCGTAACCCCTTTCGCGCACGGACCCTCGCCTTTTTCCTCGAGTGGGACAAAGTGCGGACGTCGTCCCGCGGGCTGCGTCGAGCCGGGAAGCTCAGTCGTCGCCGGGGCGGTCGGCGGGCCCCTTGGCACCCTCCCGCCGCTCTCTCCGTGGTCGCCGCAGGCTGAACATTACCGAGGCCGCCAGGACGACGGCGATGACCGCGAGACCGACCGGCGGGGGGGATCTCCGGAACGTCGGCACTGATCGTCTCGTGGACGGCCTGGAGGATCAGCTTGACGCCGACGAAGCCCAGGCCGACCGCGAGGCCCACGTCCAGATGGCGGAACCGGTGGAGCAGTCCGGCGAGGAGGAAGTACAGGGCACGCAGCCCCAGGATCGCGAAGGCGTTGCTGGTGTAGACGACGAAGAGACCGTCACTGACGGCGAGGACCAGGTCGGCCGCTTCGATCGCGGCGACCACCGCGAGCAGCGGGGTCGCCGCGCGCTTTCCGGCCTCCTTGACGAAGAAGCGCGCCTGCGTACTCGTCCCGCACCGGAACGACCTTGCGGAGCAGCCGCAGGGCGACGCTCCTGTCGGGGTCGAAACCGTGTTCCTCGCCCTTGAGGAGCTTGTAGGCGCTGTAGAAGAGCACCGCCGCGAAGACGAACAGCACCGCCGTGAAGCGGCTGACCACGGCGACACCGAGTGACAGGAAGACACCCCGGAGGACGAGCGCGCCCATCACCCCGAAGAACAGGACACGGTGCTGGTGGACACGCGGCACCCGGAAATGGGCGAAGATCACGGCGAAGAAGAAGAGGTTGTCGACGGACAGGCTCTTCTCCAGCAGCCACGCGGTGAGGTACTCGGTGCCGGCCGTGGCGCCGAGGACGACGAAGACGACCGCGCCGAAGGCCAGGGCCAGCCCCACCCACAGGGCGCTCCAGGCGGCCCCCTCCTTGAATCCGATGACGTGCACGGCGCGGTGGGCGAGCAGGTCCACCGTCAGTGCCACCACCACCGTCGCGGCGAACAGCATCCACAGCCAGGGCGGGACCTCCAGCACGCCGCTCACCTTCTCCGCGGCCCGCGCCGACGCGGGCCCTCGGACAGAAGTCTCCGGTACGGCACCGTGCCGGGCGACACAGGGCGCTTGCCGTTCCGGCAACTTTCCGTGCCGTACAGGGGCGGCCCGGGCGACACTCGGACACCTTCCACCGAAGGAGCTCTCGACATGTCAGACACCGACGCACTCACGTTCTGGGACGGCGTCCACGCCGCGCGTCCGGCAGCGGCCGAACCGCGGCCGAACGTACGGCTGACCGAGTTCGTCACGGACCTGCCGCCCGGTGACGCACTGGACCTCGGCTGCGGGCCCGGCGGAGACGCCGTGTGGCTCGCGCGCCGGGGGTGGCGGGTCACCGCCGTCGACGTCTCGTCCGTGGCGGTCGAGCGTCTCACCGCGCTGGCCGCCGCCCACGGTCTGGACGCGCGCATCCGCGCCCAGCGGCACGATCTGCGCGAGTCCTTCCCGGACGGCCGGTTCGACCTCGTGTCCGCCCACTACCTGCACACCCCCCTGGAACTGGACCGGGCGGCCGTGCTGCGCACCGCGGCGCACGCCCTGCGCCCGGGCGGGCGGCTGCTGGTCGTCGATCACGGTTCGACCGCCCCCTGGTCGTGGAATCAGGACCCCGATGTCCGGTACCCGGGCCCGCTGGAGGTCGCCGAGGGCCTGGCCCTGGACCCGGCGGTGTGGACGGTCGAACACGCCGACTCGCCGCGCAGGACCGCGACCGGGCCGGGCGGAGC
This sequence comes from Streptomyces speibonae, assembly GCF_984686075.1. Lineage (NCBI taxonomy): Bacteria > Bacillati > Actinomycetota > Actinomycetes > Kitasatosporales > Streptomycetaceae > Streptomyces > Streptomyces speibonae. Next base: position 8,187,047 of record NZ_OZ480260.1, on the reverse strand, counting down.
GACCGCCGAAGTCACCGACCACATCCTCGTCGTCCGCCGCACCGCGTGAACGACACGGCACCGCCGGGAGGCAGCATGTCCGCCGCACCACGTCGCGGAGTCCGCCACGACACCCCGCCGCCCCGCACCGGGAGCGGCGAGGCGGAGGTCCTGCGCGGGTTTCTCGACTACCTGCGCGCCTCGATCGCCGCGAAGGTCGAGGACGCACCCGAACCGCAGGTGCGTACCGCCGGAGTGCCTTCGGGAACCAACCTGCTCGGCCTGCTCAACCACCTCACCCACGTCGAACGGGCGACGTTCCTCGGGGACCGGGTGGCCGACTGGCAGGCGACCTTCCACGCCGCACCCTCGGACGGCGTGGCGGAGGTCGTCGCCCGCTACCGGGAGGCGGTGGCCCTGGCGAACGACGTCCTGGACGGGTGCGCGGACCTCGGCTCGCCCGTGCCCCGCCCGCGCTCCGGCCGGCCCGCGCCCAGTGTCCGCTGGGCGCTCACCCACATGATCGAGGAGACCGGCCGCCACGCCGGCCACGCGGACATCCTCCGCGAGCTCATCGACGGGGCGACCGGACGGTGATCAGCCCCCGTGAGCCCGCGTGCCCATGGCCTCCCTGTCGTCAGGGTGTGCCGCCGGAGAGCGGGCGGCAGTAGAGGGCGTCCGGGGTGCGTGCGGACAGGAAGCGGCCCGTGTAGGCGATGCCGGCGGCGTACTCGCCGTCCGCGCACTGGCCCTTGTAGTGGCCGTGCGCGAAGTCGCCGCCCTTGGGCCGCTCGCCCCGGTTGTCGCCCCGGTCGAACCAGACGGTGCGGCCGCTCGTACCGGTGAGCGCGCCGTCCGGGGCCTTCGCGCACAGGGCGGCGGAGACGGCGGCGCCGCGGACGCTGTAGCCGGTGAGGAAGTGGCCCGCGGGGCACTGGAGCTTGGTGTAGCCGGAGGCCCAGTCGCCGCCGGGCGGGACGTACCGCTCGTCCTTGACGACCTGGTGGCCGCCGGCCGGGTCCCACAGCGGCCCGGCGGTCACGTCGGAGCACAGGCCCCGGTTGCCCGTGTGGGCGAGGCCGAGCAGGCGCTGCCCGTCGGGACACACCGCCTTGCGGGCCCCGGAGTCCCAGTCGGGCAGCGCGCGCATACGGCGTGAGGCCACGAAGTCGGCGTGGTCGGGGCTGAGCATCGACCAGTGGTCCACCGGGGCGACGGGGCCGGTGCGGCCGGCGGCACGGACGAGCCGGGTCCACGCGCCCTCCCGCCAGTCGTCGCCGTCGTGGATGCCCATGCGGTTGCCCGCGGCGTCCCAGTGCAGCAGGGCCCATCCGTTGCCCCTGCGGTTCTCGTGCCAGCCGACGAGCGGCCAGTACGCGAAGTCGGCGTCGGTGCGGATCAGATGGTCGACGAAGTTCTCGAACCAGGCCCGGTCGGCGGCGCTGTTCTCCTCCCGGCCTCCGACGCCGAACTCGCTGATCCACACGGGCGCGGTGAAGTGCCGGTCCTGCTCGGCGCCGACGAAGAAGGCCTGGCGGTTCAGGACCTCGATCAGCTCGCCGGGTGACAGGTCGCGGTAGCGGGGGTCGGTGGTCTCGCCGATTCCGGTGGCTCCCGTGTGGTTCGGGCCGGTGTAGCCGTAGAAGTGGGCGGAGTACACGAGCTTGCCGGAGTCGACGAGGGTGTGGGAGAGATGGCGGGCGGGTTCGAGGGTGGGGCGGCCGTGCGCGAACCCGTCGACGGGAATGCCGGTCCAGTTGATGCCCTCGACGACGATGAGGAGGTCGGGGTCGGCCTCCGTCAGGATGCGGTCGCCGACGCGCTGGGAGGCGGTGAACCAGTCGTGGTTGTCGCCGAGGCCCCAGTTGGGGTCGTCCCACACGGAGCGGCGGACCTCGTTGTAGAGGTCCGCGCCCACGACACGGTCGTTGTCCCGGTAGCGGCGGGCCATGAACAGCCAGTCCTCCTCCCACTGCTGTGTGGACCGGCTCGCGTTCCAGCGTTCGTTGCCGTCGACTCCGCAGCACCAACGGGTCGTGTTGGTGTGGTTGTTGAGGATGACCGCGAGGCCGGAGCCGGTGAGTTCGCGGATCACGGCGTCATAGACCTGGAGCGGAGTCCTTTCCCTCAGGCCGGGGTTGGCCGCGACGGCTTCGTCCCGGACGGGGCGGGTGTCGTGGATCATCTCGTTGGAGAAGGGCAGCCGGATGCTGTTGATCCCGATCTCGTGGAACCCGGCGATGATCTCCGCCATGGGCGCGCGGTCGAGGCCGAGCGGGATCCGGTGGGAGTTCTCTCCGGCGTGGTGGTTGGCGTCATCCTCCGTGCTGCCGCTGCCCTTCCATGTGCCGCTGGCGCCGTGCCAGTTGCCGGACCGGAGTTTGAACCGGTCTCCGTTCGCGTCCACGATCCAGCGGCCCCGCGTACTGAGCGGCGGCGTCCAGGAGTCGACAGAGGTGACGGAGGCGGCCTCCGTGCGGTCCGGGGCCGCCGGTGGGGCGGCCGCCGCCGCGACGCCGGGCATCGAGGGCGCCAGCAGGAGGAGGGCGCCGAGAACTGTCCTGACCAAGGAGCCGCGCACGGTCACCGTCCCAGTCGTCGTCGCACGGAATGTCATGACAGCGTCATAATGCGGCACGGACGGCAGGTGGTCCAGACAATCCGCACAGCGCGGGGATGAACTCTTGGCGTCCCCCGCACGTAAGAGGAGAACGGGCGGCTCCTCGCACGGTCGCCCGCACCCGTCGCGCCACGTTCATCCAAGGAGTACGCAGCAATGAGCACCGCACCCCTGAGCGATCGGCTCTCCAGCCACCAGCCTCTCGTTCTGGGCCTGTTCCGTATCGTCCTCGGCGTGCTGTTCACCAGCGAGGGCGCCGCCACGCTCTTCGGTGTGCTCGACCGGGAGGCCACCCCCACGGGCGACTGGCCCTTCTGGTACGCGGGAGTGATCGAGCTCGTCTGCGGTGCCCTCATCCTCCTCGGCATCGCGACCCGCAGCGCGGCGTTCCTCAGTTCGGGCGCCATGGCCTTCGCCTACTTCACCGAGCACCAGAAGGACGGGCTCTTCCCGCTGCAGAACGGCGGTCTGTCCCCGGCACTGTTCTGCTGGGGCTTCCTCCTCCTGGTGTTCTTCGGCCCCGGTGCCCTGTCCCTGTCGGGCCTGCTGCGCCGCGACGCCACGCATCCCGCACCGTCCGGCCCGCACGCCGCCCGGTCCACCTCGCCGGGCCAGGCGGGCTGACCTCGGCACGGTCAGGGAGGGTCCACGGCGCGGAAGGCGACGCACGGTGCACGAGGGGCCGGAGGCATTCGCCGCCGGTACGGGGGCAATCGGCACGTACGGCAAATCACGTGGACCGATGCAGAGATGAGTGTGATGACATGTCCTACCCGGAACGCCCCCCGGCGCGCACGGACGCCATGAACGCACAGCATGACACGGGCGTGCGGCGGGGCAACGGAATGGCCGTCGCCGCACTCGTCCTCGGCATCCTCGCGGTCGTCCTCTTCTGGACCGTCGTCGGTGGTGCCCTGCTCGGACTCCTGGCTGTGGTTTTCGGCGTCATCGGTGCCCGCAAGGCACGGGGAGGCCGGGCCCCGCACGGTGCGATGTCCATCGTCGGGGCGGTACTCGGCGCGCTGGGGCTGGCCGCGTCCGTGGTGATCATCGCGATCGGCGCGTCGATCCTCAACTCGGACGAGTTCAAGGACTTCGACGACTGTGTCCGGCAGGCCGACACCCAGAGCGAACGTGACGCATGTGCCGAGGACTTCAACCGGGACGTCAACGACTGACCGGGGAAGGTACCCGCCTACGGCCACGGGATCGGTCACGTCACCCGGACGGACGGTACAACCGGGCGCACGGCACAACGTCCGGCCGATGCGGCAGGCGCCCCACCGGGTCGCATAGCACAGTGGGACCATGAACCGTCACCGACGCCCACCCCGACGTGCCCCGTGGATCGCGGGCGGCGCCGCCCTGCTCGTCCTCGGGGGACTCGGCGTGTGGGCGTTGGTCGGGCGGGACGGCGGCGATCCCACCCCCAGGCCCTCGGGGACGGATCTGTCCCTGCCCACGCTGAACCCGCTGCCGTCCTGGACGTTCGAGACGGAGCCCTCCGGCACCGCCCCGGGGACGCCCTCGCTCACCCGGTCCCCCGGGGCGACATCCCGGTCTCGTCAGCCGGCCCCGCCGAGCGGGGGAGCCGCGACCCGCACGGGGCCGGGGATCCCGGGGCCCGCCACCGAGCCGGCGGTGCCGGGTGAGCGGCCGGCCACCGGCTCGGCGGCGCCGGGCAGGGAGCCGGGGCCCCGCCCGCCCGCGACGGACGGCACGGGCGTACGCCCGCCCGGCACGGGAGCGGCACCGACACCCGTGCCGGCGCGGCCCCCGGGGCCCGGAACCTCGGCACGTTCCACCGTGCCCGCGCCCTCCGGCTCCCCCGCGCGTCCCGAACCGGCGCGGCCTGCGACGAAGCGTCCGCAGACTTCGGCACCCGCGCCGACACCCTCGAAGCACGCGCCGAAACCCTCGACGCCCGTCCAGCGGCCGTCGAAGCCCACGCCCAAGCCCTCGACGCCCGTCCAGCGGCCCTCGAAGCCCACGCCCAAGCCCTCGGCACCCATCCAGCGCCCGTCGAAGCACGCGCCCAAGCCGTCGACGTCCGAGCAACGTTCCTCGAAGCCCGCGTCCAAGTCCCCGGCACCCGTGCCGCAGCACTCGGAGCCCGCGCCGTCGTCCTCCGCCCTGACGCCCGTCCCGACCCGCCCGCCGAAGCCCGCCGCGCCGAGTGCGACGCGCACACCGCCCGCCACCCCGACAGCCGGACCGGACCGGGCGGTGACCACCACCTGGCACACCTCACCGACGGCGGTCGCCGCCGCCCGGCGCATGGCCGAGCGGGGCAAGGTCGGCGACCGTGCCTGCTCCATGGCGGCCGTCGGCCACCCGGACCCCGCGCTGGTGCCGCGAGGCGACCGCATCGGCATCGGGCGCCACGGTGATTACTGGTGTCTGATCAAGGGGGACGGCGCACGGTGAACGAGTGCACCGCCGCGTCATGCCTCTGACGGTGTTCCGAGCACGTACGGGGCGAGGATGTCGGCCACCGTCCGGTTGCGCGGGGCGGGGACGCCCAGCCGGGCGGCCAGGTCGGCCACTGCCCCGCTGAGCCAGGGCAGCTCGAGACGGTTGCCGTTCTCCAGGTCGTTGTGCATGGAGGAGGTCATGTCCGCGGGCAGCGTGTCGCAGAAGGCCAGCCGGCTCTCGGCGAACGCGTCGTCCACGGGGACCCCGGACGCCTGCGCGACGGCCACGGTCTCCTCCATGATCTCGCGCAGCAGCGCCCGGGAACGCTCGTTGGAGCGGACGACTCCGATGGGCCGGCGGACGGCCGCCGTGGTGGCGGACAGACCGACGAGGAAGACGAACTTCTCCCAGATCACCTTGTCGATCCCGTCGCTGGTCTCCGCGTCGATGCCCGCGTCGCGGCAGGCGGCCAGCAGGTCGGCGACCACCGGTTCCTGGCTCGGGTGACGTGCGCCGAAGACCATTCTCTGCAGGGTGCCGTTGTGCCGGACGACACCGGGTTCCTCGATGAAGGCGGAGATGAAGCAGGCTCCGCCGAGGACGGATTCCTCGGGCAGATGACGGCGCAGGACGGGGTCCTTGTCCACGCCGTTCTGCAGCGAGAGCACCGGCGCCTTCCCCGCGTTCGAGGAGGCCAGCTGTCCTGCCACGTCCTCCGTGTCCCAGAGCTTCACCGCGACGACGACCAGGTCCACGGGACCGAGCCGGGCGACGCTGTCGACGAAGGCGTCGGGTGAGGTGCGGACGTCGCCCAGCGGGCTGCGGACGAGCAGGCCCTCGCTGCGCGCGGCCTCCAGGTGGCGGCCCCGGGCCACGAACGTGACCTCGTGGCCGGCCGCGGCCAGCCGCGCCCCGAAGTAGCCGCCGACCCCGCCGGCTCCCACCACCGCTGTCCTCATGTGCGCCCACCGCCTCGTCGTCCGCCGGAGAGGCTACTACGAGGCCCGGTGGCGCGCGGCGTAAGCTGCCCTCGGCACGGGCGCGGCTGGAGTGGGGGGTACATGACGGCTGGGGCGGCTCCTGAGTGGACGTCGGTTCTCGATTCGGTGGTGGTGTACGCGCAGGGCGCGCTCTGCCGACGGCTGGCCCGGGGCCCGGTGCCGGCGGGCGGACGGGTGCGGGTGACAGGACTGCCCCGCTCGCTGGACCCGGACTCGTTGCGGGCCCGCGTCGTCGACGCCTCGGGGACGCGCGTCACAGAGGCGCGGGTCGAAGTCGAGGCCGAACCCCAGGACGCGGACCGGGCGGGCGAGTTGCTGCGCGAGGTGGAACGCCTGCGCGACGCCCGGGCTGCCGCGCAGGGCCGCCGGGACCGGCAGCTGACCCTGATCGAGGAGATCGGCGCGCTGCGTCCGGTGCCGCCCGCCCGCAGGAAGGACGACCCGCATCGCCGTACCCCGGTCGACGCGTGGCTGAACCTCTCCGCCTTCGTCGACGACCGGCTGACCGCGCTGCACAGCGGGCTGCGCGCGCTGGAGGAGGAACTGCGCCGGGCCGAGCACGACCTGTCCGTCGCGTTGGACCGGCTCTCCCGTGCCGGCTCCGACGCGCCGTCGGCGCATGTGGCCACCTCGTTCTGTGCGGTCCTGACGCTCGACGGCGCCGGTGAGGCGGAGACCGAGGTGGAGGTGGAGTACGGCGTGCCCGGCGCCGTGTGGGTGCCGACCTACCGTCTCACCCACCGTCAGGGCGAGGACGTCGGGCGCCTGTCGCTGCGGGCGTCGGTCGCTCAGCGCACCGGCGAGGACTGGACCGGGGTGCGCATCGCGCTGGCCACCGCCGATCTGCGCCGTCGCACCGGCCTGCCCCGGCTGCGCTCCGTGCGCATCGGACGCAGTCAGCCGACGCCCTCCGCTCCGGGCTGGCGGGAGCCCCCGGCGGGCCTGGCCGGTCTCTTCGCCGGGTACGACGCCGCCGGCCCGCGGCCCGGCGCGACCGCCGCCGACTCGACAGCCGGGGCCGCGATGGTCGGCGCCGCGCCTCCGCCCGCACCGGGAGGCTACGGCGGCCCGGGGGGTCCGGGTGACGCGGAGGGGCTCACGCAAGGGTTCGGCAGCGCCGCCGCCGGCACCGTGACGCGGTCCAGGCCCCGCCCCGGCGCCAGGCCGCGCACCGGCGCGGGGCCCGCCCCGGCCCCCGCCCCGGCCCCCGCCCTGGCTCCCGCCCTGGCTCCCGCGGCTCCGGGAGCGGCCCCGCCGCCAGCGATGTCCGCCGCCCCACCCCTCGCCGCACCACCGGCGCCCGTGCCGGGGCCGCCGCAGCCGGACGCCGCGGAGCTCGACTACAGCGCACTCGTCCTGTGCGGCCCGGACGACCCCGAGAGCCGCAGGGGGCGGCTGTTCCCCGGTACCGGATTCGACCCGGTGACCGCCGAGTACCGGCGGCGCGCCGAGACGGTGGCCGCGCTGCCGCTCCCGGGGCGCACCGAGCGCCCGCGCGAGTCGGCGGGTTCCTTCGACCACCGCTACGACGCCGCCGCGCGCGCCGACATCCCCTCGGACGGCACGTGGCACAGCGTCGCCATCGGTGAGGTGCCGGTGGGTCTGCGCACCTCGTACGTCTGCGTACCCTCCGTGGAGCAGACCGTCTACGCGACCCTGGTGCTCTCGAACGCGACCGACCAGGCCCTGCTGGCCGGTCCGGTGGAGGTCACCGTCGACGGGGACTTCCTGCTGACCGCCGCCCTGCCGACGCTCGCCCCGGGCGGGGTGTGCCGGATGGGCCTCGGACCGGCCGAGGCGATCGGGGTCACCCGCCGGACCAACCTGCACGAGTCGACCGCCGGTCTGCGCAACAACGTCACCGTGCTCGACCACCGTGTGCACGTGGAGCTGGCCAACCGGCTCCCCCTGCCGGTCTCCGTCGAGGTGCGCGAGCGCGTGCCCGTCACCTCGGAGGCGGACGTCCGCATCGAGGAACGGGGTGACTGGGTGGCGCCCGAGGACGACGAGAGCCCCGAGCACCACGCTCCGGGCACCCGTCTGTGGCGGGTCGAGCTGCCCGCCGGTGGCACCGTCGCACTGGACGGCGGCTACGAAATCCGCATCCCCGCCGGCAAGGCCCTCACGGGCGGCAACCGCAGGAGCTGACACAGTCATGTCCACGTCGCCCACGTCATCCATGTCGTCCCCGTCGCCGGAGCCGGCCGCCCTGATCCCCCTGCCCGTCACCGCCGTCACCTGTACGGAGGACCGCGCGCACATCGAACGGACCGCCGTGCTCGAACTGGCGGCCGGTACCCAGCGGCTGCGCCTGGGGCCGGTCACCGCCCTGGCCGTCGACCGCACCCTGCACGCCGCACTGTCCGGCGGCCCCGCGGCGACCGTCCTCGACGTGCGGATCGTGCGCGCCTGGACGCCTCGCGAGCCGGGGCCCGGCGACGACGACTCCGCGCTGCGCCGCCGGGTGACGGCGCTCGAAGGGGAGCGGTCGGAGCTGGAGCAGCAGCGGGACCGGCTGGCCGCCCGGCTCGATCTGCTCGCCCGGCTGGCCGCCGATCTGCTGCGGGAGATCTCCGAGGGCGCCGGCCACGGCGAAGCGGAGAGCGACCGCTGGACGCGGGAGCTGGACCGGGTGGACGGCGAACGCGACGTCTACGGGGAGGAACTGCGGGCCGTCGAGGCGAGGCTGGCCCGCATCGCCGTCGAACTCTCCGAGGCCCAGCAGGCATGGGGCCTGACCGAGCGTGAGCCCGCGGAGCTGACCGGCCACGTCGAGCTGACCGTGCACGCCGAGGCCGCGGGGCGGACCGAGCTGCGCCTGGGCCACCTCACCCCGTGCGCCCTGTGGCGCCCTGCCTATCGGGCCGTGCTCGACGGGCCGAAGCTCACCCTGGACACGGACGCCATCGTGTGGCAGCGCACCGGCGAGGACTGGTCGGACGTACGGCTGACGCTGTCGACCGCCCGTTCGGCCGCGGCCACGGAGCCGCCCCGGCTGGGTGAGGATTGGCTGACGCTGACGGACCGCTCCCCCGCCGAGCGCCGTACCGTGCACGTGGACCTGCGCGAGGAGGAGGTCGCGGAGCTCGGCCCCGCCCCCGTGCCGGGGCTGCCGGGAGTGGACGACGGCGGCGAGGTGCGGGTCCTGCACGCCCCCGCGCCGGTCTCCGTACCGGCGGACGGACGCGCCCACCGGGTGCCGCTCTCCTCGTTCACCTCGTCCGCACGGACCGAGTACGCCTGCTCGCCCGAACTGTCACCGCTGGTCGACCAGGTGGTGCGGTTCGACAACGGGTCGGGGCACGCCCTGCTGGCCGGACCCGTCGACCTGATCGGCGGCAGCGGGTTCACCGGCCGCGGCACACTGGACTTCACCGCGCCCGGCGCGCCCGTGGACCTCGCCTTCGGCAGCCGCAACGACCACCGGGTGCTGCGGCACACCGAGGAGACCCGCGAGACCACCGGGATCACCCAGCGCACCGTCCTCACCCGCACGGTGCGGCTGCACGTCTCCCGCTTCTCGGCCCCCGGCGAGCGGGACGAACGGGTGATCGTGCTCCGGGAGCGCATCCCGGTCTCCGAGGTGTCGGCGGTGGAGGTCCGGCTGCGCCGGGAGGCGTGCTCGCCTGTGCCCGACGCGGTCGACGCCGACGGCATCGTCCGCTGGAACCTCCCGCTGTCCCCGGGCGCCCGGCGCACGGTCACTCTCGTCTACGAGATCTCGGCGAGCGGCAAGGTCAGCGGCCTCTGAGCCCGCAAGGGGAGGCGGCCGCACGGCGCATGGCCGGTCAGCAGGCCACCTTCGGGTCCAGGGTCTCCCGGAAGGCACGGCCCGCGGCCATCAGGGCGTCGAGCGTCTCCCTGGTGCGGATGAGTTCGTCGATGTGCGCGGAGAGCCGTTCGCGCTCCTCGGCCATCCGCTCCATGGCGACGTCGGAGTGTTCCTCGCTGGGTGCGTCGACACACGGCAGCAGGTCGAGGATGGTCCGGCTGGACAGACCACCGGCGTACATGCGCTGGATGAACCGGACCCGTTCCACCTCGTGCTCCGTGTAGTGCCGCTGTCCGCCGGCGCTGCGGGTGCTGGTGAGCAGTCCCTGTTCCTCGTAGTAGCGCAGCGACCGGACGCTGACCCCCGTGCGTGCGGCGAGCTCCCCGATGCGCATGACGTCCCTTCCGTGCCCCGTGGCACACGACCGGTCTCTCACATGGACGTGAGGTTTCAGCGTACTACCGGGCCCGGTGGCTACGGCGGGCCGCCCAGACCGTGCGCTCGGTCCGAGCGGCCGGGTCGCCGCGGCGCAGGATGCTGTGCGGGCCGTCGGGGTCGAGCAGCCGGTCCAGGGCGGTGAGGTCCTCGGCGGTCAGTGCGGAGGCGGCACCGGCCCGGAGACGGCGCAGACTGCTGAGGGCATAGCGGCCCACGGCGTCGGTGCGGGACGGGCCGACGCTGACGGAGAGGGTGCGTTCGCCCCCGATGGTGATGCCGGCCGCGGCCGGCATGCTCCCCCAGTCGGCTCCCCGGTGCGGCACGTGCGCGGCATGGTGGTGGCCGAGCGCGGCGTGGCAGCGCTCCTCGAGACCCGGGGCGGTCTCCGGGGCGTCCGCCGGCAGGAAACGGGGGAAACCGGCCAGTTCGACGACGGCGAACAGTCGGCCGGGGGCGAGCATCTCGCGCACCTTGCGCAGCGCGGCGCCGGGGTCGGCCATGTGGTGCAGGGAGGCCGATGCCCAGACGAGCTCCGGTGCGCCGAGGGCGGGCCGGCGCGCCGCGTCGACGTCCGCCCGCACCGGGCGCACCCGGTCCGCCACCCCGGCCGCGGCCGCGTTCTGCCGGAGCCGGCGCAGATGGGCGTCCGAGGAGTCGACGGCGGTGACCTCGGCCTCGGGGAAGCGTTCGAGCAGGGCGAGGGTGCCGGCTCCGGTCCCGCTGCCCAGGTCGACGATGTGACGAGGGGCGGCCTCCAGAGGGAGCCAGGCGGTGATGGACGCGGTGTGGCCGGCGAGTACGTCCGCGTCCAGGTCGAGGATCTCCGCCTGGTCGCCCTGGTCGCGGCCGGGCTTGTGCCGGTGGTGGGGCGTGTCGTGCGTGGTGGGGTGGCTCATGTGCCCACGCCAGGCGGGCCGGTGGCGGCCGGTCGGCCGGCTCCCGCGATGCGCGAGGCGATGGCCGGCCGGGCTGCCGGAGACGCAAGAGGGCGCGCCCGCCGGCCGGCGCGCGAAGCGCCGGCCGGCGGGACGCGGACAGCGGGTTCTAGTGCCCCGACAGGCAACGTTCGCCCCGTCGCGACGCCCGGCACGCACTCTCGCCGCACCGGCCGAAAGCCCAAGTACGTCCAGTACGAGGACTTCCGGCCGGCACGCCGAGAGCACGCACCGGACGCCGCTCCTTGACGGGCAAACGTTGCCTGCCGCGGCACTAGGAGGTCTGGGCCCGGTCGTACAGGGCCTTCGCCTCGTTGCCGAAGTAGGGCCCGAACATCCTGTTCGGCAGGAACGTGTAGCCGAAGCTGTTCACCGAGACCTGGAGGCCGGTGCCCGTCGTCTCGTCGAAGCCGGTGAACCAGGGGCCTCCGCTGGAGCCTCCCGTCATGTCGCAGCCGAGGCTGTGGTCCTGCGAGAAGAGGAAGTCCCTCGAGCTGTTGCCGCTGCAGTGGATGAGCTCGGAGCCGTCGTACGGGTCGGCGGCGGGAAAGCCGAAGGCGTACATCCGCTTGTTGTAGCCGCCGTTGAACTCCAGGCCCTGCGCGCCGACGACCGAGGTGAGCCGCTGTCCGTCCAGGGGTGCCACGACCGCCGCCCCGACGTCGTAGTTGATGTCCTCGCTCGCCTCCCACTGCGGGGTGGTCAGCGTGCTGGTGGCGCTCCACTGGCCGTACGGGGCCTCGCCGTTGTCGTACGCGGGCACGAAGACCCAGTTGGTGTGCCAGCTTCCCTGGTACTTCACGCAGTGCCCGGCCGTGATGACGGTGCTGGCGTTCTGGCTGGTGACGGCGTTGCCGGAGCAGGAGGCGGTGCGTCCCTGGAAGGTGAAGAACACCTTGCCCGAGGTGGACACCACGGCTCCGTCGCCGGTCCAGGGCCCGCCGGGCTCGGGGAAGGCGGTGGGTGCGGCGCCGGGCACGACGGTCGTCCCGCCCGCGTCGGACGGCGCGGGTGCCTTCAGGGTGGCGGCGGCCGTCGGGCTCAGTTCGAGGTCGAGGGGTGCGGCGCCGCGCATCCGGTCGGCGGTCCAGAACGTTTCGGCCCGGTGCCGTTCGGCCGCGGGAACGGTGCGGGTCGGTGTAGCCCGCGAGCGTGCCCAGTTCCAGGAAGCTGCCGAAGTAGCCGCGCCGGCGGTCGGGGGCGTACTCCGCGATGAAGGTGGAGGCGCCGCCGTACTCGCCGCCGGTGGAGAAGCCCTGGAGCAGCCGGAAGGCGATCAGCAGCAGCGGGGACCAGAAGCCCACGGCCGCGTAGGTCGGCAGCATGCCGATCGCGGCGGTGCCGATCGCCATGAGGATCATGGTCAGCGCGAGCACCTTCTTGCGGCCGATCTTGTCCCCCATCGGCCCGAAGACCATGCCGCCGAGCGGGCGCACGAGGAAGGCGACGGCGAAGGTGGCGAAGGAGGACAGCAGTTGCGCGGTCTCGCTCCCGGAGAGGAAGAAGACGCGGCCGATGGTGCCGGCGAGATAGGCGTAGATGCCGAAGTCGAACCACTCCATGGCATTGCCGAGCGAGGCGGCCTTGACCGCGCGCTTGACCGCCCGTTCATCCGTCACCGTGATGTCGGACCGGCGCAGCCGCAGGTTCTGGCGGCGCCGGAGGGCACGGAACAGGTGCGGGTGACGCTTGGCCGCCGCGGGATCGTGCGGCCCGTTGCCGGTGGGGGACGTGGCTGCGTTCCTTCCAGGACACAAGGCAACAAACGGAATGTATCAGGACTCATACGGAAACGCCTGGAAGAGCGCCTCACCTGTATGCCTCCGCTGCGCTGGTCACCCGGGCGGAGCGATGGTGCGGTGGGGGACGGGGGAAAACGCCCGGGGCAGCCGGCACCGGGCGGCCGTCCCGTCCTCAGGAGGCACTTGTGACCACCCCTCGCCCGTACGTCCGTTCGCTTCGCGTCCTGGCCGCCGCGCTGGCCGCCGGGACGCTGCTCGCCACGGCGGCCTGTTCCGGCTCGGACGACAGCGCACCGTCCGCGTCGGAGGTCTCCGCCACGGTGGCCGAGCGGGGTCTCGCCGCGCAGACCACGTCGCCCGAGTCGACGCCCGCCTCCCCGTCACCCGGCACGGACCTCAGCGAGACCGGCGCACGCTACGCGCTGATCACCCCGGCGGACATCGAGGGCGACTGGACCCAGGTCGACAACCCGCAGGAGTGGCGGAACTCCCTGCTGGTGGGGAACGTGGACGTGGCCGCGTTCCTCGAGGGCAGGAGCGACGCCGGCGACTGCCAGGGTCTCGTCGACGCGCTGTACGACGAGACCCTGCTGGGCCGCCCGTCCGGGGCGTCGGCGCTCACCGGGTTCCAGGAGGGTGACGCGCGGCTGCTCTACCAGGTCGCCGCGTACGACCAGGCCGGTCTCGACGACTCCATGAAGTGGCTGCACTCGCTGCCGGACACCTGCGACCAGTTCACCCTGACCGGCGGTGACGACGGCGACCGCACCGTCCAGGTCATCGACCTGTCGCTGCCGGACAGCGGCGATGACCGCCAGGGGCTGACGGTGACGGTCAAGGGCACGAGCGACGGCAACCCCGTGACGCTGAGCCTGGACGTCGCCGCCGTGCGGGTCGGGACGAGCGCCATCACGGTCACCAACGGCGGACTCGAGGGCGCCGACCACGACACCACCACGGCGGCGGTGGAACAGGGGACGCAGCGGCTCCAGGAGGTGCTCGCCGGGCGTACGCCGTCGCCCACACCCAGCGGCGTCGAGTGAGCGAGCGGGTCACAACTCCCGGACGAAGTACGGCTCCACGGTCATCCACCCGTTTCCGCGGGCGCCGTAACGGGTGCCGGTGAAGTCCCGGGCGAGGGTGTACCAGGAGTCGACGTAGTCCGGGTCGTCGGTCCACCAGTCGTCGGGGACGGCGTCCAGGACGGCGTTCACCAAGGGGATGTAGGCGCCCTGGTCGGTGATCGTGAGCAGCACGGCGGCGATCGCCTTGGCGAGGTCCCGGTAGTTGGTGCTGCCGTCCTCCTCCATCATGACCGCGTCGGCCAGGTCGTACTTGTAGTGGGACCAGTCGACCAGGATCTGCTGGGGCCGGTAGACGGTTCCGTCCTCGTCCAGGTACGGCATGTCGACGGGGTCGACCCTCACCTTGCCGTCGTGGCCGAAGCCGGTGACCAGAGTGTAGATCTCGGCGTCGCCCTTGATCCAGGGTTCCTCGTCGTCCGAGAGGCGGACCTCGGAGATGCGCGTGGTCCAGAAGCCCTCGGCGGCCGCCGGGGTCCGCGCCCGGCGGTCGGAGGCCGTGCCGGGGCGCGGTGCGGCGGAGTGCAGGCCGTACCCCGCGAGTTCCCGGTTCAGTACGTCCAGCCCGGCGGTCAGCGCCCGGGACCCGTCGATGTCGAGGACGTACACGGGGCGGTCGGGCGCCGTGTGCGCGTCGAGCGTGTGCGCCCGGCCCCGGGGGTCGTAGGCGGTGACGCTCATGACGTCGTCGTCGGACGTCGCCACGGCGACCCAGGGCGTGGCTCCCGCGGAGAGTGCCGCGCGCATGGAGGCGTCCCCGAGGCGCAGCCGGAGCAGCGGGCCGGCACCGGGGTCCAGGCCCTTGGCGGCGGCTATGCGGCGGTCGGCGGCGGACAGGGCGGGCGTGAGGGGGCTGCCGGCCTTCCGCGCCAGGTCGGTGACGGTCACCTCGTCGGAGGTGAGCGCCGCGCTGCGCACGGTGGCACGCCAGGCGGGGTCGGTGAGGGAGGCGGCCAGCGCTCGCGCGGCGGTGTCCTCGGCGGCGAGGACGGCGTCGGCGGTGGCGGGGGGCGCCGGGGCGGCCGTGGCGGGGGGTGCGGCGAGGGTGTGGCCGGCGGTGAGTGTGATGAGGCATGCGGCGAGGGCGCCGAGGCCGTGCCGGCGGGGGTGACGAGGTCTCACGTGGATCGATCCTCCTGGGTCGAGTGGTCGGGTCGGACTGCCAGGTGGAGCCGTGGAGCGGGTCTGTGCCTCTGTGCCGGGCGCGGGTCTATGCGAGTAGACCGCCCCCGCTCGAGAATGTCGGTGACATGACAGAAAGACAAGAGGGTGGACCGGGTCTCCGGGGAGGGCCCTGGGCTCCGGGCGGTGTTCCGGGCTTCCGGCGCCGACGGTGAGCGGTGCGGCCCGTCAGGCGTCCTTGATCACCGCGGTGACGGGCGTGCCGGTCTCGATCGTGCGGCTGACCGTGCAGAGGCGGTCGTGCGAGGCCCGCACCGCGCGGGGCAGGATCGCGCGGGCCCGGTCCGCGCCGTCCCCGTCCTCGAAGGCGACGTCGAAGGTCACCACGAGGTCGGTCATGCGGTTGCCCAGCTCGTCGCTGATCTTGTCTCCGGTCACCGAGACCGAGAACCGCGCGGGCTCGGCGTGCCGGCCGGTGGCCACGTCGACGTCCGCCGCCGTGCAGCCGCCGATCGCGGCGAGCAGCAGTTCGACCGGGGTGAATTCGGTGCTGTCGCCGGCGCCGGAGGCGGTGCCGAAGCGGAGCGTGCCGCCACGCGCGTTGGTGGCGACGTACTGACCGGAGGCGGTGCGCTCGACGACGACGGAACGCCGGGAGTCTTCGCTCATGTGCCGACAGTAGTGCGGGGCGGACCGCCGCCGTGGGACCGGCCGTCCACGCGCCGCCCCGGGCCCGTTGTGAGACGGTGGGCAGGAAGGCTCCTGTTTGGTTCCGCACGCGTTCAGGAGGCCGGACCATGGGCGAGATGATCGACGCCGGCGGCACGCGGTTCTGGGTCGAGCGCCGGGGTGAGGGACCGGACGTCCTGTTCGTCTCCGGGCTCGGTGATCCCGCGGAGGCATGGGAGGCACAGCTCGACGGGCTCTCGGACCGTCGCCGGCTCACCGCCTTCGACAACCGGGGAGTCGGACGCACACCTCTGCCGGACGGACCTCTCACGGTGGCCGGGATGGCCGACGACGCCGCCGCGGTGCTGCGCGCGCTGACGGTCCCGGCCGCCCATGTCGTCGGCTTCTCGGGAGGCAGCTTCATCTCCCAGGAGCTCGCCCTGCGGCATCCCGGACTCGTCCGCAGCCTCATCCTGGTGAGCACCTGTGCCCGCACCGACGCCTACTTCCGCCGGATGGCGGAGTTCTGGGACTGGATGATCGAGCGGGCCCCGAACGAGCGCGCCATGCTGGAGGCGTTCTACCTGTGGGTCTACACGGCGCGTGCGCACGAGGACGGGACCGTCGATCGGTTCATCGACGAGGCGCTGGCCTTCCCCCACCCCCAGTCCGCCGAGGCGTTCCGGCGTCAGCTGTCGGCGTTCACCGGGCACGACACCTTCGACCGGCTCCCGCGCATCGCCGTGCCGACGCTCGTCCTGGCCGGCGGAGCCGATCTCCCCACCCCGCCGCGCGTCGGCCGCGTGGTCGCAAAGCGGATTCCCGGCGCGGAGTTCGAAGTGCTGCCCGAGGAGGCGCATCAGTTCTTCCAGGAGATCCCCGACGTGTTCAACGCCCGTGCCGACGCCTTCTGGAGCAAGGCCGAGGCGGGGGGCGGCGCGCGGCCGTGACCGGTGCCCACCCTCGGGGCGAGGTGCCGGCCGGCGGCGGGTACGGGGAGAGCCTGTTCGCACCGGAGCACCCGCGCGAGGCCGAACGGATCGACGCGGCGGCGCTCGTGTACGACCCGTTCACGACGCGTCGTCTGCGGGCACTGGGGGCCGGGCCGGGCCTGCGCTGTCTGGAGGTGGGCGCCGGGACGGGAACGATCGTGCGGTGGCTGCTGGAGACGGCGGACGTCGACGAGGTGGTCGCCGTGGACCGGGACACCGAGGCGCTCGCACCGCTCGACGACCGGCGGCTGCGGGTGCTCACGGCGGATCTCACCGACGGGCGTCCGCTGCCCGGCACGTTCGATCTGATCCACGCGCCCGGTTCGTTCTGATGCATCTGCCGGACCGCCGGCGGCTCGTCTCACGGCTGGCGGGCCGGCTGAACCCCGGCGGGCTATTGGTGCTCGGCGACGCGGTGGAACTGCCGGACGTCCTCGGCCCGTCCTCCCCCTACCGGCGCACCATGGACGCCATGTGGCGGGCGCTCAGGGCGACGATCGGCACGGACATCGCGGCCGTGCCCTCCTATCCGCGCTTCCTCAGGGAGGAGGGCCTGCGGGATGTCGCCGCGGAGGTCTTCTGCCCGCCGCTGGTGCCCGGCGGCCCGGCCGCCCTCGTCTGGTCCGAGACCTGGAGCCGCATGAGACCGCAACTGGAGGCGACGGGCCTGGTCGACGCCGACGTGGTGGACGAGGCCCTGACCTACCTGTCCTCACCGCACCTCGCCGAACTGGGGCCGGGGATGGCGATGGCGTGGGGGCGGCGGGGGTGAGGGGGCGCGGCCATGAGGGGCGGGGCGTCCTGGCGGCGGACGGACCCGGTGTCCGCGCGACCGGCCGGGGTCCGCACGGGCAGCGGGCCCGTGGGTACCCCCGCCGCCGGCGAGCCCGTGGGTTCACGCGGCCGACAGGGCCCGGTGGCTCCGCGAGCTCGCCGGGCGCACGGGGTCCGAGCGACCGGCGGGCCCGTGAAGTTCACCGGTCCCGGTCCCGGTCCCGGTTGCGCCGGCGCCCGCGGGGAGTGGCCTCTTACCTCCGGTCCACCGGAGGTGTGGCCAGGGTGGTGAGGAGCAGGTCTGTCGGGAGGGCCTCGGCGGTTCTGCCGCGGTGGCCCGTGGTCGTTGTCGCGGCGAGCAGGGAGTTGAGGACCGCCTCCTCCACCCCGTCGAGGACCGCTTCGAACAGCGGACCCAGTGCGGCGTCGGCCACGGTGGGGCCGGCGGCCGGGCGGGTGCTGAAGGCGATGGCGTAGTCGCCGCTGCCGTGGCTGTAGGACGCGCCCGTGCGCGCGAGGGCGAACACCGCCCGCCGCGCGATGCGGGTCAGCTGACGGGCGTCGAGCGGTGCGTCCGTGGCCACCACGATCATGCAGGATCCCGTGTCCGCGACGGGCGCCCGCCCCGGTGACCCCGGGGTGACCGTACGGCCGAGCACCCGCAGGGTTCCGCCGAAGTTCGCCTGGACCAGCACGCCCACGGTGTGGCGCCGGTCCCCGAGACCGGGGACGCGCGAAGCCGTGCCGATGCCGGCCTTGTAGCCCAGGGCGACGGTGCCGCATCCGGCGCCCACGCAGCCCTCGGTCACCGGTCCGCCGGACGCCCCGTCGAGGGCGGCCCTGACGTGCTCCTCGCGGACCGGCCGGGAGCGGATGTCGGACAGGAACCCGTCGTTGCACTCCCCCACGACGGGGTTGAGACTCAGGGTCTCCTCGCAGCCGGGGCGCTCGAGCATCCAGCCGACGAGGGCGTCGGCGACGCGGAACGCCGACAGCGTGGAGGTCAGCAGCACGGGCGTCTCCAGCGCGCCGAGTTCGGTGAGCTGGGTCGTCCCGATGATTTTGCCGTAGCCGTTGCCGGTGAACACGCCCGCGGGCAGGGGCGTGGCGGGCCCCACGGTGTCGGGCACGACGGCGGTGACCCCGCTGTGCACATCCGGGTGCTCGCGGACGCTGGTGTGCCCCACGCACACGCCCGGTACATCGGTGATCGCGCCGAGCGGTCCGGCCGGGATGTCTCCGATGACGATGCCGAGGTCACGGGCCCGGCGTCGGGCGCCCGGTGCGGGGTGGGGGTGAGGCAGTGGGTCCATACGGCCGGACGTTACACAGTGGCGCGGGCGGTCTCACGGGGCCTCGGCGGGGGCGTCGGCCTCCTCACCGGCCAGGGACCGGGCGAGCGGTGCCTTCGAGAGGGCGAGCACACCGGAGACGATCAGCGCGACGCCCAGCAGTTGCAGCAGGAGCCACCAGCCTCCGCGCACGTACTCGGCGTAGACCGTGATGCCGAGGGCCAGGCTCACGCTCGCGTCACCGAGGGTGATGGCCGGCTGTGAGGCGACGAGGGGGCCGGACTGCATCGCGTTCTCCAGGAAGAACAGCGCGCACGCGCCGAACACGGCGAAGCCGTAGGTCTGCCAGGTGGAGAAGAACGCGGTGATGCCGCCGTCGTCGAGCGTGTGCATCGACGTCTTCATCAGCGCCGCCGTCACCGCGTACGAGACCGCGGTGGCCAGTCCGAAGCACGCGGCGCGTGCCCGGCCCTCGGGTCTGCGCAGGGCGGCGAGCACGAGACCGGCGATCGCTGCGGTGCACACGGCGAGTGCCGGGATCCAGTGGTCCATCGGTACGTGCGTGCGGTTCCCGGTGGGCGATGCGGCGACCAGGGCAACGGCGAGCCCTCCCACCACCGCGCAGACCGCCGCCCAGCCCGCGGCGGACAGCCGGCCCCGGAGCAGGACCGAGGCGATGACCAGGGCGAGCGGCAGCTCCAGCACGAAGAGCGGCTGAACGACCGTCAGCGGTCCCGTGGCGAGGGCCACGGCCTGGCAGACCGCCGCGGCGATGACGGCGGCGATGCCCAGGAGCCAGACGGGGCGCCGGAGCAGATCGAGCATCAGCCCGGCCCGCAGCTTGTCGGAGCGCGGCACGCTCAGGGCGGCCTTGCGCTGGAGAACGGTCGCGAGAGCGTTGCTGAACGCGGCACCCAGCGCGAACAGGACGGGCAGCAGGATGTACACCGTGTGCGTCCTCCGGAACGACGAGACGGCCCGCCCCCACTCCCTGCCATGGTGACCCGCCCCGCCCCCTGCGCGCGAACGCTCACCCGAGGGCGCGGTACCGCTCGAACGCCTCGCGGGCGTCGGGGACGAACGCCTCGTGCCGGACCAGCTCCCGGAGTTCGGGCTCCGTCAGCCAGTCGTGCCAGGCGATCTCCTCCGGGTCGGGCCTGATGGGCACGGTGACGACGGCCTCGTGCAGTCCGAGCCAGTAGGGGCTGATCACACCGGCGCACCTGAAGTTGAACACGAACTCCGGGCGGGCCCGGACTCCGAGTTCCTCCGCCAACTCGCGCGCCGCGGCCTCCTCGTAGGACTCACCGGCCTCCGCGGCACCGCCGAGCATCCAGTTGAACCCGCCGGGGAATCGTTCGGCGTCATGCGGACGGCGGTGCACGAGGAACCGACCGGCGGCGTCGCGGCACACGACCGTCGCGATGCGGTGCAGCCACCTCCGGCTGATGGCGTCGCTCCTGCGGACGACGGAGACGACCTCGTCGTGCTCGTCGACCCGTTCGACCAGTTCACCCATGTGCCCCATCGTGCCGGACGGCACTGACAGCCGGGGCTGGTCGCCGGTCAGCTGTGGGCCGTCCACACGTCCGGTCCGCCGCCGCGCCACTCGACCAGGGTGGACCGGCGCATCCAGTCGTCGTCGACCTCGTCCAGCCCGGCCAGGCGCAGGAATTCCACGACGTCCAGGAGCCCGTACGCCATCCCCAGGAACCGCGCGCCCGCGCGGACCCGGCGGCCGCCGTCCTCACCGGGCGGGTAGATCACGACGAGGGGCGGCTGGTCGGCGGACATGGTCCCAGCCTGCTACGGGTGGCACCCACGCGCATACCGGGCCACTCCCGTGGTGTCAGTGCCGGACGGCGACGGCACGCGGGGCGGGCCGGTCGGGAAAGGACCGGTCGCCGAAGAGGATCCGGCCGGCCACGGCCCGGCCCGGCGGTGTGCGCAGCAGAGTGAACGCCGCTGTCGTCGCCGCCGGTGTCCGTACGCGGGCCAGCGCACGGCGCAGCGAGAGCCGTCCCCGGAAACTCGCCCGCAGACCGGCTCCGCTGTAGTGCGCCAGGGGCTCCGGCGTCCCGGAGCGCAGTGCGTCGTCGAGGACGGAGGCGGCCAGTTCGGACAGCCGCAGGCAGGGGTCGAGGCCGCCGGCGGTGAGGGGGGAGACGGCTCCGGCGGCGTCCCCCACGAGCAGGCCGTCGGCGCAGGCGATGCGGCGCAGCACGCCGCCGACGGGTATCGGGCCCCCGCGTCGCTCCACGGCCTCGGGACGGTCGATGCCGGCCAGTCCGGGCGCGGAGGCGCTGAAGCGTTCCGCGGCCCGGCGCAGACCGTCCGGGAAGCGGTCGGCGTATCCGGCGACGCCGACGTGGGCGTGCTGTCCGTCGTTGACCACCCAGGCCAGGTATCCGGGCGCGACGGAGGGGTCGAGGACGCAGTGGAAGGTGGGCGGTTCGCCGTTCGGGGGCACCGCGAAGACCTCTTCGGCGCCGACCAGCAGATGGCGGTTGCGGTCGAGGCCGAGGTCGCGTGCGACGCCGGAGCGGGCCCCGTCGGCGCCGACGACGAACCGGGCCCGGACCGCGGTCGGCCCGTCTCGGCCGATCAGGTGAAACGCGCCGTCCCGCCGGCCGGCGTACCGCGTGCCCAGCGCCATCCGCACACCGGCGCCGACCGCGACGGCGGCCGCCGCCTCGTAGAGGCGTGCCATGTCGCCCACCCGGTACTCGTCGCGGTCGCTCACCAGGGTGACGGGGCGGTCCAGCGCGGGGGGATAGAGCAGCACGCGCCGGATCGGGGGTCCGAGGTGCTCGTCGGGCAGCGGGAAGTCGTCGAGTGTCTTCCGGACGAAGATCCCCGTGGTGCGGATCGCCCCGGACAGGGTCGTCCGCCGGTCGACGAGCAGTACGTCGTGGCCCTGCCGGGCGAGCAGCGTGGCGACGTTCAGGCCGGCCAGCCCGGCCCCGACCACCAGCACGTCGGTGGCGGCCGTGGCCCCGGGGCGGCAGGGGGTGGTGGGGGGTGTTGCGGGCATGGCTGTGCTCCTCGCGGTCACCGAAGGCCGAGACCTTCGATCGAATCTCGATGGGAAGCTATCGAAATTCGATAGGTACGGCAAGCGAGGCGGCACGTCGGCGGGCCGCCTCGAGCACCATCAGGACAAGCCGGCCGCAGGCCGCGCCGACGGTGTACCAGAGCAGGTCCGGCGCGTCGAAGGTGGAGCCGAGCACCCAACGGGCGGCCGTGCTGCGCCGGGAGAGTTCCGCCGGCAGCCCGGTGAGTTGCAGGAACTCGACTCCCCAGCTCAGCGCCAGCGCCACGGCACAGGCCCACAGCCGGGCCGTCCGCGGCGCCGCCAGCAGGACGAGGGCGAGCACGAGCAGCGTGTACAGCGCGTCCCCGCCGTACTCGGCCACGTCACCGGCCGCCGTCGACCTGAGCGCCAGTCCCGCGCCGGTGACGACCAGCGCGGCGGCGCCCGCCGCGAGGCGCCCGCGTACCGCGTCTCTTCTCAGGCCGGCGGACATCCGTGAGGTGAGGATCATGACGTCATTGTGTCGGCCGTCATTGTGTCGGCCGTCATGCTGTCGCCCGTCCCCGTGCCCGCTCGGCCGCGGGCCGTAAAACCAGGTGAGGCCGGGGCGCCGGTGTTGTTAACCTGGCCGCATGGCACGAGGTATCTGGTCGCAGAAGGTCCGAGCCGCCCGCTGACGGCGGCGCCCTTCTGCTGAATCCGCGCACGCCGTTCCGGTTCCTGCCGGGCGGCTTTCCTGTGCTGCCCGGCTCCACTGCGAGCTGCGGAGCATCCGTTGAACCTCGATCCCCATCCCCACGTCTCCCCGCTGCCCGTCGGCACGGGCGATGACGCACACGTCCGCGCCGAGGGCGTCACGGTGACCCGTGGGTCCCGGCGCGTCCTCGACGACCTCTCGGTCACCGTCTCCGCCCGGTCACGGATCGCCGTCGTCGGCGAGAACGGCCGGGGCAAGACGACCCTGTTGCACGTCCTCGCCGGACTGATCGCCCCCGACGAGGGGACGGTGCGGCGGGCCGGCACGATCGGGCTGGCCCGCCAGGAACTGTCAGCGCGTGACGGTGAGACCGTCGGCACGCTGACGTCCGCCGCGCTGGCCGCCTCGCTCACGGCCCTCGACGCACTGGACGAGGCGGCCCTCGCCCTCGCCGAGGGCGCTCCCGGCGCCGACGAGCGCTACGCCGTCGCCCTGGACGCGGCCACCCGCCTGGACGCCTGGGACGCCGAACGCCGGGTCGACGTCGCCCTCGAGGCGCTCGGCGCGTGCACCGACCGGGAGCGCCCGTTGTCGACGCTGTCGGTCGGACAGCGCTACCGCGTCCGCCTGGCGTGCCTGCTCGGCGCCCACCACGACGTCCTGCTGCTCGACGAGCCCACCAATCACCTCGACGCGGCCGGACTCGGCTTCCTCACCGGCCGGCTGCGCGAGCACGACGGCGGGCTCGCCGTCGTCAGCCACGACCGGGCGCTGCTGCGCGACATCGCGGACCGGTTCCTCGACCTCGACCCCTCCCGCGACGGAAAACCCCGCCTCTACGCCGGCGGATACGACGCCTGGCAGGAGGCCCGGCGCCGGGAACGCGAACGCTGGGAGCAGGACTACGCACAGCAGCAGACCGAGCATGCGCGGCTGCGGGACGCGGTGTCCCGGGCCCGTGAGCGGCTCTCCACCGGATGGCGGCCGGACAAGGGAACGGGCAAGCACCAGCGCCAGTCCCGCGCACCCGGTGTCGTGCAGGCCCTCAACCGGCAGCAGGAGGCACTGCGGGCCCACCGCATCGACGTGCCGGAGCCGCCGCCGGCGTTGCGGTGGCCCAAGCCGCATGTGCGGCCGGGCGCGCCGCAGGTGCGGGCGCACGGGGTCGCCGTGGCCGGGCGGCTGGCCGGTCCGGTCGACCTCAGCCTCGACGGCGGCGACCGGCTGCTCGTCACCGGGCCGAACGGCGCCGGAAAGTCGACGCTGCTCGCGGTGCTGGCGGGCTCGCTCCGGCCCACGGACGGCTGGGTACGGACGGCGGACGGGGCACGGGTCGTCCGGGTGACCCAGGAGACGGCCGAGCTGGAGCCCGGACTCACCGCCCGCGAGGTGTACGAGCGCCATGTCGGGCGGCTCAACGGCGCGGAGCCGGTCCCGCTCGCTGCCCTCGGGCTGCTCGACGCCGAGACGGCGCGGACGCCGGTGGAACGGATGTCGCAGGGACAGCGGCGGCGCCTCGACCTGGCGCTGGCCCTGTCGTCCCGGCCCACGCTGCTCCTGCTCGACGAGCCGACCAACCATCTCTCGGCACGGCTGGTCGACGAACTGACCGACGCGCTCCAAGAGACGAGCGCGGCGGTGGTCGTCGCAACCCACGACCGCCAACTCCTACGGGACCTCGCGCACTGGCCGCTCCTACGGGTCGCCCGGCCCGGGACCCCGACCTAGCACACGGCGCACTCCCGGTACTCCGACTGGCCGGCCGCCCTGAGCCCCGAACCCGACTCGGGGCGGCCACCCGGGCTCAGGGCTCACCTCCGGAACGGCCCGCGACCACCGCCGGACGCGGCGACCGGCATGCATCCATGACAGCTGCCGCCGGGCCGTACGCACCCGGCGGAGAGCGTTCACGCCGGGCCGCGCCCCCGTGCGCGGCGCGTGGGGAGTGTCTTTGGCTGGGCGCGGTGCGCAGGGGCCGGGAGGCGAGCCGCATGGTCGCCCGTGCGGACGCCACCCCGACGACCCCCGGCCCAACAACGCGCCACGCCACGCCGAGCCCGCTCGCGACGCAGGCCGCAACCCGGCACGCATCCCACGCGCCCCACCGGGACGCCCAGGCGTGGCCGGCGATGCTGCTCGCCGCCCGGCCGGTGCGCCGCGCGCGGCCGAGGGCCCTCCCCGGCGGACGCCGCCCCGCCCTCGACCCAGCCGCAGCGCGCGTCCGGGCGAGGGCGCTCCCCACGCGGGCTCCACCCGGCGTGGGTGGTGGTCCGGAGTTCGGCCCGGGAGAGGGTCGGTGGAGGGCCCCGGACGTGGTCAGGTTGTGGGGAGGGCTGGTGCCTCGGGCATGGGCGCGCTCCACGCGTGCGCGCACAGGGTGCGTTCCACCGTGTCGGTGTAGACGGCAGCGGCGAGCCAGGAGCGGGCGAAGCGGTCGGGGTCGGTGGGGAGCAGGCGGCCGAAGGGATCGCGGGAGCGGTCCGCCGCCGCGGCGAGGAGATCGTCGAGGAGGTCGGCCGCCGTGGCGAGGCCATGGCGGCGCAGCCGGGCGGCGTCGCCCCGCGCGTCACCGTTGAAGGAGAGGACGCGGCGGCCGCCGGACACCGTCTGGTGGACCCGGCGGCGCAGTACGTGCAGCGGCGCCTCGTCCCCGGCGGAGACGGCCGCGGACGGCGACGCGACCGCCCCGGCGGCCAGATCGGCGCGCTGCATGCGATCCAGGCCCAGGTCCACGCGGGCACCGGAGTCGGTGGGGTGTTCCGCGGCGAGCAGCAGCGCGCGGGGATACGGTCCCGGCGCCAGGCGCGCGACGATCCGCAGCCTGCTGCCGCCCGCGGCGGCCAGCAGGCGGAGGTTGTCACGGTAGGGCAGGGCGGGATCGTCGTGGGCGGCGGCCAGCCGCAGGGACACTCCCCCGCAGTCGGCCAGCAGGCAGTCGCCCGTGGTCTCCCGCACCGTGCCCACGAGGGTCACCTCGAGGAACAACAGGTCCTGTCCGCCGCCGAGAGCCCGGGCCACTTGTTCGGCCGCGGGCACGGTCCACAGCCGGTCGAGTGGCTCGGAGCGCCAGGCGGCACCCGAGGCGCGGACCGCCCGCACCCCGGCGCCCGCGCCGAGGCGGCCCGTCGGGGAGACGGTGGCGCCGGACACCGCCAGCCCGGCCCGCGAGAGTTCACGGTGGGTCAGGGCGGTGTCGCCGATGCGCACGGTCCGGTCGGCGGCCCCGGTCGCCCGGGCGGGGCCGCCCGGGGCCACGTCCGACACCGTGTACAGGCGTCCGTCGGCGTCGGCGGTCCAGGTGACGGCGCCCGCGTAGCCGGTGTCCGTGAGGACGGGCTCGGAGAACAGCCCGTACAGGCGCAGGGAGCCGTCGGGCCGGTAGGGCTGCCGGACCGTTCCGCGCAGGGCGGCCAGGTCCGCTCCGGTGGCGTGCGGGAGGCGGTGGGCGACGCCCAGCACGTCGGCGAGCGCGGCGGCGAGGTCCGGGAGCCGGTACGCCGGGTCCGCGGTGCGGGCCGCCCTGACGGCGGTGACCACGGAGACGGCAGCGGCGGACGCCCTCGGCAGGCCGGCCAGGCGTGCGGTGTGCGCCGCGTGCAGCAGTTGTGCCTGGAGCACGGCGCCGGCGCCGTCCGTACCGGCTTCGAGGACGGCGGCGGCCGCGTCGAACACCTCCCGGGCGGCGGCGTGTTGGGCAGGCGTGGCAACCTCGGCCCCGGCCTCGGTCCTGGCCGCTGTGCCGTCACTCGTCGCGCCCGGCCGCTCCGACGACGCGGTTTCCCGGGCCTCCCGCGTCTCGGGGGGTGCTTCGTCCGCGACCGGGGCGGCCGACGCCGCGGCCGCGCGGTGCAGGCAGTCGGGGGCCAGGAGGCATCCGCAGTGGATCGCGTCCGCGCCGGTGACCGCTCCGCCGGGAGCGCGCAGGACGAGATCCGTCGCGTCGTCGACGGCGATCCGCACCGTGTCACCGTCACGGGTGACCGGCCGGGCCAGGAGCTTGGTGACACCCGCGTCCAGCCGCTTGCGCAGCCGGGGCGAGAGCGCCGCGACGAGTTCGGCGGTGACGGACGGGACGACCGGAGGCAGGTCCGGGCTCATGCGATCTTCTCCCCTACCCAGCGGGCGAGTTCGAGCGGGCTGAGGGCGGCGACGGGCATGCCCGCCGCGACGAGCTGTCCGGCGATCCCGGTGGAGTAGCGCGGCCGGCCCGAGTCGTCGAGGCTCGCGCAGCCCAGGACGTGGCAGCCGGCCGACACCAGCGCACGGACCTCCGCGAGCAGACCGCCGACCGGATAGCCCTCCTCGAAGTCGCTGACGACCACGACGAGGGTGCGCGACGGCACGGTGACCAGCTCGCGCGCGTGCCGCAGCCCCGCGGCGATGTGGGTGCCGCCGCCGACGCTGACCTCCAGCAGCAGCGACAGCGGGTCGTCCACGTGCCCGGTGAGGTCGATGACCTCCGTGGAGAAGGCAAGGAAGTGGGTGGACAGCGCGGGCACCCCCGCCAGCACCGACGCGGTCAGCGCGGCCCACACCGTGGACGCCTCCATGGACCCCGACACGTCCGTGACCAGGATCAGCCGCCAGTCGGCGGCCCGGCGCCCCCGGGAGCGGAAGACCGGGTGCTCGGGGATCACCTGGACGGTGCCGTCCGGGCCGCGGCGCGCGGTCGCCAGGTTGGCGCGCAGGGTGCGGGGCAGGTCCAGGCCCCCGCCGGGGCGCCGGCTGGGGCGGGGCAGCGCCGTGCCGTGCAGGGCGGGGCGCAGCCGGGTGGCCAGTTGCCGGGTCAGCTCGTCGACCAGGCGCCGGACGAGCGGGCGCAGTGCGGCCAGCCGGGCCTCGGGCAGTCCGCCCGCGTGCCGCAGCACGGTGCGCAGCAGGCCGACCGAGGGGCGGGCGCTGTCCGGGTCCAGTTCGGCGAGGACGTCGCTGCGGCCCGACGCGGCGGCCGCAGCCAGCACTTCCTCCCGGATGCCCGGGCCGAAGAGCGCGGCCAGGTCCTCGGACCACTCCCGCACACCGGGGTACGGCGCCTCGCGTCCCCCTCCGGCTCCGGTGCCCGGCCCTGGCAGGCCGCCGCGGCTGCCCTCGCCGCGTCCGCTGCCGTACAGCTCGTCCAGCGCGGTCGCGAGCGGCGCGGCGGAGGACGGCAGGGCGTCGGTGCGGCGGCCGAGGAGGAGGCGCCAGCGGTCGGCGGGCGCGAGAAGGCGGTCCTGGGCGCGGGAGGTGCCGGCGTCCGGGCCGCCAATGCCGGTACGCACCGCCGGTGCCGGCCGGGAGGTGTCCCCGTCCGGGGCAGGGCGGGCGGCCGGCAGGAGTCCCAGGGTCCGCAGCCGCTCGCGGGCCGCGAGGTCGGCGCCGGTCCAGGCGGCGAGGGAGGCCGGGTCGATGCCGTCCGTATCGGCGACGCGGGGGGTCCCGAGCCGCTCCTCGACGGCGGCGAAGAGCCGGTCGCGCGCCGCGGGGCTCAGCGTGTCGAAACCTCCGCGCAGCGCGGGCAGCCGGTCGAGGAACGCCCGGTCGGGGAGCTCGGACACCCGGGTGAGCAGCGGTTCGAGCGCGGGCTCCGCCGCCTCCAGCAGGGGGCCCGCGGCGGTGAGCAGTCCGCCGAGCCGGGCGGTGAGCGCGGCCCGGGAGTCGGGGTCGGTGGCGCCGTCGACCCAGGAGGCCACCCGGTCGCCGAAGACGCGTGCGTCCTCCTGTCCGAGCAGGACGCGTACGGCACCGGCTGCGCCCCGCATCAGCGGCGAGCCCTCGGCCGCCAGCCGGTCGAGGCTGTCGGCGAGCCGGAGGCCGCCGAGGCGGTCGGCACGGTGGGAGAGTTCCAGCAGGGCATGGGCGTCGGCCAGGTCCTCGGACCCGGTCAGGCCGTCCACCTGGCGCACCGCCGCCGCGGTGAGCAGTTCCGCGACGGCGGCCGCCCGGTGCTCACGGTCCGGGTCGGTGCCGAGCCCGGGGACATGACCGGCCCGCAGCCGGTCCAGCAGGTTCAGGGCGGCGAGGAGTTCCGGCAGCGTACCCGCCTGCGGCAGGACGTCGGCGACGTCGCCGAGGCGTTCGCCGGCCAGGCCGGGCAGGCCGCATTCCGCCGCCTGTCCGAGCCCCTGGACGGCCTGGGCGGCCGTCGGTCCGCCCTCGTCGCGCTCCAGGCGCCGCCGTTCCCGCAGGACGCCTTCGGCGGCCTGCCCGGGAGTGACGCCCCGGACGCCGGCCGCGGTCAGCATGGCCGCCGTGGCGGGGGTCCAGCGCACCTCCCAACGGGTGGTGAGGGCCTCGGCGCCGCCCGCGCCGACGACCTCCTTGGCCTCGCCGTAGGGGACGCCGCACACCGTAAGCCTGCGCAGCAGCAGGTCGCGGCGCCGGTCGAGGTCGGACCTGAGCGGGTCGAGGCGCAGGTCCCGGGCGGGGCCGGCGGTGTCGGGGCCGGGCAGGCCCAGCCGTGCCACCTCGGCTTCGACCGCGGGGGCGAGGCCGCTGCGCGGTGCGCGGGGCGCGGGGCGTCCGCTGCGGGTGCCGACGAGGGCGCGTTCCATCGCCCGCGCCACCGCCCTGCCCCGTCCGTAGGGCTCGCCCTGCGCGAGCACCGTCTGTACGGCCTCGACCAGTTCGCCGCGCCCGGCCGCGGGCAGGCCGCGCAGCCGGGCGAGGTCCGAGGCGAGCCGGGTGATCTCGCGTGCGTCGGCGGGCCCCGAGGGGTGGCCGAGGTCGCGCAGTTCGGCGCAGACGCGGACGGCGGCCCGGGCCAGCGCCTCCTCCAGTGCCGCCGGGTCCCCCGCCGCGCGCAGGACCATGTCCTGCCACTCGGGGTCCCGGATGCCCGCCGGGTAGCCGGACCGCTCGTCCAGCAGGGCATAGGTGTACGGGATCAGGGACGTGGTCCAGCCGGGCCGTCCACCGGCGGCCGGTGCGGACTCCTCCCCGGCCTTGTCCCCGGTCCCGTT
Organism: Streptomyces speibonae; assembly: GCF_984686075.1. NCBI lineage: Bacteria > Bacillati > Actinomycetota > Actinomycetes > Kitasatosporales > Streptomycetaceae > Streptomyces > Streptomyces speibonae. Next base: position 8,157,542 of record NZ_OZ480260.1, on the reverse strand, counting down.
CTCGGTCTCCCCCGCCTGCGGACCCAGCAGCGCCGGGGCGTGGAAGGCGCCGACCAGCACGGCGGCCCGCTCGCCGCGTGCGGTGGCCTCGGCGAGCCGGGCCCGCATCCAGCGCTCGCGCCGCAGGTCCAGCTCCGGTACGCCGCCCGCGGCGGCCGCGTCCTCGCGCAGGGCCCAGCCGGTGAGCAGGGCGGCCCGGCGCAGGGCCTCGGGCGGGGAGCCGGGGGCGGTCGCCTCGACGAGCCGGTCCCACAGGTCGTCGCCCGGGCGGCCCGTGAGCCGGGACCGCACGGCGGTGGCGAGTCCGGGGCGGCCGGCGCCCGGGCCGGCGGCCCGCCGGTCCCCGGCCCAGGCGCGGTCGGCGAGCGGCAGGTCGCAGGCGACGACCGGCACCCCGTGTCCGGCGGCCCAGCGCACGGCCGCCAGTTCGGGTGAGAAGTCGGCGAACGGGTAGAACGCCGGCCCGGCGCCGATCCCGTCCGCGGGAGCGGCGGCGAGCGCGACCGGGGCCCGCGTCCCCTCGTGGCCGAGCCAGGGCATCCACTGCTGCATCTCGGCGGGCAGTTCGACGAGCAGCACCTCCGGTTCCGCCTCGTCCAGCAGCGCGGGCACGGCCGCGGCGAGGGAGGGCGCGTGGTGCCGTACGCCGATGAGGTAGGGCGCGGCCGGGGCGGTGAGGAGGGCGAGCGCCTCGTCGGGCGGGAGGGGCGCCGCGCTCGCCGGGGCCGCCCTGTGGGAGGGGGACACGGCCGTCAGCCCTCCAGGACCGTACGCAGGTCCCACAGGGTGCGCCAGGTGGCGGAGCCCTGCTCGGCGCGGCGCCGGACGGGGCCGTCCCAGTAGCCGCGCAGCCGGGCGGCGTCGGTGGGGTCGTCCTTGCGGACCACGCCGAGCAGATGGCCGGGGAGCAGGCCGAGCACATCGCGGTCGCCCGGGAAGTAGGCGGCCGCGAGGGCGAGCGCGCCGGCGACGGACACGGCCTCGGCGGTGCTCATCACCGTGGAGGGGCGCTCCACCTCCCAGCCCTCCGCCGACCGGCCCTCGCGCAGGTCCCGGAAGGCGGTGACGAGGGTCTCCAGGACCGCGTCGTCGACCTGGAAGGGCGCGCCGGCCCGCTCGACGGAGGCCCGCGCCTGGCTGCGCACCAGTGCGGTCTCCGCCTCGATGTCCCCGATGGGGCCGACCGTCTCGAAGTTGAAGCGGCGCTTGAGGGCGGCGGACATCTCGGAGACGCCCTTGTCGCGGAGGTTGGCGGTGGCGATGAGGTTGAAGCCGGGGGCCGCGTGGGCCAGGGCGTCCTCGCTGCCGGAGAGTTCGGGGACGGCGATCCGCCGTTCGGAGAGCAGGGACACCAGGGCGTCCTGCACCTCGGGCAGGCAGCGGGTGACCTCCTCGACGCGGGCGACCGCGCCGCGGGACATCGCGGTGAGCACGGGCGAGGGCACGAGGGCCTGCCGGGTGGGGCCCTGCGCCAGGAGCAGGGCGTAGTTCCAGCCGTACTTGAGCTGGTCCTCGGTGGTGCCGGCGGTGCCCTGCACGACCAGGCCGCTGGTGCCGCACACGGCGGCCGACAGCAGCTCCGACAGCATCGACTTGGCGGTGCCGGGCTCGCCGACGAGCAGCAGGCCGCGCTCCCCGGCAAGGGTGACCACGCACCGCTCGACCAGGGCCCGGTCGCCGACGAACTTGTCCTCGATGACCAGGCGGCGCGGCACGCCGTCGGGCACCTCGGCGTCGTCGGGCAGCTTCAGGGCGCTGCCGGCGCTGCCCATGACGAAGGTGACGACCGCGCGGGGCGTGAGCCGCCAGGCGGGCGGGCGGGGTCCGGCGTCATGGGCGGCGAGGAAGGCCAGTTCGGTCGCGTAGCGGTCCTCGGGCGGGACGATCTGGCGGGCCGGGGAGGGGGACAGGGTGGTGGTCATGAACGGGTTTTCTTCCGGGTGCGGGTGGACGGCGGTCACCGGCGGCGGCCCTTGCGGGTGGCGCGGGTGGTGAGTTCCTCGTAGGCGGGCGCGTCGCCGGCGCGGACGCGGTCCCACGCGCGCCGGAACAGTTCGGGCAGCGGCAGCAGCGGCACCGCGCGGGTGTGGCCGGGGACCGGGTAGAGGCCCTGCTTCCAGATCTCCAGCGGCAGCGCGGGGGACTTCAGGTCCAGCCAGCCGCACGGCAGGAAGAGGGTGCGCCCGGCGCGGGCCCGCTTCGCCTCGACGACCAGGCCGGTGGCGGCCAGTTCGGCGCGGGCCTTCTTCATGCGGGCGGGCTTCCATCCCGTCCAGCGGGCGCAGTTGCGGTCGGTCGGGTCGGGCAGGGCCAGCAGTTGCAGATAGAGCGCGGCCGCGTCCGGGCTCAGACCGAGGGTCCCGGCGGCCTCGGCGACCAGGTCGGGTGCGCCGAGGGCCGGGTCCTGGGCGTATCCGGTGGGTCCCTCGGGGTCGGTCCCGGCCGCGACGGCGCGGGCGAGATCCTCGTCGAGGATCGTCCGCAGTGCCCGCATGCCCTCGCCCCGTCCGGGTCCGAGGAGTCCCTCGAGCAGTCCGAACACAGGGTCGTCCGCGTCGGTGAGCGCGCCGGTGCGGACCAGGACGGTCTCCTGGTCGCGGAACATCGGGCGCAGCACCAGGGCGTCGCCGGCGGGGGTGGAGCCGTCGGCGTCCGCGCCGCCGGTGGCGGGCAGTCCGTAGGCCTTGCGCAGGTCGACGGCGGTGGAGGAGCCCTTCTCCGTCCAGTCCAGGTCGAGGTCGAGCAGCAGTCCCGGGTCGGCGAGGCGGCGGCGCAGCGCGGCCAGCCCGCCGGGCAGGGCGGCGCGCAGGGGGTGCCCGTACGGCAGGGAGTAGGCGAGGGCGGCGAGCGCGGACACGGCGCCCGTCAGGGCGTTCCGTCCGGGCACGGCCCCGGGGTCCTCGGCCACGAGTCTGCCCTCCGGGTCGGGGCGTTGCACCGTAGTACGGCTGAGCCAGGGGGTGCGGCCGGGGTTGAGCACCTCGTCGACGTACCCGGTGGACAGTCCCGTCACGGCGAGGTCCCCGGCGACGTCCTCGGGCAGGCGGACGACCCCGTCGAGGCGTTCCGCCCACACCCGGGCCGCCGCTGTGATGTCCGGTCCGGCCGTCCACAGGTCACCGGGGTTGTCGGGCAGCAGCGCCCCGATGAGGGCGGCCCGGTCGGCGGGCTCGAGCGAGCCCAGCAGGCCGTCGCCGAGCTGCTTCTGACGCGGCTTGAGCCCGGTCGCGGCGATCACCTCGTCGGTGAGCTGCGCCGGCCGGCCCGCGAGCAGCAGGGCGGCCTGTATCGGTCCCAGGCCGTCGCCGGTGGCGGCGGCCAGGGCGGCGGGCGCGTCCGGCTGCCACTCCGCGGCGCCCTTGTCCCGGATCAGCGCCGTCACCGCGGCCAGTTCGGTGGCCGGGAACAGCGGCGGGTGCGCGGTCTCCCGCTCCAGCGTGAAGTGGGCGACGGCGCCGAAGGTGCCGGCCGGATCGTGGTCCAGGGCGAGCCAGTGCACGCGCTTGGCCTGGTGGTCGGCCCGCTGGCAGCCGAGGACGACGACGGTGCGGCCCTCCCGGCGCAGCACCTGTCCCACGCGCTCCTGCTTGGTGTGGGGTTCGCTCAGCACGATCTCGCGCGGCGCGGTCCCGGGTGCGGCGAGCGGACCCTCCGCGACCGCGTCGAAGAGCAGCAGCAGCGCGGTGCGGTGGGCGGCGGGCAGCGCGGGTGAGGCGGCGCGGTGGGCGAGCGGGCGCAGGACGTCCAGGAGGGACAGCCACGGCACGCCGGCTCCGGGGATGGTGTGGTCCTCGCTGCGCCATCCGTCGGCGTCCCCGGTGAGCCGGGCGGAGGCGGGCAGGGGCTTGCCTTCGGCGGGCTTGCCCGACAGGACGTGGTTGACGGCCCGGATCTGGCGCAGGGCGGTCCAGCGCTGCGCGCTGCCCCACCAGCCGTGCTGCACAGCGAGCCCGGTGGTCGCCTCGCGCAGGGTCTCGTCGTCGCCGTCCTCCGGCTCGTAGTCGGCGAACATGTCCTCGGCGCGCGGGCGCTCGGTCGCGGGACGCTGCTCGGGAGGTGCCGCGAATCGGTCGACGGACACCGCGAGGCGCAGCACCGCGCCGACGTGCGCTGTCACGCCGGCGAGCAGGTGCGGCTCGGTGAGGCCGGGGAGGGTGCGGGAGACGGCCTCGCGGAGGAACTCCTCGGCGGCCGGGACGGCGGAGGCAGCGTTCCCGGCGGGTGCGGTGTTCGCGGTGTTCCCCGGTTCGGCGTCCGTCTTCGCCCGGGCGGCGGCGGTCTGCTCGTGCCATTCGGCCATGGCCTCGGCGCCGGCGCGCAGGAGGTCGCCCGCCTGCTCGTCGGTCAGCGCCCGCAGCAGCGCGGACGCGGCCTCGTCGCGTGGCCGCAAGGCGTGCCAGAAGTCCGCCGGCGGGACGAGCCGTGTGCCGGCGGCGAACTCGCCGCCCCGCTCCAGCGGCGTCACCTGGCCCATCTCGTCGCCGCCGGGCGTGTACAGGACGACCTGGCGGAACTGGGTGGCGGCGACGAGTTCGGTGCCCCCGGGCAGCCGCAGCCCTCCGAGAGGAACGCGCCGCATCCGCACGGCGGGCAGGGTGACGGTCCGGCCGTCCGGGGTGCCCGCGACGGTGCGCGCCCCGTCCCCCTCGCCCTCGGTGCGCACCCACCGGCCGAGGACCGTGCCGTCGGTGCCGAACGGGCTGTGCTCCAGTCCGGGCTGGAGGGGCAGCACCGAGCAGTACTGCTGCTCCAGGGTGGCGCCCTCGCTGATCCCGGAGCGCAGGAAGGCGGGCAGCGAGGCGCGTGAGTGGGTGCCGGTGACCGGGTCGTACTCGAGCCACACCTGCCGGGGGCCCTGGCGGCCCTGGCGCCAGAACGAGGTGCCGTCGCCCAGGATGCGGCGGGTGGGCTGCAGGACCGTGTCGCCGGCGTGCAGGACGCGGCCGCCGGTGGCGCGGCCGCCGCCGGGCAGGGGGATCGAGGGCTCGCCCGTGTAGCCGCCGTACCACGCGGGGAGGTGCTCCCCGCCCAGCGCGAACACCTCGGACGGGCGGGCCGACCAGTAGCCGTACTGCTTGTTCTCGTGCCGCCACATCACCAGCAGTTCGCCGTCCGTGTAGCGGAACGACGGGCGCTGCCAGCGGTCCAGTTGCACCGGCAGCCGCAGGTCGTGCTCCAGCAGGATGCCCTCGGGCCCCACGACGATCGCCTTGTGCCCGCGGGAGAGGATCAGCGCCGGCCACGCCTCGTCGACGGCGAGCTTGTCCTCGCGGTCCCGCCGGGTCTCGGCGTCCAGGCGCCGCAGCGCCTCGTCGAGGGCGGGCCACCCCAGCTCGTCGAGGATGCCCGTGCTCAGGGTACGGCGCAGCAGCGAGGCGATGTCGAGCTCGGAGGCCCGGGCGACGGCCTCCGGGCCGATCCGGGCGGCGATCTCGCCGAAGGGGCGCAGCCGTCCGAGCGCGGCGCGCGCGGCGGGCAGACCGGTCGCGGTGGTCAGTTCGTCCGCCGCGTCCTCCAGCCACTCGCGCAGGATGTCGGCGAGTACGGGATGCCCGGCCAGCTCCTCCAGCGCGTCCCGGCCCGAGTGGTGGTTCTTGATGTTCCCGACGGCGTTGTACAGCAGGCGTCTCAGGCGCGGGTCCGCGGCGACGGCGGCGAGGTCCCGGCGTGCGGGCCGGGTGTCGTTCAGCCACTGGCGGACGGCGAGGTGGGCGTCCGGGGCGGGCATCCGCAGCGGGATGTCCTGTGCCCGGCACAGGTCCAGCAGATCGAGGTCGGCGCTCTCGTGCCACCGTCCGGTGAAGAGGTCCACGGGGCGGCCGTCGGCGCGCAGGCGCGCGGCCATGCGCTCGACGAGCGCGAGGGTGGCCGGTGAGCGGTCGCCGGCCGAACCGCCGTGCTTGCGGTGCAGGGCCCACCGGCTGAGCCAGTCCGCCGCGTCGACGCCGTCGGCGGCCTCGGACTCGCCGGTGAGCAGCCGGTCGGTGCCGGTCTCCGCGAGCAGGGCGAGCCAGAACTCGTCGTCGTCCGTGGAGCGGCCCAGCCCGGCGGGCATGATCTCCAGCAGCCGGCCGCGCAGTTCGGGTCGCTGCTCGGTGAGGACGACGAGCGTGGCCCGGTAGAAGTTCCAGAAGGAGGCGGGGGCGCGCACCGCCGCGGGCGAGGCGAGGAGGTCGGCGACGAAGGCACACTCCTCGCGGCCCCGGTCCAGCCCCGCCGCCTTGATCAGCGTGCGCGCGTCCTGCGGCAGGGACGCGTACGGCGGCATGCCGGCGGCGCAGCGCTCCACGGTGAGCTGCCGGAACTGCGCCCATGCCTCGGCCGGGGTGAGACGCGCCGTGAGGGCCTTGACGTGTTCCTTGAGCGCCTTGACCGTCAGCGCGCCGGCGAAGGCGAACTCCAGGAAGACGGCCCGCTGCCGCTCCTCGTCCACGGCCAGGGCGTGCACCCGCTCCGCGTCGCGGGCCTTGCCGAAGAAGGCCGCCGCGTAGGTGGTGTTCTCGTGCTGCAGGAAGACGCGGGCGGCCTGCTCGTAGAAGGTGGGCAGGAAGTGCGGCACGGCGCGGCCGAGTTGCTCGCCGAGTGCCTCGAAGCCCTCCTTGGCGGTGCCGGGGCGGGACTTGGCCTGCCGGGCGAGCCGCTCGATGTCCCGGACCAGGGCCAGCGCGTGGTGGCCGTTCGCCGGGTCGTTGACCAGCGCCCAGGCGGGGAAGCCGAGGGTCTCCCGGCGGACCTGGCCGACCTCGCGGGTCTCGGGCTCGCGGGCCAGTCCGAGGAAGTCCAGGGCGAGGTCCTCCGCCTCGCCGAGGGTGCCGGGCACCAGCCGGACGACCTTCCGCCCGTCCAGCGCGGTGTGCGTGTAGGTGCGGACGGTGAGGACGTCGGCGTCCTCCCCGTCCGTGACGCCCGGGGGCAGCACGGCGCCGGCGTCGAGCAGCGTGGCCGCGGTGTTCTCGTCGTAGGTGAAACCGTCGTACTCGTACGTCGTCACGCCGCACGCTCCTCGTCCTCGATGTCGCGTCCGGCGTACAGTGCGGCCGCCATGCGCATGCCCTCCGACCAGGCCACGGGCCCGGCCTGACCGAGCTTCAGTGTGCGGCCCGCAGGGTCGGTGAAGACCAGCGGTCCGGTCTCCGTCTCGGCCCAGCCGTCGTAGTCGCCGACCCACACGCGGGCCTCGACGCCGCGGCCGTCCTCCAGGACGGAGCACACGGCGTGGCCGCCGCGGACGCGGTAGCCCAGTTGGGCCGCGCGGCCGTGCAGGAACCTCAGTTCCTTGAAGACACCGCCCGCGTAGTCGTCGACGGAGGCGGCCTCGGCGTCGAGGGCCGCGGGCCGGTGCCACACCTCGCGGAAGAGCTGCTGGGCGCGCTGCTCGATGCCCAGCTCGACGGCGAACTCGCGCAGGTCCTCCAGGTCGTCGAGGAGCACCGGGTGCGGCAGCCGGACCAGTGCCGGGGTGAGCCGGACGGTGTCGCCGTCGAGGTCGACCAGGCCGAGGCCGCGGTCGGGGTCGGCGTCCCGCAGGAACCCGGCGACGACGCCGTCCGCCCCCGTGACGACCATGTCGCGCAGCGCGGACTGCCAGGCCGGGTCGGGCCACACCCGCGCCAGGACCTCGAACGGCACCGGCAGCGAGCGCACCATCCACCGCTCCACATCGGCCAGACACTGCCGTTCGTGCCGCTCCAGCCACTCGACGAGCTGACGCAGCCCCACCACCGCCGGATCGTCGGCGATTTTGGACGGTACGGATTTCAGCCGCCGTCCGGCCGCGTTGCGGCACACCACCTTGCCGTCGTCGAGGGCGACTTCGTAGCCGCCGGCCGATACCCACCCCATGCGTGCCTCCCGCAGAACATTGATCAAGTGACGGGAACTGTAGGGCAGGAGTCTGACAACGGGCTCGGGCCCTGGGGACACCGGGTGCGGAGCTGTTGTTCCGTGGGGCGGCGGGGCCATCGGGGTGGTCGCGTGCCGTGTCGGGACGTCGTGGCCGGGCCTGCTCGCCATGCTGGGTCGGGCAGGCAGCTTTCCGAGCGACGAGGAGTACGGCATGGCCACGGACCCGGTCGGACGATTCCTGACGGCGTTGGACCCGGATCACCGCGAGGCCGTCGGTTCCCGGCCGCGCGAGGAACAGGAGCGTCTCGCGGCCGCCTGGGAGCGCGAGCTGGACACCGACGACGAGCTCGACTCCCTCGACGAGCTGTCCCCCGCGGCGGCCGAGGCCGAGGCGGCCCGCCGCGTCCTCGGACGTGAGCAGGAATAGAAGGGGTCAAGGCGTGGGGCCGTCCGGTCGGACGGCCCCACGCGGCTGCTGGCTCAGTTGCCCACGCCGAGGTTGGCCATGAAGGCGGCCGGGTAGCGGTCGCCTCGCGCCGCGCCGGGCGGCACCGCCTTCTCGATCTCGGCCAGGTCGTCGGCGGTCAGCGTCAGGTCGAGCGCGGGCAGCGCCTCGGCCAGCCGCTCGCGGGTGCGGGCACCCACCAGGGGCACGATGTCCTCCCCCTGCGCCGCCACCCACGCGATGACCAGCTGCGCCACGGTGCACCCCTTCGCCTCGGCGACCCGCCGCAGCGCCTCCACGAGGGCGAGGTTGTGCTCCACGTTGCCGTCCGCGAACCGGGGACTGGCCCCGCGGTGGTCACCGGGACGGCCCGCGCGGTCGGCGGACCAGTGCCCGGAGATCAGGCCGCGGCCCAGGACGCCGTACGCCGTCAGGCCGATGCCGAGCTCCCGCAGCGTCGGCAGGACCTCCGCCTCGACCGCGCGGGAGATCAGCGAGTACTCGATCTGCAGGTCGGCGACGGGGTGCACGGCGTGCGCCCGGCGGACGGTAGCCGCGTCGACCTCCGAGAGGCCGAGGTGCCGTACGTACCCGGCGTCGATCAGCTCCTTGATCGCCCCCACGGTCTCCTCGATGGGCACCGCCGGGTCCAGCCGCGCGGGGCGGTAGATGTCGATGTGGTCGGTGCCCAGCCGGGTCAGTGAGTAGGCGAGGAAGTTCTTCACCGCCGCCGGCCGGCCGTCGTGCCCGCCCGGGACGGGACGGGGCCCGCTGAGCATGCCGAACTTGACGCTCAGCCGGTAGCTGTCCCGGTCCCGGCCGCGCAGCGCCTCGGCGAGCAGGAGCTCGTTGTGGCCCATGCCGTAGAAGTCGGCCGTGTCGATCAGTGTGACGCCCGCGTCCAGGGCGGCGTGCACAGTGGCGATGCTCTCCGTGCGGTCGGCCGCGCCGTAGGCGCCGGACATGCTCATCCCGCCCAGGCCCAGCGCGGAGACGGCCGGACCGGTGCTGCCCAGAGTGCGTGTCTGCATGGTGTGCTCCTTTGTCGTCGTACTGCCACCCACCCTGGGCCGGTGGCGCGGGCGGCGGGAGCGGAGCGTTCATCATGGGAGAGCCGCTCCCTGGATCGGCGCCGCGCCGCGAGGGAGCATGGGGGCATGGAACGTGAGCAGCTCGCCGACTTCCTGCGCCGCCGCCGCGAGGCGATCCGTCCCGCCGAGGTCGGCATCACCGACGGCCCCCGGCGCCGCACCAGCGGACTGCGCCGGGAAGAGGTGGCGATGCTCGCCGGCATGTCGGTCGACTACGTGGTCCGCCTGGAGCAGGGCCGCAGCAGTCAGCCCTCGGCCCAGCTGCTCGCCGCGCTGGCCCGCGCGCTGCGCCTCTCGGACGACGAGCGCACCCACCTGTTCCATCTGGCCGGTCACCGGCCCCCGCCCGCCGACGGTGTGGCCCGCCTCGCCCGGGCCGGTCTGGTGCGCATGCTCGACCTGCTCGGCGACACCCCGGCGGTGGTGATGTCCGACCTGGGCGAGGTCCTCGCGCAGAACCGCGCGTCCTTGCTGCTCATGGGGGATCACACCCGCTTCTCGGGTGACCGCCGGTACATCGTCCACCGCTGGTTCACCGAACCGGCGGCCCGCGCCGTCTGCCCGGAAGGGGAGCGGGAGCACTACGCCCGGGCGCTCGTCGCCGACCTGCGGGCGGCAGCCGGGCGCCGGACGGGCGACCCGGAGGTCGCCGGTCTGGTCGAGCGGCTGCAGGCCGCGAGCGCCGACTTCCGCCGGCTCTGGACCGAGCACGAGGTGGCGGTGCGCCGCGCGGACCGCAAGACCGTGCTGCATCCGCGGGTGGGCCCGCTGCTGATGGACTGCGAGACCCTGGTCACCCCCGACCAGGGGCAGCAGCTGCTGGTGCTCACCCCGGCGGACGCCGAGACCCGCGAGCGGCTGGAGTTGCTCCGGGTGCTCGGCAGCGAGGAGTTCCCCCTGGGCGCGGCGGGCACGCCCGGCCCCTGAGGCGCCGCCGGTAAAGCGGTTGATCGCGCCGGTGGGAGGCGGGGAGGATGCCGCCCATGTTCTCGCGCGGAAAGCCCCGTCCCGCCTCTGCGGATCTGGCCCAGGCATGGGAGTGCCTCGACGCCGACGACGTCCCGGGCGCCCTGCGCCGACTGCGGCAGGCCGACGCGGCGCCCCTGGCCGAGGTGGCCCTCGTGGTCGGACGGGCCGCCGGGATGTCCGGGTTCGACGACCTTCGTGCGGCGGCCGCCGAGCTGGCCGCGCACCCCGATCGGGCCCGCGCGCTGTACGACTACGGGTACGCGTGTGTGGAACGCGGCGTGCCGCATCTGGCGGTCCCCGCCCTGCGCGAGGCGCTGCGCCTGTCGCAGGGCTCGCCCGCGGTGCTGCGGGAACTGGTCTCGGCGTACGAGGACGAGGGCCGGCACCGTGAGGCCGCCGATGTGCTGCTGGCACACGAGGACGGTCTCACCGACTGGCCCGACCGCTATCTGCTGGTGTACAACGCCGTCCTCGCGGGTGACCTGGGGACGGCCCGGCGTCATCACGCGCTGCTGCCCGATCCGGACGACGCCGCCTGGCTGGGTGCGCGGGACCGGCAGAACCTCGTCCTCGCGCGCGCGGCGAGCGCAGGCGAGGCCGGCCCGCTGGACCGCGCGGACCTGCGGGGCTGGCAGTACGTGATGGGCGGCACCGTGCTCGGCACGCTGTCCCCGTACGGGTACGACGCCGGGATGGCCGGCCGGTACGCCTGGACCCAGGACACCCACGACCGGTGTCTGCTGGGTCTGCTGCGGCTGCGGTCGGTGCTGGACGCTGCCGGGGTCCGGCCGCGCTCGGTGTCGCTGCTGCCCGACCGCGGCAGCCGGATCCTGGGACTCGCCGCCGCCGAGGTGCTGGATCTCCCGGCGGAACCCTTCGAGGCCGCACGGCGGGACACCGTGGTCGTCGCCTACGACCTCGGCACGACCGCCGACGACCCGCAGGGCCCGCGGACACTGGAGCAGCTCCGGGACCGGGTGCCGGGACAGGTACTGCACGAGCACGCCAGTTGCTGGACCGATCCGCCCGGTGTCGCGGCGGACAGCGTCACGCTGCTGCACCAGTCGGCCGTGGCCCCGTGGGAGGCGGGCCTGCGGCAGGGCGCCGACGGGGGTGTGGAGCCGGGGGAGCCCGACGAGCGGCCGGCGGAACGGATCGCCGCGGAGATCGCGGGCGCCGACCCGGCGCCGGACGAGGGCGACGGAGGGACGCCCGCGGATCCGGTCGAGCGGCTCACGGACTTCGTGTCGGCGGTACGCGGCACGTGGCTGCGCGGCGACCGGGCCGGCCTGCGGTCCCCGGGCCCGGTGGCCAGTTCCCGGTTCCTCTGAGGGGCCCCGTCGGCGGACGGCCCGTCCGGCCGGGTCAGGGACGCATGGCCGGTGTGCGGCGGCGGACGCACGAGGTGACGACCACGAAGGGCCAGAGGGACTGAAAGGCCGTCACCACGCGTTCGGCGACGCCGGCCGCCCCATGACGGTGCATCTCGACCAGGAACCAGAGCGCGCCCGCGACCATCACCGCCGTCGCCGCGAAGGAGGGCACGGGCCGCAGGGCCCACGGGGCGGCGCCGTCGCCGCGGGCGGCGAGCAGCGGCCACAGGGCCAGGAGGGCGAAGCCTGCCGCGGCGACCGAACCGTGGCGCAGGGAGCCTCCGCTGCTCGGTGCCGGGACCATCGCCACCACCAGGGCCGCCACTCCCCCGCCGGCCAGCGCAAGACGCCCGGCGGCCGCCGCTGCCCGTAATCCCCAGGCGGTGAGCAGGTGACAGACGCCCAGAGCGAACAGCGCCCCGGTCATCACCCACGATCCCGATGCCCCGTAGGCCGCCAGCACGCTGATCGTCTGTGCGGCGGGGTCGTAGCCGGGCCCCTCCAGCGACGCCGCGATCACCCAGCCCGCGATGAGCAGCACGGGCGCACACCCGGACGAGATCAGGAGCCATCGGGGCACGAGCACCATCGGACGATCATAAATCGCATGATTCGCCCGCACCCTTCGCATACGTCCACAAGCAGGACATATCAGAAGATGAGCCTCTGGATACCGACGCGTATGGTGATGTCCGTGCGTTCAGGCACGGCTCGCGAGCCGCGGGCGTGACAGAGCCTTCAGCCCTCCGAGCGGAAGGATTTGCCCATGGGCACCGTCACCACTTCCGACGGCACGACCATCTTCTACAAGGACTGGGGTCCGCGGGACGCCCGGCCGATCGTCTTCCACCACGGCTGGCCGCTCAGTGCCGACGACTGGGACAGCCAGATGTTGTTCTTCCTCGCCCAGGGATACCGGGTGATCGCCCACGACCGGCGCGGCCACGGCCGCTCCAGCCAGTCCCCGGCCGGCCATGAGATGGACACCTACGCCGCCGACGTCACGGCGCTGACGGACGCGCTCGATCTGCGGGACGCCATCCACATCGGACACTCCACGGGCGGTGGGGAGGTCACCCGCTACGTGGCGCGGGCCAAGCCCGGCCGGGTCGCGAAGGCCGTGCTCGTGGGCGCGGTTCCGCCGGTCATGGTCAAGTCGGAGAGCAACCCGGGCGGGCTGCCGGTCGAGGTCTTCGACGAGCTCCGGGCGTCCCTCGCCGCCAACCGCGCGCAGTTCTACATCGAGCTGCCGTCGGGCCCGTTCTACGGTTTCAACCGGCCCGGCGCGGAGGTGTCCCAGGGGCTGATCGACAACTGGTGGCGGCAGGGGATGATGGGGGCGGCCAACGCGCACTACGAGTGCATCAAGGCCTTTTCCGAGACCGACTTCACCGAGGACCTCAAGAAGATCGACGTCCCGGTGCTCGTGGCGCACGGAACCGACGACCAGATCGTGCCGTACGAGGACTCGGCGCCGCTGTCGGCGGACCTGCTGAAGCAGGCCACCCTCACGACGTACGAGGGATATCCGCACGGCATGCTGTCCACGCATCCGGATGTCCTCAACCGGGACATCCTGGAGTTCGTGAAGTCGTAGTTCCCCTGCGGCAGTCGGGCCCCTTCCACGGAGGGGGCCCTGCAACCGCCGGGCCGTCCGGGACAACGTGACATTGTATAGTTGCGGATCATCGGCCGGGCGGACGAAGGAGCGGGGATGCCTCATCTCACGCCGCGGATGATCCCCGTCCAGACCCCGCTGCGCGACCAGGTGGCCGACGCCCTCAGGGCCGCCCTGATCGCCGGCGAGCTCCGTCCGGGCGTCGTCTACTCCGCGCCCACCCTGGCGGCGGAACTCGGCGTCTCCGCCACCCCGGTGCGCGAGGCGATGCTGGACCTGGCCAGGGAGGGCCTGGTCGAGGCGGTGCGCAACAAGGGGTTCCGGGTCACGGAGATGACCGAGCAGGACCTCGACGAGTTCACCGAGATCCGTACCCTGATCGAGGTTCCCACAGTGGGGCGCGTGGCCGCGACGGCGTCCGCCGAGCAGTTGGAGCTGCTGCGCCCGCTGGCCCGGCGGATCGTCACGGCGGCGCAGGAGCACGACGTGCTCACGTACCTCGAAGCCGACCACCACTTCCATCTCGAGCTGCTCGCCCTGGCCGGAAACCATCATCTCGTCAAGGTGGTGTCCGACCTGCGCAAACGTTCGCGCCTGTTCGGGCTGCACAGTCTCAACGAGACGGGCCGGCTGGTGGCGTCCGCCCAGGAGCACGTCGACCTGCTGGACCTGATGGTGGCCGGCCGGACCGGTGAGGCCGAGGAGTGCATGCGCCGCCATCTCGCGCATGTGCGCACCCTGTGGGCCGACGGCCGGGCGGACGCCGAGGGGCAGGAACCGGCCCTCAGAGGGTGAAGCCCGCCGGGTAGGGGTCCGACGGGTCGAGCAGGTACTGCGCGGTGCCGGTGATCCAGGCGCGGCCGGTGACGGAGGGCAGGACGGCGGGGCGGCCCCCGACCGTCGTCCCGCCGAGGATGCGGCCGGTGAACCGGGAGCCGATGAACGACTCGTTGACGAAGTCCTGACCGGCCGGCAGCAGCCCGCGGGCGTGCAGCTGCGCCATCCGGGCGCTGGTGCCGGTGCCGCAGGGCGACCGGTCGAACCAGCCCGGGTGGATCGCCATGGCGTGCCGTGAGTGCCGCGCGGTCGAGCCGGGGGCCTCGAGGTAGACGTGGTGGCACACGTCGATGTCCGGGTGCTCGGGGTGGGAGACCGGATTCTGCTTGTTGATCGCGTCCATGACGGCCAGTCCGGCGTCGAGCAGCCGCTGCTTCTGTGCCCGGTCGAACGGGATGCCGAGGTCCTCGGTCCGCACGAAGGCGTAGAAGTTGCCGCCGTAGGCGATGTCGTAGCGCACCGATCCGTATCCCGGTACGTCGACGACCTGGTCGAGCGCGTGGCAGTACGACGCCACGTTCTCGAGGGTCACCGACTCGGCACGGCCGTCGCGCACCCGCACCCGGGCCGTGACCGGTCCCGCCGGGGTGTCGAGCCGTACCAGGGTCTCCGGCTCGGTCACCTCGACCATGGCCGTCTCGACGAGGACCGTCGCCACGCCGATCGTCCCGTGTCCGCACATCGGCAGGCAGCCGGAGACCTCGATGAACAGCACGCCGTAGTCGGTGTCCGGGCGGGTCGGGGGCTGGAGGATCGCCCCGGACATCGACGCGTGGCCGCGCGGCTCGCACATGAGCAGCGTGCGCAGGTGGTCGCGTTCCGCGATGAAGCGCTGCCGCTTCTCGGACATCGTCGCGCCGGGCAGGACGCCCACTCCCCCGGTGATCACCCGGGTGGGCATGCCCTCGGTGTGCGAATCGACGGCGTGGTAGCAGACGGTCGAGCGCATCGTCAGTTCACCCCGGCGTCGATGAGGGCCTGGGTGGCGGCGCGCACGACGGCCTCCGTCTCCGGGCCGAGCGGCCGGCGCGGCGGGCGGCAGGGGCCACCGCGGCGGCCGGTCATCTCCTGGCCGAGCTTGATGGCCTGGACGAACTCCGTCCTGCTGTCCCACCGCAGCACCGGGTGCAGTTGGCGGTAGAGCGGCAGCGCCGTCTTCAGGTCACCGGCGACGGACGCCTCGTAGAGGGCGACACAGGCGCGGGGGAAGACCTGCGGGTAGCCTGCGACCCAGCCCTTCGCGCCGGCGACGGCGGACTCCAGCACGGTGTCGTCGGTGCCGATCATGAGGTCGAGGCCGGGTGCCAGCTCGGCGATCTCGTAGCAGCGCCGCACATCGCCGGAGAACTCCTTGACGCCGACGACGAACCCTTCGGCGTGCAGCTTGGCCAGCAGGTCCGGGCGCAGGTCCACCTTGGTGTCGATGGGGTTGTTGTACGCGGTGACGGGCAGGCCGGCCGAGGCCACCCGCTCGAAGTGCTCGAGGACCGCACGGTCGTCGGCGCGGTAGGTGTTGGGCGGCAGGCACATGACGGCGTGACAGCCCGCGTCCTTGGCGAACCGGGCGTGCCGCCGGGCCTCTTCGGCGCCGTAGGCCCCGACACCGGGCATGACGGTGAACCCTTCGGGGGCGTGCGCGACGGCGGTCTCGACGACACGGTCACGCTCCTCGTACGTCAGGGTCTGGTACTCGCCCAGGGACCCGTTCGGCGCGACACCGTGCATGCCCTGCTCGGCGAGCCACGCGACGCTCTCGCCGTAGGCGTCGAAGTCGATGGTGAGATCGTCGTGGAACGGCAGGCTGGTCGCGACGATGACGCCGTGCCAGGGCTTGCTGGTCCCGCTCATGAACACTCCTTGTCCGTGCTGCGTCAATGACCGTCGGCGGTGGTGGTCAGGGGTCGATGTCGGCGAGCGCGCCGAGGGTGACGGGCGTCGCGACGAGCCGCTCGGCCGGCTCGTAGGCCCGCCGGGCCGCCGTGAGGCAGTGCACGGCCGGTCCGCACATCCGGCCCTGGCACCAGCCCATGCCGGCCCGGGTCAGCTGTTTGACCTGCCGGTGGTCGGGGGCCGC
The DNA here is from genome assembly GCF_984686075.1 of Streptomyces speibonae. NCBI lineage: Bacteria > Bacillati > Actinomycetota > Actinomycetes > Kitasatosporales > Streptomycetaceae > Streptomyces > Streptomyces speibonae. The sequence continues at coordinate 8,141,290 of NZ_OZ480260.1, read as the reverse complement.
GTCCTCGGCGCAGGCGGTCCGGATCGCCCTCGCGGTCACCTCCTCGCAGCGGCACACGACGGTCTCGTCGGTCAGCCACGCGGGCCAGGCCGCGGGGAGCGGGTGGACCCGGGCCAGCGCCCGGGCGAAGGCACGGTGCCGGGCCACGGCGGAGCGCAGCGCGGCGAGGCGCCGCCTGCCCGGTACGGGTGCGGCGCCGGAGTCGGCGAGGACCGACGCGGCGGCCAAGCGGCCCTCGTTCGCCGCGAGCGCCGCTCCGCCCACTCCGCACGTCTCCCCGGCGGCGTACACACCGGGGACGGTGGTGCGCTGCCCCCGGTCGACCGCGACGACCGCGTTGCCGTCCGCCGAGCCCGTGAGGGCGCAGCCGAGGGGCACGAGCAGGTCGAGCTGCGGTGCGAAACCCCAGCCGACACCGACGGTGTCGACCTCGAGGTGCCGTTCCGTGCCCGGCCGCGGGCCGCCGTCCGGACGCAGCGAGGAGATCCGGACCGAGGTGACCCGGCCGTCTCCCCGGGCCTCGGTGATCGCCGTGCGCGGGTGGAACGGGACGCGACGGCGGGCGAGGGCGGTGGCGTACCCGGCCGCCTCGGCCCAGGTGCGGGGGGTGCGCAGCAGCGGGCCGGGGTGGCGCAGCCACGCCGACGGGCGGGCCGCCTCGCACATGGCGACCACCTTCGCCCCACGCGCCGCAAGGGCGGCGGCCACCGGCAGCAGGAACGGGCCGGTGCCGCCCAGCGCCACACGGCTGCCGGCCGTGACGCCGCCTCCCTTGAGCAGCGCCTGGAGACCGCCGACGGAGAGCACACCGGGCAGGTCCCATCCGGGGAAGGGCAGGTGCCGGTCGTAGGCCCCGGTCGCCACGAGGAGCCGCGGCGCGCGCAGGACCCCGGCGGTCTCCCGGGGCGCCTGCCGGCGGTCGGCCGCGTGGACCGCGAACCCGTCGCCTTCGCGGACGGCGGACCATACGTGGTGCTCCAGGAGCAGTTCGAGCCGGCCCGCCGCCCGGCCCGCCGTCAGCGCCTCGTTCAGGGCGCGGTACTCGCGCAGGCGGTGGTGCAGGTCGTCGGTCGGAAGGGCGGCCCGCGCGCGCTCCGGCGGATGGCGCCAGTACTGGCCGCCGACGGCGGTGCCGGAGTCCACCAGGACGACCCGCAGCCCGCCGGCCAGGGCCGTGGCCGTCGCGGCCAGGCCGGCCGGGCCCGCGCCCACGACCAGGAGGTCCGGCTCACCCATCGTCGTCCTCCCCGGTGGTGACGGTCATCCCCGCGCGTGCCGGGACGAGGCAGGCGCGCTGCCCGGCGGCCCCGTCGACGGTCAGGAGGCAGTCGAAGCAGACGCCGATCCCGCAGAAGACGCCGCGCGGGCGGCGGCCGGAACGCGTGGTACGCCAGGCCACCCGGCCCGCTGCCACGAGGGCCGCGGCGACGCTCTGGCCCTCGGTGAACGGCACGGGCTCACCGTCGACGACGATCTCGCTCACGGCGGGGCACCTCCGGGGGTGAGGAAGCGGTCGGGGAGCAGCCCGGTGTGCACGGCCGGATCGGCGCCGCGCCAGGGGCGGCCGAGCAGATGGGCCGTCACGAGCGCGCCGGTCGCGGGGGCGAGCCCGATGCCCGCTCCCTCGTGGCCGCAGGCGTGGACGACCCCCGGGACCCGGGGGTCGGGGCCGACGACGGGCAGATGGTCCGGGCAGTACGGCCGGAAGCCCCGGTAGGCGCGGATCAGGTGGACGCCGCGCAGGAACGGGAACAGCCGGCACGCCTGTGCCGCGAGCCGGGTGACCACGGCGGTGTTCATCGTCGTGTCGAAGCCGACGCGTTCGCGGCTGGCGCCGTTGAGGATGGTGCCGCCGCGTGTCCCCTCGACGACGCAGGAGGTCTCCAGTCCCGCCGCGGAGGAGGCGACGCCCGCGACGTAGTCGGCCGAGTAGACCTTGTGCCGGACCATCGGCGGCAGCGGCTCGGTCACGAGGACGAAGCCGCGCCGTGGCAGCACCTCGACGGGCGCGCCGAGCCGCCTGCCGACGTCCCCGCCCCAGGTTCCGGCGGCGTTGACGACGGCGTCGGCGGGCAGGACGTCGCCGGTGGCCGTGCGCACGCCGGTGATCCGGCCCGCGCGGCCGGTCACCGCCCCGACGGCCTCGCCCGTGTGCAGGCGCGCGCCGCGTCGTAGCGCGGCCCGCAGCAGCGCGGCCGCCGCCAGCACCGGCTGCACCTGGGCGTCCTCCGGATAGTGGACACCGCCCGGGATGCCGGGGGCGAGGTGGGGTTCGATGTCCCGGACCCGGCCGACCGGTTCGACGCGGACACCGGCCGCTTCCTGGCGTGCGGCGAACGCGCGGAGTGCCGCGAGGTCCTCGGCGGTGTTCGCGACGACCAGGCCGCCCTTGTGTTCGAGCTCGAAGGTGTCCGGTCCGAGTTCCCGGCCGGCCTCGTCCCACAGGGTGCGGCTCAGCCGTGCCAGGGCGAGTTCGGGGCCGGGTTCCTTGTCGGAGAGGAGCACGTTGCCTTCGCCGCGGCTCGTCGTGCCGGCGCCTACGGGGCCGCGGTCGACGACCGTGACGTCCAGGCCCGCGGAGGCCGCGTGGAAGGCACATGCGGCCCCGACGACGCCCGCGCCCACGACGACGACCTTCAGGGCCACCGACCCCCTCAGTGCAATGTCACATGACATCACCCAGGCTATCCGTCCGGCCGGTCGGCGACAACGCCGCGTGCGGTGACGTTCCGAGGACTCAGCCGGTCACGTCCACCACGCCGCGCGCTCCGGACTCGGCACGGCGCATGTCGTGGTCGACGAACGCGTAGTGGCCGGCCTCCGGGAACGTCGTCTCGACGAAACCGCCCTGCGCCACCGCGAGATCGAGGACCTGTGCGCCACCCGGGCCGTCCGGTGTCAGCAGGCGGGCGCCCTCCTTGTAGACGGTGTCGAAGACCGTGCCCACGATGTGGAAGGAGACACCGTCGCCCGGTCCGGCGGCGACCACCCAGAACCGGGCCCGTTCGCCGGCCTTCAGCTTCAGGGGACGCTCCGTGTACTGGTGCGCCACTCCGTTGAACGCCCAGGCGTCCGGGGTGTTCTGGCGCATCTTCTCCACCTGGGCCTCGCTGCCGGGCGTGCCGAGGTAGAGCTGAGAGGCGACCAGGAGGTACTCGTGGTCGACCTCGGGCAGATCCGGTGGGTCGATGACGACCGCGCCGTACATGCCGTTGCCGATGTGCTGGAGCATGGGCGGTGTGCTGCAGTGGTACAGCCAGGCCCCGGCCCGCTCGGCGCGGAAGCGGTACACCAGGCGTTCGCCCGGCTCGATGGTGCGCATGGGGCGGTCGGGGGCGAGGGATCCGGCGTGGAAGTCGATGCCGTGTCCCATGTCCGGGTCGTCGTTGACGAGGGTGATCTCGAAGACGTCGCCGACCTTGCCGCGCAGCGTGGGTCCGGGTGCGGTGCCGCCGAAGGTCCACCTCTGCTGCTTCACACCGGGAGCGACCTCCACCGTCTCGCGCACGGCGCGCAGTTCGGCCTTGTGGACGGTGCCGGCGGGAGCGGGGGCCAGACGGGCGTCACGGGCCCGCCAGCCGGCGGTGAAACCGGCGGAGGGGGCCGGGTCGCCGTCGGCCGTGGCGTGTCCGTCGTGCATGCCGTGGCCGGTGGCCGGATCGTCCGTCACGACGATCTCCATCGACATCCCCGCCGCCCGGTGGCCCGGCAGGGTGCACCATGCGTCGCGGCTCCGGGTGACCGGGCCGAGGTCGAGGACGCGGGTCTCTCCTTCGGAGAGCACCGGTGTGGCGGGGCCGTCCTCCACCTTGAGATCGTGGCGCCGGGCATCGGTGTTGGTGACCTTCAGGCGCACCGTGGTGCCCGCCGCGACCTCGATCCGCGCAGGGCTGATGCGCATGTCGGCCAGGGCCACGGCGACGGTGCGGGTGGCGCCGGTGCCCGCGCCGGTCCCGCCCCCGGTGTCACCGCCGCTGTTGGCGACGAGGACGGCCAGCACGGTCACGACGACGCCCATGACCGTGCCCCACAGGGCGGGACGCCGTGACACCCCGGCTGCCTCGTCGGAGGTACCGCTCACGCCGCCCCCCGCCGGCGGGCGGCCCCCTCAGGGCGGCAGCGGTGGCGTCGGCCTCGGGTGTGGTGATCGGCATGGTCGTGCACGGGTACCTCCGGTCGCTCGCGGACAGCATCCGCCGGTGGCGGGGGCCGGTGCGACGGCCGTTGGTCCTCCGCAGCGGGGCCGACAGTCCCTGGCGAGCGCCCCCTGTGTGGCCGCGCCGGGGAGGCGACCCCGCCGGGACCATTGGCCCCGGTGCCCGCGGCCGAATGGGGCCGGAAGGTCGCGTGATGGGGACCGCCGGCCCCGGGTTCCCGCAGGTCGCGCCGCCTAGCGTTCGTGACCATGGAGAACGATCAGAAAGCACCGCGTCGGGCGCCGTCCGACGGCTCCGGCTGGCCGCTGGCCGCGCGCAGACTGCTGAACCGCCGTGAGGTGTCGTCGGACGGGCGTGCGGTGTTCGGTGGGGGCGACCCGAAGTGGGAGGGGTTCTACCGGGACCGCTGGTCGCACGACAAGGTGGTGCGCTCCACCCACGGTGTGAACTGCACCGGTTCGTGCTCCTGGATGGTGTACGTCAAGGACGGCCTCATCACCTGGGAGCACCAGGCCACCGACTATCCGTCGATCGGCACCGACTGCCCCGAGTACGAGCCGCGCGGCTGCCCGCGCGGTGCGTCGTTCTCCTGGTACACGTACTCACCGAGCCGGGTCCGCCACCCCTATGTGCGGGGCGAGCTGCTGAAGCTGTGGCGCGAGGCGCGGGGGCGGCTGGGCGACCCCGTGGCGGCCTGGGCGGAGATCACCGGTGACCCGGCCCGGGCCCGCGCCTACAAGCGGGCGCGGGGCAAGGGCGGCCTGGTGCGCGCCGACTGGGACGAGGTCGCCGAGCTGATCGCGGCCGCCCATGTGCACACCGTCAAGCGCTACGGTCCGGACCGTGTGGTGGGCTTCTCGCCGATCCCGGCGATGTCGATGGCCTCGTTCGCGGCCGGCTCCCGCTTCCTGTCGCTGATCGGCGGCACGCTGCTGTCGTTCTACGACTGGTACGCCGACCTGCCGGTCGCCTCGCCGCAGGTCTTCGGCGACCAGACGGACGTGCCGGAGGCCGCGGACTGGTGGAACGCGGGCTATCTGATCATGTGGGGCTCCAACATCCCCGTGACCCGCACGCCCGACGCGCACTTCCTGACCGAGACCCGCTACAACGGCACCAAGGTCGTCGCGGTCAGCCCGGACTACGCCGACAACGTCAAGCACGCCGACGAGTGGCTGTCCCCGCACCCGGGGACCGACGGCGCGCTGGCCATGGCGATGGGGCATGTCATCCTGCGCGAGTTCCTGGTGGACCGGGAGGTGCCCTACTTCCGGGACTATCTACGGAAGTTCACCGACGCCCCGTTCCTGATCACGCTGCGCGAGCACGCGGAGGGCGGTCTGGTCCCGGACGGCTTCCTGACCGCGGCGGACCTCGGGCACGAGGAGGAGCACGCCGATTCCAAGACGGTCCTGCTGGACTCGGCCACGGGCGAGCCGGTCGTGCCGAACGGCTCGCTCGGCTTCCGCTGGGCGCGGGAGCAGGGCCGCTGGAACCTCGACACCGCCGGTGTGACACCCGAACTGAGCCTTCTGGCACGGGCCGGGGAGACGGCCGAGGTCCTGCTGCCCCGCTTCGACGAGGGCCCCACCGAGGGCGGTACGACGATGGTGCGGGGGGTGCCGGTGCTCCGCGTCGGCGGGCGCCGGGTCACCACGGTGTTCGACCTGATGCTGGCGCAGTACGGCGTCGGCCGGCCGGGACTGCCCGGCCGGTGGCCGTCCTCGTACGACGACGCCGAAGAGCCGTGCACCCCGGCCTGGCAGGAGACGGTCACCTCGGTCCCCGCGGAGCAGGCGGCCCGGATCGCGCGGGAGTTCGCCCGCAACGCGGAGCGCACCAAGGGCCGTTCCATGATCGCGCTGGGGGCCGGCACCAACCACTGGTTCCACTCCGACACCATCTACCGGGCGTTCCTGGCGCTGACCACCATGACCGGCTGCCAGGGCGTCAACGGCGGCGGCTGGGCGCACTACGTGGGCCAGGAAAAGGTACGCCCCCTCACCGGCTTCCAGCATCTCGCCTTCGCGTTCGACTGGCAGCGGCCCACCCGGCACATGGCCGGCACCTCCTACTGGTATCTCAACTCCGACCAGTGGCGCTACGAGGCCTTCGGGGCGGACGAGCTGGCCTCCCCGCTGGGCAAGGGCGCGCTCAAGGGCAGGACGTTCGCCGACTGTCTGGCGCAGGCCGTGCGGCTGGGCTGGACGCCCGGGCACCCCGGCTTCGACCGCAACCCCCTCGATCTGGCGGACGAGGCCGCGGCGCGGGGCCGCCCGGTGGCCGATCACATCGTGGACGAACTGAAGGCGGGCCGGCTGCGGTTCGCCGCCGAGGACCCCGACGCGCCGGAGAACTTCCCGCGGGTGCTGACGGTGTGGCGGGCGAACCTGCTGGGTTCCTCCGGCAAGGGCAACGAGTACTTCCTGCGGCACCTGCTGGGCGCGGACGCGGCCGTCCGCTCCGGTGAGACGCCGCCCGAGGGACGTCCGCGGGAGGTGGTCTGGCGGGAGGAGGCGCCCGAGGGCAAGCTCGACCTGCTGGTCTCCATGGACTTCCGGATGACCTCCACCGGTCTGCTCTCCGACGTGGTCCTGCCGGCCGCGACCTGGTACGAGAAGGACGACCTGTCCAGCACGGACATGCACCCCTTCGTGCACGCCTTCACCCCGGCCATCGCCCCGCCCTGGCAGGCCCGCACCGACTACGACACCTTCCTCGCCATCGCCGACCGGTTCAGCGAGCTGGCCGCCGAGCACCTGGGGACGCGTACCGACGTCCTGCCGGTTCCCCTGCTGCACGACACCCCCGACGAACTCGCCCAGCCCGGCGGGGTGGTCCGGGACTGGAAGACCGGCGAGTGCGAGCCGGTCCCCGGCAGGACCATGCCGAAACTCGTGGCGATCGAGCGCGACTACGCGGCCGTGGCGCAGAAGATGCGGGCCGTGGGACCGCTGCTGGACACCCTCGGCACCACCACCAAGGGCGTCACCGTCCGTCCCGACCGGGAGATCGAGGACCTGCGGCGCCGCTGCGGAACGGTCCGCGACGGCGCCGGCGCCGGCCGGCCGTCGCTGGCCACCGCGTCCGACATGTGCGAGGCGATCCTCGCCCTGTCCGGCACCACCAACGGCCGCCTGGCCACCGAGGGATTCCGCGAACTCGAGCGGCAGACCGGCAGCACGGGTCTGGTGGAGCTCGCCGCCGAACGCGAGGCCGAGCGGATCACCTTCGCCGACACCCGCACCCAGCCCCGTTCGGTGATGACCTCCTACGAGTGGTCGGGTTCGGAGACGGGCGGGCGCCGCTACTCGCCGTTCGTCATCAACACCGAGCACCTCAAACCGTGGCACACCCTCACCGGGCGGCAGCACTTCTTCGTCCAGCACGACTGGACCACCGAGCTGGGCGAGCAGCTGCCCGTCTACCGGCCGCCGTTGAACGCGCCGCGCCACTACGGCGACGAGCGGCTGCACGAACAGGACCGCGCCGAGGTCACGGTCCGCTATCTGACCCCGCACTCGAAGTGGTCCATCCACTCCAACTACCAGGACAACAAGTACATGCTCGACCTGTCCCGCGGCGGCCCGGTCATCTGGATGTCACGGGAGGACGCCGAGAAGATCGGCGTCGAGGACAACGAGTGGATCGAGGCGTACAACCGCAACGGCGTCGTCGCCTGCCGGGCCGTGGTCACCCACCGGATGCCCGAGGGGACCGTGTACATGTACCACGCCCAGGACCGCACGGTGAACGTGCCGAAGACCGAGGTCGGCGGCAAGCGCGGCGGCATGCACAACTCGCTGACCCGCCTGCTGCTCAAGCCCACCCACCTCGCGGGCGGCTACGCGCAGTTCACCTACGGCTTCAACTACTACGGCCCGACCGGCAACCAGCGTGACGAAGTCACCGTCATCCGGCGCCGCAGCCGGCAAGTGGAGTACTGACATGCCCCGTGGAGAAGCCACTGTCGGACGCGTCATGGCCCAGATCGCCATGGTGATGAACCTCGACAAGTGCATCGGCTGCCACACCTGCTCGGTCACCTGCAAGCAGACGTGGACCAACCGCACCGGAGTCGAGTACGCCTGGTTCAACAACGTCGAGACGAAACCCGGCGTCGGCTACCCCCGCCGCTACGAGGACCAGGAGCAGTGGAAGGGCGGCTGGATGCTCGACCGGCGCGGGCGTCTGGTCCTGCGCTCCGGAGGCCGGGTCAGGCGGCTGCTGTCGCTGTTCTCCAACCCGGACCTGCCGTCCCTCGAGGACTACTACGAGCCGGTCACCTACGACTACGACAACCTCGTCAGCGCCCCCGCCGGGCCCGACATGCCCGTCGCACGGCCCCGTTCGGTGCTCACCGGCAAACCCGCCGACATCACGTGGGGCGCCAACTGGGAGGACGGCCTCGGCGGGGCCCCCGAGAACGCGGGCGGCGACCCCAACCTCAGCGGCGCCTGGGCGGAGAAGGTGAAGTTCGAGTTCGAGCAGACCTTCCTCTTCCACCTGCCCCGCCTGTGCGAGCACTGCCTCAACCCGGCCTGTGTGTCGGCCTGTCCGTCCGGCGCCATGTACAAGCGCGTCGAGGACGGCATCGTCCTGGTCGACCAGGACAAGTGCCGCGGCTGGCGGATGTGCGTGACGGCGTGCCCGTACAAGAAGGTGTACGTCAACCACGCCACCGGCAAGGCCGAGAAGTGCACCTTCTGCTTCCCGCGCATCGAGGCCGGTCAGCCCACCGTCTGCTCCGAGACCTGCGTCGGCCGGCTGCGCTACCTCGGTCTGCTGCTCTACGACGCCGACCGGGTCGGTGAGGCCGCGGCCACGCCCGACGAGCAGGACCTGCTGGACGCCCAGCGCGGCGTCTTCCTCGACCCCTTCGATCCCGACGTCGTCGCGGCCGCGCGGGAGTCGGGCATTCCCGAGGACTGGCTGGACGCGGCCCGCCGCTCCCCGGTGTACGCGCTGGTGGCGAAGTACAAGGTGGCGCTGCCGCTGCATCCCGAGTACCGCACGCTGCCGATGGTCTGGTACGTGCCGCCGCTCTCCCCCGTCCTCGACGCCGTCGACGCGGCCGGCGGCAACCAGGACGACCCGGACCACGTGTTCGCCGCCGTCACCCGGCTGCGCATTCCCCTGGAGTATCTGGCGGAGCTGTTCACCGCCGGGGACACCGACGTCGTCGGCGGGGTCCTGATGAAGCTGACGGCGCTGCGCTCGTACATGCGCGGCATCACCCTCGGCGAGGAGGGCGACGAGGCCGTCGTCAAGGCGGTCGGGCTCACCGCGCGGGAGGCGGAGGACCTGCACCGGCTGCTGGCCGTCGCCAAGTACGAGGACCGGTACGTCGTGCCCGCCGCGCACAAGGAGGACGCGGCGGCGCTGACCGCCATGGAGAACCGCTGCCCCGTCGAGTCCTCCGGCGACCCGGCGCCCTCCGACGGCCGCCGCGTGATGCTCGGCATCCCCACCCTGCGCCGCCGCTCCCCCGAGACCCCCGCAGGAGGCCGGCCGTGACCCCGTTGAAGACCCTGCTCCGTCCCTCCACCCGCCGCCGTGCCGCACCGCCGACTCCCGAGGAGAGCGAGCAGCGGGCCCTGCTGCTGCGGCTGTGCTCACTCCTGCTGCAGTACCCAGACCACGAACTCGTCGCCGCCAGGGAGGTGTTGACGGCCGGTGTCGCGGCGCTGCCGCACTCGCCCGCCGCCGGGCAGCTGGCGGCCTTCACCGACTGGTTCGCCGGCCAGGAGGCGGACGCGCTGGAGCGGCACTACGTCGAGACCTTCGATCTGCGCCGCCGCAGCAGCCTCTACCTCACCTACTACCTGCACGGCGACACCCGTCGCCGGGGCATGGCCCTGCTCACTCTGGCGCAGCGGTACCGTGCGGCCGGCTGGGACACCGACGGCGGCGAACTGCCCGACCATCTCCCGGTCGTGCTGGAGTTCGCCGCGCTGGCGGGCCCCGGCAAGGGGGAGGCCCCCCTGCGGCAGCACCGGCGCGGCCTGGAACTGATCCACCGCGCGCTGGACGACTCCGGCTCGCCCTACCGCCACGTCCTGGCCGCGCTGCTCAGCCTGCTGCCGCCGGCCACCGAGGCCGACCTGCGGGCGGTGGCCGAACTCGCCGCTCAGGGGCCGCCCACCGAGGACGTGGGCCTCGATCCCTACGGTGAGGGCGCGTTCGCCCCGCCCGGCACCTTCACCCCTCCCCCGCCGGCACCGACCACCCGCATTCCGTCCCCCGAGGAAGGCCGCGCATGAACGCCTCGACAGCCGACCTGCTGCTGTGGGTCGCCGTTCCGTACGTCTGCCTCGCGGTGTTCGCCGTCGGCCATGTGTGGCGGTACCGGCAGGACCAGTTCGGCTGGACCTCCCGCACCAGCCAGCTCCTCGAACACCGCTGGCTGCGCTGGGGCAGCCCGCTGTTCCACCTCGGCGCGTTCATGGTGATCGCCGGGCATGTGGTGGGGCTCGCCGTGCCGAGTTCGTGGACCGAGGCGGTGGGGATCGGTGAGCACACGTACCACACCACCGCGGTCTGGGCGGGGTCGGTGGCGGGCGTCGCCATGGTGGCGGGCCTCGGCATGCTGTGCGCCCGCCGTCTGCTGACCCGCCGGATCCGGCTCCGTACCGACCGCAGCGACAAGCTGCTCTTCCCGCTGCTGTCGGCCACAGTCGTCCTCGGCATCACCGCGACCGCCGCCCACAACGTCTTCGGCGCCGGCTACGACTACCGCTCCACCGTCTCCGTGTGGTTCCGCGGCCTGTTCGTCCTGCAGCCCCGGCCCGAGGCCGTCGCGGAGGCGCCGCTGCTGTTCCAGCTGCACGCCCTCAGCGCCTGCCTGCTCTTCGCGGCCTGGCCGTTCACCCGGCTGGTGCACGTGTGGAGCGCGCCGATCGGTTATCTGGTCCGGCCGTACCTGGTCTACCGGCGGCGCACCGCCCCGACGGCGGGGCGCGCCGGGGCGGCCTCCGCGGCCCGGCGGGCCTCGTGAGCCACGCACCGGTGGCCGCGCGGGGTGCGGACCGGCGCACCGGATGGCTGCTGCTCCTGACCGGGACGGTGGGCTGGTACGCCTCCTTCCGGCTCGCCGTGGACGACCGGCGGCTGCTCAGCGACCCCGACTACCGGCCGTCCTGCGACATCAGCCCCGTCGTCAGCTGCGGCGACGTGATGTCGAGCGCTCAGGGCAGCCTGTTCGGCTTCCCCAACATGCTGCTCGGACTGGCGGGTTTCGCCGCGGTGGCGACGCTGGGCGTCGCCGTGCTGGGCGGGGCGCGCCTGCCCCGGCGGCTGTGGCTCGCGCTGAACGCCGGGGCGCTGGCGGGCGTGGTGTTCGTGCACTGGCTGATCGGCCAGTCGCTCTACGAGCTGAACACGCTCTGCCCGTACTGCGCGCTCGTCTGGGCCGTCACCATCGCGCTGTTCTGGTACGTGAGCCTGTACTGCGCGGGGCGGGGGTTCCTCCCCGTGCCCCGCGGTGTGCTGACGGTGGTCGAGGACACCCACTGGATGCTGCTCACCGCCTGGTACGGGGTGATCGCGCTGCTGGTCCTGACCCGCTTCTGGACGTACTGGAGCGGTCTGCTCTGACGGCCCGCGCCCGGCGGACGGCGTGCCGGATACGGTTCAACTCCCAGGTGCTTCCCGACCGACGGAGAAACCGTGCACAGCACTGCCCTGATCACCGGCGCGTCGTCCGGCCTCGGCGCGGAGTTCGCCGCGCAGCTGGCGGCCCGCGGACACGATGTGGTCCTTCTGGCGCGTTCCGAGGCCCGGCTCGCCGCCCTCGCCGAACGCCTGACCGCCGAGCACAGGATCAACGCCCATGTGCTCGTGCAGGACCTGGCCGAGCCGGACGCGGCCCGTCGCGTCGCCGAACGGCTCAACGACCTCGGCCTGACCGTCGGCTTACTGGTCAACAACGCGGGTTTCGGTACCTGCGGCCGCTTCGAGGAGATCTCCGCGGCCCGGGACCACGACCAGGTGATGGTCAATGTCGTCGCGCTCGTGGACCTCACCCACGCGCTGCTGCCCGGCATGCTGGAGCGCGGCCGGGGTTCCGTCGTCAACGTCGCCTCCAACGCGGCCTTCGCACCCGCGCCGTACTTCGCCGTGTACGGGGCGAGCAAGGCCTTCGTGCTGAACTTCGGCCTCGCCCTGCGCCAGGAGTACCGCCGGCGCGGCATCCGCGTGCTCACGGTGTGCCCGGGCCCGGTCGAGACCGCCTTCTTCGACACCATCGGCACCCGCCGGGCGGCCGTCACCGGCGCCATGACCACTCCGGAGCGCGTCGTACGCGCCACGCTGCGCGCGCTGGAGCGCGACCGCGGCTACCTCGCCCCCGGCCTCGACAACGCCCTTCTCGCCCATCTGACGCCCCGGCGGCCCCGCACCCTGGTCACCGCCATCGCCGAACGGATCAGCCGCAAGGTCCTGGCCGACCCGGCCACCGGCTCGACGCGGCCGGACACCGGCGCATGAGCCCTGCGCCCGAGCCGTCCCCGCACGGAGGAGCACACGCATGACAGAACCGACGTCCTTCCTGCTCTCCCGCCTGCACGCGGCCGGCCTGCGTGACGTCGTCGCGGTGGAGCCGGCCTCCGGAGGGCTCGCCGCGACCGCGGGGGTGGCCCGCAGAGGCAACGGCACGTCGGTGTTCGCCAAGGCATTCGGCGAGCCGGCGCCGGACAGCGCCTTCGCCACGGAGGCCGAAGGGCTCACCGTGCTGCGCGAAGCGGGTGGCGTCGCCACGCCCGACGTCGTCCTCGCGGGGCGCGACCTGCTCGTGCTGTCCCTGCTGGAGCCCCGGCCGCGCACCGAGGCCTTCTGGGAGCAGTGCGCGCACGTGCTCGCGCACCTGCACACCAGCACCCGTCACCCGCGCTTCGGATGGCACCAGGACAACTGGCTGGGGCGCCTTCCCCAGATCAACACCTGGAACGACGACGGGTTCGAGTTCTTCGCCCGGCACCGGCTGCTGCGGTGGCTGGACGAGCCCCGCGTCCAGGAGGCGCTGGAGCCCGCGGACCGGGCGGCGCTGGAGCGGCTGTGCGACCGGCTGCCCGAGCTGCTGCCGGTCCGGCCCGCATGCCTGACGCACGGCGACCTGTGGGCGTCCAACGTCATGGCCACCGCCGACGGGCGGCCCGCGCTGATCGACCCGGTCGTGTCGTACACGTGGGCCGAGGTCGACCTGGCCCACCTGTGGACCACGGCACCGCCGCCCGAGGCGCACCGGCTGTTCGACCTGTACGCCGAGCTGACCGGGCTCGACCGCGACTGGCGGGAGCGGATGCCGATCCTCCAGCTGCGCCAGCATCTGGCGGTGATCGCCCAGTTCGACCCGGACTGGGGCGCCGCCGACCTCGTTCGCGCCACGCTCGCTCCGTTCCGCCGGCGCACCGGACGGGCCGGCGGCCCGCCCGGTGCCGGTGCTGCGGAGAGTCAGTGCTCGCAGAGGGAGAATTCCCGTTCGTAGAGCTGCTCGTTGTGTTCGTCGACGAAGAACTTGCGTTCTCGCATGAGCTCTTCGCGATAGGCCTTGGCCTGCTCCAGCGTCATGGTGGAGGTCTCGGCCCAGGGCTGCTGCGGAGGCACGTCCGAGGTCGAGACGATGTTCTCCGACGGGTCGACCAGGAAGAACACGAGTTTCTTGCGGTGTCCCGGACGGGTGGGGTCCTGGAGGCGGAACGAGTCGACGCGGTGCTGCAGGATGTTGGGGAACGCCAGGCAGCGGCCGGCCGGGGTCGCCGCCGCACCCAGGTACTGGTTCAGCGCGTCCTCGTTCTCCAACCCGTAGACCTCGCGGAGCCCGTTGTCGTCGTTCTGCTCGTACTCCGGATCGTCGAGCGCCACGCGGAAACCGAGCCGGCTCCCGGTGATGTTCTCGCTGTCCCAGTAGTGGATGCCGGTCGAGACGATCCGCTCGTTCAGCATCCCCTCGACATGCCAGGAACCGCCGCTGTATTCGGGCTTGTCCGGGGTGAGCCGGATGGTGGCGAGCTTGACGATGACCTGGAGGCCGCGGCCGCGCAGGTCGACCCGGGCGGAGGGACCGGGCGGCTCGGGAGGGGTGAACTCCGGGGCGTCCGGGACCACGGGGCGGCGGTTCTCCCACCAGTCGTCCTGGGCCTCTTCCCAGGCGTGCAGGGCCTCCTGGTAGGCCTCGTCGTCGCTGTAGGAGTCCTCGTCCGGGTACTCGGGCTCCGAGTCGTACCATCCGTAGGGATCGGCCTCGATGCGCGGCGGCCGCGGATGGCGCAGATCGGTGAGCACGTTCTCCAGCAGCGGGCGGAAGCGCGCGAACACCTCCGGCAGGACGCCGGCCAGGTCCCGATGTCTCTCGGGGTGCACGTTGTTGACGTACGAACGGAAGGTGACACCCCCGTCGGCGCTGACGTCCACGTCCGTGGGCAGCCACTGGAACCGCTCGGAGAACTCGTACTTCGCGTAGTGGTCGGCCGGGTTCCGCCAAGCCCGCTCGGGCGCGCCGCTCACGTCCCGCACCAGGCAGAACAGCGACGGGTGCACCAGGTCCAGCACCTGGCCGTCGGATCCGGGGTGCCAGTCCCGTTCCTCCTCGGGAACCTCTTCGAGGACCCGGACCGCCGCACGCAGCCGGTCCCGGAGCGCGTCGTCGATCAGCGTGTCCGACTGCCACACCCCGTCGACGGCGGACACCTCGGCGCCGGTCCGTGCGTCCCGCAGCGCGGCGTAGTGCCCCAGTTCGGCGAGCACATGGCGGACCTGCGCCTCGGTGAGTCCCTGGGCACGCGCTTCCCGCGTCCACCTGGCGACGATCTCGGCATCGTTCATCTTCTCGGACCATCCGGGCTTCGCCCGGATGTGCGCGCTGCACCGCATCATCTCCAGTTCCCGCAGCGTCCGGGGTGTCGCGAACGGTGTGGAACGGGCAGCTTGAAAGGGCAGCGGGAACGCGGACATGCCGGTCAACTCTCGTGATCCTCCCGGTCGGTGAACAGTGGCGGGCAGGATACGCGAGCGGACTGACGCGGCAGCATGACGTGCGGTGGTTCCCGGGACCGGGGACCGGGTCCCACAGATTGTCGTAGGGCGACGGCTCAGCGCTCCAGCGGACGGACAACGCAGCCGGCGCGGGTACGGGCTCGTCCGTCCGCATGGATCGCTGACCGCGACGGTTAGGGCAGAACCACCGCGCCCCGCCGCAGACGCGCCCGGGCAGCGGCATGGAAGTCCACGAGCTGCGGAAAGTCCCCAGCTCGTGGCCATCGGTCAAGCGCCGGGTTCTGCGGCTGTTGAACAGCCCCGGACGTGGTCTGGTGGCCGTCCGCCCCGACGGGCACGTCGGCTTCAGCTGCGGGGCCGCCGACCCCGCCGGTCTGACCGGCCGGCTCTCCCTGCTCGACGCGGCGCCGTACCCACCCGGCCGGCCATGAACGCCTCTCGCCGACCACGGCACCTTCATCCCCATGCCGGCCATGTGACTCGGAATGCCCCAACGGCCCCACTGAAGGACACCCGTCCCCGCTACGGGACCGAGCTTTCTGCAGCGAGCCCTCCGTAGCGGGCCGGGACCACCGCGCTCGCCGCACGCCGGTCCACGGGTCACAAGGGCCGGCCTGCTGGGCGACCTCCCTCTGCCGCTCGTGCATGCCGGGGCCACGCGTTCCGGTTCTGTGCACCGCTCGGCATATGCGCCCTCCAGCCGCTTCACAGACGCTGGGAGCAGGAGAACGATGACCACGCACCACGGCTCGTGACCGTCACCGGATTTGGAAGGGACCGGTCACCATGAGTACACACTTCTCCACACCGGCCATGCCGCCGGCCTCCCGTGACCTCGATGGGCGACCCGGCCCGGCTGACGGCGGAGCTGGACGCACCGCCGCACACCGGGCCGGGGACGAACGGGGTCACCTGTCGTGGGGCCGACAGGCCCTTGGAAAGGTTCGGCCGGCCCGTGGTGTCCCGCCGCGGGCGGGCCCACGCTGTAGATGAGCCCGTGGCGCCGTGAGACGCGGCGCGGCGGGAGGAGAGAGGAGACAGCGATGACCTCCACGACAACTCTGGCCGCTTCCCTCCCCGCCGGACATCGTGAACGACTGATGCGGTACGCCCGCGAGGTCTCCTTCGACGTGAGCGTCCGCCTGTTCGTGGAGGGACACCGAGCCGACCGCTTCTGGATCATCCGGACCGGTACCGTCGCCCTCGACCTGCACGTCCCCGGGCGGCGCCCCGCCGTGATCGAAACACTGGGCCACGGCGAACTGGTCGGCTGGTCCTGGCACTTCCCGCCCTACGTATGGCACCTGGGCGCCGTGACCACGACCCCGGTACGGGCGTGGGAGTTCGACGCCGAAGCGGTGCGGGCGCTGTGCGACGAGGATGCCGAGTTCGGCCGGGCGATCGCCGTGTGGATCGGCCGCGTGGTCGCCCACCGGCTCCACGAGACCCGCGTCCGGCTGCTGGACCTGTACGCCCCCTACGGCAGTGGGAGCACCTGATGACCGAGTCGACCGAGGGCAGGCCCGGCAACGGCAGCCCGCACACCGTGAGCGATGTGATGACACACACCGTCGTGGCCGTCGGCCGTGACGCCCCGTTCAAGCAGATCGTCGAGCTCCTCCAGCAGTGGAAGGTGAGCGCCCTGCCCGTGCTGGAGGGCGAGGGCCGTGTCGTCGGCCTGGTCTCCGAGGCGGATCTGCTCCCCAAGGAGGAGTTCCGCGACAGCGACCCCGACCGGTTCACCCAGCTGAGCCGCCTGCCCGACCTGGCCAAGGCGGGGGCGCTCACCGCCGGAGAGCTGATGAGCACCCCGGTCGTCACCGTCCACGCCGAGGCCACCGTCGCGCAGGCCGCCCGCATCATGGCCCAGCGCAGGGTGAAGCGGCTTCCCGTCGTCGACGACAAAGGGCTGCTCGTGGGTGTCGTCAGCCGGGTCGACCTGTTGAAGGTCTTCCTGCGAAGGGACGAGGAACTCGCCGACGAGGTCCGCCGACACGTCGTGGAGCCCCTCTTCCCCGCCCGGCGAAACGTCGTACGGGTGGAGGTTGCCGAGGGAGTGGTCACCGTCACCGGCCGCATCACGGACACCTCGCTGGTTCCCGTCGCCGCCCGTGCGGTGCGCGCGGTCGAGGGCGTCGTCGACGTTGAGTTCCGACTCGTGTCCTGACTGGGACAGGGGTCACTGCCTCCGCAGATCGTCCAGGAAATCCGGGTCGAGGGCCGGGCGGCGGTGCGGTCCCGACACCTCACAGTGCACGTCCACGACTCCTTCCACGGACCGGACCAGTCGCACCGCGAGCGGGACGAGGGAGGTGTCCGGGACATGGCCGGTCAGGGTGGCCACCCCGTCGCGCACGTCGACCCGGACGGACTCCAAGGAGACCGGGAACCGGCAGCCGATCACATCGCGCCGGATCTCCTCGGCCATGTCGTCATCGTCCCGCAGGAACACCTTGAGCAGGTCGGAGCGGCTGACGATGCCTTTCAGCACTCCGGCGCCGTCGACCACGGGCAGACGCTTGACGCGGTGCCGGGCCATGATGCGCGCGGCACGGGCGAGCGGGTCGCCGGCGTGGACGGTGACGGCCGGTGCGGTCATCAGCTCCGTCGCGGTCACCGCGGCGGCCTTGTCCGGTCCGGGACGGTGCAGCTGCGCGGCCGGCGGCAGGTCGCTGTCGCGGACCTCCTCCTTGTGCAGCAGGTCGGCCTCGGAGACCACACCGATCACCCTTCCCTCACCGTCGAGTACGGGAAGGGCACTGACATCCCACTGCCGCATGGTCCTGGCGATGTCCTTGAACGCCGCCCCGCCCGCCAGGGCCGCGACGGTGCGGGTCATGACGTCGTGCACTGTTTTCGGGGAGCCGTACATGGTGTCCTCCCGTGCTTCGCGTACCGTCGAGCGGACACTTCCAGGTTCGGTCACCGGCGCGCCGCGCGCTTGGGTCTGAGGGCCTCCGCGCGACGCCATGAGGCCTTTGCCGGACCGGCGTTTCCATCCGGTCAGCCCCTCTACGCCATTCCTGCGTGGGGGACGACGGAGACAGGTGCGAGGGCCTGACGGAGCACCGTCCGGGTCACCCGGGCCGATGTGCGGCCCGGGTGCGGCGCCGCGGAGGCGGCGGCCGACGACGGACAGTGAGGCCTGACGACTGGCGTCCCGCAGATGAGTGCCCGGCCGGCCGATGACACACGCGTCGAAGACTTCGACGTCGGGTAACTTCTCACGCCAGGGACGAAGGGTGCCTGACAGGTGCTCCGGTGAGGTGTGCCCGTCACAATCACGCGGAGGACGGCGGGTGCGCCGGGAGGCGGGGTCCAGGGCGAAGCCGACGACGGAGCCGTGGGGCTCGTGCGGGCCCAGGCCGAGCACGACGTCAGGGCACCGTGGCTCACGGACCCGTTCGCGGGGCGGTGTCGGCGCGTGTCGACTCGCCTCATCCACCAGGACAACGGGCCGCCCGCTCCTGGCCACGACGGCCGACGCCACGCAGGCCGCGCGGCCGAGCCCCCTGGAGCCGCGTACCAGCAGCTCGGACTCCTCCGCCGCGGCCAGGAGCGCTGTCACGGCGTAGCCGTCCAGCCGGTCGGCGGTGACCGGCGTCCCGGATGACGGTGGGCGAGCCGGGCCCGCTCCTCGTGCAGCATGTGTGCCGAGCGGTCGTCGCCGGGCAGCGCGACGGCCTCCCGGCGAACGGCACGTAGCCGGAGGGCACGAGACGCAGAGCGGCCGTGTGCGGTACGCACTACGGCTTCCCGGGCGGCCCAGCCGGCGGCGGCGAGGGTTTCGCCGGAGCCGTCCGGGCCGACAGTGGCGAGGGGGGACACAGACCCCTTGTCCGAACGTGGTTCCACTCTCGTATCCCCCGGGGGACGCCCCAGGAAGCGCCGCCGGTCCCTGTCCGCCGCCGTTCGGCCCTTCACGTTGCCCGAGGGGCCGACCGTCCCCTCGGGCAGGGACCTGCGGCCCTGTACCCGAACGGGCGGGAAGCGGTGTCATGGAAATGGACCGAGGGTCGTATAGGGCACGGGGAAGTGGAGCGAGACCGCGCACCGTGCAATGAGGGCCCGCAAGAAGCGGGCAGGGCCCTCGGCCCGCCAGGACCGGTGGCGGTCGCCGCCGGACCGGCCGTCCTTCTCCGCTGCGAGCGCCCTCGTCGGGAGAACGCGCTCCCCGTGTCATGGACCTCCACGGTGTGTTGTGCCGGTGCCGCTACGAGAGCCGGGCCGTCGCGTACTCGGTGAGGTCCATGAGCCGGTTGGTGCAGCCTCGCCCCGCACCGTTTCAGTGGCCTTCGTGCTTCAGCCTGTCCTTCGCCTCCGTGGCGATCACGGCTGCCTGGATGCGGCGTTCCACACCGAGCTTGGCCAGCAGCCGGGAGATGTGGTTCTTCACCGTCTTCTCGGCGAGGTAGAGCCGCTGGCCGATCTGGCGGTTGGTGAGTCCCTCACCGATCAGGGTCAGGATCTCCTGTTCCCGTCCGGTCAGCCCCGGGAAGGCCTCCGGCTCGGGTTCCGGCTGCTGTCCCTGCCGCAGGCGGGCCATCACGCGGGCCGTGGCGCTCGGGTCGAGCAGCGACTGTCCGCGGGCCACCGTACGCACGGCGGACACCAGGTCCGAGCCCCGGATCTGTTTCAGCACGTACCCGGAGGCCCCGGCCATGATGGAGTCCAGCAGGGCCTCCTCGTCGTCGAACGAGGTCAGCATGAGACAGGCCAGGTCGGGCATGCCCGAGCGCAGTTCCCGGCATACGCTCACACCGTCTCCGTCGGGGAGCCGTACATCGAGCACGGCCACCTGCGGGCGCAGGGCGGGGACGCGGACCAGAGCCTGTTCGGCGGTGGCGCCCTCGCCGACCACTGTGATGTCCGGCTCGTCGTTCAGCAGGTCGCGCACCCCGCGCCGGACCACCTCGTGGTCGTCCAGCAGGAAGACCCGGATCGGGCCGCCGGTCCCGTGCTGCTCGCCGTCCACCATGTGATGCTCCTCGTCCGCGCTGTCCTCATTCGCTGCCTGTCCACCGCAGATCTTCTGTCATTCCGGGCCGAAGGGCCAGGGCCGCCGGGTCCGCTCTCCCGACGTCGTGCTCCACACGCCCCGGTGGTTGGGCCGATGGGCCTTACCTCGCAGGACGTACAGCACCTGCCGCCGCGCCGCCCGGCGGCCGACGCTGGTGATGCCCAGTACAGACGGCGCACGGAGGGTGAGGAGCATCCGATGCAAGCAGCAGCCGTCCGGTCCTTCGGCGAGCCGCTGGTGCTCGAGGACCGTCCGGACCCCGAGCCCGGCCCCGGCCAGGTCCGTGTCCGACTGAAGGCGTCCGGCCTGTGCCACACCGATATCCACGCCGCGCACGGTGACTGGCCGGTCAAGCCCAGCCCACCGTTCGTGCCCGGTCACGAGGGCGTCGGCAGCGTCGAGTCGCTCGGGGACGGAGTGACCGGTCTCGGTCATCCGGCCGTGCAGTATGCAAAGATCGCCGGAGCCACCGTCGCCGCGATCGACGTCACCGACGACAAGCTCGCACTCGCCCGCGAACTGGGCGCCATCGACGCGCGCGAGGCGGGCCCCGCCGAGGTACTCAAGCGACACGGCGGCGCCCACGCGGCGGTGGCGCCGGCCGCGCACCCACAGGCGTTCGCCGCAGTCCACGACGCCCTGCGGCGCGGCGGCAAGCTGGCCGTGGTCGCTCTGCCGGCCGACGGCACGATCCAGGTGCCGATCGGCCGCACCGTGCTGAACGGCACCTGCATCATCGGTTCGATCGTGGGCACCCGCCAGGATCCGCGCGAGGTGTTCCAGCTGCACGCCGCCGGGCGTACCGGGGTGATCTACGAGACAGGGCCCCTGCACACCGTCAACGAGTCCGTCGCCGAGGTCCTGAACGGGCAGATTAAGGCCCACACCGTCTTCGAGATGTGACCGACAACGCAGCGGAAGGAAGCACGGCCATGGTCCGTTACGTGTACGCGTTCACCGAGGGCGGCCGGGACATGGCCGGCCTGCTCGGCGGCAAGGGCGCCAACCTGGCCGAGATGACCCGCCTGGGCCTGCCGGTGCCACCAGGCTTCACCGTCACCACCGAGGCATGCCGGGCCTTCCTCACCACCGGAGGCGAGCCGGCCGGCCTGGCTCGCGAGATCTCCGATCATCTGGCCTGGCTGGAGGAGGCCGCGGGGCGGCGCCTGGGGCAGCCGGACGACCCGCTGCTGCTCTCGGTCCGCTCCGGCGCCCGCTTCTCCATGCCCGGCATGATGGAGACGATCCTCGACATCGGCCTCAACGACGACTCGGTGCGGGGCCTGGCGAAGTCCTCCGGCAACGAGCGCTTCGCCTGGGACTCCTACCGTCGACTGCTACAGATGTTCGGAAGCACCGTCATGGGCGTCGACGGCACCCTGTTCGAGGAGGCCATGGCAAGCCTCAAACAGGCCCGCGGCGCGGCCGACGACCTGGGTCTGGACGCAGCCGATCTGGCCGGGCTGGTCGAGACCTTCAAGGCGCTGATCCGCCAGCAGACCGGCGAGGCCTTTCCGCAGTCACCGGCCGAGCAGCTGCAGCGCGCGGTGCTGGCCGTCTTCCAGTCGTGGAACGCCGAGCGGGCACGGCTGTACCGCCGGCGTGAGCACATCCCGGACGACCTCGGCACCGCGGTCAACGTGCAGACCATGGTGTTCGGCAATCTCGGCCCCGACTCCGGCAGCGGCGTCGCCTTCACCCGCGACCCGGCCACCGGCCGGACCGGTGTGTACGGCGACTACCTGGCCAACGCGCAGGGCGAGGACGTCGTCGCCGGCATCCGCAACACACTGCCGCTGGACGAGCTCGGCCGGCTGAACCCCGAGGCCTTCGGTCAACTGAGTGACCACATGGCGACGTTGGAAGCCCACTACCGCGACCTGTGCGACATCGAGTTCACCATCGAGCGCGGCCGCCTGTGGATGCTGCAGACCCGGGTCGGCAAGCGCACCGCCGAGGCCGCCTTCACCATCGCCGCCGAGTTGGCCGACGAGGGGCTCATCACCGCCGACGAAGGGCTGGCCCGAGTCGGCGGGGACGGGCTGGCCCGGCTGATGTTCCCCCGGTTCGACACCTCCGCCGTCGGTGACCCGCTCGCGCGCGGCATCCCCGCCTCCCCCGGAGCCGCCGTGGGCGCCGCGGTGTTCGACTCGGCCGAGGCGGCCCGGCGGGCCGCTGCCGGAGAGGAGGTGGTCCTCGTGCGCGAGGAAACCAACCCGGACGACCTTCCCGGCATGGTCGCCGCCAAGGCCGTGCTCACCAGCCGCGGCGGCAAGACCAGTCATGCGGCCGTGGTGGCCCGCGGCATGGGCAAGGTGTGCGTGTGCGGCGCCGGGCTGATCACCGTCGACCTGCGGCGACGACGCTTCACGGCGGGCGGCACCGCCGTGGAAGAAGGCACGGTCATCTCCGTGGACGGCACGGAAGGAGCCGTGTATCCCGGCGCGGCACCGCTGATCGACTCGGCCGTCATGCGGTACTTCGAGACCGGCGAACACGGGGACGCGCTGGTGGACGCCGTGGCCCGGGCCATGGAGCACGCCGACCGGGTGCGCCGGCTGGGAGTCAGGGCGAACGCCGACACTCCCGAGGATGCCGCCCGGGCCCGCCGGTTCGGGGCAGAGGGCATCGGCCTGTGCCGTACGGAGCACATGTTCCTCGGCGACCGGCGGCAGCTGGTCGAGGCGATGATCCTCGCCCGCACCGACGCGGAGCGGGAACGTGCCCTGGACGCACTGCTGCCGCTGCAACGGCAGGATTTCGCAGGGATTCTGGAGCCGATGGACGGCCTGCCGGTCACCATCCGTCTCCTCGACCCGCCGCTGCACGAGTTCCTGCCCGACCGCACCGAACTCGCCGTGCGTCTGGCCGCCGCCGAGGCACACGGCAGCCCGCCCAGCGAGCACGACGCCGAACTGCTCGACGCCGTCAACCGCATGCACGAGGAGAACCCGATGCTGGGCCTGCGCGGTGTACGCCTCGGCCTGGTGGCGCCGGGGCTGGTGGCCATGCAGGTGCGGGCGATCGCCGAAGCGGTTGTGGAGCGCAGGCGGGCCGGCGGAGACCCGCGGGCGGAGATCATGGTGCCCCTGATCGACACCGTCGAGGAGCTGCGCCTGGTGCGCCAGGAGGCCGAGCAGGTACTGGCCGACGTCTCCACCGAGTCCGGGGTGCCCGTCGACTGCCCGATCGGAACGATGATCGAGCTGCCCAGGGCCGCGCTCACTGCCGGCCGTATCGCGCAGGAGGCGCAGTTCTTCTCCTTCGGCACCAACGACCTGACCCAGACCACGTGGGGTTTCTCCCGCGACGATGTCGAGGCGGCGTTCTTCTCCGCCTACCTCGACAAGGGCATCTTCAAGGTGTCCCCGTTCGAGACGATCGACCGCGAGGGCGTGGGGCGCCTGGTGGAGATCGCGGTCTCCGAGGGCCGCGCCGCCCGGCCCGGCCTCAAGATCGGCGTCTGTGGCGAACACGGCGGCGATCCTGAGTCGGTGCGCTTCTTCCACGCCGCCGGGCTCGACTACGTCTCCTGCTCTCCCTTCCGCGTCCCGGTCGCCCGCCTCGAGGCGGGGCGGGCAGCACTCTCCGGGACGGAGGTCAGCGACACCAGGTGAGAGGGAAGGGCGCAGCCTCGCGCCGCATCGCGGGGCGGTGGACACGGCAGCAGGAGGAGGCAGGCGAGATGACCCGCTCCGTAGGCGAGATGACGACCAGCGAGGTGGCCGCGGCCCGCCCGGGCACCTCGTTCGACGAGCTGGCCGGGCTGCTGGACCCGGAACCGCGTCAGCGGTGTACCGGTGGTGGATCACGACGACAAGGTCGTGCGGGGTCTCCGAGACCGACCTGACCCGCCACCGGGCAGACCGGCCCGGCCGTGGAGCGTCTGGGCGACGCCGTGGGCATCGAGGCCCTCGTTCCGGGCCCTCGGCGTCGACCAGTGCTCCTTCCTCGACGCCCTGCCCCGGCAGGCCCTCAACGCCTACGAGGACCAGGGCGCACCCGCATCCGCGGATGCCGACGCTGGACGACATGCAGGAGATCATGCGGAACGCCTACTTCGGACCCGTCGAACGGTAGGTCCGGACGGCCGTGTCGTGCCCCGGCCGGACGCGCCGGGGCACCTCACCGGGACGGCGGGCGCACGGCGAGAACGGCGAGGTCGTCGTGCCCGTCACTGGGGTGCCGGTCGGACAGCAGGCGGCACAGGGCGTCGAGTGGCAGGGTGCTGTGCGCGCGGGCCAGGTCGGCGAGCTCCGCCAGGCATGCGTCCAGGGGCCGCCGGGGATGCTCGACCAGGCCGTCGGTGAACATCAGGACCGTGTCGTCGGCCGCCAGCCGATGCGTGTGGTCGGGACGGGGCCGTGCCTCGTCCACGCCGAGAGGTACACCGGGTTCGGCCTCCAGGTAATCCGCGTGCCCGTCCGCCGTCACGACGAGGGGCGGCAGATGGCCTGCGGTCGACCAGAGCAGATGCCAGCCGTCCCCGTCCCGCTCGATGCGGGCCAGACAGGCGGTGGTGACCTGCGCCTCCGTGATGGCGTTCAAGGTGTGGTCGAGCCGGTGCAGGACCAAGCTGGGCGGTGTGCGACGGTCGTACAGAAGGGCGCGCAGCATGTTGCGGATCTGCGCCATGGCCGCCGCCGCGGTCAGATCGTGTCCGACCACGTCGCCGATGATGGCCGCGCAGCTCTCGTCCGGCAGCAGCAGGGCGTCGTACCAGTCGCCCCCGAGATGGTGGCCGGGCGCGGTGGCCGGCCGGTAGACGGCGGCGGCGCCGAACGGCGCCAACTCGGGCAGGGTGGGCAGCAGCAGCCGCTGGAAGTGCTCGGCGGAGGAACGCGTCTGCTCGAAGAGGCGGGCGTTCTCTATCGCGATGCCGGCCGCACCGGCGAGCGCGGTCACCACGGCCTCGTCGTGGCCGTCGAACGGTTCGCCGTCGCGCCGGTCGCACAGGTAGAGGTTGCCGTAGATCCGCCCGCGCACACTGATGGCGACCCCCAGCAGTCCGCGCATCGGAGGGTGGCCCGGCGGGAAACCGACCGAGTCGGGGTGGCGGGTCAGGTCCCGCACGCGCAGGGGCTCGGGATGGTGGATGAGGTGGCCGAGCAGACCCCGGCCGTGCGGGAACTCGGAGCCCGCCAGATCCTGGTACTCCTGCTCGCTCAGACCGAGGGGAATGAACTCCTCGAGCGCGGATCCGTCGTCGTTCAGCACGCCCAGAGCACCGTAGCGGGCGTCGACCAGTTCCATGGCCGTACTGACGATGCGCCGCAGCACGACGGGCAGTTCCAGTTCGCGGCTGACCGCGAGGACGGCGTTGAGCAAGCGCTCCATCGGCCGCTGTGACCGGGCTGGATCGTCGTCCGGGTTCACCACGGCGTCCTACACCCCTTCTGTCGTGCGGCCGGGTCCTGCGCGGTGTCGCAGTCGCACCCCTCGGCAAGCGGGTGTCGCGCCCCTCGTACCATCGTGCCCCGTCCGCCGGGAACCCGCACGCCCTGCGGGGCCCGGCTCCGGGCCCCGCAGGTGGCCGGTGACCTCACAGCGCCCGCAGGCCGTGCTCCCCGAAATGCGCGCACCGCTCGGCCAGGTCGGGGGCCGGGGTGGGGTTGTCGCGCAGGGGAAGGGGGGGATGTCCAGCGCGTCGTGCTCGCGGTGCCGGGACGGAGTCCTGTCGGCGTACGCCGGGTCCGCCATCGGTCCCGGGTTGCCGGGAGTCGGGCCGGGTCGGCGCGTTGGTGCGGCACGGTCGAGGGGGCACCCCCGCCCTTGAGCGGAGGTGCCCCGGTGCGATGTCCTGCGGCCCGTCAGAGGAGCCAGCGGTTCCGGCTGACGAAGGGCAGCCGCGCCCACATCCGGCCGAGTCCCCAGGTGGCGCCGGCGCCGGCGGTGGCAAGGGCGATGAGGACGACGGCGTAGATCAGGTGGTAGTCGGCGAACGGGTTCGTCGACATGCTCGGCGACCCGTCCGACAGGTGCTTGGCCGGCGGCCATTCCGCGATCCACATGAGCGCCATCATCAGCGTGCCGGCAACCGCGGCGAGCCGCAGGCCGATACCCGCGAGCAGGGCGAGGCCGACGCCGAACAGGCCGAGCATGAACAGCCAGTCGGCCCATGCGGCACCGGCCCAGTCGTGGAACGTGGACTCCATCGGTCCGACGGCGACACCGCTGAGAAAGCCCATGGTCGGCGATCCGCCGTCGATCCAGCCCTTTCCCGACGGGGTCGCGTAGCCGAAGCCGAACGTCTTGTCCAGGAACGCCCAGAGAAAGACGAACCCGGTGAGGAGACGGAGGCCGGCGAACACGTGCGCGCTGGTCGCGGTAGTCGCAGCGGTCGCCGAGTCGGCGGACTCGGGAGCCGTCCCGGTCCGGTGGACGGACGGGAAACGGAGTCCCGGACGCCGGTGCGGGTGATCGTGAACTGCCATGATGCTCATCCCTTCCCAGGGGTGCCGCTGTATCTGAGGGACTCTCGTTGCCCCTTCAATGTCTCGCGCCGGCAACGCCCGTCAGAGAGGCTGCAAGACCCAGACAGGGGGGACGAACGTCCCCTCGTGCCAGGGCGGTTCGGCGTCCGCGGGCGTGCCTCGCCGGCACCATTGCGCGACCTGATGGCCCATCGCACGGCGGGAGTTGTTCAGGACGAAAGGGAAGTGCGTCACACCCGCCAGAGGTTCCGGTGCCGGACGCATCAGGACCACGGCGGACGGTCGGGCCCGCGCCGGGCCGGCGTCAACTCGTCGGCGACCCGAGCCGCCCACGTCTCGATCGCGGGGACGTCGCGGACGTCACCGCCCTTTCCGTCGCGGAGGATCATCCGAGCGGCCCTCCCTTCGCACCCTCCTCCGGGCAGTCGCCGCACGCAGTCTGTCGGCGACGGCGACGGCAGTCTCCGCCGCGTCGTACTCGGCGAGACCGATCACCTGGCCCTTGGCCTCGGCCACCGGCGCCCGGTACCAGGGCCGGGCGGGAGCGCAGACGCGGTCGGTCGCCGGCCGCACGGAGCGCCGGCCGACGGCGAAGAACCGTAGCCGCAGGTTCGCCGGGGACGTCTCCACGGGCAACCGATCGCTGCGACCTCGCTCCGCGGGGGCTGCTCCCGCGTGGGTCACTTCGGGCATCCGACCGGGCCGTGGCCCGAGGGTCGTTCCGGGGCTGGGAGGGGGCCCTGTCGGCCCAGGCTCGTACCGGGCCCTGCGGTCAGGCCTCGCCATCGGTGTGCTGCGGGACGACGACGACCGGGCAGGCCGAGTGGTGCAGCAGTCCGTGAGCGACCCGGCCGAGCTGGAGGCCGAGGTGTCCCTCCCTGCGCCGGGCCCCGACGACCAGCAGATCCGCCTGGTGCGAGGCGTCCAGGAGCACGCGACGGGCGTGGCCTTCGACGGTGCGCCGGCGGACCTCGATGTCCTCGGGGACGTCATGCAGCGCGGTCTCCAGTATCTCGGCCGCCCGCTCCTCATACACACGCTCGGGCCGTCCCGCGAGCAGGGGATGGTCGACGGTTTCGTGCACGGGGCACCGCCAGGCGCGCACGGCCTCCAGGATCACCCGACGTCGCCGCGCCTCGTCGGCGGCGAAGCGCACGGCCGCCGACGCCTTCGGGTCCTCGCCGACTCCCACCACGATCCGCCCGTGCACAGGCGGCGTCGCCTGGTTGTCGTGGCTGCCGCGCAGCACGACCACCGGACAGTCGGCATGAGCGGCGACGGCCAGACTGACGGAGCCGAGCAGCAGCTCGGCGACGCCGCTGCGGCCACGGCTGCCGACGACGAGCACGGATGCCTCGCGGCCCTCGCGCACCAGGGCGTACTCCGGCTCCTCGGGCACGACGTCGGTGGTCACCCAGAGGTCGGGATGCCGGGTACGGGCGCGCCCGGCGGCGGCGTCGACGACGTCCCGGGGCGACGGAAGCGCCGTCGGCCGGCCGACGCCCGGAGCGACGGCTTCGCCCTCGTACCGGTCCCACAGACAGGCGTACACCAGCCGCAGCGGGACTCCGCGCAGCACCGCCTGGTCGGCTGCCCAGTCGACGGCGCGCAGGCTCGGCTCGGAGCCGTCCACGCCCACGACGAGGGGCTCACCGTCCTTTCGTCCGGCCTTGGCGTCCATGGTTGCCTCCCTGGGTCGGGTGCGTTCAATCGTGCGCGACGACGGCGACAGGGGCAGCGGCGTGGTGCATCACCGCGTGCGTGACGGGCCCGATGCGGGCGCCGAACGGGCTGCGCCGGATCCGGCGGCCGACGACGACCAGCGATGCCTCACGGGCGGCGTCGATGACACGGTTGGCGGCACTGCCGGAGCGGGATTCCTCGATGACCTCGACGTGCGGGTACTTCTCCCGCCAGGGGCGCAGGACCTTCGCCAGGGCGGCGGCCTCCTGTTCCTCCAGTTCGCTACCCAGCTCTGGGTCGGCCGGCAGGGCGTAGGCGTAGTACGCCGGCAGACTCCAGCCGTGGACCGCCTTCAGCGCGGTGCCGCGGCGGGCCGCCTCCTCGAACGCGAACGCGATCACCGTGTCGTGGGGGTGGGCGGTGTCGAGTCCGAGCACGACGGGCGGATACGGGCCGGCGGCCGGCGGTGTGCCGGAGGACTCCTTCTCGTTCTCGCCTGCCGCCCGTGCGGCGCGCACGAGGACGACGGGTGTCCTGATGTGGGCGATCACCGGCATGCCCACGGACCCGACGAGGAACCCTCTGAACCCGCTCAGTCCACGCGAGCCGAGGACCAGCAACTCGGTGTCCTTCGCCACCTCCGGCAGCACCTCCCACGGGCGTCCGGGGACGGGCTCCAGGATCACATCCAGGCCGGGGTGGCGGGGTCGGATCTTCGCAGCCGCCTCACGGGGGATCCGCTCGCTCCAGTGCTTCTGCTTCGCGGGTGCCAGATGCACTGATTCCGCCACGGGCTCGGGGACGGGCTCCCAGACGTGTACCAGCCGCAACTGCGAACCGCGCAGTTCCGCCTCTTCGGCCGCCCACTCGGCGGCAGCACGGCTCTCGATCGAACCGTCGAGGCCCACAGTGACGGTGCGGGACATGACGTCCACCTCCTGAATCGGATGTCTGATACCAGGATGACGGCGGGGCCACGTCACGGTGCAGCGACCGCAGGTCCCCGGTGTGGGGCCGATGGACCCTGCGACGGTGGTACGACGGCTCGGCTCGATTCCCGCGGTCGCGGGTTGCGGTCCCGTTCCGCGCGGCTCCGAGTGGACGCTCGGCAGCTCCGGCGCGGGCAGTGGTGAGGCGGGTCGCCGCCCTCCGCGTCATCCGCATACAACGGGGCGCCTGTTCGGGTAGGTCGTGCACAGACGCGTCCGTGGCGTCGGCGCAGCGTCGAGGTCCGTCGGTCCCTCGAAGACGCCGCAGCACTGGGCTGGGCTTCGGCTTCGTGGCTGTCGGCGGGGGCGGGTCCTGGGGAGGGATTGGGGGCGGGTCCTCCCCAGGACACGCGTGAGGTCAGCGGCGTACCTTCGCGGTGCCGTCCACGCGGACGTGCTCCGCCGGCGGGTGCCGCTCCTCCTCCCGCCCGGGTCGGGTGCGCAGCAGGACGGCGAGGGCGGCGGCCGCGACCGCGGCCAGGCCGAGCAGCAGGGTGCGGTCGGGGATCGCGCCCGCCCACCGGGACAGCCGTTCCTCCCAAGCGAACTCCGCGTCCACTCCCATCAGGGACGGCAGGGCGGAGGTGCCGTCGAACGCCAGGAAGAGGACACCGAGCAGGATGAACATCGTGCCGCCGGCCAGTGAGGTGGTGTGCAGCGGTACCTTCCCGAGGTGGATCACCCTGCCGCGCAGCCACTGCCGGCGTCCGAGGTCGTAACGGTCCCACAGGGCGGCGAGGACGAACATCGGTACCGCCATGCCCAGGGCGTAGACGGCCAGCAGCGCGCCGCCCCGCCAGGGGTTGCCGCCCATGGCCGCGACGGTCAGGACGGCGCCGAGGATCGGCCCCGCGCAGAAGACCGCCAGGCCGTAGACCGAGCTCAGCGCCAGCACGGAGGCCGCGGATCCCGAGCGGCGCCTGCCGGCTGTCTGCTGCAGGCGGCGCGAGCCGAATCCCCGGCCCAGCACCTGGGCGACACCGAGCGCGATGACCAGCCAGCCGCCTGCCGTGACCAGGGTGTCCCGGTGTCCGTAGAAGAGCCGCCCGGCGAAGGAGCCGGCCACTCCCAGCGGCACCAGAGTGAGGCAGAGTCCGGCGTAGAACAGTGCCGTGCGGCCCAGGAGCCGGGTGCGGCTGGTGAAGGAGTACGCGAGGCGCATCACATTCAGATACCCCCCGGGGCATAAACCCGACCCTGTTACGGTTGGACTCAGGCATACCCCCCCGGGTATTTCTGAAGGCAAGTGAACAGGAGTTCGCCGCATGGTTCCCGAGATCGACCAGCAGCGGTTCGCCGAGGCGCAGGCGGCAGGCGCCCTCGTCGTCGACGTCCGTAACAGCGGCGAGTACCGGGCCGGACACGTCCCCGGCGCCCGCTCGGCCCCGCTTCCCAACCTCCCCCTGATCCTCAGCGAGCTGCCCAAGGACCGTCCGGTCCACGTGATCTGCCAGAGCGGCGGCCGCAGCGCGCAAGCCACCTCCCTGCTCCGCGACCTGGGCTACGACGCCCACAGCGTCAGCGGCGGCACCGCCGCGTGGATCGACGCCGGCCGCATTGTCGCCACCGGCGACGAGCCCGGCACCCTCACCGCCCCCGCCACCTCCGAGGAGACGCGATGATCACCGTTCTGCCCGTCGAGACCCCCGGCCTGGGGGACCGCACCTACCTCGCCCACGACGGTTCGGTGGCGCTGGTGGTCGACCCCCAGCGCGACTACGACCGCGTCACCGCGCTGGCCGACGCCGCCGGAGTGCGGATCACCCACGTGTTCGAGACGCACATCCACAACGACTACGTCACCGGCGGACTGGCCCTCGCCCGCGAGGTGGGCGGGCAGTACCTGGTCAACGCCGACGACGAGGTCTCCTACGAGCGGACCCCCGTCCGCGACGACCAGGTGATCGAGGTCGGCGACACCATGCGGGTGCGGGCGATCCACACGCCCGGCCACACCCACACCCACCTGTCCTACGCGCTGGAGGCGGGCGGCGAGCAGGTCGCGGTGTTCACCGGCGGCTCCCTGCTGTACGGCACCACCGGGCGGCCCGACCTGCTCGGCCCGGACCACACCGACACCCTGGTGCGGGCCCAGTGGCGCTCCGCCCACCGGCTGGCCGAGGAACTGCCGGACGAGACGGCCGTCTACCCCACCCACGGGTTCGGCTCCTTCTGCTCCGCGACCCAGGCCTCCGGTCTGTCCAGCACCATCGGCGAGGAGAAGCACACCAACACCGCGCTCACCGCCGACGAGGAGGCCTACGTCCAGCAGCTCCTGGCCGGTCTGGACGCCTACCCGGCCTACTACGCCCACATGGGCGCGGCCAACTCCGGCGGGCCCGGCAGGCCGGACCTGTCCGCGCCGTCCGTGGCGGACCCGGCCGAGCTGCGGCGCCGGATCGAGGCCGGAGAGTGGGTAGTGGACCTGCGCGACCGCACCGCCTTCGCCGCCGGGCACCTCGCCGGCAGCCTCAACTTCGGCCTGGACGGCCAGTTCGTCACCTACCTGGGCTGGCTGATCCCGTGGGGGACCCCGCTCACCCTGCTCGGCGAGACCGCCGAGGACGTGGCCGAGGCCCAGCGCGAACTGGTGCGCATCGGTATCGACCGCCCGGCCGGCATGGCCATCGGCGGGCCCGGGGACTGGGCCGGCGGTGAGCCCCTGGCCTCCTACGAGCGCGCCGGCTTCGCCGACCTGAAGTCCGCCCTCGGCGGTGACGACCTCGTCGTGCTGGACGTGCGCCGCGACCAGGAACGCGCCGAGGCGCACATCCCGGGCTCGGTGCACATCCCCATCCACGAGGTGCCGGGCCGCCTCGAGGAGATCCCCGCGGGCCGCGTCTGGGTGCACTGCGCGGGCGGCTACCGCGCCGGAGTCGTCGCCGCGCTGCTCCACGCCCGCGGCCGTGACGTCGTCGCCGTCGACGACAGCTTCGACAACGCCCTCGACCTGGGGCTGTGCCCCCTCGTCTCCGACACCCCCGACACTCACGACAACCGACAGGAGATCAACGCGTGACCACCCCCACCAGTCCCCGCAGCCTGACCATCGACGAACTGCGCACCCGGCTCGACTCGGCCAGCCCTCCCCGGCTGCTCGACGTCCGCACCCCCGCCGAGTACGAGGGAGCGCACATCCCCGGTTCCTACAACGTCCCGCTCGACACCCTGCGCGAACACCGTGAGGAGCTGACGCAGCACCTGGACACCGACGTGGTGCTGGTCTGCCGCTCCGGCCAGCGCGCCGGCCAGGCCGAACGCGCCCTCGCCGAGGCCGGGCTCCCCGGTCTGGCGGTCCTGTCGGGCGGTATGACGGCCTGGGAGAAGTCCGGCGCCCCGACCAACTACGGTCAGGAGCGCTGGGACATGGAGCGCCAGGTCCGCCTGGTCGCCGGCTCCCTGGTGCTGGTCGGCGCCCTGGGCAGCTTCCTCGTCCCCGGTCTGCAGGCGCTGTCCGCGTTCGTCGGCGGCGGGCTGGCCTTCGCAGCCATCAGCAACACCTGCGCCATGGGCGTGATGCTGTCGAAGATGCCGTGGAACCGCACCCGGTCCTTCGACCCGCGCAAGGCCGTCGCCCAACTCGCCGACGGTAGGTGACCGTCATGACGCTGACGCTCGTCCTGGGTCTCGCGCTGCTGGTCGGTGTCTCCCTCGGGCTGCTCGGGGGAGGCGGGTCGATCCTGACCGTGCCGCTGCTGGTCTACGTCGCGGGCATGGACGCCAAGGAGGCCATCGCCACCTCCCTGTTCGTCGTCGGCGTCACCTCCGCCGTGGGCCTGATCAACCATGCCCGCGGCGGACGGGTCCGCTGGCGCACGGGCGTCCTGTTCGGAGCGGCCGGCATGGCCGGCGCCTACACCGGCGGGCTCATCGGCGGCCACATTCCCGACGTCGTGCTGCTGATCGCCTTCGCGGTCATGATGATCGTCACCGCCGCCGCCATGCTCCGGGGCCGTAAGAACGTCGACCCCGACCGGGCTCACAAGCAGCTTCCGGTGGGGCGGGTCCTGCTGGACGGCGCGGCCGTCGGCCTGGCCACCGGTCTGGTCGGCGCGGGCGGCGGCTTCCTCGTCGTCCCCGCCCTTGCCCTGCTGGGCGGCCTGCCGATGCCCGTGGCCATCGGCACCTCACTGCTGGTCATCGCGATGAAGTCCGCCGCGGGCTTCGCCGGCTACCTGTCGAGCGTCCAGATCGACTGGACCCTCACCCTGGCCGTCACCGGGTTCGCGGTCGTCGGAAGTCTGGCCGGAGCCCGGCTGGCCGGGCGCGTCCCGGCCCACGTCCTCTCCCGGCTCTTCGCCTGGTTCGTGCTGGCCATGGGCACCTTCGTCCTGGTCCAGCAGACCCCCGCCCACATAGCAGTCCCGATTGTGGTGGCCGTCGCCTCGCTCGGCGCCGGTGCGGGCGTCTGCTACGGCTTCGTCGCCCGCT
This sequence comes from Streptomyces speibonae, assembly GCF_984686075.1. Taxonomy (NCBI): domain Bacteria; kingdom Bacillati; phylum Actinomycetota; class Actinomycetes; order Kitasatosporales; family Streptomycetaceae; genus Streptomyces; species Streptomyces speibonae. Next base: position 8,107,584 of record NZ_OZ480260.1, on the reverse strand, counting down.
GTCCCCTGCGACGCGCCGTCCACCGGGCCTAGGGGCAATACCGGTGATTTAGGTTGTTTTCCGGCTGGTTGAAGTGGCTCTGGTTGGCTCGACCAGCCGGACCGTCGGGGTGTCTGGCCGTGGTGGGCCGTGGTGCTCGGCTCGTTTGAGGGCCCAGTTGGACATTTTGCGTTTGATCACGCGGGGGTTCGAGCGTAACCGCCGTGCGGGCAGCAGCCGTTCGGTGATCTCACGCAGGCTCTGGGCGGTGGACCGGGCCAGTCGCGAGGGGGGAAAGCGCCGCCTGCCCGGTCACGCGGCGGCGGACGACGCGAAGGGTGCGGGTGAAGGAGATCCGGTCGGGATCGTGCCCGGCCTTGAGAGCGGCCTGGTGCATCAGGTCGCGCAGCGCATGCTGGACCAGCAGGAATGCGAAGATCTCCTGTTCGACGCCGCGTGGGTACCGGGAACGCAGCACCATCCCCGGGACGCCCTGGTGGTTCTTGATCTCGTCCAGGGTGTTCTCGATCTCCCACCGCTGGGCATAGGAGGACGGCAAGCTCCTCGGCCGGTGCCTGGGCGGGGTCGAGGAGGGTGGTGATCAGCCGGTAGACGGTGCCGTCACCACCGCGTGGGCCGAGGGTGCACTCGATCACCCGCACCCGCTCGGGGTCCGCGCGCCGATAACGGTCCCGCTTGGCAACGATCTCCGACAGGTAGGACCCGTCGGGGAGGGCTTCGAGGACCGGCAGCACCACGACGCTGCGGACCCTCCACAGTAGGTCCGCGCCGCCCGCCTTCGCAGCACGCCACAGGTCGAGACCGCAAAAGCCCCGGTCGGCGAGCACCAGCATGCCCTTCGTCAGCACGGGAAACAGCCGCTGGGCCAGGACGCTCTCGTGGACCTTGAGCGGTCCGACCTCGGCCGCGAACACGGCATGAGTGCCGCACTCGGCCAGGGCCGCCACCCTCACCTGCGGATACGCACGGCGACCCTGCCCGCGACTGGTACCGGGACGCCCGAAGAACTGGGCATTCGCCGTGGTGTCCGGAACGTCGAAAACCGTGCCGTCCACCGCGACCAGCCGCCACCGCCGATACCAGGCCCCCTGCGTCCGCGCGACTGCCACCGGCCGGCACACCCGCGTGAACAGGGCCCGCAACGGCTCCGGACCAGGCCGCAGACGGGCCCGGCCGATCGCCGCCGTCGTGGGCACCCGCCAGGCCTTCACCCACCGGCCTTCGCGCTCCAGCCCCTGGACCAGAAGCCGAGCCACCTCTTCATGGCCCTGCCCGAAAAACAGACACATCGCCAGGACGAAGTAGACCACCACCCGTGCCGGCAACAGCCGCGTCCACTGCTCGACCCTGCCGCACTCGGCAACCACCTCGTCGACCAGCTCCGGCGGAAACGCCCGCGTCAGCACCCCCAACGCGATCCGATCCGAGAACCGATCAACCCCCGACGACTTCACCTGACCCGGCCTTGAGCGCCCCCGGAATGCCCCGCCCCGGTCCGGTGTTCTTTACCCCAGGGGGTATCAAACGCCGCCAGTCCGATGAAACGGAAGGAATCACATCATGAGCACCGTCGCACTCACCGCCACCGACTTCGAGAGCACGGTCACCGGCAACGACATCGTCCTCGTCGACTTCTGGGCCGCCTGGTGCGGACCGTGCCGGATGTTCGCCCCCGTCTACGAGAAGGCCTCCGAGGCCCACCCCGACATCGTCTTCGGCAAGGTCGACACCGAGGCCGAGCAGGCCCTCGCCGCAGCGGCGGACATCACCTCGATCCCCACACTGATGGCCTTCCGTGAAGGCATCCTGGTCTTCTCCCAGCCCGGCGCCCTGCCGCCGCAGGCGCTGGACCAGTTGACCACCGCCGTCCGCGGGCTCGACATGGCCGAGGTCCGCGCCTCTCTCGCCGCCCAGAGCCCCGGTCAGTGACCGCGGCCGGTCCCGGACCGGTCCCGTGAAAGGAAGAACCCATGACCCAGCTCCCCGCCGACCAGGTGCGGTCGGCCGCCAATCGGCTCAAGCGCGCACAGGGCCAGCTCACCGGCGTCGTGCGCATGCTGGAGGAAGGACGTGACTGCGAGGAGGTCGTCACGCAGCTCGCCGCGGTCAACCGCGCACTGGACCGGGCCGGCTTCGCCATCGTCGCCAGTGGCCTCAAGGAGTGCCTGAGCCAGGAGGGCGGCGCCGACAGCCTCGACACCCAGAAGATGGAGAAGCTCTTCCTCTCCCTCTCCTGACCCTCCGGCCCGGATGGGTCAGGGGGCGGACAGCGCGGCGAGGGCGGCGTCCAGGCGGGCGGTGGCCTCCTCGGCGACGGGCCGGAGGGCGTCGAGGCCGGTCAGGGTGACCATGGTGCCCGGGTCGAGGGCCTGGACGAGCGTATGATCCCCGTCGCGGCGCACGACGACGTTGCACGGCAGGAGGAGGCCGATGGAGCGCTCGGTCTCCAGGGCCCGGTGTGCGAGGGGCGGGTTGCAGGCGCCCAGGATCAGGTAGTCCTCCATGTCGTGGTCGAGCTTGGTCTTCAGGGTGGCCGTCACGTCGATCTCGGTGACGACGCCGAATCCCTGGTCGGCCAGGGCCCGACGGACGGCGGCGACGGCGGCGCCGAAGTCGGTGGTGGCCAGGCGGACGGTGCGGTCGTAGGACACGGTGCGCTGCTCCTTCGGTGCGGAATACCTGGTTCCCTTGATACCCCGCCGGGTACCCGTCGTGGGGGACGCGATGCCGGACAGGCCACCCGGGCAGGCCGTGAAATACCCCCTCGGTATTCCTGCCAGGGTGAACGGACCGGAGACCCCCGAGGTACACAGTCTCTTGTGGAGGAGCCGTAGCCGGTGTTCTTCGTCGACACCCTGGAGTTCGAGGGTCTGGGCAACCGCAGCTATCTGGCGGGCGGCCCCCGCGGCGCGGTCGTCGTCGACCCGCCGCGCGACATCGACCAGGTGATCGCCGCCGCGGTGAAGCGCGGGGTGCGCATCGCGTACGTCGCCGAGACCCACGTGCACAACGACTACGTCAGCGGCGGCCTGGAACTGGCCCGCGTCACCGGCGCCTCCTACCTGGTGCCGGCCGCGGCCGACGTGTCCTTCGCCCGCACCCCGGTCGCCGACGGCGACACCGTCGAGGTGGACGAGCGCCTCGCCCTGCGCGCGGTCGCCACCCCCGGCCACACCCCGCACCACACCACCTACGTCCTGGAGCGGGACGGACGCGGGGTGGCGGCGTTCACCGGAGGGTCGCTGCTGATCGGCACGGTGGGCCGCCCGGACCTGGTGGAGCCCCGGCTGACGGAGGAGCTCGCCCGCGCCCAGCACGCCTCCGCGCACCGCCTGGCCGACGAGCTGGACGACGAGGTGCCGGTCCTGCCCACCCATGGCTTCGGCAGCTTCTGCTCCTCTTCCCAGGCCGAGGGGGACGCGACCACGATCGCAAGGAACGCGCCACGAAGGAGACATCGCCTCGCCCGCACCCGTCACAGCGGGCGAACCGAACACCAGGCCCGTCGGACCTCACGGAGGACCGACCAGCCCTCGCGCGGAGGCCGCTCAGCGGCTATGCCGGAATGAGGCGAGGGGGTGCATCTCCCCCTCGGCCACGGGCCCGGTCAACCCGGGCAAGGCAGGCGACCAGGGAGGACAGGATGTCCGAGAAGCAACCACACCGGCGAACGGGAGCCGGCCTGCTCCCCTTGGTGACAGCTTCCGCAACGCTGGCGTTCTACACGCTCCGGTGCCGGCCGAGGCTGCTCACCTGGGGTGCGACGCAGGACGAAACCGCTCGCGCGTACCCCGGCGACGAACTGGTGCCCGACCCCGATGGCACCTCGACGATGGCCACCGACCTTCCGGCACCGCCGGAGCAGGTCTGGCCCTGGCTGGCGCAGATGGGGTACGACCGCGGAGGCTGGTACAGCTGGGACTGGCTGGACCACTACGGACACCCCAGCGCGGACCGCATCGCGCCCGAGTGGCAGAAGCTGGACGAGGGCCAACGGCTCAAGGCATCCCGGGACGCAAAGTACTGGTTCACCGTGGCGCTGCTGGAGCCGAACCGGACTCTGGTGCTTCGCTCGGGCCTGGACCTCTCCGGAGGGCGGTCATTCGACCCGCGGACCGATCCTCTGCCACGGGGGCGGCTGGACGGGATCTGGGGCTTCCACCTGCGACCCGCGCCCTTCGGTGAGACGCGTCTGGTGGTCCGCACGCGCGGTCGGGGCCACCCCCGGTGGCTCACTCGGCCTTTCGACGTGACGCTCGGCGAACCCGCACACTTCATCATGCAGACCCGCCAGTTCCACAACCTGCGCACCCGGGTCGGCACGGAGACATGACCCCGTAGTGCCGGGGCCTCGGCCCGATCCGGCGTCTCCGCGTCCCGCTGTGCCCGGAGCAGCAGGACCTTGGAGTCCGTCTGCCGCACCGGCTCACGCTCCGACGGCCACCCGCCTCTTCTCGCACACCGGACGCGGACACCGGATGGCGCCCACAGGGCCATGCGTGTACCCGCATGGCCCTGTGGGGCGGGTCGTACGCCCCATGGCACCAGGCGGTCGCCGGGGTGAGTCTGGAGGGAGCGAGAACGCTTTGGACACGGGAGGCACAGTGGGTGGTTTGGTGATCGTCGGCGTGGACGGGTCGGCGTCGAGTCTCGCCGCGGTGGAGGCGGCCGCGCGGGAGGCCCGGCTGCGGACGGCCGCCCTGAGGGTGGTGCACGCCTTCCTCTGGCCCACCATGCATGTTCCCCTGGGCCCGTCGCCTCTGGGGCCGCCGGAGGGCGGGATGCAGAACATGGTCGATCGTCTGGTGGCGGAGGCGGTGGAGCGTGCCCGGGCCGCGGCGCCGGAGGTGGCGGTGTCGCACGCGGTGGTGACGGGAGAGCCGTTGACGGTGCTGGAGGCGCAGTCGCGTGCCGCCGATCTGGTGGTCGTCGGATCCCGAGGGATGGGCGGGTTCGTCGGGCTCATGGTGGGTTCGACGGCGGTGCATCTCGCGGCGCACGCACGCTGCCCCGTGCTCGTCGTGCGCGAAGGGGCCCGCGTGGAGGGTCCGGTCGTGGTGGGCGTCGATGGTTCCCCTGCCGGCGACAAGGCGGTGGAATTCGCCTTCCAAGAGGCCGAGTTGCACGGGACCACCCTGATCGCGCTGCACGCCTGGACCACGTGGAACGCACCGCTGCCCGCCCCGCAAAATCCGACCGAGCCGTACGCGAACCCGGCCGAAGCGCTCGGCCAGGAGGAGGAACGTCTGTTGTCGGAGGCACTGGCCGGGCACCGGGAACGGCACCCGGATGTCACCGTCGAGCACGAGACGGTGCGCGGTCCCACCCGCGAGGCACTGATCGAGGCGAGCCGGACCGCCCGGCTGGTGGTGGTCGGGGCACGGGGGCGCGGCGGCTTCGCCGGGCTGCTGCTGGGATCGGTCAGCCAGGCGCTGCTGCATCACGCCCACTGTCCGGTCGCCGTGGTGCGGGGAACAGCCGCCCGTCACTGACGCCGGCGGCCCCGACCGGGTGGCGGCCCCTCCTCGTCGCGCTCCGCGCCGTCCGTCCACCCGCCTCGGCGAGGGCGGGGCCGAACGAGGAAGCGGGGCCCCCTACGTCCCTGGATACGCCCCGTCGACCGTCGGACCCTGGACACGAGGTGAGGAGATGCAACCGGTCGAGTGACCGTCCCCAGCTGCCTCGTCGGGAACCGCTGACCAGTGAGGAATGCCATGATCCACGCCCATCCCGCCGACGACACCCGCCGGGCCGGCTCACAGAAGCCGGTGCCGGGGCCCGCCACGGCGCCGGAGGGGACGTCCTGGCTGGAACTCGTCCTCCTGGCAGTCACGGCCTCGTCGCTCATCGCGGGGGGTGTCCTCCGGCTGCTGGGCCACAGCGATGCCGCCGACGTGTGCTGGGCGCTGGGCACGGCCTTCGCTGTCGCGCCCGCGATCGGCTGGGTGGTGGCCGCGCTGCGGCGCGGCCACGCGGGGGTGGACCTCATCGCGGTCCTGGCCCTCGGCGGCACCCTGGCCGTCGGGGAGTATCTCGCCGGTGCCCTGATCGGTCTGATGCTGGCCACCGGGCGCGCACTGGAGGCCGCCGCACAGCGGCGCGCCTCCCACGACCTGCGTGCGCTGCTGGCGCACACGCCCCGCACCGCCCGTCGGCGCACCGGCAATGAGGTCCGCCCCGTTCCCGTCTCCGAGGTCGCCGTGGGGGATCTTCTCGTCGTCGGCGCGGGCGAGGTCGTCCCCGTCGACGGTCAGGTGGCGGGCCCGGCAGCCGTCCTGGACGAGTCGGTGCTCACGGGCGAGTCGGCACCCGTGGAACGCAAGCCCGGGCAGACGGTGCGCAGCGGAGTCGTGAATGCAGGCGGAGCCTTCGACCTGCGGGCCACGGCGACCGAGCAGGACAGCACCTACGCCGGGGTCGTGCGCCTCGCCCGGCAGGCGGGCGCGGAAGCGGCCCCCGTCGTCCGCCTGGCCGACCGCTACGCGGCCTGGTTCCTGCCCCTCTCGGTGGCGGTCGCCGGGCTGGCCTGGCTGCTGAGCGGTTCCGCGGTGCGGGCCGTGGCGGTGCTGGTGGTCGCCACCCCCTGCCCGCTGCTGCTCGCCGCTCCCGTGGCGATCGTCTCCGGTCTGTCCCGGGCCTCCCGGCTGGGTGTCGTGGTCCGGGACGGCGGCGCGCTGGAGCGCCTGGGGCGGGCCCGCACGCTGCTGCTCGACAAGACCGGCACGCTCACCGGCGGCCGTCCGCGCGTGGTCGACGTGACCGCGGCCCCCGGCTGGAAACCCGCCGAGGTGCTGCGGCTGGCGGCCACGGTGGACCAGTACTCGCCGCACGTCCTGGCCCACGCCATCGTCGACGCGGCCCGTGCGCGTGGGCTGGAGCCGTCGATGGCGACGGATGTGTCGGAGGAGGCCGGCCGGGGCGCGTACGGCGTGGTCGACGGCCGCAGGACGGCCGTGGGCCGTCTGGAGCCCACGGCGGTGGTCCCGGAATGGGCGCGGGCCGCGGAGAACCGGGCGGTGCTGGACGGTGCCGCCGTCGCCTGGCTCACCGTCGACGGTGTTCCCGCGGGAGCCGTCATGCTGCGGGATCCTCTGCGCCACGACGCGCCACGCGCCCTGCGGCGGCTGCGCACGGCCGGCATCGACCGGATCGTGATGCTCACCGGCGACCGGCCCGAACCCGCCCGCGAGATCGGCGCCGTCCTGGGCCTCGACGGCGTGCGGGCCGAACTGACCCCGGCCGACAAGGTGGCCGCGGTCCGCGCGGAACGCGGGCGCGCCGTCACCGTCATGGTCGGCGACGGGGTGAACGACGCGCCCGCGCTCGCCGCCGCGGACGTCGGCGTGGCGATGGGCGCGCGGGGTTCCACCGCTTCCTCCGAGGCCGCGGACATCGTCCTGACCACCGACCGCGTGGACCGGCTGGCGGACGCCACGTCGATCGCCGTACGGTCGCGCCGTATCGCCGTGCAGAGCGCCCTGGGCGGCATGGTCCTGTCGCTGGTGGCCATGGGCGCGGCCGCCGTGGGGCTGCTGCCCCCGGCCGTCGGCGCGCTGCTGCAGGAGGGCATCGACGTGGCGGTCATCCTCAACGCACTGCGCGCCCTGCGCGTGGACCAGGGCGCCCGGCCGGCCCTCGAACCCGCCGCCGAGGCCCTGATCCGCCGCTTCGCGGCCGAGCACGAGGATCTGCAGGACGTGCTGCAGGCCGTGCGTGACGCCGCGGCCCGGCTCTCGGGTCCCGGCGGGGACGGGCAGGCCCTGGAGTCGGTGCGCGAGGTGGACCGGCTGCTCACCGAGCGGCTGCTGCCGCACGAGGCCGCTGAGGAACATCAGCTCTATCCGGCTCTCGAACCGGTGCTCGGCGGGCCGGAGGCGACGGCGACCATGAGCCGCGCCCACGCCGAGATCGAGCGGCTCTCCGGGCGGGTGGCCGCCCACCTGGCGCTCGCCGACGCACAGGGCGCGCTGGAGCCCGAGCAGATCGAGGACCTGCGTGCCAGTCTCTACGGTCTGCACACCGTGCTGCGGCTGCACTTCACGCAGGAGGAGGAGAGCTACTTCTCCCTTGCTCCCTGACCGCGCCGTCAGCCGCTCTTCAGCTCGCGGCCGATTCCCGCGGCCCATGCCTCGATCCGGCCGAAGTCGCGGAAGTCCCCGCCCTTTCCGCCGCGCAGGATCATCCGGGCGCCCCAGCCCTTCGCGCCCTCGCGCAGGCAGCCACCGAAGGTGACGTGGTCCCGCGCGTCGAGGCGGACCACGGCCTTCTGCACCCAGGGCACGGGGGGTATGTCCCGCTCCGCCGCGGAGGCGTCGAGCGGCCCGCTGCTGAAGAGCCACAGCGGACGTCCGGCCAGCTCCTTGCCGTGGCGGCGGACGAAACGGCGGGCGTCCCGGTGCCAGCGGCCGGCGTACAGTCCGCCGCCGACCACGACCGCGTCGTAGGACGCGGCACTCGCGACGGACCCGGCAGCCCGCGCCTCGGCGGCAAGCCCTTCCTCGCGCAGGACTCCGGCGACCGCCTCGGCGATCTCCGCCGTCGATCCGTTCGTCGTCCCGTAGGCGACCAGCACGTTCTTCGCCACGACGGTCCGCCTCCTCTCACGGCCCCCGCGACACGAGGGCGTTCGGCTGTCTTCGGGCGCCGGGTCGGTCGGCGTGGGGTCCACGTCGACGTTCTCATCATGGCGGGCGGTCAGTCCGTCGGCAGCTGGAGCATGCAGGTCTCTCCGGGAGCGACGGTGACGGCCCGGTCGGCCAGGACCACGCGGACCGGCGACTCCTCCGAATCCGGTACCGCGAGTTCCAAGCGCCCGCTGTGCAGGCGCAGGCCGATGCCCCAGTGGCCGCGGTAGCTCAGGGCGAACCCGTACTCCGACAGGGCCGGCAGCGGCACCGGATCCAGCGACAGGCCGTCTGGGCGGGGCGTCAGTCCCGTCAGGCCCCGTTGGACCAGATCGAGCGTGCCGGCCATGGCCCCCAGATGGATGCCCTCCCCCGTCGTACCGCCCTGGACGTCGGCGACGTCCGCCTCCAGGGCCTCGTGGAAGTACTGCCACGCCTCGGCCCGCCTCACCCGGGCAAGAACCCAGCCGTGCACCAGTTCACTGAGGGTGGAGCCGTGGCTGGTGCGGCGCAGGTAGTAGTCGACGGTTCTGCTCCAGATCTCCTCGTCCAGGTGGTGTCCGAGGCGGCGGAAGAGGCTCTGCAGCTCTGTCGGCGGAAAGAGGTAGCCGAGCATGAGGACATCCGCCTGCTTGGACGCCTTGTAGCGGTTGACCGTGTCGCCTTCGGCCTCCAAGATCCGGTCCAGCCGCCGGATGCTGTCGTAGCGCGCCCGGTAGGCGTCCCAGTCCAGCTCGGCCAGGTCGTCGTACCCTTCGAACTGGCTGATGACACCCTGGTGGTACGGCACGTACAGCCGCCGGGAGACCTCCTCCCACTCCGGTAGTTCGTCTTCGTCCAGCCGGACGCGCTCGAACAGTTCCTGTCGGCGCCAGGCGGGAAGACGGCGCAGGAGTTCCAGGGCGCGGGCGACGACCCAGGCGGCGGTGACGTTGGTGTAGGTGTTGTCGTTCAGGCCCGGCCGGTCGGCGTCCGGATAGCCGTCGTGGTATTCGTCGGGGCCGACGACCCCCCGGATGCGGTAACGGCCCGTCGCGGGATCGAAGACCGCGCTGTCCGTCCAGAACCGGGCGATCTGCACCAGCATCTCCGCACCCTTGGTGTACAGGAACTCGGTGTCGCCGGTGGCCTCGTAGTACTGCCACACGTTGTAGGCGACCGCCGAGCCGACATGGTGCTGGAGCCGGGAGTTGTCCGGAAGCCAGCGGCCCGAGCGGGGGTTGAGATGCAGCGCCTGGGTCTCCTCACGGCCGTCGCTGCCGCTCTGCCACGGGTACATCGCCCCGGCCCGTCCGATGGCGGCGGCGGACCGGCAGGCCCGGTCCAGGCGTCGGTGACGGTAGTTCAGCAGAGCCCGGGACACCTCGGGGAAGTGCAGGTTCAGACAGTGGAGGACGAAGAGCTCGTCCCAGAACACATGCCCCCGGTACGCCTCGCCGTGGAGCCCCCGGGCCGGCACACCCACGTCGAGGTCCGCCGTGTGCGGGGACAGTGTCTGCAGTACGTGGAAAAGGTGCAGCCGCAGGATGCGGCCCGCCTGGCCCGGGATGCGGATGTCCGCACGCCGCCATATCCGCCGCCAGGCGGCGGTGTGCGAGTCCAGCAGGTCGGCGTAGTCCGGGGCCGCGGTCACACGGTCGACTGCCGCGCCAAGAGGGTCGCCGATCGCGGCGTCGCGGGAGGTGTGCAGCGCCACGGTCTTCTCCACTTCGACGGGCCGGCCCGGAGCGAGCGGGATCACCAGGCGGTGGACCGCGCGGCGTCGGTTGGGGAGCAACTGCGAAGCAGAGGGGGGCGGCCCGACGACGACGGTCCGGGCTGCCATGGCGATCCCGATGCCGGACGTGCTGGTCCGGCAGCACAGCCAGGCCGTCCCGGGCTCCTGTGCACCGGTGCGTACGTGTGTCAGGTGGTGCCGGTCGAGGCTCCGGTAGCGGTGGACGTTGGCGTTCATCACTTCGCCGTCCAGGGCGGATTCGACCTCGACGTCCCCCGACCAGTTCTCGGCGGTGAGGACCGTCCGCAGCACCGCCAGATGCGGGTTCTCCATGTGCACCAGGCGGATCTGTTCGACCCGGAGCACTCGCGCGGTCCCGTCCCGGTAGCGCGACGTACGGGTGAGCAGGGCCCGGCGCAGGTCCAGGACCTGGCGGTGGTCGAGCAGGGGGGTGGAGTCCGGGGTGAGCCACGGGCCCCAGGTCCCGCCCTGCGGCCGTACGCGGAATCGGAGCGGCAGCCAGTTCGGGAGGTTGACCATGTCCTCGTTGACGACGTGGCGTCCGGCCACGGTCGACTCGAGGCGGTTGTAGCATCCGGCCCGGTAGGTACCCGGGCAGTGCACCAGACCGGCCCTGCACTCGGGGAACGCGCCGCGGGTGGCGAAGCAGCCGTTGCCGAGCGTGCAGAGCGCCTCCCGCAGACGCTCGGCGGCGGGATCGTACCCTTCGTACTCCCAGGTCCACTCCGGCATCGGCCGCCCCTGTCCTTGTCCCCACCGAATCGTGCGAGAGCCCGCGGGTCAGATTCGTTGCGGAACGACGGCGACCGGGCAGGGGGCGTGATGCAGCAAGGTGTGGGCGACCCTGCCGAGCTGGAGACCGGGATGGCCGTGCCGCCGCAGGGCCCCTACGACGATCAGGTCGGCGTCGGCCGACGCCTCCAGGAGGACCTGACGGGGAGGGCCTTCGACCGGTGTGCGGATCACGTCGACGTCCGGCTGCTCCTGCACCGCCTGGATCAACGCCTCGTCGAGGGTGGCCGACGCGCGTTCCTGATGCGCGGACGTCCCGTCGTCGGCGGTCCGGGCGGCCGCGTCCCCGGATGCCGGGCGGCGCCAGGCCCGCACGGCGTGGAGGGTCGCGCCACGTACGCCGGCCTCGCGGAGGGCGAACCGCACGGCCCCCAGACAGTGGGGCAGATCACCGACTCCGACCACCACACGTCCGAAGGCTCCGTGCCGGTTCCGCTCCCCACCGCGGACCACCACGACCGGGCAGGCCGCCCGGGAGGCCACTGCGAGCCCTACCGACCCCAGCGTCAGCCCGGTCAGTTCGCCCCGCCCCCGGGAACCCACCACGACCGACCAGGCGTCGTGCCCGGCCGACAGCAGTGCCGACACCGGGTCCTCGGGGAGCACATCGCTCGACACCTTGACCTCGGGACGGCGCAAGCGGGCGCGCTCCGCTCCGGAGGCGATGATGTGCTGGGCGAGGACCTCGCCGGGGGGACGTTCCCGGGAGAACGACGGGACTCGGCCTTCGTACCGTTCCCACAGTGAGGCATGGACCAGCCGCAAGGGCGCCCCGTGCCGCGCCGCCTCGTCCACCGCCCAGTCCAGCGCCGCGAGGCTGGAATCCGAGCCGTCCACCCCCACCACCAGCGGTAGTTCCACGGCCACCACCCGCCTTCCTCTTCTGCCGCTCACGAGACTCCACTGCAACAACCGTCGCACTGCCTGCGGCCCGCCGCGACCGCCGCACGACCCGGCTCCCGCCGTCCCTCCCGGTCCATGGGCGAGTGCCGGCTCATATCTGGGGGACGACCGCCACCGGACAGGGCGCGTGGTGCAGCATCGCGTGACTGGTCAGCCCCAACTGCAGCCCCATGTGTCCCTTGCGCCGACGCGCGCCGACGACCAGGAGGTCCGCCGCCGACGCCGCCTCCAGCAGCGCCTGGCGTGCCGGTCCCTCGACCACGCGCCGGGTGACGGATGCGTCGTCGTACGGCGCGGCAGAGTCGCGCAGGGCATCGTCGAGCACCTGTGCCGGCGGACGTCGGCGGGCTTCCAGGGCGTACCACGCAGGCGTCCGGGGCTCCGTACGAGCACCGGCCGATGCGCTCCAGGCGTGCACTGCCACCAGCCGGCAATGCCGCACACGGGCCTCGCGGAGCGCGAATCGGAGTGCGGTGCCGCTGGCCTCCCCCTCCTCGACCCCGACGACGATGCTCCGGAACCGGGCGCCCCGGTGTTCGGCCGTTCCGCGCACCACGACCACCGGACAGTCCGCCCGTGCCGCCACGGCCAGACCGACCGATCCCAGGAGCATCCCGGACAGACCACCCAGCCCTCGTGAACCCACCACCAGTGCGCAGGCGTTGCGCCCCCGGTCGATCAGGGCGGAGGCGGCATCCCCGTGCCGCACTTCGGTGGACAGCGGGACGGTGGGAGCGGTCTCCCCGACACGTCCCGTGGCGGCGCCGAGGACATCGGCCGTCTCCTGGCCCCGCCCTGCCGCATACAGCAGATGCAGATCCACCGCGTGCAGTGTCGCCTCCCGCGCCGCCCAATCCACCGCTTCGAGGCTCGCCTCGGACCCGTCGATCCCGACCACCAGGGGAATGGTCACCGCCTGCACCGCCTCTCGTGCCGGGTCCGGGTCCCTTCGCTGCATGCCGTCACCTACAGCTTCGTACGGGGCGGTGGCCGCCGCCATGCCGGGGGAGACGCGGCAGGCGGTGGCGGGCGTCCCGCGGAGCGGCCGCCACGGCTCGCTGCACCGCTCAGCCCATGCCGCCGCGGCCGCACCGATACTGGGAACCACGGCATCGGTGGAACCCTTCTCCGGTGTCCGGTCGCTCGGCGCCCGTGCCTCACCGGGTTCGACGGCGGAACCGGGACGAGCGCCCACCGGGGGCCGCAGGAGCCGCCCGCGCGGCTTGGCTCACCGACGTGGACCCGCCCTTCCGGCTCGGCCGCCGTGGCCGAGAACCACGGGAACCACCGGAGTCGCCGTGACGGCCGCCCTCGTCCGCCCGTCGCTGCGGTCGGCCGGTGGGTCTCCCCACAGCAAGCCGTCACTCGGCGGCGGACACGCCACAAGGAGGTGCTCGTCATGGACGTCCTCGTCGGTTACGCGACCGCCCACGGCTCCATCCGGACGATCGCCGAGCGGATGGCCGCCGTACTGAGCCGTGCGGGCCTGACGGCCGAGGCCAGGCCCTTGGAGGAAGTCGAGGACGCCGACGCGTACCGCATGTTCGTCCTCGGCAGCGCCGTGCACGGGCAGAGCTGGCTTCCTCCGGCCAGTGAGTTCGTACGGGACAACCTGGATGTGCTGGGCTCCCGGCCCGTGTGGATCTTCAGCGTGGGGATGCCGGCCGCATTGCGCGCGGTCCGTGGCGCGGTCTGGCTCCCAAGGAGCTGCAGGCTGTCGAGAACGGCCTGCAGCCGGATCTGCGGTTCCGCGGTCACGGACTGTTCTCCGGAGTCGTCGGACGCGACCAGCTCCCTCGCTCCGGCCGCGTGTTCTTCCGCCTGGTGGGCGGACGCTTCGGCGACTTCCGGGACTGGGAGGCCGTCGAAAGCTGGGCGGCAGGCACAGCCGGGGAACTCCGCCCCGGTCCCTGAGGTCGGCCCGTCCCGTATCTCACAGGGCAGACGTCAGGCCTGGACCTTCTGCGAAGTCTCAGCCACCGCCTCGCCGGAGGAACACCGGACCTCCAGCTCGACGTCCGGTGCCTGCGCCAGGGTGTTGGTGACCGTGCAGTGGGAGACCATCGCGCGCAGCGCGGCCAGCCGCCGGGGTGGCAAGGAGGGCGCCTGCACCGTCAGGGCGAGACCCGCGACCCGGGCGGGCCGGTCGTCCGCCATGCGGTACTCCGCTCGCACCGACAGGCCCTCGCGTGTCAGACCGTGGCGGTCGAGAAAGCGCCCCGCGTAGTGCGCCGCGCAGGAGGCGACCGCTGCCACGAAGAGCTCCACCGGCGTGGGGGGGTGTCCTTTCCCCCGTCGGTCAACGGCTGGTCGACCGTCAGGACGTGGCCGCGGACCCGTATCTCGAAGGCGTCTCCCGAGATCGGCGTCACCTCGGCCGCTCCTGGCGGGCCCACGGGCTCCCGCTCCACGGCAGCCGCCTGGTACAGCAGCAGCCCGGCCAGGCTTCGTGCTTCCTCGGCCGTCAGGGACGCCCACATCTCGCCTTCGTCGTACGGTGCACAGGAGGTGTCGACGACGACGCGCCCCATGGATGCCGGGAGTCCCGACGGGGCGAAACGGGTGACGCCGATGGTGCGACCGCAGCGCGTTTCCACTTTCATCTCGGCTCCTTGTCGGCCTGTTCCACCGTGTGAAGACCGGACACTTCGAGTAGACGCCGCGATGCCCTGGCTGCCCAGGTCCGTCAGGCCCTGCCACGCGGCAAAGGTCCCTTTCCTCCGCAGGCGGGCAGAGACCGTTGGCCCTCGTTTGAAATCCCGTCCACGGCCCACTCTGGCTGAAGCACTCGCGGACAAAGGTGAGCGGTACCGATACCGATCCGCTGGAGGTGTTCACCATGCCGGTCGACGGACGCAAGCCGATCGTGGTAGGCGTCGATCCCGATCCGGACAGACTGGCGGCTCTCGCTTGGGCCGCCGACGAGGCGGACCGGCGCCGTCTCCCCCTGACGCTCGTGTACACCCAGGGCCTGCCGGTTCCCGGCTTCCGTCTGGAAGGCAGCCCTCCTTCGTGGGAGAAGTGGCGCGACGACCTGCACACGGAGGGCGACGACGTGCTCCGGCGCGTGGTCTCTTTCGTCGAGTCGCGCCGTCCCGGGGTGGACACCTCGGCCGTGCTGGCCGAGGGGCACCCGGCATGGGTCCTGGCCGAGCACTCGCGCGACGCCGCGCAGGTCGTGGTCGGTTCCTGGCATCTCGCCACCGCACAGGAGCTGTTCGGCTCCGCCGCTGTCGCGCTGCCGCTGACCGCCCACGCGGCCTGTCCGGTGGTCGTGGTGCAGGAGGCGGAGCACACCGCCCAGCGGCCGCCGTACTTCGTCGTCGGCGTCGACGGCAGCCCGCACTCGGCCGCCGCCGTCGACCTCGCGTTCGAGGAGGCTTCACTGCGGGGTGCCTCCCTGCGCGCGCTGTACGTCTGGCACCCTCCGTTGCTCGGGGTGCTGGACGAGGACGCGGCGGTGCAGGAGTGCCGTCGGCTGCTGTCACAGGCGGTGGCCGGGCGCGGTGCCGCTCATCCCGGGGTGGACGTGCACCATGAGGTCGTCAAGGGGCACCCGGTGCAGGAGCTGACGACGGCTTCCGCCCACGCACTCGGCCTTGTGGTGGGTACGCGGGGGCTCGGCGGCTTTCGCGGCATGCTGCTCGGGTCCGTGAGTCAGGGTTGCCTTCACCATGCGCGCTGCCCGGTCCTCATCGTGCCGCACGAGCAGGAGCGGTAGCAGGGTCCCCGAGGAAGTGTTGCCATGGATCAGCCGGTGGTGGTGGGGGTGGACGGGTCCCCGTCGAGTCTGGAAGCGGTGGAGACCGCTGCCCGTGAGGCCGCGCTCCGGGACACGGGGCTGCGGCTGGTGCACGCCTTCGGACGCCGGTCCGCGCATGTTCCGCACCCCGGCCCGCCGTGGAACCCGGCCGGGACAGGGATACGCGAACTGGTCGACGGCACCGTCGCGGAGGCCGAGCGGCGGGCCCGCGACTCGGTTCCCGGAGTCGAGATCGACCGGGACGTCGTGCTGGGCGAGCCGACGACCGTCCTCGTGATCGCATCACGCACGGCCGCGCTGGCCGTGGTCGGCAGCCACGGCCGAGGCGCCGTCGCCGGCCTGCTGCTCGGCTCGACCGCCGGGCATCTCGCGGCCCACGGCCGCTGCCCGGTGCTGGTCGCGCGGGGACGGCGGGCCCCGGGCGGTCCGGTGCTGCTGGCGGTCGACGACGCGCCCTCGTCGGCACCGGCCGTCCGCTTCGCCTTCGCCGAGGCGCGTCTTCGCGGCGTGGGTCTCGCCGCGGTGCACGTGTGCGGGCCCGGCAGCCCGGACGCCTACGACGGACCGGCGGACCCCCCTTTCGTGACGTACGACAGGGGCCACCTGCGGGACCATGCGGAGCACGTGATCGAGGCGGCGCTGGCCGGGGACGAGCAGAAGCACCGGGACGTCAGGGTGCAGCACCGCCCCGTCGTCGGGCGGGTACGCCACACGCTCATCCGGGCGAGTGAGGACGCAGGGCTTCTCGTGGTCGGTGCGCGGGGCCGGGGCGGGTTCACGGGTCTGCTCCTGGGGTCGGTGAGTCAGGCCGTCCTGCGCCATGCGCGATGTCCGGTCGCGGTCGTCCGGGACGGCCGGGAGTGAATCCCGGCCGCCGACGTGCGGCTTCGGTGGGCGATCGCAGGGCGTGCCCCAGGACACGGTTCTCGAGTCGCCGATGCGGACGGGCGGCCGGACAATGGGGCGCATGGGGCGGAACACCGCACACGCGTACGGTCCGGCTACCGTGACGGTCAAGGGACGTGATGTCAGGCTGCGCACCATCGGCTTTGTGCTGCTCGCCGGCCTGGCCATCTGGTTCATAGCCGCCAACACGGAGTCGGTCACCATCAGACTCTGGGTCCCGACCGTCACGCTCCCGCTGTGGAGCGTGCTCACGGTCACGCTCCTCGTGGGCGTGGCCCTCGGCCTGCTCATGGCCCACCGGCGCGCCCGCCGGTGACCACCCGCCGAAGCGGCTCGGGGGTGACGTTCACCGCCACATCGACCGGTCCGACGGAATCCGGCGATACGGTCCGCCCTCGTTCCGGACATCGACGACCACGGGCGTCGGCACGGGATCGGCGCAGGGGGGCAGCAGTGGCGTACGACAGCCACGGGCGCACCGCCCGCTGATGCCCGGCATGGGTGACCCGGCCGGTCCGCTCACGCGGGCCGCCTCGACGGAGAACTCGCTGACTCACCGCACGGTTTCGCGGCGTCGGCACCGTGGACCGCATCCCTCTGCGTTGCCGAACACCTGCTGCGTCTCACCAGCCGTGTCGGCCCGACGACGACCGGACGCGTCGCCCGCGCCACGACCTCGAGTGCGACCGACGCAGTGCTCCCATGGGCCGTGAGAGGTGACCCCGTCGCCGGCCGCGGACGTTGACCGGCTACCGCGACGGTTCCGGCAGCTCGCGGTGGAGCACGACCTTGAGGGCACCGGTGTCCGGTCCGTGCGCGAAGACCTCGTAGGCGTCCTCCATGCGCTGGAGGGGGAACCGGTGGGTGACGAGCGGGAAGACCGTGAGCCGTCCGTAGGCCAGGAGGTCGAGCAGCCACGGCGTGGAGGATGTGTCGACCTGGCCCGTGCTGATCGTGACGTTCTTGCGCCACAGCGCCTCGAGATGGAGGGTGGCAGGTTTGCCGTGCATGCCGATGTTGGCGATGTGCCCGCCGGCCCGCACCACGCGGGTCGCGAGGACGAAGCTGTCCGGATCGCCCGCGGCCTCGATGACGACGTCGGCGCCGGGCCCCTCGGACAGGTCGGAGACCATGGTCCCGGGCAGTTCGGCGGCATGGGCCCCCATACGGGTGGCGGATGCCAGCCGGGACGGCGACAGGTCCACCGCGACGACCCGCCGGGGTGAGTACAGGCGGGCGAGAACCACCGCGGCGAGGCCCACCGGACCCGCACCCACCACGACGACGGTGTCACCCGGGCTCACGTGTCCGTTGCGCACCCCGACCTCATAGGCGGTCGGGAGGAGTTCGGCGAGCAGGACCGCCTCGTCGAGCGGGAGGTAGGGGGGCCGGCGGTGTGTGGAGGAGTCGGCGAACGGGACACGGACGAACTCGGCCTGCGTCCCGTTGATCTCCCGGCCCAGGATCCATCCGCCACCGCCCCGGCACTGTCCGTACATCGCGTCGTGGCAGGGAGGGCAGTTCCCGCAGGCCGACACGGAGGAGACGATCACCTGGTGTCCGGGGCGCCTGGTGCGCACCCCCCGGCCGACCTCCACCACCTCGCCCACGGCCTCGTGACCGAGGACCGTTCCCGGCTTCACCTCGAGGAGGTCGCCCCGCCGGATGTGCAGATCGCTCCCGCAGACGGTGGTCGCGTCGACGCGTACGATCGCGTCGGTGTCCGCCTCGATCACGGGATCGGAAACCGTGTCCCACGAGGTCCGCCCGGGGCCGTGATAGACGAGTCCGCGCATGGCCGCTCCCTCGCTCGCCGTCTCCTCACCACCGTCACCCTCCAGAGGCTCCCGGGCAACACGGGGGTGCCCGCACTGCTCCCCGTCGTGTCAGTCCGGCAGCATGTAAGGGCGGCGGAAGACCGGCGCCGGGGCCGTGCGCCACGGGTGCACGGCCGCCAACGCCTGGACGACCGCCGCTTCCAGAGGGCCGCCGGTGTCGACCGCCACGGCCTCGGGCCACGGCGGCTCCTCGGCCGCCATGGCGGCGGCCACGGCGCTGTCCGCATCGGATACCGACGCTCCCGCGGTGCGGGAGCCGAGACGGGCCTCCGCCACGTCGCCGGGGACCTGGCAGTGCAGGGCCACCAGATCCGCACCGGTGCGTTCGGCCGTGCGCAGGGCCGCTTCGCGCTGCCCCTCGTGGGACCAGGTGGCGTCCAGGACGACGGACTCCCCCGAGGACAGGAGGGCGGCCGCACGGTCGAGCAGTTCGGCGTACGTCCTGGCAGTCCACTCCTGCGTGTACAGACCCTCGCCGTAGCCGGCCGCGGCGGACTGCTCCGCGGGGATGCCGGCCAGTTCCTTGCGGAGGCGGTCGCTGCTGAGCAGGGTCACTCCGAGGCGGTCGGCCAGGGCTCCGGCGAGCGTGGACTTCCCGCTGCCCGGCAGGCCGCCCACCAGGGTCAGACCGACGGCTGAGGCGCGCAGGTGCCGCAGGGCCGCCGTGACGAGCCGACGGGCCGCCGCCCCGGCACCGGGCGCGCCCTGGCGTGACTGGATCAGGGAGACCTTGGCGCGGACGAACGCCCGGTAGGCCACGTAGTGGTGCCACAGCGAGGGGGGCGCGGGGTCCCCGGAGTACTCGCAGTACCGGGTGAGGAAGTACACGGCGGATTCCGGGGCGCCGAGCTGCTCCAGGTCCATGGCGAGGAAGGCGGCGTCGTCCAGGCCGTCGACGTGTCGAAGGCGGTCGTCGAACTCCAGACAGTCCAGGATGCGGGGGCCGTCGTCGAGGCAGAAGACATCCTCGGCCAGCAGGTCGCCGTGACCGTCGACGATGCGTCCCTCCCGGATCCGCGTGTCGAACAGTCGCTCACGGCCGGCGAGGTACCGGCGCACCAGCCGCTCCACCTCGTCGACGCCGTCGGGCAGGGGGATCTCGTCGGCCAGGGCACGGACCTGAGCGAAGCTCGCCTCCCACCTCGACGACAGCGCGTCGCGGCTTCCCTGCGCGTCCACGTCCGGGCCCCGGGGAGCGTCCGCGTGGCGTGCGGCGAGCTGACGCGCCACGGATCGCAGGACGTCGTCCACGGCGGCCCCATCCCGTACCAGCCGGGACAGGCGGCGGTCCGCCGGCATGCGGCGCATCACGACGAGCGGCTCGGCCTCGTCCGTGTGCGGCAGGCGGATCTCTCCCAGGCCCAGGTAGACGTCCGCGGCGAAGCGGCGGTTGAGGGCGACCTCCTGTTCGCAGGCGGCCCTGCGATCCGCCACCGCCGTGTAGTCCAGGAACTCCAGATCGACCGGCTTCTTGATCTTGTAGGCATGATCGCCGAAGAGAAGCACGATCGCGGTGTGCGTCTCGTGCAACTCCGCGCGGGGAAACGTGACACCGCCGCCGGATCCGATGCCCGAACGGAGCACGGACGCGTCGGTCCGGTGCGCGGCTGCCGTCGCTCGCCTCCGGTCGTCCGGCTCAGTCATGGGAGACAACCGCGACGGGACAGCATGCGTGATGGACGGCGGCCTGGGCGACGGGTCCCCGTCGGGGTGCCGGAACGCGGTGGTGCCTGCGCCGGCCGACGACCAGCAGCCCGGCGTTCGTGGCGAACCGCAGGACCGCGCGGGCGGGACTCTGCAGTCCGATGTCGTCGGCCACGTCCACCCGCGGGTACTTTTCCTGCCAGGAGTGGAGGGCCCGGTCCAGTTTCTTCCGCGCGGCCTGCCTGATGTCGTCGGCGACCTCGTGGTCCACGCCCCAGGGCACGTAGGCGTGGACGGGCAGGCTCTGTCCGTGTACGGCCCGCAGCGGCACGTTCCGTGCCGCTGACGTGACGAAGGCGAACGCGAGCAGGTCGTCGCAGGGGCCGTGCAGTTTCAGCGCGACCACGACCTCGGCCGTCTCCCCCGGCTCGGTCCCCGGAGCTTCCGTACGGGTCCCGGCACGGACCAGGACGACCGGCCGCTCGGCATGTGCCGCGACCGACATGCTGATGCCGCCGAGGAAGTAGCTCTCGACGAGCTCCAGCCCGCGCGAGCCGAGCACGGTCATGGAGGACTCCGACGCCGCGTGCAGCAGTGCTTCCTGCGCCTCGTCCGGCACCAGACTCCCGACGATGGCGAGACCCGGATGGAGCCTGTGCAGTTCCGACTGCGCGTTGTGCACCAGCCGCTTCGCCCAGTAGTTCTGGTCCGTCTCGGAGGGAGTCCTGGCCGGTTCCGGCGCCAGCATGGGCCACGCGTGCAGCAGGCGCAGCGTGACGTTGCGGCGCTCGGCCTCGTCCGCGGCCCACCGAGCGGCGGAAAGACTCTCGGGTGAGCCGTCGAGAGCACCAGTGATCACTGGCTCCATGGCACCTGCCTCCATCTCGTAAGAAGCTGGAACGGTGGTGACCGGGTAGGCCTCTCGGAAGCGCGGTACACCACACGGTGCCTGCCACCACTCACTTCGAGAGTTACCGCATTCCCCCGGGTCGTGCACGCGGGCCGGATCTCGGCCGGACTCGAAGGGTGAGGTCGAACAGAGGTCGAACAAAGGACCGGAGATGGCTGCAACGATGCCCGTGGTGGTGGGGGTCGACGGGTCCGAGCCGAACCTGAAAGCGGTCGGCTGGGCCGCCCGCGAGGCGGCCCTGCACACGATGCCGCTTCACCTGGTGCACGCGGCGGCCCCGGGTCAGGACGCGTCCGGTCCGCTCACCGCGGCCTCGGAGCGGGCCGCAGAGGTCGCCCCCGGCCTGCGGCTGTCGAGCGATGTACCGCGCGACGACGCGGTGTCGGCCCTGGTCGGCGAAGGGCGCGGGGCCTTCGTGCTGGTGGTCGGGGCCAGGGGGCGCGGGGAGCTGCCCGGACTCCTCCTGGGCTCGGTCGGACTCGCCGTGGCGGCGCGGGTGGACTGCCCGGTCGTCGTCGTGCGTGGCACGCAGGAGTACCAAAACGGCCGGTTCGGGAGAATCGTGGTGGGTGTGGAGGACGGAGCGGAAAGCGACACGGCCGTGGAGTACGCCCTGCGTGAGGCTCATGTGCGGCGGTGCGAGCTCATCGCGGTCCACGCCTGGAGCTCACCGCTCGGCGCGCCCCCCGAACCTCCGCCCGGGTCGTGGTACGCCCTTGAGGCCCACCATCGCCCGCCCGCGCAGGTGCTCGACGACGCCCTGCGCGGCCCCGAGAAGCGGTGCCCGGACGCCACGGTGTCGCGGCGGGTGGTTGAGGGGCCGGCGCGGCGGGCACTGCTGGAAGCAGCGGCGGAAGCGGATCTGCTGATCGTCGGTGCCGGGCAACGGCGAGGCCGTCCCGGACTGCAGCTCGGAGTGATCAACCATGCGCTACTGCATCACGCACCGTGTCCGGTCATGGTCGTGCCACGGAAGTGAGCAGCGCGCGGCCCGAGGCCGCGCCGAGGGCTGTCGCCAAGGCCTGAAGGAACGTCCACCAGGGACCTTCGGCCCAGTGACCGGAGCCCGCCACCGTTCGACGGTGGTAAGGGAAGCGACCAGCGCACTGTGCTGGAGGCCCGACCATGAGTACCCGAAGTTCACCGTACGCGTCCGGTCCGCTGGAGCCACGCGGGCACGGGACGCCCAAGAACCACAACCCCCTCATCCGCACGTCGGACCGGGTCGAGTTCTGGCTGCGTCGCGTGCTGTTGGTCGTCCTGGTCGTCGGACTTCCGGTGGCAGGGCTCCTTGTCGGCAGGACGGCCTACGAGTCGTCGATGCGAACGGCGCAGACCCAGTCGGCGGAGCGGCAGCAGGTCAGCGCACAGGTCATGTCGATCACCGAGAACGTCGGCCGGGCGACCAAGGAAGAGGCAGAGGTCCGCTGGACCGACGACAGCGGCGCGGTGCGGACGTCGAGCGCCCGCCTGAAGCCGGGCCTGTCCGAAGGGGCCACGGTGCGCATCTGGGTGGACCGGGACGCAGCCGTCACCGGCCCGCCGCTCACGACGCGCCAGGCCCTGGCGAACGGCTGGCTTGCCGGAGGCTTCACGGTCATCGGTGTGACGGCCGGTGTCTTCCTCGCGCGGGCGGGCGTGCGCATCGCGCTGAACCGCAGGAGGTACGCGCAGTGGGACGCCGAGTGGGGTCTGGTGGAGCCCGAGTGGGCCAGCCGGTTCCGCCGGTGACACCTGGCAGGCGGAGCGCGATGGAGGAGGTGGCCCGATGTCCGAGGCGATGACCACCGATCTGTACGAAGTGACGATGGCCATGTCCTATCTGCGGGAGGGTATGACCGGTCCGGCGACATTCAGCCTTTTCGTCCGCGATCTGCCGGCGGAGCGGGGTTTCCTGGTTGCGGCGGGGCTGGAATCGGCCCTGGACTACCTGTCCGGGCTGCATGTGGGCCCGGAGGACGTCAGCGCCTTCGCCGCCGCTCTCCACCGACCGCCACGGGATCTGGAGCCTCTGCTCGGACTGCGATTCACCGGCAGCGTGCGGGCGGTGCCGGAGGGACGGATCGTCCTCGCGGGTGAGCCCCTGCTGGAGGTGACCGCTCCGCTTCCGCAGGCGCAGCTGGTCGAGACGTACGTGCTCAACCAGGTGAGTCATCAGACGATGATCGCCTCGAAGGCCGCGCGCTGTGTGCTCGCGGCGGCCGGACACCCGGTCGTGGACTTCTCCCTGCGACGGACCCACGGCGTACAGGCCGGGTTCCAGGCCGCCCGGCTCGGTGCGATGACCGGTTTTGCGGGGACCAGCAACGTGGCCGCGGCCACGTCCCTGGGCCTGCCCGCCGTCGGCACGATGGCCCATTCGTACGTGGAGGCGTTCGAAGACGAGGAGGAGGCGTTCCGCGCGTTCGCCCGGACCCACCCAGGCCCCGTGACCTTCCTGGTGGACACCTATGACACCGAGGAGGGCGTCCGCGTCGCGGCACGTGTGCTCAAGGACCTGAACCGCGGACCGGGCTGTGCCGTACGCCTGGACAGCGGTGATCTGGGAGCCCTTGCGGTGCGCACCCGGTACCTGCTCGACGAAGCGGGCCTGACCGACGTGCGGATCACCGCCAGCGGAGGGCTCGACGAGTACGCCGTGGACGACCTAGTCCGCTCCGGAGCACCGGTCGACGTCTACGCGGTCGGCACGCGGGTCGGCGTCTCGGCCGACGCGCCGTACCTGGACTCCGCGTACAAAATGGTGGAGTACGAAGGGCGACCGGTCATGAAACTCTCGTCGGCGAAGGTGACGGCACCCGGGCGGAAGCAGGTGTTTCGTCGGACCGGTGGTGCCGACGTGATCGGTCTCGCCGACGAGCGGCCACCGAGCGACTGCGTACCGCTGCTGGAAACGGTCATGCGGAACGGGCAACGCACCAGCAGCGGGCCGACGCTTCGCGAGTGCCGGGAAAGGTTCACCGCCGACGTGGCCGCACTGCCGCCGTCCGCCCGGAGGATCCGTACCCCCGTCCCCCCTCGTGCGACGGCCTCCGGGGAACTCGGCACGCTCACCGAGCGGGTCCGGCGGCGTATCACCGAGCGGACGTGGGCGTCAGCCGCGCGGCGGGCGGCGTCCGGCCGCTCCGGTGCGGGGTCCTAGGTCCGTCCCGAGCTGAGGAGGACAGCAATGTCGCACACCCTGGAATGGAAGACTCGCCTCTACCTCTTCGAGGAGGAGGGCATCACGAAGGCCCGAGCGGTGATCGACACCGGGACCACGGTGCTCACCGGACACGGCACCGCACGCCGGAACCCGGCCGACGCGGATGTCCCGGAGATCGGCGACGAGCTGGCTGCGGGCAGGGCCGTACATGATCTGGGCCGCCAACTGCTGGACATCGCCGAACGCGATGTCCAAGGGGCGGGCACGGCACAGTCGGATCCCCGTCCGCCCGTCGGGTGGCCGATGTGACCACCCTCCGCGCCTCGGCCCGCGAACCCGCCGGATCCGAGGCCCGCCGGACACCCGGTCCGCTGAGCCGCGGATGCGTCCGCGCGACCAGGTGCTCCGCGCACAGGAGAACAGGAGGAACAACTGATGACGCTTCCCGTACACCGCAACAGGGGTTCGGTCCCCGGATGGGACCCGTTCCGGGAGCTGGATGAACTGCGCACCCGGATGGAACAGCTCATGCACTCCGCCTTCCCCTTCCCCGGTAGCGGATTCCCCCAGGCCGAGGCGGGGATGTGGGCACCGCTGGCCGATGTCGAGGACACCGAGGACGCCTACCTGATGGAGCTCGAGGTACCCGGCGTCGACAAGGACCGGATCACGGTGGAGGTCGCAGACGGCGAGCTCGACATCCACGGTGAGATCAAGGAGAAGGAACGCACGGGCGTGCTCCGCAGGCAGGCCCGGCACGTCGGGGAGTTCGACTACCGCACGAATCTGCCTCCGAACGCCGACACCGAGAACATCACCGCGGAGTTGGCCAACGGAGTCCTCACCGTGCGCGTCCCCAAGGCCGAGAAAGCCAAGCCGCACCGCATCGAAATCACCGGCTGAGGGGGAGGCGGGGCCGGCCGGCGCGCTGGGCAGCGACCGCGCCGGTACCCGCCTCCGCCACCCGACGTCTTTCGAGAAGTGACTCAGCGGAAAAGTCGCACCCGGTACGTGACGAAAGGGCAACGATCATGCGAGCTCACCTGGGCGATCAGATCATCATCGAGAGCCCGGCGACGGGGGGTACCAGGCGCGACGGCGAGATCGTCGGGCTGCACCACGAGGACGGCACACCCCCCTACGACGTGCGCTGGTCGGACACGCTCGACGTAACGCTCGTCTTTCCCGGCCCCGACGCCCACATCAAGCATCTCGGACACGAGTCCGAGACCGAGGCCGGCGCGCCCTCGCCCGACAAGTCGCCCAACCCCGGCGACATCGGCCGGCGCGTCGCCACCGAACGCGAACGGCAGGGCCTGACCCGGGAGGAGACGGCCCGCCGCGCCCGGATGGCGCCGGACTATCTCGCCTACCTCGAGGAGCACCCCGGCGATCCCAGCCTCGCCACCCTCATCCGACTGGCCGCAGCACTGAACACCAGCGTGCAGGCACTGCGCGGTGGTGGTGCCGACCTGCCGCCCGGCCAGGGCACGGCCCTGCTGCACCCCCGACTCCGGGACCTCGAACCGGAGGAGTGCCGGACTCTGCTCTCCACCCACGGTGTGGGACGCATCGCGGTCGCCACGGCCGAAGGCCCCGCGGTGGTGCCGGTCAACTACGAGGTCGTCGACGACGCGATCGCCTTCCGGACCGCTCCCGGTTCCGTGCCCGCGGCCGCCGTGGGGTCGAACGTCGCCTTCGAGGTCGACCACCTGGACGAGGCCATGAGCCGGGGGTGGAGCGTGCTCGCCGTGGGCCCCGCACAGGCGGTCACCGAACCCGACGACGTACGGCGTCTGACCGAACACGCCCACACCACGCCGTGGGCCGGAGGCGAGCGCGAGATGTGGGTGCTGATCCGTCCCGCACAGCTCACCGGACGGCGCATCACCGCGGCCGGAGAGTGAGCGGGGGCCCTCCTGTGAACCAGCGAGCGCTGTCGGAGGAACGTGCGACGAGTCCCGTGCACGACGCGGCCTCCGCCCCGTCCCTGCACGACGTCCGGCCAAGGCGATTCCGCTGCCTCCGCGGCAGCCCTCCTTCGAGATGCGCGCGTCCCCGGACCGCGTCCTGCCGCACTCCGACCCGCAGCAGCACGCCCTTCACCTCGGGCCCGTTGCCCGACGTCGTCGGCATCGGTCCGTGACCGCGGGCCCCGGCTACTGGAAGGCCGCGTGGATCTCCTGCTCGGTGGCGGCGTGGGAGACGATGAGTACTTCGTCGCCCGGCCGCAACCGCATATCGGGCGCGGGGATGGTGGGCCGTCCCTCCCGGACGACGGTCGCGACGACCGTGCCCGCCGGGAGGGCGATCTCGGCGAGTGTGCGCCCCGCGGCCCGGGACTGCGGGGTGATGGCCGTCTCGATCACGTCGACACCGGCCTTGCTCAGGCGCAGCAGAGCGACGGTGTCGGTGGCGCCGGTCGCCTCCTCGATCAGGGAAACCAGGGGCGTGGCCACGGGCACCGGGGTGTCCACTCCCCAGGCACGGTCGAAGAGCCAGGTGTTCTCCGCGTCGTTGACACGGGCCACGACGCGCGGCACGGCAAACCGCCGCTTGGCGAGGAGGCTGATGACGAGGTTGTTCTCGTCGGTGCCGGTGGTGGCGAGGACGAGGTCGGCGGTGTGGGCTCCGGCATGCTCGAGGAAGGCGGGGTCGCAGGCGTCTCCGGCCAGGAGGCGTACCGGCAGCCGGCCTTCGAGTCCGGCGACGAGGTCGTCGTCGACGTCGACGAGGGTGACGTCGTTGCGGGCGGCGGCGAGGACGCGGGCGATCTGCGTACCCAGGCGTCCGGCGCCGGCGACGAGAGCCTTCACGTCCCCAGCTCCTTGTCCAGAAAGCCGCGCAGCCGGCCGAGCGAAGTGGCGGCGACAGCGAAGGTGACCAGGTCTCCGGGCTCGGCGGGGGTGTGGTGCGCGGGGATGCGCGAGCGGCCCGCCCGGGTCACCTCGACGACGCGGATCTCGCCGTCGACGTCGAGTTCCGTCAGGAGCCGCCCGGCCAGATGGCCGGGCAGGTGCGAGCGGATCAGCAGTGTCTCACCGTTGCCGAAGCTGACGTCGGGGGTGAGGTGGCGGTGCAGCAGCATCCGGTGGATCTCGTGCACGGTCCACCGGACACTGGCGACGGTGGGAATGCCGAGGTCACGGCAGAGGTCGGCGCTGCTGGAGGCGGAGACGTGGGCGAGGACGATCGGTACCCGGTACGTCTCCTTGGCCGTTCTCGCGCTGACGATGTTGCTGTTGTCGCACGAGGTGACGGCGACGAACGCGTCGGCGTCTCCGGTACCGGCGGCATCGAGGACCGTACGGCTGTAGCCGTTGCCCTCGTGGAAGCGGCCGGTAAAACCCGCGGGGAGCGACCTGCGGGCCCTGGGCGCGCGGTCCACGACCCGTAGGTCGTGGCCTTCTGCGGCGAGTCGGGCGGCGAGTGCGGAACCGGCACGTCCGCAGCCGACGACGATCACTCTCATCGTGTCTCTCCTCTCGGGCCCGCGTGCCGACGGCGCAGCCACGCCTTCCTGAGTTCCTCCGCGAGCAGGACCAGCACGCCGAGACCGGCGAGGAGAGCCCAGTCGCCGACGTACAGCGGGGCCGTGTTGAACAGCTCCTGGAGCGGGGGCAGATAGCTGATGCCCGCCATGACGGCGATGCCGAAGCAGCCGGCGGCCAGCAACCAGGGATTGGACAGCGGACCGATGCGCAGCAGGCTCTGCCGGTCGGTGCGCACCGCGAGGGCGACGAAGAACTGGCTGAGCACGATGCCCGCGTGCACCAGCGTGACCGCCTCCCGGTAGGCGGTGTCGCCCGAGGTGAGGTCTGCCCATGGGACGCCGGAGGAATGGATGTGCCAGAAGAACACGCCGGTCACTCCGACGGCCTGGATGCCGCCGAGGAAGAGGACGCGTCCCATGACCGCGCTGGAGAACAGGCGCTCGCGCCGGGAACGGGGCGGGCGGTCCATGACGTCGGGTTCCGGAGACTCGGCGCCGAGCGCGAGGGCGGGCAGCACGTCCGTACCGAGGTCGATGGCGAGGATCTGCACGGCACTGATGGGCACCAACGGGAACCCGGCAAACGTGGCGGCCACGATCGGGACGAGCTCGCCGATGTTGCTGCTGAAGACATAGACGAGGGACTTTCGGATGTTCTGATAGACCGAACGGCCGAGCCGAACGGCGGTGGCGATGGAGGCGAAGGAGTCGTCGAGCAGCACCATGACGGCCGCCTCCCGGGCGACATCGGTACCGGAGACGCCCATCGCCACGCCGATGTCGGCGTGCTTGAGGGCCGGGGCGTCGTTGGCGCCGTCGCCCGTGACGGCGACCACCTCGCCCCGCCGGTGCAGGGCGCCCACGACCCGCATCTTGTCCTCGGGGCTGACCCGGCACAGCAGCAGCTCCCCCGGTCGCTCGAGGAGCACGTCAAGGCCGTCGTCGTCCATGGCCTCCAAGCCGGCTCCGGTGACGACGGTGGGCGCGGGCCCCGTGACGATGCCGACCCTCCGGGCGACGGCCTCGGCGGTCAGTGGGTGGTCCCCGGTGACCATCACGATCCTGATGCCGGCCCGCCGGCAGGCGGTCACCGCGTCGCTGACCTCGGGCCGCGGCGGATCGAGCATTCCGACGAGCCCCAGCAGTGTCAGCTCCGACTCGGCCGTCTCCTGCCCCGGATGCGGGCCCGGCACCGGCCGCCGGGCCACCGCCAGCACGCGCAGCCCCCGGGAGGCCATGGCGTCGTTGGCGGCGACGATCCCGGTCCGCAGCATGCCGGTCAACTCACGCCGCTCCCCCTCCCAGTCGACGGCGACGCAACGGTCGAGGAGCTCCTGTGGTGCGCCCTTGGCGTACACGCGGTAGCCGTCGGTGTCCCGGTGCACGGTGCTCATGAGCTTGCGGCCGGAGTCGAAGGGGTATTCCGCGACGCGAGGTGCCGCGGCCTCCTCGGCGGCCAGGTCGATCCCCGCCTTCGCCGCGACCACGAGCAGTGCCCCCTCGGTGGTGTCGCCCAGCACGCGCCATCCGCTGTCGTCCATGGGCGGAACGAGCCGGGCGTTGCAGCACAGGGCCGCCGCCGTCAGCAGTCCGCGTACCGGTTCCGGGTGGGCGACCTCGCCGTCGGGCGCGTAGCCCACGCCGTTCACGGCGTGTTCCGTCCCGCCCGCCCACACCCGTGCGACGGTCATCTCCGCCCGGGTGAGGGTTCCGGTCTTGTCCGTGCACACCGTCGTGGTGGACCCCAGTGCCTCCACCGCCAGCAGTCGCTTGACCAAGGCGTGCCGCCGGGCCATGCGCCGTACGCCGACCGCCAGGGACACGGACAGGGTCGCGGGCAGGCCCTCGGGTACGAGCGCGACCATGACGCCCAGGGCGAAGACGAACGTCTCGACGAACGGCTGACCGGTCGGCAGCCGCACCAGGAACAGCAGCGCGCCGATCGCCAGGGCCGTCCCCGCGACCCTGCGGGCCATCAGGGCCACCTGACGCTGGAGCGGCGTTCTCTGCCGGGGTGCGGCGGCCGTGAGCCGGAAGATCTTGCCGAACTCGGTGGCCGTGGCGGTGGCGAACACCACCGCCTTCGCGGAGCCGGCCACCACGTCGGTGCCCATGAACGCGCAGTTGCGGGCCTGGAGGGCCGGCCCGCCGGCCACGGGGTGGGCCGTCCGGCCGACGGCGTCGCTCTCACCGGTCAGCGCCGCGTTGTTCACGGAGACCTCGTGCGCCTCCACCAGCCTGCAGTCCGCGGGCACCGCGTCCCCGGCCTCCAGGACGACCACATCGCCGGGCACCACCTCCTCCGAGGGCACGTCGCGTCCCTCCCCGTCGCGCAGCACGCGGCAGGTGTGTCTGACCATCGCCTGCAGCGACTCGGCCGTCCGCTCGGCGGAGTACTCCTGGGCGAAGCCGATGGCGGCGTTCAGCACCACCACGCACAGGATGGCCACGGCGAGTTGCAGCGTGCCGGTGTTCCTCGGGTCCTCAAGCCCGTAGGCCAGGAACGTGATGGCGGAGGCGACGAGCAGGACGACGGCGAACAGGTCGGTGAACTGGCCGGCCAGTTGCCGCCACGGCCGTGCGCGCTGTGCGGACGGCAGTGCGTTGGGCCCCAGGCGTGCCCGCCGTGCGGCCGCCTCCTCGGAGGTGAGCCCTCGGGGCGAGGTGCCGAGCGCCGCGAACACTCCGTCGGTCGGCAGGGTCTGGATCGAGGAGGCGTCCGTGGCGGCGGGGAGCGTCGGTCCGCGATTGCCGTCCACCGGTGTCCGCCCGGGAGTCCCGGCACGGCCGGCGTCCTTCCGCGTCACGAGGCGACCAGGCGGACCGCCGTGACCTTGTACTCGGGGCAGGACGTGGCGGTGTCCGCATGGCCGGAGGTGAGGCGGTTGACCCCGCTGGCCGGGAAGTGAAAGGCACAGAAGACCTGGCCGGGCGCGGTCCGGTCGCCGACACGGGCGATGAGCCGGGCCCTGCCGTGCCGGCTCTCCACGGTGATCGGCTCGCCGTCGCGCACGGAGTACCGGTGGGCGTCGCCGGGGTGGAGGTCGAGAAAGTCGACGGGGTCGAGAGTGAGGTTCGCGCCGCGTCGGGTCATGCTGCCGGAGTTGTAGTGCGCCCAGCGCCGTCCGGTGACCAGGACGAGCGGGTAGTCGTCGTCGGGGTGTTCCCCCGGCGGCAGGTAGGGCGGCGCGGCCAGGTGGGCGCGGCCGTCGGCGGTGGCGAACCGTTCCCGGTAGAGCTTCGCCTCGCCGGGGCGGCCGGGTTCCCGGCAGGGCCAGGGGACGGCGCCTTCCCGGTCCAGCCGGTCGTGGGACACTCCGGCGAAGACGGGGGCGAGACGGCCGCACTCGACCAGCGCGGCGGCCGGGGTGGGACAGCCGAGATCGGCGCCCATGGCCGACGCGACGGCGTGTACGACGTCGAAGTCGCTGCGTGCCTCTCCCGGCGGGGACACGGCGGGGCGGACCCGCTGGAACCGGCGGTCGAAATTGACGAAGGTGCCGTCCTTCTCCGGCCAGGAGGCGACGGGAAGCACCACGTCGGCGCGGCGGGCGGTCTCGGACAGGAAGAGTTCGCTGCACACCACGAGCGGGCACGCCTCCAGGGCCGCGGCCACCTGGTTCGCGTCCGGGTCGGTGGCGCACACGTCCTCGCCGATGATCCACAGCGCCCGCAGCTCCCCCGCCCGCGCGGCGGCGAACATGTCCGGAATGCGCAGACCGGTCCGCCGGGGCACGGAGACGCCCCACACCGCCTCGGCACGGGCCCGCGCCGCCGGGTCGAGCACCCTGCCGTAGCCGGGCAGCAGGTCGGGCAGCGCACCCATGTCGGAGGCGCCCTGGACGTTGTTCTGACCACGCAGCGGGTTGAGGCCGTGCCCGCGGTCGGTACCGACGGCGCCGCGCAGGATCGCCAGGTTGGCCAGGGACCGCACCCCGTCGGTGCCGTGCAGGTGCTCGGTGACCCCCAGTCCGTAGACGATCGCGGGACGCGCGGCCTCGCCGTACAGCCGGGCGGCGGCGATCAGGTCGGTGGCGGGCACCCCGGTGATGTCCGCGACCCGGTCCGGCGGGTAGTCGGCCAGCAACTCGGTGAGCCGGTCCCGTCCGGTGGCCCGCTCACGCAGGAACGCCTCGTCAGTGAGGCCTTCGGCGAGCAGGACGTGAGCGAGCCCGTGGAACAGCGCCACGTTGGTACCGGGGCGGGGTCGCAGGTGCACGTCGGCGTGCGCGGCGAGACCCACGGCGCGCGGATCTGCGACCACCAGCCGGGCCCCGCGCAGCACACTCCGCAGCAGCCGCGCTCCGACCACCGGATGGGCCTCGACGGGGTTGGCCCCCACTACCAGCAGGCAGTCGGACCGTTCGACGTCGTCGAAGCTGTCGGTGCCGCCGGACAGGCCGAAGGAGGCGGTCAGGCCGGCCGCGGACGGGGAGTGGCACAGGCGGGAGCAGTTGTCGACGTTGTTGGTGCCGATGACGGTCCGCATGAACTTCTGGACGAGGTAGTTCTCCTCGTTGGTGGCACGGGCGGAGGAGATCGCCGCCACGGCGTCCGGGCCGCCTTCCGCGAGGGCCGCGCGCAGCCCGCGGGCGACATGGGCGAGCGCCTCGTCCCAGCCGACGGGCTCCAGGCGGCCGGCCCGCCTCAGAAGCGGGCGGGTGAGCCGTTCGGGGGAGGTCAGGTACCCATGGGCGAAGCGGCCTTTGACGCAGGCGTGGCCCTGGTTGACCGGGCCGTCGCGGGCCGGCAGTACCGCCGTGACCTCGCCGTCCTTCGTGACGACGTCCAGGGTGCAGCCGACACCGCAGTATCCGCAGGTGGTGCGGGTCGCGGGCGGCCGGTTGGCGGAGGTGAGCCCGCGTGCCGGGCCGGGTTCGGCGAGCGCACCGGTGGGACAGGTGTCGACGCAGCCGCCACACGCCACGCAGTCGGACTCGGCCCACGGCCCGCCGGTGCCGGGCGCGACCACGGTGTCGGCGCCCCGGCCGGCCAGGGTCAGGGCGAACGTGCCCTGCACCTCGGCGCACATGCGGACGCACCGACCGCAGGCGATGCACAGGTCCCGGTCCAGATGGACGTAAGGGTGGGAGTCGTCGCCGCCCCGGCCTCCGGCACCCTGCGCCGTGTCGGGGGCGATGCCCGACGACCGGCAGATCTCGGCCAGTTCACTGGGGTTGTCATCGGCGAGGGCCCGGGGTGGCAGGGCCGAGGCGATGACCTCCACCGCCTCCCGGCGCAGCCGCCGGAGCTCGTCGGTGCCGGTCTCGACGCGGAGGCCGGGGCCGACCGGGGTCACACAGGCCGCCACGGTCCGTCCGTCGGCGCTCACGAGGCAGGTACGGCACGCCCCGGCCGGGCTGACCCGGTCGTCGGAGCACAGCGAGGGAAGATCGGTCCCGGCCGCCCGCACCGCCGCGAGCAGGGAGGACCCCTCGGGCACGATAACGTCCGTGCCGTCGACGCGGATCTCGACCTCGTTCATGGCTCCCATCCCACGAGTCGGTCGCCGTAGACGCGGGCGAGGCTGTGCACGGCGGGCGGGATGCGTCGTCCGAACGCGCACAGGCTCGCCTCGGTCAGGAGATGCGCGAGCCGCTTCCACTCGTCGCCGGGTCCGGTGCGGGCGTCCGCCAGTTCCAGACCACGGCGTGAGCCCACCCGGCAGGGGGAGCAGGCACCGCAGCTCTCCGCCGCCGCGAACTCCCACACATGCCGGAGTACGTCACGCGGCGCGACGTGCTGGTCGAAGGCGACCAGTCCGGCATGGCCCAGCGCGGCACCGGCTGCCGCCAGGCCGGCCGTGGTGAGCGGCACGTCGAGTGCGCCGGGGGCGAGGAAACCCCCCAAGGGGCCGCCCACCTGGAGGGCGGTCAGCTCACTGCCGTCCTTCAGGCCACCGCCCAGTTCGGTGACGATGCGCCGCAGCGAGGTGCCCACGGCGACCTCGTGCACTCCCGGCCGGGCGAACCGCTCCGAGAGGCAGACCAGTTTCGTGCCGGTCTCCTCCGGTGTTCCGCGCCGGGCGTAGGCATCGCCGCCCCGGGCCACGATCCAGGGGACGGCCGCGAGTGTCTCGACGTTGTTCACCACCGTCGGCGCATCCCACAGCCCACGCGTGGTCGGGTACGGCGGGCGCGGCCGGGCGCAGCCCCGGTCCCCTTCCAGACCGGCGATCAGCGCCGTCTCCTCACCGGCCACGTACGATCCGGCGCCCTCCACCACCTCGACGTCGAGGGTGGTGTCCGTGCCGTGCACGGAGGATCCGAGGTGCCCCTCGACGTAGGCTTCCCGGGCCGCTTCCCGCATGCGTGCCAGCGCCTGCGGATACTCCGAGCGGACCAGCACCACCGCCCGGCGGGCGCCGCAGGCGAAACAGGCCAACGCCAGGCCCTCCAGCACCCGCCGCGGGTCGCCCTCCATCAGCAGCCGGTCGGCGTACGACCCGGGGTCCCCCTCGTCGCCGTTGGCCACCACGACGGTGCCGGGCGCCCGGCCGGCCGCCTCCCACTTGGCCGCCACCCGGAAGCCCGCTCCCCCACGTCCGCGCAGCCCGGAGGCGGCCACCTCCCGCCGGACCCTGTCGGCATCGCCGGCCGTCACGGTCCGCGGCCACACCTTCCACGCAGGTTCACCGGCGACCACGCCTGCCAGCAGCACGGGGTCGCCGGTGTCGTCGGCCACCGGGATTTGCGGGGCGGATGGTGGCTCGCGCCCTGTCAGTTGTTCGGCGAGCGTGGGTCCCGTACAGGGCGTGATGCCGTCGAGCGCGGCAGGGCCCGCGTAGCAGTACCCCAGGCACCGCACGGCCTGCAGCGAGGTTTCCCCGCCCGGTGAGACGGTGCCCACCGCCGCGCCCAGCTCCTGCTCCACCCGGGTGATGTGCTGTCCCGCCTGCGCGGCGAAGCATGCCGCCGCCGAACAGATCCGCACATGGCGCCGGCCGCGGGGGGCGACGAGGTCCGCGTAGTAGGAAGCGGGCCCGAGTGCGGCGGCTGGGGGCAGGTCCAGACCGGCGGCGACGGCCGGAGCCCAGCTCCCGGGGCCGTCCGCCGTGTCCTCCCTGGCCTGGGTCAGTCGCTCGACCAGCCGCTCACCGGCCTTCCCGCGCCGCTCCGAAAGGGCTCGGAAAGCGTCGAAGCGGCCGGTGGAACGCGTGACAGCCATGTCTTCATCGTGGCGGCAGTGATCCGACACCACAATCCGGGCCGAGGTCCGCTCACGCCCGTCCCGCGCGCGGCCGAGCCGACCCGTGTCCCCGGAGCACGGAGCCCCATGGCAGGTCCCCTCCTTCGATCGGCTTACCGCGGTCAGGCGTCGCCGTCACGGTGCGGAGGAGCTTTGGGAGATCTGTTCCAAGGCCACAGCCCGTCCCGGGTGCCGCGATCCGAGTCCGGCAGCCGCCTCGCGGGGGCGAAGCTCGCGCCAGTGCCTGTGTGTCGCCGCCCAGGAGCGGCGTCCATGGGTTCCGGGGCCGGCCCCGGAAGGTGCACCGGCCAACAGCCGCGCACCGCGCGACTCGGCCACCCGGGCGGTC
Organism: Streptomyces speibonae; assembly: GCF_984686075.1. Classification (NCBI taxonomy): domain Bacteria; kingdom Bacillati; phylum Actinomycetota; class Actinomycetes; order Kitasatosporales; family Streptomycetaceae; genus Streptomyces; species Streptomyces speibonae. The sequence continues at coordinate 8,072,291 of NZ_OZ480260.1, read as the reverse complement.
CACTCGGCGGCGTGGCTCGCGAGTCGAACCTTCGAAGCCACGGCGACGGTGTCCGCCTCCTGAGTCAGGGTCCTCCGAGCCGGAATGGCACGGGGAAACGTGCACCACAGAGACCGCGCGTTCTCAACCACGGGCGAACGCCCTCGTGGACCTGCGACGTCCACCCGCCACGGGCATCCCGCTCACATCCGTGACGTACGGCGGGGCACCGTCTCCCCCGAGCCGACGGCTCGTTGGTCGTGGCGAGGGGAGCCTCCCGCGCCGATCGTGCGCTGACGGACTGACGCCAGGCGCTCCCTGGGGAAGTACGCGTCCGAGGGCAGTGACCCGTCTGGGCGGCGTGCGGACGCGCCGGGATCATCCGTGCGGGTGGGCGATGTGCTCGGAGACCGAGACAACACCGTCCACACTCCGGCACATCCGCTCGATGACGGGGATCAACATCGTGACCTCCACGGTCCCGCCGAGAGTCACCCGTCCTTCGTGCACCTCGACCGTGACCTGTTCGGCTGCGGGACCCAGCGTCCGCCGCAGGACATCTCCCGTGATCTCGTCCCGGATGGCGTCGTCGCGGCGCAGAAAGATGCGCAGGAGGTCACTGCGGCTGACGATGCCCTGGAGCCGGTCGGTCTCGTCGACCACGGGCAGTCGCTTGACGTTCTGCACGGCCATGAGGCGGGCTGCCTCGACCACGGTCCACTCGGGACGCGCACACACGGCGGGGGCCGACATCAGCTCCTCGGCACGGGTGCCCTCGGCCTTGGCCCGCTCCCAGGCCTCCAGGTGCGGAATCGGCGTTCGTCCGGACGGGTCGGGCTGAGCGGACGATTTGCGCAGCAGGTCTGCCTCGGACACCACGCCCACGGGCCGGTCCAGCTCGTCCACCACCGGCACGGCAGTGACGTCGTTGTCTCTCAGCAGCTCCACGATCTCCTTGAAGGGCAGGTCACGCCGTGCCCGAACCACGCTCCGGCTCATGAGCTCTGCGACCGTGCGGTGCTGCATGATGTCGCCTGTCCCTTCCAGTTGACGGCCCCGATGACAGCAGGGCGTCTCCCTGCGGTGACGACTCGCCCCACGGCCCATTGTGGGGAAACGACCGCACTGGTGCGACCCCGGCTCGGCCGTCGAGGCGGCTCGGCCGACCGGCGCTCTCGGCTGGTGAGGCGTCCCGGCCCCTCAACAACGGGAGCACGGCACGGTCGTACTCCATGTGTGCCGCACGTCCGCCGAACCGACCGTCGAGGTGGCTGACGGCAGGCCGCGCCTCCCGGAACCACGACGGGCCGAGGAGGACGAGGGGTCCGGCCGCGGGCTCGGCCTCGTCCCATCCTGGCGGACGGTTGGGGCGTGCGACCCACCGATGGCGGAAGGCCGGCCTGGTTCATGCCACGGCTGTGGACGACCGAGCCTCCGCCCGGCCAGGGCGTGCGGTACCGGGGCGGAGGAGTGGGCGGTAACGGCCGACGGGCGGCAGTCGCGGCCAGAGCGATCAGCACGACCGTCCGGATCAGGTGCCAGTCGCCCCCGGCCTGCTCATCTCCCACCTGCGCGGCCCGCCGACGGCGACCCGCCAGAGCAGTTCGGCGAGCAGCACGGTTGAGGCCGTACCCAGGCACAAGGCCCATTGCGCCACGTCCAACGGCACGGTACCGAAGACGTTCTGTGCCCAGGGCACATGGACGGCGGCCACCTGGACCGCCAGGACACCCACCAGGCACAGCCACAGCGTGCGGTTGCGCAGTTGGTAGCGGCTGAGCAGCGGCCCGTCGTCCGCGCGGGCGTTCAGGGCGTTGAAGAGCTGGAACAGAACGAACGTGGTGAATGCCATGGTCGCGGCCGTCCGCGCGTCGACGTGGGAACGGGCTACGGCCAGGAGAACCACGGTCCCGAGGGCCATGACCGCTCCGGCCCGGCCAATGGCGAACAGCCGCCTCGCGTCGAGGATGCGTTCGCCGGGATCGCGCGGCGGGTGGCGCATGACGTCGTCGCGGGCCGGATCCACGGCAAGGGCCATGGCGGGCGGTCCGTCCATGATGATGTTGACCCACAGCAATTGCGCGGCGGTGAGCGGTGCGGGCAGTCCGGCGAGGGCCGAGCCGAGCAGGGTCAGGATGGCGCCGATGTTGGTGGCCAGCTGGAAGCGGACGAACTTGACGATGTTCCCGTAGATCGCCCGCCCTTCGCGGACGGCCCGGACGATGGTGGAGAAGTCGTCGTCGGTCAGGACCATGTCGGCGGCTTCCTTGGCCACGTCCGTGCCGGTGACCCCCATCGCCACGCCGATGTGGGCGGCCCTGAGCGCGGCGGCGTCGTTGACCCCGTCCCCGGTCATCGCGACGATGTGCCCCCGGCTCGACAGGGCCCGCACGATGGCGACCTTGTGCTCGGGTGCCACACGCGCGAAGACCCCGATGCCGTCGATCCGCTCCGCGAGCTCCTCCTCCGGCATCCCGTCCAGCGCGGCACCGGTCACGACGTCGCCCGCGATGCCGAGTTCGCGGGCGATGGCCGCCGCCGTCCCCGCATGGTCGCCGGTGATCATCTTCACGCCGACTCCGGCTGTGCGGCACAGCGCCATCGCCTCGCCCGCCTGGGGGCGGGGCGGGTCGGCGAGCCCGGCGACCGACAGGAGCGTCAGACCGGACAACGTGTTCGCGGACGGGGGCTCGTCCACCAGCGCTTCGGCGGCACCCAGCACCCGTAGCCCGGCCCGGCTCATCCGCTCGGTCACCGCGAGGACCTCCGTCCGGCGCGGCTCGTCGTCCAGGCGCCGTTCGCCGTCCTCGGTCAGGACGGCGCAGCACAGATCCAGCAGGACATCCACCGCGCCCTTGACGAGAACACGAGTACGGCCGTCCGGTTCGGCGTGGAAGGTGGCCATGTACTTGGTCGCCGCGTCGAAGGGCAGCTCACCGGTGCGGGGCAGTTCGGTGCGCAACCGGTCGGCGTCCAGCCCGCCCTTGGCGGCGAGGACGACGAGCGCGGCCTCGGTGGGGTCGCCGACGAATCCGTTTTCCCCGGTCCCGTCGTCGCCGTCGCCGGTCAGGTGCGCGTCGTTGCAGACCGCGAAGGGAAGCAGCGCCCGCCGCAGGTCGGCGTCGCCGCCGGCGCCCTCGGTGCGCAGAGTGCCACCGGTGGCGTAGCCCTCACCGGTGACGTCGTACAGCCGTCCGCCTGCCCACACTGCCCGTGCGGTCATCTGGTTCAGGGTCAGGGTGCCGGTCTTGTCGCTGCACACGACCGTGGCCGAGCCCAGCGACTCCACTGCCGCCAGACGTTTGACGACAGCCCCGCGCCGGGCCATGCGGTGAACGCCCAGCGCGAGAGTGAGGGCGAGTACGGCGGGCAGCCCTTCGGGGATCGCGGCGACCGCCAGGGCGACGGCCCGCAGCGCGAGGTCGGAGAGCCCTTCGCCGCGGAGCAGCCCGGTGAGCGCGTACGCCACGACCGCGATGCCGCTGAGCAGCGCGAGTCGGCGGCCGAGGCTGTCCAGCTGGACCTGCAGAGGGCTCGGCGGCTCTGCGCCGGTGCGCAACGCGTGGGCGATGGCACCGAGTTCGGTCCGCATACCAGTGGCGGTGACGATCATCTCGGCGCGGCCCCGGGTCAGGGCGGTGTTCATGAAGAGCATGCTGGTGCGCTCGGCCAGCGGGACCCTTTCCGGGTGGCCGTCGCACACCGGGGCCGTGCCCTTGGCGACGGGCTGCGACTCACCGGTCAGCGCCGCCTCGGCGACCTCCACCGACTCCGCGACCGTCAGCCGCCCGTCGGCCGGTACACGGTCACCGGCCTCCAGCAGCACCACGTCCCCCGGTACCAGCGCATCCGCGCCGACGACCTGTTCCGTGCCGTCGCGCCGCACGCGCGCCGTCGGCACCAGCATCCGCCGCAGTGCCTCCAGACTGCGCTCGGCGCGCCGCTCCTGGAGGTAGCCGAGCACGGCGTTGATCTGCAGGACGACGGTGATCACCAAGGCGTCCTCGACCTCACCGATGGCTGCCGCCACCACGGCCGCCATCAGCAGTATGCCGATGAGCCAGTTGCGGAACTGGTCGAGGAACTTCAGCCACTCCGGCCGCCGGGCCGCTTCCGCCATGCGGTTGGGCCCGTGGACGGCGGCCCGCTCGGTGGCCTCGGCCGCGGTCAGTCCGGCGCCCGGGTCGACGCGGAGAAGTCGCACGACGTGTTCCGTCGGCAATCCGCAGGCCTCCGCGCCCAACGGGGGCGGCTGTGCTCCCTCCCCCGGCTGTGCGTCGGCGGTCGTCGCCGGCTTCGTCATGGTCACGCCTCTCCGTACGGACAACGGCGAGCAGCAGGGCGAAGGCTCTGCGGCCGCCTCTCGGGCTGCCTGTTCCGGTGACAGGACTCGGGTACCCCGCCTCCGCGCCCCAGGGACCGGAGGGGGCACCCTGCGTGCCATCCCGCCCTCCCCTGCACGCCAAGCCGCGTCGCGGGCAGCGCAGGAGGCCGTCGAGTGAGTGGCAGGGCAAGGGTGTGGCCGAGGCGGAGGATCACCTCCGGCGGGTTCGGCAGCGGTGTCAGTCGTGGGGTACGACCACCACGGGGCAGGTGACGCGGTGGATCACGGCGTGGGCGACCGGGCCGGTGCGCGGCACCCGAGGGCGGCCGGCGAGCCGGTGGCCGACGACAACCAGCTCCGCTCCGGACGCCGCCTTCACCAACGCGCCCGCGGCCTTGCCCTCCACCACCGTCTGCACCACCTCCACGTCGGGGTACTTGTCCCGCCACACCTGGAGTACCGCGGTGAGAAAGCCCAGCCACTCCTCCGCCCGCTGCGGGTCGCCCACGAGGCCGACCTCTCCGGGACCCAGGGTGAACGGGTCCGGTGCGCGCCAGGCGTACAGTGCCCTGAGCCGGGTGTGATGCGTGCGGGCCGTCTCGAAGGCGTACTCGATCACTTCGTCGCACGGTTGGGTGACGTCGACGCCGAGGACGACGTCCCGGCGTGCCGCGGCGGGCGACGCCTCCTCCGGTGGGGTGCCGGCGCGAACCAGGACGACAGGACGCGTCGTCTTCGCCACGACGCCGAGCGCGACGGAACCCGCGAGGAGTCCGGTGACGCGGTTCAGGCCACGCGAGCCGAGCGCCAACAGTTCGGCGTCTCCCGCCGCTTTCACCAGGGCGGCCGTGGCCGGACCCTCGACCTGTTCGCCATGGACCCGGACATCGGGACAGACGGCGCGGACCCGTTCCTCCGCCTCCCGCAGGACGCGCTGCGCCAGGTGCCGTCCGGCCGCGTCGGCGTTCTCCGCCTCGCCCTGACCCGGGCGCCAGTTCCGCGCGTGCAGCAGCCGCAGCGACCGTCCGCCGCGTACGGCTTCGCGAGCCGCCCACTCCGCGGCTGCGAGGCTCTCGACGGAACCGTCGACGCCGGCGACGACAGGTGAACGCAGCATGACACGCACCTCCAGGATGGCCCTTCCCCTGCTACCAGCGTCGCGTGGCGGGCTGCGGCCCGGAAGGGGCCGCCAGGTCCTCACAGGGGGCCATCAGGCCCCGTCCCGCCACGGCACGACCGCCACCGGGCAGGTGGCGTGGTGCAGCAGGGTGTGGCTCGTCCGTCCGAGCTGGAGACCGAGACCGGCAGGGCCCCTGCCGCGGCGGGCGCCGACGACCACGAGGTCGGCGGCGGCCGACCGGAGCACCAGGACCTTCGGGGCGGAGCCCTCGACGGTCGCACGACGCACCCGCACGCTCGGGTGAGCGGCGACGGCAGCGGCCAGCAGGGCCTCGAGCAGCGCGGAGGCCTCGTCCTCGTGGTGGCATCGGCCCTTTCCGGCCCGTGCCGGGTGGTCGCCGGTGTCGTACGCCGGGCAGCGCCAGGCCCGTACGACGTCCAGGACGCATCCACGGGCCTCGGCCTCACGGAATGCGAAACGCACCGCCCCGTCGCCGGCGGAGGGGTCCCCCGCGCCGAGCAGGATCCGCTCGTGGCTGCCGGCCAGGGCGGCCGGGTCGCCCCGGACCACGACCACCGGACAGGGCGCCCGCGCCGCCACGGCGAGACCGACCGAGCCGAGAAGCAGTCCCTTCAGCGCACCGCGACCACGCGATCCGGTCACCAGGAGCGACGCGTGGGCGGCTTCACGCAGCAGGGCGCCTGCCGCGTCGTCCGGGAGGACCGCGGTGGACACGGCGGCCTCCGGGCGGCGCCGGCGGGCACGCTGAGCGGCGGCGGCGACGGTGTACGACGCCCTCACCTGGGCCGAAGGGCGCAGCAGGGCTGCCGACGGGTGGGCACCCTCGTAGCGCTCCCAGAGGGAGGCGTGCACCAGTCGCAGCGACAGCCCGTGCTGGACCGCCTCGTCCACGGCCCAGTCCACCGCCAGGAGGCTGGGGTCGGAGCCGTCGACGCCCACGACCAGGGGTCGTTCGGTCATGATGTCCGCCGCTTTCCTCTCGTCACGGTCGCCGCTTCGATCCCCCACCCCCACCGTCCCATGTGCGGGAGGGATGGGAGGAGGGGCCGCCGGGGTGGGCCGACCAGGCGTGCGGCGTGCTGATGCCGGCTGTGGCGCGTTGCGCTGACGACAGATGCGAACAGGTACCACCCTTCTTCGCATACAGGGGAGACGGCCGGACGGTCCGGGGATCAGGGCGAAGGGCCCCTCGAGGGTGCGGTGTCGCTGTCTCGGAGGACGGCCCGACAGCACCGCGTCATGCCCCGGGAGGCGACAGGGCGGCTCAGACGGTCGAGTCCACTCCGCACAGAGTGCGGCAACCCACGAGTTCGCGGCCGGTGATCAGTTCGGGTTCGATGCGGATGAAGACCTCCTGCGGTGCGGGCACCCAGGAGACCGGGCCGGTGCGGGACAGGCGCTGGTGTTCGACGGGGTCGGTCACCACCGTGGCCGCTCCCGTGACCACCACGCTCCAGCCGGACTGCCGGACGGTGTCGACGTCGTCCACCTCGAAGGCGACGATCGCACCGTCCATCGCGCGAACCAGGTCCGAGCCGGCAGCGGTGCGCAGCAGAACGGCGCCGTCGGCGTCGAGGCCGAAGGTGACCGGCAGCACGGCGGGCAGGGCTCGGCGTGTGTAGACGATACGGCCGAGGGGCACCTCGGCCATCAGCCGCAGGCACTCCTGCCGCGGCAGTTCGCGGTAACCGTCGTTGGAGTTCATGGGCCCGCCCCTCCTTCGCCTGCTGCGGCGGCACTGCGGTCCCTCAACCCTGAGCCGGGTGAGCGGTCGGTGGTGAGGGCCATGGGTCCCGCTCGTGCCGGAAGAACGGCCCGGGGTCACAGCCTCACGCGTCCCGGCGCGCGCCTGGGGCTCGCTGGGCTCTCGGGGCCGTATCCCACGTGCATGAGCATCTGTACGTGCCGCGTCCGGCCCTGCGTCGGGCCGAGGGCACGGCGCGGGTCCGGCCACTGCAGTCCTTGGTGCGGCAGCGAGACGCGCAGTCTGTGCGCCGTGGTCGGCAGCCACAGGTGCTGGAGCGCCTCTCCGGCCCGCAACCGGTCCGCCCGCCGATCGTGCTCGGTGATCAGCACGGCGATCCGGGTGCCGCCTCGAACAACCGGGCGGGCAGCCGGTCGGGGCGCCGCCGCGCGGCGAAGTCCCGCATCGGAAGGTGTTCCCGGGCGCCCTGCGGGCCGAGTACCGCGCGTGGCGCGTGGCAGACCCACATCGGGTCCGGGCTCCCGGTCCCGGTCCCGGTCCCGGTGCACCCAGCGGATGCTCTCCGTGGCGCGGTCGATGTCGAGGCGGTTGCGGTGCTCGCCCATCACGGTCACGCGCAGCAGCATCTCCGTCTCGACGGGATCGGGGAACCAGAGCCGTGCGCCCTCCGCGCGGACCACCTTGCCCGCGCTTCCAAAGCGCGCTTCCGTCTCCGCGGAGAACTGCCGGCTGAACCTGGCATCATCGCCGCTTCGAAGAGCTCCTTGCCGCCGGCGCGGAACACCTCGTAGGCCCTCACTCCGACGCCAGGTCACACGCCCGGATCAGGTGAGAACCCGCACATCACTTCCCCGGACGTGACTGCGGCGGGCTGCACCGAGCAGGCAGCCCAGTACCCACATCTCCGCGGGTCATCGCATCCTTCCCCGCGGTTTCAAGGGTACGTTCGGCAGCTCCGGAGCGGGCAGTGGAGTTCCGTCGTACCCCTGTACCTCGCCGAATCGGGTACCCGCCATCCAGTCCTCGCGGGCCTGGACGATGTCGTCGTGCGACCGGCCGATGAAGTTCCACCACATGACGATCTCCTCCCCGAACGGCGGTCCGCCCAGCAGCACCAGGCGTGCCGTCCCGGCGCCGCGGTTGGTCAGGGCGAGCGTGGTGCGGCCGGGGGCGGTGCAGGCCAGGCCGCACGGCTGTACGGCGGTGTCCTCGACGAGGACGTCGCCCGCGTCGACGAGGACTCCGTGCTCGTGGGCGGGGTCGAGCGGGAGGGACATCCGGGCACCCGGGGCCACGGACAGTTCGGCTCCGAGCAGCGGGGTGAAGGTCCGCACGGGGGACGTGTCACCCGCGAGGGAACCGAGGAAAACGCGGGCCTGACCTCCGTCCAGCGGCACCGGGTCCGGTACGTAGTGCTGGAAGGCCGAGTCGGCGTCACGGTGCTCCCGGGGCAGGGCGACCCACAGCTGCACCCCGTGCAGGATCGTGGTGTCCGGCATCGACACCTCCGAGTGGCTGATGCCGTGGCCGCCGGTCATGAGGTTCAGTTCACCGGGCCGTACCCGGGCGTGGGTGCCCAGGCTGTCGCGGTGCTCGATCTCTCCGCTGAACAGCCAGCTCACCGTCTGCAGTCCGGTGTGCGGGTGGGGGGCGACGTCCATGCCACCGGTCCGGGCGACGTCGTCGGGACCGTAGTGGTCGGCGAAGCACCAGGCGCCGATGAGCGTCCGGGCCCGCTGCGGCAGGGTGCGCCGTACCCGCATCGCGCGCGGGCCGCCGAGCGGCACGTCGCGCGGGGTGAGGACCTCCACATCGGCCGGGCGCGCCGCCTCCGCTCTGCCGCCGCACCTCACCTCGGCCGGTCGTGTCTCTGTGTTGCTCATGGCGCCCGCCCTCCCGTGCGAAAAGTTGGCTTTTCAACATTCACGGACCATGATAGGGCGCAGGGCGGGAGAGCACGCGACGACGGAGTCCGTCCACGGGGATCTCGGTCCGTCATGGGCTCACCGTCACCGGCCACCGCAGGAGATGGCCCGCCGCAGCCACCACCAGCGCGCCCATGCAGGCGATGAACACCGGGCCGGCGCCTTCCAGTCCCATCGGTTCCGTCAGCAGGCCGACACCGATGACCGGCACCGAGATACCCGCGTACGCCACCACGAACAGCGAGGAGATCACCGCCGCGCGGTGGTCCGCCGGGGACGCCTCGCCCACCGCGGACAGCGCCGCGCGGAACGCGAGACCCTGACCGAACCCCCCGACGACCGCGCTCAGGACCACCAGAGCCAGCAGGTCCCAGTGCAGCGCGCCGGCGAGCAGCGCCTGTCCGGCGAGGAGTCCGGCGCAGCCCAGCGGCAGCGACCGGACCGTACCGACCGGACCGGCGGCCAGCTGTCCGCCGGTCGAGGAGAAGAAGGCCAGCGCCACGACGACCCCGCTCACCGCGTGGTCGGTCACGTCCAGGGACTGCGCGAGGAACGCCGGACTGACGGAGGTGAACACCCCGAACAGGGCGAAGCCAACGAAACGATGCGTCGCCGCGGGCCCGAAGACCTGCCGCACCTGCGGGGGCACCCCGGGCCGCTGCGGCCGCACGGTGCTCAGCGGCCGCAGCGGCGCCACCGTCTCCGGAAGCCGCAGCAGTACGGCGATCGAGCAGACGACCAGGGCCAGGTGCACGGCGAACGGCAGATACAGCGGCCCGGCCGCGTACTGGGCGAGCACCCCGGCGAGCAGCGGACCGCAGCCGAGCCCGCCCATGTTGACGGCCGTGGCGATGAACGTGGCCCGGGCGGTGCCGCCGGGCGGTGCGGACTCCATGACGTACGCCGTGGCGGCCCCGGTGAACAGGCCTGCCGAGAGCCCCGACAGCAGCCGGCCGGCGTACAGCCAGCCCGGACCGGCGGCACGGAGGAAGCAGACGGCGCTCGCCGCCGCGCAGCCCAGACCCCACAGCAGGACAGGGCGCCTGCCCACCGCGTCCGAGGCGTTGCCCGCGAGGAGCAGCACGCCGATGACCGCGAAGGCGTAGACGGCGTACACGACGGTGACCGTCAGCTCCGAGAAGTGGAACTTCTCCTGATGGAGAGGGTAGAGCGGAGTTGGCAGCGTGGTGCCGGTCATGCACACGGCGAACACCGCACCGCCGAGCACGCTCACCCGCCATCCGCGGCGATCACCGGCCATAACCCGACGCTCACGCCTGACCCGGGCTCGCCGCCCTCCGTCGCGCCACCGGCGCGGGTCCCGCCGGGGCCGTCCTCGGCGCGATCCTCGCCGGGCGGGTCGCCACCGAAACCACCCGGGGCGTGGACGCGGCGGACATCCCCGCGGGCCCGGACGCGGGGGGTCCGTCCCGGACATGAGCACCCTGCCCGAACCTGTACAGGGCATCGTCGAGCACGCCTACGGGGATTCGCGACCGCCGATCTGTTCCTCGTCGCCACGCCCTGCGCGCTGCTGGCGCTGATCACGGTGGTCTTCCTCAAGGAGAAGCCGCTGAAGACGATCAGCGCAATGGAACGCCTCGCCGAGGAGTCCGGCACCGACAAGGCGGCCGTCGGCGGCTGAGGCCGCCACACGCCCCGATCCGATGCGCGTACGGCGCCGACCCGCCCGGCCGGTGCACGGCAGGGCGGGTCCCTGCCGGACGGGGCGGCACAGGGGTGACGGCGACGTCCGTTCCGCGTGCGGGCCGGGGTCCCGCGCAGGGTGCGTGCGCGGGACCAGTTCAGCGGCGCCGACCGCGCCTCCCCCGACGAACTCGTCGGGGGAGGCGCGGCACGTTGCGAACGAGGCCGCCGCCGAAGAGTACGGCGGCCCAGGCCGGCGACGCGTCCGCGGCAGGCCCGTCGAAAGGTGCGGTGCGGCGCCGGCTTCGGCCCGGCGGAGGCGGCCTGTGTGCCGGGCTGGTCGACCACGGCAAGGCTCGAGGACCCGGGGGCGGGTCCGATCGTCCGCCGGGGCCGGGGGTCGGAAGGTCGTCGGCCGGCGCCGGGCGGGAAGCCGTCAGCCGGCGGATTCGCCGGCGGCCGTGCGCTGTTGCACGCGGCGCAGTGCGGCGGTGTCGAACTTCTCGCCGCGGTCGAAGTCGTAGATCCCGTTGCGTTCCTGGAAGACATCGGTGAGCTGGGTGTAGCAGTAGCCGAACATGTCCGGGTCGTCGAGCAGGACGTCGACCAGTCCGGTGAACCGGGTCAGGAACTCCTCGGCGGTGCGCGGCCGTTCGCCGTAGCCCCAGGACGTCCCGGTCTCGTCGCCGGCCGCGGTGGCGGCGGCCGCCGCGTCCCACCAGATGCCGCCGAACTCGCTGCAGAAGTAGGGCTGTCCGCGGTAGGGCACCGACCAGGTACGGCCGTCGGGGCCGGTGTTGACGTGGGGACGGTCCTCGGCGAGCCCGGCCATGGTCCCGGCGAACGCCCGCGGGTCCTGCTCGTAGCAGTGTGCGTCGTACACGTCGGTCTCCGGGACGCGGTGGGCGTAGCCGGAGGCGTCGATCACGGGGCGGCTCGGGTCCGCCTGCTTGGTGGCCAGGAACATCGCCCGGGTGACGTCGTCCAGTGTGGTGATCCGGTCGTGCAGGTTCTGGTACGTCTCGTTCAGCGGGCACCAGCCGATGATCGACGGGTGCGAGTGGTCGCGTTCCAGCGCTTCGAGCCACTGGGCGACGTAGCTCGCGTCGGGACGCTGGTTGTCGTCGCGGACACCGGTCTCGCAGCCCCAGTCGCCGAACTCGCCCCAGACAAGGTAGCCGAGCCGGTCGGCGTGGTGGAGGTAGCGCTCCTCGAACACCTTCTGGTGCAGCCGGGCGCCGTTGAAGCCGGCCCGCTGCCCGAGTTCGATGTCGCGCACGAGGTCGCCGTCGGTGGGGGCGGTCATCAGACCGTCCGGGTAGTACCCCTGGTCCAGCACCAGCCGCTGGAACACCGGCTCCCCGTTGATCAGCACCCGCTTGCCGTGGACGGCGACCGAGCGCAGGCCCGCGTAGGACGTCGCCTCGTCGACGACCCCGCCCGCCGCGTCGAGGAGCTGGAACCGCACGTCGTAGAGGTGCGGGTCGGCCGGTGACCAGGTGCGCACCCGGTCGTCCGGCACGGTCAGCACCAGTTTGGGACACAGGTCGAGGTCGGCGCGGGCGGAGGCGGTGACCACCTCGCCGCGCTCGTCCGAGAGCACCGCCCGCACCCGGTGTCCCGGCGGATTGCCGGTGACCGGCAGGTCGATGTGAAAGGAGTGCGAGCCGAGGTCGGGAGTGATGCGCGGACGCTTGAGGCGGACCGCGGCGGGCACCGGCTCGAGCCACACCGTCTGCCAGATGCCGGTGGTCCGGGTGTAGTGGCAGTGGCTGTTGGCGTACCAGGTGGCCTGCTTTCCGCGCGCCTGCGGGCCGTGCCGGGAGTCTCGGGCACGGACCACGATCACCGCTTCCTCACCGGGGGCGGCCACCCCGCGCAGCTCAGCGGTGAAGGGGGTGAAGCCGCCCCGGTGGCGGGCGACTTCGGTGCCGTTGACCCAGACGGTGGCGTCGTGGTCCACGGCTCCGAAGTGGAGCAGGACGTCGGAGCCGGCCCACGCGTCCGGGAGCGTCACCGTGCGCCGGTACCAGACGGCTTCCATGAAGTCCGTGTCCCCGATCCCCGACAGCGTGGACTCGGGGCAGAAGGGCACGACGATCTCGTCCGCCAGGTCGCGCTCGCGCAGTCCGCGCTCCAGTCCGCTGTCGCCGCGGTCGGTCTCGAACTGCCAGCGGCCGTTGAGGTTCAGCCAGGCTTCGCGGACGAACTGGGGACGGGGGTACTCCGGACGCGGGACGTCCAGGGGCGGGGGCGTGCTCATACTGCTCCTCATCCGTGCAGGTGCGCCGGGTACGGATCATGCGACCACACGGTTACATCGATGTACATGGCGGTGGCGAGATTTTCGACGGAACGGGACGGACCCTGCGCGACGGGACCACCCGGAGGTGCCGTTACGATCCGGGGCAACGGGCAACGGGGGCGAGAAGGGGAGCATGGGCAGGCCCGGAACCGGGGACGCAGGGGTGCGCGAGGCCGTCGGTGCTCTCGCCGGCCCCCGGCGCGGTGCGCGCGGCCGATGGTGCGGGGACGCTCGTGAGGGTGACGGTGCGCGAGCCGCTCCCGGCCGCGGCGGGACCTCGGGGCGAGGGTGGTGACGGTGGACGACGACAGGCTCCCGGGACCATGCTTCCGCAGCCTTGTCAGTGCCACGGAACGACATGTATAACGTTGTAAAAAAATTTGAGCCCAGCGGCTCGGCGCACGACTCCTGGTGACGGCAACGTTCCGCACCGGCCACCCGAGTCGGGCCGCTCACGAAGGGATTGCCGTGCGGGTCAGCCTCAAGGACGTCGCCGCGCACGCGGGGGTCAGCATCAAGACCGTCTCCAACGTGGTGAACAACTACCAGCACGTCACCCCGGCCATGCGCGAGCGTGTCCAGCGGTCCATCGACGCGCTCGGCTACCAGCCCAACCTCGCCGCCAGACACCTGAGGAAGGGGCGTACGGGCATCATCGCCCTGGCGCTGCCGGAACTCGGGAACCCGTACTTCGCCGAACTGGCCGCCTCCGTCATCGACGCGGCGTCCGGGCACGACTACATCGTGCTGCTCGACCACACGGGCGGTTCGCGCGAGCAGGAGCTCCTGGTCAGCCAGGGGTTCCGGGCCCGGGTCATCGACGGACTCATCCTCAGCCCCATCGAGCTGGAGACGGAGGACCTGCGCGACCGCGCGCACGACGTGCCGCTGGTCCTGCTCGGCGAGCGGGACTACGACCTGCCGTACGACCACATCGCCATCGACAACGTCGCGGCCGCCCGTGCCGCCGTGCGGCACTTGATCGACCTGGGGCGACGGGAAGTGGCGTTCATCGGGGCACGGCGCGGGCGCAGCGAGCCGGCCCAGCTCCGGGTGCGCGGCTGGCGCGAGGAGCTGACGGCGGCGGGGCTGCCCGCGGACGAGCGCCTGGTCGCGGCCACCGACGGCTGGGGGCACGCCGACGGGGCGCGGGCCATGAACCACATCCTGGACAGCGGACGGCGGCCCGACGCGGTGTTCGCCTACAACGACCCGATGGCGATCGGGGCGATGAGGGTGCTGCACGAGCGGGGGCTGCGGGTGCCGGAGGACATCGCCGTGGTCGGCTTCGACGACGTGATCGAGGGCCGCTTCGGGGCGGTGACGCTGACGTCGGTGTCGCCGGACAAGGCCGCCATCGGGCGGCTGGCGGTGGAATCGGTGCTCGCCCGGCTCAACGACCGGGCGCCGGAGCCGCGTCGCATCTGGGCGGACTACCAACTCGTGCAGCGCGAGAGCACGCTGGGCCGGCCGGCGGGCACCGACCGGGGAACCACCTGACCCGTTCCCCACGGCGGTGGGGCACACGGCCGCGCTCACCCCGTGCGCCCCACCGTCCGCCCTGCGCAGGCAGCCGCGCCTCCCCCAGCGCCTCAAGGACCTGAGAGGCACCCCTGGGACGCCACAGGCAGGCCCGGCTGGCGCCCGCAAGCGCCGACCGCGGGCAGTCGCGCCTCCCTCAGCGCTCAAGGGCGCGGGAGGCATCCCCCAGGGCGCGCCCGCAGCGCCCGACCGCGGGCAGTCGTGCCTCCCCCAGTGCCTTAAGGGCCTGGGAGGTACCCCCAGGGCGATGGGGGTCCCCCCGCTCATGGGGGTACCTCCCGCTCGAGCGAAGCCGAGAGTGGGGGAGGAGCCGAGAGTGAGGGAGGCACCCCGCCGGCGCGGGGCTGCGAGAACACCCCCCGGCCCGCACCAACGCAGGACACACAACCCACCCCCGGCCGGCGCCGACCCGTACGCCCGCGGCGGCCGCAAACACCAAGCACCGTGTGCACACACAGGTGAGAAGCCGGCCGGGCTTCACACCCCCCTGCAAGCGCTTCCCACGCCGCCCGGCCCCACCACCGCCCCACCGCACGCCGCGCGGTTCCCGCCCCCTCCCCCTCCCACCTTGTGCGCAAGGGGTTTACAGCATCCTTCCAACGATGTAAAACCTCCTTTGCGGCACACCGGACGCCGCCGTGCACAGGGGGAGCAGCTCCGCTTCCGCGCGTCCTTCGGCTCCCCAGTTCCCTTTTCAGCGTCACCCGGATCGGGGTCACCATGCAGCGCACCACTCACCGTCCTCTCCTTCTCGCCCGTCCCGTGGTCGTGGCCTTGGCCGCCGCCGTGGCCCTGACCGCCACCTCATGCGCCAAGTCGGAGGACGACGCGGCGGACAGCAAGAAGTCCCCGGCGGCCGCCGGGGCCGAGCAGCAGGTCGTCACGCCGAAGCCGGGCAGCGAGACCTGCACCGTCGACACCTACGGCGGAAAGAAGATCGATCTGAAGGACGCCACGGTCGGCTTCTCCCAGTCCGAGAAGGAGGCCAACCCCTTCCGTATCGCCGAGACGCAGTCCATCAAGGACGAGGCGGAGAAGAGAGGCGTCAAGCTGCTGACGGCCAACGCCCAGTCGCAGTTCTCCAAGCAGATCAGCGATGTCCAGGACCTGCTCGCCAAGGGCGCCGATCTGCTGGTGATCGCCCCCCTCAACTCCGACGGCTGGGACCCGGTGCTCCAGGCGGCCGCCGCCAAGAAGGTCCCGATCGTCACCATCGACCGCAAGATCAACGCCACGCCCTGCAAGGACTACGTGTCCTTCATCGCCTCCGACTTCGTCGAGCAGGGCCGGCGCGCCGCCGACCAGATGATCGAGGCCACCGGCGGCAAGGGCGAGGTCGCGATCCTGCTCGGCTCGGCCGGCAACAACGTCACCACCGAGCGCACCAAGGGCTTCAAGGAGCGCGTGGCCGAGAAGGCCCCCGACCTGAAGGTGGTCTTCGAGCAGACCGGTGACTTCACCCGCGAGAAGGGCCAGCAGGTCACCGAGCAGCTCATCCAGTCCAACCCCGGCATCAAGGGCATCTACGCCGAGAACGACGAGATGGGCCTGGGCGCGGTGGCCGCGCTGAAGGGCGCGGGCAAGAAGGCGGGCGACGTCAAGATCGTCACGGTGGACGGTACGCGCAACGCCGTCCAGGGTGTCGTCGACGGCTGGATCAGCGGCGTCATCGAGTCCAACCCGAGGTTCGGCCCGCTGGCGTTCCAGACGCTGGACGAGTTCACCCAGGGCAAGGAAGTCCACCAGGACATCATCATCCAGGACAGCGCCTACGACGGCGACAACGCCGAGCAGGACCTCGGCAAGGCCTACTAGTCCGCCGCGGGGGCCCGGCTTCCCCGGGCCCCCTGTCCGACCGTCACCACTCAATTCCTGGAGGCACAGGTGGCTCCCCCCGCCGAAGTCCTCGCCGTCCGCGGACTGAGCAAGACCTTCCCGGGCGTCCGGGCCCTGGACGACGTGGACCTGACCCTGCACGCCGGCGAGGTCCACGCCCTGATCGGCGAGAACGGCGCCGGCAAGTCGACCCTCATCAAGCTCCTCACCGGGGTCCACCGGCCCGATGCCGGTGACATCGTTTTCCAGGGGCGCGACGTCTCCTTCGCCACCCCTCTGGACGCCCAGCGGGCCGGGATCTCGACCATTTACCAAGAGGTCAACCTCATCCCGCTGCTGAGCGTGGCCCGCAACCTCTTCCTGGGCCGCGAGCCGCGCAACCGCCTCGGGCTGCTGGACTTCGGCCGCATGAACCGGGAGGCCGAGGAGGCGCTGCGCGCCTACGGCGTCCAGGTGGACGTGCGCCGGCCGCTGCGCAGTCTCGGCGTCGGGGCGCAGCAGATGGTCGCCCTGGCCCGTGCCGTGGCGAGCGAGGCGCGGATCGTCATCATGGACGAGCCGACCTCCTCGCTCGAACCGCGGGAGGTCGAGACCCTGTTCTCGGTCATCCGCCGGCTGCGCGACGAGGGCATCGCCGTCATCTACGTCAGCCACCGCCTCGACGAGCTGTACGCGGTGTGCGACACGGTCACCGTGCTGCGCGACGGCCGCCGCGTCCACCATGGCCGCCTCGCCGAACTCGACCGGCTCTCCCTGGTGTCCACGATGCTCGGCCGGGAGCTGGGAGAGGTCCGCAAG
Source organism: Streptomyces speibonae (assembly GCF_984686075.1). Classification (NCBI taxonomy): domain Bacteria; kingdom Bacillati; phylum Actinomycetota; class Actinomycetes; order Kitasatosporales; family Streptomycetaceae; genus Streptomyces; species Streptomyces speibonae. The sequence continues at coordinate 8,055,089 of NZ_OZ480260.1, read as the reverse complement.
GAGGGCCTGACGAAGTTCAGCGGCGACCACCACACCACGGACGGCCAACCCGTCCTGGAAGCCCGCGAGCTGACGGTCCCCCACCAGTTGCACGGCGTCTCCGTGAGCATCCGGCCCGGCGAGGTCGTGGGCCTGGGCGGGCTGCTCGGTTCCGGCCGCACCGAGACGGCGAAGGCCATCTCCGGCGCGCTGCCGACGGCGTCGGGCAGCGTCATGGTGGCCGGGGCGCCGCTGCGCCGCGGCTCCACACCCGCGGCCATCAGGGCGGGCATCAGCCTGCTGCCGGAGGACCGCAAGAGCGAGGGCATCGTGCCCGGGCTGTCGGTCCGCGAGAACATCTCGCTGGCCGTCCTGCCCCGCCTCTCGCGGTTCGGGCTGGTCTCGGAGGCGCGCGTCGACAGCATCGTCGACACCTTCATCGAGCGTCTGCGCATCAAGGCGTCCTCGCCGCAGCAGAAGGTCGGCGAACTGTCCGGCGGCAACCAGCAGAAGGTGCTGCTCGCCCGCTGGCTGGCGATGAACCCGAAGGTGCTGCTCCTGGACGAGCCCACCCGGGGCATCGACGTCGGCGCCAAGGCCGAGGTGCAGAAACTCGTGGACGAACTGGCCGCGGACGGCCTGGGCGTCCTGCTCATCTCCTCCGACCTGGAGGAACTGATCGAAGGGTCCGACCGCGTGGTCGTACTGAAGGACGGTGCCGTCGTCGGCGAACTGACCGGCGACGAGGTCACCGAGGACAAGCTCATGCGGACCATCGCCGGGCACGCCCCGGACCGGGACGCGCTCGAGGAGGCGGCCACCGATGGCTGAAGCCGCCCTCAAGACCGTCCCGCTGGACCGGGCCCGCATCCTGCAGTGGCTTCAGACGTACGGCGTCTACGCCGGCGTGGCGGCGCTGCTCGTCGTCAACATCGTCATCACCCCGCACTTCCTGTCCGCGGAGAACTTCCGCACCCAGGCCGTGCAGGTCGCCCCCGTCATCATCGTCGCGCTCGGCATGGCCCTGGTGATCGGCACCGAGGGTGTCGACCTCTCGGTCGGCGCGGTGATGGCCCTGGCGGCCTCGGTCACGGCCCTCTACCTCGGCTACGGCCTGGTGCCCGCGCTGCTGGTGGTCGCGGTGTTCGCCGCCGCTGTCGGCTTCGCCAACGGAGCCCTGGTCGCCTTCATCGGTGTTCAGCCGATCGTGGCGACACTGGCGCTCATGGTCGGCGGCCGGGGTCTCGCGCTGGTGCTGCTGCCGCAGCTGGAGGACCTGCGCAACCCGGCCCTTGCCTCCCTGGGCTCCGGCGACGTGCTGGGCATTCCGTATCTGATCCTGATCGCCGCCGCGCTGGCGGCCCTGGTGGCCTTCGTCGTCCGCCGCACCACCTTCGGACGGCAGCTCCTGGCCATCGGTGACAGCCGTCCCGCGGCGCAGCTCGCCGGGCTTCCCGTGCGCCGCGTGCTGATCGTGGTGTACATCGTCTGCGCGCTGCTCGCCGCCGTGGCGGGTGTCCTCGCCACGGCCCGGCTCCAGGCCAGCGACCCCACCTCGCTGGGGAACCTGATGGAGCTGTCCGCCATCACCGCCGTCGTGGTCGGCGGTACGCCGCTCACCGGGGGCCGGGTGAACATCGCCGGCACCGTGGCGGGAGCCGTCCTCATCCAGTTGCTCACCGCCACCCTCATCAAGCACGATCTGCCGCCCTCCTGGACCCAGATCGCGCAGGCCATAGTGATCGTGTGCGCGGTCTACGCGGCACGGGGACGGGGGAAGCGATGACCGCCACGAAGACGGACGCCCCGGTGACCACGACGAGCGACAAGGGCACGGCGCCGGCCGGCGAGCCCGTGGGTTCCGCCCGCTCCGAGCGGGTGAGCGCGCTGGTCCAGCAGCACGGTGCGCTGGCCGTGCTGGTGGTCGTCTCCCTCGTGGCGTCGTTCAGCTTCGACTCCTTCGCCACCGGGGACAACATCAGCAACATGGCGACGAGTTCGGCCTTCCTGGCCATCGTCGCGCTGGGCATGACCTTCGTGATCATCACCGGGGGCATCGACCTGTCGGTCGGGTCGCTGTTCGCGCTGGGCGGGGTCCTGGCGGCCTGGGGGTCACGGCACGGAACGCTGGTGGCGCTGCTGCTGCCGCTGGTGGTGTGCGGGGCGATCGGTGTCGTCAACGGCCTGCTCGTGGCCCGCTCGCGGCTGGCCCCGTTCATCGTCACCCTGGCGGCCATGCTGGGGGCACGCGGTCTGATGCTGGCCCTCACCGACGAGGGTGCCAACACCTATCTGATCGGCAAGGGTTCCTTCCTCGCGGAACTGGGACAGGGCACCACGCTCGGTCTCGGCAACCCCGTGTGGATCACCCTGGCGCTGTTCGTCGCCGGTGCGGTGGTCCTGCGCCGCACCCGGTTCGGCCAGCATGTGTACGCGGTCGGCGGCAACGAGGACGCGGCGGCGCTGATGGGCGCCCCGGTGGCCCGTACCAAGATCCTCGTCTACACCCTGAGCGGAGTGCTGGCCGGGCTGGCCGGCGCGCTCAACGCGGCATGGCTCGCCTCGGGCGTCACCATCCTCGGCAACGGCATGGAGCTGGAGGCCATCGCCGCCGTCGTCATCGGAGGCACCCTGCTGACCGGCGGACTCGGCTACGCCAGCGGGGCCCTGGTCGGTGTGCTGCTGCTGAAGGTGATCCAGAACGTCATCAACCAGATCGGCTCCCTCGACTCCTCCTACCAGCAGGTCGTCAGCGGCGCGTTCCTGGCCGTCGTGGTGGTCGCCCAGACCTGGCTGGGCCGCCGCCGGCAACTGATGTAGAACTCCGGACGCGGCACCGGGCCGCTCAGGGCTCCCGGTGCCGCGTCCGGTTCCAGGCGGCCGGTGACGCGCGACGCGGACCGGCCGTTTCTCGCACGCGCACGTCTCCCACCCCCACTTCCCAAGGAGTGACGATGCGTCGAGTACAGGCCCCACGTCCGCTTCTCCCCCGGTGCAGACGGCGGTGGTGGCTCACCGCACTGTCGGCCGTGCTGGCCCTGCTCGCCGGCACGGCCCTCACCGGTTCCGGCACGGCGGCCGCGGCGCCCCGGGCATGGACCCCGAAGCCCGCGCCCATGACCACGCCGTGGACCGACCAGGTCTCCGTCGACAACCCGCTGCCGGAGTACCCCCGTCCGCAGCTCACCCGCCCCGACTGGGCCAATCTCAACGGCATCTGGGACTTCGCCGTCACCTCGGCGGACGCCGGCCGGCCCGGGTCGTTCCCCGAACAGATCCGCGTCCCGTTCGTCGCCGAGTCGGCGCTCTCCGGCGTCCAGCGCAGGATCACCCAGAACGACAAGCTCTGGTACAAGCGCACCTTCACCGTCCCGGCGGGCTGGGACGGGCGCCGCGTCCAGCTCCACTTCGGCGCCAGTGACTGGCGTACGACCGTCTGGGTCAACGACCGGCAGGCGGGTGCCCCCCACAGCGGCGGTTTCGACTCCTTCTCGTACGACATCACCGACCTGCTGACCGGCGGTGCCAACACGCTCGTCGTCTCGGTGTGGGACCCCACCCAGACGGGCAGTCAGGCGGTCGGCAAACAGCGGATCAACGACGTGAGGCCACACCCCGGTGGTGGCATCTTCTACACGGCCGCGTCGGGCATCTGGCAGACGGTGTGGCTGGAGCCCACGGCCGCCGCGCACATCACCCGACTCGACATGGTGCCCGACCTGACCGCCAACCGGCTGAAGGTCACCGTGCGGGGCTCGGGCGTCAGCGGTCACCGGGTCCGCGTGACCGTGTCCGGCGGGGGCAGCACGGCCGGCACGGCCACCGGACCGGTCGGCGCCGAGTTCACCGTCCCGGTACCGAACGCGCGCCGCTGGTCGCCGGACGATCCCTTCCTCTACGACGTTCGCGCGGAGCTGCTCTCCGGCGGCACGACGGTCGACTCCGTCGGCAGCTACACCGGCATGCGCTCGATCGGGCTCGCACGGGTGGACGGCGTGCTGCGCCCGGTGCTCAACGGGGAGTTCGTGTTCCAGACGGGCACCCTGGACCAGGGGTACTGGCCGGACGGCGTCTACACCGCTCCGACCGACGCCGCTCTCCGGTTCGACCTGCAGAAGCACAAGGACCTCGGCTTCAACATGGTGCGCAAGCACATCAAGGTCGAGCCGCAGCGCTGGTTCTACTGGGCCGACCGGCTCGGGCTGCTGGTCTGGCAGGACATGCCGTCCATGGAGCGCACCCCCGACGCCGCCGCGCGCGTCCAGTGGGAGGCGGAGTACGACCGGATCATCGACCAGCACCGCAGCGCGCCGTCGCTGGTGATGTGGGTCAACCAGAACGAGGGGTGGGGCCAGTACGACCAGGCGCGCATCGCCGCCGAGGTCAAGGCCTACGACTCGTCCCGTCTGGTGGACAACATGAGCGGTGTCAACTGCTGCGGGGCCGTGGACGGCGGCAACGGTGATGTGGTCGACCACCATGTGTACGTCGGTCCCGGCACCACGGTGCCCAGTGCCACGCGCGCGGCCGTGCTCGGCGAGTTCGGCGGGCTCGGCTACAAGGTGGCCGGTCACGAGTGGTATCCGGGCGGCGGTTTCAGCTACGAGGACCAGCCGGACAGGGCGCATCTCGACGACCGGCTGACCGGGCTGCTGGACGGCATCCGTGAGGTGCGGATGCCCAAGGGGCTGTCCGCATCGGTCTACACCGAGATCACCGATGTCGAGAACGAGGCCAATGGTCTGCTCACCTACGACCGCCAGGTCGTCAAGGTCGACGAGGCCCGGGTCAGGGCCGCCAACCGGGCGCTGATCGACGCCTCCCGCTCGCCGTCCGCCCCGGTGACGCTGCCCACCGGGCAGTTCGTCTCGTTCCGGGTGACCACCCCCGGCCTCACCGACCGCTATGTCCGGCACCAGAACGGCGCGGTGTTCACGGAGGTCGTCACCGCCGGCAGCAGCGCGCTGCTGAAGAACGACGCGACATGGCGGGTCGTCCCCGGCCTGGCCGAGAGCTCCTGCTACTCCTTCGAGTCGCGCAACTACCCCGGCGAGTATCTGCGGCACCGCGACTCCCGTGTGTACAAGGAGGGCGGCAGCGGCGCCCTGTTCCGCGCGGACTCCACGTTCTGCCCGGTCCGGGGCGCCGACGGCGGGGTGCGGCTGTCCGCCTACAACTTCCCCGAACAGTATCTGCGCCACTACAACGCCGAGCTGTGGCTGGCGATTCCGGGCGGGACCCGCACCTGGGACGCCCGTGCCCTCTTCAGGGAGGACACCACCTGGGCCGTGGCGGCTCCCTGGGCCCCGTGAGCGCGGCGAAGCCGTCCGCGGGACCGCATGACCGAGCGGTGGCGGCCGCCGCTCCCCGGCCGCCGACACCACCTGCTCGAGCGGTGCGAACGGGGTGCGGGTCTTCGACACGGCGGCCACGTGCGACAACCTGGCGGTGAGCCACGTGACGTGACCCGTGGCACGACGGAGGGTGCGGACGCCGACGGCGTCCGCACCCTTCGCTGTCGTGGTGGTTACGGCTTCTCAGCCGTGTACAGCGCGCTCACCTCCTGTGCGGTCAGCGCCCTGTCGTAGGCGTGGACCTCGTCCACCGCCCCGTCCCAGAAGTCGACGTTCTGGCCGTTCCACTGGGCGCGGCCCACGGTGAAGGGGCCGGAGGCGACGTAGTTCGGTCCGCCCTCGACGGTGGCCGCCCGCTCGCCGTCGACGTAGAGCGTGATGTCGCCTGTGGTGTCGTCACGCACACCGACCAGGTGGTACCAGCGGCCGGTCTCGGGCGTCGTCTCCTTGAGGGCCCGCCGGCCGTCCGGTGTGCTGAAGGCGAACGCGCCATGCCCGTACTGCAGGTAGAAGGGGCTGGTCTGCCGCTTCGCGTCCTGGCTGACGGCCGTTGCGTAGTTGCCCGGCAGCGAGTCCAGGGTCACCCACGCCGACACCGTGTAGCTGCCGGTGGTGTCGAGCACGGGACCCTCGGTCTGGGCGTACCGGCCCTGACCGTCGAACCGCAGTGCGCTGCCGCTGACGCCGTCGGTCCAGGTGGTCCCCTCGCTCAGGGTGAGCGGCTTGTTCTGGGGCCCCTCGTCCTTCGCGGTGGTGCCGGTGCCCTCGTCGAGGGCCCAGGACCCGCCGCCCTTCGGCTGCTCGCGGTCGCCCGCGGCGGCTCCGGCCGCGATGACCTTGCGGTTGATCTCACGCACCGGGCCCGGGTCGACCTTGAGCTCCCGGCGGTCGTAGGTGTAGAGGCCGTTGAGTTCGTTCTCCAGGTCGGAGATCTGCGTGTACACCGATCCGGAGAGCTCGGCGCCGGCCTGGTCGAGGTAGAACCTCTCGGTGTTCTCGACGTACCTGCGGGTCAGGGCCTCCTTGGTGTCGACGCCGCTGTAGATGACGGTGGGCGGGCCGGGCCACATGTGCCCCGGGGTGCGCAGGGTGAAGCCGCCGTGCTCGCCGTCCATGGCCGCCCGGTGGTCGGGGAAGGGCGGGTCCTCGTTGTTGTAGTCGTGGTGGTCGATGATGTCGCCCTTGCCGGAGTCACCCTTGGAGTCGCAGCAGTTGACACCGCTGTGGGCGTTGACGACCCGGGACGGGTCGGCGTCCTTGACCGCCTCGGCGATACGGCCGCTCTCCTCGCGGTCCCACTCGCCCCAGCCCTCGTTGAAGACGATCCAGCCGATCACGGAGGGCGAGTTGTGGTGCTGGCGCATCATTTCCCGGCCCTGGTCCACGAAGGCCTTGCGCCCGGTGTCGTTGGTGAGGGTGCCGGAGACGAAGTCCTGCCAGACCAGCAGGCCGAGCCGGTCCGCGTGGTAGAACCACCGCGGGGACTCCACCTTGATGTGCTTGCGCACGGCGTTGAAGCCGAGCTGCTTGTGGGCCTCGAGGTCGAACGCCAGCGCCTTGTCACTGGGCGGCGTGTGGAGGCCGTCGGGCCAGAAGCCCTGGTCGAGGGTGGCGAGGGAGAAGATGGGCTTGCCGTTGAGCACCAGCTTCCGGTATCCGCCGACCTCCTCGATGCCCACCTCGCGCATGCCGAAGTAGCTGTCGATCCGGTCGGTGGACCGGCCGTCCTTCAGCTTGATGTCGAGGTCGTACAGGTAGGGGTCGTCCGGGGTCCACAGGTGCTGCCGGGCCACCCGCAGGTCGAGCTTCTTGTTGGCCGGTCCGCTGACCTTGCCGACGACCCGTCCGCGCTTGTCACGCGCGACGGCCTCGACCCGGGCCCCCTTCGAGGCGTTCTCGGACTCGACGGTGACCGCCAGGGTGCTGCGGCCGATGTCGGGCGTGGTGACCACGTTGTCGATGGCCGTCGGAGCGACGGGTTCCATCCAGACGGTCTGCCAGATGCCGGACGACTGGGTGTAGAAGATGCCGCCGGGGTTCGTGGACTGCTTGCCCCTGGGCTGGTTGTCGCCGCCGGTGTCGGTGACCGCGACGACGATCTCCTGCTTGCCCCGGGGCGTGAGCGCGTCGGTGATGTCGGCGCTGAAGGCGTTGTAGCCGCCGGTGTGTTCGGCGACCTTCTTGCCGTTGACCCAGACGGTGGACTGGTAGTCCACCGCGCCGAAGTTGAGCTTGAGCCGGTTGCTCTTGCCGCTCTTGCCGACCTTCCAGTTCTTCGGCACGTCGATGAGCCTGCGGTAGAACATGTGGTCCTCGTGCCGCTCGAGTCCGGAGAGCTGCGACTCCACCGGGAACGGAACGATGATCTTCTCGTCCAGCTTCTTGCCGAACTTCGGCTGCTCGCCGGCCTCGGCCCCGCTGAACTCCCAGGGCCCGTTGAGGTTCTTCCACTCCTTGCGCACCTGCTGCGGGCGGGGGTACTCCGGCAGCGGGTTCTTCTTGTCGAGCTTGTCGCCCCACGGAGTGGTGATCCGGTGCGTGGAGTCGTTCACCGCGTAGCGGACGATCCGGGGCACGGTCTCGTCGCCGGTCTTCAGGCCGCCCTCACCGTCGTAGGTGACCCGGACCTGCTGGTTCTTCTGGATCGCCGCCGAGAGGGTGACGACGAGGGAGTTGCGGTCCCGGCGGTCGGGCGCCACCGACTTGATCGGCATGGCGGTCGTGTCGGCCTCGATCTTGAGGTGCTCCGCCACCTGCGAGAGGTCGCTCACCCGGCCCTCGAAGCGGGCGCGCAGCCTGCGTCCGTCCTCACCGACGGTCAACTCCACCGGGAAGACCTCGAACCCGGCGGGCGGGGTGAAGGCGGTGGTCGGGACGAGCTGCTTGGGCATCGTCGGGGTGGACCAGCGCAGGAACATGTTCGATCCGCCGAAGTCCTGGAACATCTCCAGACGGAAGTCGTGCTTCTCCCCCGCCTTCAGCGTGACCGGTTCACTGGTCTGCTCCCGGTCCCAGTCCGGCTCCCAGTGGTCGATGACCGGCTCGTCGTCGACGAACAGCCGGAAGCCGTTGTCACCGACGGCGTAGAAGGTGTAGTCGCCGTCCTCGGGAGCCTCGATCTGCCCGGTCCAGCGGGCGGTGGTGTGCTCGGTCTGTCCCGTCAGATCCTCGAAGGTACCGGTCAGTCCGCCGAAGTTGATCTGCGGTTCCAGCAGGGTGCCGCCGAGTTCGGCGAAGTCCCGGGCACCCGGTGCCGACATCCGGAAGTACTCGCCCTTCAGGCCGTGCACCTGGACGTCGGCGTCGGCGGCGAGGGCGGACGCCCCGGCCGTCGGCATCGCGGCCGTCGCGGCGGGGGCCAGGGCACCCGTGGACAGGGCCAGGGCCGTCACGGTCAGCACGGCCCACCATTTCGATCTGGGGTGGGGGTGTTGTCTTGTCATCGAACCTTTCCTCGCGCAGAGGGCATGGGGCCTGGACGCAGCAGGCGCGGCCATCGGCTCGTCCGGAATTTATTCCAACGTTGGAAATCCGGCGTGCAGCGGAATGACAACATGCCTCCCGACGCCTGTCCAGGCCTCGCACAGAGCTGACACACCATCAGCTTGCCTGTCGGCGGGGAGTGATGGGTTCTCGCAGGTGAGCGGCCCGGCGGCCGGCCGCTCATTGACATGTCTGGAACCAGTCGCGATCCTGCGATGGGCTCTACATCGATGTAAATGCCGGCGGGAGGTGACGGAAGCGGATGCCGGGCGTGCGAACGGACGGCGATCGCCCGCCGTCCGGCCGGCGTCACCGGGCTCCTCGCCCGGGTGCCGGCCGGTCGGTGGCCTCGGCGTCCGCGGGCTGCCCGGGCGGACCGGTCGCCCTGCGCGCCGCCGACACGAGGGTGTATTCCGGACGAGCGGTGCCACCGTCCGGGTGTGGTCCTCCGGGAGCGGCTTCGTCGTACGGCATGCCCCGTCGACGTCCGCGCCCGCCTCGCCGCCGTCCCGCCGGGTCCGGTTCAACGGCCGCTGGAGCGACCGGTACCGGCCGGCCGGCCGACGTCTCGCGGGCAGCTCGGCCGGGTCGGCTCAGCGGCGTCGGATCAGCCGGATCGGCTCCCGCTCTCCGCGAACGGGCCGTGTCCGGCCGCGAAGGTGTGGGCGGCGAACCGTTCGCCCATGCGGCGATGGGTGGCGGCGTCGGGGTGGAGCCGGTCGGGCAGCGGCAGTTCGGCGTGGTCCGCCTCGCCGTAGAGCTCCCGCCCATCGAGGTGGTACAGGTTCGGGTCGTCCGCCGCGCGTTGCGCCACGATGCGCGCCAGCTCGTCCCGGATGACGGAGAGCGTCAGCTTGCCCGCGTCGCGTTCCGCGGGGTCGCCCGCCGCGGTGAACGAGAGCTTCCCCTCGCCGAGGCGACTGAAGTCGAAGGCGGTGGGACCGGGTGTGTCCTCGTGGATGGGGCACAGGATCGGCGAGACGACCAGCAGCGGTGCGGTGGGGTGGCCGTCGCGGAGGGTGTCGAGGAAGCCGTGGACGGCGGGGGCGAAGGCGCGCAGCCGCATCAGGTCGGCGTTGACGACGTTGATGCCGATCTTGACGCTGATCAGGTCGGCTGGCGTGTCGCGCATGGTGCGCGCGACGAAGGGGTCGAGCAGGGCGCTGCCGCTCAGTCCCAGGTTGACCAGCTCCACGCCGCCGCGTGCCGCGGCGAGCGCCGGCCAGGTGGCGGTGGGGCTCGCGGCGTCGGAGCCGTGGCTGATGGAGCTGCCGTGGTGCAGCCAGGTCCTGCGGCCGGAGGCGGGGGCGAGCTCCAGTGGCGCGTCGGTGCGCAGGGCGACGAGTACGGCCGTCTCGTTGTGCGGCAGCCAGATCTCGACGGTCTTGTCGTGCTCGGGCAGTCCGGTGAAGCGCAGGGTGTCGGCGGGACCGGGGGCGTGATCGGCCGTCCCCTTGCTCATGTCGATGGTCACGGTGTTGCCGCCGGACGCGGTGGCCCGGCCGGCCGGGCGTCCGTCGACGAGCAGTTCGTACTGGCCGTCCGGGCGGGGCGGGGCGCCGACGTAGATCCGTTTCGTCGGCACCGTGTCCAGCTCGACGGCGGTCGCGCGGGTCCGGAAGACCAGGCGTACGCCGGAGGGCTGGGACTCGGCCATGGCGAGCTGCGCGTCGGTGTTCCGGGCGCGGGCCCACGCGGGCAGGCGGTGCGGCAGCACCCCTTGCGCGGTGGTCTCCAGATCGAGCGCGCCGCGCACGAGGGCGGCGGTGATGGGCGTGGTGGTCCAGGTGGACGGGGTGGAGGAGGGCATGGTTTCGGTCCGTCTGCGGGGGCGGGTGGATGAACGGCGGGTCCCGGGTGCCGTGAGCGCCGGCCGAGCGGCCGGCTGATACGAGTATGCATTTGCCTACAAGCTTTAGGCAAATGCCGACTACTCTTAACCACTGACGGCACCAGACCGCTGCCGCCCGTCGATGGGCTCGCTGCCGCTGCCGTGAACACGACCGAGCCCGGCGCCACCGCGCCGGGCTCGGTCGATGCCCCCCTCAGAACAGCGAGGCCGGGACGCCGTGTGGGCGGCCGTAGCGCGCTCGCCCTCCGGCGTCTCCAAGGAGGCCCCCCGGGGAGGCCGCGCCGGGGGCGCCGGTTCTGAGCGGCTCCGCGTCCGTCTCGCCACCCCGGACGAGTACGCCGCCGTGGTCGCCGGACTCCTCGGCCCAGCCCTTCGCCGGCCGGCGCCCCGCCGCCCGTCAGCGTGCGGCGCAGGCCTCGGCGATGGAGCGGCTGTTCTCGTAGAGGTGGTGCCGGACGATCCGGCCGCCCTCCACCGTCAGGCGCAGGGCGAACGGCCCGTCGAAGGACCGTCCGGTCGCCCGTACCGTCCCCGACAGATGGCCCGTCAGCACCGCGTCCCGGCCGTCGACGAGGAAGGCGTCGAGGCGGACACGCGCGTCCCCGGGCACGGTGTGCTCCATCAACTCCGTGAACTGGGCGGCGCATTCGGCGGCGGTGGAGCGCGGGCGGATCCAGGGAACGCCCGGATTGTCGGCGAGCAGCCAGTCGACCTCGTCGGCGAAGAGCTCGACCAGGCGTCCGGTGTCCCCGGCCGCCCGGGCGGCGAGGAACTCCTCCACGACGGCCCGGGTGGCCTCGGCGTCGGACTGCACGACGGTGGACTGGACGGGCATGGCGCTCTCCTCACGGCTGCGGCCGGGCCCTCCGCTGACGGGGCCCCGTCGGTGCGCCTGATGCTGCCGGACGAGGAGGCCGCGTGGCGATTACCTCGGAGGTCATACCCGGCCCCGGGCCGGGCGACGGGCGGCCGCCGACGATGGGGCGGCCCCCTCCGTGCCCGGCCCGGGCACCGTGCGACGGTCAGGCCGTGCCCGCGGCTCCCGCCGCCCTGAACGCGTCCGCGTGTTCCGCGGCCCACTGCGTGAAGCTGCGGGCCGGTCGGCCGGTGATCTTCTCCACGGTGCCGGTGACCGTGCGTCCGATCTCCGGCGTGTTGCCGTACGCCTCGAGCAGGAAGCCGATCACCTCCTCCGAGTGGCCGGCCGCCCGCCACTGCGCCACGGCCTCCTCCTCGGTCAGCTCGACCAGGGAGACGGCCCGCCCCCGGGCGCCGGCGATCGCCGCCACCTTGTCACCGACGGTCAGCACCTCGGGACCGGTGATCACGTACTCCTGACCGCCGTGCCCCTCCTCGCGCCACCGCGGCGACGGCGCCGATGTCGCCCTCGTGGACCATGGCGCTGAGCCGGGACACGAACGGTTCGCGCACCTCGTCCGACGCGACGACGCCCTCGGCCCACTCCAGGGCGTTGGCCATGAACTCCACGGGCATGAGCACCGTCCAGTCCACGCCGTCGTCGGCGCGCACCGCGTCCTCCAGCAGGGACGGGCCTCCTCCGTGCAGCACGGTGACCCGCCGTACACCGGCCGCGCGGGCCGCCTCCAGGATCCGCGGCCCCGTCTCCAGCGGGGCGAAGTAGGGCCCTCCGAAGGTGATCAGGTGGAGACCGGTGATCCCCTCGAGCGCCGGTATCAGGCTGTCGGGCTCGGTCAGATCGCCCCGCACCACCTCCACCTCCGCCGGGAGCCCGGCCTTCGCCGGGTCCCGGGTGAGGGCGCGGACCGCGTGGCCGCGGGCGAGCAGTTCGGCGACGACCTGACGGCCGACGGTTCCGGTGGCGCCGGTGACGAGGATCTTCTGTGTCTGTGTCATGGGACGACCGTATGAAGGCTTGCGGTCAGCCTCTGTCCGCAAGGTGACGGCGGACGTCGCTCGTCCGGTCCTGCGCCGGATCCCGTCCGTCACTCGGGCATCGGCGACGGCGTTTCGGCCACCCTGGACTCCGGCCGGGCCCCGTTGCGGCCAAGGACCGCCGCGTCGCCCGCCCCCGGCCACCGCGCCCTCATGCGGTATCCGCTTCGTCCGAAACACCTGTGTTCGATATCGCTGCCGGTCTCGTTGAGCCTGCTGCCGTCCTCGCCACCCGTCACACCGCAGGGAGAAGTGCCGTTGACCAGCTCGACCGACCGCGCCGTCCCGCCTCCGCCTCCGCCTCCGCCTCCGCCTCCCGCCGAGATGACGTATACCGGGCACTACTCGGTGAACCCGCTCGGCCAGGTCGGCTTCGGGGCCCTGTGTTCCCAGCTCCCCTCCGTGCTGCGCCGGATCACGGCCATGGCATGGCGCATCGACCGTGGAGCGGTGCTCCTGCTGCTCGTCTGCCAGGTGGTCTCCGGTGTGTCGACCGCCGTGCTGCTGGCGGCCACCGCCCGGGCCATGGGTCCCGTTCTCGGCACGGGAACGGTCGCCGACCGCCTGCGCGAGGCGCTGCCCGCGCTCGCCGTCGTGGCGGTGGCGAGCGCCCTCGGCCGCGCGTCGGTGGCCCTGGCCGAGTACGCGGAGCGGCGCGTCACACCGCGCCTGACGACGGAGACCGACTCGGCGCTGGTCGAGTCGGTCTGCCGGGTCGAGGCCGCCGCCTACGCCGTGGACGGCTTCTCCGACCGTCAGGAGGCGGCGGAAATGGGGGTGACCCGCACCCACGTCATGGTGATGGACGCACAGCGCTTCATGTCCGCCCTGATCCGGATGATCATGGCGGGCGGTGTCCTCTCCGTGCTCAACCCGCTGATGCTGCCGCTGCTCCTGCTGGCCGTGGCCCCGGCCGGCGTGGGAGCGGTGCTCACCGCGCGCGTGGACTACGAGATCCACTACGCGAACGTCGCGGACCGCAACGTCCGCGGGATGACGCGCTGGTGGGCGACGACTCCGAAGTACGGCGACGAGGTCCGCGCCAACGGGATGACGGACTACATCCTGTACTGGTACCGCGCCCTGTCGGAACGGGTCGACCGGCGGTCCCTGGCTGCGGCTCCCCGCACCCTGCGCATCGCGCTGCTGTCGTCCCTCGCGGGCGGCGCGTTCCTGGCGGCCACCTGGGGGATGCTCGCCTGGCTCGCCGTCTCCGGCCGGATCGCACCCGCCGTCGCCGCCACCGCCGTCGTCGCGGTGCAGACGACACTGGCGGCGCTGTCCCAGGTCGTCGTCAACGGCGCCGCGGTGTTCCACACCAGCCTGTACCTGGGTGACATGCAGGCGTTCTTCGACGACGCCGCCCGGCGGGCGCCGAAGCGGGGCCCGGAGGCGGTCCACGCCCCGGTGGAGGAGATCCGGCTGGAGGAGGCCACCTACCAGTACCCCGGCAAGGACCGGCCCGCCGTCGACGGGGTCTCGCTCACCCTGCGGCGGGGCGAGATCCTCGCCGTGGTCGGCGTGAACGGGTCCGGCAAGAGCACGCTGACCCGCCTGATCACCGGCATCTACCTGGCGGACAAGGGCCGCGTGACCTGGAATGGCACCGACCTCGCGCACACCGACCCGGCCACGGTGTGGAACCACACCGGCCTCGTGCCGCAGATCTTCGCCCAGTGGCCGCTGCGGGCCCGGGAGAACGTCACGCTGGGCCAGCCCAGGAGCCTCGACGACCGCGCGGTCTGGGAGGCCGTCGACGCGGTCGGGATGCGCGAGGCCGTCGAGGACCTGCCCGACGGCCTCGACACCCTCCTGGCCCGCGAGATCTTCGGCGGAGCCGAACTCTCGGGCGGCCAGTGGCAGCGGCTGGCCTGTTCCCGGGCCCTGTACCGGCGCCCGCCGCTGCTGATCCTGGACGAGCCCACCTCCCAGATGGACCCGCGTGGTGAGCACGGCATCTTCGAGAAGATCAAGGCGATCTCCGGCGACCGCATCACCATCGTCGTCACACACCGCCTGGAGAACACCAGGATCGCCGATCACATCGTCGTCATGGAGCGTGGCCGCATCACCGAGCGGGGAACCTACGACGACCTGGTCCACGCCGGCGGCACCTTCGCCGACCTGCTGCGCCTGTCCCAGGACCGCTGAGCGGCGCGAGGTGAGTGGCGGGGACGGCGGCGGATACCCGGGCCGGGAGGCCGAGGAAGGGAGCGAGCCGTGCGATTCCGAAGCCGTGAGCAGGCCGGGCAGGAGCTGGCCCTCAGGATGCTGGAGTGGGCGAGCAGCGGTGATCTCGCCAATGTGACCATGCTGGCGCTGTCCCGCGGGGGCGTACCGGTCGGCGTGGAGATCGCCCGGGCGCTGGGCGTCCCGCTGGACGTCCTCGTCGTCGGCAGGGTCCGTCTGCCCGGTTCCCCCGAGGTGGGCATCGGGGCGATCGTGGCCGACGACCCGCCGGTGTTCGACCGTACGGCGCTGCGTGCCCTGGACCTGTCGGAGGACAAGCTCGGGCCCGAGGTGGCCCGGGCGCGCGTCGAACTGCACGCGCGCGAGCGGGTGTACCGCGAGGGGCGCCCCGCCCCGGACGTCCACGGTCACAGCGTCGTCGTCGTGGACGACGGGCTGGTCACGGGGGTCACGGCCCGCGCGGCCCTGCGGCACGTGCGCCGCGGCGGCCCGCTGCGGGTCACCCTGGCGCTCCCGGTGTGCCCCGCGCGGACGGTGGCGGAGCTGCTGGACGAGGCCGATGACGTCGTGGCCCTGCACCAGCCGGAGCACGTGCACTCCGTGAGCGAGTGGTACGCCGGCTTCCCTCCGGTCTCCGACGAGGAGGTCCGCAACGCCCTGCGGGAACTCCACCCGCCCGGCTAGGGATCGCCGGGTCCGGCACCGTCGCCCGGTTGGACGCGCCGGTGCCGGGCGCTCCAGCGCGCGGCGTATGACGGAGCGACGTGCGATTCTCAGTGGCTCGACGTTCGAGGAACGGATCGGTTACGCCCGAGCGGTGGTCCACGGTGACGCGGTGCACGTGTCCGGGACGACCGGGTTCGACTACACCGACATGACCATCCCCGAGGACGTGGTGGAGCAGGCCGAGCAGTGCCTGCGGAACATCGAGGCCTCGCTGAAGGAAGCGGGGTGCACGTTCGCCGATGTGGTGCGGGTGCGCTACATGCTGCCCGGCCGGGCCGACTTCGAGCCCTGCTGGCCGGTGCTGCGCCGCTGTTCCGGGGACGTGCGGCCGGCCGCCACCATGCTCGTGTGCGGTCTCACCGACCCCCGGATGAAGATCGAGACCGAGGTGTACGCACAGCGATCGGCAAGGTGAGGGCCGGCCTGGCGTCCGGCGTTCAGCCCTCGGCCGGGGTGAGCACCACGAAGTCCGCGCCGAAGGGATCGAGGCAGACGGCGAGGCGGCCGACGCCTTCGGCGTCCTCCGGTCCCATCTGCACGCGTCCGCCGTTCTCGGTGACCTCGGCGACCGCGGCGTCGCAGTCGGTGACGTGGAAAACCGGGTGCCAGTACGGGCGGCCGCCCGCCAGGGCGAGGTCCTCCTTGCTGACCTGCAGGAGGCCGCCGTGCATGCGCTCCTCGGGCAGCCCGGCGGGGGTGATCAGGGTGTAGGTGCCCTCCCCGCCCGGCATCTCCATGTCGCTGAACCGCCAGCCGAGGACGTCGCCGTAGAACTCCTTGGCGCCCGCCGCGTCGCTGGTGTAGAGCTCGGTCCAGGAGAGGGAACCCGGCTCGTCCACGAGTTCGACCCCTGTGCTCTCGCCCGGCTGCCAGACGGCGAACTGACCGCCCAGCGGGTCGCTGTACTGGGCCATCCGGCCCCACTTCTCGACGTCCATGGGGGGCACCCGCACGGTGCCGCCGCCGCCCTCCACCGCCTGGGTCGTGGCGTCGGCGTCGTCGACGGTGTAGTAGATCATCCAGGCGGACCGGGCGCCCTCCTCCGTGAGCTTGCCGAGCCCGGCGACCATTTTGCCGTCCTTGCGGAACATCCCCCCTTGCATGCCCTCCGCGTCTCCCATCGGCTCGAAGTCCCACCCGATGACCGCGCCGTAGAAGGCGGCCGCGGCCGGGACGTCCGGAGAGCCGAGGTCGAGCATGCAGGGGGAGCCGGGGGCGAAGTCAGTGGTGATCACCGCGATGTCCTTTCGCAGATTCCCTTTGGGCTCAGCGTGCCACCGGCCACTGACACTCGCCCTCCGGCTTCGCCGTCCGGGTCGTCGGATGCGGGGTTACCGTGCGTCCGCCGCCTCGCGTGCGGTGAAGGGCAGCACGATCCGGGACGGGTGGGCGGCGTCACGGTAGATCTTGTGGGTGACGGGGCGGCCCACCGGCAGGTGGAAGGCGTCGGGCGGCAGCAGCGCGTTGTGGGCGTCGGTCAGGGGTTCGTCGTTGGAGAGCTCCACGACCAGCCTGTGGCCCGGCAGGCAGGTCGCCGCGAACGGGTAGACGCGCAGGACGTATTCCTCGATGGCTCCCGGCTCGACGGGTACGGACCGGGTGTGCGGGTGGCGGGGGTCGCCCTCCGTGGTGCGCTCCTCGTCGAGCTCGCGGTGCGAGGCCTTGAGGTACGCCGTGGCGACGAGCTGCCGCCCGCCGCCCGGCGCCTCGTCCCACAGGCGCAGGATGAAGTTGGTGTCGGGCTGGTCGATCTCCGCGAAGAGGTGCGCCGCGCCCTGGCCGATCATCTCGGTGGGCTCGGTGAACGGCTCGGTGCTCCAGCTGAGGATCTCCACCTTGTCGGTGACCGTGAGCGGCGCCTGGTAGAAGCCGTCGGGAGCGGCGTGCTCGGCGGCCATCGGCTCGGGCTCGAAGGACAGCTTGTGGCGTGGGCGCAGGTAGAGCGGGCGGTGCTCGACCGGCTTCGGCGGCCACTGGGCGCCGGTGACGTACTGGCGGGAGCCCTCGACGTGCACGGTGACCGCGGGCTCGTCCATGACCCCGTTGTCGATGCCCTTGATCCAGTACTCGTACCAGCGGAACATCTTGTCGTGCTCCTCGACGAAGGGGCGCGACTGCATGGGCGGATACGGGCCGATGTCCAGCTTCTTGGGGCCCTTGAGTCGGTTGAACACCTCGATGGTGCCGTCCATGGTCCAGCCGCGGCCCTGGTCGATCTGGAGCCAGACCGGGATGTCGATGTTCGGAGCGAGGGTGACCGGGTTGCGTTCCTCGTACCACTCGCCGTCGACCTCGTTCATCACGATGTCGAACCAGGCCTCATGGTTCTTGGGGTAGTTCAGGACATGGACGAGGTTGGGCCAGGCGGCGACGTCCGGGTCCTTCAGCCGCTCCTCGACCCGCTTCCTGATCTCCTCGGGCGCATACGTCTCCAGCATCCGGGACTTGACCCCGTCGGTGAACGCCCAGCCCGAGTCACCGCCCCGCCCCTCGCGGGCCGCGCGCGGCATGAACCACATGACGCCGCCGTGGTAGGTCGTCTCGTAGAAGTCGTAGTGGCCCCCGCTGACGAAGATCGCCTTGAGGGACGGCGGGCGCTCGGCCGCCGCCAGCACCTGCATGGTGCCAAAGTAGGAGATGCCGATCATGCCGACGTTGCCGTCGCACCACGGCTGCGCGGCCACCCACTCGATGAAGTCGTACGCGTCCCGGCCGAGGGGCACTCCCCCGGCGTTGTAGTTGCCGATGTGCTCGCCCTCGGAGTGGCCGGAGCCGCGCAGGTCGCCGATGACGTGGACGTAGCCCTCGTCGACCACCCGGGCGATGTCGCCGGCCTCGATGCAGCCGTCCCACATGGGGCTGGGCCGGCGCTGCGGCGGCGTGGTCAGGGCGAGGGCCTGGAGTTCCTTGCCGTACGGGCTGAGCGCGACGAGGGCGGGGCGCGGGGTGTCGTGGTCGGGGCCGCTGTAGGCGTCGGCCGCGAGGGTGACGCCGTCGCGCATCGGCACCCGGAGATCCTTGCGGACGGCGATGGACCGCTCGCCCGCGCGGATCGTACGAAGGTCGGTCATGGGGGTGCTCCTGTCACACGTGCTGTTCGTGGTGCCTGCGGTAGCCGTCGAGGGAGGTGAAGAACGGCGACGGCTCGAGCGTGGGGTCGCCGGTGTAGCCGAGTTCCTCGGCGACGGGCGCGAACGGGGAGTACGGCGAGTCCGTCTGCGTGAGTCCGGCCTCCAGGCAGCGGCAGGCGGCGCCGGCGACACGCTGCTCGATCTCCAGGCTCTGAGTGATGGCCTCCCGGGCCTGCGCCTCGTCGAGTTCCACTCCGTACGGGGTGCCGTCGGCGCGACGGTAGGGGTGCCCGAGGTAGAGGTGGCGGGGGCGGATCCCGTCCCGCAGGCGGACGAGGCTCGCGCGGTAGGCGGCCGGGTCGGTGTAGCCGGGGAAGCCGTTGGCGGCGCCGTGCACCTGGACGGCGTCGCCGGTGAACACCGCGCGCTGTCCGTCGACGACGTAGGCGACCGATCCAGGGGTGTGGCCCGGGATCGCGTGCACCGACACGGTGACGTCCCCGCCGAGGGAGAGGGTCTCCCCGCCCCTGACGAGCAGGGTGGGTTCCATCTCGCCGGAGATGACGGCGTCCGCGGCCGCCGTCACCCTGGCCTCGCCCTCGGGGTCGTCCAGGTACCGGCCGCGGCCGGCGAGGTACTCCTCGACGTGCGCCCGCCGGGAGCGCAGCATGGGGGCGTCGGCCTCGTGGATCACCACCTGCGCGCGCCGGCCGGTGAGCTCCCACAGGGCGTGGGCCCCGCCGACGTGGTCGATGTGACCGTGCGTCAGCAGGATCCAGCGGACGTCCTCGATGCGGCGCCCGATCGTCTCGAGGGCGGGCGCCATGCCCTCCGCGGGCGAGGACGCGATGCCCGTGTCGACGATCGCCGGTTCCGGCGCGTCGATGTAGAAGCTGTACAGGCCGAACCGTCCCCAGGGCGAGACCAGCGGGTGGACGGCGACCGCGTCGTGCGTCATGGTGTTCCGTTCCTCTTTCCGGCCTCGGGTCAGCCGCGGTGCAGGAAGTCGCGCGTCTCCTCGAAGACCCCGTGGAACTCGGGAATCCAGGAGAAGTGCTGGACGAAGCCGTGGTTGGCGCCCTCGTAGCGGGTGACCGTGGCGGGCACGCCGGCCTCGCGCAGCCGCTTCCCGTACAGCTCGCCCTCGTCACGCATCGGGTCGTGCTCGGCGGTGACGACGAGCGCGGGCGGCAGGCCGCTCAGGTCGGTCCGCTTGACCGGCGACACCAGCGGGTCGGCGGGGTCGGCGCCGCTGTCGAGGTAGAAGGCGTTGAAGGGCTTCAGTCCGGCAGTCTCCAGGCCGTAGCCGGTCGCGTTCTCCCGCAAGGAGGGGTAGCGGTCGACGTCGAAGTCCAGGTCCAGGGACGGGTAGTAGAGGATCTGGTGGGTGATCCGGTCGAAGCCGTCGTCGTGGGCCCTGGCGGCGACGGCGGCGGCGAAGGTGCCGCCGGAGCTGTCGCCGGCGACGGCGAGGGTGGCGCCGTCCCAGTCCAGGCCGCACGTCTCGCCGGCGGCCCAGCGGACGACCGCGTAGCAGTCGTCGAGGCCGGCCGGGAAGGCCGCTTCGGGCGCCAGTCGGTAGCCGACGGAGACGACCTTGAGCCCGGTCTCCTTGGCCAGCGAGCGCGCGACGTGGTCGTGCGTCTCCAGGCTGCCGAGGAAGAACGCCCCGCCGTGGAAGTAGACCAGCAGGCCGTACGTGTCGGCCTCGGCGGGCGTGTAGATCCGTACGGGGACCTCGCCGTCGGCGGTACGGGCCGTCACGTCCTCGACGGAGTGCAGCGGGAGGCGGTCCTCGACGGGCGGGAGGCGGGCCTCGTCGGCGGCGCGCAGGGCGACGGGGTTGAGCGGCCCCTCGGGCGGGGCGGGGAGGGCCGCCAGGAACTTCGCGATCTCGGGGTGCAGCGTCACGGGGTCACTCCTGTCCGGCGGTGGCGGGCTTCTGGCCCGGGAACACCTCGTTGATCTCGTCCTCGGACCAGCCCTGGCGGGAGATGCGCTGGAGTTCGTCGGTCACCGGCTTGCGGGTGGCCTGGTACAGCGCCAGCGCCTCCTTCACCGAGCCGGCCTCGCGGAGCGCGTCGGCGAGGGCGCCGCCGTCCTCGATGGCCGAGTTGGCGCCCTGCCCCTGGTGGTGGAGCATCGAGTGGGCGGCGTCGCCGACGAGGACGACGGCGTCGGAGTGCCAGGTGTCGACGGGGTCGATGTCGTACACGGCGCGGATGTTGACGGCGTCCATGTCGAGGTCGCGGGTGATGTTCACCAGGCGCTCGTCGAAGCCCTCGACCGTGCGGAGCAGGTCCTCCTTGGTGACCTGCGGCGCCCAGGTGCCGTCCGGGTTCAGGGCGGTGATGTCGAAGGAGACCTGGCCGCGGTGGCGCAGCGGCAGCAGGTAGACCTTGGTGCCGCGGCCGATGTACATGCGCAGGTTGTCGTCGACGACCATCCCGTGGGCGTCGTCGGCGGAGATCACCGTGCGGTAGGCGTGCTCGCCGGCGAAGACCGGGGGCTTCCGGCTGAACAGCTGCTGCCGGACGACGGACTTGATGCCGTCGGCGCCCACGACCAGGTCGGCCTCGACGGTGGTGCCGTTCGCGAAGGTGAGGGCGGCCGAGTCGCCCCGGTCCTGCACTCTCTCCAGCTTGTGGCCGAGGTGCACCATGCCCTCGGGGAGGACGCCCATGAGGGCGTCGATGAAGTCGCCGCGGTGGATGAGATGGGTCTGCGTCTGCTCGCCGTCGGCGGGCCACGCGTCCTTCATGAGGGGGTCGCCGGTGGCGGTGAGGATCTCGAAGTAGTCACTGGGCGAGGTGACCCGGGCGATCTGGTCGAAGACGCCCCACTCGCGGAAGCGGTTCATCGTGGAGGGGCGCAGGCCGATGCCGGCGCCGACCTCGCGGATCCCGCTCGCCTGCTCATAGACGTCGACGCGGGCGCCGAGGAGGCTGAGGGCCTTGGCCGCGGCGGCGCCGCCGTAACCGGCCCCGACGACGGCGATCTTGAGGTTCTTGAGGTCCGAGAGCTGCATCGTTGGGTCTCTCTACTTCTGGAGGGTCAGGAAGTCGGCGGGGTTGTCGACGAAGATCGTCTTGATCGCGGTCTCGTCGAGACCGGCGGCGCGGAGGTCCGGGATGAGGTCCTCGAAGATGTAGTTGACGGTGTGGCCCTTGACGCCGGGCCACCCGAGCGGGGAGCAGTTGGCGTCGGCGGAGGCGAGGACCTGCCCCAGCCGGCGGCCGCCGTCGATGAAGCGGAGGAAGTGGTCCAGTCGCTCCTTGCGGGAGCGGGCCCAGAACGGCGGGTCGGGCAGTTCGGTCTCGTAGCCGAAGGTGTCGAAGCCGATCCGGCCGCCCTTCTCGGCGAGCCAGACGTCGCGGGTCTTCTCGGCGTTGACGCCGTCGTCGACGTGCCCGAACAGCACGCGGTGCAGGGGCAGTCCCTCGTCCTCGAAGATGGCGACGGCGTTCTCGGCGTCGATCGCGAGGTGGGTGAGGATCGGTACGCCCGTGCTGAGCGCGGCGCGGGCGGCGGCGCGGTAGATCCGCTTGTCCAGGTCGGTCATCCGGCCGCCCCGGCTGACACCGACCTTGATGATGCCGGCGAGGCTCCCGGTGTCGCCGATGCCGACGGTGATCTCGTGCACGAACTGCCGGGTCAGGTAGTCGACGTCGGCGCAGGCGAAGTGCGGCAGGGCGGTGTCGCCGCCGACGAAGCCGGTGCAGGCGACGATGTGCACGCCGGTCTTCGCGGACAGGGACTTGTAGTAATCGACGTCACGGCCGTTGCAGATGCCGGTGGCGTCGACGAAGGTGCCGCCGCCCAGTTCGTGGAACCGGCGCAGCTTGGGAACGGTCTCCTCGTAGCGCTGCTCGGGGGTCTTCCACCACCTGGTGTCCAGTTCGGAGCCGGGCATGCCGTACCCGATGTGCTCGTGGACCGCGACGAGGCCCAGTTCCTCGGCCGGGACGGGACCCAGCACGGTGTTCACTCGCGACACAACACACTCACCTTCGGGAAGTTCTTGATGTCCGTGGGGTCCGGGCGTGCTCAGCGCACAGCGAGCAGACCGCGCGGGTTGGCCTGGAGGATGCGGTCGATGTCCGCCCAGCCGACGCCCTGGGCCGCGAGCAGCGGCACGAAGGCGGTCAGCACATGGCTGTACGGCAGGTCGTTGGCGGGGTGTCCCTTGGCTGCGCCGGTAGCGCCGACGGAGAGCAGGATCCGGTCGGTGTGCCCGGCGCGCACCAGGTCGGCGACCAGGGCGGCACGCTCGGTGTCGGTGAGGTGTTCGTCGTCCTCGGTGCCGA
Source organism: Streptomyces speibonae (assembly GCF_984686075.1). Classification (NCBI taxonomy): domain Bacteria; kingdom Bacillati; phylum Actinomycetota; class Actinomycetes; order Kitasatosporales; family Streptomycetaceae; genus Streptomyces; species Streptomyces speibonae. Next base: position 8,032,213 of record NZ_OZ480260.1, on the reverse strand, counting down.
CGTGGTCGAGAACGACGTAGGAGCCGCGGGCGGCGATCTTCTCGGGGGCACCGGCGTCGACGGCGTCCGTGCGGTCCAGGCCCCCGACGGCGATCCGGTCGGCGGGCAGCTGCTCGTCGCGGACGACGGCGAGTTCGCCCACGGCGTCGTCGCCGTAGCGGAAGGAGACGGCGGTGCCGGTGGCGAGCGCGGCGCGGGCGGCGCCCCGCAGCAGGCTCTCGTCGGTGGCGGTCATGCCGTCGCGGCTCACCGCGGTGGTGACCAGCCCGGCCGGTCGGCGGCGCTCCACGCGCGGGACGACCATGCCCTCGGTGACCTCCCTGGTGAAGAGGTCGGCGAACTTCTCGGCCGGCCACGGCGTCGGCGGGTTGGTCTGCGGGGTGAGGAAGTAGCCGCCGAGCAGTTCCTCCGGTCCCTGACCGGTCGAGGCGACGATGTGGACGCCCGTGGTGCGGGCGAGGGTCTCGTACAGCCGGACGTCTCGGCCGTGGAACATGCCGGTGCTGTCGACGATCGTGCCGCCCCCGTGGGCGCGGAAGTCCGTGAGCTTCGCGGCGAGGATCTCGAAGATCTCGGCGCGGTCGATGGTGATGTCGTACGCGTGCCCGGCGCCCGGCACCACCGACAGCAGCGCCTCGTGGACCGAGACGACGCCCAGCTCGTCGGCCGGCACCGGGCCCAGGACGGTGTTCACGGTGGTGCTCTCGACGCTCATGCGCATGCCTCACATGTCGGGGGTGCGTCCTCGCACCCTGTGGCTGCCGTCACGGTAGCAATTCGCTTTACATGACGTCAATGAAATGAACGCCACGAAAAAACAATGGGCTACGGGTTGCGCCAGAGCGTCCGGACCCCTGCACGGCCGCCTCGTGGGCCGCGACATGCACGGCGTGCATGAAAGGTCATGAGAATCATTCACTTGTTGGATGTCGGGGCGGAGATTTCACTGAGGGGCATGAGCACCCCACCCACCTCGGACGTCGATCTCTTCGCCGACGACGTCGTTCTCGACCCGTATCCCTTCTTCGCCGGTCTGCGGGACCTGGGCCCCGTCGTGCACCTCCCGCGCAACGACGTGTACGCGCTGACCCGGTACGAGGTCATCCGCGACGCCCTCGCCGACTGGGAGTCGTTCTCCTCGGCGTCGATCGCGTTCAATCCGGCCGCCAACGAGGCGCTGACCGGGACCTCACTCGCGTCCGACCCGCCCGTGCACACCCGGCTGCGCGCCGCGCTGACCGAGAACCTCTCCCCCCGGGCCCTGCGCGGCCTCAAGGGGCGGATCGCGGACAAGGCCGACGCCCTGGTCGCCGAACTCGTCGAGCAGGGTTCCTTCGAGGCGATCGACGCGCTCGCCCGCGCCTTCCCGCTGGAGGTGGTCGCCGACCTGATCGGCTTCACCGGCGAGGTGCGCGCCAACATGCTGCGCTGGGGCCGGGCCGCCATGGAGGTCCTCGGCCCGCTCAACCAGCGCACCGCGGAGAACTTCCCGGTCGCCGGCGAGCTCTACGCCTGGTGCTCCCAGGTCACGGCCGAGGACCTCGCGGAGGGGTCCGTGGGCCGGGGCATCTTCGACGCGGAGGCACGCGGCGCGATTCCGCCGGACACGGCCGGGCACATCATCCACCAGTACCTGGGGGCCGGCGTCGATACGACCATCGCGGCGATCGGCAACGTCGTCGCCCTGTTCGCCCGCCACCCGGACCAGCTCGCCCTGGTCCGCCAGGACCCGTCGCTGGTCCCCGCCGCCTTCAACGAGGTGCTGCGCTACTGGGCGCCCGTCCACGCCTGGGGCCGGCGGGTCACGAAGGACGTCACGATCGAGGGAGTCCGAGTCCCGGCGGGCGCCCAGGTCGCGGTCCTGTTCGGTGCCGGCAACCGCGACCCGCGCCACTACGGGAACCCGGACGCGTTCCTCGTCGAACGCAACCCGGTCGACCATCTGTCGTTCGGCTACGGCCCGCACGGCTGCGCGGGACAGGGACTCGCCCGCCTGGAGGCCCACGCCGTGATCGACGCGCTCGCCCGGCGGGTCGGACGCCTCGTCACCGGACCCGAGGTCCGCGTCCCCGGAAACACCACCCGGAGCATCGAGGAGCTCCCCGTCCTGGAGGTGATCCCCGCATGAGGATCGTTCTCGACCGCCCCCGCTGCGAGGGCCACGGGCTCTGCGAGGAGGCCGCGCCGCAGCTGATGCACCTCGACGACGAGGGCGAACTCGTCCTGCACCGCGAGGAGATCGACGACTCCGACGCCCCCGCCGCGAACGCCGCCGCCCGGGTCTGCCCGGTCGCCGCGCTGAGGATCGTATGAGCACTGCGGCCCCGCGGCGCGTGGTCGTCGTCGGCAACGGCATCGCCGGGCTCACCGCGGCGCACACCCTCCGCGAGGCCGGCTTCGACGGCGAGCTGACCGTCGTCGGCGACGAACCGCACCCCGCGTACAGCAGGCCCGCGCTGTCCAAGGCGCTGCTGCTCGACGCCGACGACCCGTCCTCGCACGAGCTGCCGCCGCCGGGGCACGGCGCGACCGAGCTGCTGGGGGTGCGGGCAACCGCCCTCGATCCCGAGCGGCGCCTCGTCACGCTCGACGACGGTACCGGCCTGCCGTACGACCGTGTCGTCCTGGCCACGGGCTCCCGGGCGCGGCGGCTGTCGTCGCTGCCCGGGGAGCTGACGCTGCGCGGGCTGGACGACGCGCTGGCGCTGCGGGCCCGGCTGGCGGACAAGCCGTCCGTGGTCGTGGTGGGCGGCGGACCGCTCGGCATGGAGATCGCGTCCGGCTGCCTGGCCTCCGGCTGCGTGGTCACGCTGGTCACCCAGGGACCGCCGCTGATCCTCCAGCTCGGCCCGTACCTCGCCGAGGTGTTCGTGCGGGCCGCGCGGGAGCGCGGGCTGACGATCGTGGAGACGGTCGGGGCCCGGCTGGAGGGCGACGAGGGCACACCGCGGGTGGTCCTCGCGGAGGGCGGTGTCCTGGAGGCGGAGGTGGTTCTCACCGCCGCGGGGGACGTGCCCAACACGGAGTGGCTCGCGGGGTCCGGGCTGCCGGCCGGCGGTCCCGTCCGGGTGGACGCGCGCGGGCTGGTCCGCCCCGACGTGGCGGCCGTCGGTGATCTCGCGGCGTTCCCCACGGCGCGCGGGGTGCGCCGGGTGCCGTTGTGGAGCAGCGCGGTCGAGCAGGCGAAGAGCGCGGCCCGGGCGCTGCTCCGCGGCGCGGAGGCGCCGCCGCTGGAGTTCCAGTCGTACTTCTGGACCGAGCAGTTCGGGCTGAGCCTGAAGGCGGTCGGCGATCTGCCGGTGGAGGGCGGCCCCGAGTTCGCCGACGGGGAGCCGGGCGGTGGACCCGCGCTGATGCGCTGGTCACGTGAGGACGGCACCGCGGCGGCCGTGGCACTCGACTACCGTATCCCCATCCCCCGGCTGCGCCGGATGACGAAGGCGGCCGCGTAGGGTTCGGCGCATGAGCGAGGAACGGGGCACCACCGGTTCGGGTCTGGACCGGCTGGCATCGGTCAACCTCAATCTGCTGGTGCCCCTCCTCGCGCTGCTGGAAGAGCGTTCGGTGACCCGCGCGGCCGAGCGCGTCGGCCTCTCGCAGCCGGCCATGAGCCACGCCCTGACCCGGATGCGCCGTATGCTGGGTGACGAGCTCGTCGTCCGGCAGGGCAGCGGCATCACCCTCACCCCACGCGCCGTGGAACTCCTCGAACCGCTGCGGGCCGCCCTCCGGCAGACCGCGCGCGTGGTGAACCTCCCGCACTTCGACCCGGTGACCGACCGCCGGGTGATCACCGTCGCCATGACCACCAGCACGGCGTTCGTCGTCGGTCCCCGGCTCACCCGGCTGCTGTCCGAGCGCGCCCCGTACGCCACCCTGCGCGTGCGGACCTTCACCGTGCCGACCGAGGCGACCTTCGTGGAGCAGGGCGTCGACGTGGTGCTGCTGTCGGAGCGACATCACGCGCCGCATCCGCGCGAACGGCTCTACGACGACCGGCTGGTGGTGGCCGCCGCCCCGGACAGCCCGCCGGAGGCCGACGCGCTCGCCCTGATCACCACCCTGCCGCACATCGTGGTGGACACGCGGGGGCGGGTCTTCCCCTACTCGGTGCTGCAGGAGCGGGACGTCCCGTACCGGGTGGGGCTGCTCAGCTCGGACTATCTGCTGGTGCCGTTCCTCGTCGCGCGGGCCGGCGGCGTCGCCCTGCTGCGGCACCAGGTCGCCACCGCCATGCGGGAGCTGTCCGACCTGCGGATCGAGGAGTTCCCTTTCCCGTTGCCGGGGCTGGGGATCGACATGGTGTGGAACCCGCGCCTGGCCGACCAGCCGTTCGTGACATGGCTGCGGGGGCTGCTGCTCGACGTCGCGGCCGGTCTGTGACAGCCGTGCGGCTGGTCAGTTCAGCAGCCGCACCCAGCTGGCGCTCAGCTCGTCGAGCATCTGCTCCCGGTCGAGTTTCCAGTCGGTGTCGCCCCAGTGCTGGGCGACGTAGTCCAGCTCCGCCATCGCCAGCACGCCCCGGAAGCGGCGCTGGTGGGGTGCGAGGCGGCCGGCCCGGGCCAGGCCGTCCTCGATGTCGCTGATGGCCTCCTCCATCCAGCGGTCCACCAGGTCGCGCAGCTCGGGATCGACCGCGGCGGCGTCCCGGCCCACACGGATGATGGGCCGCACCTGCGGCCAGCTGGCGGCGGTCTCGCGCAGCCATGCGAGGACCGCCTCGCGCGTCCCGTCGGCCACCGTGGCGACCAGGTCCCGGGCCGTGGAGCCGTGCTCCGGGGAACGCACCCGTTGCAGCACCTCGTTGAGCCGCTCGTCGATGAGCGCCTTCATCAGGTCGCTGCGCGAGGGGAAGTAGGCGTAGAAGGTCACCCGGGTAGTGCCCGCGGCGGAGGCGATGTCGTCCACCTTGGTGGCGGCGTATCCCTTGGTGGTGAACAGCTCCAGGCCCGACTCCAGCAACAGCCGGCGCGTCATCTGCTTCTGCTTCTGCCGGAGGTTCGCCATGCCGGGGATCCTAACGCGCCGCCGCGCACCGACCGTACAGGGCGCTCGGCGCACTGCCGGGCTGTAAAGGCTCAGCAGAGCAGGCCGGCCCCGAGGCGTCGCCGCAGCTCGGCCACGGTGATGCCGTACGTCTCGTGCACCCGCAGGCCCTGCGGACCGGGTTCGAAGATTCCGTAATCGGTGTAGACGCGGTCGACGCAGCCGGGCGCGGTGAGCGGGTACGTGCAGGCGGGGACGAGTTTGGCGGCACCGTCGCGGGTGAACAGCCTCATCATCACCAGGACCCGGCGTGCTCCGACGGCCAGGTCCATCGCGCCGCCCACGGCGGGAATGGCGTCGGGGTCGCCGGTGTGCCAGTTGGCCAGGTCGCCGCGGAAGGAGACCTGGAACGCCCCGAGGACGCACACGTCCAGGTGACCGCCGCGCATCATGGCGAAGGAGTCGGCGTGGTGGAAGTACGCCGCTCCGGGAAGCTCGGTGACCGGGACCTTGCCGGCGTTGGTGAGGTCGGTGTCGATGTCGTCGCCGGTCGCCGCCGGGCCCATGCCGAGCATGCCGTTCTCGGTGTGCAGCACGATCCCGGCGTCCGGCGACAGGTGTTCGGCGATCCGGGTCGGCTGGCCGATGCCGAGGTTCACATAGGAGCCGGCGGGGATGTCGCGGGCGATGCGGGCGGCGAGTTCGTCGGTGGTGAGCGGGCCCCGGTCCGTCCGCTCCGGCACGGTGGTGGTCGTCATCGCGCTCCTTGCACGGTCAGCCGGCGGGCCTCGGCCCGTACCAGTCGGTCGACGTAGATGCCCGGCGTGACCACGGCCTCCGGGTCGATCCGCCCCGGCTCCACGATCTCGGTGACCTGGGCGACGACCGTGGTCGCCGCGGTGGCCATGACCGGGCCGAAGTTCCGGGCGGTCTTGCGGTAGACGAGGTTGCCCAGGGTGTCCGCGTGGTGTGCGGAGATCAGGGCCACGTCGCCTCTGACGGGGTACTCCAGGACGTGGATGCGGCCGTCGATCTCCCGCGTCTCCTTTCCTTCGGCCAGGGGGGTGCCGGCTCCCACGGGGCTGTAGAAGGCGCCGATGCCCGCTCCGGCGGCCCGCATCCGCTCGGCGAGGGTGCCCTGCGGGACGACCTCCAGCTCGACGCGTCCGGCCCGGTACAGGTCGTCGAAGACATAGGAGTCGCTCTGCCGGGGAAAGGAGCAGATCACCTTGCGCACCCGGCCGGCCTTGAGCAGCGCGGCCAGGCCCACGTCCCCGTTGCCCGCGTTGTTGGACACCACCGTGAGGTCGGTGGCGCCCTGCCGGATGAGCGCGTCGATCAGGTCGAACGGCATGCCCGCCAGCCCGAATCCGCCCACCAGGACCGTCGATCCGTCCTCGATGCCCGCGACGGCCTCGTCGGCCGTGGCGGCGATGGCCGTGGTCATCCCGGGCTCACCTCGTCGGTCACGTTCTCCAGGACCACGGCTAGGGCCTGCCCCACGCCGATGCAGATGGCCGCCACGCCCCAGCGCTGCCGCCGCTCGCGCAGCACCTTCGCCAGGGTGCCCAGCAGCCGGCCGCCCGAGGCGCCCAGCGGGTGCCCGAGGGCGATCGCGCCGCCGCGGGTGTTGACGATCTCCGGGTCGATGCCCCAGGCGTCCACGCAGGCGAGGGACTGGACGGCGAACGCCTCGTTCAGCTCGACCGCGCCGATGTCCTCCCAGCCGATGCCCGCCCGGCGCAGCGCCTTGTCGGCCGCCTCCACGGGGGCGAATCCGAACATCTGCGGTTCGACCGCGTGCACCCCGCGTCCCGCGACGCGGCCGAGGGGCGCCGTACCGATCCGGTCGGCGGCCGCCCCGGTGCCCAGCAGGACGGCCGACGCGCCGTCGCTCAGGGGGGAGGCGTTGCCCGCGGTGATCGTCCCGTCGGGGCGGAACGCCGGCTTCAGGGCCGCCAGCTTCCCGGGGTCGGTGCCGGGGCGGATGCCCTCGTCACGCGTGAGGTTTTCGGTGGGCAGGACCAGGTCGTCGTAGAAGCCCTCGTCCCACGCCGCGGCCGCGAGCCGGTGGGAGCGCACGGCGAAGGCGTCCTGGCGTTCCCGGGAGATCGAGAACTTCTCCCGGAGGAGTTCGTTGCTCTCCCCCAGGGAGACGGTCCACTCCTTCGGCATGGCGGGGTTGACCAGCCGCCAGCCGAGCGTGGTGGAGACGGCCGTGACATCGCGGGCGGGGAAGGCCCGGTCCGGCTTGGGAAGCACCCACGGCGCACGGGTCATGGACTCCACACCGCCGGCGACGACGATGTCCGCGTCGCCGGTCTGAAGGGTGCGCGAGGCGATGACGGCCGCGTCGAGGCCGGAGCCGCACAGCCGGTTGACGGTGGTGGCGGGCACGCCGACCGGCAGCCCGGCGAGCAGCGCCGCCATGCGTCCGACGTTGCGGTTGTCCTCGCCCGCGCCGTTGGCGTTCCCCCACACCACGTCGCCGATGGCCGCGCGGTCGAGGGCGGGCGTCCTGGCCAGGAGGCCGGTGAGCGCGGTGGCGGCGAGGTCGTCGGGGCGCACCCCGGCGAGGGCTCCGTCGAACCGGCCGAACGGGGTGCGGACCGCGGCGTAGAGGTAGGCGGCGCTCATGCCGCCTCACCCACCGCGTCTCCGGCGGGCGCCGGGTCCAGCGGGATCGGCGTGAACATCTCCGGCTCCTCGTCGGGTGTCAGCGCGGTCGGGCCGTACAGCCAGTCGGTGAACGAGTAGTCGTAGGTGTCGCGGGCGCGCAGCAGGGTGTTGCGCCGCTCGCGGGCGGCACCGTCGAGGTGCCACAGCTCACCCCATGCACGGGAGGTGGTCAGCACGCGGCGGCAGTGCTCCGGGCGGACGGCCTCGTAGGCGGCGAGCGCGGTGCTCCAGTCGACCGTGCCGTCCTCGGAGCGGCTGCGGGCGACGTGCTCGCCCAGCACCCAGCCGTCCTCGAGGGCCATGATCGCGCCCTGGGCGATGTACTGGAGCGGCGGGTGCGCGGCGTCACCGAGCAGCGCGATCCGGCCGTGGACCCACTTCATGATCGGGTCGCGGTCGAACATCCGCCACCACTTCTCCCGCCACATGAAGGGCAGGCCGTCGCGGACGAAGTCGCAGGTGCCGGCGAAGGCGGCGTCCAGCTCGTCGGGGGTGCCCCAGTCGTCCCGGCCGGCCAGCGCCTTGGGGGACTCGAACACGGCGACCTGGTTGAGCATCTCGCCGCCGCGCAGGCCGTAGTGGACGAAGTGGCAGCGGGGGCCGATGTACACGACGACCTCGCCGAGGTCGGCCGCCTGCACACGCGGCTGCTCGGCGGGCACGGTGCCGCGGTAGGCGACGTACGCCGAGGACACCGGCCGGTCGTCGACGAGCAGCTTGCGGGCGACGGAGTGCAGGCCGTCGGCGGCGATGACGACCCCGGCCTCGTGGGTCTCCCCGGAGGCGAGAGTGACGCGGGCGCCGTTGTCGGTGTTCTCGTACGAGGTGACGTGGGCGTCGTTGATCAGCTCGACACCGGCGCGCCGGCAGGCGCGCAACAGCAGGCCGTGCAGGTCGCTGCGGTGGATGACCAGGTACGGGTAGCCGTAGCGCTGTTCCAGGTGGCGCAGGTCGAGCCGGGTCAGTTCGGAGCCGTCGACGGCGTCGCGCATGACCATGGCGTCCGGGACGACGCCGAGGGTCTTGGCCTCGCCGAGCAGGCCGTAGTCGTCGAGGATCCGGGTGCAGTTGGGGGCGAGCTGGATACCGGCGCCGACCTCGCCGAAGGCGGGGGCGCTCTCCAGCAGGCGGACGGTCTGGCCCTGCCGGGTCAGCGAGAAGGCGGCACCGAGGCCGCCGAGGCCGCCGCCGACGACGATCACGTCAGGGTGGGACATGGGACTCACCATCTCTACAGCCAGGGGCCGAGCACGGGGGCGTCGGCGAGCGTGTGGGGGCGGCCGGCCAGCCAGGCGGCGACCTCGGGCAGCGGGCCGCCGGGGAGCTCGTCCAAGCCGCGCTTGGCGCGGATCTCGGCGACCAGCGCGGTGAGGAAGCCCTTGGGGAGGTCGGCGAAGGTGACGACGCCGGTGCCGAGGTCGACGGCGTGGACGCACACCTCGCGGGCCCGCATCCAGGGGAGTTCGGTGGCGGGGACGGTGCGGCCCTGAGCGGTGACGACCGGCCGCTGCCACTGCTCCTCGGTGAGCCCGTCCAGGCCGGCGGCGAGCTTCTGCGCCGAGTCCGTCAGCCAGGAGCGCAGCTCGTCCGCCGTCAGGGTGACGCCCTTGGCGATGCCGGCGGCCCGCTCCTCGGCGGAGGCGTACATGGGGGTCTCCTCGCCGGTGGCCGCCCAGTGCACCAGGTTGCCGAGGGCGTCGGCGTTGGCGGCGACGTGCGCCACGAGGTGCCTGCGGGTCCAGTCCGGCAGCACGCCGGGGGCGGAGAAGGCGTCCTCGTCGAGGCCCGCGACGGCGTCGAGCAGCAGCTCGGTGCCGGTGCGGGCCCAGGCGCGGGCGTCGGCGAGGGTGCGGGCGGGCGTGGTCATTCCGCGACCACCTTGTTGACGCAGGCGCCCAGCCCGGTGATCTCGGTGACCACGGTCCGGCCGGGGAGCAGGAACACCTTCGGGTCGCGGGCGTTGCCCACACCGGCGGGGGTGCCGGTGGCGATGATGTCGCCCGGGTTGAGGGTGATGACGGTCGAGATGTACTGGACCAGGAAGACCGGGTCGAAGAGCAGGGTGCCGGTGTCGTCCTGCTGCATGACCTCGCCGTCGACGGTGGTGGTGACCTGGAGCGCGGGGCGCACGCCGCCGACCTCGTCGGGGGTGACGACGTAGGGGCCGACCGGGGTGGTGGCCTCCCAGATCTTGCCCTGGGTCCACTCGACGGTGCGGAACTGCCAGTCGCGCAGGGAGACGTCGTTCATGACGGTGAAGCCGGCGATGGCGTCGGCGGCCTGCCGCTCGTCGGCGCGGCGCACCCGCCGGCCGACGACGACGGCGAGCTCGACCTCCCAGTCGAGGGCGTCGGTCTCGTCCGGCATGACGATGTCGTCGTTCGCGCCAAGGAGGGTCTCGGCGAACTTCGGGAAGAGGGTGGGGTGGTTCGGGAGGTCCCGGCCCATCTCCTTGATGTGGTTGGTGTAGTTGTGGCCGACGCACACCACCTTGGAGGGGCGGGGCACGACCGGCGCGAAGTCGGCCCCGTCGACCGGGTACGTGGTGCCGGACGCGGCGGACGCCTGGTTCCGCCAGTCGTCCTGGGCGAACAGTTCGCCCAGGTCGGCGTATCCGAGGTCGACGAGGGTGTCGCGGTCGAGGCGCACCGCCCGGGTGCCGTCGGTGGTGCGGAGGGTGGCGAGCTTCATGGTCAGGCGTCCTTCTGGGTGCGGTCGAGCTTGAGCGCCTCGAAGACGGGCGCGTCGGAGAAGCGGAAGAGGTCGAGGGCGCCGGAGTCGGAGTCGGAGTCACCGGCCTCGGACTTCGCGCAGAACGGCTCCCAGGACGGGATGACGAACAGGTCGCCGCGGGTCACCGTCCAGGACCGGTCGCCGACGCTCACCACGCCGGAGCCGTCGAACACCTGGTAGACGGACGAGCCGGTCTCGCGCACCGGGGCGGTCTCGGCGCCGCGGGCGACGCGGTGGAACTCCGCGCGGATCGTGGGCAGCACGTCGGAGCCGTCGTGCGGGTTGGAGTAGCGCACCGCGGCGTGGCCGGGCTCGACGGTGCCGCCGAAGCCCTCCTTCTCCAGTTGCAGCTGGTCGCGCAGGGCCGCGTCGGTGTACTCCCACTTGTACGACAGCAGCGGGCTGCCGGGCGCGGCGGGCGCGGCCGAGAGCGGGCGCAGGCCCGGATGGCCCCACAGGCGCTCGGAGCGCGACCGCCCGGGGGTGATCCGCTCGGCGTCGCTGAGCTCGTCGCGGCCGAACTCGAAGAACTGCGCCTCGGTGGCGTACTGGAAGGGGATGTCCAGTCCGTCGATCCAGGCCATGGGCTCGGCGGTGGCGTTGTGATGGGCGTGCCAGTTCCAGCCCGCCTGCGGGAGGAAGTCCCCGCGGTTCATCGGCACCGGGTCGCCGCCGACGACCGTCCACACGCCCGAGCCCTCGACGACGAAGCGGAAGGCGTGCTGAGTGTGGCGGTGCTCGGGGGCGTCCTCACCCGGCATCAGGTACTGGATGGCCGCCCACAGGGTCGGTGAGGCGAAGGGCCGGCCGCCGAGGGAGGGGTTGGCCAGCGCGATGGCGCGGCGCTCCCCGCCGCGGCCGACCGGAACCAGGTCGCCGGCCTGTGCCGCCAGCTCCCGCAGCTTCTGCCAGCGCCACAGGTGCGGCACGGCGCGCGAGCGCGGGTGGGCCGGCATCAGGTCGCCGATCTCGGTCCACAGCGGGACGAGGAGTTCCCGCTCGAAGCCCCGGTACAGCTCTTCGAGCGCCGGGGTGACCTCGGGTTGCCCCTCCGTGGCGACGGCCTGGAGCCGGACCGGGGAACCCGTTGCGGTGTCGTGGGCGATGGAGGAGTCAGTCACAGGGCTCAGCGTGCAGCGTGTCCGCCTGGAGAACATGTAGATTCTTCAGAGCAGAATCCGGAGGCCGCCACCGTGGACAAACCCCTCAAGACACCACCGCCCTACCCCATCGCCAGCGTGGACCACGCGCTGCGGGCGGCGACCATCCTCCAGATGGAGGGCGGCGCGACCGTGTCCGGGATGGCGGAGCGGCTGGGGGTGGCCCGGTCGACGGCGCACCGGCTGCTGGCGATGCTCGTCTACCGCGACTTCGCGGTGCAGGGCGAGGACCGCGTCTACCGGGCGGGACCGGTGCTGGAGCTCGCCGCGCACTCCCAGTCGCTGGTGTCACGGCTGCGCGCGGCGGCCCTGCCGCATCTGCGCCGGGTCGCCGACCTGCTCGACGAGACCACGAACCTGATCGTGCGCACCGGCGACACGGCCCGGTTCATCGCCAGTGTCGAGTGCCGGCAGGCCCTGCGGGTCGGCTCCCGCGAGGGCATGGTGTTCCCGGCCCACCGCACGACGGCGGGACTGCTGCTGCTCGCCGCGCTCTCCGACGAGGAGCTGGGCGAGGTGTACGCCGCCGAGCGCTACCGGGACCGTCCCGGCGAGCGCCCCGACCTGGACCGGCTGCGGACCGAACTGGCGCGTCTGCGGCGCAACGGGTTCGCCGTCAACCAGGAGCGGTCCGAGCGCGGTCTCGTGGCCGTCGGTGTGCCGGTCCGCGACGCGGACGGCACCGCCCTGGCCGGCCTGTCGGTGTCCATGCCCGGCGTGCGATACGACCCGCACCGCCTCCAGACCCTGGTGGCCACGCTGGAGGCGGCGGCCCGCGCACTGGAGACGGACCTGGGGGAACAGCACTGACCCTGGTTCCGGGCGCGCAGCGCCGGCCGGCACCGCCCGGCCGTCCCGCTCGCCGTCGCCGCCCGGCTTTGGTCCTACATATTGGTCACTGACCTTAACTTGTGCAGATTTCATTGACGCGACGTAAAGCGAAGTGTCATCCTCCACGGCACCACGCCGGACTCGCGACGTGTCCTCTCCCCCACCGCGTCCGCAGAGCCGAGCGCCTCGACGCTCTCCGGGCGCCCGTTTTCGGGCCGCCCGCTTTCCCAGCCAGGGAGAACACAGCAATGACGCTCAACAACGGGGCCACGACGTCCCAGGGCCCGACCGCGGGGGCCTCCCGGACACCGGGCTACGCGGGAACACTGGCCGCGGCCTGCGGTGCGGTCTTCGTGGCCCAGGTCGCCAACGCGCTGCCGGCCTCGCTGAACGGTCTTCTTCAGCAGGACCTCCAGACCCATGGCTCCCAACTGACGTGGATCACGGCCGCGTTCATGATCGCCGTGGTCTGCTTCGAGTTCACCTTCGGAGTCCTCGGCGACCTGTTCGGACGGCGCAGGCTGGTCGTGGCCGGCACCGCCCTGGTCGCCGCCGGCAGCACCGTGGCCGCGCTGGCACCCACCGTCCAGGTGCTGTGGGTCGGCGCCGCACTCAACGGCCTGGGTGCCGGCGCCATGTTCCCCGGCTCGCTCACCGCGGTCAGCGCCGTCACCCGCGGCATGCGGGAGCGGGCCCACGCGGTGGCGCTGTGGAGCGGCTTCCTGTCCGCCGGCGCCGCCGTCTCCCCGCTGCTCGGCGGGATGTTCGCCAAGGTCGGGTCGTGGCGCGGTTCCTTCTGGGTGCTCGTCGGACTCGCCCTGGCCAGCATGGTGCTCACCCTGCTCGGCGCCACGGAGTCCAGGGCCCCCGAGGGCCGCAGGCTCGACATGCCCGGTCAGATCACCTTCGCCATCGGCCTCATCCTGGTCCTCTACGGCGCCGTCGAGGGCCCCGAATCGGGCTGGACCACGCTGCCCGTGATGCTCGCCTTCGCCCTCGGGGCGTGTTTCCTCGCCGCGTTCGTCCTGGTGGAACTGGGCGCCGACTCCCCGATCTTCGATCTGAAGCTGTTCCGCAACCGGGCCTTCACCGTGTCGTCCGTGGTCGCGGTCATCGGCATGCTCGCCTTCCTCGGCGCCTGCTTCGCCACGAGCATGTGGCTGGGACCGGTGCAGCACCAGGACCCCATCCGGGTCGCGGTTCCCTTCCTGCTGCTCCAGGGTCCCGCCTTCCTGCTCATCCCGGTGGTCTCGCGCCTGCTGCACCGCGTCGCGGCGACCTGGCTGCTGACCTCCGGGTTCGTCCTGATGGCCGTCGGCTGCCTGCTGTTCGCCCGGATGGACGTCACCGACACCGGCCTCGGAGCCTTCGTCGCGCCCTCCCTGCTGATCGGCGTCGGCTTCGCGCTGACGGTCAGTTCCGTGACGGCGGTGGCCCTGAACAGCGTGCCCGGGCATCTGGCCGGCATGGCCAGCGCCACCACCAACATGCTGCGCGACCTCGGCTTCGCCCTGGGCCCCGTCGTCGTCAGCGCGGTCGCCCTCAGCAACGCCGGCTCGGCGTTCACGGCGAAGCTGTCCGGCGCCGGCCTGAACGGCGGCCAGGCGGCGGCAGCCCGCGAGGTCGCCGCCGCCGGCGGTCCCATCGCCGTGAACAGCCTGGCGCCCGGGGCCCCGGGATCCGCCGCGCACGGCGTCGCCCTGGAGGCCCTGGGCAACGGCTTCAGCACCGCGTATCTGGTGTGCGGTGCGGCGGCCGTCGTCGCCGCCGCCCTGACGGCCTTCGGCATGATCGGCCTCCGGGGCGCGCACACGGCCGGGGAGCAGGAGACCGGCGCCCTTCCGCCCGCGGCGGACGGAAAGGCGCCGGATCCAGTCGCCGCCCGCTAACTCAGCGGCGTGATACGGATGTTGCGGTAACGCACCGCGTTCCCGTGATCCTGGAGCCGGATCGCCCCTGCCGCGGGGCCCTCGGGTGCTCCGCCGCCCGTCGGGGTGTCGATCGCGACGTCGTCGTGGACCTTCTTTCCGTTCCACACCACGGTGACCCGCGCGTCGGCCGTCTTGTTGCCCTCGGCGTCGTAGCGGGCCGCGCGGAAGACGATGTCGTACGACTGCCATGTCTCCGGCGCCTCGGCGGCGTTCACGTCGGGAGCCTTCTTCAGATAGATCGCTCCCGCCTCGTCGGTGTCGAGTGTGGTGTCACCGTAGGAGTCCAGGATCTGCAGCTCGTAGCGGTCCTGCAGGTAGACGCCGCTGTTCGCGCGGTCCTGGCCGGTCACGTCCGGGGGCAGCTTCGGCAGCCAGTACTCCACGTGCAGCTTGAAGTCGTCGAAGCTGTCCTTGGTGCGGATGTCGCCGCAGCAGACCTCCATGGCCCCGCCGTCCACCGGCCATTCGACCGGGCGTCCGTCGGTGTGCTGCCATCTGTCGAGCCCGTCGCCGTCGAACAGGCTGACCGTCGTGCCGTGCCGGCCCACGCTGAGCAGGTCGAGGTTGACATGGCCGGTGTCGCCCTCGTCGTACCGGTAGGCGACGGTGTTGCGCCCGGCCCGCAGGCGCACGGTCTCCGTCTGCGTCGACCAGGTGTCCCAGTCACCGGTGCTGCGGAGCTCGGTCTGTCTCACCTTCCGGCCGTTGACGTACAGGGAGAGGGACTTGGTGCCCTGGAAGGGGTTCGGGCCGTTGGAGTAGCGCAGCCCCAGGTCGTACGTGCCGCGCCGGTCCGCATGGACGTCGAAGGTGGTGGTGGCGCCCTGCGTGCCGTAGCGGTCGACGAAGCCGCTGCCGGAGTAGCCCCTGTGGTCGGTGTTGATCCCGGCGGTCCCCGTGAGGGCCGCCTCCTCCGCCTCGTACAGCGGGCCCGGTGCGGGCTGCTTGCCCGGCACGGCGTTGAGCGTGTACCAGGCCTCGGTGCTCCACAGGGTCTCGCCCGACGCCGAGCTGAACGGACGCGGGGAGCGCAGGTGCACGACGCGCCCCGGCTCGAGCCCCTCGATGGCGAGGGTCACCTTCTTGCGGTCCTTCGACAGCTTCGCCGAGGTCACCTTCAGCGTCTCCTCGGCGATCTTGGGGCCGCCGTAGTCACGCGTCGGGGTGTAGCGCCACTGCTCGGCCTCGTACCGGCTGACAAGGTTGTCAGCGGTTTCCTCGGAGAGCGGCTGGGTGTACTCCAGCTCGAAGCCGCCCTTCTTCACCCGCATGGCCTGGATGTCGAAGGTGTTGCCGCCGTTCGGCGTCAGCTTCTGCAGGCCGTACCGGAGTTTGCCCTCCTGGCCCCAGTTTCCGTCCGCTCCCAGACCGCCCGCGTAGATCGCCCCGTCGGGGCCCATGGTGATCCGGTTGACGCCCGCTTCGAGTCCCTGCGTGAAGCGGAACACCGCGCCCTGGTACTGGCCCTTGACCTTCTCCAGATAGGCCCGCTGGAGACCGCCGTAGGTGACGTCGCCGAACAGCATCTGCCCCTTGAACCGGCCCTTGGTCAGCATCAGCGGGGTGCTGGGCGAGTTGGCGATCTCGTTCTGCGGGAGCCAGAGCACCGGCTGGGTCACCGGCTCGGAGTCGAAGGGGCCCGCGGGGTTGGTGTAGTGGTTGAAGAAGCGGTCCTGCTTGATGTGGACGAGCTTGGACGAGGGGAGCCAGCCGCCCTGGTTGTCGGTGACGAAGAGGTCGCCGCCGGGTCCCCAGGCGATGCCGTTCGGGGTGCGCAGGCCACCGGCCAGGTAACTGACCTTGCCGGTCTCCCTGTTGACCTTGATGGTCACGCCCCGGCCCGGTGCGGGCTGCGGATCGGTGGTGGCGCCGCCGTAGTCGATGGCGACCGACAGGTTCAGATAGAAGTGGCCCTTGCGGTAGAGCAGCCCGAAGGCGAACTCGTGGAAGTTGCCCCCGTAGGGCCAGGTGGCGATGGTCTTGTGCCGGTCCATCACGCCGTCGCCGTCGCTGTCGCCCAGTTCCGTCAGCTCGTGCTTCTGGGAGACGAAGATGGTGCCGTCGACGACCTTGAGGCCCATCGGCTCCTTGAGGCCCTCGGCGATCTTCGTGGCCTTCACCTGGTCCGGGCCGGTGGTGCCGGTGACCTCGTCCATGACGTAGACCTCACCGGCGGTGTTGTCGCTGCCGCCCCAGGTGCTCACCACCAGACGGCCGTCGGGCAGCCAGTCCATGCCGGTGACCTGCGGTTCGAAGCCCTCGGGACGCAGGTCGGTCAGGGTGTGGTCGGGGCGTACGGAGTTGAGCGGGAGGCCGTCGCCGGGCGAGTCCCTGATGCCCTCGCACTCCTTGCGGCCCGGGGCGGTCACCCGGACCACTCCGGCGTCGGTGCTCAGTGCCGCGTTCGGGACGGTCTCGAAGCCGGCGGCACCCGGCGGCTGCCAGGCGAGGTTGAGCACCTGGTCACCGCCGCGCTCGAAGTGGTCGATGCGCAGTGCGTGCATGCCCTCGGTGAGCTGCACGGCGCCGTCCTTGGGCTCGGCGCCGTGCAACCCGTCGTGGTCGATGACCAGTTGGTCGTCGATCAGCAGCCGCGAGCCGTCGTCGCTGGTCAGCCGGAAGGTGTACGAACCGTCGGCCGGGACATGGATGTTGCCCGTGACCTGGGTGACGAAGTTGTCGCTGAAACCGCCGAAGTCCTCGGTCGTCTCCCAGTCGACGACCGGCATCAACTTGTCGACGTTGGGGGTCTGTCCGGTTTTGAGGGTGCAGATCTCCTCGAGCGGGACCTGGACGTCGTAGACGCGCAGGGTGACACCGGGCTCCTGGGGCGGCACATCGGCCTGCGCCGCGGCGCCCGGACGGGCCGATGCCATGGGGGACGCCCACAGCCCACCTGCGACGAACGTGCCGACGACGAGTCCGGACAGGCATCTTCGGGCGCGCCGGTACAGCCGTGCGTCCATGCTTCCTCCTGCTGAGTCGACCGGAGGGCCGGATAACTCCGGTGTGGAAAGGCGAACTGGCAACCGGTTGCGGCCGACACGCTAGGAGACTTCTGCTGAACTCGTCCATACTTTGTCATCGATGAGTTCAAAGTCCTCCAGGTGGGTAGGTTCCAACGTTGTAACGCATGCGTGCACGGCACCGCGGTGGACGCGGTGCCGTGTCGGATTACCTCAGGGCGCTCAGGACGCTCAGGGCTTGCGGGCGAGGCCGCCGTGTTCGCCGACGGGCTCGGGCGTGGCCGTGGCGGGGTCGGGACGCCACAGCGGGACGGTGACGACGCCCGGCTCCACGAGCTCCAGGCCCTCGAAGTAGGCCGTGATCTGCTCGACCGTCCGCAGGTTGTACGGGACGGCGCCGCTCTCGTTGTAGGCGTCCTGCGCCTGCTCGAAGACGGGGTCGATGCCGCGTGAGCCGTCGTTGACGGAGAGGTAGCTGCCCGGGGGCAGTGCGGCCATCAGCCGGGTGACGATGGAGCGGGCCTGGTCGTAGTCGGCGATGTGCCCCAGGATGTTGCTCAGGATGAGAGCGGTGGGTCGCGTGAGGTCCAGCGTCCGGCTCGCGGCCTCCAGGATGCGGTCCGGTTCGAGGATGTCGGCGTCGACGTACGCCGTGGCTCCCTCCGGGGTGGAGTAGAGCAGCGCCCGGGCGTGGGCCAGGACCATCGGGTCGTTGTCGACGTAGACGATCCGGGAGTCGGGGGCGATCCGCTGGGCGACCTGGTGGGTGTTGTCGGCCGTGGGCAGGCCGGTGCCGATGTCCAGGAACTGGCGTATGCCCTGCTCGCCGGCGAGGTAGGTGATGTTGCGCTTGAGGAAGGCGCGGCTGCTGCGGGCGATGGTGACGATGCCGGGGAAGACGGCGGTGTAGGCGTCGCCGGCCTCTTCGTCGACGGGGTAGTTGTCCTTCCCTCCCAGCCAGTAGTTCCAGATGCGGGCCGAGTGCGGGACCGAGGTGTCGATCTTTTCCTGCGCTGATCCGGGCGCCGCGGAAGGGTCGGTCATGAGTACCGTCCGTAGTCGTTTAGGGCTGTATGGGCCAACGCACAATCTACGGTCCCACAGGTCGGCTGCGCAGGCTTGTTCGGGTGGGGGGTGCTGCGGCCGAGGGTCTTCTCGCCCCTCCGCCCCTTCCCGCCCCGTGCTCAAGGGGCGCTGCCCCTCGGCCCCCGGACGTGCGGGTGGGTGGTTGCTCGCGCCCACGGGCCGGAGCCGCACATCGATACCGCCCCGCGTCCCTTCGGGGCGCGTGAGGGGGCGTTGCTCGCGCAGCACCCCCGCGTCCCCTTCGGGCGCGGGGGTGCTTGCTGTTCGGGGTCAGGTGAGTTCGACCAGGAGGTCGCCGCCTTCCACCTGCTGGATCCGGTTGATGGCCAGGCGGGAGACGGTGCCGGACTTCGGGGCCGTGATGGCGGCCTCCATCTTCATCGCCTCGATCGTGGCCACCGTGGCGCCGGCCTCCACCTCGTCGCCCTCGGCGACCGAGAGGGTCACCACGCCGGCGAAGGGTGCCGCGACATGGCCGGGGTTGGCGCGGTCGGCCTTCTCGGTGACCGGGACGTCGGAGGCCGCCGCCCGGTCCCGGACCTGGATCGGCCGCAGCTGGCCGTTCAGCGTGGACATCACCGTGCGCATGCCCCGCTCGTCCGCTTCACCCACCGCCTGGAGTGCGATGAGCAGCCGCACCCCGGGCTCGAGGTCGACCTTGTACTCCTGGCCGGGGCGCAGCCCGTAGAAGAAGTCCTTGCTGTCCAGGACGCTGGTGTCGCCGAAGGACTGACGGTGCGCCTCGAACTCCCGCGTGGGGGCGGGGAAGAGCAGGCGGTTGAGGGTCGCCCTGCGGTCCTTCGCCAGGCTGTCCCGGTCGTCGGCGGTCAGTTCCTGGACCGGCTTGGGCTCGGCGCGTCCCCGCAGGGCCTTGCTGCGGAAGGGTTCCGGCCAGCCGCCGGGCGGAGTGCCGAGCTCTCCGCGCAGGAAGCCGATGACCGAGTCGGGGATGTCGAAGCGGTCCGGCTCCTCCTCGAAGTCCTTCGGGGAGACACCCGCGCCGACCAGGTGCAGAGCGAGGTCGCCCACCACCTTCGACGAGGGGGTGACCTTCACCAGACGGCCCAGCATCCGGTCCGCGGCGGCGTACATCGCCTCGATGTCCTCGAAGCGGTCGCCGAGACCGAGCGCGACGGCCTGGGTACGCAGGTTGGAGAGCTGGCCGCCGGGGATCTCGTGGTGGTAGACCCGGCCCGTCGGCGAGGCCAGCCCGGCCTCGAAGGGGGCGTAGACCCTGCGGACGCTCTCCCAGTAGGGCTCCAGGTCGCCGACGGCCTGGAGGTCGAGGCCGGTGGGCCGCTCGGAGTGGTCGGTGGCCGCGACGAGTGCCGACAGCGACGGCTGCGAGGTGGTGCCCGCCATGGAGGCCACGGCGCCGTCGACCGCGTCCACGCCCGCCTGGATCGCGGCGAGGTAGGTGGCGAGCTGCCCCCCGGCGGTGTCGTGCGTGTGCAGATGCACCGGCAGGTCGAACTCCCGGCGCAGGGCCGATACGAGGGTCGCGGCCGCCGGGGCCCGCAGCAGGCCGGCCATGTCCTTGACGGCCAGCACGTGGGCGCCCGCCTCGACGATCTGCTCGGCCAGACGCAGGTAGTAGTCCAGGGTGTAGAGCCGCTCGGACGGGTCGGACAGGTCGGCGGTGTAGCACAGGGCCACCTCGGCGACGGCCGTGCCGGTCTCGCGTACGGCGTCGATGGCGGGCCGCATCTGGGAGACGTCGTTCAGGGCGTCGAAGATGCGGAAGACGTCGATGCCGGTCGCCGCGGCCTCCTGGACGAAGGCGTCGGTCACCTCGGTGGGGTACGGGGTGTAGCCGACGGTGTTGCGGCCGCGCAGCAGCATCTGCAGGCAGATGTTCGGTACGGCCTCGCGCAGGGCGGCCAGGCGCTCCCAGGGGTCCTCGGCGAGGAAGCGCAGGGCGACGTCGTAGGTGGCGCCGCCCCAGCACTCCAGCGAGAGCAGCTCGGGCAGGGTGCGGGCCACCACCGGGGCGACGGCGAGCATGTCCTTGGTGCGCACCCGGGTGGCGAGCAGCGACTGGTGGGCGTCGCGGAACGTGGTGTCGGTGACGCCGAGCGTCGGCGTGGCACGCAGGTGGCGGGCGAAGCCGTCGGGGCCGAGCTCGGTGAGCCGCTGCCGGGAGCCGGCCGGCGGCTCGCCGGAGGGCGGCGATGTCAGCTTGGTGAGCGGGTCGACCAGCTGGGGCCGTTCGCCGTGCGGCTTGTTCACCGTGACGTCGGCGAGGTAGGTGAGCAGCTTGGTGCCGCGGTCGGCGGAGTGGCGTGCGGTGAGCAGCTGCGGCCGCTGCTCGATGAACGACGTGGTGATCCGTCCGGCCTGGAAGTCCGGGTCGTCGAGCACCGCCTGCAGGAAGGGGATGTTGGTGGCGACCCCGCGGATGCGGAACTCGGCCACGGCGCGCCGCGCCCGGCCCACCGCGGTGGCGAAGTCCCGCCCCCGGCAGGTGAGTTTGACGAGCATGGAGTCGAAGTGGGCGCTGATCTCCGTACCGGCGTGGGTGGTGCCGCCGTCCAGGCGGATGCCCGAGCCGCCGGGTGAGCGGTAGGCGCTGATCCGCCCCGTGTCGGGGCGGAAGCCGTTGGCCGGGTCCTCGGTGGTGATGCGGCACTGCAACGCGGCGCCGCGCAGGGTGATGGTCTCCTGGGCCAGACCGAGGTCGGCGAGTGTCTCGCCGGCGGCGATGCGCAGCTGGGCCTGGACGAGGTCGACGTCGGTGACCTCCTCGGTCACCGTGTGCTCGACCTGGATGCGCGGGTTCATCTCGATGAAGACGTGGTTGCCGTCCCGGTCGAGGAGGAACTCCACGGTGCCGGCGTTGCGGTAGCCGATCTGCCGGGCGAAGCGCACGGCGTCGGCGCAGATGCGGTCGCGCAGGGCGGGGTCGAGGCCGGGGGCGGGCGCGAGTTCGATCACCTTCTGGTGGCGGCGCTGCACCGAGCAGTCCCGTTCGAACAGGTGAATGACGTTGCCCTGGCCGTCGGCGAGGATCTGCACCTCGATGTGACGGGGTTCGACGACGGCCTTCTCCAGGAACACCGTGGGGTCGCCGAACGCGGATGCCGCCTCCCTGGACGCCGCCTCGATGGCCTCCCGCAGCTGGGCGGGGTCCTCGACGCGGCGCATGCCGCGTCCGCCGCCGCCCGCGACCGCCTTGACGAACACGGGGAACCCGATGCCGTCGGCGGCGCGGACCAGTTCGTCCACGTCGGTCGAGGGTGTGGAGGAGCCCAGGACCGGCACACCGGCCTCGCGGGCGGCGGCCACGGCACGCGCCTTGTTCCCGGTCAGTTCCAGGATCCGGGCGCTCGGTCCGACGAAGGTGATGCCCGCCTCTTCGCAGGCCTTGGCCAGCTCCGGGTTCTCGGACAGGAAGCCGTAGCCCGGGTAGACGGCGTCGGCGCCCGCCCGTCGCGCGGCGCGCACGATCTCCTCCACGGAGAGATAGGCCCGGACCGGGTGCCCCGGTTCGCCGATCTCGTACGCCTCGTCCGCCTTGAGGCGGTGCAGCGAGTTGCGGTCCTCGTGGGGGAAGACGGCGACGGTTCGGGCGCCCAGTTCGTAGCCCGCGCGGAACGCCCGAATCGCGATCTCACCGCGATTGGCGACCAGCACCTTGCGGAACATTCTCGATCCCTTCAGCCTGCCGTTGACGAAGACCATCGTGTCGGTGGCAGATCCGGTACGCCATGTGAGCCGGGCCACTCACACCGGGCGGGGGCGGCATGTGAGGGCCACAGAGGAACGTTTCCCCTCTGCGGCCCTCCCCCATGTCAGCGGCCCGCGCCCGGGCTGCGCACTACTCGGTGATCTTGAGCAGCTTGTTCGGGGTGCCGGTGCCGGGGTTGGTGATCGTGCCGGCGGTGGCGCCGTCGGTCAGCGCCGACGCCACGGCCGCCGGGTCGGCGTCCGGATGTCCGGCCAGGTACACGGCGGCCGCTCCGGCGACGTGCGGGGAGGCCATCGAGGTGCCGGATATCGTCTTGATGCCCTCGTCGCTGTCGTTCCAGGCCGAGGTGATCTCGGAGCCGGGTGCGTAGAGGTCCACGGCGGTGCCGAAGTTGGAGAAGTCGGACTGGGCGTCGTCCTTGGTGCTGGAGGCGACGGTGAGGGCCTCCGGCACGCGGGCGGGCGAGCCCTGCCCGGCGTCGGCGGACTCGTTGCCCGCCGCGACGGCGAAGGTGACCCCGGAGGCGATGGCCTTCTGGACCGCCGCGTCGAGCGCCGGGTCGGCGGCGCCGCCCAGGCTCATGTTGGCCACCGAGGGTCCCTCGTGGTTCTCGGTGACCCAGTCGATCCCGGCGATGACCTGCTCGGTCGTCCCGGAGCCGTTGTCGTCCAGGACTCTCACGGCCACGATGTCCGCCTTCTTGGCCACACCGTGCGCGGCACCGGCGACGGTCGCGGCGACGTGCGTGCCGTGGCCGTTGCCGTCGTCGGCGGTGTCGTCGTTGTCGACGGCGTCGTAGCCGTGGCTCGCCCGGCCCTCGAAGTCCTGGTGGGTGATCCGTACGCCGGTGTCGATGACGTAGGCGGTGACGCCCTCACCGGCCTGGTCGGGGTAGGTGTACTTGCTGTCGCCTGCGGTGTCCTCCTGGTCGACCCGGTCCAGGCCCCAGGAGGGCGGGTTGTCCTGGGTGGCCGTGGTGTGGAACCGGCGGTTGGCCACGACGGCGCCGACGGCCGGGTCCGCGGCGAGGCGCTTGGCCTCGGACTCGCTCAGGCCGTCCGCGGCGAAGCCGTCGAGGGCGGCGCCGTAGGACCGGCTGAGCTCGCCGCCGTACTCCTCGGCCAGGACCTTCTTGCCGGCCGACGTCGTCTGCTCGTCGAGCACGACGATGTAGCTGCCCGCCACTGTTCCTTCGGCGCCGAGGCCGAGGACGGTGCCCTGGGCGGGCTCGGCGGCCTGCGCGGACGACGCTCCGAGCAGGGCTGTTGCGGTGGCGGCCGTCACCGCGCAGGCGGCGGTGACCTTCTGTGCGACGGTACGCATCTGCTGCGTCATGAAGAGGGATCTCCTCGTCAGGTGTGGGGGGATCTGCCTCCGGCGCGGTGTCACGCGGAGGCTGACGAGAAGAGTGACCAGTTGTCGCGGTCAGATCAATGGGACGCCGCGGGGGCGGGCGCGCGGTGACAGCGGATCTCCACAACGTCCGCCCAAGTCCGGGCCAACCGCGAGGCAAAAGCCGAGCTGACGGCGGTGTTTGAATCCCTCAACGAGCGGCTGGGCGAGGTCTGTGACCATCCCCTCACCCAACTCTCACCGCCGACACGTTTCATGCCGTCGCGCCCCGCCGACTCCCGGGCGCGACAGAGGTGTTGCGGGTCAGGCCTGACCGGTCTCGAAGCGGGAGATACGGCCGTCGTCGTCGACCGTGAAGCTCCAGCGCGTGCGCATCTCGCCCCAGGTGTCGTTGCTGTAGCGGGCGATGAGCCGGCGGCCGCCGTCGGACTCGTTGTCGACCTCCATGTGACCGTGGGAGGAGAAGATCTCCCGGTCGGTCCACTCGGCGAGGTCGCGCTCGGAACCGTCGTCCGCCATGGTGGCGCCGGGCGCGAGAAGGGCCATGAAGGCGTCGCGGTCGTGGTTGTTGACGGCCGTGACGAAGGCACGTACGGCGGGGTCGCTGAGGCGGGTGATCTGAATGGTCATGGCGTCAGCCTCGTACCGGCCGCCGGGTCCCGCCACCGGCGTCACCCGAACGGCGACCGGCAGCGGGCCCGGCCCGCGGCGGCGGTGCGACCGTGGTCGGGCCAAGCCACTGCTCCCGGGGAGACGACGTGACCTGTGACGACCGAAGCGACTGGGGTCTGCTGCTGCTCCGGCTGGGGACGGGCGGGGTGCTCGCCGCGCACGGCGCGCAGAAGCTGTTCGGCTGGTTCGGCGGTGGCGGCGTCGAGGGCACCGGCCAGTTCATGGAGTCCGTCGGGTACGTGCCCGGCAGGAGGAACGCCATGATGGCGGGCCTCGCCGAGACCGGCGGCGGCATCCTGCTGGCACTGGGCCTCGCCACCCCGGCCGCGGGTGCCGCCGCGGCCGGCGCGATGGCGGGCGCGTCCGCCGTGCACGCGCCCAACGGCTTCTTCAACCAGGAGGGCGGCTTCGAGTACGCCGCGACCCTGGGCCTGACCGCCGCCGGGCTCGCCGTCACGGGGCCCGGCCGGCTCTCCCTGGACCACGTCCTCGGCCATACGGCCAACCGGAGTTGGATGCTTCCGGCGGCGTTCGCGGCGACTGCGGCGGCGACGGCGGTGACGCTGGGGGCGCGCAGCCGCCGGCTGCGGAAGGCCAAGGAGGGTGAGCAGGAGGCGTTGTTCGACTAGGGGGTGCCGGGGCGCGGTCGGGCCCCGGACCTGTCGGTGGGCCGTGCCAGGCTCTCGCGCATGAGTGCTCACCTGTCTTCCCCACCGCCGCCCCAGGGGCCGGCCGCCGATCTGTGGGAGTCCATCGACGGCCTGTACGGCTGGCTGGACGCGAACCGTCCCGTCGGCGGTCCGGACGGCCTGCTGCTGCGCATCCTGAAACTGTCCGAGGAGGTGGGGGAGGTCGCCGAGGCCGTGATCGGTGCGACGGGCCAGAATCCGCGCAAGGGTACGACCCACACGTGGGACGACGTCCGGTCCGAGCTGTGCGATGTCGCCGTCACCGCGCTGGTGGCGCTGCGCACGCTCACGCCCGACGCCCGCGAGGTCTTCACCCGCCACCTGGCCGGGGTCACCAGCCGCTCACTCGACACGTAACGCCTGGCCGGCCGGGGGCGGGCGTACGGGTCCGACTCCCCCGGGCCGCCCCGCCCCCGCTCGCCGCACCGCCCGGGGGCACGCCGGCATCAGCTGCCCTGTCCGGCGCCCCGCACGCAGTTGGAGGCCGCGCTCAAGCGGGCCGGCCGGAAGCGCGGCATCACGGCAGAGGCCGAGCGGCTCCGCGACGTCCTCCGCGACGTCCTCCGCGACGACTACGCCCACCAGCCGCCACTGGTCGAGGACGCGCTGGGCAAGCAAATGCTCGCCCTGCTGGTCCAGTTGGAGGCCGCCTGCACCGCCGCCGACGACCTCACCGAGGCGGTCGAAGAGGCTTTCCCTCAGCACCCGGACGCTGAGATCATCCTCAGCTTCCCCGGCCTCGGAGCCCAGCTCGGCGCCCGAGTGCTCGCCGAGATCGGAGACGACAAAGCCCGCTTCGCAGACGCCCGCGGCCTGAAGGCCCACTACCGACGCCGCCGCGACAACCACGGAGACCGGCACGCCGCCGCCCAGCGCAACCTCTTCAATCGCATGATCGGCCAGCTCTACCACTGCCTCCAGCACGGCCACCACTTCGACGAGGCCGTGGCCTTCCCCACATCAGGCCCCGCCGTCGCACAGGTCGCCTGAACGCGGAAACCTCAGAGTCCGGCGACCTGCCGAAGCTTCGCTCGGTCGTTGGGGCTGTCCAGCTGCCCCCGCCAGCATCGCCACTACGCTCGCGTATTGCGCGAACACGGCCAGAGCAGCCGGGGGCTTGACGAGTTGGACGCCTGAGGTGTCTCACCCGACCTGTGCCGCGCGGGGCGCGCCCGCCTTGCCCGGTCCGTGCGTGTGGGGGCATGGCCGGCTGGGCCGGTCCGTTCAGAGCTGGGTGCGAGCGCCTCGGCCGACCCGTTCGGGCCCAGGCGGGCAGGAAACGAGACCCGGATTCCAGGCGGACGGACCTCGTGGGCCCGTAGTGGATGGCGAGCTCCGGCTCAGCGGACCTCTTCCTTGCAGGGGTCGCCCCCGGGCAGGTGGGTATCGGCCCACCGGCCGAGTTCCTTGAGCGCCGGTTCCAGCGCCGCCCCCGACTCCGTCAGCCGGTAGGCGACCCGCAGCGGCGGGCCCTCGTCGACCTCACGGATGACCAGTCCCGCGGCGCCGAGTTCCGTCAGGCGGTCGGAGAGCATGCGTTCGCTGATGCCGGGGATGGCCCGGCGCAGGTCGGCGAAGTACGCCGGCTGTTCCACCAGGACGGCCACGATCGGCCCCGTCCAGCGCTTGCCGAGCAGTTGGAAGACGCGGGTGATCCCGCCGTTCACCCGCTTGCATGCCTCTGTCTCGTGTACCTGCTCGACCGCCATGGCTCCAGGGTACATCCACGCCGCAAGCAGATGAAAAAAAGTAAGCACCTGTGTTATCCATAGTCGAGTACGAAACGTCAGCGGCGGCGGACACGCCTCCGCTCCTGCACCCATGGGAGAACCCCCTGATGGCCACCCTTCTCCACATCGACTCCTCCGTGTTCCCGGCGTCCGCCTCGTCGTCCCGCGCCGTGACGGAGGCCTTCCGCAAGACCTGGGAGGAGCAGCACCCCGAGGGCACCGTGATCTACCGCGACCTGGCCACCGCCCCGGTGCCCCACCTCACGGCCGACGCCCACCTGGCGGCCGTCGCGGACCCGGCCGCGCACACCCCCGAGCAGGCCGCGGCCTTCGCCGAGCGGCTGAAGCTCGTCGAGGAGCTCGAGCGGGCGGACGCGCTGCTGATCGGCGCCCCGATGTACAACTTCACGATCCCCTCCACGCTCAAGGCGTGGCTGGACAACGTGATCGTCATGGGCCGTACCGCGGGCGACACCCCCTCGGCCAAGGGCACCCCGGTCACCGTGGTCGCCAGCCGCGGCGGCTCCTACGCGCCGGGCACGCCGCGCGAGGGCTACGAGTACGTGCAGAACTACCTGCGCGCGGTGCTCGTCGACATGCTCGGCCTGGACCTCGGCTTCATCGTCCCGGAGCTGACCATGGCCCCCCAGGTGCCGGCGATGGCCGATCTGGTCCCGCTGTTCGAGAGCTCCCGCGAGCGCGCCCACCAGGACGCCAGCGTCAGGGCCAAGACCCTCGCCGAGCGGCTGGCCGCCTGAGCCGCGCACGAAAGGGCCGCACGGTCGCCCGGAACGGGGCGTCCGTGCGGCCCGTGACCGCGGCCGGGCGTCACTCGCGGATGCCGATCCCCTCGACCGGCGGGGTGCGCAGGACGCGGCCGATGGGAAGCACCGTGGCGACGAGCGCCAGCACGATGGTCCCGCCGAGGATGGCGGCCGAGCCCGTGGCCGGTACGTAGGGGACGCGCGTGCCGGTCACGGCGTTGACGATCGTGGTGAGCGTGACGGCCGCGATCGCCGCGCCGATGACGAGTGCCACCCCGAGCAGCCCCGCCTGTTCTGCGTGCACCATCCGCTTCACCTGACCGCGGGTGACACCGACCAGGCGCAGCAGGGACAGCTCCCGGGTCCGCGCCAGGGCGGCCATGACGAGGGTGTTGGCGGCGGCCAGGACGGCGTATCCGACCAGGACGGCGATGAGCATCCGGTTCAGCCATCCGCTGACGGCCAGGTCCTCGGCGAGCTCACCGGTGAGCCGGTCGGTGTCCACCACCGCGGCGGCCGGATACGCGCGGGCCAGCCCGGCGAGGGCGGTGCCGACGTCGGCGTCCGGTGCGGTGCGGATGAGCACCTGGTCGTCGAGTCCGGTGACGGTGTGCCCCATGAGGGTGCGCGTGTGCAGGGTGACGTCGCCGAAACCCCAGCCGCGTTCGTAGAGGGCGACGACGCGCAGGGTGACGGGCGTGCCGTCGCCGAGCCACAGGTCGGCCTCGTCGCCGAGCCGCCAGCCCGAGGCGTCCGCCTGCGCGGTGGACACGGCCATGGTGCCCTCGGCCAGCCGGTCCAGGCTGCCGGAGGTGACGTCCAGGTCCAGCGTCTGTTCCACGCCCTTCGGATCGATGCCCTGCGCGACCACCGTCTGCGCCTCGAGCCGGTTGGGCACGACGACGGAGGTGCGGCGCACCCCGGTGGCGGCGAGCACCCCGGGGATCCGGCGGGCCTCGGCCGTGGCGGAGGCAGGCAGGCCGGCGCCGCCGGTCAGCGCGTGCTGGGCGAGGATTCCGTCGCGGCTCTGGACCACGGTCTGCCGCTCGAGGTTGTCCTGGAGGAACCAGACGGTGCCGCCGAGGCCGACGGAGAGCACGAGCGCGGTGAGCACGGCGACCGTGCCGCGCGCGTTGGCCCGCAGGTTCGCCGCGGCGAGATGACCGCTGTTGCCCCACACGGTCCGCAGCACGGGCCCCAGCAGCCGGGCGGCCGCCTGGTTGATCCAGGGCGCCAGCAGCGCGACGCCCAGCACGAACGCGTAGAGCATGCCCGTCGCGGCACCCAGCGCGGTCTGGCCGTCGGTGGCGCCGGTGAGACCGGTCAGGGACACCCCGGCGGCGAGGCACGCCAGGCCGCTCACCACGCGTGCCCTGCTGCCCGGCGGCCGCTCGACGGCCGCTTCCCCGAGCGCCTCGGTCGGCCGGATCCGCGTGATGCGCAGCGCCGCGATCCAGGCGGAGAGCAGGGCGACGACGGCGACGGCCACGGTCGCGGCGGCCGCGGAGAGCGGTCCGCCCTGGACGGTGAACCCGCCCGGTACGAAGCCCCGGTCCACGAGTTCGTCCCGGATGTATCCCGCGGCGGCCAGTCCGGCCGGGACACCCGCCACGGCGGCGCACAGTCCGAGCAGGCCCACCTCGGCGACGAGCATCAGCCGCACCTGGCCCGGGGTGGCGGCGACGGCGCGCAGCAGGGCGAGGTCACGACGCCGGTGCCGTACCGACAGGCCGACCGTTCCGGCCACGACGAAGATCATGATCATCGCGGCGTATCCGCCGAACGCTCCCCCGGCCTGGAGCGTGAGGGCACGTGCGGCGGCGGCATCGGGCTGTCCGGCCAGTCCGCGCTCGTCGCCGGTGTAGGCCTTCGCGCCGGCGTCCTCCGCGATCCGGCGCACCTCGGCCAGCACGACGGTGCGGTCGGCGTCCGGTTCGGCGAGGACGCCGACGGCGTCGAAGCGGCCCGGGTGCGGGTCGAGGGCGGCGGCCCGCGCGTCGGTGAAGAACAGCGCCGCCCGCTGTCCCGGCGGACCGTCCGTCGCGACGACGCCGCTCACCCGGTAGGAGCGCCGGACCCCGCCGGTGACGATGTCGGTGGTGTCGCCGGGCGCGAGTCCGCCGCGGCGGGCGAGCCGGGCGTCGAGGGCGATCTCCCCTTCGGAGCGCGGCGCCCGGCCGCCGGCCAGCCGGTACGGGGCGAGCGCGGCGGACGACCAGCCGTGTCCCGTGGCCGGCACGTCCGGGGCGGCGGCCGCGGTGACGGCGATCGAACGGTCACCCACGGCGCGCGCCACGCCGGGCACCGAGGCCAGTTCACCGGCAAGCGCCTCGGGGACACTGCCGCGCTCGGGCAGGGCCACGGTGGTGTACTCGGTTTCGCCCAGGACGGTCGGTCCGGCCACCCTCAGGTCCCGCTCGGCGACGACGGCGAGCGCGGCACGGTAGTGCTGCGGTTCGCCCTTGTACCGCCAGCCGGACTCCGCCAGCAGGGCGCAGGTCGTCAGGATGGCGACGCCCGCGGCGAGCGCGACGAACGTGGCGACGAAGCTTCCCTTGCGGAAGCGCAGCATCTGCGCGGCGAGTCGGAGCATGGTTCAGCCCTCCCGGCTCACGGCGGGCCGGCGCCGGCCGAGTTGCGCGAGGTGTTCGGCGATCCGCTCGGCGCCGGGCTGTGCCATGTCCCGTACGATCCGCCCGTCGGCGAGGACCAGGACGCGGTCGGCGTAGGAGGCGGCGACCGGGTCGTGGGTGACCATGACGACGGTCTGGCCGGTCTCGTCGACCGCGGAGCGCAGCAGGGCGAGGACCTCGGCGGCGGTCCGGGTGTCCAGCGCGCCGGTCGGTTCGTCGCAGAAGATGACCTCGGGGCGGGTGACGAGCGCCCGGGCGATCGCCACCCGTTGCTGCTGGCCGCCGGAGAGCTGTGCGGGCCGGTGCCGCAGCCGCTCGGTCAGGCCGACCCTGGCGATCACCTCGGCGACCCACGCGGGGTCCGGCCGGTGGCCCGCGAGCCGCGAGGGCAGCAGAATGTTCTGCTCCACGTCCAGCGCGCCCACCAGGTTGAACGCCTGGAAGACGAAACCGACCCGGCTGCGGCGCAGTTCGGTCAGCTTCTTCTCGGACATCGACGACAGGTCGGTGGCTCCGATCCGCATCCGTCCGGAGTCCGGCCGGTCCAGTCCCGCCGCGCAGTGCAGCAGGGTGCTCTTGCCGGATCCGGACGGGCCCATCACCGCGGTCGCCGTGCCCCGCATGAACGCGACGCTGACGTCGTCCAGCGCCACGACCGGCTGTTCACCGCCGTACGTCTTGTGGAGATGGTCGAGGACGACGGCGGCGTCGGCCTGGGTCACTGACATGGTGCTGCGCCTTCCGGGAGTGACTCGGTGCGGTACTCCCACGACGCTAGAAGGCGCGGCGGCCCCCGCCCATGCAGCCAGGTGCCCGGTGCGGGTAGTGCAGGCACTACCGTTCCCCGGCGTCGTTGGCGCAGCGGAAGCCGAGGTTGGCCGACGAGGACTCCGGGGTGTTGGCCGAACGGGCCGCGACGCGGTAGCGGTTGCAGTAGGAGTCGTGGCAGAGGTACGAGCCGCCGCGCATCACCCGTGCCGTTCCGCTCCCCGGGCCGCGCGGGTCCCGCGGTGGGGACTCGGCGTAGTAGGTGGGCGAGAACCAGTCGGCGCACCACTCCCACACGTTGCCGGCGGTGTTCCACAGGCCGAAGCCGTTGGGACGGAAGGACTTGACCGGGGCGGTGGTCAGATGACCGTCCTCGGCGGTGTTGGTGTCCGGGAAGCGTCCCTGCCAGATGTTGCAGCGCCATCTGCCGTCGGGGGTGAGGTCGTCCCCCCAGGCGTAGCGGCGGCCGGCCAGTCCTCCGCGGGCCGCGTACTCCCACTCGGCCTCGGTGGGCAGGCGCTTGCCCGCCCACCGCGCGTAGGCGGTCGCGTCGTTCCACGAGACGTGGACGACCGGGTGGTTCTGCCGTCCGGTGATGTCGGAACGTGCGCCTTCGGGGCGGCGCCAGTGGGCGCCCCGGACGTTGATCCACCAGGGGGTGCCGGCGGCGTGCCCGAGGATGTCGGCGGAGGGGGCGGCGACCACCAGGTGGAAGACGGCCGAGGAGCCGTAGCGCTCGGCGTCGGTGACGTAGCCGGTGGCCTTGACGAAGGCGGCGAACCGCGCGTTGGTGACGGCGGTCTCGTCGATGTGGAAGGGCCGGAGACGGACCGTGTGCACGGGTGTCTCGCCGTCCGCGGAGTATCCCTCGCCGAAGGCGTCCCCCATGGCGAACTCGCCGCCGGGCAGCCGGAGCTGTCCCCGCGTGGAGCGCGCACCGGCGGGGACCGCGGTCACCGCCGGGTGTGCGGCGGTGGTGACGGGTGTGTCCGCCGGGGTGCAGCAGGGGCGGTGGCCGTCAGTCATGGGTGGTCCGGTAGGTCGACTCGTCGAGACCGCTCAGGGTGGGGTCGTGGGCCACCTCTCCCACCTCGTACATCGATGTCATCCAGTGGTGGAAGTTGTCGCCGCGCTCGCGCAGCACGTCGTACAGGCGGCGCATCATCCGTCGGCGGACCGGGGCCAGTTCGGGGTGGGCGTAGACGTTCTGCAGTTCGTCCGGGTCGGTCACCAGGTCGTAGAGCTCGTTGACCGAGTCGGGGTTGACGACGAGCTTGTACCGGTCCTCGCGCAGCATGCGCTGCGGGTAGGGGAAGTGGTGGCCGTGGAACTCGCAGACGATGTCGTCCTCCCAGTCCACGGGTTCGCCGTTCACTAGGGGCAGCAGGCTGCGCGAGTCCACCGCGGGCTTGTGGTCGAGGCCGGCCAGTTCCAGGATGGTGGCGGTGCAGTCGAGCAGGCTGACGAACTCGGAGCGCACCACGCCGGCGGGGGCGCCCGGGACACGGAGCAGGCCGGGTGTGCGGTAGATGTCCTCGTACATCGCCGGGCCCTTGTCGTGCAGCCGGTGGGATCCGGTGAACTCGCCGTGGTCGCAGGTGAAGAAGACGGCGGTGTCGTCCACCAGGCCCAGCCGTTCCATCGCCGCCATGACCCGGCCGATCTGCCGGTCGATCAGCGCCACATAGCCCCAGTAGACGGCGATGAGCTTGCGGGTCGTCTCGATCGGCATGGTGTCGAAGGTCCAGTGGGCGCTGTAGTTGCGCTGCACCGGGGGCTTGTCGTGGAAGGTCTCCGCGATGGAGCGCGGCAGTTCCACATCGGCGGGGTCGACGAGGTCGAAGTACTCGTCGACGAACGGTTCGGCAAGCGCGGCAACGTGTGGGCCCCGGAGCTGCACCACTTCAAGGGCAAGTGGTACATCGTGGCGTGCATGGGCGACCACTCCCGCAAGGTCGGGTCGTTCATGCTGGTGAGCGAGGGCGGTGTCGAGGGCCCGTACCGGCTGGCCGAGGGCAATCTCGACAAGCCGTTCGGCGACTCCTTCATCGGCGGGCCCGCCTTCATCGAGCCCGGCGCCTACCACCACATCGACGGCGGCCTCTACAGCGAGGGGGACGACGCCTGGCTCGTCCTGCACAACGACCTGTACGCCAAGTTCCGGGACGACATGGAGGACATCGTCACCACGACGAACCTGCCGAGGTTCCGGCAGACCCCCTATTCGCCCGAGCCGTATCTGGAAGGCGCCTACGTCTTCAAGCACAAGAGCAAGTACTACCTGCTCCACGCCGCGTGGGACCGCACGTCGGTCGATGCCTACGGCACCGTGCGCAACGCCTACGACCCGCCCGGGACGGGACGGGTGCAGTACCAGTACGACGTGATCGTCGCGGTCGCCGACCGCTTCGAAGGACCGTACTCCGAGCGGTGGACGGCGGGTGTCGGCGCCGGACACAACAACTTCTTCCGGGACCACGCCGGCCACCTGTGGGCGACGTTCCTCCGCAACCCGGCCGCCGGCCACTGGAAGGACCCGGCGCGCGTCGGCGACGCCGCGGTACCCGGTGTCGTACGCCTGGAGTGGACCGGGCCGGCGGACCCCCGGCTGTACGTCGAGCGCCGCAAGCCCGGACACCGGTCGGACTCCTGACGGTCCCTCCCGGCGCGCGGCACGCACCGGCTCCCCGCGCGCCGGGAGGAATACGGATGGAACGGGATCCGACCCTGCCGGCCCGGCCCGGGCCCACGGAGTCGGGGTGGCCGACCGGCCGGCGGCGCCCACCGTGATCGATTGGTGGGCGTCCGGATGCGCACGTACGGTCGAACGGTGGATTCCCGAAAGGGCGACCCGGTATGAGCGGCGGTCCGCGATCTGCCTCCGCCCGGCAGCACACCGAACGTGCCGCCGGCGGCGGGAACGCGATGGCGCTGCTGGTCATCGCGTCGTGTCAGCTGATGGTGGTGCTGGACATCACCATCGTGAACATCGCGCTGCCGCACATCCAGCGTTCGCTGGACTTCTCGACCACCAACCTGTCCTGGGTGGTCAACGCCTACACCCTCACCTTCGGCGGGCTGCTGCTGCTCGGCGGCCGGGCCGGTGACATCCTCGGCAGGCGGCGCGTCTTCATCTTCGGTGTGCTGCTCTTCGTGCTGGCCTCCCTGCTCGGCGGGCTCGCCCAGAACGGGGGCCAACTCCTGGCCGCCCGCGCCCTCCAGGGCATGGGCGGTGCGATCGCCTCCCCCACGTCGCTGGCGCTGATCAGCACCACCTTCCGTGAAGGACCGGCACGCAACCGGGCCTTCGGAGTCTTCGCCGCCGTGTCGGCGGGCGGCGGCGCCATCGGTCTGCTCGCCGGGGGCATCCTCGTCGAGTGGCTGAACTGGCGGTGGGTGCTCTTCGTCAACGTCCCGATCGGGCTGCTGATCGCCCTGGCGACACCCCGCTGGATCAAGGAGTCGGAACGCCATCCCGGCCGCTTCGACCTCGTCGGCGCCCTCACCTCCACGGTGGGCATGGTGCTGCTGGTCTACGGGTTCATCCGGGCCGCGCAGGACGGCTGGCGCGACCCCCTCACCCTGGCCTCGTTCGCCGCGGCCGTCGTCGTCCTCACCGGCTTCGTCATGATCGAGAGAAGGTCCCGTCAGCCGATCACTCCGCTGCACATGTTCGCCGACCGCAACCGCGCGGGCACCTACGGCATCATGCTGTGCCTGGCGGCGGCGATGTTCGGCATGTTCTTCTTCCTGACGCTCTTCGTGCAGAACGTGCTGGACTTCAGCCCGCTCCAGGCCGGGCTCGCCTTCCTGCCGGTCAGCGCGGTCATCGCGATCGGCGCGGGGCTGGCCTCCCGGTTCCTGCCCGTGTACGGGCCGAAACCCTTCATGGTGGTGGGCGGTGTGCTCGCGGCCGCGGGGCTTGCCTGGCTGACCCTGACCGACGTCCACTCCACCTACGCGGGCAGCGTCCTGGGCCCGATGCTGGTCTTCAGCCTCGGCATGGGCATGGAGTTCGTGTCGCTGACGCTGATGGCGCTGTCCAACGTCCGTGTCCGGGAGACCGGCGCCGCGTCGGGCCTGCTCAACGCCACCCAGCAGGTCGGCGGCTCGCTCGGCCTGTCCATCCTGGTCACGATGTACGGCACGGTCAGCAGCAACGAGGCGGAGAAGCAGGTACCGCGCTTCCTTCAGCAGGCGACCACCGCCGAACGTCTGCGCTTCCAGCGCACCGGGGAGCTGCCGGCGCCCTGGGGCGACGAGGTCCTCACCTCCGGTGTGTCGGCCGCGTTCATCATGGCGGCGATCTTCGCCGCGCTGGCCGCGCTGATCGCCATGGTGGCCATCCAGGTCCGGCCCTCCGACCTGGAACGGCTCCAGGGCGGTGCGGCGCCGCCGGGTCCGGGTGAGGGAGGAGTCGGATGATCTTCATCACCGCCAAGTTCCGGGTCCGCCCGGAGGACGCCGACCTGTGGCCGCGGATCGTCGCGGACTTCACCGCGGCGACCCGCGAGGAGCCGGGCTGCCTGTGGTTCGACTGGTCCCGCAGCCTGGATGACCCGACCGAGTACGTCCTGGTCGAGGCCTTCCGCGACGACGAGGCGGGGGCCGCCCATGTGCGGTCCGCACACTTCCGGACCGCACAGCGGACGCTGCCGCCCCACCTCGCCGAGACCCCTCGGATCGTGAATATGTCGCTGCCGCAGGACGACTGGTCGGAGCTGGGAGAGATGAGGGTGAACGGGGCCGGCTGACGCGGTGAGGGGTGTGCCCGCCGTCAGTGTCCGCGCCGGTGCACCTTCAGGTCCGCGACGACGGGCCGGTGGTCCGAGGCCTGCGTCGCCACCGTGCGGGCGCCGGCCACGGTGATGTCGGGTGAGACGGTCACCAGGTCGATGCGCTTGACCGGGACATCCGCCGGGTAGGTGGCGCCGCCGTCGGGGGCGGCGTCCCGCAGGGTCCGCCACAGCGGCGCCAGTTCCGGTGCCGTGGCCTCGGCGTTGAAGTCCCCGACCAGGACCCTGGGGCCCCGGTCGGCGGCCAGCACGGCGAGCATGTCCGCCACCTGGGCCGCACGGACCGACGGGTCGGCCCGGTAGTCCAGGTGCGTGGAGTAGACGTGCACCCGCGCACCCCGGACACCGACGACCACCTCGGCGAAACCGGGCCCCGGGGCCGGCACCGGGTCGGGGGTCTGCGTGGAGAGCCGGGTGATCTCGTGGTTCTCGGCGTGGAGCACCGGATGGCGGCTGAGCACGGCGACGCCGAACTGCCGCCGCTCACCGCCCTGGCCGGCCGGTTCCAGGTCGTAGACGGGTGCGAAGAACACCCGCATGCGCAATGTCCGGGCCAGCGCCCGGGCCTCGTCGACGAAAGCGCTCCGGGCGCCCCAGTGCACGTCGACCTCCTGGAGCCCGATCACATCGGCGTGCAGACCGCGCAGCGCGGCGGCGGTGCGGTCGAGGTCGAAGACCTGGTCCTGGCCCGCCCCGGCATGGATGTTGTACGTCACCACCCGCAGGGGGACGGCCGGGGCACGGGAGCCGGGGGTGTGGCCGGCGGCCGTCGCCGGGGCCGCCGTGACGAACAGCACGGCGGCGAGCACGGCGGCGAGACGGCCGGTGCGGACGGGGCGTCGGAATCTGGGCGTCATGCCTTCTCCAGTCGCGTAGGGGTGGGACCGGTTCCGAGCGGGAGAGCGGGGCGGCCGGGTGCCGGCCGCCCCGCAGCATGGAAGCACAACGCCGGGTGACGTGCGGTCAGACGGCGGATCCGCGGCGGCCGAGTCCCCGCGCCGGGGACGGGACGGTTCCACCCCGTCCGTGACAGCACCCCGGTGGCCGGGCCCGGACGCACCCGGATGGCAGGCCACGTAGCATGGTTGGCCCGGAGCCGGAAGGGACGACCATGCAGGCTGGGGACGACACCGGTTCCCTCGACCGGGCCACGGAGGAGTTCCTCGCGGCGCGCCCGCAGCTCTTCGGCATCGCCTACCGGGTGCTCGGCAGTTCCGCGGAGGCCGAGGACGTCCTCCAGGAGGCGTGGCTGCGGTGGCAGAACGCCGACCGCGACGACATCCGCGAACCGGCCGCCTTCCTGACCACGATCACGGCCCGCCTCGCCATCAACGTCGCGCAGTCCGCGCGGGTGCGGCGGGAGGCGTACGTCGGCCCGTGGCTCCCCGAGCCGGTGGACACCACGCAGGATCCGCAGCTGGGCGCGGAGCGGTCCGAGGCGCTGGAGATGGCGGTGCTGCTGCTCCTGGAGAAACTCAACCCGGTGGAACGGGCGGCCTATGTGCTGCGGGAGGCCTTCGACTACCCCTACCGCCAGGTCGCGGAGATCCTGGAGACGAGTGAGGCCAACACGCGGCAGCTGGTGAGCCGTGCGCGCAAGCGTCTCGCCGCCGAGCGCAGGGAACGGGTCAGTCCCGCCGACCACCGGCGTCTGCTGGAGGTGTTCCTCGCCGCCGCGCAGACGGGCGATCTGGCGGTGCTGGAGAACGTCCTCGCCGCCGACGTCGTCAGCTACGCCGACGGCGGGGGCATCCGGGGCGTGTCGCGGATTCCGGTCGTCGGACGTACGCACGTCTCCAGGTACGTGGCCGCCTTCGCGCCGCGGCTCTGGCCGTCGGCCCGGACGCGGTGGGTGGAGGCCAACAGGCAGCCGGCCGTTCTGGTCTCGGTCGACGGCAAGGCGGTGGCGCTGCTCTCCGTCGATGTGTCGGCGGACGGCATCCACCGGATCATGTGGGTGATGAACCCGGACAAGCTGTCGCCGTTCGTGGCGTCGCTGGGCGGCTGACGCGCGGTCGCGGCGGCGTCCGCGCCCCCGGTGCCGGGTCGCCGCCGTGCCGGTGCGGGCGCATGCTGGGACGTGAGGTCCGTGGCGCCGGGTGTCACAGGCAACGCGGTCATCCGGTCGTAGTCGGTGAACACCCCGACGATCGGAGCAATCGTGGCTGCCACCGAACAAGGTCTTTCCACCATGGTGCTGGTGATCGGCACCGGCGGCGCCGGCCTGCGGGCGTCCATCGAGCTGGCCGAGGCCGGCGTCGATGTCCTGGCCGTCGGCAAGCGTCCCAGGCAGGACGCGCACACCTCGCTCGCCGCGGGCGGGATCAACGCGGCTCTGGCCACGATGGACCCCGGGGACAGCTGGCAGCAGCACGCGGCGGACACGCTGAAGGAGAGCTATCTGCTCGGCGACCCCCGCACCGCCGAAATCGTCACGCGGGGCGCCGCCCGGGGCATCGACGACCTGGAGCGGTACGGCATGGCGTTCGCCCGGGAGGAGGACGGCCGCATCTCGCAGCGCTTCTTCGGCGCGCACACCTTCCGGCAGACCGCCTTCGCCGGGGACTACACGGGTCTGGAGATCCAGCGCACGCTGATCAGGCGCGCGGACCAGCTGAACATCCCCGTGCTCGACGGTGTGTACATCACCCGGATCCTGACCCACGAGGGTGCCGTGTTCGGAGCCTACGGTTTCGGTCTCCTGGACGGCACGCGGTACCTCATCCATGCCGACGCCGTGATCCTCGCGGCGGGCGGCCACACCCGCATCTGGCGGCGCACGTCGTCGCGGCGGGACGAGAACACCGGTGACTCGTTCCGGCTCGCCGTGGAGGCCGGTGCCCGGCTGCGCGACCCGGAGCTGGTGCAGTTCCACCCGTCCGGGATCATCGAGCCGGAGAACGCGGCCGGCACCCTGGTCAGCGAGGCCGCGCGGGGCGAGGGCGGCATCCTGCGCAACGCGCTCGGGGAGCGGTACATGAGCCGCTACGACCCCGAGCGGATGGAGCTGTCCACCCGCGACCGGGTCGCCCTGGCCTCCTACACGGAGATCAAGGAGGGCCGCGGCACGCAGAAGGGCGGCGTGTGGCTCGACGTCTCGCACCTGCCCCGGCAGACGATCATGCAACGGCTGCCCCGGGTGTACCAGACCCTGCTGGACCTGCAGATGCTGGACATCACCCGGGAGCCGATCGAGGTCGCGCCCACCGCGCACTACTCGATGGGCGGGGTCTGGGTCCGTCCGCAGGACCACAGCACCGACGTCCGCGGTCTGTACGCCATCGGTGAGGCGTCGAGCGGGCTGCACGGCGCCAACCGCCTCGGCGGCAACAGCCTCATCGAACTGCTGGTCTACGGCCGGATCACCGGCCGGGCGGCGGCCGCCCACTCGGCGTCGCTGACCGCGCATCCGCGGTCGGCGGCGGCCGTGGCCGAGGCGCGTGCGGAGGTCGACGCCCTGCTGGCCGCGGACGGGCCGGAGAACGTCCGCGCGCTGCAGCGTGCCCTCCGCAACACCATGACCGAGCACGCGGGCGTCGTCCGTGACGAGCGGGGTCTGCGGGCGGGCCTGGCGGAGCTCACCGCGATCGAGAAGCGCATGGAGGACATCGGCGTACATCCCGACATCGCCGGGTTCCAGGATCTCGCGCACGCCTTCGACCTCAGGTCCGCGGTGCTCTCCGCCCGGGCCACGCTCGAGGCGGCGCTGGAGCGCCGGGAGACCCGTGGCTGCCACAACCGCAGCGATCACCCGGAAACGGATCCGGCGCTGCGGGTCAATCTCGTCTGGTCACCGGCGGCCGGCATCACTCGCGAGGACGTCGCGCCCATTCCGGAGGAGATCTCCTCCCTGATGGCGGACGTGTCGACCGACGGCAAGCTCGCCGAGTGACGCGAGAAGAACACACCAGGAGAGAAGCACACCCCCGAGAGAGGATTTCCGTCATGAAGGTCGTGGTGATCGGCGGTACCGGGCTGATCGGTTCGAAGCTCGTCGAAAAGCTGACGGCACAGGGACACGAGGCCGAGCCGGCCGCGCCGGGCACCGGAGTGAACACGCTGACCGGTGAGGGCCTGGCCGAGGTGCTGCGGGATGCCCCGGTCGTGGTCGACGTGTCGAACTCGCCGTCGTTCGCGGACGACGCGGTCATGGAGTTCTTCCGCACCTCGACCGGCAACCTCCTCCGGGAGGAGGCGGCGGCCGGTGTGGCGCACCATGTCGCGCTCTCCGTGGTGGGCACGGACCGGCTCCAGGAGAGCGGCTACTTCCGTGCCAAGCAGGTACAGGAGGATCTGATCAGGGAGTCCGGCATCCCCTACTCCATCGTCCACGCCACGCAGTTCTTCGAGTTCATGAACGGCATCGCGGATCTGGCGACCGAGGGTGACACCGTGCGGCTGTCCTCGGCGGGGATCCAGCCCATGTACTCCGACGACGTGGCCGCGGCGGTGGCCCGTACGGCCCTCGGGGAGCCCGTCAACGGCGTGGTGGAGGTCGCGGGCCCCGAGGCGTTCCGGCTGGACGAGCTGATCCGCGAGGTGCTCTCCGCCGGGGACGATCCGCGTGAGGTCGTCACGGATCCGCGGGCCACGTACTCGGGGGCGTCCCTGGAGGAGTCCACGCTGCTTCCCGGTCCGGGCGCGCAGCTGGCCGAGACCCGGTTCGCCGACTGGTTCGCGCGGCAGAAGTGAGGCCGCGGCGGCGGCTCCGGAAGCTCAGGCGCCGAACCGGCCCGCGGGGGCGGGCGGCCGTTCGTCCGCCGGGGCGCCGGGGCCGGCGTCGAGTTCCCGGCGCATGGCCGGGGTGAAGCCGAACCAGTAGGTCGCGAGGAAGCCCGCGACATAGCCGACGAGCAGGCCCACGGCGTACACGGCGACCGTCGGCCCGAGGCTGTGGCTGCCGTCGAGGAGCGGGAAGAGCGCCCAGCCCGAGGGGCCGATCGCGGTCGATCCGACGTCCGTGCCCAGCTGGTTGAGGAGGCCGACGAAGGCTCCGCCGAAGGCGCCGCCCGCGCAGGCCGTGACGAACGGGCGTCCCAGAGGGAGCGACACCCCGTAGATCAGGGGCTCGCCGACTCCCAGGAAGCCGGGCCAGAGCGCGGACTTGATGGTGGTCCGGATCGAGGTGTTGCGCGGCAGCCGCAGGTAGATCGCGAGGGCCGCGCCGACCTGTCCCGCACCCGCCATCGCGAGGATCGGCAGCAGGACGGTGAAACCGGCGCCCTCGATCAGCGTGGTGTGGATGGGGATCAGGGCCTGGTGCAGCCCCAGCATCACCAGGGGCAGGAAGAGTCCGCCCAGGAGGAATCCGGCGCCCGCGCCTCCGTGGGCCAGCAGCCAGTCGGCGGCATCGCCGATCCAGGTGGACACCGCACCCGCGAGGAACATCAGTCCGAACAGGGTCGCCAGTCCGGCCACGAGCACGGTGACGGTGGGCGTCACCAGGACGTCGACGGCCTCGGGGACCCGGCGACGGCACCGCTTCTCCACCTGCACGCCGAGCCACGCGGCGCCCAGCGCGCCGAGCACACCACCCTGTCCGGGGGAGAGCTGACGGCCGAAGGCCTCCACGTCGGCCACTCCCGCGTAGACGACGACCGACGCGACGGCGCCGCCGAGGACCGGGGTGCCGCCGAACTCCTTGGCCGTGTTGAGGCCGACGAAGACGGCGATGAGGGCCATGAACCCGGAGGCGATGGCGGCGAGGGCGGGTGTGACCCCCGGCAGCCATCCCAGGTTGACGAGGAGACCGTTCAGGCCCGCGATGATGCCGCAGCCGATGAGCGCGGGGATGAGCGGGACGAAGATGTTCGCGATCCGGCGCAGCAAGAGCTTGAGCGGTGTGGCGTTGCGCGCCTTGCGTTCCGCCCGGAGCGCGGCCCCCTGTGCCGCGAGGGACCCGGCCGTCACGGGGTCGGGCCCGTCATCGGGGGCGGTGGCCACCGGTGCGGCGGCCCGCGCCCGCTCCGTCTCGACCAGCGCTTCGAACTCCGGGGTGACCCGCGCCACCGTGCCCGGTCCCAGCACGATCTGGTAGGTGTCGTCCTCGACGACCCCCAGGACGGCGGGAAGCGCCGTGAGCTGTTCGTCCCGGACGAGGGACCGGTCGCGCAGTCCCAGTCGCAGCCGGGTCATGCAGTGGGCCACGGACGCCACGTTCCCGGCGCCTCCGACCAGCGGGAGGATGGCGGCGGCGGTGGCCTGATGCTTGTTCTCTTCGCTCATGGTGCGGTCGTGCCTTGCTGTGTCGTGGGGGGGTGGCGCCGAGCGGCCCGCAGGTCCGAAATTTTCTTTCGGCGTACCGCTCGGAACTGAAAGGTATTTTCAGTGATCGCGGGCGTCAAGTGTCCGGCCACATGCGACCCAGGTCACACCCGTCCGCTGTCACACTCGCCCGGGCGTTCCGGTCATCAAGGTGTCTTCCCCTACGGACCAGAAGGACCACACCGTGGACGCTCGCATCAACCTCTTCGGCAACGCCCTCGCGGGCAAGGTGCTCAAGCACATCAACTCCGCGAACAAGGCGGTGCACGACTCGCCGCTGCCGGTCGCGACACAGGAGCTGGTCAAGATCCGCGCCAGCCAGATCAACGGCTGCGGCTTCTGCACCGACATGCACACCAAGGACGCCGCCGCCGCGGGAGAGACCCAGCTGCGCCTCAACCTGGTGGCCGCCTGGCGCGAGGCCACGGTCTTCACCGAGGCCGAGCGCGCCGCCCTGGAGCTGGCCGAGCAGGGCACCCGCATCGCGGACGCGGCCGGCGGCGTCACGGACGCGGCCTGGGCGAACGCGGTTGAGCACTACGACGAGGACCAGCTCGCCGCGCTGATCTCGCTGATCGCCATCATCAA
The DNA here is from genome assembly GCF_984686075.1 of Streptomyces speibonae. Lineage (NCBI taxonomy): Bacteria > Bacillati > Actinomycetota > Actinomycetes > Kitasatosporales > Streptomycetaceae > Streptomyces > Streptomyces speibonae. The sequence goes on along the minus strand of NZ_OZ480260.1, from coordinate 7,989,896 downwards.
CGCCTACAACCGGATCAACGTCATCAACCAGCAGCCGGCGGGTGACTACCAGCCGGGCCAGTTCGACTGAACTCCCCCACGAACGGCGGGTCCTGGACCGTCCACCACGGACGGCGCAGGGCCCGCCGTTCGTGCGCGGCGGGGCCACGGTGTGGAATGGCCCGGTGCAGAGAAGTGAACCGGGCGCCGAGCGCCCCGAACGAGCCCGCCCCCTGCCCCACAGCCTGACCGGTGTCGGTCTCGCCGTCCTCGACCCCGCCGGCCGCGTCCTGCTCGGCCTCGGCCACGACGGCCGCTGGGAACTCCCGGGCGGCAAGGTGGACCCCGGGGAGGACTTCGAGACGGCGGCCGCGCGGGAGCTGACGGAGGAGACCGGACTCTCGGTCCCCGCGACGTCCGTGCGGATCCTGGCCGTTGTGGTGGACGGGCTGCGCGGTCTGACCCGGGTGACGGCCGCGGCGGTCGCCGAGGGAGCGGCCGGCACGCCCGTGGTGACCGAACCGGACAAGATCGTGCGCTGGGAGTGGTTCGCGCGCGCGTCGGTGCCGTCCGCGCTGTTCGGCCCGTCGGCCTCGGTCCTGGACTGTCTGTGGCCCGAAGAGGAGCGCCGGGGCGCGGCGGAGGTGCGCCACTACCCGGTCCGGTGACGTCGCGGAGATCACACCCCCCAAATAAGAATCTCAAATACCAATTATCTAGGATGCTCCTGCGCGCGATCACCGAAGCATTCAGTCAAGGAGTCAGCGGATGCTCTCCACCCAGTCCATCCCCGTCGTCCGGGCGACCCTCCCGGCCGTCGGGGCCTGCCTCGGTTCCATCACCGAGCTGTTCTACCGCCGCATGTTCGAGGAACGCCCGGAGCTGCTGCGCGACCTCTTCAACCGCGGCAACCAGGCCAGCGGGGCCCAGCGCGAAGCCCTCGCCGGTGCCGTCGCGGCGTTCGCCACCACACTGGTGGAACGGCCCGGCGAGCGTCCCGATGCCCTCCTCGGGCGGATCGCCCACAAGCACGCCTCGCTCGGTATCACGCCCGACCAGTACACCCTCGTGGGACGGCATCTGCTGGGCGCCGTCCGTGAGGTGCTGGGCGACGCCGTCACCCCCGAGGTGGCCGCCGCCTGGGACGAGGTGTACTGGCTCATGGCCAACGCCCTCATCGCCATGGAGGCACGGCTGTACGCCGAGGCGGGGGTCGAGAACGGTGCCGTCCGGGACGACATGGAGATCGCCGACCGCGTCGAGGAGTCCGTGGACACCGTCTCCCTCGAACTGCGCCGGCCCGACGGACTGCCCACCGAGCCGTTCCGGCCCGGCCAGTACGTCAGCGTCCAGGTCGAACTGCCCGACGGGGCCCGGCAGATACGCCAGTACAGCCTGTCCACGGCCCCCGAGCGCAAGACGTGGCGCATCACCGTCAAGCGGGAGCGCTCCGCCGACGGGCGGGTGCCCGAGGGCGAGGTGTCGTCGTGGCTGCATGCCCACGCCCGCCCGGGTGACATCGTGAAGGTGTCGCGGCCCTTCGGCGACCTCGTGCTCCCCGAGGGCGACGGCCCCCTGCTGCTCGCCTCCGCCGGCATCGGCGTCACACCGATGCTGTCGATGCTGGACCACCTGGCCAACGCCTCGGCCGAGCGGCACGTCACCGTCGTGCACGCCGACCGCTCCCCCGCCCACCACGCGCACCGCACGGAACTCGACGACCTCGTCAGCAGGCTCCCCAACGGCACGCTGCACCTGTGGTACGAGGACCCGCGGGAGCTGGAGGCACCCCATGTCGGCAAGGGCCTGACGGACGTCACCCGGCTGGCCCTGCCCGAGGACGTCACCGCCTTCCTGTGCGGACCGCTGCCCTTCATGCGGGCCGTCCGCGGTGACCTGCTCACCCTGGGTCTCAGCCCGAAGGACGTCCACTACGAGGTGTTCGGCCCGGACCTCTGGCTCAGCAAGTAGCCCCGTGCTGCCACGCCACGGGGCCTGACTGAGCCGCCGGTGGACTACGATGCGATCATGGCCGCCCCGCCGCCTCGGAGAACCTCACAACTAGCCTTGTTACAAGGGTAGTTGACGGAGTTTCACCCTGGGCTGCGGGGCGTGCGCGCCGATCCCCCCACATCACAAGGACGCGGATGCGCATCAAAGACCTGAGCATGACGCTCGCCGGTTCCACCCTGATCGTCACCCTGGCGGCCTCGCCGGCCCTCGCCGACGGCACGTCCCTGCCCGACCCCGGCACCGCCGCCGTGAGCGCCGTGCACCGCACGGCCCTGGACCAGGGAGCACCGGGAGCCCTCACCCGCATCGACGAGGGCCACCGCAGCCACCACGTCGCCACCGGGGAGGCGGACACGGCCGCCCGCACGCCGATGGACACCGGCCGCCGGTTCCGCGTGGGCAGCGTCAGCAAGACCTTCACCGCGGTCGTGCTGCTGCAGCTCTTCGCCGAAGGACGCGTCGAACTCGACGCCCCGGCCGACCGCTACCTGCCCGAGCCGCTGCCGGACGGGCGCATCACCGTGCGCCATCTGCTCAGCCACCGCAGCGGGCTGTACGACTGCACCGACGACATGTTCCAGCAGACGGTGCCGGGCTTCGAGGCGGTCCGCAACAAGGCCTTCAGCTACCAGGAGCTGATCGACCTCTCCACGGCACACCCCCTGAACAACGCGCCGGGCGCCGCGTACAGCTACTCCAACACCAACTTCGTGGTGCTGGGCCGGCTCATCGAGCACACCACCGGCACCCCCGTCGCCACGCACTACCAGCAGCGCATCGTCGCGCCGCTGCGGCTGCGCGACACCTCGTACGTCCATCCGCGCACGTCCCTGTCCGGCTCGTACGCCCGTGGCCACCTGCGGGCGGACGACACCACGCTGCCGCTGGTCGACTCCACCGAGCAGACCGTCTCCTGGGCCCAGTCCGCGGGAGCGGTCATCTCCAGCGGCGAGGACCTCAACCGGTTCTTCACGGCACTGATGTCCGGACGGCTGCTGCCGGCCGAGCAACTGGCGGACATGACCGCCATGGTCCCCGTCTCCGCGGACGGGAAGCAGTCCTACGGGCTGGGGCTGCGGGGCCGCACCCTGTCCTGCGGCACCACGGTCTACGGCCACACCGGCACCGTCCAGGGGTACTACACGTACGCCTTCACCACCCGTGACGGCGCCCGCAGCATGACGTCCCTGGCCAACACCTCCAACAACGGAACCGTCAACGCCACGCTCGGCGGCACCCTGGAGGCCTCCTGCTGCGGCTCCGACGCGGCCGGCGCCCGGCGCGCCGCCTCCGTCGCACCGGTCACCGAGGACATCGCCCCGCAGGTCGCCCGCGACTGACCCGCCGGGCCGCCCCGGCCCGACACCCGTCCGGCCGGGATCTACCGGATCCGCTCCCAGCCGCGGTGCGGGGCGCGGGTGCCGAGCCGGGCGTCACGGCTGCGGTAGACGATGTAGGGGCGGGTGAGATAGCCCAGGGGTGCCGTGAGCATGTGGACGAGCCGGGTGAAGGGCCAGGCGGCGAAGAGCAGCAGGGCGCTCAGGGCGTGCAGCTGGAAGAGGACCGGGATGCCGGTCATCAGGTCCGGGTCGGGCTGCAGGTAGAAGATCGAGCGGAACCAGGGGGAGATGGTCTCGCGGTAGTTGTAGCCCCCGCCGACGAGGTTGGCCGCGACCGTCGCGGCCAGGCCCAGCACGATGGTCACCGTCAGGGAGAGGTACATGGCCTTGTCGTTGACCGTGGTGGCCGAGAAGACGGGGCCCACGGTGCGCCGCCGGTAGATCAGGATGGCCAGTCCCCCGAGGGTGCAGATGCCCGCGGCGGTGCCGAGGGCCACGGCGAGGACGTGGTAGGTGTGCTCGCTGATGCCCGCGGCCTCCGTCCAGCTCTCGGGGACGACCAGTCCGCCGATGTGCCCGACCAGCACCAGCAGGATCCCGAAGTGGAACAGCGGGCTGCCGATGCGCAGCAGCCGCCGTTCGTAGAGCTGCGAGGAGCGGGTGGTCCAGCCGAACTTGTCGTAGCGGTAGCGCCAGATGTGTCCGAGGATGAACACCGCGAGGCTGATGTAGGGCAGCACGACCCACAGCAGGATGCCGCCGGTGCCGGACTCCACCGCCAGGGTGACATGCTGCTGGGACGCGGTCATCGGGGACCTCCGGCGGGCGGGACGGGCGGGTGGTGCGGGGGCGCGTAGGGGTCGAGGCCCACCTGTTCCCCTGGCGGGCCCTCGGCGGCGAGCCGGGCCACCGCCGCGCGTTCCTCGCCGGCGAGCGCGGGCAGGGTCGCGGAGACGGAGCTCAGCAGCTCGGCCCAGGGGGCGCGGTCGTCGTGGAGGGCGAGACGCAGCAGTTCCAGGCCCGCGCGGTGCTCGGTGAGCAGGCGCAGACCGGTCTCCGGGTCGGTGGCGGCGAATTCCAGGACGACGGCGAGGTGGTCGGGCAGTTCGTCGTCGGTGAGCCGCCATCCGGCCCTGGCGTAGGTCTGTTTCAGCCGCACCAGGGCGAGGCCCCGTTTGCGGGTGTCGCCATGGGCGTAGTACGTCAGGTACGGGCAGCAGCGTTTGCGGTGGTCGAAGGTGGCCACGTAGGCGGCGGCCAGGGCGTCGGTGCCGGTGTCCTCGGCGTGCCTGACGAAGCGGAGCAGGGGGTCGCGCACCTCGGCGGGCAGCACGGGCGCGGCCCGCCGGGCCAGGGAGAGATGGCCGGGCTGGTCGTCATCGGGGTAGCCCAGGAGCAGGGACTGCAGCTGCCAGGCGTAGGGGTGCCAGGGCCGGACCCGGTGGGCGGGCCTGAGCTTGAACGTGTTCCTCATGGCTTCGGCTCGACCTCCCCGCCGCTGTCCGGGCCCTCGCGACGGTCCCTGTCGCCGGGCGGGAAGAGGCCGGGCGGGCTGCCCTTGCCGTCCCAGTTGAGGAGGTTGACGCGGGCGGCCCGGTCCTCCGGGGCCGCCGGATGGTCCGAGAGCTGGCGGTCGCGCAGCGCGCGGTAGTTCTCCACCGCGATGGGCGAGGCTCCGCCGGACGCCTCGCCGAACGGGCCGGAGCCCCCCATGCCGGGGCCGCCCTCGTAGTCGAGGCTGCACTCGGTGGCCAGCTCCTCGAGCTGGTGCGCCTGTTCGGCGTGCGCGGTCGGGATGACGTACCGCTCGTCGTACTTGGCGAGGGCGAGCAGCCGGTACATGTCGTACATCTGCTCCTCGCCCATGCCGACGGTCTCCGGGATGGAGGGGTCCGGTTCGCGGCCGAGGTTGATGTCCCGCATGTACGAGCGCATGGCGGCCAGACGCCGCAGTACGGCGTCGACGGGCGCGGGGTCGCCGGCGGTGAACAGCTGGGCGAGGTAGTCGACGGGGATGCGCAGGGCGTCGACGGCGGCGAAGAGGGTGCGGTGGTCCTCGGCGTCCCGGCCGGTGTCGCGGACGGCGTCGACGACCGGGGACAGCGGCGGAATGTACCAGACCATGGGCAGGGTGCGGTACTCGGGGTGCAGCGGCAGGGCCACCCGGTAGGTGTTGATCAGGGCGTGGACCGGGGAGCGCCGGGCGGCCTCGATCCAGTCGCGGGGGATGTCCGCCCGCTCCGCCGCGGCGATCACCTCGGGGTCGTCGGGGTCGAGGAAGACCTGCCGCTGCGCCTCGTACAGGTCCGTGTCGTCGGGGGCGGAGGCGGCCTCCAGGACCCGGTCCGCGTCGTAGAGGACGAGGCCGATGTACCGCAGGCGGCCCACGCAGGTCTCGGAGCAGACGGTGGGCAGTCCGACCTCGACGCGCGGGAAGCAGAAGGTGCACTTCTCGGCCTTGCCGGTGCGGTGGTTGAAGTAGACCTTCTTGTACGGGCAGCCGGTGACGCACATCCGCCAGCCCCGGCAGCGGTCCTGGTCGACGAGGACGATGCCGTCCTCCTCGCGCTTGTAGATGGCGCCGGAGGGGCACGAGGCCGCGCAGGACGGGTTGAGGCAATGCTCGCAGATGCGCGGCAGGTAGAACATGAAGGTCTGCTCGAACTCGAGCTTGATCTTCTCCGACACCTGGTTCAGGAGCACGTCCTTCTCGCCGTGCTGCGCCGATCCGCCGAGGTCGTCGTCCCAGTTGGCCGACCAGGAGATCTTCATGTCCTTGCCGGAGATGAGGGACTTGGGGCGGGCGACGGGCGTGTGCTCCTGCAGCGGGGCGTTGGTCAGGGTCTCGTAGTCGTACGTCCAGGGCTCGTAGTAGTCGTCCAGGGACGGCAGGACGGGGTTGGCGAAGATGGTGATCAGCTTCTTGAAGCGGCCGCCCGCCTTGAGCGTGAGCCGCCCCTTCTTGTTGAGCTCCCAGCCGCCGCGCCACTGCTCCTGGTCCTCGTAGCGGCGGGGGTAGCCCTGTCCGGGACGGGTCTCGACGTTGTTGAACCACACGTACTCGACGCCGGTGCGGTTGGTCCACGCCTGTTTGCAGGTGACCGAGCAGGTGTGGCAGCCGATGCACTTGTCGAGGTTCATCACCATCGCCATCTGGGCCATCACGCGCATGTCAGTACTCCACCTCCTGGTTCGAGCGGCGCCGGATCACGGTCACCTCGTCGCGCTGGTTGCCGGTCGGGCCCAGGTAGTTGAAGGCGTACGACAACTGGGCGTAGCCGCCGATGAGATGGCTGGGTTTGATGAGCAGGCGGGTGAGGGAGTTGTGGATGCCGCCGCGCCGGCCGGTGGTCTCGGTGCGGGGGACGTCGATGAGCCGGTCCTGGGCGTGGTACATGTACACGGTGCCCTCGGGCATGCGGTGCGAGACGACCGCGCGGGCGGCCACGACGCCGTTGCGGTTCACCGCCTCGATCCAGTCGTTGTCCTTCACCCCCACCTTCGCCGCGTCCGGGGTGCTCATCCAGATGTGCGGGCCGCCCCGGGACAGGGACAGCATGAAGAGGTTGTCCTGGTACTCGGAGTGGATGGACCACTTGTTGTGCGGCGTCAGATAGCGCACCGTGACGCCGAGTTCGCCCGTCTCGCCGAGGCGTGGCTCGTCGAACAGCGCGTGCATGTTCAACGGTGGCCGGTACACGGGGAGTTGTTCGCCGAGGGCGGCCATCCAGTCGTGGTCGAGGTAGAAGTGCTGACGGCCGGTGAGGGTGTGCCAGGGCTTGGACCGCTCGACGTTGACGGTGAACGGCGAGTAGCGCCGGCCGCCGGTCTCCGAGCCGGACCACTCGGGCGAGGTGATGACCGGGACGGGTGCCGTCTGGGTCTCGGCGAAGGTGATCCGCTTGCCCTCGTGCTCGGCCGCCAGATCGGCGAGCCGGGTGCCGGTGCGGGCCTCCAGGGTGCGGAAGCCCTGGGTGGCGAGGTGTCCGTTGGTGGTGCCGGACAGGGCGAGGATCGCCTCGCAGGCGTGGGAGTCGCGGGCGACCGAGGGCCGGCCGTCGGCGGCTCCGCCGCGCACGGTGCCGTTCTTGTGCCGCAGGTACTCCAGTTCGCGCTCGACCTCGAAGGTGACGCCCTTGGTGGTGGCGCCCAGGGAGTCCAGCAGGGGGCCGAGGGCGCCCATCTTGTCGGCGATCGCCCCGTAGTCGCGTTCGACGGTGATCAGTTTCGGCATGGTGCGGCCGGGTACGGGGTCGCACTCCCCCGCCTTCCAGTCCCGCACCCTGCCGTGCGGGGTGGCCAGCGCGTCGGGGGTGTCGTGCAGCAGGGGCGCGGCCACCAGGTCGGTGCGGACGCCGAGGTGCCCGTCCGCCTGTCGGCTGAACTCCTTGGCGAGGGTGTGGAAGATGTCGAAGTCGGTGCGGGTCTGCCAGGGCGGGGCGATGGCCGGGTTGAAGGAGTGCACGAAGGGGTGCATGTCCGTGCTGGACAGGTCGTACTTCTCGTACCAGGTCGCGGCCGGCAGCACGATGTCGGAGAAGACGGTGGTGCTGGTCATGCGGAAGTCGAGGGTCAGCAGCAGGTCGAGCTTGCCCTCGGGGGCCTCCTCGCGCCACACCACGTCCCGGGGGCGGGCGTCGGGCGGGGCCTCGGTGGCGCGCACCGAGGAGTCCGTGCCCAGCAGGTGCTTGAGGAAGTACTCGTTGCCCTTGGCCGAGGAGCCCAGCAGGTTGGCCCGCCAGACGGTGAGCACCCGGGGGAAGTTCTCGGGTGCGTCCGGGTCCTCGCCGGCGAACTTGAGGCGTCCCGCCTTGAGTTCGTCCACGACGTGGTCGCCCGCGGTGCGGCCCGCCGCGGCTGCTTCGTCGGCCAGGTCCAGCGGGTTGCGGTCGAAGGTCGGATAGGAGGGCATCCAGCCCATCCGGGCCGAGGCCGCGATGACGTCCGCCGTCGACTTCCCGGCGAACGGGCCCCCGGCCCCGGCCGCGGCGAGGGTGTCGGCGGAGAACGGGTCGTAGCGGAACTGGTCGCTGTGCAGGTACCAGTAGGCGGTCTGGATCATCTGGCGGGCGGGGCGGTTCCAGTCGGAGGCGGTGGCGAGCACCGAGTAACCGGTGATCGGACGGACCTTCTCCTGGCCGACGTAGTGCGCCCAGCCGCCGCCGTTGACGCCTTGGCAGCCGGTCAGGGTGGTCAGCGTGAGAAACGCCCGGTAGATGGTGTCGGAGTGGAACCAGTGGTTGGTCCCCGCCCCCATGACGATCATCGAACGTCCGTGTGAGTCCTCGGCGTTGGCGGCGAACTCGCGGGCGATCCGCGCCGCGCGGTCCGCGTCGACGCCGGTGATCGCCGCCTGCCAGGCCGGGGTGTACGGCTCGCCCGCGTCGTCGTAGCCGGTGGGCCAGGTCCCGGGCAGCCCCGGGCGGGCCACGCCGTACTGGGCGAGCAGCAGGTCGTACACCGTCGTCACCTGCCGTCCGGCCACCCGGCGCACCGGGACTCCCCGGCGCAGCCGTGCGGCGCTGCCGTCGGGGGCGTCGAAGCGGGGCAGGGTGACGGCGACGGCCGGTTCGTCGCCGCCCTCGGCGGACAGCAGGGGGCGCGTTCCGCCGAGGTCGAGGTTCCACTTCCCGGCGCCGGACTCGCCGAAGCGGTCGCCGAGGGTGCCGTTCGGCACCACGGGCCGGCCGGTGGTCCCGTCCAGCAGCACGGTGCGGAACTCGGCGTGTTCGGCCTGCGCGTGCTCGCCGCCGAGGTCGGCGGCGGTGAGGAACTTCCCAGGGGTGTACGCGCCCGGCTCGTCCTCGCTCTCGTCGAGCGTGACCAGGAAGGGCAGATCGGTGAACCGCCGGACGTAGTCGGCGAAGTACGGGGTCGCCCGGTCGACGAAGAACTCCCGCAGGACCACGTGTCCCATCGCCATCGCCAGCGCGCCGTCCGTGCCGGGCTGTGCGGGCAGCCACTCGTCGGCGAACTTCACGTTGTCGGCGTAGTCCGGGGAGACCGCCACCACCTTCTGCCCGCGGTAGCGGGCCTCGGCCATCCAGTGGGCGTCGGGGGTGCGGGTCACCGGCAGATTGGAGCCCCACATGATCAGATATCCGGCGTCCCACCAGTCCCCTGACTCCGGTACGTCGGTCTGGTCGCCGAACACCTGCGGCGAGGCGACGGGCAGGTCGGCGTACCAGTCGTAGAAGGAGAGCATCACCCCGCCGAGCAGGGAGTAGAAGCGGGCCCCGGCCGCGTGGGAGACCATCGACATGGCCGGGATCGGGGAGAACCCGGCCAGTCGGTCCGGGCCGTGCTCCTTGATGGTGTGCACATGGGCGGCGGCGGCCATCTCCGCCGCCTCCGCCCAGGTCGCCCGGACCAGTCCGCCCCTGCCGCGGGCCCGTTTGTAGCGGCGGGAGCGCTCGGGGTCGGAGACGATGTCCGCCCAGGCCGCCACCGGGTCGCCCAGCCGCGCCTTGGCCTCGCGGTACATCTGCAGCAGCACCCCGCGCACATACGGGTAGCGCACCCGGGTCGGCGAGTACGTGTACCAGGAGAAGGCCGCGCCCCGGGGGCAGCCGCGCGGCTCGTACTCGGGGCTGTCCGGGCCGACGGACGGGTAGTCGGTCTGCTGGGCCTCCCAGGTGATGATGCCGTCCTTGACGTACACCTTCCACGAGCAGGAACCGGTGCAGTTGACGCCGTGGGTGGAGCGCACCACCTTGTCGTGCGACCAGCGGTCGCGGTAGAACTCGTCCGCCTGCCGGCCACCCTTGCGGTGCAGCGTGCGCCGGTCGGAGGAGATCTCGGCGCGGGTGAAGAACCGGCGGGTGCCGACCAGCGCCTGAGTCAGCTCACCGTCCAGGCCCGGCGGCCCGCTCTCCCGGCCCGTTCCTGCTGCTGGGGGACTCGCCTCGGTGGCCACTGACGTCGCTCCTTCCCGGGCGTGCCACGCCCGCCGGATGCCCGCTCGGCTCCCGCCCTGGTACGCGTTCGGACGCCCCTCGCGTCGAACCGGCGGTCGGATCAAGAACGTTCTTGTGACCGCGAGTCCCTTTGTACCCTCCTTTCACTCCGGCCGTAAGGTGAACCGGGCCGGTCGGGCCCGGTTCCGGCTCAGCCGGCCGGCTGCTCCCTACGGGTGCCGGCGCGGGCGCGTACCGCTTCGACCGCCTCCCACTGCTCGGTGGACAGTGCCGCCAGCGCGGCGGGGAAGACTCCGTCCTGTTCCTTGAGGATGTGCAGGCGCAGCAGGTCGAGCGTCCGGATCAGCCGGTCCGGCCAGGTGGCGTCCTGCGGTGTGCCCGCCTCGGCCTCCGCCAGGACGGCCTCGACGCGGCGGTGTTCGTCCTCGAGGGCGGCCAGCTGCTCGGGGAACTCCTCGGCGAGCGCGGGGAACAGACCGTGCTCCTCCACCTCGGTGTGCGGCTCCAGGACGCCGCCGATCCGGCGGGCGAGTCCGGCCATCCGGTCCGTGTCGCCGTCGCGGTGGGCGTCACGGACCTGGCTGATCAGCTGGACCACCGCGTCGTGCTCGCGGGTGAGTTCGTCGATCGCGGTGAGCGACTGGCAGCCGCAGTACTCGCACATGGCGTTCCTCCTCGGAGGTGGCGGGGGTCAGTGGGGTTGGCCGGCGGGGACGCGCCGTTCGGCCCCGCGGCGGACGGCGGTCCCGGTGTAGGCCAGTGCGGCGGCGGCCACCAGGGCCAGCAGGACCAGGCCCCAGGCGTACGAGCCGTAAGCGCCGTAGAGAGCGCCCATCACGAGCGGTGGCAGGAAGCCGCCGAGGCCGCCCGCCGCGCCGACGACGCCGGTGACCGATCCGACCTTGTTCGCCGGGGACAGCAGGGCCACCAGGGCGAAGACGGCGCCGCTGCCCGCGCCGAGCGCGGCGGCCATGACCAGGAACGCGAGGGTGCCCAGGGGTGCCAGGGACGGGGTGAACGACTGGGCGAGCGCCCCGGCGACCACCAGGGCCAGTGAGCCGCCCAGCACCCGGACCGGGCCGAAGCGGTCGGAGAGCCAGCCGCCGACCGGCCGCATGGCCACGGCCAGCAGCACGAAGCCTGCCATGCGATTGGCCGCGTCCGCCTGGGTGAGACCGTAGCCGGTCCGGAGGTAGGTGGGCAGGTAGACCGAGAAGGCGACGTAGCCGCCGAAGGCCACGGCGTACAGGGCGGAGGCCTGCCAGGTGACGGCGAGCCCGAACGTGGCGGTCAGGCGGCGGGTCAGCGGTTCGGTCGGCACGGTGCGGCCGGGGGCGTCGCGCAGTACGACGGCCGCGAGCACCGCGTAGCCGGCCAGGACCGCGGCGGTGATCAGGAAGGGGTTGGCCATGCCGCCGGCGTCGACCAGTTTCACGGTGGTGAGGGCGCTGATGGCGGTGCCGCCCATGCCGGCTCCGAAGACGCCGATGGCCAGGCCCCGGCGCTCGGGCGGGAACCAGGCGCTGACGAACGGCACGCCGATGGCGAAGGCGGTGCCTCCGATGCCGAGGAAGAAGCCGCCGGCCAGCAGCCCGGCGTAGGAGGAGTGTCCGGCCAGGCCCAGGAAGAGCACGGGCACGATGGTGGCCGCGGAGACCAGCGGGAACATCACCCGTCCGCCGAACCGGTCGGTGAGGGCGCCGACCGGGATGCGGCCCAGGGAGCCCACGATCACCGGCACGGCCACCAGCAGCGACTGCTGGAACGACGACAGCCCCAGGGACTCGTGGAGCCGGGGGGCGAGCGGGCTGAGCAGCGCCCAGGCCCAGAAGTTGAGGGCGAACCCGGCCGTGGCCAGGGCCAGCATCAGCCAGGCCTGTCCGGTCCCGGCCGCATGTGGTCGCGGTGCTTCGATCGACTTGCCCGACGGCTGCAGCATGCCGTCCGTCCTCCCTGTTCGCGGTGCGGCGCGTGTCACGTCGGCGCCGCGGGTACCGGGCTCCGTGCCGGCCTCCCGGCTCCACTATCGGGCGCGTGAGGCGTTGTTGCGTGGGGCTGTCAGTCCCCGGCGGCGGGGTCCGGCGGTCCCGGTTGTGGGGTCCGAACGGCGCGCGTCACGGGACGGTCGGCAGGGCGTGCCGCTGCCCGAGGGGTACCCGTACCCCTCGCTTCCGGGCCGTAACCGAAACGGATCAGCACCTGCGGTCGGCACCACCTGGTCGCGGGGACCCGCATCGCCTCCCGCAGGTCCGGCCACTCCATGGCCTGGTGGAGCAGCGAGGTCCGCACGCCGTGCGCGGTGGCGGTCAGCAGCACCCGCTCCAGCGCCTGGCCCGCCTGCAGCCAGTCCCGCGGCCGGTCGCCGACGGTCCACAACAGGGCGACCTGGGCGTGCCGTTCGAACCGCAGCCGCGGCCGCCCCGGCACGGGTGGCCGGCCGGTGAAGTCGCGCATCGGCATGTGCCCGGTGGCGTCGAGGGGTCGGGTGGTGGTGAACGGGATGCCGTAGGAGCTCGATCCGGGCGGGGCGATCCATGCGCGGCTCTCGGCCGTGCGTTCCCGGTTCTCGGTGTTGCGCCGTTCGGCCGCCGAGGTCACCCGCAGCAGGCGGCGCGTCTGCGGGATGCCCGGTACGTACAGCCGGGCGCCCTCGGCCCGGGCGGCGGCGGCCATGTCGGCGACGATCCGCTCGGGCACCGGGCGGCCGGTGAACGGCATCCGGCTGGAGTGGCGCCGGGCCACGGCCGCGTAGAGCGTGCGGTAGTCCGGCGCGGTGGTGTCGGGAACGGTCAGCTGCACGGTGGCGAGCAGGTCGGGGTCGGCGGGGTCGGGCAGCAGATGGGTGACGGGCTGCCAGCCGAGGTGGGCGGCGGCGACGCGCAGATTGAACACCGCGGATCCGGTGGACAGGTGCAGGGCGCGGCCCACCGGATCGGCCAGGGCCAGGGACCGGCTGCGGTCGGCGTGGACGGTGACGGTCCGGGTGCCCAGGCGGAAACCGAAGCGCCAGGGCTGTGTGTTGTGGATCGACGGCGCCGCCACCGCCGCGGCCAGCAGCGTTTCCAGCGCGAGGGCGTCGATCTTGTCGGTGTGCATCGTGGCTCCTCGCTGTCCGGGAACCTCCGGTGTGGAGGAGGACTGCCCTTGTGTCCACCCTCCGTCACCTCCGGACGGGTGACGAGGGCCACCCGGCCCATCGCCCGCCGCCGAGCGGACCCGGCGCCGTCAGGTGGCGGGCAGGGCGGTGGCGAGGAGGACCACTCCCAGGGAGCCGGTCAGGGAGACGACGGCCAGCGCGCGGGCGACGTCGGTGCGATGGCGTGAGTGGGCGATGCCGTGGCCGGCCGCGGCGGCCATGACCAGGGCGAACAGGGCGAGCTTGGCCGCCAGGGTGCGGCCGTAGCCGGGTTCGGCGAGGGAGGCCCAGGTGACGCCCTTGTGCCAGGCCATGGCGATGCCCGTGCCGAGCTGCACGGGCAGGAAGAGCGCGCCGGTGAGCATCCCGAACCTGCGTCCCGCCTCGGCGGTGAAGCGGGCCTTGGCGTCGGGGGCGAGCAGGCGTCTGGCGAGCGGGAGGACCACCAGGGACAGGGCGAGCTGTCCGCCGACCCACAGCGCGGCGCCTGCGACGTGCGCGAAGCGCACCAGGGACCACAGTCCCACGGTGTCCACGACCGGCTCACCTCCCCCGTGCCGTGTGCCGCACGGGAGCCTCGTCGGGCGGGCCGTCGGGCAGCAGCGCCGCCAGTTCCTCCTGGTAGGGGAAGGAACCCGGCCGGTAGCCGCACCAGGGCTCCTCGGCGTGCGGATCACCGGTGACCCCGTACGCGCGGGACCGGGACCCGCCGCACACCCGGCGGAACTCGCACCGCCCGCACCGGCCGGCGAGGGCGTCGGCGTCCCGCAGGGCGGAGAACAGCGCGGCGGAGCGGTAGATCTCCGTCAGGGGCCGCGTCCGTACGCTGCCCGCCCCCAGGGGGAGGAACCCGCTGGGGTGCACGGTGCCGGTGTGCGAGACGAAGACGAAGCCTCTGGCGGCGTTGACGTCCAGGGGCGGGCGGCGGGCCCTTCTGGACCCGGTGTCGAGGCCCAGCCGGGCGGAGCGCTCGCGCAGTTCCCGGTAGAGCGGTCCGAGCCCCAGTACGGCCACGTGGTCGTCGCCGGTGTCCGCGAGGATCTTGCGCTGGAGCGCGACCCGGCGGAAGTGGTGGGCCTCGGTGGTCTTGGCGGGCACGGTCAGTCCCACGTCGTACACGAAGTTCAGGACGTCCTCGGTCTCGGCGGGGGTGAGTTCACCGAGCCGGCGGCCGCGGCCGGTGGGCACGAGGAAGAAGGCGCTCCACAGCATGGCCCCGTGGTCGCGGACCAGGCGGACGATGTCCGGCAGGTCGTGCAGGTTGTGCCGGGTGACCGTGGTGTTGATCTGCACCTTCAGGCCCATCTCGCGGGCGGCGTCCCAGGCGTCGAGCGTCCACCGGTAGACGCCGGGCACACCGCGGAAGCCGTCGTGCAGCTCGGCGGTGGACCCGTCCAGGCTGAGCGAGACACCGACCGCGCCTGCGTCGCGCACCTCCCGCAGCCGCCGGGGGGTGAGGGTCGGGGTGCCGGACGGCGACACGGCGACGCGGACGCCCGCCTCGGCGCCGTGGGCGATCAGTTCGTTGAGGTCGGGGCGCTGGAACGGGTCACCGCCGGTGATGACGAACAGCGGGGCGGGCTGTCCGAAGGCGGCGACCTGGTGCAGCAGGTCCTTGGCGGCGGCCGTGTCCAGCTCGCGCGGATCGCGGTCGGGGACGGCCTCGGCGCGGCAGTGCAGACAGGCCAGCGGGCAGGCGCGGGTGGATTCCCAGATGACGATGAACGGCCGCTCGGCGACGTCCTGGTGCTGCCGCCGGATCGCCCGGGGGCCGCTCATCGCGTTCCCCGGACGTCCGAACGGTGACCGGCCCGGACCGTGCGCGGCGTGCGTGACGGGGATCGGCGGGGGAAACGGCCGCACGCACGCTGCTTACGGTGGTACACGGGACACCTCCGGGTCGGTCACCGTCAGCCTGCCGGACCCGGCCCCGGTCGCACTGCGGCCGACCGGTCCCCGACGCGGGGGCCGTTGGTCCCTCACAACGGTGCGGTCCACCACGCCCTGCCCGGGGCGGGTGGACCGCGTGTGTCCGGCCGCACGACTGAGCAACGCCCGGACGATGACGGCCCCGAGAGTCCGCGGCGCCTGCTGCCCGGCCCGTGGAATGAGAAGACGCGGCCGGCCAGGGTGACGCAACGGCCCGACAACTCCAGGCCCGTCACCCCACAGCATCCCCCGCCCGACACCCCCGCCCCGTGGGCCGAAAGACCCCCAGCGACCGTCGACCGGCCCTGTCTCACCCACCCCGCCCGCCCCGGGCCCGGCAAGCGGCCTGCCCCACCGAAGGGTGCCCACACCGCGTCCCGGACGCGCGCACCCACGGCAGGGCCGGGCCGGCCCAGACGCATCAGTGCCGGAAGCGGCCGCCGAGAACCCGCTGACGGGGCCGTGGTACGCGGGGCGCAGACGGCCCGGATCCGGTAGCGATCACCGCGGCCAGGACCCGGCGCACTTCCTGGCCGACCGGGCCCGACCGGAACGCACCGGCCCACGGGTGGGGTGCTGGAAGCGCCCGTACCGAGGGGCCTCGGTACCGGTGACGGCTCAGTGGTTCGCGGTACGCGGGGATCACCGCGAGGTGGATACGGCGCTCCCCCCGGACGACCGGTCCGTCTCCGCACCGCCCGGCGCCGGACGGCGGCGTTCCCAGGTGCCCGGCACGGGCGGCGCGCCGGGGAGCGGTGACACGTCACCGGCCCTCGCGCCGCAGGCGAGCCCGAGCCTCGGTGGCACAGACCGCACGGCCCGACCCGGGATCCACCCGTGCGGACCGGACGGCCGAGCCCGGTCCGGGCGCACCAGCGCCGCGGGTGGCGCCGGCGCGGGTGGCGCCGGCGCGGGTGGCGGGAGCGCACCCGGCGAGGGGTCAGTGGCTGTCGGGGCGGAGGCGGTCGCGGGCCTCGGTGGCGATGACCGCCGCCTGGATGCGGCGTTCCACGCCGAGTTTGGCCAGGAGGCGGGAGATGTGGTTCTTGACCGTCTTCTCGGCCAGGTACAGACGCTGGCCGATCTGCCGGTTGGTGAGCCCCTCACCGATCAGGGCGAGGATCTCCCGCTCCCGTTCGGTCAGCCCCGGCAGCGCGTCCGGGCGCTCCTGCTCCTTCTGCTGTCCGCCGCGCAGCCGCGCCATCAGCTTGGTGGTGGCGCTGGGGTCCAGCAGCGACTGGCCCCGGGCGACCGTCCGGACGGCGGTCACCAGGTCGGAGCCGCGGATCTGCTTGAGCACGTAACCGGAGGCGCCGGCCATGATCGAGTCCAGCAGGGCCTCCTCGTCGTCGAACGAGGTCAGCATGAGGCAGGCCAGGTCCGGCATGCCCGAGCGGAGCTCGCGGCACACGCTCACGCCGTCGCCGTCGGGCAGCCGCACGTCGAGCACCGCGACCTGCGGGCGCAGGGCGGGGACGCGGACCAGGGCCTGCTCGGCGGTGGCGGCCTCGCCGACCACCGTGATGTCCGGCTCGTCGTTCAGCAGGTCGTGCACCCCGCGCCGCACCACCTCGTGGTCGTCCAGCAGGAAGACCCGGATCGGGTTGTCGGGGCCGGGCTGCTCGCCGTCCGCCATCGCGTACTCCTCATTCTCCGCGTTGCAGGGTTGCGGAAAAATCCTCGCCGGTCCGGGGCCGGATGGCCAGGGCCGGTCGGCCCCGTTCCACCTCGTGTCGCACCGCGCGCAAAGGACGCCGTCGCGACACGGGGATCGGGCGCGTTGAGCAGCCGTTCGATCGCGGTGGTCGCGATGACCAGGCCGGGGCCGTGGCGGGACAGGCGTGCAGGCCGGCACCCCGGGCCGGATGGGAGCCCCTGCTGTGGGCGCGGCGGGCCGCGGCCGGCGCAGCCGGCGATGGGGAGCTGTCCACGAGCGGTCCGGGGCCGCCCCGGAAAAGCCGTTGTGCCGGGACCGCCGGGACCGCCGGGACCGCACTCTTGGGTCTCATGCCCCTCACACTGCGGCCCGCCGCGCTCACCGACGCCCCGGCCGTCACCGAACTCCTCAACCGGGTCGACGAGATCGAGATCGGCCGGCCCGAGACCGGCCTGCACACCGTGCAGGCCGACCTGAAGCGTCCCGGAACCGATCTGGAACGTGACTCCTGGCTCGTACTGGACGGCGACCGCGTGGTCGCCTACGGGCTGCTGTGGGACGAGTCCGGCGGCGAGCGCGGAGAGCTTCTGCGGGTCCTCGGCCGCGGTGCCTTGGGACAGTGAAGCGCGCCTGCTCAGGGGGCAGTTGTGGACGCTCCGTGAACACGGCACCAGCTGATCTTTATGTGAGTACTATTCCGCATCAGCTGACCGTTGCCGTCCGGAGCGAAATGTCCTCCCTCCCGTTGACCCCAGTTCGCCTGGTGTGTCCGCGTACCGTCCTTCGGTGCGGGCACGCCACGAGCAGGTCTCCTGAGGGCATGGTGCTCGGGGAAGCGGGCCGCCTCACACGGTGGCCGGACGGACGTGCCCCTGCCTTACCCACAGCGCCGAGTCTGCCTGACGGGCCTGGACATCTTGTCGTTGTTCGACGTCTTCAGGCAGCCGGCCCCTACTCTCCAAGGACTCCTGTCCGTGACCTCGAATCCCGAAGCCGCTGTCGCGGTGTTGGGCGCGACAACCGTCGTGGGCGGCCTGGCCGTGGCGGCTCTGGCCAGATCCCGCGCGGCCCTTTCGCGTCGCAATGCCGTGCTCGACCAGCAATTGGCCACGCAGAACCAGGCGTTGGCGGCCCTCCAAGCCCGTGAGAAGGCGCAGTTGGAAGAACTGCGTCACCTTGTGAACCGCCGGCTGCCGGCTGCGGCTCTGCACCTGATCAGTGATCACCATCCGGTTCCCGGCCCTCTGCTGAACGACGGCGGCGACTACGCGGACCAGATCCAGGCCGTACATGACTTGTTCGTGGAGACGCTGATCAGTGAACGGGGCCGTATCGACTCCGCCGCTCGGGCTGCGCTTCGTGGAGCCTGCACCGCCATTCAGGCGCAGAGTTTCCGGCTGCAGACACTCATCGACGATCTGCAGAGCGACTGCCGTGATCCGGAGGTCCTCAGGGAGTACTTCCGCATCGACCAGCTCAACGAGCAGGTTCTCCGTCTGGTGCAGAAGGCGGCCATCGTGAGTGGTTCGTGGCCTGGTCTGGTCCGGCCGGACACCCATCTCCCGGACGTCGTCGCGGGCGCCACGTCGCGTCTGTCCGGATTCGAGCGGATCCAGGTCCACACGAAGCTGCCCACCGGCGGCGTGGGCATCGTGGGACGGGCCGCCGAACCGGTGGCGGTGGCCTGTGCCGAGCTGATGGCGAACGCGCTGGAGTCCTCCCGGGGCGATCTGGCGGTCGAGGTCACCCTGCTGCAGACGGACAACGGCAGTGTGTGCATCCAGATCGACGACGCCGGCAAGGGCATGACCCGCGAGGCGGTCGCGCGCGGTGCGCGGCTGGTGTCGGGCGAGAATGCCGCCGATCTGCTGATCACTGAGCTGGGCGACCCGCCCGCTCTGGGTTTCGCGGCCATCGGACAGCTGGTCGCCGACCACGGTTTCCACGTGTCGGTGGACCAGGTCTCGCCCTATGGCGGGGTGCGTGCCGTACTGGCCGTTCCGAAGCACCTGCTGACCACGATCGACGAGACGGCGGAGCCGCCGTCGGCGATGGCGGCCATGCCGGCCCCGGCCCCCCGCTCGCCGGTTCCGCCCGTCGCCGCGGTGCAGGCCAAGCACGTGGAGGGACTGCGTGATGTCAGTGCACCGTCTCCGAGAGACGCCGGCGCGCTGCCCCAGCGTCGCCGCCGGAGCGGGTCCTCCCGTAGCCGCTCGTTGACCCGTGCGGCTCGGCCGGTGGACCCGGAGGAGGCCGGTGCCGCGTGGGGTGACTTCGAGCAGGCAGTTGCCGCCGGACGCGACGGCACCGATTCCGAGAACAAGGACAAGTCTTGAGCCAGTCAACTCTCAGCCAGCAGATCCCCGACCCGTCCTGGGTCCTGGAACCGATCACCGAGATCGGCGTACGGCATGCGCTGATTCTTTCCGCCGACGGCATCGTGGTGGGGGCCTCGGGCAGCCTCGGCCGGGACGAGTCCGAAGGCATGGCGGCGATGGTGTCAGCTCTGCATGGGGCCGCACGGGCGGCGGCCGTTGTATCGCTCGAGGCCCCGGAGGAGACCCCGATCTCCACCATCACGGTGCAGCTCGACGCCTGCGGAACGCTCATGGTCATGCCCGCCGGGGGAGCCAACGCGTTCATCGCCGCGTCCTTCGGCACCGAGGTGCCGATGAACATCGTCGCGCACACGCTGGCACGGCAGGCGAAGAACCTCGGTGAGGCGCTGATGTCGGTACCGACGCGCTCCCAGGGCCCGGCATCATGAGCCCCGGCCCGGCGCGACGTCTGGTCCCCAGCTACCTGGCGACCGGAGGCGTCAACGCACCCGAGCACAGCGCCCTCGAAGAACTGACCGCGTTAACGGGCACCGGCCGGTCCGCGCTGCCTCATCACACCCCCGCTCATCAGCGGCTTCTCGACCTGGTCAGTGACGGCGGACTGACGGTGATGGAGATCGCGGGCTATCTGCGTCTTCCGGTCGGCGTGGTGAAGATGCTCGCCGCACAGCTGGTGTCGGACGGTCACCTGCGCGCCGCCGCGCCGCTTCCTGACGCCCTTGCTCCCCGCACGAATGCCGGACGGCCCAGCAGGGCCCTCCTCGAGGAGGTTATGCATGGGCTCCTCGCCCTCTAGCACACCGGTCTACCTGCCGAATACGAACCAGCAACGGGTGAAGGTCCTGATAGCCGGGCCCTTCGGTATCGGCAAGACCACAATGATCCAGACGCTGTCGGAGATTCCGAGCCTCCACACCGAGGAGGTGATGACGGACGCGGCAGCCGACATCGACGAGCTCTCGGTGACGGACAAGAAGACCACCACGGTGGCCATCGACTTCGGCCGTCTCACCCTCTCCCAAGGGCGCATCGTCCTGTATCTGTTCGGCACGCCCGGTCAGCGTCGGTTCAAGCCCCTGTGGAGCGACTACGCCCGTGGCGCCCTGGGCGCGCTGGTCATCGTCGACACCCGGAGGCTGGCCGACTCCTTCGAGGTCATGGACCTCATCGAAGAGAGCGGCCTGGACTACGCCGTCGCCGTGAACCAGTTCCCCGACTCCCCCGCGCACGACGAGGAAACCCTCCGCCTCAAGCTCGACCTGGAGGACCACACTCCCTTGGTCATCTGCGACGCACGCGACTGGGACTCGAGTCTCAACACACTGCGGGCGCTGGCCGCCCACCTCGTATCGCGTTCCGGAGGCAGCCGGTGACCGCCATCCCCGAGGCCGTTCCGCTGTACGGACCGGAGCACGCCGCCGACCCCCAGCGCAGCTACGAACTGCTGCGCGCGCAGGGCCCGGTGGGCCGTGCCGAGGTCGATCCCGGACTCGTCGTGTGGGTGATCACCGACTACCGGGCCGCCCTCGACCTGCTCCAGGACCCCGACAACTGGACCAAGGACACCCGCGGCTGGGACACGAATGTGCCGGCGGACAGCCCGGTCAAGGAGCCCCTGCAGTGGCGTCCCAGTCTGTT
Organism: Streptomyces speibonae; assembly: GCF_984686075.1. Classification (NCBI taxonomy): domain Bacteria; kingdom Bacillati; phylum Actinomycetota; class Actinomycetes; order Kitasatosporales; family Streptomycetaceae; genus Streptomyces; species Streptomyces speibonae. The sequence goes on along the minus strand of NZ_OZ480260.1, from coordinate 7,968,948 downwards.
CTTCGCGGACGGCGAGGAGCACGCACATCTGCGGAAGGTCATCACCGACAGTTTCGCCCTGCTCGACCCCCAGCACCTGCGCGAGGTGACCCGGCGCCACGCCGACACCCTCCTCGACGAATTCGCCCGCACGGGACGGGCCGACCTGGTCGCCCAGTACGCCCGCAGGCTGCCGCTCATGGTCCTGAACACCCTGTTCGGCATGCCGGACGAAGGTGCGGACCAGCTCATGTCGGCCATCGAGGCGCTGCTGAGCACCGTCCCGCAAGCCAAGGAGGCAGGAGAGCAGGCCCTCACGGCCTATCTGGGGGGCCTCTACGCCATGAAGAGTGCCCGGCGCGGCCGCGACCTCACCTCCTACTTCATCGACCATCCGCACGGGCTCACCCCTGAGGAGGTGATCAACCAGGTACTCATCACCCAGGGCGCCGCCTACGGCACGCTGGCCGGCCTGATCGCCAACACCCTCGCGCGGACCCTCTCCGACGAGCGGTACCGAGGCACCCTCACCACCGGGAGTCTGCCCATCCGGCACGCCATCGACGAGGTGCTCTGGGAAGACCCGCCCCTGGCCATGTACAGCCTCCACAGGGCACGGCACCCCCTGACCTTCCACGGACGCGCCTTCGAAGCCGGAGACCCCGTCATGGTCTCCTACGCTGCGGTCAACAGCTGCCCGCACGCCAATCAGGTGCCCGATGAACAGCGCTCCGACCACAAGGCACACCTGGCCTTCGCCGCCGGACCGCACGCCTGCCCCGCGGAGAACATCGTGCTCGTGGTCGCGGTCGCGGCCATCGAGCGGTTGATGGGCAGACTGCCGGACATCGAACTCACCGTGCCGGCCGCCACACTGACCTACCAGCCGGGCCCCATCTACCGCGTCCTCACCGCACTCCCCTGCCGTTTCACTCCACAGGCATCGGATTCCCGGAGGACGACGACGGGTAGCGTCTCCGTGTCCGCCTGATCCCCATCACCCACACCAACACCAACAGCCGGCCCACCGATCGCCCCCGGGAGGTACACCCCGGGGGCCGCGTTCTGCCTGCCCGCGAGGAAAAGGGCGACTCTGCATGGAGTTCACACTTCACGGAAGGTACGTCAATCGATGCTCGGGACTGTACGGGGCACCACTGATATCCCGACCCCCATATCCGTTCGTGACGAGGTGGACGCGGTACTCGCCGAATTCGTCGACGAGCAGGAGCGGTCAGCGCTCGGGCCGGAAACGGAACCCCTCTTCGCCACCCTCCGACGGCTGCTCTTCTCCCCCGGCAAGCGACTGCGTCCGTTGTTGTGTGTGGCGGGATGGCAGGCCGGAGGCGCACCCGGAGATGTCCCCACCATCCTCCGTGTCGCCGCCGCTCTGGAACTGTTCCAGACGTTCGCCCTGATCCACGACGACGTCATGGACGACAGCGACTCCCGCCGCGGACAGCCATCGGCCCACCGTGCGCTGTCCGCCGCGTACGTGACGGCCGGCGGGCAACGCGGCAGGGCCGAGGCACACGGCCGGGGTGCCGCCGTTCTCCTCGGTGACCTCCTGCTCGTGTGGTCGGACGAGATGCTGGCCGGCGCGGGACTGGAAGCCCGCGCGCGAGGCCGAGTCCTGCCCTTGGTGGACAGTATGCGCGCCGAGCTGGTGTACGGGCAGTACCTCGACCTGCTGTCCACCGGCCGGATCACCGGAGACGTCGGCGCCGCGCTGCGGGTCGCCCGGTACAAGACGGCGAAGTACACCGTGGAGCGGCCTCTGCACCTGGGTGTCGCTGTCGCCGACGGCGGTCCGCAACTGATGCAGTTGTGCTCCGACTTCGCCATCCCCGTGGGAGAAGCGTTTCAGCTGCGCGATGACCTCCTCGGCCTCTTCGGTGATCCGGCACGGACCGGCAAGCCGGTCGGAGACGACATCCGCGAGGGCAAGGCCACCGTGCCGATGGCTCTGGCGTTCCGGGCCGCTCCCAGGGCCGAGCGACGCCTGCTCAAGGCCTTCTTCGGCAGTCCGGACCTGACTGCCGAGGACATCGACCAGGTGCGCACCATCCTGGAGACCACCGGCGCCCGGCACCGCGTCGAAACGATGATCGCCTCCCGGCGGGACGCCGCTCTCGCCATTCTGAAAGCGGCCGACCTGCCGAAGGACGTCGCCGAAACGCTACGCCAGCTCGTATGGATGGCTACGGAAAGGAACGCATGAACTTCCTGCATCACCCGACAACACGAATACGGACCGGCCGCACCGGCTCCTACGGTGAACAGGCCCAGGAGTTGGTCGCATCGGTCAGCGATGACGCCTGGGGCGATGTCCGTCCCTCGCTGTACGAGACTGCCCGGGTCACGTCCTGGTCACCATGGCTGGAGGGACACGAACGGCGTCTGGTGTGGCTGCTGGAACAGCAGTCATCCGCGGGCAGTTGGGGAGAGGGCCCAGCACCGTACCGGCTGCTGCCGACACTCGCCGCCACGGAAGCCCTCCTGTCGACGCTGCGCCATGACACGGCGGCAGCCGTCCCGCGCCCGCGCCTCGTCGCGGCCGCCGACGCCGGTCTCGCCTCGCTGCGGGATCTGTTCAGGACGGGTGGATGGCCGGACACGGCGGCCATCGAGATCCTCGTCCCCGACCTGGTCCTCCTGATCAACGAGCACCTGAGCCGGCCCGAGGTCGCTGCGCAGCCCCGGCTCGGCCCGTGGGCACGCGGAGCGCGACTGACCGAGCCCCGCGGATTTCAGGCGGCGCTGCCCGAGCGGATGGCCGAGCGGTGCCGGGCAGGCGGCGGTGTGCCGCTCAAGCTGCACCACACCTTCGAAGGCATCGCCCGCCACCTGCCACGGATGGTGCCCCCCGTCCCGGGCGGGCTGCTGGGAAGTTCCCCCGCCGCCACCGCCGCCTGGCTGGCCACCGCAGCCGGCTCCGGCCGGGAACAGGCGGTCACCGCGCTGACTGCCGTGGCGGACCGCTATGACGGTCTTTTCCCGGAGGCTTCGCCGATCTCCGTCTTCGAGCGGCTCTGGGTCGCGGCCGCGCTTGCCCGTCCCGGGCTGCCCGCCGACTGTGTGCCTTCGATCCGCACCTGGGTGGCGGAGATCTACGACGCCACCGGGGTACGCGGTGCCCCGGGCCTGCTGCCCGACGCCGACGACACCGCCATGGCGGTGCTGGTGTCCGTCCTCGTCGGCACGGCCCGTGACCCCGCTCCGCTCGCCGCCTTCGAGGCCGGCGATCACTACGACTGCTACGTGGGCGAGGACACCGGCTCCATCACAGCCAACGCCCACGCTCTCCAGGCACTCACCGCCTGCACGCGTCACCGGCCCACGGCAGGGAACACGCTCCGAACCCGTATGGACACCACCCGGGACTGGCTCCTCGCCCAGCAGCAACCCGACGGCGCCTGGCACGACAAGTGGCACGCCTCCCCCTACTACGCCACCGAGCGGTGTGTCACCGCGCTCTCCCGGCACACCGGGCCCACCACCCGCGAGGCCGTCCGCTCGGCAGCCGACTGGGTCCTGGCCACACAGCGCGACGACGGCTCCTGGGGGGTGTGGGACGGCACCGCCGAGGAGACCGCCTACGCCGTGAACATTCTCCTGAACTCCACGGAGCACGCGGCGAGGTCAGAGGTGACCGAGGCGCTGAGGCGGGCCGAGCACATCCTGCGCGATGTCTCCCGCTCGTCCGGCCACCGCCACCCCGCCCTCTGGCACGACAAGACCCTCTACGCGCCCCAGGCCATGGCCCAGGCCGAAGTGTCAGCAGCGCTCGAACTGCTGCTGACACACCGGCCCTGAAACGCCGCGACGCCCGTACAGCACGGATCGCCTACGGAGGCACCCAGGTGAACGCCACCCCTCATGTTCCGCCCTACGCTCCAGGACGTGCACCGCTCATTGGACACGCGGTGCCCCTGGTGAGGAATCGCCTGACCTTTCTTCAGAGCCTGCGGGAGCACGGGCCGATCGTGCGTATCTCGATCGGCCCGAAAGCCGTGACCGTCGTCAACTCCCCCGATCTCCTCCAGGAGATGCTCACCACGCAATCGAGACACTTCAGCAAGGGGCTCCTCTTCGAGAAGCTGAAGCTCTTCGGCGAGGATGCCCTGCCGGTCGCGGAAGGCAGCCGGCATCTGACCCGCCGCCGGCTGATGCAGCCCGCGTTCCACCACCAGCAGATCGATACGTACATCCGCACCATGCACACCACCGTCGAACCGATGATCGCGGCATGGCAGGGCGCGGGCCTCATGGACCTGAAGACCGAGATGCAGCTGATGACACAGAACGTCGTCATGGCGGCCTTGTTCTCCACCACCCTCAACCGCGACACCGGGCAAGCGATCCTCGAGAGCGTCGACACCCTGTTCGCCGCGGCGCTCCGCCGTGCCCTGCTGCCCTTCCCCCTGCTGGAACGGCTGCCGACCCCGGGAAACCGTCGGGCGCAACGCGCCGGCCGGGTGATGCGCACCGCCGTGGGTGAGGTCATCGCGGACCACCTGGCGCATCCGGACTCCTACGACGACATCGTGTCACTGCTGCTGAACACCCGCGAGCCGGACGGTACGCCGCTGGCGGACGAGGACATCCTGTCCGAGGTCACGGGCCTGCTCGCCGCCGGTTCGGAAACCACCGCGGTCACCCTGGCCTGGCTCTTCCACGAGCTGGCCCGTCACCCGGAGCTGGAGCGGCAACTGCACAGCGAGGTCGACACGGTCCTCACGAACGAGCCCCTGACCACGCGGACTCTGGCACGGCTCACCTTCACCCGCAGACTGGTCAACGAGAGTCTGCGCATGTACAGCCCGGCATGGCTGGTGACCCGTCAAGCCATCGAACCCGTCCGGCTCGGAGGCATGGACCTGCGGGTCGGGGAGGACATCGTGTGGAGTCCCTACACTCTGCACCGCGATCCCGCCCTGTACCCGGACCCGCTCCGTTTCGATCCCGACCGCTGGCTTCCGGAACGTCCACAACCCCCGAAGGGGGCCTTCATACCGTTCGGCGCGGGGAAGCGACAATGCATGGGCAACGAGTTCGCCCTGGCCGAAGCGACCCTGATCACGGCGCTGATCGCGTCCCGCTGGCGACTGCGGCCCGTCCCGGGACCCGCGGTTCGGCCGGTCGGAGCGATCACCCTGCACCCCTCCACGCTGCGCATGACCGCCCAGGCGCGGACACCCGTCGACCACCACCGGGAGGCCGTGTGACCGGCACCGGCGATGGGGGGACGATGCTGCCTCGACCGGACTTCACCGCCACGTTCCCCGGGCCGTTCCCTGCGGGCCCGCACGGTGAGCGTACGGAGCACCGGCTCCTGGAGTGGCTGGAGGAGCACCCGCTGCTCCCCTCCGCCAGGGCCAGGGAGGTTCTGGTGAACATCGCGGGTCACGGAGCATCGCGCACCTTCCCCACCGCGGACGCGGACGAACTCGCGCTGTTCGCGGAACTCCTCCTGTGGCTCACCGCCTTCGACGACACCCACGCCGAGGGAAACGCCGTCGGGGGACCGACAGCTCTCGTCGACCGCATCAGCGAGCTGATGCCCGTCCTGGCCGACGGCACCGCGTCTCGCACGCCGGACCCGTTCCCTGCCGCCTTGCACGACCTGCTCGCCCGGTTCCGGGCTCGTGCCGGCGCCGCCGCGTACCACCGGCTTGCGGCAAGCCTGCGTGACACTCTCATGGGGCTGGTCTGGGAAGCGCATCACATCGCGAAACCAGAGAGGGTCGCCCTCGCCACCTATCTGGCGATGCGTCCTCACACCGTCTTCGTCAGGACGATCATGGCTGCGGGAGAGATCGTCCTGGGCTACGAACTGACGGACACCCAGCGGGCTCTGGCGGCGGTGCGGAATTCGGAGACCGCTGTCGCCAATCTCGCGGGCTGGATCAACGACCTTGCCTCCTACGAGCGAGAGCTGGAGCGTGGGCCACAGCAGCCCTTGAGCCTGCCCACCCTGCTGCAGGCGCGGCATGGCGGGACCATCGCAGAGGCTTTCGCACGCGCGAGCAGCATGTGCGAAAACGAAGCGGCCGTCGTCCGGCAAGGGATCACGGACCTGGCCCACGCTTCTCCGGACACGCTCACAGCGCACGCGCGTGCGCTGGAGGGCATCACCCACTCGTTCGTCTGGCACACCGGCCATGCCCGCTACCAGCCCTCGCCGGCTCGGTAGCGAGTGACGAGCGGGCCCGGGGCCCGGTGCGGGGGCCCCGGCACGGGGTGCTACGGCTTGCGGGCGACCGCTCCGTACATCGCGATGTCCTCGTCCCGGATGCCCTGCTCGCCGGTGCCGTCCGGGTGCCACTTGTGCACCTGGACGATGCCCGGTTCGACCAGCTCCAGGCCCTCGAAGAACTCGTGGGCCTCGTCGATGGTGCGCAGCCGCATCGGCATGTCGCGGGCGGCGTACTCGCGGGCCACCCGGCCCACCTCCTCGGGGGCGAACTCCGCCGTACCGATCGTCATCGCGAGATGGCTGCCCGACGGGAGCGGTTCGAGGAGCCGGCGGACGATGCCGACGGCGTCGTCCTCGTCGAGGACGAAGTGGACGATGGCGATGACCGTCAGCGCCACCGGCCGGTCCAGGTCGAGGGTCTCGCGCAGTTCCGGTGCGTCCAGGATGCTCGCCGGGTCGCGGAAGTCGGCCTCGATGTACGACGTCCTGCCCTCCGGCGTGCTGGACAGGAGCCCCTGGGAGAGGGTGAGCACGATGGGGTCGTTGTCGACGTAGACCACGCGCGCCCCGGGATCCACCGACTGGGCGATCTCATGCAGGTTCGGGGAGGTGGGAATGCCGGTGCCGATGTCCAGGAACTGGCGCATCCCCGCTTCCTCGACGAGCCAGCGCACCGCCCGGTTCATCCAGTCGCGGTTGGCCCGCATGTGGACGGGGAGCGCCGGCCACTCCTGGGCCATCGCGTCGCCGGCCTCCTGGTCGGCCGGGTAGTAGTCCTTGCCGCCGAGTATGTAGTCGTAGATCCGCGCGGAGTGCGCGTGTTCGGTGTCGATGCGGTCGGCCGACCATCCGTTCTCGGGCACCTTCGGTCTCCTTCGTGCGTCGGGGGGCTGCGTCGGGGGCGGGTGGTGTCCGGGGGCTTTCCTGGTGGAACTCCCCCTGGTTCAGAGGTCCTTGCGGATCCGTTCGAGAACGGCCTCGGTTCTGCGCACGGGTGTCGCCTGGGCACTCACCCGGTCCAGGGCCTCCCGGTAGACCACGACGTCGGCGGCCTTGTCGAGGTAGACGGCGCCGACCAGGCCGTCGAGGTAGACGACGTCGGGGAGTTCACGTGCCCGGAACCGGAAGAGCTGGAAGGCTCCGGCCCGCACGGCCGGGTGCGGACCGTTGGAGAACGGCATGATCTGCAGCGTCACCTGAGGCAGGCGCTGGATCTCGATGAGGTGCTCGATCTGGGCGCGCATCACGTCCGCTCCGCCGACCGGCCAGCGGAGCACCGTCTCGTCCATCACGACCCACACCCGTGGGGGTGCCTCGCGCCGCAGCAGCTCCTGCCGGCGCATCCGCAGGGCGATCCGGCGCTCGGTCGCCTCGGCCGGGGCGTGCGGGTTGCCGGCGTTCAGCAGGGCGCGGGCGTAGGCCTCGGTCTGCAGCAGCCCGTGCACGATCTGGCTCTCGTAGGCGCGGATCTGACGGGCCGCCTGTTCCAGGCTGAGGTAGGCGGCGAACCAGTCCGGCATGACATCGCGGTAGGTGTGCCACCACCCGCGCTTGTTCGCCTCGCGGACCGACTTCAGGAAGGTGTCGATCTCCTGCTGGTCCGTCACCCCGTAGACGCGGAGCAGCTTCTCGGCGTCCGCGAGTCTGAGCCGGGCGACCTTGGCGGCTTCCATCCGGCGGATCGTGGAGTGGCTGACCCCGATGGCCGCGCCCGCCTCCTCGTAGGTGAGACCGGCCTTGACGCGCAGCTCCTCCAGTTGTCTGCCGAGAATCATGCGCAGGACGGAAGGGGCACCGCCCCAGTCGGTCTCCGCGGTCACGCCGTGCCCCCTCACATCGGTGTTCCGGGCTCACCGTCTCACGCGCTCGCTCGCCTCGGACACAGTCGATCTGGCGTTGCCGGGAGCAGCATGCCCGCAGCCGGATGCAATTTTCAACTTGTCGGTTGCGGGCCGCCGTTGACGGTGCCAGAGTGTTCGCACCGTCCCCACGGATCCGTACCGCCGCACGAAACGGCCGGTCGTCCCCCGGCCAAGGTGAGACGGGTACCCCCCGCGCGAAGGCAGACGAAAGGCCCACGGAGATGGCTCGGCTCCCCTTACCCAGGCCGCTGCAACACGCCAGGAACGACCTCTCCCCCAGATCACCCGGAGGCGGGCAATCGGCTCCACTCCCCCAGCCGGACGGCCCCGGCCGTCTCGCCTCCGGGCCCCACGCCGTTCGTGAGACCCGCGCGTTCGACCTGCCGACGACCCCCGCGTCGGTGCGCACCGCCCGGCACGGTGTGCGTGAGCTGCTGACCGCGCGGGGCGTCGGTGACGACGACTGCGACAACGCTGTCATCGTGACCTCGGAACTGGTCACCAACGCGCTGACCCACTCGGCCGGGGACCGGATGGTGTTCCGGCTGGTGCTGACGCCGGACGTGATCCGCATCGAGGTCGAGGACCAGGCCCGCAGCCCCGAACTGCCGGTGCTCCGGCGGCCGGGCCCGGACGACCAGAACGGCCGTGGGCTGCTGCTGGTCGACGCGCTCAGCAGCGACTGGGCGGTCACCCGCGTCCCCGGCCGGCCCGAACGCACGGTCTGGGCCGAACTGCCCCGGCGGGCCGCCGCACCGGAGTTGCCGTCGCCGCACGACGGAGGTCCGGGCACGGGTTGACCGTGTGTGCGGCCGGCGGGGGCCGGTCTGCGAGTATGGGCCGGTCCCGGAGCGCCGCGGTGTGCAGTGCTCACCGCACGACTGGAGCACGCACGGTGTCGTCACAGCACGAAGCCCCCGCCTCCCCGTGGGACCGCGCGGACCTGCGGGCCGACTGCTCCTCCTGCTTCGGGCTGTGCTGCGTGGCGCTGCCCTTCGTCCGGTCCGCCGACTTCGCCGCGGACAAGCCCGCCGGGCGGCCGTGCTCGAACCTGCGGACCGACTTCCGCTGCGGCATCCACGAGCGGCTGCGCGACGAGGGGTACCCCGGCTGCACCGTCTTCGACTGCTTCGGCGGCAGAAGGTCTCCCAGGTCACCTTCGGCGGCACCGACTGGGGGCGGGCGCCCGGGACGGCGCACCGCATGTTCGAGGTCTTCCCCGTCATGCGGCAGCTGCACGAGCTCCTCCGGTACGTCACCGAGGCACTCGCCCTGCCGGCGGCCCGGCCGGTTCACGAGGAGCTGCGGCGGGCGCTGGCCCGGATCGACGGGCTGACCCGCGGCAGCGCGGAGTCGCTCGCCGGGCTGGATGTGAACGCGCTGCGCGGCGAGGTCAATGTGCCGCTGCTGCGGGCGAGCGAGCTGGCCCGGGCCCGTCTGCCCGGCCGCAGGAAGAACCACCGCGGCGCCGATCTCGTCGGCGCGAGACTGTCCGGCGCCGACCTGAGGGGCGCGAGCCTGCGTGGTGCCCTGCTGGTCGCCGCGGATCTCAGCGGCGCGGACCTGCGGGAGGCCGACCTGATCGGCGCCGATCTGCGGGACGCCGACCTCCGCGGAGCCGACCTGACCGGGGCCCTCTTCCTCACCCAGGCGCAGGTGAACGCCGCCAGGGGCGACACGGCCACCGTGCTGCCGCCCGCGCTGAGCCGTCCCGCGCACTGGTAGCGGCCCGCGCGACGGTTCGTACCCGGGCGGTCAGCCGGCCGCGGTGTCGACGCGCAGCCGTACCTGGTCCTCCAGGCGCCGCAGGCTCGAGTCAAGGGCGTCGCGCACCCGTTGCCCGCCCGGGTCGTGACTGTCGTCGGAGAAGGAGAGATGCACGGTGACCTCGCTCGCTCCGCCGCCGGTGGCGTCGACCTGCAGCCAGCCCGTGTAGCAGCCCTGGTCACGCGTGCCCCATTCGAGCCGCATCCGGTCGGGCTCGGCGCGCAGCAGGGCGTCGGTGTCCTCGTCGCGGAGGTCCTCGTGCACGGTGACGGCCGGCGGTTCGTCGGCGTGCACATGAAGCTCCTCGGGCAGCCACTCGCCCATCTGGTCGACGTTCGCCGCCTGGTCGAAGACATGCTCGGGCTGAGCGGGCATCGTGCGTGAACGCTCGTACTCGGTCATGGCGGGTACCGCCTTTCGGATCGGACGGCGCGGGAGCGGGCGCCTCGGGCGGCGGCGGGGTCCGCGCGTGGACGTGGCGAGTACCCAGCCCTCGGTCGGGCGATACGCCGCACGGCCCCCGGCACGCGGACGCCACGCGGACCGTCCCTCCCTGCGGCCGGGTACCCGGAACACGTGAGACCGGGTACCCGTACTCAGGCGCGGCGCCGATGCGCGCGCGAGGCTGAGCGGCGAGGTTTCCGTCTGCCGGAAGGACGTCCCGTGCTCAGTCGTGCCGCCGCTGTCCTGCTGCCCGTGTTCGGGCGGCTCACCGTCACCCTCGAAGCCGACGAGCCCTTCGCCGCGGGCAGCCTCTTCGTCGCCAACCACGACTCGGTGGCCGATCCAGCCGTCGTACTGGCCGCGCTGCGCGCCGTGGGTGTGGCGCCGGCCGTCATGGCGACGGCGGGTCTGTGGCGCGTGCCGGTGCTGGGGCGCGCCCTGGCCGCGGGTGGTCACATCCCGGTGCGACGGAGGACCGCCCGTGCGGCGGACGCACTCGCTGCCGCGGCGGAGGCGGTGCGGTCGGGACGTCATGTGCTCATCTACGCGGAGGGCGGCCTCCCCGCGCGCCGCGACGCGGCACCGGCCCCGCCCCGCCCCTTCCGCACCGGTCTGGCACGGCTCTCGGCAGCGACCGGCGCACCGGTCGTTCCGGTGGGCCAGGCGGGCGCCCGGCGGCTCGCCTCCGGTCCGGTCCCCAAGCAGCTGGCCGGGGTGCTCACCGGGCCGGTGCGCCGTCCGCGGTTCCACGTCCACGTCGGCCGTCCGGTGCACCTGCCGTCCGGGACGGCGGCAGGTACGACGGTGGCCCACCGGGCGGTCGGCGCGGCCTGGCGGCGGGCCGCGCTCGCCGTGTGATGAGGCGCGCACGGTCACAGGCGGCGGTGCCCCGCGCGGGGCGGCGCAAGGGCGCACTCGTGCCGGGCTTGTCGGCCCGGTTCGCATCGGAACCGGGCCGGAACCCGGCGACGGCCGCGTCCGGTCCGCCGTCCCCGGCCGTGCCGCTAGCCGGCCTTGGCCGAGGAGGCCGGGCCGGCCCGACCCGCCGCACCACGGCCGTCCCGCGGAGCGGAGATCCCGGGCCGCCCGTCGTGTGGAGCATGCCGCAGGGGCCCTGGCCGTGTCTCGCCAGGTGCCACGTCTGCGGCGTGATCCGAACGGCGTGCCCCAGGCATCGGCCGCCGGCCGCGGCGCCCGCCCGAGCCGCCGGCCCGTGCATGGCGGACCCGGCCGGAGAGTCGCCCGGCGGGCGCACGGTGCTGTCAGTCCGCCTCGGCGTCCACGCGCTCGGACAGGCGCTCGTAGCGTTGCCGGGCCGCCTGGGGGCTGCCCAGCCCGAGGCCGAAGGCGATCTCCGGCCAGGTCATGCCCCGTCCCCGCGCCATCCGCAGCAGCCCCGCTTCCAGCTCCTCCATCTCGGCACGGGCGCGCGGCATGAGGCTCAGCGCTGCCGTGATGTCCGCGCGGTCCACCTCGGGTTCGCCGTCCTCGAGCACGGCCACGCCGCTGAGCAGGAACGACACCAGCCGAACCGCCTCGTGCGGGCTGATCACACCGGGGTGGGACTGCCGCCGGCGCTGGGCGTCGGTGGCCGCATGCCGCTCGGCGATGCGGAACAGCGACGCGTGTGCCCGCTGCGCGCGGGCCGCGTCGGAACTCGGGGGTGTGAAGGGGTCGGTGGGGTCTTCATCGGTGGGGGCTTCAGGGGTCTGTGCCATGACACCGAGCCTCACCTATGAACACTTTGTTGTCAACAAAATACACCCGTCCCGCGCCGATGACTTTCCGCGCCCGCGCCCGTCTACAGATGCGACCGGCCCGCCGGGGGCCGGCACACCGGACGAAGGACCGCATGATGAGTTACGGCACCGACTTCTCGTACACCCTGTCCCGCACCCTGGACGCCACGACGGGCCGCGTGTGGCAGGCCTGGACCACCCCCGACCAGTACGCCCGGTGGGCCTACGCCGCCCCCGGCACCGTCGAGATGGACGTGCGCCCAGGCGGTGCCTGGAAGGCCGTCATGGTCACCCCGGACGGCAGCCGGTTCCCCCTGACCGGCTCCTACCTGGACGTCGACGAGAACCGCCTGCTGGTGGTCGGGATGGACGTCCCCGGGAAGCCCGCGCCCTCGGTGATGGCCGTCGAGCTCGCCGAGGACGGACCGCGGACGCGGATCGTGCTCCGCCAGGCGTGCGACACGGTGGAGGAACGCGACATGGCCGAGGAGGGCAGCACCATGCTCCTCGACAGCCTGACCGCCTTCCTCGCCGACGGCGCCGCGGGCTGAACGGCTTCGCGTGGTCGGAGTCGTCCGCCGGTGCGACGCTTGGGTGGACAGGTTCCGAGGACCACAGCCCCTGGAGGGAGACCGATGGGACGCGACGTCCCGGCGCTCACCTTCACCCGCGAGGATCGCCGCCGTTACCGGACAAAGATGCAGGAGTGCCTCGATGCGCTGGCGCAGATGCTGCGCGAGTCGCGCTTCGAGGCCGAGCGGCCCCAGGTGGGGCTGGAGATCGAACTGAACCTGGTGGACGACCGGGCCGAGCCGGCGATGCGCAACACCGATGTGCTGGAGGCCGTCGCGGACCCGGCCTGGGACACCGAGCTGGGCCGGTTCAACCTCGAGATCAACATAGCGCCCCGCCGGCTCACGGCGGGCGGCCCCGACGCCTGGGAGTCGGAGATCCGCGCGGCGCTGAACCACGCGGAGCAGCGCGCCGCGTCCGTCGGCACCCATCTGATCATGACGGGCATCCTGCCCACCCTGCGGCAGGAGGACGTCGGTGAGGGGGCGCTGTCCGAGAACCCCCGCTACCGGCTGCTCAACGACCAGATCTTCGCCGCGCGCGGCGAGGACCTGCACATCGAGGTGACCGGCATCGACCGGCTGCGCACCTATGCGGACACCATCACACCGGAGGCCGCGTGCACCAGCACGCAGTTCCACCTCCAGGTGTCCCCGGAACAGTTCGCCGACTACTGGAACGCGGCGCAGGCCGTCGCCGGGGTCCAGGCCGCGCTCGCGGCCAACTCGCCCTTCCTCTTCGGCAAGGAGCTGTGGCACGAGACGCGCATCCCGCTGTTCGAGCAGGCCACCGACACCCGCCCGCAGGAGATCAAGGCGCAGGGCGTACGGCCCCGGGTGTGGTTCGGCGAACGCTGGATCACCAGCGTCTTCGACCTCTTCGAGGAGAACCTGCGCTACTTCCCGGCGCTGCTCCCGCTCTGCGACGACCAGGACCCGGCCGAGACCCTCGCCCGCGGCGACATCCCGGAGCTGGGCGAGTTGACCCTGCACAACGGCACCATCTACCGCTGGAACCGGCCGGTGTACGCCGTGGCGCACGACAAACCGCACGTGCGGGTGGAGAACCGGGTGCTGCCCGGCGGCCCGACCGTCGCGGACACCCTCGCCAACGGCGCCTTCTACTACGGGCTCACCCGGGCCCTGGTGGAGGAGGAACGGCCGGTGTGGTCACGGATGTCCTTCTCGGCCGCCGAGGACAACCTGAGGACGGCGGCGCGCTATGGCATCGACGCGCGGCTGTACTGGCCCGGGATGGGCGAGGTGCCGGCCGCCGAGCTGGTGCTGCGCCGGCTGCTGCCGCTGGCGCACCGGGGCCTCGAACTCTCCGGGATGGACGAGGCCTGGCGGGAACCGCTGCTCGGCATCATCGAGCAGCGGTGTGTGACGGGCCGCAACGGGGCGGTGTGGCAGAAGGAGATGTTCCATCACATCGACGACAGCGCGCACTGCGGCCGCCATGAGGCACTGCGCCGGATGACGCAGCAGTACATCGAGTACATGCACCTCAACGCCCCGGTGCACACCTGGCCCGTGGAGTGACCCGGCCGGTGGCGCCCGTCAGCGCGGCCGGGGCCCGTTCCCGGAGTCGTCCGGGTCGACCCCGGTGAAGGCGGAGTCGTCCTTGGTGCCGCTGGGGCGCGCGGACCGGCCCCGGCGTCCCGTGCTCCGCCTGCCCTCCTCGTCGCGCTCCGCGTACTTCTCGCCCCGCTGCGCGTCGCTGCGGGCGACATCGCCGGGGACGGACGTGCGTTCCTCCTCGGCGTGCTCGCGGCCCGCTCCGCGTGAGGGCGCGTGCTCCTCCGGGTGGAAGGAGCGGCGGGCGCTGGGGTTCTCCTCCTGACGCGTCCCGTCGACGTCGGGCGACCAGCCGTGGTGTCCGGTCCCCTGACGGCGACCGGGCCCGTCGTCCCGCGACGGCTTCGGCGACTCGCGCTCATCGGGCATGTGTCGGCCCACCTGTCCGCTCGTAGGGAGCACATTCCTCAGTGCCCCGACAGAAAAATCCTCCCACTCATCCTCTTCCATGGCATATCGGATGAAGTGCGGGGCCCTCTACCACCTGTCCGCCTCGCATGTGGTCGCAGGCGTCACCCGCACGGGTGATGAGTGGGATTCGTGTCGACGCTCGCGGTGCCTCATGCCCGACCATCGCAGACAGCCGGGCCGCCTCCCCCGACGGCCTCAGCACCCCGGAAAGGCTGTCGCCATGCGCATCCTGCTCATCGCCAGTGCCTACAACAGCCTCACCCAGCGGGTCCACGCGGAGCTGCGGGGACGCGGGCACGCGGTGGCCGTCGAGGTGACCCCCACCGGCGGTGACGTGGTCCGCGCCGTGGACCGGCACGATCCCGCGCTGGTCGTGGCGCCGATGCTGAAGGCGGTCATCCCCCGGGAGGTGTGGACGGCCCGGACGTGTCTGATCGTGCACCCCGGACCCGTCGGCGACCGGGGCCCGTCCTCCCTCGACTGGGCGATCCACGAGGACGCCACCACGTGGGGCGTCACCGTGCTGCAGGCCGAGGAGGAGATGGACGCGGGGCCCGTGTGGGCCACGGCGGCGTTCCCCGTGGCCCGGACCGGCAAGAGCGACCTGTACCGGGGCGAGGTGTCCGACGCCGCCGTGGACGCCGTCCTGACCGCCGTCGAACGGTTCGCCTCCGGCCGCCACTCCCCTGCCGGTCAGAGCACCCTGCCGGTCGTGCCGGGCGCCCGCACCCGCCCGCCGATGCGACAGGCGGCCCGGCGCATCGCGTGGGCGGACGACCCGACCGGGACCGTGCTGCGCAAGCTGCGCGCCGCCGACTCCCAGCCCGGAGTCCTGGACGAACTGCTCGACGGAGAATGGTTCCTGCACGGTGGTCATCCCGAGTACCGGCTGCGCGGACGCCCCGGTGAACTGCTGGCGACCCGGGCGGGCGCGGTCTGCCGCGCCACCGCCGACGGCGCGGTGTGGCTCCCCGAACTGCGGGCCCGTACCGGTCCCGGCGCGCCGCGCGCCTGCAAACTGCCCGCCGTGCTCGCCCTGGGCGACCGGCTGCCGCGCCTGCCGCGGCTGTCCACGCCGCCGCTGTGCCCTGCCGGGGACGGCGCCCCCTGGTCGGACATCCGCTACCGGGAGGACGGCCCGGTGGGGATGCTCTGGTTCTCCTTCCCCGGCGGCGCGATGTCCACCGGCCACTGCCGGCGGCTGCTCCGGGCCTACCGGGCGGCCTGCGAGCGGCCCACGTCCGTGCTGGTCCTCGGGGGCGGCCGGGACTTCTTCTCCAACGGCATCCACCTGAACGTCATCGAGGCGGCGGCGGACCCGGCGCTGGAGTCCTGGTCCAATATCAACGCCATGAACGACCTCGTCGAGGCCGTCCTGACCACCACCGACCGGCTCGTCGTCGCCGCGGTCGGCGGCAACGCGGCCGCCGGGGGCGTCATGCTGGCGCTCGCCGCGGACGAGGTGTGGTGCCGTTCCGGCTCGGTGCTCAACCCGCACTACCGCCTCATGGGCCTGTACGGCTCCGAGTACTGGACGTACAGCCTGCCGCGGCGGGTGGGCGCCGCGACGGCGGAGCGGCTCATGCGGGAGGCGCTCCCGGTCGGGGCCGGGCAGGCCCGGGACATCGGGCTGGCCGACCGGGTGATCGAGTGCGCTCCGGCCGGTTTCTCCGCCGAGGTCACCCGGCTGGCGCAGCGCCTGGCCGGCTCCTCCCCGGCGCACTCACGGCTCGTCGCGAAGAAGGCCGAGAGCGAGCGCCGGGAGGCCGTCACCCCTCTGGCGGCGGTCCGCGAGCGGGAACTCGCGCGCATGCACAGGATCTTCTTCGACCCCACCGCGCCCTACCACGCGCTCCGCAGGGCCTTCTGCCGCAAGGAACCGCCGGCCGTCCCGCCTGCGGTTCCGGCCGGTGTGGCCGACGCTTGAGCCACGGACACGGGCCGAGACATCGGCATCGCCGCATTCCTCCCCGGGAGGCCCCGATGAACGCAGCACCCCCGGCCGCCGACGCCGGACCGGAGACGTCCGGTGCCGTCGGCACGGACGACCAGCCGATCCACATCCTCTGGATCAACGCCGGCCTGAGTTGCGACGGCGACTCGGTCGCCCTGACCGCCGCCATGCAGCCCAGCATCGAGGAGATCGCGCTCGGCGCTCTGCCGGGCCTGCCGAAGATCGCCGTGCACTGGCCGCTCATCGACTTCGAGTGCGGACCGGTCGGGGGCGCGGACACGTTCATCGAGTGGTTCTTCAAGGGCGAGCGCGGCGAGATCGATCCCTTCGTCCTCGTGATCGAGGGGTCCGTCCCGAACGAGAAGATCAAGAAGGAGGGCTACTGGTGCGGCTTCGGGGACGACCCGGAGACCGGTCAGCCCATCACCACCAGCGAGTGGATCGACCGGCTCGCGCCCAAGGCCCTCGCCGTCGTGGCCATCGGCACCTGTGCCACCTACGGCGGCATCCACGCCATGGCGGGGAACCCGACCGGCGCCATGGGCGTGCCGGACTACCTGGGCTGGGACTGGAAGTCGAAGGCCGGCATCCCCATCGTCTGCGTCCCCGGCTGCCCCATCCAGCCGGACAACTTCGCGGAGACCCTCACCTATCTGCTCTACCAGGCCGCGGGTTCCGCGCCGATGATCCCCCTGGACGACAAGCTCCGCCCCACGTGGCTGTTCGGGGCCACCGTGCACGAGGGGTGCGACCGGGCCGGCTACTACGAGCAGGGCCAGTTCGCCCTGTCGTACGACTCGCCGCAGTGCCTGGTGAAGATCGGCTGCTGGGGTCCCGTGGTGAAGTGCAACGTCCCCAAGCGCGGCTGGATGAACGGCATCGGCGGCTGTCCCAACGTCGGCGGCATCTGCATCGCCTGCACCATGCCCGGCTTCCCCGACAAGTTCATGCCGTTCATGGACGAGCCTCCCGGCGCGAAGATCTCCACCACCGCGAGCGGCGCCTACGGGAGCGTGGTGCGCAGGCTGCGGACCATGACGACGCGGACGGTGGACAAGGAGCCCAAGTGGCGGCACACCGGCCGGAAACTCACCACCGGCTACCGGCCGCCCTGGTGACCGACGCGCCGCGCCCCGCTGTTCCGCCGACTCCCTCACCGACCCGAACGACCGAAGGGCAGCACCGACACAATGGCGACCTCGACGACGACCGGTGACGGCACCGGCCTGGTGGAGATGGCATGGGACCCGATCACCCGGATCGTGGGCAGCCTCGGCATCCACACGAAGATCGACTTCAAGCAGAAGCGGGTCGCCGAGTGCTACAGCACCTCGTCCGTCTTCCGCGGCTACAGCCTGTTCATGCGGGGCAAGGACCCGCGCGACGCACACTTCATCACCAGCCGCATCTGCGGCATCTGCGGCGACAACCACGCCACCTGCTCGGTGTACGCGCAGAACATGGCGTACGGCGTCAAGCCGCCGCACCTCGGCGAGTGGATCATCAACTGCGGTGAGGCCGCGGAGTTCATGTTCGACCACAACATCTTCCAGGAGAACCTGGTGGGGGTCGACTACTGCGAGAAGATGGTCCGCGAGACCAACCCGGGCGTCCTCGAACGCGCCGAGCGCACCGAGGCGCCGCACGCCGCCGACCACGGCTACCGCACCATCGCCGACATCATGCGCTCGCTCAACCCGCTGGAGGGCGAGTTCTACCGGGAAGCGCTCCAGGTCAGCCGGTACACGCGGGAGATGTTCTGTCTGATGGAAGGCCGCCATGTGCACCCCTCCACGCTGTACCCGGGCGGTGTCGGGACCATCGCGTCGGTGCAGCTCTTCACGGACTACATGACCCGTCTCATGCGGTACTGCGAGTTCATGAAGCGGGTCGTCCCGCTCCACGACGACCTGTTCGACTTCTTCTACGAGGCCCTGCCCGGCTACGAGGAGGTCGGCCGCCGCCGCGTCCTGCTGGGCTGCTGGGGCGCGTTCAACGATCCCGAGTACTGCGACTTCACCTACGCCAACATGAGCGACTGGGGCCGGCGCATGCTCGTCACCCCGGGTGTGGTGGTGGACGGCAAACTGGTCACCAACGACCTCACCGACATCAACCTCGGCATCCGCATCCTGCTGGGCAGCGCGTACTACGAGGACTGGGAGGGCCAGGAGCGCTTCGTCACCCACGACCCGCTCGGCAACCCCGTCGACCCGCGCCACCCCTGGAACCAGCACACCATCCCGGCGCCCCAGAAGCGGAACTTCGACGACAAGTACAGCTGGGTGATGTCCCCGCGCTGGTTCGACGGCAAGGACCACCTGCCGCTCGACACCGGCGGCGGTCCGATCGCCCGCCTGTGGTCCACCGCGCTGTCCGGCCTCGTCGACATCGGGTACGTCAAGGCGACCGGGCACAGCGTCGTCATCAACCTGCCGCGCACCCTCACCAAGCCGGAGACCACCTTCGAGTGGAAGATCCCGAAGTGGTCCAACGCCCTGGAGCGCAACCGCGCCCGCACCTACTTCCAGGCGTACGCCGCCGCCGTCGCCCTGCACAGCGCGGAGAAGGGCCTGGAGGAGGTGCGCGCCGGACGCACCCAGACCTGGGAGAAGTTCGAGGTGCCGGACGAGTCGATCGGTGTCGGCTTCACCGAGGCGGTGCGCGGGGTGCTGTCGCACCACATGGTCATCCGGGACGGGAAGATCGCCAACTACCACCCCTACCCGCCGACCCCGTGGAACGCCTCCACGCGTGACACCTACGGCACCCCGGGCCCGTACGAGGACGCGGTGCAGAACACGCCGATCTTCGAGGAGAACCCTCCGGAGAACTTCAAGGGCATCGACATCATGCGCGCCGTACGCAGCTTCGACCCGTGTCTGCCGTGCGGTGTGCACATGTACGTCGGCGACGGCCGGACGGTGGAGTCGATGCACGTGCCCACCGGCCTGAGCGGTCTGGCCGGATGAGCGGCGCGCAGGGCACCCCGGACGCGGAGAAGGCCGGACGGCGGGTCGAGGAGGTCCTCGACCGGCTCGCCGCCTCGGGCGACCGCGCGGCGTGCGGCGCCGCCGAGGAACTGGTGCGCGTCCTCATGGAGTTCTACGGCGGCGGATTCGCGCGGGCCATGGATTTGCTCGGCCGCCACCCGGAGCGGCCGGCCCGCGAGGCCGTCGACGCCCTGCTCCGCGACGAGCTCGTCGCGGGCCTGCTGGTGCTGCACGGGCTGCATCCGCACGACGCGCCGACCCGCATCGCCCACGCCCTCGCCGCCCTCCCGCAGCAGGTGGAGAGCACCGGATTCGACGCGGCCACGGGCGAGCTGCGGCTGCGGACGGCGGGCTCGGGGGGCTGCGGCTGCGGCGGCTCCCGGGACGCGCTCGAAGGGACGGTCCGGGACACGCTGGCCTCCTACGCCCCCGAGGTGACGGCGGTGACCTGGGAGGCGGACGCGGTGTCCGGGCCGGTGCTGCTCCAGATCGGGGCGGGGCCGCCCGGCTCCTCCTCGCCGGGGCCGGACGGCCGTTCAGCGGCCACCTCGGCGCCGTGAGCGCACGCCGGCCCCCGGCGGGCAGGGGCCTGTTCCGGTTCACCGCGCCCCGGCCACCCCGCGACGAACGCTGCGAGCTGTGCTCGGCGGCGCTGCCGGACCCCGGTCACCGGCATCTCGTCGACACCGAGAACCGGTCCCTGGCCTGTGCCTGCGACCCCTGTGCCCGGCTGCTGGACGTCTCGGGCGCGTCCACCGGCCGGTTCCGCGCGGTTCCTGGCCGGTGCCTGAGCGACCCCGGGCACGGCATCGACGAGGCGTCCTGGGAGCGGCTGCGCATCCCCGTCGGCGTCGCCTTCTTCTTCCACAACTCCGCCCTCGGCCGGCCGGTCGCGCTCTATCCGAGCCCGGCCGGCGCCACCGAGAGCGAACTGGATCCGGAGACCTGGGAGTTGGTCCAGGCCGCCACCCCGCTGGCCGGGCTCCTCGAACCGGACGTGGAGGCGCTGCTGCTGCGCCGTCACGAGGGACGGGTGGAGTGCCACCTGGTGCCGATCGACATCTGCTACGAACTGGTGGGCCGTATGCGACTGCGCTGGCGGGGCTTCGACGGCGGTGCGCGGGCACGTGCCGACCTGGAGGAGTTCTTCGGCCATGTGCGCGACCGGGCCGGTGACGTCGGAGGGGGGCCGTCGTGACCGAGTTCGGCTTCGCCTGCGCCGGAGTGCGCGCCGACCCGTACGCCGCGGGTCCGGCGCTGGTCTTCCGGCTGCGGGTCACCGCGTCCCCGGGGGCGCGGGTGCACGCGCTGGCGCTGCGCTGCCAGATCCGGATCGAGCCGGCCCGCCGGGGCTACGACGACACCGAGGCCGCCGCGCTGGCGGATCTGTTCGGGGACCGGTCCCGCTGGGGCAGCACCCTCAACCCCATGGAGTTCGCCCAGGTCCCGGTGATGGTCGGGGGGTTCACCGGAGAGACGGAGACCGATCTGGTGGTGCCCTGCACCTACGACATGGACATCGCCTCGTCCCGCTACTTCCACGCTTTGGACGACGGGGAGGTGCCGCTGCGGATGCTGTTCTCGGGCACCGCGTTCACAGGGGCCGGCGGGTTCCGGGTCGAGCCCGTGCCCTGGGACAGGGAGGCGGTGTTCCGGATGCCGGTGCGCACCTGGCGCGAGATGGTCGACCGGCACTTCCCGGGCTCGGGCTGGATCCGGCTGCCCAGGGACGCGATGGACGCGCTGCTCGCCTACCGGTCCCGGCGCGCGCTGCCCTCGTGGCAGGCCACCGTCGACGAACTGCTGGACGCCGCGGGCGGGAGGACGCGATGACCACGACGACGTTCGCCGCCCCGGCCGAGGCCCGCCTGGCGGTGGCCCGGCACGTCGCCGACGCCGTGCTGTTCGAGGGGTACGTGCTCTACCCGTACCGGGCGTCGGCCGCCAAGAACCGGCTGCGCTGGCAGTTCGGGGTGCTGGTGCCTCCGGCGTGGGCCGCGACGGCCGCGGAGCACGAGTTCCAGCACACCGAGCTGCTGATGGAACCGCGCCGGGACGCCGTCCTCTGCGTGGAGGTGCGCTTCCTGCACGCCCGGCGGCGCACCGTGCAGCGGGCCCTGCCGGACGGCTCCTTCGAGACGGTCGGCGAACTGCGCCTGGCGGACCGGGTGATCGTCCCGTGGGACGAGGGCCAGGAGGAGCGGGTCCGTGTCACCGTGCCCGTGGCGGAGCTGTCGGAGTCCGGCACCGTCGTCCCGTTCGGCCGGCCGGCCGGTGAGGAGACCGAACCGGTCACGGACACCGACGGGACGGTCGTGGGGCGGCTGGTCCGGCGTCACGAGGCGGTGTCGGGCGTGGTGCGCCTTTCGGCGACCCCGCTGGACGGCCCGTACACCACGCAGCGGCTCGGTGTGGTGGTCGAGAACACCGGCGAGTGGCTGCCCGAGGAGGGCGCCGGCCGTGACGCGGCCCTGTCCCGTTCCCTGGTCGCCACGCACACACTGCTGCATCTGGACGCCGGCGGCTTCCTGTCGCTGACGGACCCTCCGGAGTGGGCCCGGGGCGCCGCCGCGGCCTGCCGCAATCTGCACACCTGGCCCGTGCCGGCCGGGGAGCCCGGCTCACGCGACCTGGTGCTCTCCTCCCCGATCATCCTGGAGGACCATCCGGCCATCGCCCCGGAGAGTCCGGGCGCCCTGTACGACGCCACGGAGATCGACGAGATCCTCGCCCTGCGCACCGCGGCCCTCACCGACGAGGAGAAGCGCGAGGCGCGGGGGACGGACGAGAGGGCCGCGGCGGTGATCGACCTCACCGACTCGATGCCGGCGGAGGTGCTGGAGCGGCTGCACGGCGCGGTCCGCGGGCTGCGCGAGGTCACCGCGCCCGCCCCGCCGGTGTGCCATGACGCCGAAGGGGGCACGGCCCGGCCGGACACCCCCTGGTGGGATCCGGGCGCGGACGCCTCGGTGGACCCGGCCCACGACCACGTCCTGGTCGACGGACGCAAGGTGCGGGCCGGCAGCCGCGTCGTGCTGCGGCCCCGGCTGCGGCACACCGACGCCCAGGACCTGTTCCTCGCCGGGCGGCGCGCCGTGGTGGAGGCGGTTCTCCACGACGTCGACGGGGGCGTGCACATCGCGGTCGTCGTCGAGGACGACCCGGGCGCCGACATCCGCCGCGAACAGGGCCGTTACCTCTACTTCCAGCCCGACGAGATCGACGTGGAGGTGCCGTGACCGACGCCGGCACCGCTCCGCGCACCCTGGTCGCCGGGGTGGGCAACATCTTCCTCGGCGACGACGGCTTCGGCGTCGAGGCCGCCCGCGCCCTGGCCGCACGGCCGCTGCCGGAGGACGTCGAGGTCGCCGACATCGGCATCCGCGGCGTCCACCTGGCCTACCGGCTCCTCGACGGGTACGACACGCTCGTCGTGCTGGACGCGACGGCGCGGGGCGGACCGCCGGGCACCCTGTACGTGATCGACGCGGCGGAGCCCGCCGGCGGACCGCCGCCGGACGGTGTTCCCCTGGACGGCCACCGCATGTCGCCCGACGCCGTGTTCGCCCTGCTCGGCACCCTGTGCGCGGGCACCGGCGCGGCACCGCCGCGCCGTTCGCTGGTCGTGGGCTGCGAGCCCGCCGTCCTGGAGGAGGGCATCGGTCTCAGCCCGCGGGTCGCCGCCGCGGTGCCCGAGGCGGCGCGTCTGGTCCTCGGACTGATCCGGGAGCCGGACGGCGACGCGGCCGTGACCCGGCCCGACGGCACCCCCCTTCCCTCCCTTCGGAGAGCACCGTGAGCATTCGGAGAGCACCATGACCAAACGCCTCGTCGGCGGTCTCGCCGCCGTCCTCGCCCTGTCCGCACTGGTGGCCGTCACCGTGAACCTCTGGCCGGACGTACGGCGTTACCTGCGCATGCGCAGTATGTGAGGCCCGCCGAACGGGCTACGGCCCCGGCGTGCCGGGCCGTCCGCGGCCCCGCCCGTGCCTCTAATGGGCGGCGAACACCACCCGGCCAGGACGGAGCGGCGATGCACGAGATGTCCGTCGCCCTGTCGGTCGTGGACCAGGTCGAGCGGGCCGCGCGGTCCGGCGGCGCGTCCGGGGTGCGCAGGGTCACCGTGGAGATCGGGGAACTGGCCGGCGTCGTCCCCGGCGCCCTCGCCTTCTGCTTCGCACTGGCCTGCGCCGGCACGGTGCTGGAGGGCGCCGAGCTCGTCACCCGGTCGCTGCCCGGCCGGGCCTCCTGCACCGCCTGCCAACGCTCCTGGGACACGGGGATGCCGCCGGACCTGCTCTGCGCGGTCTGCCGCAGGGGCGCCGGCGTACTGCTCTCGGGCCGCGAACTGCGGATCACCGAGGTGCACTGGTCCACGCCGCCCGCCGCACCCGATTCCCCACCGGTACCGAGATCCGAGGAGTGCTGACGATGTGCCGCACAGTCGACCTCCGGCAGGCCGTGCTCGCCAGGAACACCATGGCGGCGGGCGTCCTGCGCGCCGACCTGACGGCCCGGGGCACCACCGTCGTCAACCTGCTGTCGAGCCCCGGCAGCGGCAAGACGGCCCTGCTGGAGCGCGAGCTGACGCTGGCGCGGGAGCGGGGCGTCACGACCGCTGCCCTCACCGCGGACCTCGCCACCGAGAACGACGCCGCCCGGCTGGCCCGTTCGGGCGTCCCGGTCAAGCAGGTGCTCACCGACGGGCTGTGTCATCTGGAGGCGGACATGCTCGCCGGGCATCTGCACGACTGGCTGCCGGACGCCACCCGGCTGCTCTTCGTGGAGAACGTGGGCAATCTGGTGTGCCCGGCCTCCTACGACCTGGGCGAGTCCCTGCGTGTCGTCCTGGCGTCCGTCACGGAGGGCGAGGACAAGCCGCTCAAGTACCCCACCGCGTTCGGCCTCGCCCAGCTGGTGATCGTCACCAAGTCCGATCTCGCCGGTCCGGCCGAGTTCGACGAGGCCGCGTTCCGCGCCCATGTGGAGCGGGTCAATCCGGGGGTCGAGGTGGTGCTGACGTCCGTGCGGACCGGTGAGGGCGCCGGTGTCCTGGTGGACCGCGCGCTCGCGGCGGCCGACGGGGACGCGGTCCACGCGCCGGTGATGGCACGGGCCGAGGCGTGAGCACCGCTCCCGGGGTCCGTACCGCGCCGGCGCCGGACGCCGGCCCCCTGCGGCGTGCGCGGGTCGTCGTGCGGGGCGTGGTGCAGGGGGTGGGGTTCCGGCCGTACGTCCACGGGCTGGCCACCGGCCTCGGTCTGGCGGGGCACGTGACGAACACCGGCGAAGGGGTGGTGGCGGAGGTCGAGGGCGCGCCGCCGGCCGTCGAGCGGTTCTGCGCGCGCGTCGCGGCGGACGCGCCGCCGCTCGCGGTGGTGGAGTCGGTGGAGACCACCGAACTGCCCGTCACCGGGGAGAGCGGCTTCGGCATCGTCGCCTCCCGCACCGGCGGCGGTGTACGGACGCTCGTGGCGCCCGACGCCGCGACCTGCGCCGACTGTCTGGCCGAGCTCGGCGACCCCGGCGACCGGCGCCACGGCCATCCGTTCATCACCTGTACGCACTGCGGGCCGCGTTTCACCGTCGTCACCGGGCTGCCGTACGACCGTGCGCACACCACGATGGCGGGCTTCCCGCTGTGCCCGGACTGCGCCCGCGAGTACGAGGACCCCGGCGACCGGCGCTTCCACGCGCAGCCGGTCTGCTGTCCGGCGTGCGGTCCGCGGCTGCGGCTGATCACCGGCGCCGACTGCCCGGGCGTGCCGCTCCCGGCCGGCGACGACCCCGTGGGCGCGGCGGCGGCGCTGCTCGCCGCGGGCGCGGTGGTCGCGGTCAAGGGCGTCGGCGGCTACCACCTCGCCTGTGACGCCACCCGGCCGGAGGCGGTGGCCGCGCTGCGCCGCCGCAAGGCCCGGGGCGACAAGCCGTTCGCGTTGATGACGCGGCACGCCGGGGACGTCGAACACCTGGTGCGCATCGGCCCGGTGGAGCGGGACCTGCTCACCGGGCGGGTGCGGCCGGTGGTCCTCCTGCGGCGGCGCCCGGATGTCCGGCCGGCTCCGGGGGCGCCGGTGCCCGCGGACGCCGTCGCGCCGGGCAGTCCCGACCTGGGCGTGCTGCTGCCGTACACGCCGCTGCACCATCTGCTGCTCTCCGCGCCGGGGGCGCCCCGGCTGCTGGTGATGACGAGCGGCAACCTCTCCGGGGAACCGATCGTGACGGACGACGACGAGGCCCTGGTGCGGCTGGCCGGGCTGGCCGACGCGTGGCTGACGCACGACCGGCCCGTCCGGGTGCCGTGCGACGACTCCGTCGTGCGGGTCTGCGACGGCGAGCCGCTGGTACTGCGCCGCTCCCGCGGCTACGCGCCGCTGCCCGTCACCCTGCCGGTCCCGGTGGTCCCGTCGCTCGCGGTCGGCGGGGACCTGAAGAACGTCTTCTGCCTCGGGGAGGGCGACCGGGCGTGGCTGTCCGCCCATGTCGGCGACATGGACGATCTCGCGACCCAGGAGGCGTTCGGCCGTGCCGAGCGGCACCTGGAGTCCCTGACCGGTGTGCGGCCGCGGCGGCTGGCCGCCGACGCGCATCCCGGCTACCGGTCGGGGGCGTGGGCGCGGCGGCACGCCGGGGGCCGGCCCGTCGTCACCGTCCAGCACCACCACGCGCACATCGCCTCGGTCCTGGCCGAGCACGGGATCGGGGCCGGCCACCGTGTCATCGGGGTCGCCTTCGACGGCACCGGGCACGGGGACGACGGCGCCGTGTGGGGCGGTGAGTTCCTGCTCGCGGACTACGACGGCTACCAGCGCTTCGCCCACCTGTCCTACGTACCGCTGCCCGGTGGCGACGCGGCGGTGCGGCGGCCGTACCGGATGGCGCTGGCGCATCTGTACGCGGCGGGCATCGCCGCCGGAGCGGACCTGCCGTGCACGGCCGCCTGCCCGCCGGAGGAACGCGCCGTGCTGCGCACGCAGTTGGAGCGCGGGCTGAACTCCGTGCCGACCTCCAGCATGGGCCGGCTGTTCGACGCGGTCTCCTCGCTGGCGGGGGTGTGCCATCACGCGGGCTACGAGGCGCAGGCCGCGGTCGAGCTGGAGGCGGCGGCCGTGCGGGCCGGCGACCCGGCCCCCGACCCGCGCTACCGGTTCCGGCCGGCGGGCGGTCCCGGGCCGTCGGCCGCCGACCCCGGGCCCCTGCTGGCGGCCGTCGTCGAGGACGTACGGCGGCAGGTGCCCCCGGCCGTGATCGCCGCCCGCTTCCACCTGGCCGTCGCCGCTCTGGTACGGGAGACGTGCGTGGCGGCCCGCGAGGCGGCGGGGCTGCGGACGGTGGCGCTGACCGGCGGGGTGTTCGCCAACACGCTGCTCTCCTCGGCCTGCGCCCGGGAGCTGCGGTCCGCCGGATTCACCGTGCTGCGCCACCGGGAGATCCCGCCGAACGACGGCGGGCTGGCCCTCGGCCAGCTCGTCGTGGCCGCCCGGGCGCGGGCCGCAAGCCGATGACGGGCGCGGGCGTCCCGCGCGCGAGGAGTGAGGAGATCCGGATGTGTCTTGCGGTACCCGGCCGCGTGCTGGGCGTGGAGGAACGGGACGGTACCCGCATGGCCACCGTCGACTTCGGCGGTGTGGTCAAGGAGGTGTGCCTGGAGTACCTGCCCGATCTGCAGGTGGGTGAGTACGCCATCGTGCACGTCGGGTTCGCGTTGCAGCGGCTGGACGAGGAGTCGGCCCGCCGGACCCTGGAGCTGTTCGAGAACCTCGGCATGCTCCAGGAGGAGTTCGGCGATCCGTGGGAGCAGGCCGCGCGGTCCGCGCGGCCCGGAGACGGGGAACCGGTGCGGGAGGTACGGCGGTGAAGTACATCGAGGAGTTCCAGGACCCGGAGCTGGCGGCACGTCTGCTCGACGACATCCGGGCGTCGGTGACCGGGCCGTGGGCGCTGATGGAGGTGTGCGGCGGTCAGACGCACAGCATCATCCGGCACGGCATCGACCAACTGCTCCCCGACGAGGTGGAGCTGATCCACGGTCCGGGCTGTCCGGTCTGTGTGACGCCGCTGGAGGTGATCGACCGGGCGCTGGCGATCGCCTCGCGGCCCGAGGTGGTCTTCTGCTCCTTCGGCGACATGCTCCGCGTGCCGGGCACCGGGCGGGACCTGTTCCAGGTCCGCGGGGAGGGCGGTGACGTCCGCGTGGTGTACTCCCCGCTCGACGCGCTGCGGATCGCGGAGGACAACCCGGACCGCGAGGTGGTGTTCTTCGGTATCGGCTTCGAGACCACGGCCCCGCCGAACGCGATGACGGTGCATCAGGCCCGCAAGCGCGGCATCCGCAACTTCAGCCTGCTGGTCTCGCACGTGCGGGTGCCTCCCGCGATCGAGGCGATCATGGAGTCACCGGACTGCCGGGTGCAGGGGTTCCTGGCGGCCGGGCACGTGTGCAGCGTGATGGGGACCGAAGAGTACCCGGCGCTGGCCGAGCGGTACGGGGTGCCCATCGTGGTGACCGGGTTCGAGCCGCTGGACATCCTGGAGGGCGTGCGGCGGACCGTGCGGCAGCTGGAGCGGGGCGAGCACACGGTCGACAACGCCTATCCGCGGGCCGTGCGGGCCGAGGGAAACCCCGCCGCGCGGGCCATGCTGGACGACGTCTTCGAGGTCACCGACCGGGCGTGGCGCGGGATCGGGGTGATTCCGGACAGCGGCTGGCGGCTGTCGGCGCGCTACCGGGACTACGACGCCGAGCACCGGTTCCAGGTGTCGGACATCACGACCCGGGAACCGGCGGAGTGCCGCAGCGGGGAGGTGCTGCAGGGGCTGCTGAAGCCGCACGAGTGCGAGGCGTTCGGGACGACGTGCACACCGCGCACCCCGCTGGGGGCCACCATGGTGTCCAGTGAGGGCGCGTGCGCCGCGTACTACCTGTACCGGCGGCTGCACCTGCCGGTGGCGGACGTGACCGTGCGGGACCGGGAGGCGAGCTCCGTTGGCTGAATCCACGGCTGAGTCCACGACCGTTCCCGACATGCTCTCCTGGAGCTGTCCGGCGCCGCTGCGCGACCGGCCCCGGGTGGTGATGGGTCACGGCGGTGGCGGCACCCTGTCCGCCGAACTGCTGGAGCAGGTCGTCCTTCCGGGACTGAGCGGGGCGGCTCCGGCCGCGCTGACCGATTCCGCCGCGGTGGAGCTCGGCGGGGCCCGGCTCGCCTTCTCCACCGACTCCTTCGTGGTGCGGCCGCTGTTCTTTCCCGGCGGCAGCATCGGTGACCTGGCCGTCAACGGCACGGTCAACGATCTGGCGATGAGCGGCGCCCGGGCGGCGTACCTCTCGTGCGGGCTGATCCTGGAGGAGGGCGTCGCCCTGGAGACCGTCGGCCGGGTCGCGGAGGCGCTCGGCGGCGCGGCCCGCGCCGCCGGAGTGCGGGTGGTGACGGGTGACACCAAGGTCGTGGAGGCCGGGCACGGTGACGGTGTGTACGTCAACACGTCCGGGATCGGGGTGATCCCCGACGGGGTCGACCTGCGTCCGCAGCGGGTGGTCCCGGGCGATGTGGTCCTGGTGAGCGGGGCCATCGGCGTGCACGGCGTGGCGATCCTCAGCCGGCGGGAGAACCTGCGGTTCGACGTCGAGATCGAGAGCGACACCGCGCCGCTCGGCGGGCTCGTCGAGGCGATGCTGGCGGTCACGCCGGATCTGCATGTGCTGCGCGACCCGACCCGCGGGGGTCTGGGCACCTCGCTCAACGAGATCGCCGTGGCCTGCGGGTGCGGGATCGTGGTGCGGGAGCGCGCCGTTCCGGTGCCGCCGCCGGTGGCCGGAGCCTGCGCCATGCTGGGGCTCGACCCGATGTACGTGGCCAACGAGGGCAAGCTCGTCGCCTTCGTGCCCCGGGAGCACGCCGACGCGGTGCTGGCCGCGATGCGGGATCATCCGCTGGGGTCACAGGCGGCCGCCGTGGGTGAGGTGGTCGCGGAGCATCCGGGCATGGTCGTCGCACGGACCGGGCTCGGGGGTACCCGGGTGGTGGATCTGCCGATGGGCGAGCAGCTCCCGCGCATCTGCTGACCCGGCCGGGGGCAGTCGCCGGCCGGGCGGCGTCACAGGGGACCGAGACAACGACTGGTGGGTGAGGTAGGCATGCAATCCACAGAACCGGCACCGCGGGTGGTCGTGGGCGTCGACGGATCACCGGCGTCGTACGAGGCCCTGCGCTGGGCCGTACGGTATGCGCGCGCGTTCGGCGCGGTGGTGGAGGCCGTGCACGCGTGGGAGACCCCGTCGTCCACGGGGTGGGCCGGCCCCGTGATCGAACCGGATTTCGACGCGGAGCAGGCCCGGCAGCGGTTCGCCGAGACGCTGAACACCGCGTTCCCCGGCGAGCGGCCCGCCGAACTGCGGGAACTGCTGGTCGAGGGCGATCCCTCGGAGGTGCTGATCCGTGCCTCCGAGGGCGCGGAACTGCTGGTGGTGGGCCACCGCGGGCGGGGCACGTTCGCACGGGCCATGCTGGGCTCGGTCAGCCAGCGCTGCGCCCAGCACGCGTCGTGCCCGGTCGTGGTGGTGCGGCACCGGCAGGACGCGGGCGGCTGAACATCTCCCGCGGAGGACGGCCGGTCACCCGGGCGCGCACCGGGTGACCCGCTTCCGTGCCCGTGCGCCGCGTCAGCGGTCCGCGGGGCCGCTCAGGACGCCGGTCACCTCCCGGCGTACCGCGTCGCGCGCGGCGGCGGGCAGGGAGCGCAGGCCGGTGCCCTCCAGGGCGTCGAGGGCCTGATCGGGCCCGGCGTGGCAGGGGACGGTCTCGTTGCTCACCTCGTAGCCGTCCCGGACGGCCACGAGGAGGCGGTGCCGGCCGTCGCTCCCGGTGTGCACGGCGGTGGCGACGACGAGGGGCGGCGGTCCGCCCGCCTCGCCGGGCTCCTTGTAGTAGCGGCTGGTCACCGGGTCGCGCCAGCGCAGGCCGAGCAGCAGATGCCGTTTGACCACCACTTCGGCGAGGTCGGTCTCGTAGCCGCCGTCCCGGTCCAGCACGGTCGCCCGGGCGTCCAGGACCAGCGCCGCGGGCAGCAGACAGCGCAGCGAGCTGCCCACGATGTTGCCGCCGACGGTGGCCGCCCGTCGCACGGCCCCGGTGCCCACGGAGGAGGCGGCCCGGCGCAGCACCTCCGGCACCCGGTCGTCCACCTGGTGCAGCAGGACCGCTGCGCCGAGTGCCTCGCGCCGTATCAGGGTGGCCTGCGGCAGCTCGCGCAGCGACATCGCCTGCTCGGGAAAGCCGTCCCGCTGCCAGAGGGCCCAGACGAGGGTGGCGCCGCCGACGGGCACCGCGCCTTCGGCCAGATACCGCTGTGCTTCGGACAGGGAGGTGGGCATGCGCAACAGCACGACGGGCGACCTGCTTTCCTCAACAGGGGCGGGGAGCGGAGGAGTTCGCGGGGCACAGGACGAGCACTGCATTGTCGGCGCGGGGCCGGGGGCGCGTACAGGGCTCACGGTTTCGAGGTGTGCGCCCGTACGGCGGGACCATTGCGCTCGGCCGGGTGCGTGCCCCATGGTTGACGCGCGTCACATGACCCCTCACTCGCCTGAACCACTTGTCCCGGAAGCGGAGACCGCATGATCGGACGCGCCGTACGACTCCTTCTCTCGATTGTCATGCTCATGACCGGATTGGCGGCGGGGGCCGTCGCCACCGCGGGGACCGCGCACGCCGACGGCTGCTACACCTGGAGCCGCACCCTGTCCCAGGGCGCCTCGGGCGCCGATGTCACCCAGCTCCAGATCCGGCTCGGCGGCTACCCGGGCCACGGCTCGGTGCTGGCCGTGGACGGCGACTTCGGGCCGGCCACGGCGGCCGCGCTCAAGCGCTTCCAGTCCGCCTACGGTCTGGCCGCGGACGGCGTGGCAGGCCCGCAGACCTACAGCACGCTGTACGCCCTCCAGGACGACGACTGCACACCGGTCCACTTCTCCTACGCCGAGCTGAACCGCTGCAACTCCACCTGGTCGGGCGGCGCGGTCGGCGCCGCGACGGCCAGGTCCAACGCGCTGCGGACGATGTGGAAGCTGGAGGCTCTGCGGCACGCGCTCGGCGACGAGCCGATCCGGGTCACCAGCGGCTTCCGCTCACGCGCCTGCAACGACGCCGTGGGCGGGGCGAGCGGCAGCCGCCATCTGTACGGCGACGCGGCCGACCTGGGCGCGGGGCCGCACTCCCTGTGCACCCTGGCCAAGCAGGCCCGCAACCACGGCTTCCGCGGCATCCTCGGCCCCGGCTATCCGGGACACGACGACCACACCCACGTCGACCACCGCTCCGGACGCTACTGGTCCGCCCCGACCTGCGGCATCTGAGCGGGCGGACGTCGCTCGGCGGGGTTCCCCGGCCCCACTCCGGGGAACCCCCGGGCGCGGGCACGGCGGACGGGGGCGCCGCTCACAGCAGCCGCCGGATCTCGCCGCGCACGCGGTAGAAGCCGCCGGCCGCCGGGTGCAGCGCGTCCACGACGTACCGCGCGCCGGGCTCCCGTATCGCGCGCGGGAACTGGACGTTCCAGGACGCGTCGTAGCCCTCGGACACCACGTGGACGCGCAGGCGCCCGTTGTGCTGCACGCACTGGACGACCACGGCGCCGGAGGGCGGCTGGGAGACGGTGGCCACCGAGGTCGCCGTCGTGGCCGGTGCGTAGGTGGGCAGGGCCGCGGCGAGCTTGACGTCCCGCGCGACCGGCACCGTGCCCTGCTGGGCCGCGGAGACCGCCGCCTCGCTCGCGTCCACGCAGACCAGCGAGCCGTCCGTGGTCACCAGGTACAGCCGCTCGTCCCGGTACTGCATGGACAGCGCCGATCCGCCTCCGGTGCCGAGCTTCCACAGCCGCGTGCCGTCCCGGTCGAAGCAGTAGACCGACGACGCGGCGTCCCCGGCGAAGACGAACCGTCCGCCCGGCGCGGTCGCGCACGAGTACACGGAGCTGTCGCAGGCATAGGTGGCCTCGATGGCGCCGGTCGTCTTCGACAGCCGCTGCACCACCCGGTGCGCCGTCCCCGCGTAGACGGTGTCGTCCTCCTGCCAGCCGAAGAGCACCCCGCCGCGGGTGGGGGTGTGCCACAGCTCGCCGCCGCCGTCGGGCGCGTAGGCCGTGACGCCCCGGTGGTGGCCGTGGTACACGGCCCGGTCGTCGGCGCGGACCATCCAGGCGTGGTCACCCTGGCTGCGGCGGGTCCACTGGTGCTCGTCCTCGTGGTCGATGACGGTGAGCCGGCCGTCGCGGTCCGAGACGTCGAGCACGCCCTCGTGGATGTCGAGCCAGAAGATGTCGACGTCGGCCGCGATGTCGTAGGCGGCGAAGGGCAGCTTCGAGGACAGGTCGTAGACCCTGCCGTCGTCACAGCCGGCGTAGATCCAGAAGTCGTCCGCCACCAGGCACTTCACGCCGTCCGGCAGGCTGAAGCGGGCCAGCACCTCGCCCTCGTGGTCCAGGGTGTAGACGTCGCCGGCCTGATTGCCGACCCAGCAGCGGTCGTCGTCGACATGGATGCCGAACGCCGAGGAGCCCGTGCCGAACCGCCACAGCACCGGGGCCACGGCACGCGCCGTGGACGGCGCCGAGGTCACCTGACGCCGCGTCACCGCGCGCGGGGCCCGCTGTCCCGGCACCGCCGGCGCGTAGCCCTTGCGGACCTTCTCCCCCACCTTCTTCGCGGCGGCGGCCTGGGCCTTGGCCGCCGAGGCGAACGTCGTCGTCTGGGTCTGCCCCGTCGCGCCGATCCGCCCGTAGCGCACCGTCACCACCTGGCCGGCGACGGTCACTTCGTAGAACTTGTGCGCGCCGCCGCCCTCCTGCGACAGCTCCAGATACGTCGTCGACACCGATGCCCCGGCAGACATGGCACACCCCTCCCCGGACGGCCCCCGGCCGCTCCGGCGGGCCCACTGATCACACCGTAGGGGGCCGCACTGACAACGGACCCGGCGTCAGACGCCGAACTCGTGCGGCGGGAGGTTGAGGACCGCGCAGGCCTCTCGGACGGCGTGCTGCTCGGAGGCGTCGAAGCTGCCGTCGGCACCCGCGACGACCATGCCCGTCTGCACCACGGCCCGCGCCTCGACCGGCTTCTTCGCCGCCTTGGCGACATCCTCGAGCGCCCGCGCCTTGCCCTGCTCGAAGTTGGCCATGAGCCGGTCCACGTGCTCGTTGAACCGCTTGCGGAGCTGGTCCGGCGGGAAGTTCTGCAGCACCTCGTTGGAGACGATCAGTTCCTCCACCCGCTGCCGCTCCGCCGGGTCCACCCGGCCGTCGGCCGCCGCGACCAGCGCACACATCGCCATGCTCGCGTCCCGGTAGGCGCCGCTCTTGAGCTCCGCCTTGGCGGACGCGAGCTGGGACTTGAACAGTCCCATCAGCTGGGACTTGGAGCCGCCGCCGGAGGAGGACGAGCCGTGTCCCTGCTGCCGGGTGCCTCCCGACCGTGCCCCCTGGGACTGCTGGAGGGTCCTCGCCTGGTCCTTGAGCCGGTCCCACATCGCCATTCGGTGCCACCTCGGCTTCTGTCGCTGTCCGTCCGGTCCTGGTCTCCAGTCCCGGATCTTCACGGTCCGTCCGGTCAAACGGACGCGGCCCCGGCCATGTTCCCCCCTGGCAGGAGAAGCGCGAACCCGTGTGTGGGGAGGGGGAAGCGCGCGGCCGCCCCAAACCCGGCGGTCCGGGGCGGCGGCCCGTGTGTGGTACGGCGGCGGCTCAGCCCACCGTCCACTTCTGGTTGGCCCCGCCCGTGCAGGTCCAGATCTGCAGCCGGGTGCCGTTGGCCGAGCTGTTCCCGGTCACGTCCAGGCATTTGTCGGCCTGCGGGTTGACGATGTCGCGCGCCCCGGTGACGACCCACTGCTGGGCCCCGGTGCCGTTGCAGTCCCACAGCTGGACGGGTGTGCCGTCCGCCGTGCCGCCCGAGGCGACGTCCAGGCACTTGCCGAGCGCCCGGATCGTGCCGTCGGAGCCCACCGTCCAGCGCTGGGCCCCGGTGCCGTTGCAGTCGTAGAGCTGGACCGGGGTGCCGTTGGCGGTGTTCGCCCCGGCCACGTCCACGCACTTGCCGGCCAGGCCGCGGATGGCGCCGCCGGCCGGCGCGTCACCGGTCGTCACCGTGACGTGGTCCACCAGGAGTTGCTGCGGGAAGACGGTCGAGCCGTCCGGGTCGCCGGGCCAGTAGCCGCCCACCGCCAGGTTGAGGATCAAGAAGAACGGCTTGTTGAACACCCACTGCCGGCCGCCGAGGTCGGCGGGGGTGCGCCGCTGGTAGACGTTTCCGTCCACGGACCAGGTGATCGAGTCCGGCGCCCAGTCGACGGCGAAGGTGTGGAAGGCGTCGGCGAAGGCCTGACCGCCCGGCAGCGTGTAACCGGCGCCGATGCCGCCGGCGCCCGAGTACCCGGGGCCGTGGATCGTGCCGTGCACGGTGGAGGGCTCGAAGCCCACGTTCTCCATGATGTCGATCTCGCCCGAGGCGGGCCAGTCGACGGGCGTGCCCAGCATCCAGAACGCCGGCCACATGCCCTGCCCGCGCGGGATCTTCATCCGCGCCTCGACGTGCCCGTACTGCGCGGTGAACCGGCCCGCGGTGTTCAGCCGGGCCGAGGTGTACTGGCAGGTGCCGTACCAGCACCGGTAGTTGGCCGGGTTCTCCCTGCGGGCCGTGATCACCAGATGGCCCTGGCCGTCCAGGGCGGCGTTGCTGGTGCCGGAGGTGTAGTACTGCCGCTCGTGGTTGTTCTCGTTGTCACCGGTCTCGGTCTGCCACTTCGAGCCGTCGACGGCGGCGCCGGCGGGCCCGTCGAAGGTGTCCGAGAACGTCACGGCCGCCGCGGCGCCGGCGCGCGCCGGTTCGGCGCGGGCGGTCGTGCCGGCCGCGCCGGAGGCGACGAGCACGGCGGACAGGGCGGTGAGCAGCCATCTGCGGCGGGTGCGCGGAGAGAACATGGCTCTCCCTTCCGTACGGCCACCCGAGGGAACGGGTGCGCCGACCGAGGTTGTGGGGGGTGAGTGCGCAGCACCTTGATTCAAGGGGTGGGGTAACAAGGCGTCAAGACCTTGGTACGGACCAACTTCTCACGGCGTGGACGCGCCACGGAAAGGCCACTGCTCGGCCGGGCGCCGGCCGCGGTCAGGCCGTGGTGCCCCACGAGGTCCGGTGTGCGCAGCCGGGGTCGTGCTCGGTGGCGCACGACGTCCACCAGCGTTCGCAGCACGCGGCCTCGACCTCCACCTGCGCGAGTGCCGCGGCCGCCGCGTCCCGCCAGGCCGCCCGGCGGCCCTCCCGCTCGCGCAGTACGGCGACGGCCCGCCGCTCCTCGGCGATGACGGTCTCACGGACCACACCCGTCACGGGAGCCAGGGCGGCGACGGCCATGGCGAGGCTGGTCCAGAGGGGGACGGTGCCCCAGGTGCGCACCGTGCAGAAGGAGAGCCAGAGGGCCGCGGCGGCATACAGGACGGTGAGAGTGCGGCTGCCCCTGCTCATGGCTCGTTCCCCTTCTCCTCAGGCCGATGGATGTCTGATGCCCCGGATGCGCGCGGACATGACCGCCGTCGCCACTCTTACTCAAGTCCCTTTGTATGCAGCCGAGTTGCTACCCTCCGGGCCCCCCTTGCGCCACACTGTTGCCGAGGGGTTCCGATCCGTCGGGGAGAGCGGGGGCGGGGAATGGTCGCGCACAGACCGGTCGTGGCCGCGGTGGCGGGAACAGTGCTGGTGGTGGGGTGCACGGGTGGCACGGACGAGGGAGCCGGCGCGGAGCGGCCGTCCGGGGCGCCGCGGAGCACGGCCGGTGATCCGAGCCCCGGCCCGTCCTCCCCGGCCGCCGTCGAGGAGGAGCCGTACAGCCTGCCGGAGGACCGGGCGCCGCGGACCCGGGCCGAGGCGCGCGCCTTCATCCGCGGACTCGACGTGCGGCCCGACTACTTCGGGGCCGGGTTCCGCGCGCAGCGGCCGCACGAGAGCGACCCGTCGCGCTGGGCCGTGCTGGGCGAGGACTGCCTGTGGCGCCGCGAGCCGCTGCCGGACCACGTACTGGCCGCCCTCACCCGGGCGTTCGTCCTGCCGGCCTCCGCAGAGAAGGAGGCCGTGCACGTCTCGCTGACCGTCACGGTGCACCGCGACACCGTCGGCGGGCGCCGGGACATGGCGGTCTCGCTGGAGGAGGCACTGCACTGCCCGGAGCAGCGGCTGAACGCCACCCAGCGGGTACGGGAGCTGTACTCACAGGCCAGCGCCTTCGGCGACCAGCGCAACGCCGTCGCCGAGGACGACCTGACGGAGAGCGGGGAGTGGCTGGTGGACGGAGAGCGGACCGCGCGTCCGTTCGACTGGTTCAAGCTCCGGGTCGGTCCGGTGACCGTCGCGGCGACCGCGCGGTACGGGGCGGGCCGCACGGCCGAGGAGCAGGCCGCCGTCGTGACGGACGTCCTCAAGGGCGTCGGTTTCGTCGCCGCCGCGGTCGACCGCCGGGGATCCTTGGACGGGGCGGACGGGAAGGCGGACGGCGATGAGTGAGCCGCTGCGGCCGTCCGACCCCTCCCGCGTCGGCGGGTTCCGGCTGCTGCGGCGCCTGGGCGCGGGCGGCATGGGTGTGGTGTACCTGGGGCGCACCGACGCCGGACAACTGGCCGCCGTCAAGGTGATCCACGCCGAGAGCGCGGGGGACGGCGACTTCCGGGCCAGGTTCGCGCGGGAGGCCGAGCTGGCGCGGCTGGTGGCGAACCCCTGGGTCGTCCCGGTGCTCGGCGCCGACGCCGACGCGCCGACGCCATGGCTGGCCACGGCGTTCGTCCCCGGCCCCTCGCTCGCGGAGGCCGTCGCCGCGCACGGGCCCCTGCCGCCCCGGGCGGCACGGGTGCTGGGGGGCCTGCTGGCGGGGGCGCTGGCCGAGGTGCACGAGGCGGGGCTGGTGCACCGCGATGTCAAACCCGGCAACATCCTGCTGGCACCGGACGGCCCCCGGCTCATCGACTTCGGCATCGCCCGGGCCGTCGACGGCTCCGCGCTGACCGCGTCGGGCCTCGTGGTCGGCACCCCGGGCTTCCTCGCCCCGGAGCAGGCGCGCGGCGAACCGGCCACCCCGTCGAGCGATGTCTTCGCCCTGGGCTGCGTCCTGGCGTACGCGATGGCGGGCCGGCCGCCCTTCGGCACAGGGGAGCCGGACGCGCTGCTCTACCGCACGGTCCACGACGAGCCGGACCTGGACGGTGTGGAGGCCGCGTCGCGGCCGCTGGTGGCCCGCTGTCTGGACAAGGACCCGGAGGCGCGCCCCACGGCCGCCGGGACCGCACGGCAACTCGCCGAGGACGTACCGGACGGGGCCGGATGGCTCCCCGGCCCGGTGGCCGCGATGGTCGCCGCGCGCTCCGCCGAGAGTCTGGCGCTGCCCGGTGTCGAGCCGACGGCCGTGGACGAGCCGGCCGCCGACGGCGGCCGGGGCGGACCGGAGGACACCGTCCGGCGGCCCGCACGGCGCCGGCTGCTGCTGGCCGGCGGGGCGCTGCTGCTGACGGCCGGGGGCGCGGCCACGGCGGCGGTGCTCGCGTCCCGTGACGACGACCCGGAGGGCAGGGCGCCGGGGCGGCCCACCTACGTGCTGGGCGTCCACTCCACCGGCCAGGCGTCGGCGGCGCTGTTCGCCGGTCCGGCCGAGCGTGCCGCCCACCTCGCCGTCGCCGGCCACAACGCCGACCCGGACCGTGCGTTCGATGTGCGGGTGCGGGTGCTCCGGGACCGCGGGACCCCGCAGAGTGCCCGTGAGGTCGCCGGTGCCTTCACCGCCGACCGGAACGTGGTCGCCGTCCTCGGACCGGTCGACGACATCGCGATGCGGGCGGCGGCCGGCCTCTACGGCGAGGCGGGCCTGACCCACGCCTCCAGCACCTCGGGCCAGCAGGACTACTTCGTGGCCTCGCCGAAGTTCTCCTTCCAGACCGGCGCGGCGCATTCGGCGCTCGCGAGCTGGGTGGTGCTGCACGCCCTGGTCACCGGGCAGCCGACCAGGCTCGGCGTGGTGCTGGACCGGGCCGCCGGAACGAGCGTCCAGGACCAGGCCGCCCTGCTGGTCAGACAGTGGCGGGCGGTGCGCAAGGGCGAAGTCCTTCCGAGGGTGGTGGCCGAGGAGACGGACGACGGCCCGGCGGCCGTGCGCTCCCTGCTGGCGGAGGGCGTCACCGCCTTCGCCTATCTCGGTCCGCTGGACGCCACGGTCCGCGCGGCCCGGCAGCTGGCGGCGGCCGGTTTCGAGGGACCGCGGTGGATGCAGCACCAGCTGTACGGCTCGGAGTTCCCGCGGCGGGCGGGCGCGGCCGGCGACGGCTGGTACGTCGTGACGGCGGCCGCGGACACCACGGCCCTGACGACGCGGCGGGCCAGGGCGTTCGTGAAGGCGTGGCGGCGCAGGCACGGCACCGCCCCGGAGCCGTACGCCGCCGAGGCGTACGACACGGCGCGTCTGCTGCTGGCGGAGTTCGCGCGGACGGTGCCCGCCGGTGCGGGACGCCGGCCGCGGCGGGCCGACCTCGGCGACCGGCTGGCGAAGGCGCGGTACCAGGGCATCGTCCGCCCCTACGCCTTCGGTGAGTACCACCAGTACGAGGCCGACGACCGCGCGTGGGCCGACGGGACGTTCGTCCACCAGGTGAGCGGCGGACGCTTCGTGCAGCGGGGTTCGCTCACCGACCTCGAACGGGCGGCGGGCGGATCGGCGTGACGCGGCCCGGAAGGGGGCACCGGGCATGGAGCGGCTCAGGCCGTCCGATCCCTCCGAGACGGGCGGCCACCGTC
Organism: Streptomyces speibonae; assembly: GCF_984686075.1. Lineage (NCBI taxonomy): Bacteria > Bacillati > Actinomycetota > Actinomycetes > Kitasatosporales > Streptomycetaceae > Streptomyces > Streptomyces speibonae. Next base: position 7,929,631 of record NZ_OZ480260.1, on the reverse strand, counting down.
TGATCGGCCGGCTCGGTGCGGGCGGCATGGGCGTGGTCTACCTGGCACGTTCCCCGCACGGAGGCTGGTGCGCGCTCAAGGTGATCCGCAGCGAGCACGCCGCTGATCCCGGGTTCCGCGCGCGCTTCCGGCGGGAGGCGGAGCTCGCGGCCCGGCTCGGCGGGCGGTGGACGGTGCCGGTGCTCGCGGCCGACGCCGAGGCGGCTTCCCCGTGGCTGGCCACCGCCTACGTCGCGGGGCCCTCCCTCGCCGAGGCCGTCGCGCGCGAGGGGCCCTGGGGCGAGCGGCATCTCGTCGCCCTCGGTGCCGCACTCGCCGAAGCCCTGGACGACGTGCACACGGCCGGGCTCGTCCACCGGGACGTGAAGCCGGCGAACGTCCTGCTGACCGCCGACGGCCCGCGCCTGATCGACTTCGGGATCGCCCGGGCCGTGGGGGCGACCGCGCTCACCGCCGACGGCTCCGTGGTGGGCTCCCCCGGCTATCTCTCACCCGAGCAGGCCCGAGGCCGCACCGTGGGCCCCGCGAGCGACGTCTTCTCGCTGGGCTGCGTGCTCGCCCACGCGGCGACCGGCCGGGCGGTGTTCGGGGGCGGCCCGGCCGCCGGGGTGCTGTACCGGACCGTGCACGAGGAGCCGGATCTGGACGGCACGCCCCCGGGCCTCGAGCCGATCGTGCGGCGCTGTCTCGCGAAGGAGCCCGAGGCACGGCCGGCCGTCGGGGAACTCCGCGCGCTGTTCGGCGAGTTCGAGGCGGACGACTGGCTGCCGGCGGGGCTGCCCGGGCTGATCGCCGCGCAGGCGGCACGGATCGTCGCGCTGCCCGTCCCCGAGCCCACCGTGACCGGCGCGGAACCCGCCGGTCCGGCACCGGCGAGCCCCTCCCCCACCCGGCGGCGGCTGCTCGTCGGCGGAGCGGCGCTCGGGGCGGGCACCGCGGCGGCGGCCGCCTGGTGGCTGAGGTCTCGCGACACCACCGGGCAGAGCGGGTCCGCCGCCCGGCCGAGGTATGTCGTCGGTCTGCTCGGCCGGAGCGGGGACGGCGTCGTCACGGCCCACGAACGCGGCGCGCGACTCGCCGTGGAACAGCACAACGGCGCCGCCGGTCGCGCCTTCGACCTGGTGCTGCGCACCGCCGACGACCGGGGCACGGCCGAGGGCGCGGCGGCCGCAGCGGCCCGGCTGGCCGCCTCGCCGGGCGTGGCGGTGGTCATCGGTGCCGGGACCAACGCGACGGTGCTCGCGGCCGTCGAGGCGTGCACACGGGCCCGGGTCACCCTCGTGCTCACCCGCGCGGACACCCACCGCCTCGACAGCGTGACCGGCACGACCGCTTTGCTGCTGCGCCTGACCCGGACGGCGGGGCCGCCCGCGATCCTGCGGCATCTCAACCGGGTGGTGAAGCCCGGGCGGACCGTGATCGTGCACGATCTCAGCGACGCCGCGGAGACCGCCGCGTCGGTACGGATCGTCACCGTGTACGGCAAGCTCGACGGCGAGAGCGCGGTGGAGGAGGTTCCGGCGGGCGGGGACTTCGCCGACGTCGTCCGCCGCATCGCCGTACGACCGCGCGACGCGGTCATGTTCGCGGGGCTGCGCTCCGCACGCGCCGCCGCCTTCGCCCGCGCGCTCGCCGGGACGGGGCACCGCGGCGCGCGGGTGGCGGGCGAGCACGTGCTCGGCGCGCGGTTCCTCGCCGAGGCGGAGGGGTGGATGATCGGCACCGGCTACGCCGACGCCGGGGCGGATCCGCGGCTCCGGTCGTTCGCCGCGGCGCACCGCGACCGCTACGGCCGCTCCCCGGCACCGTGGGCGACCGAGGCCTACGACGCCGTCCGGTTCGCCGCCCACGGCCTGGCGGCCGCCGGCGACGACGGCCCCGCCGCACTCCGTTCGGAGCTGCTGCGCCGCCCCTGGCAGGGCATCACCCGGCGCATCGCCTACCACGCGGGCGGCCAGTTCTACGACACCGACCGGGACGGCGGCGCGTTCCTCTACCGCGTCACCGACGGCGCCACCCGCTTCGTCGCCCGCGCGGACGACATCGGCAAGGAGGCCTGACGGGGCACCCGGCCGGTACGGAACGCCTCGGTACCGCCCCCGGTCCCTTCGCGTACCGCTCAGCGTGTCCTGAGTCCGTCGACGACGACGTCCAGCATGCGGTTCAGCCGGGAACGCTTCTCGGGCGCGCCGGCCACGGAGAGCACACCGGCGAGGATGCCGCCCACGTCGACCGGGTCGATGTCGTCGCGCAGCTCTCCTGCCGCGACTCCGGCCTCGAGCATCATCGCCAGGATCTTCTGGACCTCGTCGCAGACCGGTCCGGTGCCGAAGCGGCCGGACGCGCTCATGGCGACCAGGGCCTCACAGATGCCGCGTCGTTCGCTGGACCAGTCGGCGAACCGGAGCATCCACGCGTGGAGGGCCCGGGAGGGCGGTTCGGCGGCCAGCAGGGCGCGCGCGTCCTCGCGCAAGGGGCGGATCTGGTCCCGGTAGACCTCTTCGACCAGGTCCTCCCGGGTGGGGAAGTGCCGGTACAAAGTGGCGTTTCCCACGCCCGCGCGTCTGGCGATCGCGTCCAGCGACACCGCGCGCCCGGAGGCGAAGGCTTCGGCGGCCGTGGCGACCAGACGCTCGCGGTTGCGCAGCGCGTCGGCACGCAGAGTGCTTCGTGGTGAGGTCATGGCCCTTCGCGATCGTGAGTGGCGGACAAGGCTCGGGAAGGATTCGGGGAACTCCCCGGTTCAGGGTACGGTAGCGGAAACGGGGAGCTCCCCGGTTACGGGCGGTCTCGCCCATTGCTTCCTTCAGTAACGAAAACGAAAGGGTTGCCATGCCTACAGCTCTCATCACCGGAGGGACGAGCGGGATCGGCAAAGCGACGGCCGAGCTGCTGCACGCCCGCGGCTACCGGGTCGCGGTCACCGGGCAGAACCCCGACTCCGTCGCACGGGCGCAGTCCGAGCTCCCCGACGACGTGCTCGTCGTACGGTCCGACGCCCGCGTGCTCTCCGACACCGACGCCCTGATGTCGGCGGTGTCGGAGCGGTTCGGATCACTGGACCTGCTCTTCCTCAATGCCGGGGTCTTCCGTCCGGCACCGTTGAGCGATGCGACGGAGGAGTCGTTCGACGAGCACACCGAGGTCAACTTCAAGGGCCAGTACTTCACCCTGCAAAAGGCCCTTCCGCTCCTCAACGACGGCGGCTCGGTCGTCATGACCGTGGGCATCATGGGAGTCCATCGCGGCAGCCCCGGCGCCACGCTGGGGGCGGCGACGCGCGGCGCCCTGCTGGCGATGATGCCGTCGCTGGCGCTCGAACTGGCTCCGCGCAGGATTCGCGTCAACGCCGTGAGCCCCGGTGCCACCGACACCCCGCTCATGGACAAGCTGGGGGTGCCCCAGGAAGCCCGGGACGCCATGAGCGCGAACATTCCCTTCGAGCGCTTCGGAACCGTCCAGGAGATCGCGGAAACCGTCGCCTTCCTCGCCTCGGACGCCGCCCGCTACATCACCGGCCAGGACGTCACCGTGGCCGGCGGCTCCGGGCTCAGCGCCTGAGGAACACGCGCGGGCCCGGAATCGGCCCGGCACTCAACCACATCTCACAGGAGCACAGGATGGCGCTCACCCTCGACACCTACCGCCCGCTGGGCCGCTCCGGCCTGCTGGTCTCACCTCTCGCGCTCGGCACGGCCACCTTCGGCAACGAACTGGGCTGGGGCGCGGAGGAGGACGAGTCACGGAACGTGTTCGACCTCTACGTCGAGCGAGGTGGAAACTTCATCGACACTGCGGTCACCTACACCTACGGCACCTCCGAGCGCATGCTCGGCAACTTCGTCGGGAAGCGGCGCGACAGCCTGGTCCTCGCGACCAAGTACACGACGCTGCGCCACCCCGACGACCCCAACTCCGGCGGTGCCGGCCGCAAGAATCTGTTCGGCTCGGTCGAAACCAGTCTGCGCCGGCTCGGCACCGACTACATCGACCTGCTCTACCTGCACGTATGGGACTTCACCACCCCGGTGGAGGAGATCCTGCGCGGCCTGGACGACCTGGTGCGCCAGGGCAAGATCCTCTACGTCGCCGTCTCCAACGCCCCGGCCTGGCAGATCGCACGCATGCAGACGATCGCCGATCTGCGCGGCTGGTCCCCGCTGACGGCGCTGCAACTGCAGTACAACCTGGCGGAACGCACCGGGGAGCGCGAACTTCTGCCGATGGCTCAGGAGCTGGGACTGGGCACCGTGCTGTGGTCACCCCTGGCGGGTGGAGTCCTCACCGGCAAGTACAGCCGCCAGGACCTGAGCGCACCCGCTGCCGACCAGGGCGACAGCGGCCGCAAGAGCTTCAACCTGGGTCTTGGCGCGGTGACCGAGCGCGAACTCGCCATCGTGGACGTCGTGAAGGAGATCGCCGCGGAGCTGGGCAGGACCCCCGCCCAGGTCGCCCTGGCCTGGACCCTGCACAAGCCGCAGGTGACCGCGCCCATCATCGGGGCGCGCACCGCCGACCAGCTGCGGGAGAACCTGGCGGCCCTGGAGGTCGACCTCACACCGTCCCAGATGGCACGCCTGGACGAGGTCAGCGCGATCGACCCCGGCTTCCCCCACGCCCTGCTCGCCAGCGACCACATCCGCTCGGAGACCCGCGGCAGCCAGAAGATCCAGGCAGCCAGGCCCTGAGCGCGCATGAGGGCGGCATTCCGGCGCCGCCCCCGGGCGGCGCCGGCACGTGATCCCGGATCCACCGCCCCGCGACCCGGGGCGTGTCCCGGGGCCCGCGCGCGGACACGGCACCGCCGGGCCCTCCCGGCCCGCGACGCCGGACCGTGCCGCGGGCCGCTCGGCGTATCAGGGGTGCCGTCCGTGTGCCGCCCCGGGGCCTCGCACTGGCGGCACTTGGCTCACAACCTGGTGCGGCCGGACCTCGTGCATGGCGCCTCCGGGCAGGCGGGGCTTTCGCAACAGCCCTGGCAGTGCCCCCCGTCGCACCGCCCGCCCTCACGCCACCCGGGAGCGGGGCTGCTGCGGCGCGCCGCGCTGGGGCGCGGGCTGGGGGCGTGCGGCCGTCCGGACCCGGTACGTCGTGCGGTTGGGGTCCACGACGGGCTCGCCCAGCGTGATCCGGCCGGCCGCGTGCAGCGCGTCGCACTCGGCCGTGGGCAGGGCCGCATAGCAGCCCCCCGTGCCGGTCGCGGAGTCGAGGGGGCGCCAGTAGCTGTATCTGCGGCGGCCGTTGGCGTACACCGTGACGTACGTGGGCGTCCGGGGGTCGGCGATGATGCGCAGTACGTCGGCGGCGGCCGCCGAGGGGCGGCCGTCCCGGACCTGGCCGGCAAGGCCCCCGGAGCGCCGGCGGCGCGCGGTCGGCAGGGCGACGAGGGACGTCGTGCGGTCGACGGTGGAGAGCATCAGCAGGACCTTTCCGGAGCCGGACACGAGACCGTCTACCCAGTGCCGCGCCGGAGTTGATCTCCTTTTCCGATCATTGTGCAACCTCACACTGACAACGCGCGCGAGGTTTGTTCCGTTCCCTCCCCCCTGGTTTTTCCACTGCCGTCACACCTCTTGTAGTCCCTCACGCGGCGTCCATAGGATCGCTGAACAGCACCTCTGAAACGTTTCAAGCATCGTCTGTCGGGAACTGCCAGAAACGATCAAGGGACGCACACATGGCTGAAGGATGGAAGCGCAGAGTCTTCCTGCAAGGAACGGTGGCCGCCGGAGTCGGCCTCGGCGCGGCCACCGCCGCCTCGCAGGCGACGGCCGCACCGTCGGGCGGACCGGGGACCGGCGGCCTGCGCATCGTGCGCACCGGCGTGGAGTACGCCGAGACGCTGCTCGGAACGGACGTCGAACGCCCCCGTCTCTCCTGGGAACTGACGGCGCCGGGGCGCGGCGCCCGGCAGAGCGCCTACCGGATCCAGGTCGTGCGCGACCGGGCCCGCTGGGACGGCCGCATGGTCTGGGACTCCGGGAAGGTCGACTCGGACCGGACGGTCGGTGTCGCCTACGACGGCCCGGCACTGCTCCCCCGCACCCGCTACTACTGGCGCGTGCGGGTGTGGGACGCCCGGGGACGCGCGTCCCGCTGGAGCGAGCCCCGCTGGTGGGAGACAACGTTGTCGGACGACGACTGGCAGGCCCGCTGGATCGGAGCCGACGCCCCGCCGCAGCCACCGTCGTTCGAGGGCGCCTCGTGGATCTGGTCACCGGACGCCGCCCCCGACGACGCGCCCGAGGGCCCCCGGTGGTTCAGATCCCGGCTGGCCCTGCCCGAAGGGGCGGCGGTGCGGCGGGCGGTGCTCGTCGCGACCGGCGACGACGACTTCACGCTCCACATCGACGGACAGCGCGCGGCGCACGCCCCCGAGCAGCGGGACGGCTGGCGCACCGGCCGCACCGCCGACGTCACCGGACTCGTCCGCGGCGCCCCGCCCGGAGACATCGTCCTGGCCGCGGTCGCCACCAACCGGGCGGGAGCCTCCGTCAACCCCGCCGGCCTGCTGGTCCGGCTGCTCGTGGACACGGCCGACGGGGAGCACCACGAGCTGGTCACCGGGGACGGGTGGCGCGTCGCCGAGACCGAGCAACCGGGCTGGGAGCGGACCGACTTCGACGACGGCGCCTGGGCACCGGCCGCCGTACTCGCGCCGTACGGGCAGGGGCCGTGGGGCTCCGACGTGTCGGTGCCGGTGCCGGAACAGCCCGCGCCGCTGCTCCGCAGGAGCTTCACCGTCCGCAAGAGGATCTCCCGCGCGCGGCTGTACATCAGCGGGCTCGCCTACTACGAGGCGCACCTCAACGGCCGCCGCATCGGCCGGCAAGTCCTCGACCCGGGCTTCACCGACTACGACGAGACGGTGCTGTACGCGGTGCACGACGTGACCCGGCTGCTGGAGCGCGGCGAGAACGCCCTCGGTGTCACCCTCGGGCGCGGGTTCTACGGCATGACCACCCCGAACGTGTGGAACTGGCACCGCGCGCCCTGGCACGGTGAGCCGCGGATGATCGCCCAGCTGGAGATCGACCATCCCGACGGGTCCCGCACCACGGTGGTATCGGACGGCGAGTGGCGGATGACCGAGGGCCCGACCCGCTCCGACTCCCTGTACGCGGGTGAGACCTTCGACGCCCGGCTCTCCCCCGGCGACTGGACCCGTCCGGGGTTCGACGACAGCGCATGGCGCCCCGCGGGCGTGCAGGACGCGCCGGCCGGAACCCTGCGGGCCCAGGCGCACGAACCGGTCGGGATCGTCGAGACGGTGCGGCCCACGGAGATCACCGAGCTGCGTCCCGGGGTGTACGTGGTCGACATGGGCCGCACCATGGCGGGCTGGACGCGGCTGACCGTGCGGGACGCCGCCGCGGGCACGGTGGTGCGGCTGGCGCACGGCGAGAAGCTGAAGGACGACGGCAGTGTGCACGTCGAGTCGGACCTGGTGCCGGGGCGCTTCCAGACCGACGAGTACGTGTGCGCGGGCGGCGGCGAGGAGGTCTGGGAGCCCTCGTTCTCGTACAAGGGCTTCAGGTATGTGCAGATCAGCGGGCTGCCGGCGCGGCCCTCCCCCGGCCAGGTGCTGGGCCGGGTGGTGCACAGCGAGGTCGAGGAGGTGAGCGACTTCGCGTGTTCCGAGCCGTTCTACGAGTGGCTGGACGGCGCGATGCGGCGGACCGTGCTGAACAACCTGCACGGCATCCCCACCGACACTCCGATCTACGAGAAGAACGGGTGGACCGGTGACGCCCAGCTCGGGGCGCCCGTCATGGCCTATGCCTTCGGGATGCACCGGTTCCTGTCCAAGTGGCTCGGCGACCTGGCGGACAGTCAGACGTCGGCGGGCCAGCTGCCGGTGATCGTGCCCAGCGGCGGCTGGGGGTACCGGGAGGCGGCGCCCTCCCCGGAGTGGACCACGGTGTACCCGTTCGTGGTGCGCGAGATGTACCGCGTGTACGGCGACGAACGGGTGGCCCGGGAGCATTGGGACACCCTGGTGCGGTATCTCGACTGGGAGCTGAACCGGCTGGAGGGCGGGCTCGCGGTCACCGCGCTGGGCGACTATCTGCCGCCGGGCTACGGCGGCAATCCGCCCGAGGACACCCGGCTCACGGCGACGGCGTATCTGCACCGCGCGCTGCTGCACACGGCGGAGACGGGTGACCTGCTGGGCGAGCGGGAGACCGCCGCCCGCTACCGGGAGGCGGCGGACGCGCTGAGGGACGCCTTCAACGCGGCGTTCCTCGGCCCGCAGGGGCACTACCGCACGGCGAGGGACCCCGGGTACCGGCAGACCTCCAACGCCGTGCCGCTGGCCTTCGGTCTGGTGCCGCCCGGAGCCCGCGCCTCCGTCCTCGACAGCCTGGTGCGGGACATCGAGGAGCGCGGCAACCACCTCAACACCGGCGCGCTGGGCACCAGTGTGCTGCTGCGGGTGCTGTGCGCCCACGGACGGCCGGACGTGGCACACGCCGTGGCGACGCAGCGGACGTATCCGAGTTGGGGGTACTGGCGGGAGAACGGCGCCGACACCATGTGGGAGATGTGGCCGCTGGACTCCCGCTCCCGCGACCACTACTTCCAGGGCACGGTCGTGCAGTGGCTCTACGAGAACGTGGCCGGTCTGCGTCCGGGCGACGCCGGTTACCGCGCCTTCGTGGTGCGGCCCGACGCCCGCACGGGCGTGGACTGGGCGCGCACCTCGATCCGCACCGTGCGCGGCACGGCCGCGGTCTCCTGGACGCGGATCGACGGCCGGCTGCGGCTGACGGTGCGGGTGCCCGTCGGGGCGACCGCCGACGTCCATGTGCCGGGCGGGGGCCGCTCCCGGGTGACCGCTCCCGAGGGCGCCGAACACCTGCGCACCGAACCGGGGTTCGTGGTCCACCGGGTGCCGCACGGCACGTGGGAGTTCACCGGACGCGCCTAGGGCGCGGGCCCGGGGCGGTCACGGCGGTGGCGGTCGGACGACCGTGCCGTCGTGGCCGCCGGTCACCGGTGGGGCGACCCCTCGGCGAGCGGGTCGTGGCCCCAGTTCATCAGCGAGTGGCGCCAGCGGGTGTCGCCCACGTCGCCGGAGGGGCGCTGGGCGAGGTGGCGGCGGATGTAGCCGATCACCTTGCGCATGTGCTCGTAGTCGTCGTCGGAGAGGTCCTCGCGGCCGGCGCGGAGGATGCCGGCGATGCGGCGGCCGGAGGCGTGGCCGGTCGACTCGCCGCCGTCCTTGTGCTGTCCCGCGCTGTGGGACTCGTCCGTTTCCAGCCACTTCTCCAGGTCGCCGGGCTTCATGTTGACCAGTTCGCGGAACTCGTCCCAGGTCTCGTCCTTGCGGTCCGGGTCCACGGCGCTCACTTCTTCTTCCTGAGCGCGGAGGGCTTGTGGACCGCGTTCTTGCCCGACTTGTCGCTGCGCACCTCGTACTGCGGTTCCTCCTCGGAGGCGGCGACCGTGCGTCCGGCCGCCTCGGTGCGTTCGGTGATCTTCTTCTCGACCTTGCCGGTGGTCTCGCTGCCGTGGCTGCTCCAGGCGACCTCGTCGCCCTCGTGGAGATCCTTCCCCCGGTCGTCGCCCTTGCCCATCCCGGGCCTCCTTCGCGTGGCGGTCGGCTCGGTTCCACCCTGGTGGCAGGACGGCCCACGCGCATCTCGGGGCGGACACGGGTCCGGGCCGGCCCGTGCGGGCCGGCCCGGATCAGCGGTGCGGGCGGATCAGACCAGGTCGAACCGGTCGAGGTTCATGACCTTGTCCCACGCCTTGACGAAGTCCTGCACGAACTTCTCCCGGGCGTCGTCGCTCGCGTAGACCTCCGCGAGCGCGCGCAGTTCGGAGTTGGATCCGAAGACCAGGTCGGCGCGGGTGCCGGTCCACCTGACCTCGCCGTTGGCGGCGTCGCGGCCCTCGAACACGGTCTGATCCTCCGACGTCGCCTTCCACGTCGTGCCCAGGTCGAGGAGGTTGACGAAGAAGTCGTTCGTCAGCGTGCCCGGCGCGGTGGTGAACACGCCGTGTGCCGTCTGCCGGTGGTTCGCGCCCAGGACCCGCAGACCGCCGACGAGAGCGGTCATCTCGGGGGCGCTCAGGGTCAGCAGGTTGGCCTTGTCCAGCAGCAGGTACTCGGCGGGCAGGCGGTTGCCCTTGCCGACGTAGTTGCGGAAGCCGTCGGCGGTGGGCTCCAGCGCGGCGAACGACTCGGTGTCGGTCTCCTCCTGGGAGGCGTCCACGCGGCCCGGCGTGAACGGGACCTCGACGGCGTGGCCGCCGTCCTTGGCGGCCTTCTCGACGCCCGCGGCGCCGGCCAGCACGATCAGGTCGGCGAGCGAGATCCGCTTGTCACCGGTCTGCGCGGAGTTGAACGACTCCTGGATGCCCTCCAGGGTGCGCAGCACCGTTGCCAGGCGGTCGGGGTCGTTGGCCTCCCAGCCGCGCTGCGGCTCCAGGCGGATGCGCGCGCCGTTGGCGCCGCCGCGCTTGTCGCTGCCGCGGAAGGACGACGCCGACGCCCAGGCGGTCGACACCAGGTCGGACACCGACAGGCCCGAGGCGAGCACCTGCTCCTTGAGGGCGGCGATGTCCGCGGCGTCCACGAGCGCGTGGGTCCGCTCCGGCAGCGGGTCCTGCCACAGCAGCGTCTCCTCGGGCACCTCGGGGCCGAGGTAGAGCGACTTGGGCCCCATGTCGCGGTGGGTCAGCTTGTACCAGGCGCGGGCGAAGGCGTCCGCGAACTCGTCCGGGTTCTCCAGGAAGCGCCGGGAGATCGGGCCGTAGACGGGGTCGAAGCGCAGCGCCAGGTCCGTGGTGAGCATCGTCGGCTGGTGGCTCCTGGACGGGTCGTGGGCGTCGGGCACGGTGCCCGCCCCCGCGCCGTCCTTCGGCCGCCACTGGTGGGCGCCGGCGGGGCTCTTGAACAGCTCCCACTCGTAGCCGAAGAGGATCTCGAAGAAGCTGTTGTCCCACGTCGTCGGCGTGTTCGTCCACGTCACCTCGAGACCGCTGGTGATCGTGTCGGCGCCCTTGCCGGTGCCGTAGGTGTTCTTCCAGCCCAGGCCCTGCTCCTCGAAGCCGGCGGCCTCCGGGTCGGGGCCGACGTGGTCGGCGGGGCCGGCGCCGTGGGTCTTGCCGAAGGTGTGGCCGCCGGCGATCAGGGCGACGGTCTCCTCGTCGTTCATCGCCATGCGGCGGAACGTCTCACGGATGTCCCGGGCCGATGCGATGGGGTCCGGGTTGCCGTTGGGGCCCTCGGGGTTGACGTAGATGAGCCCCATCTGGACGGCGCCGAGCGGGTTCTCCAGCTCGCGGTCGCCGCTGTAGCGCTCGTCGCCGAGCCAGGTGGACTCGGGGCCCCAGTAGACGTCCTCCTCCGGCTCCCAGACGTCGGCGCGGCCGCCGGCGAAGCCGAAGGTCTGGAAGCCCATCGACTCCAGGGCGACGTTGCCGGAGAGGATCAGCAGGTCGGCCCACGACAGGCTCTTGCCGTACTTCTTCTTCACGGGCCACAGCAGGCGCCGGGCCTTGTCGAGGTTGGCGTTGTCCGGCCAGCTGTTGAGCGGGGCGAAGCGCTGCTGGCCGGCGCCGGCGCCCCCGCGGCCGTCGCTGATGCGGTAGGTGCCCGCACTGTGCCAGGCCATCCGGACGATGAGCGGACCGTAGTGGCCGAAGTCGGCCGGCCACCAGTCCTGGGAGGTGGTCAGCACCTCGGCGATGTCCCGCTTCACCGCCGCCAGGTCGAGGGACTGGAACGCCTCGGCGTAGTCGAAGTCCTCACCGAGCGGGTTCGCCACCGCCGGGTTCTTGGCGAGGATCTTCAGGTTGAGGCGGTCGGGCCACCAGCGGTGGTTCCCGCCGCCCTGGGTGGGGTGCGGGGCGCGCCCGTGCACGACCGGGCAGCCGCCCGCTTCCTCCGTCTTGGGCTCGGTGACGATCGCGTCATGGTTCTCGGTCATGGGGATCCTTCCGGGCGGATACGTTCGCGCAGTCACGTACTGCGGGAGGTGGAACAGCCGGGGCACAGGCCCCAGTAGACGACTTCGGCCTCGTCGATCACGAAGCCGTGACCGTCGGACGCGGTCAGACAGGGCGCGTCGCCGACCGCGCAGTCGACGTCGACGACCAGACCGCAGGACCGGCACACCAGATGGTGGTGGTTGTCCCCGACGCGGCCCCCGTAGCGGGCGGGGCCCCCCGCCGGTGCGATACGGCGCACCAGCCCTGCCTCGGTGAGGGCGTGGAGCGCCTCGTACACCGCCTGCAGGGAGACATGCCCTATGCGCCGGCGCACCTGGGAGGCGAGTTCCTCGGCTCCCAGGTGGCCGCCCTCGCGGACGGTTTCCAGGAGGGCGACGCGGGCCGCCGTCGCACGAAGGCCCGCACCGCGGAGCTCCTCGGCGGTGGTCGACGGCCGGGATGCGGTCATGGACCGAACCTATAGGCCCAGACACGAATAATTCCAGAGAACGAACCGGTCCAGCCTTGGGGCGTGTCCGGTTACTGCGGGTGTCTCCCCGGCTGTTCCGTGTGCCGGGGGTCAGGCGGCGGGGTCCAGACGGACGCAGCACCGGCCCGGTTCGGGCGCGAGACGGGCCTCGTACCCCGCTGCTCCGAGCCCTTCGAGCACGCCCCGCATCAGGTGCAGGTTCATACCGCACACCGTCTGCGTGTGGGCGCGGGCCAGCGCGTGGAAGGGGCAGTTGCCCAGGACGCCACGAGCGGCACGCCGGTCACGCCTCGGCGGGCCGCGCTCACCGACCCCGCCTACCAGGCGTACGTCATCCTCCGCACCGGCTTCACCGTGGCGCCGATCCTGTTCGGGGCGGACAAGTTCGCGAACCTGCTCGTGGACTGGCCCGGGTACCTCGCGCCGTGGATCGACGACGTCGTTCCGGGCAGTGCCCAGTCGGCGATGTACGCGGTGGGGGTGATCGAGATCGTGGCCGGTGTCGTCGTGGGCATCGCGCCGCGGTTCGGGGGCTGGCTGGTCGCCGGCTGGCTCGCGGGCATCATCGTCAATCTGCTCACGCTGTCCGGCTACTACGACGTCGCGCTGCGCGACTTCGGACTGCTGCTCGGCGCGGTGGCGCTGGCGCGGCTGGCCCAGCGCCACCACGGCGGCCGGCCGTCCTGACGCCCGCCGCGGCGGCCGGCCCCGGCGGTCAGTACAGGACGCTGAGCGCGCCGGGCAGGACCCGGACCGTGACGGGGAGGACCGCGTCGACCTCCCCGTCGGCGCCGTAGGGGATCTCCCGGTCGGCCTCGATGCGGATCCGCCTGCCCCGCAGGATCCGCACCTGGGGCCGGCGCACGTGTGCGCCGGTCGTGAGTTCCCGCATCAGGGCGAGGAACAGCAGCCGGGGCGCCTCCTCGATCATCACGACGTCCAGCAGGCCGTCGTCGACGCGGGCCTCGGGGGCGATGAGGCGGCCGGAGCCGTAGCAGCCGGAGTTGGCGGCGACCACCGTGTACCCGGTGTGCGGGTGCTCCGCGCCGTCGACGGTGACCCGGTAGCGGGCGGGCCGCCAGGCCGCCACGGCCCGCAGGCCGCCCGCGTAGTAGGACGCGGACCCCTTCAGCAGCCGGGACCGGTTGGCGTGGCGGTTGGCGAGCGCGTCCACACCGGCGTAGACGCTGCCCAGCACGACGGTGCGGTCGTGGACCGCCGAGGTGACCTCGAGGGTGTCGACCTGCCGGGGCTCGCCGTGCAGCAGGATGCGGGCCAGGTCCGCCGGGTCCCGGGGCAGCCCCAGGGCGCGGGCGAAGTCGTTGCCGCGGCCGGCGGGGACGAGCCCGAGCGTCGCGCCGGTGCCGCTGAGGGCGCCGCCGATGCCGCCCGCCACGCCGTCGCCGCCGACGGCGAGCACGATCCGTCCCCGCTCTGCGGCCTCGCGGGCCAGTTCCCGCGCGTGCTCCAGGCTGCGGCTGTACTCGGTGTGCAGTCCGGCGCCCTCCTCGCGGAGGTGCCGGGCCAGGGCAAGCAGGGCGGCCGCTCCGGTGGCCGCGCCCGCGGTGGGGTTGACGACGGCGGTGAACTGGCGCATCGGGGTGCCTCCGGGGCGAGCCGACGGACGGGGAACGGGCGGATGGAGGGCGGGGGTCGCGGTCAGTCGGCGGGCAGCAGCACGCCGGGGCTGAGCAGTCCCGCCGGGTCCAGCCGCCGCTTCACGGCGCGCAGGGCGTCGATACCGAGGGGGCCCGCCTCGCGGACGTACCAGTCCCGGTGGTCGGTGCCCACGCCGTGGTGGTGGCTGATGGTGCCGCCGGCGGCGAGGATCGCCTCGTTGGCGGCGTGCTTGGCGCGTGTCCAGTGCGCCACGGGGTCCTCGCCCCGGTCCGAGACGACGGTGAAGTACAGGGAGGCGCCGTTCTCATAGACGTGGGAGATGTGGCACATGACCAGCGGCGGGGTTCCGGCCCCGGTGAGCGTCGCGGTGAGCGCGTCGCGGACGGCGGCGTACAGTCCGGGCAGGCGGGACCAGAACGTCGCCGTTTCCAGCGTCTCCGCGAACGCCCCGGCGTCCAGGAGCGCGTCGCGCAGGTACGGCGCCGAGTAGCGGCCCTGCGCCCAGCGCCGGCCCGGCTCCTCGCCCAGGGGCGTGCCGCCGCACTCGCGCAGGACGACCGCGGCGCGTTCCCTGCGGTGGGCGGTGTCCTCCTCCGTGCCCTCGTAGCCGGCGACGGCCGTGCAGCCCGCGTCCCCCGCCGCGCCGGAGCCGATCGCCTCGGGGTCGGCCAGACCGATCAGGGTCTCGGTCTCGTCCGACAGGCGCAGCACGGTGGGCCGCGGCCCGTCCTGGGCGAGCCGGCGCAGCGCGGTGGTGCCCTGGTCGAACGAGGGGAAGCGCCAGCCCTCGTACACGGCGACCGGAGGGACGGGGCGGATGCGCACGGTCACCGAGGTGATGACGCCGAAGGCGCCCTCCGAACCGAGGACGAGCTGGCGCAGGTCGGGTCCGGCGGCCGAGCGGGGGGCGCGGCCGGTGTCGAGGGTGCCCTCGGGGGTCGCGAGGGTGAGGGAGAGCACCATGTCGTCGAACCGGCCGTACCCGGCGGAGGCCTGGCCGCTGGAGCGGGTGGCGGCGAAGCCGCCGATGGTGGCCCATTCGTAGGACTGGGGGAAGTGGCCGAGGGTGAAGCCGTGTGCGGCGAGGAGTGCCTCGGCCGCGGGGGCGCGCAGGCCGGGCTGCAGGGTGGCGGTGCGGGACACCGGGTCGAGGTCGAGCAGCCCGTCCATGCGCCGCAGGTCCAGCGCGACGAAGGCGCCGCGCCGTTCGGGGGCCAGGCCGCCGACGACGGAGGTGCCGCCGCCGAAGGGCACCAGCGGCAGGCCGTGCTCCGCGCACACCCGCAGGACGGCGAGCACCTCCTCGTGCGTGGCGGGCAGCAGGACGGCCGCGGGGACGGCAGTCGTGTCGCCCTCGCGGATGCGCAGCAGGTCGGTGGTGGACTTGCCGCGCGTGTGCCGGATGCGGAACTCCGCGTCGGTGCGCACCTGGGCCTCGTCGCCGAGCGCCTCGGCGAGGGCGCGGCGTGCGGCGGGCGCCAGGGGGCTCGGAGGGACGGCCAGATCCTCGAGGGCGACGGGGGCGGCCTCGCGCGGCTTCACACCGAGCAGATCGCGCAACAGCCCGATCACCGTGTCGGGCAGCGGCGTCGCCTTGGCCGGGTCGCCCCAGCCGCTCCACAGCATGTCCATGGCTGTCGTCCTCACCGGTCGGAAATGAGCGATGCCGTCACCCGACGGCCTCACCTGGCGTTACACTGTGACACATGACGCCCATTCGTCACAACGCTTCCGGTGGTGCGGACAACTACGCGGTGCTCGACGCGGTACGGGACTGTGTCCTGGCCGTCGGGGTCCGCCGCACCACGCTCACCGACGTGGCCCGCCGCGCCGGGGTCTCCCGTATGACGCTGTACCGGCGGTGGCCCGATGTGCGCACGCTGGTCGGCGATCTGATGACCCGGGAGTGGATCGCGGTCGCCACCGGGGCGATGCCCGAGCGCCGGCCGGGGGTGCCCGTGCGCGGGGTGATCACCGAGGGGCTGGTGGCGGCGGTGCGCGCCTTCGGCGTCCATCCGCTCTTCCGGAAGATCCTCGACGTGGACCCCGAACTGCTCCTGCCCTACGTCCTGGACCGCCGGGGAGCGAGCCAGGACGCCCTGCTGGACATGCTGACCGCCGCTCTGCGCGAGGGGCACGCCGACGGCTCGGTGCGTGCCGCCCATCCGGTGCGGCAGGCCCGGTCGGTGCTGCTGATCGTGCAGTCCTTCACCCTGTCCCTGCGGACCATGGCCGACGAGGACGACCCCGGCCTCGCCGCCGAGGCCTTCCTCGGCGAACTGCACGGCATCCTGGAGAGGACCCTCACGCCATGACCTCCCGCACCGGCCCGGCCCCCGCGTCCTCCCTCTCCGCCGCCCGGCGTTCGCGCGAACTGACCGCGACCGTGGGCGGGCCCGTCGTCGACGTCCTGGTCGTCGGACTCGGCGCCACCGGCGCGGGAGCCGCCCTGGACGCCGCGGCGCGCGGACTGAGCGTGGCCGCCGTCGACGCCCGCGACCTGGCCTTCGGCACCTCCCGCTTCAGCAGCAAGCTGATCCACGGCGGGCTGCGCTACCTCGCCTCCGGCCGGCTGGACGTCGCCCACGAGAGCGCGGTCGAACGCGGGGTGCTGATGGAGCGCACCGCCCCTCACCTCGTCCAGGCCCAGCCGTTCGTCCTGCCCCTCACCCCGCTGGTCGCGCGCGGTCAGGCCGCCCTGGCCCGGGCCGGGTTCCGGGCCGGCGACGCGCTGCGGCTCTCCGCGCGCACGGCCCGCGCCACCCTGCCCCCGCCGCGCCGGCTCTCCGTGGTGGAGACCCGCCACCTCGCCCCCGCCCTGCGGCGCGACGGACTGCGCGGCGGCCTGCTGTCCTGGGACGGCCGGCTCACCGACGACGCCCGGCTGGTGACCGCCCTCGCGCGGACGGCCGCCGCGCACGGCGCGCGGATCCTCACCCGGGTCAGGGCGCTGGAACTGACCTCGGCCGGGGCCCGGATCCGTGACGAACTCACCGGCGAGACGGGCGAGATCCGGGCCCGCGCGGTAATCAACGCGGCGGGCGTCTGGGCGGGCGGTCTCGTCGACGGCGTCCGGATACGGCCCTCGCGCGGCACCCATCTCGTCCTGCGCCCCGAGAGCCTCGGACCGCTGACCGCCGGCCTGCACATCCCCGTCCCCGGGGAGAGCAACCGCTTCGTGCTCGTCCTCCCCCAGGAGGACGGCCGGGTCTACGTCGGCCTCACCGACGAACCCGTGGAGGGCCCCGTCCCCGACGTCCCCCAGGCACCTGAGACGGACATCGGGTTCCTCCTGGACGTCCTGTGCTCCGTGCTGCACGTCCCGGTCCACCGCGGTGACGTCGTCGGCGCCTTCGCCGGACTGCGCCCGCTGCTGGACACGGCGCCGGAGGGCGCCGACCCGCCGGTCAGGACCGCCGACCTCTCCCGCCGGCACGCGGTGCTCACCTCCTGCGAGGGCGTCGTCACCGTCGTCGGCGGCAAGCTCACCACGTACCGGCGCATGGCCGAGGACGCCGTCGACGCCGCCGTCCGGGTCCGCGCGCTGGCGGCCGGCCCCTCCCTCACCGCGTCCCTGCCGCTGGTGGGCGCAGCGCCGCCGCACGTCCTGGCCGCACTGCCCGCACCGCGCCGCCTCGTGCGGCTCTACGGCGGCGAGGCACCCGCCGTCCAGGCGCTCGGCGCCCGCGACCCCGGGCTGGGCGAGCCGGTGCTGCCCGGGTATCCGGTCACCGGCGCCGAACTGCTCTGGGCCGTACGGCACGAGGGAGCTCTCGACGCGGAGGACGTCCTGGACCGCCGCACCCGCATCGGCCTCGTCCCCGCCGACCGGGCCAGGGCGCTGGAGGCGGCCGGGGCGCTCCTGGACAGGGCGTTCTCCCGCGGCGGCTGAGCCGGCCGTCAGCGTTCGCGGACGAGGACCTCGTGGAGCGAGTAGCCCCAGCCGGTCCCCCGGTCCAGGAACCGGATGCGTAGGTACCGGGCCGGTGCGGGGGTGAACACGGCCGTGTCCAGGCCACCGTCGCCGGAGGCGGTGGACCAGGCGGTGCGCCAGTCCGTGCCGTCGGCGGACAGTTCGATACGGTACGCCGTCCCGTACGCGCGTTCCCAGTCCAGGGTGACCCGCCCGACCCGGCGCGTCTCCCCCAGGTCGACGCGGAGCCACTGTCCGTCGCTCCAGTCGCTTGCCCACCGGGTGCCCCGGTCGCCGTCCACCGCCCTGCCGGGTGCGTAGCTGGTGAACGGGTTCCACTCCGTGGAACTGGCCGTCGCCCGCGCACCCTCGGCGAGGTTCGTGCCGGGCCGGTGCCGCTCTGCGGCTCCCCAGGTGCCGAGGTAGGATTCGGCGCCCCGGAAGAGGTCGTCCACCACGTGCCGGCCGCCGACGCGCCGGATGTCCTCGATCCAGTCGGGGACGAGGCCGTAGTGCGCGGCGCCGTCGGTGTTCAGGTCCCAGGTGCGGGCGCCGGTGGTCTGCCGGTCCAGGACGGAACCTCCGTCGACGCTGCGGAAGGGATAGGTCACGGGGTCGGGCGCGTCCGCGCCGCGCGGTGCGGGCCAGCCGCCGACGCCGTTCATGTCCGTGCCGTAGCCGTAGCCCACGCCGTACTTCTCGCGCAGTTCCCCGGTGCGGTCCGCCTCGGTGACGAAGTGTTCCGAGCCGTGCATGTACTGGGCGACGAAGCCGCCGAGGCCGTAGACCCGTTCGGTCCAGGCGAGGTCCATCCAGCTGTGCGAGGACAGGACACCGGGGTACGACTCGGCCTCGAAGAGGTCGAGGACCCTGCCGGTGGCCTTGACGCTCATGTGGTCGATCTCGAGCATCATGTGACGTCTCATCATGCCGCGCACGGCGTACTCGCCGAGTTCGGTGAGCCCGCGGACGTTGCACCGCGCGCCCTCGTCGTAGGCGGGGACCCGCACGCCCTCCGGCAGCCTCTTCTGGGCGGCGGGCGCGGAGTCGGGCCCGATGGGGTTGTCGGACTGCGGGCCGGTGCACTCCTCGGTCCGCCAGAAGGTGCCGGTGGACAGGAACTGCCCGACGTTCACCGCGGTGCCGAGCGCCCCCGAGTCGAACCGCACGCCGCACAGCGCGTTGTCGAACTTGTGGCACAGGAACATGCTGCGCACGCCCAGCGCGTACAGTTCGTCGAGTCCGGCGTCGATGTCGGCCCGGTCGCACTGCGGGACGTCCAGGATCTGCTTGCATCCGAACGGCTCGGAGGTCTCGACGCCGAGGACGACCGCGAGCTTGCCCCGGGCGATCACCTCACGGGCCTGGGCGCTGTCGGTGACGATCCGGAACCAGCCCTTTCCCGGTCCGCCGTACATGCCGTCGATGTGGTCCTGCATGGCGTACGTCAGCCCGGCCTGGAGCCGGATGGACGTCATCTCGTCGCAGTTGCGGTCCTTGAAGAAGTACACGGAGCAGATCACGCCGTTGGTGACGAGGTCGTTCACCATCACGCGCTGGCCGCCGCGCCAGGCCCGCTCGATCCAGGCGTAGTAGTTCTGCTGGTGCGTCAGGGAGTCATGGGCGGGCCAGTCGGCGAAGGTGGGCCAGCCGACCGGGTCGTGCCTGCCGTCGCCGCCGTTGGTGAGGAAATCGAAGACGGCCAGCGAGCCGTCGGGGTAGTGCTCGGGGCAGTCCTTGAGCGCGTCGGCGATCCCCTCGGCGGAGAACGCCTTGCCGCAGATGAGCCGGCCGCCGAAGGCCTCGTTGGACATGACGTGGTTGTGCGCGTCGACGAAGCCGCGGACCTCACCGGCGGCTCCGGTCCCCGTGAACGGCTCGCCGGTGACGCCGATCCCGGAGTCGGGCGCGGGCCGGGCGGGAGGATCCCACCAGTTCCCGCCGGCGGCGGCACTGGGGGTGGGTCCCAGGGCCGCGGCCAGCACGAGCAGGAGGAGCGTGACGATCCCCAGGTCCCGGCGTGTGCGATACGTGGTCACCGTGCACGTCCCTCCGCCGACGGAGTTGTCATGACCTGTACAGCCACTGGGGTGAGAATCGCTACGCACGGGTAGGGCGTCAAGGGCCCGCGTCGCCCCACGGCCCGGCCGCCCTCGCGGACGTCACCGGCCGTAGCATTCCCGCATGACTCTCGACCTCTTCGCCGGCATCCCGGTGAGTGACTACGCCGCCGCCCTGGCGTGGTACGAACGGCTGCTCGGCACTCCCCCGACCTATGTCGCGAGTGACACCGAGGCCGTGTGGGAGCTCGCGGAACACCGGTCGGTGGCCGTGGAGCACCGCCCCGAGCACGCGGGCCACGCCCTGCACACGGTGTTCGCCGACGACT
The DNA here is from genome assembly GCF_984686075.1 of Streptomyces speibonae. Taxonomy (NCBI): domain Bacteria; kingdom Bacillati; phylum Actinomycetota; class Actinomycetes; order Kitasatosporales; family Streptomycetaceae; genus Streptomyces; species Streptomyces speibonae. The sequence continues at coordinate 7,909,276 of NZ_OZ480260.1, read as the reverse complement.
TCGACGACCGGGTCTCCCGGATCACCGCGCGAGGGATCGAGCCCGTGCGGCGGGAGACCTACGCGAACGGCGTCCGCAAGGCCGTGTACCGGGACCCGGACGGGAACGAGTTCGGCCTCGGCGGAGCACCCGCCTGAGTCACCCCGGGCCGGGGCTACCCCCTGCCGCCGGTCTCGTAGTGCAGGGAGATGGAGCGCAGGACGTCGGCGGAGGACACGTCGGTGCGGCCCTCGTCGTGGACCTCGGCGAGCTGCACGAAGGCGAAGGTGAGCGCGGACGCGATCTGCACGATGGCGGGGCCCAGCTTCTCGGTGACGATGTCCGCCACTTCGCGCGCGGTCGCGTCGGCGGGCAGCTGGACGTGCGGCAGCATCTCTTCCAGAAGCGTGGCGACCGCCCCGCTCCCGGCCACGTCGGCCTCCGGGTTCTCCCGCAGCCGGCGCCGCATCTCCAGGGCCTCGGTGAGGATGCCGACGCTCCGCTGCATGATCTCCCGCTGCTCCATGGGCCCAGCCTAGACAGGCGCACCGACGCGCCGGGCGGAAACGCGGCGCCCCGGCGGGCGTCCCCGGCCACTCCCGTGCGCGACTGGCCCGGCCGTCCCCCGGCTGGATATCATCCTTTTCATACATCAATGCGCGCTTTGCCCCTGGTGGCGTCCACCGATCGCGTGAGCGCCCTCGCCCGAGTGAGTGATCCATGTCCCGCACCGGCTCCACGGACGACGGCGACGAGCTGCTGGCCCGGCTCGGGGCGCTGACGGCTCAGGCACGGGCGCAGGCGGAGGTGCAGCGCTCCCGGGTGGAACTGGCCGTCGCCCTCCAGCGCGGCATGCTGCCGCGAGGGCTGCCGGTCGCCGACGGTGTGCGGCTGGCGGTGCGCTACGCACCCGCCTACCAGGGTCTCAACGTGGGCGGCGACTGGTACGACGCGTTCACCATGCCCGACGGCAGGATCGGCTTGTCCATCGGTGACGTGCAGGGGCACAACATCGAGGCGGCGGCGTTCATGGGGCAGGTCAGGGTCGGGCTGCGGGCACTCGCCTCGGTCGACAGCGATCCGGGCGAGCTGCTCACCCGGACGAACGAACTCCTGCTGTCGCTGCACTCCGATCTCTTCGCCACCTGCACCTTCATGCGGCTCGATCCGCGGACCCGGCTGCTGGAGAGCGCCCGCGCGGGGCATCTGCCCTGTGTGTGGGCCACCGCGGACGGCCGGTCCGGGGTGACCGAGGACGAGGGGGGCCCGCCGCTGGGCGTCCAGTCCGGCGTGGTCTACCCCGTCACCCGGTACCTGCTCGACACGGGCGGGGTGTTCGTCCTGGTCACCGACGGCGTGGTCGAGGGGCCGTCCATGCGGCTCGACGAGGGCCTGGACCAGGTGGTGCGGCTCGCGGGCATCGCGGCGGTCGCGCGCATGGACACGGACGCGCTCGCGGCGGCCGTCATCAAGGGCGCGGAGCGAGTGGGGCACGAGGACGACGCGGCCGTCCTGGTGATCGGGCACGACGGACTGGACACTCATCCATAGGGCCGACAACGGCGCGCCTCTCGCCTCGCCGACCGGGCCGGCCCGGTGTGTGATGGCATGTGTGGTGGCTCGCCAGGATCTTCGCGGACCGGCCGTCTTCGTGCTCGAGACGCTGGCCGTCGCCGCGTGCTACTACGCCGGGGGCCGCCTGGGGCTGCTGCGCGAACTGACCGTCGCGGGCGCGGTGGTCTCGCCCGTGTGGCCGCCGACCGGGGTGGCCATGGCGTGCCTGCTGGCCTTCGGGCTGCGCTGCTGGGTGGGGATCGCGGTGGGCGCCCTGCTGGTCCTGCTGTACCTCACCTCCCTGCGGTGGTCGTCGCTGGGTGTACTCGCCGGCAACACCGCGGCTCCGGTGTGCGGATATCTCCTGCTGCGCAGGGTGGGCTTCCGTACCGACCTGAGCCGATTGCGCGACTGTCTCGTCCTGGTCTTCCTGGGCGCCTTCGCGGCCATGCTGATCAGTTCCCTGACCGGTGCCGGGCTGCTCGTCGCCACGGGCGATCTGCCGGGGGAGGACTTCGGGCCGGTGTGGCTGGCCTGGTGGGTGGGTGACGCCATGGGCGTGCTGCTGATCACCCCCGTGCTGCTGGTGCTGCTCCGCCGGCGCGCCCCGCCGCACTGGTCGAGCTGGCTGAGATGGAAGGAGGCGGTGGGTCTGGTCGTGATCGCGGGCTTCCTGGTGCCGGTGGCCACGCGCAGCGAGGCGAGTCTGCTGTTCAGCATCAACCCGTTGCTGATCTGGGCGGCGCTGCGGTTCCAGCTGCCCGGAAGCATGCTGTGTGCGGTGTTCGCCTCCGTGATGGCCACCGTCTCGGCGACCGACCGCATCGGGCCGTTCGCGCATCTGAACGACGTCGAGGTCATGCTCAACCTGCAGTCGTTCAACGGGGCGATGGCGCTGACCTCGCTGCTGCTGTCGGCGGTGATCACCGAGCAGCAGAACACCAGACGCTCCGTGGAGCGTGCGTGCCAGGAGCTGGTGCAGGTGCTGGAGCACCTGACGGCGGGGGAAGCGGGGGGACGGCCACCGCCGCCGCGGGACGCGGATTGACGGGGTGCCGGTCCGTGCCAGGGGGCCGGCACCCGCCCCACTCGGGTCCTGAACGGGCCTCGTCCTCAGGCGCCGGATGGGTCGGCCCTCCGGCGTCCGAGGGGGCGGGAACCGGTCGGCGCGCACCCTCTAGACTCGGCTGCACCGCGCCCGGCGGCTCGAGGGGGGACGTGTCCGTGCCTGTGTACGACAATCCGGTGATCAGCGGGTTCCACCCCGATCCGAGCGTGTGCCGGGTGGGTGACGACTACTACCTGGTGTGCTCCAGCTTCGAGTACTTTCCGGGGCTGCCGCTGTTCCACAGCAAGGACCTCGTGCACTGGGAACAGATCGGCAACGTGCTCGACCGGCCCGGGCAACTGCCGCTGCCCCTCCCCGGTGCCAAGGCGTCCGGAGGTCTCTACGCCCCCACCATCCGCCACCACGACGGCCGCTTCTGGGTCGTCAACACCAACATCGACGGCGGCGGCAACTTCGTCGTCACGGCCGAGCGGCCCGAGGGGCCGTGGAGCGACCCGGTGTGGATCGACCTGACCGGGATCGACCCCGACCTGGCGTGGGAGGAGAACGGCACCTGCTGGTGCGCCTTCTCCGGTCCTCAAGGGGGCGTCAACATGGCCAGGATCGACCCGGTCGAGGGCAAGGTGCTGGAAGGGCCGTTCCCCACGTGGTCCGGCAGCGGCCTCAAGTACCCCGAGGCGCCCCATCTTTACCGCATCGGCGACTGGTGGTACCTGCTGATCGCGGAAGGCGGCACGGAACGCGGCCACGCCGTGTCCATCGCCCGCAGCCGTTCGCCGCGCGGCCCCTGGGAGGGCGCACCGGCCAACCCCCTGCTCACCCACAGCGGCAGCGCCCGTTCCATCCAGAACACCGGCCACGCCGACCTGATACAGGCTCCGGACGGCAGCTGGTGGATGGTGCTGCTCGGCGTCCGCCCCCGCGGCTTCACGCCCGACGTGCACGTGCTCGGCCGCGAGACGTATCTGACGCCCGTGGAGTGGGGCGAGGACGGCTGGCCGGCCGTGGCACCCGTGCCGGAGCGCCACGCGGCACCGGCCGGTGCCTGGCATCCCGTTCCGGGTCCGCCCGCCCGCGACGACTTCGACGGGACCGTGCTCGCGCCGCACTGGATCTCGCCGTTCGCCCGCCCGGAGGGCTCCTGGTCGCTCACCGAGCGCCCCGGCCGGCTGGTCCTCAACGCCACCGGCCCCACCCTCGACCGTCCCGGATACACCTTCGTCGGCCGCCGCCAGCAGCACCACGACTGCCGGGTCACCGCCCTGCTCGAGCCGGGCGAAGGACGCGGCGGTCTGTGCGTGCGCCTGGACGAGGCCCACCACTACGAGGTGGAGGCCGGGGACGGCGAGGTCCGCGTCGTCGCCCGGATCGGGCCGCTGCGTTCGACCGTGGCCCGCGGGCCGGTTCCGGCCGGGCCGCTGCCCCTCACCGTGACGATCCGTACGTCGGACCTCGTGCCCGCGTCGCCCGAACTCACCGACGGCGGCACCACGGGCCCCGACACCATCGCCTTCTGGCTCGGCGATCCGGACGCTCCCGAAGCCCGGCCGCTCGCCGAACTGGACGGGCGTTACCTCTCCACCGAGGTCGCCTGCGGCTTCACCGGCCGTGTCATCGGCATGTACGCCACCGAGGGCACGGTCGCCTTCGACTGGTTCGCGTACGTGCCGGCCCCGGCGCCCGCGCCTGGTCGGCCCCCGGAAGACGTGTCCGCCGGTTGAGCTAATCTGTCCCCCATGCCACCCCGACCAGCCGGATCGCGCCCCACGTTGTCGTTGGTGGCCAAGACCGCCGGTACGAGCGTGCCCACCGTGTCCAAGGTGCTGCGAGGCGGAACCGACGTCTCGGCGGAGACGCGCGCGCGGGTCATGGAGGCCGTGCGGGCCGTCGGCTACACCCGCCGGGCCGGGCTCAAGGGCGAGGGCCCACGCGAGGAGAACGGCTGGTCGAACGTGCTCGACCTGGTGGTCACGCACTTCGAGGGCTCCTGGGCCAACCTGCTGATCGCGGGGGTCGGGCGGGAAGCCGCCGCCGCGGGACTCGACGTCGTCCTCACCCTCGCCGATCCGAACAGCGACTGGGTGTCGAGGGTGCTGCGACGGCGCACCCTCGGCGTGATCGGGACGCTGGTCGATCCGGCCTCCCCTCAGTTCGGCGCGCTCTTCGCCGCGGGGGTGCCCGTGGTGCTGATCGACCCGATGAGCGCACCGCCGTCCGGGGTGGCGAGCGTCGGCGTGGCGAACTGGGAAGGCGGCCGCATGGCCGCCGAGCATCTGTTGTCCCTCGGCCACACACGGACGGGCGTGGTGGCCGGTCACGCCCGCCATCTCTTCGGCAGGGCGCGCGTGGACGGTTTCCGCGCGGCGGCCGACACGGCGACCGGCGGCGGGGCCACGGTCGCCGTGGCGCACGGCGGCTGGAACCGTGCCAAGGCGGCGACCGCCACTCACAGCCTGCTCGACGGCGACCCGGACATCACGGCGGTCTTCGCCTGCGCGGACTCCATGGCGCTCGGCGTCTACGACGCGTTGAGCGAACGGGGCCTGCGGGTTCCCGAGGACATCAGCGTCATCGGATTCGACGACCTGCCCGAGGCGCAGTACATCACTCCTGGTCTGACGACCGTCCGCCAGCCCAGCACCGAGCTGGGCGCAGCGGCGGTCAAACTCCTGGCCGAGGTCTCCCGGGGCCAGGACGGCGGTGCCCGGCCCCCGGCCCGGATGAGGCTGGCGACCGAGCTGGTCGTCCGCGCCTCCACCGGACCCGCCCCGGCGCGGAACCGCTGACGCGCGCGGGCGGGTCCGGGCCGCCTCGTCAGGGCGGGACCGGCACGACGTCCCGGAGGACGGTGTCGTCGGCCGCGCTCACCGGAGGGCGACCGCCGTCCACGACGTCGGCGGCAGTTCGAGGGTGAGCAGACCGTCGGCGAGTGCCGCGCTCTTGTTCGCGGCGGGCGTCACCCGGTCCGGGTGGGCGAGCGTGTTCTTCGCGTACACGTCGGTGTCGGCGAGTGTGACCGCCTCGGTGACGCGGGAGGAGCCGAGGTCGCGCACATCGATCGTCACCCGAGTGGGTTCCGTCAGGCCGCGGTTGACCAGGAAGACCGCGGCCCGGTCCTCGTCGGCGGTCGCGACGGCGTCGACGAGCGGCACGTCTCCGTACCGTGCCGTGTCGTAGGACGGCGAGTCGATCAGGGGCCGGAGCACCTCGCCGGAGGCGAGCCGGCTCGTGATCGAGAACGGGTGGAAGGTGGTCTGGCGCCAGGCGGGGCCGCCGGGCTCGGTCATGATCGGGGCGATCACGTTGACGAGCTGGGCGAGGGAGGCCGAGGTGACGCGGTCGCTGCGGCGCAGCAGCGTCATCAGCAGGCTGCCGACCACGACGGCGTCCGCCACCGTGTAGGTGTCCTCCAGGAGCCGCGGTGCGTGGCGCCACTCGTCGTGGACCTTCTCGGTCTCCTGGTGCTCCTTCAGGTACCAGACGTTCCACTCGTCGAAGGAGATGTTGATCCTCTTGTTCGAGCGGCGCTTGTTCCCCACGTGGTCGGCGGTGGCGACGACGGTGTCGATGAAGTAGTCCATGTCGACCGCCGAGGCGAGGAAGGAGCCGAGGTCGCCGTCGTGCTCCTGGTAGTACGCGTGGCAGGAGACGTAGTCGACGTGGTCGTAGGTGTGCTCGAGCACGGTGCGCTCCCACTCGCCGAAGGTCGGCATGGTGGAACCGGACGAGCCGCACACCACGAGTTCGAGATCCTTGTCGGCCCGTTTCATCGCGGCGGCGGTGCGGGCGGCGATCCTGCCGTAGTCGTCCGCCGTCATGAACCCGGTCTGCCAGGGGCCGTCCATCTCGTTGCCGAGGCACCACATGCGCACGTCGTGCGGTTCCGGTGTGCCGTTGGCGATGCGCAGGTCCGACAGGGTGGTGCCGGACGGGTGGTTGGCGTACTCCAGCAGGTCGAGGGCGGGCAGGATGCCGCGGGTGGCCACGTTGACCGCCAGCATCAGCTCCGAGTCGGTGAGTTTGAGCCAGCGGGCGAACTCGTCGAGGCCGACCTGGTTCGACTCCAGCGAGCGCCAGGCGAGGTCGCGGCGTACCGGGCGTTGTCCGCGCGGGCCGACGGAGTCCTCCCAGCGGAACCCGGAGACGAAGTTGCCGCCCGGGTAGCGGATGGTCGTACTGCCGAGTTCCCTGACGAGTTCGACGACGTCCATGCGGAACCCGTCGTCGTTGGCGCTCGGGTGTCCGGGCTCGTAGAGCCCGGTGTACACGCAGCGGCCGAGGTGTTCGACGAACGAGCCGAAGGTACGGCGCCGGACCGGAGCGATGACGGCCCGCCGGTCGAGTTGGATATGGGCGCGGGGCAATGCGGCGGTCCTTTCGGGGGGAGTGCAGCGGGTGCCGTCAGCCCTTCACGGCACCGGTGAGGCCGCCGACGATGCGCTTCTCGAAGACCGAGAAGAAGATCAGCGCGGGCAGCATGGCGAGTGAGGTGAAGGCGAGCACCTTCGCGGTGTCCGTGGAGTACTGCGAGGAGAACACCTGGACGCCGAGGGGCAGGGTGTAGTTCGCCTGCGAGTTGAGGACGTACAGGGGCAGGAGATAGTTGTTCCAGCTGCCGATGAATCCGAGGATGCCGACGGTGACGACACCGGGCAGCGACAGCGGGACCACCATGCGGAAGAAGAAGCCGAGCCGGCTCATGCCGTCGATCGCGGCGGCCTCCTCGATCTCGTTCGGGATGGCCCTGAGGAACGGCACGAGGATGATGACGGTTGTCGGCAGACCGAAGGCGATCTGCGGGATGATCACGCCGAGCAGGTTGTCGACGAGGCCGAGGTCCTTGATGACGAGGTACAGCGGGGTGATCGCGATGACCATCGGGAACATCAGGCCCGCGGCGAACAGGGAGTACATCGCGCCCTTGAGCCGGAAGTCGTAACGTGCGATCACGAAGCTGACCATCAGGCCGAGGGCGACGATACCGACGGTGCTGGCGACCGCGACGATGAGGGAGTTGGCGAACTCGCCCCAGAACACTGTGGACTTCAGAATGCCGATGTAGTTGCCGGCCACCCAGGGGCTCGGCAGGGCGGCCGGTTCCGTGGTGATCTGCGCATTGGTGCGGAAGCCGCCGAGCACGATGTAGAGCACCGGTGCCACGCAGACGCCGACGAAGAGCAGCGCGACGAAGTAGGTGACGGGGCTGCCCCACTTCTGCGGCCGGTCGCGGCGGCCGGCGGGTGCCTTCGGTTCCGCGGAGGACGTCCGGGATGCGGCGGTCGTCACGCTCATCACACGGTCCCTTCGGTGACGGCGCCCCTGAGGTCACGGCGCAGGACGAAACGCTGGTAGATCAGCGCGACGACGAGCGAGATCACGAACATCACGACCGCGACGGCGCTGCCGTAGCCGTAGTTGCCCGCGTTGCGGCCCTGGGCGAGCATGTAGATCGCCATGGTCGAGGTGCCCGCGGTGCCGGAGACGTACTGGCCCCAGATGATGTAGACGAGGTCGAACAGCTGCAGCGAGCCGATGATCGACAGGAAGGCCCAGATGCGGATCGTCGGTCCGAGCAGTGGCAGGGTGATGCGGCGCTGGATCTGCCAGTAGGAGGCGCCGTCGATCTGCGCGGCCTCGAAGATCTCGTCGGGGATCGACTGCAGGCCGGCGAGCATCAGGATCACCGCGAAGCCCATGTACTTCCACGTGATGATGGCCATCAGCGTCCAGATCGCCAGGTCCGGATCGGCGATCCAGTCGGCCTCCAGGGAGCCCAGGCCCATTCCGCGCAGCACGTCGTTGACGGCTCCGTTGCTCTGGAGCATCAGGCCCCAGCCGGTGCCGACGATGATCTCGGAGATGATGTAGGGCACGAAGATCAGGACGCGGATCGTCGAGCGGCCGCGGATCCTCTGGTTGAGCAGCAGGGCCAGGCCGATCGCCAACGGACCCTGGATGACCAGGGAGAGCACCAGGATCAGACCGTTGTGCCACAGCACGTCGTGGAACGCGGGGTCGGTGAGGATCAGTTCGTAGTTGTTCAGGCCCACCCAGTCGGTGGGCTCTCCGTAGCCCTTCCACTGGTAGAAGCCGTAGTACGCGGCGAGCGCGACCGGGAAGATCACGAATGCCACGAAGGTGATGACCGCCGGTGCCGACAGGACCGCGATCTCCAGTCGCATCCTGGCACGGCCCCGGCGGCGCGCAGCCGCTCGCGGCGGAGCCGGGGGCACGGATGTGGCCCCGGCTCCGGGCGTGCCCTGCGCCGTGCGGCCGTCGGCCGTGCCGGTGCCCAGGGTGTCGCTCATGTCTGCTCGGTCAGCCCTTCTCGGCGGCGGCCTTGACGTCCTTGACGATGTCGGCGGAGGAGCCCTTGCCGGCCAGCAGGTTCACGACGGCGATGTTCATGGCGTTGCCGACGTTCTGGCCGTAGACGGTGTCGAGGAACTGCATCGAATAGGCGGCCTTGTTGAAGGCTTCCAGCGCCGAGATGTTGTACGGCTCGGTGACGACGCCCTGCGCCGCCTTGTTCACCGGAATGGTGTCGAAGGCCTCGGCATAGGCCTCCTGCTGCTCCTTGGTGACGACGAACTGGAGGAAGCCCAGGGCCTCCTTCGGCGCGTTCTTGGAGAGCGAGTATCCGCCGGCGCCGCCCATGATGGCGCTCGGGTCGCCCTTGCCGCCGGGCACCGCGGGGAAGGGGAACCAGCCCAGGTCGGGCAGCGGCTTCTTGTCCGGGGTCAGGTCGGCTATGACGCCCGGGTTCCAGTTGCCCATGAGTTCCATGCCGGCCTTGTGGTTGGCGATCAGACCCGCGGAGGATCCCGCGCCCTGCTGCGAGGTCGCCGTCAGGAAGCCCTTCTGGAAGGGCTCGCTCTCCAGGAGGTCCGCGAGGTCGTCGCCCGCCTTGGTCCAGCACGGGTCGTCGAACGTGAGCGACTTGGCGGCCTCCTGCATGGTGTCCTGACTGCACTCGCGCAGGGCGAAGTTGTAGTACCAGTGCGCGGCCGGCCAGGCGTCCTTGGCGCCGACCGCGATCGGCGCCACGTCGATCGCCTTCAACTTGGTCACGGCGTCCTTGAGTTCGCCGATCGTCGTCGGCGGCGCCTCGATGCCGGCCTTCTTGAACAGGTCCTTGCTGTAGTAGATGCCCTCCGGCTGCGTGTCGAGCGGCATCGCGTAGACCTTGCCGTCGATCGACACGCCTTCCAGGGCCGCCTCGCCCACGTTGTTCCGGTCGGTGTCGGTCAGTTCCAGCGCCTGGATCTGGCCGGCCTCGACCATGGCCTGCATCTTGCCGCCGCCGCGCTGCAGGAAGATGTCGGGCGCCGAGTTCGAGTTGAGCGCGTTCTGCAGCTTGCCGTCGAGGTCCTCGTTCTGGACCGACTGGATCTTGATCGTGACGTCCGGGTGCAGGTCCTGGTACGCCTTCGCGGCGTCCTTCCAGAACACCACGCCGCGCCCTTCCATCGCGTTGGTCCAGACGGTCACCGTGCCCTGGCCACCGGAAGCACCGCCGTCGTCGCCCCCGGCGCAGCCGGCGGCGGCGAGTGCCATGCACAGGCCGGCCGCGGCAGCCGTCACCCTGCGGGTTCTCCTCATCATCGTGGCAACTCCCTGATCTGGTGTCAGTGATCCGGCTGTCAGCGACCACTGCCCGAAATTTTGCGCAAATTAATGAGCCATCTGCGAGAGCAGGAGCAAGGTGTACCGCCGAAAATGAAGGTGAGGCAACCAAGAGTTTTCGCAAGTTGCCCAATCGTTACGGGCGCAGGGGAGGGCGTTCGCGATGCCGAACGGCATCGGGGGATCAGGCTTCGGACGGCCGCCGCCGGGTCCGTGTCACTCGCCCAGGGAGGCGGCGTCCCCCATGACGATCACGGGGTGCCGGTCCGGGTCCAGGGTGCGCAGCAGTTCCTTCATGTGACGTTTCTCGAGGCTGACGCAGCCCTGCGTGGGCCCCTCGTGGTCGACGTGCAGCCAGATGCCGCCGCCCCGGTCGGCACCGCGCGGCCGGGTCAGATCCAGGGGCGTGGTGCCCGGTTCACGGTTGTAGTCGATGGCGATGACGTAGTCGAAGGATCCCTCCAAAGGCTCCCCCGCGAAGCCCGTACCCCCGACGCGGAACCCCTCCGAGCGGTCGTACGGCAGCTCGGTGCCGGGGTCGGGCAGCAGTCCCCCGGCGTCGGTGAGGGTGAACACGCCGATCGGTGAGCGGAGGTCGCCCGCCCAGTGGTCGTCGGTCCAGCCCTTGAGGGCGTTGCGGGCGGGCCACGCCGGCCCCGCCTCCCAGCCGGAGCCGGAGCGCTCGTACAGCACGGCCTCGGAGCGGTTGGCGTCCCTGGCACGGCCGGTGACGACGAGCACCTGACCGGCGTTGCCGGGAATCCACGCCCGGGTCCGGGGGCCGAGGCCGGGGATCCGGGCGGGCGGTGGTGTCTCGGCCCCGGCCCGTCCCCGGGCCGTGCCCGCACTGCCGGGCGGCCCGGCCGCCGGCGCGGTGGCGGCGGGCGTCTCCCGCGTGGAGGTCCCGGTGTCCGCCCCGCATCCGGTGAGGACCGCGAGCATGGCGAGGACGACGGCGGGCGACGCCGCACGGCCGCGTGCACGGACGCGGACGGGGACTCCGGCCCGCAGCCCGGCCCGGGACGGCGCTCGGTGCGGCGGACGGTGCGGGCAGTCGGTGGATGAAGCCATGTCCTCAGCCTGACTTCGACTCGCCGGATTCGCCTCGGTTCCCCCGCGCGAGTCCTCCGAAGTCCCCCGTCTGGTGGTGCCGTACCGCCGGCGTGGTGGCCGGTGCGGGTCGCCACGTATGAGTGAATCCCCAGGGAGGTCTCGATGGGTTCGGTGTGCGTCGGGACGGCGCTGTCCGGGAGTGGCCGCTCCGGGGTGTGACCGTAGAACCCGATGGCCACCAACTGCCTTATTTGTGCAGGGTGTTGAGTCTCTCTCCGCCCGGATGTGACACGCCTCGCGGGCCGTGGGATGTGGCGTGACGGTGTTCCCGTGGTCCGGGCGCCGAAGTGGTGTGCGGCCGGGCCGGAGAGGCTGGGGAGAAGGGCAGGAAACGGCCAGAAGAAACGGTCAACCCCGCACGGCCGTACCATGGCTGGCCACCGGGCACACCAACCGGAAGAAGGAGGCACCGTCATGTCCGAGAACTCGACCGCCGCCACCGACCTCACGTCGCAGTACACCGCTCAGGTCGCCAACGACCTGGAGCGCAATGTGAAGGAGCAGGAGCGGGTCACCGCGGAGATCGCCGCGCTGCAGGAGCAGCTGACCGTGCTGCAGCAGGACCACGCCATCCTGGTGAACATGCAGCAGGCGCTGGGCCTCGCCCCCGCCGCCGCCTCCGCCGCGCCCGCACCCGCCGCGCGTGAGGAGACGGCGCCCGGCTCCGCGACCGTCCCCGCGCCGCGCGGGAGGGGCACCGCCAAGCGGGCGGACAAGCCCGGGAAGAAGGCGGCCGCGCGCACCGCGCCCGGAAAGCAGCCGCGCAAGCCGGTGAAGGCGAAGGCGGAGCGGCCCGCGGCCACGAAGGCGGCCCGCACGAACGGGCCGAAGCTCGTCGAACTCGTCCGCCGGCACCTCGGCGAGCAGAGTGAGCCGCGGTCGGCGGCGGAGGTGGCCGGCGCGCTCGGGGCGGCGCACCCGGACCGCACCATCAGGACCACGGTGGTGCGCAACACCCTGGAGGGGCTCGTCGCCCGCAACCAGGTCCAGCGCACCAAGCAGGGGTCGTCCGTCTTCTACACCGCGGCCGACACCGACACCAAGGCCCCGAAGGGCGACGCCAAGTCCCCGAAGAAGGCCGACACCGCAGCGAAGGGCGACGCCGACGCGTCCTGACGCCGCCTCACACCGCTCACGGCCGCGTGTGCCGCACCTCCACCGGAGCGAAGGTGATCCGGGTGCGGGCCGTGCCGCCGGCCCAGACGACCTCCACCGCCCCGTCGTCCACCCGCACATGCTCGGCCGCCTCCGCCAGGGGCGCGGGGCCGGTGTCCCCGGTCAGGGACGCCAGCGCGACATGCACGGAGGTGCCCCCGCAGTCGCCGGTGAGGCGCGGGACGCGGGCCCATGGTGTCCACGCCGTGCCCTGGGGGGCGCGGACGAGGTCCGGCGACGGGTCGTCCCAGCCGTGCAGTCCGTACAGCGCGGAGGCCGGGGACTTCTCGGGGCCCGTCGCCCAGCCGGTGTGGCTGACCCGGGATCCCGCCGGTGCCCCCACCACCCGGTGCGCCCGCAGCTCGTACCGGCCGTGCGCCACGGTGACACTCTCCACCCGCAGGCCCGGCACCATCGGCGCGCCGCCGGCGAACACGGGCCGGTGCCACGACGCGGCCCAGCCCCAGCCGTCGCCGTGGCCCGCGCCCAGAGGGTGGATGCGGCGGCGCACACTCCACCGGCCGCGGGTCCCGACCGACAGGTGGTTGTCGGCGAGGTTCCCTGGTGCGGTGGGGCCGGTACGGGTGGAGTAGGCCTGGCGCCCGTAGTGCGGGTCGTCCTCGTCCGCCGCCTCCCCTTCGTGCGGGCGCACATGGTCGCTGCCGTGGTTGTGCAGCCGGACGATCCCGTCGGCCCGGGTGGCCTGGACGAGCAGCCCCGGCGCGGGCAGCGCCAGCACCCTGTCGGACTCCTCCACCGGTGCCGGCTCCTCGCGCGCCGTCCAGAAGGCGTGGCCGGCGGGGGCCAGCAGGGCCACGAACGCCTTCGACGCCCAGTACGGTGACGCCGGGCCCGAGTAGCTCTGCACACTGGCCTCGTGCGGGCCGTACCAGCCGCGGCTCAGCAGGCCGTCGGCGGTCAGCGTGCCCCGGTCCAGGAAGTGGCGCAGACTGCCGGAGGCGATACGGCGCGAGGCGCCCGGTGTCAGCGGGGTGTGCCCGGTGACCGCGCCCAGCGAGACGGCCGCGGAGGCGGCGAACCGGTACGTCAGGGACCGGCCGAAGTGCAGCGGCGCGCCGTCGCCGCCGAACATCAGGGCGTAGCTCTCCAGATGGGCGCGCAGCCGTCCGCCGTGGTGGGCCAGTGCCTCCCCGTCGCCCGCGAGGAACGCGTCGAGGACCGGGTAGAGGTGCAGCGCCCAGCCGTTGTAGTGGTCGAAGGCGCGCCCGTCCCCGTCGGCGTACCAGCCGTCGCCCCGGTACCAGGTGTCCAGCAGGGCCGTCGCCCGCGCCCGCGCCGCCGCCGTCTCGGCGTCACCGCGTCCGACGGACTCCAGGAAACCGGCGACCGTGTACGGAAACAGATACCAATTGTTGGGCGCGGGGGTGTGCCGCAGGGCGCCCCGCAGCCACTCCTCCGCGCGGTCCCGCACACCGGGGTCGAGCCGCTGCCACAGCCAGGGCGCGGTCAGCCGCAGGCCGAGCGCGACCGACGCGGACTCGACCATCGGCTGGCCCTGGACGTCGTGGTCGAGGATGAGCGGCCAGGACTCGGTGTCGTCGCGGCCCGGGGTGCGGGTGCCGGCCGCGAGACCGTCCGCGTAGCGCTCCAGCAGGCCGTGGGGGTCGTCCCCGCCGGCACCCGCCACGCGGAAGGCGGCGGCGAGGAACGTCCTGGCATACCCTTCGAGTCCGTCGGAGCGCGCCCCCGAGCGGGAGGGCCGTCCGGGCAGGTCCAGCAGGGCGCGGCCGGGGGTGCTCCAGCGCCAGGCCGCGGTGAGCAGTGCGTCCGCCACCGCCTCCCAGTGGGCGCGGGTGTATCCGGTGCGGGGGCTGACGTCGCGGTCGTCCGCGGGCAGTGCGAGGGGGACGGTCATGCCAGGAACGCCAGCCTTTCGCGTCGTACGGGGTGACGGAAGCCCTCGCCGGCGGCCCAGCGCGTGATCTCGGAGAGGGCGAGACGGGTCAGCCGGTGCCACTCGTTGCCCTGGGAGCCGGCCAGGTGAGGGGTGATCAGCACGTTGTCGCAGGTCCACAACGGATGGTCCGGGGGCAGGACTTCGGGCTCGGTCACGTCGAGCACGGCGCGGATCCGGCCGGCCAGCACCGCGTCGGTGAGCGCGTCCTGGTCGAGGAGCGCGCCGCGCGCCGTGTTGATCAGGACGGCGTCGGGCCGCATGGAGTCGATCAGTTCACGCCCGACCAGTCCGCGGGTCTCGGGCAGCAGCGGGGTGTGCACGCTCACCGTGTCGCCGCGCCGGAACAGCTCGGCGAGTCCGACACGCTCCACGCCGAGTTCGCCGGCCTCGCGGTCGTCGACGTACGGGTCGTGCAGCAGCACCTCGATGTCGTGCGGGCGGAGCAGGTCGATGACCCGGCGGCCGATGAGCGACGCCGAGAGGATGCCGACGGTGCGCCCGTGGTTGCCGACCGTGCGGGGGGTGCCGAGCCAGTCGGGCGCGGTGCGCGCGGCGCGGTGGTCCCGCGCGCTCTCCAGCACCCGCTTGCCGGTGAGCAGGATCATGGCGAGGGTGTACTCCGCGACGGGGACGGCGTTGGCCGCGGCGGCGGAGGACACCTCGACGCCGCGCTCCCAGCAGGCGTCGGTGACATGGCCGCGGACGCTGCCCGCGGTGTGGACGACGCCGCGCAGCCGGGGCGCGACGTCCAGCACGTCCGCGTCCAGGGGCGGGCAGCCCCAGCCGGTGACCAGCAGCTCGGTGTCGGCGAGCACGGCGCGGGCCCGGGTGGTGGTCAGGTCGTCCAGCACCGGGAGCGGGGCCAGGTCGCACAGCGCGCCGAGGGCCGTCAGGAAGTCGTCGTCGAGGACCGCGGAGGCGGCGGCGGGTGACATGGCCAGGGCGGTGCGGGGGCGGCGGCCCGGGCCGCGCGTGGGCTCGGTCATGGTGGCCAGGCAACTCCTCGGGTGCGGGCGGGCGCCTCCCGCGGCTGCGCCGCGGTTCGGGACGCGCCTGTTCGGTACGAGGGAAATCGTCAACGGCCGAGTGGCAAACGGTCAATGGACCGATCAACCAAAAGGTAATCGTTCATACGATCATTCTGTGCGTCCGGTCTCCCGACCGCCGGTCCGTGCCCGGGTGGATCCGCGCACGCTCAGCGCGGGCAGCAGTTCGACGCGCCGCACCGGGGCCCGTTCGCCTCCCGCGGTGCCGAGCCGCTGGAGCAGCAGCTCCGCCGCCGCCCGGCCGACCTCCGCCTTGGGCGGGGCGACGGCCGTCAGCGGGGTGGTCCCGAGCCCGGCCACCACGTCGTCGTAGGCCACGACCGAGCAGTCCTGCGGCACCCGCACCCCGTGGTCCGCGAGCTGCTGAACGAGCATCAGCGCGTCCACGTCGCCGTGCAGCACCGCCGCCGTGGCACCGGTCTCGCGCAGGAGGCGGTGCAGCGGCGCCGTCTGTGCGTCCGGGTACGGGCCGTCCCGGCCGGCCTCGGGCGTGCTCAGCGTCCACGCCCACTTCTCCACCAGCGGGTGGGCCCGGGCGATGTGCGCACACGCGGCCCGCAGCGTGCGCGCGGTGGGGCTGTCGTCCCGGGTGGCGAGCACGATCCGCCGGTGGCCGAGGCCCACCAGGTGCTGCACGGCGAGGCGGACGCCGTGGGCGTGGTCGGAGCAGACCGAGTCCATCGCGTGCAGCGCGGTGCCCGGCGCGGGCCGCCGCTCCATCAGCACGGCCGGCACGTCCAGCGCGGCGAGCCAGGCGTGGTCGGCCTCCTCGTCGGCACGGGTGCGCCAGCGCGGGGCCAGCAGCAGTCCCGCCGCGCCGTCCGCCAGCGCCCGCCCGGCCAGCGCCCGTTCGGAGCCGCCCGTCAGGGGTGCGATGTGCAGTGCGATGCGCAGGCCGGCCGCCTCGAGCACCGAGCGGGCGCCGTGCAGGGCCTCGTAGAGGTAGGTGTGCCGTTCCGGCACGACGACGGCCACGGTGTCGCCGGCCGGTGTCCGGGGCGCCGGCCGGGTGTGCGCGGCGAGCGCGGAGCGGACCACTCCGTGGCCCCGTCGCAGCCTGCCCTCGCGGGCCAGCTCCTCCACGTCCCGCCGCACCGTCACCACCGACACCTCCAGCTCGTCGGCGAGTTCGCTCACGCGTGCCGATCCCCTGGACTCGACGGCGGCGAGGATCCGCTGCCTTCTCACCTCGACGGGCTCCCGCATGAGGCCCTCCCCGCACGTGGATGTTCGTTTGATCGGTTCGGGGCATCATAACGATCGCCGAGCGCCGGGAGCTGCGCCGTGGGCCGCGGCCGCGACGTCAGCCCGCGGCGGTCACCTCGACGGAGAGGTCGTTGTCGATCGTGTAGTACGGGCGCACGGCCGATGCGCCGACCGTGGTCCGGGGATACACGAACGAGCCCTTGCGGTCCGCCAGGTCGTCAAGGATCCGGCCGACCCTGATCACGGATTTCCCGGGCGCGGGACGGACGAACACGTTCCAGACCCGGGCTCCGCCGCCCTCGGCCACGAGATCCGCGTAGGCGACGGTGAAGGCGAAGTCACCGTCACGGCCCTGCGCCGGCCGCACGGGACACTCGCGCACCGTGGCCGTGTCGCCCCGCAGCCGCAGCACGGCCACGGCGGCCGCGGAGAGCCGGGCGCCGTGCGGGCGGACCCGGACCGTCAGCGTCCCGTCGGCGATGGCGAGGGCACCCGCCTCGGCGTGGGCGGTGCGCCGCCAGGCGCGCAGGGAGAGGAAGCCGTCCAGGGTGCGGTAGGGCACCCTGACGGCGACCGGTGAGGGCCGGTCGCGCGAGCCGCCGTCGACGAGCGCGCGGAGGTCGCGCAGACCGGGGCGCACCCGTTCGCGTTCCGCGTCGGGGGCGCGCAGTACGTAGGCGTCCCAGCGGCCCTCCTCGAGCGGGGGGTCCGGTTCGAGCACGGCCTCGTACGCGCCGTCGTCGCCGGCGGGTCTCAGGTCGAGCGTGCGGGTGCGCTGCTCGGGGCGGCCCTTCTTGGGGCGGAGCGCCAGCAGCAGCCGGGGGCGGGTGGCCGAGGGCGACCTCAGCCGGAAGGTGATCCTTCCGGCGGCGTCGGCACGGCAGTCGGCGTGGGTGTCGGTGCTCGTCGGCGTGCTCATCGGCGTCCTTTCCGGATGGTGCGCAGCGCGTCGGTGGCGGCGGCGCGGGCGAGGTCACGGGCGGCGTAGCCCCCGGTGCGCAGGGTGTGGGGCAGTCCGGCGGCCGCGGGGTCCTGTGGTCCGGCGCCGCCGCGGGCCTCCAGCGCCTCCTCGAAGAGGCGTTCGGCCTGGGCGACGACCGGGCCGGGCGCGAACCGGCGGGCGTTGTCCAGGGCCGCCCTGCCCACGCTGCGGCGCCGCTCGTCGTCGCGGACCAGGTCCAGGAGGGCGGCGCCGAGGGCGTCGGCGTCCCCGGGCGGCACCAGCAGGCCGTCCTCGCCGTGCTTGATGATCTCCCCTGGCCCGTAGGGGCAGTCGGTGCTGACCACGGGCAGCCCGCAGCGCATCGCCTCGACGATGGTCATGCCGAACGGCTCGAAGTCGGAGGCGCAGACGCCGATGGAACCCTTGACCCACTCCGCTTCCATGGGGGTCACCGCGCCCATCAGGACAACGTTGTTCCACAGGCCGAGCTGCTCGATCCTGGCGCGCAGCGCCGCCTTCTCCTCGCCCCTGCCGTAGATGCGCAACTGCCAGTCGGGGTGCTCGGCGGCGACGCGGGCGAACGCGTCGATGATCAGGTCGTAGCGCTTGACCGGGACCAGCCGGCCGCCGGCGATCACGATCCTGCCGGTGCCGTCGGCGGGGGCCAGCACGGGGTCGGGGACGCTGTTGGGCAGGGCCTCCACCCGGACCCCGGGAAGCCGCATCTTGCGCTGGTAGGAGTCCGCGTCCGCCCGGGTGACGGTGGTCAGCAGGTCGAGCCGGCGGTAGGCGCGGCGCAGTACGGTGCGCAGCGCCGCGTGATGGTTGTCGAGGGTGAGGTGCTCCTGGCCGACGCGCAGCACGCGGTCGGGGGCCTGGAGGGCCAGGTGCACGTTGAGCCCCGGCCGGGTGCCGACGACGACGTCGGCGTCGATGTCCTGGAGAAACGCACCGATGCGCTCGTCCGTCAGTTCGCTGTACTGGCCGTGCCGGTACTCGGCTGCCGGGAACACCTTGGCCGGTCTGCTGTGCAGGGGGTGGTCCTGCTCGTGCCGCAGATCCACCAGGGCCCGCAGCCGCACCCGGGGGTCCGGGGTGAGGCTGGGGCGTTCCCGGTTCCGTAACACCGAGACGATCTCCACGTCGTGCCGTTCCGCCAGTGCGGCGGCCAGGTTGAACGTGGTGGCGATCGTTCCTCCGATCGCGTAGGCGTTATGGAGCAGGAAAGAGATCTTCATGGCCGACAAGACCGTATTCGGCGTGCGGGCGTTGTCTGTTGTTACCACTCTGTGGCCGTGGTCATCACATGTGGTCAGCTGCCGGGCGGGCGGCTCTGGATGCGCATGCCGGGGCGACGGCGGTGCACGGTGAGGTAGGTCAGGCCCTCGGTGCCGGCGGCGAGGCTCCGGGTGGAGCCGTGCGGGAGCCAGGTCAGCGTGCCGGCGGGCAGGGGATGCGGGCCGTCGGGGGCGGTGAGGGTGCCGTGGCCGGCGAGGACGAGCAGCAGGACGTCGAGGTCGGGCTCGCGGTGGGTGTCGACCCGGTGTCCGGGCGGGAGGTGCACGACGTTGGCGTCGAGCTGGCGGCCGGACTCCGCGAGCCGCCACAGGGCGCCGGCGGACGTACCGCCGGCGGCGGCCAGCGCGGCCGTGTCGCACAGGATCCGCGGCAGGGGGTCCTCGTCACTCGGGGGCGTGCTGCTCTCCGACGTCATGAGATGTCACCGTGCCCTGTGTGTGGACGCCCTGTCCGCGGTCGCCTTTCAAATAGGAATCTAACATGCAGATTTGGGCAGCGCGGTGAGCCAGTCCGTGAGGATGCGGCTGGTCTCGGCGGGGCGTTCCTGCTGGAGCCAGTGTCCGCAGCCGTCGAGGATGTGGGAGGAGACCAGGCCGGGGAGGGTGACGGGGAACGCGTCGATCGCGTCGGCCAGCCAGGCGGTGGAGGCGTCGCGTGCGCCGCCGATGAAGAGGGACGGCTGGGTGACGGGTGCGCCGTCGTGTTCGGCGAGGTCCTCCCAGTCGCGGTCCATGGCGCGGTAGCGGGCCAGCGCCCCGCTCATCCCGGTGCGTTCGAACTCCCCGGCGAAGACGTCGAGGTCCGTCCCGCTCAGCCAGGCCGGGAGGCGGCCGGCGGGGAAGCGGTCGCGCAGGGTGCCGCCCGGGGCGACGAAATGGGGCTGGGGGTCACCGGGTGCGGGCATGGTGTCGCCGGACAGGGCCGCGTAGAACCCGGCGAGCCAGCCGCGTACGTCGGGCTCGATCTCGGCCTCGGCGCGGCCGGGGTCCTGGAAGTACGAGACGTAGAACTCCTCGTCGCCGCCCATGGAGGCGAAGAGCGTGCTCGGCCTCGGGCCCCCGCGCGGGGTGTACGGGACGCTGAGCATGGCGACCGCGCGGAAGACGTCCGGCCGGATCAGGGCGGCGTTCGTCGCGACGGCCGATCCCCAGTCGTGGCCGACGATCACGGCCGTCCGCTCGCCCAGGGCGTGCACCACGGCGACGGCGTCAGCGACCAGTTCCCGCATGCGGTAGTCGTCCGTGGCGGCCGGGCGGGAGGAGCGGCCGTAGCCGCGGACGTCGACGGCCGCCGCGCGGTAGCCGGCGCCCGCCAGGGCGGGCAACTGGTGGCGCCAGGAGTACCAGGACTCCGGGAAGCCGTGGACGAGCAGCACCAGGGGGCCGCTGCCCTGCTCCACCACGTGGGTCCGGCCGGCGGGCGAGGGGACGAGCCGGTGCGTGGGGCCGTTCGCCGAGTGCTGTGTCATGTGCGCTCCAGGTGGTCCGGCGGCTCCGGGCCGCTGTGTCCGCGCGGTCCCGGGATCTTGTCCGTCGAGCATGGCCGGGGCGGCCGCGGCGGGACGAGCGGTGTTGCCGGTCCGGCAAACGGCGGCCCGCGCCGGCGGCGCTCAGGCGCCGTGGGCCAACGCCCCGTCCAGCGCCCAGCCGAGCGGGTACGGTTCCGGTTCGCCCGCGGGTGGTTCGCCGCCGGCCTCGTTGAAGGCCGCCAGCGCGTCGACCAGGGCGGCGCGCTGCCGCGGGGTCAGCCGTTCGACGATCACGGCGATCTCGGTCCGGCGGCGGGCGGTGACGTCCTCGACCGTGCGCCGGCCCTCGTCGGTGAGCCGCAGCAGTGTCTCCCTGCGGTTGGCGGGATTGGTCTGCCGGTCGGCGAGGCCCGCCGCTATCAGCCGGTCGACCATGCGCATCGCGGTGGAGGGGGCGACATGGAGCAGGCCGGCGAGGGCGACCAGCTTGGTGGCACCGCGGGTGGAGAGCACCACCAGCATCCGGAACTGCGCCAGCGTCACCCGGTCCTCGACGGCGGCCAGGGACCGCGCGGAGACGGCCACGAGCAGCCGTGAGGCGGTGAGCACCGCGTGGGTGACCGCTTCGACGTCGTCCGTGGCCCCGTCGGGGGCCGCACGCTCCGGCATGTGTCCTTTCTACCTCTCCGACGGCACACCGGCTCATCCGGGACCGGGGCCCGGCTCCTGGTGCCGGTGGTAGCGGAGCAGCAGCATGGCGGCGTCGTCCCCGGGCGGGCCTCCCGTGTGCTGCACCAGGTCCTCGCGGAGCCGTTCCAGGGCGCGGTGCGCGTCGGGTTCCTTCAGCAGATGGGTGCGCTCGCCCAGCGGATAGAAGCGCCCGTCGCGGTCGCGGGCCTCGGTGACACCGTCGGTGTAGAGCAGCAGCTGCTCGCCCGGGGCGAACGCCACCCGGTAGGGCTCCGGGCCGTCGCCCCCGTGCGCGGACAGGCCCAGCGGCAGTGCGAACGCCGGCGGTTCGGGGAAGTCGACGCTGCCGTCGCGGCGCACCAGCATGGGCGCCGGATGGCCGTAGTTGAGGAGGACGACCTCGTGGTCGGCGCCGATCTCGGCGAGGACGGCGGTGACGAAGCGCTCGCCCTCCAGTTCCCGGGCCACGCTGCGCTCCACCCGCTCCCCGAGCCCGACCAGGTCGGGCTCGTCGTAGGCGGCCTCCCGGAACGCGCCGAGCACCACGGCGGCCGTCTCGACGGCCGCCAGGCCCTTGCCCTGCACATCGCCGAGGATGACGCGGACGCCGTGCGGCGAGGCCACCACCTCGTAGAGGTCGCCGCCGATGCGGGCCTCCGCGACGGCGGAGGTGTAGGACACGGCCGCCTGCACGGGCCCGGCGGTCAGCGGCACCGGCCGCAGCAGCACCCGCTGCGCGACCTCGGCGATCGACCGCACACTGGCCAGCTCCGCCTCCCGGCGCGAACGGGCCACGGCGGCCGCGATGCCGACACCGGTCACGCCGGCCACCGACACCATGGCCGTGTACCCGCGGGGCTTCACGAACAGCCCGTTGTACAGCCCCAGACCGACGCAGAGCAGCAGCGCCAGCGCGCCGACCGCCGCGGTGCGGCGCCAGCCGCCGACCAGCCCGGCGAAGGCCGGCCCGAGCGACACCAGCGGCAGCAGTCCGATCGTGGGCCCCGCAAGGACGTCGAAGACCGCGATCACCGCCATCACCAGGATCGGCATCCAGGCCAGCGCCCGCTGGCCCGGCGGCGGCTTCTCGTCGGTCATGCACTGCTCCAGCGGTGTCGAGGGCACTCGGGAGCCGCCCGTTTCCTCCGCAGACGCCCCCTCCCCCACCTTTAGACTATGCAAAGGTCAGGCGGCCGTCGTGACCCCCGTGACGGACCTTTATCCAATCGAGTCCCGTCGGCCCGGCCCCCTGTCGTTTCGTTTTTGTGCTGTGCAATGATCCTGGCGGGCGCCCCGGCACCTCGGCCGACGGACCGTCGCGGGCTCCCGCGCATGAGGCGCATGAGAGGAATGAACCCACGTGACCGCGCAGAGCCCGGGCGCCGGCGAACCGCCGGACGAGCACGACGGTACGCCGTCCGTGCCCGAGGACGTCTGGCAGCGGTTCCTCACCGACACCGAACACGCCATCCGGGCCACCGCCCCCAAGGAGCTGTCGGCGCGTCAGCGGACCCCGGGCGCCTGGCCGGAGCCTACCGGCCGGTCCGGTGCGGCCCCGGCGGAGTCCGCGACCGCGGCGGTCGGTGATCTGTGGCGCCCCGACGATCCGTGGGAGGGGCCGTCCTGGCGGGAGATGGACCGCCGCGCCAAGGCGCGCCGCGTCGGACGGGTCGCGGGCACGGCCGCCGCGATCGCCCTGGCCCTGGGCGCGTGGTCCCAGCTGTCCACGGGGGCCGGAACCCCGGTCGAGGGGCCCGGCGACGGCAATGTGCTGCAGCAGTCGGAGGTGGCCCCGGCGGAGCTGCCGACAGCCACCTCCGAGCCGCCGGGGGTCACCTCTGCGCCCCCTTCCGACCCCGGTGTCCAGGCCGGTTGAGGCAGATCGGGGCGTCCCGGGCACCCGTCACGGGTGACCGGGACGTACGGGACGCGGCTCAGCCGCCCAGTGCCGCGAGGACCACGGACCGGGCCTCCTCCTGCACCCGGCGCAGATGGTCGGGGCCCTGGAACGACTCGGCGTAGATCTTGTACACGTCCTCGGTGCCGGACGGACGGGCGGCGAACCACGCGCTGTCCGTGGTCACCTTGATGCCGCCGATGGACGCGCCGTTGCCCGGTGCCTCGGTGAGCACGGCGGTGACCGCCTCCCCCGCGAGGGTGTCCGCGGTGACCTGGGCCGGGGAGAGCCTGGCCAGCCGGGCCTTCTCCTCCCGGGTGGCCGGGGCGTCGATGCGCTCGTAGGCGGGTTCGCCGAAGCGCGCGGTGAGCGCGGCGTAGTGCTCGGAGGGCGTCTTCCCCGTGACCGCGGTGATCTCGGAGGCGAGCAGGGCGAGGATGATGCCGTCCTTGTCGGTGGTCCACACCGAGCCGTCCCGGCGCAGGAAGGAGGCGCCGGCGGACTCCTCCCCGCCGAAGCCGAGGGAGCCGTCGACCAGTCCGTCCACGAACCACTTGAACCCGACGGGGACCTCGACCAGGTCCCGCTTCAGGTCGGCGGCGACCCGGTCGATCATCGCGGAGGAGACCAGCGTCTTGCCGACCGCGGCGGACGCCGGCCACTGCTCGCGGTGCGCGTAGAGGTAGCCGATCGCCGTGGCCAGGTAGTGGTTGGGGTTCATCAGTCCGGCGTCCGGGGTCACGATGCCGTGCCGGTCGGCGTCGGCGTCGTTGCCGGTGGCGATGTCGAAGCGGTCACGTCGGCCGATGAGCGAGGCCATGGCGTGCGGCGACGAGCAGTCCATGCGGATCCTGCCGTCCCAGTCCAGGGTCATGAACCGCCAGGTGGGGTCGGTGAGCGGGTTGACCACCGTGAGGTCGAGGCGGTGCTCCTCGGCGATCCGGCCCCAGTAGGCGACGGACG
Source organism: Streptomyces speibonae (assembly GCF_984686075.1). Classification (NCBI taxonomy): domain Bacteria; kingdom Bacillati; phylum Actinomycetota; class Actinomycetes; order Kitasatosporales; family Streptomycetaceae; genus Streptomyces; species Streptomyces speibonae. The sequence goes on along the minus strand of NZ_OZ480260.1, from coordinate 7,885,350 downwards.
CCCCGCCCAGCGGGTCGGCGCCGATCCGCACACCGGCCGCGCGGACCGCGTCCAGATCCAGCACACGGGGCAGGTCCGCGACATAGGTGCCGAGGAAGTCGTAGCGGCCCGTGCCGGGTGCGGCGAGGGCACGGGCGTACGGGATGCGGCGGACGTCCTTGAGGCCGTCGCGGATGATCTCGTTTGCCCGGTCCTGGATCCAGCCGGTGGCGTCCGAACCCGCGGGGCCGCCGCTCGGCGGGTTGTACTTGAACCCGCCGTCGGCGGGCGGGTTGTGGGACGGGGTGACCACCACGCCGTCGGCGAGGCCCGTGGTGCGGCCCCGGTTGTGGGCGAGGATCGCGTGCGAGACCGCCGGCGTCGGGGTGTAGCCGTCGGCGGTGTCGATGAGCACCGTGACCTCGTTGGCGGCGAACACCTCGAGGGCGGTGACCCGCGCGGGCTCGGACAGCGCGTGGGTGTCGGCGCCGAGGAACAGCGGCCCGTCGGTCCCCTGCCCGGCGCGGTACTCGCAGATGGCCTGGCTGGTCGCGGCGATGTGGTCCTCGTTGAACGCGGCCGCCAGAGACGAACCGCGGTGTCCCGACGTCCCGAACGCGACGCGCTGTCCCGGGTCGTCGAGGTCCGGGTGCAGTGCGTAGTACGCCGTGACCAGCCGAGCGACGTCGACGAGATCCTCGGGTCCGGCCGGGCGTCCCGCTCGCTCGTGCTGCATGTGCCCACTCCTCCGCATGGGTTGAATCTTCGCTTGCGGAGACATCTTTCCCCGTCGGGGCCGCACCGCGCGAGTGGGCACGGCGCCCGCGGGTACCGCCCGGCCGCCCCGGGGTCAGATCCGGCCGCCGGTCATCCGGGTGAGGGGGCCGTGGGTGTGGCGTTCCGCGCGACGGCCCACCGCGTAGGAGGCGGCGGTCAGCGCGGTCAGGCCGGCGGCGGCACCGGCGGCGACGAGCCTGCGCTGGGCGATGACCGTCCAGGCGGTCCTGGCCCCGGCGGCGACCTGGCCCGAGGTGGCCACGACCGCGCGGCGGCCCGCCTCGACGCCCTTGGCCGCGCTCTGCGCGGCCCCGCTCGCCGCCTGGGCCGCGCGTCCGGCGCCCGACGCGGCCGTCGACGCCGCGTCACCCGTCTTGCCGGCCGCGTCACCCGCCTTTTCGCCCGCGGCTCCGGCGGCCCGCTCGGCGGGGGCGGTCGCCTTGCCGGTGGTCTCCTTCACCTTGCTCGCGGTGGACCGGGCGGACGCGGTCTTGCGGTTCGGATTCTTGTTCTGTTCGCTCATGGACACCGACTTGCCGCAGACTCCCCCGGCAAACACGCCGTGGGCCGCGTGCGTTCGGGGGCGGCCGGGGCGGCGCCGACGGTACGGCGCCCGGTGAGAAGGTCCGCCGTCACGGCAGTTGACCGGGATGTGAACCGAACGGCCAGGGCTCCGCCCGGAGTTGGGAACGCCAGACTCCTCCTCCCCTGCCGTTCGTCACGGAGCGGTGGTACGCGGCCGTCCGTGACGTGGGTGCCGCCGCGCGGGGCCGTGCCGGCGGCCGGGGTCTGCCGCAGGGCTGACTCCGGCCGCGGGGGGTAGACGGCGTAGAGGCAGGCACCACAGCGGACACCTGCGGAAAGGAGCATCCATGCCGAGCATGATGGAGCGCATCAAGCAGTTCGCCAGGAGCCCTCAGGGACGGCGTACGACCGAGCAGGTGCGGCGGGCCGCGGCCGACCCCCGGCGCCGGGCCCAGGCCCAGCGCCTGCTGGGCAAACTCCGCGGCGGTGGTCACCGCTGAGCCCCCGGTCACCGCTGAGCCCCCGGTCCTGACCGCGCGGCCCGCGACTCGCCGGGCCGCGCACCCGTACCAGGAAGGACCGCCATGACCGGATCGTCGGTCCGCGCAGTGGGCTGGGCGCGCTCGCTGCCGCTGGACAGCGAGGTGAAGCGGGCCCGGGACTGGGCCCGCGAGCACCTCGACGCCCTGGGCTGGACCACCACGGCCCCGGAGACCGCGGACGCCGTGCTGCTGACCGTGTCGGAGCTGGTCACCAACGCCCACCGGCACGCCCACAGCACCGCCCAGCTGATCTTGACCTGGGACCAGCGGTGTCTGCACATCTCGGTGCACGACCGCTCCGCCGCGCTGCCCGCGCCCCAGGGACCGAGCAGTGAACGCGTCGGCGGGCGCGGCATGCTCCTCGTCGACGCCCTGGCCGACACCTGGGAGGCCCACCCCTGCCCGCACGGCAAGACCGTCACCGCCTGCTTCCGCGGCCCCCGGCCCGAGTGAGCGCCGTCCCGTCCCGACCCGGTGCGGCCGGCCGTGCCGCGCGGCCGTACGATCGGCCGGTCCGCGCCTGCAAGGAGCCCCGCCCGGTGACCGCCGTCCTCCCTCCGCCCCGCACCGACCGCCCGCTGCCGACGCCGCGGCGGCTGACCCGGGTCGAGGACGGTGAACGGCTGCACGCGCTGCTCTGGCCGGCGGGCCCCGGTCACCGGATGATCAGCAGCGCCGTGCTCGGCGGGGGCATCGGTGAGCGGGCCTGGGTCCTCAACGCCCAGGTGTCCCACGGCTACCGGCGCACCGACCCCGACCGGCACCTCGCGGGCCTGGCCGCCGCCGCGGGCGCGCGGGGCCCGGGGGTGGGGCTGATGACGGCGGCGGACGTCTCGGTGTACGCCCACGCGCACCACGAGGGCACGGAGGCCTTCGTCACGGCCGGCATCGATGTGCGCGGCTGGGCCGCCGCGTCCGGCTCGGGTCCGGGCGGGCCCCAGGCGCCGGGCACGATCAACATCGTGGCCGCCGTGCCGGTGCCGCTGAGCGACGCCGCTCTGGTGAACGCGGTGGCCACGGTCACCGAGGCGAAGGTGCAGGCCCTCGTGGAGGCCGGGCTCGACTGCTCCGGCACCCCGACCGACGCGGTGTGCGTCGCCGCCCGCACTCCCGGCCCCGGCGAGGAGACGCACGCCTTCGCGGGGCCCCGCTCGCTGTGGGGCGCGCGGCTGGCCCGTGCCGTACACCGCGCCGTACACGCGGCCCTTCCGACCGTGTGACAGCGGACATGCGGGACACGGGTGCAGGGCCCGCCCGCCGGGGTACGCAGCCGCCCGGCGGGCAGGCCGCCGTCCGGGTCGGTTGCTTTGGCAGGTGGAGATGGGGGACCGTGACAGCTGAGTCCCGTTCCCCCGGCAGAGAGGTGGTGGGGTACGCACGACGCGTGCCTGCGCCTGTGATTCCTTCCCCCGGCACACCCGCCCAGCCCCGCGGCACGGACGTCCGTGCCGCTCCGACGTGGAAGGACGCCCCCTGCCCGGTGCTGGTGCTCGACGCGAGCGGCGCGGTCGTGGACGCGAATCCGCTCGCCCGGCGGGTGCTGGCACGCCCGCACGGCGCCGCGCGGGTCGACGTGCCGTCCTGGCTGGCGGCCGCGCACCGCGGGCAGGCCGACGGCGGTGACCTGTCCCACGAGGGCCCGTCGGCCGCCGGGGAGGTCGGTGACCGGTACTTCGAGGCGCACCCCAGCCCGGTCGCGGGCGGGGGGACGGCGTGGTGGCTGGTCGACGCCACCGGCCGGCGTCAGGCGGAGGCCGCCCTGCACAGCGCCCGGGAGCAGGCCGAGACACGCGCCATGGTCTCCAGCACCCTTCTGGCGTCGCTGAACGTGCCGCGCTGCGCGGAGGTGGCGGCGCAGCTGGCCGCCGAGCACCTCGCCGACGCCGCGCTGCTGGTCCTGCCCCCGGTCGGGCGCCGGTACGCGGTGACCCACGCCCTGCGCGGCGAGCAGGCCGTGCACAGCTCGCTCCCGATCGATCCCGGTGAGGTGCCGGGCCTGGCGGAGGCGCTGCAGGGCTTTCCCCCGGTCCCCGCGCGGTGGATCGACCCGCACGTCCTTCCCGGGTGGGTGCTCCCGGCGGGCTTCACCGGGCCGGTCGGCTCCGTCATCGTCGCGCCGCTTCCCGGTCACGGGGTGTCCGCAGGCGCCCTGATCCTCCTGCGCTCCAGCGCGGAGTGCGCGTTCACCCCGGACGAGGAGGCCTTCGCCCGGCTGTTCGCCGCCCGCGCGGGCGCCGCGCTGTCGGCCGCCCGCCTGTACAGCGAGCAGAGCGGGATCACCGCGACGCTCATGCGGGAGCTGCTGCCGCCGGCGCTCGGGCGCCTGCACGGCGTGGACTACGCGGGGCACTACCGGGCCGCCAGCGACCACGAGCGGATCGGTGGGGACTTCTACGACGTCCATCCCGGCGGCGACGCCTCGCAGGAGACGTTCGTCGTCCTGGGCGACGTGGCGGGCAAGGGGCTGGACGCGGCGGTCCTGACCGGGAAGATCCGCAACACGCTGCACGCGCTGCTGCCGCTGGCGTCCGACCACGAGCAGGTGCTGACCCTGCTCAACGGGGCGCTGCTCACCTCCCACCACACCCGCTTCGCCACGCTGGTGCTGGCCTGCGTCCGGCGCGCGGACGACGGCCGGGTCCGGCTGCGGCTGACCAGCGCCGGGCACATGCCACCGCTGATCGTCCGCGCGGACGGCCGCGTCGAGGAGGCGGACACCCAGGGCTCGCTGGTCGGCGCGCTGCCCTCGGTCACCGTACGGACGGCCGACGAGGTGCTCGCGCCCGGGGAGACGTGCCTGCTGTACACCGACGGCATCACCGAGGCGCGCGGCGGGCCGCTGGGCGACGAACTGTTCGGGGAGGACCGGCTGCGGCAGGCACTGCGCGAGTGCGGAGGAATGCCGGGAGAGGCGATCGTGGAGCGGGTGCAGATGCTGGCCGCGCAGTGGCTGGGCGGCGGCAGCCACGACGACATGGCCACGCTGGCCATCAGCGCGCCGCGGGTGACGCCGTGACCGGGGCCCGCGGTCCCTCGGCCGCCGGGCTGCGCGACAGGCTCTGGCAGGCGGTGATCGAGGGCGGCGAGTACGACGCCGTCGACTGTGTGCGCGCCGCTCTCGACAGGGGGTGGCAGGAGGAGGAGCTGCTGCTCGACGTGGTCGCGCGGGTGCAGGAGAGGATCGGTGCCGAATGGGCCGCCGACCGGATCACCGTCGCCCAGGAGCACGCCGCCACGTCCATCAACGAGCGGGTGATCGCCGCCCTGGTCCACGGGCCGGCGGCGGGCCGGCCCGTTCCGCACCGGGGGCGGGTGACGGTCGCCTGTGCCGACGGCGAGTGGCACGCCTTCCCGGCCCGGCTGGTCGCCGAGGTCCTGCGGCTGCGGGGCTGGCTGGTGGACTATCTGGGCGCCCAGACGCCGACACCGCATCTCGTCGCCCATCAGCACCACACCAACTCCGACGCCGTTCTGCTCTCCGGGTCGATCCCCACCCACCTCCCGGCCGCCCACGCGGCGATCACCGCCTGCCGGGCGATCGGGGTGCCCGTGCTGGCCGGGGGCCGGGCCTTCGGGGCGGACGGCAGGTTCGCCCGGGCCCTGGGCGCCGACGCGTGGGCCCCGGACGCCCGGGGGGCGGCCGACGTCCTGGACGCCGGTCTGCCGCGGCCGATGGCGGTGCGGCAGGCGGTCGACGACCTGCCCCACCTGGCGGACCAGGAGTACACGATGGTGGTCCGGGGCCGCAGCCGGCTCGTCAAGCAGGTGCTGGGGGACCTGGAGAGCCGCTTCCCGGCGATGCGCGACTACAGCGACGCGCAGCGGGAGCGGACCGCGGAGGACCTGGTCCACATCCTCGACTTCCTGGCCACCGCGCTGTACCTGGACGACGCGGAGGTCTTCACGGAGTTCCTGAGCTGGACCTCCGAGGTCCTCGAGGCACGCGGCGTCCCGTCCCGCTCCCTGCTGGCGGGCCTCGACATCCTCGCGGAACGACTCCACGACTTCCCCCGCGCCCTGCGCGTCGTCCACGGGGGCGCATCCCGGCTCCGCCACCGCACGGCCGACGCGACCGCCCCCGGCACGACGGTGTGAACACCGGCACGCGTGCCCTCGCGGCCTCACGGCCCGGTGCCGCCTAGCGGCGGGTACGACCCGGCTCCGACCCGGACGGTCCGCGGGCGGTTCGGCGGGCCAGGGCCCGTAGCAGGGGGGTGCGGCCCCGGGTGGGGACCGTCCAGAGGGGGTGGCCGTGGACGCCCCAGCGGTGCAGGAGGGCGTTCGCCGCCAGGAAGCCGGTAGTTGCCGCGCGTTCCATGAGGGCCACCGGGAGGCCGGTGCGGACCAGGTCTCCGGCGACCACCAGGGCGGGGTCCGGGGTGCGCACCGTGGGGCGGTCGGCGTAGCCGCCGACGGGGAACAAAGGGCAGTCGGCGCGCCACACGTGACGGACGTCGACGATCGCGGCGCCCGCCGTCTCCGGGTAGGCGCGGTGCAGTTGGCCGATCAGCCGTTTCTGCTCGGTCTCGCGGGAGGCCGCTGGGTCCACGGCGTAGGCGTGGAGTTCGACCACGGAGCCGCCGGTGCGTGCGGACCAGCGGCGCGCCTCGTCCTCGTAACGGTCGAGCACGCTGATGTTGTCCAGGGTCTCGTATCCGCTGGTGCCGAGGAACGCGGGGCGGCCGGGCGCGACGGGCCGGTCCAGCCAGAGGCGGGTGACGAGGAACGGCGGGGCGTTGCGCAGGCGGGCGACGCGTTCCCGCCACGGGCCGTCGCCCAGCCGGCCGGAGCGGGCGACCAGGGAGCGCAGTCCCACGGCGTCGAGGGCGAGGACGACGGTGTCGTGGCACCGCTCCCCCGCGGCGGTGGTGACCGCGAAGCCGCCGTTCCCGGTGGGGGCGACGTGCTCCACCGGTGTGCCGGTGAGGACGTCGGCTCCGTGCCGGCGCAGGTGGGCGGCCAGAGGGTCCCACAGCGCGGCCGGGAAGGGCGCGTCGGGCACGTCGAACAGCAGCCCCTCGGCGGAACCCAGGAAGTAGATGTGGAACATCAGGACCATCTCCGCCGCCGACAGCTCCCGGGGATCGGCGAAGAAGCTGCGGGAGAACACCTCGAACGCGAGGTGGCGGGCGCGGTCCGGGAAGCGGACGGCGTCCAGGAAGTCGTGGGCGCTGACGGCGTCGAGGCGTTCGTACACGTCGGGCACGCGCACGTCGAGGAGCGGCAGGGCCGCGACGGGGTTCATGCGCAGCAGGTCGCCCGGGCGGAAGGACGGGCTCAGGGCGACGAAGCCGAGCGCGCTCCACGGCGGTGTGCGCGGCACGTGGCGGAAGCCGTCCCGCAGACCGTCGCTGTGGCGCAGCGGGTAGTCCGGCAGGCCGGTGAGCCGGTCCAGGCCCGGATCGGCACGGTGCAGCAGACCGCGCAGGTTGTAGTACTGACGGAAGAAGGCGTGGAAGCCGCGGCTCATGGTCGCCGGCGTGCCGTCGGCGAGCTGGACCGGCCAGCCGCCGACCCGCCCGCCGAGGAAGGGCTCACGCTCGTAGAGGGTGACGGCGACCCCGCGCTCGGCCAGCGCGGTCGCCGCCGCCAGTCCGGCGACACCGCCGCCGACGACGGCCGTCGTCGGGCGGGCCCCCTGGATACGGGGTGTCCCGGGCGGGGGCACGAGGACCCGCGCGCGGCGGTCCCGGCCGGGCCGGCGGGCGTGCGGAGGGCGCGGGCGCGTCATCCCTCGGCCCCGTTCCCGGTGCGGGGGCGCCGGCCGACGAAGGTGTGGGTGATGCCCGTCTGCCATCCCGGCAGAGGGAGGACCCGTACCGCGTCGAAGCCCTGGTCGCGCAGCCGCCCGGCGAACCGGCTCGCGGTGTCGAACTCGACCACGCTGCGCCACAGATGGCGGTACAGCGCGCCGTCCCCGAGCACGGTGGCCGCCGGCTGGACGATGCCGCGGCACACCAGGGTCCACACCGCGCGGTCCGCGCGGCGGCCGCCGAGGGTGTACTCGTGCACGCCGAGTCTGCCTCCGGGGACGAGCAGGTCCCGCACGGTGGCGAGCACCGCGTCGGGGTCGGAGACGTTGCGGAACAGGTAGGCCGCGAAGACCGCGTCGAACGGGCCGGTCACGCCCGCCGTGGACAGTTCCTCCGCCGTCGCGCGGACGAACGTCACCCGCTCCGGCCAGGCTTTGGCGGCGGCCCGTTCCAGCATGCCGGCGGAGGCGTCCACGGCGACCACGTGGGCGCCGGGCAGCTCGCCGGCGAGGGCGGCGGTCGACGCGCCGGTGCCGCAGCCGAGGTCCAGGACGCGCAGTCCCTCTCCCTTTCCCGCCAGTCCCAGGCGGCGGACCGAGCGGCGCAGTTGGGCGTGGTAGCCGGGGTTGGCGGCCACCAGGGCGTCGTAGCCGCGGGCGGCGTGGTCGAAGGCGGCGGTGAGATCCTCGTCGCGCAGCAGGGTCATGCGGTCTCCTGGGGCAGGCAGCGGGGGCACGGCTGGGTGAGGCGGCCCATGTCAGGGGCCGTCGAACGGGCGGCGCGGCAGGGTGCGCAGTTCCAGCGCCGAGCGGAGCATGGGGCCGACGGGGGTGCGCAGGCCCACGGTCAGGTCCTCGTGCAGCCGGGTGCGGCCGTCGAGGAAGCGCAGCAGCAGCCGCATGGGCAGGCGGGCGAAGAGGCGGGAGAACAGGGCGGGGCCGTCGGCGCGGCCGCTGTCCAGGGCACGCAGCAGCACGGCGTCCATGGCCCGGGAGCGCGCCGGGTGGGCGGGCGGCGGCACGGGGGTGCGGCCCCGGCGCAGCGCGGCGGCGACGGCCTCCGTCTGCCGCTGGATCCCGGCGAAGGTGTAGCCGGTCGAGGGGCGGGTGGCGCCGCCGGCGGCGCCGATGCGGAAGACGGACGCGCCGGCCTGACGGGGCATCGGGGCGTCGGTCATCGGGATGATCCCGCTCTCCTCGGACAGGATGCGCAGGTCGCCCAGTCGGAGCACCTCCTCGGTGTACTGCCGCAGCGCCGAGGCGTATCCGGCGGCGGTGAGGGGGCGCCGGTTGAACTCGGTGTACTCCACCAGCGCCTCGCGCCGGCCGACGGGCAGCACGTAGCCGAAGGACAGGCCCGTCGCCGGCTGGGGGGTGCGGAAGTCCATCAGGTCCGCGGTCCTGGGGTCGAAGACCGGCCGGTCGGTGCGGACGAACCAGCCGTGGAAGTGCTGCAGCAGGGTGGTGCGGGCGGCCGGAAGGCTGCCCGCGGGACGGGAGTCGAACACCCAGCGGGTGCGCAGGGCGCGGGCCCGTCCGGCGGGGTCGCTCAGGTGGACCAGCGCTCCGCCGGGCACGTCCTCCACGGCCTCGACGGTCGCCTCGAGCCGGCGTACGGACGGGCTGCCGGCCAGGTCGCGGGCGACCAGGTCCTCGAAGTCGTCCGACCGGATCATCTTGTAGCGCAGCGGTGCGATGTCGCCCTCCGTCGCCGGGCCGGAGGGGGGACGCACTCGCAGGTACCGCCAGGCCGCCGTGACGGCGGCGTCGAAGCGGCCCGTGACCGGTTCCCAGAAGCACCAGGTGCGGCGCGGGGGGCGCAGCGGGCCCGGCGGGGCGTCCACCAGGACGGCCGACGGGACACGGCCTCCGGGCTCGGTTTTCGCCAGACGGTGGGCGAGGGACAGTCCGGCGGCGCCCGCGCCCACGATCACCACCTCGGCGTCCAGCACGACGGCACGCTCCTCCCGCTCCTCGGTACACAGCCACCTCGCCGGCATTCCTGGCTGTGTGCCCGTTCCGATCCGGGTCACTCGGATGTGTGACGGACCGCCACTTCCCGGACGGGGCGCGCTCGTCCAGGGCCTGCTGCGGCGGTTCGCCCACGCGTTCCGGCTCGCACCCGGCGTGCGCGTGTCGCGTGTCGTGCACGGGCGGAAGCACACCGGTCGGGGAACGATCGGTGCGATAGCGAGAGGAACCGGAATGGACTGTACAGACATGCAGGACAGGGACGTGTCCGACGCGGCGGCCCGTGGCGCGGAGGACCGCCGGTGAAGCGCACCGTGGCGGGCCGTACGGACCACGTGGTGGTCGTGGGCGCCGGTCTCGCAGGGCTTTCGGCGGCCCTGCACCTGCTGGGCGCGGGCCGGCGCGTCACCGTCGTCGAGCGGGCGGCGCGGCCCGGCGGACGCGCCGGGCGCCTGGATCTCGACGGCTACCGGATCGACACCGGCCCCACCGTGCTGACCATGCCGGACCTGGCCGACGAGCCGTTCGCCGCCGTCGGCGGCAGTCTGCGCGAGCGTGTGGAGCTCGTGCCGCTGCACCCGGCCTACCGGGCCCGGTTCGCCGACGGCAGCGGCCTCGACGTGCACACCGGGGCCGAGGCGATGGCGGCGGAGGTGGAGCGGTTCGCCGGCCCCCGGGAGGCCGCGGGGTACCTGCGGCTGCGCGACTGGCTGACCCGGCTGCACCGGGCCCAGATGCGCCGCTTCATCGACGCCAACTTCGACTCCCCGCTCGGGCTGCTGAACGGCGACCTCGCCCGGCTGGCGGCGCTGGGCGGCTTCGGACGGCTGGACGCGCGCGTCGGGCGCTTCCTGCGCGACGAGCGGCTGCGCCGGGTCTTCACCTTCCAGGCCCTGTACGCGGGCGTCCCGCCGGCCAGGGCGCTGGCCGCGTACGCCGTCATCGCCTACATGGACACCGTCGCCGGGGTGTACTTCCCGCGCGGCGGCATGCACGCGCTGCCCCGCGCCATGGCGGACGCCGCCGCCGAGGCGGGCGCCGAGCTGCGGTACGGCCACGAGGTCACCCGGCTGGAGCGCTCCGGCGGCCGGATCACCGCCGTCGTCACCGACCGGGACCGGGTGCCCTGCGACGCGGTCGTCCTGACCCCGGACCTTCCCGTCGCCTACCGGCTCCTGGGACGCACGCCACGGCGGCCGGTACGGCTGCGGCACTCGCCGTCCGCGGTGGTGCTGCACCTCGGCACCGACCGGACCTGGCCCCGGCTGGCGCACCACACCCTCTCCTTCGGGGCCGCCTGGCACACCACGTTCGACGAACTCACCCGCACCGGCCGGCTGATGAGCGACCCGTCGCTGCTCATCAGCCGGCCCACCGCCACCGACCCGGGCCTCGCCCCGCCGGGGCGCCATCTGCACTACGTGCTCGCGCCCTGCCCCAACACCGACATCGGCCCGGGTGCCGCCGCGTGGACGGACCTGGCCCCGCGCTACCGGGACGATCTGCTGCGGGAGCTGGAGCGGCGCGGCCTTGCCGGTCTGGGGTCCGCGATCGAGGCCGAGTGCCTCGTCACGCCCGCCGCCTGGCACGCCCAGGGGCATGCCGCGGGTACTCCGTTCGCCACGGCCCACACGTTCGCCCAAACGGGTCCCTTCCGGCCCCGGAACCTGGTGCGCGGCACCGAGAACGCCGTGCTGGCCGGGTGCGGCACGACCCCCGGCGTCGGCGTGCCGACCGTGCTGCTGTCGGGGAAGCTGGCCGCGGCACGGATCACCGGCGGCCCGGGGCGGCCGCGTGTCACCCTCGCCGCGACGCAGGAGGCTTCCGCATGACCGAGCGTGAACTGGACGCCGCGGGCGTCACCGATCCGGCGCTGCGCGAGGCGTACCGCCGCTGCCGGGCACTCAACGCGCGGCACGGCCGGACGTACTTCCTCGCCACCCGGCTGCTTCCCGTCGAGCGGCGCCCCGCCGTGCACGCCCTGTACGGCTTCGCCCGCTGGGCCGACGACATCGTGGACGCGCTCGGCACCGGCGCGGACACGGCGCGCCGCGACGCGGAACTGTCGGCGCTCGAACGCGAACTGGAGAAGGGTCTGCGGGACGGCGCCGGCGAGGAGCCGGTGGTGCGCGCCCTCGCCGACACGGCCGGCCGGTACGACATCGACCACGCCCACTTCGCGGACTTCATGGCCGCGATGCGTGCGGACCTGGTGGTGACCGACTACGCCGACTACGCGGAGCTGCGCCGGTACATGCACGGATCCGCCGCGGTCATCGGTCTGCAGATGCTGCCGGTGCTCGGCACGGTCGTCCCGCGCGGCGTCGCCGAACCGCACGCGGCGGCCTTGGGGGTGGCGTTCCAGCTCACCAACTTCCTGCGCGACGTGGGCGAGGACCTCGACCGGGGCCGCGTCTATCTGCCGGCGGACCTGCTCGCCGCGCACGGCGCGGACCGGGCGCTGCTGCGGTGGAGCCGGGACACGGGCCGCCGGGACCCCCGGGTCACCTCGGCGCTCGAGGAGTTCGCGGCACTGACGCGGGGCGTGTACCGGGAGGCGGCGCCGGGGCTCGCGATGCTGGAACCGGTGTCCCGGCCGTGCATCCGTACGGCGTTCGTGCTGTACGGCGGGATCCTGGACGCCGTGGCCGAGGACGGCTACGCGGTGCTGCACCGCCGGGCGGCCGTGTCCCGTCGGCGGCGTGCCGTGGTCGCCGCCGACGGGCTCGCCCGGGTGGCGGCCGCCCGGCTGAGCGCCCGTCGGACCTCCGGGCGGCGCCGGCCTGACGTCCTTCCGCTCGCTCCCCGCCCAGCGGGTTCCGAGGGGGCCGCATGAGCACCGGATCCGCGGACGGGCGCCGGCGGCTGCCGCTGTCCCTGCGCAGGCGTGCGGTGCCGTGGGACCGGCAGCGGCCCACCTGGCGCGAGGCCCGGCCCGCCGTCATCGCCGCCGCGCTGAAGCGGGCCCGGGCGCGCCCGTCGGGCAACTGGTACGTGGTGGGCGACTCCCGCGGCCTGCGCGACAGCCGTCCGCTGGCCCGGACGGTGGCGGGGCAGGAGGTGGTGCTCTGGCGGAACGCCGAGGGCCGTCCGGTCGCCGGGCCCGGGATCTGCCCGCACCTGGGCGCGCCGCTGCGGGACAGCCCCGTCCGCTGCGGGAACCTGGTGTGCCACTGGCACGGACTCGCCCTGGACGGCGGCTCGTTCGCGGGATGGGAGCCGTTCCCGGTGCACGACGACGGGGTGCTGCTGTGGGTCCGGCTGGATGAGGCCGGCGGCGAGGAGCCGCTCGACGCGCCGGTGGTGCCGACGCGGCCGGCCCGGGCGCTGACGGCCGTGCACACCGCGGTGGGCTCCTGTGAGCCCGAGGACGTCGTGGCCAACCGTCTGGACCCCTGGCACGGGGCGTGGTTCCACCCGTACTCGTTCGTCGACCTCACGGTGACGGGCGCACCGGACGGCTCGGACGGGAGCGCGGACGCCTTCACGGTGGACGTGTCCTTCAAGGTCGCGGGCCGGCTGGTGGTGCCGGTGCGGGCGGAGTTCACCGCGCCGGAGCCGCGCACGGTGGTCATGCGCATCGCGGAGGGCGAGGGTGCGGGCTCCGTGGTCGAGTCCCACGCCACTCCCCTGGGAACGGACGACCGGGGCCGGCCGCGTACGGCGGTCGTCGAGGCGGTGGTGGCCGCCTCCGGCCGTCCGGGTTTCGCCCTGGCCCGGGGCGCGGCCCCGCTCCTCCGCCCCCTCGTCCGCGCGGCCTCCGGCCGCCTGTGGCGCGACGACCTCGCCTACGCCGAACGCCGCTGGTTCCTGCGCGCCACGGGGCGCTTCCCGGGGTGACCGGCCACCCCGGGCGGGCTACCTGGCTGTGGAGCTGGGCTTCTTCGCCCCCGCCGCCCCTTCCCGTCCCGTCCCCGGGGGCGCTGCCCCCGGACCCCCGCTCCTCAAACGCCGGAGGGGCTGAGTTGTGCCGAACGGGCCGAGTTTTGCCGAAGGGGATGGGTTGTGCCGGAGCAGCCGAGTTGTGCCGGAGGGTCACTGGCGGGTTCCGGATGCCCTGTCGTCTGCCCTGCCGCCGGCGCCGAGGAGGCCCGTGTGGTGGAGGGGGGTCGTGGCTTCCAGTTGGGGCAGGCGGCGGCGGGTGGCCCGCAGGACGACGGGGGGCAGGGCGGGGCGGGCCAGTTGGGCCAGGCGTACCCAGCGGGGGACGTAGACGGCCCTGCTGCGGTGTTCCACGGCGGTCGCGAGCCGGGGGGCGACGCGGTCCACCGGGTGTACGCGGCGGGCCGGTGGGGGCATGTTGCCGCGCAGTTCCCGCAGCGCGGGGTAACGGTCCCCCTCGTGGATCATGTCGGTGCCGGTCCAGCTCACGTAGGCGATGCCGACGGCGACACCGTGGTGTGCCACCTCGGCGCGCAGACAGTGCGCGAACGCCTCCGCACCCGCCTTGGAGGCGCAGTAGGCGCTCATCATCGGCGCGGCGCCGATCGCGGCGAGCGAGGCGACCTGGAGGTGGTAGCCCCGGGTCGCCAGCAGATCCGGCAGAAAGGCGCGCGCCGTGGCCGCGCTGCCGGTCAGATTGACGTCGATCACCCGCCGCCACCCGGCGGGGTCGGAGGTGACGAACGGGCCGCTCTCCGCGACCCCGGCGTTGGCCACGACGGCGGACGGGGGGCCGAGGTGTGTCCTGACCCGTTCCGCGGCCCGCTCCAGCGCGGCGTCGTCGGTGATGTCCACCTCCTGGGCGAGTGCCCGGACCGGGAGGGCGTCGGCGACGGCTTTCAGCTCCGTCCCCTCGTGGCCGAGCAGGGCGAGGCGGGCACCGCGCCGGGCGAGTTCGCGGGCCAGGGCCGCGCCGATGCCCCGCGCGGCGCCCGTCACCACGACGGTGCGGCCCCGGAGCGGGGAGTCCCTCACCGTTCCTCCCCGTCGCCGGACGCGCCGGGTCGGGCCGTGTGGTCGGGGTGGCCGGCGGTGCGGCGGGCCTCCTTCAGCTCGGCCTCGTACAGATGGTCCCGGCCCTCGGCCAGTTCCTCCACGGCGGCCTGTTCCAGCTCCCGGAACGGCTGGTAGTAGGTGCGGTCGTAGGCCTCGACGATCTGGAACGTCCAGTGGCCGGGGATGACGTTGCGGCCCAGCACCTGGGTGCGCACCGTCTCGGCCCACTCCGGATACCCGGCCTTGCGCAGCAGTTCGACCGTGCGGTCCAGTTCCAGGTCCGCGGTGCCGGTGAGCTGGTGGAAGCTGTAGAGGTGGCCGCGGGCCCGCTCGGTGGTCTCCAATGCCTTCGACAGCGATCCGAGTGCCTCCACCGTCTCGTCGCTGACACCCTCGGGGCGTTGGTGGGCCCGGTCGGGTCCGTCTTCGTGTCCGGTCATCGTCTCGCCTCCGCCGGTGGTGGTCGTGGGGGTGCCGGGGTCCCGGGGGTGGGGCTCCCGGCCGGGGTGCGGCGCCGGTCATCCCGTGCCCGGCCGCGGGCCCCTGTCCGGCTGCCTGCGGCCGGTGCGGTCGCGGTGGGTCAGCAGGCGCTGTGCCCCGGCCAGCCCGGGGGCCAGATGCCGGCGCAGGGCGGCGCGTGCGGCGTTGGCGCCGGGCGCGCCGTGCACACCGCCGCCGGGATGGGCGCCGGCGGATGCCAGGTACAGGCCCTTGACGGGCGTTTCGGGGCGCCCGGTGCCGGGGGCCGGGCGGAAGAACAGCTGTTGGTGCATGGCCGCGGTGCCGCCGTTGATGGCTCCGCCGTGCAGGTTGCGGTCGAGGGACTGGAGCGTGGGCGGCGCCAGGATGCGCCGGGCCCGGATGCGGGACCGGAAGCCGGGAGCGAAGCGTTCCACGTGGCGCTCGACCCGGTCGGCCATGATCTCCTGCTCCTTGGGGTCCCAGGCCCCGGTGAGGGACTCCTCGCCCGCGTCCCGGGCGACGTCGTGGGGCACGTGCGTGTACGCCCACGCGGACTCGGTTCCCCGGGGGGAGCGGGACGGGTCGGCGGTCGTCATCTGGCCGAACAGGCAGAAGGGCCGGTCCGGGATGCTGCCAGTGGCGAGCTGGGCGGCGAACCGGGTGAGCTCGTCGAGACCGTCCGCGAGGTGGACGGTCCCGGCGCCGGCGGCCTGCTCGCAGCTCCAGGGCACCGGGCCGTCCAGGGCCCAGTCGACCTTGAAGGTGGCGAAGTCCCACTGGAAGCGCCGCAGGTCGGACAGCAGCTGGGCGGGAAGGTGCTCGGGGCCGACGAGTTCGCCGTACAGGGCGGGCACGGACACGTCGGCGAGGACGGCACGGTCCGCCGTCACCGTCTCGCCGCCCGCGGTGCGCACTCCGGCGGCTCGTCCGTCGCGCACGAGGACGCGGTCCACGCGCTGCCCGCAGCGCAGCACGCCGCCGCGCTCCTCCAACCGGCGGGCGAGGGCCTCGGTGAGGGCACCGGAGCCCCCGGCCGGCACGGGGAAGCCGTAGGTCTGTCCGAGCATCGACATCAGCCAGCCGAAGCCGCCGCTGCCCGCCGCCTCGGGTGCCAGGTCGGCGTGGAGCGCGTTGCCGGCCAGCAGCAGGCCTCCGCCCTCACCGCGGAACTCCTCCTGCGCCATGCGGCGCACGGGCAGCACCAGGGTGCGCGCCATGCGCAGACCGCCGGTGCCGCGGAGCCGGACGGCCAGCCGGATGCCGGACCGCAGGGGCGGGAAGGGCGTGAACAGGGCGTCCAGCAGGTCGGGCCGCAGGCTTTCCCACATGTCGTGCAGCCGGTGCCAGGCGGCCCCGTCCCCCGGCGCGAAGGAGTCCAGCGAGGCGGCCGTGACGTCGACACGGCGGTCGAGGACCGCGCACCGGCCGTCGCTCAGCGGGTGGGCGACGACGTGCGGGGCGTGGCTCCAGCGCAGCCCGTGGCGCTCCAGGCGCAGTCCGGAGACGACCGGGGAGGCGGCGGCGAGCGGGTAGAAGGAGCTGCAGAGGTCGCTGACGAAGCCGGGGTCGGCGCCCCGGTCGTGGCGCACGGCGCCGCCGGGCTCCGGCTGCTCCTCCAGGACCTCGACGCCCCAGCCGGCGTCGGCGAGCAGGTTGGCCGCGACCAGGCCGTTGGGCCCGGCCCCGATGACCACGGCGTCAGGCACGGGCGCCTCCCGCGTCGGGTTCCGGTGCGACGACCTGGCCCATGGGCCGGCGCCGTTCCTCCTCCGCCGCCTCGTCCTCGCAGAGTGTCGCCAGCCGGGCGAGCATGGCGCGGTGGCGGATCTGGATCAGCGCCTCCACGCCCACGTTGTGCACCAGGCCGCCCGCTCCGCGCAGCGGATGCTCGTCCACGATCACCAGACAGTGGTCGCCCCAGGGGCGCAGTTCGATGGCGATCCGCGCCGTGCCGAGCGGTCCCGCCTTGGCCTCGAGCTCCAGGGCCTCGCCCGGCACACAGCGCCGTACGACGGTCTCGTTGGTCAGGCACAGCGGGCCGAACCGCACCTCGTAGCCGATCGCGGAGCCGACTTCCGGCCAGTGTCCGCGCACCGGCTCGGACGACGAGGTGCCCACCACCCAGTCCGCGTAGCGGGTGCCGTCCTCCAGTACGGACCATACGGCCCGCGGACTCGTTCGAATCAGACGATGACGTACGGCCACTTCGACCTCCCGTGTCCCTGAGCGGCGCCGGCCAGCACTGAGTGCCCCCTCTGACGCGGGTCAACCGGAGGCGGGCCGCGGAGCGGGGCCGGCGGTCCCGGGACGGGTCGGCGCGAGGGCCCAGCGGATGCCCGCGGTGACGGCCGTGCCCAGCGGGCGGACGCACACGCTCTCGGCCGGGGGCACGCGGGGCAGCCGCAGGGCGCGGGAGGCCCAGCCCGGCAGGAGGGACACGGCGTTGGCGGCGAGGATGCCGTACGGCAGCCGGGCAAGCAGCGGGACGGGCGGGTCGAGCAGCAGGAAGCGGGCCGTGCTGCGGGCCTCGGGAGTGGCGCGCAGCTCGGGGCGGTAGGCGGCCAGCCGCTCGTCGAGTCCGGCACGGTCGACCGGCGGGTCGGGTATGCCGAGGGCGGTGGCGATGCGCGCCATGTCGGCGACATAGTCGTCGCAGCCCTGCGCGTCCAGGGGGTGGGCGCCGTAGCGCTGGTGGGCGCGCAGGAAGCTGTCGACCTCCGCGATGTGCACCCAGCACAGCAGGCGGGGGTCGGCGGCCCAGTACTCCTCGCCGTCCGCGGTGGTGCCGCGCACCGTCTCGTGCACGGCCCGCACCCGGTCGACGGCCCGCTGGGCGGCGTCGGCGGTGCCGTAGGTGGTGACGGCGAGGAAGGTGCTGGTCCGCTGGAGCCGGCCCCAGGGGTCGCCGCGGAACCCGGAGTGCCCGGCGACGGCGGCCATGGCCAGCGGGTGGAGCGACTGGAGCAGGAGCGCCGACAGGCCGCCGATGAACATCGAGGCGTCCCCGTGCACCCTTCTGACCGGCCGCTCGGGACCGAACCAGCGCGGTCCCGGTGTGCCGTGGATGCGCGCGCGGCTGTCCTGGCCGTCCGGTCCGGCCACTCTGGAGAAGATGGCGTGCCCGATCCGGTCGCGCAGCACCGTGCCGCCTTCCGTCAGCAGTCCCATGGCTCGCTCCGCCCTCCTCGCGCCCCGCGCCGGCCGTGGACGCCCTACCGCTACGTCTGCCCCGGTCCCCCGCGCGCCCACACCGCTCAGGGGACGTCGCCCCACCAGTCGTACACCCGGCCGCCGGGGCTGCGGGGCACGTACACCGAGCGCCCGCCCGCGCCGTAGCGGCCTATCTCCGTGCGCAGGCCGACGCCGTCCCTCAGTTCCGTCTCGGTGCGGCCCGTCACGTCCAGCAGCAGACCGTCCAGCGGTCCGCCGGCCAGCTCCACGTACGCTCTGCCCTCGCGCGGGCCGGGATCCTCGTGGTCCGCTCCGTAGACCCGGCCGCGCATGAACTCCAGCTCGTCCATGTCGGAAGGGTGGCACCCGCCACTGACAATCGGCGCCCGGCAGGCGCGGTGCTCAGCCCTCCGGGCCGTCGGCGGGCGCCGTCCACGGTGCCGGTTCCCGGCCCTCGCTCCAGGCGAGCAGAGCGTCCCGGCCGACGCACACGATGCCGCACCGGCCGGCGTAGTCCTCGGCCGGTCCGGTGAAGTCGCCGGTGGTCACGACGAGCGCGACGTCCGCCTCGTGGACGGTGTAGCAGGTGCCGCCGAAGCGCTGCAGGTCCTGCGAGCCGACCTTGTTGTCGTCGCCGTAGCGCTTGCACTGGACGACCAGGCGGCGGCCATCGGGGCCAGCGCCACCACATCGGCCCCCAGGTCCCCGGCGCCGCCGACGACCTCCACCTGTGAGCAGCCGTCCCGGGCGCACAGGGCCGCTATCGCCTCCTCGAACTCCTCGGGGCTCAGCGCGTCGAAGGGGCTGAGGGCGTCGGCGGGGCTGAGGGCATCGAAGAGGCCGTCGCCCCCGGGGGCCGGTGTCCCGGGGGCGGGCGGGCCGGGGGCGGGCGGCGGTGTCTCGAGGGCGTCGAGCGCGGTCACCGTGGCCTGTTCCAGGGCCTCGCCCGCCCGGCGGGCGAGCACGGACGCCGGCATCCGCCGGCGCTGCGCGCGTGGGCCAGGACGGTGGCGGCGGCCAGGCAGCACAGCACGACCGCCCACACCGGGCGCCGTTGGGCGGCCCCGGCCAGCGCGCGCACCACGAGGCCGCCCGTGGCCAGGGCCGTGGCGAGGAGGCCGAGGTACATGGCGGTCGCGCGCAGGTCGAAGCGGCGTGCGCGGGGCATCGGACGCGTGCGGTGCTCGGGCATGGTCACCGTGGAGGTTCCCTTCTCCGGGGCGGCGGAAGGCGCCCGCCGGGAGGAACCGGGAGCGCCGTCGAAGATCACGTACGCCGTCTGCCCGGGATCGGGGCGTTCACGGCGTGCCGCGGACGCACTCCGGGTAAACGGTGGATGCC
Organism: Streptomyces speibonae; assembly: GCF_984686075.1. Classification (NCBI taxonomy): domain Bacteria; kingdom Bacillati; phylum Actinomycetota; class Actinomycetes; order Kitasatosporales; family Streptomycetaceae; genus Streptomyces; species Streptomyces speibonae. The sequence goes on along the minus strand of NZ_OZ480260.1, from coordinate 7,865,892 downwards.
GGCAGAGTCGATCAGGGAGGCGGACGGTGGACTGGCGGGGATTCGCTCGGCAGATGGCTTCGATGGCCCGGGATCTTCTGGCGGAACACACCCTCGACTCCACCCTGGAGCAGATCACGCGCTCGGCGGTGGACCTCGTGGACGGCTGCGACGCGGCCGGGATCCTCGTCCTGCGGGGAAACCGGGTGAGTTCACTGGCGCCCACCGAGCCGATGGTGACCGAGAGCGACCGGCTCCAGGAGCGCCTGGGCGAGGGGCCCTGCTTCGATGCCGCGCGGCCCGACCGCTCCGAACGGGTCTTCCGCATCCCCGACTTCACCGCGCAGCCGGAACGCTGGACGTCGTTCGTGCCCCGCGGCCGGGAGCTCGGGGTGGGCAGCATGATGGGGTTCCTGCTCTACACGCGGGAGGAGGAACTGGGCGCCCTGAACATGTACTCCCGCAAGGCGGGGACGTTCACCGAGGACAGCGAGACGGCGGGCTGGCTGCTGGCCTCCCACGCGGCGGTGGCCTTCTCCACCGCCGTGAGCGACGCCCAGTTGCAGGAGGCCATCGCCACCCGGCATCTGATCGGTGAGGCGATGGGCATCCTGATGGGGCGGCATCACATCACCGAGGACCAGGCCTTCGACATACTGCGCACGCAGTCCCAGCGCACCAACACCAAGCTGCGGGACGTGGCGCGCCGGGTCTGCGAGACCGGCACCGCGCGGGAGTGAGCGCGCGGCGTCCGGCCCCGTGCGGACGGCTCAGCGGCTGCCCGTCCAGTTGTGGGCGACATCGATCACGAGGCGGTCCTGGAGCTCCAGGACGCGGAACGGCAGCCGTGCGCGCACGCCCAGGCCGACCTGGGTCTCGCCCTCGAAGCTGCCGCCGAAGCGCGCGTCGCGGAAGGTGCGGTACCCGGTGAGGTCGACGCCCGGCAGGGGACGCGTGGCGCGGGCGGGGTAGGTGGGCTCGCCGGTCTCGGCGGCGTAGGAGGGTGCGGTCACCCGCACCTCCAGGACGGCGCCGCCGGCGACGGGCACGGGCCGGCCCGATCCGTCCTGGTGCAGCGTGTCGACGTAGCGCACGGAGTAGCCGAGGTCGCCGCGCCCCGCACCGGGCACGTCGACGACCATCCGGTCGAAGCAGTCGTGCCGGCCGGTCCGGATGTTCCGCACCGGTGTGACGGTGCTGTCGGTGTCCGCCTCGGCGAGACTGCCCCAGCCGGTGGGGCAGGCCGTGGCCTGGGCGGATGCCGCCGGGGCGGCCACGGCGGGGACCGCGGCCGTGGCCAGGGCCGTACCCATGAGCAGGAGTGTGGCGCAGATTGTTCTTGGTTGAAGCATTTTCGGCCCCCTGGGCTCGCATCCAGCTGATATCGGGTGAGACGAGCGAGATGCCCGGAAGGTTGCGGTTCAGTTCCGGCCGGTCGCCGGACCGGCGGTCATGGCACATCCTGGGGGAAGGCGAACGAATGGATGTCCCGTGCGTCCGCACCGGGAGGGCGCGACATGGATGACGCAGCCGCCGTACCGCATGGGGAGCGGCCGGCAGGCATGCTCGGGCCGGAGGCGGAAGGGGCGGGGAGCGCGCACCCGGAGGCCCGTATCGAGGACGCACTCGCCGAGCCGGTGGTGGCGGCGGTCCAGGGCGTCGGCGGATACGGCGGTCTGGTCTATCTGCGTTCGCGCGACCGGCGGTCCCTGGTGCTCTGTGTGGTGTCCGGTGTCCCCCGGTCGCTGCTGCGGCCGTGGTGGCGGATCCCGGTGGGCGGTGCGCTGCCGATGTCCGAGGCGTACCGCAGGGGCGAGGATCTGTGGCTGCCGGACGAGCGGGCGACGATGCTGCGCTTTCCGCAGTTCACCGCCGCGCTGCCGTATTCGTTCGCCCATGCCTACCGCCCGGTGCGGGTCGGCGGTGAGACCGTGGGGGTCCTGGCCGTGCTGCGTTCGGCCACCCGGGAGCCGTCGCACGTGCACGTGGTGAGGGCGGCGCTGCGCGAGGCCGGGCGGGACATGGAGCGGCGGCTCACCGCGTTCGCCCGGCGGGCGCCCGGCCGGGAGGGCCCGGACGCCGTCGCCTACGGCATCGACTACGACGACCAGCCGGTGAACGTGCGCCTGCCCACACCGCCCGGGCGGGCGGTGAAGATCGGCATGATCGAGTGGGACCTGGACCACGACCGCTGGTCGGGGGACGACGACGCGCTGTGCCTGCTGGGCGTCACCCGGGAGGAGTTCGGCGGCACCATGGCGGAGGTCGCGGCCCGGGTCAGCCCCGACGACCAGCACGAACTACGGGCGAGCCGACGGGAGGCGGAGGACACCGGGCAGGTCAGGGCCCGGCGCTTCAGAGTGCTGGACGAGCCCGCGGACGGCGGCCGGCCGCGGTACCGGCCGGTGGAGCTGTGGGGCCATGTCGTGCGGGTGGAGCGGGCCGCCCGGACGCTGGTGGGCGCCCTGATCGACGCGGCGGGCGGGGTCACCGCGGCGGAGGCCGCGGAGCGGCTGCCCGACGGCCTGTTCTCCCTCGACCAGGACGGCCGGGTGATCTACGCCAACCGGCGCTGCCAGGAGCTGCTGGGGTGCGAGCTGGAACAGCTGCTCGGCCACCATCCGTGGCAGGTGCTCACCTGGCTGCGCGACCCCGCCTACGAGGACCACTACCGGGCGGCGATGCTGTCGCAGGAACCGGTGTCGTACCTGGTGCGCGATCCGGACGGGGTCTGGCTGGGGTTCGTGCTCCATCCCGGTGTGCACGGGCTGACCGGCCGCGTCTTTCGCACCGACGCCCCGGCCGGGGCGGAGCCGGGCGGAGCCCTGGCACCGGCCGGGGCGCCCACGGAGCTGGTCGCGCCGACCCGCGCGGGGGCGCTCTACCACGTGGTGCAGATGGCCAGTGTGCTGACCGAGGCCGTCACCGTCAGGGACGTGTGCCGGGCCGTCGGCGAGCAGCTGCTGCCCGGGTTCGGCGCGCGGGAGATCGCCCTCTACACGGTCCGTGACGGCCGGATGTACCTGCTGTGGGAGTCCGGCTACCCGCACGACTTCCTCGAGCCGTTCGAAGGTGTCCCCCTGGACGCCAACCTGCCCGGCGTGCACGCGCTGACCACCCGGCTCCCGCTCTTCTTCGAGTCGCCCGAGGCGCTGGTGACCGCCTATCCCGGGATCCCGCTGGACACGATGGGCGCCTGGGCGTTTCTGCCGCTGATCGCCTCCGGGCATCCGGTCGGCTCGTGCATCCTCGGCTGGGACGCACCGCACCGGTTCACTCCCGAGGAGCGCAGTGCGCTGACCGCGCTGGGCGGGCTGACCGCGCAGGCGATGGAGCGGGCCCGGCTCTACGACGCGGAGTCCGCCGTGGCGCGCGGCCTCCAGGAGGGGCTGCTGCCGCACCGGCTGCCGGCGATCGACCGGATGCGCACCACCGGCCGCTACCTCCCGGGCACGCAGGGCATGGCCATCGGCGGGGACTGGTACGACGTGATCCGGACGGGGCGGGGGGTGGCCCTGGTGATCGGTGACGTCGAGGGGCACAGCGTGGGCGCCGCGGCCGTCATGGGGCAGCTGCGCAGCGCGGTGCACGCCTTCGCGGCGAGCGGCCGGCCGCCGCAGGAGGTCATCACCCACACCAACCGGCTGCTGGTGGAGCTGGAGACGGACGTCTTCGCCACCTGCTGCTACATCGAGCTCGAGCCCGACACCGGCCGTGCCCTGGCCGTCCGGGCGGGTCATCCCCCGCCGCTGCTGCGGCATCCCGACGGGCGCACCGAGAGCCTGCACCTGCCCGGGGGTGTGCTGCTCGGTGTGCAGCCGGACGCCGTCTACCCGGTCACGAGCCTCACCCTGGCTCCCGGGAGTGTGCTCGCCCTGTACACGGACGGGCTGGTCGAGACGCCGGGCGATGACATCGGGACGGGGATCGAGAAGGTCCGTCTCGCACTGGCCCGCAGCGGTACCCGCTCCGTGGAGGCGCTGGCCGACCAGCTGATCCGCACCGCCCGCAGGGCGGAGGACCGGCCCGACGACGTGGCGCTGCTGCTGACGGCGTACGACTGGGGCAGCGGCGACTGACACCCGAGCCCGCCGCGGGTGCCCTGGTCACCCGGGCCCGCGCAGGTCCCGGCTCACAGGCAGTAGCGCACCAGCCACTCGTCCGGGTCGTAGGCGTGGCGGGCCGGGTCGGGCGCCGCGGCCGGCCGTTCCTCGACCATGTCCTCCACCCGGACCGGCTCCGGGAGACGTCCGAAACGGGCGTGGCGTGCGGCGGCGGCTCCGTCCGCGTCCTCGTGCGTGTGCACCGTCCCCTGGCTCACGACAACTCCCCTCCGCGGCCCGCCGGCGCTCCCCAGGTCGGACAGCACGGCGGCCTCTTGAACGAGTTTCCCACACCGGGCACCGGAAGCGTGGCTTCCGTCACAGCCGACAGCGGGCGGTTACTGATCCACTTCGCCCATGCGCACCGCTATCCTCCCTCTCTCCTCCGTCCTGGCCGGCGCCCTGTTCCTGACCGCGTGCGGAACCGGGCGGGCCGGCGACCCGGCCGCCGGCCCGTCCGCACCGGAGGGCCCGTGCGGCGAGCGGCCCTCGAACGCGTCGGCCTCTCCCCCGCCGGGGCCCGCCGACGCGGAGCACGACGGGGTCCGGATCACCGGATTCGCCGGCGGGAACAAGGGGTGCGCCGCGTTCGAGGTCACCCACACCGGGGCCGAACCCTTCACCTACACGATCACGTTCGACCTCCTCTCGGACGCCGGGTCGGTGCTGGACAACACCGAGCGGACCGTCGAGGACGTCGCTCCGGGCCGTACGGTCCGCGACACGTTCACGCCGGCCGAGTCGACGGTGGGCTCGCGGAAGGTGAGCGGGGTACGGATCGCCAAGGTGCGCAGCGTCCCGGCCGACGAGGCGCCGAACACCCACGGGCCGTGCCCCGCGTCCGGGGTGCGGGTGTACGCGGACGACGGCGACGCGGCCATGGGGCTGCGGGTCGTCTCCGTGCACTTGGAGAACTGCGGCACCGAGCCCTACGAGCTGCACGGGTACCCCGAGGTGCGGCTCCACGACGAGGACCACGAGCCGGTGGACGGCGTACGGATCCTGCGCGACGGCAGCTCCGTCGCCGGCGGCACGGGGGCGGACGGGCCCGCCCTGCCGCTGGTGGTGCAGCCGGGCGAGGGTGCGTGGGCAGGGCTGGTGTGGCGCAACACGACGCTGGCGGGTACGCCGGTGCACGCTCCCTATGCGCGGGTGCGGGTGAAGTCCGGGGCGGACTGGGTGACGGTCGTGCCCGAGGTGGACCTCGGGACGACCGGGAAGCTGGCGGTGGGGCCGTGGAAGAAGCGGGAGGAGTCCGCGGTGGAGCGCTGAGGCCGGGCTGATCCCGCCCCCGCCGGCCCTTCCCGTCCCGACCCGGGGGCGCTGCCCCCGGATCCCCGCTCCTCAAACGCCGGAGGGGCAGAAGTTCAGCGGGTGGCCGTCGGGATGCCGGGGGGGAACGGGCGCGTCTGTAATGGTGGGGGCGGCCGAGAACGGCTCGGCCCGGCGGAGGAGACGCGCCTATGCCGTCCAGGGCCACCACGGACCTGCCGAATGCGGGTGTGCTGCGGCGGCTCGGCGAGTGGTGCGCACGGCACTTCCTCGTCGTGATCGTGGCCTGGCTGGTGGCTCTCGTGGCGCTCCAGGTCGCGAGCCGCTCGGTCGGCGGAACCTACAGCGACAACTTCACCCTCCCGGACTCCCAGTCCCAGCAGGGCATCGAGGTGCTGCAACAGCACGATCCGCAGGCCGGCGGCTACAGCAGTCAGATCGTCCTGCACGACGACCAGCAGCAGCTCACGGCCCTCGGCAGCCAGATGTCCACCGCCGTCGGTGACCTGGAGAAGCTGCCGCACGTCCTGTCCGCGCAGAACCCGCTGTCCGCACCCTCCGCCTCCGGCCAGTCGGGGCCGAACGTCGGGCCCCTGTCCTCCGACGGCCGGACGGCGTACATCACGGTCCGCTTCGACGTGCAGCCGTCGACCCTGGGCGACGACTATCTGCACGGGGTGGACGACGCCGTACAGCCGCTGCGGGACGCGGGCGTGCAGGTCGAGTACGGCGGACCGCTGGGCGAGCTGGCCCGTCCCACGCCCGACGACCGGGTGAGCGAGCTGATCGGGTTCGCCGTGGCGATCGTGGTCCTGCTGATCGGCTTCGGCAGTGTGCTCGCCGCCGGCATCCCCCTCCTGACGGCACTGATCGGGGTGGTCGCCGGTCTCGCCGTGCTCGGGCTGCTGGCCGCGGCGTTCACCTTCGCCACGGTGTCACCGACCCTGGCGACGATGATCGGCCTCGGTGTCGGCATCGACTACGCGCTGTTCCTGATCACCCGGTACCGGCAGGACGTCATGGACGGCGAGGATCCGGTGCGGGCGGCCGGGCACGCCACCTCGACGAGCGGACGTGCGGTGCTGGTCTCCGGCTGTACGGTGATCATCGCGCTGGCGGGTCTGTCCGCGTCCGGGGTGTCGTTCATCTCCAAGCTGGGAATCGCCGCGGCCGTCACCGTCGTCTCCGCCGTCGTCGCGGCGCTCACCCTGGTGCCCGCGCTGCTGGGTCTGACCGGCCGGCGCATCGACCGCTGGCGGGTGCGCCGTCCCGTCGCGGAGACCGACGCCGCGTCAGGTGCCGAGCCGCACGGCACCTGGCACCGGTACGCCCAGCGGGTGGCGCGCCGTCCATGGACGTTCCTCGCGGCGGGCGTGGCCACGATCGCCGTTCTCGCCGTCCCGGTGTTCTCTCCAGCTGGGTCACATCGGGGACGGCGCGGATCCCACGTCCTTCACGGACCGCCGCGCCTACGACCTGATGACCGACGCGTTCGGTGCCGGCTCCAACGGTCCGCTCACCGTCGTCATCGACCAGTCCTCCGTACCGGGCTCCGAGCGTTCCGGACTGGCCTCGCAGGCGCAGCAGACCCTGGACGGCGTGGAGGGGGCGGCGGCGGTCACGCCGCTCACTCCCACCCAGGACGGCGACGTGCTGGTCGGCACGGTGTACTCGTCGGCCTCACCGCAGAGTTCCACGACCACCGACCTCGCCAACCGCCTGGTGAACGACACCCTGCCGGAGGCCGTGCGGGGCACGGACGCGCAGACCTACGTCACCGGGACGACGGCGGCGCAGGTCGACTTCCGTGACCTCGTCGCCGAACGGCTGCCGCTGATCATCGCCGTGGTGGTCGCGCTGGCCTTCCTGATCATTCTGGCGGTGTTCCGCGGGCTGCTGGTCGCCGTCAAGGCGGCGGTCCTCAACGTGCTGTCCATCACCGCGTCGTACGGCGTCGTCGTCGCCGTCTTCCAGTGGGGCTGGGGCGGGCCGGCGCTGGGCGTCTCCGGCACGGTGCCGATCGAGAGCTATGTGCCGATGATGATGTTCGCCATCATCTTCGGGCTGAGCATGGACTACGAGATCTTCCTGCTCTCCCGCGTCCACGAGGCCTGGCTGCGCACCGGTGACGCCAGGACGGCGGTCGCGCACGCCCTGGAGATCACCGCGCGGGTCATCACCTGTGCCGCGCTGATCATGGTGAGTGTGTTCGCGGCGTTCATCGTCAGCGACAACGTCGTGGTCAAGATGCTCGGTCTGGGCCTGGCCGTCAGCGTGCTCATCGACGCCACCGTCGTACGGCTGCTGATGGTGCCCGCGGTGATGACCCTGCTGGGCAGGCACGCGTGGTGGACGCCGCGGTGGCTGGACAGGATCCTGCCGCACATCGACGCGGAGGGGGAGGGCGCGCCGGCCACCCGCTGACGCACGAGGCGGCAGGCCCCGCGAGGGGACCTGCCGCCGTCGGTGTGCCACGGACCGGATCAGGCGTTGCGCCGCACGCTCCGCAGGACGAAGAACCCGAAGATCACCAGCACTCCGCCGATCGCGGCCGGCCAGAGCTGGGCCCCGGTCTCGGCGAGGCTGCCGGACTGGCCCTGCGCCTCGGTCTTGTCGTCGAGTTCGGGGAGGCTGCCGGGCACCTGGGCGGCCTGGGCCGCCTGTCCGCCGTCGCCGTTGCCGCCCTTGTCGCCGTCCTGGTCACCGGCGTCGCCGCCGTTGCCGGCCGGGGTGGAGGACTTGACGTCGGGCTGCGCGGTGTTGTCGCCCTTCCCGGGCTCATCGGCGCCCGGGTCCTGCGTCGGCTGCTCCTGCTTGCCGTCGCCCTGGTCGGCGCCGTCGTTGTTCTGGTCGCCTCCGTCGTCGTTCTGCTTGCCGTCGTCGCCGGGCTTGTCGCCGCCGTCGTTCTGGTTGTCGTCGTTGTTCTGGTTGCCGTCGTCGCCCTGGCCCGGGTCGGCGGTGGGCTCGTCGCCCGGCTCCTCGCCGCCGTTGCCGCCGTCGCCGTTGCCTCCGTCACCATTGCCGCCGTCGCCGTTGCCCGCGCCGGCGCCGCAGGTGCGGCCCTCGTTGATGCAGTCGACCACCTTGTTCATCAGGTCCTCGTCGAAGACGTTGATGAAGTCGCCGTGGTCCGTGATCGGCTTGTGCAGCTGCTCCGGGAAGGAGTCGACCGCGAACAGCGGAGTGGTCTTGCCGCCGTCCTCCAGGCTCGGCGCGTCCACGTCGTAGACGATGCGCTGCACCAGCTGCGGCACCGGCTTGAAGCCGGACGGGCAGTTGCCGGCCTCGTCCGTGAACGCCATGTGCGTACGGTGGTTGGCGCTGTCGATGTTGCGGCCGTCCCAGCAGCTCTGGAAGTCGAACGAGCGCACCACGTCACTGCCCTCGGGGCACAGCGGGTACTTGTCGGTCAGCTGCCGGTCCTCGAAGCCGGTGCAGCTCCAGGACGCGTTGGCGTTGGCGGGGCCGTTGACGAACGACTTGGCGTCACCGGTGATGATGCGCAGCAGCCGGGGCATGGCGGTGACCTCGCCCTGCGGGTTGCCCACGAAGGTCAGGGTGACCTCCTTGGGCGTGACGATCTCACCGACGTTGCCCTCGATGCCGCCGCCCGGGGAGTTGGCGTCCTGCTCCTCGGTCCCGTTCTGCAGACGCAGCACCGGCCAGTAGTACGCCGACTTGTCGCCCTGGTCCACGCAGGTGGTCTCCGCCTGCGCCAGGTCGTCGTCGCTGGAGAAGGCGTTGGTCGCCTGGTTGCCGATGTAGTCGTGGAAGTGGTGGGCGCCGTTGCTGACACCCGGCGCGGCGATCACGTTGTCCGAGTTGAACAGGCCGTTCTCGTTGACACCGCAGTCGCTGACGAAGGTGCCGCGGGAGGCGTTCGCCGTCTGCTTCGGCTGGGAGACGTTGGGCTCGACGCTCTGGATGTCGACGTAGTCACCGGCGACGGGGCCGTTGCCGGCCTGACCGCCGTTGCCGCCCTGTTCCTGGCCCTGCTCGTCGCCCTGCTGGTCCTCGCCCTGCTGGTCCTGGCCGTCGCCTGCGTCGCCGGCCTGGTCGCCTCCGTTGCCGTCGCCGCCCTGCTCGCCCTCCTGCCCGGCGGGGGCGTTGCCGGACTCGCGCACCGCACAGGCGGCGAGTTCCTCGAGGCCCTCGGGCCGGTCACCGACCCGGTCGATGGCGGTGGCGATGCGGGCGAGGGCCGCGGAGCGCTTCTCCTCCAGCGGTCCCGCGATCGCGTTCTGTGCGAAGGCCGGGTCCTGCCGGATGGCGTCCGCCGACTCGCCGAGCCGCTTGTAGGCCTCGGCGATCTGGGCGTCCAGACCGGCGAGTTCCTTGTCCACCTCCGCCCGTGCCTCCTCGGGCACCGACGTCAGCTGGGTGGCCACGTCCGGACAGTCGATCGTGGCGCCCGAGAGGACCTGGGCCTGGTCGGCGCCCGTCCCGTCCTCCGTCGCGGAAGCGTAGACGTTGGCCGCCATCATGCCGCCTCCCCCGAGGATCAGGGCGAAGGCGGCGAGAGTCGCGCGCTGTTTCGGGCGTCTGCGTGTGTTGCGTGCCAAGGCAGTACTCCTACGCTTCTGTCGCGGGGGGTCGGCATGGGATTCCCACGCCCCATACGCAAGCGGGCCGCCCGGTGTTCAAACGCCTCACAACTTCTTCCCCGAATCTCAGGAAACTCCCGCCCCGCGCACGCCGAATCCCCGCCGGAAGGGGGGTGTCCGGCGGGGACCCGGGAGCGGCAGTTGTGAAGTCGCGGCTGGTCAGCCGAAGTTCACGTCACTGCACAGGAAGTACGTCTGGTCCATGTGCGAGGCCTGCCAGATCGTGTAGACGACGTGGCGGCCGCTGAAGCCCGATGTGCTCACCGGGATCGAGTAGTTCTGGCTGGGGCCGTACGCGCCGGTGCGGGCCACCAGCTGGAGGTCGTCCCAGCCGAGGGCCTGGGTGGCGGGGTCGAAGCCCTGCCGGGTGACGTAGACGAGGAAGTAGTCCGCGCCGTGGCTGGCCTGGTCGTACAGCTGGACGGTGAAATCGTCGTTCACGTCCGTCGTCTTCCAGGCGCCCACCGTGTCCATGGAGTTGTAGCGCCCGCTCTCGGTGCGCCCGCCGCTGCACAGCTGGCCGTCGGGGACGACCGCCTGGAAGTTGCCGGCGGAGCCGTTGCGGTAGAGGCCGTTCCAGTTCCACATGGCGTTGGGGTCGTCCTGCCATGCCTGCCAGCACATGGGGTCCTCCTGAGCCATGGCCGGATTCTGGAAGTCGCTCCCCCACCGCTGCCAGCAGCCGTAGTTGCGGGAGGCGGGATCGATCACGGAGCCGTGGGCGACGGCGGTGCCGCTCCAGGGGATCAGGGAGAGCAGCGCGGCCACCGCGACGGTCAGGGCGAGCGACAGGCGGGTGCGGAGGGACTTTAAGTCATGCCCATGCCAATCCATGGGTTCCTTCCTTCCACTGTGGGGGTCGTGGGGATGCCGGTGAGCGCCCCCCGCCCGACTACATGGGAGCGCTCCCAATGCCCAGGCTGCGCCTCATGAGGCGCAGCGGCAACACGCATTTGCGCCACTTCCCGGAGGGCGGTGGCGCGTTCGACGCGTTGGGCACGTCCGGAGCTTTCAGCGCTTTCGGCACCTCCGACACGCTTGGCACGTCCCGCCGTCCCGCACGTTCCGCACTCGCGGCGCGCTCGGCACTTTCGGCACCTCCGACACGCTTGGCACGTCCCGACGTCCCGCACCTTCCGCACTCGCGGCGCGCTCGGCACTTTCGGCGGCCGCCCCGACCTCAGGGGCGGCCGGGATCCGCCGTCGTGCGCCCGAGGCACACGACCGAATCGTCCATCGGTACGTCGATCTCCTCGAAGCCCACCCGGTCGTAGAAGGCCCGGGCCGGCTTGTTGGCCACCGCCATCACCAGGTGCACGGCCGGGACGCCCGCGCCCCGCAGCGCCGTGAGGAAGGTCCGCATCAGCCCCCGGCCGTACCCGCGCCCCTGCCACTCGGGCAGCAGATCGATGTGCAGATGGGCCGGCCAGGCGGCCAGCTCGGGGAGGACCATCCGCTCCGGGTGGTGCAGCAGCGCGGCGATGTTCTCGTCCGGGGTGGACGGCGGGCCGGACGGCTCGGGATGGCGGTCGGCGACGAGGGGCAGCCAGTCCGTACGGAAGGCCCTGGCGAAGCGGACGGTGTCGGCGGTGCCGACGATGTAGCCGACCGCCCGGCCCTCCCCGTCGTCCACGACGAAGGCCAGTTCGGGCTCCAGATGGACGTAGGGCGCCGCGAACGTGTCCGGAAAGACACTGGGGTCGGCGTAATGGGGGCGGCTGTCCTGACCGTTGTGGGCGGTGCGGACGCAGATGTCGTCGAGGGCCGGCCGGTCCTCGACGCGGTACGGGCGGATCCTGGGGGACTCGGTCATGCCTGGCATCCTGCCCGCCTGGGAGCGCTCCCACAAGCGGTTTCGACGTACGGGGCGTGACACGCCGCACACGGGTTACCCGGCGCCCATGAAGCTGCATATCCCGGGGCGGCAGTCCCCTGAGAACACGACGGATGAGGCCCGTCCGGATCGCGGGGGGCAGCGCGCGGCACCGGAGGAGACCCGCACGGGTCACGGGGCGCGGCGCGCGGAACCGGAGGAGCCCGGGCCGAGCGACGAGGTGGAGCGGGCGGCACCGGACGCCCTGACCAAGCTCCCGAAGGGCGCGTGGGGCGCGGCACTCAAGGGCAGTGTGCGCGAGTTCAAGGACGACGAGCTCACCGACCGGGCCGCGGCGCTGACGTACTACGGCGTGCTGTCGCTGTTCCCGGCGCTGCTGGCCCTGGTGTCGATCCTGGGACTCACCGGCGAGTCCACCACGGACAAGGTGCTGGAGAACATCCAGGAGCTCACCGCACCCGGCGCGGCCCGCGACATCATCACCCAGGCGGTGGAACAGTTGCAGGGCAACGCCGGTGTCGGCTCGATCGTGGCGATCGTCGGCCTCGTGCTGGCGATCTGGTCGGCGTCGGGGTACGTGGCGGCGTTCATGCGCTCGGCGAACGCGGTCTACGACATGCCCGAGGGGCGCCCGATCTGGAAAATGCTGCCGGTACGGCTCGGGGTGACGGTCGCGCTGATGGTGATGGCCGTGATCAGCGCGCTGATCGTGGTCTTCACCGGCGGGCTGGCCCGGCAGGCGGGTGATCTCCTCGGTCTGGGCGACACCGCGCTGACCGTGTGGTCGATCGCCAAGTGGCCGGTGCTGGTCCTCCTGGTCACCATCATGATCGCGCTGCTGTACTGGGCGGCCCCGAACGCCAGGGTCAGGGGGTTCCGGTGGATCACTCCGGGCAGCTTCCTGGCGCTGGGCATCTGGCTGCTCGCCTCCGCCGGCTTCGCCCTCTACGTCGCCAACTTCGGGTCGTACAACAAGACGTACGGCACGATGGCCGGTGTCATCATCTTCCTGATCTGGCTGTGGATCACCAACCTGGCCATTCTGCTCGGGCTGGAGTTCGACGCGGAGATCGCCCGGCAGCGGGCCATCGCCGGTGGCCATCCGCCCGAGGCGGAGCCGTACACGCAGCCGCGCGACACCCGGACCTGGGACGAGCAGGACCGACGGCGGATGGACGAGCCCTGACGAGGTGGACCGGCCCCCGGCCCCCGCCGGTCCGGCACACCGGGAGGGCCCGACCGCGCCGACGGCCGGGCCCTCCCGGTATGTCAGGGCGTCAGCCCGGCCGCGAGGGTGGCGCCCAGTTCCCAGCACCGCTCGAGGGCGGCCTTGTCGGGTGCGCCGGTGACCTTCACGGTCTCCGCCCCGCGGCGCCAGCCCAGGCCCGTGGTGACCGACTCGATACCCCGGACCGCGCCGGTGACGTCGCTGCCGCCGTGCACGTAGTAGCCGAAGGGGCGGCCCCGGGTGGTGTCCAGGCAGGGGTAGTAGATCTGGTCGAAGAAGTGCTTGAGCGCGCCCGACATGTAGCCGAGGTTGGCCGGGGTGCCGAGGAGGTAGCCGTCGGCGTCCAGGACGTCGGCGGCGGTGGCGGCCAGCGCCGCGCGCCGCACCACCCGGACGTCCTCGATCTCCGGGGCGGTGGCACCGGAGAGGACGGCTTCGAACAGCGCCTGGCAGTTCGGTGACGGCGTGTGGTGGACGATCAGCAGAGTCGGCACACCCCGACCCTGCCGTGCGGGTCGCCGCGCCCGCAAGCCGGGCGGTCCGGGTCGCGCCGCGGGCGCGTGCGGAGCACCGTTGTCACAGGGGTGCCGGGGTGGCACGATGCCCGGCATCGGTACGCGGAGAGGCTGGGGTGTGTCTTGGTCGACGAGGAACAGGGGTCACCGGCGGCGGCGGTGTTCGACGCGCTGGGCAGCGAGTACGAGAAGGCGTTCGCCTTCTCGCCAGCCCACCGGGCGTCGCTGGACTGGCTGATCGAACGGCTGGCGCCCGGCAGCAGGGTGCTGGACGTGGGCAGCGGCACGGGCAGGCCCACGGCCGAGGCGCTCGCCGCGGCCGGCCACCGGGTGCTGGGCGTGGACGTCTCCCCGGTGATGGTGGAGATCGCCTCCCGGCAGGTGCCCGAGGCGGAGTTCCGCTGCGAGGACATCCGGCGGATGACGCTCGAGGACGGTTCCCTGGACGCGGTCTGCGTGTACTTCGCGCTGCTGCAGATGTCCCGGACGGAGCAGTCCGAGCTGCTGGGCCGGCTGGCGCGGGCGCTGCGCCCGGGCGGTCTGCTGACGCTGGCGACCGTGCCGCTGGATGTCGAGGAGTTCGACGGCGTGTTCATGGGGCAGCCGGTACGGGTCACCAGCTTCGCGAGCGAGGATCTCATCGCCCTGGTGCAGGAGGCGGGCCTGACGGTGCAGTCGGAGGAGAGCGTGATGTTCACCCCCACGCACCCGGACGCCCGCCCGGAGCCCCAGCTGTTCCTCCACTGCCGCCGCGAGGTCCCGAACGCCTCCCTTTGACGGGACCGTCGTTCTTTCGCCGTCACGCCGGCAGGCACCGCACGGGCCGTCGTCCACGCGGCCGAGTACGGCGCTCCCCCGCGGGTCGCTGCGCCGCCGCACGGAACCCTGCCCCGCACGCCATCCCAGCGGACGGCGCCCGGCACCGTCTCCGCAGGTACCACTGCCCGCACGGGCCCGGTGCCGCATCGCCCCGCCGGCCCTCCACCCGGCCGCCGTCATGGCCGTTCGCGTTCTGCGGCAACCCGCTCACCGAAGTGCCCGGACGCCTCATTCCCGGCCGTCGCGGCGAGCCGGGCCACCGCGCGCACGGCCACGGCAAGCAGCTCCGCCGAGCACCGGACACCACGGTCGGCCCCCGCGCCACGCCCTATCGCCGTCACGGCGGGCCACCACCACTCGCGGGCCGCCGACCGCCCACGACAACCGGCGCCGTCGAGCGCCGGACGCCTCATTCCCGGCCGTCGCGGCGAGCCGGGCCACCGCGCGCACGGCCACGGCAAGCAGCTCCGCCGAGCACCGGACACCACGGTCGGCCCCCGCGCCACGCCCTATCGCCGTCACGGCGGGCCACCACCACTCGCGGGCCGCCGACCGCCCACGACAACCGGCGCCGTCGAGCGCCGGACGCCTCATTCCGGGCCATCGCGGCGAGCCGGGCCGGCGCGCGCACGGCGCCGACCGCCCGCACCGCCGCTCGCCCCCCCCACGGGCACCGGCACCGTCGCTGTCCCGGACGCCTCGATCCGGACCGTCGCGGCGGACCGCATCGCCGTCACGGCAAGGCGGCACCGGACAGCCACCACCACCCGCACGGCGCCGACCGCCACCCACGGCAACCCGCGCCGTCAAGCGCCGGACGCCTCGATCCGGACCGTCACGGCGGGCCCATCACCCGCGCGGCCGCGCCGGCTCCTGCCCGCCGAGTGCGGCAGCACCGGGGCAGATGGTCGTGTATGCCCCGGTGGGCACGGAGCCGTCGGTGGGGCTGTTCCCGCCGTGGTGGAGGGGGTCCGGCTCAGGTGTCCTGGTGGGTTGCGGGGGCCGGGGGCCTTTCCGTGGCCTGGAGGTCTGCCAGGAGTTCCGCCTGGCCGGCGAGGACGCCGGAGAGGATGGTGCGGGCCACACGCAGGAGCTCCGCCACGTGGGGGCTGGTGAGCGAGTAGTACACGGTCGAGCCCTGTTTGCGGCCCACCACGAGGTTCGCGCGGCGCAGGACCGCCAGTTGCTGCGAGAGGTGGGCCGGCTCGATGCCCACCTCGGGCAGCATCTCCGAGACCGCGTGCTCGCGTTCGCTGAGCAGTTCCAGCACCCGGATACGGGCGGGGTGGCCCAGGGTTTTGAAGAACTCGGCCTTCAGCTGGTACAGCGGCGTGGTCATCGTGCCGTTCCTTTCCGGCGCGGCAGTACGGCCCGGTGGCCGGTCCTCGGTCCCTCGCCTCATCTGTTCGTCGACACCCACCTCGACGGTTTTACGACATTAGCAACTTCATACATCCCCACCGTCCAGTGGCCGGGCGCGGTGGCGTCACAGGGGAAGCGTGATCCAGATGCTCTTGCCCCGGCCGTCGGCGTCGCCGCGGACCACGGCGGTGCCGCCCAGGCCGTGGGTCAGTTCAACGACGGTGGCCAGCCCGCCGGAGTCGGCGGCGTCCGCCCCCAGCAGCGGGGGCCGGCAGGGGTGGCGGTCGTGCACGGCGAACACCAGGCAGTCGGGGCCCGCCGCGTAGACCACCGTGGTCTGCGGGGAGGCCTCGGCCGCGTGCCGGACGCTGTTGGTCACCAGCTCGCTCAGGATCAGCAGCGCCGGGCCCACCGCCGGGTGGCGGGCGGCGATGCCCCACTCCGCGAGGGCCTGTTCGGCGGTCTCGCGGGCGAGGCGCACGGCGGCGGGCTCGGTGGGCAGGGTGAGGACGTGCCGGTACGGCAGCGTGTTCAGCGCGGGTGTCATCGGTGCTCCGCTCCGGGCACGGCGGCCGGCGGCGCGGGGTTCCGCAGGATCCCGTCGCGCTCCAGGTGAGCGCGGGCCGCGCTGATCGCCTCGGGTGTGGTGGCGTACTCCCGTCCCTCGTGCCGCAGCAGTTCCAGGGCGCCGACCGAGGCCAGGGCCCGCCGGTGGGCGGGGCGGACACCGGACGCCAGGACGAGGATGCCGCGTCGTCTCAGTTTCGTCACCGCGTCCTTCAGGACCAGGGCCCCGGTGGCGTCGACGACGCTGACGTGGGACATGCGCAGGACGACCACGCGTACGTCGGCGAGTTCGGTCAGTTCCAGCAGGAAGCGGTGGGCGGCGGCGAAGAACAGCGGGCCGTCGATGCGGTAGGCCACGATGTGCTCCGCCAGCAGGGCGTGTTCCTCCTCCGTGTGGTCGCCCCGGTCCAGCGGCAGGGGTTCGAGCCGGGCCTGGCGGGCGACGGCACGCAGCGCGAGGACGCCCGCGACAGCCAGACCGATGATCACCGCCTGGACGAGGTCGAGTACGAGCGTGGCGACCGCGGTGAGGACGAGGATCACCGCGTCGGAGCGGGTGGCGCGGCTCATCGCGCGCAGCGAGCCGACCTCGACCATGCGCACCGCCGTCGCCAGCAGGACACCGGCGAGTGCGGCGAGGGGGATCCGCGAGACCAGCGGGGCGGCCGCGAAGACGATCACGGCGAGGACGCCGGCGTGCGTGAGCGAAGCCAGCCGGGAGGTGGCACCGGTGCGGACGTTGACGGCCGTGCGGGCGATCGCGCCGGTCGCGGGGACCCCGCCGAAGAGCGGGGCGGCGATGTTGGCGAGGCCCTGGCCGAACAGTTCGCGGTCGGGGTCGTGCCGCTGTCCGACGGTCATGCCGTCGGCGACGGAGGCGGACAGCAGCGACTCCAGGGCGGCCAGCGCCGCCACCGCCAGGGCGGGCGCGAGCAGGCTGCCCAGGGCGCCGGTGTCGACGAAGGAGAGCGACGGAGCGGGCAGTCCGGCGGGCAGGTCACCGATGGGCCGGACCCCGTCCGGACCCGCGACCTCCACCACGGCCGTGGCGGCGAAGACCGCGAGCACCGAGAAGGGGACGGTGGGCTTCCAGCGGGCCCCGATCAGCATCACGCCCGCCACCGCGAGCGCGAGCCCCGGCGCGGTCCACTGGGGGGCGCGGAGGAACTCCTCCGCCGCCCGCCAGGCCACCTCCAGGACGCGTTCGCCCTCGGGCACGGGCACGCCGAGGGCGTTGGGGATCTGCTGGAGGCCGATGACGCAGGCGATGCCGAGCGTGAAGCCCTCCACCACGGGCGCCGGGACGTACCGCATGCTGCCCCCGGCGCGCAGCAGCGCCAGCCCGACCAGGATCACGCCCGCCATGAGACCGACGGTGAGGACGCCCGCGGGCCCGTGGTCGGCGACGATCGGCACGAGCACCACCGTCATCGCCCCGGTCGGCCCGGAGACCTGGAGGTTGGATCCGCCGAACACGGCCGCGAGTGCCCCGGCGACGACGGCGGTGGCCAGACCGGCCTCGGCGCCGAGCCCCGAGGAGACGCCGAAGCCGAGCGCGAGCGGCAGCGCGACCACCGCGACGGTCAGCCCCGCGAGCAGGTCGCGCCGGGGGTGGCGCCGCGCCTGGTCCAGGTCGGCGCGGGAGGGCAGCAGCGTGGTGATCCGGGACCGGGCTCCGGCCTGTGACAGCGGTACGGACACGGCCCCTCGACATTCTTCGCTCTCGACTGGATGACGGGACAAGCATGTAGGCAATTGCGAAAATTTGCAATTCCGCAGGTCATGCATGCCCTTGCCCGTGATCCCGAGGTCCGCCTGCGTATCGGGGGTGGCCGTCGCCGTACCTTCGCTCAGCCGATCATCCGCTTCCGCCACGTCGGCTCGACCTGCCGCCACTCGGCCTCCCACTCGGCGAGGACGCGCCGCTGCAACCGGGACCGCACGGCCCGTCCGCCGAGCAGGACCAGTCCCCCCGTGCCGATGCTGACCATGATCCCTGCCATGGCGATCTGGAACCCCGCCTCGGCACCCTCGGGCGGTGCGGACACGAGCCGGCCCGAGGTGTCGTTCCACACGGTGACCTCGGTGCCCGCCCGGCTCCCCGGTTCGACCTCGGCCCGGCCCGTGCGGGCGGTGCCGTCCGGGGCCGTCCACCGCACCTTCGCCCAGACTGCACCGTCGCCGTCCTGCGACACGGGGGCGGGCGCGGCGTCGCGGGCGTTCTCGACCAGGACGGCCTGCACGGCGCGGCTGCGCTCGCGGCGCTCGTCGAGCGCCGCGTCGACCGCGCCGGCCGCTGCCATCCCGGCGAACAGCCCGCCCAGCAGGGCGAGTACGAGCGTGGCGAGCAGCAGCCAGGCCTCGACGAGATCGCTGCGGCGGCGCAGCGGGTTGCTCTGCCACCGCCACAGCCGCACCTTCCGCGGCGGCGTCGCACCGTGTGTCCTCGCCATGGGAGGTCACCTCCTCGCGCGGATGCCGAACGGCGCCACGTCTCCAGGGTGGACCCTCGGCGCCCGGTGCGGCATGGGCCGAACGGCCCTGCGGGCGGGGGCTCCCGGGACGGCGCCGGCTCGGCGCCGGGGCCGGTCAGACCGTCTGGTGCACGGGGACCACCTCGTGCTGCGGCACGCCCAGCACGACCTTGAGCGCCCCGGTCTCGGCGGCGTTGCCGAAGATGTCGTACGCCTCCTGCATGTGGTCGAGCGGGAACGTGTGGGTCACCAGCCGGCCCAGGGGAAGCCGTCCCGCGGCGGCCATCCGCAGCAGGGTGGGGGTCGAGTGGGTGTCGACGAGCCCGGTGGTGATGGTGACGTTCTTGATCCACAGCTCCTCGAGGTGCAGGGTGGCGGGCGCGCCGTGCACGCCGATGTTGGCGAGGTGTCCCCCGGGCCGCACGATGCGGGTGCACAGCTCGAAGGTCTCCGGTACACCCACCGCCTCGATGACCACGTCCGCGCCGAGTCCGCCGGTGAGGTCCTCGACCAGTTGCTCGGGGCCCTCGGCGGCCTCGGCCACGGCGTCGGCGCCGAACTCCTTCGCCGCCTGCAACCGGGACGCGGCCAGATCGACGGCGACGATCCGCTCGGGCCCGAACAGCCGGGCGGTGGCGATCGAGGCGAGTCCGATGGGGCCGGCGCCGACCACGACGACGGTGTCACCGGGACGCACCCGCCCGTTGAGCACGCCCACCTCGTAGGCGGTGGGGAAGATGTCGGCCAGCAGTACGGCGTCCTCGTTGGCGACGGCGCCGGGCAGCGGGTACACGGACAGGTCGGCGTAGGGGACGCGGACGTACTCGGCCTGGGTGCCGTCGATCATGTGGCCGAGGACCCAGCCTCCGCCGCCCCGGCACTGGCCGTACATGCCCTCGCGGCAGTAGCCGCAGCGCCCGCATGCGGAGATGCAGGAGACCAGGACCCGGTCCCCCGGGCGTACGGTGCGCACGTCGCTGCCGGTCTCGACGATCTCGCCCACCGCCTCGTGGCCGAGGACGGTTCCGGGACGGACCTCGGGCACGTCGCCCTTGAGGATGTGCAGGTCGGTCCCGCAGATGGTGACGGCGTCGACGCGGACGATCGCGTCGCCGGGTTCCTTGAGTTCCGGGTCGGGGACCTCTTCCCAGGCGGACTGCCCGGGACCGTGGAAGACGTAGCCCTTCATGCCGATCTCACCCTTCTCGCTGTGCGGTGGGCCCCGGCACCGGGCGCACCCGCGCCCGCTCGCGTCGGAGGGACCCGGGGGGCCGGGACCGTCCTGCACTTCCAGTCTGGCCGCAGAACGCGGAATCCGCTCGGGCCGAACGCCCCCATCGCGGCGCCCGCCGGCCCACCCGACCGGCCCTGCACCGACCGGGACCCTCACCGACGAAAGCGCCCTCCCGGACTCCCCGCCGGCCCCCGGGTCTGTCGCCCGCCCGGACCGACTCCGGTGCACGGCACCATGGCCGGCCGGCCCGGCCCCGGCAGTCCGCCCGGGCCGACCGGCACGCTCGGGACGGGCGGCGCCGAGAACACCCGCCCGCCTTCCCCGCACCCCCGGGGCGCCCAGATTCGGCCCGGCTCCGGTGAACGGCGCCCCGAGGCGGAGCGAAACGCCCCACCATGCCCGGCGGGCGCGGCGGGCCGGACCGGCGGCGCCGAAGACACATGTCCGGGGCCCGGGGGCTCGCCGAGGACACACGTCCGGCTTCCCCCTCGTGGCCTGGGCAGCTGTCCCCCGGATCAGTCCGACTCCGGGGAACGGCGCCCCGTGGCTGAGCCGAATGCCCCCACGCTCAGTGGTCGTGGCCCGAGGGGACCGTCCACCGGTCGTGCACGGCTGTCCCCGGGTCCCGGGGCTGTCGCCCAGCTCAGCCGACTCCGTCAACGGCCGCTCGCGCCCGGACCGAACGGGTCGGCCGACCGGACCGGCGACGGTCGGGACCCTCCGGGGCTTCCCCTCCCCGTCCCGGCTGTCGTTCAGGTCAGACCTAGTCCGGTGACGGCGGCTCGTGTCCCGGTCGAACGATCCCGCCGTAGGGGACGGAACGACTCGCGCCTGACGGGCCGACCGGACCGACGCCGGTCGGGACCGGCGCCGTCGTCGTGCGGGGCGGGCCGATCGGCTCCGGTGGGACAGGACCCCGCGTGATGCGCGCGGCGCGGTGGTTTCAGCGGCGTAGTACGCGGTTGAGAGCGCTGTCCGGGCGCGCTGTGAGGGCTTGCCAGGTGCCTTCCTCCGCGATGCGGCCGGATTCCAGGACGGCGACGCGGTCGGCGCGGCGGATGGTGGCCGGGCGGTGGGCGATGACGATCGTCGTCCGGCCCTCCGTGCGGAGCGCGGCGGCGATCCGGGCGTCCGCGGTGTTGTCCAGGTGGGCGGTGGTCTCGTCCAGCACGAGGACCCTCGGTTCGGCCAGCAGCGCGCGGGCGAGCGCGATCCGGGCGCGCTGGCCGCCGGAGAGCGTGGCGCCCCGTTCCCCGATCACCGTGTCCGGCGCCGCGAACCGGTCGATGCCGCACAGCCGGGCGGTGGCGAGGAGCCGTGCGTCGTCCGCGTCGGGCGCGGCGAGGCGGAGGTTCTCGGCGAGGGTGCCGTGGAAGAGCGGGGCGTCCTGGCCGACGACGGCGACGGCCCGGCGCAGATCGGCGTCCGTCAGGTCGCGCAGGTCGACGGGCTCCCCTTCGTCCGGCAGGAGTTGCACGGACCCGGCGGCCGGGTCCCAGAACCTGGCGAGGAGATGCGCGCAGGTGCTCTTGCCCGCGCCGGAGGCTCCGGCCAGGGCCAGCGTCCGCCCCGGGGGGACCGTCAGGTCCAGCTGCCGGAGCACGGGCCTGCCGTCGTAGTGGAAGTCCACGCCGCGCAGCCGCACGCCGAGCGGGCCGGGCGGCAGGGCGCGGGGCGCGGCGGGCGGCGGGGCGAGCGCGGGGGCGGTGAGGGCGGCCTCGACGCGGGCCGCCGCGGCCCGCAGTCCCATGGCCTGGCTCAGCGCCCGCGCGGACTCGGCGACAGGGCCGAGCGCCGACAGGGCGAGCGCCATCGCCGCCGGTGCCCACGCCCCGTGCAGCCGGCCGGAGGTCACGGACTGGGCGGCGCCGGCCACCACGCCGAGCACCGCCAGCACGATCAGCGCGTCCCGGACGGCGGCGGCCACGGCCTCCCCGCCCGCCTCGGCGCGCTGTGCCTCCCCCACCTCGCGGCCCCGCGCGGCCAGCCGGTCGCGGCGTTCGTCCAGCCTGCCGGAGGCGAGCAGTTCGGGCAGGCCGTCGACGGTCTCGACGGTGTCGGCCGACAGCCGTGCGACGGCGGCCCGGGTGCGGGCCCCGCGCTCCGCGCGCCGGCGCGCGTCGGCGAACGGCGCGGCTGCGAGCAGGGCCGCGGCCGGCAGGACTGCCGCCAGCAGCCACGGTTCCACCCCGGCCAGGACCCCGGTGGCGGCGGTGAACACCACACCGGAGGCGAACAGCTGGGCGATGGTGTGGGCGTAGAGGAACTCCAGGGCCTCCACGTCGGCGAGGGCGGTGGCGGCCAGGTCCCCGCTGCGCCGGCCGGCCACGCGGGCCGGGGCGCTGCGGGCGAGACCGTCGAAGATCCGTACGCGCAGTGCGGCCAGCACCCGGTAGGCCAGGTCGTGGGAGAGGTCCATCTCGCGCCAGGTCGTCAGGGCGCGGACGAGGACGAGGGCGGCCAGCGCGGCGACGGTGCCGGCACCGGGGGCGCGCCCGTCGATGACGGCGGTGCCCACGCAGTGCGCGGCCAGGGTGAGCAGCGCGACCAGCGAGGCATGTTCGAGGAGCGCGGCGGCGCAGGTGCGGACGATCATCGCCCGGTGCCCGGCGAGAGCGGGCAGCAGGGCGCGCAGCGCCCCGCGCCCGGGTGCCGGCGGCACCCGCGTCGCATCGGGGGCGGGGGCGGCGGTGGCGGTGGCGGTCATGCGACGAGTTCTCCTTCGGGGGCCTGAGCGGCCCGGACCAGATCCGCGTAGACGCCTCCGGCGGCGACGAGCGCGGTGTGGGCGCCGACGGCGGACACCCGGCCGTCGTCCAGGACGACGATGCGGTCGGCGTCCTGGACGGCGGCGATGCGGTGGGCGACGACGAGGACGGTGCGGTCGCCGGCGGCGGCGAGGAGTTCCCGGACGATGCCGGCCTCCCGGCGTTCGTCGACCGCGCTGGTGGCCTCGTCGAGGATGAGGACCGGGGCGTCGGCGAGCAGGGCCCGGGCCAGGGCGAGCCGCTGGCGCTGGCCGCCGGAAAGGGTGGCGCCGCGTTCGCCGAGGACGGTGGCGTATCCGTCGGGCAGGGCGGCGATCTCGTCGTGCACGCCGGCCGTGCGGGCCGCCCGGGTCAGTTCGTCGTCGGTGGCGTCGGGTGCGGCCAGGCGCAGATTCGCGGCGACGGTGTCGTGGAAGAGGTGGGTGTGCTGCGAGACCACGGCGATGCCCCGGCGCAGCGAGTCCAGGGTGTGATCGGCCACGTCGCGTCCGGCCACGGTGATCCGGCCCGTGCCGGGCTCGTGATGGCGTTGCAGCAGTCCCAGCAGCGTGGACTTGCCGGCGCCCGAGGGGCCCACGAGCGCGGTGGTGCGGCCCGCCTCGGCGGTGAAGCTCACCCCGTGCAGGGCCGGCCGGGCGGCGCCCTCGTAGGTGAATCCGACGTTCTCGAAGCGGATGTCGGGCGGGGCGGGCCAGCGGGCCGGGACGGTGCCGGTGTCGGCGACGGCGGGCCGGGCGGTCCGCAGCGCGGCGAGGCCGTCGGCGGCGGAGGCGCCGAGATACCCGGCGTGCCATTCCCGGGAGAGGTCGCGCACGGGCCGGAAGCACTCGGCGGCGAGCAGCAGCACCAGGTAGGTGTCCGTGGCCGTGGCGGACCCGGTGACCGCGCAGTGGCAGGCGAGCAGGGCGGCGGCCACGGTGCCGCCCTGGATGGCCAGGTCGGTGAGTCCGGTGTCGACGAGCGACACGCGGAGTTTGGCGACGGTGGCCCGGTGCAGCCGGGCCGAGCGTTCCTCCAGCCGCTGCCGGGTGCGGCCGACGGCGCCCGCGGCGCGCAGCGCGGGCATGCCCTGGAGCGCTTCGAGGTAGTCGGCCCCGAGTGCCTCGTAGGTGTCCCAGTGTTCCGTGCCCCGGCGGGCCAGGAGCCGGTCCCAGGCGCGTGGCCCGGCGAGGGCGAGCAGCAGCGCGGGCAGCAGGCCGAGGAGGGCAAGCGGTTCGACGAGGAGGAGGGCGGCGAGCAGCAGCGGCGGCACCACGAGGGTGACGAGGAGCTGCGGCAGGTAGCGGGAGACGTACGCGTCGACGCCTTCCACCCCGTCGACGAGGGTGGCGCGTACGGCTCCGGCGCGGGCGGTCGTCAGATGCGCGGGGCCGAGCCGCCCCAGGTGGGCGAGGAGTTCGTCGCGCAGCCGCACCCGGACCGCCGCTCCCGCGCGGACGGCGGTACGCCGCTGCCACCGGCCGAGCCCGGCGCGTGCGGCGACCAGGGCGAGCACCGCCGTGAGCAGCGCGGGCAGCCGGTCCGTGCCGCCACGGGCGACCTCCGCGAGGGCGAGGGCCAGCAGCACGGCCTGGGCGAGGTGGGTGAGGGTGACGGCGGCCTGGAGCAGGGTGGCCGCGAGCAGCGGGCGCCGGACGTGGCGTGCCGCGCGGCGCAGTTCGGGGTGGACGATCACGGGTTGCTCTCCTCGGAGGGACGGGTTCCGATGGCCAGGCCGTGGACGACGAGGTCCCGGCCGGGCGGGCCGCCGAGCGCGGCACCCAGGTCGGCCTGCTGCCAGGACCCGATGGGGCGGGCGGCCAGGCCCCGTCGTACGGCGGTCACCTGGGCCAGGTGGACGGCGAGTCCCGCGCGCAGATGCGTGCGACGGATCCGCGGGGCGTCGGCGTCCGTGGGGCAGCCGTGGCCCAGCAGCACGGCGCCGGCGCGCGCGATCCAGGCCTGGCGCGCGGCCCACACGGCGAGCGTGGGCCGGGCCTCTCCCTTCGCGAGCCGGCGCAGGGTGCCGTCGGGGGCGGCCGCGACGAGCCCGGGGCGGGGCGGTCCGACGGCGGCGCACCAGGCCGGTTCTCCCGCGCTCGCCTCGTCGGCGACGGCGAGCAGGGCCCACAGGTCGTCCGGGGGCGGTGTGCCGTGCGGCGGGGGCGGGACACTGCGCCGGGTGGGCAGGTCGTGGTGGGCCGGAGTACCCGAGGGGAGCGGTATGCGTACGACGGCCAGGGGGTCCTCGGTGGATCCGTCGAGGCGGAGCCCGGCCGGGCCGGCGCCGATGGCGTCGGCGGCGAGCCGCAGGGCACCGGCCACGTGGCCGGTGTCGAGGAGGAGCAGCGGCAGGGCGCGGTGTCCGTAGTGGGAGCGCGTGCGCCGCTCGGTGACCCTCAGCTCCACGGACACGCCGGGCGGGGTGCCGTGGGGTGCCGGGCCGAGGGGGTGCGCGCGGTGCCGCAGCGGGTCGTAGCCGTACCGCCCGGGCGGCAGCGGACAGCCCTCGCCCACCACGAGCAGGGCGTCGACCGGGTGCAGGGCGCCCGCGGAGGCGGCGGGCCGCAGCCGTCCGGCGGGATCCGAGGCGGTCAGCGACAGGCGCAGCAGGCGGTCCAGGTCCAGTTCCCCGGGGCCGGCGGCGGGAACGGGGAGCGGGGGGCCGGGCCAGTCCGGCACGGCCGGCCCGGCGGAGGTGCCGGGACCGGGTTCCGCGGCGGAGCGTGCGCGGGCGAGGGCGGCGACGAGATCCACGGGGTCCTCACATGTGGGGCGGCGGGGCGAGCGTGAAGTCCTCCGGGGCGCCCGGGCCGCGGGTGCGGCCGAGTCCGGCGGCGGCGTCCGTCAGGCGGGGGCAGCCGAAGTAGCCGAAGGCGGCGGGGGCGTTGGGGAGGAGTCCGGAGACGAGGACCCGGGCGACGCGCAGCGCGGTCTCGGCCACGTCCTCGGTGGTGAGGTCGAAGGTCATGACGCGGTGTCCGCCGTCGCGGAGCGCGTCCTTTAGGCGTGCGCGGCTGCCGGCCGGCACCTCCTGCACCGGGACGGTGCCGAGCGCGGGTTCGGTGAACCGGCGGGCCTCGGGGGCCATCCGCTCGTCCAGCCACACCTGGACGTGCGCGCCCAGGTCCCGTACGTGTTCGAACTGCGGGCCGCAGTCGTCGAGATAGCGGCCGTCGGCGCGGTGGTCCAGATAGAGGCCCCGGGCGAGCAGACCGGCCTCGACGGCCTGGAACACCCATCCGTCGGGTTCGGTGAGCCCCTGGGTGAAGACCCAGGTGTGCACGGCTTCCAGGACCGCCTTGCGGGCGGCCTCGCAGGGGTCGTACCGGCAGGCGAACCCAGCCGCGTACAGGCCGAGCCGGGGGTCCTGGACGAGGGCTCCGACGCAGGGGGCGAACGCGGAGGGCATCTCGACGAGGTGGACGGTGAGTCCGGATCCGGCGAGGTCGTCGACGAGTCCGGGGACGGTGGCCGGGTCGATGCCGCGGGCCGGGGCGTCGAGGTGCCACCACAGTTCGAGCGCGTCGCGTTCGACGACCTCCAGCAGGGCGCGTTCGACCGCGTCGTCGAGGCCCTGCCCGGTGGCGATGCCGGCGTAGTTGAGGTGGTGGGTGCGGGGCAGTGAACGCAGCTCCCCCTGGCGCCAGTTGAGGTGGGTGAGGGCGGTGGGTGCCCAGACCTCGGCGGTGTCGCCGCCGGGCAGCCGTTCGGTGCCGCGGGTCCACAGGGCGGGTGTGCCGGGGGTGAGCCGGCGGTAGGGGAACGCGTCACGGTCGTACTGCCAGTCGGCGTAGGCGGGCAGGTCCGGCGGTCCGTACAGCCGCAGCCCGGCCCCGGTCAGTTCGGCGGCGGTGGCGCGCAGCGGGGCGTCGGGGTGGCCGGGCGGTGGCACACGGTTGCCGCAGTAGCGTTCGACGCCCTCGGCGACGGCCGCGATGCGGGCGCCTTCCGGGTCGCCGAACGTGGTGCCGAGGGACACCCGGTCGGCCGGCCACAGGCCGAGTCTGCGGGCGTCGGATATCTCGGCGGTGAGCGCGGTGTAGCGGGCCGGGGTGCCCGGCGGGTGCTCCACGGGCTTGACCTTGCGGACGATGCCGCAGACCGGGTCGACGAGGGCTTCCAGGGGCAGCGGCGTCATCGGAGGATCTCCTGTGCGGGGTCGGTGGCTACGGGACGGGACCGGACGACGGGCAGCCGGAGGACGGTCGCGGCCGGGTCGACGTGGCGCCGGGAGGCGGTCAGCCGGCGGGCGGTGACGGCGTCCTCGCCGGTGTGGGGGTTGCGGGCGTGGGCCGGGAAGTGGTGGCCTGCGATCTCCAGGCGCAGCCGGGCGCCCGCGGGCAGCCGCCGGGCGAGCCGGCCGAGCGGCACGGTGAACTCGACGGCCGTGCCGGGCGGGTCCGTGCGCCGGACGACCCCGACGGCGAGGCGTCCCGCCACGCCGTCGGGGGTGAGCAGGGTGAGCCGGGCGGCCCAGTCCGCGGCCGGGGTGCCGGCGGTGGCGCGGACGGTGACCCGGGCCGGTCCGACGACGTCCAGGGGGCGGGTCAGCGGCGGGGTGACGAACACGCAGCGGTCGGGTGTGCCCCGGGTGGGTACGGCCAGGTGTTCCGAGGAGACGGGGTGTTCGGGGTCGGCGGTGAAGTCGGCGCCGCGCAGCAGCCGCAGCTCCGGGGCGTACGGCTCCCCCTCGGTGCCGGCGGGGAGCCACAGCGGGCTGCCGCCGAGCGCGGTCGCGCCCCGGGCGCCGGGGGCGAGGGCACCGGCGAGGGCGTTGTGGGCCCATCGGGCGTAGAGGTCTCCGAGGGCGACGCGGTGGGCCTCGGGGTCGGCGTCGGGTCCGGGCGCGGCGACGAGGCGGTGCCCCCAGGGGCCGAGCAGCAGCCGGGCGGAGGGGCCGCCCCAGCGCCGCCAGAGGGCCACGGTGTCCTCGGTGAAGTGGTCGTGGTGGCCGCCCACCGCCAGCAGGGGGATCCGCGCGTGCGCGCCCCGTGCGACCAGCCGGCCGCGCTCGCGGTGCCGCCAGATCGCGGGCCAGGAGGGAAGGTCGCGGCCGAGCCTGCGGGGCAGTTCGGTCAGCGGCAGGTGTGTGAGCAGGCGGGGGTCCGCGGCGCGGGCCTTCGCCAGCGCGTCGTCGTCGGAGTCGGGCCGGTCGCCGTGGGCGGCCCACCAGCCGGCCCGGGCGGCCAGCCGCTCCGCACCGGAGGGTTCGCGGGCGGTGTCGGCGGTGCCCAGCGCGGGCACGGCGGCGATGACGGCGTCGGGCCTGCCGTCCGCGGGCGCGTCGAGCGCGAGGACGAGGGCGCAGTGGGCGGCGTAGGAGGCACCGGCGGCCACGAGGCGGCCGTCGCTCCAGGGCCGGCGGCGGATCCAGCGGACGGCGGCGGTGCCGTCCGCCGTCTCGTCCTCGTACGGGCGCCACTGTCCCGGCGAGGCGTGCCGGCCGCGTACGTCCTGGGCCACGGCGGCGAATCCGCGCCGGGCCCAGCCGCGCAGTTCGGCACGGTGGCGCCGCCGGTCGTAGGGCGTGCGCAGGAGGACCGACGGGAAGGGGCCGTCGCCGTCGGGGAGCACCACGTCGGTGGCGAGCCCGTGGACGGTCTCGGTGATCGTGGTCATCGGGTGGTCACCGGTGTCGGGGCCACTTCGGGGACGGGCAGGACCGGGTGTTCCGTGACGGTCAGGTCGCGCAGATCGACACGCCTCAGGCGGCGCCGGGCGGGGACGGGGCCCCGGTCGGGGACGCCGGTGGCCCACCGGGTGAGGTCGTCGGCGAGCAGCGCGGCGAGCAGCGCCGCCGCGGCCGGGGTGAGCCGGGCCGGGACGCCGGTGGTGCGCGGGCCGCTCCAGTAGGCGGCCAGTTCGCGGTGGGCGGGGGTGGCGGCGAGGCGGCGGGCCCGGACATGGGCGGAGGTGACGTCGCCGGGTGCGGCGGCGAGCGGCTCGAGGTAGGCCTGGTAACCCTCACGGTGGCAGCGCAGCCAGGCGATGCGCTGCCCGGGCAGCCGGTCGGCGGCGTCCCACAGTCCGTCCGGTGCGGGCCCGCCCAGGCACCACACGACGGCGGCGGGACGTCCCGCGGCCGGATCCCGCGGTGTTCCCGGGCGCGGCTCGGCTCCCGCGGCCCGCAGCAGGTCCGTCAGGGGTCCGGTGAGCGCCGGGTCGCCGAGCAGCCGTACGTCGCGCAGCCGGGCCGGCCAGGCGCGCGGCGGCCGATCGTCCGCGAGGTATCCGGCGGAGCCGAAGGCGCCGACGAGCCGGTCGAGTTCGGGGTCGGGTCCGGTGGGGGCGGTGCCGGAGAGCCGGTCGAGGAGCGCGCCCTCGTCCGCGGTTCCGGTCCGGACCGTGAGGAACTCCCCGTCGGCCGTGCGGACGGCGAGCCCCCGGTCGGGCACGGCGACCAGTTCGACACCGGGGGCGAGCTGGCTGGGATGCATGTCGGATCTCCTGGGTCGCGAGCGGCTCGGCAAGGGCGTGGGCCCGCCCGGAACGTGACGGGCGGGCCCACGGTCGGGGGTGATCCCCCTCGCTTACTCCTCGGTGTCGTCGAAGGGGTTCTCGACGAGGGCGTTGGAGTGGGAGGCCGAGTCGTGGGCCAGCTGACCCGGGTCGGCGATGGGCGCGAAGACCTGCTCGTTGTCCATGAACTCTCCTTCTGAGAGGGGGAATTGCGGCGGCCGGCCGACCGCCACCACACCGAACACTAATGAATATGATTTTCATATTCCACCCCTGGGAGAGGGTGATCTGGGTAACACACCGGCCAGCCGCCCTCGGGATCGCGGCCGACCCGGCCCGCCACGTTGAGCACGTCCGCGAGCAGCCCGGGGGTCACCACCTCCCCGGGTGGCCCGTCGGCCACCACACGGCCGTCGCGCAGCGCCACGATCCGTTCGGCGAACCGGGCGGCGTGGGCGAGGTCGTGCAGCACCATCACCACCGTCAGTCCGCGCTCCTCGCGCAGCCGCACCACGGTCCCGAGCACGTCGAGCTGATGGTGCAGATCGAGGTAGGTGGTCGGCTCGTCGAGCAGCAGGATCCGGGTGTCCTGGGCGAGCGCCGTCGCCAGCCGGACCCGCTGGCGCTCGCCCCCGGACAGCGCGTCCACCGGGCGCTCCGCCCACGACTCCACGCCCACGTCCCGCAGCGCCCGGCGCACCACGTCGTCGTCGCCCTCGCGCAGCATGCCGAGCGGGCCACGGGCCGCGTACCGTCCCTGGCGCACGAGTTGGCCCACGGTCATGCCGGGGACGGCGGGTGCCGACTGGTGCAGCAGCGCGACCCGCCGGGCGGCCTCCCGGCGCGACAGCCGGGCGAGGTCGTCCCCGCCGAGCAGCACGCGGCCGCGCGCCGGCCGCAACAGGCCCGCGGCCAGCCGCAACAGGGTGGATTTGCCGCAGCCGTTGAGACCGATGAGGGCGGTCAGCTCGCCGGGCCGCACCACCAGGTCGACACCGCGCAGCACGGGCCGGCCGGGGTAGCCGAAATGGACCCCTTCGACGTGGATCCCCAGGGATTCGGTCATGCGTGTGTCCTTCGTCCGTCTCTGGTCGACATCAGAACGTCCGGTCCGGCGTGCGGCGGACGACGATCAGCAGCACCGCGGCCCCGGCGCAGGTGGTGAGCGCGCCGACCGGCAGGGTGAGCGACGCGGCGTCCAGGACCGTCGCCGACAGCCGGGAGAGCAGCTGGGCCGCCGCGTCTGCCCCGCACACCACGAGCGCCCCGACGAGGGCGGCGCCGGGCAGGGAGCTGCGCAGGTCGGCACCGAAGACGGCGATCGCCAGATGCGGTACGAGCAGCCCGACGAAACCCAGCGCGCCGACGGCGGCGACCGCGCCGGAGGTCAGCGCGACCGCGCACAGCAGGGCGAGCCTGCGGGCCCCGCGGGTGGACAGACCGGCCGCGCTCGCCATCTCGTCGCCGCAGCGCAGCAGGGTCAGCGGACCGGCCAGCAGCCAGGCCGCGGACGTCCAGAACAGCGCCCAGGGCCACAGCAGATGCCAGTGCTGCCACACGCGGCCCTCCGTGGTGCCGACCAGCCACTGGACGACGCTGCCCAGTTCGCCGGGGGCCACCAGCAGCACCATGGCGGTGAGACCGCCCAGCACGGCGGAGACGAGCACGCCATGCACCGCGGTCTGCGCCGGGTCGGCGGCGCCGCGCCCGGCGAGCAGCCACAGGAGCGCCGCGCCGGCACAGCCGCCCAGGCAGGCCGCGACGACCACGGCCAGGGGCGACTCCCAGCCGGCGAGCCCCAGGCCGGTGGCGGTGACGGCGCCGAGCACGGCTCCCGGCGTCACGCCCGTGACCTCCGGCCCGGCGAGCGGGTTGCGCAGGGCCGACTGGAGCACCAGTCCGGCGACGCCCAGGCACGCTCCCGCCCCGAGGGCCACCAGCAGGCGGGGCAGGCGCAGTTGGAGGAGGATGTGCCGCTCGGTGGGGCCGCCTCCCCCGGTGACGACGTCCACGACGGCGGCCGGCGACATGCCCCGCCCGGCCACGAGTTCCGCACCGGCGCACACGACGACGAGCGCGACGACGACGATGAATCTGCGGGTCACCGGGTCCCCTCCGCATCCGGTCCGGCGACCGCCCCGCCCGATTGCGCGGCGGACGCGCCCTCCGCACGGCCGTCCGCCCCGCCGTCACCCGGTGGTTCACCAACCTCGCCCGCCCCGGCGGGCGGTGCGAGGGGTGCGTTCCTCGCGCAGCCGCCCGGCCCGTCACCGGCGCCGGACGCCCGGCCGTCGCCGACGACGGCTGCCTCGTCCGGCCCGTCCTGGAGCGGATGGGCCCCTGCCGGTGGGCGCCCGGCGGCAGTCATGGCGACTGGGAGGCGGCCGACGGACGGCCGGTCGGCTCCGGCGTCGGCGTCGGCCAGGCCGGTCCCGTCAGCGGGGCCCGGCCCGTCGCCGCCGGCCGACGGAGCGGTGTGCGTGCGCTCCGGGGAGCCGGCTGCGCCGCCGTCACCGGCACCGCCCGCACCGGCCGACGCGGCCCGAGGCACGGTCCGGGACGTGGTGAGGGGGTGCTCAGTCGCGGGGAGTTGCTGGGCGGGCAAGAGTCCGGCCGTGCCCCTCGCACCCTTGCCACGTGGTCGGCCCGGGCGGCGGTTTCCGGAGCGCAGGAGGGCCACGCCCGCGGGCACGCCGAGCAGAGCCGTCCAGGCCCCGACCGGGGTCTCCACGGGGGCGAGGGCCAGCCGGGCCGGGATGTCGGCGACCGCCACCACGACGGCCCCCCATGCCGCAGACCAGGGCAGCCACCGCACCGCGTGCGACGCCGGAAGCGCCCACCGGGCCAGATGCGGGGCGAGGAAGCCGACCCAGGCCACCGGGCCGCACACCGCCGTCACGGGCGCGATCAGCACGACGGCGATGGCGAGCGCCCCGAAGCGGGCCCGCGCGGCGCGCACACCCAGCGCCTCGGCGTCGGCGTCCCCCAGCCGCAGCACCGACAGCACCGGTGCGCACAGCACGAGCGCGGGCAGGGCGACCAGCAGCCAGGGCCACAGCCCGGTCACGTCGTCCCAGGTGCGGGCGGACAGCGAGCCGAGGAGGTATCGGTAGATGAGCTGGAGGTCCAGCTGATCGGCCATCACCATCAGCACCAGCAGCGCGGCCTGCAGGGCCGCAGCGACCGCCGCTCCCGTGAGCAGCACCGCCGACGGGCTCCGTCCCAGCCCGGCGGCGAGCAGGGTCAGCGCGCCGCCGAGCGCGGCGCCGCCGATGGCCAGCAGGGGCTGCACCGCGGCCGGCACCGTCACCGCCAGGACCAGCGGCGCGGCGACCCCGAGCGCGGCCCCGGAGGAGACACCCAGCATCTCGGGGACGGCCAGCGGATTGCGCAGCGCCTCCTGGAGCACCAGCCCCGCCGCGCCCAGGCACGCACCGGCGAGCAGCGCCAACACGAGCCGGGGCAGCCGGAGTTCGCCGACGACGATCCCGGCGAGTGTGCCGTCACCCTCGGACAGTGCGGCGGGGAGCCGGTGGAGGGGGATGTACGGGGTGCCCAGGGTCAGGGCGCACACCGACGCGACAGCCAGCAGGGCGAGGACGACGGGCAGTTGCCGCCGGTGCCGTACGGGCGGCGGAAGGGCCGGCCGCGCGTCCTGCGTGGAGGCGGGAGCGCTCACCGCAGCGCGGCCGTGGCCTCGTCGAGAACGATGCCCAGCGAACGCGTCCCGCGCCCCTTGGCCCACACCTCGGAGTTCACCTCGTGCACGTCGCCGTTGCGCACGGCCGGGATCTTGTTCCACAGGGGGTTCTCGGACAGCTTGTCCGACAGGGTGCCGTCCGTCTCGCCGAAGCTCATGGTCTCGACGAACAGCACGTCGACGTCCCGGACGAGTATCTCCTCCATGCTGTAACTGCCCTGCACGCCGCGCGACTTCCAGGGGTAGTCGGCGATCATCGGGAACATGCTGGCGGCGGCGTCGCCCTCGGGGGTCGCGACGCCGAAGTTCTCGTCGCTGCCGTAGATGATCAGCGCGGTGCGGTCGCTGCTGTTCCGCTGCGCCGCGGCCAGCTTGGTGCGGAACGTCTTCTCGGCCCGCTCCCCCTCCTTCGTACGGCCGGTGAGCGCGGCGACGTCGCGCAGATAGGCCACGCTGTCCTGCCAGGTCTCCGGCTGCATGGGCCAGAAGGTGGTGGCGCCCTTCAGCGCCGGGGCGAGCTTGCCGTGGGTGTCCTCCAGGCCGATCACGAGATCGGGTTCATGGGAGAGGATCGCCTCCACCTCGGGCGCGATGAACCCGCCCGGGACGACGGGGACCGTCCTGGCCCGCTCCTCGCCCAGGAAGTCCTCCTGGGCGAGGAGCGCGTTGTTGGTGGCGGCCGGGACGATGCCCAGTTCGGTCAGGATGTCGTCGCACAGCGCGAACAGGCAGACGATGCGCCGGGGTTCCTCGGGCAGGGAGATCTTCACGCCGTTCGCGTCGGTCACCTGCCGGGCCGGCTCGATGGGTTGCACGGTGACGTCGACGGTGGCCTCGCCGGCCTTCGCCTCGGCCGCCGGTTCGGCGGATGATCCGCATCCGGCCAGGACGGACGCGGCCAGGACGGCGGCGATCCAGGTTCGTGAGCGCAGCATGGCAGCCCTCGCTTCTTCTCAGGGGGTCCGGAACGCCATGAAGATACATGATTATCATTTTCAAAAGTTCACCCTGACGGCCGGGAGGCCCCATGACCGACGTTCCGCTGCTGCTCGTCTCCGCCCACGTCGAGGGGGTGGTGCGCGTCCTGACGGTGCCGGACGGCACCGAGGTCCATCGGCTGACCGGGCGTCACCTCTCCGAGCACGCCGGGTTCCTGGCCCTCCCCCACGGCAGGGTGGCCTGCGTGGACGACCGCAGGGGCGAGCTCCTGGTGCTCGACCCGTTCGGCGGCGACCTCGTCACCGCCGCGGTGCCCGTCGCGGTCCCCGCCGAACATCTCGCCGCTGACCCCTCGGGCCGGTGGGTTGCCGTCACCACCGGGCTCGGGAGGAACTCCACGCCGTGGTCGGACCTGGTCACGGTGGTGGATCTCGCCACGGGCGACGCGGCCCGGGCGCGTACCCGGGCCGACGAGCCGGGAGCCACGGTGCTGGGCGGCGAGGAGCCCCTGGTCGTCCTGCGGCACCGCGCGCCCGGGGCCCTGGCCGTCCACCGCTTCGCCGACCTGCTCGGCGCCCCGCCCGGCTGCCCGCCGGCCACGCCGCTCACCGAACTGCCGCTGCCGTCCGACGGACACGGCGACGCCCAGGACCCCGTGCACGGCGCCGTCTTCGCGGCCACGGGAGCGGGCGTGCACCGGGCGCACAGGGACGGCGGCACGCTCGTACCGGGTCCGCCGATCCCGTGGGAGGCGCCCGGCCGGGGCTGGTACCTGCGCCTGGACCCGGTACGGCGGGCCCTGTGGTCGACCGTGCGAGGCGGACCGCCGGACCCGGTGCGCTGGCCGGAGTGGACCAACCACGCCTGGCGCCACGACCTGGAGTCCGGCCGCACGGACCTGACCGCACTGGGCTCCGGACTGGTCTTCCGGCTGGCTCTCGCGCGCGACCACGCGGTGTTCGCCCGGATCCACCCCGACGGCGACGAACTGATCCTGCTGCACACCGGCGGGGGCCTGCGCCGCTGCCCGCTGCCCCCCATGGACGGCGCGCCGCGCCGGGGCGGCAGCCCCTGGGAGGATGTCCAGCGCCGCGCGGTGGCGGCCTCACCCGGCGCCGGCTGGGTGGCGGTCACACGGGGCGGCCACGGCCATGTCCACGTCGTCGACGCCCGCACGGGCGAGGAGGCGGCGCTCCTCCACGCGGGCACGGAACTGCGGCACGGCGGGCATCTGATGATGCGCACCCGGTCCGACGGCGCCGAGGGCGACCCGGTGGGCAGGTGACGGCCCGCCGCTCACGGCCCCACCGGTCCGCCGCTCAAGCCCCACCGGCCCGCCGCTCACGCCTCACGCCACCGGCCGCGCGATGCCGCTGCCCAGCAGGTGGCGGGTCTGCCGTGCGGAGTCGCCGAGGCGCAGGGCGAGACGGGACGCGAGGTCGTACAGGCGACGCACCGCTTCGAGGCGTTCCAGGCGCGGGGCCAGGACCGACAGGGTGATGGCCAGGGCGACGCCGAGCCATGCCACCGGACCCAGCGGGGTGCACCCGAAGAAGTGGCTGACCACCGGTGTCTGGACCAGGGCCGCCAGCACCGCCGCGGAGCCCAGGGCCGTCACCCACACCAGAGGGCTGTGGCGGCGTCCGGAGAGGGTCTGCACCAGCTGGGCGCCCACCACGCCGCACAGGGCCATCGTGGTGGAGCGGCGTTCCGTGCCGGGGGTGAGACGGCCGGTCAAATAGGCGGCGACCGCGCCGAGGCAGGTCGTCACGCCCCGGCGGCGGATCGAGCGCAGCAGCGGTGTACCGAGCACGTCGAGGCCCATCGGGCCGGTCGCGGCGGGCACGGCGGTCGACGGGTCGTCGCTCGGTGTCACCGCCACCGCCATGGCCGGGAACATGTCGGTGAGCAGGTTGACCAGGAGCAGCTGACGGGTCGACAGCGGTGAGGACCCGGACAGCAGGGTGCCCAGCACGCTGAAGCCGACCTCGCCGGCGTTGCCGCCGATGAGGATGCTCACGGCGTCGGCGACGCTGCGCCACAGCGCGCGGCCCTCGGCCACCGCGTCCACCAGCACGGAGAGGTCGCCGGTGGTGAGCACGATGTCGGCGGCGTTGCGGGCGGCCGCGGAACCGCGGGCCTCGATGCCGACGCCCACGTCGGCGGCGCGGATGGCGGCGGCGTCGTTGGCGCCGTCGCCCGCCATCGCCACCACCCGGCCTGCCTGCTGCAGGGCCTCCACGACGTGGAGTTTCTGCTCGGGTGCGACGCGGGCGACGACTCCGGCGCCGTGCAGCGCGCGCACCCGGTCGGCCCTGCCCATGGCGACCAGTTCGTCGCCGGTGACCACAGACGTGCCCTCCGGCCAGCCCAGCTGGAGGGCGATGGCGCGGGCGGTCTCCGGGTGGTCGCCGGTGAGCATGACGGGCAGGATGCCGGTCCGGCGCAGTGTGGTGAGCAGCTCCTGTGAGGTGTCGCGGGGGACGTCCGCCAGGGCGATCAGCCCGGTGAACTCCAGGTCGCCGAGCCCGGCTTCGAGCTCGGCGTCCGGGTCGGCCGCCCGGCACGGGCGCCGGGCGACGGCGAGGACGCGCAGCCCCTGTGCGGCCAGCCTGTGGGCCGTCCCGGCCGCCTCGTCGGGCAGGTCCCGGCAGGCGGGAAGGACCGTCTCCGGGGCGCCCTTGACGACGAGGAGCGCTCCGGCGTCCGCGTCGCCGTCACGGCCGACCGCCGCCGCGTACCCGCGGCTCGCCTCGAAGGCCAGCTCGCCCGCGGGGATCCAGGTGTCGTCGGCCGGGGCGGCGTCGAGCACCGCCTCGTCGGTGGCGTGCGCGACCCGGCGGCCATCGGCCGTCTCCTCCTGGGGGCAGGCGCGCGCGGCCATGCGCACGACCGGTACGGCGTCCTCGGCACCCGGGGCGAGGACGGTGCCGTCGGCCGTGGCCACCCGGACCAGGCGGAGCCGGTTCTCGGTGAGCGTGCCGGTCTTGTCGAAGCAGACGGTGTCGACCCGGCCCAGCGCCTCCAGGGTGCGCGGGGTGCGCACCAGCACGCCGCGCCGGGAGAGCCGCCGGGCGGCGGCCATCTGGGCGACGGTCGCGACCAGCGGCAGCCCCTCGGGCACGGCGGCGACGGCCACGGCGACACCGCCGCTGACGGCACGCCGCAGCGGGCTGCCGCGCAGCAGGGAGAGCCCGGTCACCAGCGCGCCGCCGGTGAGGGTGACGGGCAGGGCCTTGCGGGTCAGCTCCCGCAGGCGCGCCTGGATGCCGGCGGGCGGCGGCGTGCGCGCGGCCAGGGCGACGGCGCGGCCCGCCTCGGTGCGGTCACCGGTGTCGACCACGAGCGCCTCGGCCCGGCCCGCCACCACGGTGGTGCCCTCGAAGACCATGCAGGTCCGCCGGGGAACCGGCGCGCCGGGCGTCGGCGCCACATCCTTGGTGACGGGCAGGGACTCGCCGGTGAGGGACGACTCGTCGACCTCCAGCCCGTCCGCCTCCAGCAGCCGGGCGTCCGCCGGTACGACGTCGCCGGCGCCGATGCCGATCCGGTCCCCCGGCCGCAGCCGTGCGGCGTCGACGGTGACCGTGCCGCCGCGGATGACCCGGCGCGCCTTGGGCTGCTGCCGGGCGGCCAGCCGGGCCAGGGCCCGTTCGGCGCGCAGCCGCTGCAGTCCGCCGGCCACCGCGTTGATGTCCATGGCGCCGACCACCAGCAGCGCGTCGACGAGCGAGCCGAGCAGCGCCGAGGCGAGGGCGCCGGTGGCCAGGACGGGGGTGAGGGGGTCGTCGAGTTCGCGGCGGACGGCACCCGCCGCCTGACCGGTCCAGCGGGCGGGGGCGAGGGCGGGCGTGCGGGCGAGCCGCGCCGCCCGCTGCCGGGCCCGGCCGGCGAGCAGGGCGAGTCCTTCGGGCTCGGCGTCGGTGCGGGTGTGGCGCAGCAGTGCGCGCGCCTGGTGCGTCTCCAGGGCGTGCCAGGGCACGTGCAGCCGGGGCTCGGGCGGCGTGGCGCGGGCCACGCCCACTGCCTCGGTCCAGCCGGTGAGCAGGGCGGCCGCGGCGGCGATGTTCACCGGGGCGTGCCGGGTGAGCCGCTGCCAGAGCGGACCCCTGGGGGTGCCGCCGCGGGCCACCAGGAGACCGGACAGGGCGGCGCCCGCGCGGGCGAGTGTCTGGGAGCGGCGGCCGACCCGGCGGGCCGGCGGGATCGCGGTCAGCAGGCGCCACACGTCGGGCAGTCCGTTCGGGGCGAGCGCGTCGGCACCCCAGGTGATGGCCGAGCGCCGGTCGGTGAGGGCGATCGCCACGTCGCCCGCGGGCAGTCCGTCCGCGCTGTCGCCGTCCCCGTGCGCGGCCGCACGGGCGACGCTCACCACGATGTGCCCGTCGTTCTGCAGGGCCCGTACGACGTCGCCGAACGGCAGGTCGGCGGGGGCGACCTCGTCGGCGAGCCGGGTGATGTCCTTCAGCTCGGAGCCGCCGGTGACCACGACATACAGCCCCGCCCGGCGGGCCGCGTCGAGGACGGCCTCGGCCCAGGGGTCGACGGGGTCCTCGAACACGGCGTCGGCGGGCTGCACGGGGCCGCGCAGGGCCTCGGCGTGGAGCACCAGGGAGTCGGCGAACTCCAGTTGCCGCAGCCGGTCCCCGCTGCGGACCAGGACGCCGGTGCGGGCGAGGTGGGTGCCCAGCAGGGCGTCGAAGGCGGCGGGGCCGTAGCGCGCTGCCTTGGGGGATCCGGCCAGGACCGCTTCTGCCGCCTCCGAGGTGTCGTGCGTGACGAGGAGGGTGGCGGCGGCTCCCACGACGCTGCCGGTGCCGGCGTGGGCCGCGTACGCCTGGGCGGGCGTGACCCGCAGGGGCGGGCGGATGTCCGCGGGACCGGGAACGCTGGTGCGGTCCTCCAGGCAGACGTCGTCGTGCAGGGCCTCGAAGGCCGCGGCCCTGGCGGTCGCCTCGGTGAGCTGGCCGGTGCGCAGCAGTCCGTCCAGGACGAGGGCCACCGGGGACTGTGAGGCGCCGTGCGCGGCGGCGTTGGCGGCGGCGAGGAGGAGCTCCATGCCGCTCCTGCCGAACCGCTGCCGCAGCAGGGCACGGAAGCGGGGGTTCTCCCGCAGCAGGGTCACGCCGGCGGTGACCGCCTTGGGGGTGCGGGGCAGGCGCAGCGCCCGGCCCGCGAGGGCACCGGCCGCGCCGGCGGCGTCCAGGGCCAGCGCGGCGGCGGCGATGCGCACGTCGCGGGGGTCGCCGGGGTGCGGGGTCCCGTCGTCCTCCTCGGGGCCCGCGTCCTCGGTCAGGCCGAGGCGGGCGGCGAGTGCGACGGCGTGCTCGCTCACGCGGTCGCCGGCCGCGTCCGTCACGGCGGTCACCACCAGGCGGGACAGTCCCTCGTCCCAGTACGCGGTCAGCACGTCCGGGTGCGTGAGCAGTTCGGCGGCGGCCTTGCGGGCGAGCGGGGCGACACCGCCGTCCGGGTGGCGCAGGGCCAGGTGGACGCGGTGTCCGGCCCGCCAGTGCCGGTCCCGGCCGAGGGCGTTGCGGGCGACGTGGCCCAGGCGGCGGGTGGTGTCGTGGACGGACGTCACGCCCTGTGCGGTGCCGCGGGCGGCGCCGGCGGCGGCTCCCGCGACGGCACCGGCGAGCGGGGCGACGTCGAAGCGTGTGAGCATCTGCGGGTCCCGTGTTCGTGGCTCAGCGGGTGGGCCGGCCGGCGGGCGGCCGGGCGGGACCGTCGGACGGGCCGTGGTGGGAGGTGGCCTCGGCGACCTGCTTGAGGCCCTCGGCCGTGGCGGTGTCGCCCACCTTCGCGGGCTGCTGGTGCACGGGGCGGTCCGTGCGGCCGTCGCGGTTGCGGTGCGGGGTGAGGCGGTCGCCGGGGCCGGCGGGCCGGTCCGCGTCGCGGCGGTCGTACGGCCGGGCGGAGTCCGCCGTGCCGGGCCCGTCCTGCCTCAGGGCGGTGTCCGCCGTTCCGGGCCGGTCGTGCGCGTCGGCCGGCGACGGGGCCGCGCGCTCGCCGTCCGGCCGGTCGGTGGGGCGGGGCCGGGTGAGCCAGGCGACCGCCGCGCCGGTGACCGCGACCGGCCAGTCCACGAGACCGGCCACGCCGAGCACGCCGGCGCCCGTGTAGACGGCGATCCGGCGCCCGCGCGGGGACAGCGCGCCGAGGGCCTCGAGGGCGCCGCCGGCCGCCTTCTCCAGCCGGTGCCCGCCCGGCAGCCGGCGCAGGCCCGAGACGGCCGTGCGCAGGGGCTGCGGAAGATCCGACGAGCGAGACGGGTCCTGGTCCATGTCGACCTCCACGAGCGGATCCCTCAGGGCCGCCCATCGGCTTCCCTGCCTTCGCCCCATCTTGGGCGGTGACCGGCCCGCGCGCTTTTCCAGTACGCCCGAGCCGGTCTCCTCGCGCGGTGCGCGGGCCCGCCCGGAGCGCGCGCCTCTGCCCGCCGTGTCCGTGTCGGAAGGGACACGCCGGGTACTAGGTGCAGTCCCGGGCGCGGGGGGACGAGGACGGGGCTCAGCGGCCGTACGGACCGTCCGGCCGGCGAAGGGAGTGGTCATGACGGAGAACGGCGAGGACGCGACGCCCACCCGGCGCCCGGCGGCCCCGGACCTCCGTCTGGCCTCGGACGCGCGCGGCGAGGTGCCGCCGCCCGGCGTACGGCGCGAGGCGCGCGCCCGCGCAGACGACGACGGCCCGGAGCTGCCCCGCGACCGCAATCAGGCCATCCTGGAGGCGGCCAAGCAGGTGGGCGCCGTGCTGAAGCGCGGCGGGCACCTCTTCGCGCTGGCCGGCAGTGTCGCCGTGCACGCCCACGGCGGCAGCGGGAACCTCCAGCACGACGTCGACTTCTGTGTCCGTCCGGAGGACGCCGAGGCGGTGGCCGCCACGCTGCGCGAGGCCGGTCTGACGGTCTACACACCGCCCGAGGACTGGCTGATCAAGGCGACCTGCTTCGGCCAGGACGTGGACATCATCTTCGAGCTGGCGCACCGGCCCGTCTCCGGCGAGATGCTGCACCGGGCGCGGGAGCTGCCGGTGGAGTCGGTACGGATGCCGGTCCTGGCCCCCACGGATCTGCTGTCCGGCCTGGTGGCCGCGTTCTCGGAGCACCACTGCGACTTCGGGGCGGTCCTGCCCATCGCCCGCGCCCTGCGGGAGAAGGTCGACTGGGAGCGGGTACGGCGGGAAACCGGGGACGAACCGATGCCCGCCGCCTTCTTCTTCCTCCTGGAACGCCTGAAGGTCATCTGAACGCCCGCGGAAGGAGCGCCGATGAGCACCCATGACGCCGGCTCGCCGGCCGGCCCCCAGGCCGCGCCGAGCCC
The DNA here is from genome assembly GCF_984686075.1 of Streptomyces speibonae. NCBI lineage: Bacteria > Bacillati > Actinomycetota > Actinomycetes > Kitasatosporales > Streptomycetaceae > Streptomyces > Streptomyces speibonae. Next base: position 7,824,728 of record NZ_OZ480260.1, on the reverse strand, counting down.
GGAGTACCGCGTCGCCCACCTCCAGGACCGGCTCGCCTGGGGCGAACTGGGCGAGCTCGGCGTGCGGGCCGAGGTCCGCGGCGGGACCGTGCTGGTCACCGGGACCGTGCCCTCGGCCCGGTGCCGCGAGGACGTCCTGAGCGCGGTGCGCGAGGAGCTCGCGGGGCTCGAGGTGCACTGCGACATCGTGGTCAGCGAGCCCTCCTCGCCCGACCACGCGGAGGAGCTGTCATGATCCGCGTCGCGGCCGTCGGGGACATCCACATGGCCCCGGAGACCCGGGGTGTGCTCCGTCCGGCGTTCGACACCCTGCCCGAGTGCGCCGACCTCCTGCTGCTGGCCGGTGACCTCACCCGGCACGGCACCCTGGAGGAGGCGGGGGTGGTGGCCGACGAGATCAGGGACCTGGGAGTGCCCGTGGTCGCGGTGCTCGGCAACCACGACCACCACGACGACCGGCAGGACGAGGTCACCCAGCTGTTGCGGGAGGCCGGGACCGAGGTCCTGGAGGGAGGGTCGGCCGTCGTCCGGGTGGGGGACGTACGGGTCGGGGTGGCCGGCACCAAGGGGTTCGGCGGCGGGTTCGTCGGGGCCAGCGCCGGGGAGTTCGGCGAGCCCGTGATGAAGGAGTTCGTCCGGGTCTCCCGGCGCTGCGCCGACGGTCTGCGGTCCGCGCTCGAGGGCCTGGCCCGGGAGGGCTGCGACATACGGATCGCCCTCACCCACTACTCCCCCGTGCCGGAGACCCTGGCCGGGGAGCCGCTGGAGATCTATCCGTTCCTGGGCAGCTATCTGCTGGCCGAGGCGATCGACACGGCCGGCGCGGACCTGGCGGTGCACGGGCACGCGCACGCCGGTACCGAGCACGGCATGACCACGGTTGGGGTCAAGGTGCGCAACGTCGCACAGCCCGTCATCGGCCGTGCCTTCCACGTCTACCACCTGCCGGTCCGCGAACGGGTGAGCGCGAGCACCGGCTGAGCGCACCCGCCGCCCCGGACGCCGTCGGTGTCACCGGCGGCGCCCGGGTCCGTCCGGGGCGGTACCGGCGTAGGGCCTTGCAGGTGAACACCCCGCACGGCGCGCCTTTTGTGGGTATTTCATCTGCTTAGCATGCAGGCTCCGTGCCTCGTGGCAGGTCATCCGCAGAACGGGACTGCCCGCGATCCGCCCCAGGAGAGGACCCCAGATGGCGCTGTCGGGCCGTCCCGGACCGTCGTCCGCGTTCGCCTCCACCCCGCACGACGCCGAACTGCGCGCCGCCGCGGGGCATCTGGCCCGCCGTCGCTTCCTGACCGTCACCGCCGCGGCCGCCGCCCTCGCCTTCACCACGAACCTGCCCGCGCGCGGCGCCTTCGCCGCGCCCCGGCTCGACGCGGCCCGGATCGCCGAGGACCCCTTCACCCTCGGGGTCGCGTCCGGGGATCCGCTGCCCGGCTCGGTGCTCATCTGGACCCGGCTCGCCCCTTCCCCGTTCGCACCGGACGGCGGGCTGGGACAGCAGCGCGTGGAGGTCTCCTGGGAGGTCGCCCTCGACGAGGGCTTCGCCCTGGTCGTGCGGAGCGGCACCGCCCTCGCCCTCCCCGAGTACGCGCACAGCGTGCGCGCCGACGTGACAGGTCTGGAACCCGGCACCCACTACTACTACCGCTTCCGCACGGGCGCCTGGATCAGCCCGGCCGGCCGTACCCGCACCGCTCCCCCGGCCGGCGCCGCCACCGCGAGCCTGCGGCTGGCCGCCGTCGCCTGCCAGGCGTACCACGACGGCTACTACACGGCGCACGGCCATCTCGCCCGCGAGGACGTCGACGTGGTCTTCCACCTCGGCGACTACCTCTACGAGTACGCCGTCGACTCCGCGGGCGGAGCCCGCGACTACACCGACGTCGTACTGCCGGACGTGTTCAACCGGGAGACGACGACCCTGGCGGACTACCGGATGCGGTACGCGCTCTACAAGAGCGACCCCGATCTGCGCGCGGTGCACGCCGCGCACCCGTTCGTCGTCACCTGGGACGACCACGAGACCGAGAACAACTACGCGGCCGCCGCCGACGAGAACGGCAGCGACCCGGCGCAGTTCCTGGCCCGCCGCGCCGCTGCCTACCGCGCCTACTGGGAGAACCAGCCACTGCGCGCGGACCAGCTGCCCGAGGGCCCCGACGCCCGGCTGTACCGCCGGCTGCGCTGGGGCACGCTCGCCCAGTTCGACGTTCTCGACACCCGTCAGTACCGCGACGACCAGGCCTACGACGACACGCCGCACGTCCCCGGGCCGGAGTCGGACGACCCGGCGCGCAGCCTCACCGGGGACGCCCAGGAGCGGTGGCTGCTCGACGGGTGGGGAGCCTCGACGGCGCTGTGGAACGTGATGCCCCAGCAGGTGTGCTTCTCCCAGCGGAAGCTGGACCTGGGCGCCGGGGCCAGGATGTCGATGGACGCCTGGGACGGCTACCGCGCCAACCGCGACCGTCTCGTCGCGGGCGCGAAGGCGGCCGGCGTGGCCAACTGGCTGATCCTCACCGGTGACGTCCATGTCGCCTACGCCTTCGACATCAAGGACGACTTCGACGACCCCGGCTCCCGCGCCCTCGGTACGGAGCTGACCTGCTCCTCCGTGTCCAGCGGCCGCAACGGCGCCGAGCGCCCCGCCAACTGGGACACCTACACGCGGGCCAATCCGCACCTGAGGTTCTACGACGGCCGGCGCGGCTATGTCCTGGTCGAACTGAACCGGCGGCACGCCCGCGCCGACTTCCGGACCGTCCCGGCCGTGACGACTCCCGGCGCTCCGGTCTCCACGGCCGCCTCCTTCGTCTCCGAGGCGGGCTCCCCGGGTCTGACGCCCGTGTGACCCGTCCGGGTGCCGCCGCGGCACGGCTGTACTGCACATGGCGGCCATCGGTGCCTCCAACGCGCTAACGGGGGCATGTCCTGACATCGGGTCGGGTGCGCCGGGAAAGGCCCTCATCGGCAGCTTCGCCGCCCCGAACGAAGGAGACGTACCGAATGGTCCCCAGTCATGTCCGGGCCGTGCGCCGGTCCGCCCTCACGGCACTCGGCGCCCTCGTCCTCGCCGGACTTCCCTCCGCCGCGGCGGCCGATCCCACGCCGGCGTCGCAGCCGGCGCCCACCGCGGCCCAGACCGTCGGCGCCGACAGCCCGTCGCCCCATCTGCTCGGCGCCCTCCAGCGCGACCTGGGCCTGAACGCGCAGCAGGCCTCCGACCGGCTGGTGAACGAGGCGGAGGCCGGCACCCGCGCGGGCCGGCTGCGTCTCGCCCTGGGCGAGCGGTTCGCCGGTGCCTGGGTGCGCGGCGACACCTCCGCGGAGCTCATGGTCGCGACCACCGACGCCGGGGACACGGCGGCGATCGAGGCCCAGGGCGCCCGGGCCGAGGTGGTGGAGCGGACGCTGGCCGATCTGCGGGCGGCCAAGGCGAAGCTGGATGCGGCGGCCTCGCGCGTCTCGACGCTCGACTCGCCCGTCTGGTACATCGACGTGCCGAACAACCGGATCATGGTGGAGGCGACCAGTCAGGAGGCGGGCACCGCCTTCGTCGAGGCCGCGGGCCTGACGGGTGAGGACGTCGGCATCCGCATGACGACGGTACGGCCGCGGCTGCTGCAGGACATCACGGGTGGTGACGCCTACTACATCAACGACTCCGCGCGGTGCTCCGTCGGCTTCTCCGTCACCCAGGGCGGCCAGGGCGGCTTCGCCACGGCCGGGCACTGCGGCAGCCAGGGGGCGACGACCACCGGCTACGACCGCACCGCGCAGGGCACCTTCCGGGCCTCCACGTTCCCCGGCAAGGACATGGCGTGGGTGGCCACCAACGACCAGTGGACGCCCACGCCCGACGTGAAGGCGCAGGACGGCCAGGAGGTCCAGGTCACCGGTTCGGTCCAGGCCCTCGTCGGGGCGTCGGTGTGCCGGTCCGGGTCCACCACGGGATGGCACTGCGGCACGATCGAACAGCACGGCGCGAGCGTGCGCTACCCCGAGGGCACGGTCGACGGGCTGACCCGGACGACGGTGTGCGCCGAGCCGGGCGACTCCGGCGGCCCGTATGTCACGGGCTCGCAGGCGCAGGGCGTCACCTCCGGCGGTTCCGGTGACTGCACGAGCGGCGGCACGACGTACTACCAGCCGGTGAACCCGATCCTGAGCGACTTCGGGCTCACGCTGGTCACCGCCGGAACGCAGACCGCACCGGCGCCGGAGGACGGCGCGCAGGCCTGGGCGGCGGGCCGGGTCTACGAGGCCGGGACGACCGTGACCCGCGACGGGGTCACCTACCAGTGCCTCCAGACCCACCAGGCGCAGGGCACGTGGGCACCCGCCGCCACACCGGCGCTGTGGCAGAAGATGTGACCGGGTGACGGTACGGCGCCGGCGGCGGCCCCTCGTGGGGGCGGCCGCCGGCGCCGTGCTAAGAAGCGCACGGCATCCGGCCCGCGCAGGGCGAGCGCGGGCCGTCCCATGATCCGGGTGCGCACCACGGGTCCCGCGGCGCTGCGCATCCGGTTGGGCAGCCAGGCGTAGCCCTCGGCCAGCAGGGGCAGGGTGCGGTCGATGAGGGGGCGGCTGAGTACGCCCATGGCCGCCGGGTGCCCGGCCGGTACGCCGGGATACTCCGGGGGCGGGCGGGGCACCCGTACGGGTGTGGTCGAGACCACGCGCCGAACGAGGCATGGGTCACGCCGTGAGGGGCGGAGGGGCGGCTAGCGTGCCGTGCGGTCCCTCACCCCGACGGTATTCGGACGGCCCGGCCATGCAGGCAGATCTCTCCCCGGTCATCGCGGCGACCGCGCAGTGGCTGACGCGTTCCTTCCCCGCGCCCGGCGGGGCGCTGGCCGCCGCGCTGTGCGAGGTCCAGGCGCGGCAGGCGGTGACGGTCGCGGCCCGGCTCCGGTATCCCACGGCGATGGACGCGGCGCTGGTGGCCGTGGCGGGCCCGGGCGGTTCGGCGCGGCTCGACTGGGTCACCGGCGCGGACGCGGACGGGGGCGTCTCCGTGGACGGCTGGCGTACGTGGGTCGACGAGGTCGTGGCCAGCTGGGCGGCCTGTCTGCTCGCCGAACCGGCGCTGGCCTCGCAGGCGGTGGGCGCCCTCGGCTCCGGCGCGGCGGGCGAGTTCCGCCGGCTGCTCGGCCCCGACGAGACCGACCGCCGCGCCTCGGCCCTCCTCCGGCACCCCGATCTGCTCGCCCCGGTGGCCGCGCTGCATCGCGCGTCCCTCGACGCCCGGCTCGGCGCCGACACCACCCTCGCGGCCTGACCCGCACGCCCCGGCCGCCGGCCGGTTGGCCCGGGCCACCGCTGGCACCCTCGACCACGCGAAGTGGGCTTCCGGGCATGCCGCCCGCCCCCACCCACTCACCCGCCGACCTGCCGAACGGCAACCTCCGCACCGCCCTCCACCAGGCTCCGCCCGCCAGACCGAAGGCCGCCCACCACCCGCACTCGTGCCACCGCGACCCCCGAGCGGGCCGCCCAGCCAGGCATCATCGCCACAAGGCCGGAGGCCCCGGGGGCCGCTGTCCGCACTCGCGAGAGCGCGGAGGGGGCCCCGGCATGCCGCCCGACCCACTGACCCACCCACGTAGCTGCCCGCACGGCAACCTCCCCGACGCTCTCCTTCAGGCGCCGCCGCGCCAGGCCGACGGCCCGAGCCGCCCCCTCCCCCGCAACGCGCCGCGTGCCTGCCCCGGCGAGCGGTCGGCCTGCCCCCTGGCGCAGGCCACCGCCCGTGCCGTGCGGCGCCGCCGCAGCCGGGCCGACGGTGGACGGGACGGGCTCCCGGGCGGGGCGGCGCTGCGAGTCAGGGACCGGGTTCCGTCCGGCCCGCACCCGTTGCCGCCCGTCCCGGGCCGTCCCCACCGAGATGCCGGCCTCCTTGGCGATGGTCCGCAACGGGCGCCGGCGGTGGCCGCCGGGGCCCGGACCGGCGCTCGGTGGTGGGCAGTCCGAGCAGGGACCCCGCGGTGCGCTACGCGCGTGGGGACCGCCCCGAGCCCGACGGCGTCGGGCGGCCCCGCTCGCGCACTCCCTCCGACCTGCGCGAACGGCGTCCTCCGTACCGTGCTCGCGCTGCGTGGTTCACCGGATTGCAGTAGGCGGCCGTGCCCTGCGCGGGGCCGCGGCCCAGGCTGGGCGAGGGGTCGACGGCCGCACCGTGCGGGCCCGGCACCGGCGCCTGACGACGGAGGGCTGAGCGACATGACCACCGCCATACCCCGGAGCTGGGGGCACGTCGTCGTCACCGGCGGCGCGGGCTTCGTCGGCTCCCGTCGGTGCACCGCCCTGCTGGCCGCGGGCTCCGCCGTCACCTGCGTGGACGACCTGAGCACCGGCCGCCCGGAGAACGTCGCGCCGCTGCTGGAACGGCCCGGCTTCACCCTCGTACAAGCGAACGTGGCCGAGGCGCTGCCGGTCGACCGGCGGCCCGATCTCGTCCTGCACTTCGCCTCCCCCGCCTCCCCGGCGGACTACCTGAGGCTGCCGCTGCACACCCTGGAGGCCGGCAGCCTCGGCACCCGCAACGCACTGCGGCTCGCCCAGGACGCCCGGGCCCGCTTCGTCCTGGCCTCCACCTCGGAGGTCTACGGCGACCCGCGGCAGAACCCGCAGGACGAGCGGTACTGGGGCAACGTCAACCCGGTCGGACCGCGCAGCGTCTACGACGAGGCCAATCGCTTCGGCGAGGCGCCGACCACCGCCCACGCGGACTCCCACGGCACCGACACCTGCATCGTGCGGCTGTTCAACACCTACGGCCCGCGGATGCGCGGCCACGACGGCCGCGCCGTGCCGACCTTCGTCCGCCAGGCCCTGGCCGGTGACCCCCTCGATCTCTTCCGCCCGGGCGAAGGCGAGGCCGCGCGATGACCGGGGCCGCCGCCCCGAGCGGGGAGTACGCCGTGGTGGTGCCGACGCTCGGCCGGCCCACGCTGGCCCGGTGCCTGCGGGCGCTGGCCGAGGCGGACGGTCCCGGCCCGGCACGGGTCGTGGTGGTCGACGACCGCCCGGACCCCGCCGGCGTGCCGCTCACCGCCGCCGTCCCGCCGTCGCTGCGCACGCGCACCCTCGTGGTGCCCGGCGGGGGGCGGGGACCGGCCGCCGCCCGCAACACCGGATGGCGGGCCGCCGGGGACGTCCCGTGGATCGTGTTCCTCGACGACGACGTGATACCCGGGCCCACCTGGGCCGACGACCTCGCCCTCGACCTCGCCGGGGCGAGTGTCGCGACCGCCGGGATCGCGGCGCGGATCGACGTGCCGCTGCCGTCCGACCGCCGGCCCACCGACTGGGAGCGCCACACCGCCGGTCTCGCCGGTGCCCGCTGGATCACCGCCGACCTGGTGTACCGCCGTCGGGCGGGCGAGGAAGACACAGTGCGCTACTCGGAGACGAGCCGGAGGGCCCGGCGGAGGAGGGCGCGGGGAGCGGAACGCCGGCTGCGCTGCGCGGCGGCTCCCGGCACCGGGACGGGGCGCGGACCATGGTGGCAGAAGGGGACGCCGCCGAGTCGGTTCCGGGCGGCCGGTGGATCACCGGGGTGCGCGGGTCAAGGGTGCTGTGGTTCCGGGGAGTTGGGGTGGTGAGTGTGGTTGCTCACAGGGGGCACCTCACCCGTGGTGTCAGTCGAGCTTGCCGCGTCCCCTCAGGGCGTCGCGGAGCCGGTCGACCATGCCGGCGCCCGGTGCCAGGAGCTTGTTCGCGGGCGGCTTGTCGGGAGCGGCCGGGTGCGGCCGGGTGGGGGCCGTCTTCTTCGCCTGGCGGACCTTCTCGCCGAGCTTGTCGAGCTGCTCCGGGGAGCAGGCGGCGCGCAGCCGCGGGAAGAGGTTCTGCTCCTCGTCGGCGATGTGCTCGCGGATCTCGCTCATCAGCATGCCGATGAGCCGGTCGAACTCGGCGTCGCCCGCGTCATGGCCTTCCAGGTCCTTCATGGTCCGCTCGGCCGTGGCGTGGTCCTCGAGCTCCTGGTCGGCCAGCGCGTCCCCGTCGGGCAGGTGTTCGCGTACGGCCGGGTAGAGGTAGGCCTCCTCGGCCACCGAGTGGCGGACGAGTTCGATGGTGGCCTGGTCGGCGTACACCTTGCGGTCCTTGTGGCCGGGCGGCAATTCCTCGATCTTGCCGAAGAGCTCCTCGACTTCCCGGTGATCGGTCACCAGTTCGTCGATGACGTTGCCTCCGTGTCCCATGTCCTTCTCCTCCGGTTCGTGGTGGCGCCCGGCCGGGTCCACTCCGCTCCCGGGTCCCCGCACCGCCGCGGGTCAGCAGGAGAGCTTGGCGCGGACGCGGCCGGCCAGGGCGGCGGGCCCGGCGCCGGCCCGGACGGAGTGGCGTACGAGGTGGGCGTCGCGCCGCAGGTCGTGGGCCGCGTGCCGGCCGCGCCAGATCAGTGAGGGGGCGGAACCGGTGTCGTCGGCGGCGATCAGCAGTCCGCCGAGCATGGAGAGGTTCTTCAGGAAGTGGATGCGCTGCTGGACCTTGCGGTCGGGGTCCTCCTCCTCCCAGAAGCGGTGCGCGGCCAGGGTCGTGGGCACGAGCGTGAGGGCGATCGCGAGCGCGGCCGGGCGCGACATGCGTCCGGTGGCCAGCATCAGCCCGCCCACGACCTGGACGGCGCCGTTGAGGCGGACGCAGTCCTCGGTGCTGTCCGGCAGCAGCGGCACGCGGTCGGTGACCGGCCGGACGACGGGCTCCGCGATCTGAGTGACGTTCTCGGGGTGGCGGACGGAATCCAGCCCGCCGGCGACGAACATCGACGCCAGCATGGGCCGGCCGAGGACACGCAACAGACTCATGGCCTACTCCTGGGGTGGGGTGGTGCGGGTGCGCCGGGTTCCCGCCGGGGGCGGGGGCATGCGACGGTCCGTCACCAGAACCGGGTGGTGAGCGCGGGCCGGTGGACCGCCTCGACGGCGTCGCGCAGGCACAGGGCGACGCCGATGATGGTGCGCAGGACCGAGGGCCGCACGGTCTGCGCGGTCTCCGTGGCCAGGACCAGCAGACAGCCCGCCGCCTGTTCGACCACGGAGACCGGGAGGGTGTAGTCGCTGTCGGCGGCCGCGCGGAACGCCTTCAGCGGGATTCCGGCCCCGTCGACCGTCCGCCGGGCGGCCTGCTCCAGGTGCTGTGCGGCCTGTTCGCAGAGTGCGGCGGGCAGGGTGAGGGTGCGCTGGAACGATGAACTGGTCATGGTCCCAGAGGTCCCCCGGAGCGGCTCCGTTCGATCGGCACGCGGCGGGATTTCACCGTCCTGCGCGAGCGTTCGGCGGCGGACGCGGCCCGGGGCGGCTCGTACGCTGGGCGTGCCCCCGCATGAGAGGAGACCGCGCATGCCCCTCCCCACCGGTCCCGGCGCGCCGGACGGTGACGGGCCGGAGTCCGTGGCGGCCCGGCTCACCGGACGGGCGGTCACCGGTGTGCGTCCCGTGTCCGGTTCACTGACCGAGGCGGTGCTCGACGACGGCCGGATGGTGGTCGTGAAGCGGACCGAGGACGCGCGCGCCGCCCGGGCCGAGGCGGCCGGGCTGCGCTGGCTCGCCGGTGCCAGGGCGGTTCGGGTGCCCGAGGTGCACGGTCACGACGCGCGGTGGCTGGTCGTCGACCGGGTGGCCCGGGGGCGGCCCACGCGGGAGGCGGCCGTGCGGTTCGGCCGGGACCTCGCGGCCCTGCACGCGGCCGGTGCGCCGGCGTTCGGGACGCCTCCGCCGGGCGGTCCGGTGGAGGCGTACATCGGGCTCGCCCCGATGCGCAACGTCACCGGCGGCGACTGGCCCGGCTGGTACGCCGAGCACCGGGTACTGCCGTATCTGCGCCGCGCGGTCGACGAGGGCACCGTCCGCCCGGACGAGGCGGGCGTCGTCGAGCGGGTCTGTGAGCGGCTGCCGGACCTGGCCGGACCGGCCGAGCCGCCCGCGCGCCTCCACGGCGACCTGTGGAACGGCAATGTGCTGTGGGGTGCGGACGGCCAGGTCCGGCTGATCGACCCCGCGGCCCATGGCGGGCACCGGGAGACCGACCTGGCGATGCTCGCTCTCTTCGGCTGTCCCCAACTGCCGGCGGTGCTCGAGGGCTACCGGGAGACGGCTCCGCTCGTCGGCGGGTGGGAGGCGCGCGTGGGCGTGCACCAGTTGTTCCCGCTGCTGGTGCACGCCGTGCTGTTCGGCCGCGGCTACGCCGAGCAGGCGCTCGCGGTGGCGCGGGCGGCCGCCGCCGGGTGAGCGGTCAGCGGGTCACCACGTGCCGCGTGTCGGGGACGCAGTGGGTCATGGTGAGACCTTCCACGTCGCGCGGCGGGTTGTCGCCCAGACCGGCGAGCCGCTTGCGGTCCTCCTCCGTGAGGCTCTGTCCGGGCAGGGGCTCGAGGTGGGCGACGTCCTCCGGCATGATGCCGAGGCCCTCGCCGACCCTGAGGCCGAGGTCGTTCTCGACCAGCAGGAAGTGCCACACCATGCGCTCCTGGACGGCGCGGTCGCACTGGGAGATCAGGTCGGTGAAGTTCTTCACCAGGTCGTCGCGCTCCCAGTCCTGCAGGAGCAGATAGCGCTGCCCGGCCTGCTGGTAGTCGTTGGCGCGCTCGATGCGGGCGCGGGTGAGCCGGCCGCGGATCTCCGGGCCCTGCTCGTCGTGCGTGGGGTATTCACCCTCGCGCAGGCCGCCGGTGATCGACGGCTCGTAGTTCACGCTGGGGTTCTCCCCGGCGGCGTCGACGACGTACGTCATCTGTCCGTCGCGCTGGTTGGTGCGCACGTCCGCGTGCTTGGGCCGGTTCACCGGCAGCTGGAGGTAGTTGGGGCCGACGCGGTGGCGCTGGGTGTCGCTGTAGGAGAAGGTCCGGCCGACGAGCATCTTGTCGTCGGAGAAGTCCAGACCGTCGACCAGGACGCCGGTGCCGAAGGAGATCTGCTCGTTCTCGGCGAAGAAGTCGGCGGGCATCCGGTCGAGCACCATACGGCCCACCGGCTTGGGCGGGAAGTCCTGCTCGGGCCAGGTCTTGGTGTCGTCCAGCGGGTCGAAGTCCAGCTCCGGGTGGTCGTGGTCGTCCATCATCTGGACGAGGAGTTCCCACTCCGGGTACTCGCCGCGCCCGACCGCCTCGTAGAGGTCCTTCGTGGCGTGGCCGAGCCCGTCGGCCTGGACGTTGGCCGCGTCCTCCTCGGTCATGCCGCGCACGCCCTGCTTGGGCATCCAGTGGTACTTGACCAGTTTGGTCTCGCCCTCGGTGTTGACCCACTTGTAGGTGTTCACGCCGAAGCCCTGCATGTGGCGGTAGTCCGCCGGGATGCCGCGCGGGCTGAAGAGGTTGACCAGCATGTGCATGCACTCGGGTGTCTGCGACATGAAGTCGAAGATGCGGCGCGGCTGCTGTTCGAAGGTGACCGGGTCGGGTTTGAGGGCGTGGATGACGTCCGGGAACTTGATGGCGTCGCGGATGAAGAAGACGCCCAGGTTGTTGCCGACGAGGTCCCAGTTGCCGTCCTCCGTGTAGAACTTCACGGCGAAGCCGCGGGGGTCGCGGGCGGCCTCGGAGGAGTCGCGGCCGCCGATGACCGTGGAGAAGCGGACGGCGACGTCGGTGCGCCTGCCCTTCTCCTGGAAGAGCTTTGCGCGGGTGTGGCGGGAGACCGGCTCGTCGCCCCAGGTGCCGTACGCCTCGAAGAAGCCGTACGCGGTGACGCCGCGGGCGTGCACGACGCGCTCGGGGATGCGCTCCCGGTCGAAGTGGCTGATCTTCTCCAGGAAGTGGTAGTTCTCCAGCGTGGCCGGGCCCCGGGAGCCGACGGTGCGCTGGTTCTGGTTGTCGTAGACCGGGTGGCCCTGGCGGTTGGTGAGTACCTTGCGGTCGTCACCCGGAGCGGGACCCCGGCTCGAAACGTCCGTCATGATCGTGTCGGCTCCTTGCGCTGCTCGTCGCCCCCCGGGTCGCGTGCGTACGGGGGTCATGCTGCCGCGCCTCAGCCGGGGCGGCGACCCGGGGACTCCTCCCGGACAGGGGCCGGGGTGAGGAAGCGGTCCAGGGCGGCGGTGAGTTCCGCGGGCTTCTCCACGGGGAGTTCGTGGCCCGCGTCGAGGATGCGGATCTCGGCGTCCCGGTAGTCCTTGGCCATGCGCAGCATCTGGTGCGCCGGGAGCTGGATGTCGTGGTAGCCGTGCACCATCAGGGTGGGGACGCGGATCTCGCCGGCGCAGTCGAGGACGTCGAAGGCGCGCATCGCGGAGTACAGGGTCATGACGACCTCGCGGGGCGTGGCCGCCGAGGCGCGGATGTACTCCTTGACCTCCTGGCGGGGGTGGCCGGGGGCGAAGGCGCGCTGGATGTTGGCGGCGACGAACAGCCGGAACGGCACCCGGGCGGACGCCGCCATCAGCAGCGCCCGGTACCTGCTGTACGTCATCCTGCCGATGGAGTTCACCAGCACCAGCCGTTCCACCCGCGCGGGGTGGGCGAGGGCGAGGGTCTGGGCCGTCATGCCGCCCATCGAGTGACCGACGGGGACGAACCGGTCGACGCCGAGATGGTCGAGGAGGACGATGACGTCGTGCGCGAGGGCCTCGATGGTGTGTGCCCCGCCGCCGCTGCTCTCGCCGTGTCCGCGCAGGTCGAGGCGGATCACCCGGCGGTGGGGGGCGAAGTGCGCCATCTGGTGGTCCCAGCGGTGCCGGTCGGCGGTCCACCCGTGGAGGAACACCAGGGGCGCGCCGCCGGCGTCGCGCGGGCCCTCGTCGTCGTAGGTCAGGTCCGCGCCGTCGACAGCGAGCGTGGGCATGGGGCGTCGCCTCCTGGGATCCCAGCGGTTACCGACCGGTAGGGTAGCGGTCGGCCGCCGGGCCGTCAGCGCCTTGCGCCGCGGGGGCGCGCAAACCGTCCGGAACCACTCGGGCCCGGCGTCGCACCGCGCACGAGGTCCGGGTCCGCGAAACCGGTGCCGGCCGCCGTTCGGGCGGGCGCACGGCAGCGCGCTGTTCAGGCCCGCACGCGGCGGAAGGGGCGGGCCCTGCCGGCGGCGGGCGGGTACCGGCCCGCCGTGAGGGCGCGCGGCGTAGGCGGCGGGAGCGCGACCGGTCCCCCGTTCCGGTCGGGCCCCCGCCTTGGCTCAAAATCTATGCCGCGAGGAACGGGCATGTGTATCGCACCGATGCCCGCTGCCGCTTCCGGAGGACTCAACCGTGCACAACTGAGTCCGAAAGGCCCGGTTTACTCCTCCGGGAGAACCGGCGGCTCCAGGTCACCCGCGGCGAGATGGGCCAGCACCACCTCGTAGAGATCGGTTCCGGTGGCCAGCAGCTGGCGTTCGAGGACCGGTTCGGCGCTGCGCACATGCTCACGCACGGTCTGCGCGTGGACGCCCAGGGTCTGCGCGGCCCGCTCGGCGTTGCCCCCGGCGGCGATCCAGGTACGCAGGGTTCGGCGCACCCTGCGGGGATCGTGGTCGAGCCGTCCCAGCAGCTCGTGCGCCCAGGCGCGCACGGCGTCGCCGGCCAGCAGGCCCGTCAGGCCGGCGGGGGCGCGCGTGCCCGGGTCGCTGCCCGTCTGTCCGTCCAGGAGGTTGATCTGGGTGTGCAGCGCCAGATGCACGACGGCGCGGGCGGTGGCGTCGTCGAAGTCCACGCCGAGCATCGTCTCGACGCGCTCCATACGGGCCCGTACCGTGTTGCGGCTGACGCCGAGGATCTTGGCGGTGTTCACGGCGGTGAACTCCAGGCCGAGGCGGGTGGTGGCGAGGAGTTCGGCCCGGGTGTGGTGGGCCAGCGTGTCCAGCGGACGCAGCACCCGGGCCGCCCAGCCGCGCAGGGCGGCGGGCTCCATCAGCCGCTCGGGGTGGGTGCGCTCGGCGTACACGGCGGTCTTGTCCGTCCGGAAGCGCGCCACCGCCAGCGCGCTGACGGCCTGGCCGTACGCGGTGGCGGTACGGGCGAGGCTCTGCCACACGCTGCCGCCGAGGAACGTCCCCGGGTGCCTGCCGACCAGCGAGCGCAGATCGGCGGCGGTCCGCTCGCGGGGGCTGACGACGATCACATGGCCGTCCATCGCCGGGCACCGCACGACCAGCGCCTCCTCCCGCGTGGTGTCCAGGCACTCCGCCACGAGCCGCTCGCGCCGCTCCGGCGCGGACTCCACGACGTAGACGCACGCGGTGTCGGCGTCCAGCAGGCCCGGCCAGAGCCCCGCCGCGACACGGCGGGCCGAGACGGTGTCCTCGACCATCAGCAGTTGCAGGATCGCCAGCCGCAGATCGGCGGTGGCCCGCCGCAGCCGGTGACCGGCGGCGCTGGTCTCGCGGGCGGCCAGCAGGAGCTCGATCACCTGCGCGGTGTGCGTGACGACGTCGAAGGTGTGCCGGTCGAAGGCGTCCTCGCGGGAGACGGCCAGCACACAGGCGCCCGAGGGGTGGCCGATGCGCACCAGGCGCTGGTGGCGCCCGTCCCCCTCCCAGGCGGCGGAGGCGATCCGGCCGGAGCCGAGGTCGGCGACGAGGGTGTCGTCCAGGGGCAGCCGGGTACCGGCGAGCAGCGTGCCCGTGGCGTCCTGGAGGGCCACCTCCGCGTGGGCGGTCGCGGCCAGCCAGTCGACGACCCTGCCGACGTCCCGCCCGGCAGGCCGCAGATGCTCGAGCAGTTCCCGCGCCCAGGCCGGGTGCTCTCCGGGTGCCGCCGGCGTGTGCCGGATTCCGTCCTCACGGCCTGCCATGTCGGGTCCTCCCCTCGTCGTCTCGCCCATCCGGCCCGGGTCGGGGACGTTACCTCACCGGTGGGCGCGGCTCATCCCGGCGCGACGGCGCACCGGGATCCGGGGACGGCGCGATGCCGGAGTGCGGGATGGCCGCGCGCCGGCGGCATAAGCTCGGTGAATGGCGAAGTACTTCGATGTGCACCCCGACAACCCCCAGCCGCGCACCATTGCCCAGGTCGCCGCGAGTATCCGTGCCGACGCCCTGATCGCGTATCCCACGGACTCCTGCTACGCGCTCGGCTGCCGTCTGGGCAACCGTGAGGGCATCGACCGGATCCGTACGATCCGCAAGCTGGACGACCGGCACCACTTCACCCTGGTGTGCCGGGACTTCGCGCAGCTCGGGCAGTTCGTACGGATCGACAACGACGTGTTCCGGGCGGTCAAGGCGTCGACCCCGGGCAGCTACACGTTCATCCTGCCCGCGACGAAGGAGGTGCCCCGCATGCTCCAGCACCCCAAGAAGAAGACCGTCGGCGTGCGCATCCCCGACCATGTGGTCACCCAGGCGCTGCTGGAGGAGCTCGGTGAGCCCCTGCTGTCCAGCACCCTGCTGCTGCCCGGCGAGGACGAGCCGATGACCCAGGGCTGGGAGATCAAGGACCGGCTCGACCACCAGGTGGACGCGGTGCTCGACTCCGGCGACTGCGGCACCGAGCCGACCACCGTGATCGACTTCTCCGGCGGTGAGGCGGAGATCGTACGGCGGGGCGCGGGCGACGTCTCGCGGTTCGAGTGAGCGGGGTGCCCGCTTCCTGACGTCCGCCCGAACGTCCGCCTGGCGTCCGCCGTCAACGGCCCTCGCCGCCAAGGCGGTTCGGTGCACCGGCCGCGGGCCACCCGGTCTCCGGCCGTGCGCCGCACCGTTGTTACGGTGCCCCGGTGTCCGACTCTTCACGTGAGACCGCCGAGGGTGCCGGCTGGGGCGCCGCGGAACGCGGTGCGTACCGGCGGCTGATGCCGAACAAGGTGGAGAAGATCTCCTGGCTCGACCCGAGAACGCTGTGGGCGGCCCGCAACGGCGTCCTGGCCTCGTGGCTGGGTGACCCCACGCCGGAGGTCCGCGCCCGCTGGGTCGCCCGGCGGGAGGCGGCCGGGGCGCCCGCCGACAAGGTGATCCGGCGCGACGACCCGGACCGGTTCTCGTTCCTGCTCCTCGGCGACACCGGCGAGGGCGGAGAGCCCCAGTACGCGGTGGTGCCGGGCCTGCTGAAGGAGGGTCAGGACACGGCGTTCGCCGTGCTCGCCAGCGATGTGATCTACCCGGTGGGCAGTGCCGACGACTACGGCGCCAAGTTCTTCCGGCCGTACCGCGACTACCGGGCCCCGATCTACGCGATACCGGGGAACCACGACTGGTACGAGGACCTGACCGGCTTCATGCGCGTCTTCTGCGACGCCGGCCCACCGCCGCCGCCCGCCCCCGCGTCGCGTCCCCTCACCCGGGCCTGGCTGCGCTCCCTGCTGTGGCACCGGCCGCGCCCCGGGGACGGCGCCCGGCTCGACGAGGCGCGCGCACTGCGTTCCGGGCCCGAGCAGCGGGCCGTGCAGCCCGGCCCGTACTGGGCGGTCGACGCCGGTCCGATACGGATCGTCGGCATCGACACCGGACTGCTGGGCGGGATCGACGCCGCCCAGGGCGCGTGGCTGCGGGAGGTCTCCCGGGACCCACGCCCGAAGATACTCGTCACGGGGTCGCCCCTGTACGTGGACGGCGAGCACCACCCGTGCCCCGTCGAGGGCGGCGGCACCGTCGACGACATCGTCCGCGACCCCGCTCACCACTACGTGGCCGCCATAGGCGGCGACATCCACAACTACCAGCGCTATCCCGTGCGGCTGGACGACGGCCGCACCCTTCAGTACGTGGTGGCGGGCGGCGGCGGCGCGTTCACGCACGCCACCCACACCATTCCCCGGGTCGATGTCGCCGGGGTCACCGAGCGGGACTTCCGCTGTTATCCGCTGCGCGGCGACTCCCTGGCCTTCTACAGCGCGCTCTACGGGCGACGGCTGCGGCTGCGCCGCTTCTTCGCCCTCAGCGACGCCGAGGCGATGGCGGTGATCGCCGAGCGTCTCGGCATCGGGCCCACCCGCGTTCCGGGCGCACCGCCGCGCATCACCCGCCGGATGCGGCTGGTCGCGGCGCTGCTCGGCACCGGCCGCAGGCCCGACCGGGCCAAGCGGTTCCGGCTGCCGGTGCGCAAGGTGTACACGTCGCTGTTCTCTCCGGGTTCGGCCACCTACAGCCCGCCCTTCTTCAAGAGCTTCCTGCGCCTGGACGTGAGCCCGGACGCGATCCGCCTGCGCTGTCACGCGGCCACCGGCCACCGCGCCCAGGAAGTCGCCCCACCGGTCGAGGACGAGGTGACCATCCCGCTGACGTGAGAAGGGGCCCGCCCGCCGGCGGCCCGGTGCGATGCCGGTGAGGGGCCGGGAGGACCGGCCGTCCACGCCGCCGGGAACGTCCTCGGCGAGCATGACGCGGTGCGTGATCCGCGGGTGGCCGAGGTGGGCCGTGTCCGCCCGGCCGGGACCGGTGGCCGGCCTCCGGCGGGTGCTCGGCACGCCGCCGGCGGGCGAACCCCCGTTCCCGCGCGGGGGCAGTCCCGCGTGGGTCGCGGGCAGTGCGGCGGGACGGTCTCGGCGTGCAGGATCGTCGCGGCCGGCGGATCGACGCGGGCCCCCGCGGGCGCAGTGCCGGCCGCGCAGCAGGATGCGGCGCCGCGCCGCAGCCGGTCGTCGAGCTCCGTGCCGGACCGTACGCCGAGCACCGGCCGGCGCCACATGGGCGGCGTGGTCGACGCGCTGCCCGCGGAAGAGCCCCGCCTGCCGGCGCGCCACCGCCGCCCGGATCGCCACGACCGTCGTCACGCGCCCCGCGAGGCCCCGGCGTGCGGTTGATCAACGGGCCGTCGTCCCCGACGCTGGAGGAGGACGTCCCCGACGGAAGGCCTCTCGTGACCAGCATTCCGACCCGCACCCTCAACGACGGCACCGCGATCCCCGCCCTGGGTCTGGGCACCTGGCCGATGGACGACGCCGAGGCGGAGCGGGCCGTCGGCACGGCCCTGGAGACGGGCTATCGCCTTGTCGACACAGCGACCCGCTACGGCAACGAGACCGGCGTCGGCCGCGCGGTGGCCGCGTCCGGCGTCCCCCGTGAGGAGATCGTCGTGACGACGAAGCTCCCGGGCCGCCACCACGGCTACGAGGAGACCCTCGCCTCCTTCGAGGAGTCCCGGGCGCGGCTGGGCCTGGACTACGTCGATCTGTACCTGATCCACTGGCCGCTCCCCCGCGTCGACCGGTACGTCGACTCCTGGAAAGCCATGATCAAACTGCGCGAGGACGGTCTGGTCCGGTCGATCGGGGTGTCCAACTTCACGCCCGCCCACATCGACCGGCTGGAGAAGGAGACCGGGGTGCTGCCCTCGGTCAACCAGGTCGAGCTGCACCCCTTCTTCCCCCAGGAGGAGCTGCGCGCGTACCACGCGGACAAGGGTGTGCTCACCGAGAGCTGGAGCCCGCTCGGCCGCGGCTCGACGCTGCTGGACGACCTCGCCGTCGCCGCCGTCGCGGAGGCGCACGGGGTCACCCCGGCCCAGGCCGTGCTGCGCTGGCACATCCAGCTGGGCGCGGTCCCCGTGCCCAAGTCCTCCGCCCCGGAGCGGCAGCGGGCCAACCTCGACGTGTTCGGCTTCGAACTGGACGCCGCCCAGATGAGGACCCTCGCCGACCGCGCCCACCGGCGCCTCGGCGGCGATCCGGAGGTGCACGAGGAGTTCTGACCGGGTACCCGGGGCGGCGCATACGGCGGTGACGTACCGGAGGGAGCGACGCGGTGGGTGAGGACCGGCTGCGGGACTACCGCGGCAAGCGGGACTTCGGACGGAGCGGCGAGCCCCGGGGAGACGGGGCGGGTGCGGATGCGGCGCGCCGCTTCGTGGTGCAGATCCACGACGCGCGCAGGATGCACTTCGACTTCCGGCTCCAGGTGGGCGACGTACTGAAGTCCTGGTCGGTGCCGAAGGGCCCCTCGGCCGACCCGCGGGACAAGCGCCTGGCCGTGCCCACGGAGGACCATCCGCTGGAGTACGAGGAGTTCGAGGGCGTGATCCCGCGCGGTGAGTACGGCGGCGGCACGGTGATCGTCTGGGACCGCGGCACGTACGAGCCGCTCAGCCACGACCGCCGGGGCCGGCCCCTGGACTTCGCGGAGTCCCTGGAGCGCGGGCACGCCACGTTCCGGCTGCACGGGTCGAAAGTGCGCGGGGAGTACGCCCTCACCCGCTTCCGCGACGGGGACGACGGCGAGGAGGCGTGGCTGCTGGTCCGGGCGGCGAAGGGCGTCGCCGGGCGCGGCGCCCCGGATCCGCGGCGGGCGCGGTCGGCGCGCTCGGGCCGCACCCTCGCCCAGGTCGCCGCGGAGGACGGCGGCACCTGAGCGGCGGGGGCGGCCGGTCAGTGCCGCGGCAGGTGCTGTTCCGCCCAGATCGTCTTGCCCCGGTCGGTCTGTCTGCTGCCCCAGCGCTGGGTGAGCTGAGCCACCAGCAGCAGCCCGCGGCCGCCCTCGTCGTAGGCGTGGGCGCGGCGCAGGTGCGGTGAGGTGGAGCTGGCGTCGGAGACCTCGCAGATGAGGCTGCGGTCGCGGATGAGCCGCAGCCTGATGGGCGCCTCTCCGTAGCGGATGGCGTTGGTGACCAGTTCGCTGACGACGAGTTCGGTGACGAAGGCCGACTCGTCCAGGCCCCAGGCGGCCAGCATGTCGGCGGCCCACTGGCGGGCGGCCGCCACCTCCTCGGGGTCGTGCGCCACGTCCCTCGTGGCGACCCGGTCGGCGCCGAGGGCGCGGGTGCGGGCCAGCAGCAGCACCACGTCGTCGAGGGGCTCCGCGGGCAGGACGTCCTTGAGCACGCCGTGGCACAGGGCGTCCAGCGACCCGGCGGGCACCGCCAGGGCCCGGCGCAGCTCCCCGGTGACCTGGTCGATGTTGCGGTCGCGGTCCTCGACGAGGCCGTCGGTGTAGAGGGCGACCACGGAGCCCTCGGGCAGGAGCAGTTCCACCGCCTCGAAGGGCAGTCCTCCGACGCCGAGCGGCGGGCCCGCGCTCACGGGGACGAGCCGGCAGGTTCCGTCGGGCAGCACAACGGCCGGCGCGGGATGTCCGGCGGCGGCCGCGGTCAGCAGCCTGGAGACGGGGTCGTAGACGGCGTAGAGGCAGGTGGCGCCGAATTCGGCGACGTCGTCGCCCTCGTCGGCGGTCAGATGGGTGACCAGGTCGTCGAGGTGGGTGAGCAGTTCGTCGGGCGGGAGGTCCACGTCGGCGAGGGTGCGTACGGCGGTGCACAGCCGGCCCATGGTGGCCGTCGAGGGGATGCCGTGACCGACGACGTCGCCGACGACCAGGGCGACGCGGCTGCCGGCCAGCGGGATGACGTCGAACCAGTCGCCGCCGATGCCGGCCGCCGACGCCGAGGGCAGATAGCGGTGGGCGACCTCGACGGCGGCCTGGCCGGGCAGGCCTCGGGGCAGCAGGCTGTGCTGGAGCGTCAGGGCGGTGGAGCGTTCGCGCGCGAAGCGGCGGGCGTTGTCGACGCACACGGCGGCGCGGCTGGCGAGTTCCTCGGCGAGTACGGCGTCGTCGGGGGCGAACGCGTCGGGGAGGGTGGTGCGGACGGCGACCGCGACACCGAGCGTGGTGCCGCGGGCCCGCAGCGGCACGGACAGCTGGCAGTGGACGCCGGTGAGGCCGTGGGCGTGCGGGCCGCGCTCGCCGATCCACCGGTCGAAGTCCGGCTCGCCGGCGCGGGCGAGCACCGCCCTGCCCTCCCGCAGCGCCCGCGCGGGCGGGGAGGTGGGCGGGTGGACGTCCGTACGGCCGAGGCGCACGGCCGTCCGCCAGGTGTCCCCGGCGGCGGAGCCGTGCGCCACCCTGCGCAGTACGACCCCGTTGTCCGGTCCGTCCGGGGGCTCGTCGGCGCCGAGGGCCCAGTCGAGCAGGTCGACGGCGGCGAAGTCGGCGAACTCCGGGACGAGGAGTTCCACGAGCTCCTCGGCGGTGCGGACGACGTCCAGGGTGGTGCCGATGGCGGTGGCGGCGGCGTTCAGCAGCGCCAGCCGGTGCCGGGCACGGTGCTGCTCGGAGCTGTCCAGTCCCGCCATGGCGGTGCCGATCACCTCGCCGGTGGGGCCGCGGACCGGCCACATCTCCACGTTCCAGGCGTGGCGCCGGGAGGCGGTGGGCGCGCGGCCGTAGCTCTCGTGGTGCAGGGGCTTGCCGGTTTCGGCGACATGGCGCAGCTGCCGGTCGACGCCGCAGGTGCGGTCCGTCCGCCCCGCCGCGTCGAACAGGGTGAGGCCGAGCAGCCCCTCCTCGGGCACGCCCATCGCCTCGCAGGCGGCGTCGTTGAGCCGGACGAAGCGCTGCTCGGTGTCGAGGACGGAGATCGCCAGGGAGGCCTGCTGGAAGGCGCGGCCCGCCCAGGAAGGCTCGGCCGGCCCGGGGGGCTCGACGGTGATCACGTACCCGCCCGGCGCCTTCTCCGTGCCGGAGAGGGGGCAGACCGTCAACCGGAGCGGCACCAGGCGGCCGTCGCGGTGCCGCACGTCGACGATGGCTTGCGGCGCGGGCGGGGTGCCGGGCGGCACGTCCGCGGCGAGCAGGTCCCGTACGGCGCGGCCGACGGCCTCCTCGGCGGGGAACCCGGTCAGGTTCCGGGCGCCCTCGCTCCACCCCGTGACGATGCCGCGGGCATCGACGACCACCGCGGCGGGGGCCTTCTCCATTCGTCCAGCATCGGCCCACAGCCGTCCGTCCTCAACCGCGGCGGAGCGGGCCCGGGGCCCGGGCCGGTCTCAGGCGCGATGGTCCCGCAGGGCGGCGAGCGCGCGGTCGGCGTGCGTGTTCATCCGCAGTTCGCTGCGGACGACCTCCAGGACGGTCCGGTCCCGGCCGATCACGAAGGTGGCCCGTTTGGTGGGCGCCACGGCGATGCCCCGCTTCACCCCGAACCGCTCACGGACGGCGCCGTCCGGGTCGGACAGCAGCGGCAGGCCGAGGGTGTGCCGTCCGGCGAACTCCGCCTGCCGCTCGACGGGGTCCCCGCTGATGCCCACGGGGCGCGCGCCGACGGCGGCGAACTCGGCGGCGAGGTCACGGAAGTGGCAGGCCTCCGCGGTGCAGCCGGGGCTCAGGGCGGCCGGATAGAAGAAGAGCACGACCGGCCCTTCGGCGAGCAGCTCCGAGAGCCGCCGCACGGTCCCGGTCTCGTCCGGCAACGCGAAGTCCTCGACCACGTCACCCTTCCCGGGCCCTCCGCTCATGACCGGCCCTCCGGCAGTCCGGCGAGCATCCGGGGCGAGCGTTCGGACCGTGACACGGTTCCTCCTCCGATGGCCTGCCGAACGACACTACCGGATGGTAAGTCACCCTGACCGACCGGGGTTCGGGCCGACCACCGGGCGTCGGGCGTCGGGCGGCCACTGAAGCAGCGGCGACCCCGCACACTCGAGCACGGGCCGTGCTCGGCAAGCCCACCACGGTCCACGCCGGGGCCGGGAAACACGGCCCGGACGAGCCGAGCCGGCCGATGCCGACTCCCGGCCGCGCGGCCGACTCCCCGGTCGTCTCGGCTCCGCACCGGCCGCCTGCCGCAACAGCGCGACCGTCTCGGCACGCCCGCGCGATGCGCACCGGGCGCCAGGGCCCGCGTGCCACGGCCCGACGGCCACCACCACACCATGCAGCCGCCGGCCAGGCGTGGCTCCACACCCGGCCGGGCTCGAAAGCCTCGCCGGACCACGCGGACAGGACCTCGGCAGCCCCACCCCACCCATCCCGGCGGGCACACCCGCCTACGTACGTGAGCAGGACCCGGGGCGGGGTCCTGCTCAGGGACTGGGTTCAGTTCTGGCAGCCGCAGCCCGAGGCGGTCTTGGCCTCGGTGACGGTCAGGTCGGGATCGGCAGCGGTTTCGCCAGAGGTACAGCAGGCATTGACACCACAACAAGCGTCGGCCGACGCGGCCACCTCGGTCGGGGCGTCGGCGGCCGCCGGCTTGGTGGCACGGACGATGGCGGAGTGCATGCCGTCGGCGACCGGGTGCGTCGGGGTGATCTCGACGGCGGTGAACCCCGCGGCCTCCAGGCCCGTGCGGTATTCGGCGAAGGAGAGCGCGCCGGCGATGCAGCCGACGTAGTCGCCGCGCTCTGCCCGCTGTTCGGCGGTGAGGGTGTCGTCGGCGACAACGTCGGAGACGCCGATCCGGCCGCCCGGCTTGAGGACACGGAAGCTCTCGGCGAAAACCGCAGGCTTATCGACGGACAGGTTGATTACGCAGTTGGAGATCACGACGTCGATGGTGTTCGCGGGCAGCGGGATCGCCTCGATGGTGCCCTTGAGGAACTCCACGTTCGTCGCGCCCGCCTTCGCCGTGTTGGCGAGGGCCAGCGCCAGCATCTCGTCGGTCATGTCCAGCCCGTACGCCTTGCCGGTGGGGCCGACGCGGCGGGCGGAGAGCAGGACATCGATGCCGCCTCCGGAGCCGAGGTCCAGAACGCGCTCGCCTGCGCGCAGTTCGGCGACGGCGGTGGGGTTGCCGCAGCCGAGCGAAGCGGCGACGGCCTCGGCCGGCAGCGCGTCGCGTTCGTCGGTGGCGTACAGGGTGGAGCCGAAGTTCTCGTCGACCTCGACCGGATCGGGCCCGCAGCAGGCGGTGCTGCCCTCGGTGACCTTCACGGCTGCGGCGGCGTACCGCCGGCGGACGGTTTCGCGCAGGTCGGTGGTGGTCTGCTCGCTCATGACTTCACTCCTGGATGACGGGCATGGCGGTGCCCGGAACGGCCTGCATTGACGTTCATTGATGCAACCTTGCGCCTTGAATCGAAAAACGTCAACATAGAGGCATGTCGAAACAAGAGCTTGCGGTGATGGGCCAGGACGCAGCCTGCTGCGCGGGCCTGTCTGCCGCGCCACTGGACGAGGACCAGGCGGCTGACCTGGCGCAGGTCTTCAAGGCGCTGGGGGACCCGGTCCGGCTGCGCCTGATGTCGATGATCGCCTCGCGCGGGGACGGCGGTGAGGTGTGCGTATGTGACCTGACCCCGGCCTTCGAGCTGTCCCAGCCGACGATCTCCCACCACCTCAAACTGCTGCGGCAGGCCGGCCTGATCGACTGCGAGCGCCGCGGGACCTGGGTGTATTACTGGGTGCTGCCCGGCGTCCTGGACAAGCTCGCCGCGTTCCTGACCACCACGCAGCCCGCCGCAGTCACCGCGTGAACGCACCGCTCATCCGCCGGGTCGCCGCCGAAGCGATCGCGCACTTCGACCCGGTCGTCACGCTCGCCGCCCGGTTCACCGGCCGCAGTGACCCGGAGGGCCTGGCCCTGCGGGACGTCGCCGCGTACGTGTGCGCCCAGGCCGGCGGGGCGATCGGCGGCGCGGTCCTGGCCGACGCGATGTTCGCCGGGCCGCTGGTCACATTCGCAACACCGCCGGGACGCCCGCGGCAACGGTGAGGCTCCGGAGAGCGGACGTCCCGGAGCCGCTCCGCCTGTTGCAGGGTCGGTCTCAGCGCAGTTGGCGGAAGAACTCGGTGATGTCGTCGGCGAGCAGTTCGGGCTCTTCGTGGGCGGCGAAGTGTCCGCCGCGTGGCATCGACGTGTACCGGGTGACGGTGTAGGTGCGTTCGGCCCAGGAGCGCGGGGGCTGGGTGAGGTCGGCGGGGAAGACCGCGACGGCGGTGGGTACGTCGACCTTTGCGACGCGCCGGGTCAGGCCGCGGGCGTACTCGTAGTAGGGCCGGAACGACGTCGAGATCGTGCCTGTGAACCAGTACAGGGACGCCTGGGTGAGGACGAAGTCGTCGGTGAACCGGGACGAGAGGTCGCCGCCCGAGTCGCTCCAGGCGCGGTACTTCTCGACGATCCAGGCCAGCAGGCCGGTCGGAGAGTCGGACAGAGCGTGGGCCAGGGTGAGCGGGCGGGTGCTCTGCTGGTGCTGGTAGCCGCCCTCCGCCGCGCTCCAGGTGGCGACCTGGTCGAGGTAGGCCTGTTCGTCCGGGGTGAGGCTGGTGGCGCCGTACTCCTGGGGTGCGGCGACGGCGAGCAGGTGGATGCCGGCCAGCGACTCCGCGTAGGCCTCCCCCAGGCGCGAGGTGATCCCCGCGCCCAGGTCGGCGCCGTGGGCGGCGTACCGGTGGAAACCGAGCTCGTCCCGCATGAGCCGGTGCCAGATCTGGTGAGTCTGGAGCGTCGGCGGAAGGGCCGGGTGTTGCGGCGAGAACGCGTAGCCGGGCAGCGAGGGGACGACGACCGTGAACGCGTCGGACGCGTCGCCGCCGTGCTTCGACGGCTCCGCGAGGCGCCGGGCGAGGTCGGTGAGCTCCAGGAAGGTGCTGGGCCAGCCGTGGGTCAGGACGATCGGCAGGGCGCCGGGCTGCTCGCCGTCGAACCGGAGGTAGTGGACGGGCGTGCCGCCGATGGCGGCCGTGTGGTGCGGCAGGGCGTTGATCCGCGCCTCGTGGGTGCGCCAGTCATAGCCGGTGGCCCAGTACTCCGCCAGGCGGCGCACCTCAGTGGTGTCGGCGCCCGCTTCCCAGCCGTCGACGGGCCACCCGGTGGGCCACCGGGTGGCGCGTAGCCGCGCGCGCAGGTCTTCGAGTTCTGCATCGGTCACCGCGATCACCGGCGATGGGTCGGTCATGTGCCTCTCCTGGCCGTGCTCACGTGCTGGTCGTGATGCTGTCTTCGCATCGGTGGCAGTCGGCGCACATGATCGCGGCCGGACCATACTGCGGCACGCGCCGACTTGCGATCACCGCGTTGCGGTGGCGAGTGCCGCGCGGATGGCGTCCGGGCCGGTCGGCCGGCCCTTCTCGTGCGAGGGCGGCCCGTACGGGGTTCCCCACACCGGTGTGCCCGTCGCCTGCCGCCAGCTGTCGGCCAGGAGTCCCGCGTCCACCACGCCGTACCCGATGGAATCGATGAACTCGGCAGCTGCCGCCTTCGCCGGCCCGGAGTCCCCGGCGATCGGCAGGTAGGAGCGGTCGGCCGCCCCCGCCGGGCGGGCGAGCGACAGCAGGTGCTTGAAGTAGATGTTGTTGAACGCTTTCACGAGCATGGCGTCCGGGACGTATCGCAGCAGCAGCTCGCTCGAGGTGAGCGACGTGCCGTCCAGCTCGGGGATGTGCCCGTCGCGCTCGGGGCCGTAGTTGCACGTGTCGATGACCGTCTTCCCGGCCAGCGGTGCGGCGGGCAGCGCGGGGAAGGCCGTGACCGGCACCGTGACCACGACGATGTCACCGGCCGCCGCGGCCTCCTCGCTCGTCGCCGCCGACGCCTGGGGACCCAGTTCCGCGACCGTGTCCGCGAGCGACCCGGGACCGCGCGAGTTGCTGAGCACGACCTGGTGTCCGGCCGCGACGGCGAGCCGCGCGATCGTGCTGCCGATGGACCCGCTTCCGATGAATCCCACAGTGGTCATCAGATTGCGGGGACGTCGGTTGACGGGAAGTAGTGGCCGTTGTCCAGGTCGGCGAGGAGGCCGGGCCGGGCGGGTTCCCAGCCGAGGGTCCTGCGGGTGATGAGGTTGGACGTCGAGTAGCTCTGCGTGACGATGTTGGTGAGGAACCCGAAGTGTCCCGGCAGCATCAGTTCGTCCAGGGGCACGCTCACCGCGGGCAGGCCCAGGCGGTTGCCGATGGCCTGCGCGATCTCGCGGACCGGGACGCCCCCGTCCTCGACCGCGTGCCAGTAGCGGCCGGCCGGGCCCTTCTCCAGTGCCAGGCGGAACAGGGAAGCGGCGTCGCGGATGTGTACGGCGTTCCACAGGTTCGTGCCGTCTCCGGGGTACCCGGCGAAGCCCTTCTCCTTCGCCAGGGCGATCAGTGTGGGGAGGAAGCCGGCACGATCGGCCGTGCTGTGCGCGATGTTGGCGATCCGTACGACCGAAGACCGGACTCCCCGCTCGGCGAGGCCGATGACCGTGGTCTCGACGACGTTACGGGCCCGGAGGGTGCCCTTGTGCTCATCGCCGACGGGGAGGGCAGGATCCTCCTCGGTGGACGGCCGGCCCAGGTTCCGCCCGGTCCCGGGCGAGCCGATGCTCCCCGCCGCGACCAGTGGCTTTCCGGTTCCCGCGAGTGCCTCGCCGTAGGCGAGCACGATCGGGACCTCGGCGGCGGCCACGGCGTCGATCCCGCCGGACGGAAGCAGGTCCTGCCTGTGCGCGACGTGGATGACGCCGTCGGAGTCCGCGGCCGCCTCCTTGAGCCCGTCGAGATCCCGGAGGTCGCCGCGGCGGACCTTCGCGCCGAGCGCGGACAGGGTCGCCGCGGCCGTGTCCGACCGGGCCAGGCCGGTGACCTCGTGCCCTGCGGCGACGAGTTCGGGAATGATGTGCGAACCGGAGTGGCCGGTCCCGCCCGTGACGAAGACGTGCACGTTACTCCTCCTTGTGTGTGATGCGGCGTGAGTGGTACGGCGTCGAAGAAGCGGAAATGTGGGGTGCGCTCAGCCGGGCAGGTCGACGTTGAGGGCGATGTCGAAGGTGCCCGCGCCGTTGCGGGCCAGGCCCATCAGCAGCGGCCCGATCCCTTCCAGCCAGCGAGCCATCTCCAGGCCGCCGACATCGAACGGGCGCAGTCCGAGGCTCTCGATGAAGGCCGACACGTTCGCCTTGGCGCCCTCGTCGTCTCCGGCGCAGAACACGTCCAACCGTCGTTCCTGGACCAGGACGTGGCCGAAGACGGTGTTGAACGCCTTCACGACGTGCGCGCTCACCGGGGCCGCCTTGGCGATCTCCTGCGCACCGGATGTGCCGTCGGGGGTGACCAGCCCGGTGGCGTCGGCGTCGAAGGTGTTGGAGATGTCAATGATGACCTTGCCGGCCAGGGCGTCTCCGTACTGGGCGACGACCGGCACAGCGCTGGTGTACGGCACGGCGAGGACGACGAGGTCGCCCGCGGGGACCGTGCCGAACGTCCCCGCCGTGGCACCCGCGCCGAGTTCGGATGCCAGGCCCTTGGCCTTGGCCGGGTCGCGGCCGATGAGCTCGACAAAGTGGCCGCCCGAGACCGCGCGTGCGGCGATGGCGTGGGCCATGCCCCCGAGGCCGATGAAACTGATGTTGCTCATGATGAGTGTTCTCCTTCTTGGTGGTCGTTTCCTGGGGGTCGCTTCTTGGAGGGTCACAGCCGGCCGGTGCGCTCGATCACCTGGGCGGCGAAGTCGAGCAGCTGGTCAAGGCTGGTGAACATCGCGAGGGCATCGAAGTACGCCTCGTCGACGCCGGAGTCGGCAGACGCCGGCCGCGATCCCGACGCACTCAGGACGGCCATGCGGACTGCTGATCGACGCGGCGGAAGCCGGCCCTTCGACTCCGGGCCGGCCGACCCCGCTGCGGCCGACTCCGCGATGCGCCGAGTCGGCCGCAGCGACGGTCAACAGCGGCACGGGGCCGAAGGAGCGGGCCATCTGCGGCCCTCGGGCCAGGGAGTTGCTGCCCACGTCGACGGGCGTGACCAGGCGATCGCCGACCCGCAGAGCGTCATGGCCGAGGTCCTCTGTCCGCCGACTCGCTCAGCCGTTGACTTCGTTGACGCCGAGGGCGAAGTCTCCGTGGCCGACTCCGTTGCCCGCGAGGCCTACCGTGAGCACGCCCGCCCCTTCCAGCCAGTGCGCCATCTTCAGGCCGCCGACATGCATCGGGCGCAGTCCGAGGCTCTCGATGAAGGCCGCCACGTCCGCCTTGGCCTGCGGGTCGTCGCCGGCGAAGAAGACGTCGGGCCGGCCGTTCTCCAGGACGCCGCGGAAGATGGTGTTGAAGGCCTTGAAGACCTTGGCGTCGGCCGGGGCCGCCTTGGCGACCTCCTGCGCGATCGACGTCGGCTCGCTGTGGACCAGGCCGTCGAACGCGGCGTTGAAGGGGTTGCTGATGTCGACGACAATCTTGCCGGCGAGTGCGTCTCCGAACTCGGCGACGGTGGGGACGACACCGTCGTACAACACGGCCGTGATGACGATGTCCCCGGTCGGTACGGCGCCCCACTCACCTGTCGTGGTGCCGCTGCCCAGAGCCTCGGCCAGGGCGTCGGCCTTGGAATGATCGCGCGCCATGATCTCGACGGTGTTGCCGCCCGCCACCGCGCGCGTGCCGATCGTGCGGGCCATGTTCCCCGCACCGATGAAGGTGATGCTGCTCATGAGCCGTGCCTCTTTCTGTCCTCGAGGCGCCTGTCCCTCGGACGCCGCCATGACTCGTTCGGGTGGGGTTCAGATGGCGGTCGTGCCGCCGTCGGCGACCAGTTCCAGGCCGTTGACGTAGCTGGAGTCGTCGGAGGCGAGGAACAGGGCGATGCTGGCGATCTCTTCGGGACGGCCCATCGTTCCGCGGGGAATGAGGGACTCGAACGAAGCCCTGGTCGCCTCGTCGAACAGCTCTTCCTGCTTGGCGGTGGCGACCTGTCCGGGGGTCAGGACGTTGACCCGGATCTTGCGGTCGCGCAGCTCGTTGAGCCACACGCGAGCCCATGCCTGTTGGACGGCTTTGCTGCCCGCGTAGAGGCTCCAGCCGGGAAAGGCGCCGAGGGACGCGTTGGAACCGGTCATGAGGATGGAGCCGTGGTCGTTGACCAGCGGCAGGGCCTTCTGCACGGTGAACAGGGTGCCGCGCGCGTTGAGCGAGAAGGCCCGTTCGAACTGTTCCTCGGTGATCTCGCCGAGAACGCCGGGTTCGCCGACCCCGGCGCTGGCCCACAGCACGTCGATCGAGCCCTTCTCCCGCTTGACGGTGTCGTACAGGCGATCCAGGTCGTCCAGATCGGACGCGTCACCCTGGACGGCGGTGACGTTGCGGCCGATCAGCTTGACGGCCTCGTCCAGGGCTTCCTGCCGCCGCGCCTGGATGAAGACGTGCGCTCCTTCGGCGACGAACAGCTTGGCCCCGGCCAGTGCCAGGCCGGTGGACCCACCGGTGATCACCGCCACCTTGCCATCGAGCTTTCCCACGGTCACTCCTTTGAATTGATGAATTTCCGAAACCGGAAAGGAAGGGGCTCAATTCTTGATGCGCCTTTGCTCATCCTGAATTTGGGCCCTTCCGCCAAACGCCGATTCCGAATTCTCGAACCGAGTTGCCCCGGCCCAATTAACGATGTCACCGGCCTGATCGTGTGTCCAAGACCTGTTTCCACCGCGGTGATACCCTCAAGGCATTGCCGGACCGGGAGGCTCCGTGGATCTGGATCTGCGCAAGCTGCGCTACTTCGTCGCCGTGGCCGAACGGCTGCACTTCGGCCGCGCCGCCGATGAGCTGCACATCGCGCAACCGGCGCTCAGCCGGCAGATCCGCGCACTGGAAAAGGATCTCGGCGCCTCGCTGTTCACCAGGGACAGTCACGGCGTCACGCTGACCGACGCGGGCCGACAGCTGCTGGACGACGCGGGCCCGCTGCTCGCCTCCGCGCACGCGGTACGGCGCCGGGTCTCCGTGGCAGAACGCGGCGGCCAGCGGCTGGTGGTCGGCTTCCGGGCAGGCATCCCGGTCATCCCCGCCACGCGGGTGTTCGAGGCGCAGCATCCGGACGTGGTCGTGGACGTGCAGCGCATGGAATGGGACGACCAGGGTTCGATGCTGCTCGACGGCCGCGTCGACGTCGCCTATGTGCGGCTGCCCATCGACGAGACGGGGCTGCGCCTGACTCCGCTCTACACCGAGCCCCTCATGGTGGCGCTGCCCACCGATCACCGGCTGGCCGGCAAGGATCAGGTCACCGAGGCCGACCTGGCCGGTGAGCCGCTGATCTGGCATGCCGACGCGAGCACGCAGCCCACCCGGCGCCCGCACCCGGACTCCGGACTCCGGGTGCGCGGCGTGGAGGAGAAGCTGGAGCACGTCGCGGCCGGCCGCGGCATCTCGTTCGTGGGGCGTTCGGAGACCGTGTTCTTCTCACGTCCGGACATCAGCTACGTGCCCGTCCCGGATGTGGCGCCCGATCAAGTATTCGTCGCAATGGCGGCGTCGCGTACCTCGCCGCTGGCCGACGACTTCTTCGCCGCGGCTCAGGCGACATCCGAGATCACGGCAGAATGCGGGAACTACGAAATGTTCAAGCCTACGACCGACGCTTCTTCGAAGCGCGATTGAGCAGCTCTGCTGTTCTGTTCGTTCCTGGCCTGATGCAACATTCGGCTTGTCGGCCACGGCGCGCTGATCGACGACGGGATACGCCCGGTCTCACCCACGCGATATGCACCAGACGCCGGGACCCGCGTGACACGGCCGGACGGCCGCGTCGCACCGTGCGGGTGCCGGGGCGGTCGAGGCCGGCTTCCTGGCCGGGCGCGGATGCCTCGTCCGGCCGCTTGGCAGCCGGTCGCGCCGGCGCGGACAGGTTCCGTGTCTTCCGCCGGCCCGCCCGGGGCCGTTCAGGCGAAAGCCCCGGTGTCGGGGCGTGGCGGGGGGTGAGGGTGTTCAGATCTCATCCGTGACGTTGCCGCTGATCCCGCCCATGCTCGCCACGCCCGGAACGCTGCCGCCCCCGGCGGCGGATCACCGCTGGGCCTATGAGACCAAGCAGGACGGGCAGCGGGCGGTGGTGTATCTGCCGGGGGACGGCACGGTCGTGCTGCGGGCCCGGTCCGGTCAGGACATCACGGCCGCGTACCCGGAGCTCCACCCGCTGGCCACGGCCCTCGGCGGCAGGCCCGCGGTCCTGGACGGCGAGGTGCTCGCCCTGGACGAGCACGGCCGGGCGAGCTTCCAGCTGCTGCAGTCCCGGATGGGCCTGGCGCACGCGCCCGGGCGGGCGGCCCGGCGGGCGGCGGCGGTCCCGGTGCACCTGGTGCTGTTCGACGTCATGCACCTGGACGGGCGGTCCCTGATCCGGCTGCCCTGCACCGCGCGCCGCGAGACGCTGCTGGGCCTCGGCCTCGAGGGGCCGGCATGGTCCACCCCGGCGGCGATCGTCGGTCACGGGGCCCAGGCGCTGCGGGCCACCGTCGAGCACGGGCTCGAGGGGCTGGTGTGCAAGCGGCTCGACTCGGTGTACGAACCGGGCGTGCGGTCCCGCGCCTGGATCAAGATCCGCAACATGCGCAGCGAGGACGTGCTGATCGGCGGCTGGCTGCCCGGCAGGGGGCGGCTGACCGGGCTGCCGGGCGCTGTCCTCGTCGGGCAGCGGGCGGCGGGGCGGCTGCGGTACGTCGGCGGCGTGGGCACCGGCTGGAGCGAGGGCGAACGGACCGAGCTCGCCGCGCTGTTGCGGGAGCTGGCGACCGACGTGTGCCCCTTCGACCCGGTACCGGCCGCCCCGGGCGCGCGCTGGGTGGTGCCGCGGCTGGTCGGGGAGGTCCGCTACAGCACCCGTACCCGCAACGGCATGCTGCGCCAGCCGTCGTGGCTGCGGCTGCGCCCGGACCTCGCTCCCGAGGACGCGGCGGCGGACATTCCGGACGACATGGTGTGATCCGGCACCCGGCACCGCCGGAGTTGCGCCGCGCGTCACCGAACGGCACCCCGCCCCTCTTGGCATGTATACGTCCAACCGCGATGCTGAACCCCCTTGCCCCCCACAGCCGTTGGGCTGCGCCCGGACCAGGAGGAGGACGCAGTGTCGCCGAGCACGTCCCGAACACACCGCAGGAGATGGCTGACCGTACTGGCCGGCGCGGCCGCGTTCGTCATCGCCTTCCCCGCCACCGCCTTCGCCGTTCCCCCGCCCGCCCTGCCCGCCGACGCCGACACGCTCGAGCGGACCTTCCAGCCCGCCTACGACTACGACAAGGACGGCTGCTACCCCACCCCGGCGATCGGCCCGGACGGCGCGGTCAACACCGGCCTCAAGCCGACCGGCGCCCTCAACGGCAACTGCCGTGACGCCTCCGATCTGGAGAACACCAACGGATACGCCCGCTCCACGTGCAACAACGGCTGGTGCGCCGTCGTCTACGCCCTGTACTTCGAGAAGGACCAGGCACTGCCGGGCATTCCCCTCGGCGGCCACCGCCACGACTGGGAGCATGTGGTGGTGTGGGTGCAGAACGACACCGCCCAGTACGTCGCGACGTCCAACCATGGTTCGTTCTCGATCCACGCGCGGTCCGCGGTCCGCTTCGAGGGGACACACCCCAAGATCGTCTACCACAAGGACGGCATCGGCACGCACTGCTTCCGCCTCGGGCGCGCGGCCGACGAGCCGCCGGAGAACCACCGGGGCAGCTGGCAGTACCCGGCCCTGGTGGGCTGGAACGGCTATCCGCCGGGCCTGCGCGACCGGCTGGTCTCATACGACTTCGGCAGCGCCCACTTCGGCCTGAAGGACAGCAGCTTCGTCTCCCACCTGGCGGCGGCCAAGCCGTCGGGCATCCCCTTCGACCCGAACGCCTGAACGTCACCCCGGAGTTGACGCCGGGAGCGCCGTGCGGCGTTCCCGGCACGGGAGGGGCACCGGGAGGTCTATCGTGTCGGCATGTCCGTCCCGGAACCGGTCCGCATCGTCTCCCGCGACTCCCCCATGGCGCTCGCCCAGGTGGACCGGGTGCGCGCGGAGCTGGCCGCCGCCCGCCCCGGAGTGCGCACCGAGGTCGTGCCCGTCACGACCACCGGGGACAAGTGGCTGGGCGATCTGTCGCAGGTGGAGGGCAAGGGCGCGTTCACCAAGGAGGTGGACGCCGCGCTGCTCTCCGGCGCGGCGGATCTCGCCGTGCACTGCCTCAAGGACGTGCCCGCCGACCGTCCGCTCCCGGCCGGCACGGTGTTCGCCGCGTTCCTGAAGCGGGACGACGTCCGTGACGCCCTCGTGCACCCCGGCGGACTCGGTCCGGACGAGCTCCCGCCCGGCACCCGGGTGGGCACCTCCTCGGTGCGCCGCGTCGCCCAGCTGGCCGCCGCCCATCCGCACCTGCGCTGCGTGCCGTTCCGCGGCAACGCCAACCGGCGGCTGGAGAAGCTCGCGGCCGGCGAGGCGGACGCCCTGCTGCTGGCGGTCTCCGGTCTCGAACGCATCGGCCGCACCGACGTGATCAGCGAGGTGCTCCCGATCGAGACCATGATGCCGCCCGTCGGGGCGGGCATCCTCGCGCTGCAGTGCCGGGAGGACGACACCGAGCTGATCGACACGGTCAGCCCGCTCGGCGACCCGGACACCCATCGCGAGGCCACCGCCGAACGCATGCTCCTGCATGTGCTGCAGGGCCACTGCAACAGCCCGATCGCCGGCTGCGCGCGGATGGACCGCGGGGGCGAACTGTCGTTGCGGGCCTGTGTCTTCACACCGGACGGCAAGACCCGGCTGAACGCGCACGAATGGGCGGGGCGGCTCGACCCCGCCACGCTCGGCACGTCCGTCGCGGTGGCCCTGTTGCGTCAGGGCGCCCGGGAGATCATCGACGGCATCCCGCACTGAGCGCGGCTCAGGAGGTGCCTTCCTCCGCCTGCTCCTGGAGGAAGACACTCACCTGCTGGGCGAGGGATTCCCGGCAGGCGCCCACGGGCGCTCCCGCGGACCCGTCGGCCGCACCGACGCCGCCCGTCCACAGCCGCCGCCCGGCCCACTCCTCCTCGGCGCGCAGCTGCACCTGGACGTCGACATGGCTCAGGGACGCCTCGGGACCGGCCGCGTAGATCACCGCGGTGGCCCGGCGCAGCGGGTACACATCGAATCCTTCGATGAACTGCGAGTTGCGCCAGTCGATGAATGCGCTCTCGCCGTCCGGGCCGGTGCGCACATCGATCTGACCGTCTTCGAGATGAATACAGAAAGGCCGAACGCCGCGATTCTCGACGGTCACGCGGAGACGGAAGTACGTCAGCCCCTCGGCGGCGTCGTCCCGTCCGCGCGGCGGTTCACCGGATTCCAGACGGTGGACGCGGACCCGCAGACCGGCATGCTCGTCGTACTCCTGCCAGTCCCCGACCACGTTCGGCTCGTACACGCTGCACCTCTCGACTTCTGTCCGCTGCTTCCTATCTGTGTGCTCAGCGCACTGTCAAACGAGCGGAATGCGCCGTGGTCAGGCAGTTCGCCCCATCTGATCGCCGATCAAGCGCTGCGCTGGAGGAATCGCCCGACCGGCGGACCGGGGCCGGGACCGCGGCGTGCCGCACATCACGTCCGCCCCGTGATCGCCGGCGTGCCGCCGGGACGGCGCCGTGCGCCCCGGGACACGGGCCCCGGGGCCCCGGCGCCGGCGCCGTACACGCCCGGTCCGGGGAATTTCACTGCCCGAATTCACTCGCCTCCGGACCGTGCGCATTACATGAATGCAGGCGCGTGAATTCCGGCAGCCGTTTTGAAATACCGGCGGACGGGGAAAGGACTTCTCAGTGCTTCGGACAGGAGGCACGTCCGTGGGAACCGGTTCGCCGGCCCCGGGCCCGTCCCGGTCCGATTCGCCGCTTCCCACGGGGTCTGTCCATCCGGCACCCCGCTCAGGGAGGTGCGCGCGATGCGTACCATCAGTCCCAGGAAGCCGCACACCCACGACGACGCCCCCGACACGGCCGGGGCCTTCGCACGTCTGGCCGGGCTGCCCGAAGGGCCGGAGCGCAGGGCACTGCGCGACGAGCTGGTCACGGCGTGGCTGCCCATGGCCGAGCGGATCGCCGTCCGGTTCCGGGGCCGCGGCGAGGCCCTCGAGGACCTGTACCAGGTGGCGGCGCTCGGTCTGGTGAAGGCCGTCGACCACTACGACCCGGCGCGCGGCAACGCCTTCGAGGCGTACGCGGTGCCGACCATCACCGGTGAGATCAAGCGCCACTTCCGCGACCACATGTGGACCCTGCACGTTCCGCGCCGGGTCCAGGACCTGCGCAACCGCGTGCGGCACGCGGCCAAGGAACTGTCCCAGACGACCCCGGGCCGGGCACCCACGGTGGCCGAGATCGCCGCGCACGCCCAGCTGACCGAGGACGAGGTGCGCACCGGCACCGAGGCGCTGGAGTGCTTCTCCGCGCTGTCGCTGGAGGCGGAGATGCCGGGCACCGACGGGTACGCCCTCCAGGACGCGATCGGCGGTCCGGACCCGGGCTACGACACCGTCGTCGACCGGGTGGCGGTGCGGCCCTGTCTGGAGGCGCTGCCGGAGCGCGAGCGGCTGATCCTCTATCTGCGTTTCTTCAAGGGCATGACGCAGAGCGGGATCGCCGCGCAGCTGGGCATCTCGCAGATGCACGTCTCCCGGCTGCTCAGCAGCTGCTTCGCGCAACTGCGCGAGGAACTGCGGGCCGAGGCCTGCTGAAGTCCGCCGCGCGGCGCGTCAGCGCTCGGGCCGCACGCCCGGCAGGCGGGACGGGCCGAGCCGGTCCAGGACCTCCTCGAGCACCGTGCGCACCTCCGTCGGCAGCACTCCGGTGCGTCCCCAGACGAGGATCATGTCGGCGACGTTGCGCAGCTTGATGTTCGTGCGCTGGGAGACCTCCTTGAGCACCGCCCAGCCCTGGTCGGGCGAGACCCGCCCGAGTGCGACGATCATGCCGATCGCCTGGTCCACCACCGCGTGCGAGACCACCGCTTCCTTCAGCTGCTGCACTTCCCGCTCCAGCTGGAGAATCCGGTCCGCGCCCCCGTCCGTGGGCATGGTCACCTCCGAGTCCGGTGTGCCGCTCTCGTGGCGCCTTCGCATAGTGCTTGAGTGCCTTCACCCAGTGTCGGATCCATCCATGGTCCCCACTCGGGCCGCCCTGTGCCACCGGGATGGTCCGCGGGCGGCCGGAGCCACCGTTTCGGGGCCACCGCCGGGGTACTCGGCAGGCGCCCGGACCGGTACCCGGCGGACACTGGTGCCATCCGGGTGGCTGCCGGGCCGACGAGATCAGGACGCGACTTCCATGAACCACGACATGCCCTCCCCCGCCGGTGCGACGGACGTCGTCTCGACGCACTCCGTGTACGGTGCGCCCTGCTGGGTGAGTCTGACCAGCCGCGACATGCGGACGACCGAGGAGTTCTACTCGGCCGTGCTGGGCTGGGAGTGGCGTCCGGCGCGCCTGGGCGACCGGTTCCGGATGGCCCTGGCCGACGGCCGGCCGGTGGCCGGGATCGCCGCGGTGGCCGGGATGTGGCAGATGGCGGTGGCGTGGACGCCGTACTTCGCGGTGCGCAGCGCGGACGAGGCCGCGGCACGGGTGATGGAGCGCGGCGGCACCACTGCGGTCGGCCCGATCTCCCTGCCGCCCGGGCGCGCCGCGCTGCTGGCCGACCGGGACGGGGCGACGTTCGGGATCTGGGAGGGCGAGCTGTTCACCGACTGGCACACCTGGCGCCGCGCGCAGCTCGCCTTCATCCGGCTGCACACCCGGGACGCCTTCGACGCGGCGATCTTCTACGGCGGGGTCTTCGACTGGGCGTCCGGTGAACCCGGGTGCTGCGAGGCGCACTACGAGGGCGAGGAAGTGGTGCTGCGCAGCGAGGGGGACGTGGTGGCCCGCATCTCGTCGGGGGCGGTGGGCTCGGCACCCGATCCGGCGATCCGGCCGCACTGGCAGGTCCACTTCGCCGTGCGGGACGTGGCGGCCTGTGCCCGCGCCGCGGAGCGGCACGGCGGCAGTGTGCTGTCCGAGGGGCCCGAGGAGGCCGTGCTCCGCGACAACGAGGGGGCCCAGTTCACGGTGACCTCGCGCCGGGAGCGCTGACCTCCCCGGGGCCGGCCGTCACCCCGAGGTGCGGGACGGGCGGGAGAGCAGGACCAGGCTGCGGGCGTCGACGGTGAGGGTGGTGCCGGCCTTGCGTTCCGACTCGTCGGGGGCGCCCTCCGGGTCGGCGGTGTCGATCAGGGCCGTCCAGCACTCGCCGTAGGAGGCGTCCGGCAGCCGGAAGTCGACCGGTTCCCAGTGGCTGTTGAGCAGCAGCAGGAAGGAGTCGTCGACCAGCCGCCCGCCGCGCGGGCCGGGTTCGGCGATGGCGTCGCCGTTGAGGAACACGCCGACCGAGTGGGCGTCGGAGCGCTGCCAGTCGTCGTCGGTCATCTCCTGGGCGTCGGGCAGCAGCCACACCAGGTCGGGCAGCGGCTGGCCGGCGTGGCGCACGGTCTCGCCCCGGAAGAAGCGGCGGCGGCGCAGCACGGGGTGAATCACCCGCAGGGAGATGAGCCGGCGCGTGAAGTCGAGCAGGCTGCGCTGTTCCTCGGTCGTCCGCCAGTCGATCCAGCTGATCTCGTTGTCCTGGCAGTAGGCGTTGTTGTTGCCACGCTGGGTGCGGCCGAGTTCGTCGCCGTGGGAGAGCATCGGGATGCCCTGCGAGAGCAGCAGCGTGGCGAGGAAGTTGCGCTGCTGGCGGGCGCGCAGCTCACGCACGGCCGGGTCCCGGGTGGCGCCCTCGACGCCGCAGTTCCAGGACCGGTTGCCGCTCTCGCCGTCCCGGTTGCCCTCGCCGTTGGCCTCGTTGTGCTTGTCGTTGTACGAGACGAGGTCCCGCAGGGTGAAACCGTCGTGCGCGGTGACGAAGTTGACGCTGGCGCGTGGCCGGCGCCTGCTGTGGGCGTAGAGGTCGGAGGAACCGGTCAGCCGGGAGGCGAACTCGCCCAGCGTGTGCTCCTCACCGCGCCAGAAGTCCCGTACGGCGTCACGGTACTTGCCGTTCCACTCGGACCACAGCGGCGGGAAGTTGCCGACCTGGTATCCGCCCTCGCCGACGTCCCACGGTTCGGCGATCAGCTTGACGCGGCTGATCACCGGGTCCTGCTGGATCAGGTCGAAGAACGCGGAGAGCCGGTCCACCTCGTGGAACTGCCGGGCCAGGGTGGCCGCGAGGTCGAACCGGAAGCCGTCGACATGCATCTCGGTGACCCAGTATCTCAGCGAGTCCATGATCAGCTGGAGCACGTAGGGGTGGCGCATCAGCAGGCTGTTGCCGGTGCCGGTGGTGTCGTAGTAGTGGCGCCAGTCGCCGTCGACCAGGCGGTAGTACGAGGAGTTGTCGATGCCCCGGAAGGAGAGCGTGGGGCCCTTCTCGTTGCCCTCGGCGGTGTGGTTGTAGACGACGTCCAGGATCACCTCGAGCCCCGCCGCGTGCAGGGTCTTCACCATGTTCTTGAACTCGGTGACCTGC
This sequence comes from Streptomyces speibonae, assembly GCF_984686075.1. Taxonomy (NCBI): domain Bacteria; kingdom Bacillati; phylum Actinomycetota; class Actinomycetes; order Kitasatosporales; family Streptomycetaceae; genus Streptomyces; species Streptomyces speibonae. Next base: position 7,785,930 of record NZ_OZ480260.1, on the reverse strand, counting down.
CCGCCGCGGGTGCCGTGGGCGGCGTAGGCGTTGTGCGGGGCGAAGAAGCCGATGGTGTTGTAGCCCCAGTAGTTGGCCAGGCCCCGGCTCTGCAGCACACCGTCCTGGACGAACTGGTGCACCGGCATCAGCTCCACGGCGGTCACGCCGAGCGAGGTGAGGTGCTCGACCACGGAGGGGTGCGCGAGACCCGCGTAGGTGCCCCGCAGTGCCTCGGGGACGTCGGGGTGGGTGCGGGTCATGCCCTTGACGTGGGCTTCGTAGATCACCGTGTCGGAGTAGGGGCGGCAGGGGCGGGTGTCGTCGCCCCAGTCGAAGGCCGGGTCGGTCACCACGCCGAGCATGGTGTGGCCGGCGCTGTCGGCCGGGTCGGGGCCGTGCGGGCTGCGCTCGTAGAGCGAGGGGTGGTTGTCGATCTGGCCGTCCACCGCGGTGGCGTAGGGGTCCAGGAGGAGTTTCGCCGGGTTGCAGCGGTGCCCGGCCGCCGGGGCCCAGGGGCCGTGCACCCGGTAGCCGTAGCGCTGTCCGGGGCCGACGCCCGGGAGGTAGCCGTGCCAGACGAAGCCGTCGGCCTCGGTGAGCCGTACCGTGCGGTGCCGGCCGTCGTCGTCCACCAGGACCAGGTCCACGCGTTCGGCGACCTCGCTGAAGAGCGCGAAGTTGGTGCCCTCCCCGTCGTGGGCCGCACCCAGCGGGTAGGGGCGCCCGCTCCAGGCGGGCGCCCCTTTCCTGTTCTGTCGCCGGGTCACCGGACCTCCTCCAGGAGGCCGCCCGGCGTTCGTACCCGGCCGGTGAGCGTGGCCACGCTCACCTCGCGGGGCAGGTCCAGGCCCTCGCTCTCGCGGGGGTCGGGCGCCGTCGGCACCAGCGGGACGCGTTCGCCGGCGCGGGCGCGCTGCGAGAACCAGATGACCTTGCTGCCGGACTCGGTGGCGCAGCAGCCCCAGCCGTCGCTGCTCGCGGCGATGTGCTGGAGGCAGCCGCGCAGCTCCTGGTCCGGGCGCAGGGCGCGGTCGTGGTCCCCGATGGCCGTGATGAGGTGCTGGCCGTTCCACCACATCTCGATGGACGTGTTCTTGTCGGTGGCGTGCTCGTCGATGGCGCGCAGCAGCATCTCGGCACCGCCGCAGACCGGTTCCATCAGGTTCTCCAGGTCCCAGAACCGGAGGTGAGCGGCCAGTATGCGGCTGACCTGTCCGACTTTCTCCGGGCTGACTTCCACGTCGAGGTGGTAGTAGCAGGGCACTGCGGTCTTCATGGTCGTTGGCTCCTCACCGCGAATGCTCGCGCTCCTTCTCGCCCCTTCGGGACGGGCCCCCGAACACGGAACGTGAGCGGGTATCGCTTCTGAGTCACCTTCAGAGTGCGGGGGTTGGTCCATTCGTGCAACACGAGCGCACACCTGAGGCGTACGGGGCGACAACTGAGCGCCAGACGGGCCGTCGGCACCCGTTTCGGTGGCCGCCAGAGCTGGTTGAAAACCCAACAAGACGTTGCGTCATCACCCGTGCACCATGTGTGAAGACCTCGATCGCCGTTACGGGTTCGTGCATCTGTGCGCACGCTCCTGCCCGACCGTCGGGACAACGCGCCTCCATCGAGCCCCGGAAAGGTGAACGGCGCATGCTGCTACCCGCCAAAGCCGAAGTTGCCCGGCAGTTGCGTCGCTACCGGGCCTGGGAACGCGTGATGCTGGCGGCCCCCACCGACCACACGGTGCGGGCCACCTTCGAGGACTCCGGTTACACCCTCTGCGTGCTGATGGGGAAGCGCTGCGCGCGGGAGGCCGCGGACGCCGCCGAACGGTACCTGCGCACCACCGCCGTCACCTATCTGCAGGAGCAGAACGACAGGCCCCGTCCGGCCGCCACGGTCAGGCGGGGTCCGCCGGCCGTCGAGCGGCGCTCCCCGGCGGGAAGGCCCTGACCTTCCCGCCGCTGTCTGTCCCCCGCCCGGGTGTCCGCCCGGGCGCCGAGTACGGCGGAGGTGCGAAGACACATGAAGACGACCCGGACCATCGGTCGTGTCCCGGTGCGCGACGTCCGGCCGTCCGTCGACTGCGGCAGACGGCCGGCCAAGTCCGTCGTGGGGGAGGCGTTCGAGGTCACGGCCACGGTGTTCCGGGAGGGGCACGACGCGGTGGCCGCCAACGTGGTGCTGAAGGACCCCGAGGGACGGCCGGGCCCCTTCACACCGATGCGGGAACTGGCGCCCGGCACGGACCGGTGGGGCGCGGAGGTGGTCGCGGACGGGCCGGGCCTGTGGACCTACCGCGTCGAGGCCTGGGGAGACCCCGTGGCCACCTGGCGGGCGATCGCCTGCGTCAAGGTCCCGGCGGGCATCGACGCCGGGCTGGTGCTGGAGGAGGGTGCCGACCTCCACGAGCGGGCGGCGGCCGGAGTTCCGCGGAACGACGGGCAGGACGTGGTCCTGACGGCGGCCCGGACCCTGCGCGACGACTCCCTGCCCTGCGCCACCCGGCTGGCGGCGGCGTTGACGCCGGAGGTGGACGCGGTGCTGGCCCGCCACCCGCTGCGGGAGCTGGTCACCAGCAGCGAACCGCTGCCGCTGCTGGTGGAACGCGAGCGGGCCCTGTACGGGGCCTGGTACGAGTTCTTCCCCCGCTCCGAGGGCACCCCCCAGCAGCCCCACGGCACCTTCGACACCGCCGCCCGCCGCCTGCCCGCCATCGCCGCGATGGGCTTCGACGTCGTCTACCTCCCGCCCATCCACCCCATCGGCACCACCCACCGCAAAGGCCCCAACAACACCCTCAACGCCGGTCCCGACGACGTCGGCGTCCCCTGGGCCATCGGCTCCCCCGAAGGCGGCCACGACACCGTCCACCCCCGCCTGGGCACCCTGGAGGACTTCACCCGCTTCGTCACCCGCGCCGGCGAACTCGGCCTCGAAGTCGCCCTCGACTTCGCCCTGCAGTGCTCCCCCGACCACCCCTGGGTGCACAAACACCCCGAGTGGTTCCACCACCGCCCCGACGGCTCCATCGCCCACGCCGAGAACCCGCCCAAGAAGTACCAGGACATCTACCCCATCGCCTTCGACGCCGACATGGACGGCCTGATCGCCGAGACCTGCCGCATCCTGCGCCACTGGATGACCACCGGAGTGCGGATCTTCCGCGTCGACAACCCCCACACCAAACCCGTGGTCTTCTGGGAACGCGTGATCGGCGAGATCAACCGCACCGACCCCGACGTCGTCTTCCTGGCCGAGGCCTTCACCCGCCCGGCGATGATGCACACCCTGGCCCAGATCGGCTTCCAGCAGTCCTACACCTACTTCACCTGGCGCACCACCAAACAGGAACTGACCGAGTACCTCACCGAACTGTCGGGGGACGCCGCCTCCTACATGCGGCCCAACTTCTTCGCCAACACCCCCGACATCCTGCACGCCTACCTCCAGCACGGCGGCCGCCCCGCCTTCGAGGTCCGCGCCGTCCTGGCCGCCACCCTCTCCCCCTCCTGGGGCATCTACAGCGGCTACGAACTGTGCGAGAACACCCCCCTGCGCGAGGGCAGCGAGGAATACCTAGACAGCGAGAAGTACCAGCTCCGCCCCCGCGACTGGGAGACCGCCGAACGCGAGGGCCGCACCATCACCCCCCTGATCACCCGCCTCAACACCATCCGCCGGGACCACCCCGCCCTGCGGCAACTGCGCGACCTCCGCTTCCACGGCACCGACAACGACTCCGTGATCGCGTACAGCAAACGCAGCGGCGACGATGTCGTGCTCGTGGTCGCCAACCTCGATCCCCACCACACCCAGGAGGCCACGGTCTCGCTCGACATGCCGCAACTCGGCCTGGACCGGCACGCGTCCGTGCCGGTGCGCGACGAGCTCACCGGCGAGACCTACCACTGGGGCAGCGCCAACTACGTCCGGCTGGAGCCGGGGCGGGCTCCCGCGCATGTCCTGCACGTCCAGCGACCGCCCGCCGTACAGCGAATCGGAGGGCGAGGAACGCCATGACCGTGAACGAGCCAGTGCCGGACATGTTCGAGGACACCCCGGTCAGGGACCGGGACCCCGACTGGTTCAAACGCGCCGTCTTCTACGAGGTCCTGGTCCGTTCCTTCCAGGACAGCAACGGCGACGGCATCGGCGACCTGAAGGGTCTGACCGCCAAACTCGACTATCTCCAGTGGCTGGGCGTCGACTGTCTGTGGCTGCCGCCCTTCTTCAAGTCGCCGCTGCGCGACGGCGGCTACGACGTCGCCGACTACACCGCCGTCCTGCCCGAGTTCGGTGACCTCGCCGACTTCGTCGAGTTCGTCGACTCCGCCCACCAGCGCGGGATCCGCGTGATCATCGACTTCGTCATGAACCACACCAGCGACCAGCATCCGTGGTTCCAGGAGTCCAGGAAGGACCCCGGCGGACCGTACGGCGACTTCTACGTGTGGGCCGACGACGACACGGGCTACCCGGACGCGCGGATCATCTTCGTCGACACCGAGGCCTCCAACTGGACGTACGACCCGGTGCGGGGGCAGTACTACTTCCACCGCTTCTTCTCCCACCAGCCGGACCTCAATTACGAGAACCCGCGCGTGCAGGAGGAGATCCTGGCGGCCCTGCGCTTCTGGCTGGACCTCGGGATCGACGGGTTCCGGCTGGACGCGGTGCCGTACCTCTACGCGGAGGAGGGCACCAACTGCGAGAACCTGCCCGCCTCGCACGCCTTCCTGAAGCGGGTGCGCAAGGAGATCGACACCCAGTACCCGGACACGGTGCTGCTGGCGGAGGCCAACCAGTGGCCGGAGGACGTCGTCGACTACTTCGGCGACTACGCCGCCGGCGGCGACGAGTGCCACATGGCCTTCCACTTCCCCGTCATGCCCCGCATCTTCATGGCCGTGCGCCGCGAGTCCCGCTACCCCGTCTCCGAGATCCTCGCCAAGACCCCCGCCATCCCCTCGGGCTGCCAGTGGGGCATCTTCCTGCGCAACCACGACGAGCTGACCCTGGAGATGGTCACCGACGAGGAACGCGACTACATGTGGGCGGAGTACGCCAAGGACCCCCGCATGCGCGCCAACATCGGCATCCGCCGCCGCCTCGCCCCGCTCCTGGACAACGACCGCAACCAGATCGAGCTCTTCACGGCCCTGCTGCTCTCGCTGCCGGGTTCGCCGATCCTGTACTACGGCGACGAGATCGGGATGGGCGACAACATCTGGCTCGGTGACCGCGACGCGGTGCGCACACCGATGCAGTGGACCCCGGACCGCAACGCCGGGTTCTCCTCCTCCGACCCGGGCCGGCTGTTCCTGCCCACGATCATGGACCCGGTCTACGGCTACCAGGTGACCAACGTGGAGGCGTCCATGGCCTCCCCGTCGTCCCTGCTGCACTGGACCCGCCGGATGATCGAGATCCGCAAGCAGAACCCCGCCTTCGGCCTCGGCTCCTACACCGAGCTGCCCTCCTCCAACCCCGCGGTCCTGGCCTTCCTGCGCGAGTTCGAGGACGACCTGGTGCTCTGCGTGCACAACTTCTCCCGCTTCTCCCAGCCGACCGAGCTCGACCTGCGTGAGTTCGACGGCCGCCATCCCGTCGAGCTGTTCGGCGGGGTGCGGTTCCCGGCCATCGGCGAGCTGCCGTATCTGCTGACCCTCGGGGGCCACGGCTTCTACTGGTTCCGGCTCACCCGAGTCGCGTCCCGCAACGGCCGACGACTGTGACCGTGTGCCGGCGAGAGGAGGCGTCACCATGACGAAGACCGCATTCCTGCGCCCCCGGAGCGCTCCCGCCGAGCCCATGGAGTCGCTCACCGGGCTGCTGCGCGAGTGGCTGCCGCTGCAGCGCTGGTTCGCCGGCAAGGACCGGCCCGTCACCGACCTCGGTGTGCTGTCGATGACGGAGCTGTTCCCGGGCTGTCTGCACGTGCTGGTGCACGCCGGGCACGGGGGCGTGCCCGCTCCCGGGGGTGCCGCCCCGGCCGGTGACTGCTACCAGCTCCTGCTCGGTGTGCGCGAGCACCCCTCGCCGCGGCTCGGCAAGGCGCTCATCGGCAGGGTGCTGGACGGCCGGCTCTCCGGACTGACGGTCTACGACGCCCTGCACGATCCGCGCGCCGCCCAGCTGCTCCTGGAACGGCTGCGCCGGCCCGGTACGGAGGGGCCGCTGCGCTTCGAGTGCGACACGGCGCAGGAGGTGCCCGCCCGGCTGGTGCCCCGCCTGATGACCGCCGAGCAGTCCAACTCGTCCCTGGTCTACGGCGACGAGTACATCCTGAAGGTCTTCCGGCGCGTCCAGCCCGGTGTCAATCCGGATCTCGAGGTGCCGGGGGCGCTGGCCCGCCAGGGGTGCCACCGGGTCCCCGCGCCGGTGGCCTGGTTCCGCACCACCCATCCGTTCAAGGCGACGCTCGGCGTGCTCCAGCCGTATCTGCGCAACGCCTCCGACGGCTGGACACTGGCCCTCGACGCGCTCGCCTCCCGTGACGACTTCACCGCCCAGGCCCACGCGCTCGGCCGGGCCACGGCGGACGTCCATCTGGCGCTGTCGTCCGCGTTCCCCATCGGCGCGCCCGGCGAGAACGGGCGGACGGCGGCCGCGATGACCGAGCGGCTGACCGCCGCGGCGCACGCCGTGCCCGTGCTCCAGCCGTTCGTGCCGGGACTGCGGACCGCCTTCGCCGCGCTGGCCACCTGCGACGCCGGGCCGCCCGCCCAGCGCATCCACGGCGACCTGCACCTGGGGCAGGTGCTGCGGGCCGGGCGCGAGTGGTTCGTCATCGACTTCGAGGGCGAGCCGTCCCGGCCGCTGACCGAACGGCGCAGCGCCCACTCCCCTGTGCGGGACATCGCCGGGATGCTGCGCTCCTTCGACTACGCCGCCCGGCAGCGCCGCCCCTGGCGCCCGGAGTGGGCGCGGCGCTGCCGCGAGGCCTACTGCGCGGGCTACGCCGCCCGCGCCGGCTGGGACCCGCGCAAGAAGCACGGCCTGCTCCGCGCCTATGAGACGGACCGGGCCGTGTACGAGGTGCTGTACGAGGCCCGGCACCGACCCGACTGGCTGCCCGTGCCGATGGCGGCGATCGAGCGCCTCGCCGTGAGAGGAGACTGAAGCCGTGGCCCTGCACAACACCCCGCTTCCCGAATCGGCCGGGCCCGCCCCGTCCGCCCCCGCGGCGCCGGGAGCCGCGCCCGCCCTCGACCCGGTCGACCGGGGACGCCTGCTGGCGGGCGCCCACCACGACCCGCACGCGCTGCTCGGTGCCCATCCGGTGCCCGGCGGGATCGCCTTCAGGGCACTGCGCCCCTTCGCCCGCGAGGTGGGCGTGGTCGTCGGCGGTGAGCGCACCCCGCTCGTCTCCGAGGGCGACGGCCTGTTCTCCGCGGTCCTGCCGCTGGACGCCATCCCCGCGTACACCCTGACGGTGGCCTACGAGGACCACGACCCGGTCGAGACGCACGACCCGTACCGGTTCCTGCCCGCGCTCGGCGCGTTCGACCTGCATCTGATCGGCGAGGGCCGGCACGAGGAGCTGTGGACCGCGCTCGGCGCGCACCCCATGACCCACCAGGGCGTCGCCGGCACCCGCTTCACGGTGTGGGCGCCCAACGCGCAAGGGGTGAGGGTCGCCACCGAGTTCACCCACTGGGACGGGACGGCCTTCCCGATGCGTTCGCTCGGCTCGTCGGGCGTGTGGGAGCTGTTCCTGCCGGACGTCGGCGAGGGCACCCGCTACAAGTTCGAGATCCACTCGCGCTACGGGCACCGGTTCCTCAAGGCGGACCCGATGGCGCGGCGCACGGAGGCGCCGCCGAACACGGCGTCCGTGGTGACCGCGTCGCACTACGAGTGGGGCGACGCCGACTGGTTCGCGCGGCGGGCCGAAACGCCGGTGCACGAGGCGCCGTTCTCGGTGTACGAGGTCCATCTGCCGTCCTGGCGGCCGGGGCTGACGTACCGCGAGCTCGCCGAGGTGCTCCCGGCCTACGTGAAGGATCTCGGTTTCACCCATGTCGAGCTGATGCCGGTCGCCGAGCACCCCTTCGGGCCGTCCTGGGGCTACCAGGTCACCGGCTTCTACGCGCCCACGGCCCGGCTCGGCACCCCCGACGACTTCAAGTACCTGGTCGACGCGCTGCACCGGGCCGGCATCGGCGTGATCATGGACTGGGTACCCGCGCACTTCCCGAAGGACGACTGGGCGCTGGCCCGGTTCGACGGGGACCCGTTGTACGAGCCCGGGGACTCCCGGCGCGCGGAGCACCCCGACTGGGGAACCTACACCTTCGACTACGCCCGCACCGAGGTGCGCAACTTCCTGGTCGCGAACGCCGTGTACTGGTGCCAGGAGTTCCACATCGACGGGCTGCGGGTGGACGCCGTCGCCTCGATGCTCTACCTCGACTACTCGCGCGAGGACGGCGGCTGGGAGCCGAACGCCTACGGCGGCCGGGAGGACCTGGCGGCGATGGCGTTCCTTCAGGAGATGAACGCGACCGTCTACCGGCGCTGCCCCGGTGTGGTGACCATCGCGGAGGAGTCCACGGCCTGGGGCGGGGTGACCCGGCCCACCGACACCGGCGGCCTGGGGTTCGGGCTGAAGTGGAACATGGGCTGGATGCACGACTCGCTGGAGTACGTCTCCCACGAGCCGGTGCACCGCAAGTACCACCACCACGAGATGACGTTCGCGATGGTGTACGCCTACAGCGAGAACTACGTGCTGCCGATCTCCCACGACGAGGTGGTGCACGGCAAGCAGGCCCTGGTGTCGAAGATGCCGGGCGACTGGTGGCAGCGGCGCGCCAACGTCCGCGCCTACCTCGGCTTCATGTGGGCCCACCCCGGAAAGCAACTGCTGTTCATGGGGCAGGAGTTCGCCCAAGGGGCCGAGTGGAGCGAGAAGCAGGGCCCGGAGTGGTGGCTGCTGGACGACGGCTACCACTCCGCGGGTGACCACCGGGGCGTCCAGGACCTGGTGCGCGATCTCAACGCCCGCTACCGGGCCGTCCCGGCCCTGTGGCAGCGCGACACCGACCCGTCCGGCTTCCGGTGGGTGTCGGTCGACGCCGCCGACGACAACGTCTTCGCGTTCCTGCGGTACGACGCGGAGGGCCGGCCGCTGCTCGCGGTGTCGAACTTCTCCCCGGTGGTCCGGCACGACTACGCGCTCGCCGTCGGCGACGACGTGATCGCCTGGCAGGAGGTCCTCAACACCGACGCCGTGCGCTACGGCGGCTCGGGCGTCGGCGGCCCGGACCCGGTCAAGGCGGAGGACGGCCGCCTCCGGCTCACCCTGCCCCCGCTGGCGACGGTCTGGCTGGCACCGGTCCCCCTGTGAGGCACGGCGACGGCGCCAGGTGTCCCGGGCCCTTCGCGGGGCATTCGGGGTGCGTACGGCCGAGGGGTCTCGGCGTCGTCGCGGCAGTCGCAGAGGGGCGGACATCAGGTGCGCACGGTGGGAGTGGAGGAGGAACTCCTCCTGGTCGATCCGGAGACGGGTGAACCGCGGGCGATGTCCGCGGCGGTACTGGCCCGGGCCGAGCGGGACAACGGGGACCAGGACGTCTTCGAGAAGGAACTGCACGAGCAGATGCTGGAGTTCGCCACGCATCCGCAGTCGTCCATGGACCGCCTGGGCGCGGAGATCGCCCGCTGCCGCAGGGAGGCCGCAGGGCACGCCGGGGAGATCGGCTGCGCCGTCGCCGCCCTGGCCACGTCACCGCTTCCGGTCAGCCCGTCCATCGGGGTCAACCGGCGCTACCGGTGGATGGAGGAGCAGTACGGCATCGCGACCCGCGAACAGCTCGTCATGGGCTGCCACGTCCATGTGTCCGTGGAGTCCGAGGAGGAGGGCGTCGGGGTGGTGGACCGGCTGCGGCCCTGGCTGCCGGTCCTGGCCGCGCTCAGCGCGAACTCACCGTTCTGGCAGGGCAGCGAGACGGGATACCAGAGCTACCGCAGCCGGGTCTGGCAGCGCTGGCCGTCCGCGGGTCCGACGGAGATCTTCGGTTCGGCCGAGCGCTACCACCGCCGGGTCGCCGGCATGCTCGCCACCGGCGCACTCCTCGACGAGGGCATGGTCTACTTCGACGCGCGGCTGTCCCCGCGCTACCCGACCGTGGAGATCCGGGTCGCCGACGTCTGTCTGCACGCGGAGACCGCGGGGCTTCTCGCCACCCTCGCCCGCGGGCTGGTGGAGACCACGGCGCGCGAGTGGCGGGCGGACCGGGAGCCGCCGGACCCCGGCGTGAGTCTGCTGCGGCTGGCCTCCTGGCAGGCGGCCCGCTCGGGTCTGGCGGGCGAGCTGCTCGATCCGCGGACGATGCGGCGGATGCCCGCAGGGGCAGTCGTGCGGGGTCTGCTCGACCATGCCGCCGAGGCGCTGGAGGGCTGCGGCGACCTGGAACGGGCCCGCGAGGGCTGCGCGCGGCTGCTGCGTGACGGCAACGGCGCGCAGGTGCAGCGGGATCTGATGCGGCGCACGGACAGTCTGCGGGCCGTCGTCACGGAGTGCGTGCGGCACACCCAGGCGTAGCGGGCGGGTCAGAGGATCAGGATCAGGGCGTAGACCAGGAAGAACGCCGCCATCAGGACGACCACGGCGAGGATCGCGGTCAGCGGGCCCTTGGCCCAGCCCTTGGTCGGGTTGTGCGTCTCCAGGGGCCCCGCCTCGGGCATGCTGCTCTCCGCGGGCGGGGTCTCGCCCGGGGGTACGCCGCCGCCCGGTTCGAGGCCGGTGGTGCGTTCCGGTTCGGGATCTGGGTTGACGTAGGTCATGGGGTCCGGGTCCCCCGTTTCCCTCGAGATCAACAGTGCGGGCACACTTGTCGCGATCCCGGCCCGAGGGCGGTCCGGCTCGGCTACATTCAGGCACCGCCGATGACTGTCCTCACCGGCCGAGTCACCCCCCGTACATGTCAGGAGCAGTGCATGCGCGACCTCGCTCTCGCTCCCCCGTCCGCCTCGCCCCTGACCGGCGGTCTCGCCGACAGCCTCTTCGCGACGGCGGACGAGAGCCCCACCCTGCCGATGCTCGCCCATCGTTCCGGTCCCGACTCCGCCGTCTGGGAGGAGATCACGGCCGTGGAGTTCCGCGACACGGTCGTCGCCCTGGCCAAGGGACTGATCGCGTCCGGGATCTCGCCGGGCGACCGGGTGGCGATCATGGCCCGTACCCGGCACGAGTGGACCCTGCTGTGCCACGCCCTGTGGACGGTGGGCGCGGAGGTCGTCCCGATCTATCCGACCTCCTCGCGGGAGCAGGTGGAGTGGATCCTGCGCGACTCCGGCTGTGTCGCCGTGCTGGTGGAGGACGAGCAGAGCGTGATGACCGTCGGGTCGGTGTGCGCCGTGCTGCCGGGGCTGCGGCACGTGTGGCAGCTGGACGGGGGTGCGCTGGAGCAGCTGGCTGAGCGCGGCGAGCCCCTGTCGGCGGCCATGGTCGACTCCATGCGGCGGATCGTGCTGCCGGACTCCACGGCCGTGGTCGCCTACACCTCCGGCACGTCGGGTCATCCGATGGGCTGCGCCCTGAGCCACCGCGGTCTCGCCTCCGTCTGCGACACCCTGCTGGAGGGCTGGAGCCACACGGTGGCGCCGCCCGGGGAGCGGGGGGCGGTGCTCGCCTTCCTGCCGTTCTCGCACGTCTACGGTCTGATGATCCAGAGCCTGTGCGTCCGCGGCGGTCTGCTGATGGGGTACGAGCCCGATTTCCGCGCGGAGTCGCTGGCCTCCGCCATACGCACCTTCCGGCCCACCTATCTCTACGCGGTGCCGTCGCTGCTGGAGAAGATCTACAAGAACTTCCTGCGCGCCTCGCAGCAGCACGGCCGCGGCGCGCTGTTCGAACGGGCCGCCGCCACGGCGCGGGACTTCGCCACCGCGGTGGAGCGGCAGCGGCTGGGGCTCGGCCCCGGGCCGGGCCTCGACCTGCGCCTGCAGCACGCCCTGTACGAGCGCACCGTCTACCGCAGACTGCGGGCGGCGCTCGGCGGCAGGGTGCAGCGGGCCACGTCGGGCGGATCGCCGCTCAACCGCGACCTCTCCCTGTTCTACGAGGGGATCGGCATCTACGTGCACGACGGCTACGGCCTCACCGAGACCAGCGGCGGGGTGACGATGCAGCCGTTCGGCCGGGAGAAGTCCGGCACCGTGGGGCAGGCGCTGCCCGGGATCGGGATCCGGCTGGCCGAGGACGGGGAGATCCTGGTGCGCGGACCGTCGGTGTTCCAGGGCTACGTGGGCGACGAGGCCGCCACCCGGGCCGCGCTGCACGACGGCTGGCTGGCCACGGGGGACCTGGGTGAGCTGGACTCCGAGGGCTATCTCACGATCACCGGCCGCAAGAAGGACATCATCATCACGAGCAGCGGCAAGAGCGTCTCGCCCGCGGTGCTCGAGCAGCGGCTGCGGATGCATCCGCTGGTCCACCAGGCCGTCGTGGTGGGGGACAACCGGCCGTGCGTGGGAGCCCTGATCACACTGGATCCGGACTTCCTGGCCGACTGGCGGGCGGCGCTGTCCCTGCCGGGCGAGGAGTCGGCGCGTGAGGCGCGTGAGGAGAACGCGCTCCGTGAGGAGATCGCGCGGGCGGTGGCGGCGGCCAACAGCAGTGTGTCGCGCTCGGAGTCGATCCGCGTGTTCCGGGTGCTGCCCGAGCCGTTCGACGTGACCAACGGTCTGCTGACGCCGTCGATGAAGCTGCGCCGGGACGAGATCGTGCACCGCTACGCGCTGGAGATCGACGCGATGTACCAGTCGCGCACGCGTCCGGGGCGGACCCCGGCTCCCGACGACTCCGCGAACTGGGACGACTCGGCGCGCTGGGACGACTCGGACAATGTTTTCCGCTGACCTTCCCCGGGCGGGCCGCCGGCCGGTGGCGTGTTTGTCGCTGTCCGCGCACGGGCATGCGGGCGCGTAGGCTCCGCCCTCACGGGAACCCACATGGCGAAAGGACGCATGGACTGAACGACCGCCCCGGGCGCGCCGGGGCCTGGAAGGCGAGATGGCACCCGAGCCGCGTAGGGACAGGACACTGGCCGGCGAGGAGATCACGAGCCGCATCGCCAGCTTCCCGGGGGAGCTGCACGATGTGACAGACGCACGCCTGGTCGCGGAGGAGTTCCTCTTCGACCTGGCCCGTGTGTCGGCCCCGTCGGCACCGGAACACTGGGACGACATCCTGCTGGTGGTCACGGAGCTGGCCGCCAACGCGGTCCAGTACGCGCCCGGTCCCTTCCAGTTGCGGTTGCGCAGGACCTTCGACGGCCTGCACGTGGTGATGCACGACACCAGCACCACCGAGCCCGCCCCGCGGCCCTTCCATCCGAACAGCGGGGGCGGCGGGATCGGCTGGCATCTGATCCACACACTGTGCGACCAGGTCAGTGTCGTCGGCAGCGACCACGGCAAGGAGATCCACGTCTTCCTGCCGTGGTGAGCGGGCCCGGTCTCAGCCCGGGGGCTCCTCACGGGAGGGCAGCTCCCGGTAGTAGTCCCCGACCGCGGTGAGGTACTCCGGGTCCATGGTCTCGCTGTCCGTCCGGAACCGGGGCGCCGCCTTCACCTCGGCCCGGGTGCAGGACACCGTCACCCTGCGCTCCCCCGCGTGCACGCCGGTGACGACTCCGACCGGGACGAGCAGGCTGCGGCCGAACACCCATACACCGGTGTCGACGACGAGGTGCCGCATCCCGTGGTGTTCGGCCTGGCGGTCCACACGACCGATGGTGCCGTCGCTCGCGGCGACGGTGTAGTCCGTCAGGTCCTGCTCCGGGGCCTTGCCCAGGCCCGGCGCGTACGACCAGATACTGTCGGTGGACACCGCTCGTTGCCTCCCCTGTGGACGTCCGCTGCGCGGAGCGGGCGGCGTCCGCTCCCGCCCGGCTCCACAGCGTCAAATACCCTGCGGGCGCTCGTACATTCGAAAGGCGGGGGGCCCGATACGGCGCCCTTCGGGCCGGCCCGGGACGGCCGGCGAGGCATGGGCCGGCGATTCGGGGGTACGCGCGGCTGCGCGACGAAGAGCTTGATCACCTTGTTGGAGGTACTCGTGCACATCGCCCAGGACCCGTTGTCCGTCGAGGTGACCCTTCCGCGTGAGGAGGTGGCCCTTCTCACGGTGGAGGGGTACTTGGACGTCGACACGGCGACCGAGTTCCAGCACCACCTCGCCAACCAGCTCCACCACGGCCGCCGGCACTTCCTGCTGGACCTGTCGGCGGTCCCCTTCATGGACTCGTCCGGCATGAACATCATCCTGCGCGTCTACCAGGAGGCGCGCGAACTGCCGGGGAGCGTGCACATCATCGCGCCCGCGCCGGCCGTGCGGCGCATCCTGGACCTGACGGGGGTGAGCATCACCGTCCCCGTCTCGGAGAGCGTCGACGAGGCGCTGGAGCGGGTCGACCGGCTGGACGAGGCGCCGGCCGGACCCGACGCCTGAGCATCCCCCGCGCCGCGGTGTCCGACGGGGATCGGCACAGGGCGACAACACAGAGGAGAGGAAACACGTGCCGCAGCACGAAACGGGTGGGACTCCCGGCACACCGGCGCACACGGTCAGGGACTTCCTGCTGCGCCGCAGCGAGCAGATCGCCCAGCGGTGGGCCGACGAGCCCCTGTTCCGCTCGGTCTTCACGGTCTCCCGCGAGGAGGCGGTCGAGGCGGGCAAGGCGGTCGTCGAGGCGCTCGCCCAGGTGGCCGACTCCCAGCGGGTGGAGGACCCGGACGCCGCGGGCTTCACCGGGGTGCGCGAACAGCTGGCGCGGATGGGCGCGGCCCGCTCCCGCGCGGGGCTGTCCACCACCCAGGTGGCGTCCGAGCTGGCCGCGCTGCGCCCGCCGGTGGAGAACCTCCTGGTCACCGATCTGGAGCAGGAGACACCCGAGCGGCAGCGGGAGTGCACGACGGCGCTGAACGTGCTGATGGGCACGCTGCGCCTGGTGGCCATGCAGACCGCGCTCAGCGAGGGGCAGGAGCTGATCGACCGGCAGCGGCTCCAGCTGCTGGAGGTGGCGACCCCGGTGATCAAGCTCTGGGACGGCATCGTGGCGGTCCCGCTGATCGGGACGCTGGACAGCGCACGCAGCCAGGTGGTGATGGAGACCCTGCTCAACGCGGTCGTCGACCAGCACGCCCGGTTCGCGATCCTCGACATCACCGGTGTGCCCACCGTCGACTCGCTGGTGGCGCAGCATCTGATGAAGACGGTCGCCGCGGCCCGGCTGATGGGCGCGGAGTGTGTGGTGTCCGGGATCCGCCCGGCGATCGCGCAGACCATCGTGCACCTCGGGCTGGACCTCGGCACGGTGAAGACCCGGGCGAGCCTGGCCGACGCCCTCGGGTACTGCCTGCACGAGCTGGGGGCCAACATCGTGAACGCGGCGCCCGACGGCGCGGGGCGACGGTGAGCGAGGACTTCTCCCGCCCGGTCGCGGGACATGTGCCGGTACTCAGGCTCGGGGACGTCCTCCTGGTCACCCTTCAGGGGGACCTGCACGACAGCATGGCGTTCCAGCTCCAGCAGGACCTGTCCGAAACGATCGCCCGCAGCCGGGTCACGGGAGTGGTGATCGACATCTCCGGTGTGGAGATCGTCGACTCCTTCCTCGGCAGGGTGCTGGCCGAGATCGCGGCCCAGACCGAGCTGCTGGCCGCGCGGACCGTGGTGGCCGGTATGCGGCCGGCGGTCGCCATCACCCTGGTGGAGCTGGGGCTGACCCTGCCCGGGCTGCGGACCGCGCTCACCACCGAGGCGGCGCTGGAGCTCCTCGCGCAGCCGGTCGTGCTGGGCCACCCCGGCGGCGTGCGCGAGGAGCGTCCGTGATGCACACCGGCGCGGGCGTGGAGGCCCGCCTGCCGATCCGGTCGGACATGGATCTGGTGTGGGTGCGTCAGCATGTGCGGCAGGCCGCCGCCGAGCTCGGCTTCGGTCTGGTGGACCAGACGAAGCTGGTGACCGCCGCCAGCGAGCTGGCGCGCAACGCCCTCGTCCACGGCGGGGGCGGCGTGATGGAGGCGTCGCACGTCACCGCGGAGGGCACCGACGGGCTGCGGCTCACCTTCAGCGACTCGGGACCGGGCATCCCCGATCTGGACCGGGCGCTCAGCGACGGCTACACCTCCGGCAGCGGGCTCGGCATGGGACTGGGCGGGGCGCGGCGGCTCGTGCACGAGTTCGCGGTCGAGAGTGCCCCCGGAGCGGGCACCACGGTGCGGGTCACCTCCTGGGTCTCCCGGCCGCCGCGGCTGCGTGAGGACGTCTGATGCCCCGGGTGTGGGACGTACCGGTCCAGGACCCGACCCGGGTGCGGGACGTCCGGGTCGCGGCGGAGGAGGCGGCCGCCCTGGCCGGGCTGGACGATCAGCGCACCGCCTCGGTGGCGCTGGTGGCGACCGAACTGGCCACGAACCTGCTCAAACACGCGCAGGCGGGCCGGGTGCTCATCGACGTGGTGGCCCCGTCCGTACCGCCGGAAGGGATGCCGGGCCGGGCGGTGCAGATCAGCGCCATCGACCACGGGCCGGGGATCGCCGACGTGGGCGCAGCGCTGCGGGACGGGTTCTCCTCGAGCGGCTCGCTCGGCGCGGGCCTCGGCACGTGCCGCCGCCTCGCCGACGCCTTCGGTCTGCACAGCGTGCCCGGCCGGGGCACGGTGGCGGTGGCCCGTGTCGGCCGTCCGGGCCGGGGCGCGGACGCCCCCGGCGGCCCCGGGGTGCATGCCGGCGGCGTCAATGTGCCGTTCGCCGGCGCGGACTTCTCCGGCGACGCCTGGGCCTGGGTCAGGTCCGGTGACCGGTTCACGCTGATGCTGGCCGACGGGCTCGGGCACGGGAGCGAGGCGGCCCGTGCGTCGACCGCCGCCGTGGAGGAACTGCGCCACTGGGCCCGGCTGCCGCCCGCGGAGTCCCTGCAAAAACTGCACACCGCCCTGGCCGGGACGCGGGGCGCGGCCGTCGCCGTGGCCCAGCTCGACCTCTGGACGGGCCGGCTGCGGTTCGCCGGGATCGGCAATGTGTCGGCCCGGCTGCGGGAGGGCGACCGCTGGCGCTCCCTGCTGTCGCGGCCGGGCATCGTCGGCGTGCACCGGCCGCACACGGTGCGCGAGGACGAGGTCGCCTGGACACCCGAGAGCCTGCTGATCCTGCACACGGACGGTCTGCCGGGCCGCTGGACGCCACCCGCGGACACCGGCCGGCCGCCGGCCGACCCGGCCGTGACAGCGGCGGTGACCGTCCGGGACGCGGGCAGCTCCGCCAGTCCCGTACGCGACGACACCGCCGTGGCCGTACTGGCCCCCGCCCCGCCGGAGCCGTCATGACACCCGTCCGCCCGGCCGGCGCTCCCCCGCACCCGGCCCGCGACGTCACCCCCGCCGCTCCGGCACCCATAGTTCCGATGGTCATGACACCCACCCGGTCGATCACCCCGCGCACGCGCCCGCCGCGCGGCCGCGCCGACGGCCCGAGTCCCCGCGCGACGCACACTCGTGGCACCGCGCGGTGCGGCGCTACCGTGGTCGCGTCGGCTTCTGTTGCCCCGGGGCGGTCATGACACGTATCTGGCGGATCGGGACGGTCACCGAGGCGGCGCGGGCCCGGATCGCCGTCGCGCGGCTGGCGGCGGCGTACGGGGTGTCCACGGTGGACCGCACCCGGCTGGCCACGGCGCTCGGCGGGCGGCTGCGGCAGTGCCTCGCCAAGGGCGGCACCTGGGTGCTCCGGCTGGAGGGTCCGTCCGCCGAGGAGGCGGTCCTGCGCGCCGTGGTGGTCCCCTCCCCCGACCCCGGCGCCGACGGCCCGTGGACCGTGACGGTGTCCTGTCCCGCGCCGGAGCGGACGGGTGACGACGCCGGTCCCGGGGGCGAGGACGCGGAGGGACTGGCGGAAGCGCTGCTGGGCGCCGACGAGGACACCTCCGTGGTGCTGGAGATGCTCGCCGAGCAGGAGGAGCTGGTCGCCTTCCACCGGGAGGAGCTGCACCAGACCAACCAGGGCGTCCTGGCGCTGCACGCGGAGCTGGACGCGGCCGGCAGGGCGCAGCAAGAGGCGTTCGCCGCCGAGCGCCGGGCGCGCGAGGAGGCGGAGGACGCCCGGCGCCGGCTGCGCTTCCTCGCGGACGCCAGCGCCGCGCTCCACGCCTCGCTGAACCACGACGCGATCGTGCGCCGGCTGCCGGAACTGCTCGTGCCGCGGTACGCGGACGGGGTCGACGTATGGCTGTTCGACGACGAGGACGACGGGCACCCGCCCGCCTCCCACCCGGGTGCGGCGGTGCTGGCCGCCCGCACCGGCCGTCCGCAGTACGCCGCCGACCACCCCGGAGGACTGCCCGGTGTGGACGACCGGCCCCCGTCGGCCCTGGATCCGGCACGGCCGCTGCTGTGCATCCCGCTGCTGACGCCGCGCCGCGCCCCGCTGGGCGTGCTCACCCTGTGGCCGCCCGGTGAGCGCTGGGACCCGGACGACGCCGTGACGCTGATCGAGTTCGCCCGGCGGGCCGGCATCGCGATGGACAACGCCCGTCGTTTCGAGCACAACCGGGACATCGCCGAGACGCTGCAGCGCGCCCTGCTCACGGACCTGCCGACGACGCCGGGCCTGAGTCTGGCGGCCCGCTATCTGCCCGCCACCCACGGGCTGAACATCGGCGGCGACTGGTACGACGCGTTCCGGCAGCGGGACGGCAGTCTGATCACCGTCATCGGGGACGTCACCGGGCACGGGCTGCACGCCGCGGTGATGATGAGCCAGCTGCGCACCGCGCTGCGCGCCTACGCCGTCGACGGCGGCGGGCCGGGCCGGCTGCTCACCCGGCTGCACGGATATCTGCGGCACCTCCAGCCGGACCTCTTCGCCACCGCGGTCATCGCACGGTTCCATCCGGACGAGCGCACCCTGACCTGGGCCGCGGCGGGTCATCCGCCGCCGGTGCTGCGGCTGCCCGACGGGCGGGTGCGGATCCTGGACGCCAAACCGGGCGCGATGCTCGGCATCCCGCTGCGGCAGGACATCGCCGACCACACCGAGCGGCTGGCGCCCGGTTCGACGCTGGCGCTCTACACGGACGGGCTGGTCGAGCGGCGGGCCCTGGGGATCGACCCCGGCATCGAACGGCTCGCCCGGGCACTCGGGACGTACGGCTCGGACGCGCTGGACACGGATCTGGAGCAGTCGGCGGACCGGATCCTGCACCCGTTGCTCAGTGACTCCGAGCGTGACGACGACGTATGTCTGCTGCTCTGCCATCTGCACCGGTGAGGCGGAAGCGTCCGCCGTGAGGCCCGTGCCTTCCCGGTGCGTTCCGCGGCCGGTGCGGGCATCGTGGTGTCGGACAGGGGCACGCGTCAGGCATCGGCGGCCGAGGCGGACCGCCCGCAGCCGGAGGAAGGGATGGACACCGTGACACGACCCAGGATCCTCGTGGTGGGCGCGGGCTTCGCCGGCGTGGAGTGCGTGCGGCGGCTGGAGCGCAGGCTCGCCCCGGACGAGGCCGACCTCACGCTGGTGACCCCGTTCTCCTACCAGCTCTATCTGCCCCTGCTCCCCCAGGTGGCCTCGGGTGTGCTGGCCCCGCAGTCGGTCGCGCTGTCCCTGCGCCGCAGCGAGAAGTACCGCACCCGGATCATCCCGGGCGGGGCCATCGGCGTGGATCTGCGCGCGAAGGTCTGCGTCATCCGGATCGTCAACGGCGAGATCGTGGACGAGCCGTACGACTACATCGTGCTGGCCCCCGGCAGTGTCACCCGCACCTTCGACATCCCGGGGCTGACGGACCACGCCTTCGGAATGAAGTCGCTGGCCGAGGCCGCCTACCTCCGCGACCACGTCATCTCCCAGCTGGACCTGGCCGACGCGAGCCACGATCCGGCGGAGCGGGCCTCCCGGCTGCAGTTCGTGGTGGTCGGCGGTGGTTACGCGGGCACGGAGACCGCGGCCTGTCTGCAGCGGCTGACGCATGCCGCCGTCAAGCGCTATCCCCGGCTGGACCCGGGCCTGATCAAGTGGCATCTGATCGACATCGCGCCGAAGCTGATGCCGGAGCTCGGGGACAAGCTGGGGCGCAGCGCCCACGAGATCCTGACCCGGCGCGGCATCGAGATCTCGCTGGGGGTCTCGATCGAGAAGGCGAGCTCGGAGGAGGTCACCTTCACCGACGGGCGGGTGGTGCCCACCCGCACCCTCATCTGGACCGCCGGGGTCGTGGCCAGTCCGCTGATCGCCACGCTCGACGCGGAGACCGTACGGGGACGGCTCGCGGTGAACGCGGACATGCGCCTGCCGGGCCACGACGGGGTGTTCGCGCTCGGCGACTCGGCCGCGGTGCCCGATGCGGCCGGGGGCGGCGGCGCGGTGTGCCCGCCGACCGCGCAGCACGCGCTGCGGCAGGGCCGGCACGTCGCCGAGAACGTCATCGCCACGCTGCGGGGCCGGCCGACGCGGCCGTACGACCACAAGGACCTCGGGCTCGTGGTGGACCTCGGCGGCACCGACGCGGTGTCCAAGCCGCTCGGCTTCGAGCTGCACGGTCTGCCCGCCCAGGCGGTGGCCCGCGGATACCACTGGTCGGCGCTGCGCACGAATGTCGCCAAGACCCGGGTGCTGACCGACTGGCTGCTGAACGCCGTCGCCGGTGACGATTTCGTACGCACCGGCTTCCAGGCGCACCGGCCCGGCAATCTGCGGGACTTCGAGTACCTGGACGCCTACCTGACGCCGGAGCAGGTCCGGGCGCACGTCGCGGAGGCGGGCCGGGCGGCTCGGTGATCCGTCGGGCGCGGGGCGGCGCGCGCCCCGCGGTACGGGGGTCCGGGCCACGGCGGGCGACGGGGGAGGGTACGGCGGAGTGAAGGCGGCGGGACGCTCGGGGCGCACACGGCTGCGCGACCGTCTGGCGGCGTCCGATCCCGGTCTGCTGCGGCTGACGGCCGGGCTGCGGACCGTGGGGGCGATCGCGCTGACGCTGGCCGTGCTCGCCTCGCTGGGCTTCGGTATCACCCGGCTGGTGGCGGGGGCGATGACGGCGATGGTCGCCACGTTCGCCATCCGGGAGCGGCAGCGCGGTGCCCAGGCGGTCACGCTGGCCCTCGGGCTGCCGGTCGCGCTGGTGTCCGTGTCCCTGGGCGCGGTGCTCAGCGAACGGGTGGTCGTCGGGGACGCCTTCTTCGTGGTGCTGATCTTCTGCGCCGTCTACGGCCGGCGGTTCGGCGACCGGGGTACGGCGCTCGGTCTGATCGGCTTCCAGGTGTACTTCGTGTCCCTGTTCGTCGGCGCCTCCGGGTCGGAGCTGCCGGGGCTGTGGGCCGCTCTGGGCGTCGCGTTCGCGAGCAGCGCCCTGGTCCGGTTCGCCCTCGTCCCCGTCACCCCCGCGGGGCTGCTGGAGCGGCTGCGCCAGGCGTTCCGGGCCCGGCTGGGCCGGCTGGTGTCCGCGCAGCTGGCGCTGCTCGACGCCGGGCCGGACGAGGTGGACAAGGCCCTGGAGGAGGTGCGGGACGGCACCGCCCGGCTGCACGAGACGGCCCTGATGATCCAGGCCCGGCTGGAGGAGGGCACGCCCGACGAGCCGACGGCGCGGCTGGTGCAGCGGCGGATCGCGGACGCCGAGATCGCCGCGGAGCGGCTCGGTCTGCTGCTGCTCTCCGCCCGCAGCGCCCAACGGGCGGACACCCTCACCCTGCATCTGCCCGGCGCGCCCGCACCGGAGGTGGGCCGGCTGCCGGGTCCGGACGAGGCCACCGAGCGGCTGCGCACGGACCTGCTGGCGCTGCGCGCGCTGGTGCTGTGGACGGGGACGGCGGGCACGGGGGTGGCCCATGTGCGCAACCGGCTGCTGGCCTACCGGGACGAGGAGAACCTGCCGCCCGCCTCACCGGCGGTGCGGGACGTGTTCCGGGCCGTCGGGGAGACCGCCCGCGCCGTCATGGGGCTGCGGGTCGCCCTGGACGGGCCGCAGGACGAGTCGGACGACAGCCCGGCGACGGCCAGGAGCCGGGAGGAGCTGGACGCCGAGGACGCCGCCATCGACGCCGGTGAGGAGGCGGAGCCGGACGCGCGGACGGGGCTGCGGCGCCCCACCACGCGTGCCGCCGTGCAGGTGGCCGTGGGGTCGGTGCTGGCCATCGTCGGCGGTGAGCTGCTGTCCACGGACCGGTGGTACTGGGCGGTGCTGACGTGCTGGATCGTCTTCATCAACACGGCCTCGACCGGCGAGATCCTGGTGAAGGGCTACCGGCGGCTGCTGGGCACGGTGTTCGGCGTCGTGGCGGGCATCGCGCTGGCGGCCGTGGTGGGAGCGAACACCGTGGCGGCGTTCCTGCTGGTGCTGGTGCTGATCTTCGCGATGTTCTACACGGCGCCGCTGTCCTACACGCTGATGTCGTTCTTCGTGACCGCGATGCTCGGGCTGCTCTACACGCTGCTGCACACCTACAGCTGGGAGGTGCTGGTGCTGCGCCTGGAGGAGACGGCGCTGGGCGCGGCCTGCGGGGTGGTGGCGGCGGCGCTGGTGCTGCCGGTGAACACCGACCGGCGCACCAACGAGCTGCTGGTCACCGTGCTGGAGCGGCTCGCCGAGGTCACCGAGGCCGCGGTCGGGCAGCTCAGCGGCGGGCCCGCCGACGATCTTCTGGACCGGGCGCGCCGACTGGACCAGGCCCTGGGCGACCTGCGCGGGGCCACCCAGCCGCTGACCCACCCGGTCACGCCGTTGCGGGCGCGGCGGACGAACGCGCGGTATGTGGTGGCGCTCCTGGAGACCTGCGCGTACCACGCGCGGTCGCTGGCGGCGACGGCGGAGCTGCTGCCGTCCCATCCGTCGATCGCGGCGGATCCCCGGCTGCGCGGGGCGGCGGGACGGACGGTGCGCAACATCAACACCATCGCGGCCCGGGTCGAAGGCGAGGACACCGACGGGCGCGTCGAGACGGGACCGAGCATCGCGTCCCTGCTGGGCGACGAGGGCACCGGCCGGTACGGCCGCATCACCGGGCGGGTGCTGCGCCACCTGGAGCGGCTGGACGAGGCCGTGGTGGGCCTCGCCCGGCCGCTGGACGTACGGGTGTCGGCGCCCGACCGGTGACACGGCCGGGCGCCGGCGTCGACGGGACGGTCAGAAGTCCGTGGGCAGGCCGCTGGCCTCGGCGATCCCGCGCAGCTCCTCGTTCTGGCGGTGGCGGTCCCTGATGAAGTCGGCGATCTCGCCGAGGCGGGAGGGGTCCGCGGCGGTCGCCGCGTCGGTGACCACGCGGACCGGCCCGGTCTCGTCGACCTCCAGCTCGACCACCTCGTTGTCCATGCGGCCGGTGACGGCGGTGGCGATGACCAGGGCGGCCTCGTCGCGGACCTCCTGCGGCAGCTCATCGTCGCCGCCGTCCAGCGCCAGGTCCAGACCCGACAGGCGGTGTTCCTCGATCGCCTCCAGGACCGGTTCCACCACGCGCAGCAGAAGCCGGTAGTCCTCGGTGTCCATCCGGACCCGCAGGAGGTCGAGGTAGACGTCCACGGGCCGGCTTTCCTGGGGGAAGTCGGATTCGCTCATCGGCCCCGGGTTCCCCGCGTCCGGCTACTCATACGGCGGCCGGCCGTGCGGCAGTGGCGGGAGGCAGGCCGGGTGCGTTGTCCCCGGACAGCCAGCGGTGCGCGGTGGTGAGGGCGTGCCGGACGTCCCGGGTGCCGGTGGACACGCAGAGGGTGTACTCCAGGTCGGTGATCCGCGCGGTCCGTGCCGCGTCGGGGGTCCCGGCGGTGGCTGCGGCCAGGGCGGCCTCGTACTCCTCGACGAGGCGGCGCAGCACGGTGGGGTGGGGCTTCAGCATGTTTCTCGCATTTCTGGTCGTGGGCGGGCGGGCGGTCACGCCGTCGCCGAGTGTTCGCCGGTGCCTCGGGGGCCCTTGCGCTGTCCCATCACGTCGGCGCGCACCCGGGCGCAGCTGCGGCTGATGAGACGGGAGACGTGCATCTGGGAGATGCCCAGGTGGTCGGCGATCCGGCTCTGGGTCATGTCCTCGAAGAAGCGCATGTAGAGGATGGCGCGCTCGCGCTCCGGCAGCCGGCGCAGCCCCTCCTTGGCCGACTCGCGGTCGACCACGACGTCGTAGGAGGCGTCCGCGGCACCGAGGGTGTCGGCGAGGCTGTAGCCGTCGTCGTCGGAGGAGAGCTCCGCGTCCAGCGACAGGGTGCTGAAGCTCTCCAGGGCCTCCATCCCGGCGCCGACCTCCTCCTCGGTCAGTCCGGTGTGGGCGGCGATGTCGGCCACGGACGGCTCGGGGCTGCCGGGGTGCTGGGTAAGCTCGCGCCGCGCCACCCGCACCTTGTTGCGCAGTTCCTGCACCCGGCGGGGGACGCGCAGCGCCCACATCCGGTCGCGGAAGTGCCGCTTGACCTCGCCGGTGATGGTGGGGACGGCATAGCTCTCGAAGGCCCCCCGGCCCGGGTCGAAGCGGTCGATGGCCTTCACCAGGCCCAGGGCGGCCACCTGGCGCAGGTCCTCGATGGACTCGCCGCGGTCGCGGAACCGGCCGGCGATGCGGTGGGCCATGGGCAGCCATGCGGTGGCGAGCTCGTCGCGCACCGCGTCCCGCTCCGGGCCGTCCTCCAGGGACGCCAGCCGGGCGAAGAGGGCGGCGGTGTCGGGGGCGTCGTCGTGGCGCCGGCGGGGCTGCGCGCCGGTGGTCCCGGAGGAGCCGGGACGAGGGGCGGACGTGTCAATGAGCATGCGGATTCGCTCCCGAGCGGTGGTGGGGGTGGACTACCGCGGGCCGGCGCCGCTGGGACACACGGAGGTGTTCAGCGGCTTGCCGTTCCCGCCGGCGCGCCTCCGGTCCGAAGCACGAACCTCCGATTGCCCCCGACCCGGTGGAACAAACTCCGCTTTCCCGCGGAATCCGCGGGGCCGGGGAAGAAGTTCCGGGAGGGCCTGGAGTGAGGGCTCAGAGAAGGGGGACGACCGCGGTGATGCACTTGCCGCCCGCGGGCAGGTCCGACACCCGGACGTCGCGGGCCAGCCGGCACACGATGGGCCAGCCGTGGCCGCCGGGCCTGCGGCGTCCCCGCTGGTCGGTGTGCGGCACGACGACGGGCAGTTCGTCGCTGCGGTCGCTCACGGACAGCCGTACGCCGGGCCCGCTGACGTCGACCCGGAAGTCGGTGACGCCACCGCCGTGCAGGATGGCGTTGGTGGTGAGTTCGGAGGCGACGAGCAGGGCGTCCGCCAGGGCTTCTGAGTCGCAGTCGGTGTGCGTGGCACGGCAGCGTTCGCTCACCGCCCGTGCCACGGCCTCGCGCACCTCCGCGGGGCGGGACGGAAGCCGCCCGGCCGCCCCGGGTACGCCGGGCGGCCCGGCGGCGGGTTCAGTCGAGTACTCCTCACTCATAAGGCGGCTCCCTGGCTGGTGGTGAAGGCGGAGGACGGATGATGCGGGGCGTTGGGAAACGCCTCAGCCATCCCTTTTCGGCTCACCTGTCCCGGTACGGGCAAACCTCCCGGCCGTTTCCCGCGCCGCTGTCATTCGAACGGCGCACAGGGGTACGCGCTCGTTATGACCGATGTGGTGGATTCGGACGAACTGCTGCGGCGCATTCAGCGGGCGAGGGCCTGCGCGGCACAGGAGGAGCGGAACTGGCGGGCCCGCGGTGACGAGCTCGGACGCGAGAATCCCGGCGATCCCGCCGCGCGCGAGGCCGACGTACGCAAGGTGGCCTACGGGGTGGTGCTGCGGGTGCTGGACGAGATCCTGACCCCGGGCAAGCACTCGGCGAGGGGCTGAGCGGCCGGGGCGAAGGGATTGGCACCGCCCGTCCCCGGGCACTCGGGGGCGCATGACGGTCGATCACAGCCGGGCACCGGTTCTGCAAGCGCTGGAGGACTACCACCGCAAGGGGCGGCTGGGCTTCACGCCGCCCGGGCACAAGCAGGCCCGGGGTGCCGACCCCGCGGTGCGCGAGGTGCTGGGGGACTCCGTGTTCCTGGGCGACGTGCTGGCGACGGGCGGCCTGGACGACCGGCTCACCCGGGGACGGGTGCTGCAGGAGGCCCAGGAGCTGATGGCCGACGCGGTGCACGCCGATCACACGTTCTTCAGTACGTGCGGGAGTTCCCTGTCGGTCAAGGCGGCGATGCTGTCCGTCGCCGGTCCGCACGAGAAGCTGCTGATCGGGCGGGACACCCACAAGTCGGTGGTGTCGGGGCTGATCCTGTCCGGGATCGAGCCGGTGTGGGTGGAACCGCGGTGGGACGCCGGGCGGCATCTCGCGCACCCGCCGTCGGCCGTCGCCTTCGACCGTGCCTTCGAGGCCCATCCGGACGCCCGCGGCGCCCTGGTGACCAGCCCGACCCCGTACGGCGCCACCGCGGCGCTGGAGGCGATCGCGGAGGTGTGCCACCGGCGTGGGCTCCCGCTGATCGTGGACGAGGCGTGGGGCGCGCACCTGCCCTTCCACCCCGATCTGCCGTCCTGGGCGATGGACGCGGGCGCCGACATCTGTGTGACCAGCATCCACAAGATGGGCAGTGGTCTCGAGCAGGGCTCGGTGTTCCATCTGCGGGGCGATCTGGTGCCTCCGGCGCTCCTCGGCATGCGGGCCGATCTGCTGGGCACGACCAGTCCCTCGGTACTGGTCTTCGCGGGTCTCGACGGCTGGCGGCGGCAGATGGCCCTGCGCGGCAAGGAGCTCATGGGGTCGGCCCTGGGCCTCGCGGCGGACGTCCGGGCCGCGGTCGAGGAGATCGAGGGGATGCACGTCAACGACAGGGACGACTTTTGCGGCCCGGAGGCGGCGGACGGCTTCGACCCGCTGCCCTGTGTCATCGACGTCGCGGACCTCGGCATCACCGGATACCAGGCGGCGGACTGGCTGCGCGGCCAGCGGAGCATCGACGCGCATCTGGTGGACCACCGCCGGATCGGGGCGCAGATCACCCACGGCGACGACCGGGAGACGGCCGGGGAGCTGCTGTCGGCCCTGCGGGACCTCGGCCGGGCGGCGCGCGGGATGCCCACGGGACCGCGGGTGGAGGTGCCGCAGCCGGACGAGCTGCGGATGGAACAGGCGATGCTGCCGCGGGACGCGTTCTTCGGTCCGGCCGAGGAGGTGCCGGTGGCGGACGCCGCCGGGCGGATCTCCGCCGAGATGATCACGCCCTATCCGCCGGGGATCCCGGCCGTGCTGCCGGGCGAACGGCTCACCGGGCCGGTCCTGCGGTATCTGCGCACGGGGCTGGCCGCGGGCATGTATCTGCCCGACCCGTCGGATCCCGGCCTGGACACGGTCCGGGTGGTGGACGAGCGGGCGGGCCGAGTCCGGTGAACGGGGTCACGTGGCCCGATTACCGGATTTCCGGTCGAATGGTTTATCGTTCACTCATACGTGGTGACGGAGTCGAGGTCCGTCCTCCGGACACCACCGCTTACTGCCCTGGCTGGCTTCCCCCGTCCAGCCAGGGCTTTTTCATGCCCGGACGGCCGGGGCGCCCGGGCACCCGGCATCTCCCGCACGCCGAGGTGCTCCGAACGGCGGCAGCGGCTGAAATGAATGTAGGGAAAGCACCGGAACCGAATCGCCCGGCGAGGAGCCCCGCGCCATGACCAAAGCGATCAAACTCCTGACCGCCCTGCCCCCTCCGCAGCGCGAGCGCCTGATGGAGCTGGCCCGGGAGGTGTCCTTCCCCGAGGACACCCGCATCTTCGAGGCGGGCGGGACCGCCGACCGCTTCTGGGTGATCCGCTCCGGCGCGGTCTCACTGGACCAGCGGGTCAACGAACTGCAACGGGTCACGGTCGCCAGCCTGGGCGCGGGAGACCTGCTGGGCTGGTCGTGGCTGTTCCCACCCTACGAGTGGGACTTCGGCGCGGTGGCCTTCAGCCCGGTGCGCGCCTACGAGTTCGACGCGGCGGCCGTGCTCCGGCTGTGCGAGCGGGATCCGGAACTCGGGCTGATGCTGGTGCGCAAGGTCGCCGAAGTCCTCGCCCACCGTCTGGAGGCGACGCGCGGCCAGCTGCTGGACCAGTACGCGATTCCCCGGCGGGGCAGCGGGATGACGCTGTGACCGGGGCACCTTTCGCCACCGCGGCGGGTCACTCGGCTGCGGCCGGCCTCCTTCCGGCTGCCAGGTCCATCAGAAGTCCGGCGGCCGTGCTCGCTCCGTCGCCGCGGAGCTTGGCGGCCACGGCGACGGCTCGCGCACGGACCTCGTCCGCCAGGGCCGACTTGAGCGCGGCCGCCAGGGACTCGGAGGTCGGCGTCGCACCGTCGTGTGCCACGCCGATCCCCAGGTGGGCAACCCGGCCGGCCCAGTACGGCTGATCCACCATCTGCGGGACGATCACCTGGGGCACGCCGGCCCGCGCGGCCGTCGCCGTCGTCCCCGCCCCGCCGTGGTGCACCGCGGCGGCGACCCGCGGCAGCAGCCGCTGGAGGTTGGCCTCGGTGACGACGAAGCAGTCCTCCGGCACGTCGGCCTGCGTCAGGTCCGCCCAGCCGCGCGCGAGCAGCGTGCGGTGGCCCTGCGCGCGCACCGCCTCGACGGCCACCCGGGCGGCGTCCTGAGGGGCGGGCATGCTGCCGAAGCCGACGTACACGGGCGGGGCGCCGTCCTCGAGGAACGCCGACAGCTCACCGGACAGCGGGCGTTCGTCCCGCAGCGTCCACGCGCCGGTCTGGACGACGTCGATGCCCGCCGTCTCCGGCCAGGGGCCCAGGACCGGGTCCGCCGCCAGCCACGGCCGGGCGGTGAAGATGTGGTCACGGACGTTGTCCACCGGCGGCAGACCGATCGACGCCCGGCCCGTGTTGAGTGCCTCACCGAACAGCTCCGTGACGGCCCGGGCGTCCCGCTCCCACAGCACGCGGTTGTCGGTCACCTCCTCGGCCACCGGCAGGCCGGCCCGTACGGGCGGCGCGTGGTGCGGCGACGGCAGCGCGGTCGGCTGATAGCTGGCGTACACGTAGGGGATGCCCAGACCTTCGGCAACCGACCGGGCCGCGACCTGCATCAGTCCGGTGGCCACCAGCACGTCGCACCCCTCGGCCGCCTCGGACAGCCTGTCGAACTGCTCGGCGACCAGCTCCAGCCTGCGCCGGCCCAGTTCGTCGGCGGACAGCGGCGTCGCTCCGTGCATGAGCGGGCGCACCGGTCCGCCGACTGGCATCAGCACGACCCCCGCACCGGCCAGCCGCTGCGCGTACTCCGTGTCGGGCGGCGCGCACACCGTCACCCGGGCGCCGCGGTTGCGCAACTCCACGGCCAGTGCGACCACGGGCTCCACGTCCCCGCGGGACCCGTACGTCGTCAACAACGCGTGCATGTCCGCCACTTTCCTTTTCCTGACTCTCTGTTCGGGCCGATGAAGGGCCGGACCGGCGCCGGACCGGGAGACCGGTCCGGCGCCGCGTTGCCAGTGCCGCGGCAGGCAACGTTTGCCCGGCAAGGAGCGGCGTCCGGTGCGTGCTCTCGGCGTGCCGGCCGGAAGTCCTCGTACTGGACGTACTTGGGCTTTCGGCCGGTGCGGCGAGAGTGCGTGCCGGGCGTCGCGACGGGGCGAACGTTGCCTGTCGGGGCACTAGGTCGCGCTGTACCTCGTCGCGGAGAAGCCGGTGGCCAGCTGGTTCTCGTCGGTGAGTGTCGCCACCGGGTGCGAGCAGTCCGTGTCCGAGGCGGCGTAGAGGGTGATGTCCGACGTGATGCTGAAGCGCACGGCCGAGTGCGCCGTCTCGATGTCCGGTATGTCGGCGCAGTGCGCGCCGCTCCACAGCCGGCCCCAGCCCTCCGTGCCGTTGTAGTCGGGCCGCACCAAGGCGGCCCCCACGACCGTCTCCTGCGCGGACGCCTCACCGGCGGCGGCCGGGACGGTGGCCAGGAAGAGGGTGACCGGGGCGGCGACGGCCACCACCGTCATCTTCCACTTGGTCGCAACTGACATGTCGATTCCCTCCGGGCTCCGGGCTGCTCATGTCACAGGGGTCCTCCCCCGGCGCACCAACAGCCGCACGTTCCTTCCGAACGTAGATCCCGTGGCTGACGTTAGACCATGGCGCAGAAGTGATATGGCGCGATTCAGTTGTAGTCTCAACTATCCGGTAGACGACCCCTTCCTTGCTGGGGAGGGATGGACGGTCCCCGGAGGCCGGCCGTCGAGTGGCTGAAAACGGCCTCGGGCCTGCACGGGCATGACCGCCGCCTTGCGCCGCTAACGCTTCGCGCGCTGCTCGGCGCTGGTCAGGAGCATGTCCAGGGCCGTCGGGTAGGCGCTGGTGACCATGCGGGTGGCCAGGAGCGGCGCGGCCTCGGCGATGCGCGGGTGGGTGGCGGCGGGGAGGCGGGCGTAGGCCGAGCGCCACATGTCCTCGTCGGCGCGCCGGGCGGCGTCGGGCAGCGCGAGGGAGGCGGCGTCGAGCGCGGCGAAGGCCAGCGTGGTGTCGATGAAGGCGTGGTAGATCCGCACCGTCTCCGGCAGCGGGAAGCCCGCACCGCGCAGCACCTCCAGCACGGCCTCGTCGGCGGCGAGTTCGTTCGCGCGCCCCGAGACCCTGCTCGCGGTGAGGACCGCCGCCTGCGGGTGCGAGAGATAGGCCGCGTGGATGCGCAGCCCGATGGACCGCAGGTCCTCGCGCCACTGCCCGGTCGGGCGCCAGCCCCGCAGCGCCCGGCCGATCAGCGCGTCGCCGATGGCGAGGGTGAGGTCGTCCATGCCGCGGAAGTAGCGGTAGAGGGTGCTCGGGTCGCAGTCCAGGGCGAGGCCCAGCCGGCGGGCGGTCAGCCCCGCGCCGCCGTGCTCGTGCAGCAGCCGCAGCGCGGTGTCGACGATCAGCGCCTCGGACAGCACCCGGCCGCTCTTCGTCGGCCTGCGGCGCCGTCGCCGCTCCTCGGGCACCACCTGCTTCGGCATTCCGTCTCCCCTCCCGGTCTCCTTATGCCAACGCCATTGACCTTATGACGGCGCACGGCGTTGTATCCCACCCGGGTCCCGCTGTCGCGTCCGGGATCCATGAGGCAGGTCGTTCGGGACGCGTGAGAGGAAAGGGAGTGCTCCGTCATGCGTGTACTGCTCGTGGGAGCGGGCGGGGTGGGCACCGCCATCACCCGTATCGGGGCCCGGCGGCCGTTCATCGACCGGATGGTCGTGGCCGACCATGACCCGTCCCGGGCCGAGGCGGCCGTCGCGGCGCTCGGCCGGGACGGCGCGCGGTTCGTGGCCGAGCGGGTGGACGCGGGCGACGCGGCCCAGGTGGCGGCGCTGCTCGAGCGGCACGGCTGCGACGTCCTGTTGAACGCCACCGACCCCCGGTTCGTGATGCCGCTGTTCCGCGCGGCGCGGGAGGCCGGCGCCACTTATGTCGACATGGCGATGTCCCTGTCCCGGCCGCACCCGGAGCGGCCGTACGAGAAGTGCGGGGTCAAGCTCGGGGACGAGCAGTTCGCGCGGGCCGGTGAGTGGGCGGAGGCCGGCGCGCTGGCGCTGGTCGGGATGGGCGTGGAGCCCGGTCTGTCGGACGTGTTCGCCCGGTACGCCGCCGACGAACTCTTCGACGACATCGAGGAGATCGGCGTCCGCGACGGCGCCGACCTCACGGTGGACGGCTACGACTTCGCGCCGTCCTTCAGCATCTGGACCACCATCGAGGAGTGCCTCAACCCGCCCGTCGTCTACGAGAAGGACCGCGGCTGGTTCACCACCGCCCCGTTCAGCGAGCCGGAGGTGTTCGACTTCCCCGCGGGCATCGGCCCGGTGGAGTGCGTGAACGTCGAGCACGAGGAGGTGCTGCTCGTACCGCGGTGGGTCGACGCCCGCCGGGTCACCTTCAAGTACGGCCTGGGCCGGGAGTTCATCGACACCCTCAGAACGCTGCACCTGCTGGGCCTGGACCGCACCGAGCCGGTGACCGTGCCCGGTCCCGACGGGCCGGTGCGGGTCTCCCCCCGGGACGTCGTCGCCGCCTGCCTGCCCGACCCGGCGGCCCTCGGCGGGCGGATGCACGGCAAGACCTGCGCCGGCACATGGGTGCGGGGGGTGAAGGACGGGGCCCCGCGCGAGGTCTACCTCTACCACGTGGTCGACAACCAGTGGTCCATGGCCGAGTACGGCTGCCAAGCCGTGGTGTGGCAGACCGCCGTCAACCCCGTCGTCGCCCTCGAACTGCTCGCCGAGGGCACCTGGACGGGGACGGGGGTGCTCGGCCCCGAAGCGTTCCCGGCGGGTCCCTTCCTGGACCTGCTCACCGCGTACGGCTCGCCGTGGGGGATGCGCGAGCAGTGACCGCTCGCACACCGTGGCGCTGTTTCGCCGCCGCCCGGCCGGTGACCCGTGAGCGAGCAAGGCATCCGGCAAGGGTGTGCACCGACTCCCGATCGCAGGTGACTCTCGATGGACGACTGGCGGAACAGCGCGGCCTGCAGGACCGAGGATCCCGACCTCTTCTTCCCGATCGGCACCTCGGGGCCGGCCCTGCTGCAGACCGAGCAGGCCAAGGCGGTCTGCCGGCGCTGCCCCGTGCGGGAGCAGTGCCTTCAGTGGGCGCTGCGGACCGGGCAGTCCATCGGCGTGTGGGGCGGCACGAGCGAGGAGGAGCGGCGTGCGCTGAAGCGGCGCACCGCCGCCCGCCGTTCGCCCCGCTGACGGCGGTCACGCGGGGAGCGCCGTGCCCCGCCTCCCCCGTGCGCCGCAGTAGGCTCGCGGCACAGCGCGGAAGGGGCAGACGATCATGAGCGTGCGGGTACGCCGTGTCTACGACACGCCCGGGCCGGACGACGGCGTGCGTGTCCTGGTGGACCGCCTGTGGCCGCGCGGCCTGGCGAAGGCCGCGGCCCAGGTGGACGAGTGGCCCAAGGCGCTGACCCCGTCGACGGAGCTGCGCCGCTGGTACCACGCGGAGCAGGGCTCGTTCGAGGAGTTCCGCGAGCGGTACGAGGCGGAACTGGCCGCGCCCGAGGCTGCCGAAGCCCTCGACCGGATCAGGGAGCTGGCGGCGAAGGGCACCGTGACCCTGCTGACCGCGTCCAGGAACACCGGGCGCGGCCACGCCGAGGTGCTGACCCGCCTCCTCGCCGGCTGAGCGGCCGGGGCGGGCCCGCACCGCCGGGTCATGCCGTCTGCGCTGCCGCCGCCCGGCCGGCCGCCCGGCCGGAGAAGAGACAGCCGCCGAGGAAGGTGCCCTCCAGGGCGTTGTACCCGTGCACACCGCCGCCGCCGAAGCCGGCCACCTCGCCGGCCGCGTACAGGCCCTCGACCGGGGCGCCGTCGGCGCCGAGCGCGCGGGAGTCCAGGTCGGTCTGGATGCCGCCGAGGGTCTTGCGGGTGAGGATGTGCAGCTTGACGCCGATCAGCGGGCCGGCCGCCGGGTCGAGGATGCGGTGCGGGGTGGCGACGCGGCCGAGGCGGTCGCCGATGTAGCGGCGGGCGTTGCGGATGCCCTGGATCTGCGCGTCCTTGCTGTAGGCGTTGGCGAGTTGCAGATCGCGGGCCTCGATCTGGCGCCGGACGAGGGCGGCGTCGAGCAGGGGCTTGTCGGTGAGGGCGTTCATCTTGTCGACGAGCTGTTCGAGGGTGGGGGCGGTGACGAAGTCCGCGCCGTTGCGCAGGAAGGCGTCCACGGGTTTGGGAGCGCCCTTGCCCAGCACCCGGTCGCGCAGGAACGCGGCGCGGTCCCCGGCGGTGATGTCGGGGTTCTGCTCGGAGCCCGACAGGGCGAACTCCTTCTCGATGATCCTCTGGGTGAGGATGAACCAGGAGTGGTCGTGATCGGCGAGGTCCTCGGTGGTGCGCAGGTGCCTCAGCGTGCCGAGGGTGTCGTAGCCGGGCAGACAGGGGTCGGGCAGCCGGCGGCCGAGGGCGTCGAACCACAGGGAGGACGGTCCCGGCAGGATGCGGATGCCGTGTCCGGGCCAGATGGGATCCCAGTTCTGCAGGCCCTCGGTGTAGTGCCACATCCGGTCCCGGTTGACCAGCCGCACTCCCGCGCGGGCGCTGATGTCCAGCATCCGCCCGTCGACGTAGGCGGGGACGCCGGTGACCATCTCCCGGGGCGGGGTGCCCAGCCGCCTCGGCCAGTACCGGCGGACGATGTCGTGGTCGGCCCCGATGCCGCCGCTGGTGACGATCACGGCCTGGGCGGTGAGTTCGAACTCGCCGGTCTCCTCGCGGCTGGACGCGACGCCGCGCGGCGCGTTGTCCTCCGCCAGGACGGTGCCGCGCACCCCGCGCGCGGTGCCGTCGTGGAGGACGAGTTCGTCGACCCGGTGCCGGTGGTGGAAGGTGAGCAGCCCGTCGGTCGCGGCCTGCCGGGCGTAGCGGACGAAGGGGGCGACGACACCGGTCCCGGTGCCCCAGGCGATGTGGAAGCGGGGCACGGTGTTGCCGTGGCCGTCGGCGCGCAGGTCGCCGCGCTCGGCCCAGCCGACGGTGGGCAGGAAGGTGATGCCGTGGCCGTTCAGCCAGGACCGCTTCTCCCCCGCCGCCCACTCGACGTAGGCCCGGGCCCAGCGCGCCGCCCAGGCGTCCTCGTCGTCGAGCCGGTCGAAGCCGGCGCTGCCCTGCCAGTCGTTCCAGGCCAGGTCGAAGGAGTCCTTGATGCCCAGGCGCCGCTGCTCCGGTGAGCCCACCAGGAACAGCCCGCCGAACGACCAGTAGGCCTGGCCGCCGAGGTTGGCGGCGTTCTCCTGGTCGACCAGGGCGACCCTGCGGCCCCTGCTGGTCAGCTCGTGGGCCGCGACCAGGCCCGCGAGGCCCGCTCCGACGACGATGACGTCGGCATCCATGGCGACCGTCCCTTCCTTCATGCGGTGAGCAGCGCGGTGAGCAGTTGTTTCAGCCAGGCACGGGCGTGCTCGGCGTCCCGGTCCAGCAGCAGTTGGGTGGTCACGCCGTCGTAGGCGGCGACCACGGCGTGGGCGGCCCCCTCGGTGTCGCCGAGGACGGCGGGCAGTTCGGTGTGGCCGCGGGCGCGGGCCA
Source organism: Streptomyces speibonae (assembly GCF_984686075.1). Lineage (NCBI taxonomy): Bacteria > Bacillati > Actinomycetota > Actinomycetes > Kitasatosporales > Streptomycetaceae > Streptomyces > Streptomyces speibonae. The sequence goes on along the minus strand of NZ_OZ480260.1, from coordinate 7,750,996 downwards.
GCCGGTCCGCGATGGCGCCGCGCAGCCGCGCCCGGTGCTCCAGCAGGGAGCGCGCCACGCGCGGGTCCCGGGCGGCGTGCACCAGGAAGTCGGTCTTCACCAGCAGCCAGTCGCGGTCGAGCAGCAGCACCTCGGTGACGCGGTCCACGGCGGCGGGCACGTCGAGATCGGGTCCGTCCTGGGCGAGGGCCCCGGCGACCTGCTCCGCGATCAGGTCGGCGCGCTCCGCGTAGAGGGCGAAGAACAGCTCGTCCAGGCCGGCGAAGTTGGAGTAGAAGGCACCCCTGGTGTAGCCGGCGGCCTCGCAGACCTCCTCGATCGAGACGTGCCCGAAGCCCTTGGCGGCGAACACGGTGAACGCGGCCTTGAGCAGGTTCGCGCGCGTGCGCAGCCGGCGCTTGGTGACCCGCCCCGCCGTACCGCCCACCGTCATGACCGCCCCTTCGCCGTTCGATACAGGAATGTATCCGATACACCGATGTATCGAACAGACCCCGGGCGCGGGAATCCCCTGGAGCCCCGCACGCCATCTAGAACGTATTTTCGAATCAGGGTTTACGCTGGAGTCATGAGCACGCACCACCCCCCGGCGCTCCAGGGGTCCCTGTTCGACCAGACCGACGAGCCGCGCCTCGGCCCGCTCGACAGGCTGCGCCGCACCGGGCTCGGGCGGGGCGCCTGGATCGACGTACTGCCGGGATGGCTCAGCGGCTCGGACACGCTCTTCGAGCAGCTGGCCGCCGGCGTCCCGTGGCGCGCGGAGCGCCGGCAGATGTACGACCAGGTCGTGGACGTGCCCCGGCTGCTGTCGTACTACCGCGCGGGCGATCACCTGCCGCACCCCGTGCTGGAGGAGGCGCGCGACGCGCTCGGCGCGCACTACGCCGGCGAGCTGGGCGAGCCGTTCGCCACGGCCGGGCTGTGCTACTACCGCGACGGCCGGGACAGCGTCGCCTGGCACGGCGACCGGATCGGCCGTGGCGCACGCGAGGACACGATGGTCGCCATCCTCTCCGTGGGCGCGCCGCGCGATCTGCTGCTGCGGCCCGTGGGCGGCGGCGACACCGTGCGCCGGCCGCTCGGGCACGGCGACCTCATCGTGATGGGCGGGTCCTGTCAGCGCACCTTCGAGCACTGCGTGCCCAAGAGCACGCGCGCCGCCGGTCCTCGCATCAGCGTCCAGTTCCGTCCGCGCGGCGTGAACTGACGGCCGGAAGCCTGTCCACCCGCCCGCGCTCCCCCACACTGGTCCGCACCCGGGCTGGGGAGGGGCCGATGAGCGGGGACACGGAGCGGGAGAGCATCAGGCACGGGGCGGGGGTCGGCCGGCGCGGGGAACTCGACGCGCTGCGCGCCCTCGTCGTCCTCGGGCTGGTCTTCTTCCACACCGCCCTGGTCTTCTCCCCGGACGACGACTTCTACGTCAAGAACGCGCGGACGACGGACGCCGTCACCGTCCTCGCCGGGTTCGGCGTGGTGTGGGCCATGCCGATGCTGTTCCTGGTCGCCGGGCTCGGCGCCCGCCACTCCATCCGCCGCCGGGGGCCGCGCGGATTCGCCCGGGAACGGCTGCTGCGCCTGGGCGTGCCGCTGGTCTTCGGCACGGTGGTGCTCTGCCCGCTCCCGCAGTGGCTGCGGCTGCGCGCCGCCGACCCCGGGTACGACGAGCCGTATGTGCGGTTCTGGGCGCGGTTCCTCCGCGTGCGTCCGGACCCCGTCGACTTCCCCTTCGTCCTGGAGGGGGCCCACTTCGAGACCGGTCATCTGTGGTTCGTCGTCCTGCTGCTCGCCTTCTGCCTGCTGCTCGCCCCGGTGGCCGCCCGCGTGGCGGCCGGCGCCCGCCGCGCGGCACCAGCGCTGCGGCGCCGGCCCGTGCTGCTCCTGCTGCCCGCGCTGCCCCTGGCCGCCGTCAACGCGCTGCTGGGCATGGAGGAGGAGTACGCGGGCTGGAACCGCTGGGCCTATCTGCTCTTCTTCGCCTACGGCTTCGCCCTCGCCGACGACGCGCGGGTACGGGAGCTCATGCGCCGGGCCGCGGTGCCCGTGGGCGTCCTCGGAGTCATGCTGTTCGCCGGGTCCGCGCCCGGCTTCGTCGCCGGGGACGACCCGTTCACCGCGTGGAGCCCGCTCGCCCTGGTGACACGGGCGCTGTTCGGGGCGGCGGGCTGGTGCTGGGTGGTCGCCGTCCTCGGCCTGCTGGACCGGCCGCGACGCCCGCGGGACCACGGCCGCGGCCGCGGAGCGGCCGGGGCGTACCTGGCCCGCGCCGCCCTCCCGCTGTACGTGCTGCACCAGCCCGTCGTGGTCGCCTTCGCCTACGGCGTGGTCGGGTGGGACGCGCCGATGGCCGTCAAGTACGCGGTGATCGTGGCGGCCTCGCTGGCGGTGATCCTGGTGGTGTACGAGTACGGGGTGCGGCGGACGGCGGTGACCCGGTTCCTGTTCGGCATGCGCGCCGAGGCCCCGGCGCCCGCGCGGCCGGAGCCTCCTCCCGCGCCCACGCGGTGATCTGCTTTCCTTGCTCGCGTCGGACAGCGGCGAACTGGGGGTCGGAACGGTCATGCGGGCGACAGTGCGGCACGTCACGGACGGCACCCATCTGGTGCACGGCACGAACACCAACTGGGTGATCCTCACCGAGGGGGACGCCGTCACCCTCATCGACACCGGCTATCCGGGCGACCGCGAGGCACTGCTCGCCTCGCTGGCCGAGGTGGGCAGTTCCCCCGAGGCGGTGGCGGCCGTGCTGATCACCCACGCCCACAACGACCACCTGGGCTCCGCCGAGTATCTCCGTGCCACGTACGGCACCCCCGTGTACACCCACCCGACCGAAGTCCCGCACGCCCGGCGGGACTTCCTCCATCAGGTGACCGTCGGGCAGGTGCTCCGCAACGGCTGGCGGCCGGGCGTGCTGCCCTGGGCGGCGAACGCCCTGCGCAGGGGCGGCACGGCGGACGTGGCGGTAGCCGCGCCCGAGCCGTTCCCGCAGCCGGGTCCGCGGCCGGGTCCGCGACTGTCCCCGCTCGATCTGCCCGGCCGGCCGGTACCGGTGCACACGCCGGGGCACACCGCCGGGCACTGCGCCTTCCACCTCCCGGACCGCGGAGTGGTGGTGTCCGGCGACGCCCTGGTCAGCGGCCACCCCACCGCACGGACGGCGGGGCCGCAGATGCTGACCGACATGTTCCACCACGAGCGCGCCACCGCCCTGGCCTCGCTGGACGTCCTGGGGGAACTGGACGCCGGCCTGCTGCTGCCCGGACACGGCCCGCTGCACCGGGGACCGGTACGGGACGCTGCCCGGCTGGCGCGCGAGCGGGCCTCGTAGGGTGGGGTGACGACCGCCCGCGAGACGAGGACACCGCAGCCATGGCACTGCAGATCAACGCCACCAACCCGGAGCATCCCGCGCTCCTGTTGGAACTGCCGTGGCAGCTGCCGCTGGAGGAGTGGCCGGAGCGCTACCTGGTGCCGCTGCCGCGCGGCATCTCCCGGCACGTGGTGCGCTACGCGCGCGCGGGCGACGAGGTGATCGCGGTGAAGGAGCTCGCCGAGCGGCCGGCGCTGCGCGAGTACGAGCTGCTGCGCGACCTGGACCGGATCGGCATCCCGGCGGTCGACCCGCTCGCCGTGGTCACCGGCCGCACCGACCCCGGCGGGGAGCCGCTGGAGAGCGTCCTGGTCACCCGGCACCTCGGCGGCTCGCTGCCGTACCGGTCGATGTTCGAGACGACGCTGCGCCCGGCGACGATGCACCGGCTGATGGACGCGCTCGCCGTGCTGCTGGTACGGCTGCACCTGGCCGGATTCGCCTGGGGCGACTGCTCGCTGTCCAACACGCTGTTCCGGCGGGACGCGGGCGCCTACGCGGCCTATCTGGTGGACGCCGAGACCGGCGACCTGCACCCGGAACTCAGCGTCGGCCAGCGCGAGTACGACCTCGACCTCGCGCGGGTCAACATCAGCGGCGAGCTGCTCGACCTCGAGGCCTCCGGGGCGCTGCACCCCTCCGTCGACCCGATCGAGTTCGGCACCGAGATCTGTGCCCGCTACCAGAGCCTGTGGCAGGAGCTGACCCGGACCTCCGTCTACCCGGCCGGCCAGTACCACTACATCGAGCGGCGCATCCGCCGGCTCAACGACCTCGGTTTCGACGTGGCCGAGATGCAGATCGAGCACGCCTCCAACGGCGACACCGTCACCTTCGTGCCCAAGGTCGTCGACGCCGGCCACCACCAGCGCCAGCTGCTGCGGCTGACCGGTCTCGACACCGAGGAGAACCAGGCCCGGCGGCTGCTGAACGACCTGGAGAGCTGGATGGCCACCCAGGACGACTACGCGCCGGGCGACCCCCTCGGCGCCCGCCCGGAGGTCCTCGCCCACCGCTGGGTGCGCGAGGTGTTCCGGCCCACCGTGCGCTCCGTGCCGCCGGAGCTGCGTGGGCCGATGGACGCCGCGGAGATCTACCACGAGTTGCTGGAGCACCGCTGGTACCTGTCCGAGCGGGCCCAGCACGACATCGGCCTGGACACGGCCGTCGAGGACTACATCGAGAACATCCTGCCGAAGGCGCGGGCGACACTGCAGCCGACGGACGAATGAACCGGCGGCCGGCGGCTCACGCCGGCGGCACCACGGCCACCGGGCACTCCGCGTGGTGCAGCACCCCGTGCGCCACCGAGCCGATCCGCGCGCCCACGGCGGTACGGCGCGCGCGGCGGCCCACCACCATCAGCTGGGCCGTGCCCGCCACCGAGAGCAGCACCTGACCGGCGCTGCCCATCTCCACGTGCTCGACCACGTGCACGTCCGGGTAGCGCTCCCGCCACGGCGCGAGTGCCGCCGCCAGGGCCTTCCGCTCGTACGGCTCGAGGCCCCCGGCCTCGTCCATGAGCTGGAGCGAGGCGGGGCTGTAGGCGAACACCGGCGGCAGGGTCCACGCCCGCACGGCCCGCACGGTGGCCCCACGCCGGGAGGCGGTCTCGAAGGCGAAACCCAGCGCGGCGGCGCTGTCCTGCGGGTCGCCCTGCTGGCCGACCACGATCTCGTGCCCGGCGACCTCGTCCGACGGCTGGTCCCCGGCCCGGACGAAGACGACCGGCCGCGGCGCGTCGACGATCACCTGCTGGCCGACCGAGCCCACCAGGAACCCCATGATCCGGCCGTGTCCGCGCGAGCCGAGCACCAGCATCTCCGCGTCCGCGGCGACCGCGGTCAGCGTGTCCACGGCGTCGCCCTCCAGGACGTCCGTCGTCAGGGTCAGCTCCGGGTGCCGGTCGCGGACGGTGCGGGCCGCCTCGCCGACCGCCGCGCGCACCCACTGTTCCTGGGTGGCCCTGTCCCCCGCGTCCACCCCGTCGCCGCCCGTCTCGAAGCGCCAGGCGTGCACCACCCTGAGCGGCAGTCCCCGGCGGACCGCCTCCCGGGCCGCCCAGTTCAGCGCGGCGAGGCTCTCCTCGGTCCCGTCGATCCCTGCCGTGATCGGGCGTGTCATGCCGTTCCTCCGGGTGTCGTGTCCACTGCGCGTACGGGTGCGCGTGATCCAGTCTTCCCTACGCTGGCCCCATGAGTCTGGAGTGGGAGCAGGTAGTGATGGACGCGGCCGATCCGGTGGCCCTGGGGCACTGGTGGAGCGAGGCACTCGGCTGGGTGGTGGTGAACGAGGACCCCGACGAGTTCGAGATCCGGCCGGCGCCGGACCGGCTGCCGGGGCTGATCTTCGAACCGGTGGAGGAGGGCAAGGCGGGCAAGAACCGGCTGCACCTCGACTTCCGGCCCGACGACCAGGAGGCGGAGGTCGCCCGGCTCCTCGCGCTCGGCGCGCGCCACGCGGACATCGGCCAGGGCGAGCAGCCGTGGGTGGTCCTCGCGGACATCGAGGGCAACGAGTTCTGCGTGCTCTCCTCGCGCCGCGCGTGAGACCCGGCCGTCTCTGCGCGGAGCGGCGCGAACGCACATACGATGGGCAGGGCCGGCGCGGTGGCCGGATCGGGACGCACCGTGCCGGGAGCATTCCGCCGATGTGGGGGACGTATGCCACAGGCCGCCGACGCAGCGCGGACCGTCATCCTGACCGTGGACGACGATCCGGGTGTCTCCCGGGCCGTGGCCCGTGACCTCAGGCGGCGCTACGGGGAGTCGTACCGGATCGTGCGCGCGGAGTCGGGCGCGTCCGCGCTGGACGCGCTGCGCGAGCTGAAGCTGCGCGGCGACCTCGTCGCGGTGATCCTCGCCGACTACCGGATGCCGGGGATGAACGGCATCGAGTTCCTGGAGCAGGCCCTCGACATCCATCCGGGCGCGCGGCGGGTGCTGCTGACCGCGTACGCGGACACCCACGCCGCCATCGACGCGATCAACGTCGTCGACCTGGACCACTATCTGCTCAAGCCGTGGGACCCGCCCGAGGAGAAGCTGTACCCGGTCCTGGACGACCTGCTGCGGGCCTGGCGGAGCAGCGACCACCGGCCGGTGCCCAGCACCAAGGTCGTCGGACACCGCTGGTCGGCGCGCTCCTCGGACGTGCGCGACTTCCTCGCCCGCAACCAGGTGCCCTACCGCTGGTACTCCGCCGACGAGCCGGAGGGCGCGCGGCTGCTGGCCGCCGCGGGGCAGGACGGGATGCGGCTGCCGGTGGTGATCCCGCCGGACGGGACGCCTCTGGTGGCGCCGGAGGCGGTGGACCTCGCCGCCCGGGTGGGCCTCGCGACGACCCCGGCGGCCGACTTCTACGACCTGGTGGTGATCGGCGGCGGCCCGGCAGGGCTCGGCGCGGCGGTCTACGGGGCCTCGGAGGGGCTGCGGACGGTCCTGGTGGAGCGGTCGGCGACCGGGGGCCAGGCCGGCCAGAGCTCGCGCATCGAGAACTACCTCGGCTTCCCCGACGGAGTGTCGGGGGCGCAGCTCACCGAGCGGGCACGGCGGCAGGCCACCCGGTTCGGCGCCGAGATCCTCACCGCGCGCGAGGTGACGGGACTGGAGGTCAACGGCGGAGCCCGGATCGTACGGTTCTCCGACGGCTCCGCGATCGCGGCGCACAGCGTGATCCTGGCGACCGGGGTGTCCTACCGCCGGCTGGCGGCGCCCGGCTGCGCGGAGCTGGGCGGCCGCGGGGTCTTCTACGGGTCCGCGCTGACCGAGGCGGCCGCCTGCCAGGGCCACGACGTGTACATCGCCGGCGGCGCCAATTCGGCCGGGCAGGCGGCGATGTACCTGTCCCGGTTCGCCAAGTCGGTGACGCTGCTGGTGCGCGGTGCGGATCTGACGGCGTCGATGTCGTACTACCTGATCCAGCAGATCGACGAGACGCCGAACATCTCGGTGCGGTGCGGCACGGTCGTCGAGGGCGCGCACGGCGACGGCCACCTGGAGCGGCTGACGCTGTGCGACACGGGCAGCGGGCGAAGCGAACTCGTGGACGCGCAGTGGCTGTTCGTGTTCATCGGCGCCGCCCCGCTGACCGACTGGCTGGACGCCACGGTGCTGCGGGACGGGCAGGGGTTCATCCTCGCCGGGCCCGATCTGACCCCGGACGGGCGGCCGCCGGCCGACTGGGAGCTGGACCGGCCGCCGTACCACCTGGAGACCAGCGTGCCCGGAGTGTTCGTCGCGGGCGACGCGCGCGCGGAATCCGCGAAGCGGGTCGCGTCCGCCGTCGGAGAGGGAGCCATGGCCGTCATGCTCGTCCACCGGTATCTGGAGCAGTCATGAACGGCCTGCCGATGCCGTGCAGCCCGCAGGAGATCGGTTCCCTGTTCCTGTTCGAGAAGCTCACCCCGGACCAGCTCGGGCGGCTCTGCGCCGAGGGGCGGATGGAGCGGTTCGGGCCGGGACCGGTGTACACCGAGGGCGAACCCGCCACCTGCTTCTACGTGATGATGGAGGGCACGGTGGTGCTGTCCCGCCGGGTCGGCGGGGACGACGTCGAGGTCAACCGCACGTCCCAGCGCGGGGTGTACGCGGGCGCCATGCAGGCCTACCTCGGGGACCGGGTGCCGCAGGTCTACAACAACTCCATGCGCGTGACGGAGCCGACGCGGTTCTTCGTGCTGCCCGCGGACACGTTCGCGAGCATCATGCAGGAGTGGTTCCCGATGGCGGTGCATCTGCTGGAGGGTCTGTTCTTCGGGTCGAAGAGCACCCAGCGCGCCATCGGCCAGCGCGAGCGGCTGCTGGCGCTCGGCTCGCTGTCGGCCGGGCTGACCCATGAGCTGAACAACCCCGCCGCGGCGGCCGTACGGGCGACCTCGAGCCTGCGGGAGCGCGTGGGCAAGATGCGGCACAAGCTGCGCGTCATCTCCGCGGGCAGCTACGACCGCGAGACGCTGGCGCGGCTGATCGACATCCAGGAGCGCACGGCCGAGCGGGTCGCGAAGGCGCCCGTGCTCAGCCCCCTTGAGGCCGCCGACCGGGAGGACGCGCTCGCCGACTGGCTGGACGACCACGGCATCGCCGACGGCTGGCGGATCGCCCCGACGTTCGTCCAGGCCGGGCTCGACATGGACTGGCTGGAGCAGGTCGCCGCGGCCGTGGACGAGGAGATCCTCCCCGGGGCGGTCGGCTGGCTGAGCTACACGGTGGAGACGGAACTGCTGATGGACGAGATCGCGGACTCCACGAGCCGCGTCTCGCGGCTCGTCGACGCCGCCAAGCAGTACTCGCAGCTCGACCGGGCCCCCTTCCAGGTCGCCGACGTGCATGAACTCCTCGACAGCACCCTGCTGATGCTGTCCGGCAAGATCGGCCGGGGCATCGAGGTGGTCAAGGAGTACGACCGCGCACTGCCGCGGATCCCGGCGTACCCGGCGGAGCTCAACCAGGTGTGGACCAACCTGATCGACAACGCGGTCTCCGCGATGAACCACGCGGGCGGGGACGCCGCGCGGGGCACGCTGACCGTGCGCACCGCGCGCGAGCACGACCGGCTGCTGGTGGAGTTCCGCGACACCGGGGCGGGGATCCCGGCGGAGATCCGCGAGCGCGTCTTCGACCCGTTCTTCACCACCAAGCCGGTGGGCGAGGGCACCGGCCTGGGCCTGGACATCTCCTGGCGGATCGTGGTCGACCGGCACCACGGGAGTCTGCGTTTCGACTCCGAGCCGGGCGACACCCGCTTCCAGGTGCTGCTCCCGCTCACCGCCCCCGACGCCCCCTCCGAGGAGTCCTTATGACCAGCGAGCACGCCATCGATCCGAGTGTCCCGCCGACCGGCGCGGGGTGTGCCGACTGCGAAGCCGCGGGAGGCTGGTGGTTCCATCTGCGGCGCTGCGCGCAGTGCGGCCACGTCGGCTGCTGCGACAGCTCGCCCGGCCGGCACGCCACGGCGCACTTCGAGGCCACCGGGCATCCGGTGGTCCGCAGTTACGAGCCGGGCGAGGGCTGGTTCTGGAACTACGCCACGCGGGAGCTGTACGAGTCCGGTCCCGAGCTGGCCCCGCCCGTGAGCCGCCCGGCCGACCAGCCGGCGCCGGGCCCGGCGGACCGGGTCCCGCCGGACTGGGCCGCCTCGCTGCACCGCTGACCGGCCGTGCGGGAACCCGTGGGGCCCGCCCGTCGTTGTCCGTCCGGACACCCCCACCGGTCCGTGTGACGACGACTCCAGCAGGGCGGTGCGATGAGCGAGTTGGTTCCCGGCGGCAATCTGCCCCTCCCGGGCGGCGCCGTCTCCGTCCGGGTGCCCGGGCCGTTCGACGTGTCCGCGCTGATCACGGACGACGGCGGGAAGGTGCGCGGCGACGGCGACTTCGTGTTCTACAACCAGCCGTCGGCCCCCGGAGCCCGGCTGAGCGGTGACACCCTCACCGTCGAACCGGCCGCGCTGCGGCGCGGCGCGACGCGGGTCACGGTGGCCGTCAGCCCCGCCGATCCCGGCACCCCGCTCAGCGGGCTGCCCACCCCCGTGCTGGAGGTCGCCGACGGCGGCGGACGCCGGCTCGCCCGGTTCTCGCCGCCGCGCCCCCGCCAGGAGACCGTCCTGCTCCTCGCGGAGCTCTACCGGCGCGGCGAGGGCTGGAAGCTGCGCGCCCTGGGGCAGGGGTACGCCGACGGACTGGCCGGTCTCGCCCGGGACTTCGGGGTCGACGTCGAGGAGGACGACGGGGCCGTCTCCACCCGGACGGTCCCCGCCGCACCGCCCCGCCCCCACGCGCCCCCGTCCGCGGGTGACGGCTTCCTCGATCTGGTGAACTCCGCCCGGTCCGCGGCCGGTTCGGCGCCGGTGGCGCACGACGCGCGGCTGGCGCGGGCGGCCCGGGACCACGCCGCCCTGATGGCCCGGGGCGGGCGCCTGGGGGTCGAGGGCGTGGACGGTGTCTCCGTCCACCAGCGCGTGGTGGCCGCCGGATACGCGTATCTCAGAGTCGGCGAGCACCTGGTGTCGGGCCCGCGCACCGTCGGTCATTTCCTCGACCACTGTCTGCGCCACGAGGCCGCCCGCCGCACGGTGTGCGGTCCGGCCTTCACGCACGCCGCGGTGGCGTCCGCCGACGGCTCCGGTGACACGTACTGGACGGCGCTGTGGGCCAGTCCGCTCACCCCGGACGGTCTGGAGCGGACCGTCGCCGAGGTCGTCGACCTCACCAACGGGGAGCGGGTCCGGGCCGGGCTGCCGCCGCTGTCCCACGACCCGCTGCTGGCCACGGCCGCGCAGGCGCACTGCGCCGACATGGTGGCCCGCGACTTCTACGCGCACACCTCGCCCGACGGCAGCCGCCCCTGGGACCGGGCGGCCGCGGCGGGTTCCGCGCGGCGCACGATCGGCGAGAACATCGCCTGCGGGCAACGCTCGGCCGCCGAGGTGGTGCGGGGATGGATGAACAGCCCCGGGCACCGCGCCAACATCCTCAAGCCCGACTTCACCCACATCGGCGTCGGTTTCGCCGGCGGCGGCCGGTCGGGCACGTACTGGACGCAGTTGTTCGGAGCCTGACGGCGGCACCCCGCCGTGCCGACGCGCGCGATCCTGGCGGAGGGACGGCATCCGGGTGAGGATGCCTCCATGAAGGGTGACCTGTTTTCCAGTCAGCACATGGTGCGGCCGGCCACGGCCGCGGGCATGTCGGTCGAGAACGCCAAATGCCTCCGCTACACGGTCGACGGCGAGATGCTCGCCCGTCAGGGCGCGATGGTCGCCTATCGCGGCAACCTGCAGTTCGAGCGCAAGGGCCAGGGCGTGGGCGGCATGCTCAAGCGCGCGGTGACCGGCGAGGGGCTGCCGCTGATGGCGGTACGCGGCCAGGGCGAGGCCTGGTTCGCCCACGAGGCGCAGAACTGCTTCGTCGTCGAGGTCGACCCCGGCGACGAGTTCACCGTCAACGGCCGCAACGTCCTGTGCTTCGACTCCTCGCTGTCGTACCGCATCGCGACCGTGAAGGGCGCCGGGATCACCGGGGGCGGCCTGTTCAACAGCGTCTTCACCGGGCACGGCAGACTGGGGCTGGTGTGCGAGGGGGATCCGCTGGTCATCCCGGTGTCGCCGCAGTACCCGGTGTACGTGGACACGGACGCGATCGTCGGCTGGACCGCGGGCCTGGACACCTCGCTGCACCGTTCGCAGTCGCTGGGCTCGATGCTGCGCGGCGGGTCGGGCGAGGCCGTGCAGCTGGTGCTGCGGGGCGAGGGCCATGTCGTCGTCCGGCCCAGCGAGGGCACGCCGCACAAGGCGCAGTCGTGATCGGGATCGCCGACGTCGAGACCGCGGCCGAGCGGATCGCCGGGCATGTGGTGCGGACCCCGACCGTGCCGAGCCCCGGTCTGTCGGCCCTGCTGGGTGCCCCGGTCACGGCGAAGCTGGAACTGCTCCAGCGCACCGGTTCGTTCAAGGTGCGGGGCGCGGCGGCGAAGCTGCTGTCGCTCAGCGAGCCGGAGCGGGCCGCCGGGGTGGTGGCGGTGAGCGGCGGCAACCACGGGATCGCCCTCGCGGTCATGGCCGCCGCCCTGGATGTGAAGGCCACGGTGGTGATGCCGCGTTCCGCGCCCGTGCGGGCGGTGGAGATCGCGGAGGCGGCGGGCGCCTCGGTGCGGGTCACCGACGACATGGACGGCGCGTTCGCGCTCATGGACCGGCTCCGGCAGGAGGGGCTGACGCTGGTCCATCCCTTCGACGACCCGGTGGTGATCGCCGGTCAGGGCACCGTGGGCCTGGAGTTCGCCGCGGACGCCGGGGACCTCACGGACGTCCTGGTGAGCATCGGGGGCGGAGGACTGATCGCCGGAGTCGCGGCCGCGCTGCGGGCGCTGCGGCCCGGGGTGCGTGTCTGGGGTGTGGAGACCGAGGGCGCGCAGGCGATGTCCGAGGCGCTGGCGGCGGGCGGGCCGGTGCCGGTGGAGCTGAGGTCGATCGTCTCCACGCTCAGCGCGCCGGCGGTGTCGCAGCTGACGTACGAGCACGTCGCGGAGCTGGTCACCGAGGTGCTGGTGGTGCCGGACCGGGAGGCGGTGCGCGGCTCCCTGGATCTCGCGGACCACGCCAAGGTGTGGGCGGAGCCCGCGGCCGGCTGTCTGCTGCCCGCCGCGCGGCGGGTGCTGGAGCGGGTCGGTGAGGGAGCCCGGCTCGGTCTGGTGGTGTGCGGCGGCAACGCCACGACGGGCGACATGATCGCCTGGACGGAACACTTCGAACTCCGCTGATCGTTCCATTGAACGGACCCGGCCCTTCCGCCCGTACCACTGGGTACAACGGGATCCAGCGGTTCGACGAGGGATGGCCATGGTCAGGGCGCACGTCTCCACAGACCGGCCGGTGGCCGGCCGCTACCGGCTGGTCGAGATCATCCACCGGGAGCCCAACCGTGTCGGCTGGTCCGCCGAGGACCTGCGGACGGGTCTTTCGTGCCTGGCCACTCTGACCGAGCTGCCGCCGGACGCCGGGGAGGCCGCGCGCCGCGCCCCCTCGCGCGTCCTGCGGGCCGCGGAGAGCGTGGCCCGGCTGTGCCCCGGCCGGGTCGCCACGGTCCTCGACAGCGTCGAGGAGGACGGCTGTCTGTGGACCGTCACCGCCTGGATCGACGGCACGCCCCTGACCGAAGTCCTCGCCGCGCAGGGCAGGTTGAATCATGTGCGGGCCGCGCGCATCGCGCTGGAGGTGCTCGACGTCCTGGACGCCGCGCACGCCGAGGCCATCACGCACGGCGAGCTCAGCCCCGGTCAGGTGTTCCTGCGCGAGGGCGCCGAGGTGGTCGTCACCGGGTACGGCCTGGCCGGGAGCACCTCGGCGCCCCGGCTCACGGCACCGTCGTACGCCTCTCCGGAGCAGGCCCGCGACGAGCGGATCGGTCCCGCCGCGGACCTGTGGGCGCTGGGGGCGATCCTCTACACGATGCTCGAAGGGCGGCCGCCGTTCCAGGACCGCGGGCGGCCCGAGGACACGCTGCGGGCCGTGGACCGGCTGCCGCTGCGCGCCCCGCTGCGGTCGGGGCCGCTGACCCGGGTGGTCCAGGGGCTGCTGCGCCGGGACGCGCGGGAGCGGCTGACCCGTCGGGTGGCCCGGGAGGCGCTCACCCGCGTGGTCCACGAGGAGCCCGGGGCCGTGGCGGCGCCCGTGCCGGGCCCACGGCTGCGCGGCGGTGTGTACACCGCCCGGCTGCGCCGTGCGGGCGGGGAGTTGAGCAGGAGGACGATGCTGCTGGGCACCACCCTGGCCGTGGTCACGGTGGCGGTCGCCGTGCTCGCCTCGGCCCAGGGGCTGCCGGGCACGGATTCCGGTGCGGACGCCGCGGCGGGCGCGCCGACGGCCTCGGTGTCCGCGCCGACGGGTCCCGCCGCACCCGGCGGCGGGGGCGGTCGCGACGAGGAGAGCCCCGCCTCGCCGTCCGCCACGGCCTCGGCCCGCCCCTCCCCCTCCCCGTCCCGGCCGGGCAAGGGCCTGCCGCCCGGCTACCGGACCTACAACGCCCCGGAGGGCTTCTCCGTCGCGCTGCCCGAGGAGTGGAAGCGGCTGGACACGTCCCCCGGCGCCGACCGGGCCTACCGCGTGACCTTCGGCGCCGAAGGGGACCCCCGCACACTCGCCGTCACCTACAGCGAACGTGTGGGATCCGACGCGGTGGCCGTGTGGCGCGACAGTGTCGAGCCGCCACTGGTACGGTCCGGCGGCTACCGGCGGATCGGCGCCATCGAGGCGCGGACGTACCGGGGGCGCGAGGCCGCCGACATGCAGTGGTACGCCGACGACGACGGCACCCGGCTGCGCACCTTCGGCCGCGGCTTCCTGCTGGGCGGCGGGCGCGGCTTCTCGCTGCGCTGGACGACGCCCGCAGCCGACTGGGAGGAACCCGCGAGCCGCGAGGCGCTACGGACCTTCCTGCGGACGTTCCGCCCGGGGACGCGCTGAGCCGCCCGGGGCACGCAGTCTGCGCAGCGGCCAGGGGTGCAGCGGGCGGGTGAGCCAGTGCGCCCGGAAGGTCCCGTCGGTGAGGGAGCACAGGACGCGCAGCCGGTGCGGCGTCTCCAGGAACACCACGTCCGCGGAGAAGGTGTCCCCGTCGGTCCAGCCGCCGCTCACGGCGACCGGGACGGGCTGCTCGGTGACGGTCCAGCCCGGTCCGCCGCACCGTGCGTCCAGCACCTCGCCGTCCTCGGTGAGGCGCAGCGTCCAGCCGTCGGCGTCCGCCGTGATCCGGGCCTCGGTCAGCTTCGGCTGGTCGGCGCAGACGCCGCCCTCCGGAGTGAACACGGCGTCCGGCCACGCGGCGGCCTCCTGCGGCGGTGCGGGGCGGCCGTCGGCGGACGGCAGGGCGAGGGAGTCGAGGCGTTCGCGCAGGGCGGCGTCCGCTTCCTCCCGGCCGGTCAGCGGGGCGGGGCGGAAGGCCGGCAGGAGGTGCCGCCAGACCAGCTCGAGGTACTCCTGCATCCGCTCGGTCGCCGTGGTCGCGGCGATCACCGCGTCCTGCTCCGGCAGGACGAGACAGAACTGGCCGTAGGCGCCGTCGCCCCGGAAGCCGTGCCGGGAGATCCAGAACTGGTGTCCGTAGCCGCGGTCCCAGTCCTGCCGGTCCTCCTCCGCCATGGCGCCCCCGGTCGGTATGTGCGGGCGCGAGGCGCGGGCGACCCAGCCCTCGGGCAGCAGTCGCCTGCCCTGCCGGACGCCGTCGTCCAGGTAGAGCTGCCCGAGCCGTGCGACGGCGTCGGTGGCGGCGTACAGTCCGCTGAATCCGATCTCGCGGCCGGTCCGGTCGCGCTGCCAGGTGGTCCCGCCGATGCCCAGCGGGTCGAACAGCCGGGGCCGCAGATAGTCGGTGAGGGACGCGCCGGTCACCCGCTGCACGATCGCGCCGAGCGTGTAGGTGCAGGGCTGGTTGTAGGCGAAGACGGTGCCCGGGTCGCGCCCGGGCGGCTGGAGCAGGAATCCGCGCACGGGCTCGGCGGGGTCGGTGCCGAACGCCTCGTCGACCGTCTCGCTCTCGTGGCCGCTGGCCATGGACGCCACGTGCCGCACCAGCATCGCCCGGCTGCGCGGGTCGGTGATGTCGGCCTCGAACTCCGGGAAGTACGACAGCACGGGCGCGTCGAAGTCGATCAGCCCCTCGGCCTCGGCGAGCGCGGCGGCGGTCGCCGTGAAGCTCTTGCTCAGCGAGTACAGCAGATGCGGACGCCGCGCGGTGTAGGGCGCCCACCAGCCGGAGGCCACGAGCCGGCCGTGGCGCAGGATCATCAGGCTGTGCGGTTCGATGCCGGGGCCGGCCTCCAGGGCGTCGAGGAACGCGTGGACGCCCTGCGCGTCGACGCCCTGCTCGGCGGGGGCGGAGGCGGGAAGTGTGCGGTCCGTCATGGGGCCATCCTGCCCGACCGGCCCACGGGAACATCCGTCCAGGCGGGCGTCACGGACCGCTTCGCCGTGCTCGCCCACCTCGGTTACGACCCGTCGGACCCCTTCGCCGTCACCCTCGTCTTCAGTCACGACGGCCGCGTCCTCGCCCGCTGGCAGCTGGACCGCGAGATGCTCACCGCCGGTCTCACCCGCCCGGTCGGGATCGGGGACGTGCGGCTGCGCCCGGAGGTGCGGGGTGTGGGCCGGGAGCTGCGCATGGAGTTCCTCGGCGAGGCGCACGCCGACGGCGGACGGCACCACGCGGCGGTGTTCGCCTGGGCCGAGACGGTCGGCGACTTCCTGCGGGAGACCCGCCGGTCGGTCCCGCCGGGGCGCGAGGAGGTCCGCGTGGACGACTTCCTCGCCGACATTCTGGCGGGGAGCTGACAGCCGGCCCGCGCGGGCGTCACCGTGCCGTGTGGCGGTACCGGGTCCACAGGGGCAGCCCCAACCAGCACAGCAGGTACCAGACGACGACGCCGGTCACGAGGTACGGGACGAAGCCGTCGTGGGTGGCGACGCGCAGGATGAGCAGCAGCGAGGCGCTGGTGGTGGCGAGCAGCAGCAGAAGGCCGAGCAGGGTGAGCCGTGAGGCCCACTGCACCGCCTGGGGCTTGATCAGCCGGCCGGAGACCAGCCGGTGCAGGGACACCGGGGCGATGAGCGCAACAGTCGCGCAGGCACCGAGCACCACCGTCACGATGTAGATCGTCTTGTTGGTGTCGGACAGGCCGTCGTACGTCGGGGTGAACACGACCGTCAGCAGAAAGCCGAACAGGATCTGTACGCCCATCTGGGCGACGCGGACCTCCTGGATGAGCTCCGTCCACATCCGGTCCGCTCTCTCCTCCTCGCTCTCGTCGCGCCCCCGGCGCCTGCTCCCGCCCCGCTCCGTGTCCGGCACGGCGTGCCTCCCTGTCCTCGCGGCCTGATGGGTCCTCCTTCTCGGATTCCCCGAAAGCGGTGGTACTCCCCGGACCGGTCGCCGGTTTGGCGGCCCGGGCCACGGTTACACGGACGGCGATGACACCGAGGCCGGGAGGTCGTGGGACGCATGACGGACACCCAGCTCACCGTGACGCTCAGCGGCGGCGGCGTCGACGACGCACGCGCGGTCGTCCGGGCGCTGGAGGGCGCCTTCGGGCCGCCGGACCAGCGTCCCTCGGACGCGCGGGCGACGGTGCACATGGCGACGTTCGCCGGGGAAGGCACCGGGAACGCGGGGCCGGCCGACGCGGGGGCGCTGTCCGCGGCGGTGACCGTCACCGTGCAGGGCACCCCGGACGCGGTGCGGCGGGCGGGCGACGCCCTCCGGCGGTCCTTCAGGACCCGTGACGAGGGCGCCGCGTCCGGGGACCAGGAGCAGGAGCGGCAGCTGCTCCTGGAGCCCTGACCCGTGCCGCTACCAGCGGCTCTCCACCTGGTCCTTGATCCGCCGGTCGTAGAGCTCGCCGATCGCGGTGAGCGTGGCGCCGGACAGCTGCGGCAGCCGGGCGGCCTCCGCGTTGGCGCGGGCCTGCTCGGGTGAGCGGGCGCCGGGGATGACGGTGGTGACTCCGGGCTGCTGGACGATCCAGCGCAGGGCCAGCTGGGCCGGGGTGTATCCCTCGGGGGCGAGCGCGGCGAACTCGGCGGCGGCCTCCACGCCGGTCGCGTAGTCGACGCCGGAGAAGGTCTCGCCCTGGTCGAAGGCCTCGCCCCGCCGGTTGAAGGTGCGGTGGTCGTTCTCGGCGAAGACGGTGTCCCGGGTGTACTTGCCGGACAGCAGTCCGGAGGCGAGCGGAACCCGGGCGATGATGCCGACGCCCGCCTCCCGGGCGGCCGGGAGCACTTCGCGCAGCGGCTTCATGCGGAACGGGTTGAGGATGATCTGCACGCTCGCCACGTTCGGCCGCGCGATGGCCGTCAGGGCCTCCGCGCAGGTCTCCACGCTGACGCCGTAGGAGGCGATGCGCTCCTCCGCCACCAGGGTGTCGAGGGCGTCGAAGACTTCGTCGGTGGAGTAGACGGGCGTGGGCGGGCAGTGCAGCTGCACCAGGTCGATGCGGTCGACGCCGAGGTTGCGCCGTGAACGGTCGTTCCAGGCGCGGAAGTTGTCCAGGACGTAGTTCTCGGGGATCTGGTCGACCCGGCGGCCCATCTTGGTGGCGACCAGCACGTGCAGGTCGGGCCGTCCGCTCAGGAAGGAGGCGATGGTCCGCTCGCTGCGGCCGTCGCCGTAGACGTCGGCGGTGTCGAAGAAGGTGACTCCCGATTCGGCGGCCGCCTCCAGGACCGCGAGTGCTTCCTTGTCGTCGACGTCACCCCAGTCCGCTCCGAGTTGCCATGTGCCGAGACCGATCACGGAGGCGTGCTGTCCCGACCTGTCGAAAGTGCGCTCGTCCATGGCGCCAGTCTGTCATCCGTCCCGGCGGGCGGCTCGGGCACCGGTGCGGTGGTGAGCCCGGCGGGGCTCCCGAGGGATCACGCCAATCTCCCGGCGTGACGCGGGCCACAGGCCGCGCACCGTCCGCGGAAGATCATCAGGCGGACGGGCCACCCAGGGCGGAATTTCCCCTTCCGGCCACCCGGGCGGGCGCTTCACAGCAAGATCATCTTCGTTCAACTCTGTACGACATGGGAGTAATTGCCCGGATCGCGACCAACCGTCCGGGACGCGTTTCTCCCGTTACCCGCACCGGCGATAGGCATGCGGGGTCCTGATTCCGCATCACCCCGAGGAGACCCGCATGCCGGACCTCAGCCGTCGCCGCGCGCTCACCACGGCGGCCGCCCTCGCCGCGGCCGTGGGCGTCCCGCCGGCCCTCGCCCCGTCCGCACGGGCCGCCGGGCACCGCCACGGCTCGCCCGCCGGCTTCGACGAGGTCTACCGGGGCCGCCGGATACGGGGCACCGTGGCCGCGGCCGGCGCCCGCCACGGCCACGGGCCCGGATACGCCGTGTTCGTCGACGACGTGGAGCTCCATGTGATGCGCAACGCCGACGGCAGCTGGATCAGCGTCGTCAGCCACTACGACCCGGTGCCCTCCCCGCGCGCGGCCGCCCGCGCCGCGGTGGACGAGCTGCAGGGCGCCCCGCTGCTGCCCATGCCCGCCAACTGACCGCCCCCAAGCGCCTCGGGAGCACTCCGCACATGACCGTCCGCAAGAACCAGGCGAGCCTGACCTCCGACGAGAAGCGGCGTTTCGTCGCCGCGCTGCTGGAGCTCAAGCGCAGCGGCCGCTACGACGAGTTCGTCGCCCTGCACAACACCTTCATCATGTCCGACACCGACCACGGCGAACGGACGGGGCACCGCTCACCGTCCTTCCTGCCCTGGCACCGCAGGCTCCTGCTGGAGTTCGAGCGGGCCCTGCAGTCGGTGGACCCCTCGGTGGCGCTCCCGTACTGGGACTGGAGCAGTGACGGCGCCGGCGCCTGGGCCCGTTCCTCGCTGTGGGCGTCCGACTTCCTCGGCGGCAGCGGCCGCAGCCGCGACGGCAGGGTGACGGACGGGCCGTTCGCCGCCGCCACCGGGAACTGGCCGATCACCGTGGGGGTGGACGGCCGCACCTATCTGCGGCGCGCGCTCGGCGCCGGCGGACGCGCCCTGCCGACGCGGGCGGAGGTCGAGTCGGTGCTGGCGCTGTCCACGTACGACATGCCGCCCTGGAACAGCGCCTCGGACGGGTTCCGCAACCACCTGGAGGGCTGGCGCGGGGTCAACCTGCACAACCGGGTCCATGTGTGGGTCGGCGGGCACATGGCCACCGGCGCGTCCCCCAACGACCCGGTGTTCTGGCTGCACCACGCCTACGTCGACAAGCTGTGGGCCGAATGGCAGCGGCGCCACCCCGGCTCCGGCTATCTTCCCGCCGCCGGGACGCCCGACGTCGTCGCTCTGCACGAGACCATGCGTCCGTGGCACGACATGTCACCGGCGGATCTGCTGGACCACACCCCGCACTACACGTTCGACGGCTGACCGGCCCGCTCAGGCGCTCGTCAGGGTCCGGCACCCGGGGTGACCCCACCCCTTGCCGTTCTTGGCGATGGGCTCCCCGGCGGCGTAGGACCGCCCGCACGGGCAGCGGCCGGGGAACTTCGCCTTGACGGTGCGGGACGACGCGCCGCCGCCGCGCGGCCGGGGCGCCCCGGCCGCGCGGGAGCCGCGCTTCTTCGCGCCGCCGGCCGGACGCTCCGGTGCCGCGGGCGGTTCGGGCGAGCCCAGCGCGCTGCCCGCGTCCTGCTGGTCGGTGGCCGCCTGGCTGGCCGCGCGGTCGGCGAAGTCGTTGAGCCGGTCGCCGTCGACCTGGTGGGCGGGGACGTAGCGGAACTCCACGGAGCGGTTCTGCAGCAGGCCGTCGATGGACACGACCAGGTCCTGGTTGGCGACCGGCTTTCCGGCCGCCGTGCGCCAGCCGTTGCGCTTCCAGCCGGGCAGCCAGGTGGTGACGGCCTTCATGGCGTACTGCGAGTCCATCCGCACCTCGAGCGGCACGGCGGGGTCGGTCGCCGCCAGCAGCCGCTCCAGCGCGGTGAGTTCGGCGACGTTGTTGGTCGCCGTGCCGAGCGCGCCCGCCTCCCAGCGCACCGGTTCCTCGGACGCGTCGGCGATCACCCAGGCCCAGCCCGCGGGTCCCGGATTTCCCTTCGAAGCCCCGTCGCACGCGGCCACCACACGTTCACGCATGGGCCCGATCATGCCATGACCGGGACGGGGGCCCCGCCCGCTCAGCCGACCTCGGTCGTCCTCGGCATCTCGCCCGTGGTGGTCGTGATGTCGATCACCGAGAAGTCCGCGCCCTGGGGGTCGCTGATCGCCGCGAACCGTCCGAACGGCGTGTCCATCGGGCCGAACCGCAGCCCACCGCCGCGCCCGGGGCGGCCGGGGCACGGGTTCGCCTGGCCCTGGTCGGTGTACCGCTGGCTGGAGGGCGTCAATCCGGTCGTCGGCACGGTGGCGGACCCCGGGTCTCTCGCGACCGATCTCGCGGCGTACATCACCGCCCTGCGCGGGCTCGACACGGCGGACGCGCCCGCGTGCCACCGCGGCGTCCCCCTCGCCACCCGTGATGCCCCGACCCGCGAGGCGATCGCGCAGCTCACGGGCCGTACCGACACGGAGGCGGTGACCGCGCGGTGGGAGGAGGCGCTGACGGCCCCGGCGTACACCGGGCCTCCGGTCTGGGCGCACGGCGATCTGTCGCCCGGGAACCTGCTGACCGACGGCGGGCGGCTCACCGCGGTGATCGACTTCGGATCCGTGGGCGCGGGTGATCCGGCGGTGGACCTGATCGTCGCGTGGAATCTGCTGCCCGCCGGGGTGCGGGGCGTCTTCCGCGAGGCGGTGGGCGCCGACGAGGCGGAATGGGCGCGAGGGCGGGGCTGGGCCCTGTCCATCGCGCTGATCCAGCTGCCGTACTACTGGGACACCAACCCGGCCCTCGCGGCCAACTCGCGCCACGTGATCGGGGAGATCCTGGCGGAACGGAGGTAGGGCCCAGTGGTGGCCGTGGTCGCGGTCGTCGCGCCGGCCGGCGGGGAGCCGGTGAGCGCCGGCCGCATGGAGCGGGTGCCAGGGGCCGGTTCGCCGGGCTGTGGGGTGGCGACACCACGCGGGACCGGCGCGGACGCGGCATCCACCGGGCCGCGCCGTTCCCGCCGCCGTCCCGGCCTCATTCTCCCGCGTACGCCTTCTCCAGGGCGGCGATGTCGAGCTTGCCCATGGTCATCATGGCCTTGAGGGCGCGGTCGGCCTTCTCCCGGTCCGGGTCGCTGATCATCTCGGTCAGCCGCGCCGCGTTGACCTGCCACGAGACGCCGAACCGGTCCTTGAGCCAGCCGCACGGACCGTGCTCGCCGCCGCCCTCGACCAGCTTCTCCCAGTAGTGGTCGATCTCCGCCTGGTCGTCGCAGTCGAGCTGGAAGGAGATCGCCTCGTTGAACGTGAACTCGGGGCCGCCGTTGAGCGCGACGAACTTCTGCCCGTTGGCCGTGAACTCCACGGTGAGCACGGAGCCCTCCTCGCCGGGCGCGGCGCCGGTGTTGCGGACGATGTCGCCGAGGTGCGAGTTCTTGAAGACCGAGACGTAGAAGTTCGCGGCCTCCTCCGCCTGGCCGTCGTACCAGAGACACGTGGTGAAGCCGTCGGTGTTCATGGGTTCCTCCTGGTGGTGGATCGCCGTCATGGGTGTCGACTCCCGCGCGCCCCGGAACTCATCGGTGCCCCGCGAACCGGCGCCCAAGGAGTGCTCTGCCCGTGGCGAATCTGCCGCGGGCAGAGAAGTCCCCGCCACACGGCCCGGCCCGTCGACAGTGGGTGACACGCGGTCACCCGGACCGCGTCGCGACGAGCGACCACAGGAGCGCCGATGTCTCCGTTCACCGCCGGCCCGCCGCCGGCCACGCCGCCCCGGGCCGAGGAGGGCGACACCCCGCCGACCCGCTTCGACGACCACCTCGCCGCCCAGCTGCTCGACCAGCGGATCGTGCTGCTGGGCACGCAGGTCGACGAGGTCTCCGCGAACCGGGTCTGCGCGCAGCTGCTGATCCTGTCCGCCGAGGATCCCCGTACCGACATCAGCCTGTACGTCAACAGCCCCGGCGGCTCGGTGCACGCGGGGCTGGCCATCTACGACACGATGCGGATGATCCCCAACGACGTCTCCACGCTGGCGATGGGCTTCGCGGCCAGCATGGGCCAGTTCCTGGTCTGCGTCGGCACGCCGGGCAAGCGCTACGCCCTGCCGAACGCGCGGATCATGATGCACCAGCCGTCGGGCGGCATCGGCGGCACCACGGCCGACATCGAGATCCAGGCGGAGAACCTGGAGTTCACCAAGCGGACCATCGAGCGGATCACCGCCGAGCACACCGGACAGACCCCGGAGACGATCTCCCGGGACGGCGACCGGGACCGCTGGTTCACGGCCGAGCAGGCACTCGAGTACGGGATGGTCGACCGGGTGGTGGAGTCGCTGGACGACGTCCGCCCGGCCGCCACACGGCGCAGGATGGGGCTGCAGTGATGGGCACGTACACGATTCCGAACGTCGTGGAGCGCACGCCGCAGGGCGAGCGGTCGTACGACGTGTTCAGCCGGCTGCTGGCCGAGCGGATCATCTTCCTCGGGACCGAGATCGACGACGGCGTCGCCAACGTGGTCATCGCCCAGCTGCTCCATCTGGAGTCGGCGGCCCCGGAGAGCGAGATCGCCGTCTACATCAACTCCCCCGGCGGCTCGTTCACCTCGCTGATGGCGATCTACGACACCATGACGTTCGTACGGGCGCCGATCTCGACGTTCTGCGTCGGGCAGGCGGCGTCCACGGCGGCCGTGCTGCTGGCGGGCGGGGACCCGGGGCGGCGGTTCGTGCTGGAGCACGCGCGGGTGCTGCTCGGGCAGCCGGCCTCGGGCGGGGCCCGGGGGACGGCGTCCGACCTGTCGCTCCAGGCCAAGGAGATGGTGCGGATCCGCTCCCAGGTGGAGGAGGTGCTGTCCCGGCACACGCACCACGACGTGACGACGCTGCGGGCGGACATGGACCGCGACAAGGTGTTCACCGCCGCGGAGGCGGTGGCCTACGGCCTGGCCGACGAGGTGCTGGCCCGGCGTCTGGCGCCGGTCTGAGGCGCCGGGCGCCGGGCGGCGCGACGGGTGGTGCGGTCAGGCGGCCAGGCAGAGTCCGTCGTGGGCGGAGCCGGGCACGCGCCGGGCGGCGGGGGTCCGCCGGCTCGTGAGGCGGACGAGCTCTCCCTGGGCCCGGTGCAGCAGGTCGCCGAGGCCGAGACCGAGCGCCTGGGCGGCGGCCGCGAGGACCTCCGAGGAGGCCTCCTTGCGGCCCCGCTCCACCTCCGAGAGATAGGGCATGGAGATCCGGGCCGCGTCGGCGACGTCCTTCAGCGTCCGTTCCTGCGCGAGCCGCTCCCGGCGCAGCACGTCGCCGACGAGGTCGCGCCACAAGGGCTCTCTGGGGGCGGGGGCCGGGGCCGGCGCGGCCGCCGGGGCCCCGCCTTCCGGCCGCAGGGGGATGACACGGGCGTGATTCGGCGCTTGTTGGGTCACGTGCACAGCCTAGGAATTCCGGCCCGCGAGGGAAGGGGATGGCGTTCCGCCCTGAGTGAAGACCTTCCGCCCCGCCGAATGCCCTCCCGGGGTGCGTCCGGGCTGCCCCGCCGGGCACATCGGCGTACTCTCGGACACGAAGGTGACGACCCCTGCGCACCGTGTTCGCCGGCTCCCGGAAATCGGTAGGCATGGATCCGGAGGAGCCGGGTACTCGCGAGGCTCAGGCACATGGCAGCCATGACGTTCGTGGGGAGAGGTAATGAAGACCGCCGTGATCCGGTCGCAGGCGCAGGCAGTCGACGGGCACACCGAGG
This sequence comes from Streptomyces speibonae, assembly GCF_984686075.1. Lineage (NCBI taxonomy): Bacteria > Bacillati > Actinomycetota > Actinomycetes > Kitasatosporales > Streptomycetaceae > Streptomyces > Streptomyces speibonae. Next base: position 7,726,824 of record NZ_OZ480260.1, on the reverse strand, counting down.
CCGGGACGGGTGGCGGAGACCTGCGCGAAGTGGTGGACCCACGCACTGTCGCACCCCGTGACGCGCGGGAGCTGTCCCGGCAGTTCTTCCGGCGCATGGCGGAGGTGGAGGAGGGGACGCACGAGTACCAGTACGCGCGCAACACCCTCATCGAGATGAACATGTCCCTCGTGCGGTTCGCGGCCGGGCGGTTCCGCGGCCGGGGCGACGACATGGACGACATCGTGCAGACCGGCATGATCGGTCTGATCAAGGCGATCGACCGGTTCGAACTGTCGCGCGAGGTCGAGTTCACCTCCTTCGCGCTGCCGTACATCGTCGGCGAGATCAAGCGCTTCTTCCGTGACACCACGTGGGCCGTGCATGTGCCGCGCCGGCTGCAGGAGCTGCGGGTCGAGCTCGCCAAGGCGCGCGAGGAGCTGGCCAGCCGGCTGGACCGGGAACCCACGGTCGGCGAGCTGGCCACGCTGATGAACATCACCGAGCAGCAGGTCGTCGAGGGACAGATCGCCGCGAACGGCTACAACTCCTCGTCGCTGGACGCCGCGCTCACCGGTGACGGCCCGGAGAACGGCGAGGCGGTCCTCGCCGACTTCATCGGGGTCGAGGAGGAGGGGCTGGGACTCGTCGAGGACTTCCACGCCCTGGCACCGCTCATGGCCGAGCTCAGCGAGCGCGACCGGGAGATCCTCCATCTGCGGTTCGTGGAGGAGGCCACCCAGGCGGAGATCGGTGAGCGGCTCGGCTGCTCGCAGATGCATGTGTCGCGCCTGATCAAGCGGATCATCGCCCGCCTGCGCGAGGGGATGCTGGGCGAACTCGGCTGCGCCTGACGGAGCCCGGACCAGGAGGAGGGGCGGCGGGCGCCGGGCCGGTCAGCCGGAGGCGAAGCTCAGTACCGCGCGGACGCACTTGCCGACCGGCACCCGCTCCACCGCGACGTCGTGGGCCAGCGCCCGCACGATCTCCAGGCCGTGCCGTCCGACACGCTCGGGATCACGCGGGAAGACGAGGGGCGCGCTGCCGCTGCTGTCGTAGACGGCCACCGTGAGGGACGTGTCCGTGCCCTCCAGCTCCAGGATGTACGGGCCGTCGCTGTGGACGTCGGCGTTGGTGACCAGTTCGCTCACCACCAGCAGGACCGCGCCGTCGGTCCGCGCGTCGATGTCGGCGCACCATTCGGTCCGCAGCTGCCGCAGGAACTCCGCGGCGAACGCCCGCGCCTCGGCGATGCATCCCGGCTCGCCGGTGAAGTGTGCCGCGCGCCGAAGCGGTTCCACGGGCACGTCGAAACCAGTGGGTATCACTGCCCCGTCCAGGTGATAGGTCATGCGTGTTCTCTCTGCGAGGCCGGGTGGCCGACGGTCTGCACCTGTCCTGGTACCCCGGCTCCGGCGGCGCAGTCCCCTTTGATCGGTGTCCCCTTCCGCGGGCGGGGAACCCGGACCCCGCGGGGCCGGGCGGAAGGGTGTGCCATGAACGGACTGACATCGGTACGGGCCCTGGCGACGCTTCCCGTGGTGACGCTCGGCGGTGATGCCGTGGCACATGTCAAGGACACGCTCTTCGACACGTCGGCCGGGCGGATCGGAAGTTTCACGCTCACCGGCCGGACCCTGCTGTCGGGGCCCCTGCCGCGGGACCTGCCCTGGCCGGCGGTGCACTGTCTGGGCCGGGACGCGGTCATGGTCCGGGACGCGGGGGCGCTGTGCGACCAGCCGCGGTCCGCGGCGCGCCGGGACGCGGTGCGCGGGCGGCTGCTCGGGGCGCGGGTGCTGACCGACGACGGCGAGACGGTGGGCACGGTGCTCGACGTCCTGGTCGAGGGCGGCACCAGCGGCCGGCTCGTCGCGTTCCGTCTCGCCGCGCAGCGCGATCTGGTGCACGGCTCCCGGCACCGGCGGCACCGGGTGTACGTGCCTCGGGGCGAGGCGGTGAGTTTCTCCGGCCGGACCCTGGTGATCCCCGCGCACGCGCGGACATACGTGAGTGACGACCTGCCGGGGTTCACGGCCCGCGTCGCCGCCCGCCACGACCGCGGTGGGGGTGTGGCCCCATGATGCTGTTCTCACGGGTGCGGGGGCTGCCCGTACTGACCCCGGGCGAGGACGCGGACCGGGTGGGCGAGGTGCGGACGCTCCTGGTCGACGGGGCGCCCTGGCGGGTCATCCAGGTCCGGATCGGGCGCGGGCGGCTGCGCAGGGGGGCCGTGGTGGCGTGGAACGCACTGCGCGCGGCCGGCCCGGACATGCTGATCGTGCGCCCGGGCGGCGGCCCGGAGGAGGGGCCGGCCCGGCGCGAGCTGCTGGGGAGCAGGGTGCTCACGGAGTGCGGCGAGGAGCGGGGCACGGTGCTCGACGCCGCGTTCGATCCGGTGACCGGGCGCATCGAGGCCGTGCTGACGACGCGCGGCGAACTGCCGCCCGACCGTCTCCTGGGTCTGGGCGATCACGCCCTGGTGATCCGCTCCGGCGCCGCGCACCACGGGGTGTGAGCGCGACGCGTACGGACCTCCCGGCAGGCAGGGCGGACGGGGGCTGCTTAGCGTGCACACGTGAACGCACGCACCTCCTCCGGCCGCCCTGCCGTCCGGCCCGGCTGGGTCCAGGCCCTGGTCACGGTCCTCGGCGCGGTGGCCGCCATGGCGGTCGTGGCGGCCCTCGGGCTGTGGGCGGCGGGCGCGACGGACCTGCCGGGCGACGCCTTCCCGCAGGTGGTCGCGGCGACGCTGGTGACAGCCGTAGGCGGCACGGTGCGCCTGACGGGGGACGCCGGAGATCTGGTCGGAACCGAGGGCGGACTGGCGGTGATTCCGCTGTCCGTCACGCTCGCCGGGGCGCTGGTCGTCGGCTGGTGCTTCCGCCGTCCGCTGCGTCGCCGGGCGCTCGCCGGAGCGCCCGGGCTGGCCGGGTGGGCGGCGCGGATCGCCGCGCTGTGGCTGGCGGCGCTGCTCGGTCTGGGGCTGGCCGCGCGGCACACCTTCGAGATTCCCCTCGGGGAGGGCCCGCTCGGCGACCTGGGCGAGCTGTTCGGCATCGAGCCGGAGGCCGGCTTCGCCGCGGACGTGCCGCTGACCATGCTGATCGGCCTGGTGTGGCTGGCGGGGGTGCTGCTGGTGACCCTGCTGGTGTCCCGTGGTGTTCCGCTGCCCGTGGGACTGCTGCGGGTCCAGGCGTCGGTGCGTCCCGCGGCGCGGGCGATGGTGGTGCTGTTGCTCGCCTGCGTCGTCATCTGCCTCGTCGTCGCGCTGGTCGTCGCCGCCACCCGGGGCCATCCGGTCGAGACGTTCGCCGTGGTGCTGCTGGGGCTGCCGAACGTGGCCTGGCTCGCGCTGACGGTGGGGCTCGGCGCGACCTGGGACGGCAGGGTGGCGGGGCCCTTCGGGCTGCCCATGCCGCGGGTGCTGGACGAGGTGCTGCGCACGCCGGAGGTGTCCGAGCTGAACCTGGGCACGCTGGTGGAGCACGACGGCGGGCGATGGTGGTGGCTGCTGGTGCTGGCCGCGGTGCTGCTGCTGGCCGTCGCCTTCCTGACGGCGGCCCTCGCCCCCGCGGGCGTCGGGATCCTGCGGCACGCCCTGCACATGGGGGTGGCACTGGCGCTGACGGTGCTGATGATCTGTCTGATGGCCCGGATCTCCGCGCGGCTCGGTCTGTCCGTGCTCGGCATCGGCGACCTGACCGAGGGCATCGCCGGGGAGGTGCTGCTGGACGCGCGGCTGTGGAGCGCTCTGGGCCTGGCCCTGCTGTGGGGGCTGGCCGCCGGGTCCGCGGGAGCGTGGGCGGCACGTGCCGTGCGCCGCGGGAGCGGCGGGGCGGGCGGCTGATCCGGCCGGGGCGGTGCGGTCAGGCGACCGGGACGCCGAGGGCGCGGGCGGCGCGCTGCATCCGCAGGGCGTCCACGGACTCGGCCAGCAGTTCGTACTCGGTGGTGTCGTCGGAGGTGGCGACGCGCACCATCCTTCCGGCGGCGAGTGCCTCGGCGACCTCCTCCTGCCGGTCGAGGTCGGCGCACCAGGCGCGCAGCTCGGCGGGTACGTCGGGCACGCCGTCGGGGACGGGGACGAGCGCGCCCGGCGGTAAGTGCTCGGCGTCGGGCCGCGGGTCGAGCCGCTCGGCGATCCAGGAGGCGCGGTCGCGCAGCCACCACAGGGCGAGCGCGAGGGTGGGCGCCCGGTACGTGCCCAGGGGTACGCCGATACGCCGGCCGTCACAGACCCCGTACGCCGTGACATGGCACAGGAATTCGTCGTGCACGTTCCCTCCCCCGCTGCGTTGCGCGCCGCGCCGGTCCGGGCAGGCCGGCTGCCTGCCCCGGTGGGCTCGCATGCTGTGCGTGAGGGCGCCGTCGCGCGGTGTGAAGCGCTCTCGTTGTCGAGTATGTTCACCGCTGAAACACTGTCACCATGTGTTTCCGGCCAGTCTCCTGGCATATTCACGGGGGTGCCTGGCCGAAACGGCACGGAAGGCGGCCGACGGGGCGCATTGATCTCGGGAGTCGGGCAAACGACTCGGCTCCCGTCGCGGAGCGGAGGGCATCGCGCTCGGCGCCGGGAGCCGGGGATGACCGGCGGAGTACCGCCTACCGCTGCACCGCCGCGTCGATCCGCTTCAGCTCGTCGGCGCCGAAGTCGAGGTTGCGGGTGGCGGCCACGCTGTCCTCGAGCTGCCGCGGGCTGCTGGCGCCGACCAGGGCGGAGGTGAGACGGCCGCCGCGCAGCACCCAGGACAGCGCCATCTGTGCCAGGGTCTGGCCCCGGGAGGCGGCGATCTCGTTGAGCGTGCGCAGCCGGCCCACCAGTTCCCCGGTGACGGCGTCGGTGTTCAGGAAGGGGCTGTCGCTCGCCGCGCGGGAGTCCTCGGGGATGCCGTCGAGGTAGCGGCCGGTGAGCAGGCCCTGCTCCAGCGGGGAGTAGGCGATGGAGCCGACCTGGAGCTCGTCCAGGGCGTCCATCAGGCCCTGGTCCTCCGGGCGGCGGTCGAGCATCGAGTAGCGGGGCTGGTTGATCAGCAGCGGCGTGCCCAGCTCGCCGAGGATCCGGGCGGCCTCGCGGGTCTGCTCGGCGGAGTAGTTGGAGACACCGACGTACAGCGCCTTGCCCTGCTGGACGGCCGTGTGCAGCGCGCCCATCGTCTCCTCCAGGGGAGTCTCCGGGTCGAAGCGGTGCGAGTAGAAGATGTCGACGTGGTCCAGGCCCATCCGGTTCAGGCTCTGGTCCAGCGAGGACAGCAGGTACTTGCGCGAGCCCCATTCGCCGTACGGGCCCGGCCACATCAGATAGCCGGCCTTGGTGGAGATCACGAGCTCGTCGCGGTACCGCGCGAAGTCCGCCCGGAGCGCCGCTCCGAAGGCGGTCTCGGCCGCGCCGGGCGGCGGGCCGTAGTTGTTGGCGAGGTCGAAGTGGGTGATGCCCAGGTCGAAGGCGCGGCGCAGGATGGCGCGCTGGGTCTCCACGGGGCGGTCGGGTCCGAAGTTGTGCCACAGGCCGAGCGAGAGCGCGGGGAGCTTCAGGCCGCTGCGTCCGGTGCGCCGGTAGGGCATGTCCGCGTAACGGTCGGGGTGTGCGGTGTACAACGCGACTCCAGAGGGGTTGGCCACACGTCTTGACGGTTCCGTCGAACCGTCGCTCCACTCTGTCGTGACCTGCGGGCAGTGGTCCAACAGAAGAATGCGATGGGATTCAGCGGATACGCTTCTCAATCATGGAACTGCGCCACCTCCAGCACTTCGTCGCCGTCGCCGAGGACCAGCACTTCACCCGCGCGGCGGAACGGCTGATGGTCTCCCAGTCGGGCCTGTCCGCCTCGATCCGCGCGCTGGAGCGCGAACTGCAGACGCCGCTGTTCGTGCGGACGACGCGCAGGGTGACGCTCACGGAGGCCGGGCGGGCGCTGCTGGCGGAGGCCGAGCGGATCCTGGCACAGGTGCGGGCGGCGCACGAGGCGGTGGCCGCGGTGCAGGGGGTGCTGCGCGGCACGCTGGCGCTGGGCACGGAGCAGTGCATCGCGGGGGTGAACGTGGCGGAACTGCTCGCCGCGTTCCGGCGGCTCCACCCGGATGTGGAGATCCGGCTGCGCCAGTGGGGTTCGGCCGCGCTGGCCGAGGAGGTCGCGGCCGGCCGCCTCGACCTCGCGTTCGCCTACCGGACCGAGACCGACCCCGAGCATCTGCGCTGTGTGCCGCTCACGGGTGAGCCGATGACCGTGCTGTGCCATCCGGACCACCGGCTGGCCCGGGACGGGGTGCCGCTCACGCCGCACGACCTGTCCGACGAGGTCTTCGTGGACTTCCACCCCGACTGGGGCCCGCGCCGCGCCACCGACGCCGCCTTCGCCGCGGCGGGGGTGCGGCGCACGGTGGCGCTGGAGGTGAACGACGTGCACAGCCTGCTCGACCTGGTCGACGAGAACCTGGGCATCGCCGTGGTCCCGCGGCACTTCCGGCACAAGCGCCCGGCGCTCACCGCGCTGGGGCTGAAGGGCACGGGCGAGGCGGCGTACGAGACGGTCGCCCTGGTGCCGTCCCCGCGGGCGACCAGTCCGGCGGCGCGGGCGCTGATGGCCCTGTTGGACGACGGGGGCGCGTGAGGCGCGCGGATGCGCGAGGCTGGACCCATGCATGCCAAGGACATCCTCATCGACGGCTTCGGCCGCATCCGGGAAGAAGTCCACGCCGCCGTCGAGGGCCTCGGTCCCGACGAGCTCGCCGCCCGGCCCGGCCCGGGGGCGAACTCGGTCGCGTGGCTGGTCTGGCACCTCACCCGGGTCCAGGACGACCATGTCGCGGACGCCTTCGGCCTCGACCAGGTGTGGCTCTCCGACGGCTGGGAGAAGCGCTTCGGGCTGGGTCTGCCCCGCCACGACACCGGGTACGGCCACACCTCGGCGAAGGTCGACACGGTGCGGGTCGACTCCGGTGACCTGCTGACCGGCTACCACGACGCGGTGCACGAGCAGACCCTCGGGGCCCTGCGCACGCTGACGGCCAAGGATCTGGAGCGGGTCGTCGACGAGGGCTGGGATCCTCCGGTGACGCTGGGGGTGCGGCTGGTCAGCGTCCTGTCCGACGATCTCCAGCACGTCGGACAGGCGGCCTACGTACGCGGTCTGGTTCAGAGCACCGCGTCGTAGCCGGGCAGCACCACGCCCCGCAGGAGGGCGGTCCGCTCATCGAAGGGCAGGAAGGCGCTCTTCACCGCGTTCACCGTGACGGTGCGCAGATCCTCGACCGTCCAGCCGGCCTGCTCGGCCAGCAGGGACATCTCCCGGGTCATGGTGGTGCCCGAGACGAGACGGTTGTCGGTGTTGAGGGTGACGCGGAAGCCGAGGTTCTTCAGCGCGGTGATCGGGTGGTCGGCGATGGAGGCCGCGGCGCCGGTCTGGAGGTTGGACGTGGGGCACATCTCCAGCGCGATCCGGCGGTCGCGGACCCAGCCGGCCAGCCGCCCCAGCTTGCCCGTCGCGAGATCGGGGATGTCGTCGGTGATGCGCACGCCGTGCCCGATCCGCTGGGCCCCGCACACCTGGAGGGCCTGGTGGATGCTGGGCAGTCCGTGGGCCTCGCCGGCGTGGATGGTGAACGGCACGCTCTCGCGCCGCAGGTGCTCGAAGGCGGCGAGGTGGTCCGCGGGCGGGAAGCCGTCCTCGGCTCCGGCGATGTCGAAACCGACGACTCCGGCGTCCCGGAAGGCGACGGCCAGGTCGGCGGCCTCCCGGACGCGGTCGAACATGCGCATGCCGCAGAGCAGAGTGCCGACCCTCACCGGGGTCCCGGCGGCGGCCGCCCTGGCCATGCCGGCGGCGAGTCCCTCCTGGACGGTCTCCACGACCTCACGCATCGTCAGCCCGCCCCGGGTGTTCAGCTCGGGGGCGTAGCGCACCTCGCCGTAGACGACGCCGTCGGCGGCGAGGTCGAGCACGTACTCCTCGGCGGCGCGCAGCAGCCCCTCGCGGGTCTGCAGCACGGCGAGGGTGTGCTCGAAGGTGGCTATGTAGCGGACCAGGTCCCCGGAGTTGGCGGCCTCGACGTACCAGGCGGCGAGCTCGTCGGGGTCGGTGGTGGGCAGGGCGTGGCCGGCCGACGCCGCGAGCTCCACCACGGTGGCGGGGCGCAGGCCGCCGTCGAGGTGGTCGTGCAGGACGGCCTTGGGGAGGCGGCGGATCAGTTCGGCATCTACACGCGTAGCGTTCATGGCGGGCCTTCCTGGGACGGGCGGTACTCGGGGGCGGCGGGAGAGGTCAGGCGGGCTGGAGCAGGTCCCAGCGATTGCCGTACAGGTCCTGGAAGACGGCGACCGAGCCATAGGGCTCCTGCCGCGGCTCCTCCAGGAAGGTCACGCCGGCGGCGGTCATGCGGGCGTGGTCGCGGGCGAAGTCGTCGGTGTGCAGGAAGAAGCCCACACGCCCGCCGGTCTGGTCCCCGACCCTGGCGCGCTGGGCGCCCCCCTCGGCCCGGGCCGCCCCCGTCCGGCCGGGGCGCGTCCTCGGCGAGCCGGAAGCCGAGGGCCCCGGTGTAGAACCGGATCGCCTCGTCGTAGTCGTCGACGACGAGGGTGACCAGGGGGATGTGTCGCATCGTGACCTCTCGCGCGTACGGTTGACCGGAGAGGTTATACGTAACACTGCCCTGAACGCCAATCCCCTCCCCGGACGGTCGTCACGGGGAGGGGGCCGGACAGGAGAGCCGGCCGGACGGCTACGGATAGGTGTAGGTGTTGAGGTCCGCGACGGCGGCCGCGGGGTTGCCGAGGTCGTAGTGGTCCACGGCGAGGTAGTTCGGCTTCTTGCGGGCGGCCGGCTGGCAGAACCGGCGGGCGCGGTCGCCGAGTTTGGAGTTGTCCGTGCCGGCCGTGGAGGCGATCGCCGTGTCACGGAAGTGGTTCATGACGAACAGGGGCCGGAAGCCCGGTTCGGTGCGGGTCAGCGGGACATTGGTGCCCGCGTCGTACCAGCGGCTGTAGCAGGACCAGTCGGAGGTGCCCAGGCCGGAGCCCATGGACCAGTAGTTCTCGACGGTCCACTCGCTCTGGTACATCACGCCGAAGGTGTCCCGGGTCAGCCCGGCGGCCTCGTCGGCGGCGCGGCCGTGGTCGGAGAAGATCAGCAGCCGCTTGCCCGAGGCGGTCAGCTCGGCCAGCGTGGGCCAGCCGTTCTCGCGCACACCGGCGCGGTCCGGCCGGTACAGCACGTCCGACAGCCCCTGGACGCGGGCGAGTTCGGAGCGCAGGACGCCCGGGTCGACGTAGTCCTCGAGGAAGACGGTGACGACCTGGTCGGGGCGGGCGCGCAGGAAGTCGACGATCCGCTGGACGTCGACCCACAGGGCGACGGGCCTGCGGACGAGGGTGCAGCTGTTGTGGCAGAGGATCGCGCCGTCCGGCGTCTGGTGGATGTCCAGCATGAACCCCCGGACGCCGTCGGCGAGCTGCTGCTGGATGCCGCGGGTCTGGTTGGGGAAGAGGTCGACGAAGGGCGGGGCGAAGCCGCCGTCGACGCCGTTGGCGTAGGCGTTGTGGGCGGTGAGGAAGGTGACCTGGTCCAGGGTGCGCAGGCTCTCGGGCGGCATGGGCCGGGTGACCGGGTCGACCGGGGTGAGGTACCAGGCGGCGAGGTCGCCGGCGCCGGGGCCGACGTCGAGCGGTGCCGGGTGGGTGGCGCCGGAGGGCTTGGGGGCGAGGGTGAGGCGCCGGTCGGTGCCGGGGACGGTGAGCGTGAACCGGTCGGCGCCCGCGGAGGCGATCTCCCAGCGCGCGTCCGGGCCGTCGCAGGGGACGGCCCGGGCGCGGTCGCCCGCGCGTCCGAGGCAGGTGCCGGGGGCGTCGGCGCTCTCCAGGGTGCCGTCGGCGCCCAGCCGCCACTGCTGGCGGTCCTCGTTGCCGCGGGGTCTGTGCTGTTCGATCACTCCCCCGCTGTCGGCGGCGTTGAGCCCGGTCACGGCGCTCTGCACGTAGTACGCGCCGGGCGACGGGACGGCGTCGGCGGACACGGCCGGTGCCGGCGCCAGAACCGTCGCGGCCAGCGCGGCGGCGGCGACGGATGTGCCGAGCAGGGCGTGGGGGGTGCGCATGGCGGATGCCCTTTCGTCCGGGCACGGCCGGGCGCGCGGGTGCGCGCCCGGCCGTACAGGTAGTCATGGGCATGACACCATGAGAGACGTCAGCAGTACAGATTGCCGCCGGGGGACGTTCCGAGGAGCTGGGTGAACTGCTGATACTTGGTCACTCTGCTCTGCACCTGCGCCGGGTTCTTCCCGTCGCACTCCACCCAGCCGTTGATCGCGCGGATCGTGTGGCCGAACCCGGCCTGGTTGACCATGGCGCTGTGCGCGGTCATCGACCCGGGACCCCGCTGGGTGGTCCAGTACCACAGGGCCGTCTTCCAGGCGATGACCGAGTCGTTCTGCACCAGCCAGGGGTTGCGCAGCAGGTCGACGCCGAGCGCGTCGCCCGCCGCCTTGTAGTTGTAGTTCCAGCTCAGCTGGATCGGGCCGCGTCCGTAGTAGGCGGCCTGCCCGGCCGGACACCCGAACGGCTGCCCGTAGTCGCAGTAGGTCGGATAGTTGGCGGTGTTCTGCTCCACGATGTGCACCCCGCCGCCGGTCTCGTGGTGGACGTTGGCGAGGAAGGCGGCGGCCTCCTGCTTCCTGACCGCGTCGCTTCCGGTGGTGGCGAAGCCCGGGAAGGAACTCAGGGCGGAGGTCAGCGCGCTGTAGCTGTAGAACGCGTTCCGGCTTGGGAACATCGTGTTGAACTGCGCCTCGCTCACGACGAAGTTCCCGACGGGAGTTCCGGGGCCGTTGTCGCAGGCGTAGGGCTCCCAGTACCAGGTGCTGATGATCGGGTCGTAGCCCGGGTTGGCGTGCTCGGCGATGTACGCCCGGCCGTCGGTGTAACGCACGATGTCACCGGCGTTGTACCACCGCCCGGCCACCCAGCCGGGGTAGCTGGAGCAGGCGGCGGAGGGGGCGGCGAAGGCGGTGGCGGCGGGGAGGAACACGGGGGCACTGCCGGCGAGGACCAGGGCGGCGGTCACGGCAGCGAAGCGGCGTCTCGACAAGGGATCAACTCCTTTGCGAAACACGGCCGCTCCCATGCGAGGGCATGTCCGAGCGGGCCTCGCCCGCACGCGCCGGCGAGGCCGGTCACGGCAGTGGGGGCGGCCGTGGCGGGGGGTGTGGAGCACACTCAAGCAACTTGGTCTGTACCAGTCAAGGGTTTAGACCAATCTTCGCGACAGAACGGCCGGCCCGATTCCACCCGGAGGCCTACACATAAAGGAGAAATAAGTGCAGAATGAGACTTACGCGGTACTTACCGCGTACCGCAACAGACCAGGTCAGCTTCGCTAGCCGAAGGAGGCGACTCATGGCCAACGTCTCGCACCAGCGCGGTGATCTCTCGAGCCATCCGGACGCACAGGAAATGCGGGCACGGTACGACCGTGTGCTCGGCGGTCGGGATGTGGCCCTCGTGGACGGCCCGGTGTTCCTGCTCGGCCTCTACTGTGCGGTGTCCCCGTGGATTCTCCACTTCACGGCGAGCCAGCCGGCCCTCGTGCCCCACAACCTGATCGTGGGCATCGCGATCGGCCTGCTCGCCCTGGGATTCACCGCGGCCCCGGCCCGCATGTACGGCCTCAGCGGAGCCATGTGCGCCCTGGGCGCATGGATGATCATCTCTCCATGGATCGTCGGCGACGGCCCTGACGCCGGTGTGATCTGGAACAACATCGTCATCGGAGCCCTCACCCTCGCACTCGGCACCGTCTGCCTCGCCACGGCGGCCAGGAGCGGGACCAAGTCGTAGACGAACCGCGAAGGGAGCCGAGCGCGCCGGCCCGCGTCGACCGCGGGCCGGCCCTTTCCTGTCCGGGGGGACTGGGCGTCCGCCGACGGGGCAGACGAACAGCAGCGGGGACACGAGGAAAAGGGGCGAGATGGAGATCGACGGCATCATCAGTGCCATCCTCATCGGCACGGTCATCGGCATTCTGGGCCGGCTCGTGGTCCCTGGCCGTCAGCGCATCGGGGTCCTGTGGACGATCCTCGTCGGCATCGTCGCCGCACTGATCGGCTCGGCGCTCGCCGCGGCCTTCGGGGTGGCCGAAACCCGGGGCGTCGACTGGGCGGAGTGGCTGATCCAGATCGGCCTCGCCGCGCTTGGGGTGGCCGCGCTGGACCGGACGAAGGCCGGCCGCTGACGGCCGGCGCCGACCCGGGTCAGAGCGTGGCCAGCCACTGCTCGTACCAGGTCACCGTCGCGTCCACGGTGTCCTCCAGCGGTGTCGCCGCCGTGCCGAAGGTCCGCTCGAACGCCGAGGAGTCGAAGACCGACGGCTCGAGGTTCTGGTAGAACATCTCGGCGTACTCCGCCATGAACACCTCGTCGAACGCCCCGAAGGCGCGCGACTCCTCGAGGACCACGACGTTCAGCGGACGGCCGACCCGCTTCTCGATCATGGTGTGGATCTCGCGGGTGCTGACGGCGGGCGCGGTCGGCAGGTGCCAGGCCCGCCCGTCGGCCTCGGGGTGCTCGCCGAGCGTGACCAGACCGCCGGCCACGTCCCGGATGTCGGTGTAGCTGTGCGGCAGGTCGATGTTGCCGAGGCCCAGCACCTCGCCGCCGGTGACCGCGCCGGGGAACACCGCTCCGCCGAGGGTGGAGTTGAGCACGCCCGGGCCGACGAAGTCGGCGGAACGGCCGAGGACCACCCGGGCCCGGCCCTCCTGGTGCGCGGCGAGATAGCGCTCGTCCAGGGCGGCCCGCATCCGGCCCTTGCGGGTGGTCGTCCGCCACGGCGAGGCCTCGGTCATCACCTCTCCGCCGGTCTCGCCGTACGGGTAGATGTTGTCCAGGACGACGAGGCGGGCGCCGGACGCCTCGACGGCCCCGAGCACGGTCTGCTGGATCCCGGGCATCACCTCGACCTGCAGGTGATAGGCGACGTTGACGCAGTGGTACACGACGGCCCCGCCCTCGACGGCCGCCCGCGCGCCCTCGGAGGTGCCGACATCGGCGGCGAACCGCTGAACCCCCTCGATCCCGGGCCCGTCCCCCTTGCGGTTGACGAGGCGGACGGCGTGCCCGCGGCGGACGAGCTCGCGGGCCACGTCGGTCCCGGCGGGACCGGATCCGAGCACGACGTGCAGCGGACGGGGGTCGGATGAAGTGGGCGCCATGACGGCCTCCTGGACAGTGCAAACGATCGGATGCTTATTATCCATCACTATTGTTAGAGACTCTAACTCACGGGATGGTCACTAGCAACCGGCGGTCCTCCGCCCGACCTCGCAGCACTGCGGGACAGATCCTCAGGGCGCGGGCGCGGGCGCGTACACGTACGGCGTGGTCGTGGTGAGAGGGACGAAGCCGAGACGCTCGAGGATGGGACGGCTCCGCGCGGAGGCGTCGACCTGGAGGTAGCGGTGACCGCGAGCGGCGGCGATCCGGGCCCGGTGGGCCACCAGGGCCCGGTAGATACCGCGTCCGCGCCAGTCCCGCACGGTGCCGCCGCCCCACAGTCCGGCGAACCGGACCCCCGGCACCAGCTCCATGCGGGCGGCGCTCACCGGCTCCCCGCCGTCCAGTGCGACAACCGCGACGACCGTGTCCGGGGCGGTGGTCAGCCGGTCGAGCAACTGACGGCGGAGCCAGGAGGCGTCGGTTCCGAACGCCTTCGCGTGCACCTCGGCGACCAGGTCGACGCCGGCCCGGTCGGTGACGGGGACGACGCGGACACCCTCGGGCGGCTCGGCCTCGAGGTCGAGGCCGGCCACCTCGCCGATCATCAGCGTCTCGTCCGGCTCGGGCGTGAACCCGGCGGCCACGAGCCGCGGCCCGAGGTCCGCCGGGCGGTCGTGGCCGTACAATTTCCATTCGAACGCACGGCCGAGTCCGGTGAAGTGCGCGATCTGCTCCGCGATCGCCGCGTCCGCGTCCGCCTCGCCCAAAGCGGACCAGACGACGCCGTTCCAGCCGTGCGCGGGGGCCGTCTGACGCACCACCCGGCCCACGCGTTCGACGCGGGCACCGGGCCCGTCGGGGCGCCCGCTCTCACTCATCTCACGGTCGAACAGGGCGAGTACGGCAGCTCGGTCCATGCCACGAGTCGACCAGGGGCCGACGCGGAGGGCAACAGGATTAGGGTGACGGTTGATCACGTCGTCGTGAGGAGGCCGGAGCATGGGCGTGAAGGATGACGAACTGCCCCACCTGCGGCGCTGCGTCGAGCTGGCGGCCGAGGCGCTGGAGGCCGGTGACGAGCCGTTCGGCTCCGTCCTGGCGGACGCCGCGGGCACGGTGCTCGCCGAGGACCGCAACCGGGTGGCGTCCGGGGACCGTACCCGGCATCCGGAGTTCGAGCTGGCGCGCTGGTCGGCGGCGCACATGTCCCCCGCCGACCGGGCCGCGGCCACCGTGTACACCTCGGGGGAGCACTGCCCGATGTGCGCCGCCGCCCACGCCTGGGTGGGCCTCGGACGCATCGTGTACGTCGCCTCCTCCGTGCAGCTGACGGCGTGGCTGTCGGAGCTGGGGGTGCCCGCCCCGCCCGTGCGGACGCTGCCCGTCCGGGAGATCGCGCCAGGCGTGGCCGTGGCCGGACCCGTCCCCCAACTGGCCGAGGAGGTCCGGGAGCTGCACCGGCGCTTCCACCGCGGGCGCGGCTGACCCACGGGGCCGCCGGGTGGTACGGGCGGGGGGACCCGTAGGCCAATCGTTTTTTCGGGGCGGTCAGCCGTCCGTCCGCGGCCGGGCCCGGCGGTACAGGGCCACTCCGCCGAGGAAGAGCGCGGCGCCGGTCGCGAGGACCGGCAGCGTCCGGTCGGCGCCCGTGTCGGCGAGGGCGGCGTGGTCCGGCGCCGGGTCGGGGAGCGTGCGCGGCGGCGTGGACGGCTCGGGCTCCGGTTCCGCCGGGCGGTCGGGGCGCTCGCCGGAGGTGTTCGTGGAGGTGTTGTCCGTCGACGCGTTGCCGGCGCCGGCCACGGTCACGCTGTTCCCGCTGATGTTGACCGGGAGGTCCACGGGCAGTTGCACGCCGTTGCCGGACAGCACGCCCGGGGAGTCCTGCGTCCCGCTCACGGCGTCCGCCCCCGCCGCGGTGCCGGTGTCCGCGGTGTCGGTGTTCACGCCGGCGTTCTCCTCGCGCGTGTCCTCGTTGACACAGGTGTTGCCCGCGGCGGGGTTGAGGAAGCCCGCCGCGTTCACCGTGTTCCCGCACGCGTTCACCGGGAGGTGCACCGGGAGCTGGACGGTGTTGCCGGACACCGCTCCGGGTGAACCGGCCGCGACGCCCTCCGCCCCGGCGTCGGCGTGCGCCGGCATCGCCATGGCCATCGCGCCCGAGGCGGCGGCGACGGCGATCACACCGTTTCGGGTAACCCGTCTCATCGGTTCCCTGCCCTTCCAGACGTGGTCGCGAGCGTTCGCCCGCACCGGGGAGAACGCGGCTGCGGCATCCGGGTTATGGCTCATCCGGATGCCGCAGCCGGTTCACCCCATCGGGGGTCCCGTCACTCGAACCGCGGGCAAAGGCCGTCGAACTCGCGGCCGACGGGCGGCTGCCGCGGGGCCCGCTTATCGTGGGCGAGGGCGCCGGTCGGGGCGTCCTTGGAGGCATCGATGCTGGCCAAGCTGTCCAAGTGGTCCGGGCGAGCCGGGACGAGGAGCTGCGCGACGCGCCCCTCGGTCCGGCGCTGCGCGGCCGCCGGGACGGTGGGCCTGGCCCTGCTGGGCACCGGGCTCACGGCCATCGGCCGCACCGGGCCGGACCTCGGCCGGTTCTACGACCAGGAGATCACCTGGGGAGCCTGCGAGGCCGTGGACCTGCCGAAGGACCTGCAGTGCGGGACGGTCACCGTCCCCCTCGACTACGCGGACCCCGGGGCCGGCACCCTGGAGCTGGCCCTGGCCCGCTACCGGGCCACCGACGGTCCCCGGGGCTCGGTGGTGCTCAACTTCGGCGGCCCGGGCGGTTCGGGGATCCTGGGCCTCGCCCACGGGCGCAAGGACTTCCTGGGCCTGACGGACGATTACGACGTGGTCTCCTTCGACCCGCGCGGCGTCGGCCTCTCCTCACCGGTCAGCTGCGGCACCGACGCCACCAGCCGGGCGCTGGAGGCGACCGACGGGGAGGAGATGGCCGATCCGCGCCAGGTGCTGCGGCAGTTGCGCAAGGTGGCCGCCGAGTGCACCGAGCACTCGGGCCCCGTCCTGGAGCACATCGGCACCGTGGACGTCGCCCGCGACCTCGACGTCCTGCGCCAGGCGCTCGGCGACGAGAAGCTCAACTACCTGGGATTCTCCTACGGCACCCGGCTGGGCGCGGTGTACGCGGCGCGCTTCCCCGGGAAGGTGGGGCGCATGGCGCTGGACGGTGTGGACACCCTGACGGAGCCGCTGGCCGAGCAGGGGCTGGCGAGCGCGCGGGGGCAGCAGACGGCGCTGGAGAACTTCCTCACCTGGTGCACGGGGGAACTCGCCTGTCCGTTCGGGCAGGACGCGCGGGACGCCCGTGCGCAGGTGGTGGAGCTGGTCCACTCGCTCGACGAGAATCCGGTGCCGACCGACTTCGGTTACCAGTTCACCGGTCAGGACCTGGCCGGCGCCATCGCCCAGGGCCTCTACGCCAAGGAGATGTGGCCGCTGCTGCAACGCGCGCTCGCCCAGCTGATGGAGGACGGGGACACCAGCGGCGTGGAGGCGCTGGCGACCGGCGGGGCGGCGCCCGCGCCGGCGCGGGCCGACGACCCCGTCGTCGACCCCGAGGACGTCCCGGTGGACAATCTGCCGGCCGCGCTGATGGCGGTGAACTGCGCGGACGACCCCGACCGCCCGGACGCCGAGCGGCTGACCCGGGACCTGTCCCGGCTGCGGTCCGCGTACGAGGAGGCCTCGCCCGTCTTCGGCCCCTACCGGCTGGCCCAGCTGATGCTCTGCTACGGGCGGCCCAAGGGCACCGACTACATCCGGGAGCAGGTCAAGGACCTGGACACGCCGGAGATCCTGCTGGTCGGCACCCGGGGCGACCCGGCCACGCCGTACCGCTGGACGGTGCAGACCGCCGAACGGCTCGGCTCCGCGGCCGTGGTGCTCGACAACCGGGACGAGGGCCACACCGGCTACGGCTCGTCCGAGTGCGTCCACCGCAAGGTCGACGACTTCCTGCTGTACGGTTCGCTGCCCCCGAGCGGCAGTTCCTGCGGCGCCGAGGACGACGACCGCCTCTGACCGGCTACCCGGACGCCACGAACCCGTACTCCTCGTCCCCGTCCCGGCCGAGCGCCCGGCGCAGCGCCCGAGCCGTCTCCTCCGCGTCCGGCACGGAGACGGCCAGGCGGACGTACGGCACCGGGTGCCACAGGTCCACGAGCACGGTCGGCAGCCCCGCGCGCACGGCCACGAAGTCCCGTCCGGCCGGGTGCTCCCGCTCCCCCACGCAGAACCGGCCGGGCCGGCAGCGTCCGGTGACGGGAGTGCCGCGCAGCGCGCGCCACCAGTCGGGTTCCACGTCCGCCGCCCGCACCTCGGACAGGGGCACGCGCACCGCGCGCCGGCGGGCCAGGAGCGCCTCCCACCACGACAGGCGGACGACGAGGGTCCGCTCCCGCGCCGGCCCTTCCACGTCCAGGTGCGCCATCAGCGGTCACCTCCCCCACCAGCGTGCACCCGCGACCGGCCGGGCCCCACTCGCGGGCCGGGCGCTTTGCCCCAAATGCCGTACCGCGGAATCCGCCCTATGGTGCTGTCATGGAGCACGATCTGAGTCCCGCGGCCCTTGCCGAGCTGCGTCGCCCGCGCCCCTATCCCGCGGTGTCCGTGCTGACGCCGACGCACCGGGGCCAGCCCTTCAACAACGAGGACGGGGTCCGGCTGCGCAACATGGTGGCCGAGGCCAAGAAGCGACTGGAGTCCGATCCCGCGGTCACCCGGGACCGGCGCGTCGACGTGTCCCGGCAGCTCGACCAGGCCCTGGAGGAGGTCGACCTGACGCACACCGAGGACGGTCTGGCCATCTTCGCGGCCCCGGGCGAGCACCAGGTGTGGTCCCTGGCCCGCAGCGTGCCCGAGCGTGTGGTCCTCTCCGACACGTTCCTGACCCGCAATCTCGTCTCCGCCCACACCGCGGAGCGGCCGTTCTGGGTGCTGTCCGTGTCCGCCGACCGGGTCACCCTGTGGAGCGGCGGGGTGGACCGGGTCACCGAGGAGCGTGCCGGTGGCTTCCCGATGGTCCGTGAGGAGCAAAACTTCGACCCGGAGCGGCTGGAGCGGGTCGGCGACCAGCCGAGCAACTTCCGCGACGAGGACACCCGGCGGTTCCTGCGCGAGGCCGACACGGCGATGGCCGCGCTGCTGCGCCGGCACCCGCGCCCGCTGTACGTCACCGGTGAGCCCGCCGCGCTCTCCCTGCTGTGCGAGTCCGGCACGGTGACGAAGGACGCCGTGCACATCCAGCACGGCGGGCTGGCACACGGCACGCACGAGCAGGTGTGGCAGGCGGTGCGGCCGGTGCTCGAGGAGGAGGCGCGCAAGGAGACCCAGGATGTGGCCCGGTCCCTGCAGTCCGCCCGCGGGCGCAAGGAGTTCGCGGCCGGCGTCGACGAGCTGTGGCAGAGCGCCCGGGAGGGGCGGGTCCGGCTGCTGGCCGTCGAGGAGAACTACCAGGTCACGGTGCGGGACGCCGGCGACCATCTGATCATCGCCGAGGACGAGGACCTGGACGCCCGCGAGGACATCGTGGACGAGATCGTCGAGCAGTGCCTGGAGACCGGCGCCGAGGTCCGCTTCGTCCCGGACGGCACGCTCGCGGACGCGGACGGGATGGCGGCGGTGCTGCGCTACTGAGGGCGGCCCCCGGGCACATGACCCGCGAACAAACACCTGAGCGTCGAACATCTGAGTGAGTGACGTCCCGTCCGCCGACGGGACGTCATATCACTTGCGTATCATGGGAGTTGATGCACCGGTCGCGCCTCTGACGTATATCTCCCGGTAACCCCGTGAAGACGGTGGCATATGCCGTAGGCACCGCCTTATCGTGTGTGGCCGAATCCCTTACAGGCCGTCGCGGGCTGTGCGACAGTCGTAGCGGTCCCTCCGTCCGCCTGAAGGCCGTACCGTCCCCGCATCGGAGTGCGTCATGCCGTCCCACCTCTCCGCGGACCGTCCAGCCGCCCAGCCGCCAGGACGCGGCCCGGTCGACGCGCTCATCTCGCAGACCCGGCGGCTCAAGGGCGACGTGGACGCCGTACGCCGCGACACGCCGGACGACGCGGCGGACCCGCGGGAGCGCTGGCGGCGCGCGCTGTACGACCTGGCGCTGCACCACCTCGACGACCTCGACCGCCATCTGGCGGAGCTGCGGGAGGACCCGCCGTCCGCGTCCGCCGGGTCCGGCCCGCACACGGCGGAGCGCGCCCCGCTGCTCAGCCGGGTCGGCAGCGCGGAGTGGAACCTGCTGACGGACGAGGTGAGCTGGTCCGCCGAGCTCTACCGCATCCTGGGCCGAGATCCGGCCGCTCCCCCGCTCACCCTCGACGAACTGCCGTCGCTGGTGCTCGACGAGGACCGGCCCGGACTGACCGCGATGGTCACGGGCTGTCTGGTCGACGCCCGGCCCATCGACGGGGAGTTCCGGGTGCTGGGACCGGACGACGGCGTACGCACCGTGCACATGATGGGCGAACCGGTTCTCGGTGCCGACGGCAGCACCGTCTCGATGTGGGCGGTGCTGCGCGACGTCAGCGAACTGCGCCGCTGCCGGCGGGCGGTGAGCGAGACCCGTGACTCGCTGCACCGCCAGCGGCACGCCGTCGCGCGGACCGAGCACCGGCTCGCGGTCGAGTTGCAGGAAGCCGTGCTGCCACCGTGGCACGGCGCCCTGCGGCTCCCGCACCAGGGGCCCCGCGGCCTGGACGTCGCCGCCGCGCACCTGCCGCCGTCGGTGCACACCCCCGTCGGCGGCGACTGGTACGACGCCCTGGAACTGTCCGACGGCAGCACGCTGCTGAGCGCCGGCGACCTCACCGGCCGCGGGGTCCAGGCGGCGTCCGGCATGGCGATGCTCCTCGGCGCCGTGCGCGGCATGGCCATGACCGGCACCGATCCCGGCCCGCTGCTCGCCTGTCTGAACCGCTTACTGGACGAGACCGTCCAGCCGGTCCTGGGCAGCGCCGTCTGTCTGCGCTACCGGCCCACGACCCGCTCCCTGCTGTGGGCGCAGGCCGGACACCCCGCCCCGCTGCTGTTCCGCGGCGGGACGGGGCGCGCGCTGGACGCACCGCGGGGCGTACTGCTCGGCGCCGCCTCGGGTTCCTCCTACGAACAGGCCGAGGAGACCCTCGAATCCGGCGACCTGGTGCTGCTGCACACCGACGGGCTGGTGCCCGGGCACGCCGGAGCGACCGCGGTCCACCGGCTTCTCGACCTGGCCCCCGGTCTCGCCGGAGCCCGCACCGCGCAGGACTGCGTCCAAGCGGTCGTACGGGAGTTCGGCGAAGGTGAGCGCGAGGAACACGCCTGCGTGCTGGTGGCCCGGGTGGCCTCCTGACCTGACGGCCCCCGCGGAAGCGGGCGGCTCTCACACCTGGGCGCCGGCGCCCTTGCCCCGGGGCCGGGGCAGCGCCAGTTCGATCTCCTCCCTGAGCTCCTGGATCCTCGGGTACGACGCGTACTGGGCGGTGAGCCGGTACATCTCGCGCAGCCGGTCCCAGGTGCGGCGCGAGGAGTTCTGCCCCATGGACACCAGGGCGAGGCGGGCGAACCGGTCCGCCTGCTCGGGATCGTCCGCGATGAAGCACGCCGACGCCATGGACAGGAAGTCGAAGATCTTCGACCGCTGCTGTGCGTCGACCCGCAGCGCCAGCGCCTTGTCCGCGTAGTGCTGGGCGTGCGTGGCCGCGTCCGGCTCGAACTCCGCGAGCGTCCGGTACGCCAGGGCCTGCATGCCGTACAGGTCCGCCTCGTTGAACAGTTGCATCCAGTTCGGCGGGGGCACGTCGCCCTTGTCGGAGACGAACAGGTCCTCGGCCCGGCCCAGGGTGCGGCGCATCGCCTGCCCCTTGCCCATGGACGCCTGCGCCCACGCCTCGATGGTGTGGAACATGGCGCGGGTGCGCGGCAGCACCTCCTCGCCGGAGCCGGACTGGGCGAGCTTCATCAGGTCCATCGCCTCGTCGGGGCGCCCGAGGTGCACCATCTGGCGGGCGGCCCGGGACAGCGCCTCGCCGGCGCGCGGCCGGTCACCGCCCTCCCTGGCCGCGTGGGCGGCGATGACGAAGTACTTCTGGGCCGTGGGTTCCATCCCGACGTCGTGCGACATCCAGCCGGCGAGGACGGCGAGGTTGGCGGCGACGCCCCACAGGCGCCGCTGGAGATGGGGTGGGTGGTGGTAGGCGAGCATGCCGCCCACCTCGTTGAGCTGACCGACCACCGCCTTGCGCTGGAGGCCGCCGCCCCGGGCGGCGTCCCAGGCGCGGAACACCTCCACGGAGCGTTCCAGTTCCTCGATCTCCTGCGACCCGATGGGGGCGGCCTCATACCGGTCGAACCCGGCGGGGTCGGCGCGCAGGGGCTGGTCGAGTCGGGGAGCGTCGGCGGTCAGGGCCGGATCGGTGTGGAGCCAGTCGTGCATGGCGCTGCTGAGTGCGGAGCCCGCGGTGAGCGCGGCACCCGCGCCCACCAAGCCGCGTCGGTTGAGCATGAGGTCCATTCCCGTGAATTCGGTGAGGACCTCGGCTGTCCGCTCGGGCGCCCACGGCACTCCGTCGGGATGTTCCGCACTCCCGGGGCGTGGCCGTTTCCCCGTACGCCCGTGCCGGACCAGACCGAGATCCTCGATGGTCACGACACGGCCGAGACGCTCGGTGAACAGAGCCGCCAGCACCCGCGGCACGGGATCGCGCGGGATCTCTCCCATGTCGATCCACCGCCGCACCCGGGAGGTGTCGGTCGCCAGCTGGGGGTGGCCCATGGCCGCCGCCTGCCGGTTGACCAGCCTCGCGAGTTCGCCCTTGGACCAGCCGGCCAGGCCGAACAGGTCCGCGAGCCGGGTGTTGGGTTGTCCGCTCACGTCAAGCCCCCAGGTTCTCGGCTGAGTTGACAGTAGCCCGGTGCGGGTTGCCGGGCGACTATTCGCCAGGGTTCGCCAGGGTGCGCCAGATGGTGTGCCAGGGGCCATCGGGTGTCGAGTAGGAACGCGCCACCACGACCCCGTCGCCGCAGGGACATTCCCCCAGGGTGCGCCGGGCGGCCGGGCCGGGTGGTGCCTTGACGTCGCAGGCACACGAAGGGATCTGTATCACCCATGTACGCAGCATCGTCCTCCGTGTCCGCCCCGCCCCGGCCGCTGCGTCCGCGTCCGTCGGACAGCGGCCCCTACCTCTCCCCCGCGCGGCCGGCGGCGCCGGTGCTCGGCGCGGGCGGCGCACGGCGCACCGCGGGACCGGGCACCCAGCCGCTGAGCGGGAGGCTCGACCTGTCCGGTCCGCAGGGTGCCCAGCTGCGCACGGCGATCGCCTCCGTGCACCGCATCTGCCCGGAGTTCACCCCGGTCCAGGTGCTGCGCCGCACCGGCCGGTCCGTCCTCCTGGTCGGCACCACCGGCCGCAACACCGCGGTCGCCAAGTGCTTACTGGACCACTCCCCCGCCTGGAGCGAGCGGATCCGGCACGAAATAGCGGCCTACCGCTCGTTCGTCCGGCACCGCCCACCCGTACGGGCGCCCCGGCTGATCGCGGCGGATCCGGACAACTGCACGCTGGTGATCGAGCGGCTGCCGGGCCGGGTCGCGGCGCTGCAACGGCACCCGGCCGAGGCACCTCCGCGGGCGGACATCAGGGCGGCACTCGGCGCGATCTGCCGGCTGAACTCCTGGCGGCCGCCGGCCGGGACGTTCGACGCGCCCCTGGACTACGCGGCCCGTATCTCCCGGTACCACGAGCTGGGCCTGCTCACCGACCGTGACCTGGGCGATCTGCAGAAGCTGCTGCACGGGATCGCGCTGGCGACCGGGCGGCAGGGCATGGGCCAGTTCTGCCACGGTGACGCGCTGCTGTCGAACATCCTGATCTCTCCGACCGGTCCGGTGCTGGTGGACTGGGAGCACGCGGGCTGGTACCTGCCGGGCTACGACCTGGCGACGCTGTGGTCGGTGCTCGGGGACGCGCCGGTGGCCCGGCGTCAGATCAGCCAGATCGCCCAGTCGTCGGGTCCCGCGTCGCGGGACGCGTTCCTGGTGAACCTGATGCTGGTGCTGACGCGGGAGATCCGCACGTGCGAGACGGCGGTGCAGCGCTCGATGCACGAGGCGGTGCCGGTGCCGACGGGGCATCCGGGGGCGGTGCCGTCCGGCGAGGAGCAGCGGCTGCTGCTGCGGCGGCTGCACGACGACTGTCAGCTCGCCCGCCGGGCGGTCCGCGCGGCGGTGGGTACGCGCTGAGGATCGGTGCGGGCGAGAGTGGGTAGCCCCCCACTCTCTGCTTCGCGCGAGCGGGGCCTCATCGCCGCCACGACCACCCCCGCACCCCGATTGACGAGGGAATTGCGGCCTTCCTGGGCATGATTGACGGATTATCAGCCGACCGGTAGCACTGACACGCACCGCTCGGTCCGTCACGTCCCGCCCGTCCCAGGAGGCTGCCTTGCCAAGACCCCCCACCCGCGGCGCCCTGTGCACCCTCGCAGTGGCCGCCCTGACGCTGCCGCTGCTGGGCGCCGCACCCACTCCGGCCCAGCCGCCCACCGCCCGGCTGCAACAGGCCTTCGCCGCCGCGTCCACCGCGTACGACGTGCCGCAGAGCGTGCTGCTCGGCGTCTCCTATCTGCAGTCCCGCTGGGACGCGCACGGCGGCGCCGCGAGCGTGACCGGCGGCTACGGGCCGATGCACCTCACGGACGCGCGGGCCGCGCTCGCCGCGACCGAGCACCACGGCGAGGGCGCGGAGGACCCCCGAGGCGACGACGCCCGTCCGCCGCTGCGCCCCGGGGCGCGCACGCCGGAGACCGCCGAGCTGCCGGACCGGCTCACCACCCTGACGGAGGCGGCGCGGCTGACCGGGATCAGCCCCGAGCGGCTGCGCGAGGACCCGGCCGCGAACGTCGCGGGCGGTGCCGCGCTGCTGGCCGAGGCGCAGCGGCGGCTGGGCGAACCGACGAGCCAGGACCCCGCGGACTGGTACGCGGCGGTGGCGCTGTTCTCCGGCGCGGACGACACCGCGTCGGCGACGGCGTACGCCGACGACGTGTACGAGGTGATCCGCGCCGGTGAACGGCGGGTCACGGACGCCGGGCAGCAGGTCGCCCTGACCGCCCGTCCCGGTCTCGCTCCGGACACCTCCGCGCTGCGCCGCGCCGGACTGCGCCCCTCCTCCGCCGCCGGGACGGAGTGCCCGAGGACGGTGTCCTGCGAGTGGATCCCGGCGCCGTACGAGGAGTTCGGGGACGGTGACTACGGCAACCACGACCGGGGGAACCGGCCCGCCTCGCAGGACATCCGGTACATCGTCGTCCATGACACGGAGGGCGCCTGGGAGGGCGTCCTGAACATGGTGCAGGACCCCACCTATGTGTCCTGGCAGTACAGTCTGCGCTCCACGGACGGCCACATCGCCCAGCACGTGAAGGCGAAGGACGTGGCCTGGCACGCCGGCAACTGGTACGTCAACGCGGGGTCGATCGGCCTGGAGCACGAGGGCTTCCTGGCGGAGCCGGACGCCTGGTACACGGAGGCGATGTACCGGTCGTCGGCGCGGCTGGTGAAGTACCTCGCCAAGAAGTACGACATTCCGCTGGACCGGCAGCACATCCTCGGCCATGACACCGTGCCCGGGCCGACCACGGCGTACGTCCCCGGCATGCACACCGACCCGGGCCCCTACTGGGACTGGCGGCACTACTTCGAGCTGCTCGGCCGCCCCCTCGAAGCGACGGCAGGACCGCACTCCGGTGTGGTGACGATCCGGCCCGACTACGCGGCCAACCGGCCGGTCTTCACCGGCTGCGAGCGGGCGGGCGAGCCCTGCGCGACCCACGGGTCCAGCGCCGTGCGGCTGTACTCCGACCACGACGAGAGCTCCCCGCTGGTCCGGGACATCGGCCTCGGCCAGGCCCCGACCACCGGGGTGAACGACCTGTCCTCGCGGGTCTCCACGGGCCAGAGCTACGCGGTCGCCGACCGGTGGGGCGACTGGACCGCCATCTGGTACCTCGGCCAGAAGGCCTGGTTCAAGAACCCGAAGAAGCACCCGGCCGCCGTGCCCGTGAAGGGCAGGGTCGTGACCCCGCGCAAGGGCCTTGACTCCGTGCCGGTCTACGGCAGGGCGTACCCGGAGGCGGAGGCCTACCCGGAGGGCGTGCCGGTGCAGGCGGTGTCGCCGCTGCCGTACACGGTGCTCGCGGGGCAGAAGTACGTGACCGGCGGGAAGGTCCCCGGCGAGTACTACTACGCGGTGACCTTCGACGAGGCCTCGCACCGGGTGGTGCGGGGCAAGGACCTGTACTACGAGATCCAGTTCGGTCACCGGGTCGGGTTCGTGCGGGCGGCGGACGTGACGGTGAAGTCGTCGTAGCGGCGCCGTGAGCGAGGTGCGGGGCCGGGTTCCTTCGGGACCCGGCCCCCTCAGTGTCAGCCCTGCTGGAACAGTTCCGCGGGCAGCGGCTTGAGCAGGGCGTACAGGTCGTCGGTGATGGGGCGGTCCCAGGCGGCGATGGTCACCAGGACGTTGTCACTGCGGTCGAACTGCACGCAGGAGATCCGGCCCTCGGACAGCTTGACGCGCCGCACGATCAGCAGGTTGTCGCCCTGCATCACCGGCACGTCCTCGGTGCCGACGACCGTCACCTCCTCGTCGTTCTCCAGCGCCAGCAGCAGCTGTCCGACCTCGAAGGGGACCTCGTCCTCGGCGACGTCGCGGGCCGGGGAGCCCTCGGGCAGATTGCCGATGATCATCGCCGGGCCGCGTCCGCCGAACAGGTCGTACCGCAGGAACACACCCTGGCAGCTGCCGTCGGGGGCGGGCAGCAGCCCGGCGCCCAGGTTCCCGGGCCAGTCGCCCGGGTCCATGGCCAATACGTCGAAGTCGGGCCCGGCGGGGGTGGCACTGCGGCGGCGGAGGAACGACATGCGGCCATGGTACGTGCCCGCAACGGCGTCCGGGCGCTCGGGCGACGCCCACCGGGGCTACCCGGCCCGCCGCTGCCGCTCGTGGTGACGGGCCACCCGGGCACGGTTGCCGCAGGAGGGCTTGCACCACTCCTGGCGGGGGTGGTCCTTCAGGAAGTAGCGCACACAGCGAGGGGCGTGGCAGGCGCGCAGCCGCTCCCGGTCGGGGCCGGTGAGGAAGCCGATGGCGGCCTGGGCGAGGACGGCGGCCGGGTCGTCCGCGCGGTCCGGCACGGGCCGCCGCCGCAGTACGGGGTCGCCACCCTCGTCCCAGGTCAGGATGGGCACGGTGGGGGTGCGGGCGGCGGCCTCGTTCAGCCGGCGCAGCGCCTCGGGGACGGACAGCAGGCGGGTCGCGTCCGCCGGGCTCGGCCGTGCGGGCCGGACGGCGTGGGCGAAGAGGGCGCGCAGGGCGGTGCGCACGTCGCGGACGGCGGCGAGGCAGCCGTCGTAAGCGAGGAGGCGCTCCGCGCCGGGGAGTGTGTCGCGGTGGGCCTGGACCCAGGCGCTGAGGGCGGCGGGATCGGTCAGGTCGTCGGCGACGCCGCCGTCGCCGTCGTGGCGGATGGTGAGGGCGAGGTCCAGCGCGAGCCGGGTGTCCCTGGTGGTCGAGTCCCGCATGCGGTCGATGATAGGGACCGCGCCCCGGCCGGTGGACCGGGTACGTGGGGCTGGGCTTCGGGCGGCGTGAAGCGAGGCTTCGGGCTACGCCTCCTCCGGAGGGCCCTGCGGCACCACGGCCACCGGGCTCCCGGCGTGGAGCAGGACCGCCTGGGTGACCGAACCCATCATGCGCGCGGGTGCCAGCAGCCGGCGGCGGTGCCGGCCCACGACGACCAACTGCGCCTCCCGCGAGGCCTCGACCAGGTGACCGGCCGCGTCCCCCGGGAGCACGTCGGTCTCGGTGGCGACCTCCGGGTGCCGTTCCCGGTGTGCGGTCAGGAGGCCCTCGGCCAGGACACGGGTCTCGTGCTCGACGGCGTCCTGGTCGATGTCCGCCGGCGGCATCTCCCCCGGCAGCAGCCAGGTCTGCAGCGGCCACGGGTACGCGGTGACGATCCGCAGCCGGGCCCCGCGCAGAGCGGCCTCGGCGAAGGCGAAGGCGAGCGTGGCCTCGTCGGGGCTGTCGGACTTCAGGCCGACGACCACCGTCCCGCCGGACCGGGACGGCGCGCCGCCGTCGTCCTTGGGGCGGGGCACCACCACGACGGGGCATTCGGCGTCGCGTGCCGCCGCGAGCGAATTGGAGCCGAGTAGCAGACTGGCGAACCCTCCGCGGCCGCGGGAGCCCAGCACCAGCAGCCGCGCCGCCGCCCCCATCTCCGGCAGCAGTGCGCCGGGCGCGCCCTCCAGCGTGACGTACTCGACGTCCGGGAGGGCGGCGTGCAGTTCCATGTGGCGGCGGACCTGGTCGAGGACCGGGTCCTCCTCGGGTGCGGGCGGCCCGGCGGCCAGCACCTGGGACCGCGTCCACTGCGTGTACTGGCGTACGTGCACGATCCGCAGCGGGGCCTCGCGCCGGCGGGCGGCGTCGAGGGCCCAGTCCAGGGCGTGCAGACTCTCCTGCGAACCGTCGACCGCCGCGACGACCGGCTGGGTGCTCATGGTTCCTCGCTTCCGGGAATACGCTCTTCTGCCTTCCCCGGGCCAGCCTTACTCAGGCAGGGCCCGGCGACGGCTCTTCGGCTCGCGTGTCCGGAAATTCGCCGGGAACACTCCTCGGGGGCGGGCGGGCCGTGACACGGCGACGGCACCGCTCACGTCAGGTCGAACTCGCCCTCCCGGGCTCCCGACACGAACGCGCCCCACTCGGCGGGGGTGAAGATCAGGGAAGGGCTCTCCGGGCGGCCACTGTTGCGCATGGCGATGAATCCCTCCACGAAGGCGATCTGGACATCGCCCAGGCCTCGGCTGCTGGACTGCCACTGTGCGTTGCTCAGGTCCAGGTCCGGCTTGTCCCAGCCCATGAGGGGGCGCTGCTGGGTGGTGCTCTCGGCCACGTCCGTGCTCCTCCCGGTTTCGTCGTCCGCGGTCAGCCTAGCGACCGGGTCCGGTGCCCGACAGGCCGCGGGAGAAGTACCGGTGGGTCCCGGGCCGTCCCGGCGGGCGGAGGGGCGGCGGTCCCGGTGGACGGGTGAAAGAGGCGGGGCCCGGGTTGAACCCCGCGCGGCCGGCGTCCGTACTGGTGGGGGCAGGCCCGCTCGGCGGGTCCTGTTCGCCATGCCATCGCAGTACCGCACGGAAGGACCCCCCGGGTGTCGCTCTTCACTCGCCCCCGCCGGACGACGGACACCACCGAGGGCGAAGCGGACCGGGACCCCGGTCCGGCGAAGGCCGAGGCGGCCGAGGCGGCCAACGAGGCCGAGGAAGCCAACAAGGCAGCCGGCAGCACACCGGACGCCGCGCCGCCGGGCTGGTTCGGCTGGCGCCGGCGCTGGCCCCGTACCGCCCGCGGGGTGACCGTCGGGGTCACCGTGCTCGCCGGGGTGCTGGTGGTGGGCGCGCTGCTCCTGCCGAACCAACTGGACCGACTGAACGTCACCGCGTTCCTGCGGCTGCCCTCCGAGGGCATCCTCCTCGCCGCGCTGCTGCTGGCGCTGCCGCCGCGGCCGCGGCGGATCACGGCGGTGGTGGCGGGGCTGCTGCTGGGCCTGATCACCGTGCTGAAACTCGTGGACATGGGCTTCTACCAGGTGCTGGCCCGGCCCTTCGACCTGGTGCTGGACTGGATCCTGCTCGACGACGCCACCAGCTTCGTCCGGGAGTCGTTCGGACGCGCCGGACAGGTGCTCGCCGTGATCGGCGTGATCGTGCTCTTCCTGGCGGTGCTGGTGCTCATGACCCTGGCGACGGTCCGGCTGACCGGTCTGATGGTCCGCCACCGTCCCGTCGCCACCCGCACCACCCTGGTCCTGGGCGTGGCGTGGATGACCTGCGTGACGCTGGGTGTGCAGCACTCCGGTCTGCCGGTCGCGGCCAAGGTCGACGCGGACATCGTGGGGAACCGGGTGGAGCAGGTGCGCGCGGGGCTGCGCGACGCGCGGGTCTTCGAGAAGCAGGCCGCCGTCGACGCCTTCGCCCGGACGCCGCCGGACCAGCTGCTCACCGGGCTGCGCGGCAAGGACGTGCTGTTCACGTTCATCGAGAGCTACGGCCGGGTGGCGATCGACGACCCGGCGATGGCGGAGCCGATCGACGCGGCCCTGAAGGACGGCACCCAGCGGCTGCAGGACGCCGGTTTCGCCTCCCGCAGCGGCTGGCTGAAGTCGCCGGTGACGGGCGCGGGCAGCTGGCTGGCCCACTCGACGTTCCTGTCCGGGCTGTGGATCAAGAACCAGCAGCGCTACCGCAGCCTCACCACCAGTGACCGCATGACCCTGACCAAGTACTTCCGCAAGACGGGCGACTGGCGCACCGTCGGAATCGTGCCCGGGGTGCGGCGGGCCTGGCCGGAGGGCAAGTTCTTCGGCCTCGACCACATCTACGACTCCGAGCATCTCGGCTACCACGGCCCGTACTTCAGCTGGACCCCGGTGCCGGACCAGTTCTCGCTGGAGGCCTTCGAGCGACTGGAGCACGGCAGGAAGGACCGCGAGCCGATCATGGCGGAGATCATTCTGGCCTCCAGCCACAATCCCTGGTCGCCGATCGCACGCATGATCGACTGGGAGGACCTCGGTGACGGTTCGGTCTTCCACGGGATCAAGAAGGAGGGCAAGGACCCGAAGGAGGTCTGGAAGGACCCCGAGAAGGTGCGCACCGAGTACCGGCGGGCCATCGAGTACTCGCTGCGGAGTCTGACCGAGTGGGTCGAGCGGTACGGCGACGAGGACACGGTGCTGGTGTTCCTCGGCGACCATCAGCCGGTGCCGACGGTGCTGGCGGGGAGCACGAACAAGGATGTGCCGGTGACGATCGTCGCGAAGGATCCGAAGGTGCTGGAGCGGGTCGAGGGGTGGGGGTGGACGGACGGGCTCAAGCCGGCGGCGGGCGCTCCGCGCTGGGGCATGGACAAGTTCCGCGACCGCTTCATGACGGCGTACGGCCCGGCGGGCGGCTGAGGGGGTATTGCGCCCCCGCCGCCCCTTCCCTTCCCGTCCCTGGGGGCTGCGCCCCAGGGACGGGAAGGGAAGGGGCGGCGGGGGCGAGAAACGGATGTCGGGCTCTTGCCCCGGGCGGCTTCGGGTGGCTTACTGCGTTCGTGACGTGCGAGGGAGGCGGGAGCGCCATGATGGACGCGGGCGAACGGCTCGGCCGAGAGGAACTCCGCGCCCTCCAGCTCGAACGCCTGCGCAGCACCCTCCGCCACGCCTACGCCAACGTGCCGCACTACCGCACCGCCTTCGACAAGGCCGGCGTCCACCCGGACGACTGCCGCTCCCTGTCCGACCTGGCACACTTCCCGTTCACCACCAAGGCGGACC
Source organism: Streptomyces speibonae (assembly GCF_984686075.1). Lineage (NCBI taxonomy): Bacteria > Bacillati > Actinomycetota > Actinomycetes > Kitasatosporales > Streptomycetaceae > Streptomyces > Streptomyces speibonae. The sequence goes on along the minus strand of NZ_OZ480260.1, from coordinate 7,696,247 downwards.
TGCGCGAGAACTACCCGTACGGCATGTTCGCCGTACCCCGCGACCGCATCCGCCGCCTGCACGCCTCCAGCGGCACCACCGGACGCCCCACCGTCGTCGGCTACACGGAGGCTGACCTGTCGATGTGGGCCGAGATGGTGGCCCGCTCGATCCGCGCGGCAGGCGGCCGGCCCGGGGACACGGTGCACGTGGCGTACGGCTACGGCCTGTTCACCGGCGGCCTGGGCGCGCACTACGGCGCGGAGCGGCTCGGCTGCACGGTGATCCCGGCGTCCGGCGGCATGACGTCCCGGCAGGTGACGCTGATCCAGGACCTGGAGCCCTCGGTCGTCATGGTGACACCGTCCTACATGCTCACCCTGCTCGACGAGTTCGAGCGGCAGGGCATCGATCCGCGCTCCACGTCGCTGCACGTGGGGATCTTCGGCGCGGAGCCGTGGACCGAGGGGATGCGCCAGGAGATCGAGGAGCGCTGCGCGATCGACGCCGTGGACATCTACGGGCTGTCGGAGGTGATCGGCCCGGGCGTGGCGCAGGAGTGCGTGGAGACCAAGGACGGCTTGCACATCTGGGAAGATCACTTTCTTCCGGAAGTCGTCGACCCGCTCACCGGTGAGGTCCTCCCGGAGGGCGAGCGGGGTGAGCTGGTCTTCACCTCGCTCACCAAGGAGGCAATGCCCGTCGTGCGGTACCGGACGCGGGATCTGACCCGGCTGCTGCCGGGCACCGCCCGGGTGTTCCGGCGGATGGAGAAGGTCACCGGGCGCAGCGACGACATGGTGATCCTGCGCGGGGTGAACCTCTTCCCCACGCAGATCGAGGAGATCGTGCTGCGCACCCCGGGCGTGGCCCCCCACTTCCAGCTCCGGCTGACCACCGAGGGCCGCCTGGACGCGCTCACCGTGCGCGCGGAGGCCCGCCCGGACGCGGACGCGGCGACGCGGGACGCGGCCGCGCAGTCGATCGTGGCGGCCGTGAAGGACGGCATCGGGGTCTCGGCGGACGTGGAGATCGTCGCCCCGGAGACGCTGGAGCGTTCCGTGGGCAAGATCCGGCGGATCGTGGATCTGCGGGAGCGGCGCGCCTGAACGCGAGGGCCCGTCAGCAGGCCCGTTGACCGTCGGCCACGATCCGCTCGACCGCGGCCGTCACCAGACGCTCCCGTTCCTCGGGGGTGAAGACGTCCGGCAGGGTGAGCTGTTCGACGATCAGCCAGTTCAGTGCGAGATAGAGGAGCTTGACCGCCGTCGCGTCGCCGGGGAGGCCGGACGCCTCGTGATAGGCGACGTTCGCCTCCACATCCGCGCGCACCCGTTCGGTGAGCACCGTGCGCAACGCCGGCCGGCGGGTGGCCTCAAGGCGCAGTTCGAGCAGGGCGAGGTAGCCGGTGCGGAACGAGGCGATACGGCCGACCAGTTCGCGCATCAGCGCGGCGTAGACCTCGCGGTCGTGCCCGGCGGCCCGCTGCCGGGCGATGGTCTCCTCGTCCGGCTGGAGCCGTTCGTAGACCCGGGCGCCGGCCTGGGTGAGCAGGTCGTCGCGCGAGCTGAAGTAGTTCGACGCGGTGCCCACGGGCACGGCGGCCTCGGTGTCGACCGCGCGGAAGGTCAGTCCCCGGGCGCCGTCACGGGCCAGTACCTCGATCGCCGCGTCCACCAGCGCGGCCCGCCGCTGCTCGTTCCGTCGTACCACTGCCTCACTCCCGCCTCGCCGTACACCACCACACCACTTCACCCAGAGTACTGCGTCCGGAGTCGTCAGCCTTCAGCCTCGGGGGACGCCCCCGGGTCGCGCACGCCCCATTGACACATCCCGCACCTGACAGGAAAGTTTCACTCCGCGCGACGTTTCCCGAAAAATTCTTTCAGCCCCGCATGCGGGGTCACGACACGGGAGGACCTCATGACGGAGGCAGGGGCGAGCGGCATCACCCGGGTCAACTGGGCCGGGGCACGGTGGCGTTGGGCGGGGCGCTGGCCTTCGCCCCTCTTCCGGCCGCCCCCGCCCCGGCCGCCGGTACGGCGCACGGCGGCGCCCGGACCCTGCGGCACGGCTCCGCCCGGCGCGCCGGGCTGCTCTCCGCGCCGCTGCGTCAACTCGTCACCGACGCCGAGGCGTTCCTCGGCCCGTCGCCCACCCACCCCTGGTACGCGGGGGCCGTGCTGCTGGCCGGACGCGGCGACACGGTGGCGCTGCACCGCCCCATCGGCATGGCGGTCCGCTACCGGGCGTACGACGAGGAGACCGACACCGGCGTCGAGTTCCCGCCGGACCGGCAGCTCCCCATGCGCGCGGACACCGTCTTCGACCTGGCCTCGGTGTCGAAGCTGTTCACCTCCGTCCTCGCCGTGCAGCAGATCGAGCGGGGCCGGCTGGAGCTGGCGGCGCCCGTCGCGTCGTATCTGCCGGACTTCGCCCGTGCGGGCAAGCAGGACATGACGATCCGCCAGCTGCTCACCCACACCTCGGGGTTCCGCGCCTGGATCCCGCTGTACGAGGCGCCCACGTACGAGGAGAGGATCCGGCTCCTCCTCGACGAGGCGCCGGTCGATGCGCCCGGGACCGCGTACCGCTACTCGGACCTGAACCTGATCTCGCTGCAGCTGGTCCTGGAGCGGATCACCGGCCGCACGCTGGACGTCCTCCTGCACGAGGGGATCACCGGCCCGCTGGGCATGCGCAGCACCCGCTACAACCCTTCCGCCTCCTGGAAGCCGCGGATCGCGGCCACGGAGGACGCCCGCCGGCCGTGGTCCGGCCTCGACCGGGGGCTGGTGTGGGGCGAGGTGCACGACGAGAACGCGTTCAGCCTCGGCGGCGTCGCGGGGCACGCCGGGGTGTTCTCGGACGCGTGGGACCTGGCGGTCCTCGGCCGTACGCTGCTCAACGGCGGCGTGTACGGCCGGCGGCGGATCCTCACGCCGGAGTCGGTGGAGCTGATGTTCACCGACTTCAACACCGCTTTCCCCGGGGACGAGCACGGGCTGGGCTTCGAGCTCTACCAGCACTGGTACATGGGCGCGATGGCCACCCCGCGCACGGCGGGCCACACCGGCTTCACCGGCACCTGTCTGGTGCTCGACCCGACCACCGACTCGTTCCTCGTAGTGCTGGGCAACTCCGTCCATCCCGTGCGCAGCTGGCGTTCCGGGTCCGCTCCGCGCGTGGCCGCCGCCAACCAGCTGGCCCGCGCGGTGCCGGTGCGGCCGGTCCGGGGCCGTACGGCGTGGTTCTCCGGGACGGCGGGCTCCGCGACGGCGACCCTCGCCCTGCCCGCGCTGGACACCTCCTCCGGCGCGGCCCGCCTGCACTGCTCGCTGTGGTGGGACACCGAGCCGCGGGCCGACGTCCTGGTCCTGGAAGCCTCCGCGGACGGCGGCACGAGCTGGCAGCCGGTGCCGTTCACCACCCGGCGCCGGGGCACGGATCCGCAGCCGCATCCCTCGGGCTCGGTCACCGGCTGGTCCGGACGGGTCTGGCACGACGTCACCGCCGCCCTGCCCGCCGCGCGGGGCCTCACCCTGCGCTGGCGGTACACCACGGACCGGCTGTACGTCGGGCGCGGCGCCTATGCCGACGCGCTGCGGGTCGAGGCGCCCGGCGGCCGGCTCTTCGACGAGGCGCGCCGGGCGGACGCGGCACGGATCCGGGCGGAGGGCTGGACCCGGTCGGCCGACTGAGCCCGCGGGTCGACTGAGCCCGCAGGTCGACTGAGCCCGCGGGTCAGTCGCCGGCCTCCAGGACCGCCATCGCCGCGTTATGGCCCGGCACTCCGCTCACGCCGCCGCCCCGCACGGCGCCCGCCCCGCACAGCAGGACGTTGGGGTGCGGGGTCTCCACGCCCCAGCGGCCGGTGCCCTCCTGGGCGTGGGGCCAGGACAGTTCACGGTGGAAGATGTTGCCGCCGGGCAGCCCGAGATCGCGTTCCAGGTCCAGCGGGGACCTGGCCTCCAGGCACGGGCGTCCTTCGGCGTCGGTGGCCAGGCAGTCGGCGAGGGGCTCGGCGAGATGGGCGTCGAGCTGGGCGAGGGTCGACTTCAGCAGCTCCTCGCGTACGGCGTCGTTGTCCCGCTCGAACAGCTGGGCGGGGGTGTGCAGTCCGAACAGGGTGAGCGTGTGGCAGCCGCGGGCGGCCAGGTCCGGGCCGAGGATCGTCGGGTCGGTGAGCGAGTGGCAGTAGATCTCCGACGGCGGTGCGGCGGGCAGCTCGCCGGCGGCGGCCTGGGCGTGCGCGGCGGCCAGCTGGCCGTACCCCTCGGCGATGTGGAAGGTGCCGGCGAACGCCTCACGCGGGTCGACGTCGGGGTCGCGCAGCCGGGGCAGCCGCTCGAGCAGCATGTTCACCTTGAGCTGGGCGCCCTCGGCCGAGGGCGGCGGGGTGCCGTCGGTGAGGGCGGCGAGTTCCTGCGGGGAGGCGTTGACCAGGACGTGCCGTGCGGTGGCGACGCCCTCGCCGGCGGCGGTGCGGTGGGTGACCTCGGCCGTGCGGCCGTCGGTGTCGATGCGCACGGCGCGGTGGCCCGTGGCGATGACCGCGCCGGCGGCGCGGGCGGCGCCCGCGAGCGCGTCGGTGAGGGCGCCCATGCCGCCGACGGGTACGTCCCAGGCGCCGGTGCCGCCGCCGATGACGTGGTAGAGGAAGCAGCGGTTCTGCTTGAGGGAGGGGTCGTGGGCGTCGGCGAAGGTGCCGATGAGGGCGTCGGTGAGGACGACACCGCGCACCAGGTCGTCCGCGAAGGTCCGTTCCACGGCGACGCCGATGGGCTCCTCGAAGAGAGTCCGCCATGCCTCGTCGTCGTCGACCGCGCGCCGCAGCTCCTCGCGGGTGGGCAGCGGTTCGGTGAGGGTGGGGAAGACGCGCTCTGCGACGCGGCCGGTCATGTCGTAGAAGCGCTGCCAGGCCCGGTACTCGTCGTCGGAGCCGGTGAGCCGGGCGAACGCCTCGCGGGTGCGCTGTTCGCCTCCGCCGACGAGCAGCCCGGTGGGCCGTCCGCCGCGTTCGGTGGGGGTGTACGAGGAGATGGTGCGGGTGCTGAGCCGGAAGTCCAGCCCCAGATCCTTGACGATCTTCCGGGGCAGCAGGCTGACCAGGTACGAGTACCGGGACAGCCGTGCGTCGACTCCGGCGAACGGGCGGGTGGAGACCGCCGCCCCGCCGGTGTGGTCAAGACGCTCCAGCACCAGCACGGAGCGCCCGGCCCGGGCGAGGTAGGCGGCGGCGACGAGGCCGTTGTGGCCCCCGCCGACGATGACGGCGTCGTACGTCCCAGATCCCACGGATGCGGTCATGGTTCTTCGTAACACGCGAAGATCCGCACCGGCCAGACGCGGGCCGGTCAGTCCAGGGTGACCAGGAACTCCGTGCAGGCCCGTGCGCAGGCGCGGCACGCCGCGGCCGTCTCCTCCGCCCCCGGGTGGCCGTCGAACGCATGGGCGCTCTCCAGGCACACCTGCCGGCACCACTCCACCTGGATCCTGAGGGTCGCCTCGTCCACCTGGTTCTGCTCGGACAGCATGCGGCAGGTCGCGTCGCAGACCTCCGCGCACATGATGCCCTTGCGTCGTACGCGTTCCTGGTTCTCGGTCCCGTCCGGGTCCACCAGGCCGGCCCGCGTCGCGCATGCCCGTGCGCACTCGGTGCAGGCCTGGGCACAGGCGAACCGGTCCTCCAGGAACCGGAACAGCTCCTTCTGCGATGTCGTCGTCACACCGCGCGGGTAGCCGCCGCCGCGGCGGTCAAACGCGGGCGGCGGCAGGCGTACGACGACGGGGTGCGCGTCCCGCGGCGCGGCGGGCCGGGTTCGTGCCGGGGTCCGGGGGTACCCGCGAGCCATGATGAACACCTCATGGATGGAGACGGCCGGCCTCGCGGCGGGCCGTGGTGCCCTGGGCGCCGGGCTGGCGGTCGCGGCGGTGGTGGTGCTGGCCCTGCTGATCGGCATGTTCGCCCTCGGCAGCCGCCGGGTCAGGAACGACAGGACGCGCAGGCCCCGGCCCGAGGAGCAGCCGCGGGTGCCCGAGGGCGGCCCGGTCCACGAGGTACGGGAGCGGCGTGAGCCGGGCGAGGTGCCCCGGGGCGACGAGCGTCTCACCCCGCACGACCTGAACGGCGGGGGCACGGCCGGGTCGCAGGAGCGGCCCCGTTGGGACGAGGGCGGCGGCGGGGCGTTCGGCAGCGGCGGACCGGGCGGCCACTGAGCCCGTCCCGGACCCACCGACAGGCGTTGGCGCCGCCACCCCCTCGCTCCGTCGTACAGGGGAGTGAAAACCATGGCGGATCCCGCCCGCAACACCCTGCCGCTGCCCGACTACCACCAACTGCCCCTCGGCGGCCTGGAGAGGAGGATCCGCTCGCAGACAGCGGGTGAGGTCGAGGAGCTGCTGTCCTACGAGCGGTCGCACGCCGACCGGCTCCCGGCGACCGAGGTGCTGACAGCCCGGCTGGAGCAACTGCGCGCGGGCGCCGAGCCGACGTCCGGCGCCCCGGACGCGGTACGCCCCGAGCAGAGCACTGGCCGGGGCGGATTTCCGTTCTCGCCCGCCACCTCACCGGAGCCGTCCAGTCCGCCGCCGCACGGCACCCCGGGCCAGCGGGGCAAGCCGGGGGGCGACCGCACGTAGCCATCCACCGGGCGCCCTTCGGGGGCGGGGCGTGGGCCCACCCGTCATCGCACGCGGACGTGGCCGCGCGGCCCGCCCCTTCGTGTGAGCGCCGGCACGGCGGAGTGCGGGAGCTCACGGGGCTGGGCTGATGCCGGCCGCACCGGGAGCGGGCCAAGGGCGATGACGGCCTGCTGACGGACTACCGCGCCGGGCTGCCGCACGTGGCGCGCCGTCGGCCCGACCGGCGGACATCGTGGTAAGGCCCCGGAGGCGCACGCCCGGTCGCGGTCGGCGGCGCGCGCCTCGCCGACCGCCACGCGGTCAGCCGTCCGGGCCGGGTCGGCCACCGGACGGGCGGCCTTGTCTCCTCGCCGTCGGTGTGCGCCGTCCGCGGTCCCGCCTCCGGGCGTCGCGGGCGGCGTCCTGGTCGAACTCGACGCGTCCCGGTCCTACCGTGGAGGCATGGATGCCGGCGCGGTGACGCTGTTCCTGTGCGGTGACGTCATGCTCGGGCGTGGGGTCGATCAGATCCTTCCGCATCCGGGTGACCCCGCATTGCGGGAGGAGTACATCCGCGACGCCCGCGACTACGTGGGGCTCGTGGAAGCCGTCAGCGGAACCGTTCCCCGCCCGGTGCCGTTCTCGTGGCCGTGGAGCGACGCCCTGCGGGTGCTCGACGAGGCCGCGCCGGACGTGCGGATCGTGAATCTGGAGACGTCCGTCACCCGCAGTGACGCCTTCGCGCCCGGCAAGGCCGTGCACTACCGGATGCACCCGGCCAACGTGCCCGCGCTCACGGTGGCACGTCCGGACGTGTGCGTCCTGGCCAACAACCACGTGCTGGACTTCGGCCGCCCTGGGCTCGCCGAGACGCTGGCCGTGCTGGACGGGGCCGGCCTGAGGACCGCGGGCGCCGGCCGGGACACCGACGCGGCCCGCGCCCCGGCCGTCGTCCCCTCCGGAAGCGGCCGGGTGCTGGTGTTCGCGCTGGGGACGATGTCGAGCGGCATCCCGCCGAGCTGGGCGGCGACGGGCGACCGGTCCGGCGTGGCGTACCTCGCGGAGCCGTCGGCGGCGGCCGCCGAGGAGATCGCCCGGCGGGTACGGCGGGCGAAGGGTCCCGCGGACCTCGCGGTGGTGTCCGTGCACTGGGGGTCGAACTGGGGACACCGCGTCCCGCCGCGGCACGTCCGCTTCGCCCACGCTCTCGTGGACGGCGGGGTCGACGTCGTCCACGGCCACTCCTCGCACCACCCCCGCCCCGTCGAGGTGTACCGGGACCGCCTCGTCCTGTACGGCTGCGGCGACTTCGTCGACGACTACGAGGGCATCTTGGGCTACGAGGAGTTCCGCGACGAGCTGCGGCTCGCGTATCTGCCGACGCTCGACGCCGGCACCGGGCGCCTGACCGGGCTGCGGATGGCGCCGTTCAGGGCGCGGCGGATGCGGCTCGAACCCGCCGCGCCGGAGGAGCGGGCCTGGCTGCGGGAGACCCTCGAACGGATCAGCGGTGTGGACGTCGCCCTGGACGCCGACGGCACCCTCGCCCTCGCCCTCGCCGGGCGGTGACCGTTTCGGCCGGTTCCGGCGGGGGCACCCGTGCCCGGCCGAGCCAGGAGGAGGTCCCGTATGACGGACGACATCGTGCGCGCGGCCGGGCACGCCGATCCGCCGCCGCGCATGGGCTTCTTCACCGACACGTCGGTGTGCATCGGCTGCAAGGCGTGCGAGGTGGCCTGCAAGGAGTGGAACGCGATCCCGGAGGACGGCCTCGACCTCACCGGCATGTCCTACGACAACACCCAGGCCCTGGGCGCGAGCACCTGGCGGCACGTCGCGTTCATCGAGCAGCGCGCGCCCGCCCCCGCCGCGGTGCCGGGTGCCGCCGGCATGGAGGACGTCGACGTCTTCGACGCCGCCCGCGGCCTCGCCGACTCCCCCGGGGCCTCCCCCGACGGCGGGGAGATGCGCTGGCTGATGTCGTCCGACGTGTGCAAGCACTGCACCCACGCCGCCTGCCTCGACGTGTGCCCGACGGGCTCGCTGTTCCGTACCGAGTTCGGCTCCGTCGTCGTGCAGGAGGACATCTGCAACGGCTGCGGCTACTGCGTGTCCGCCTGCCCGTACGGGGTCATCGAGCGGCGGCCCGAGGACGGACGCGCCTGGAAGTGCACCCTGTGCTACGACCGGCTCGGCGCCGGCATGGAACCGGCCTGCGCCAAGGCCTGCCCCACCGAGTCCATCCAGTTCGGCCCGCTGGAGGAACTGCGGGAGCGCGCGGCGGACCGGGTGCGGCAGTTGCACGCGGCCGGGGCCGGCAGCGCCCGTCTGTACGGCGAGGACCCGGGCGACGGCGTCGGCGGCGACGGCGCGTTCTTCCTGCTGCTGGACGAGCCGGAGGTGTACGGACTGCCGCCCGACCCGGTCGTCACGACCCGCGATCTGCCGGACATGTGGCGGCACGCGGCGGCGGCCGCCGTCTCGCTCGCGGCGCTGGCCGTCGCCGGGTTCGCCGGGAGGCGGCGATGAGCGGGGTGCCCCGGGACGGGACCCCGGACGCCGGGCACTCCGGGCGCCGCCGTCGCCGCCGGGGGCGCGGTGAGCGGGCCATGGTCCCGGACGCCGAGTTCGCGTCGTACTACGGCAGGCCGGTGCTGAAGCGGCCGGAGTGGAAGCCGCTGGACGTCGCGGGCTATCTCTGGATGGGCGGGCTGGCCGGGGCGTCGTCGCTGCTGGCCGCCGGCGCGCAGGTCACCGCGCGGCCCGCGCTGGCCCGCACGGCGAAACTGGGGGCGGCGGGAGCGGTCTCGCTGTCGCTGGCGGCGCTCGTGCACGACCTGGGCCGCCCCGGGCGCTTCCTCTACATGCTCCGCGTCTTCAAGCCGACGTCGCCGATGAGCGTGGGTTCGTGGCTGCTGGCCGGCTACGCGCCGCTCACGATGGCCGCGGCCGCCGCCGACGTCGCGGGCCGGTACCGGATGGTGGGTGCCGCCGCGACCGCCTCCGCGGCCGCCCTGGGCCCGGCGGTGGCGACGTACACCGCCGTGCTGATCTGCGACACCGCCGTGCCGTCGTGGCACGAGGGGTACCGCGAGATGCCGTTCGCCTTCGCCGGTTCGGGGGCCACCGCGGCGGCCGGTCTGGCCCTGGCCGCGGTACCGCCGGAGCAGACCGGTCCGGCCCGCCGCGCGGCCGTCCTGGGCGCGGTGCTCGAACTGGGCGCCTTCCGGCTGATGAAGCGGAACCTGGGGCTCGCGGCCGAGGCGTACGAGCGGGGCCGGCCGCGGACCTGGCTGCGCGCGGCGGAGGTGCTCACGGCCGGCGGCGCCGCGCTGGCGGCCGGTGCGGGCCGCCACCGGGCGCTCGGCGCGCTCGCCGGTACGGCCCTGCTGGCCGGGTCCGCGGCCCTGCGGCTCGGGGTGTTCCACGCCGGCGTGGCCTCGGCCGAGGACCCCCGGTACACGGTCGTACCGCAGCGGGAGCGGCTGACGGCCCGGGAACGGACCGCGGATCCGCGGTCCCGCTGATTGACGCGCGCGGTTCTGGGTACTCCGCCGGGGCCGAGCGCGCGCAGTGCGGAAAGGGCAGGCGTCATGGGCGTACGCACGTGGATCGAATCCTGGCCGGTCTACCGCCAGCTCACCGGGAGCGACCCGCTGGGCCGCGGTGCCGCCGCGAAGAGCGGGCCGACCGAGCGGCTGACGCCCCGGGTCGCCTCGGCGGACCGGGTCGTGAAGTCGGTCTGCCCGTACTGCGCCGTCGGCTGCGGCCAGAACGTGTACGTGGAGGACGGGCGCGTCACCCAGATCGAGGGCGACCCCGACTCCCCCATCTCGCGCGGCCGGCTGTGTCCCAAGGGCTCGGCCAGCCTGCAGCTGACCACCGGAGGCGCGCGCGAGCACCGCGTGCTGTACCGGCGTCCGCACGGCACCGAGTGGGAGCGCCTCGACCTCGGCACGGCGATGGACATGATCGCCGACCGGGTGATCGAGGCCCGCCGGGCGGGCTGGCAGTGGGAGGTCGACCAGGCCCGCACCCGGCGCACCCTCGGCATCGCGAGCCTCGGCGGGGCCACGCTGGACAACGAGGAGAACTACCTCATCAAGAAGCTGTTCACCGCCCTCGGCGCCGTCCAGATCGAGAACCAGGCCCGTATTTGACACTCCTCCACCGTTCCCGGTCTGGGAACCTCGTTCGGCCGCGGCGGCGCGACCACCTTCCAGCAGGATCTGCAGAACTCCGACTGCATCGTCATCCAGGGCTCGAACATGGCCGAGTGCCATCCGGTCGGGTTCCAGTGGGTGATGGAGGCCAAGGCCCGTGGGGCGAAGGTGGTCCACGTCGACCCCCGGTTCACCCGCACCAGCGCGATGGCGGACGTGCACGTACCGCTGCGGGCCGGTTCGGACATCGCCTTCCTCGGCGGGATCATCAACCACGTCCTGAGCACGGACGCGTACTTCCGTGACTACGTGGTCGCCTACACCAACGGGCCGGTGATCCTGCGGGAGGACTTCCGGGACACCGAGGACCTGGACGGCGTGTTCTCCGGGCTCGACCCCGACAGCCGCAGCTACGACCCGGCCACCTGGCAGTACCGGGGCGTCGACGTGCAGCCGGCCTCCGGGCAGCGGGACCGGCAGTTCGACCGGCTCAACGAGTCCGAGGACGTCACGGAGGCGGCGCGCGGCGAGTCCCACGGCTCCGGCGGCCCCACGATCCCCGAGGGCGAGCCGGAACGCGACGAGACGATGACCCATCCCCGCTGCGTCTTCCAGGTCCTCAAGCGGCACTACGCCCGCTACACGCCCGAGGTGGTCGAGCGGGTCTGCGGGGTCCCGCAGGAGACGTTCCGCCAGGTGTGCGAGCTGGTCACGGAGAACTCCGGACGGGACCGCACCACCGCCTTCGCCTATGCGGTCGGCTGGACCCAGCACACGGTCGGGGTGCAGTACATCCGCGCGGCGTCCGTGCTGCAGAGCCTGCTCGGCAACATCGGCCGGCCCGGCGGAGGCATCCTCGCGCTGCGCGGGCACGCCTCCATCCAGGGCTCGACGGACATTCCCACCCTGTTCAACCTGCTGCCGGGCTACATCCCGATGCCGCACGCCCACCAGCACCAGGATCTGGACGCGTTCGTGCGGGCGGACGCCGCGCCCAAGGGCTACTGGGGCAACATGAGCGCCTACCTGGTCAGTCTGCTCAAGGCGTACTGGGGCGACGCGGCGCGCGCGGAGAACGGCTTCTGCTTCGACTACCTGCCGCGGCTGACCGGCTCCCACTCCACGTACGAGACGGTCATGGCCCAGCTGGACGGCACCTGCAAGGGCTACTTCCTCATGGGCGAGAACCCGGCGGTCGGCTCCGCCAACGCCAAACTGCAGCGCCTGGGCATGGCCGCCCTGGACTGGCTCGTCGTACGGGACTTCTCCCTCATCGAGTCGGCCACCTGGTGGAAGGACGGCCCCGAGATCGACACGGGTGAGCTGCGCACCGAGGACATCGGCACGGAGGTGTTCTTCCTGCCGGCCGCCGCGCACACCGAGAAGGACGGCAGCTTCACCAACACCCAGCGGCTGCTGCAGTGGCACCACCAGGCGGTGCCGCCGCCCGGCGAGGCGCGCAGCGATCTGTGGTTCACCTACCACCTGGGGCGGATCATCCGGGAGAAGCTCGCCGCGTCCACCGATCCGATGGACCGGCCGCTGCTCGACCTGACCTGGGACTACCCGACGGCCGGTGACCTCGACGAACCGGACGCCGAGGCGGTGCTGGCCGAGATCAACGGCCGTGACGCGCAGGGCGCCCCGCTGTCGGGCTACGACCAGCTGGCGGACGACGGCTCCACCTCCTGCGGCTGCTGGATCTACTGCGGGGTGCGGGCCGACGGCGTCAACCAGGCCGACCGGCGCACCCCGGGCGGGGAGCAGAACTGGGTCGCGCCCGCCTGGGGCTGGGCCTGGCCCGCCAACCGCCGGGTGCTGTACAACCGGGCCTCGGCGGACCCGGACGGCAGGCCGTGGAGCGCCCGCAAAGCGCTGGTGTGGTGGGACGCCGAGCGGGGCGAGTGGACCGGGCACGACGTGCCCGACTTCAAGAAGGACAAGTCGCCCGGTCATGTGCCGCCCGAGGGCGCGACCGGCCCGGAGGCGCTGTCCGGGACCGACGCGTTCATCATGCAGGCCGACGGCAAGGCGTGGCTGTACGTGCCTGCGGGCCTCACCGACGGCCCGCTGCCGACGCACTACGAGCCGCAGGACTCGCCGTTCCCGAACCTGCTGTACGGCCGTCAGCGCAATCCCGTACGGCATCTGCTGCCGCCGCACCCGGACAACCGCTACCAGCCCAGCGCGGGCGAGCCGGGGACGGAGGTGTTCCCGTACGTCGCCACGACCTACCGGCTGACGGAGCATCACACGGCCGGCGGCATGTCGCGCTGGCAGCCCTATCTGGCGGAGCTTCAGCCGGAGTTCTTCTGCGAGGTGTCGCCGGAGCTCGCCGCCGAGCGGGGCCTGACGCACACCGGCTGGGCGACGATCGTCAGCGCCCGCGCGGTGATCGAGGCGCGGGTGCTGGTCACCGACCGCATGGCGACGCTGACGGTGCACGGCCGCCCGCTGCACCAGGTGGGGCTGCCCTACCACTGGGGTCCGAACGGCTACAGCACCGGGGACGCGGCCAACGAGCTGCTGCATCTGTCCCTCGACCCCAACACCCACATCCAGGAGGCGAAGGCGTTCGCCGTGGACATCCGGCCGGGGCGCCGGCCGCGGGGTCCGGCCGCCCGGGAGCTGGTGCTGCGCTACCGGGCGCGGGCGGGCATCGACGCCGGGACGGGCACCGGGCTGTGACGCTCACCTGAGGACGACGGTGTGGGCGCCCTGCGGGACCAGCTCCCCGATCACGGGGGCGCCCGGCACCTCGCCCGCCACCAGCAGCCCGCCCGAGGTCTGGGCGTCGGCGAGCAGCAGCCGGGTGTCCTGGCCGGCGGGGCCGAAGTCGGTGAAGGGGGTCACCCAGTCCAGGTTGCGCCGGGTGCCGCCGCTGACGTAGCCGTCCCGGACCGCTTCGCGGGCTCCGTCGAGGTAGGGCACGGCGGCGGTGTCGAGCATGGCGGTGACGCCGGAGGCGCGGGCGAGTTTGTGCAGATGGCCGAGGAGTCCGAAGCCGGTGACGTCGGTGGCGCAGGTCGCCCCGGCTGCCAGGGCGGCGGCGGAGGCGTCCCGGTTGAGGGACGTCATGGTGGCCACCGCCTGGGCGAAGCGCTCGCCGGTCGCCTTGTGCCGGTTGTTGAGGACGCCCAGCCCGAGTGGTTTGGTGAGCGACAGCGGCATGCCGGGGCGGCCGGTGTCGTTGCGCAGCAGCCGGGCGGGGTCCGCCAGACCGGTGACGGCCATGCCGTACTTGGGCTCCGGGTCGTCCACGCTGTGTCCGCCGCCCACGTGGCAGCCCGCCTCGGTGGCCACGTCCAGCCCGCCGCGCAGCACTTCGCGGGCCAGCTCCATCGGCAGCACCTCGCGGGGCCAGGCCAGGAGGTTGACGGCCAGGACGGGCCGTCCGCCCATCGCGTAGACGTCGGACAGGGCGTTGGCGGCGGCGATGCGGCCCCAGTCGTAGGGGTCGTCGACGACGGGGGTGAAGAAGTCGGCGGTGGACACGACCGCCAGGGGCGCGCCGCCGTCCCGTGCCGGGAGGGCGGCCACCGCCGCGTCGTCCCCCGTGGCCGTCCCCACCAGCAGCGGGGTGTCGCCGCCGGCGGTCGGCGGCGGGGTGAGGCCGGCGAGGACGTCCTCCAGCTCACCGGGCGGGATCTTGCAGGCGCAGCCGCCGCCGTGCGCGAACTGCGTGAGGCGTACGGATGTTCCGGTCGGGGCGTGCATGGGGCTGGCTCCTTGTCGGGTTTCGGGCGGGTGAGCCGGTAGCCTGGCGGGCGGTGGAGGCGTGTGGGTGCCTGGTGGCCCTCCCGGTCTTCAAAACCGAGGTGCCCGAGGATCTCGGGCAGGCGGGTTCGATTCCCGTCCGCCTCCGTTCTCCGCGCCGGCGGCGGGACAGCGCCGGCGCAGCTCGTCCACCCGCTCGGTCAGGCCCCGTGCGTCCAGGAACTCCAGCAGCGGTACGGCGACCCGGCGGGTGGTGTCCAGGGCCCGGCGGGCCTCACTGAGGGTGAACGGCTGCGCAAGAGCGCGCAGGACGGCGACGGCGCGGGCGTCGGCGCCCGGCAGCAGGACGATGCCGTCGGCGATCCGCAGCAGCGCGCCGGCGGTGACCGCGGCGGCCAGTTCCCGGCGGCCGAGCCGCAGTTCGGCCAGCCGTCCGGCCTCCGGGGCGCGGAAGGGTGACGTCTCGAGGTCGGCCCGCAGGGCGTCGACGGCGGCCCGCACCCGCGGCGGGAGCGAGGGCCCCTCCGCTCCGGGGGCGTGCAGCCGCCCGCCGGCGCGGCGCAGCGGCACCGTGCCCGGGGTGCCGGCGAGGGCGTCGACCAGGGCCCGGTCCGGCAGGCCGAGCAGTCGCCGGGCCGCCTCGGTGGGCAGGCCGGGATCGAGCGGGTGGTCCGCCGCGTGGCGCCGGGTCTCGGTGCCGAGGCGGTCCCGCAGCGCCGCCCAGTGCCCGGGATCGGCGAGCCAGTCACCGGCGACGGGCGGCGCGGGGGCGGCGGCGCCCATGGCCTCCAGTTCGGTCCGGCGGACGATGCGGCGCCGTCGCAGTTCGCCGGTGCCGTCCGGACGGCCGGTCATGTCCGCCAGTTCGGCGGCTCGGGCCCGGGCCGCGCCCCGCCGGGTCAGGGGCGGGGGACGGACGTCCAGCACGGTCACCCCGCAGGGGGTGCGGCGCCGCCCGCCGGGCTCCCGCAGCACCGCCCGGTCGCCGATCCTCAGGGGGAGGTCCCGGGCGGCGGTGAGGCGGGCCGTGTCCGCGCCGAGCGGCCGCACGGTCACGGGGACGGCTGCGGTGCCCAGGTGCAGGGTGGTCTCACGGGGGAGGTCGGCGGCGGGCGTGGGGGTGACCCGGACGTCGAACGTGCCGGTGAGCAGCCAGCGGTCGGGCGTCCACAGCACCTGGCCCCGGCCGAGTACGGCGTCGGGGGCGCCGTGGACGTTGACGGCCACCCGTGCCACGCCGCGGACGGCGCAGCGGTCCTGGCGCAGGCATTGCAGTCCGCGCACCCGCAGCGCGGTCGTGCCGTCCCCGGTCGCCAGCCGGTCGCCGGTGCGCAGGGTGCCCGCGGCCAGGGTGCCGGTGACGACCGTCCCGTGACCGCGCACGGTGAACGCCCGGTCGAGCCAGAGCCGTACGTCCGCGTCGGCGGGTGGGACGGGCAGCGCGCCGGCCAGCCGGGCCAGTTCCTTGCGCAGTTGTCCGACGCCCTCGCCCGTCACCGCGCTCACCGCGACGGAGGGCACGGTGCCGAGGGAGGTGGCGGCCATGCGGGCGACGGCGTCGGCGCGCACGGGTTCGGGGTCGGCCAGGTCGCTGCGGGTCACCGCGAGCACGGCGTGACGCACGCCGAGCGCGTCGAGGATCTCCAGGTGCTCCTGCGACTGCTCCTGCCAGCCCTGGTCGGCGGCCACCACGAACAGCACGGCCGGCACCGGTCCGACACCGGCCAGCATGGTGGCGACGAACCGTTCGTGGCCCGGCACGTCGACGAGGGCCAGGTGCTCGCCGTCCGGCGGGTCGAGCCGGGTCCACACGAAGCCGAGGTCCAGGGTCAGGCCCCGGCGCCGCTCCTCCTCGAACCGGTCGGGTTCCATCCCGGTCAGCGCCCTGGCCAGGGCGGACTTCCCGTGGTCGACATGGCCGGCGGTGGCCAGCACCCGCATGCCGCTACCTCCTCTCCACGGCTCGTGCGGCCGCCGCGAGCCGTTCGTCGTCCGCCTCCGGCACGGCCCGCAGGTCGAACAGGCACCGCCCGTCCTCCAGGCGGCCCACCACGGGCACCGGTCCGGTGCGCAGCGGCGGGGCGTACCGCTCGGGCAGCGACAGCGCGGCGCTGGGCAGGGTCACACCGGGTGCTCCGCCGCCGCCGACGGTGGCCTCGCTGGGGACGGCCCGCGCGTCCACGCCGTCGGCGGCCAGCAGGGCCGCGAGCCGTTCGGCGCGCCGCCGCAGCGGTTCCGGTGCGGCGGCGAGCGCCTCGGCGGTCGGGGTCGCGGGGCCGGTCAGGGTGGCCTCCAGGGCGGCCAGCGTCAGTTTGTCCACGCGCAGGGCGCGGGCCAGCGGATGCCGGGACAGGGTGCGGATCAGGTCCTCGCGGCCCAGGAGCAGTCCGCACTGGGGTCCGCCCAGGAGTTTGTCGCCGCTGGCCGTGACGAGCGCCGCGCCCGCCGCCAGCTGGGTGCGGGCGTCGGGTTCCTCGGGCAGGACAGGGTGCGGGGCGAGCAGCCCGGAGCCGATGTCGACGACGACGGGGACACCCAGGGGGGCGAGTTCGGCGACGGTCGCGGCGCGGGTGAACCCGGTGATGCGGAAGTTGGAGGGGTGCACCTTCAGCACGAAGGCGGTGTCCGGGCCGACGGCCTCGGCGTAGTCGGCCGCCGTCGTGCGGTTGGTGGTGCCCACCTCGCGCAGCCGGGCGCCGGTGGAGACCAGCAGGTCGGGCAGGCGGAAGCCGTCGCCGATCTCCACCATCTCGCCCCGGCTGACGACGATCTCCCGGCCGGCGGCGAGCGCGGTGGCGGCCAGGACCAGGGCGGCGGCCCCGTTGTTGACGACGTGCGCGGCCCCTGCGGCCGGTACGGCGGCGCGCAGGGCGGCCAGGGCGGTACGGCCCCGGCGGGCCCGGACGCCGGTGTGCAGGTCGAGTTCGACGTCGGTGGGTCCGGCGGCCTCCTGCACGGCCTGCCGGGCCGCCGCCGACAGCGGGGCGCGGCCGAGGTTGGTGTGCAGCAGCACGCCGGTGGCGTTGATCACCGGCCGCAGTCCGCCGGCCGACGGCGGCAGCAGGGCCACGGCCGTGTCGGCGACCGCGTCCGGCGGGACGGCGCCTTCCCGCGCCCGCTGCTGCGCCCGGTGGACGGCCGCCTTCACCCGCGCCGCGCCCAGCCGGTGAGCCGCCCGGAGCAGCCGCGGATCGCGCAGCACGGCGTCGGTGCGCGGAATCCGCCGTCGTACGTCCGTGTCGACGCCTGCGCCCGTGGGATCCACCCGACTCCTCCGTTCACGCCCGGTTGCCGGCCGGTCCTTCATCGTCCACCAGTGCCCCGGACGGCGAACACGACACGCCGAAGCGCGGCGGGCGACCGGGCGCCGGCGTTCCCGTGGTGGGCCCGGGCATGGTCGCGGCGGCGGAGCACCCGCCGGACGGCGAACGTGGCGGCGAGCGCCCGTTGCGCGGCACGCGCGCGGTCACGGCGGGCGGAGACCGGTGATCGGGGCTCGCGCCGGTGCGCCGCGGATCGCGGTCCGGGTGCGGGCAAGCGGGCCGTTCACCGGGTGGGCGGGGGACGGTGGGCGCAGTACGCTGATCGCATCCGGCCCGCGGGGAGCTGACGATGTGGAAGCGCAGGAAGCACGTACGGCGTCCGGAAACACTCCCGCTGGAGCTGTGCGATCTGTGCGCGCGCACGTTCCCGGCGCAGGAGGCGGTGCGCGGCTATGTCGCGGACTCCTCGTCCGTCCACCCCACCGACGAGCGGCACGACGGTCTGCGCCCGGTCACCGCCTGCGGTGAGGCCCATCTCGAGGCGATCCGCCGGGAGTACCGGTGCCGGCCTTTCGTGGACGAGGAGCTCTGGGCGGGCAAGATCACCCGGGTGCTGACGTCGGGCCCGCCGGCCCTGTCGATGACCCAGCTCGCCTGCCGGACCGGGCTGCACGAGCCCGACATCCGGCGGGCGATCGCCTGGCACAACGCGCGCTGCCGCCGGATGCCGCAGTAGCCGCGTCAGGCGGTGGCCGGGGCCGCCGGGCCGACCAGTTCGGTCAGGACGTCCTCCATGGTCACGAAGCCGATGACCCTGCCGTTCTCCCCCACGGCCGCGGCGAGATGGCTGCCTTCGGCGCGCAGGGCGGTGAGCGTGTCGTCCAGCGGGGTGTCGATGCGCACCCGGGTGATGCGGTGCAGGGCGGTGCGCGGGAAGGGCCGGTCGCGGTCGGCGGCGCCGAGGGTGTCCTTGACGTGCAGATAGCCCAGGACGGTGCCGTCGGGGCCGGTGACCGGGAAGCGGGACAGACCCGCCTCGGCGGCCAGCCTCTCCAGCCGGGCGGGGGTGACGGTGTGGTCGACGGTGCGCATCCGCGGCCCGGGCACGAGGATCTCGCCGACCGGCCTGGTACCGAGTTCCAGCGCGTCCCGCAGCCGCTCGCCGTCGGCGGGGGCGAGCAGGCCGGCCTCGCTGGAGTCGACGACCATCCGGGCGAGCTGGTCGTCGGTGAAGACCGACTCGACCTCGTCCTTGGGCTCGACGCGCAGCAGCCGCAGCAGCACGTTGGCGAAGGCGTTGATGCCGAACACGACCGGCCGCAGCGCCCGGGTCAGCGCGACCAGCGGCGGGCCGAGCAGCAGGGCGCCCGATACGGGCGCGGCCAGCGCGAGGTTCTTGGGCACCATCTCGCCGATCAGCATGTGCAGATAGGTGGCGAGGGTCAGGGCGATGACGAATGCGATGGGGTGCACCAGGCCGTGCGGGACGTGCACCGCCTCGAAGGCGGGCTCCATCAGGTGCGCGATGGCGGGTTCGGCGACGGCGCCGAGCACCAGGGAGGAGACGGTGATGCCGAGCTGGGCGGTGGCCATCATCGCCGACAGGTGTTCCAGCGCCCACAGCGTCATCCGGGCGCGTTTCTCGCCCGCCTGGGCGCGGGGTTCGATCTGGCTGCGGCGCACCGAGATCAGGGCGAACTCCGCGCCGACGAAGAACGCGTTGGTGAGCAGGGTCAGGGCGCCGATGGCGAGCTGCAGGGCGGTCATCGGGCTCCCTCCGTGACGTGGTCGGCCGGGTCGGCGGCCGGTGCGGTGACGCGTATGCGGTCGGCGCGGTGGTGCTCGATCTCCAGCACCTCGAGCCGCCAGCCGTCGAGGTCCACGGCGTCCCCCTTGACGGGGATGCGGGCCAGGCGGGTGGCGATCAGTCCGGCGACGGTCTCGTAGGGGCCGTCCGGCGCGGTGAGCCCGATGCCGGAGAGCCGGTCGAGGCGGACGCTGCCGTCGGCCTCCCACACGCCGCGGCCGTCGTCGGTGGCGGGGGCGGGGGCCAGGTCGGGGACCTCGACGGGGTCGTGCTCGTCGCGGACCTCGCCGACGACCTCCTCGACGATGTCCTCCACGGTGGCCACGCCCGCCGTGCCGCCGTACTCGTCGATGACCACGGCCATGGTGCGGTGCGCGCGCATCCGCTCCAGCAGCCGGTCGGCGGTCAGGGAGTCGGGGACGAGCAGGGGCGGGGTGGTCAGGTCGGTGACGGGCGTGCCGGGCCGCCGCCGCGGTTCCAGGGCGAGCACGTCGCGGATGTGGACGGTGCCGACGACCTCGTCGAGGCTGTCGCGGTAGACGGGGAAGCGGGACAGCCCGGTGGCGTGGCTGAGGGCGGCGGCGTCGGCGGCGGTGGCGTGCACCTCCAGGGCCCGGACGTCGACCCTCGGGGTCATCACGTTCTCGGCGGTGAGTTCGCTCAGGTGCAGGGTGCGGACGAAGAGTTCCGCGGAGTCCGCCTCCAGGGCGCCCTCGGCGGCGGAGCGCCGGGCCAGCGCGCCCAGTTCCTCGGGGGTGCGCGCGGAGGCCAGTTCCTCGGCGGGCTCCAGGCCGAGGCGGCGTACGAACCGGTTCGCGGTGCCGTTCAGATGCCCGATGAAGGGGCCGAAGGCGGCGGTGAACGCGCGCTGCGGTCCGGCGACCACCTTGGCGACGGCGGTCGGCCGGGAGATCGCCCAGTTCTTCGGGACCAGCTCGCCGACCACCATCAGCACGACGGTGGACACCGTCACGCCCAGTACGGTCGCCGCCGTCGGAGCGGCGCCGCCCAGCCCGGCGGCCCGCAGCGGTCCGCGCAGCAGGGCGGCCAGGGACGGCTCGGCGAGCATGCCGATCACCAGGGAGGTGACGGTGATGCCGAGCTGGGCGCCGGACAGCTGGAGCGTCAGATGCCGTACGGCGCGCAGGGCGCTCGCGGCGCCGCGCTCGCCGGCCTCGGCGGCGCGTTCCAGCTCACCGCGCTCGACGGTGGTCAGGGAGAACTCGGCCGCGACGAACACCGCGCAGGCCAGGGTCAGCGCCAGCGCGAGCAGGAGCAGCAGGACCTCGGTCACCGTGCCACCCCCGCTCCCTCACGGGCCGTTCGGCCGGGACGAACGGGGGTGGCACGGCTGCTACTGGGAGGATCACCCATCGGGAGACCGTCGCTCCTTCTCGGACATGTGGACGACTTGTGGTGGGAAAGCAGGATGGCCTGTTCCCACGCCAACTGTAAAGGAGCCGCAAAGTTGTCGTGGTGCCAGGCGGCGTCAGACGATCTCCAGGACCTCCCGCACGGGGCGCCGGGGGGTTGCGGGGCCCGGGGGACCGTAGCCGAGGCGCAGCACCATGTGCACCTGTCCGACGCCCTCGGCCGGGTCGCGGGCCAGCGGGCGCAGCGCGGGCTCTTCGATGGCGTGGGAGGTGAGGGACGTGGCCAGGCCCGCCAGGGTGGCCTCCAGCAGGACGCGTTCGAGGGCCTGCCCGGCGCGCAGCCAGTCGGCGGGGCCGTCGCCGCGGGTGCTGAGCAGGGCCAGGTGCGGGCGGTCCTCGAACGCGGTGGTGCCGCGGCCTGGCACCGTGCGGCGGCCCGCGAAGTCGCGGACGGGTGCCCTGCCGTCCTCCTTGCGGGGGCCGAAGGCGTAGTCGGGGATGCCGTCGACGGCGGTCTCCGCCTCGGCGCCCAGCCGTGTCCAGCGGAGCACGTCCTCGGCGGCGCCGGGGTCCAGGGCGTCCCTGCTCTCCGCGTCGCGGATCAGGTCGAGCAGGCTGTCGGTGTGCCAGGGTCCGGGGAAGAGCAGCTCGGCGCCCTCCCGGGCCGCGGCGTCGCGCAGGGTGTCCCGTACGTCGTCGGGGATGTCCTCGTCGCTGAACGGATGGCGGCTGGTGTGCCGCTCGCGCACGGCGGGGTGCAGCCGGGCCAGTTCCACGTCCGCGGGGCTGTGCGGAAGCGGGGCGGACAGCCGTACGGCGGCGAGCAGCAGCGGGTCGCCGGGCTCGGGCAGGAGGGTGGTCTCCGTGACGAGGTCCGCGTACGCGGCGCCGACCCGCAGGTTGAACAGGGCCGCCCCGCAGCCGATGTGCAGGGCCCGGTTGTCGGGGTCGGAGTGGGGCATGGCCCGTTCGGGATCGGCCCGCAGCAGCACGAGATGCTCGGCGCCGAGGTAGCGGAAGCGCCATGGCTGGGCGTTGTGCATGGACGGTGCCGTGATGGCCTCGGCCACCAGCGTGGTCACCGTGCTGTCGTCGAGTGGTCGCGATGCCATGCCGTCCTCCTCGCGCCCTTCCGGCACCCGGCTCCTCTCGGGCGGGTTCCCCGTTCCGCTCCCCGGGAACCGGGTCCGCCCGGGCTCAGACGTCGGCGGTGAAGGGCTGTTCGGTCCAGATGACCTTGCCGGCCGAGGTGTGCCGGGTGCCCCACCGGTGGGCGAGCTGGGCCACGATCATCAGTCCCCGTCCGCCCTCGTCGGTGGTGCGCGCGTGGCGCGGCCGCGGTGAGGTGCCGCTGGCGTCGCGGACCTCGCAGACGAGGCCGCGGTCGCGGATCAGGCGCAGGCCGATCGGTCCGGAGGCGTAACGGATGGCGTTGGTGACCAGTTCGCTGACGATGAGCTCCGTGGTGAACTCGAGGCTGTCCAGGCCCCACTCCGTCAGCTGCCGCACCACGGCGGCGCGGGCGTCGCCGACGGCGGCCGGATCGCTGGGCAGGTCCCAGGAGGCGACCTGACGGGGCGGGAGGACCTTGGTCCGGGCGAGGAGCAGGGCGGCGTCGTCGGGCGGCGGGCCCGTCAGCAGCGTGTCGACCGCGCCCCGGCCGATCTCCTCCAGCGTCTGTGCGGGCCGCGTGAGCGCCTGCCCCAGCTGGGAGATCCCGTCGTCGATGTCCCGGCCGGCCGATTCGACGAGGCCGTCGGTGTAGAAGGCCAGCAGGCTGCCCTCGGCGATCTCCAGTTCGACGGACTCGAACGGCAGGTATCCCAGACCGAGCGGCGGGCCCGCGGGCAGGTCCAGTACCTCGGCGGGGCGGCCGGGCGTCACCAGGACCGGTGGGAGGTGCCCCGCGCGGGCCAGGGTGCACCGGCTGCCGACGGGGTCGTACACGGCGTACAGGCAGGTCGCCCCCATGAACCCGGCGCCCTCGGCGGCGTCCGGCTCGTGGGCGTCGTGCGCTCCCATGAGACCGATGACCAGGTCGTCGAGGTGGGCGAGCAGTTCGTCGGGAGGCAGGTCGAGGTTGGCGAGCGTGCGCACCGCGGCGCGCAGGCGTCCCATGGTGGCCGCGGCGTTCATGCCGTGGCCGACGACGTCGCCGACGACGAGGGCGACCCGGGCCCCGGAGAGCGGGATGACGTCGAACCAGTCGCCGCCCACGCCGCTGGGGACACCGGCGGGCTGGTACCACGAGGCGACGTCGAGCGCCGATCCCCCGGACAGGGCCTGCGGCAGCAGGAACTGCTGCATGGCGCGGGAGGCGCTGCGCTCGCGGGTGAAGCGGCGGGCGTTGTCGACGCACACCGCCGCGCGGGAGACGATCTCCTCGGCGAGGCGCACGTCGTCGTCCTCGAAGGGGGCGGAGCCGCGGGAGCGGGCGAAGGTCGCCACGCCCAGGGTGACGCCGCGTGCCCGCACCGGCACCACCATCAGCGAGCGGAAGTCGTACTTCAGCAGGGAGGCGCCCAGCGAGGGGTCCTCGGTCACCCACGGGCTGGCGGTGCGGTCCAGGGTGCGTTCCACCAGGGTCCTGCTCTCCAGCAGGCAGTGGGTCACGGGCGAGGACGGGGCGCGGCGTACGGCCTCGCCGACGGCCAGGCTGCCCTCGGGGCACCCCGGGCGCACGGACGCCTGGCCCGCGCGGCGGATCACCGGCGCGAGGCCGACCGGCCCGGGGGCGGGCTCCTCGCCCCGCATCACGGAGTCCAGCAGGTCGACCGCGACGAAGTCGGCGAGGGCCGGCACGGCCTCGTCGGCCAGTTCCTGCGCGGTCCGGCGCACGTCCAGGGTGCTGCCGATGCGGGCGCCGGCGTCGTTGAGCAGCGCCAGCCGCTGCTGTGCCCGCCGGCGTTCGGTGACGTCGATGAGCATGTACAGGATGCCCACGGTGCGGTCGCGGCGGTCCCGCATCCCGAAGAAGGACGCGGACATGGCACGGGCGTGCTCGCCTTCTTCGCTGATGGTGGTGACGAACTCGCAGTCCATCACGGGGCGCCCCGTCTGGAGGACGGTCCGCATCTTCTCCTGGAAGAGGGCGGCCTCCGCGGGCGGCAGTACCTCGTGCACCTGACGTCCCAGCCGGTCCCCCAGGGGGACCAGACGGTCCAGGGGCTCGTTGACCCAGACGTAGCGCAGGTCGGTGTCGAGGACCGCGAGGCCGACCGGGGCGTGGGCGAGGAACGAGGTGAGCATCAGCTGGCTCATGCCTCCCCCGGGCATGCGCCAGAAGGCCCGTTTCGGCGGCCGGCCGACGTACCGGCCGAACAGGAGGGCGGCGACCGTGGCGACCAGGACGCCCGGGACCATTTCGTAGACCCCCGATTCCAGCGGTCCGAGCAGCGGGTTGATCCGGCCCCACAGCAGCACCGTGCCGGCGCCGGACACGATGCCGGCCATGGCTCCGGCCCAGGTCATGCGGGGCCAGTACAGCGACAGCAGGACCACCGGGCCGAAGGCGGCCCCGAAGCCGGCCCAGGCGTGGGCGACGAGACTCAGCACGGCGTCACCTCTGAAGGCGATGGCGAAGGCCACGACGATCACCAGGACCACCGTGCCGCGCCCCACCCACACCAGTGTCCGGTCGTCGGCGCGGCGATTGAGGAAGGCCCGGTAGAAGTCCTCGGTCAGGGCCACGGACGACACCAGGAGCTGGCTGTCGGCGGTGGAGATGACGGCGGCGAGCACGGCGATCAGCATCACGCCGGCGACCCACGGGTTGAGCAGCGTCCGCGCCAGTTCGATGTACACGGTGTCGGGGTCGGACAGCGACGGGACCAGCTCCCCGATCCCGGTCAGGCCGACGAGGGTGGCGCCGGCGAGCACCACCACGACCCACGCGGTGCCGATGCGGCGAGCGGCGGGAACGTCGCGGACGCTGCGGATGCTCATGAAGCGGGCCAGGATGTGGGGCTGCCCGAAGTATCCGAGGCCCCAGGCGAGCAGCGAGACGATCGCCACGGCACCCAGGGCGCCGTCGGCCGACCAGAGACCGCCCCCGTAGTCGACCAGGGCTCCGGGGTCCCGCAGGGCCGGTTCCCTGCTGTCGAGGGCCTTGCCCAGGCCGCCGAAGCCGCCGAGGGACGCGATGGCGGTCGCGGGCAGCACGACCAGGGCGACGAACATGAGCGTCGCCTGCAGGACGTGGGTCAGGCTCACCGCCAGGAAGCCGCCCAGGGCCGAATAGATGACGATGACCAGGGCGGTGACGGTGACGCCCAGCCCGAAACGCACGTCGAAGACGGTGTTGAACAGCAGCCCGCCCGCCACCAGACCGCTGCTGACGTAGAGGGTGAAGAAGACCAGCGTCACCGCGGCCGAGACGAGTCTGAGCGTCCGGGTGCGGTCCTCGAACCGCTCCTCCAGATAGGCCGACAGACTGACCGCGTTCCTGGCCCGCTCGGTGTAGGTGCGCAGCCTGGGCGCGACGAAGAGCCAGTTCAGATAGGTGCCGGCGGCCAGACCGAGCGCGATCCACGCGGAGCCGATGCCCGCCGCGTAGACGGCGCCGGGCAGGGCCAGGAACAGCCAGCCGGACATGTCGCTGGCCCCCGCGGACAGGGCGGCGACGGGCGGCCGGAGGCGGCGCCCGCCGAGGGCGAAGTCGGAGAACGTGCGCGTGCGGGTGCAGGCCCAGACACCCGTGGCGACCATGACGACCACGTACAGCGCGAACATGGTGACGATCGGCGCACTCAAGTTGAGCATAGGGTCCTCGCCCGGGCTGTCCCCGATCAGGGGCACACCCATCGGTCGGGCCGGCGGTTCCGCACTTTGGCGTCAAATCTACAGATAGAGAACATCTACAACCACGTGGATGCCCGGTTCACGGGTTTCCTGACCACAGGACGACGGCCCGGAACCATTTCTCGCACCACCTCCTGATAGCTTCTACATCACTGTAGAAACGGCGGGAGTCCGGAGCGGCACGCCCCGGGCGCCCCTCCCGACACGTACGGAGTTCTCATGGCCCTGTGGGACCGCCTCAAGGAGTCTGCGTCCCAGATGCAGACCCAGCTGACGGCGAAGAAGAACGACCTCAAGAGCGGTGCGTTCCGCGACGCGAGCATGGCGATGTGCGCGCTGGTGGCGGCCGCGGACGGTACGGTCGACCCGTCCGAGCGGCAGCGCGTGGCCCAGCTCATCGCCACCAACGAGGTGCTGCAGAACTTCCCCGCCGACGACCTGCGCCGCCGCTTCGAGGAGAACCTCGGCAAGCTCACCGCCGACTTCGCCTTCGGCAAGGTGAGCGTCCTTCAGGAGGTCGCCAAGGCGAAGAAGAAGCCCGCGGAGGCGCGGGCCGTGATCCAGATCGGCATCGTCATCGGCGGCGCCGACGGCGACTTCGACAAGAACGAGCGCGCCGTGGTCCGCGAGGCGTGCTACGCCCTCGACCTGCCGCCGCACGAGTTCGACCTCTGACCGTCCCGGGGCGCGCGCGGCGGGCCGCCGGCGGTCCGCCCCGGCCGTGGACCGCCGCCGCCCGGGTCACAGCGGGGTCGCCGCGTAGAGGATGCGGACCATCGTCACCGTGGAGTTCGCCGACGCCATCGCCGACAGGGCCGCCCCCGCGGCCGCGCCCCACGCGGCCAGCCCCACCAGGGTGAACAAGGGCGGCCAGCGCCGTACCGCCGGGGCGGGCGCGAGCAGCGCCGCCACCCGGCGCGGCACCGGCCCGGGGGCGGCGAAGCACGCCAGGGTGGCGACCGGGGTGCCCCGCGACACCAGGGCCGCCCTGCCGATCGCCTGCGCCACGGTGCGGCGGCTGCCGACGCTCCGTGCCGCGTCCTCATCCGCCCACCGCTCCGCCGTGTAGGCCACCGCCGTGCGCAGCGGCCGCAGGAAGGGGTTGACCCGCGCGGCCAGCCGGACGGCGAGGAGGAAGCGGTGGTGGCCGGCCGCGAGATGGGCCCGTTCGTGCGCGAACAGCGCCCGGCGCTCGGCCGGTGCGAGGCTCCGCAGCATCCCGGTGGTGACCACCACGCGGCCCCCGCGCCGGCCCGGCAGCGCATAGGCGTAGGGCTCGGCGTCCGGCAGGACCGCCACCCGTGTCCCCCGCAGCCCGGCCAGGGCCCGGTGGGCGCGGCGGCGCACCCGGGCGTGCCGCCACAGCGTCCGGCCGCACGCCCCCAGCACCGCGCCCAAGGCGGGGATCGCGGCTTTGCCGACGACCTCGTCCCAGGGGACCGCGGCGCGCACCTCGGGGTCCGACCAGCCGTCGGGCAGCGGGTTCCCGGGCAGTTGGGCGGTGCCGACCACCATCACCAGCGCCAGGCAGACCGTGCTGCACACCGCCATCACCGCCGCCACCCCGGTCAGCAGCCGGGTCGCGGTGCGCGGGTGCAGCCGGTGCTCCGCGAGGCGGGCGATCGGCCACGCCGTCAGGGGCAGCACGAGCGGCAGAAAGACGAACACGCCCATGACGGCTCAGTCGTCCCCTTCGTCGCCCTGCCGGGTCAGCAGGTCCCGCAGGAGGCGTTCGTCGTCGGGCGAGAGGCCGGTGACGAAGCTGGCCAGCACGGCCTCCCGGTCGCTCTCGGCGTCGAGGACCCTGCGCATCCGGTGGGCGGCCAGGCCCGCCCGGTCCGACGCGGAGGTCCAGGCGAAGGACCGGCCGGTGCGCTCCCGGGTGACCGCGCCCTTGGCCAGCAGCCTGGTCAGGATGGTGATCACGGTCGTATGGGCGAGATCCCCGCCGAGGCGCTGCCGCACCCAGCCGGCCGTCGCCGGGCCGTCCGCCTCCCGCAGCGCCGCCAGGACGAGCGACTCCAGCTCGCCCTGCCCCCGGCGCCGGGAACGCTGCCGCTCCGCCACTCCGTGCCTCCCTTCCGTCACCTCCGGTCACCCGGGCGGTCATCGTATAGACGCCCGCCGGCACGGTCCGCGCGGGCCCCGGGAACCCGGGCGGGACTCGTCACTCTCCGAGGGGAGCGTAATGAATCGGACATTCGGGAAGGCGGTGAAGGTGGATGAGGAGGAGCGACGGGCTGCGCGGGACGGCCGGCCCGACGGGTCGGCCGACTTCTCATCGGCGCCGGCGCGTCCCATGATGAGTGCGTGACCGGCCACCACGGACGCCCCGTCCCCGACATCGGCATCGACACCCCGGGAATCCGGCCGACCAGCCCCGGGACGACCAGGATCGACAACCGAGCAGTACCTACTCTGACCAGGTAAAATACCGGTTGGGGGCCGCCCGCTCGTCTCACCAGGAGGTATCGATGAAGATGCTGATCAACGTTCCGGAGACCGTGGTCGCGGACGCGTTGCGCGGAATGGCGGCGGCGCATCCCGAACTGGCGGTGGACGTGGAGAACCGCGTGATCGTCCGCAAGGACGCCCCGGTCGCCGGAAAGGTGGGCCTGGTGTCCGGCGGGGGCTCCGGTCACGAGCCGCTGCACGGCGGGTTCGTCGGGCCGGGGATGCTGTCGGCGGCCTGTCCCGGCGAGGTGTTCACCTCCCCCGTGCCCGACCAGATGGTGCGCGCCGCTGCGGCCGTGGACAGCGGCGCCGGGGTGCTGTTCATCGTGAAGAACTACACCGGTGACGTGCTCAACTTCGACATGGCCGCGGAGCTGGCCGAGGACGAGGGCATCCAGGTCGCCAAGGTGCTGGTCAACGACGACGTGGCGGTGACCGACAGCCTGTACACGGCGGGCCGCCGCGGCACCGGTGCCACGCTGTTCGTGGAGAAGATCGCGGGCGCCGCGGCCGACGCGGGCATGCCGCTGGAGCGGGTGGAGGCGATCGCCCGGCAGGTCAACGAGAACTCCCGCACCTTCGGCGTGGCGCTGAGCGCCTGTACCACTCCGTCCAAGGGCAGCCCCACCTTCGACCTCCCCGAAGGCGAGCTGGAGCTGGGCATCGGCATTCACGGCGAGCCCGGCCGGGAGCGGCGGCCGATGATGACGTCCGGCGAGATCGCCGAGGCCGCCCTGGACGCGATCCTGGACGACCTCACTCCGCGCAACCCCGTCCTGGTGCTGGTCAACGGGATGGGCGCCACCCCGCTGCTGGAGCTGTACGGCTTCAACGCCGAGGTGCAGCGGGTGCTCGGTGAGCGCGGCGTCCCGGTGGCCCGCGTCCTCGTCGGCAACTACGTCACGTCCCTCGACATGGCGGGCGCCTCGGTCACCCTGTGTCAGGTCGACGAGGAGCTGCTGGGGCTGTGGGACGCGCCGGTGCGCACTCCGGGGCTGCGCTGGGGCATGTGAGGGAAGCGGGCACCGCGCCGTTCGGACATACCCCTACCACGCAAGGAGTTCCCGTTGCTCGATGCCGACTTCTTCCGCCGCTGGATGACGGTCACCGCCGCTGCCGTGGACCGGGAGGCGGGGCGGCTCACCGCCCTGGACTCGCCGATCGGGGACGCGGACCACGGCAGCAACCTCCAGCGGGGGTTCCGGGCGGTGCGCGACGCGCTGGAGAAGGAGCCGCCGGCCACCCCGGGGACGGTGCTGATCCAGGCGGGACGTCTGCTCGTCTCGACGGTGGGCGGCGCCTCCGGTCCCTTGTACGGCACGCTGCTGCGCCGCACCGGGAAGGCGCTCGGGGACGCGTCCGAGGTGGACGAGCGCAGCCTGGCCGAGGCGCTGCGCGCCGGGGTGGACGCGGTGATGCAGCTCGGCGGCGCCGCGCCGGGCGACAAGACGATGATCGACGCGCTGATGCCCGCGGTGGACGCGCTCGGCGACTCCTTCACCGCGGCCCGGGACGCCGCGGCGGCGGGTGCGGTGGCGACCACGCCGCTGCGGGCGCGCAAGGGCAGGGCGAGCTATCTGGGCGAGCGCAGTATCGGGCACCAGGACCCGGGCGCCACCTCGGCGGCGCTGCTGATCGCCGCGCTCGTCGACGCCGCGGCGGCCCCGGAGGCCGGTGGTGAGTGACGGGAAACGGGTGGGGGTCGTGCTGGTGTCGCACAGCGCGACGGTCGCGGCCTCGGTGGCGGAGCTGGCCAAGGGGCTGGCAGGCGCCGGCAGCGAGGTGCCGGTGGTCCCCGCGGGCGGCACGGAGAGCGGCGGCTTCGGCACCAGTGCCGAGCTGATCTCCGCGGCGGCGGCGTCGGCCGACCGCGGGGCCGGGGTCGCGGTGCTGGCCGATCTGGGCAGTGCGGTGCTCACCGTGAAGGCGCTGCTCGCCGAGGGGGACGAACTGCCCGCGCACACCCGGCTGGTGGACGCGCCGTTCGTCGAGGGCGCGGTGGCCGCGGTGGTCACGGCATCGACGGGGGCGGACCTGGCCGCGGTGGAGGCGGCCGCGACGGAGGCGTACGCGTACCGGAAGGTGTGAGGGGAGCGGGTGCGGCCGTGCCGTTCCCGGTCAGCCGTCACCGCCGACGAACTCGCGGGCCAGCCGCTCGCCCTGCGCGACCGCGGCCCCGGGGTCCTCGATGGGGGTCGCCCTGCTGTTCTTGAACACGATGTAGGTGACCCCGGAAGGGGTGCCGCCGGAGCGCGGGTCCGGGTCGATGCCGAGCGACTCGGCGGCGGCGTACGACGCCTCGCCGATGATGCCGGCGGGTCCGGTGTCGCCGACGACCGCGTAGCGGACCCGGTCGCGGTACACCATCGCCGCGACCGATCCGCCGCGCACGCCGTGGGCGCGGTGGTTCCACACGGTGCTGGGGGCGGGCACCACCACATAGGGCAGCCGCTCCGAGCTCAGCGGCCGGCCGTCGGACTGGGCGAAGGCGGTGGAGGCGGAGAAGTACGGGTCGGTGGAGGCATTGCAGCGGCGGCCGGGGCGGCCGTCGCAGTCGATGTCCATGTCGGCCTTCCAGAAGACGGCGTCAGGGGTGCCGCACACGCGTACGGTGGCCCGGGAGCTCTGGTCCTTGCGGTAGCGGCCGCGCGAGACGGGCGTGCACGCGCTCACCTCGGCCAGCAGTTCGGCGGCGGTGACCGGCTCCGCGTGCCGGGGTGTCCCGCGGTCCGCCTGCCGGGTGGGGGCGGGATCCGGGCGGCGTACGAGTGCGGGGGCGGGGCGTCGCACGGAGACGGGCTCGGCACGGCGTGCGACCGGTTCGGTGCGCGGCTGGGGCGCGGCGGGGGGTGCCGGCGGGGCCAGCAGGGCGACACCGGCCATGGCCAGGGTGATCGACTGGACACGGGACACGTTCAAGGGGGCCTTCCGTCGGGGACACTGACGCACACTCACGGGCACTTTGCCCGATATACGCAGAATGGGACGGATTGACGGTCTCGACAGGGCCGGACGGCGCACGATCGCACCAGTGAGGGCGACAGGGGGCCGGGGCCCGAGCTCTGCTCCGCTCGGGCCGCCCGGCCGCCCGCACCGGCACGGGATCTGCGACGACAGCGGTCCGCGCCCGTAGATCGAACTCCCTTGCGACGTAAGGCGGTTCGACCCGTTCAGAGCTTCAGCATACGTAATGCGCGGCAATGCTCCGACCACCCGCTCCTCTTGATGCGACCGTGCCGGCGCCGCATATTGGTACAGACCATTGTGCGGACCGGTCCGTGCTCCACCCCGGGAGGCAGAGTCGTGCGTGGCGTTCCCCCAGCCGTGTCCCCGCGCCGCCTCCTCGCGCTCTGCGCCGTCCTCCTGCTGGCCGTCTCCTGCCGCTGGGGAGGGCAGGACGACGCGGGCGGCGAGCGGCCGCCCGGAGCACCCACCGGTGTCACGGCCCAGGCCGGCAGCGCCACCAGCGTGCACGTCATGTGGAACGCGGTCGCCGCCGCCGGCGCGGAGGTGGGCCGGTACGAGGTGTACCGGGGCACCACCAAGGTCAAGGACGTACCCGGCTCCGCGCACATGGTGGATGTGACCGGGCTCGAGCCCGCGGCCTCCCATGTGTTCACGGTGCGGGCCCGGGACACGGACGGGCGGCTCGGCCCGCCCAGCCGGCAGGTCCGGGCGACGACGCCCCCGGCGGCCGCCGCCGACGGCTCCCCGCCCACGCGGCCGGAGAGGTCGCGGGGCCGGGTGCTCGGGAGCCGGACGGTCCAGCTGTCGTGGTCCGCCGCGAAGGACGACCGGGACGTGGTGTCGTACGACATCCATCAGGGCGGCACGAAGATCCACAGTGTGGGCGGGAACCAGACCTCCGCCGTGGTCACCGGTCTGCGTCCGGGCACCCGCTATGTCTTCACCGTCCGGGCCCGGGACGCGGCCGGCCATCTCTCCCCGCCCGGCGCCGCCGTCCGTCTCACCACCGCGGGCGACGCGGCGGCCGGCGCAGGCACCGGCACCGGCACCGCGCCCACCGGCTTCCGGGCCACGACCGAGTGGTCCGACGGCGCCCACCATCTGGTGCTCACCTGGGCGCCCCCGCGCGTGGACGGCGCGGTCACCGAGTACGAGGTGCACCTGGACGGCCGTAACGCCACCTCCCTCGTGTACGGCGGCGAGCCACCGCGCGACCGGGCGACGTACCGCTGCTACCTGGGCCGGGAGGCGGGGGTCACGCACCGGGTGCGGATCCGGGCGAAGCTGCCGGACGGAACCTGGGGCGGCTTCTCGGCGGAGCGCACGGTGACGACGGGCTCCGGCGGCTGACGGGCCCTCAGGGTCTCGTGCCGGCCCGACCGGTTCGACCGGCCGGATCCCCCGCGCCCTCGGCCGCACGGAGGACGCCGTCACCTGCCCGGATGCCGCCGGAGTGCGCCCGGCTCCGGCTGCCCGTTGGCTTGCCTCGTGGCAGCACGGGCGCTCCCCGACCTCGGCGGCGCAAGGGATGTACCGCCGGCCGTGCCGCCGGAAGGCAGTCCACATGCGCATCTCGAAGCCCCTGCTCCGCTCCGGGCCGGTCGTGGCAGCCGCCGCCACGCTCGCCCTGACCTCGGCCGTCCCGGCCGCGGCGGCCGGGATCTCCGTCAGCACCAGCGGGTCGACGGTCTCGGTCACCACCAGTGCGTGCACCCAGATCAACAGCAACTGGGGCACCGCATCGCTGCTCAACAGCAGCCAGACGGACTTCTCGCAGGGCCGGCAGGTGGCGCTGTCGGGAACCACCGCAGGACAGTCCGCGGCCTGGTCGAACGTCGGCGCGGGCACCTACACGGTGATCGTGGTGTGCTCGAACGGCAGCACCGCCGGCACCCAGGCCGTCGTCGTCACGCCCGCGCCCAGCCCGTCGGTCACCCCCACCGCGTCCCCGACCCGCGGAGTGATGGGCGGCCTCGGCGGCGGCTCGACGGACTACGGCACGCTCACCCTGATCGCGGGTGGCTCGCTGGTCGGCACCGGCCTGCTCGCCACGGCCTGGTACCTGCGCCGGCGCGCCAAGCCGCGCCGCCTCTAGAGCGGGCGCCGGCCGCCATCACGTCCGATGCGCTCCGGTCGGGCGGCCGGCGCCACCCCGTCTCCGTGCGGCGCCCCCCTGTGCGGCGGTCACGTCTCCCGGGCGCCGGGCCGCTCCGGCTCCCCCTCGCCGGGCAGGCGGGAGAACTCCGACAGCGCGTGGTCGAGCCACTGGGTCCAGAAGGTCTCCAGGTCGATACCGGCCCGCAGCACCAGGTGTCGCAGCCGGTCCTGGGGTTCGTCCCTGCCGGGCGGGAAGTCGCGCCGCTCGATCTCCCGGTAGGTCTCCAGCTGCCGTGCGTGCAGCTCCCGGTGGCGGCGCAGATCCGTCTCCAGGCCCTCGGTCCCCACCACGGCCGCCGCCCTGAGCCGCAGCAGCATCGCGTCGCGGAGCGGCTTGGGGTCCTGGGACGCCGCGGTCCAGCGGGCCAGCTCCCGCCGTCCCGCCGGCAGTACCTCGTACGCCTTCTTCTGGCCCCTGGCCGGCTGCTCGGGGGCCAGGGCTCTGATCAGGCCCTCGGCCTCCAGTTTCCCGAGCTCGCGATAGATCTGCTGGTGCGTGGCGGACCAGAAGTAGCCGATCGACCTGTCGAACCGGCGGGTCAGCTCCAGCCCCGACGACGGCTTCTCGAGCAGGGCGGTGAGGATCGCGTGCGGGAGTGACATGGGCTCATCCTAGGGACGGGCCGCGCCTGCCCTACAGCGCCGCCGCCAGCTCCGTGCCCTGCTTGACGGCGCGATTGGCGTCCAGTTCGGCGGCCACGTCGGCGCCGCCGATCAGGTGGACGGGCCGTCCGGCGGCGACGAGGGCGTCGTACAGGTCGCGGCGCGGTTCCTGACCGGTGCACAGGACGATCGTGTCCACCTCGAGGACGGTGCTCTCGCCGTTGACCGTGAGGTGCAGCCCGGCGTCGTCGATCCGGTCGTAGCGCGCGCCGGGGACCATGGTGACCCCGCGGTGCCTGAGTTCGGTGCGGTGGATCCAGCCGGTGGTCCTGCCCAGTCCGGCGCCGACCTTGGACGTCTTGCGCTGGAGCAGGTGGACGGTGCGCGGCGGGGCGGGCCGCTCGGGTGCGGCGAGGCCGCCGGGGCCGCGGTAGTCGAGGTCGACGCCCCACTGCCGGAAGTACGTGGCCGGGTCTTCGTGCGCCTTGTCGCCGCCGTCGGTGAGGAACTCGGCGACGTCGAAGCCGATGCCGCCCGCGCCGAGGACGGCGACCCGGTCGCCGACGGGCGCGCCGTCGCGGAGCACGTCGAGGTAGCCGAGGACGCTCGGGTGGTCGACACCGGGTATCTCGGGGACGCGCGGGGTGACGCCGGTGGCGACCACGACCTCGTCGTAGCCGGTGACGTCGTCGGCGGTGACCCGGGTGTCCAGGCGTACGTCGACGGCGAGGTCGGCGAGGCGGGTGCGGAAGTAGCGCAGGGTCTCGTCGAACTCCTGCTTGCCGGGGACCTTGCGGGCGACGTTGAGCTGACCGCCGATCTCGCTCGAGGCGTCGAACAGGGTGACGTCGTGGCCGCGTTCGGCGGCGGAGACCGCGCAGGCGAGGCCGGCCGGCCCGGCGCCGACGACGGCGAGGCGCTTGCGGCGGCGGGTCGGGGAGAGCACCAGTTCGGTCTCGTGGCAGGCGCGCGGGTTGACCAGGCAGGAGGTGATCTGCCCGCTGAAGGTGTGGTCGAGGCAGGCCTGGTTGCACCCGATGCAGGTGTTGATCGCCTCGGGGCGGCCGTCGGCGGCCTTGGCGACGAAGTCGGGGTCGGCGAGCATCGGGCGGGCCATGGACACCATGTCCGCGGTGCCGTCGGCGAGCAGTTGCTCGGCGAGTTCGGGGGTGTTGATGCGGTTGGTGGTGACGAGCGGGACGGAGACCTCGCCCATGAGGCGCTTGGTGACCCAGGTGTAGGCGCCGCGCGGTACGGAGGTGGCGATGGTGGGGATGCGGGCCTCGTGCCAGCCGATGCCGGTGTTGATGAGGGTGGCGCCGGCCGCCTCGACGGCCTTGGCGAGGGTGATCACCTCGTCCAGGGTGGAACCGCCGGGGACCAGGTCGAGCATGGAGAGCCGGTAGATGACGATGAAGTCCTCGCCGACCGCCTCGCGCACCCGGCGGACGATCTCGACCGGGAAGCGCATCCGGTTCTCGTAGGAGCCGCCCCAGCGGTCGGTGCGGCGGTTGGTCGGTGCCGCGGTGAACTCGTTGATCAGATAGCCCTCGGAGCCCATGATCTCCACGCCGTCGTAGCCGGCCTGCCGGGCGAGGCGGGCGGCGCGGACGTAGTCGTCGATGGTGCGCTCCACCTCGGCGTCGGTGAGCTCGCGGGGCGGGAAGGGGCTGATCGGCGCCTGGAGGGGGCTGGGGGCGACCAGGTCCTGGTGGTAGGCGTACCGGCCGAAGTGCAGGATCTGCATCGCGATGCGGCCGCCCTCGCGGTGCACGGCCTCGGTGACGGTCCGGTGCCGCTCGGCCTCCGCCTCGGTGGTGAGCCGGGCGCCGCCCTCGTACGGCCGCCCCTCGTCGTTGGGGGCGATGCCGCCCGTGACGATGAGGCCGACGCCGCCGCGGGCGCGGGCGGCGTAGAACTCGGCCATGCGGGAGAACCCGTTCGCGGCCTCCTCGAGACCGACGTGCATGGAGCCCATGAGGACCCTGTTGGGCAGCGTGGTGAAGCCCAGGTCCAGCGGGGTCAGCAGGTGGGGGTAACGGCTCATCGGGCCCTCCGTGCGCGGTGTCGTGCCTGTAGTTGTAAGGCACGCGCACGGTTTTATGCAACTAGTTGCATAAGCGGGACGGAGGGCACAGGGGCCGACGAGGTGCCAGGGGCGTCACCGGCTTTCCAGGCGGACGTGCAGTTCCTCCTCCTGGTCACCGGGGACCGTGCTCAGGTCGTGCACGGTGAACAAGGAGTCCAGGGTGTCGCGGAACCGGTCGATCGCCCAGTAGCCGCCGTGCACGTCGGCGTCGACCGACGACGACAGCCTGACCGGTCCCGCACCGCCCTCGTGCGCGTCGGCGACGTCGAACGTGCCGAGCCACACCGTGGGCCGCGTCTCGTGGAACTCCTCGGGTACGTCGTCCGCGCACCGGTCGGACGCGAAGCACGCGCGCAGCGTGTCGAAGACGATCCGGGCGTCGTCCTTGCTGCATCCGCTGATCTCGACCGAGACGGATTCCGGATGCGGTTGCCGGGTGCCCATCGTGATCGCTCCTTTCGTGGCCCCCTGCCGTCCCCTCCCCCGGCCCTCCGCTCCTCATCAGCAAAGCACCACACGCGCCGGAGCACTACCCGCGCACCGCTGCGGCGGTGACACCGTCCCGGGGTACCCGCCACGATGGTGGGAGAAGCTGGAACCGGACAGCAGGAGCGGCGGAAATCAGCCCTCGCACGCGGTAGAACAAGGGGTGACGGCACGGTGACGGCGTGCCGTGGAATCGGCGAAGGCGGGGCGTGGGATGAATGCAGCGGGGCCGGCCCCGGCCGGCGGTGACGGGCCGGTACGCGGGCCGGTGCGTCCCAGCGGGCTGCTCGACGTGCTGCGCGTGGCCTCGGTGGTCCTGGACACCGAGGGGCGGGTGATGCTGTGGAGCCCGCAGGCCGAGGAACTGTTCGGGTACAGCGCGCAGGAGGCGCTCGGCCAGTACGCCGCCCGGATCATGGTCCACGAACAGCATCTCGACCTCGTGGTGAAGCTGTTCGCCGATGTCATGCGCACCGGCCGCAGCTGGGCCGGCGCCTTCCCGATCCGCCGCAAGGACGGCGGCACCCGTCTGGTGGAGTTCCGCAACATGCGGCTGCTGGACGAACGGGGCGAGGTGTACGCCCTCGGCCTCGCCGTGGACCAGTCGACCGTGCGCCGGCTGGAGCAGGACGTGGCCCTGTCCACCCGGATCGTCACCCAGTCCCCCATCGGACTCGCCGTCCTCGACAGCAATCTGCGGTACGTATCGGTGAACCCGGCGCTGGAGCAGATCAACGGCATCCCGGCCGAGGAGCACCTGGGCCGCACCATCCGGGAGGTGCTGCCCCTGGTCGACGCCGACGCGATCGAGGAGGCCGCGCGCCAGGTCCTCGACACCGGCCGGCCCTCCGTCGCGCGGGCCACCACCGGCCGTACCCCGGCCGATCCCGACCAGGACCACGCCTGGTCGGTCTCGCTGTACCGGCTGGAGAACGCGCTCGGCACGGTACTGGGGGTGGCCGTCTCGGTGGTCGACATCACCGAGCAGCACCGGGTCAACCTGGAGGCCGAGACGGCACGGCGCAGGCTCGCCGTGATCGCCGACGCCTCCGCCCGGATCGGCACCACCCTGGAGCTGGACCGGACGGCCGGCGAGCTCGCCGACGTCGCCGTGCCGGAACTGGCCGACGCGGCCGCGGTGGATCTCCTCGACGCGGTGGTGCGGGGCCGTCGCAGCACCCTCGGCCCCGCCGAGCCCGCGCTGATCCGGGCACTGGCCGTGCGCTCGGTGGACGTCTCCGGCGTCCTGCCGGCGGCCGACCCGCCGGGGCAGGTGACCCGGTACGCGCCGGACCGCCTGATCACCCAGTGCGTACGGACCGGGCTGCCTGTGATGGTTCCGCAGACGAAGGACGAGGACCTGGCGCGAATCGCCCGTTCCCCGGAGGCGGCCGAAGTGCTGGCCCGCTCGGGTGTCCACTCGTATCTCGCCGTGCCGCTGATCGCCCGCGGCGAGGTGCTCGGCGCCCTCGACCTCACCCGCACCCGCAACCCCCGTCCCTTCGACGAGGACGACCTGCTGCTCGCCCGGGAGCTGGCCTCCCGCGCGGCCGTGCAGATCGACAACGCCCGCTGGTACCAGAACGCCCGCGACACCGCCCTCACCCTGCAGCGGAGCCTGCTGCCGAGCCACCCGCCGGTGACCGGCGGGCTGGAGGTCGCCTCCCGCTACCAGCCGGCCGGAGCCACCAGCGAGGTGGGCGGGGACTGGTTCGACGTGATCCCGCTGGGGGAGGACAGGACCGCCCTCGTCGTGGGCGACGTGATGGGCAGCGGCATCCCCGCCGCGGCCACCATGGGCCGGCTGCGCACGGCGACCCACACCCTCGCCTCCCTCGGCCTCGACCCGGCCGTCCTCCTGGACCACCTGGACCGGATCACCTGCGGGCTGGACCAGGCGATCGCCACGTGCGTCTACGCCGTGCACGACCCGCGCGAGCGGCAGTGCGTCATCGCCAACGCCGGGCATCTGCCGCCCGCCCGGGTGCGGGCCGGTCACGCGCCCGAACTGCTCGATCTGCCCACCGGGGTGCCGCTCGGAGTGGGCGGGGTCGCGTTCTCCACGACCGTCGTCGAGCTGGCGCCGGGCGACCGGCTGGTGTTCTACACCGACGGCCTCGTCGAGACGCGCCGGGATCCGCTGGACGAGCGCCTGGACCAGCTGCTCACGCTG
The DNA here is from genome assembly GCF_984686075.1 of Streptomyces speibonae. Lineage (NCBI taxonomy): Bacteria > Bacillati > Actinomycetota > Actinomycetes > Kitasatosporales > Streptomycetaceae > Streptomyces > Streptomyces speibonae. Next base: position 7,657,592 of record NZ_OZ480260.1, on the reverse strand, counting down.
CTGGACAGCCCCGGTCGCTCCCTCGAGGAGGTCTGCGACCTGCTGCTGCGCACGCTGCACGAACCCGACAACTTCGACGACGTCGCTCTGCTGATCGCCCGGGCGATCATGCCGGGGGGCTGAGCGGCGGGGGCGGGGGGACGGCCTGGTGTACGGCCTGGTGTCCCTCTTGTTCTACGTCCTGACTCCGATCACGACGTGCGCGTGGCGCTCCTCGCACACGGCCAGGCGGGTGCGCAGGCCGGCGTCCGTGAAGGCGGCGACCGCGGCGGGGGCCTGACCGCTGCTCGTCTCCACCAGGAGACAGCCGCCGGGCGCCAGCCATCCGGGCGCCCCCGCGGCGACCCGGCGCAGCACGTCGAGGCCGTCCGCCCCGCCGTCGAGCGCGACGCGCGGCTCGTGGTCGCGGGCCTCCGGGGGCAGCAGACCGATCTCGTCGCTCGGCACGTACGGCACGTTCGCCGCGAGGATGTCGACGCGGCCCCGCAGACCGCCGGGGAGCGCGTCGAACAGGTCGCCGGTGTGGACCTGTCCGCCGAGCGCGGCGACATTGCGGCGGGCGCAGCGCACGGCGGCCGGGTCGATGTCCGCCGCGTGCAGCTCCGCCCGGCCGAGTCCGGCCGCCAGGGCCACGCCGACCGCGCCCGAGCCGCAGCACAGGTCCACGACGACGGTCGCCCGGGTTCGGCTTCGGGTTCCGGCCCTGGGTTGGGACTGGGGCCGTGTCTCGGCCAGGGCCTGTTCGACGAGGAACTCGGTGCGCCGGCGGGGTACGAAGACACCCGGTTCCACGGTGATCCGCAGGCCGCGGAACTCCGCCCAGCCGACGACGAGCTCGAGGGGCAGCCCGGCTGCCCGGCGTTCGACCAGCGCGGCGATGTCACGCGGGGTCGGCGCGGCGGCGATGATCAGTTCTGCCTCGTCCTCGGCGAAGACGCATCCGGCGGACCGGAGTGCGGTCACCACGGCGTCCCGGGAGGGCGGTGCGGAGGGGTGGGATGTCGGGTCGGACGTCGGGTGCGGGTGGGCGTGCGGGTGCGGGTGCGGGTGCGGGTGCGGCAAGGTAACGGGGCCTTTCGGTAGCCGAAGGGCGCTCTCCAGGTCACCTGGAGCCGCGTGACCGTGTCGCTTCGAGGGGAGAGCACCCGACCTGACAAGCGGTAATGGGTCTCACCTCCCTCGGCGTCCACGGCCGGGTCGGTCCGCAGCCGGACGGCCACATTACCCGACCGTCTCGGCACCACGTACGGTTGAACGCGGTAACACTTGAGCACCAACCGCAACGGAAATCGCCGATCACGTGAACATCACCCGTGGCTTCACCGGCCGCCCCCGCGTGGACGATCCCGGGCTGCCGCCCGGCCAGTACGACGCGCGGGACGAATGGCCCGTCCTGTCCGCCGAGGTCACCCCCGACCTCGCGCCCGCCGACTGGACCTTCCGGATCGACGGGCTGGTGGCGGAGCCCCGTACCTGGGACTGGGAGCAGGCGCACGCGCTGCCGGCCTCGTCGTACGAGGGCACCATCCACTGTGTGACGAGCTGGTCGAAGTTCGGGGTGCGGTTCGGCGGTGTCTCGCTGGACGCGTTCCTGACTGTGGTCCGGCCCCACGAGTCGGCCACCCATGTGGTCGCCTACGCGCACACCGGGTACACCACCAGCCTTCCGCTCGCCGATGTCACCGGCGGCCGGGCCTGGATCGTCTGGGAGTACGACGGCCGGCCGCTCCCCGCCGAGCACGGCGGTCCGGCGCGGCTGCTGGTGCCACATCTGTACTTCTGGAAGAGCGCCAAGTGGATCGCGGGGCTGCGGCTTCTCGACCACGACGAGCCGGGCTTCTGGGAGGGCAACGGCTACCACCCCCGCGGCAATCCCTGGGAGGAGCAGCGGTACTCCGGTGACTGAGACGAGGGACGCGGAGGTGGCCGGGGTGCGGGCGCGGGGGGCGTGGAGTGCGGCGGGTGCGGGTGCGCCGGGTGCGGGTCCGACGGGTGTTGCGGAGGGGTTTGCTCCGCCCACGCGGTTCGCCGTGCCGGGGCGCATCGGGGTGAGCGAGCAGACCGCCTCCGTGTGGCGCACGGCCACCCTGACCGGGATCCGCCGAGAGACCCCACGCGCGTCGACCTTCCGGTTCGCGGTTCCCGGCTGGCCGGGGCATGTTCCCGGTCAGCATCTGATGCTGCGGCTGACCGCCCCGGACGGGTATGTGGCGCAGCGCCACTATTCGATCGCGTCGACACCGGACGACTCCGAGCTCATCGAGCTTACGCTGGACCACGTGGAGGGCGGCGAGGTCTCGGGCTGGTTCCACACGGTGGCCCGACCCGGGGACCGGATCGAGGTGCGCGGTCCGCTCAGCGGCTTCTTCGCCTGGCCGGGCGACCGGCCCGCGCTGCTGGTGGGCGCCGGCTCCGGTGTGGTCCCCCTGATGTCGATGGTGCGGCACCACCGGGCGCGGAACATGACGCTTCCGCTCCGGCTGCTGGTGTCGGCCCGCTCTCCCGAGGAGCTGATCTACGCGCGCGAGCTCGGCGCGGAGACCATCCGCGTGTTCACCCGGAGCGCCCCGGAGGGTGTGCCGGTGGGACGTATGGCGGCCGCACATGTGGCGCCGTTCCTGGAGCAGCAGCCTGTTGGCGGGTGGGAGGCCTATGTGTGCGGCTCCAACTCCTTTGCCGAGCATGCCTCCAGGCTGTTGGTGGCGGCGGGCCAGCCCGTGGAGCGGATCCGGATCGAGCGGTTCGGCTGAGGGCGGTCGGGGGGAATGCGGGGGCGGACAGCAAGCGCTTGCTGCGGCGGCCACCTGGCGTTTTGTGGGGTGGTTCTAGCGGGACGGCGAGGGGGCCGCGTACGGTGACATGGCTTCGCACTGGCTCTGCACGAAGGCGGTCATCCATGGCATTGTTCGACCTTCCGCTCGACGAACTGCGCGCGTACCGCAGCGCGTCCACGGCGCCCGAGGACTTCGACGCGTTCTGGTCCAAGACGCTCGAGGAAGCACGCGCCCACGACCTCGACGCCCGCTTCGAGCCGGTCGACACCGGACTGTCGACGGTGCGGGTCCTCGACGTGACGTTCGCGGGGTTCGGCGGCCACCCCGTCAAGGGCTGGCTGATCCTGCCCGCCGACGCCGACGGGCCGCTGCCGCTGGTGGTGGAGTTCATCGGCTACGGAGGCGGCCGTGGACTGCCCCACGAGCATCTGCTGTGGGCGTCCACGGGCCGGGCGCACTTCGTGATGGACACCCGCGGGCAGGGCAGCGCCTGGGGCGGCGGGGGCGGCACCGCCGATCCGGTGGGCGGGGCTCCCGCGTACCCCGGGTTCATGACACGAGGGATCGATGCGCCCGAAAACTACTATTACCGGCGGGTGTTCACGGACGCCGTGCGTGCGGTGGAGGCGGCGCGGTCGCATCCGCTGACCGACGCGAGCCGCACGGTTGCCGTCGGCGGCAGCCAGGGCGGGGGGATCACCCTCGCCGTGGGCGGTCTGATTCCGGACCTTGCGGGGATCGCACCGGATGTGCCGTTCCTGTGCGACTTCCCGCGCGCCACGACGCTCACCGACCGGCAGCCGTACCGGGAGATCGGCCTCTACCTGAAGACGCACCGCGGGCGCTTCGAGGACGTGCTGCGCACGTTGTCCTACTTCGACGGCGTGCATTTCGCCACGCGCGGGAGTGCGCCTGCGCTGTTCTCGGCCGCACTGGAAGACCAGACGTGTCCGCCGTCGACGGTGTTCGGCGCCTTCAACGCCTGGGCGCACGAGGACAAGGCCATCGAGGTCTACGACTTCAACGACCACGAAGGCGGCGGGCCGTTCCAGGAAGCGGCCAAGCTGCGCTGGATGCGCTCGTACATCTGAGGGGTTGGTTTCGGCCGAAGTGCGGGGACGCCCTTCCGTGGTGGTGTAGACCAATGCTAGAAGTGGTTGCCCCATGAGTCCACACAACTACGGAACGTCACCAACAGGAGGGCGCGGCATGGCCCGCACCACCCCGCACGACCATCCGCTCGCCGAAGGGGATCCCCTCTACCGGAGGATCGCCACGAAGTTGCTCGGCGAGCTGCATGACGGGACCATACCGCCCGGCGAACGTCTGCCGGGAGAGCGGCAGTTGGCCGAGCACTTCGGGGTCAGCCGGGAGACCGTACGGCAGGCGCTGCAACTGCTGCGCCGTGACGGGCTGGTCGCGACGGACCGGCGGGGCAGCCATGCCGCGCTGCCCGGTGTGCCGGTCGAGACGCCGGCGTACTTCGGCTTCCCGCTGGGTGCCGGGGGCTCCACCCACTGCTCCGTGACCAGGGCCACCGTCGCCTGGGAGACACCGCCGCCCGGGCACGCGGAGGCGCTGGGGGTGGCGTCCGGCCGGCCGACGCTGGTGCACCGCTACTGGTCCGCTTCGGCCGACGGGCGGGAGTCGCGGACCGCGGTGACATCGTTTTCCGCGGTGGCGCTGGCGGAGGTGGAGGAGCTGTCCCGTTACCGTGACCGCGCGGACGGGACGTGCGCCGCGGAACTGCGGCGGGCCTACGACTGGATGCGGCGGGCGGGGCTGTCGCTGCACCACCGCGACACGATCACGCGGATCGCGGGGACACCGTCGGTGCGGGTCACCCGGCGGGTGCATGACCAGCACGCCCGGCCGCTGGAGATCACGGAACTGGTCATGGACGCTCAGGAGGAGGTCCTGGTCTACGAGTTCACGGTGCCGGCCGCGGTCTGACGCGGGCTGCGGGCCGCTGGCCGTATGCCTGCGGCGCCGCTGTCCCTCCGGTGGGGGTGCGCGTAGCGCCTACGGGGGGTGGGTGGTGCGGGGCCGTGCCGGGGGTGTACGTCCTCGGACTGGCGCGATTGAGCTTGTTGGTGGAAGTGCGGGGCGCGGACGCGCCAGCCACTGCGGGCGCACACCCCCGTCCCGTCCCCTCCCCGCCCTCCCCGCCGTCCGCGCCTGCCGCGCGCTGTCGGCGGCCTGCGGGCTGCGGGCTGCGGGCTGCGGGCTGCGCGCCGCCGCTCCCCGCGATCCGCGCCATCCGCGCCATCCGCGCGAGCCGCGCGAGCCGCGCGAGCCGCGCGAGCCGCGCGAGCCGCGGGCAGTCGTGCCGCTTGGGCGGCACGGGTGGGCGCGGCGGCACCCCGCTGGCGCCGGGCTGCGCAGACACCCCCCGGCTCGCACCAACGCCCGGCACCCTGCCAACGACAGTTGCAGAACAACCCCCGCTACGACATCCCCCTCGTCGCGAAAACCAACCGCACCTTCGGACTCCCATCCCCCCGCCACCCGAACTCCGGCAGCGGACCGAAACGCACCTCGAACCCCGCCCGCGACAACGCCCGCCACACATCCCCGAACCGAACAGCCCGGTAATACATCACGAACGGCGGCCGCCACACCGCGTTCCGCACCCTCATCACCGCATCGAACCCCAGCAACATCCCGTACGCCACCGACCCCGGCCGCGGCGGCGCCACCACCGGGAAGACGAACTGTCCCCCCGGCCGCAGCACCGAGTGCACCTGAGCGAACAGTCCCGGCAGTTCACGCGGCAGAAAATGCCCGAAGGCGCCGAAGCTCACCACCAGGTCGAAGACCGGCCCGAACGGCAGCGCCCGCGCGTCCGCCCTCACCCACGACACCGGCAGCCCCTGCGGCCTGCTCCGCTCCCGTGCCACCTCCAGCATGCCCGCGCTGAAGTCCACGCCGGTGACACTCTCCCCGCACGCCTGTCGCAGCACATCGACGCCCGCCCCCGTACCGCAGCAGAGGTCGAGCCCGGAGCCGTACGGTCCCGTGCGCCGCAGTGCCGAAACCGTGGCGTCGAGGACGGAGTCCGGCGTGCGGAACGGCGTGTGGTCGAACTTCGGCGCGAGCAGGTCGTAGCCGTGTTCCACGGACGACAGTGCCTGGACGGCCAGTTCGCGCAGGCGAGGGCCTTCGGGGCTGAACATCGCAACAGCCTAGAGGAGGGCGTGGATCACCGTGGGCTCATACACGGCATGGTAGGGTGATGTCAGCACTTTCTGTACGCCCTGCTTCGGGCGTCGGTGCCAGTTCTTTTCGGGTTCGCCGTCCCGCCTGGTTTCGAGCGGCGCAGCGGCCTTTCTCATCACCTCGTCGGCCATGTCGGCCGCTCTTCCCTTCTGTGTTTCTGTCCGTCGTCCGTGAAAGGACCGGCCCATATGACCACTCCTACGGTCGCTTCCCCCACCGCCCGCCAGACTCAGGTCGTCAGCGGTGTCCTCGACATCGACGCGGGCGGGAAGGGGCACCTGCGGGGCGCGAACCTTCTGTCCTCGCCCTCCGACCCGGCCGTCTCCCCCGCCCTTCTGCGCCGCCACGGGCTGCGCAAGGGTGACCGGGTGGAGGGCGTCCGCGGTGAGCGCCGCGGCCTCGTCGACATCACCCGGGTCGAGGGGCGGACGCCCCTTCGGGGCCGACGGCATTTCCGGGACCTGACGCCGCTTCACCCGAGCGAGCGGCTGCGTCTTGAGCATCCCGCGTCCGCGCTGGCCGGGCGCGCCGTCGATCTGCTGGCGCCGGTCGGCAAGGGGCAGCGCGGGCTGCTCGTGGCCCCGCCCAAGACCGGCAAGACGGTGCTGCTTCAGCAGCTCGCGGCGGCGGTCGCCGGGAACCACCCGGAGTGCCGGCTGATGGTGGTGCTGCTCGACGAACGGCCCGAGGAGGTCACCGACATGCGGCGCTCGGTGCGCGGTGAGGTGTACGCCTCGACCTTCGACCGGCCGGCCAAGGAACACATCGCGCTCGCCGAGCTGGTCGTCGAGCGGGCCAAGCGCCTGGTCGAGGGGGGTGAGGACGTGGTGGTGCTGCTCGACTCGCTGACCCGGCTGTGCCGGGCGTACAACAACGTGGCCGCGTCCGGTGGCCGCACCCTCAGCGGTGGGGTGGACGCCTCCGCGCTGCTCGGGCCCAAGCGGTTCTTCGGTGCCGCCCGCCGGGCCGAGGAGGGCGGATCGCTCACGATTCTCGCCTCGGCCCTGGTGGAGACCGGTTCGCGTGCCGACGCGTTCTACTTCGAGGAACTCAAGGGCACTGGCAACATGGAGCTGCGGCTCAGCCGTGAGGCGGCGGCGCGGCGGCTCTTCCCCGCCGTCGACATCGCGGGCTCGGGCACCCGGCGTGAGGAACTCCTTCTCGACAGGGCGGAGTTGGCCGCCGTGCAAGGGCTGCGGCGGGCACTGGGGTCCCGGGACGCGGTGAGCGGTCTGGAGACGCTGCTGGGACGGATGCGCGAGACCCCCGACAACGCGTCCTTCCTGCGGCGCGTCCAGCCGACCCTGCTCTGACGCCGCGTGTGGCATCCGGGTGCTCGCGGGCGGGCTCCGGCCGGGGCAGCGCGGTGTTCCGGGAGGCCCTTCCTACGTTTGCGGTATGACAATCGGATTTGCTTCACGGGTTGCCGTGTCGACCTGCGCGCTCTGCACGACGGGCCTGCTGGTGCTCGCTCCCGCTGCGACCGCCGGCGTCGACCCGGGTCCGCGGGCGACGGCCGCGGCCTCGTCGCTGCTGTTCCGCCCCGGCACGCATGTCCGCCCGCGCCCGGGTGCGCCCGAGGTCCCGGATCTGACCGCCCGCGCGTGGCTCATCGCCGACGCGCGCACCGGAGAGGTGCTCGCGGCGCACGACGCACACCGCAAGCTGGCGCCCGCCAGCACCCTCAAGACCCTCTTCGCCCTCACCGTGCTGCCGATCCTGCCGGCCGGCATCCGGCACCGGGTGGAACCGGAGGAGCTGGCGGACATCGGCCCCGGCAGCAGCCTCGTCGGGGTCGCCGAGCACCGTACGTACCGTGTGTCGGACCTGTGGAACGGGGTGTTCCTCAGCTCCGGCAACGACGCCGTCCATGTGCTGGCCGAGCTCAGCGGCGGCTGGCGGGCCACGGCCCGGCGGATGCAGGCCAAGGCCCGCGCCCTGGGCGCCCGCGACACCCGCGTGAAGTCACCCGACGGCTACGACGCACCCGGCCAGGTGTCGTCCGCGTTCGATTTGGCGGTCTTCGGCCGGGCCGGGCTGCGCAATCCCGAGTTCGCGCGGTACTGCGCCCGGGAGGAAGCGCGGTTTCCCGCGCGCGACGGCGGCTCCTACGGGATCGTCAACACCAACCGGCTGCTCACCGGGGCCGACGGGGTCGAACCCTACCGGGGTCTGATCGGGGTCAAGAACGGTTACACGAGCAACGCCGGGAACACCCTCGTGGCGGCCGCCCGGCGCGACGGACGCACCCTCGTGGCGACAGTGCTCAACCCGCGCTCGGACGACGGGTTCGCGGTCTACGAAGAGGCACGCGCGCTCCTGGACTGGGGGTTCAAGGCGGCCGGACGCGTCGATCCGGTGGGGTCGCTGGACGCCTTGCGGGCCGAACCGCTGCGGGGTCCCGAGGCGGAGTCCGCCGCCGTGCCGGCCGCCCGGCGGGACGCGCCGGGCCGCCCGGTGTCCTGGACGGTCGCCGGCGCCGCGCTGCTGGGCGGCGCCGGGACGGCGCTGTATCTGCGGCTCAGATGGGGGCCCGTGGTGAAGGACTGAACGTGCTCAGAAAACGGAGAGGCCGGTGAGCGTGGTGAAGCGGTCCAGCGCGGCCACACCCGACACCGAGTTGCCCCGCTCGTCCAGCCCCGGTCCCCATACGCACACGCTGCACCGGCCCGGTACGACGGCGATGATCCCGCCGCCGACCCCGCTCTTGCCGGGCAGGCCCACCCGGTAGGCGAAGTCGCCGGCCGCGTCGTACGTCCCGCAGGTCAGCATGACGGCGTTGACCTGTTTGGCCTGGCTGCGGCTGAGCAGCCGGGTGCCGTCGGCCCGGATGCCGTGCCGGGCGAGGAACCCGGTCGCCAGGGCGAGGTCCGCGCAGGACGCGGCGACGGAGCACTGGCGGAAGTACTGGTCCAACAGGACCGGCACCGGGTTGTCGATGTTGCCGTAGGCCGCCATGAAGTGGGCGAGCGCGGCGTTGCGGTCGCCGTGCGCGTCCTCGGAGGCGGCGACGTCCAGGTCGAAGGCGAGCTCCGGGTTGCCGCTCTCCGCCCGCAGGAACGCGAGCAGTTCGCCGGACGCGTCACCGGTGCGGGTGTGCAGGCGGTCGGTGACGACGAGCGCGCCCGCGTTGATGAACGGGTTGCGCGGGATGCCGTCCTCGTACTCCAGCTGCACCAGGGAGTTGAAGGGGTTGCCGGACGGCTCGCGGCCCACGTGCTCCCACAGGGCGTCGCCCTCCCGGGCCAGGTCGAGGGCGAGCGTGAACACCTTGGTGATGGACTGCGCCGAGAAGGGCTCCCGCCAGTCCCCCACCCCGTACACCGTGCCGTCCGGTTCGGCGACGGCCATGCCGAACCGGCGCGGGTCGCAGGCCGCGAGCGCCGGAATGTAGTCCGCGGGCCGCCCGCGCCCGGGCGTCCGCTCGATCTCCTCGGCAATACGCTCCAGCACCGGCTGGAAGTTCGTCGACCCTGTCATGATCACCATTCTGACGGATGGAAAGCGCCCTGAAGGGGCGCGGGGAACTGCGCGACCAGCCCACGACGGCCCGCAGAAGACGCCTAGTGCCCCGACAGGCAACGTTCGCCCCGTCGCGACGCCCGGCACGCACTCTCGCCGCACCGGCCGAAAGCCCAAGTACGTCCAGTACGAGGACTTCCGGCCGGCACGCCGAGAGCACGCACCGGACGCCGCTCCTTGACGGGCAAACGTTGCCTGCCGCGGCACTAGCTAGGAGGCCATCCGTCCCGCTGCCGCAGGCAGCAGTGGGCGTATCTCGCCGACCGGCCGCCCCCCGCCGAGCACGCGCTCCCCCGCGAACTCCGCGAGCAGCGCCCCGTCCACCCCGGCCAGCGCCAGCGCCCGCGCGGTCACCGGGCCGCGGGCCCGGGACGCGCCGTCGGCGATCTTCACGGCGACGGCGTGGCCGTCGGGCAGGGCGGCGATCTGTACGCCCTCGTAGCCGTCCTTGGCGAGCAGGCCGGGGACGGCCCGCATCAGCGCGGCCACGTCCCGGCCGGAGCCGGAGGCCATCTCGGCGTGGGCGCGCATCGCGTCGGCCACGCGGGCCTCCGGGGTGCCGGGCGCCGCGGTGATGATCCTGGCGGCGGCACGGGCCAGACCGTGCAGGGAGACGGCGAACAGCGGCGCCCCGCAGCCGTCGACACTGACGCTGGCGACGCGCTGCCCGGTGAGGTCCTCGACGGTCGCGGCGATCGCCTGCTGGAGGGGGTGGGCGGGGTCGAGGTAGTCGTCGAGGGACCAGCCGTTCAGGGCGGCCGTGCAGAGCATGGCGGCATGCTTGCCGGAACAGTTCTGCGCGAGGCGGGACGGCGGGCGGCCCTCGCGCACCCAGGTGTCCCGGACCGCCGGGCCGAGCGGCAGGTCGGGGACGTTGCGGAGGTGGTCCTCGGTGAGTCCCGCGTGGCCGAGGATCCGCAGGGCGCCGGAGAGGTGGCGTTCCTCACCGGAGTGGCTGGCCGCGGCGAGCGACAGCAGTGCGCCGTCGAGCGGGAGTCCCGCCCGGACCATGGCGACCGCCTGGACGGGCTTGAGCGCGGAGCGGGGGTAGCAGGCGGCCTCGGTGTCGCCGAGCCGGAACCGGACCGAGCCGTCGGGGGCGAGGACGACGACGGAGCCGTGGTGGACGCCTTCCACGACGGCGCCGCGTATCAGGTGGGCGACGGGCGCGTGCCGGGGTGCGCGGATCGGGGGTGCGTCCGCGGGAGAGCTGAGGTACATCACACTGCCTGGGGTGAGTCGTGGTGGGCCGACGCGCGGCGCACGATGTCGGTGAGGGTGGTCTCGACGCGGTCGAGATGGTGGGTCATGGCCGCGACGGCGTCCGGCTCGGAGCCGTCGGCCAGTGCCTCGACGATCGCCCGGTGCTCGCGGTTGGACTGTTCGCGGCGGCCGCCGAGTTCGTTGAGGAAGGCGGACTGGCGGGCCAGCGCGTCCCGGATCTCCTCGATGACCTTGCGGAACACCGGGTTCTGGGCAGCCTCGGCCACGGCGAGGTGGAACAGGGTGTCCATCGCCACCCACGCCGTGGTGTCCGTCTCCCGTTCCATCCGGTCCAGGAGATGGGCGAGGTGGTCCAGGTTCTCCGGGGTGCGGCGGCGGGCGGCGTACCCGGCGACCGGGATCTCGACGTGCCGGCGCACCTCCATCAGATCGCTGGCCGCGTAGTCGCCGAAGGTGGGGTCCTCCACCGCGTCCGCCACGACGAAGGTGCCCTTGCCGGTCCTGGACACCGTCAGGCCCATCGTCTGCAGGGCCCGCAGCGCCTCGCGGAGCACCGGCCGTGAGACCTCGAGGGTGCGGCACAGCTCCGCCTCGGAGGGGAGCTTGTCCCCGATGGCGTACTCACCGCGCTCGATGGCGCCGCGGAGGCGGGTGAGCACCGCTTCCATCGCGCTGACGCGCCGCACCGGCCCGCTTGTCCGGCTGTCTGACAGGTTCACGTGCGCATGGTGCGGGGACGGCGGAGACGCTGTCAAGCGGGGGGGCCAGCCACACCCTGCGGCGGGGGGTCACCAGCATTCTGATATTCAAGATCTGTTCTTCATACTGTGCGCATGGCCAATCCAACGGTGCTCACAGACATCCCGCTTCCCCGCGAAGACGGCGCGGGAAGCGGACGACGGCAGGGGAAGGGGAGCGACTTCTCCGAGCTGTCACGGCGCATATCGGAAGCGGGGCTGCTCAGGCGGCGACCGCTCTACTACTCGGTGCGCTTCGGAGCTGTGGGGCTGGCGCTCGCGGGCGGGGTCGCCGCCTTCGCCGTCCTCGGCGACAGCTGGAGCCAGTTGATCGTCGCCGCCGCCCTGGCCGTGGTGTTCGGGCAGTTGGGACTGGCCGCCCACGATCTGGCCCACCGCCAGGTGTTCTCCCGCCGGCGGCCCAGTGAGATCGGCGGGCTGCTGGCGGCCAATGTGCTGCTCGGCATGAGCTACGGCTGGTGGATGAACAAGCACACGCGCCACCACGCGAACCCCAATCACGAGAAGAAGGACCCGGATGTCGCGCCCGACATCATCGTGTGGTCCCGGCGTCAGGCGCGGCAGGCCAAGGGCCCCGCACGGTTCATCGGGAAGCATCAGGCGGCGCTGTTCTTCCCGCTGCTGACGCTGGAGGGTCTCAATCTGAGTGTCAGCAGCTTCCGGGCCCTGCGCAGCCCCTCGATGAAGCGGCCGCTGCTCGAGGGTGCCCTGCTCGTCGCCCACTTCGCCGTGTACTTCGGCGGTCTGTTCCTGGTCCTCTCCCCTGGCAAGGCGCTCGCCTTCATCGCCGTCCACCAGGGTCTGTTCGGGATCTACCTCGGCTGTGTGTTCGCCCCGAACCACAAGGGCATGCCGATGATCGAGGAGGGGACCGAGCTGGACTTCCTGCGCCGGCAGGTCCTCACCTCCCGCAATGTCGACGGCGGTGTGGTGACCGACGCGTTCATGGGCGGGCTGAACCACCAGATCGAGCACCATCTCTTCCCGAGCATGCCGACACCGGCCCTGCGCGAGGCCCAGGTCATCACCGAGCGGTACTGCGCGGAGCTGGGCATCCCGTACTGCCGGACGGGGCTGTTCGCCTCGCACCGTGAGGCCCTGAGGCATCTCCGTCAGGCCGGGGAGCCGCTGCGCCGGGCCGGCAGCTGACCGGACTCAGGACCACACCACGCCGGCCAGGGCGGCGCCCGCGAAGGCGGCGCCCAGGCCGGCCGCCACGCTCGCCACGGCGTTCACGGCCGCGTAGCCGCGGGCACCGGTCCCGGCCAGGCGCAGGGTCTCGTAGGAGAAGGTGGAGTAGGTGGTCAGGGCGCCGCACAGCCCGGTGCCGAGGAACAGCCGGAGCGGGGACCCGGCCGCGCCTGCGGCCGCCGCGCCGGTGAGCAGGCCGAGGACCAGGCTGCCGGTGACGTTGACCGTGAAGGTCCCCCAGGGGAACACCGAGTCGTGCCGGGACTGCACCGCGCGGTCGGTGAGGTAGCGCAGCGGGGCGCCGACCATGGCGCCCAGCACCACGTAGAGCCAGTTCACCGCGGCTCCCCGTCCCGCGTGCCGGTTCCCCTGCCGGGGCGGATCACCTCGCAGCGGTCGAGCAGCACCAGGCCGTCGGTCATGAGCGCGTCGAGTTCCGGGAGGAAGGACCGTACGCGCTCCTCGGTGTCCACGACGACGACCGCCACCGGGAGGCCGTCGCTCAGGGACAGCAGCCGGGAGGTGTGGACCAGGGAGGACGCCCCGTAGCCCTCGATGCCGCGGAAGACACTGGCACCGGCGAGCCCGGCCGCGTGCGCCCGGTGGACGATCTCGGAGTACAGGGGCCGGTGCCGCCAGGTGTCGTTCTCTCCGACGAGCACGGTCAGCCGCAGGGCGTCCCCGGTCGGGCTTGTCATGGCTGCCTCCTGATCAGTACCCGGCGGGTCGCCGAGACCGCCGTCCATACGGCGGCCAGGGCCGTGAGCGGGGTGAGGGCGAGGTGGAGGAGTCCGGCGGCCGGGTGACCGGCGTCGAACAGGTTCCGGACGTCGACGGCGTATGTCGAGAACGTGGTGAAACCGCCGAGGACGCCGGTGCCGAAGAACGGGCGGACGAGGGGGTGGGCGGTGCGGACCTCGGTGACGGCGACCATGAACGCGCCGATGACGAAGCAGCCCAGGACGTTGACGCAGAGGATCGTCCAGGGGAAGGCGCCGGGCGGCGTCGGCCACCACAGGGTGGCAGCGTACCGGGCCGCCGCCCCCGCCGCCCCGCCCAGCGCGACGGCCGCGACGACGGGGGCCCGGGCACGGACGGTGCGGCGGGCCCGCGGGCCCTCGGTTGCCGGGTCGCTCACCGTACGTCTCCCACTCGCTCGGGATCAGCGTATCGGCGGGCGGGGACGCGCGGACTACCAGCCCTTTTCGAACAGGCGCGTCACCTCGGCGATCCGTATCTCGTCACGCCGGTAGTGCAGCCGGTCGCCGCGGCGGACGGTGCGCAGCAGGCCGAGGGAGGTGAGGAAGCGCAGGTGGGTGAGGGCCACCGGGAGGGGGATGCCGAGGCCTGCGGCGATGTCGTCGGCGGTGAGCCCGCGTTCCGCGGTGTCCGGTTCGCCCAGCCGCCTCAGGATGCGCCGCCGCGTCCCGTCGACAGGAGTCCTCAGCATGTCGTCCACCTCCGCGCCGGGCGCTCCTCACTCCGGTGCCCTCCCACTGTCCCGCGTCGGGGGCCTTCGTGTCCCGTACTGCCGGCACCTTGTCCGGGACCCAACGGCCATACGGCGCACGCCCGTTCAGTCTTCCCGCGGTTCAGCCGCCGAGCCGGACGACCCGGACGGCTCCGGCCGGGACCGCGAGGCGGCCCGCGGCGCGTTCCCCGGTCAGCAGTTCGGTGCCGGGGGTGTCCAGGGGCACCTTGGCGTCGGTGGTTGTGTGGTTGATCACGAACAGAAAGGTGCACGTCCCGCCCGTGCGGCGGACCACTTCCACGTCGCGGGGCAGGTCCGGGAACGGGGTGATCCCGGCGTCCTCGGCGGCCCGGCCCAGCAGCGCGGCGAGGCCCTCCGCGCCGAGCCGGGTGGAAACGTACCAGGCGGTGCCCTCACCCAGGCGGTGCCGGGTGACGGCCGGGCGGCCCCGGGTGAGTCCGTCGGCGTACGTCCACACGGTCTCCGCGCCCTGCGGGACCACGAACTCCGTCCAGACGTCGGCGTCGAGTCCGGGGACGCCGGGGCCGGTCAGGCGGACGCGTTCGCCCTGGAGCAGGGGGGAGAACTCCTCGACGGTCAGGCCGAGGACGTGGCGCAGCGCGCCCGGGTAGGGGCCGTCGTGCACGGCGTCGTGTTCGTCGACGATGCCGGAGAAGTACGACACGACGAGGGTGCCGCCGCTCTCGACGTATCCGCTGAGGTTGTGCCCTGCCGCCTCCGTCATCAGGTAGAGGGCCGGGACGACGACCAGGGGATACCTCGACAGATCGGCTTCGGGACGGGCGAAGTCGACGGTGAGGTGGTGGTCGTAGAGGGCCTCGTACCAGGCGTCGGCGCGTTCGCGGGCGTCGTGGTCCTCGCTGGGCCGCCAGTCGAGGTTCTGAGCCCACCAGGACTGCCAGTCCCACAGCACGGCGACGTCGGCCTCGGTGCGGGTGCCCCGGACCGGCGCCAGCGACCGTACGGCGGCGCCGAGTTCGGTCACCTCCCGGAAGACGCGGGTTCCGGTGCCGCCGTGCGGCAGCATGGCGGAGTGGAACTTCTCGGCACCGCGCCGGGACTGGCGCCACTGGAAGAACATCGCACCGTCGGAGCCGCGGGCGATGTGCGCGAGGGAGTTGCGGGCCATCTGGCCGGGGGCCTTGGCGGGGTTGCGGGGCTGCCAGTTGACGCCCGAGGTGGAGTGTTCGAGCAGCAGCCAGGGGGCGCCGCCGGCGACGGAGCGGGTGAGGTCCGCGGCCATGGCGAGGTTGACGTGGGTGCGGCGGCCGTCGGTGATCAGGTAGTGGTCGTTGGTGACGAGGTCGGCCTCGCGGCCCCAGGCCCAGTAGTCGACGGAGTCGCACTGGCTGAGGGCGGTCATGAAGTTGGTGGTGACCGGGACGCCGGGGGCCAGGCGGTGCAGGATGTCCCGCTCGGCGGTGAAGTTCTCGCGCATGGTGGCGTCGGCGAACCGCCGGTAGTCGAGGGCCTGGGCGGGATTGCCGACCGTGGGGGTGGCGCGCGGCGGGTCGATCTCCTCGAAGGAGGCGTAGTGCTGGCCCCAGAACGCCGTGCCCCACGCCTCGTTGACGGCCTCGACGGAGCCGTGGGCCGCCGCCAGCCAGCGCCGGAAGTGCGCGGCGCACCCGTCGCAGTAGCAGGCGGAGACGGGGACGCCGTACTCGTTGTGGACGTGCCACATCGCGAGTGCCGGGTGGTCGCCGTAGCGTTCGGCGAGCCGGGTGGTGATGCCCGCTGCGGCGGCCCGGTAGTGGGGGTTGCTGTGGCAGATGGCGCCGCGGGAGCCGAACGCCAGGCGTACCCCGTCCGCGGTGACGGGCAGCGCGTCGGGGTGTGCGCGGTAGAACCAGGCGGGCGGCACCACGGTGGGCGTGCCGAGGTCGACGCGGATGCCGCCCTCGTGCAGCAGGTCCAGGGTGCGGTCGAGCCAGCCGAAGTCGTACGCGCCGGGTGACGGTTCGAGCAGGGCCCAGGAGAAGATCCCGACGCTCACCATGGTGACGCCGGCCTCCCGCATCAGCCGTACGTCCTCCTCCCAGACGTTCTCCGGCCACTGCTCGGGGTTGTAGTCCCCACCGAAGGCGAGCCCGGTGAGGCCTCTGGGGGTGGTCTCCGGCATGGTTTCTCTCCCCAAGTGCTCGATGTTCTGAGAACGTGCACACACCGATTCGGCGGCGCAAGGTCAACATAACCCCACAGTCTCAACCATTGACAAGTGTCCGATCTGTTTCTCTACTGTGAACGCTCACAGAAGGAGCGCGAACGCCGCGGAGGCGAGCCGCGCAGGGTGCAGCCGGCCTTCGCACGAGGCGGGGGCCCAGGTCAGAGGAGAGATCCATGCCGTACACGAAGCGCCGTCGCCTCGTGCGTTCCGCCGTCGCCGTCACGCTCGGCGCCACCGCACTCGCCGCCTGCGGCTCCTCGTCCGACGACGGAGAGGCCGGCTCGGGCCCGGTCTCGCTGACGTACTGGACCTGGACCCCCGGCATGGACAAGGTCGTGGACCTGTGGAACAAGGGGCCGGGAAAGAAGGAGCAGATCACCGTCACGGTGAAGAAGCAGGCGTCCGGCGACACCCTGGTCACCAAGATCCTCACCGCGCACAAGGCCGGCAAGGCGCCCGACCTGGTGCAGGCCGAGTACCAGGCGCTGCCCACGCTGGTGAGTCATGACGCGCTGGCCGACATAGGCGACAGCGTGGGCGACGCGAAGAGCAGGTTCGCCGACGGCGTCTGGCAGCAGACCACGCTCGGCACGGACGCCGTCTACGCGGTGCCGCAGGACATCGGGCCGATGATGTTCTACTACCGCGAGGACCTGTTCGAGGAGTACGGCCTCACCGTCCCGGCCACCTGGGACGAGTTCGCCGAGACGGCGCGCGCACTGAAGAAGAAGGCCCCGGACAAGGACCTGACCACCTTCTCCGCCAACGACTCCGGGCTCTTCGCGGGCCTCGCCCAGCAGGCCGGCGCGCAGTGGTGGACCACCTCCGGCGACCGGTGGAAGGTCGGCATCGACGACGCGGCGACGCGGAAGGTCGCCGAATTCTGGGGCGGCCTGGTGGCGGAGGGCGCCGTCGACAACCAGCCCATGTACACCCCGGCCTGGAACAAGGCGCTCAACACCGGGAAGCAGATCGCCTGGGTGAGCGCGGTGTGGGCGCCGGGCACGCTGACCACGGCGGCGCCCGACACCAAGGGCAAGTGGGCCATGGCCCCGCTCCCCCAGTGGAGCGAGGGCGAGAGCCGCACCGGAAGCTGGGGCGGTTCCTCCACCGCGGTGACCACGGACTCCGGGAACAAGGAGGCCGCCGCCAAGTTCGCCGCCTGGCTGAACACCGACGGTGAAGCGCTCAACGCGCTCGCCAAGGAGAGCGGCATCTACCCCGCCTCCACCTCGGCCCAGCTCAGCGGCGCCTTCAGCAGCCCGCCGGAGTACTTCTCCAACCAGCCCGACTTCTACCGCAAGGCCGCCGAGATCGCGGAGACCACCGCGCCCTCCGCGTGGGGGCCGAACGTCAACGTCGCGTACACGACGTTCAGGGACGCCTTCGGTGCCGCCGCGAAGAACAAGTCGGACTTCACCGCCGCCCTGGCCACCATGCAGCAGGACACGGTCGCCGACCTGAAGAAGCAGGGCTTCGGGGTCGCGGAGTGAGGTCCCGCACCCGTCGGACACCGTACGGGGCCGAGCGGGCCCCGTACGCGTTCCTCGTCCCCGCCGCCGCTCTCTTCCTGCTGTTCTTCGCGCTGCCCATCGGGTACGCCGTCTGGCTCAGCTTCCGCAAGGTTCAGGTCTCCGGCCTCGGGCTCGGGGCCGGCGCCCGCGAGGAGGTCTGGGCCGGCCTGGAGAACTACACCGGCGCCCTGTCCGACAGCGAGCTGCTCGCCGGCGCGCTGCGCGTGCTCGGGTACGGCTGCATCGTGGTGCCGGTCATGCTGGGGCTCGCGCTGCTGTTCGCGCTGATGCTGGACTCCGAGAAGGTGCGCCTCGCCCCCGTCACCCGGCTCGCGATCTTCCTGCCGTACGCCATTCCCGGCGTCGTCGCGGCCCTGCTGTGGGGCTTTCTGTACCTGCCGGACGTGAGCCCCTTCCACTTCGTGCTCGACCGGCTCGGTCTGCCGCGGCCGGACCTGCTGGACGGCGGGCCGCTGTACCTGGCGCTGTCGAACATCGCGGTCTGGGGCGGCACCGGCTTCAACATGATCGTCATCTACACCGCGCTGCGGGCCATCCCCGCCGAGGTGTACGAAGCGGCGAAGCTGGACGGTGCCACGCCGCTGCAGATCGCGCTGCGGATCAAGATCCCGATGGTGGCGCCCTCGCTGGTGCTGACCTTCTTCTTCTCGATCATCGCGACGCTCCAGGTGTTCAGCGAACCGACCACCCTCAAGCCGCTCACCAACTCCGTCTCCACCACCTGGAGTCCGCTGATGAAGGTTTACCAGGACGCCTTCGGCAACGGCGACATCCACGCGGCCGCCGCCCAGGCGACCGTCATCGCGCTCGCCACGCTGGTGCTGTCCTTCGGGTTCCTGCGGGCCGCGAACCGGCGATCCCGGCAGGAGGCCGCACGATGAGCTCCCTCACCCTGCGTCCGGCCGCACCCGCGGCCGCCACTGCCCGGGGCCCGGCGCGGCGCCGCCGGATCGCCCTGGTCCCGACCGTGACCCTGCTGCTCGGCGCGGTGTACTGCCTGCTGCCGGTCGCCTGGGTGGTCGTCGCGTCCACCAAGTCGGGCTCGGAGCTGTTCTCCACCTTCACCTTCTGGCCAGGCACCGGCTTCACCGACAACCTCGTGGACCTCAACGCCTACCGCGACGGCGTCTACTGGCGGTGGATGGGCAACTCCGCCCTGTACGCCGGTCTGGGCGCGCTGCTGTCGGCGTGCGTGTCGGCGATCAGCGGCTACGCACTGGCGGTCTACCGCTTCCGGGGCCGGGAGTCCCTGTTCAACGTGCTGCTGGCGGGCGTCCTGATGCCACCGGTGATCCTCGCCGTCCCGCAGTACCTGCTGCTGGCGAAGGCGGACCTCACGGACTCCTACCTGTCGGTGCTGCTGCCGCAGATCCTCTCCCCGTACGGCGTCTACCTCGCGCGGATCCACGCCACCGCCGCGGTACCCGCGGAACTGGTGGAGGCCGCGCGGATGGACGGCGCGGGCGAGTGGCGGATCTTCACCCAGGTCGCACTGCCGATGATGGTGCCCGGGCTGGTGACGGTCTTCCTGTTCCAGTTCGTCGCGATCTGGAACAACTTCCTGCTGCCGTACATCATGCTCAGCGACGACGAGAAGTTCCCGATCACCCTCGGTCTGTACACCCTGCTGGAACAGGGCGCCAGCACGCCCGCGCTCTACACCCTGGTGATCACGGGCGCTTTCCTCGCGGTGGTCCCGCTGGTGGCGCTGTTCCTGGTCATCCAGCGGTTCTGGAGTCTGGATCTGCTCTCCGGGGCCGTAAAGTCGTGACCATGAGCAGCACGGGGGGCAGGCGCAAGCCACCGACGATCCATGACGTGGCGCGCGAGGCCGGGGTCTCGCGCGGCACCGTCTCGCGCGTGCTGAACGGCGGGCACTACGTCAGCCCCGCCGCGGCGGACGCGGTCAACGCGGCGATCCGCAAGACGGGATACGTCGTCAACCGGCACGCCCGCTCGCTCATCACCGGTCGTTCGGACTCGGTGGGCTTCCTGCTCACCGAGCCCCAGGAGCGGTTCTTCGAGGACCCCAACTTCAATGTCCTGCTGCGGGGCTGCACCCAGGCGCTGGCCGCGCACGACATTCCGCTGCTGCTGATGCTGGCCGGCACGGACGGCGAGCGGCGGCGCATCACGCGGTACATCACCGCCGGGCACGTGGACGGGGTGCTGCTGGTCTCCAGCCACTCCGGTGACCCGGTGGCCGAGGAACTGCGCGCGGCGGGCGTGCCGCTGGTCGCGTGCGGGAAGCCGATCGGGCTGGGCTCGAAGGTGAGTTACGTGGCCGCCGACGACCGGGACGGCGCGCGGGACATGGTGCGGCATCTGCTGGCGCTGGGCCGGCGGCGGATCGGTGTGGTGACCGGTCCGCCGGACACCCCGGGCGGTGTGGAGCGCCTGGCCGGTTACCGGGAGGTGCTCGCCGAGGCGGGCGTCGAGGCCGACGAGCGGCTCGTCGTCTCCGGCGACTACAGCCGGGCCAGCGGTGAGGCGGGCGCCGAACTGCTGCTGGCCCGGGCCCCGGACGTGGACGCCGTGTTCGTCGCCTCCGACCTGATGGCCCAGGGCGTGCTCACCGCGCTGCACCGGGCCGGGCGCCGGGTGCCCGAGGACGTCGCGGTCGGCGGCTTCGACGACTCCCCCGCGGCCGTGTCCGCGAGCCCCGCACTCACCACGATCCGCCAGCCGTGGGACCGCATCAGCACGGAGATGGTCCGGGTGCTGCTGGCCCAGATCGGCGGTGAGGACCCGGCGGCGGTGATCCTGCCCACGGAACTGGTGCGTCGTGACTCCACGTGAGCGGGGACGGGCCTGTCCGACGGGGTGGTACGCCTCGTCACCGTGCGTTCATTGAAAGTGGAACAAGTGTTACCGTTCCCGTATGGCAGTGGATACGGCCGGAGCCGGGCTCGAGGAACGGTGGCGTGACATCCTCGCGGTGCACGCGCGCACTCTCGGCGAGATCGACCGTGCGCTGAATCCCTACGGCCTCGGCGCGTCCGACTTCGAGGTGCTCGACCTGCTCGCGGCTCCCGGCGAGGGCGGGCCGTGCCGGGTGCAGAACCTGGTGGGCCGGGTGCACCTCAGCCAGAGCGCTCTGTCGCGCCTCATCGCCCGGCTGGAGCGGGACGGTCTGGTCGAGCGCAGCCTGTGTCTGGAGGACCGGCGGGGCGTCTTCGTGGCGCTCACCGCGAAGGGCCGCGACCTGCACGCCGAGGCGCTGCCGGTGCAGCGTGCCGCCCTGGCCCGCGCACTGGACGCATAGCGCGCGGGCAGGCGCCGGCCCGCCGGGTCACGGCCGGGCCAGCAGGCTGCGCACCCCCTCCGAGGTGAGGGTGAGCCGGTGCTCGGAGCTGCCGTCGATGGTGAGGGACAGGTCGTCGGCGGGCCACTGGGCGGCGAGCGCGCCGAGCGGGACCAGACGGTAGCGGGAGACGAACGGCAGCAGGCCGGCCATCTCCAGCTCGGACGTGAACACGGGCACCACGTGCGTGCCGCCGGGCTGCTCCAGCACCGGCAGCGCCACCACGCCCGGGTCGGATGCCTCCTCGTCGCCCGCGTCGTCGGGGACCGGGATCAGTACGTCGCTGTTCGCGAGGGCGTCCAGCGCCGCCGTGTCCTCGGTGTTCTCGGACAGGGTGTCCAGGGCCCGCTGGGCGGGCGTCGGGGGGTTGTTCTCGTGCGCTGGTGTCTCCATGGCAGTTTCCCTGGTAGCGGCGGTCGTGCGGCCCGCCCGGGGACAAGATCCGCCCCGGGCACAGTGCTGCACGCGTACCCGTTCGCATCTCGCGCAACCCTGCGAAGTCCGGCGTTTCCGTGGCCCGCGGGCACCCCCTCAGGACCGCCCCGACAGCGTGGCTATCATATGAGCACCCTCTAGCTCGAAAGATGATCCTGTGACTGTCAACGAAGACTCGTTCACCCATTGGAAGCACCGCGAGGAGATCGCGGAGTCGATGATCCCGATCATCGGGAAGCTGCACCGGGAGCGGGACGTGACCGTCCTGCTGCACAGCCGCTCCTTGGTGAACAAGTCGGTGGTCAGCATTCTCAAGACCCACCGCTTCGCCCGGCAGATCGCCGGCGAGGAGCTCTCGGTCACCGAGACGCTGCCCTTCCTGGAGGCACTCACCACGCTCGACCTCGGCCCGTCGCAGATCGACATCGGGCTGCTCGCCGAGGCCCACCGCGCCGACGACCGGGGACTGTCGGTGGCCGAGTTCACCGCCGAGGCCGTCGCCGGCGCGACCGGCGCCAACAGGATCGACCGCCGCGAGCCACGCGACGTCGTCCTCTACGGCTTCGGCCGCATCGGCCGTCTCCTGGCCCGGCTCCTCATCGAGAAGTCGGGCTCCGGCAACGGGCTGCGTCTGCGCGCGATCGTGGTCCGCCGGGGCGGCGCACAGGACATCGTCAAGCGCGCCTCGCTGCTGCGCCGCGACTCCGTGCACGGCCAGTTCCAGGGCACGATCACCGTGAACGAGGCGGACGACACGATCGTCGCCAACGGCAACACCATCAAGGTGATCTACGCCGACGACCCGACCCAGGTCGACTACACGGCGTACGGCATCAAGAACGCCATCCTCATCGACAACACCGGCAAGTGGCGCGACCGCGAGGGCCTCTCGCAGCACCTGCGTCCCGGTGTCGACAAGGTGGTGCTGACCGCGCCGGGCAAGGGCGACGTCCCCAACATCGTGCACGGCGTCAACCACGACACCCTGAAGCCGGACGAGCGGATCCTGTCCTGCGCGTCCTGCACCACCAACGCGATCGTCCCGCCGCTCAAGGCCATGGCGGACGAGTACGGTGTGCTGCGCGGGCACGTGGAGACGGTCCACTCGTTCACCAACGACCAGAACCTGCTGGACAACTACCACAAGTCGGAGCGCCGCGGCCGTTCCGCGCCGATGAACATGGTGATCACCGAGACGGGTGCCGCCTCGGCCGTCGCCAAGGCACTGCCCGACCTCGACGCGACGATCACGGGCAGTTCGATCCGGGTCCCGGTGCCGGACGTCTCGATCGCGATCCTCAACCTCCAGCTGGCCCGTGCGACCAGCCGCGAGGAGGTCCTCGACCACCTCCGCAAGGTGTCGCTGACCTCCCCGCTGAAGCGCCAGATCGACTTCATCAGCGCCCCCGACGCCGTCTCCAGCGACTTCGTCGGCTCGCGGCACGCCTCGATCGTCGACGCCGGCGCGCTCAAGGTCGAGGGCGACAACGCGATCCTGTACCTCTGGTACGACAACGAGTTCGGCTACTCCTGCCAGGTCGTCCGGGTCGTCCAGTACGTCTCGGGCGTGGAGTACCCGACGTACCCGTCCCCGGCGGTCTGAGCCGGGAGGCCGCGGGAGGCGCAGGCGGAGTGACGGACGGGGCCGGGCGAGATGTCCGGCCCCGCCCTGTTCTGCCCGGCTGACCGGCGGTAAGGGGCAGATCGATAACGATCACCCAATACGGCTTGCCGGGGCACGCGCAGTTTCTAGTCTTCGGGCATGCCCCTCTTCAGCAGTCGCACCAGCAGACGTCTCCGTATCAACCCCGCCTTCGACGATGCCGAACTTGCCCGCGTGCTGGGCAAGTTGAGCAAGCGGAGCGGGAGCGCCAAAGCGGCCGACGTGACGCTGGCGGCCTCGCTGCTGGAGGAGGCCGGGGACGACTGGGACAGCCGCAGCCACCGGGTGTCCGTCCTGGCCGGCGCGACGGCGGACACCGGCATCGCGGCGGCCTGGCTGGACCGGGAGCCGGACCATGCCGACGCCCTGGTGTTCCACTCCTGGACCGGGCTGACACGCGGACTGCGGGACGGACGGCTGGAGGACGCCGGAGAGCTGATGTCCCACTGCCGCCGGGCCGCCGAACTCCGGCCGGAGGACCCGCTGCCGTGGGTGGCGCTGCTCGGTGTGTCACGGATCGAGCGGTACGGCCAGAACGAGGTCAACGCCGTCTGGCGGGAGGCCACCTCGCGCGACCGCTGGCACCGTGAGGCGTACTTCCAGATGCTCGCGTACCTCTCGCCGGAGGAGGGCGGTTCCAGTGCGTCCGTCCTCGACTTCATCGACGTGGTGCGCACGCGGATCCCGGCCAACGCACCGTGTGCGGCGGTCGAGCTGACCGCGGCCGTCCGGCAGTACCAGGGGCTGCTGGCGCAGGGCGGGGTGCGGGCCATGACCGCCGGTCAGCTGTGGGAGGGCGGACAGATCGCGGCGGCACTGGACCAGGCGGCCGCGTTGTGGGCGAAGCCGGGCTTCTTCCAGCACGTGGCGGCGCCGGCGGATCTGAACGTCCTGGCGTACGCGCTGTGCGCGGCGGGGCGGGCCGCCGACGCCCACCCGGTCTTCCAGGCCCTCCAGGGCACGGTCACGCCCTGGCCGTGGGACGTCGACGGCCCCGCGCTCCAACGCTTCGAACAGCATCAGGCGAAGTCGGAACGGGGCCGTCAAGGAGGTATCGGCGGGGGGTGACCCGCGCCGCTCCGCGGGCAGCCGTGCCTCCCCCAGTGCCTGAAGGGCCTGGGAGGTGCCCCCAGGGCGGCACGGGTGGGCGGTGGGGGTACCTCCCGCTCGAGCGCAGCCGAGAGTGGGGGAGGCACCCCGCAAGCGCCGGGCTGCGCGAACACCCCACGGCCGGCCCGGCGCACGGTACGAACGGCGTCAGGGGCGGCAGAGCAGCGTCGTGACTGCTTCGCGCAGTGCGGTCTCCGCGTCCGCCGGGCGCTGCGTGCACCGCCAGGCGACGAAGCCGTCCGGGCGGATCAGGACCGCGCCGTCGCGGGTGATGCCGTGCGCGCCGGTCCAGTCCGTGCCGGCCTCAGGCGTCAGGTCGGCATCGGGGCCCTCACCGACCCGGTAGGACTCGACCGGCAGCGACAGCCGCCCCGCCGCCTCGTGCCACGCCCCGTCCTCCCCGCTCAGCAGGACCAGTGACCGCTCGTACAGATCCAGCGTGGAGATCCGCGTACCGGCGCGGTCCAGCCACAGGTGCGGAGCGCGGGTACCAGGCTCGCCGGTCAGGGCGAGGGCGTCGGGGACCACCGGCGCCGTGGGGTCGGCGCCCAGCACCGCGCCGCGCGGGTAGCGGTAGCCCAGCGCCACGTTGAGAATGCCGCCGCGGCGGCCGGCCACCGCGGCGGTCGCGTCGGCCGGTGTGTACCCGGGGTGGCTGTGCTCCACCGAGCGGGACGAGGCACGGGCGCTGGTGGCCTCGGCGACCGGCCTGCGCTCGGCGTCGTAGGAGTCGAGCAGGGCCACACCCGCCCGGCCGTCCAGCACGGCGGCCAGCTTCCAGGCCAGGTTGTGGGCGTCCTGGATGCCGGTGTTGGAGCCGAACGCCCCGGTGGGCGACATCTCGTGCGCCGAGTCACCGGCCAGGAACACCCTGCCCTCGGTGTACCGCTCGGCGACCCGCTCGGCGGCGTGCCAGGCCGCCCGCCCGGTGATCGTCACATCGAGATCGGGGACGCCGACGGCCCTCCGGATGTGGGCGGCGCACCGCTCGTCGGTGAACTCCTCGAGCGTCTCGCCGTGTTCGGGGTGCCAGGGCGCGTGGAAGACCCAGTGCTCACGGTTGTCCACCGGGAGCAGCGCGCCGTCGGCGTCCGGGCTGGTGAGGTAGCAGACGATGAACTTCCGGTCGTCGACGACCCCGGCGAGGTCCCGGGAGGTGAAGGTGACGCTGACGTTGTGGAACAGGTCGCCGGGTCCGTTCTGCCCGATGCCGAGCCGCTCGCGCACGGGGCTGCGGGGGCCGTCCGCGGCGACCAGGTAGTCCGCCCGTACGGTGGTGTGCTCGCCCGTCTCGCGGCTCTTGAGGTGCGCCGTCACCCCGTCGGGATCCTGGTCGAAGGACATCATCTCGGTGCCGAAGCGCAGGTCGCCGCCGAGTTCCCGGGCGCTCGCCAGCAGCACGGGCTCGAGGTCGTTCTGGCTGCACAGACACCAGCCGGCCGGGCTGAAGCGGGCGAGCCCGCCGCCGGGGTCGATCTCACGGAACAGCCACTCGCCGGCGTCGCCCGCCAGGCTCGGCGTCTGCAGGATGCCGTGGTTGTCCGCCAGCACCGACGCCGCCTCCGCGATGCGCCGCTCCACCCCGGCGGTCCGGAACAGCTCCATCGTGCGGACGTTGTTGCCCCGGCCGCGCGGGTGGATCGACGTGCCCGCGTGACGTTCGACGAGTGTGTGCGGCACCCCGAGCCGCCCCAGGAACAGGGACATGGACAGCCCCACCAGGGAGCCGCCGACGATGAGGACGGGCGTGCGGTGAACCGCCTCGCCGGCCGTGTTGGGTCGGTTCATGGAAAACGCCTCCAGCGTCGCCCGGGACGGGCTGCGGAACGGGACGCACATTCCATGCCCGGTACGGGCCCCTTCGCGTCCCGGCGGCACCCGGATGGCGCGGGGTTCACCCGGGTGCCCCGTGTCGCTCGCGCGCCGCTGGGGTCGCGTCAACCATCGACACATGGCGACCCCGGCCCATCGGACACGGCGGTCGTTCCCTGACCTTCCGTGAAGAGCTTCCGGAAGAAGCCCCGCGCAGGGGCTTCACGAGAAGAGGAGAGGTGCGCCGGATGACCACGTCGGGACGCATAGCGCAGTCGGCCTTCGACGGTTCCAGACTGCGGGTGATCCTGCTGCTCGATCTGTACGAGGGGGCCCAGGAGCAGTTCCTCGACGCCTACGAGCACATGCGCAACAAGGTCGCGTCCGTCCCCGGACACATCAGCGACCAGCTGTGCCAGTCGATCGAGAACCCCTCGCAGTGGCTCATCACCAGCGAGTGGGAGAGCGCCCCGCCGTTCCTCGCGTGGGTGAACAGCGAGGAACACGTCGAAACCGTCCGGCCGATGCACAGCTGCGTCCGCGACACCCGGTCGATGCGCTACAGCATCCTGCGCGAGACCCACCCCGACCGGCCGCTCACCCCCGAGGCCGCCTCGGCGGGACTCCAGACGGCCGCACGGGTGGGCGACGGCGTGGCGCGCCACGCCCTCACCTTCACCGTCAAGCCGGGGTCCGAGTCCAAGGTCGCGGAGCTGCTGGCCGGGTACGAGTCGCCCAAGGCACAGGTCGACGACACCACGCGGCTGCGCCGCACGTCGCTGTTCATGCACGGCAACCGCGTCGTGCGGGCCGTGGAGGTGGAGGGCGACCTGCTGGCCGCGCTGCGGCACGTCGCCCGGCAGCCGGAGGTGCGCGCGGTCGAGGAGGCCATCAACCCGTATCTGGAGCAGGACCGGGATCTGACCGACCCCGAGTCCGCGCGGGTCTTCTTCACCCGGGCCGCGCTCCCCGCCGTCCACCATGTGACGGCCGGCCGGCCGGAGCCCGCCGGGCTGCGGCGGCACGCACTGTACTACCCGGCCGTCGAGGGCCGTGGCATGGACCTGGCCCGGTTCCTCGCCCACCAGGACGAGACCGCGGCCGACGACCCGGACAGCCCGGTGTTCGCGAGCACGGTGTTCCAGCGGGACGACACCGTGGTGCGTCTCGTCGACGTCACCCGCGACCTCGACCTGGACCCGGCCGCCGCCCTCGGCATCAAGGGTGCGGGGAAGGCGGCGGAGCTGGAGCGTCTCCTGGACGGCGCCGCGATCGGTGTCGAGGGCGCCCTGGACTCGGAGCGCAACCTCAACAGCCTGCTGGCGCACGCCGACATGCTGCCCGTCACCGACCGCAGCTCAGCGGATTCCTGACGGTCGACCGCGGTGACGTCCGCGGCCGTTCCCGCCGCGCACGTCACCGGCACACCCGGAGGTATCAACCATGTCCAAGCAGCATCCACGCATCGTGGACCTGAGCGAGACGGAACCCAACCGACGGCGCGGAGGTGACCTCAGGACCCTGCTCACACCGGCCACCGTGGGCTCCACCAGCGGGTTCATGGGCCTGGCCGTCATCAAGCCCGGCGAACGGATCGGCGAGCACTACCACCCGTACTCCGAGGAGTTCGTGTACGTCGTCAGCGGCGCGCTCGAAGTGGACCTGGACGGCGAGCCGTTCGCGCTCCGCGCCGAGCAGGCCCTGATGATCCCGGTCGACATGCGGCACCGCTTCCGCAACGTCGGCGACCAGGAGGCCCGGATGGTTTTCCACCTGGGGCCGCTCGCGCCGCATCCGAGCCTCGGCCACGTCGACACCGAGGAGACCGAGAGCGCCGTCGCCGGGCCGCAGTTGAAGGTCGGCGGTCCCGAGCACGGCCGGCCGGCCGAGCCGAGCGAGGCCATAAAATGACCCGGCGAGTGGCCGTCACCGGTATAGGTGTGGTCGCTCCCGGCGGCATCGGAGCGACGGCGTTCTGGGATCTTCTCGCAGCCGGCCGCACCGCGACCCGCGGCATCACCCTGTTCGACCCGGCGGGCCTGCGTTCGCGCATAGCCGCCGAGTGCGACTTCGACCCCTACGAGCACGGTCTGGACATGGAGCTGTGCCAGCACGCGGACCGTTACATACAGTTCGCCGTGGTGGCGGCCGGGGAGGCCGTGCGCGACTCCGGTCTCGACACCGCGGCCGTGGATCCCTGGCGCACCGCGGTCTCCCTCGGCAGCGCGGTCGGCGGCACCACCCGGCTGGAGAGCGACTACGTCCGGGTCAGCGAGCACGGGCGGCGCTGGGACGTGGACCACCGCAAGGCGGAGCCGAAGCTGCATCTGGCCTTCTCCCCCAGCACCCTCGCCTCGGTCGTCGCCGAGCAGTTCGACGCCCGTGGCCCGGTGCAGACCGTCTCCACCGGCTGCACCTCGGGGCTCGACGCCGTCGGCTACGCCTTCCACACCATCGCCGAGGGCCGGGCCGACGTCTGCATCGCGGGAGCATCGGACTCGCCGATCTCACCGATCACCATGGCCTGCTTCGACGCCATCAAGGCGACGTCGCCGAACAACGACGACCCCGAGCACGCCTCCCGGCCCTTCGACGCCCACCGCGACGGGTTCGTGATGGGCGAGGGCGCGGCGGTGCTCGTCCTCGAGGAGTACGAGCACGCGCGGGCCCGCGGGGCGGAGATCCACTGCGAGATCAGCGGCTACGCCACCTACGGCAACGCCTACCACATGACCGGTCTGACCAGCGAGGGCCTGGAGATGGCCCGGGCGATCGACACCACGCTCGAGCAGGCCCGTATCGACCCGACGTCGATCGACTACGTCAACGCGCACGGGTCCGGCACCCGGCAGAACGACCGGCACGAGACGGCCGCCGTGAAGCGGTCGCTGGGCGCGCACGCCCATGACACGCCCATGAGCTCCATCAAGTCGATGGTGGGGCACTCGCTGGGCGCGATCGGCGCGATCGAGGTGGTCGCGTGCGTGCTCGCGCTCAAGCACCAGGTCGTGCCGCCGACGGCGAACTACGAGACCCCGGACCCGGAGTGCGACCTGGACTACGTGCCGCGCACCGCGCGGCCGCGGAAGCTGACCAACGTGCTCTCCGTGGGCAGCGGGTTCGGCGGCTTCCAGTCCGCGGTGCTGCTGACGGGGACGGGCGGGAGGACACGATGAGCAATCGGCGCCCCCGGCGCGCTGCCGTCACCGGGATCGGTGTGATCGCGCCCAACGGACAGCGGTCCGACGCCTACTGGAAGTCCGTCCGTGAAGGCCTCACGGTACTGGACCTGATCGGCCGCGAGGGCTGCGACCACCTGCCGCTGCGGGTGGCGGGGGAGGTGCGGTCCTTCGACCCCGCGGCCCTGATCGAGGACCGGTTCCTGGTGCAGACCGACCGGTTCAGCCACTTCGCGATGGCCGCGGCCGCCCTGGCCCTCGACGACGCCGGGCTCGGCGGTGAGCCGGCGGAGCCCTTCTCGGTCGGGGTGGTCACCGCCGCCGGGTCCGGTGGCGGCGAGTTCGGCCAGCGCGAGCTGCAGAAACTGTGGGGGCAGGGTTCCAAGTTCGTCGGCCCCTACCAGTCCATCGCCTGGTTCTACGCCGCGAGCACCGGCCAGATCTCCATCCGCGGCGGTCTGAAGGGGCCGTGCGGGGTGGTGGCGAGCGACGAGGCGGGCGGTCTGGACTCCCTCGCGCACGCGAGCCGGGCCGTGCGGCGCGGTACCGACGTCATGGTCGTGGGCGCCGCGGAGGCGCCCCTGGCCCCGTACTCGATGGTGTGCCAGCTCGGCTACCCCGAACTGAGCACCCTCGACGACCCCGACCGCGCCTACCGTCCGTTCACCGAGAAGGCGTGCGGCTTCGTGCCCGCCGAGGGCGGCGCCCTGCTCGTCGTCGAGGACGAGGAGCGGGCCCGTGAGCGCGGGGTGCCGGTACGGGCGACCGTGGCCGGCCATGCCGCCACGTTCACCGGGGCTTCCCGCTGGGCGGAGTCCCGGGAGGGCCTGGTCCGCGCGATCCGCGGCGCCCTCGACGAGGCGGACTGCGCCCCTGAGGAGATCGACGTGGTGTTCGCCGACGCCATGGGCGTCGTGGAGGCGGACCACGCGGAGGCGCTGGCGATCGCCGACGTCTTCGGCGGGCGCGGCACCCGGGTGCCGGTCACGGCGCCCAAGACCGGCATCGGCCGGGCCTACTGTGCGGCGCCCGTGCTGGACACGGTGGCGGCGGTGCTCGCGATGGAGCACGGCCTGATCCCTCCGACGCCCAACGTGTTCGACATCTGCCACGACCTCGACCTGGTGATGTCGCAGGCTCGTCCCGCCGAGCTGCGTACCGCCCTCGTCCTCAGCAGGGGACTGATGGGCTCCAACGCGGCGCTGGTCGTGCGCCGCGGTGACGAATCCGCCCGGTAGGTCCGGGCGGGGAAGGAGCAGTCACCCATGATCACCACCGAAGTGACCTTCGAAGAGCTGTCCGCCCTGATGAAGCAGGCGGCCGGCATCACCGTCGACCCGCGGGAGCTGAAGGAGGCCGCGGAGTCCCCGTTCGACTCCTTCGGACTGGACTCGCTCGGTCTGCTCGGCATCGTCGGCGAGCTGGAGAACCGGTACGGCCAGTCGCTGCCCCCCGACTCGGAGCGCTGCAAGACGCCCCGCGAGTTCCTGAACCTCGTCAACAGCACCCTCACGGCTGGAGCCTGAACATGGCCGGACACACCGAGAACAGCATCACGATCGACGCTCCCCTCGACCTCGTGTGGGAGATGACCAACGACCTGGAGAACTGGCCGCGGCTGTTCAGCGAGTACGCGTCCGTGGAGATCCTCTCCCGCGAGGGCGACACGACGACGTTCCGGCTGACCATGCACCCCGACGAGAACGGGAAGGTGTGGAGCTGGGTGTCGGAGCGCACCCCCGACCGCGAGAAGCGGATCGTGCGTGCCCGCCGGGTGGAGACGGGCCCGTTCGCCCACATGGACATCCTGTGGGAGTACGCGGAGCTGCCGGGCGGTGTCCAGATGCGCTGGACGCAGGACTTCGCGATGAAGCCCGACGCCCCGGTCGACGACGCGTGGATGACGGACAACATCAACCGCAACTCCCGTACGCAGATGGCCCTCATCCGGGACCGGATCGAGCAGGTCGCCCGCGACAGCGAGAGCGCGTCCGTCGCGTCCTCGCGCTGAGCGCCGGTCCCGGCAGGACCCGGACAGGGAAGGACACCCCATGCACCACGCCCTCATCGTCGCCCGGATGAAGCCCGGCTCAGCGCCGGACATCGCCGAGGTGTTCGCCGCCTCCGACCGGGGGGAACTCCCCCATCTGGTCGGTGTCAGCAGGCGCAGCCTGTTCCAGTTCGGCGACGACGTGTACCTGCACCTCATCGAGGCCGAGCAGGACCCGGCGCCGGCCATCGCCCGGCTGGCCTCGCATCCGGAGTTCCGCGGCATCAGCGAGCGGCTGGAGGCGTACGTCAGCCCCTACGACCCGGCCACGTGGCGCAGCCCGAAGGACGCCATGGCGCAGTGCTTCTACCGCTGGGAGCGCGACGCCGGCTCCTGAGCCGCGGCCGCACAGCCCGAGGCCGCCGGTCCCGCGTCAGTCGCGGAGCCGGCGGCCTCGGGCTGTGCGGCCGCGGGGGTCAGCCGGGCACGGTGCACTCGAAGGCGTGGAGATAGGCGTTGACCGGGCGGATCTCGTCGATGGTCAGGCCCGCGTCGGTCAGGCGGTCGGTCATGCTCTGCCGGGTGTGCTTGGCGCCGCCGACGTTGAGGAGGAGCAGCAGGTCCATGGCGGTGGTGAACCGCATCGAGGGGGTGTCGTCGACGAGGTTCTCGATGACCACGACACGCGCCGACGGCCGGGCCGCCGCGCGGACGTTCGCCAGGGCCCGGCGGGTGCTGTCGTCGTCCCACTCCAGGACGTTCTTGATGATGTAGACGTCCGCCTCGACGGGGACGGACTCCCGGCAGTCGCCTGCCACGACGTCGACCCGGCCGGCGAGTGCGCCGCCCGGGCGCAGCCGGGGGTCGGCGTTCTCCACGACGCCCGGCAGGTCGAGCAGGGTGCCGTGGAGGTGGGCGTGCTTCTCCAGGAGGCTGGCCAGGACGTGGCCCTGGCCGCCGCCGATGTCCACGACCGAGGAGGCGTCGTCCAGGTCGAGGAGCAGGGCCACGTCACGGGCGGACTGCTCGCTGGAGGTGGTCATCGCCCGGTTGAAGACGTGGGCGGACTCGGGGGCGGACTCGTTGAGGTAGGTGAAGAACTCGCGGTCGTGGACGTCCTCGAAGACGTTGCGGCCGGAGCGCACCGCCTCGTCGAGGAGCGGCCAGACGTTCCAGGTCCACGGCTCGGTGCACCACAGGGCGATGTAGCGCAGGCTGTGCGGGTCGTCCTCGCGCAGCAGCCGGGACATCTCGGTGTGCGCGAAGGTGCCGTCGGGGTTCTCGGTGAAGACGCCCTGGCAGGACAGTGCGCGCAGCAGCCGGCGCAGGGTGTGCGGCTGCGTCTTCACCGCGGCGGCCAGGTCGTCGACGGTCATGGGGCTGTCGTCCAGGGCGTCGGGAACGCCCAGACGCACGGCCGCGCGTACGGCGGCGGCGCAGGCCGCCCCGAATACGAGCTCCCTCAGCCGCATGGGCGGCGGGGGAGCCTGATCAACGGTGGTCATCCGTTGCCTCGCTTCTGCTGTGGTGCAGTGGGTGGGGGGTGCGGGTCAGCACATACCGGCGGGCTCGGAGAGCGTGCAGGTGTTGCGGCTGAAGGTGTTGGTCGTGGCGGTGTCCCGGTTGGCCAGGTCGGCCGGGCTGTTGCCGGTCACCAGGTTGTCGCGGATCTCGTTGCGCTCGCTGGGCGTGCCGACGAGGCTCTTGAAGAGCACGATGCCGCCGGACAGCGGGGAGGTGCCCTTGTTGTCCTCCACGCGGTTGTAGGCCACCACCGTCTTCTCGACGCCGGTGAGGACGATGCCGGATCCCTGGAGGAACGGCAGGCGCGGTGTCTTGGCGCAGTACTTGTTGTTGGCGTGGATGTGGTTGTACTTCACGTCCAGGTGGCCGGAGCGGGGCGTGGTCTCGTCGCCCACCACGAACACGGCGGCGCAGTTGCCGGTGGCCTCGTTGTGGGTGACGCTGAGGTTGCGCAGCCGCCGTACGGTGACGCCGACCCGGTTGCCTTCCGTCCTGTTGTGCCGGACGACGGTCTTCCGGGCGTCGCGGGCGCCCTCCTCGGTGTCGACGGTGTTGGCGACGAAGAGGCCCGCGTCGCCGTTGCCGCGTGCCACGTTGTGGCTGATGTCGCTGTCCGCGGAGCGTTCCTCGGCGATGCCCCACTGGCCGTTCTTCTCGGCCGTGACGTAACGGACCTTCAGTCCCTCGGTCCCGGTGGCCCACACGCCGTTCTTGTCGAAGCCACGGACCGTCAGCGACCGTACGGAGACGTCCTCGACGGGCTTCTTGTCGGTGCCGGTGACGCAGATGCCGTTTCCGGCCTCGGCGCAGGCGCCCTTGGCCTTCTCGGCGGGCAGCAGGAGGGTGCTGTTGGCGCCGTGGCCGCGCAGGGTGATGTCCGACGCGGTGATCGTGACGCTCTCCCGGTAGGTTCCGGGGGCGAGGAGCACGGTGTCGCCCGGCTCGGCGGCGTCGACGGCCTTCTGGATCGACTGGCCGGGCTGTACACGGTGCACGGTGGGGTGGTGCCCGGTCGACGGGGCGGCTCCCAGACCGGCGGCCAAGACGGCGGTGGTGCAGGCGAGATACGCGATGTGTCGTCTGTTCATGAGCCGAAGCTATGAGCGGGGCTTCCGCCCCGCCACCGGTGATCACCCAGCCGGGCGCGGCGCTCGCGGGCCGCGGCACCCCGCCGGGCCGTACGCGGCCGGGATCACCGAAGTGCGCCCGCGGCATTCCGCTCTCCCACGTGACCTGGGCTTTTGCGGCAGGGAGCAAGGGCCTGGCCGCGTGGGCCCGGGTCGGGGAGAGTAACCGGACAGACAGGCACGAGGGCGATCCGTCTGATCGCCCCGACCACAGGGGGAACGATGCGAAAGACCCGCACCATGCTCGCCGGCCTCGCCGCCGGGGTGGCTACCGCCGCCACCTTGGTGATGCCGGGCAGTGCCAACGCCGCCGCCTCCGCGCCGCCGCCCTGCCCGGAGAAGTACGTCTGCTTCTACACCGGTTCGGACTACACGGGTGACATGTGCATGTGGAGCCAGGCCGATCCCGACTGGCGCAACGGCAACATCAAGTGTTCCTGGTCCGCCACCAAGAACGTGAAGTCGATCAAGAACAACGGCACCAGCTCGAACTGGAGCGGAGTCGCCTACTACTCCGGGAAGGACTACGGGACCCGGAAGGGCTGCACCAAGCAGGGCAAGAAGGGGAACCTCGCCGGCACGTACAAGCTGCGTTCGCACCGGTGGATCAAGGGGACCTGCGGAAGCTGACGAGGGGACGGGGGCCGGGCGGGGGCCGTGGCACGGCCCCCGCCCGGTGTGACGCCGCCGGGGTTCATCCGGCCGGGTCCGCCCCGGTGGGCAGGGGCGGTTCGGTCTCGATGCGGTGCAGTTCCTCCTCGGTGAGCAGCCGGGAGCGGAGCAGGAAGCGTACGCCCTCGGGGGCCTCCAGGGAGAAGCCGCCGCCCCGGCCGGTGACCACGTCCACGGTGAGGTGGGTGTGCGACCAGTACGCGTACTGGTCGGCGCTCATCCAGAAGGGGGCGTCGCCGGCCACGTGCCCGAGCAGGACGTCCGAGGCGCCGACCCGGAACTCGCCGCGCGGGTAGCACATGGGTGAGCTGCCGTCGCAGCAGCCACCCGACTGGTGGAACATCACCGGACCGTGCACCGCCACCAGTCGCCGCACCAACTCCTCGGCGGCGGGCGTCAGTTCGACGCGCCGGGTGCGGGCCTCCATCAGAAGAACCCGAGCTTCTGCCCGGAGTAGCTGACCAGCAGGTTCTTCGTCTGCTGGTAGTGGTCGAGCATCATCTTGTGGTTCTCGCGGCCGATGCCGGACTTCTTGTAGCCGCCGAAGGCCGCGTGCGCCGGGTAGGCGTGGTAGCAGTTGGTCCACACCCGGCCGGCCTTGATGCCGCGGCCGAGGCGGTAGGCGGTGTTGCCGTCCCGGGTCCACACGCCGGCCCCGAGGCCGTACAGCGTGTCGTTGGCGATCTTCAGGGCCTCGTCGACCGAGTCGTAGGTGGTGACGGAGACGACCGGGCCGAAGATCTCCTCCTGGAAGATCCGCATGTCGTTGGTGCCGCGGAAGATCGTCGGCTCGACGTAGTAGCCGCCCTCCAGGCCCGGCACGGCCCTCGGGGTGCCGCCGGTGAGGATCTCGGCGCCCTCCTGCCGGCCGATGTCGATGTAGGACAGGATCTTCTCGTACTGGTCGTTGCTGGCCTGGGCGCCGATCATGGTCTCCGGGTCCAGCGGGTCGCCGCTGACGATGGCCTTGGTCCGTTCGACGCAGCGGGCCATGAACTCGTCGTAGACGGACGCGTGGATGAGCGCGCGGGAGGGGCAGGTGCACACCTCGCCCTGGTTCAGCGCGAACATCACGAACCCCTCGACGGCCTTGTCCAGGAAGTCGTCGTCGGCGGCGGTGACGTCGGGCAGGAAGATGTTCGGGCTCTTGCCGCCCAGTTCCAGGGTGACGGGGACGATGTTCTCGCTGGCGTACTGCATGATCAGGCGTCCGGTGGTGGTCTCGCCGGTGAAGGCGACCTTGGCGACGCGCGGGCTGGAGGCGAGCGGCTTGCCCGCCTCGACGCCGAAGCCGTTGACGACGTTGAGGACGCCCGGCGGGAGCAGGTCGGCGATCAGTTCGATCACGTACAGCAGACTGACCGGGGTCTGTTCGGCCGGCTTGAGCACCACGCAGTTCCCGGCCGCCAGCGCGGGCGCGAGCTTCCAGGCGGCCATGAGGATCGGGAAGTTCCAGGGGATGATCTGGCCGACGACGCCGAGCGGCTCGTGGAAGTGGTAGGCGACCGTGTCGGCGTCGATCTCGGCGATGCTGCCCTCCTGGGCACGGACCACTCCGGCGAAGTAGCGGAAGTGGTCGATCGCCAGCGGGATGTCGGCGGCCAGCGTCTCGCGTACCGGCTTGCCGTTCTCCCAGGTCTCGGCGACGGCGATCTTCTCGAGGTTCTGTTCCATGCGGTCGGCGATCCGGTTGAGGATGTTCGACCGCTCCGCCGCGGACGTGGCGCCCCAGGCCCCCGCGGCGGCGTGCGCGGCGTCCAGGGCGAGTTCGACGTCGGCGGCGGAGGAGCGGGCGACCTCGCAGAACGTCGCGCCGGTCACCGGTGTGGGGTTGTCGAAGTACCGGCCCTCCACGGGGGCGACCCAGTCCCCGCCGATGAAGTTGTCGTACCGCGAAGCGAAGTCGACGATGCTGCCGTCCGTTCCCGGCTGCGCGTACACCATGGCGGCTCTCCTCGATGGGTGGCGAGTGCGACGGTCCCGACGGTCCGGTCCGTCGTGACGGTGGGCACTGTGCGCCGCCGGGGTTGGCGGGAGGTTGGTGCCGCGTCCCGCGGCGGGGTGTCAGTACCGCAGGGCGGTGGCGAGCCGGCCGGCGGCGAGGGCGCGGCGGGTGTCGTGCGGGTCGAGCAGGCGCAGCGCGTGCTGGTGCACCTCCGCGTCGTAGGGGGCCCGTTCGCCGTAGCTGAGGGCGTGTTCCGGGCTGGAGCCGGCCAGCACGGCCTCGCGCACGGCCACTTCCAGGTGGGTACGCCACTCCTCGATGCCGGGCGCCTCGGAGCGGGGCAGCAGCGGGCCGCGGTAGAGCCGCAGCGCGGTGTCCACGTCCCCGTGTTCGAGGGCCTGCAGCACCTCGCGGGCGTCGCAGGACACGGGGACGGTCAGCGCGTAGCGGCGGGTGGCGATGCCGCCGTGCAGGGCCCGGCGCAGGTGGGAGATCTCCGCCTTGAACGTGGAGGCGGTGACCGTCCGGTCGCCGTACAGGGCCGTGCGGAGCCTGGCGGGCGTGAAGCCGTCCGGCTCCAGTGCGAGCAGCGTGAGGATCTCCAGCTGCCGGGGCGGCAGGGGCAGGGGGGCTCCGTCGCGGGCCGCGTCCCCGGTGCCGAGGCAGGTCAGCCGTACGGGTGCGGGGGCCGGGTCGGCAGGGGGCGGTTCGGTGCGCAGCCGGGACTCGATGGTGGCGACCAGGGAGCGCACGGTGGCCATGGCGAGCGGGTTGGAGCGGTCCCAGGTGGTGGACATGTCGAGCACGCCCAGGACGCGCCCGTCCGGGCCGTGCACGGGAGCGCAGTAACAGACCCAGCCGTGCAGGGCGGTGACCAGGTGTTCGGCGGAGAAGACGGAGCTGGGCCGGCCGGTGCGCAGGGCGAGGGACAGGGCGTTGGTGCCCATGGCGCCCTCGTCCCACCGGCCGCCGGGCGCGAAGTTGACCCGCTCGGCGCGTCGCCGCATGGTGCGTCCGCCGCAGGTCCACAGGATGGTGCCGGTCTCGTCGGTGACCGCGGTGACGAATCCGGCGTCCTCCGCTATGGCGCGCAGTTCGTCGGTGAGGCCGTCGACCGGCCGGCGCAGCGGCGAGCCGAGCCAGCGGTGGTGCACCGCTCCCCCGTCGGTGACGGGGGCGCTGTCCTGCGCCGGGTCCACGCTGTGCAGTGAGCGCAGCCAGGACTCGGTCACGTCCTGCCTCAGTGCCTCGGCTCCGAGGGGCCGCTTGCCGGCGGCCTGCATCTGCGGCACCCAGCGGGACCACGCGCTCTCCAGCATGGCCCGGTGCCGGCGCAGGTCACTGCGCTGTGACATGTGCCCTTCCCTGCCGTCCGTCGGGAACAACCGGCATCGGCCGCGGGGACCGCGCCGCGGCCCGGTCCCCGGCCGATGTCTGTGTTATCCGTCAGTCCGGCCGCAAAAGCAAGGTGCGGGCGCCGGGTCGTGCGGCCGCTCAGCCGGAGTTCTCGCGCAGCAGGGCCAGCTCCCGGTTCAGCTCGGTCAGGAACCGCGCGATCACCGCCAGTTCGCCGGGGCTGAAGCGGCCGCGTGCGGCGTCGGTGCTGCGGGCCAGGGGGCCGAAGTAGTCCCGGGCGACGTCTCGGGCTCCTTCCGCGTACTCCAGGTGGACCACCCGGCGGTCGCCGGCCGCCCGGACGCGGCGGATGTGCCCCGCCTTCTCCAGCCGGTCGACGCAGGCGGTCACCGCACCGGAGGTGAGGTTGAGCCGCTTGCGCAGGCGTCCGGGTGTCATGGGCCCGCCCTCCGCGCCGGGATCGGAGTCCGCGTCGAGGATGGCGATGAGCGCCTGGACGTCGGTGAGGTGCAGTCCCTGGGACTGCGCGAAGTCGTGGGCGATGCGGTTGAACTCGTTGTTCATCCGGCGCAACTGGACGGCGAAGGACCGCAGTCCCGCCGGGTCGTGCCCCTGAATCGGCGTCGAGGGGGTACCGGTACCGCTCATGGCTTCAGTATAAGATCACTCAATCATTGAGATACTCGATGGTTGACTCATTTCACGGTTCGTGGGGATGCTCATGAAGAACACGCCGCGCTGGGCCCGATGGCTCGTGCCCATGGTCCTGCTCGTCGTCTGGCTGGGGGTGGGCGGAACGCTCGGCCCGTACGCGGGCAAGCTGAGCGAGGTCGCCACCAACGACCAGTCCACGTTCCTGCCGCGGAGCGCCGAGTCCACCCAGGTCCTCGAGGCACGCAAGGCGTTCGACCAGTCCGGGACCCTGCCGGCGATCGTGGTCTGGACGGCGGACGGCCCCCGGATCGGGGAGGAGCAGCGGGCGGAGGCCACGGCCGCGGTCGGCGGGCTCGCCGGGGCCGAGGGGGTCGTCGGCCGCCCCTCGCCGGCGGTGCCCTCCGAGGACGGCAAGGCCCTGCAGGCGGTGGTTCAGCTGGAGTCCGACCTGGGCGACGACATGCCCGCGGTCCTGGACGAAGTGCGCCGTGCCGCGGACGGCGTACCCGGAACCACGGCCCGTATCGCCGGACCGGCGGCGACCCAGGCCGACCTGTCGGACGCGTTCTCGGGCGTCGACGGACTGCTGCTGGGCGTGGCGCTCACCGCGGTGCTGCTGATCCTGCTGCTGGTCTACCGCAGCGTCCTGCTGCCGTTCATGATCATCCTGGGCTCCGTGTTCGCCCTGGGGCTCGCCTGCGCCGTGGTCTACGCGCTGGCGGACCGGGACGTGGTCCAGGTGGACGGCCAGGTGCAGGGCATCCTCTCCATCCTGGTGATCGGCGCCGCCACCGACTACGCCCTGCTGCTGGCGGCGCGCTTCCGCGAGGAACTCGCCGCGCGCGGCGACCGGGCCGCGGCCGCGGCGGCGGCCGTGCGCCGCTCCTTCGGCGCCATCGTGGCCAGCGCGGCCACCGTGGCGCTCGCCCTGCTGGCCCTGCTCGCCAGCGACCTCACCAACAACCGGGCGCTCGGGCCGGTCGGCGCCATCGGCATCGTGTGCGCGGTCCTCTCCGCCCTCACCTTCCTGCCGGCCGTGCTGGCCCTGCTGGGCCGGGCGGCGTACTGGCCCTCCCGCCCGAAGGCGGCGGACGCCTCCGTGGAGGGCCACGGGGTGTGGCGCCGGGTCGCCGCGACGGTGGACCGCCGGCCGCGCCGGGTGTGGGCGGCGACCGCACTGGTCCTCGCCGTCTTCGCGGCGTTCTCTCCCTCCCTGTCCGCCAAGGGGACGCCACTCGACGAGATCTTCGTGAACGACGCGCCGTCGGTGGCCGCCCAGGCGGAGCTCGGCGAGCACTTCCCCGGCGGGTCCGGCAACCCGGCCGTCGTCATCGCCGACGCCGACCGCGCCGAGGAGGTGACGGCCGCGGCCCGCGACACCGAGGGCGTGGACTCGGCCGCCCCCGTGTCCGCCTCGGGACGGCCGGGGGGCGAACCGCAGATCGTGGACGGGCGCGTCCGTATCGACGCCACCCTTCAGGACGCGGCGGACAGCGACGCCGCCAAGCGGACGGTCGAGCGGCTGCGCGAGAGGGTGCACGCGGTGCCAGGGGCAGACGCGCTGGTCGGCGGCTACACCGCCCAGCAGTACGACACGCAGGAGACCGCCGCGCAGGACCGCACCGTGATCATTCCGGTGGTGCTCGGCATCATCCTGCTGATCCTCGTGCTGCTGCTGCGTTCGCTGCTCGTCCCCGTGCTGCTGGTCGCGACCGTGGCGCTCAACTTCCTGGCGACGCTCGGCGTGGCGACGCTCGTCTTCGAGCACCTGCTCGGTTTCACGGGTACCGACGCGTCCGTACCGCTGTACGGATTCGTGTTCCTGGTCGCCCTCGGCGTCGACTACAACATCTTCCTGATGTCCCGGGTCCGGGAGGAGGCACTCGTGCACGGCACCCGGCAGGGGGTGCTGCGCGGGCTGACCACGACCGGCGGGGTGATCACCTCGGCCGGTGTGGTGCTGGCGGCGACGTTCGCCGCGCTGATGGTCATCCCCTTGGCGTTCCTGGTGCAGATCGCGTTCATCGTGTCCTTCGGGGTGCTGCTCGACACCCTCGTGGTGCGGTCGCTGCTCGTCCCCGCCCTGACGCTCGACATCGGCCCGCCGGCGTGGTGGCCCAGCGCCCTGTCCCGGCGCTCCCCGGAACCGGCGCCCGGAGCCGAGCCGACGGGGTGACGTCACCCTTCCCGGACACCTGGATGCCATCACGGCACGCGGGGCATAGTGTCCGCATATGCGTGGTATGCGGTGTGACTGGTGGGGTGCCGCCCCGCCAGGACCGTGTGCCCTGCCGCTGTGGGATCGGATGGACGGCTGATGGATACCGCGATGGCCGCCGTGGTCCGGGAGAGCGGTGCGTACGGCGGACTGCTGTACGTACTGCCGCCGGGCGCCGACGCGCTGTCGCTGGTGATGGTGGCGGGCGTGCCCCAGGAGCTCGCGACCCCGTGGCGGCGCGTGGCGCTGACCGACCCGATTCCGGTGGCGGACGCCGTGCGCGAGCGGCGCCTGGTGTGGATCAGCGGCCCGGAGGAGATGGCCCGCCGCTACCCGCGGCCGGCCCTCGTCCTGCCGTACGACTTCGCCCTGTCGGCCGCACCGGTCAGCTCGGGCGGCACGGTGCGCGGCGGGCTGGTGCTGCTGTGGTCCGGAACCCGGCCGCCGCAGCCGACCGCCCTCGAGCGGGAGGCGATCGAGTCGGGCTGTCACCTCCTGGGCACGATCTTCCAGCAGGCCACGGAGCGCGGCGCTCCGGTGCGGGTCACGGAGCGGCCGCGGACACTGCCCATACCGGCCGGCCGGCTCGGCCCCCGGGACGACGCGGAAGCCGCCGCGGCCTTCGTCGACCGGCTGCCCGGGGGCTCCTGCGCCCTGGACGTGCGCGGCCGCCTCACCTTCGTCACCCCCGGCTGCGCCGATCTCCTCGGCCGTGACCGGGAGGACCTGATCGGCGCGCTGCCCTGGGAGGCCCTGCCCTGGATGGACGTCCCCCAGGTCGAGGACCGCTACCGGGCCGCGCTGGTCAGCCGGCAGCCGCAGACGTTCACCGTGCTGCGCCCGCCGCGGACCTGGCTGTCCTTCGAGCTGTATCCGGACCTCTCCGGCATCAGCGTCCGCATCACCCCCGCCGACCCGTACGCCGCCGCGCCCGCGCCGTCCGACGCGGCCGTCGGTCCCAGTCGCGCCACCCTGCTCTACCAGCTGATGCAGCTGGCGGCCACCCTGACCGAGGCCATCGGCGTGCAGGACGTGGTGGACCAGACCGCCGACCAGCTGCTGCCCGCGCTCGGCGCCCAGGGCATGGTGCTGATGACCGTCGACGACGGCCGCCTGCGGATCACCGGCCACCGCGGCTACAGCCCCGACCTCGTACAGCGCTTCGAGTCCGTCCGGCTGAGCTCGGACCTCCCCGTGGTCCGGGTGCTGACCACGGGTGTCCCCGGCTTCTACCCGACGTTCACGGACCTCGCCCGCGAGTATCCGTCCACCGTGCACGAGGACGAGATGGCCGCGTGGGCCATCCTGCCGCTGATCGCCTCCGGCCGGCCCAAGGGCTCACTCCTCATCTCCTACCGCAAGCGCCATCCGTTCCCGCCCGGTGAACGCGCCGTCCTGATGTCGATCGCCGGGCTGATCGGGCAGGCGCTGGACCGCGCCCGTCTCTACGACAGCAAGCACGACCTCGCCCACCGCCTGCAGTCCGCCCTGCTACCGCACCGGCTGCCCGACGTCCCCGGTCTGCGGGTCGCCGCACGCTACCTCCCGGCCGCCCAGGGCCTCGCCATCGGCGGCGACTTCTACGACCTCATCCGCCTCGACGAGCACACCGCCTGTGCCGCGATCGGCGACGTGCAGGGGCACAACGTGGACGCCGCGGCGCTCATGGGGCAGGTCCGCACGGCCGTCCATGCCCACGCCACCGCGGGGTCGTCCCCCGACCGGGTCCTGGCCGGCACCAACCGCCTGCTCAACGACCTCGAGCCGGATCTGTTCACCAGCTGTCTCTATGTCCACCTCGATCTCGCCACCCGGCGCGCCCGCCTGGCCAGCGCCGGTCATCCGCCGCCGTTGCTGCGCCACGCCGACGGACACACCGAACCCGTCCTGGTCCCGCCCGGCCTCCTGCTCGGGATCGACCCGGACTCCCGCTACCCGACCCGCGAGGTTGCGCTGCCGCCCGGCTCCGTGCTCGTCCTCTACACCGACGGACTCGTCGAAGCCCCCGGAGTGGACCTCGACGACGCCATCACCGCCCTCGCCGGACTCCTCGAACACGGGGACCCGGCCGACCTCGACACCATGGCCGACGCGCTCATCCGGCATGCGCCCACTCCCGGCGACGACATCGCGCTGCTCCTCATCAGCCCTCATTAACGCGGCGGGGGCGTTCGCGCCGTGCGCGCGGGAGCGCAAGCGACGGCCGCCCTGCGTCACCCACCGGACGGACAGCGTTCCCGCACGCGGCCCAGGCGGGGTTTCAGAACCCGGCCGGGGGGTGACTCCGACTCTGACGTGGGTGCCACGGCTCCTCGCCGCAAGGTGACCGCCGATGGCCCCGTGTCCGTCTCCCCACCAGGCCCGACCCCCCTCTGAGGCCCATGTCCACCCCACCAGCCGCCGACGTGCACCGGACGCGCGACACCGCCGTGCCGGAGCCGTCCTCGGAGGAACTGGACGCGCTGCTGCGCGAGCTCTCGGCACAGCCGCCGGGGCAGCGCCGGGCCACCCTGAGGGACCAGGTCATCCGCCGGCTGCTGCCGATGGCGCGGCGCGTCTCCCGCCGCTTCCAGCGCCACGGTGAGGACTTCGACGATCTCCTTCAGGTCGCGTCTCTCGGGCTGATCAAGGCCGTCGACGGCTACGACCCCGCCCTGGGCCACGCCTTCCTCTCGTACGCGCTGCCCAAGGTCACGGGCGAACTCCGCCGGCATCTGCGCGACCGCACGGCCACGGTGCGGCTCCCCCGCCCCTTCCAGGAGGCGAGCGGGCGGATCCTGAACGCCGTCGAGGAGATCGAACAGCGGTTCGGCGGGTGCTCGCCCACGACCGAGCAGATCGCCGCGCACACCGGGCTCGGGCAGGAGCGCGTGCGGTCCACCCTGCGCGCGGTGCATGCCTGCCGCACGCGGTCCCTCGACGAGCCCGCCGGGCAGGGGCAGGGGTCCTCGCTCGCCTGTCTGGTCGGCGCCGAGGATCCCGCCCTGGACCGGGTCGTGGACACGGTGGCGCTGGCGGCCCTGGTGCGGCAGCTGCCGGAGCGCGACCGCCGGGTGCTGTATCTGCGCTTCTACCGGGAGCGCACCCAGCAGCAGATCGCGGAGGCCGTCGGTGTCTCGCAGATGCAGGTGTCCCGCATCCTGCGACGCTGCCTGGACCGGCTCCGGGGAGCACTCCTCACCGGCGAGTCCGGCACCGGTCCCGGGGCCGGGACACGCGGCCCGCTCAACGTCCGCCCGGTCCGCCCGTCGCGTCCGGCCACGACGGCACCACCCGGCACCGCACCGGTCCCGGGACTCCGGCCCACGACGGGCCCACGCTTGCGCACCCCGCCCGCCCCGCAGCCCCGGCGCCCGGACCCTGCGCACCCTCGGACCACGGCCGCCCCGACCCGACGACCACCGGGCGCCCCAGGGACCCCCACCCCGACCGCCCCGGCACTCCGCGCCCGGACGAACCAGCGATCGCGCACACCGGCCGACACCGCACGCCGCACCGCGAACAGCTCGAGGCCGCAGGCGCCGGCCACCGTCGGCGTCCGGGCGCCGCACGACCCCAAACCCCGGCACTGGACGGACCCGCGATTCCACACACTGGACGACCCCGCACACCGGACCCCGACCGGTCACGGGCCGCAGCCCCCGGCCACCACGCAGCCCCGGACACCGACCGACCCGAAACCCCGGCACCAAACAAACCCGCGATCGCGCACACCGGCCGACACCGCACACCGGACCCCAACCGGTCACGGGCCGCAGCCCCCGGCCACCACACAGCCCCGGACACCGACCGACCCGAAACCCCGGCACCAAACAAACCCGCGATCGCGCACACCGGCCGACACCGCACACCGGACCCCAACCGGTCACGGGCCGCGATTCCGTGCACCCGCCGACCCGCCACCCCCCTCATCAGCCGCCACCGTGTCCCCGGCACCGGCCGCCCGGAAAGCGCGGTGCCCGGTCGGCGCTGCACACCGGACCGCGACCGGCCCGAGGCGGCGGGCGCCGTCCGCCGCCGGGCTCCGATCGCCGGACGGCGCGGGGTTCCGGTGCCGGTGGGGTGGTGCGGGGC
The DNA here is from genome assembly GCF_984686075.1 of Streptomyces speibonae. Classification (NCBI taxonomy): domain Bacteria; kingdom Bacillati; phylum Actinomycetota; class Actinomycetes; order Kitasatosporales; family Streptomycetaceae; genus Streptomyces; species Streptomyces speibonae. Next base: position 7,612,647 of record NZ_OZ480260.1, on the reverse strand, counting down.
GGGGCCGGGGGGTTTCGGCGGGCGGGCGACGGCCCCATGCGCCGGGTGCCGAGGGCCGGGCCCGGTGTTGTACGCCGGGTGCCAGCGGCACGATCCGGTGTTCGAGGGCGCGGTCGGGCGTGTGGCGCCGTACCCGGCGGGCCGCGCGGCCCCCGCCCGGCGCACCATGCACGGAGAGGAACCACCTGACCCGCCCGGGTCCGTCCCGCCTGCCACCGCGTGACACCGACGCGGGTACGCGAGCCGATGAAGGAGCGCACCGTGAGGCGTCACCTGCGCGTGCTCCGGCGCGGATGGGAGTGGCTGGGCGTCGACGTCCTGCTGCGGCGCGGCCGTGACCTCGAACTGATGCACAGGGCCCTGGGCTTCGCCACCCTCGCCCTGGTCACCCTCGCACCCCTGCTCATCGTGATCGCCGCCGCCGATCCGCTCGGGCGGGGCGGCTTCGCGGCCTGGCTGGCGGACGGCATGGGGTTGTCCGGGCGGTCCGCCCGCGTGCTCGCGGAGATCATCAGCCCGCCGCGTGAAGTGGTCGGCACGACCAGCGTGTGGGGCGTGGTGGCACTCGCCGTCTTCGGTATCCCGTTCGGCGGGGTGGTGCAGAACGGGTACGAGCGCACCTGGGCCCTGCCCCCGGGACCGTGGCACCGGATCTGGCGGCAGGCGACCTGGCTGTGTTTCCTGACCGCCTACCTCTACCAGGAGGTGCTCACCCGCGACGCCATGTACGGACCGGAGCGGATCACGCTCTCGCTGGCGACCGGTGTGCTGTTCTTCTGGTGGGGCCAGCGCTTCCTGCTGGGCGGCCAGGTCCGCTGGTGGCATCTGCTGCCGGGCGCGCTCGCCACCATGGCGGGGCTGATCGGCCTGCGGGGCTTCTCCTACTTCGTGTTCACCCCGCTGATCGTCGACAACGCGATCAGCTACGGCACGGTCGGTGTCGTCCTCATCGTCGAGTCGTGGCTCATCGGCGTGGGGTTCGTGATCTTCGGCGGCGCCCTGTTCGGCCGCTGGCTGCTGGACCACCACGGGCACCGGTTCACCGACGACCTGCCCCCGACGGCCGGGGCGAAGCCGACCCGCGACAACGGCTGACCCCTGTCCTCCTCCGGCGGTGCCGGCCGCTCACACGGCGGACGTGCCGGCCGGCGCGGTCACCCGTGCCAGCGCGTCCCCGCGGAAGAGTTCCCGCCCGCGGGCCACCCTGCGGTCGCGGTGGGCGCCGTCCGCCGACAGCCGCCGCAGCGCGCGCAGCAGCCCGGCGGGGTCCGTGGCGATCTCGGAGACGCCGAGCGCCGCCATCCGCCGTACGCCCTCCGCGCCGTGGCCGGGCAGCGGACGGTAGCCGACCACGGGCAGCCCGCAGGCCAGTGCCTGTACCGCGGTCTGGCCGGCGGCGTTGTCGACCAGGATGCGGGCGGCCCGCAGCAGGCCGGGCATGTCCGTGACCCAGTCCGGTACGAGCGCGCCGGGCAGCCCGGCCAGGCGGGCCCGCAGGCGTTCGTTGCGGCCGCACAGCACGACCGGGAGGAAACCCTCGGAGGCCAGCAGCCGGGTGGTCCCGTCCAGGTCGTAGGCCGCGCCCCAGGCGCCGGCGGACAGCACGACGGGCGGGTGTCCGGGGGCGTGCCGTTCGAAGCGCCGGGTCCATGCGGCGGCCCCGGGCGCCGGTGCGAAGAAGTCGGGGGCCACGACGGGACCGGTCGTCTCGACGGGCACGGCGATATCGCGCGCCACGTCCCGCGCGGCGTCGTCGGTGAGGCAGAGGTACAGGTCGTTGCCGGGGTGGAGCCACTGCCGGTGGACGGCGAAGTCGATCATGAGAACCACGCTCGGGGCGCGTAGCCGCTCCCGCGTCCTGAGGTCGCCGGTCAGCTGGGCGGCCAGGTGGAAGACGGGGACCACCACGTCGGCGCCCGTGCGGTCCGCGAGGTCCGTCAGCCGGCCGCCCGCCAGCCGGGCGAGGGGCAGACCGCTGGGGCGGTACCGGGGGCCCGGGCGCAGCAGCGCGCGGTAGAGACCGGCGTACACCCAGGGGAAGTGGCGTACCGACGCCTGGTAGAAGAGGCGCAGCCCGGCGCCCAGGCCGTGCGGGAGCAGCCGCAGGAGGTCCACGACCTGGGCGTCGTGGCCCTGCTCGCGGGCGCGGCGGGCGAGTTCGCCGGCCACCGTGTCGTGACCGGCCCCCATGCTCGCGCTGACGATCAGCAGGCGCAGCCTGCCGTCCGCCGGCGCGGGCGGGCGGGGGGCCGAGGACGGTGAGTGCACGGGATGCCGTGTCTCCCTGTGCTGCGCCGGTGAAACACGCTGTGCGGGGTTTGGTCCGCCTGGTCCGGGTTACTCCCGGATGTCACTCCCCCGTCGAACGCCGGGAGCGGCCGCGGCCGACCGTGTTCCGGGCGTTCCCCTCGTAGCCGAGGTGCAGCCCATGTCTCACGCTTCCGGTGCCGGCACGACCGGTGTGCCGTTCTCCCGGACGTCCGCCGCGCGGGCCGACGCGGCGGACGTCCGCGTGGCCGGCGAGGCAGGGTGTCCGCGTACCGCGCTGGTGACCGGCGCCTCCTCGGGCATCGGGGCCGCCGTGGCGCGGCGGTTGTCCGCGCAGGGATGGTGTCTGGTGCTCAACGGCCGGGACGAGGAGCGCCTGCTCCGGGTCGCGCAGGCGGCACCGGCGGCGGTGTTCCCCGCCGACCTGACACGTCCCGGCATCGAGAACCGGCTGACCCGGTTCGCCCTGGACCACGCCGGCCGGGTGGACCTGCTGGTGGCCGGCGCCGGCGTCGGCTGGGCCGGGGACTTCCGCACGATGCCGCCGTCCGCCCTCGAGGAGGTCGTGGAGACCGATCTCCTCGCCACGCTGCGGCTGGTCCGGCAGGTGCTGCCGCACATGGTGGAGGCCGGTTCCGGACGTCTGGTCCTGATCGGGTCCCTCGCGGGGACGGTGGGCGTGCGCGGCGAGGCCGTGTACTCGGCGGCCAAGGCCGCGCTGGGCGCCTTCGCCGACGCCCTGCGCTACGAGCTGCGCGGCAGCGGCGTCGCCGTCAGTCTCGTGGTGCCGGGCGTGGTGGACACGCCGTTCTTCGAACGGCGCGGCACCCCCTACCGGCGCGGGTGGCCGGGCCCGGTGCCTGCCGAGCGGGTCGCCGACGCCGTGTGGAGCGCGGTCGCGCGGGGGCGGGACGAGGTCTATGTCCCCGGCTGGCTGCGTGTGCCCGCCCGGGTGCGTGGCGCGGCGCCCGGCCTGTACCGGCGGCTCGCCGCCGTGTTCGGCTGAACGGCGTCACGGCGTGCTGGTCGTGGTGCTGGCCCTGCTGGCGGCGCTGGCCAACGCCGCGTCCACGGTGCTGCAACGGCGGGCCGCTGCGGCCGAACCGGAGGCGGGCGCGGGTGTGCGCGGGGCCGTGCGCTGGCTCGGCCGGGTGCTGCGCAATCCCTACTGGCTCGCCGGTGCCGGGATGCTGATCGTGACGACCGTGCTGCAGGCCGCGGCGCTCGGCGTGGGCAGTCTCGCGCTGGTCCAGCCGCTGATGGCCACCGAGCTGATGTTCACGCTCGTGGTCGGCAGCGTCGTCTTCCACCGCCGTCCGGACCGCAGGACCTGGCTGGCGTTCTTCTCCCTGGCCACCGGGCTGGCGGTGTTCCTGACCTCCGTCGCTCCGGCCCCGGGGCGGTCCACCGCCACCGCGGGGACGTGGCTCGTGACCGGGGGGGTGACCCTGGGTGTCGTGGTGGTCCTGGTGGTGACGGCCCGCGCGGTGGGGAGCGCGGCGCGCGCGGCGCTCCTCGGGCTGGCGTCGGCCGTGTCGTTCTCCCTGACGGCTGCGCTGATGAAGGAGGTGACCGGCAGAATCCCGGACGGGGCGGGCGCCGTGCTGGGCACGTGGCCGCTGTACGCCACCGCCGTCGCCGGAGTGACCGCCTTCCTGTTGGCGCAGGGCGCGTTCCGTGCCGGCACACTGGCGGCGTCCGCGCCCGCGCTGACCCTCGGCGACGCGCTGACGAGTGTGGGGCTGGGGTGGGCGGTGTTCGGGGAGGGAATCACCCTCGGTGTGCTGGTGGTGCCCGCGGTGGCCGGTGTGCTGCTCATCGGCGTGGGCGCCGCGGAGCTGGCCCGTGCCCCGTCGGTCTCCGGAGGCTGGGACACGACGTCGCGGCGCTCGGGCAGCGGCTCCCCCCGTCCGGTGTCCTAGGCGCTCCGAGCGCCCACGCGGAAAGGAGTCGGTCCCGATGTCCCCGTTCGCCGGCCCCTCGCTCGTACGGTGGGCGACCGCCGTGCTGGCTCCTCCGGCCGCCGTCGCCGCGGTCCACATCGCTCCGGCCGCCACCTGGCTGCCCGTCGTACGCCGCGGCGTCCCGCGCCTCGCCGGTGTGGGCCGCCCCGGCCATGTCGCCCTGACCTTCGACGACGGACCCGACCCGGACTCCACCCCGCGCTTCCTCGACGCGCTGGAGGAGCTCGGGATCCGGGCGACCTTCTTCGTCCTGGGCGACGGCGCCGTACGGCATCCCTCGGTGGTGCGGGAGACCTTCCGCCGGGGACACGAGCTGGCCGTGCACGGCTGGAGCCACGACCGCCCGTGGCTGCCGGCGCCGGCGGACGACGTACGCGCCCTGCTGCGGGCCGCCGGCGCCGTCGCCGAGCTGACGGGCCGGCGCCCCCGCTGGTACCGGCCGCCCTACGGCATACTCACCTCCGGGCGCTGGGCGGCAGCGCGTGCGGCGGGCCTGCGCCCAGTGCTGTGGACCGCCTGGGGCAGGGACTGGACCGCCGGGGCCACCGCGGCGTCGGTGCGCTCGGCCGTGACGGCCGGTCTGCGCGGCGGGGGCACCGTGCTGCTGCACGACACGGACCGGATGGCGGCACCCGGCTGCTGGCGGGCCACGCTGGCCGCGCTGCCCGGCATCGTGGACGACTGCCGGAGGGCGGGCCTGGCGGTCGGCCCGCTCGCCGAACACGGCGTGGACCACCGCTGAGCGGGCGTCCGCACCCGGTCCGCTTGACCTTGACACCGTGACAAGGTCTTCACTGCGGACCAGGAGGTGGTCCCGATGACCGCGCACGAAGAGCACACGGACCTCGTACGACGGATGTTCCAGGGGCTGGAGCACGCCGACGCGTCGACGCGCCTGCGGGCGGCACTGGCGGCTGGCTCGGCCCCGGACCCCCGGTGGGTCGGCAGACTCGTCGAACGCAGTGCGGTCGAGCCCGTCTTCCATGTGCGGGACATGCTGACCTGGGCGCTCACCCGGCACCCGCCGTCGGCCACGGTCCCGAGGCTCGTCGGGGAAGTCCGCTCGGACCGTGCTCAGGCACGGAGCCAGGCGCTGCACACGCTGTCCAAGATCGGGGACCGCCGGGCGTGGCCGGCGATCACCCGGGCGGTCCTGACCGACGCGGACGACGAGGTGGCGCGGAGCGCCTGGCGGGCGGCGGTGGTCCTGGTGCCCGCGGGTGAGGAAGGCGCGCTGGCCGAGGTGCTGGCGACCCAGCTCGGGCGCGGCGGGAGGCGGACGCAGCTGAGTCTCGGCCGGGCGCTGGCCGCGCTCGGGGAGGCGAGTGTGCCGGTCCTGCACGCCGCGACGGCGGACCCCGACCCACGGGTGCGGCAGCACGCGATCGCCACGCAACGGCTGATGAGCGACCCTGATGCCGGGTTCGAGTACGCGATCGAGGAGGCGAAGCGCATCGTGGCCCTGGGCGCGGCGGGCGAGAAGGAGTGACGCAGGGTGCTGATCGGTGAGGTGGCACGGCGGTCCGGGGTCAGCGCCCGCATGCTCAGGCACTACGAGCGGCTCGGCCTGGTACGGCCGTCGGGCCGGACCGCGGGCGGCTACCGGGAGTACTCCGGCGAGGACATCCGGCGGATCTTCCACATCGAGAGCCTGCGGTCGCTGGGCCTGTCACTGCATGAGGTCGGGCGCGCGCTGGACGATCCGGGGTTCGCGCTCGGCCGGATCGTCGACGACCTGGTGCTGCGGACGCGGGAGCGGATCGCCCGTGAGACGGAGCTCCTCACCCGGCTCCGCCGGATCGGTGCCGCGCGGCCCGCCGACTGGGAGGACGTCCTGCAGACCGTCGCCCTCCTGCACGCCCTGGGATCGGAGAGCGCGGGCCGGCGCCAGAGCGCGGCCCTGTCCTCGACGGCGGAGGTGCCGGCGGAGGCGCTGGCCGAGGCGGTGCTGGGCGAGACGGACCCGAACGTCGCCGGAGCCCTGCGCTGGGCACTGGCACGCTCGGGCGGCGGGCCGGCGCTGCTGGCGGAGGGGCTCGCTTCACCACGGGCCGAGGTGCGGGAGCGCGCGGTCCGTGCCCTCGCCGAGATGACGGACGACGCGGCGACCGCGCTGCTGCGGGACGCCCTCACGCACTCCGACCCCGTGGTGCGCGGGCACGCGGCCGTGGCGTCGGGGACCCGGGGGGTGGCCGAGGCGGTTCCGACGCTCGTCGACATGATCGTCGGGGCGACGAACGACGTGGATGCGGCGGACGCCCTGGGCGAGCTGGCGCGTGATCCCGGGACGGCGGACCGGATCGCGGCCGGGCTCGTCGGCCGCCTGAGCGACGACGCTCTCGACGTGTCCGCACGCCGGCGGCTGACGCAGGCGCTCGCGGACATCCCGGGGCGCACGGCCTCCCGCGCGCTGGCCGGGCTGACGCAGGACACGGACCGGGGCGTCGCGCTCACCGCGACGTATGTGCTCCGGCTGCGCGAAGCACGGGGGACGGACACGGGGACGGAATCACCCCGCTGAACCCGGAACCGCCTCCGGCCCATGACGTCCGATGATCCGGAACGTCCGATGTGAGGTTCGATATACCTTTTCGTTCCGGGCGGCATGTAGCTTGGCCGACTGCTCTCGCGCACTTTCCCGCCATATCGGGTGCACGCTACAACGATCGTTCAGGAGACTCATGCGCCCCCGGATGCCTTCCGTCCCCCGGATAACGTCCCTCCCGCCCCTCGCCCTCGCGGGCGGCGCGCTCACCATCGGCGTCGGCGGTCTGTATCTCGCCGGGCTGCTGGTCACCGGAGGGGAGATCGAGGCGGGTACGACGGTGCGCGGCGTGGACCTCGGGGGTCTGACCCGCGAGGAGGCCGCCCGCACGCTGGAACGGCAGCTGGCGGGCCCGGAAGCACTCCCGGTGAAGGTCGGCGACCGCCGCGCCACCGTCGATCCCCGGCAGGCGGGCTACACCGTCGACATCCCGGCGACCCTCGACCGCGCGACGCCCACCGGCGCCGATCCGGTCAGCGCGATCGGCGGGCTGTTCCGGTCGGGGGGTGCCATCGAGCCGGTCGTCCACGTCGACGAGGACAAGGCCCGTGCCGCGCTCGGGAAGGTGGCGGACACGGTCGACCAGAAGGCCCGCGACGGCGCCGTCTCGTTCAAGGACGGCCGCGTCGAGCAGGTCGCCCCGCGCACCGGATACGCGCTGGACGTGGACGCCTCGGTGGACGCCCTGCGCGCCCCCTTCCTGCGCGGCCCGGCGGACCCGGTCACGGTGCTCCCCGCACGCGAGACCGCGCCGAAGGTCACCGCGGACGAGGTACGGCGGGCGGTGCACGCGTTCGCGCGGCCCGCGATGTCGGCGCCGGTCACGCTCACCGCCGGCGGCGAACGGTTCACGCTCTCCCCGGCCGTGCTGGGCAAGCACCTGACGATGCGGCCGGACGACGACGGCAGGCTGACGCCGAAGCTCGACAGCAAGGGCCTGCGCGCGGCGCCGGAGGTGGCCGGCCCTCTCAACAAGCTCCCCGCCGCGCCGCGCAACGCGCAACTGGCGCCGTCGGGTGACAAGGCCGTGGTGACCGCCGATGCCAGGGCCGGTCTCGAGGTCACCGACAAGGCACTGGGCAAGGCCGTCCTGCCCCTGCTCACCCGGTCCGGCACCGACCGCGCCGGAGAGGTGGACACACGGCGGATCCAGCCCGAGGTCACCCGCGAGAACGCCGCCCGCCTGGGGCTGACGGAAAAGCTGTCCTCCTTCACCGTCAACTTCGAGCCCGCCGCCTACCGCACGACGAACGTCGGCCGCGCCGTGGACCTCATCAACGGCTCCGTCGTCATGCCCGGCGAGACCTGGAGCTTCAACCGGACCGTCGGCGCGCGCACCAAGGCCAACGGCTTCGTCGACGGCATCATGATCTACGACGACCAGTACGCCAAGGCCCCCGGCGGCGGGGTCTCCGCGGTCGCCACCACGGTCTTCAACGCCATGTTCTTCGCGGGCGTCAAGCCCGTCGAGCACGGCGCCCACTCCTTCTACATCGAGCGCTACCCCGAGGGCCGGGAGGCGACGGTCGCCTGGGGCAGCCTCGACCTGAAGTTCGCCAACGACTCCGGCAAGGCCGTGTACATCCAGGCCGAGTCCACCGAGACCTCGGTGACCGTCAGCTTCCTGGGCACCAAGAAGTACGACGAGATCACCTCGGTCAAGGGGCCGCGCACCCGGGTCCAGCAGCCGGGGACGAAGGTGAGCACCGACGAGCAGTGCGTGCCGCAGACCCCGCTCGAGGGCTTCGACGTCACCGTGGAGCGGGTCTTCCGCGACGAGGGCCGGGAGGTGAAGCGGGAACCGTTCCGCACGCACTACGCCCCGCGCAACGAGATCGTCTGCGAAGAGACACCGGACGAACTCTGAGGGCGCCGGACGCCCGGGGCGGGGCGGGGCTCACGCCTCCCCGCGCGCCTTCATCACCGCCTTGTTGAGGACCCACAGCCCGATGCCGATGGCCAGCAGCACGCCCGCCCGGATGTAGACGTTCGCGGGCCGGTCGGAGAGCGGACCGGCCAGGACGAGGGCGGTGACCGCGCCGAGCACCGGCAGAGCCGTCGGGGCGCGGAAGTGGTCGTGTGCGACGCGGTCGCGGCGCAGCACGAGGACGGCGATGTTGACGACGGCGAAGACGCACAGGAGCAGGAAGGACGTGGTGTCACCGAGGCCGGCGATCTCCCCGGTGGAGACCAGGCCGATGGCCAGGACGGAGACGAACACGATGCCGACGACGGGGGTGCGGCGGCTGGGCAGTACACGGCCCAGGGCGCGCGGCAGGATGCGTTCGTTCGCCATGCCGTAGCACAGACGGGACGCCATCATGATGTTGATCAGCGCCGAGTTGGTGACCGCGAACAGGGCGATCAGGGCGAAGAGCCTGGGCGGGAAGTCGAGCCCGCCGGCCTTGACGACCTCCAGCAGCGGGCCGCTGGACTCCCCCAGCACGCGGTAGTCGACGAGGAGCGAGGAGACCAGGGCGACCAGCACGTAGAGGGCGCCGGTGACGGTGACGCCGATGAAGATGGCACGCGGGAACGTACGGGCCGGATCCCTGGTCTCCTCGGCCATGTTGACGGAGTCCTCGAAGCCGACGAAGGCGAAGAAGGCGAGCGCGGTGGCACCCAGCACGCTGGTGATCAGCTCGATACCGCCGCCCTCCACCCGGAATTCGCCGAGCCGGCCCGGTTCGCCCTCACCGGTCAGGACCGCCCAGGCGCCGATCGCGAGAATGACGACCAGACCGGTCAGCTCGACCAGAGTGAGGACCACGTTGGTCTTCACGGACTCCGACACGCCCCGCAGGTTCAGCGCCGCCAGCGCGAGGATGAACAAGATGGCGATGAAGGTGGGCGGGAAGAAGTCCGTGAACTCGGCCAGGTAGTCGCCGCCGAAGGCGCGGGCCGCCGCGCTCGCCGAGGACAGGCCCGAGCACATGACCATGAAGGCGACGATGAAGGTCAGGAACGGGACCTGGAACGCCTTCTGCGTGTAGAGGGCGGCACCCGCCGCCTTCGGGTACTTGCCGACGAGTTCGACGTACGAGGCCGCGGTCAGGAGGGCCACGGCGAACCCGATGACGAACGGCAGCCACAGGGCCCCGCCGACCTTGCCTGCGACCTCCCCGGTCGTGGCGTAGATGCCGGTGCCGAGGATGTCGCCGACCACGAACAGCACCATCAGCCGGGGGCCGATGACGCGCCGCAGCGAGGGTTCCTCTCCTCCGCCCGGTGAACCGGTCGCGTCCTCTCCGGGTGTGGACATGAAGGCTCCCCGCTGAGGCGTTCCGCACTGAACACGGTGTTGCCTGCCCGGCGGGCCCGTACGTGATACCTGTGCCTGGTGCATTCGGGGTACGTCCGCGGCACACCCGCGCGGCGCCGGTCAGTCCCGGAGCACGTGCGCCAGTACCTCGGCCGCGCTGATCCCGGGCTCCTTGGTCGCGGTGAGCAGCGTCAGCGGACCTTTCGCGGCGAGTTCACGCAGGTGCTCCACGGCCTCCGCGTGCTCGGCGTCCTCGAGTTCGGTCCGGTAGCGGCGGCCGAATTCGGAGAACTTCTCCGGATCGTGGCCGTACCACTTGCGCAGTTCGGTCGAGGGTGCGACCTGCTTGCACCACTCGTCGAGCCGGGCGTCGTCCTTGCTCATGCCGCGGGGCCAGATGCGGTCGACCAGCACTCTGGTGCCATCGGCTGGCTCGGGCTCCTCGTAGACGCGGCGGACCCGGACGGTCCTGTGGTGTGTCATGAGGGACCTCCTGGTGGGACGTCACACGTAGTAGCGGGCGATGATCTCGAGGCGCTCCACTTCGCCGGGCCCCGGGTGGGCCACCAGCACGGGCAGGCCGCTGGGGTCCCGGCCCTCGATGAGGGTGAAGCCTTCCTCGTGCCGGACGTCGACACGGTCGGAGCGGGCCCTGAGCACGCGCTCACACCGCTGGAAGTCGTCGGGGCCGTCCGCCGCCCAGATCACGTACTGTGCGCCGACGTGGCCCACCGGGTGCGGGGCCGTGGGGCCCACCGTGCGCAGGTACACCTGGAAGCCGCCCCGGTTCACGAGCAGCGCGGCCGTGGCGGTGCGGACCGTGAGCTCCATGTTCAGCAGCTCCTGGTAGAAGTCCGCCGACTCGTCGTGGTCACGGACGAACAGCACGACCGAGGCGAGCCTCGGACCGTAACCGCCGGGTTCGGCGCCGGCCGCCTCCGGACCGTCCGGAAGCGGTGCGGGGGGCCGACGGGAAGACGCCGCTTCATGTGGAGGTGCCATGTGTCCTTCCGTCCCGCTGTGCCCGGGGGCGCAGCTTTCTCATCGTGAAAGCGATGGGGAACAGGACGACCAGCGTGAGCAACGAGGTCACCACGACCATGGCGTTGACGCGGGGGTCGTCGAAGCTCTGCGTCGCGACGACCATGGAGGCGGCGATGTTGCGCTGTGCCGTGCCCAGCCCCAGCGTCTCGCGGCGGTGCCGCCTTCCGCCTCCGAACCCGTAGCCGATCACGAACGCGCCCAGGATCGCCAGGACGGCGGCCAGAACCGGCGTTCCCCGGGAGAGCAGGGCGCCGATGGTGTGCCGTCCACGACGCGGGTCATCGCCGCGTCGACGACCGAGGCCCGGGAGTCGCCGACGACGTCGCTGGAGACGATCGGCTCCTCCGACAACCCGAGGATGCCCCGGTAGCGGTCGGTGGTGGCCTCCGCGCGGAAGAGGTCGTTCACCTCCTCGACGGTGGTCGGACGGGCGGCGACGAGCGTGATGTCGGCCATCGATCCGACGGGGATCGGGATCCGCACGGCCACGCCGTCGAAGCGGCCGGCCAGTCCCGGGAGCGCCTTGGTGGTCGCGAGCGCGGCGCCGGTGGAGGCGGGAAGCATGTTCGCGGCGCCGGCCCGGCCGCGCCGGAAGTCCTTGGGGCCCGTCGATGAGCTGCTGGGTGGCGGTGTAGGCGTGAATCGTGGTCATCACGGCCCGCTCGACGCCGATCCTCCGGTCCATCACCTCGACCACCGGGGTGATGCAGTTCGTCGTGCAGCTCGCACAGGAGACGGTCTGCTGCCCCGCCGGGGCGGTGTTCACCCCGTGGACCACGGTGGCCATTGTCTCGGTGCGGGCGGGCGCCGACAGGATCACGAAGCGGGCGCCCGCTTCCAGGTGCCGGGCCAGCTCCTCCTCGCGCCGGAAGACGCCCGTGCACTCCAGGACGAGGTCGATGTCCAGGTCGCGCCACGGGAGCTCGGCCGGGTCGCGGCGGCTGTACAGCGGGACGGTGCGCCCGTCGACGACCAGCGCGTCGCCGTCCGCGGTGACGGGCTTGCCGTAACGGCCGTACACGGTGTCGTAGGTGAGCAGGTAGGCCAGGTTCTCGGCGGGACCAGGTCGTTGACGGCGGTCACTTCCACCCCGTCCAGGTCGTGGAGGATCTTGAACGCGGCCCGCCCGATGCGTCCGAGCCCGTTGATCGCGATCTTCGCCATCCGGCATCTCCTCGCCATCATTCCAGGACACATGCGTGCGAATCTCCGACTCCCTCCATCCGTCGTATCACCGCTCCGCTCCCCGCGCAGGCCGGGTGCCCGGGCGGCGTCCGGCCTGCGCGGGCATCCGGCCTTGCTTGCGGCGGGCCGTCGGCGGAGTGAGCCTGGAGGGGGAACAGGAGGCGTGATGGGCGGCCTGGTCGTGGTGGGCGTGGACGGTTCGGAGGCGAGCCTGTCCGCGGTGGAGGCCGCGGCACGGGAGGCACGGTGGCGCGGCGCGCAGCTGCGGCTGGTGCACGCGTTCGTCTGGCCCGCCCTGCACGCGCCGCCGAGCCCGTCGCCGCTGGGGCCGCCGGAGGGCGGCGTGCACGAGATGGTGGTACGCCTGCTCGACGAGGCCGACCGGCGCGCCAGGACGACGGCACCGGACATCGACGTCTCCGGCGTCGTGATGGCGGGCGAGGCGCTGACGGTCCTCGAGGCGCAGTCGCGTGCCGCGGAACTCGTGGTGGTCGGCTCGCGCGGCCTGGGGGGTTTCGCCGGGCTGCTGGCGGGATCGACGGCGGTGCACCTGGCGGCGCGCGGCCGGTGCCCCGTACTCGTGGTCCGCCGGCAGGGCCAGGACACGGGGCCGGTCGTGGTGGGCGTCGACGGCTCCGCCGCCGGTGCCGGCGCGGTGGACTTCGCCTTCGCCGAGGCGGCACTGCGCGGGGCCGGCATCGTCGCTCTGCACGCCTGGACGCCGTGGAACACGCCGGTGCCGGCGTCGTGGAGCGCTCACATGCCGTACGCGATCGAGCCGGAGGCGCTGGCCGCGCGGGAGGAACGGCTCCTGCACGAGGCGCTGGCCGGCCGCCGGGAGGCGTATCCGGGTGTGCGGGTGAAGCACGAGGTGGTCCGGGGCGGGGCACGGGAGGCACTGATCGAGGCGAGCCGCACGGCCCAGTTGCTGGTGGTCGGTGCGCGCGGACGCGGCGGCTTCGCCGGACTGCTGCTGGGATCCGTGAGCCAGGCCGTGCTGCAGCACGCGCGGTGCCCGGTCGCGGTCATCCGCGGTACCGCCGACGGCTCCTGACCGCCTCTCAGCAGGGGGGAGCATGCTCTCCCGTACTTGTCCAAGAACGTGGAAACGGGACAGCACACGGAATGACGCCCTCTGGACACCCACACCGACAAGACCCAACATGGACGCGTACATGACGTCCGCCGCAACCTGCTCTGACGAGCCGTAATCCCTCCGCCGCCGACCCTCTCAGAGAACTGTGTCCTGAATATTTTCTCCAACGGGGTGAGGTATCTTGAACCAGTCATGTACCGGTCTCATCGACCCGACGGACAGCGCGGCGGCGAGAGACCGACCGGGAGCCGGGGCGCGGGACGCGTCGCGTGGGCCACGCTTCGAGACGGTTTCGATCTCCTCCCTCGTACCCGGTGACTCTCCGCGCTCGGAACAGGACCAGGAGCACATCGCCCGGCTTGCCGAGATCGAGGAGCCGTTGCCGCCGATTCTCGTCGAACGCCGCAGCATGAGGGTGATCGACGGGATGCATCGCCTTCTCGCCATGGTGCTCAAGGGGCACGAGACGATCGAGGTCGAGTTCTTCGACGGCACCGCGGAGGACGCCTTCCTCCGCGGGGTCACGGCCAATGTGACGCACGGGCTTCCGCTGTCGCACGCCGACCGGAAAGCGGCCGCCGCGCGGATCGTCCGGTCGCACCCACACATGTCCGACCGGGCCATCGCGCGGGCCGCGGGCCTGGGGGCCAAGACCGTCGCAGCCGTCCGGCGCAGCGCCGGCGACGCGCTGACCTGCGTGAACGCGCGCGTCGGGAGAGACGGCAAGGTACGCCCGCTCAACAGCGCGGAGGGCCGCCTCAGGGCCGCCGAAGTACTGGCCGAACGCCCGGAGGCCTCCTTGCGTGAGGTGGCACGGATCGCCGGAATCTCCCCGGCGACGGTGAGCGACGTACGCAAACGCATCGCGGTCGGCGAACTGCCGGTGACCGTACGGCCGGGCACGGCCGATCCACGGGAGAACGCCGCCGCCACGCCCGCCCAGGACCTCTGCGCCGGAGGCAGCCGGAGCCCGAAGCAGAACGCCCAGGTCGATCCCACTCCCATTCTCAGAAAACTCCTGCGGGACCCTTCGCTGCGTCACAACGAGGACGGCCGGAACCTGTTGCGGCTGCTTCAGCAGAACGCCGCCGCCATGTCGTCGGAACTGACCGTCGTCGTACCACCCCATTGCAGAGAACTCGTGGTGAAGCTGGCGCGCCAGTACGCCGAGATCTGGGGCGAGTTCGCAAGGGAGCTGGAGATCATGACCAAGGCGCTCGACGTGTCGAGGTGATCCGGCGTACTCCGGGGCACTCGCGTGCCGATACGCCACACAGGTCTGATTGCCACCCCACGCACCAGAGGTCATCCATCACCCACCAGCCCTGATCACGGACGGTGACGGGAACGGGTGAGGCCTCGGTTGACTCCTGAGACGGCTAACCGCTATTCATGAGCCAGCCGTTAGGGGAATGCATGCAAGACGTCGTGTTGGCGATGCTCGCGAAGGAGCCATCGCACGGCTACCACCTGCGCGCGTGGCTGCGGCGGGCCCTCGGTCCGCTCGGAGAGTCGATGAACGCGGGCCAGATCTATGTGACGTTGGCCCGGCTGGAACGAGCCGGACTGGTCGTGCACGAACGATGGAAAGGGCCGCCGGACCGCAAGGTGTACGCGCTGGCGCCCGCCGGACAGCAGCGGTTGGCCGCCTGGCTGACCGAGGTGAACTGGCCGAAGCTGGACCTGGCCGAGCTCCACCTCAAACTGGCGGTGGCGAAGGCCGCCGGGCTCGCCGATCCGGTGGACCTGGTGGCCGCGTACCGCCGCGAGCTGCTCGGACGCCTGCGCCAGGTGCAGCGCACGCTGCTGGAGGAACCGGACGGCTCGGTCGCCGGCTTGCTGCTGGAGGGCGTCGCCCTGCGATTGCAGGGCGACCTGCGCTGGTTGCGCGCCTGTGAGCAATTTTGGTCAAGGGTCGAAAACGAAGCCGAGGATGGATGAACCAGTTCGACGCGGTGCTGCAGGCCCGCGACCTGTTCAGGACACATGGCCAGGGGGAAAGCCTGGTTCACGCGGTGGACGGCGTCGACCTCGACGTACAGCCCGGACAGATGCTGGCCGTCATGGGGCCCAGCGGCTGCGGCAAATCCACCCTGCTGCATCTGATGGGCGGCCTGGAGCGGCCCACCGACGGTGAGGTGTGGCTGGCCGGCCGGCGTATCGACACCCTCAGCGAACGCGCTCTGGCTCAACTGCGCCGCCGGTCGGTGGGCTTCATCTTCCAGGCCTTCCACCTGGTCGAGGAGCTGTCGGCGGCGGAGAACGTGGAACTGCCCGTCCTGCTGGCCGGACGCTCGCTGCGCACGGCCCGGCGCCGCGCGGACCAGTTGCTGGAGCAGGTCGGGCTGCCCGACCGCGCCCGGCATCTGCCCTGGCAGCTCTCGGGCGGCCAGCGCCAGCGGGTGGCCATCGCCCGCGCCCTGGCCAACGATCCGCTGGTGCTGCTGGCCGACGAGCCGACCGGCAACCTGGACACGGCGGCGACCCTCGACGTGCTGCGGCTCTTCGGGGAGCTGCGTGCCGCCGGGCAGACCCTTGTGATCGTCACCCACGACGAGCGGGTCGCGGCCACCGCCGACCGGCTCGTGTCGATGCGCGACGGCAGACTGGTCGACGACGCGTGGATGGCGGACCGCAGGCAGGTCGTGGACGGCAGCCACGGCTGGGAGGGCTGACGTTCATGGGCCGTCTCATCCTGCTCTTCCGCCTCGTCTGGTCCGACCTGCGCCGCCATCCAGGCCAGGCCGCGATGCTCCTCCTCTCCCTCACGGTCACCACCGGCATGCTGGCTCTGGGCGCGTCGCTCGGCGGGGCGACCGAGACGCTCTACCGTCACACACGCGACGCCACGGCCGGTCCGGACGGGGTCGTCGTCTCCCCCGCCGACTCCACCGCCACGACCCGCGCCCAGGCCAAGCTGACCAGCGACCCCGCGGTCGCCGCCCACAGCGGTCCATACCTCCAGTACTACTCGAAGCTCAAGGCGAAGGGTTCCACCTCGCACGTGGTGATCACCGCCTCCGACACGAAACCGGGCCCGGTGGACCGCCCCCTGGTGACCTCCGGGACCTGGGTGCGCCCCGGGGGTGTCGTAGTCGAACGGGGCTTCGCCACCGCGCTGGGCGTCGACGTCGGCGACCGCGTCACGGTCGCGGGCCGCTCCATGCCGGTCATCGGGACGGCCGTGAGCGCCGCCAGCATGGTCTATCCGTTCGCGCAGATGAGCGGTCCCGGTGGCGGGCCGAACGACTACAGCGGCCGGGTCTGGGTGACCGAGGAGGAGACCAGGGCGCTGAACGCCGACGATCTGCCGGCGGCCTCCCTCCTCTACCTGAAACTGCGCGACCCGGACGCCACCCAGGCGTTCCTGAACAATCACCGCGGCGAGTTCAACGGGACCTTCCACACCTGGCAGTTCATCGTCCAGCAGGATTCCACGATCATCAAGGGCGGCCAGCCCATCCTGGTCATCGGCAGCTGGCTGCTGAGCTTCCTCGCCCTCGCCGGCGTGGCCACCCTCGCCGCGGGACGCGCCGCCAAGCAGACCCGCCGCGTGGGGCTGCTCAAGGCCGTCGGTGCCACACCCGGTCTCATCGCCGCCGTACTGCTCACCGAATACGTGATCCTGGCGCTGCTCGCCGACGCGCTGGGCCTGCTGGCCGCGCGGTTCGCCCAGCCCGTCGTCGTCAACCCGACCGCCAGCCTGCTGACCACCTCCGCGTGGCCGAGCGGCGGCATCATCGTCCTCACCACGGTCGTGGCCCTGGCCGTGGCCGTCCTCACCAGCCTCGGTCCGACCGTGCGGGCCATGCGCACCGAAACGGCCGCCGCGCTGGCCGACACGGCAGTCCGGCCGCCCGACCGCCGGGCCCGGCTGACCCGGCTGTCCGCGATGCTGCCGGTCCCGGTCCTGCTCGGGCTGCGCCTGATCGCCCGCCGGCCCGGCCGCGCGTTCCTCCAGGCGTGCGGCATCACCGCCACCGTCATCACCATCACGGCACTGCTGATCATTTTCGTCCAGCGCCAGTTCAGCTACGGCATCGATTCTCCCCGCCTGGAGAACCTGAAGGACGCTCACAGCCGGGAGATGATCGTGGCGGTCGCCGCCTCGCTGGTGATCCTCGCCGCCGTGAACACCCTCACGGCCACCTGGACCACTGCGCTGGAGGCCCGGCACACCATGGCCGTCGCGCGCACGCTCGGCGCGACTCCCGGGCAGGTCACGGCTGGGCTGTCCGCCGCCCAGCTCCTGCCCGCGGTGCCCGGCGCGCTCGTCGGCATCCCCCTGGGCATGGCCTTCGTCTGGCCCTTCAGCAACGCCAAAACGGTCTACCCGCCGGCATGGTGGCTGTTCGGCGCCGCGTTCGCGACCGTCCTGGCCACCGCCGCGCTCACGGCCCTGCCCGCCCGCATCGCGGCACGCCGATCCGTCGCTCAGACCCTCAGCGCCGAGACCACCTGAGTGTCCCGTCGGCCGCCGGGGCCGTCCGGTTCTGCATATCGGACGGCTCCGTGCGGTGTGCAGGACGGCCCCGTGCGGCGCACGGGGCCGTCGACCGACAATGCCGACTGGAGGACCGTCGGTTCAGTTCGCCGTCCGGCGGATGGTGGCCAGCCAGGCGTGGGCCTTCCTGCCGAACTGAGGAGCGACCTCGAACGTCTCCGGGACGACGTCCACCACCTCCCACCCCTCCTCGAACACCTCGCGCAACTCGTCCTGTGCTATCCGCCGAGGGCCGAGTGCGCCGGGCTGCCGGTCGCTGAAGCACATCAGATGGCACGTGCCGCCCGGTTCCGTCACCGATGTGAGGCTGCTGACGTACCGCCGGCGCTCCTCGTCGTCGAGGACATGGAACATCCCCACATCGATGATCGTGTCGAAGGTCGTTCCGAGCGCGGCGAGATCGAGTACGTCGCCGGTCTCCAGACGGACCTTCAGCCCGCGTTCCTCCGCCTTGCGGCGTGCCCTGCCGACGGCGGTCTCCGAGCAGTCGACTCCCGTGGCATCGGCGCCGTGGAGTGCCGCCAGCAGCGTGTGCTCCCCGGTGCCGCAGCCGGCATCGAGCACGTGCCCGGAGAGCTGACCGCTCCCGGCGAGGCGGACGAATGCCTCCTGGGGGCGCCCGCACTCCCAGGGTGCCTGCTCGGCCGCCCGGTATATCGCGTCCCAGTCCGCCGACCGTGTCGCCATTCCATGACCTCCTTCTAGCGGCCCGGTTCCGCCGCGTCAGCGGCGTCCGACGGGCCGAGCCAGTCCGAAACGCATGCCCAGACCTGCGCCAGCACCTCAGGCCGGGCCATCTCCGTGTGCTTGCAGGAGATGTAGACCTCCGCCACCTCTCCGGAGACATAGGGCTCCCAGGCGGCCGCACTCGAGGCATCCTCCGACTTGTCCTCGGTGGCGGTCACGAGCAGCATGTCCCGGTCGAAGATGCCGGTCTCGTGCCGGATGCTCAGTTCCGCGGCCATCCGGAGCATGCGCCGGGCGCCGGGCCTGTGCGCGCCTTCCTCCCCGGCGAACTCGGCCTCCGCCTCCTGGGCCGCCTCGGCCGCTCCGGCCCCTTCGGCCCCTTCGGCCCCTTCGGCACGATCAGGATCGCGGTCGTCCCGAGCCGCCTGCTTCCGCTCCCCGTCACCGGGCTCCGGCTCCCGCTTCTTGGGCGGCACCGCATCCATGGAGACGAGCGCACCGACCTCATGGCCTGCCGCCCGCAGCTGAACGGCGATCTCGTGAGCGACGATGCCGCCGAACGACCACCCCAGCAGGTGGTACGGGCCGGACTCCTGGACCGACCGTATCTGCCGGATGTAGTCGGCCGCCATTTCCGCGACGGAACCGGCCAGTTCACCCGTTCCGTCCACGTTGCGCGCCTGGAGTCCGTAGAGCGGATACTCCTCCGGCACGTAGTGGGTCAGCGGTATGTAGCACCAGCTGAGCCCGCTGGCCGGGTGCACACAGAACAGCGGAGGCTTGCTCGAACTCGTGCTGTCCGAAGGCCGGATCGGAAACAGGACGTCGAACTCGTTGCCCGTGTACGGCAGATCCATCCGGGTGACGAGACCGGCGGGGGTCGGGGACTCGAACACTGCGCGTACCGAGAGGTCGAACCCACGAAGTCGCAGTCGCTGCACCAGCGACACTGCCAGAAGCGAGTGCCCTCCGAGATCGAAGAAGCTGTCGTCGGGATGGACGCGGTCGACGCCGAGGACGTCGGCGAACACCTCGCACATGACCTCCTCGGCCGCCGTCACCGGCGCGCGTCCGTGCTCGCTGGTCCTGTGCTGCGGGGCCGGCAGGGCGCCACGGTCGAGCTTGCCGTTCACGGTCAGCGGCAGTTCGGGCAGGGGCACGAACACGGCCGGGATCATGTGGCCGGGCAGACGCCCGGCGGCGTGGTGGCGCAGTTCTGTCAGCAGGTCCTCGTCGGACCGGGACTCGCCGTTCCCTGCCGGGACGATGTAGGCGGTCAGGCGCTTGTCGTTCGGTATGTCCTGGCGTGCGATCACCACGGCCTGCGTGACGTGCGGGTGCTCGGCCAGGACGGCCTCGATCTCGCCGGGCTCGATACGGAAGCCACGGATCTTGATTTGGTCGTCCGCGCGGCCCACGAAGTCGAGCTGTCCGTCGCCGGTCCAGCGGACGAGGTCACCGGTGCGGTACATCCGCTCGCCCGCCACGCCGAACGGACAGGCGACGAACCGTTCCGCGGTCAGCGCCGGGCGGCCGTGGTAGCCGCGTGCCAGGCCGGCGCCGGCGATGAACAGCTCACCCACCACGCCGGGCGGGCAGGGGCGCAAGGATCCGTCCAGGACGTACACCTGTGTGTTCCAGATCGGTACGCCGATCGGTACGGGGCTCGACCCGCCGGTGCAGAGCCAGGCGGTGGAGTCCACCGACGTCTCCGTCGGCCCGTACAGGTTGTGCAGCTCCGCGCCGCACACCTGCGCAAAGCGCTGACCCAGCGGGCCCGGAAGTGCCTCGCCCGAGCACACGACCCGCCGCAGGGATCCCCACGCGGCGGGGTCGCCGCCCTCGACGAACGCCTCCAGCATCGAGGGCACGAAGTGCACCGTGGTGATGCCGTGCGCACGGATGACGTCGGACAGATACGCCGGGTCGCCCTGACCGCCCGGACGCGCCAGCACCAGCCGCGCACCCGACACCAACGGCCAGAACAGCTCCCACACGGATACGTCGAAACTCACTGATGTCTTCTGCAACACCGCGTCGTCCGCGCCGAGACGGAACCGGTCCTGCATCCACAGCAAACGGTTCACGATCCCCGCGTGCGGCACCACCACACCCTTCGGCACACCCGTCGAACCCGACGTATACATCACATACGCCGCCGCATCCGGAGACCACGACGCCGAGAATGCCTCAGCATCCTCGGGCATGCCTGAGTCGTCCAGACACACCACCGGTACCTGCGTGGGCAGACCTTCAGCCAGGTCATGCACCGTCACCACACAGACCGGTCCTGCATCGCTGAGCATGAAACCGACCCGGTCGGCCGGATACTCCGGGTCGACGGGCAGGTATGCCGCACCCGTCTTCAGTACCGCCAGCAGTGCCACCACCAGGTCAACCGACCGCTCCAACACCACCGCCACGACGGACTCGGGCCCCACTCCGTGCGTTGCCAGCACAGCCGCCAACCGCGACGCGCGTGCGTCCAGTTCGGCATACGTGACGTCCTCGTTGTCCGAGACCACCGCCACCGCATACGGAGTGCGCGCCACCTGCTCCGCGAACAACTCCGGCAACGTCGCCCGCGGCACGGCCCGCGTCGTGTTGTTCCACCCGTCGAGCAGTTGCTCGCGCACCTCACCGGGCAGCACCCCGACCTGCGGCAACGGCGTCTGCGTCGGCCCCTCCAGCGCCTCCACGAGACCTTCGACCGCCGCTTCCAACAACCCACACACCAGCCCGGCATCCGCAGGAGCCACCACGTCCGCCGTCAGCCCGAAGCCGGTCCCGAAGTCATCGACGGACAACGTCAGCGGGTAGTTGGTACGGTCCTCGGCGGTCAGCAACCGCATCCCGCGCTGTCCGCGCGCAGTCCTGTTCCCTGCCGCTCCTTCGCGACCGACTCCCTCGGAGCTCCGGCGCGCACGGTCACTGTGACGGTAGTTGAACAGAGCGGTGAACAGAGGAGTGGAGGGCGCGACGCTGCCGGCATTCTGGGCGAGTGACAGGGGTGCGTGTTCATGCAGGAGCAGGCCGGCCAGCTGCGACTGCATGGCGGTGATCGCTCTGGTCACGTCGTGCGCCGCGATGTCGAGCCGTACCGGCAGGGTGTTCATGAAGGGGCCGGGGATGCGCTCCGCTCCCCGTCCCGCGCTCATCCGGCCGAGCAGTACCGTCCCGAACACCACATCCGTACGCCCCGACATTCCTGCCAGAGCCCGTGCCCAGGCCACGTGGAACAGCGTCGCCGGGCTCACTCCCAGCCCACGCGCCTGGTCCCGCACCCGCTCGGCCAGGTCCTCGTCCAGGGTCAGCCGCGCCGAGTTCACGCCGGTGCCGTCACCATGAGCGTCGGCCAGGCCGAACGGCAGCGTCGGCTCCGTCACATCACCCAGCAACCCCGCGAAGTACTCCTCGTGCTCCTCACGCGAGACACCCAGGCGGGCCTGGGCCACGAAGTCACGGAACGGCAGCGGCACCGGCAGCTCATCACCACGACCGGTCATGAACGCACCGACCTCGCCCATCACCACATCCAGCGCCGTGTGGTCCTGGAGCAGGTGATGCACCTGCACCAACGCCAGCCAGCGGTCACTGCCCGGCTCCGCCGCCACATGCACCCGCAGCAACGGCGCCCGCCGCAGATCCATCCACTCACCCGCCACCGCCAGCAACTCCGCCGCCGGATCGGTCCCGTCCGCGGACAGGCCTACCTCGGTGACGGGAACCACGGCTCGGCGCCACACCACCTGCACCGGCTCCGGCAGCCCCTCCCACACCACCCCCGTGCGGTAGATGTCATGCCGGTCCACCACCCGCTGCAACGCCGACAGGAACCCGTCCAGCCGCTCACGGCTGTCGAAGCCCAGCGTCATCGGCACGAGATACACATCCGCCTCGCCCGGCTCGGCAAGGAGGTGATGGAAGAAGATGCCCTCCTGCAACGGCGCCAACGGATACACATCCGCCACATTCGCCGCCCCGCCGTCCACCGTCGCGCACACCGATTCCAGTTGCACGGAGGACAGGTCAACCAGTGGCAACATCTCCGGCGTGATCACCTGTGCGTTCTCAGGAATCCCGTTCGGCGGTACCTCCACCACACCGCCACTTCCACCGGCCGCGGCCAGCCCCGCCGGAGTAGGCGCCTCGAACAGCGCCCGCACCGACACTCCGAGCCCACGCTCACGCAACCGCTGCACCAACGACACCGCCAACAGCGAATGCCCGCCCAGCTCGAAGAAGTTGGCGTCCACCCCCACCCGCTCCAGACC
The DNA here is from genome assembly GCF_984686075.1 of Streptomyces speibonae. NCBI lineage: Bacteria > Bacillati > Actinomycetota > Actinomycetes > Kitasatosporales > Streptomycetaceae > Streptomyces > Streptomyces speibonae. The sequence goes on along the minus strand of NZ_OZ480260.1, from coordinate 7,589,818 downwards.
GAGTACCTCCGCGAACACCCGACACACGATCTCCTCGGCCACCGTGGCAGGGCCCCGACCATCATCGGCCACCGCGTACTCCGGCGCCGGCAACGCCGCCCGGTCCACCTTCCCGTGCACCGACAACGGCACCGCGTCGAGCACCACCACCGCCGACGGCACCATGTACTTCGGCAACCGCCGACCCACATACGTCCGCAGCTCGGCCGGCAGGTCACCCCCCTCCGCTCCGCCATCGGCGTCCGGCACGACATAGGCCACCAGGCGCCTGTCATCCGGCACGTCCTCCCGGGCGACCACCACCGCCTGCGCCACTTTCGCATGCGCCGCAAGAACGCCCTCGACTTCACCCGGCTCGATCCGGAAGCCGCGGACCTTCACCTGATCGTCCAAGCGCCCCGCGAAGACGAGCTGCCCGTCGATGGTCCAGTGGGCCAGGTCCCCCGTCCTATACATCCGTTCACCGCGCGCACCGAAGGGGCAGGCCACGAACCGCTCCGCGGTCAACCCCGCACGCCCCAGATACCCCCGCGCCAGACCTGCCCCCGCCACATAGAGCTCCCCCGCCACCCCAGGCGGCACCGGGCGCAGGAAGCAGTCGAGAAGGTAGACACGGGTGTTGTCGACAGGTCGGCCGATCGGGACACTTCCACTCCGCTCAACCGCACCGGCGGCCTGCCAGGAAGTCGTGTCGACAGTGGCTTCGGTAGGTCCGTACAGGTTGTGCAGCCTCACCCCCAGCAAATCCGTGGCCCGCTCGTACAGGTCCTCCGTCAACGCCTCACCGCCGCAGAACAACATCCGCAGGCTTTCGCATCGCGCCGCCGTGGGCTCGGCCACGAACGCCGTCAGCTGGGAAGGAACGAAGTGCGCGACGGTGATCCGCTCACGGCGGATCAGGTCCGCCAGGTACGCCGGGTCGCGATGCTCCCCCGGTGCGGCGACCACCAGTGCCGCACCGGTCATCAGCGGCCACCACAGTTCCCACACCGAGGCATCGAAACCGAACGGCGTCTTGTGCAGCATGCGATCCTGCGGCTCGAGGCCGAACTCCCGCTGCGCCCACATCAGATGGTTGGCCAACCCGCCATGCGTGACCACCACGCCCTTCGGCCGCCCCGTCGAACCCGACGTATACATCACGTACGCCGCTTGCTCCGGTCCGGGCACGTCGCCCGCCACCGGCTCTGCCGACCTTGCCTCTCCTTCGGCCGCCGCCTCAGCGCCGTCGAGTACCACGGCCAGCCCGTCCGGCAACTCATCTGCCAACTCGGACCGGGTGATCACACACACCGGCCGACAGTCGGCCAGCATGAGCCCCACACGCTCCGCCGGATACTCCGGATCGACCGGCAGATAGGCACCCCCCGCCTTCCACACCGCCAGCAGCGCCACCACCACATCCACAGAGCGCTGAAGCATCACCCCCACCACCGACTCGGCACCGACCCCACGCTCCGCCAGCACCCCCGCCAACCGCGACGCCCGCTCATCCAGCTCCGCGTACGTCACCTCCTCCCGTCCATCGACCACCGCCACCGCATCCGGTGTCCGCGCCGCCTGCTCACGGAACCGCACCGGCGCGACCCCCGGCCTCTTCGCCACGGCCGTGGCGTTCCAGTCAGCCAGGACCTGTACTCGTTCGTTCTGCGACAACACGTCGACCTCGTGAACGCGCAACTGCGCGTTCGCCGCCACATCCGTCAGCACCCGCACATACCGCTCAGCGAACGCCTCGACGGTGACCGCGTCGAACAGATCCGCCGACCCGGTCAACGAACCCCGCAGACCACGGGGCCGGCCACCCATCGTGACCTCTCTCACGGTCACACTCATGTCGAACCTCGCCGCTGTCTCCCCCGCCGCGACCGGTACCGCCCGGGCTCCACCCATGTCGAGGTCGACGCCGGCGTTGTTCTGCACTGTGAGCATGACCTGGAACAGCGGATGCCGGGACATCGACCGCTCCGGAGCCAGCACCTCCACCAGCCGCTCGAACGGCACGTCCTGATGCTCAAGCGCCGCCAGACTCGCCTCACGGACCCGGCCCAGCACCTCCAGGAACGTCGGATCACCCGATACGTCGGTCCGCAACACCAGCGTGTTGACGAAGAACCCGACCAGATCGTCCAACGCCTGGTCCGTCCGCCCCGCCACCGCCGTACCCACCGGGATGTCCTCACCCGCACCCAGCCGCGACAACAACACCGCAAGACCGGCCTGAAGCAGCATGAACATCGTCACACCCTGCTCACGCGCCAACGCGGCCAACTGCCCATGCACCTCCGCGGGCAGACCAAATGCCACCGAGTGACCCTGGTGCGAGGCAACCGCCGGACGCGGCCGGTCCACCGGCAGAACCAACTCCTGCGGAGCCCCCGCCAACGCCTCACGCCAGAACGCCACCTGCCCCGCGACAAGACTGCCCGGGTCCTCCTCACGGCCCAGCAACTCCCGCTGCCACAACGTGTAATCCGCGTACTGCACCGGCAACGGCTCCCACCCCGGCGCACGCCCCCCACACCGCGCCCCATACGCCCGGGAGATGTCACGGGCCAACGGCCCCATCGACCAGCCATCACCCGCAATGTGATGCAGCACCACCACCAGCACATGCACATCCGGGCCCGTCTCCACCAACAGCGCCCGGATCGGCACCTCCGTTGCCAGGTCGAACCCGTGACGCGTCTCTGCCGCCACCAGGTCGTCTACCTCGTCCTCACCGGCCGTATCCACGACCCGGAGAAGTCCGCCGAGTTCGGGCACGTCACGCACCTGCTGGTAAGGCTCACCCCCGTCAGCCGGGAACACCGTGCGCAGCACCTCATGCCGGCCCACCACATCCACCAGCGCCAACCCCAGCGCATCAACGTCCACCCGACCGTCCAGACGCAACACCACCGGCAAGTTGTACGTCGGACTCGGCCCCTCCAACTGCGCCAAGAACCACAACCGCCGCTGCGCAAACGACAACGGCACGCGCCCAGGACGCTCACGCCGAGCCAGACCCGCCCGCGAAGCCCCCGCACGGCTGACCCGCACCGCCAGCTCCGCCGGCGTCGGCGCCTCGAACAACGCCCGCACACCCAACTCCACCCCGAACACCGACCGCACCCGCGACACCAACCGCATCGCCAACAGCGAATGCCCGCCCAGCTCGAAGAAGCCGTCGTCCACGCCCACACGGTCCACACTGAGCACCTCGGCGAACGCACCGCACATGAGCTCCTCGACCACCGTCGCAGGACCCCGACCGCTACCGGAGGTCGCATACTCCGGTGCCGGCAACGCCGTGCGGTCCACCTTCCCGTTCGCCGTCAACGGCAGCTCATCCAGCACCACCACCGCCGACGGCACCATGTACTCCGGCAACCGCTCACCCGCGAACACCCGTGCCGTCGCGGGTAGATCAACGGCAACATCTTCCTCGGCCGCAGCCACCACGTACGCCACCAGCCGCTTGTCGCCCGGCATGTCCTCGCGTGCGATCACCACCACCTGAGCGACCTGCGGGTGAGCGGCCAGTACCGTCTCAACCTCCCCCGGCTCGATCCTGCGCCCACGCACCTTGACCTGATCGTCCGCCCGCCCTGCAAAGACGAGTTGCCCATCGGCGGTCCATCGGACCAGGTCACCCGTCCGGTACATCCGCTCACCCGGGGCGCCGAACGGACAGGCCACGAACCGCTCCGCCGTCAGCCCCGGGCGATTGTGGTAGCCACGCGCCAGCCCTGCCGCTGCCACATACAACTCACCCACCACACCCGGCGGCACCGGGCGCAGGAGACCGTCCAGCACGTAGGCCCGGGTGCTGAACACCGGGCCGCCGATCGCGACCCGCGTGGCGGACGGATCGCACCGCCACAACGACACATCGATCGTCGTCTCCGTCGGCCCGTACGAGTTGAACATCACCCGCCCTGACGACCACCGCTCCATCACCTCACGCGGACAGTCCTCACCCGCAGCGATGACCACCACATCGGAGCCCACACGCTTCTCGTCCAGCACCGCCAGGACCGCCGGCGGCAACGTCACATGAGTCACGCCCTCCCGCTCGAGGAACGCCGCCAGCCCTTGCCCCAGCCGTTCCTCCTCCGGCACCACCACCAGTGCGGCCCCGGTCAGCAACCCCATCGACCATTCCCACCCGAAGGTGTCAAAACTCGGCGACGCGAACTGCGCCACCCGGCACCCCGGCCCCACGCCCAACAGCTCCCGGTGCCCGGCCACCAGACTCGCGAACCCCGAGTGAGACACCACCACCCCCTTCGGCACCCCCGTCGACCCCGACGTGTACAACACATACGCTGCCGCGTCAGGGCGCACCGGCGGCGTCGACACCACGCCGCCGTCCGTCGCCGCCAGCTCAGCGACGACCTCCGGGGCATCCACCTCCATCACCGGAATACTCAGCCCCGCAGGCAGACCCTCACCACCCAGCCGAGTCGTCACCACACACACCGGTCCCGCATCATCCAGCATGAACGCGATCCGTTCGCGCGGATACTCCGGATCGATCAGCAGATACGCGCCCCCTGCTTTCAGCACTGCCAGCAACGAGACCATCAGATCGGCCGAACGGTCCATCGCCACCGCCACCACCGACTCCCGGCCCACCCCACGCGCCCTCAACACTCGGGCCAGCCGCGAGGCCCGATCGTCCAACTCGGCGTACGTCAGCTCCTCGCCCCGGCACACCACCGCCACCGCACCCGGTGTGCGCGCCGCCTGCGCAGCGAACAACTCCGGCACCGACACCCCCGGCACCGACTCCATGTCGTTCCACTCGGTGAGAATCCGCCGTTGGTCTCCCTCCGACAACACGACCAGCTCGGCCAACGCCTTTCCGGGCGCCTCACCGAGGGCCCCCACCAGCCCCTCCACCGCAGTCCGCAACTGAGCGCATACGAGGCGTGCGTCGCCGGGTTCCAGAACATCAATGGTGACCCCGAAACCCGCGCCGAGGTCATCCACCGCCACAGCCAAGGGATAGTTGGTGCGTTCCTGGGCCAGGAACATACGCATCCCCGACCCTCCGGCCCGCCGGCCGGTGTCAGTGGTCTTCCGCCCGCTGTGGCGGTAGTTGAACAGCGAGGTGAACAGTGGAGCCGACGCAGGCACGCCGCTGGCCTTCTGGGCCAGGGCCAGCGGTGCATGCTCGTGCACCATCAGGCCGGCCAGCTGCGACTGCATGGCGGTGATCGCGCCGGCCACGTCGTGCCCCGCGATGTCGAGCCGTACCGGCAGGGTGTTCATGAAGGGGCCGGGGATGCGCTCCGCTCCCTGTCCCGCGCTCATCCGGCCGAGCAGTACCGTCCCGAAGACCACGTCACTGCGGCCGGACACACTCGCCAGCACCTGCGCCCACGCCACGTGGAACAACGTCGCCGGGCTCACTCCCAGCCCACGCGCCTGCTCCCGCACCCGCTCGGCCAGGTCCTCGTCCAGGGTCAGCCGCGCCGAGTTCACACCGGTGCCGTCGCCATGAGCGTCGGCCAGGCCGAACGGCAGCGTCGGCTCCGTCACATCGCCCAGCAGCGAGGCGAAGTACTCCTCGTGCTCCTCACGCGAGACACCCAGGCGGGCCTGGGCCACGAAGTCACGGAACGGCAGCGGCGCAGGCAGCTCATCACCACGCCCGGTCATGAACGCCCCGACCTCGCCCATCACCACATCCAGCGCCGTGTGGTCCTGGAGCAGGTGATGCACCTGGACCAGAGCAAGCCAGCGGTCACTGCCCGGCTCCGCCGCCACATGCACCCGCAGCAACGGCGCCCGCCGCAGATCCATCCACTCACCCGCCACCGCCAGCAACTCCGCCGCCGGATCCACGTTCGTCGGCAGGACCACCTCGGTCACCGGCACCACTGCCCGGCGCCACACCACCTGCACCGGCTCCGGCAGCCCCTCCCACACCACCCCCGTGCGGTAGATGTCATGCCGGTCCACCACCCGCTGCAACGCCGACACAAACCCGTCCAGCCGCTCACGACCGTCGAAGCCCAGCGTCATCGGCACGAGATACACATCCGCCTCGCCCGGCTCGGCAAGGAGGTGATGGAAGAAGATCCCCTCCTGCAACGGCGCCAGCGGATACACATCCGCCACGTTCCCCGCACCGCCGTCCACCACCGCGCACACCGACGCGATCTGCTCCGGAGACAGATCGACCAGTGGCAGCATCTCCGGCGTGATCACCTGGGAGTCCTCGGGAATCCCGTTCGGCGGCACCTCCACCACACCGCCACTTCCACCAGCCGCGGCCAGCCCCGCCGGAGTAGGCGCCTCGAACAACGCCCGCACCGACACCCCAAGCCCACGCTCACGCAACCGCTGCACCAGCGACACCGCCAACAGCGAATGCCCGCCCAGCTCGAAGAAGTTGTCGTCCACCCCCACCCGCTCCAGGCCCAGCACCTCGGCGAACACCCGACACACGATCTCCTCGGCCACCGTGGCAGGACCCCGACCATCATCGGCAACCGCGTACTCCGGCGCCGGCAACGCCGCCCGGTCCACCTTCCCGTTCACCGACAACGGCACCGCGTCGAGCACCACCACCGCCGATGGCACCATGTACTCCGGCAACCGCTCAGCGGCAAACGCTCGTACCCCAGCGGGCAGATCACGGCCACTGGCCCCCTCGGTCGGCACCACATGGGCCACCAGCCGGCGGTCACCGGCAACGTCCTCACGAACGGACACCACCGCTTGGCCCACCTGCGGATGAGCAGCCACCACCGCCTCGACCTCACCAGGCTCGACCCGGAACCCGCGGATCTTCACCTGATCATCCACACGCCCCGCAAACACCAGCTCACCGTCGGCGGTCCAGCGGGCCAGATCCCCCGTCCGGTACATCCGCTCACCCGCCGCGCCGAACAGACATGCCACGAACCTCTCCGCCGTCAGCGCGAACCGACCCTGGTAACCGCGGGCCAAGCCCGCCCCGGCCACATACACCTCACCCGCCACTCCAGGCGGCACCGGCCTCAGCCACCCGTCGAGCACATAGACGCGCATGTTCGCCACTGGCCTGCCGACGGGCGGCGCGACAGTGGTTCCCCGCTGCACCGACGTGGTGGTGACCATGACTGTCGCCTCGGTCGGTCCGTACGTGTTGACCAAGTCCCGGCCGTCGGCCCATGCCCGGGCCAGCTCTGCGGTGAGCAACTCACCGCCCACCAGCACACGTCGCAGGTCGCCTACGGCATCCGGATCAAGTACCGCCAGCAGCGAGGGGACGACACTCGCCACCGTCACCTGCGCCCTGTTCAATGCGGCGGCCAGCAGTGCGGGATCTTCGCGCTCCGCCGTGGTGGCCACCATCAGCCTGCCGCCCGACGCCAGTGTCACCGCCATGTCCAGCACAGAGCCGTCGAAGCCGAACGACGCGAACTGGAGCATCCCCGTCCCCGGGCCGACCCCGGCCACCGGGCCCAGGGCCGCCGCCAGATGCACCACGGCGGCGTGTGAGACCACCACGCCCTTCGGCCGTCCCGTCGACCCGGACGTGTACATCACGTACGCGGCCGCGTCCGGCTGTGCAGCAAGCAGTTCCTTGGCCGGTCCCGCCGCCTCTCCGAGGTCGCCCATCAGCAGCACCGGTGCGGAGAACTCCGTCGGCAGCGTTCCGGCGAGATCATGCGTGGTCACCACGCACGCCGGTCCCGCGTCCGCCAGCATCTCCGCCACCCGCCCGGCAGGGAGCACCGGATCGGCGAACAAGTAGCCACCGCCCGCCTTCCATACCCCCACCACGGCCGCGACCACGTCCGCCGACCGCTGCATCGCCACGGCAACCAACGAGTCGGGGCCGACTCCCAGGCTCCTCAGGGCTTCGGCCAGCCGAGAGGCACGCTCATCCAACTCCGCATACGTCCAATGATCGTCCCCGCAGATCACCGCCGTCGCGTTCGGAGCATCGGCCACCCGCCTCGCAAACAGCTCCGGCCAGGTCACCTCCGCGACCGGCACCGCCGTGTCGTTCCACTCCGTCACGACCTGCCGCCGTTCGGCATCCGACAGCACCGGTACCCTGCTCACCGGCACCTCGGCATCGAGGGCAACAGCCGCCAGGACCCGCACCAGGCGCTCGGTGAGTGACACGACCGTCTCCGCGTCGAACAGATCCGCGGATCCGGTCACCGACCCCCGTAGCCCCCTCGGACGGCCGTCACCGTCAAAGGCTTCACCGACCGTCACGTCCAGGTCGAACTTCGCCGGCGCAGGACCTGCGGGCATCGGCGCGGCCTGGAGGGCCGTCAGCTCAAGGGTCGCCTGCCCGAGGTTCTGCACGCTCAGCATGACCTGGAAGAGCGGGTGCCGGGACATCGACCGGTCCGGGGCCACCAGCTCCACGAGCCGTTCGAACGGCACGTCCTGGTGCTCAAGAGCCGCCAGACTGGTCTCCCGCACCCGCCCGAGCACATCCTCGAACGTCGGGTCGCCCGACACGTCTGTACGCAGCACCAGCGTGTTGACGAAGAACCCGACCAGATCGTCCAACGCCTGGTCCGTCCGCCCCGCCACCGCGGCACCGACCGGGATGTCCTCACCCGCACCCAACCGGGACAGCAGCACCGCCAACGCCGCCTGAACCACCATGAACAAGGTGACACCCTGCTCACGCGCCAACGCGGCCAGCCGCGCGTGCACCTCGGCAGGAACATCAAGCGTCGCCATGTGCCCTTGGTGCGAGGTCACTGCGGGACGCGGGCGGTCCAAGGGCAATTGCAGTTCCTGCGGTATCCCCGCGAGCGTCTTGCGCCAGTAGGCCACCTGTCGGGCCAGGACACTGTCCGGGTCTTCCTCGCTGCCGAGCAGGTCGTGCTGCCACAGGGTGTAGTCGGCGTACTGGACCGGCAGCGGCTCCCACTCGGGCGCCCGCCCCTCACACCGCGCGGCATACGCCATGGAGAGGTCACGGGCCAACGGCCTCGTCGACCAGCCGTCTCCCGCGATGTGATGCAGCACCACAGCCAGCACATGCGTGTCCGGGCCGGTCTCGATCAGCAGGGCCCGGATCGGAATCTCCTCCGCCAGGTCGAACGCACGCCTCGTCTCGGCCGCCACCAGAGCCGTCACCTCGTCCTCGGTGGACGACGACACGACCCGCAAGATCTCCCTCAACTCACCGATGTCCAACACATGCTGGTACGGCTCCCCGTCCGAGGCGGGGAACGCGGTGCGCAACACCTCGTGCCGCGCCACCACATCACCCAGCGCCGCTCGCAACGCCTCCGCGTCCAACTGACCGGTCAGGCGGATCACGACCGGCATGTGGTACGTCGGATTGGAGCCCTCCAACTGCGCCAGGAACCACAACCGCCGCTGCGCGAACGACAACGGCACCCGCTCGGGGCGTTCCTCCTGACGTACCAGGCCGGCGCGCGAGGCCCTTGCCCCGCCGACCCGCACCGCGAGCTTCGCCGGCGTCGGCGCCTCGAACAACGCCCGCACACCCAGCTCGACACCGAACACCGACCGCACCCGCGACACCAACCGCATCGCCAGCAACGAATGCCCGCCCAGCTCGAAGAAGCTGTCGTCCACACCTACGCGGTCCACACCGAGTACGTCGGCGAAGGCACCGCACATGATCTCTTCAACCACGTTCGCGGGCGGGCGCACATCCTCGTCTCGCGCGTACTCCGGCGCCGGCAACGCGGCCCGGTCCACCTTCCCGTTCGCCGACAGCGGCAATGCCTCGAGTACGACCACGGCGGACGGCACCATGTACTCGGGCAAGCGATCAGCGACGAATATGTCCACTGTTTCGCGCAGGTCATCAGCGTCGCACCCCTCAACCGGCACGATGTAGGCAATCAGGCGCTTGTCTCCAGGGATGTCCTCCCGAGCGACCACCACCGCTTGACCCACCTGCGGATGCGCGGCCACCACTGCCTCAACCTCAGCAGGCTCGACCCGGAACCCCCGGATCTTCACCTGATCATCCACCCGGCCGACGAACACCAACTCACCATCAGCCGTCCAACGAGCCAGGTCCCCCGTCCGGTACATCCGCTCACCCGCCACACCGAACGGACACGCCACAAACCGCTCCGCCGTCAACACCGTGCGACTGTGGTAACCGCGGGCCAAACCCACGCCCGCCACATACAACTCACCGGCCACACCCGGCGGCACCGGCCGCAACCACCGGTCCAGCACATAAACCCGCGTGTTGTCCATCGGCCGCCCGATCGGCAACACCCCACAAACCCCACCCTCGTCCTCCACCACATACTGCGTGGCACACAACGTAATCTCCGTCGGCCCATACAAATGCCGCACCCGCACACCCGGACACGCCCGCAACACCGCCGCCACCGCAGACGACGACACCACATCACCCCCCGTCAACACCTCCTCCACACCCACAAAACACCCCGGATCCTCCTCCGCCAACACCCGCAACAACCCCGCCGTCACATGCACACGACCCACCCCATGCACACCCACCAACGACCGCACCACCCCACCATCCACCTCACCCGACGGAGCCAACACCACCACCCCACCACCAGCCAACGTCACCCACAACTCAAACACCGACGCATCAAACGCATACGACGCATACCCCAACACCCGACCCACATCACCCCAACACCCATCCACCACCAACCCCACCACATCCCGCTGACACACCACCACACCCTTCGGAACCCCCAACGACCCCGACGTATACATCACATACGCCGCCACATCCGGCCCCGGCACCCCCAACACCACACCACCCGCACCCTCGAACACACCCGGATCATCCACACACACCACCGGCACATCCAAACCCCCCGGAAGCGCCCCCACCAGACCCTCACTCGTCACCACACACACCGGGGCCGCATCCCCGAACATAAACGCGATCCGCTCACCCGGATACGACGGATCCACCGGCACATACGCACCCCCCGCCTTCCACACCGCCAACAACGCCACCACCAGATCAACCGACCGCTCCAACACCACCGCAACCACCAACTCCGCACCCACCCCACGCCCCACCAACACCCCCGCCAACCGCGACGCACGCTCATCCAACTCCGCATACGTCACCTCCTCGTCCTCAGCGATCACCGCCAACGCACCCGGCGTCCGCGCCACCTGCTCCCCGAACAACACCGGCCACGACACATCCGCAACCGCCACCCCCGTCTCATTCCACCCCTCCACCACCCGACGCAACTCACCCTCCGACAGCACCTGAACCTGACTCACCCGCACCAACGGATCCGCCGCCACCACCGACAACACCCGCACCAACCGCTCAGCAACCAACTCAACGGTCCCCACATCGAACAGATCCGCCGACCCGATCACCGCCCCACGCAACCCCACCCCACGACCATCACCGTCGAAGAACTCACTCAACGTCACTTCGAGATCGAACTTGGCTGCCGCCGGGCCCGTGGGCACAGGTGCCACCGTGATGCCCGGCATTTCCAATGGCGCACGGCCAAGATTCTGCAGGGAGAGCATGACCTGGAAGAGCGGGTGCCGGGACATCGACCGGTCCGGGGCCACCAACTCCACGAGCCGTTCGAAGGGCACGTCCTGGTGCTCAAGAGCCGCCAGACTGGTTTCCCGCACCCGCTCGAGCACATCCTCGAACGTCGGGTCGCCCGACACGTCTGTACGCAGCACCAGCGTGTTGACGAAGAACCCGACCAGGTCGTCCAACGCCTGATCCGTCCGCCCCGCCACCGCCGTACCGACCGGGATGTCCTCACCCGCCCCCAGACGCGACAACAGCACCGCAAGGCCTGCCTGGAGCAGCATGAACAACGTGACGCCCTGCTCACGCGCCAACGCGGCCAGCCGCGCGTGCACCTCGGCAGGAATGTCCAGGGCCACCGTATGACCCTGGTGCGAGGCAACCGCCGGACGCGGCCGGTCCACCGGCAGCTCGAGATCCCGCGGCGCGCCCGCCAGTACGTCGCGCCAGTAGGTCACCTGTTCGGCCAGTAGGCTGTCCGGCTGGTCCTCAGTGCCAAGCAGCTCCCACTGCCACAGCGTGTAATCCGCGTACTGCACCGGCAACGGCTCCCACCCCGGTGCACGCCCCTCGCACCGCGCGGCATACGCCATGGAGAGGTCACGGGCCAACGGGCCCATCGACCAACCGTCGCCCGCAATGTGATGCAGCACCACCACCAGCACATGCGCATCGGGGCCGAATTCGATCAACAGTGCCCGCAGAGGGATCTCCACCGACAGGTCGAACGCACGCCTCGCCTCAGCCGCCACCAGCGCTGCCGCCTCGTCCTCCGTGGCAGTTGAGGCGGTTTGCAGCACCTCACCCATTTCAGCAGGCGTCAGCACGCGCTGGAACGGCTCACCGGTGTCGGCCGGAAACACCGTGCGCAACACCTCGTGCCGGACAACCACGTCCGACAGCGCCTCCTGGAGCGCGCCCACGTCGACCCGCCCGCTCAGGCGCAACGCGACCGGGAGGTTGTATGTCGAGCTCGGCCCGTCCAACTGCGCCAGGAACCACAACCGCCGCTGCGCGAACGACAGCGGCACCCGCTCGGGACGCTCACGCCGCGCCAGACCTACCCGTGCCGATGCCGCACCGCGGATCCGAGCCGCCAACTCCGCCGGCGTCGGCGACTCGAACAACGCCCGGAGGCTCAGCTCGACACCGAACACCGACCGGACCCGCGACACCAGCCGCGTCGCCAGCAACGAATGGCCGCCCGCCTCGAAGAAGTTCTGGTCGACCCCTATGTGTTCCACACCGAGCACGTCGGCGAACGCCCCGCACATGAGTTCCTCGGCCACCGTGACAGGTCCCCGCCCACCACCGGACGTCGGATACTCGGGCTCCGGCAGCGCAGACCGGTTCACCTTTCCGTTCACCGTCAACGGCAGCCGCTCCAGGGCTACCACCGCCGAAGGCACCATGTACTCCGGCAGCCGTTGGCTCGCGAGCGTACGCAAGTCACCAGGGAGGTCACCAGCTGCGGTACCGCCGTCCGACACGACGTAGGCCACCGTACGAGGGGTCCCGGGAACGTCCTCGCGTGCGATCACTACGGCCTGCGTGACGTGCGGGTGCTCGGTCAGCACGGCCTCGATCTCGCCCGGCTCGATCCGGAAGCCGCGGATCTTCACCTGGTCGTCCGCACGGCCCACGAAGTCGAGCTGCCCCTCGCCGGTCCAGCGGACCAGGTCCCCCGTGCGGTACATCCGCTCACCCGACGCACCGAACGGACACGCCACGAACCGCTCCGCGGTCAGGCCCGGGCGGCCATGATAGCCACGGGCCAGACCCACGCCCGCGATGAACAACTCGCCCACCACACCCGGCGCCACCGACCGCAGGAATCCGTCCAGGACGTACACCTGCGTGTTCCAGATCGGAGCACCGATCAGCACCGGACCCGATCCGCCCGCATACCGCCACGCGGTGGAGTCCACCGACGTCTCCGTCGGCCCGTACAGGTTGTGCAGCTCCGCACCGCACACCTGAGTGAAGCGCTGGGCCAGCAGGCCCGGCAGTGCCTCACCCGAGCACACCACCCGCCGCAACGACTCCCACGCAGCCGGGTCACCGCCCTCCACGAACGCCTCCAGCATCGACGGCACGAAATGCACCGTCGTAACGCCCTCCGTACGGATCACGTCCGACAGGTACGCCGGGTCGCCCTGGCCGCCCGGCTGGGCCAGCACCAGCCGCGCGCCCGACACCAACGGCCAGAACAACTCCCACACCGACACGTCGAAACTCACCGACGTCTTCTGCAGCACCGCATCATCCGCACCCAGACCGAACCGGTCCTGCATCCACAACAACCGGTTCACGATCCCCGCGTGCGGCACCACCACACCCTTCGGCACACCCGTCGACCCCGACGTGTACATCACATACGCCGCACCATCCGGAGAACACGACGCGGGGAATGCCCGCGCATGCTCGGGCATGGCCGGGTCGTCCAGGCACACCACCGGTACGTCCGCGGGCAGACCCTCGGCCACGTCACGCACCGTCACCACACAGGCCGGCTGCGCGTCCCGAAGCATGAACCCGACCCGGTCGGCCGGATACTCCGGATCGACGGGAAGGTATGCCGCACCCGTCTTCAGCACCGCCAGCAGCACCACCACCAGATCAACCGACCGCTCCAACACCACCGCAACCACCGACTCCGCACCCACCCCACGCGCCACCAACACCCCCGCCAACCGCGACGCACGCTCATCCAACTCCGCATACGTCACCTCCTCATCACCCGAGACCACCGCCACCGCACCCGGCGTCCGCATCACCTGCGCCGCGAACAACTCCGGCAACGTCACCCCGGGCACCGCCCGCCCGGTGCCATTCCACCCCTCCACCAGCCGCTGACGCACCTCACCAGGCAGCACCCCCACCTGCCCCAAAGGCGTCTCCGTCGCCCCTTGCAATGCCTCCACCAGGCCCTCGACCGCCACCTCCACCAACCCACACACCAGCCCCGCATCCGCAGGAGCCACCACATCCGCCGTCAGCCCGAAACCCGACCCCAGATCGTCGACCGACACCGTCACCGGATAGTTGGTCAGATCCTCACTGAACAGAAGCTGCATCCCCCTGCTGCCACCCACACCCTCACCCCCGGCCGCTCCCCCGCGACTGGCCTCCCCGGCCGTCCGGCTTGTCGACGAACGTCCACGGCCGCTGTGGCGGTAGTTCAGCAGGGAGGTGAACAGCGGAGCGGAGGGTGCGACGCCACTGGCTTTCTGGGCCAGGGCCAGCGGTGCATGCTCGTGCAGCAGCAGGCCGGCCAACTGCGACTGCACCGCCTTCACCGCGCCCCGCGCATCCGAACCCGCGACATCCACCCGCACCGGCAGGGTGTTCATGAACGGCCCAGGGTGCCGCTCAGCTCCCCGCCCGGCGTTCATCCGGCCCAGCAGCACCGTCCCGAACACCACATCCGTACGCCCCGACACACTCGCCAGCACCCGCGCCCACGCCACGTGGAACAACGTCGCCGGACTCACTCCCAGCCCACGCGCCTGCTCCCGCACCCGCTCCGCCAGACCTTCGTCCATCATCGAACGGACCCGCTGTACACCGGAGCCATCCCCATGAGCATCGGACAGGCCGAACGGCAGCGTCGGCTCCGTCACATCACCCAGCAGCCCCGCGAAGTACTCCTCGTGCTCGTCACGCGAGACACCGAGGCGTGCCTGGGCCACGAAGTCACGGAACGGCAGCGGCGCAGGAAGCTCATCACCACGCCCCGCCATGAACGCCCCGACCTCCCCCATGACCACCTCGAGCCCTGTGTGGTCCTGGAGCAGGTGATGCACCTGCACCAACGCCAGCCAACGCTCACCGCCGGGCTCCACGGCCACATGCACCCGCAGCAACGGAGCCCGCCGCAGATCCATCCACTCACCCGCCACCGCCAACAGCTCCGCCGCCGGATCAGTCCCACTCGCTGACAGCGTCACCTCGGTGACAGGAACCATCGCCCGACGCCACACCACCTGCACGGGCTCCGGCAGCTCCTCCCACAACACCGCGGTGCGGTAGATGTCATGCCGGTCCACCACCCGCTGCAACGCCGCCACAAACGCGTCCAGCCGCTCACGGCTCTGGAACGCCACCACTGTCGGTGTCAGATACACGTCCGCGTCGCCTGACCCGGCGAGGAGGTGATGGAAGAAGATGCCCTCCTGCAACGGCGCCAGCGGATACACGTCCGCCACGTTCCCCGCACCGCCGTCCACCGCCGCGCACACCGACTCCACCTGCGCCGCGGACAGATCCACCAGCGGAAGCATCTCCGGTGTGATCGTCTCCGCGCCTCCGGGAATCCCGTTCGGCGGCACCTCCACCTCGGCCCTGCCCCCGGCCGCGGCCAACGCCGCCGGTGTGGGCGCCTCGAACAGGACCCGTACCGATACGCTCACTCCCCGCTCGCGCAGTCGATGCACCAATGACACCGCCAGCAGCGAATGACCGCCCAGCTCGAAGAAGTTGTCCTCGACCCCCACCCGCTCCAGGCCCAGCACCTCGGCGAAGGCTTGACACACGATCTCCTCGGCCACGGTCGCAGGACCCCGGCCCCCACCGGACGTCCCATATTCCGGCGCCGGCAACGCTGCCCGGTCCACCTTCCCGTTCACCGACAACGGCAGCCGGTCCAGCACCACCACCGCCGACGGCACCATGTACTCCGGCAACCGCGTTGATGCGAACGTCCGCACCTCATCGACGAGTTCATCGGTACCGTCTTCCTCGATCGGCACCACATAGGCGACCAGACGCCGGTCGCCGGCGATGTCCTCACGGACGGACACCACCGCCTGATCAATCCGCGGATGCGCGGCCACCACCGCCTCGACCTCACCCGGCTCGACCCGGAACCCGCGGATCTTCACCTGATCATCCGCCCGCCCCGCGAACATCAGTTGGCCATCGGCTGTCCACCGCGCCAGGTCTCCGGTGCGGTACATCCGCTCACCCGCACCCCCGAACGGACACGCCACGAACCGTTCCGCGGTCAGGCCGGCGCGACCGTGGTACCCCCGCGCCAGCTGCGCCCCCGCCACATACAATTCACCCACCACACCCGGGGCCACCGTCCGCAACCGCTCATCCAGCACGTACACCCTCGTGCCAGGGACCGGACGTCCCACCGGAACCGACTCCGGTACCTCCCGCCCCGCACCGGCCTCGAACACACAACACCCCACCACGGCCTCCGTCGGCCCGTACTCGTTCACCACAGACGTCCCCGGCGCACACTCCAGCCACGACCTCACCACCGCACCGCTCAGCGCCTCACCACCCACCACCACACGTGCCCCCAGCCCCGCCAATCGCTCACCCGACACCTGCTCCGCCAGCAAAGGAAGGTGTGCTGGAACCACCTTCACCAGCGAGAACCCGTCCTTCACCGTCAAGAGCCCGGCCAGGGTTTCGACGCCGCCCCGTACGCCCTCACCGGGACCGAAGACCACCGCCGCTCCCGAAACCAGCGACAGCAGCAGACTCGTCAACGTCAGGTCGAAGGCGAACGACGAATGCACGGGCACACGACCGCCCGCCCTCACCCCATACCTCTCAACAGCCCACCCCACGTAGGCGCCCAGGCTCCGATGCGAGACCGCAACCCCCTTCGGCACCCCCGTCGACCCCGACGTATACATCACATACGCCAACTCATCCGGAAGCACCTCGACCACGGGCGCAGTCGCAGGCGCACCGGCAAGCTCCTCGGCCATCCCCGGATCATCCGGACACACCACCACCCCGACATCAGCCGACAGCGATCCCACCAGCCCATCCAGCGACCTGTGGTCCCCCACCACCACGCCGGCACCGCTGTCCCGCACCATGAACGCCAACCGCTCACCAGGGAGGACCGGATCAAGCGGTACATAAGCCGCCCCCGCCCTCCACACCGCCAACAGCGCCACCACCAGCTCCACACCCGGCCTCACGCACAGCCCCACCACCGACCCCGCGCCCACGCCCCGACCCACCAGCACATGGGCCAACCGCGACACCCGCTCATCCAACTCCGCAAACGTCACCTCCTCCCGTGCATCCACCACCGCCACCGCGTCCGGCATCGTCCCTGCCCGCTCCGCGAACAACACCGGCACCGGCACCGGCACCGGCACCGGCACCGGCACCAAAGACGCTCCCACCAACTCACCAGCGCCGGCCCACTCCACGAGGACCCGCCGACGCTCGTCCTCCGTCAGCACATCCATCTCACCGAC
Source organism: Streptomyces speibonae (assembly GCF_984686075.1). Taxonomy (NCBI): domain Bacteria; kingdom Bacillati; phylum Actinomycetota; class Actinomycetes; order Kitasatosporales; family Streptomycetaceae; genus Streptomyces; species Streptomyces speibonae. The sequence goes on along the minus strand of NZ_OZ480260.1, from coordinate 7,572,085 downwards.
CCGCACACGCGGGTCCGCCGCCACCAGCCCCAACACACGCGCGAAACGCCTCGCGACCGCCTCCACCGACGCCACGTCGAACACATCAGCCGCACCCGTGATCGCCCCTCGCAACCCCGCGGGACGGCCGTTCCGGTAGACCTCACCCAGAGTGATGTCGAGGTCCAGCTTCGCCGAGTTCCTCTGCTGAACGGCCATCGGCCTGACCCTCAAGCCAGGCAGCTCCAGACCGGCAGCAGCGTTGTTCTGCACGGTGAGCAGCACCTGGACCAGTGGATGCCGCGCCAAGGAGCGGTCCGGGGCAAGGACCTCGACCAAGTGCTCGAGCGGCACGTCCTGGTGGTCCAGGGCCTGGAGACTGTCGTCACGTACACGAGTCAGCAGTTCGCTGAAGGAAGGGTTACCGCTCAGGTCGGTCCGCAGAACCAACGTATTGACGAAGAACCCGACGAGCTCATCGAGGGCCTTGTCCGTCCGCCCCGCCACCGCTGTGCCGATGGGGATGTCGTCCCCGGCGCCCAGCCGCGACAGCAGCACCGCCAACGCCGTCTGCACCACCATGAACATGCTGGTTCCGCCGGCACGGCAGACCGCCGCCAACTTCTCGTGGACGTCGGCAGGAATGTTCAGCGGGATGGTGTGGCCGCGCCGCGAGGCAACCGGCGGACGCGCGTGGTCCATGGGCAGGGCGAGCTCCTGCGGAGCTCCCGCCAGCATCTGCCGCCAGTACGACACCTGTCGGGACAGCAGACTCTGTGGATCGTTCTCGTCGCCGAGCAACTCCCGCTGCCACAGGGTGTAGTCGGTGTACTGCACCGGCAGCGGCTCCCACCCGGGCGCGCGCCCTTCGCAGCGCGCCGCATACGCCCGGGAGAGATCGCGGGCCAACGGGCCCATCGACCAGCCGTCGCCCGCAATGTGATGCAGCACCACCACCAGCACATGCGCGTCCGGACCGGTTTCGACCAGCAGCGCCCGCAGCGGGATCTCGTCCTCCAGATCGAACCCGTGCCGGGTCTCGTCCGCGACCAGCTGCGCCGCCTCTTCCTCCGTGGCGGCTTCAGCGGTCCGTAGCACCTCCCCCACCGCGCTCAGCGGCAGCACCCGCTGGTACGGCTGTCCGTCGCTGGAGGGAAACACCGTGCGCAGCACCTCGTGCCGAGCGATGACGTCCGTCAGCGCCGCGCCCAGCGCCCCGGTGTCGATCCGCCCTGCCAGACTCACTACCACCGGCAGGTTGTAGGTCGGGCTCGGCCCCTCCAACTGCGCCAGGAACCACAGTCGACGCTGGGCGAACGAAAGCGGAATCATTCGGCTTCCTTCTCCTTGCTCATGCGGCGCAGTGCCGGCCGGGCAGGTTTCCGCTCACTCTCCAACCGTGCTGCCAGGGCTGCCGGAGTCGGCGCCTCGTACAGCATCCGGACCCCCAACTCGACGCCGAGCGCGGCCCTGGCCTGTGACACCAGACGAGTGGCCAACAGGGAATGTCCACCCAGGTCGAAGAAGTTGTCATCCGCCCCTACCCGCTCCAGCCCCAGTACCTCGGCAAACGCCTCGCAGAGCAGGCGCTCCTCATGCGTGGCCGGTTCCCGCTGCGGGGTCACGGCCGCACGCCGTGGATCAGGAAGGGCTGCCCGGTCGAGTTTGCCGTTGGCGGTCAACGGAAGCTCGGGCAGGGACACGAACACCACGGGGACCATGTACCCGGGCAGCCGTTCAGCGGCGTTGACGCGCAGGTCGGCGAAGAGTTCGTCGTCCTCGCGGTCGTCGTCACCGGAACCGTCTGGGTCTGCGTCTGCGTCCTGACGTTGTGGTCCGTTCCCGTCCTGGTCCTCGGGGACGATGTAGGCGACCAGGCCGCCACCGCCGGGCAGGTCGTCGCGGGTGGTCACCACGGCCTGGCTCACCCGGGGGTGCGCGGTCAGTACGGTTTCGATCTCGCCGGGCTCGATGCGGAAGCCGCGGATCTTGACCTGGTCGTCCGCGCGGCCGACGAAGACGACCTGACCGTCAGCGGTCCAGCGGACGAGGTCACCGGTGCGGTACATCCGCTCGCCCGGCGCGCCGAACGGACAGGCGACGAACCGCTCCGCGGTCAGCGCATGCCGGCCGTGATATCCACGCGCGAGCCCCACGCCCGCGATGAACAACTCCCCCACCGCCCCCGGCGGCACCGGCTGCAGGGACTCGTCCAGTACGAACACCCGCATGTTCCAGATGGGCGCACCGATCGGCACAGCACCCGACTCGCCCGTCCACTGCCCGGCCGTGCACTCCACGGAGGCTTCCGTCGGCCCGTAGAAATTGTGCAGCTCGGCACCGCACACCCGCGCGAACCGCTGCGCCGACACTCCCGGCAACGCCTCGCCCGAGCACACCACCCGCCGCAGTGACCCCCATGCAGCCGGATCCCCGCCCTCCACGAACGCGTCCAGCATCGACGGCACGAAATGCACCGTCGTGATCCCCTCCGTACGGATCACGTCCGACAGATACGCGGCGTCACCTTGCCCACCCGGCCGGGCCAGCACCAGCCGCGCGCCCGACACCAACGGTGAGAGAAGCTCCCACAACGACACGTCGAAGCTCACCGACGTCTTCTGCAACACGGCATCGTCCGCGCCGAGCCGGAACCGTTCCTGCATCCACACCAGGCGGTTCACAATCCCCGCGTGGGACACTACTACGCCCTTCGGCAGCCCTGTCGACCCCGACGTATACATCACATACGCCGCACTGCCCGGGCCGGCCGGAGGAGGAGATCCGGCCCGCTTCGCCGCGCCCTCGGTCACGGACGAGTCGTCCAGACACACCACCGGAGCGTCCGCCTCCGCCCGCGCGCCCTTCAGCAGACCACTCACCGTCACCACACACACCGGATTCGCATCCCCGAGCATGAATCCGATCCGATCAGCCGGATACGACGGATCCACGGGCAGATACGCCCCGCCCGCCTTCCACACCGCCAGCAACGCCACCACCAGATCAACCGACCGCTCCAACATCACCCCCACCACCGACTCCGCACCGACCCCGCGCTCGGTCAGCACCCCCGCCAGCCGCGACGCCCGCTCGTCCAATTCCTCATACGTCACCCGTTGGTCACCGCACACCACGGCCACCGCATCCGGCGTCCGCGCCACCTGCGCGGCGAACAACTCCGACAACGTCAACCCGGGCACCGCCCGCGCAGTGTCGTTCCACCCCTCGAGCAGCCGCTCACGCATCTCACCGGGCAGCACCCCGACCTGCCGCAACCGCGTCCCGGCCGGCTCGTCCAACGCCTCAACCAAACCCTCGACCGCCGCCTCCACCAACCCACACAGCAACTCCGGATCCCCCGGAGCAACGGCATCAGCACTCAGCCCGAACCCCGACCCGAAATCGTCGACCGACACCGTCACCGGGTAGTTCGTCAGGTCCTGGCTGAACAGAAGCTCCATCCCACGGCGGCGACCACCCGCATCCTCGCTGCCGACGGCTGCTGCCGCACGGCCGCCCTGCCCACCGTCCTGACGAGGACGGCCGCTGTGGCGGTAGTTGAACAGAGCCGTGAACAGCGGAGCGGAGGGTGCGACACGACTGGCCTTCTGGGCGAGTGACAGGGGTGCGTGCTCGTGCAGCAACAGGCCGGCCAGCTGCGACTGCATCGCCTTGACCGCACCGGCAGCGTCCAGGCCCGCGACGTCCATGCGGACCGGCAGGGTGTTCATGAACGGCCCGGGTACCCGCTCCGCTCCCCGCCCGGCGTTCATCCGACCGAGCAGTACCGTCCCGAACACCACGTCACTACGGCCGGACACACTCGCCAGGACCCGTGCCCAGGCCACGTGGAACAGCGTCGCCGGACTCACTCCCAGCCCACGCGCCCGCTCCCGGACGCGCTGCGCCAGTCCGTCGTCCAGGGTCACCCGCACGCGCTGCACACCGGTGCCGTCCCCATGGGCGTCGGCCAGGCCGAACGGCAGCGTCGGCTCCGTGACATCACCCAGCAACCCCGCGAAGTACTCCTCGTGCTCCTCGCGCGAGACACCCAGGCGGGCCTGGGCCACGAAGTCACGGAACGGCAGCGGCGCAGGCAGCTCATCTCCACGCCCCGCCATCAATGCTGTGACCTCGCCCATCACCACGTCCAGGGCCGTGTGGTCCTGGAGCAGGTGATGCACCTGCACCAACGCCAGCCAGCGTTCGCTACCGGGCTCCTGCGCCACATGCACGCGCAGCAACGGTGCCCGCCGCACATCCATCCATGATCCAGCCGCGTCCAGCAAGTGCCCCGCAGCCTCCTGCCCGCGCGCTCGTGCCGGCAACGTCACCTCGGTCACCGGCACCACCGCTCGGCGCCACACCACCTGCACCGGCTCGGGCAGGCCTTCCGACACCACCGCCGTGCGGTAGATGTCGTGCCGGTCCACCACGCGCTGCAACGCCGCCACAAACGCGTCCAATCGCTCCCGGCCCTCGAACGCCACCACGGTCGGCGTCAGATACACATCCGTGTCACCCGGCGCGGCGAGCAAATGGTGGAAGAAGATGCCCTCCTGCAGAGGGGCCAGCGGATACACATCCGCCACGTTCGCAGCTCCGCCTGTTACGGCCTCGCAGATCAAGCCGATCTGCGAACGTGTGAGCTCCACCAAGGGCAGCATCTCCGGTGTGATCACCTGGGCGTCCTCGGGGATGCCGTTCGGCGGCACCTCCACGTCCGCGACGCCTGTGGCACCGGCCAGCGACGCGGGAGTGGGCGACTCGAACAGCGCCCGCACCGATACCCCGAGCCCACGTTCCCGCAAACGCTGAACCAACGACACGGCCAGCAACGAATGCCCACCCAACTCGAAGAAGTTGTCCTCCACCCCAACGTCCTCCAGGCCCAGCACATCGGCGAAGGCCTGACACACGATCTCCTCCGACACCGTGACCGGACCCCGACCAGCACCGGACGCCGCATACTCCGGCGCGGGCAGGGCCGCCCGGTCCACCTTCCCGTTCACCGACAACGGCAGCTCACCCAGCACCACCACCGCCGACGGCACCATGTACTCCGGCAACCGCTCACCCGCGAACGCCCGCAAGTCCTCCGCCACCCCACCATCGGCAACGACGTAGGCCACCAGCCGCCGGTCACCGGGCGCGTCCTCACGCACGACCACCACCGCACGAACCACACCAGGATGCGCCGCCAACACCGCCTCGACCTCACCCAGCTCGATCCGGAAACCCCGCACCTTCACCTGATCATCCGCCCGGCCCACGAACACCAACTGCCCGCCGGCCGTCCAGCGGGCCAGATCCCCCGTCCGGTACATCCGCTCACCCGCCACACCGAACGGACACGCCACAAACCGCTCCGCCGTCAACCCCGGCCGACCGTGGTAACCACGAGCCAACTGCACCCCCGCCACATACAACTCCCCCACCACACCCGGCGGCACCGGCCGCAACCACCGGTCCACCACATACGTCCGCGTCGTCGCGAACGACCGACCGATCGGAACCACACCCCCACCCCGCTCCACCGCACCCACCCGATAATGCGCACTCCCAACCGTCCCCTCCGTCGGCCCATAGTGATTCACCACCGCCACATCCGGATACCGCTCCCGCCACCGCCCCACCAACTCCCACCCCAAAGCCTCCCCACCCACCATCAACAACCGCGACGGCACACACTCCTCACCCAGCTCCTCCAACAACGGCAGATGACTCGGCGTCACCTTCACAAACGCTGGCCTCCGCCCCCGCAACACACCCGCCAACCCCTCATCCAACGCCCCCACAAACACACACCCACCACTGACCAGAACCGGATACAACCCCGTCACACCCAGATCGAACGACACCGGCGCATGCAACACACTGCTCTCCCCCACACCCCCATACGCCCCCACACACCACCCCACATAACCCCCCAACGCCCCATGCGACACCACCGCACCCTTCGGCACCCCCGTCGACCCCGACGTATACATCACATACGCCGACTGCTCCGGCCCAGGCACCACGTTCGCCACCACCGATTCCACCAACTCGTCGACCACAAGCGGGTCATCGACACACACCACACGAACGGCCATACCCTGCGGAAGCGCCTCGACCAAGTCCACACGCGTCAGCACACACACCGGCCGGCAGTCAGCCAGCATGAACGCGATCCGCTCACTCGGATACGACGGATCCACCGGCAGATAAGCCCCACCCGCCTTCCACACCGCCAACAACGCCACCACCACATCCACCGAAGGCTCCAACATCACCCCCACCACACACTCAGGCCCCACCCCACGCGCCACCAACACCCCCGCCAACCGCGACGCCCGCTCATCCAACTCCGCATACGACACCTCCTCCCGCGCATCCACCACCGCCACCGCACCCGGAGTCCGCACCACCTGCGCCGCAAACAACTCCGGCACAACAGCCCGCGCATCCACCACACCCGTGTCGTTCCACCCCTCCAACACCCGCTGCCGCTCCCCCTCAGACAGCACATCGATCTCGTGAACGCGCAGTTGCGCGTTCGCTGCCATGTCCGTCAGCACCCGCACATACCGCTCAGCGAACGCCTCGACGGTGACCGCGTCGAACAGATCCGCCGAGCCGGTCAACGAACCCCGAAGACCAGCCGGTCGACCATCGACCAGGGCCTCACTCGCGCTCAGATGCAGGTCGAAGCGCGACGTCGTCAGCCCGGCCGCAACCGCCCCGGCCTGCACACCGCCAAGGTCAAGACTGGGAGCTTCGTTGTTCTGCACTGTGAGCATGACCTGGAACAGCGGATGCCGGGACATCGACCGCTCCGGAGCCAGCACCTCCACCAGCCGCTCGAACGGCACGTCCTGATGCTCAAGCGCCGCCAGACTCGCCTCACGGACCCGGCCCAGCACCTCCAGGAACGTCGGATCACCCGATACGTCGGTCCGCAACACCAGCGTGTTGACGAAGAACCCGACCAGATCGTCCAACGCCTGGTCCGTCCGCCCCGCCACCGCCGTACCCACCGGGATGTCCTCACCCGCACCCAGCCGCGACAACAACACCGCAAGACCGGCCTGAAGCAGCATGAACATCGTCACACCCTGCTCACGCGCCAACGCGGCCAACTGCCCATGCACCTCCGCGGGCAGACCAAATGCCACCGAGTGACCCTGGTGCGAGGCAACCGCCGGACGCGGCCGGTCCACCGGCAGAACCAACTCCTGCGGAGCCCCCGCCAACGCCTCACGCCAGAACGCCACCTGCCCCGCGACAAGACTGCCCGGGTCCTCCTCACGGCCCAGCAACTCCCGCTGCCACAACGTGTAATCCGCGTACTGCACCGGCAACGGCTCCCACCCCGGCGCACACCCCCCACACCGCGCCCCATACGCCCGGGAGAGGTCACGGGCCAACGGCCCCATCGACCAGCCATCACCCGCAATGTGATGCAGCACCACCACCAGCACATGCACATCCGGGCCCGTCTCCACCAACAGCGCCCGGATCGGCACCTCCGTTGCCAGGTCGAACCCGTGACGCGTCTCTGCCATCACCAGGTCGTCTACCTCGTCCTCACCGGCCGTATCCACGACCCGGAGAAGTCCGCCGAGTTCGGCCACCTCACGCACCTGCTGGTAAGGCTCACCCCCGTCAGCCGGGAACACCGTGCGCAGCACCTCATGCCGGCCCACCACATCCACCAGCGCCAACCCCAGCGCATCAACATCCACCCGACCGTCCAGACGCAACACCACCGGCAAGTTGTACGTCGGACTCGGCCCCTCCAACTGCGCCAGGAACCACAACCGCCGCTGCGCAAACGACAACGGCACCCGCCCCGAACGCTCACGCCGAGCCAGACCCGCCCGCGAAGCCCCCGCACGGCTGACCCGCACCGCCAGCTCCGCCGGCGTCGGCGCCTCGAACAACGCCCGCACACCCAACTCCACCCCGAACACCGACCGCACCCGCGACACCAACCGCATCGCCAGCAACGAATGACCACCGAGTTCGAAGAAGTTGTCCTCCGCACCGACCTGCTCCAGGCCCAGCACCTCGGCGAACGCACCGCACATGAGCTCCTCGACCACCGTCGCAGGACCCCGACCGCTACCGGAGGTCGCATACTCCGGTGCCGGCAACGCCGCCCGGTCCACCTTCCCGTTCACCGACAACGGCAGCTCATCCAGCACCACCACCGCCGACGGCACCATGTACTCCGGCAACCGCTCACCAGCAAACGCCCGCAAGTCACCAGCCCGTCCGCCATCACCGTCCAGCACGACGTAGGCCACCAGACGCTTGTCGCCAGGGATATCCTCGCGAGGGATCACAACAGCTTGGGTGACGTGGGGGTGCGCCGTGAGTATCGCCTCGATCTCGGCGGGCTCGACCCGGAAACCCCGGACCTTCACCTGATCATCCACCCGGCCGACGAACACCAACTCACCATCAGCCGTCCAACGGGCCAGATCCCCCGTCCGGTACATCCGCTCACCCGGCACACCGAACGGACACGCCACAAACCGCTCCGCCGTCAACCCAGACCGACCCTGATAACCGCGCGCCAACCCCACCCCCGCCACATACAACTCACCCACCACACCCGGCGGCACCGGACCCAGCCACCGGTCAAGCACATACACACGCGTGTTGTCGACAGGACGCCCGATCGGAACACCCACCCCGTCCTTCTCAGCCCCCGACCGCCAAAACGTCGTATCCACCGTGGCCTCCGTCAACCCATACAAGTTGCACGGCGCCACCCCCAACACACCCACCGCCCGCTCATACACATCCGCCGACAACACCTCACCACCGGCGAACACCAACCGCAGACTCCCGCACCCCACCGCCAAAGGCTCAGACAGAAACGCATCCAACAACGACGGAACAAACTGCGCGACCGTCACCCGCTCACGCTCAATCAACCGCGCCAAATACCCCGGATCCCGATGTCCCCCCGGCACAGCAACCACCAACACCGCACCAGCCATCAACGGCCACCACAACTCCCACACCGACGCATCAAACCCAAACGGCGTCTTATGCAACACCCGATCCCGCGACCCCAGACCAAACTCCCGCTGCATCCACCCCATATGATTCGCCAACGCCCCATGCGACACCACCACGCCCTTCGGCACCCCCGTCGACCCCGACGTATACATCACATACGCCGACTGCTCCGGCCCAGGCGCCACGTTCGCCACCGTCCCCGCGGGCCCATCCACCACCCCCGCGTCGTCCACCACCACTGCCAGCCCGTCCGGCAACTCATTCGCCAAAGCACGCCTGGTGATCACACACAGAGGCCGAACATCTCCGAGCATGAACGTGATCCGGTCGGCCGGATGCTCCGGATCCATGGGCAGGTAGGCACCCCCTGCCTTCCACACCGCCAGCAGGGCCACCACGAGGCCAACCGACCTCTCCAGCATCACCCCCACCACCGACTCCGCACCGACTCCACGTGCCACCAGCACACCAGCCAACCGCGACGCCCGCTCATCCAACTCCGCGTACGTGACCTCCTCGTCCTCAGCGATCACCGCCACCGCATCCGGAGTCCGCGCCACCTGTTCCCCGAACAACGCGGGCCACGACCCATCCGCGACAGTCGCCCGTGTGTCGTTCCACCCCTCCACCACCCGCTCACGCACTACATCAGGCAGCATTCCGACCTCCCGCAACGGCGTCCCGGCCGGCTCCTCCAACGCCTCCACCAGGCCCTCGACCGCCGCCTCCACCAACCCGCACAACAGTTCCGGATCAGCCGGTGCGACGGCATCAGCGCTCAGGCCGAACCCCGCCCCGAAATCGTCGACCGACACCGTCACCGGGTAGTTCGTCAGATCCTGGCTGAACAGAAGCTGTACTCCACGCCGACCACTCTGCCCACCGTCCTGGCGAGGGCGGTCACTGTGGCGGTAGTTGAACAAAGCGGTGAACAGGGGAGCAGGCGGAGGAACGCTGCTGGCCTTCTGCGCGAGTGACAAAGGAGCGTGCTCGTGCAGCAGCAGACCGGCCAACTGCGATTGCATCGCCTGCACCGCACTGGCAGCGTCCATGCTCCCGACGTCCATACGGACCGGCAACGTGTTCATGAACGGCCCGGGTACCCGCTCCGCTCCCCGCCCCGCGCTCATCCGGCCGAGCAGTACCGTCCCGAACACCACATCCGTACGCCCCGACACACTCGCCAGCACCCGAGCCCAGGCCACGTGGAACAACGTCGCCGGGCTCACTCCCAGCCCTCGCGCCTGCTCCCGCACCCGTACGGCCAGGCCCTCATCCAAGGTCACCCGCGCCCGCTGCACACCTGTGCCGTCTCCATGGGCATCGGACAGACCGAACGGCAGCGTCGGCTCCGTCACATCACCCAGCAACCCCGCGAAGTACTCTTCATGCTCCTCGCGCGAGACACCAAGGCGGGCCTGAGCCACGAAGTCCCGGAACGGCAGCGGCGCAGGCAGCTCATCACCACGTCCCGCCATGAACGCCCCGACCTCGGCCAGCACCACATCCAGAGCCGTGTGGTCCTGGAGCAGGTGATGCACCTGAACAGCAGCGAGCCACCGGTCGCCGCCCGGCTCCGCCGCCATATGCACCCGCAACAACGGCGCCCGTCGCAGATCCATCCACTCGCCTGCTACAGCCAGCAGCTCCGCCGCAGGGTCAGCGCTGTCCGCAGGCAGGACCACCTCGGTCACCGGTACCACGGCCCGGCGCCACACCACCTGCACCGGCTCCGGCAGCCCTTCCCACACCACCCCCGTGCGGTAGATGTCATGCCGGTCCACCACCCGCTGCAACGCCGACACAAACCCGTCCAACCGCTCCCGGCTTTGGAACGCCATCACCGTCGGCACCAGATACACATCCGCCTGACCGGACTCGGCGAGGAGATGATGGAAGAAGATGCCCTCCTGCAACGGCGCCAGCGGATACACATCCGCCACGTTCCCCGCACCGCCGTCCACCGCCGCGCACACCGACGCGATCTGCTCCGGAGACAGATCGACCAGCGGCAACATCTCCGCCGTAATCGCCTCCGCGTCTTCGGGAATGCCATTCGGCGGCACCTCCACCTCGGTACCGCCCCCCGCTACCGCCAATGCCTCCGGAGTGGGCGACTCGAACAGGACCCGTACGGAGACACTCACCCCTCTCTCGCGCAGCCGCTGTACCAACGACACGGCCAACAGCGAATGGCCGCCCAGCTCGAAGAAGTTGTCCTCGGCACCGACCCGCTCCAGGCCCAGCACCTCGGCGAACGCCTGACACACGATTTCCTCGGCCACGGTGGCAGGACCCCGACCTCCGCCGGAGGTCGCATACTCCGGTGCCGGCAACGCCGCCCGGTCCACCTTCCCGTTCACCGTCAACGGCAGCTCATCCAGCACCACCACCGCCGACGGCACCATGTACTCCGGCAACCGCTCGGCAGCAAACGCTCGAAGTGCCTCGGCCTCAGCACCGTCGTCGTTCCTGCCGTCCGGCACCACGTAGGCGACCAGCCGCTTGTCGCCGGAAGCATCCTCACGAACGACGGCCAACGCCCGACCGATCTCGGGGTGGGCGGTGAGTGCCGCCTCGATCTCGGCGGGCTCGACCCGGAAACCCCGGACCTTCACCTGATCATCCACCCGGCCGACGAACACCAACTCACCATCAGCCGTCCAACGGGCCAGATCCCCCGTCCGGTACATCCGCTCACCCGGCACACCGAACGGACACGCCACAAACCGCTCCGCCGTCAACCCAGACCGACCCTGATAACCGCGTGCCAACCCCACCCCCGCCACATACAACTCACCCACCACACCCGGCGGCACCGGACCCAGCCACCGGTCAAGCACATACACACGCGTGTTGTCGACAGGACGCCCGATCGGAACACCCACCCCGTCCTTCTCAGCCCCCGACCGCCAAAACGTCGTATCCACCGTGGCCTCCGTCAACCCATACAAGTTGCACGGCGCCACCCCCAACACACCCACCGCCCGCTCATACACATCCGCCGACAACACCTCACCACCGGCGAACACCAACCGCAGACTCCCGCACCCCACCGCCAAAGGCTCAGACAGAAACGCATCCAACAACGACGGAACAAACTGCGCGACCGTCACCCGCTCACGCTCAATCAACCGCGCCAAATACCCCGGATCCCGATGTCCCCCCGGCACAGCAACCACCAACACCGCACCAGCCATCAACGGCCACCACAACTCCCACACCGACGCATCAAACCCAAACGGCGTCTTATGCAACACCCGATCCCGCGACCCCAGACCAAACTCCCGCTGCATCCACCCCATATGATTCGCCAACGCCCCATGCGACACCACCACGCCCTTCGGCACCCCCGTCGACCCCGACGTATACATCACATACGCCGCACTTCCGCCGTTCGGCACCGGGCGCTCCCACATGAGCCCGTCGCTGCCCGAGCCGCCGAAAAGCAACCCCGGCTCGTCGACAGCCAGCACCTGGACTCCGGTTCCCTCCGGGAGAACCTCGATCTGATCCCTGGTGGTCAGCACGCACTCCGGACGGGTATCAGCCAGCATGAACGCCAGCCGCTCACCGGGGTGGCTGGGATCGACGGGCATATAGGCCGCGCCGGCCTTCCAGACCGCCAGCAGCGCCACCATCATGGTGATGGACCGTTCCAGCATCACCGCGACGACGGTTTCCGTGCCGACGCCCCGGTCGACGAGCTCCCGCGCGACTCTGGTCGCCCGTTCGTCCAGCTCCACATACGTGATCTGCTCGTCGCCGTACACAACGGCCGGCGCTTCGGGGGTTCGCGTCACCCACTCCTCGACCAGCTGGAGCGCTGTCACGTCCGCGGTCTCGGTAGCGGTGTCGTTCCAACCGTTCACCATCTGCTCGCGTCGGGTGCTCGGCAGAATCTGAACTCCGAGCATCTGGCTGCCCGGTGCGTCCTCGAGCGCGGTGACCAAGCCCTCGAGCGCGGTGCGCAACGACGCACAAACCACGTCTGAATCCCCCGGCGCAACCACATCCGCGGTCAGAGCGAAGCTCGTTCCGTTGTCGTCCACAGCCACAGCCAGCGGATAATTCGTGAGCTCCTGGTTGTGCATCATTTCCACGCCGGCCGGACCGCGTTGACCGCCATCGGTCGGGCGAACGCCGGGCCTACGACTCCTGCGGTAGTTGAAGAGAGCCGTGAACAGGGGAGCAGTCGGTGGCACGCTGCTGGCCTTCTGCGCGAGTGACAGAGGTGCGTGCTCGTGCACCATCAGGCGGGCCAGCTGCGACTGCATCGCCTTGACCGCACCAGCAGCATCCACATCCGCCACGTCCACCCGTACCGGCAAGGTGTTCATGAACGGCCCGGGTATCCTCTCGGAGTCCGCACCCGCGTTCATCCGGCCCAGCAGTATCGTCCCGAACACCACATCGCTGCGGCCGGACAGACCCGCCAGCACCCGTGCCCAGGCCACGTGGAACAACGTCGCCGGGCTCACTCCCAGCCCACGCGCCTGCTCCCGCACCCGCTCCGCCAGACCGTCATCCACCATCACACGAGTCCGCCGGACACCAGTACCGTCACCACGGGCGTCGGCCAGGCCGAACGGCAGCGTCGGCTCCGTCATGTCGCCCAACAGCGAGGCGAAGTACTCCTCGTGCTCCTCGCGCGAGACACCCAGGCGGGCCTGTGCCACGAAGTCCCGGAACGGCAGCGGCGCAGGCAGCTCATCACCACGACCCGCCATGAACGCCCCGACCTCACCCAACACCACCTCGAGCCCGGCGTGGTCCTGAAGCAAGTGATGCACCTGGACCAGAGCAAGCCAACGCTCACTGCCCGGGTCCGCCGCCACATGCACCCGCAACAACGGCGCCCGCCGCACATCCATCCACCGCCCGGCCATCGCCAACAGCTCACCCGCAGGATCCCCGTCCACAGGCAGGGCCACCTCGGTCACCGGTATCACCGCGTGGCGCCACACCACCTGCACCGGCTCGGGCAGGCCTTCCGACACCACCGAGGTGCGGTAGATGTCGTGCCGGTCCACCACCTGCTGCAACGCCGACACAAACCCGTCCAGCCGCTCACGACTGTCGAAGCCCAGCGTCATCGGCACGAGATACACATCCGCCCCGCCCGGCTCGGCAAGGAGATGGTGGAAGAAGATGCCCTCCTGCAACGGCGCCAGCGGATACACATCCGCCACATTCGCCGCACCGCCGTTCACCGTCGCGCACACCGACGCGATCTGCTCCGGAGACAGATCGACCAGCGGCAGCATCTCCGGCGTGATCACCTCCGCACCCTCAGGAATGCCGTTCGGCGGCACCTCAACCACACCGGCACTCCCACCGGCCGCGGCCAGCCCCGCCGGCGTGGGCGACTCGAACAACGCCCGCACCGATACCTCGAGCCCACGGTCACGCAACCGCTGCACCAGCGACACGGCCAGCAGCGAATGCCCACCCAGTTCGAAGAAGTTGTCCTCGGCGCCGACCTGGTCCAGGCCCAGCACCTCGGCGAACGCCTGACACACGACTTCTTCCGACACGGTGGCGGGGCCCCGGCCACCACCGGACGTCGCGTACTCCGGCGCGGGCAAGGCTGCCCGGTCCACCTTCCCGTTCACCGACAACGGCAGCTCATCCAGCACCACCACCGCCGACGGCACCATGTACTCCGGCAACCGCTCACCAGCAAACGCCCGCAGGTCACCAGCCCCTCCACCATCACCGTCCAGCACGACATAGGCCACCAGACGCTTGTCACCCGGCACGTCCTCACGCACGGACACCACCGCCTGACCCACCTGCGGATGAGCGGCCACCACCGCCTCAACCTCAGCAGGCTCGACCCGGAACCCCCGGATCTTCACCTGATCATCCACCCGGCCGACGAACACCAACTCACCATCAGCCGTCCAACGAGCCAGATCCCCCGTCCGATACATCCGCTCACCCGGCACACCGAACGGACACGCCACAAACCGCTCCGCCGTCAACACCGTGCGACTGTGGTAACCGCGGGCCAAACCCACGCCCGCCACATACAACTCCCCAGCCACACCCGGCGGCACCGGCCGCAACCACCGGTCCAGCACATAAACCCGCGTGTTGTCCATCGGCCGCCCGATCGGCAACACCCCACAAACCCCACCCTCGTCCTCCACCACATACTGCGTAGCACACAACGTAATCTCCGTCGGCCCATACAAATGCCGCACCCGCACACCCGGACACGCCCGCAACACCGCCGCCACCGCAGACGACGACACCACATCACCCCCCGTCAACACCTCCTCCACACCCACAAAACACCCCGGATCCTCCTCCGCCAACACCCGCAACAACCCCGCCGTCACATGCACACGACCCACCCCATGCACACCCACCAACGACCGCACCACCCCACCATCCACCTCACCCGACGGAGCCAACACCACCACCCCACCACCAGCCAACGTCACCCACAACTCAAACACCGACGCATCAAACGCATACGGCGCATACCCCAACACCCGACCCACATCACCCCAACACCCATCCACCACCAACCCCACCACATCCCGCTGACACACCACCACACCCTTCGGAACCCCCAACGACCCCGACGTATACATCACATACGCCGCCACATCCGGCCCCGGCACCCCCAACACCACACCACCCGCACCCTCGAACACACCCGGATCATCCACACACACCACCGGCACATCCAAACCCCCCGGAAGCGCCCCCACCAGACCCTCACTCGTCACCACACACACCGGGACCGCATCCCCGAACATAAACGCGATCCGCTCACCCGGATACGACGGATCCACCGGCACATACGCACCCCCCGCCTTCCACACCGCCAACAACGCCACCACCAGATCAACCGACCGCTCCAACACCACCGCAACCACCAACTCCGCACCCACCCCACGCCCCACCAACACCCCCGCCAACCGCGACGCACGCTCATCCAACTCCGCATACGTCACCTCCTCGTCCTCAGCGATCACCGCCAACGCACCCGGCGTCCGCGCCACCTGCTCCCCGAACAACACCGGCCACGACACATCCGCAACCGCCACCCCCGTCTCATTCCACCCCTCCACCACCCGACGCAACTCACCCTCCGACAACACCTCAACCTGACTCACCCGCACCAACGGATCCGCCGCCACCACCGACAACACCCGCACCAACCGCTCAGCAACCAACTCAACAGTCCCCACATCGAACAGATCCGCAGACCCGATCACCGCCCCCCGCAACCCCACCCCACGACCAACACCATCAGAAACCTCACCCAACGTCACCTCAAGGTCGAAGCGGGAGGGCAGTCCGCCCGTGGCCTCAGCGCCAAGTACCCCTTCCGCTCGCAGGCCCGCCAGCTGGAGGGTCGTCTGGCTCTGATGCTGAACACTGAGCATCACTTGAAACAGCGGGTGGCGAGACAGTGAGCGGTCCGGGGCCACCAGCTCCACGAGCCGTTCGAACGGCACGTCCTGATGTTCAAGGGCGGCCAGGTTGGTCTCGCGCACGCGCCCCAACAGACTGGCGAACGTCGGATTTCCCGACACATCAGTGCGTAGCACAAGGGTGTTGACGAAGAATCCCACCAGGTCGCGTAGTGCGGGATCAGTCCGTCCCGCCACCGCCGTACCCACCGGAATGTCTTCACCCGCGCCCAACCGGGACAGCAGCACCGCCAACGCCGCCTGAACCACCATGAACAACGTGACACCCTGCTCACGGGCCAGTGCGGCCAATTCGGCATGCACGTCGGACGATATGTCGATCGCCACCGTGTGGCCACGGTGCGACGGCGTTGTCGGACGTGGGTGATCCACCGGCAGTGCCAGTTCCCGCGGGGCACCCGCCAGCTCCTCGCGCCAGTACGCAACCTGCCGGGCCAGGACGCTCTCCGGATCTTCCTCGCCACCCAGCAGCTCCCGCTGCCACAGCGTGTAGTCCGCGTACTGCACCGGCAGCGGCTCCCACCCCGGCTCACGCCCTTCGCAGCGCGCCGCATACGCCTGGGAGATGTCACGGGCCAACGGCCTCATCGACCAGCCGTCCCCCGCCACGTGGTGAAGCACCACCACCAGCACATGCACGTCCGGTTTGGCTGCAATGAGCAGGGCCCGCAAGGGAATCTCGGTAGTCAGGTCGAGTCCGTATCCGGTCTCGGCCGCCACCAGCGACGCGACCTGTTCCTCGGCCGCGTGCGTGACCCGCAGCACCTCCCCAACCTCGGCAGGCGCCAGCACGCGCTGGAAGGGCTCACCGTCACGGGCGGGAAGTACGGTACGCAGCACCTCGTGCCGGACCACGACATCACCGAGTGCCAACCGCAGCGCCTCAACGTCCAAGTCACCGTGCAGCCGCAACACCACCGGCAAGTTGTAGATCGGGCTCGGCCCTTCCAGCTGTGCCAGGAACCACAGCCGCCGCTGCGCGAACGACAGGGGGATCATCGGCCTTCACCTTCCCTACGCATGGGACGCAGTGCCGGTCGGTCGGGTTTGCGCTCGGTTCCCAACCGTGCCGTCAGGGCTGCCGGCGTCGGCGCCTCGAAGAGGGCGCGTACTCCTACCTCGATCCCGAGGCGCTGCTGGACCTCGGACACCAGCCGGACGGCCAGCAGTGAGTGTCCCCCCAGGTCGAAGAAGCTGTCGTCGACACCGACGCGTTCCAGTCCGAATACGTCGGCGAAGACCTCGCAGACGATGCGCTCCCTCTCTGTGGAGGGTTCGCGACCGGCGTGCGCGGACTGGAGAGCGGGCGCCGGCAAGGCTGACCGGTCAAGTTTTCCGTTCGCCGTCAGTGGCAGCTCGCTGAGTACCACCACGGCTGACGGGACCATGTACTCCGGCAACCGTCGGCTCACGAACATACGTAGTTCGGTGCGCAGCTCAGCCTGCGCTCCGTGAGAGTCGCCGCTCGGGATGACGTAGGCGACGAGGTGTTGGCCACCAGCGGCCTGGGGGCGCGTAACAACCACGGCCTGCGTGACGTGCGGGTGCTCGGTCAGGACGGCCTCGATCTCGCCGGGTTCGATCCGGAAGCCGCGGATCTTCACCTGGTCGTCCGCACGGCCCACGAAGTCGAGCTGTCCGTCGCCGGTCCAGCGGACGAGGTCCCCCGTGCGGTACATCCGCTCACCCGACGCGGCAAAGGGACAGGCAACGAAGCGTTCCGCCGTCAGGGCCGGGCGGCGGTGGTAGCCGCGGGCCAAGCCGGCGCCGGCGATGAACAGCTCGCCCACCACGCCGGGCGGGCAGGGGCGCAAGGATCCGTCCAGGACGTAGACCTGTGTGTTCCAGATCGGTGCACCAATCGGTACCGAGTCCGATCC
Organism: Streptomyces speibonae; assembly: GCF_984686075.1. Lineage (NCBI taxonomy): Bacteria > Bacillati > Actinomycetota > Actinomycetes > Kitasatosporales > Streptomycetaceae > Streptomyces > Streptomyces speibonae. The sequence goes on along the minus strand of NZ_OZ480260.1, from coordinate 7,553,754 downwards.
GCCCGCATACCGCCACGCGGTGGAGTCCACCGACGTCTCCGTCGGCCCGTACAGGTTGTGCAGCTCCGCACCGCACACCTGAGTGAAGCGCTGGGCCAGCAGGCCCGGCAGTGCCTCACCCGAGCACACCACCCGCCGCAACGACTCCCACGCAGCCGGGTCACCGCCCTCCACGAACGCCTCCAGCATCGACGGCACGAAATGCACCGTCGTAACGCCCTCCGTACGGATCACGTCCGACAGGTACGCCGGGTCGCCCTGGCCGCCCGGCCGGGCCAGCACCAGCCGCGCACCCGACACCAACGGCCAGAACAACTCCCACACCGACACGTCGAAACTCACCGACGTCTTCTGCAGCACCGCATCATCCGCACCCAGACCGAACCGGTCCTGCATCCACAACAACCGGTTCACGATCCCCGCGTGCGGCACCACCACACCCTTCGGCACACCCGTCGACCCCGACGTGTACATCACATACGCCGCACCATCCGGAGAACACGACGCGGGGAATGCCCGCGCATGCTCGGACATGGCCGGGTCGTCCAGGCACACCACCGGTACGTCCGCGGGCAGACCCTCAGCCACGTCACGCACCGTCACCACACAGGCCGGCTGCGCGTCCCGAAGCATGAACCCGACCCGGTCGGCCGGATACTCAGGATCGACAGGAAGGTATGCCGAACCCGTCTTCAGTACCGCCAGCAGCGCCACCACCAGATCAACCGACCGCTCCAGTACCACCGCCACGACGGACTCGGCCCCCACACCACGCTCCGCCAGCACACCCGCCAACCCCGACGCCCGATCATCCAACTCGGCATACGTGACTTCCTTATCGCCCGAAACCACCGCCACCGCATCCGGCGTCCGCGTCACCTGCTCCGCGAACAACTCCGGCAACGTCACCCCGGGCACCGCCCGCGCCGTGTCGTTCCACCCGTCGAGCAGCCGCTCGCGAACCTCACCGGGCAACACCCCGACCTGCGGCAAAGGCATCCGCACCGGCCCTTCCAACGCCTCCACCAGACCCTCGACCGCCACCTCCACCAACCCACACACCAGCCCCGCATCCGCAGGAGCCACCACATCCGCCGTCAGCCCGAAACCCGACCCCAGATCGTCGACCGACACCGTCACCGGATAGTTCGTCAAGTCCTCACCGGAGAGAACCCTTACACCAGTCGGTTCACCATTCCGGCTTGTCGACGTACGCGTGCGATCACTGTGGCGATAGTTGAAGAGAGCTGTGAACAGGGGAGCAGGCTGGGGGACGCTGCTGGCCTTCTGCGCGAGTGACAGGGGTGCGTGCTCGTGCACCATCAGGCGGGCCAGCTGCGATTGCATCGCCTGCACCGCACTGGCAGCATCCACGCCCGCGACATCTACCCGTACCGGCAACGTGTTCATGAACGGCCCGGGTACCCGCTCCGCTCCCCGCCCGGCGCTCATCCGGCCGAGCAGTACCGTCCCGAACACCACATCGCTGCGGCCGGACACACTCGCCAGCACCCGTGCCCAGGCCACGTGGAACAACGTCGCCGGGCTGACCCCCAGCCCACGCGCCTGCTCCCGCACCCGTACGGCCAGGCCCTCATCCAAGGTCACCCGCGCCCGCTGCACACCAGTGCCATCACCACGGGCGTCGGCCAGGCCGAACGGTAGCGTCGGCTCCGTCACATCGCCCAGCAACCCCGCGAAGTACTCCTCGTGTTCCTCACGCGAGACACCCAGGCGGGCCTGAGCCACGAACTCCCGGAACGGCAACGGGACAGGCAGCTCATCACCACGCCCTGCCATCAAAGCTGTGACCTCGCCCATCACCACATCCAGAGCCGTGTGATCCTGAAGCAGGTGATGCACCTGCACCAGAGCAAGCCAACGCTCGCTGCCCAGGTCCGCCGCCACATGCACCCGCAACAACGGAGCCCGCCGCACATCCATCCACCGCCCAGCCATCGCCAACAGCTCCGCCGCCGGATCCCCCTCAGCAGGCAGGACCACCTCGATCACCGGCACCACAGCCCGGCGCCACACCACCTGCACCGGCTCCGGAAGCCCTTCCCACACCACCCCCGTGCGGTAGATGTCATGCCGGTCCACCACCCGTTGCAGCGCCGACACAAACCCGTCCAGCCGCTCACGACTGTCGAAGCCCAGCGTCATCGGCACGAGATACACATCCGCCTCGCCCGGCTCGGCAAGGAGGTGATGGAAGAAGATGCCCTCCTGAAGCGGCGCCAGCGGATACACGTCCGCCACGTTCCCCGCCCCGCCGTCCACCACCGCGCACACCGACGCGATCTGCTCCGGGGACAGATCGGCCAGCGGCAGCATCTCCGGCGTGATCACCTCCGCACCCACAGGGATACGGTTCGGCGGCACCTCCACGTCCGCGACGACTGCGGCAACAGCCAGCGCCGCCGGCGTGGGCGACTCGAACAACGCCCGCACCGATACCTCGAGCCCACGGTCACGCAACCGCTGCACCAGCGACACGGCCAGCAGCGAATGCCCACCCAGCTCGAAGAAGTTGTCCTCGATCCCCACCCGCTCCAGGCCCAGCACCTCGGCGAACGCCTGACACACGACTTCTTCCGACACGGTGGCGGGGCCCCGGCCACCACCGGACGTCGCGTACTCCGGCGCGGGCAAGGCCGCCCGGTCCACCTTCCCGTTCACCGACAACGGCAGCTCATCCAGCACCACCACCGCCGACGGCACCATGTACTCCGGCAACCGCTCACCAGCAAACGCCCGCAGGTCACCAGCCCCTCCACCATCACCGTCCAGCACGACATAGGCCACCAGACGCTTGTCACCCGGCACGTCCTCACGCACGGACACCACCGCCTGACCCACCTGCGGATGAGCAGCCACCACCGCCTCAACCTCAGCAGGCTCGACCCGGAACCCCCGAATCTTCACCTGATCATCCACCCGGCCGACGAACACCAACTCACCATCAGCCGTCCAACGAGCCAAATCCCCCGTCCGATACATCCGCTCACCCGCGCCACCGAACGGACACGCCACAAACCGCTCCGCCGTCAACACCGCACGACCGTGATAGCCACGCGCCAACCCGGCCCCCGCCACATACAACTCCCCAGCCACCCCCGGCGGCACCGGCCGCAACCACCGGTCCAGCACATAAACCCGCGTGTTGTCCATCGGCCGCCCGATCGGCAACACCCCACAAACCCCACCCTCGTCCTCCACCACATACTGCGTGGCACACAACGTAATCTCCGTCGGCCCATACAAATGCCGCACCCGCACACCCGGACACGCCCGCAACACCGCCGCCACCGCAGACGACGACACCACATCACCCCCCGTCAACACCTCCTCCACACCCACAAAACACCCCGGATCCTCCTCCGCCAACACCCGCAACAACCCCGCCGTCACATGCACACGACCCACCCCATGCACACCCACCAACGACCGCACCACCCCACCATCCACCTCACCCGACGGAGCCAACACCACCACCCCACCACCAGCCAACGTCACCCACAACTCAAACACCGACGCATCAAACGCATACGACGCATACCCCAACACCCGACCCACATCACCCCAACACCCATCCACCACCAACCCCACCACATCCCGCTGACACACCACCACACCCTTCGGAACCCCCAACGACCCCGACGTATACATCACATACGCCGCATCCCCAGCCCCCGGCACCCCCAACACCACACCACCCGCACCCTCGAACACACCCGGATCATCCACACACACCACCGGCACATCCAAACCCCCCGGAAGCGCCCCCACCAGACCCTCACTCGTCACCACACACACCGGGACCGCATCCCCGAACATAAACGCGATCCGCTCACCCGGATACGACGGATCCACCGGCACATACGCACCCCCCGCCTTCCACACCGCCAACAACGCCACCACCAGATCAACCGACCGCTCCAACACCACCGCAACCACCAACTCCGCACCCACCCCACGCCCCACCAACACCCCCGCCAACCGCGACGCACGCTCATCCAACTCCGCATACGTCACCTCCTCGTCCTCAGCGATCACCGCCACCGCACCCGGAGTCCGCGCCACCTGCTCCCCGAACAACACCGGCCACGACACATCCGCAACCGCCACCCCCGTCTCATTCCACCCCTCCACCACCAACTCATGAGTGGACTGTGGCAGCACCTCGATCTCGCGCAGCGCGGTCCGGGGGTCGCCTTCCAGCTCCCCGACGAGGTTCTCTATCGTCCTAGTCAGCATTCCGCACACCAACTCCGGGTCTCCCGGGGCCAGCGCATCCGCCGTTATCCCGAAGCCGGTCCTCACGTCATCCACCGACAGGGCCAGCGGGTAGTTGGTGAGCTCCGTGTCGTAGACCAGTTCCGCATCGGCCAGGCCGTCGGCCGACCGAGTGGCCGTCCGCTGGCCGCGTCGGTAATTAAAGATGGAGGTGAACAGCGGAGCAGACGCCGGCGTACCGCTGGCCTTCTGCGCGAGGGCCAAGGGAGCGTGCTCGTGCACCATCAAGTGGGCCAGTTGGGACTGCATGGCGGTGATCGCACCGGCCACGTCATGTGCGGCGGTATCGAGCCGAACCGGGAGGGTGTTCATGAACGGGCCGGGGCTCCATTCCGCTCCTCGCCCGGCGTTCATCCGGCCGAGCAGTACCGTGCCGAACACCACGTCACTGCGGCCGGACAGACCCGCCAGGACCCGTGCCCAGGCCACGTGGAACAGCGTCGCCGGGCTCACTCCCAGCCCACGCGCCTGCTCCCGCACCCGTACGGCCAGGCTCTCTTCCAAGGTCACCCGCGCCCGCTGCACACCAGTGCCGTCCCCATGGGCGTCGGCCAGGCCGAACGGCAGCGTCGGCTCCGTCACGTCGCTCAGGAGCGACGCGAAGTACTCCTCGTGCTCCTGGCGGGACACTCCCAGTCGGGCCTGTGCCACGAAGTCCCGGAACGGCAGCGGCGCAGGCAGCTCGTCACCACGTCCCGCCATGAACGCCGCGACCTCACCCAACACCACCTCGAGCCCGGCGTGGTCCTGAAGCAAGTGATGCACCTGCACCAAGGCCAGCCAGCGGTCGCTTCCCGGTTCCGCCGCCACATGCACGCGCAGCAACGGTGCCCGCCGGACATCCATCCACCGCCCAGCGGCCGTCAACAGCTCCGCCGCCGGATCCCCCTCCGCAGGCAGGACCACCTCGATCACCGGCACCACAGCCCGGCGCCACACCACCTGCACCGGCTCCGGCAGCCCTTCCCACACCACCCCGGTGCGGTAGATGTCATGCCGGTCCACCACCCGCTGCAATGCCGCCACAAACGCGTCCAACCGCTCACGGTGATCAAACGCCACCACCGTCGGCCCCAGGTAGACATCAGCGTCACCCGGCTGGGTGAGCAGGTGGTGGAAGAAGATGCCCTCCTGCAACGGGGCCAGCGGATAGACATCGGCCACGTTCGCCGCCCCGCCGTCGACCGTCGCGCACACCGACGCGATCTGCTCCAGAGACAGATCGACCAGCGGCAGCATCTCCGGTGTGATCACATCCGCACCATCGGGAATGCCGTTCGGCGGCACCTCCACAGCACCGCCACCCCCGCCGGCAGCCGCCAAAGACTCCGGTGTCGGTGATTCGAACAACGCCCGCACCGACACCGCAAGCCCACGTTCCCGCAACCGCTGAACCAACGACACGGCCAGCAGCGAATGCCCACCCAACTCGAAGAAGTTGTCCTCCACCCCAACGTCCTCCAGGCCCAGCACATCGGCAAAGGCCTGACACACGATCTCCTCCGACACCGTGACCGGACCCCGACCACCGCCGGCCGAGCCGTACTCCGGCGCGGGCAACGCCGCCCGGTCCACCTTCCCGTTCACCGACAACGGCAGCTCACCCAGCACCACCACCGCCGACGGCACCATGTACTCCGGCAACCGCTCACCCGCGAACGCCCGCAAGTCCTCCGCCACCCCACCATCGGCAACGACGTAGGCCACCAGCCGCCGGTCACCGGGCGCGTCCTCACGCACGACCACCACCGCACGAACCACACCAGGATGCGCCGCCAACACCGCCTCGACCTCACCCAGCTCGATCCGGAAACCCCGCACCTTCACCTGATCATCCGCCCGGCCCACGAACACCAACTGCCCGCCGGCCGTCCAGCGGGCCAGATCCCCCGTCCGGTACATCCGCTCACCCGCCACACCGAACGGACACGCCACAAACCGCTCCGCCGTCAACCCCGGCCGACCGTGGTAACCACGAGCCAACTGCACCCCCGCCACATACAACTCCCCCACCACACCCGGCGGCACCGGCCGCAACCACCGGTCCACCACATACGTCCGCGTCGTCGCGAACGACCGACCGATCGGAACCACACCCCCACCCCGCTCCACCGCACCCACCCGATAATGCGCACTCCCAACCGTCCCCTCCGTCGGCCCATAGTGATTCACCACCGCCACATCCGGATACCGCTCCCGCCACCGCCCCACCAACTCCCACCCCAAAGCCTCCCCACCCACCATCAACAACCGCGACGGCACACACTCCTCACCCAGCTCCTCCAACAACGGCAGATGACTCGGCGTCACCTTCACAAACGCTGGCCTCCGCCCCCGCAACACACCCGCCAACCCCTCATCCAACGCCCCCACAAACACACACCCACCACTGACCAGAACCGGATACAACCCCGTCACACCCAGATCGAACGACACCGGCGCATGCAACACACTGCTCTCCCCCACACCCCCATACGCCCCCACACACCACCCCACATAACCCCCCAACGCCCCATGCGACACCACCACACCCTTCGGCACCCCCGTCGACCCCGACGTATACATCACATACGCCGACTGCTCCGGCCCAGGCACCACGTTCGCCACCACCGAATCCACCAACTCGTCGACCACAAGCGGGTCATCGACACACACCACACGAACGGCCATACCCTGCGGAAGCGCCTCGACCAAGTCCACACGCGTCAGCACACACACCGGCCGGCAGTCAGCCAGCATGAACGCGATCCGCTCACTCGGATACGACGGATCCACCGGCAGATAAGCCCCACCCGCCTTCCACACCGCCAACAACGCCACCACCACATCCACCGAAGGCTCCAACATCACCCCCACCACACACTCAGGCCCCACCCCACGCGCCACCAACACCCCCGCCAACCGCGACGCCCGCTCATCCAACTCCGCATACGACACCTCCTCCCGCGCATCCACCACCGCCACCGCACCCGGAGTCCGCACCACCTGCGCCGCAAACAACTCCGGCACAACAGCCCGCGCATCCACCACACCCGTGTCGTTCCACCCCTCCAACACCCGCTGCCGCTCATCGCCCACCAGCACATCGATCTCGCTCGCCCGAAGCCGCGCATCGCCCGCCACCGCTGACAGCACCTGCGCATACCTCTGAGCCAGCGCCTCAACGCTCTGCTGGTCGAAAAGATCGGCCGACCCGGTCAACGAACCCCGCAGACCACCCGGTCGACCGTCGACCAGGGCCTCACTCGCGCTCAGATGCAGGTCGAAGCGCGACGTCGTCAGCCCGGCCGCAACCGCCCCGGCCTGCACACCGCCAAGGTCAAGACTGGGAGCTTCGTTGTTCTGCACTGTGAGCATGACCTGGAACAGCGGATGCCGGGACATCGACCGCTCCGGAGCCAACGCCTCCACCAGTTGCTCGAACGGCACGTCCTGATGCTCAAGCGCCGACAAGCTGGTCTCCCGGACCCGCTCGAGCACATCCTCGAACGTCGGGTCGCCCGACACGTCTGTACGCAGCACCAGCGTGTTGACGAAGAACCCGACCAGATCATCCAACGCCTGATCCGTCCGCCCCGCCACCGCCGTACCCACCGGGATGTCCTCACCCGCGCCCAGACGCGACAACAACACCGCAAGACCGGCCTGAAGCAGCATGAACAACGTGACACCCTGCTCACGCGCCAACGCGCTCAGCCGCGCGTGCACCTCGGCAGGAATGTCCAGGGTCACCGAGTGACCCTGGTGCGAGGCAACCGCCGGACGCGGCCGGTCCACCGGCAGAACCAACTCCTGCGGAGCCCCCGCCAACGCCTCACGCCAGAACGCCACCTGCCCGGCAAGCAGACTGCCCGGGTCCTCCTCACGGCCCAGCAACTCCCGCTGCCACAACGTGTAATCCGCGTACTGCACCGGCAACGGCTCCCACCCCGGCGCACGCCCCTCACACCGCGCCCCATACGCCCGGGAGATGTCACGGGCCAACGGCCCCATCGACCAGCCATCACCCGCAATGTGATGCAGCACCACCACCAGCACATACGCATCCGGGCCCGTCTCCACCAACAGGGCCCGGATCGGCACCTCCGTTGCCAGGTCGAACCCGCGGCTGACCTCCGCCGCCACGAGGTCCTCTACGTCCTCCAGGCTGGCTGCCTCCACAACCTGGAGAATCCCGCCCAGCTCCGCCACGTCACGCACCTGCTGGTACGACGCACCCCCGTCAGCCGGGAACACCGTGCGCAGCACCTCATGCCGGCCCACCACATCCACCAGCGCCAACCCCAGCGCATCAACATCCACCCGACCGTCCAGACGCAACATCACCGGCAAGTTGTACGTCGGACTCGGCCCCTCCAACTGCGCCAGGAACCACAACCGCCGCTGCGCAAACGACAACGGCACCCGCCCCGAACGCTCACGCCGAGCCAGACCCGCCCGCGAAGCCCCCGCACGGCTGACCCGCACCGCCAGCTCCGCCGGCGTCGGCGCCTCGAACAACGCCCGCACACCCAACTCCACCCCGAACACCGACCGCACCCGCGACACCAACCGCATCGCCAACAGCGAATGCCCGCCCAGCTCGAAGAAGCCGTCGTCCACGCCCACACGGTCCACACCGAGCACCTCGGCGAACGCACCGCACATGAGCTCCTCGACCACCGTCGCAGGACCCCGACCACCGTCAGCCGAGCCGTACTCCGGTGCCGGCAAGGCCGCCCGGTCCACCTTCCCGTTCACCGACAACGGCAGCTCATCCAGCACCACCACCGCCGACGGCACCATGTACTCCGGCAACCGCTCAGCAGCAAACGCCCGCAGGTCACCAGCCCCTCCACCATCACCGTCCAGCACGACATAGGCCACCAGACGCTTGTCTCCAGGGATGTCCTCCCGAGCGACCACCACCGCTTGACCCACCTGCGGATGCGCGGCCACCACCGCCTCAACCTCAGCAGGCTCGACCCGGAACCCCCGGATCTTCACCTGATCATCCACCCGGCCGACGAACACCAACTCACCATCAGCCGTCCAACGAGCCAGATCCCCCGTCCGATACATCCGCTCACCCGCGCCACCGAACGGACACGCCACAAACCGCTCCGCCGTCAACACCGCACGACCGTGATAGCCACGCGCCAGCCCGGCCCCCGCCACATACAACTCACCGGCCACCCCCGGCGGCACCGGCCGCAACCACCGGTCCAGCACATAAACCCGCGTGTTGTCCATCGGCCGCCCGATCGGCAACACCCCACCAACCCCACCCTCGTCCTCCACCACACACTGCGTGGCACACAACGTAATCTCCGTCGGCCCATACAAATGCCGCACCCGCACACCCGGACACGCCCGCAACACCGCCGCCACCGCAGACGACGACACCACATCACCCCCCGTCAACACCTCCTCCACACCCACAAAACACCCCGGATCCTCCTCCGCCAACACCCGCAACAACCCCGCCGTCACATGCACACGCCCCACCCCATGCACACCCACCAACGACCGCACCACCCCACCATCCACCTCACCCGACGGAGCCAACACCACCACCCCACCACCAGCCAACGTCACCCACAACTCAAACACCGACGCATCAAACGCATACGGCGCATACCCCAACACCCGACCCACACCACCCCAACACCCATCCACCACCAACCCCACCACATCCCGCTGACACACCACCACACCCTTCGGAACCCCCAACGACCCCGACGTATACATCACATACGCCGCATCCCCAGCCCCCGGCACCCCCAACACCACACCACCCGCACCCTCAAACACACCCGGATCATCCACACACACCACCGGCACATCCAAACCCCCCGGAAGCACCCCCACCAGCCCACCAGACGTCACCACACACACCGGGCTCGCATCCCCGAACATGAACGCAATCCGCTCACCCGGATACGACGGATCCACCGGCACATACGCACCCCCCGCCTTCCACACCGCCAACAACGCCACCACCAGATCAACCGACCGCTCCAACACCACCGCCACCACCGACTCCGCACCCACCCCACACCCCACCAACACCCCCGCCAACCGCGACGCACGCTCATCCAACTCCGCATACGTCACCTCCACATCACCCCAAACCACCGCCACCGCATCCGGCCTCCGCGCCACCTGCTCCCCGAACAACACCGGCCACGACACATCCGCAACCGCCACCCCCGTCTCATTCCACCCCTCCACCACCCGACGCAACTCACCCTCCGACAACACCTCAACCTCACTCACCCGCACCAACGGATCCGCCGCCACCACCGACAACACCCGCACCAACCGCTCAGCAACCAACTCAACAGTCCCCACATCGAACAGATCCGCAGACCCAATCACCGCCCCCCGCAACCCCACCCCACCACCAACACCACCAGAAACCTCACCCAACGTCACCTCAAGGTCGAACTTCGCCGCAGCCAGGCCGCTCTGCATGGGCTGCACGCTCAGACCTGGCACCTCAAGCTCCGCCAGGCCGGCGTTCTGGAGGGTGCACATCACCTGGAACAGCGGGTGCTGCGCCAGGGAGCGGTCCGGGGCCAGAATCTCGACCAGGCGCTCGAACGGCACATCCTGGTGGTCGAGCGCCGTCAAGCTGGTCTCCCGCACCCGCTCCAGCAGACCGGCGAAGGTCGGGTTCCCCGACAGGTCGGCGCGGAGCACCAGCGTGTTGACGAAGAACCCGACCAACTCGTCCAGCGCCTGGTCCGTCCGCCCCGCCACCGCCGTACCCATCGGGATGTCCTCACCCGCACCCAACCGGGACAGCAGCACCGTCAACGCCGCCTGAACCACCATGAACAGCGTGGCGTCCTGCTCACGCGCCAACGCGGCCAGTCGTGCATGCACTTCGGCGGGCACTTCGAGTGGCACCACGTGTCCCCGGTGCGAGGCAATCGCCGGGCGTGGCCGGTCCACCGGCAGCTCGAGGTCCCGCGGGGCTCCCGCCAGTGCCTCTCGCCAATACCTCACCTGCTCGGACAGCACACTGTCCGCGTCGTCCTCGCTTCCCAGCAGGTCCCGCTGCCACAGCGTGTAGTCCGCGTACTGCACCTGCAGCGGCTCCCACCCGGGTGCCCTTCCCTCACACCGCGCGGCATACGCCGTGGACAGATCGCGGGCCAACGGGCCCATCGACCAGCCGTCCCCCGCGATGTGATGAACCACCATCACCAGCACCTGCGTATCCGGACCGGTCTCGATCAGCAGTCCGCGCAGTGGGATCTCCGTCGACAGGTCGAAGACGTACCGGACCTCTGCCTCCACCAGTGCCGCGACCTGCTCCTCGGCCGCGTGAGTGATCCGCAGGACCTCGGCCCCGCCCGTCTCGGCGGGCGGCAGGACCTGCTGGAACGGGCCCTCCTCGTCGGCGGGGAACACCGTGCGCAGCACCTCGTGCCGGATGACCACGTCTCCGAGTGCCTCCCGCAGGGCGTCGGCGTCCAGTGTGCCGTGCAGGCGCAGGACGACCGGCATGTTGTACGTCGGGCTCGGTCCCTCCAGTTGCCCGAGGAACCACAACCGGTGCTGCGCGAACGACAGCGGCAGCCGTTCGGGGCGCTCACGGCGGGTCAGGGCGGCCCGGGCCGGGGTGGTGGCGTCCGTGATGCGTGCTGCCAGCCGGGCGGGGGTGGGGACCTCGAACAGCAGCCAGATGCCCGCTTCGACGCCCAGCGTGGACCGGATCCGGTTCACGAGCCGGGTGACCAGCAGGGAGTGTCCGCCCAGTTCGAAGAAGTCGTCGTCGGGGCCCACGTGTTCCACGCCCAGGACGGAGGCGAAGATCTCGCACAGGACGCGTTCCTGCTCGGTGGCGGGCTCGCGGGCCTCGGCGCCCGCCCGGTACTCGGGTGCGGGCAGGGCTGCCCGGTCCACCTTCCCGTTGGCGGTCAGGGGGAGCTCGGTCAGTTCGACCACGGCGGCGGGCACCATGTGGTCGGGGAGGTGCTCCCCTGTGTGGGCGCGCAGTTCGCGTGCGAGGTCGGTGCCCTTGCTCTGGTCACCGCGCTTGGCCTGTCCGCCGTCCGCACCGCGCCCGCCCTGCTGACCCCGCTCGCCCCGCTCGCCCCGCTCGCCCCGCTCGCCGTCGGGAACGACGTAGGCGATGAGGCGTTTGTCCCCGGGTGTGTCCTCGCGGGCGATCACGACGGCCTGGGCGACCGCGGGATGGGCCGCCAGGACGGTTTCGACTTCGCCGGGCTCGATCCGGAAGCCACGGATCTTCACCTGGTCGTCCGCCCGTCCCACGAACACCAGCCGGCCGTCGGCAGTCCACCGCGCCAGGTCGCCGGTGCGGTACATCCGCTCGCCCGCGCCCCCGAACGGACACGCCACGAACCGCTCCGCCGTCTGTGCCGGCCGGCCCCGGTAGCCGCGGGCAAGCCCGGCTCCGGCCAGGTACACCTCGCCCGTGACTCCGGGCGGGACGGGAGAGAGGCCGTCGTCGAGGAGGTAGACCCGGGTGTCGTCCATCGGGCGGCCGAGCGGCAGGACGTCCGGTACGGCTCCGGCGCCCGCGATGACGTGCTGTGTGACGCAGAGTGTGGTCTCGGTCGGGCCGTAGAGGTGTCGTACCACCACGCCGGGGCAGGCCTCGAGTACCGCTGCGACGGCCGCGGCCGGTACGACGTCGCCGCCGGTCAGTACTTCTCGCAGCCCGGTGAAGCATCCCGGGTCCTCTTCGGCCAGGACCCGCATCAGTCCGGCCGTCACGTGCACATGGCTGAGTCCGTGCTCTTCCGTGAGTGACCGCAGTGCGCGGCCGTCCAGGTCGCCCGCCGGTGCCTGGATCACGGTGCCGCCGCCGGTCAGGGGCACCCAGAGCTCGTACACCGAGGCGTCGAACGCGTAGGGCGCGTGGGCCAGTACGCGGGTCGGCTTCCCCCAGCACCGGTCGGACACCAGCTCGACCAGGTCTCGCTGGGAGACCACCACGCCCTTCGGGGTGCCCGTCGATCCCGATGTGTACATCACGTATGCCGTCACTTCGGACGGCCATCCGGCGGGCAGGTCCGTCGCGTCCTCGCCGTCACCGGCCTCCGGGGGGAGGATCTGTGTTGCGGTGGCGGTCGCCGCCTGTCCGAAGGTGCCGTCGGCTGCCGCCGTGTCCGCGACGGCGACGCGGGCGCCGCAGTCGTCGAGGACGGCTGTCATCCGGGCCGCGGGCCAGCCGGGGTCCACCGGCAGCAGGGCCCCGCCGGCCTTCCATACGGCGAGAACGGCGACCACGAGTTCGATGGAGCGGTCCATGGCGACCGCTACGGCGGTTTCGGGGCCGACTCCTCGTCGGGTGAGGGCTCGCGCCAGCCGGTTCGCCCGCGCGTCCAGCTCGGCGTAGGTGACGCTCTGGTCCCGGCACACCACGGCCACCGCGTCCGGCGTGCGTCCCGCCTGCTGTGCGAACAGCGCGGGGACGGTGGTGGGGGGCTCGACGGTGTGCCATCCGCCGAGAAGCTGCCGGCGTTCGGCATCGGTGAGGATGTCGATCTGCCGGAGGCGTGCCCGGGGCTTGGCGGCCACACCGGTCAGCACCCGGGCGAACCGCTGACCGATCATGTCCGCGGTGGCCCGGTCGAACATGTCGGCCGCGGCCGTCAGTGAGCCTCGCAGGCCGGCGGGGCGTCCGTCCTCGAAGGTCTCGGTCACGGTGACGCTGATGTCGAACTTGGCCGGCTTCGCGTCGGGCGGCAGGGTTTCCATTTCCAGGCCGGGCAGTTCGGGCGGCGTGGCGGTGTCCTTCTCCACGGCGAGCATGACCTGGAAGAGGGGATGGCGGGCTCGCACCCGGGTGGGGGCGAGTACCTCGACCAGCCGCTCGAAGGGCACGTCCTGGTGGTCGAGGGCCGCCAGGCCGTATTCCCGTACGCGGGCCAGTACGTCGGTGAAGGCGGGGTTGCCGGTGAGGTCGGTGCGCAGGACGAGGGTGTTGACGAAGAAGCCGACGAGGCGGTCCAGCGCCTGGTCGGAGCGTCCGGCCACGGCGGTGCCGATCGGGATGTCCTCGCCGGCGCCGAGCCGGGACAGCAGGACCGCCAGTGCCGACTGGACCACCATGAACGAGGTGACGCCGTGTTCGCGGGTCAGCGCGAGCAGTTGTTCGTGGGCGGTGCGGGGGATGTCGAAGGTGACGGTGTGGCCCCGGTGGGTGGGTACGGCGGGCCGTGGCCGGTCCGTCGGCAGGGTCAGTTCCTGCGGGGCACCGGCCAGTGCCTGCCTCCAGTGGTCGATCTGGGCGGCCTGGAGGGTTCCCGGGGTGTCGTCGGCGCCGAGGAGTTCGCGCTGCCACAGGGTGTAGTCGGCGTACTGCACCGGCAGGGGCTCCCAGTTCGGCTCACGGCCCTCGCAGCGTGCCGTGTATGCCTGGGACAGGTCTTCGGTGAGCAGTTCCATCGACCAGCCGTCCCCGGCGACGTGGTGGATCACCACGACGAGCACGGCGGTGTCCGGGCCGGTTTCGATCAGGAGTGCCCGCAGGGGTATCTCGGTGGAGAGGTCGAATCCGTGCCGGAGTTCGGCGGTCACCAGGTCGGTGGTCTGCGTGTCGGAGGAGGAGGTCGCGACCCGCAGCACCTGTCCGAGCTCGTCCGGTGCGAGTGCCTGCTGGAAGGGCTCGCCGTCGGCGACGGGGAGTACGGTGCGCAGCACTTCGTGCCGGGTGACGAGGTCGTGGAGCGCCGTGCCCAGGGCCGGGACGTCGATCCGTCCGGTCAGGCGCAGGGCGACGGGCAGGTTGTAGGTCGGGCTCGGTCCTTCCAGCTGGGCCAGGAACCACAGCCGTCGTTGCGCGAACGACAGCGGCACCCGGTCGGGGCGCTGCTCGCGCCGTACCAGGCCGGTGCGTGAGGGGTCCGCGCCCCGGATCCGCGCTGCCAGGCCCGCCGGAGTCGGCGTCTCGAACAAAGTCCGTACCCCCATCTCGACTCCGAACACCGACCGCAGTCGTGACAGCAGCCGCATCGCCAGCAGCGAGTGGCCACCGCGTTCGAAGAACCCTTCGTCGGCGCCGATGTGGTCGACGCCCAGGACGTCCGCGAACACACCGCACACGATTTCTTCCAGCGCGCCGGCCGGTGCCCGCCCACCGGTGCCCGATGCGTATTCCGGTGCGGGGAGGGCGGAGCCGTCCACCTTTCCGTTCACCGTCAGCGGCAGGCCGTCCGGCAGGGGCAGCACGGCCGACGGGACCATGTGGTCGGGCAGCCGGCGGGCGGCGTGGCCGCGCAGCGCGGCCGGCAGGTCCCGGATCGCTCCGGGGGAGCCGTCCGCGGGGACGACGTAGGCGACGAGGCGTTTGTCGCCGGTGGTGTCCTCGCGGGCGACCACCGCCACCTGGGCGACCTGCGGGTGGGCGGCCAGTGCGGCCTCGACCTCGCCGGGCTCGATCCGGAAACCCCGGATCTTCACCTGGTCGTCGGCCCGTCCCATGTGCAGGAGCCGTCCGTCGGCGGTCCATCGGCCCAGGTCGCCGGTACGGTACATCCGCTCTCCGGGGCCGCCGTAGGGGCATGCCACGAACCGCTCCGCGGTCAGCCCGGCGCGGCCGGCGTAGCCCCGGGCCAGCTGGCCGCCCGCCACGTACAACTCGCCCGTGACGCCGGGCGGCACGGGCCGCAGCCGGCGGTCCAGGACGTGGACGCGCAGGCCGGGCAGTGCCCGCCCGACCAGGCTTCCTCGTGGTTGTCCGCCGCCGGCGGGCGGGGTCACCTCGTCGAACGTGACATGAACCGTGGTCTCGGTGATGCCGTACATGTTCACCAGGACCGGCCCGTCGGCGCGGCGGTGTGCCCACCACTCGTCCAGCCGCTCCCTGTCCAGGGCCTCACCGCCGAAGAAGACCCATCGCAGTGCGGACTGCGGTCCTGCCAAGCGGCCGAGGCCCTCGGAGCGGATCAGTTCGTAGAAGGCGGACGGAGTCTGGCACAGGACGGTCACCCGTTCCTCTGCCAGCAGCCTGAGGAACGCGTCGGGTGAGCGTGACACGTGGAAGGGCACCACGACGAGCCGGCCCCCGTGCAGCAGCGCCCCCCACATCTCCCACACCGAGAAGTCGAAGGCGAAGGAGTGGAACCAGGACCAGGCGTCGTCGGTGCCGAAGCCGAGCTGCTCGCGCAGTGTGCCGAACAGTGTCACCACGTTGTGGTGCGTCACCAGCACGCCCTTCGGGGTGCCCGTGGACCCGGACGTGTAGATCACATACGCCGGGTGTGCGCCCGTCGCCGTCGCGGGCCGGTCGTCCGTGCGCAGGTCGGCGGGCGACGCCGCCGCGCATTCCGACCTGGCCTGCGGGCCGTCCCACACCAGTACCGCAACGGCCGGCTCGGTGGGCAGTGCGTCCGCGAGTGCGTCGGTGGTCAGCACGCACACCGGCCGGGCGTCCCGCAGTACGAAGGCGATCCGGTCCTGCGGATAGGCGGGGTCCACGGGGACGTAGGCACCGCCGGCCTTCAGCACCGCGAGCAGCGCCACCACCAGGTCCGTGGAGCGGTCCATCAGCACCGCCACCACCGACTCCGGCCCCACTCCGCGCCGTACGAGGAGCCTGGCCAGCCGGTTCGCGCGAGCGTTCAGCTCCTCGTACGTCAGGTGCTGGTGGCCGGAGACGACCGCCACTGCTTGCGGCGTCCGCGCCGCTTGCCGTTCGAACAGCTCCGGCAGCGTCGCGTCGGACGCGTCGGGGCCGTCGGCGGACGGTTGCGGCACGGCGAGGAAACGGTCGTGTTCGTCCTCGGACAGCACGTCGATGTCGCCGAGCCGCACGTCCGGGTCGGCGGCCACGGCCACCAGTACGCAGGTCAGCCGCTGGGTGAGGGTCGTGACGGTGTCCGCGTCGAACAGGTCGGCCGCTCCGACGACCGAGCCGCGCAGTCCCGCCGGCCGGCCGTCGAGAAGGTCCTCGGTCACGCTGACGTCGAGGTCGAACTTGGACGGCAGGGACACGCCGGGGTGCGCTTCGGTTCGCACGCCGGGCAGGTCGAGGATCGCGGGGTCGTTGTTCTGCACGGTGAGCATGACCTGGAACAGCGGGTGGCGTGCCATGGAGCGTGGCGGCGCCATGAGTTCCACCAGCCGTTCGAAGGGCACGTCCTGGTTCTCGAGTGCCTGCAGGTCGCGTTCGCGTACCCGGCGGAGAATCCCGGTGAAGGTGGGGTCGCCGTGCAGATCGGTGCGCAGCACCAGGGTGTTGACGAAGAAGCCGACGAGTTCGTCGAGGGCCTGGTCGGTGCGGCCGGCCACCGCGGTGCCGATCGGGATGTCCTCGCCGGCGCCGAGCCGGGACAGCAGCACCGCCAGCGCCGACTGGACCACCATGAACAGGGTGACGCCCTGGCCGCGGGCCAGCGCGGCGAGTTCGGCGTGTACGTCCGCGGGGATGTCGAGGTGCGCCGTGTGGCCCCGGTAGGAGGCTTGCGCCGGCCGGATCCGGTCGGCCGGCAGGGCCAGCTCCTGCGGTGCGCCTGCCAGTGCCCGCCGCCAGTAGCCGACCTGGGCCGCCGACAGGCTGTCCGGACCGTCTTCGTCGCCCAGCAGCTGCCGTTGCCAGAGTGTGTAGTCGGCGTACTGCACGGGCAGCGGCTCCCACTGTGGCCGGCGGCCCTCGCGCCGGGCCGTGTAGGCGCGGGAGATGTCCTGGGCGAGCCGTCCCATGGACCAGCCGTCCCCCGCGATGTGGTGGAACACCACCACCAGTACCGAGGTGTCCGGGCCGGTGGAGATCAGCAGCACCCGTACCGGTATCTCCTGCGACAGGTCGAACCCGTGGCCGCTCTCCGTCGCGACCAGTTCCGCGATCCGCTCCTCGTCCTCGGCGCGGACGAACCGCAGAACCTCCCCGACCTCCTTCCTGTCCAGCACGCGCTGATACGGCTCTCCGTCGTGGGCGGGGAACACCGTGCGCAGCACCTCGTGCCGCTCCAGCACATCGCGCAGTGCGGCGTTGAGGGCGGTCACGTCGACCGGCCCGGACAGGCTGAGCGCGGCCGGCATGTTGTAGGTGGGGCTCGGGCCCTCCATCTGGGCCAGGAACCACAGCCGCCGCTGAGCGAACGACAGCGGCACCCGGCCGGGGCGTTCCTGCCGCACCAGGCTCACCCGGGCCGGGCCCGCGCCCGCGATCCTCGCCGCCAGACCGGCCGGGGTGGGCGTCTCGAACAGCGCCCGTACGCCCATCTCGACCCCGAACACCGACCGCACCCGGGACAGCAGCCGCATCGCCAGCAGCGAATGCCCGCCCAGGTCGAAGAAGCTCTGCTCGACCCCGACCCGCTCCAGCTCCAGCACCTCGGCGAACACACCGCACATGAGCTCTTCGGCCACCGACGCCGGACCGCGCCCGGTGCCGGCCGACGCGTAGTCCGGGGCCGGCAGGGCGGACCGGTCCAGCTTCCCGTTGACCGACAGCGGCAGCCGGTCCAGGACCACCACCGCGGACGGCACCATGTAATCCGGCAGCCGCTGGGCGGTCAGCGTCCGCAGGTCGAGCGGCAGGTTCTCCGCGTCCGCTCCGTTCGCCTTGCCGCCGGTACGGTTCGACGTCCCGCCGGCGCCGTTCTCCTGCTCGCCGGCCGGCACCACGTAGGCGACGAGGCGTTTGTGCCCGGACGTGTCCTCGCGGGCGACGACCGCGGCCCGGGCCACACCGGGGTGGAGTGCCAAGGCGGCCTCGACCTCACCGGGCTCGATCCGGAACCCGCGGACCTTCACCTGCTCGTCCGCCCGCCCCAGGAACACCAGCACCCCGTCGGCCCGCCACCGCACCAGGTCACCGGTGCGGTACATCCGCTCGCCCGGACCGCCGAACGGACACGCCACGAACCGCTCCGCGGTCAGTCCCGTGCGGCCGGCATAGCCGCGCGCGAGGGGCAGTCCCGCGATGTACAGTTCGCCGGCGACTCCCGGCGGCACCGGCCGCAGACGGTCGTCGAGGACGTACAGACGGGAGTTGGCGATCGGGCCGCCGATCGGCGGAACCGCGTCCTCGTCCCGGGCGCAACGATGCCAGGTCACCGCGATGCAGGTCTCCGCCGGTCCGTACCCCTGGACCAGGTCGGCGTGCGGGAACAGCGCGGCGGCACGGTCCCTCAGGGGGCCGGGAACTCCCTCACCGCCACTGGCCAGTTGCCGCAGGTGGCCGGAGAGGTCGGTCACCGCCGGCTCCTGGAGGACCCCGGCCAGGGCGGAGGCGATCAGGTGCAGCACGGTCACACCGTGCCGCCGCGCCAGCTCGACGAGGTACCCGGGATCGGCCGCACTGCCGGCCGGCGCGATCACGAAGCTGCCGCCGGTCACCAGGGGGCAGAACATCTGCCACACCGAGGGGTCGAAGCCCATCGGCGCGGTGAGCATGAACCGGTCCGACGCCTCCCAGCCGAACTCCGCGACGCGGGCCAGCAGATGGTTGACCACCGACTGGTGGGTGACCACCACTCCCTTCGGGGTCCCGGTCGACCCCGAGGTGTACATCACGTACATGGGGTGGGCGGGCAGCAGCGGACCACACCTGTCGACCGAACCTGCTTCGGCAGGTCGGGGCGCGTCGGTGACGCTCTGCCCGTCGACCGTGAGCAGCGGTACGCCGAGTTCGCCCGACAGCGCCTCCGGCACAGGACTGTCGGTGAGCACGCACACCGGCCGTGCGTCGTCCAGCATGAAGGCGACACGCTGCGCCGGATACGCCAGATCGACCGGCAGGTAGGCACCTCCGGCCTTCAGCACCGCCAGTAGCGCCACGACCAGGTCGACCGAGCGGTCCATCGCCACCGCCACCACCGACTCCGGCCCGACACCCCGACTCGTCAGCACCCCGGCCAACCGGGACGCCCGCTCGTCGAGTCGGGCGTAACTGACCTCCTCGTCTCCGCAGATCACCGCCACCGCGTCCGGCGTACGCGCCACCTGCGCCGCGAACAAGTCCGGCACCGTCACCCCGGGCACCGACCGCGTCGTGTCGTTCCACCCGGCGAGCACCTGTTCACGTGCCTGCGATGCCATCACCTCAACCGCGCTCAACGGCAGCTGCGGCGACTCCTCCAACGCCAGGAGCAGCCCCTCGACGGCCGTCTGCATCAGCCCGCACACCAGCTCCGCATCCCCCGGAGCCACCACACCGGCAGTCAACCCGAACCCGGACCCGGAATCGTCGACCGAGACCGCCAGCGGATAGTTCGTACGGTCCTCGGCGGACAGCACGCTCATGCCCGCCGCTTCGCCCTGCCGCGTCCCGTCACCGTGCTCGGTGCTGACATGACGGTAGTTGAACAGCGAGGTGAACAAGGGGACCGAGCCCGGGACACCGCTCGCCTTCTGCGCGAGTGCCAGCGGGGTGTGCTCGTGCACCAGCAGACCGGCCAGCTGCGACTGCATGGCCCGCACCGCGCTCAGTGCGTCCAGGCCGGCCACATCGACCCGCACGGGCAAGGTGTTCATGAACGGGCCGGGGGTCCGCTCGGCACCGGCCCCGGCGTTCATCCGCCCGAGCAGTACCGTGCCGAACACCACGTCACCGCGGCCGGACAGACTGGTCAGCACCCGCGCCCAGGCCACGTGGAACAGCGTCGCCGGGCTCACTCCAAGCCGACGTGCCTGCTCCCGGACACGCTGTGCCAGTCCGCCGTCGATCGCCTGCCGTGCGCGCCGCACACCGGTTCCGTCACCGTAGGCGTCGGACAGACCGAAGGGCAGCGTCGGCTCTGTGACACCGCTCAGGAGCGACGCGAAGTACTCCTCGTGCTCCTGGCGGGACACTCCCAGTCGGGCCTGTGCCACGAAGTCCCGGAACGGCAGCGGGCCAGGCAGCTCGTCACCACGTCCGGCCATGAACGCCGCGACCTCACCCAGTACTACGTCCGACCCCGTGTGGTCCCGCAACAGGTGGTGTATCTGCAGCAGGGCAAGCCAGCGGTCGCTTCCCGGTTCCGCCGCCACATGCACCCGCAGCAACGGCGCCCGCCGCACGTCCAACCACCGCCCGGCGATCGTCAGCAGCTCAGCGGCAGCGTCTTCGGTCGCAGGCAGAGTCACCTCGGTCACCGGCAGTACGACACGGCGCCAGACCACCTGCACCGGCTCGGGCAGGCCTTCGGACACCACCGCGGTGCGGTAGACGTCGTGCCGGTCCACCATCCACTGCAACGCCGTCAGGAATTCGTCCAACCGCTCACGGTCGTCGAAGGCCATGGTCAGAGACAGCAGATACGGATCGACGTCGCCCGATTCGGTGAGCAGGTGGTGGAAGAAGATGCCCTCCTGCAACGGGGCCAGCGGATAGACATCGGCCACGTTCGCCGCCCCGCCGTCGACCGTCGCGCACACCGACGCGATCTGCTCCAGAGACAGATCGACCAGCGGCAGCATCTCCGGTGTGATCACATCCGCACCATCGGGAATGCCGTTCGGCGGCACCTCCACAGCACCGCCACCCCCGCCGGCAGCCGCCAAAGACTCCGGTGTCGGTGATTCGAACAACGCCCGCACCGACACCGCAAGCCCACGTTCCCGCAACCGCTGAACCAACGACACGGCCAGCAGCGAATGCCCACCCAACTCGAAGAAGTTGTCCTCCACCCCAACGTCCTCCAGGCCCAGCACATCGGCAAAGGCCTGACACACGATCTCCTCCGACACCGTGACCGGACCCCGACCACCGCCGGCCGAGCCGTACTCCGGCGCGGGCAACGCCGCCCGGTCCACCTTCCCGTTCACCGACAACGGCAGCTCACCCAGCACCACCACCGCCGACGGCACCATGTACTCCGGCAACCGCTCACCCGCGAACGCCCGCAAGTCCTCCGCCACCCCACCATCGGCAACGACGTAGGCCACCAGCCGCCGGTCACCGGGCGCGTCCTCACGCACGACCACCACCGCACGAACCACACCAGGATGCGCCGCCAACACCGCCTCGACCTCACCCAGCTCGATCCGGAAACCCCGCACCTTCACCTGATCATCCGCCCGGCCCACGAACACCAACTGCCCGCCGGCCGTCCAGCGGGCCAGATCCCCCGTCCGGTACATCCGCTCACCCGCCACACCGAACGGACACGCCACAAACCGCTCCGCCGTCAACCCCGGCCGACCGTGGTAACCACGAGCCAACTGCACCCCCGCCACATACAACTCCCCCACCACACCCGGCGGCACCGGCCGCAACCACCGGTCCACCACATACGTCCGCGTCGTCGCGAACGACCGACCGATCGGAACCACACCCCCACCCCGCTCCACCGCACCCACCCGATAATGCGCACTCCCAACCGTCCCCTCCGTCGGCCCATAGTGATTCACCACCGCCACATCCGGATACCGCTCCCGCCACCGCCCCACCAACTCCCACCCCAAAGCCTCCCCACCCACCATCAACAACCGCGACGGCACACACTCCTCACCCAGCTCCTCCAACAACGGCAGATGACTCGGCGTCACCTTCACAAACGCTGGCCTCCGCCCCCGCAACACACCCGCCAACCCCTCATCCAACGCCCCCACAAACACACACCCACCACTGACCAGAACCGGATACAACCCCGTCACACCCAGATCGAACGACACCGGCGCATGCAACACACTGCTCTCCCCCACACCCCCATACGCCCCCACACACCACCCCACATAACCCCCCAACGCCCCATGCGACACCACCACACCCTTCGGCACCCCCGTCGACCCCGACGTATACATCACATACGCCGACTGCTCCGGCCCAGGCACCACGTTCGCCACCACCCCCGCAGACCCGTCCGCCACCCCCGCACCATCCACCACCACCGCAAGCCCATCCGGCACCCGTTCCACCAACCCACCACTGACCACCACACACACCGGACTCGCATCCTCAAACATGAACGCGATCCGCTCACCCGGATACGACGGATCCACCGGCAGATAAGCCCCACCCGCCTTCCACACCGCCAACAACGCCACCACCACATCCACCGAAGGCTCCAACATCACCCCCACCACACACTCAGGCCCCACCCCACGCGCCACCAACACCCCCGCCAACCGCGACGCCCGCTCATCCAACTCCGCATACGACACCTCCTCCCGCGCATCCACCACCGCCACCGCACCCGGAGTCCGCACCACCTGCGCCGCAAACAACTCCGGCACAACAGCCCGCGCATCCACCACACCCGTGTCGTTCCACCCCTCCAACACCCGCTGCCGCTCACCCTCAGACAGCACATCGAGGGCCTGGAGCAGGGTGGTCGGGCTCTCCTCCAGCGTCCCGACGAGCTTTTCGACCGCCGTGTGCAGCAGCCCTGACACCAAATCGGTGTCGGCAGGCTGGACAGCGTCAACCGTCAGCCGGAACCCCACCCCCATGTCGTCCACCGCGACGTTCAGCGGATAGTTGGTACCGCCCCTCGCGTACGTCGTTGTCACGCCGTCCCACGCGAGTTCGTCGCCGTCGTCGCGCCCTCCGTCCAGCTGTCGGCTGTGGCGGTAGTTCAGAAGCGAGGTGAACAAGGGCGCCGAGGCCGGAACTCCGCTGGCCTGCTGTGCGAGGACCAGCGGGGCGTGCTCGTGCACCAGCAGACCGGTCAACTGCGACTGCACGGCCCGCACCGCGCCGGCGACATCCACACCCGCGACGTCCAACCGCACCGGAAGGGTGTTCATGAACGGGCCCGGGATGCGCAACGCGTTCGGTCCGGCGTTCATTCGACCCAGCAGCACCGTCCCGAACACCACATCCGTGCGCCCCGACACGGTCGCCAGCGCCTGCGCCCAGGCGACGTGGAACAGCGTCGCCGGACTCACTCCCAGCCCACGGGCCTGTTCCCGCACACGCTCCGCCAGACTGTCGTCCACCATCGAACGCGTCCGCTGTACACCGGAGCCATCGCCACGGGCGTCGGACAGACCGAACGGCAGGGTCGGCTCCGTCACGTCGCCCAACAACCCGGCGAAGTACTCCTTGTGCTCCTCACGCGAGACACCAAGGCGGGCCTGAGCCACGAAGTCCCGGAACGGCAGCGGCACGGGCAACTCGTCACCACGCCCCGCCATGACCGCCGCAACCTCGTCCAACACCACTTCGAGCCCCGTGTGGTCCTGGAGCAGATGGTGTGCCTGCACCAACGCCAGCCACCGGTCGCTTCCCGGTTCCGCCGCCACATGCACCCGCAGCAACGGCGGCCGCCGCAGATCCATCCACTCGCCCGCCGCCGCCAGCAGCTCCGCCGCCGGATCAGCCGCATTCACAGGCAGCGTCACCTCAGTGACAGGAACCATCGCCCGACGCCACACCACCTGCACCGGCTCCGGCAGCCCTTCCCACACCACCCCGGTGCGGTAGATGTCATGCCGGTCCACCACCCGTTGCAACGCCGCCGCAAACGCGTCCAGCCGCTCACGCGTGTCAAAGGCCATCACCGTCGGCACGAGATACACATCCGCCTCGCCCGGCTCGGCAAGGAGGTGATGG
Source organism: Streptomyces speibonae (assembly GCF_984686075.1). Classification (NCBI taxonomy): domain Bacteria; kingdom Bacillati; phylum Actinomycetota; class Actinomycetes; order Kitasatosporales; family Streptomycetaceae; genus Streptomyces; species Streptomyces speibonae. Next base: position 7,529,006 of record NZ_OZ480260.1, on the reverse strand, counting down.
AAGAAGATGCCCTCCTGCAACGGCGCCAGCGGATACACGTCCGCCACGTTCCCCGCCCCGCCGTCCACCACCGCGCACACCGACTCCACCTGCGCCGCGGACAGATCCACCAGCGGAAGCATCTCCGGCGTGATCACCTCCGCACCCACAGGGATACGGTTCGGCGGCACCTCCACGTCCGCGACGACTGCGGCAACAGCCAGCGCCGCCGGCGTGGGCGACTCGAACAGCGCCCGCACCGACACCCCCAGCCCACCCGCACGCAACCGCTCCACCAAGGACACGGCCAGCAGCGAATGGCCGCCCAGCTCGAAGAAGTTGTCCTCGACCCCCACCCGCTCCAGGCCCAGCACCTCGGCGAACGCCTGACACACGAGCTCCTCGGCCACCGTGGCGGGGCCCCGTCCGCCGCCGGACGTCGCATACTCCGGGGCGGGCAAGGCCGCCCGGTCCACCTTGCCGTTGACCGACAACGGCAGTTCACCCAGCACCACCACCGCCGACGGGACCATGTACTCCGGCAGCCGCTCAGCGGCAAAGGCCCTCAGGTCACCAGCCTCCCCGCCGTCGCCGTCCGGCACGACGTAGGCCACCAGACGCTTGTCACCCGGTATGTCCTCCCGGGCGACCACCACCGCCTGCGCCACGCCCGCATGCGCCACCAAAACGGCCTCGACCTCACCCGGCTCGATCCGGAAGCCACGGATCTTCATCTGATCGTCCGCCCGGCCGACGAACACCAACTGTCCGTCCGCAGTCCAGCGGGCAAGGTCACCGGTGCGGTACATCCGCTCACCCGGCGCGCCGAACGGACACGCCACGAACCGCTCCGCCGTCAGCGCGGACCGACCGTGGTAGCCGCGGGCCAGCTGGGCCCCGGCCACATAGAGGTCCCCCGCCGCCCCCGGCGGCACCGGCCGCAACCGCTGGTCCAGCACATACAGACCGGTGTTCGCCACCGGCCTGCCCACCGGCGGCGCGACAGTGGTGCCGGCATCCACCGGGTCCGTGGTGACCATGACCGTCGCTTCGGTCGGCCCATACGTGTTGACCAGCGTCCGGCCGTCGGCCCACGCTCGTGCCAGGCCGGCGGTCAGCAGTTCCCCGCCCACCAGGACCCGCGACAGCCCCGGCACCGACGCCGGATCGACCACAGCGAGCAGCGACGGAACCACGCTGGCCACGTCCACGCCCGTCCGGACCATCAGTTCGGCCAGCAGCCCGGCGTCCGCTCGCTCGTCCGCCGTGGCCACGACCAGCCGCGCGCCCGAGGCCAGGGCCACGGCCACATCCAGTACGGAACCGTCGAAGCCGAACGACGCGAACTGCAGCACGCCGACCCCGGGGCCGGCCCCCAGCACGGGGGTCAATCCCGTCACCAGATTCACCAGCGCGCCTTGGGAGACCACGACGCCCTTCGGCACCCCGGTCGACCCCGACGTGTACATCACGTAGGCCGCCCGCGAGCCCATGGGCGCGGGCCGGCTCCATCCACCGGTCGCCACGGCCGGGTCGTCCACCGTCAGAACGGGCACCGCGCCGAGCGCAGGCAGTCCGCGGGCCAGGCTGCCGGTGGCGGTGACCACACACACCGGCTCCGCGTCCGCGAGCATCAGCGCCACGCGCTCCGCCGGATACGACGGATCGACGAACACATACGCGCCGCCCGCCTGCCACACGGCCAGCAGCGCCACCACCGCGTCCACCGACCGCTCCAGCATCACCCCCACGACCGACTCGGGTCCCACCCCCCGGCCGGCCAGCGCACGCGCCAGCCGCTCGACCCGGTCGTCCAGTTCCGCGTAGGTCAGGGACTCGTCCCCGCACACCACGGCGACCGCGTCCGGAGTGCGGGCCACCTGCGCATCGAACAACTCCGGGAACGTCGCCGCCGGGACCTCTGCGCCCGTGTCGTTCCAGCCCCGCAGAACCCGGTCGCGAACGCGCCGGGGCAACACCTCGAGACCGTCCAGCGCGGTGCCCGGAGCGGTGGCCGCTGCCGTGATCAGCTCTTCGACGGCGGTGTGCAGCAGCTCGCAGACCAGTCCTGCGTCCGTGGGAGCCACGGCATCGACACCCAGTAGGAAATCGGTCCCCAGGTCGTCAACCGCGACGGCCAGCGGGTAGTTGGTCCGCTCCTGCGCGAACAGCACCTCGACGCCCTCGCCGACCTCACCGCCTCCGCTGCTCGAGGACCCGTCACCGTGGCGGAAGTTGAACAACGAGCTGAACAGTGGCGTGGCGGCCGGAACCCCGCTCGCCTTCTGTGCGAGGGCCAGCGGGGCGTGCTCGTGCACCAGCAGTCCGGTCAACTGCGCCTGCACCGCCCGCACCGCGCCGACCACATCCGTGCCCGCGACGTCCAAGCGCACCGGAAGGGTGTTGATGAACGGGCCCGGAATGCGCTCCGCTCCCATCCCCACGTTCATCCGGCCCAGCAGTACCGTCCCGAAGACCACATCGAGCCGCCCGGCCACACTCGCCAGGACCCGCGCCCAGGCCACGTGGAACAGCGTCGCCGGGCTCATTCCCAGCCGACGTGCCTCCTCCCGCGCCCGTTGGGCCAGGCCGTCGTCCATTCTCAGCCGCGCCGTCCGCACCCCCGTGCCGTCACCACGGGCATCGGAGAGGCCGAAGGGCAAGGTCGGCTCTGTGACATCGGCCAGGAGCCGGGCGAAGTACTCCTCGTGCTCCGCCGAGCGGGACGCGCCCAGTCGGGCCCGGGCCACGAAGTCACGGAACGGCAGCGGGGCGGGAAGCTCAGCACCACGCCCCGTCATGAAGGCCGTGACCTCGCCCAACACCACGTCCAGTCCGGTGTGGTCCTGCAACAGGTGATGGACCTGGACCAGCGCGAGCCACCGCCCCGTCGCGGGCTCGGTCGCCACGTGCACGCGCAGCAACGGCGTCTGCCGTACGTCCATCCACTCACCGGCCGCGGCCAACAGCTCAGCCGCCGGTTCCCCTTCCGCGGGCAGGACCACCTCGGTCACCGGTACCGCGGCGCGGCGCCACACCACCTGCACCGGCTCCGGCAACCCCTCCCACACCAGCGCGGTGCGGTAGATGTCGTGCCGGTCCACCACCTGCTGCAACGCCGACAGGAACCTGTCCAGCCGTTCCCGGCCGTCGAAGCCCAGGAGCATCGACATCAGATAGGCATCCGCCTCACCCGGCCGGGCGAGGAGGTGGTGGAAGAAGATGCCCTCCTGCAACGGCGCCGGCGGATAGACGTCCGCCACGTTCGCCGCCCCGCCGTCGACCGTCGCGCACACCGACGCGATCTGCTCCGGAGACAGATCGACCAGCGGCAGCATCTCCGGCGTGATCACCTCCGCCCCCTCAGGAATGCCGTTCGGGGGAACCTCCACGATCCCGGCGCCCGCGTCGGCCGCGGCCAGTCCCGCCGGCGTGGGTGCCTCGAACAGCGTCCGCACCGACACCTCGAGCCCACGGTCACGCAGTCGCTGCACCAGCGACACGGCCAGCAGCGAGTGCCCGCCCAGTGCGAAGAAGTTGTCGTCGGCACCGACCCGTTCCAGGTCCAGCACCTCGGCGAAAGCCCGGCACACGAGCTCCTCGGCCGCCGTCGCAGGGCCCCGACCGCCGTCGGCCGAGCCGTACTCCGGCGCGGGCAAGGCCGCCCGGTCCACCTTCCCGTTCACCGACAACGGCAGCCCGTCCAGCACCACCACCGCCGACGGCACCATGTACTCCGGCAGCCGCCGGCCCGCGAACCCGCGTACCTCGGCCGACAGATCCGCATCCGTACCGGCAAACCCCGTAGCGGCAACGACATGGGCCACCAGCCGGCGGTCGCCCGGTATGTCCTCCCGCACCGTCGCCACCGCGCGGGCCACTCCTGGGCAGGCCTCCAGCACCGCTTGCGTCTCGCCCAGTTCGATCCGGAAGCCGCGGATCTTCACCTGGTCGTCCGCACGGCCCACGAAGTCGAGCTGTCCGTCGCCGGTCCAGCGGACCAGGTCCCCCGTGCGGTACATCCGCTCACCCGACGCACCGAACGGACACGCCACGAACCGCTCCGCGGTCAGGCCCGGGCGGCCGTGATAGCCACGGGCCAGACCCACGCCCGCGATGAACAACTCGCCCACCACACCCGGCGCCACCGGCCGCAGGAATCCGTCCAGGACGTACACCTGCGTGTTCCAGATCGGAGCACCGATCAGCACCGGACCCGACCCGCCCGCATACCGCCACGCCGTGGAGTCCACCGACGTCTCCGTCGGCCCGTACAAGTTGTGCAGCTCCGCACCGCACACCTGAGTGAACCGCTCCGCCAGCACCCCCGGCAACGCCTCACCCGAGCACACCACCCGCCGCAACGACCCCCACGCCCCCGGGTCACCGCCCTCCAGAAACGCCTCCAGCATCGACGGCACGAAATGCACCGTCGTAACACCCTCCGTACGGATCACGTCCGACAGGTACGCCGGGTCGCCCTGGCCGCCCGGCCGGGCCAGCACCAGCCGCACACCCGACACCAACGGCCAGAACAACTCCCACACCGACACGTCGAAACTCACCGACGTCTTCTGCAGCACCGCATCATCCGCACCCAGACCGAACCGGTCCTGCATCCACAACAACCGGTTCACGATCCCCGCGTGCGGCACCACCACACCCTTCGGCACACCCGTCGACCCCGACGTGTACATCACATACGCCGCGCTCCCCGGACCGCCCGAACCGGACCCGGACCACCCCGCACCACCCTCGGCCACCGACGAGTCGTCCAGACGCACCACCGGCACACCGAGGTCCTCGGGCAAACCCTCAGTCAGACCGCTCACCGTCACCACACACACCGGGCTCGCATCCCCGAGCATGAACCGGACCCGCTCCGCCGGATACTCCGGATCCACCGGCAGGTACGCCGCACCCGTCTTCAGCACCGCCAGCAGCGCCACCACCAGATCAACCGACCGCTCCAGTACCACCGCCACGACGGACTCGGCCCCCACACCACGCTCCGCCAGCACACCAGCCAACCGCGACGCGCGTGCGTCCAACTCCCCGTACGTCACCTCCACATCGCCCGAAACCACCGCCACCGCACCCGGAGTCCGCGCCACCTGCGCCGCGAACAACTCCGGCAACGTCACCCCGGGCACCGCCCGCCCGGTGCCGTTCCACCCCTCCACCACATCCCGCTGTTCGCCGTCCGACAGCACCTGGACCCGGCTCACCCGTGCCTGCGGTTCAGCGGCCACTGCCGCCAGCAGCCGGACCAGCCGGTCCGTGATCGACTGGACGGTTTCCCGATCGAAGAGATCCGCCGAGCCGGTGACCGACCCGCGCAGGACGGCCGTGCGACCGTCGCCGTCGGTCGTTTCCCGCACCGCGACGTCCAGGTCGAACCTGGCCGGCATCGGCCTGTCCGGCAGCGGCGTCACGCGCAGGCCGGGCAGCTCCAGGTGGACGTCGTCCTCGTTCTGAACGGTGAGCATGGTCTGGAAGAGGGGGTGTCTGCCCATCGAGCGGTCGGGTGCGAGCAGTTCCACGAGTCGCTCGAACGGCACGTCCTGGTGTTCCAGGGCGGCCACGCCGGACTCCTTCACCCGCCCGAGGACTTCGGTGAACGAGGGGTCCCCGGACAGGTCCGTCCGCAGGACCAGCGTGTTGACGAAGAACCCGACCAGCTCGTCCAGGGCCTGATCGGTCCGCCCGGCCACCGCCGTCCCGATGGGTATGTCCTCCCCCGCGCCCAACCGCGACAGCAGCACCGCCAACGCCGCCTCGACCACCATGAACAGCGTGACACCCTGCTCACGCGCCAGCGCCACCAGTTCCGCATGCACCTCGGCAGGGACATCGAGGGCGACCGTGTGCCCCCGGTGCGACGCGACCACCGGCCGTACCCGGTCCGCCGGCAGCGCCAGCTCCGCCGGAGCGCCCGCCAACGCTGCACGCCAGTAGCCGACCTGGCTCGCCAGAACGCCCTCGGGGTCCCCCTCCTCACCCAGCAGCTCCCGCTGCCAGAGCGTGTAGTCCGCGTACTGGACCGGCAACGGATCCCACTCCGGCGCACGCCCCTCGCACCGCGCCGCATACGCACGCGACAGATCGCGAGCCAACGGTGCCAAGGACCAGCCGTCCCCGGCGATGTGGTGCAGCACCAGCACCAGCACATGCACGTCAGGACCGGTCTCGATCAGCAGCGCCCGCACCGGCACCTGCGCCGACAGATCGAAGCCGCGTGCGGCCTCGGCCGCGACCAGATCCGCCACCTGTCCCTCGGCGGCCCGCGTGACCCGCAGTACCTCCCCCGCCTCAGCGGGCTCCAGCACCCGCTGGAACGGCTCACCGTCCCGCACCGGAAACACCGTGCGCAGCGCTTCATGACGCTCCACCACATCCGACAGCGCCGCCCTCAGCGCATCGGCGTCGACCTCACCCTCGAGTCGCAAAGCGGTCGGGAGGTTGTACGTGGGGTTCGGGCCCTCCAACTGGGCCAGGAACCACAACCGCCGCTGGGCGAACGACAGCGGCACCCGTTCGGGCCGCTTCTCCCGGCGTACCAGTCCGGCGCGCGAGGGGCTCGCGCTGCCGATCCGCGCCGCCAGACGGGCCGGGGTCGGTGCCTCGAACACGTCCCGCATGCCCAACTCGACACCGAGCAGTGTCCGGGCGCGGGAGACCAGGCGGGTGGCCAGCAGGGAGTGGCCGCCCAGAGCGAAGAAGTCGTCGTCCGGTCCGGTCCTCTCCAGGCCGAGTACGTCGGCGAACGCCTGGCACAGCAGGCGCTCCTCGTGGTTGGCGGGCTCACGTCCGTCGCGCGTTGCCGCGATGTCCGGGACGGGCAGGGTGTGGCGGTCGAGTTTGCCGTTGGCGGTGAGCGGCAGCGCGGGCAGGGGCATGAACACCGCGGGGACCATGTAGCCGGGCAGGCGTCCGACGGCGTAGTCGCGCAGGTTCTCGGCCAGGCTCTCGTCCGGCCGGGTGCCGGTGTCGTCGTCGGCCGGGACGACGTAGGCGATGAGGCGTGGGTCGCCGTAGGCGTCTTGCCGGACGGTCACGACCGCCTGGCCCACCTGTGGGTGGGCGGCCAGCACCGTCTCGACCTCGCCCGGCTCGACCCGGAATCCCCGGATCTTCACCTGGTCGTCCACGCGACCGGCGAATACCAGTTCGCCCCCGGTGGTCCACCGGGCCAGGTCGCCGGTCCGGTACATCCGCTCCCCGGGCGCACCGAACGGACAGGCCACGAACCGCTCCGCCGTCAGTCCGGCACGGCCCAGATATCCCCGCGCCAGACCTGCCCCCGCCACATACACCTCACCCGCGACTCCGGGTGGAACCGGGTGCAGGTAGCGGTCGAGGAGGTAGATCCGTGTGTTGTCCATCGGCCGGCCGATCGGCACGACGTCCGGCACCGTCCCTCCGTCCGCAGCCGCGTACTGCGTGGCGCTCAACGTGATCTCCGTCGGCCCGTACAGGTTGCGCACCACCACGCCCGGGCATGCCGCCAGGACCGCCGTCACCGCGGACGACGGCACCACGTCGCCGCCCGTCAGCACCTCGGACAGGCCGGCGAAGCACCCCGGGTCCTCCTCCGCCAGCACCCGCAGCAATCCGGCGGTCACGAAGATGTGGCTGAGCGCCCGCGTACCGATCAGCGAACGGATCCGCTCGCCGTCCAGTTCGCCTGCCGGGGCCAGCACCACCGTGCCGCCGCCGGCCAGCGTCACCCACAGTTCCAGTACGGAGGCGTCGAACGCGAACGGCGCGTGGCCCAGCATCCGCGCGGGCCGGCTCCAGCTCCGGTCCGACGCCAGTTCGGTCAGGTCCCGCTGGGTCACGACCACGCCCTTGGGCCGTCCCGTCGACCCCGAGGTGTACATCACGTATGCCGCCGCGTCCGGGCCCACCGTCCGCGGCGCGACCGTCGCCACATCCGCGGCCGTCAGCTCTGTCACCACGGCCGGGTCGTCCACGCACAGCACCGGGACCGTGCCACCCGACGGCACCGTCCGCGCCATCTCACCGGTCGTCACCACACACACGGGGGCGGCGTCCGCGAGCATGAACCCGATCCGGTCGGCGGGGTAGGTGGGGTCGAGCGGCAGGTACGCGCCGCCCGCCTTCCACACCGCCAGCAGCGCCACCACCAGACCGGCCGACCGCTCCATCATCACCGCGGCGATCGACTCGGGCCCGACTCCGCGCGCGGCCAGCACAGCGGCCAGGCGTGAGGCCCGCTGGTCCAGTTCCTCGTACGTCACCTCCTCGTCGCCGGCGACCACTGCCACCGCGTGCGGCGTCGTCGCCACCCGCTCCGCGAACAGAGCCGGCCACGGCACGTCGGCGGCGTCCGCTTCCGTGTCGTTCCAGTCCTCCACCACCTGACGCAGCTCGGCGTCCGAGAGCACGTGCAGGCGCCCGGCCCGCTCGGTGGGAGCGGTCCGGGACATCCGGGAGAGGACGTGCACGAAGCGCCGGGCGATGTCCTCGGCGTCGTCGGGGCTGTAGGTGTCGGGGTTCACGTCGACGGCGAGTTGCAGCCCCGCGTCGGGTGATCGCTGGTACAGGGAGATCTCGACGTCGTCGACGGGGCCGTTCCCGAGGTTGTGGGCCGTCGCCGTGCAGTTGCCGAACCTCACCCCGTAGTCGAACGACATGACGTTGACCGTCGTGCCGAAGAGGGGGCCCGACCCCACGCGGTGGAGGTCCCGGAGCATGTCGGTCTGCTGGTAGCGCTGGTGTCTGAGGGCGGTGCGGACGTTCCGGGAGGTCGCCCGCACCAGGTCCGCCACGGTCGCGTGCGGGTCCAGCCGGGACCGTACGGGGACGGCGTTGCTGCTCATGCCGGGGATCGCGCGCATCCGGCTGCCGGTGCGGCCCAGCACGGGGACGCCGAGGGTGATGTCGTCGGCTCCGGTGAACCGGTGGAGGAGGGCGGCGCCCGCCGTGAGCGTGAGTCCGGCCAGACTCGTTCCGCGGTTCCGGGCTGCCGCTCGGAAGTGGGCGACCCGGTCCGCGTCGATGTCCACCAGGTGCCGGTGAGGCAGGGACTCCGCGCGGCGGACGGGGGAGCCGCTCAGCGTTACCGTCTCCGGCATGTCGGCGAGGGAGCCGCGCCAGAATTCCTGGTCCGTCCGGAAGTCCGGCGACTGCCGGTAGGCGCGGTCGGCTTCGAGGAGGAGTGCGGACGACGGAAGCGGGGGTTTGGGCGGGGCTTCTCCCGCGAGCAGGGCGGTGTAGATCTGTTGCAGTCTGGCGACGAGCACCGCGCCGGTGAACCCGTCGCCCACGAGGTGATGGCAGCTCTGGTACCAGAAGTGACGTCGCTCGGTTATCCGGATGACCGCGTTGGTGACGAGCGGGCCGTGCTCGAGGTCGAGCGGCCGTTTCATGTCGGTCCGCATCCAGTCGAGGGCGGCCTGCGCCGGGTTGTCGGACGAGCTGAGGTCCAGGATGAGGACGGGAAGTGTGTCCGGCGGTACGGGATATTGCCGTACCTCGGTTCCGGCATCGCGGAAACAGGCCTGGAAGGTGTCGGCCTCGCTCAGCATCCGGCGAAGCGCGGCCGCGAAGAGATCGACGTTCAGATCTCCCTGGATGTCCAGGTACTCGCCGATGGTGTGGATCGGTTCGGCCGGCCCGAGTTGCTGTGCATTCCAGAGGGCACGTTGTGCCGCCGTCAGCTCCCGACCGTCACCCGCAGCATGAGACATACCTGTACTCCTCGACTGTCGACCGCCCTTTGGTGCGACACAGTCGCCGACTCCGCCTCCGGCCGGGTTGCGGCCGTCGACGTGTCAGGACTGGTTTTTCTCCATGGCCTCGATCAGGCTCTTGGGCCTCAGGTCGCGCCAGTTCGACTCGATGTAGTCCAGGCATTCCTGGCGGCTTTTTTCGCCGAAGACGACCTGCCATCCCGCGGGCACGTCGACGAAGGTGGGCCACAACGAATGCTGGCCCTCACCGTTCACGAGCACGAGGTATTGGGCATCCGGGTCCTCGAACGGATTCGTCATGGTCGTTTCCTTTCCGGTTCTGGCGTTGCGGGCGGTCGTGCGGGGCTTCTGCCCGGTCAGTCGCCGTTCTTCTGCAGAAATTCGATGATGGCCGCGTTGACCTCGTCGGGTCGTTCGAGATAGCCGAGGTGGCCGCAGTCCGGGATTTCGACGAAGTCGCAGTCCGGAATCGCTTCGGCGACTTCGGCGCCCAGCACGGGCGGCGTGAGGAGATCGTCGGAGAAGGCGATGACCCGGCAGGGGGCCGTGGCGTCGCGCAGTGCGGGGCGCTGGTCGGCACCGCCGGGCAGGCCGGCCCAGTTCTGCCCCTCGGCCACGGTGGTGCCGCTGTCGGCCTGCTCGAAGACGTCGAGCCAGAGGGAGACCGCTTCCTCGTTGTTGAGTGTCGCGGGTGAGAGCATCCGGAAGACGGACACGGTCGCGGAGTACTGCGGCGGGAGCCGGACGCCGGATTCGGCGAGCACGCGATCGGCAGCGCCGAGGGCGCTGCGGGCCGTGTCGGAGCGTGCCTTGGTCGCCATCAGCACGGCGCGGCGGACGAGGTGGGGCGCTGTGGTGAGGAGTTCCTGCACGATGATGGCGCCCAGGGAGACGCCGACGATCCGGCAGGATCCGAGCCCGAGGCCCTCGATCAGTCCTCGGGTGTCGCTGACCATGTCCGCGAGTGTGTATCTGCCCGGGGGGCAGTCGGACGGCGGTATGCCGCGGTTGTCGAAGGTGATGGCCTCGTAGCCGGCGCGGACGAGCGCCGGCGTCTGGTGCATGGTCCACACCCGGCCGGCGGCGCCGGTGCCCATGATGAGGAGGACCGGCTCACCCGATCCGTGCCGTTCGTAGGCGAGTCGGACGCCATTGGTCAGGAGCCGGCGTGCGCCGTCACCGGTCAGCGCCATTTCGGCTGCCCCTCGCGGGATGTGGAGCCTTTTCCGGAGAAGCCTTCCGGGAACTCGGTGATCCGGTCCGACCGGCGGCGGTTTTCGCGGTGACTGATCATCATGACGTGGCCCAAGCCGGTATTCCTCCCCCTGTGGCGCTGATTCGCGGCCCTCGGTTCTCCGTGTTCCGGTGTGCTCGGTGTCCGTCTTCTCGTTGCTGCTGAGGGCATGGCGATACGGCACGAGCCGGAGCCCGCCCGACGCATACTGTCCTGTCGGCCATGTGGACGCAATACGGTGCCCCTGTGCCCCCTCGCCTCAGCTGTCCCGGAAAGACACAGGAGCCCCGGGATCGCGCGGGTGATGCGGAGAGGGTGTTCAACTGCGGCGTGGATTCAGTTGAACGGGGCGGGGCCGGCGGCTTCGCGTCCGCCCGGGCCGGACAACTGACGTCGGTGTCCCGAGTCCCTATGGTGTGGGGAGTGTGTGCGTGCCGGCGATGAATCCGTGAGACTGACGCGAATATTCCGGCGGAGGAGAGACGGATGCTGCGCAAGTACGTCAGAAAGCTCGTCCACTGGACGGAGAAGAAGAACCGTCAGCACTCCCTCGTGCCCACGACGCCTTTCATCACCGACGAGAAGTTCCCCTGGGCCGGTCATGTCGAGGCGCGCTGGGAGGACATACGGGCGGAACTGGACGCGGTGTTGTCCTACCGGGATCACCTGCCGAACTTCCAGGACATCTCGCAGGCGCAGCGCGTGCTGACGCAGGACGACCAGTGGAAGACGTTCGTCTTCTACGGGTACGGTTTCAAATCCGCGGACAATCTCAAGCGGTGCCCGAAGACGGCCGAGGCCCTCGCCGGTATCCCGGGTCTGACGACCGCGTTCTTCTCGGTGTTCGGCCCCGGGAAGCGGCTGCCGGTTCACCGCGGCCCGTACAACGGTGTTCTGCGGTATCACCTGGCGCTGAAGATTCCCGAGCCTGCAGAGTCCTGCGGCATCGAGGTCGGCGGCGAGACGCGCCACTGGCGGGAGGGCGAGGGGATGTTCTTCGACGACACCTACCCGCACGCGGCGTGGAACGAGACCGAGGAGGACCGGGTGGTGCTCTTCCTGGACGTCGTGCGGCCGGTGCGCTTCCCCTACGGCATCCTCAACCGGCTGGTCATCCGGGTGATCTCCCAGTCTCCCTTCATCAAGAACGCCCGGCGGAACCAGGAGGCCTGGGAGGAGCGGTTCGAGCAGCTGCGGGCCGGGCAGGGGTAGGTGCCCCGCCCGCCCGTGGGGTGGGCGGGGCGGGTCATCCGGCCGTCGTCCGGTCGCTCTCGACCGCCCGCTGGGCCTCGTGCTCGATGAAGTCGCCGAGCCGCTCGATGCCCTCGCTGATGTCGTCCGGGGTGAGGTAGCTCGTCGACAGGCGGATGCTGAAGTCTCCGCCGCCCCGGGGGTGGAAGTAGGACATGGGGGTCCAGATGACGCCGAAGTCCTGTGCGGACCGGGCGAGGGCGTCGTTGTCCGCCCGGAAGGGGACCCGGACGGTGAGGAAGAAGCCGCCGCTCGGCGCGTTCCACCGGACGCGCAGGGCGTCGCGGGCGGCGGGCGGGAAGCGCAGCTCGAGGTGGCGGAGCGTGGACTGCATGGCTTCCTGGTAGAAGGCGGACGTCCGGTCGTTGAGTCCGGCTGCCTGTCCGCCGCCGGCGAGCAGCATGCCGGCCACCGCGGCCTGGCTCAGCGGTGAGGTGTTGACGGTCACCATGCTTTTGATCTTGGCGAGTTCGTCGGCGAGCAGGCCGGTCCGGCCCGCCGTGTCGGTCACCGGCTGGTCGGCGACGGCGAAGCCCAGGCGGGCGCCGGGGAACAGGGACTTGGAGAAGGAGCCGAGGTGTACCACGCGGCGGCGCCGGTCGAGGGCCTTGAGCGTCGGAAGTCGTGTTCCGCCGCTGACCAGCCGGTAGGGGCTGTCCTCCAGGATGAGGATGTCGTGGCGGTCCGCCAGGTCCAGCAGTTCGTGCCGGGTGGACAGCGGCATGGTGGCGCCGGACGGGTTCGAGTGGTCGGGGACCACGTAGAACGCGCGTGGCCGGTGGCCTTGCGCGGTCTGGTCCTTGATGGCCCGTTCGAGATCGGCGCAGCGGAATCCGTCCTCGCGTTCTTCGACCGGGACGAGTCCGACGTCCAGCAGGCGGGCGGCGCCGGTGATCCCGACGTAGCAGGGGCTGGCGACGAGGAGTACGTCGTCCCGGCCGGAGATGAGTGCCCGCACGGCCAGGAGCATCGCCTCCTGGCAGCCGACGGTGACCACGATGGATTCCGGGGCGACGTCGATGTCCTCGTCCTGGCGCAGGGATGCGGCGATGAGTTCGCGGATGCGTCCCGCGGTGGGACCGTATTGGAACATCGCGTCACGGATCTCTTCGGGAGAATTCCCGGTGTCCGCGAGGTGGTCCAGGTAGCGTTGAATGTGCTGGAAAATCTGGCCGGTTTCGAAGAAGCCGTCGTAGGGGCGGCCCGGGGCGAATGAGATGGCCTGCGGATATCGCAGGGTAATCTCGTTGAGGAAATTCATGGTGTCCAGGGTGGGATCGGACACGCTGCCATGGAGATCGGCCCTGTGCAGGACGGCTCCGTCCGTCTCCGTTTCCTGAGAGGGCGGACGGGCCACCGTTCCGGGGAGTTTGTGTGTCGGCAACGATCGTCCTCCTGCACCAACGACAATTCCGGGACATGTACCGCAGCCGGGATGCTAACAGAGCGTCACCGGGCCCACCAGGGACCGCAACTGCACAATTGGGCGGAGACACGGGCGTGTTGTCAGTCGTAGTCGGAAAGGGGATACTCGGCTGACAATTCCCGAAGGGGCGGATACATTTCGCCTTCCCGGTGTGCCCGTTCCCGGGCTTCCGCCGGACGCGAGCACGACGACGAAGGAGGTCCGCGCCCCCATGCTTGGAGGCACCGGGCCGGCTCGGCTGCGCCTCGACGACTCGGTCACCCGTCAGCAGGTCAGGCCCGGGACACTCAAGAGGATCATTCCCTACGCGAGGCCGTACCGGTGGCGCCTCGGCCTGCTGATGCTCGTGACGGCGTCCGACGCGGTCATCACCGCGACGATTCCGCTGATCCTCAAGTCGATCATCGACGACGGTGTCATACCGCGCCGGCTCGCGGTCGTCGTCGCGCTGTCCGTGACGATCGGCGTGCTGGCCCTGCTCGACGCGCTGATCCTGCACGTCCAGATCAGATGCTCGGCCCAGATCAGCCAGTCCCTCATCTACGACCTGCGCACCCAGGTCTTCCGGCATGTGCAGCGCCAGCCGCTGGCGTTCTTCACCCGCGCGCAGACCGGCTCCCTGGTCAGCAGGCTCAACACCGATGTCGTCGGCGCGCAGACAGCGGTGACGTCCTTGCTGTCGACGGCGGTGTCCGCCTTCCTCACCCTGCTGCTCGTGTTCGCCGCCATGTTCTATCTGTCCTGGCAGATGACGGTGGTGACGCTGCTGGTGATCCCGCTGTTCCTGCTGCCGAGCAAGGTCATCGGCAAGCGGCTGCAGCGGCTCACCCGGGAGCAGATGCAGCTGGACGCCGACATCGCCTCCATGATGAACGAGCGGTTCAACGTCGCCGGTGCGCTGCTGGTCAAGCTCTACGGGCGGCCGGAGGAGGAGTCCAGGCTCTTCGAGAGCCGGGCGGGCCGGGTCCGCGACATCTCGACGGTCACCGCGGTGTACGCACGCTCCCTGTTCCTTCTCATGGGGCTGCTCACCTCTTTGATCACGGCGCTGATGTACGGGTTCGGCGGCAGCCTCGTCATCGACGGGACGTTCCAGCTCGGCAGCCTGGTCGCGCTCATCACCCTGCTGACCCGGCTGTTCGGCCCGATCAACCAGTTGTCGAGCATGCAGGTGAACGTGCTCACCGCCCTGGTGAGCTTCGACCGGGTCTTCGAGGTGCTGGATCTGAAGCCGCTGATCACGGAGCGTCCCGACGCCCGCCCGGTCATGACCGCCGAGGACACCGGCGCGCCGGAGATCGAGTTCGACAAGGTGTCGTTCCGCTATCCGTCCGGGGACGGGGTGTCCCTGGCGTCCCTGGAGTCGATCGCGGCCGTCGTCCCCGAGCGCACGGACTGCGCCAACGTCCTGGACGAGGTGAGCTTCCGCGCGCCGGCCGGCCGGCTGACGGCACTGGTCGGCCGTTCCGGGTCGGGCAAGACGACGATCACCCGGCTGGTGCCGCGGCTGTACGACCCCGACTCGGGGACCGTGCGCATCGGCGGCCACGACATCCGGGAGGTGACCCTGGAGTCGCTGCGGGAGACGATCGGTGTGGTCAGCCAGGAGGCGCATCTGTTCCATGACACGATCCGGGCCAACCTGGCCTACGCCCGGCCGGACGCGGACGAGCGGGAGATCGTCGAGGCGTGCCGTGCCGCGCAGGTCTGGGACGTGATCTCCGCGCTGCCCGACGGGCTCGACACCGTCGTGGGTGAACGCGGCTACCGTCTCTCCGGCGGCGAGAAGCAGCGGATCGCCATGGCGCGGCTGCTGCTGAAGTCGCCGCCGGTGGTCGTGCTGGACGAGGCGACCGCGCACCTGGACTCGGAGTCGGAGGCGGCCGTCCAGCGGGCGCTGACGACGGCGCTGGAGGGCAGGACGTCACTGGTGATCGCGCACCGTCTCTCCACGGTCCGCGACGCCGGCCAGATCCTGGTCATCGACGAGGGCAGGATCGCCGAGCGGGGAACGCACGAGGAGCTGCTCGCGGCCGGTGGTCTCTACGCGGAGGTGTACCGGACCCAGTTCGCCCCGCAGAAGGCGGCGACGGAGCCGTGAGCGGCGGCCTCCGCTACCGGGCCGTCGCCTCGCTCCCTGGATGCTGCCAGAACATGCCGTCCGGTGAACTGACCAGCCCGCCGGGGAAGAGCGGTGCCTCCGCCTCGGAGTCCTCGCCGAGCATCGCCTGGTTCTGGACCTGGCCGCCCTCCCGCATCGCGTTGCGCACCACCTCGGAGCGGAAGAGGGGGACCATGGTGGCGTCCTGGCCGGTGCTGATCCGGTCCACCGCTTCCGAGAACTCGGCCGACCGCGCCCTCAGGCCGGTGGCCGTGGTCCGCTCGCCGGCGAGGGCCGTCTCCCCGGAGGCGACGCCGCCGACGAGTTCGATGAAGGACTCGAACTCCTCCCCGGAGCCGCCGGTGACCTTCTTCGCCTTCCAGAAGTACGAGTTCTCGTCGGCGTTCATGTCGTAGAAGGAGACGAGGAATTCATAGAAGACGCTGTACTCGCGGCGGTACCGGGCTTCGAACTCCTTGAAGGCGGTCTCCTCGTCGACCGTGCCCGCGAGGACGCTGTTGACGGAGCGTGCGGCCAGGAGCGCGCTGTACGTGGCGAGGTGGACCCCGGAGGAGAACACGGGGTCCACGAAGCAGGCGGCGTCGCCGATGAGGACCATGCCGGGACGCCAGTAGGCCGTGGCCTGGTAGGAGTAGTCCTTGCGCACCCGCAACTGCCCGTACTGGCCGGTGGTGACGCGTTCCGCGTCGGCCAGGTACTCCTTGACCAGGGGGCATTCGTCGATGAGCGCGAGCAGCGCCTTCTCGGGGTCTCCCTGGACCTTCTGGGCCATGTCGCGCCGTACGACGGCCCCTACGCTGGTCAGTTCGGGACTGAGCGGGATGTACCAGAACCAGCCGCTGCTGAAGGCGGCCGAGAGGATGTTCCCGGAGTAGGGCTGCGGCAGTCGCTTGCCGCCGGTGAAGTAGCCGAAGAGGGCGAGGTTCCTGAAGAAGTCCGAGTACTTCCTGGTGCCTCCGGCGCTGCCGTGGATCTGGCTCCTGTTGCCGGAGGCGTCGGCCACGTACCGGCTGAGGATCTCGTGCCGGGTGCCGTCCTCGCCCGTGTAGGCGACGCCGCGCACGCGCTCGCCGTCGTCCAGTACCTCGCTCACCGCGGTGCCCTCGCGGACGTCCACGCCGAGGCGGCGGGCGTGGTCCAGCAGGATCTGGTCGAATTTGGAGCGCTCCACCTGGTAGGCGTAGGAGGACGGGCCGGCCATTCTCGGTGACACCGAGAAGGAGAAGGTCCACGGGTCGGGGTTGGCTCCCCAGCGGAACGTGCCGCCGAGCTTCCTGGTGAAGCCGGCGGCCGCCAGTTCGTCGGCGACACCGGTGAGGCGGCAGACGCCGTGCACGGTGGCCGGCAGCAGCGACTCGCCGATCTGGTACCGCGGGAATCTCTCCTTCTCCAGGAGCACCACCCGGTGTCCCTGGAGGGCGACGAGGGCGGCGAGGGTGGAGCCGGCCGGGCCGCCCCCCACCACGACGACGTCGGCCTCTTCGGTCTGCGCCTGGTCCATGCTGCTCCTCCCGCTCCGTGGCAGTGCGCGACAGCCGGGGCACAGGTGCCCGGTACGGGGTCGCGGGCACCTGTGCCCCGGTGCTTCAGTAGCCCAGTTCCTGGCCGGCGGCGTGCTGCCGGTCCACCGCTTCGTAGAGGGCCTTGATGTTGTTGCTGCCGAAGGTGCGTGCGCCGCGGCGGTCGATGAGCTCGTAGAAGAGCGTCTTCCGGGGGTGCCGTGATTCGGTGAAGATCTGCAGCATCAGGCCCCAGTGGTCGCGGTCGGCGAGGATGTTGAGCTCGCGCAGTTCGTCCACCGGCACCGCGAGCGGGCCGAGCCGCTCGGGCAGCACGTCGTAGTAGCTGGGCGGGGTCGTGAGGAAGCTGACACCGAGCTCGGAGAATTCGCGCACGGCGGCGGTGATGTCCTCGGTGAGGAACGCCACGTGCTGCACTCCGGCGCCGTCGTGGGCGCGCACGAACTCGTCGATCTGTCCCGGCTTCTTCGTGATATCCGGCTCGAGGATCGTCAGGGTCAGTCCTCCGGAGTCGTTCTGCACGACTTTGGAGTCCATGGCCTGGTCACCGACGATGATGCGTTCCTCGAATATCTGGGTGAAACCGAATATCGAGCGGTAGTGGTCCACGGTGCGGTCGAGCTCGCCCGAGGGGACGCAGACCGCGATGTGGTCGATGTCCTTCAGCAGCCCCGGGGTGGTGTCCTGCGCTTGTTCCTCGGTGATGATGCCGGGGGCGAACGCACCGCCGGCGCCCTCCCGTTCGACGAAGCGGTGGGCGACGTCGCCGAAGGCGCGCACCGAGGCGAAGGTGACCCGGGCCCCCTCCTGCCCCATTTCGCCGGGGGGTTCCACGGGATCGGCACCGCGCGCGACGGCCTCGGTGAACGCCGTGCGGGCGTCGTCGGTCACGACGGCGATGACGGCGACGCCGTCACCGTGACGCCGGACGTAGTCGGCGACCGGATGGTCCTCCTCGAGCGGCGACGTCAGGAGCAGGCTGATGCCTCGCTGGCCGAGCAGCACCGAGCGGCACCCGGACAGTCCCATCTCCGGTCCGCCGCTGCCCCGGCGCCGGAAGCCGAACGCCTCGCAGAGATAATCGGCCGAGCTCTCTGCATCGGCCACATAGCACTCAAGATGATCGATGACGCCAATGTTCATGGGATTCCCCCGGTATCAGAATCGCATCCGCCAGCGGTCGGCATTCGGGGCAGGGATGCGTCGCACGCTACCTCACGATCACAGCCGGTGGGAACGGAGAACGGTGCGCGAAACAGCAATATATTCTTTCGCCGTTGATATCCCGTATCCCGCTGCGTCCTGTCCAAGTGGCCCGGCATTGACGGAAAAAGAACCCGTCAATAACCTACGGCTGTGATTCCTGTTGCCACCAGCGATGAGCAACTCCTCTTCCTCTTCCGTGAAGCGAGCGGGCTTCGGGCGGAACTCGACGCCCACCTCTCGGCGGCGGCGTACGACGGCCTTCCCCCGCACGGGCCCTTCGTCCTGGGGGCCATGGCCTTCCGGGGCGGGACTCCCACGGATCTCAAACGCGTACTGGGGATCACCGACCGTCAGGCCGGGGAGATCGTGGACGCGTTGGTGCGGCACGGCTACCTGGACCTGCGGGTCGCCCCGGCCGACCGCCGCCGGATCGGGATCGAACTGACCGACCGTGGCCGCGGCGTCGCCCTCTCGCTGTGGGACTTCCTGCGGACCGCGCGGTGGCGCCGGTTCCCTTTCCGGCCGGACGACATCGTCATCAGCACACCAGCCAAGAGCGGCACCACGTGGATGCAGATGATGTGCGTCCTGCTGATCCTGCGGACCACGGACCTCCCGGCACCGATGCCTCAACTGTCGCCGTGGCTGGACGACATGGCCTGCTCCGGCGAGGAGGTGTTCGCCGCGCTGGCCGGACAGCAGCACCGGCGGGTGATCAAGACGCATACGCCGCTGGGCGACATCGACCTGCCGCCGGAGGTCACCCGCATCGTGGTCGGCAGGCACCCGCTGGACACGGCGCTGTCGCTGTACCACCAGAGCCTCAACGTCGAGCCGTCCGGCGGCGGTACGGGGCCGGAAGAGGCGCGTCCCGCTCAGGAGCGGATGTCGCCGCGGGCGTGGCTCGCCCGGTGGATCGAGGACGACTCCCCCCGCGAGGGGCAGCCGTCCTCACTGCGGGGCATGATGTGGCACATGGCGGACGCGTGGTCCCGCCGTGACGATCCCAGGGTCCTGCTCTTCCACTACGAGGATCTGTCGGCGGACCTGTCGGGAGAGATGACACGCCTGGGGCGGCACCTCGGTCTGCCCACCGGCGGCCCCGGCTGGGCGGACCTGGTGGCCGGCGCCTCGTTCGACCGGATGCGCGCGGCCGCCGAGCGGATCCAGCCCCTGGGCCCGGCCCGGAACAACACGGCCTTCTTCCGGCGGGGCAGGTCCGGGTCGGGGACGGCCCTGCTGACCGGCGGTGACCTCGAGAGGTATCACGCCAGGGCGGCCGCCCTGGCACCCCCCGGCCTGCTGGAGTGGCTGCACCGCCGGTGAGCGGGGGTCACGGCCAGGTCGTCAGGTCGTCCGAGTAGCCCATCCGCGAGGCCAGCGCCCTGACGTCCTCGCGGTGCAGCACGCGGCGCAGCACCTCGTAGTTGCGGTACCACTTCGCGCGCTTGGGCGGCGTGATGGCGTTCATGGGCGCCATCCCGCGGACCGCGGGTTCCATGAAGTGCGAGCGGTCCGTGCCGAGCCAGTTCGCGAGGTCGTCGATGGCCCGTGTCCGCTCCGCGCGGGTGCCGATCAGGTCTTCGTAGGTGAGCCGGAGCACGTCGATGTCCTGGTGCTCCGCGAGGAATGCGAAGGTGGCCGTGTGCGAGGCGCACCACTGGGCGGCGCAGACCTCCTCGAGCGGGGACCGCGTGAGTTCCTGCCACCCGGGCGGGAAATCGAGTTTCCACCAGTCGCGGCTCCACGGGCGTCCCGGACCGGTGTATCCGGCGATGTCCAGGGGGGTGTCCACGCGGGCGTTGAAGAACCAGGGCGACAGCCACGCCTCGCGGTAGCTGCTGATCGCGGCGCCGGGGTTGCGTGTGAGGTGGATGACCCGGATGCGGGCGTCGGGGAAGAACGCGCGCAGGGAGTCCATCTTGTAGACGTTGACCGGTGTCTTGGTGACGACCGTCCTGCTCTCCACGTCCTGCCGGCTCGCCCGCTGCCACGGCCGGGGGACGGCGAGGGGGGCGAACTCGATGACGCTGTCCCCGTGCGGGCCGTGCGGCCGCGGCAGGTCCGGGAGGATGCTGTCGATCTCGTCCGGCGACACGTCGACGTAGTGGGGGTTCACCTCCTGGTAGCGGGTCGCCAGCATCTTGAGCAGGGTCAGGCTGACGGCCCGCGCCGGGTCGCCGCCGCGTTCCGGTCCGTCGGCCGCCCGGTCGGCGAGGGCCTTTTCCACCATGTCCTCGACCTCGGCGAGGGTCAGCGGCAGCATGGGCCACTGCACGATCCAGCGCCACAGGACGTCCTGGGCGTAGCGGGACCAGTCGATGCGGTTCCAGTCGTTGACGGGGTTGCCGATGTCGCTGCCCAGCTCCCGCTCGAGGAACGCGACGTCCCCGGTGAGGCCGGTGGTCCGCTCGCAGTCCGTCCCGTTGTCCGGGTGGGTCCACCCCGCGAGGCGCAGGACGGGCTGCATCTCGGCCTGGAAGTGCAGGAGGTCGGGAGCGCCCCGCAGGAGCTCGGTCAGCAGCGTCGTCCCGCCTCTGAACGGGGACGCGATGACCACCAGGTCCTTGACCGAGGTCCGGAACTCCCCGACCGGGGTCCGGACCGTGCCCAGTTCGTCGAGCCGCCTGCGGGCGGCGGCGAGGACAGGGTCGTGCGGGGCGGGTCCCGCGTCGGCTCCTGCCGTGTCGGGCTGACGGCTCCTCACCACGTACCTCCGTTGTCTGGCGCGTTGTCGGATGGTGTCCGGGGTTGTGCGGTGGCCTTGTGGGCCGGGGTTCAGGGCGGGGTCACGGGCGTCGGCCGGCTGAACCGGGCGGCTTTGTCGCTCACGTCCTCCGCGTTCAGGCGCAGGGCCTGTTGCAGGGCGAACTCCGCGATGTAGGCGCGGAACGCGTCGAGTGGTTCCTCCGCGAGATTGAGCATGCGGCGGTTCGGCACCACCGCCGGTGCCCTCAGTGCGTCGGCGGCCCGGTCGACGGCCGCGTCGATCCCGTCGGGCTCCACGACCTCGTCGATCAGGAGGCGCGCATCCGGTTCCGTCGCCCGGATCTTCCGCCCGCCGAGGACGACCTGGCGGGCCAGGCGCGCTCCTGCGACACGGCCGAGTCTGAGGTTGGACACGCCCGGGATGATGCCCTCCTTGGCGGCGGGCAGGCTGACGTAGGCGTCCGCGCCGGCGATCACATGGTCGAACACCAGCAGCAGCTGGCAGCCGCCGCCGATGGCGAAGGTGTCGACGGCGGCGACCCACGGCTTCTCGACCGTGGCCGACCGCCATGCGTCGTCCCGCTCGACGAGCAGCCCCCGGACGAGTTTGCTGATGTATCCGACCTCGCGTCGCAGGAGAAAGCCGACGAGGGATATCTCCCCGGCGTGCAGGGCCTTGAGGTTGATGCCGGCGCTGAAGACCCGTCGGCCGCGGTAGCGGGGGTGGGTCATCGTCCCGCCGCGCACCACGCCGACGTGCACAGCGGGGTCGAGGAGGGCGAGATCGACGGCCGTCTCCATGTCGTCGACCTGGCGGCCGTCCTCGGCGTTGAGGCAGTCGTCCCGGCACATGGTCAGGTGGGCCACGCCGTCACGGCGTTCCAGCAGTACCGAGGTGGTCCGCAGGACTCCGGTCCTGCGGAACTCCGGCAGCAGCCGCAGCGCGCGTGCGGTCGGCTGGAGCATCGACGTCAGCAGGTGCCCGCCGGCGGCCGCGGAGCGCAGCACCCCGCGCAGGAAGATGCCCTGGTCGATGTCCCGGCCGGCCCGGTCGGCCGGTGACTCCGCGGGGCGGGCGGGCGGCACCAGAGCGGGGAAGGCGTCGGCCGCGGCGGCCACCAGTTCCGCGATCCCCGGGCGCGCCGACCGCCCGTCGGTGAGCCGGTCGTAGATCTCTTCGGCGTGCCGGTCCATGAACGCGGCCCGCAGGCGCCTGACCTGGTCCGTCGTCGCGGGCTCCCCGGTGCGGGCCGCCGCGTCGGTGATGCGGGCCAGGTCGCGGCGCAGGTCCGTGGTCGGCGCCTCGGGCGCCTCCCGCGTCACCGGGCCGCTCCCGAGGAGTTCTGGCGGAGCGTCCGGTCGCATGCCGCCAGGTGGGCGCCGAGCGCCTCCTCGAAGCTGATCGTCGCGGCGTCGTGCATGAGCCGGCGTCGGATCGCCAGTTCGCGGCCGGAGCGGTCCGCGGCCGAGGCCGCAGCGGTGGCCAGGGCGTCGAGGGGGTCGTCGGTGATCTCGTCGAGAAGGCCCAGCGCCAGCGCCGTCGCCGCGGTCAGCGGCTGCCCGAACAGGATGGTCCGCCGGACCGGTGCGACGCCGGCCTGCTGGACGAGCCGGTACAGGGCCATGCCGGGCCATACGGGCGCACCGCCGGGGGCGGTCTCGAGGCGGGTGCCGGGGGTCGCGATGCGGTAGTCGGTGGCGAGGAGCGCGTCGAGCGCGATACCGCCGACCGGCCCGGAGGCGACCGAGACCGTTGTCGCGGGCAGCCGCTCGAGCCGTCGCAGCGCCCGTTCCCACTTGCTGACCAGGGCGACATCGGCGTGGGCGGGCGCGCCGTCGGGCACGGCGGTGACCGACACGGCGAGGAAGCCACCGCGCTCGGCCTCGGCGCAGGCCGCTTCGACCGTGCGGACCAGGGAAGGTGTCGGATGCCCAGAGCCGTCGATCTCCAGGCCGAAGCTCGTGCCGCTCACCATTGGACCAGCGCCGTCTCCAGAGTGGAGCCGGGCCCCATGGTCATGAGCACTCCGTAGTCGCCGGGGTCGGTCACCTGCTCGTTCAGCAGTCGTTCGTAGGAGAACAGGAACGATCCGCTGGAGACGTTGCCGTAGTCGCGCAGGACGCCGGTGGTGTGCCGTACGTCATGGCGGCTCAGTCCGAGGTTGACGACGATCGCGTCGATGACCTTCTTGCCGCCCGAGTGGACCAGCCAGTGGCCGATGTCACCGCGGAGCAGACCGGTCCCGGCCAGCAGCCGGTCGACGACGGTCTCGGCGTGCGCGCCGACGACGTAGGGGATCTGCGGGTCTAGGTAGAAGCTGAACCTGTCGAGGTCCCGGTCCCAGTCGTAGCGCATGGCGTCCACGGCCTCCGGGATGGTGCAGCTGGCGAACCGCAGGATGCGCGGGCCGTCGCCGGCGTGGGTGCCGGGGGTGTTGGCGTCGGCGGCCACGGCCACCGCGGCGGCGCCGTCGCCGAAGAGGCTGTTCACCACGGCGGTACGCATCGTGGTGTCCACGGCGTAGGCGGCCGAGCAGGCTTCGGAGCACAGTACGACGCCCAGGTCACCGGGGTTGGCCACCGACCAGCCGGCGACCAGGTTCAGGGCGTTGAGACCCGCGTTGCAGCCCATCCCGACGATGTCCGACCGGCTGCAGTGCCGGTCGATGCCCAGCTCGCGGATGATCAGCGCGCTCAGGCCGGGGGTGAGAAATCCCGTCGAGGTGACACAGCACAGGTGCCGGAGGTCGGACAGACTCGCGTCGGCGCGCTTGAGGCAGGCCTCCAGTGCGCGGATGCCCGTCTCCACGGCGTGGGTCCTGTGCTTGTCGAGGAGGTCTCCCTGCGCTTCGGGGACGGGGCGGCCGTCGGCGCCGATGGGGGGCAGCACCAGGTGCCGCCGCTCGATGGCGCTGTTGAGGAAGACGCCCCTGGCCTTGGGATCGGTGATGCCGAAGACGTCCAGCACCTCCTGCTGCGAGTACGAGAGCGGCGGAACCGCCGTACCCACGCCGACGATGCGCGCCCGCACGGTCGTGGCGGGCTCCGGCCGGACCGGTGCCCGCAGCACCCCTGGCCGCACGCTGTCGATGGTCATCGGAAGGTCCACCCCCACATGCGCTGCTTACTGCGGATGATGCGTTTGACGCTCCACTGGGGCATCACGCGTCTCCCCTTTCCGCCTCGGTGGTGAGTCATCAGGTGTGGTACTCGACGGCCTCGGGCGAGGATTCCCGAGGCCGTGCGGGACGTACGAGTTCGAGCGGTACCGCAGCCGCGGAAGCGGTGCCGGTGAGGGCCATCGCGTCGGTGAGCTCGTCGGTCAGCAGATCGATCACCCCCGCGACACCGTCCTCACCGTCCACCGCGAGTCCGTACAGCACGGGGCGGCCGAGCAGGACGGCGTCCGCGCCCATGGCCCGGGCCGCCAGGACGTCGGCTCCCCGGCGCACGCCGCTGTCGAGCAGAATCGTGCAGGCGCCTCCCACCGCGGCGACGACGTCCGGCAGCGCTTCCAAGGACGCGGGTGCGCCGTCGAGTTGGCGTCCTCCGTGGTTGGAGACGATGATCGCGTCCACCCCCGCCGAGACCGCCCGCACGGCGTCCGCCGCGGTGAGGATCCCCTTGAGCACGACGGGGAGCCGGGTGATCGACCGCAGCCAGTCCACCACGTCCCAGTTCATCGCCGGGTCGAACTGGCTCAGGGCATGGCGGGCCGGGTTGTCGAAGCCGTCCCCGTGCAGGTTGGCAGGCCGGACATCCGGTGGCAACCGGAAGCCGTTGCGCAGGTCGCGCAGCCTTCTGCCCAGGCGGGGAGTGTCGACCGTGAGGACGACCGCCTCGAAGCGGGCGCGTTCGGCGCGCTCCACGAGCCGCCGGATCGCCGCACGGTCGCGCAGGCAGTAGATCTGCAGCCAGAGGGGCGCCGCGGCGGCCGCGGCGAGATCCTCACAGCTGTGTCCGGAGAACATGCTGACGACGACCGGGACACCGCGCGGCCCCGCCGCCCGCACCGTGGCCAACTCGCCCTGCGGGTGGGCCAGGGTCTGGTACCCCATGGGTGCGACGGCGAACGGGGCTCCCCAGGTACGGCCGAGGACTTCGGTGCGCGGTTCCGGCGCGGTGACGCCGGTCAGTACGGAGGGGCGCAGGCGTACCCGGTCGAAGGCGGCGGTGTTCGCCAGCAGGGTGCGCTCGTCACCGGCGCCGCCTTCGAAGAAGTCCCAGACGGGCCGGTCCAGTCGTTCCCGTGCCAGTCGCGCGTAGTCGCCGAGCGAAAGCCGCATGAACCCCTCCCTGGGCACGTCCCTGGGCACGGACGCAGTCGGCTCATCTTCGAGCGCGGCCGACCCGCGGTGCAAGGGAATTCATTGAACAATTCACCGTCGGCGCGGGCGGCGGAAATAAGGGCACGAATTCCTGATTGCGCTGAATTCACCGCTCTTCAATGCGAGATGATGAGGCATTGGTATTGTTCGCACGGCGTGCTGGTATGCTGACGCTCCGCCGGGGTTCTTCCGGCGACTCGGCCGGGGCGAGTGGGGTGTTCAACTGCAGCGCGACGTCAGTTGAACAGTCGCGACCGCCCGTCCGCGCCGGGAGCGTCTCATGGTGGGACGCGGTTTCTGTGCGGTTGTTCGGGAAAGCGCTCGAGGATGTTGGTGGGGTTGAGATGGCGGTAGGCAGGGTTATTCGTTTTGACGGGGTGCGGGGGTATGGGTTCATCGCTCCCGAGCATGGCGGGGAAGACGTCTTCCTGCACGCCAACGACCTGTTGGTCCCGGAGTCTTCCCTCCGGTCCGGTACATGGGTCAAGTTCGAGGTCGAGCAGGGCGACCGCGGGCCGAAGGCGTCGCACGTCGAACTCGCCGAGGGACCTGCGACGGCCATGGCGCCGCCGCCCGCGGGCCGGTCGGTCATGGTTCCGCCGTTGCAGGCACCCGCGTCCGGGTTCCAGAGCGGTGAGGAACCCACGTGCGACGTGCTGAGCGTCCCGGAGTACACCACGGAGGTCACGGAGCTCATGCTGAGCGCCGTCCCCTCGCTGACGGGGGAACAGATCACACGGCTCCGCCAGCGATTGGTGGAACTCGGCAAGAGCCACGGCTGGGTGGACGGCTGATCGCGGACACCCGGTCCACAGGAACTGCCCAGGGGCGGTGCCGGATTCCTCCGGCACCGCCCCTCGTCGTGCGCCACCCTCGTCGACGCGGGCTCTGGGCAGCCACTGTACGGTCACGATAGGCTTGCGCCTGAGGGAAGTTGTACCCGAAGGGGCGGACGCGGCGACGACTAAAGAACCGCTCGACGGCATCGTCGAGACACAACCCGTACGAGAGGGTTCACCGCACTCCTACCAGCTGCTCCGTGATGTATTTCAGGCGCAGCGCGTCCTCGGCGTCGAAGGCCTTCTTTCCGAGGTCCACCGGCTTTTTCTTCCAGCGCGCCACAAATGGTTCGGAAGGCGGATTGTCGAGGAGCTCGACCATGGGCTTGATCGCTCTTTCCACGGGGGTCGCCGCGAGCGCGAACGCGGCCCTGGTCATCAGCCTGAGAGGGAGCGGCAGGGAATTCGGCATCCCGGTGGAGACCACCCCGGGGTTGTACCCGATGTACGTCACGGGGCCGGTGCCGTGGGCGGCCGCGAAGCCGACGCCCAGCAGGTCGTTGGCGCGGAAGGACTGAAGGGTCGCCCTGTTGCCGTTGTAACCGCGCTCGAACTGAAGGTCGTCCCAGTGGACCGAGCCAAGGCCGACGCCCGGCGTGCCCACATTCATGATCACGGGCTGCTTCGTGCGCTGGAGCGCGTCCAGCAGGCCGTAACTGAGGACAAATCGGCTCAGATAGGCGAGCGCGAAGCTGTACTCGAACCCTTCGGGTGTGACCGAGCGCTTACCGAAGAGTCGGTAGCGCTGTGCGCACAGGACGAGTTTGTCCACGGACGTATAGGTGTCCTCGATCTCCTCGACCAGTCGCCGGGAACCCGCGACGGAGGTGAGGTCGACGGAGAGGAAATGGATCCGGCCGGCTGCCGAGATCTCGCGCGCCTCCTCGATTAACGCCTCACCTTTGGCCTGCGTGCTGCCGATGGCCAGGACCCTGGCGCCCGCCTTCAGATAGTGGAGGGCGATTCCCTTCCCCAGGCCATCGGTTCCGCCCGTTACGACGACCGTCTGCATGTACTTCTTTCCCTCCGTGTTAGAAAATCCGAACCACAAGTCATCCACTGGTGACAAGGTCAGCGTAGACCCTTGAGCTATCATGTCAACGTTTGATGACTTAGGGAGTACGCCATGGCAGCCACCCCACAGCCGCACAAACGTGATCGCGCCGCGACACGCGCGGCCCTGCTCGACGCGGCGCGCGTGCGCTTCGCCCGGCTGGGCTACGACGGGACGACCATGCGCGACGTCGCCAAGGACGCCCACGTCGATCCCGCGCTCGTCTTTCGCTACTTCGGCTCGAAGCGCGCCCTGTTCGAGGAGGCGTGCGTGGACCACCAGGTCCTCGGGGAGATCATGTCGGGCCCGTTGGACACGCTGCCTGCGGGCATGCTCAGGTCCGTCGTCTTCCAGGAATGGGAGCAGTTCGCCGGCGAACACCCCCTGGTGATGCTGTTGCGCTCGCCCTCGCACGATCCCGCCCGCACCCGCCTGCAGCAGGAGGCACACGCGGCGCACATCGAGGAACTCGTCGAGCAGGTCAAGGGCGAGGACGCGCCGCTGCGGGCGGAGATGCTGGTCGCCTGTCTGCTGGGCATGGGCATCATGCGCACGGCCCTGGGCTCCCCCGCGCTCAGTTCGGCCACCCTGGAGGACGTGCTGCCGTACTTCGAGGGCGTCACCCGCGTCCTGATCGAGGACGCCGGTGACGACCGCTGAGTAGCACCGGCATGGTGGCTGCGCGCATAGGCGACCCTCGAACTATGTGGCCCTGCCATATGTGCGCCTGACCTGCGGATTCCTACGGTGTGGCAACACAAACGTCCCCGTCATACCCCAGGAAGTGGTGCCGATGTCGTCGCCCGCAGCCGCTCCACCAGCCCCGAACAACCTCAAGCGCATCGTCGCCGCGTCCCTCATCGGCACCACCATCGAGTGGTACGACTTCTTCCTGTACGGCTCGGCCGCCGCGCTGGTTTTCAACAAGCTGTTCTTCCCGGACTCCGATCCGCTGGTCGGCACGCTGTTGTCGTTTCTGACGTACGCCGTCGGGTTCGCGGCGCGGCCGCTGGGTGCGCTGGTGTTCGGGCACTACGGGGACCGGCTCGGGCGCAAGAAGCTGCTGGTGCTGAGTCTGCTGATGATGGGCGGGGCGACGTTCGCCATCGGGCTGCTGCCCACGCACGCCGCCATCGGCAGTGCCGCGCCGGTGCTGCTGACCGTGCTGCGGCTGGTCCAGGGCTTCGCGCTGGGCGGTGAGTGGGGCGGGGCCGTGCTGCTGGTGTCCGAGCACGGCGACGCGCGCAGCCGCGGGTTCTGGGCCTCGTGGCCGCAGACCGGCGCGCCCGCGGGACAGCTGCTGGCGACCGGTGTGCTGTCGCTGCTGACCGCCGTGCTGTCGGACGCGGCGTTCACGGCCTGGGGCTGGCGGATTCCGTTCCTGCTGTCCGGGGTGCTGGTGATCGTCGGCTTGTGGATTCGTCTCTCTGTCGATGAATCGCCGGTGTTCAAGCAGGCGTTGCGGCGGGCCGAGGCCCGTGAGGCGGACGCCGGCGCCGAGCGGATGCCGGTCGTGGCGGTGCTGCGGCACCACTGGCGCGACGTGCTGGTCGCGATGGGCGCGCGCATGGCGGAGAACATCAGCTACTACGTGATCACCGCGTTCATCCTCGTCTACGCCACCACCTCGGCCGGGGTGTCGAAGCAGACCGCGCTGAACGCGGTGCTCATCGCCTCGGCGATCCACTTCGCCGTCATCCCGGCCTGGGGCGCGCTGTCCGACCGGCTCGGGCGGCGTCCGGTGTATCTGATCGGCGCAGCCGGAGTGGGCGCGTGGATGTTCCCCTTCTTCGCCCTCATCGACACCGGCGGGTTCACCAACCTGCTGATCGCGGTGACCGTGGGTCTGGTGCTGCACGGCGCCATGTACGCGCCGCAGGCCGCGTTCTTCTCCGAGATGTTCGCGACCCGGATGCGTTACTCGGGTGCCTCCATCGGCGCCCAGTTCGCCTCGGTCGCGGCGGGCGCGCCCGCGCCGCTGATCGCCACGGCACTGCTGGCGGACTACGGCAGCTCCACCCCGATCGCGCTGTATGTGATCGCGGCGAGTCTGCTGACGGTCGTCGCCCTGGCCGCCGCCAAGGAGACCCGCAACCGGGACCTGTCGGAGGTGGATCCGTCCGAGAAGACGGCAGGGCCGGCCGAGGTACCTGCCAAGCAGGGCGCCCGCACGGTCTGATCCCGCCCCCGTACCGCCCCGGCCCCCGTACGCTCCCGCATGCGGGGGTCAGGTCCGTGCGGAGGGGCCGGTGATCCCCGACAGGCGGTACAGGCGCAGGGCGAGCTGGATCTCCAGGGTCCGGGCCGGGCTCTGCCAGTCCTCGCCCAGGAGGCGGCCGACGCGTTCCAGCCGCTGGGCGACCGTGTTGACGTGGACGTGGAGCTCGTCCTTGGTGCGGGCCGGGCTCATTCCGCAGGCGAAGTAGGCGTCGAGGGTGCGCAGCAGTTCGGTGCCGCGTCGTTCGTCGTAGGCGACGACCGGGCCGACGGTGCGGTCGACGAAGCCGCTGATGTCGCGCTCCCCCGCCAGCAGCAGCCCCAGGAAGCCGAAGTCCTCGGCGGCGGAGCCGTCGCCGGCGCGGCCGAGGAGACGCAGGGCGTCGAGGCAACGGCAGGCCTCCGCGTAGGCCTCGGCCACGGTGTGGGGGCGGGCCGTGAGCTGCTCGACCGGCGCGGACGCGCCGACGGTGACCGGTTCGTGGACCGCCGTGCCCAGCTGGCGGGCGGTGCGGCGGGCCAGGTCTGTGGCGGTGTCGCCGGAGGTGACGGGCAGCAGCAGGACGGTTCCGCCGTCGCGCGCGGCGGCGAGGCCCTGCCGGGTCGCCGCGAGGTGTGAGGCCGCGGCCCACAGCCGCCGGCGGGCGTCCGCCTCCTGATCGGCGTCGGCGGCGGAGCCCTCCAGCCGGGCGGCGAGCACCACGTGGGTGAGGTCGAGGTCGGCGTGCAGCCGTGCGGCGCGCTCGCGCAGCAGGCGCGGGTCCCGGTCCCTGGCGTCGAGCAGGTCGTCGAGCAACTCGCCGCGGACGCGCTGTTCGGCCTCGGCGGCGGAACGGCGGGCGAGCAGCAGCAGTGAGGTGACCATGGCCGCGCGCTCGAAAGTGCGCTGGTCCACGGGGTCGAGCTCGGGCTGGCCGCACAGGACGAGCGCGCCGAGGAGCTCGTCGCCCGCGGTCACGGCGGCGATCCAGTCGTCCCGGTGCCGGACCGCGTGTCCTTCGGCCTGCGCGGACTCCAGGGCGTGCGGCGGGGCCGCGCTGGCCTCGGTGAACTCCACCGTGCCGTCCAGGACCTGGGAGACCGCGGCGGCCACGTCGTGCACCCCGCCGCCGCGCAGGACCAGCTCGGCCAGCCGGTCGTGGACGTCCGAGGCACGTTCGATGACCGCGCTGCGGTCCTGGATGATCTCGTTGGCGCGCTCCAGGCCGGCCAGTGCCGAGCGGGTCTCCGCCAGCAGGTTGGCGGTGTCGATGGCGGCCGCGGCGAGGGCGGCGAAAGAACCGAGCAGGGCGATCTGCTCCCGCTCGAAGACCCTGGCCCGGCGGTCCGCGGCGAACAGGACACCGATGACGTGGTGCCCCAGCATCAGCGGCACGCCGAGGATGGCGACGAGGCCCTCGTCCCGCACGCCGGTGTCGATGGTGTCGGTGTGCTGGAAGCGCTCGTCGCGGAAGTAGTCGTCCGTGACATAGGGGCGGGCGGTCTGGGCGACCAGGCCGCCGAGGCCCTCGCCCATGCCGAGGCGCAGCTGCTGGAAGCGGGCGGCGACCGATCCCTCGGTGACCCGCATATAGGTGTCGCCCCTGACCGGGTCGTTCAGGCTGAGGTAGGCGACGTCGGTGCCGAGCAGGGAGCGGGCGCGCTGCACGATGGCCTGGAGCACGGCGTCCAGGTCGCGCAGTCCGGCGAGATCGTGGGCGGTCTCGAAGAGGGCGGACAGCTCGGCCTCGCGGCGGCGCCGCCCCTCCAGTTCGGCCCGTACGCGCAGGGCGAGCAGCTTGGCCTGTTCGAGCTCGGCGATGTGCCCGGCCGGCCGGCCCTCGGCGCGGGCGAGCAGCACGGGCTGCTCGTAGGCCTCGGCGGGGGCGCCGCGGGCGAGCAGTTCGAGGAACGGCGCCTCGGCGCCGCCGGGGGCGGGACGGGCCTCGGGGTGGGCCCGGCCCGGTGCCTGGGCGGCGGGGGCGGAACGCTCGGCGGACTGCACGTGATCGCGGGACATGCTCACAGGATTCCTCATCCCGCGGCCGCCTCGTCAGGCCTGTGGAAAACTCTGCCGGCCGACGGTCGGCCGCTCGCGGCGGATGCCTCAGTGCGCGGTCCAGCCGCCGTCCAGGACCAGGGAGGTGCCGGTGACGAAGGCCGCCCGCGGGCCGCACAGGTAGGCCACGGCCTCGGCGACGTCCTCGGGCTCGATGAGCCGCTTGACCGCGCTGTCCTGCAGCAGCACCTCGGAGAGTACGCGTTCCTCGGGGATGCCGTGGGCGCGGGCCTGGTCGGCGATCTGCCGCTCGACGAGCGGGGTGCGCACATAGGCGGGGTTCACACAGTTGGAGGTCACGCCGTGGGGCGCGCCCTCGAGGGCGGTGGTCTTGGACAGACCCTCCAGCCCGTGCTTGGCGGCCACGTAGGCGGACTTGTAGGCGGAGGCGCGCAGACCGTGGACCGAGGACACATTGACGATGCGGCCCCAGCCCTGCCCGTACATGTGGGGCAGGGCGCCCCGGATGAGGCGGAAGGGTGCCTCCAGCATCACGGTGAGCACGGTGTGGAAGACGTCGGGCGGGAAGTCCTCGATGGGGCGGACCAGCTGCATTCCCGCGTTGTTGACCAGGACGTCGGCGCCGGCGCCGGCGAGTTCGGCGGCGTCCAGGTCGGTCAGGTCCAGGACGTGCGGCTCGATGGCGCCCCCGAGGCCCCGGGCCGCCTCGGCGAGCGCCTCCAGGCCCGTGGCGTCCCGGTCGACGGCTCTGACCTTGGCCCCGGCGGCGGCGAGCCGCAGGGCACAGGCGTGGCCGATGCCGCCGGCGGCGCCGGTGACGAGTGCGGTGCGGCCGCCGAGGTCGAGCGAGGTGGCGTGGGGGGCCGGGAGGGCACGGGGCGCGGTCATGGCTCGACCCTAGGCAGGACCCCCGGGGCGACCCATGTGGTCAGACCCTATAGTTCAGCCGTTTCCAGTGGGGTCGAACCATGTGGGTGCATTCGACAGTGCCTGCTTGATCCGGAAGCGCCCGAACTCGTTGAGCTCCGGCAGCGCGTCCACGTCGAACCAGCCGACGTCCAGCGACTCGTCGTCGTTGACCCGCGCCTCGCCCCCGACGGCACGGCAGCGGAAGGTGATGTCCATGTACTGGCAGTTGTCGCCGTTGCCGTAGGTCACGGGGTCCAGCGCCTGCACCAGCACGACCCGTTCCACGGCGCAGCGCACGCCGGTCTCCTCCTCGACCTCCCGCATCGCGCACGCCGCCGGCTGCTCCCCCGGCTCGGGGATGCCACCGATCACCGACCACTTGCGGGTGTCCGTCCGCCGGTTCAGCAGCACCCGGCCCTCGTCGTCGAAGACGAGCGCGGTGACCCCGGGGAGCCACAGCAGCTGATGCCCTGCGGAGGCGCGCAGGGTGCGGATGAAGTCAGGAGTAGCCATGGACCGACCTTAACGGGCGCCGCGCGGCACTCCCCGGCTCGCCTGAGGGCGTACGCCTACGCGTCACCGGCACGTCGTGCGCGCGTCCCCGCGGCGACGGCCCAGCCCAGGCCGCCCGCGGCGACGAGGACCAGCGCGATCTCCGGGAGCACGCCGAGGCGGGTGGCGGGCGTCTGCGAGGAGCGCAGCGGCACCTCCTGCACCAGCGAGTCGGCGACGAACATGCCCGTCTTCCGCGTGATCTCCCCGTCGGGCATGATGATCGCGCTGACCCCGCTGGTCACCGGCACGGTGACGGCGCGGCTGTGCTCCACCGCGCGGACCCGCGACATGGCGAGCTGCTGGTAGGTCATCTCGCTGCGGCCGAAGGTGGCGTTGTTGCTGGGCACCGAGATCAGCTCGGCGCCCGCGGTGACCGTGTCGCGCACCGCCCAGTCGAACGCGGCCTCGTAGCAGGTCACCAGGCCGACCCCGGCACCGTTCATGCGGAACACGCCGGGCTCGCTGCCCCGGCTGAAGTCCTGGCGGACCATCGAGGTCCAGTCCTCGTTGATCGCGCCCACCAGCGAGCGCAGCGGAAGGTACTCGCCGAACGGCTGGATCTGCCGTTTGTCGTAGGTGTCGACGGGGCCCTTCTGCGGGTCCCAAAGGATCTGCTCGTTGAGCAGCTTGCCGTCCCTGGTGATCACGCCGCCGACCGAGACCGGCGCGCCGATGGCCTTGGCCGCCTTGTCGATGACGGAGCGGGCGTCGGGGTTGACGAAGGGGTCGATGTCGGAGGAGTTCTCCGGCCACAGCACGATGTCCGGCTGTTCGGCCTTGCCGGCCGCCACCGCGGCGGCCAGTCGCTCCGTCTCGCGCGCGTGGTAGTCGAGGACGGCGCGCCGCTGGGCGTTGAAGTCGAGACCCATGCGGGGCACGTTGCCCTGGATGGCGGCGACGGTCACGGTGCCGTTCTCCGCCTTGTCCCTGACCAGGGTCCGGGCCGCGAGCGCCGCGACGACCGGTACGGCGAGGCTCAGTACGCCGACGACGGCCGCCGCCCTGCGCAGGTCCCCGCCGCGGCGTGCCCGCACGGTGAGCCGGACGACCTCGCACAGGCCGAAGCCGCACAGGACGACGGCGAAGCCGAGCACCGGGGTGCCGCCGAGCGCCGCGAGCGGCAGGAAGACCCCGTCCGCCTGGCCGAACGCGATCTTGCCCCAGGGGAAGCCGCTGAACGGGGCACGCGCGCGTGCCGCCTCGCCGGCGATCCACAGGGCCGCCGCCCACACCGGCCAACCGGGCAGCTTCGACACCGCGGTGATGCCGGCGCCGACCAGCGCCACGAACACCGCCTCGATCACGACCAGGGCGATCCACGGCCCCGGGCCGACCTCCACACCGGTCCACACCAGGAGCGGCAGCAGGAAGCCGAGGCCGAAGAGGTAGCCGAGACCGAGTCCCGCCTTCCAGCTGCGGCCGCGCAGCACCCAGCCGAGGACGGCGAAGGCGGGCAGGGCCAGCCACCACAGGGTGCGCGGCGGGAAGCTGATGTAGAGGAGCAGGCCCGAGAGCGCGGCTGCGGCGGCCGGGAGGAGACGCACGAGCCGGCTGCGCCACGCGGGGGGCGCGGTCTGCGGCGGCATCGGGTCCGACGCGCCGACGGAGGTTGCGGTGACGGTCACTCCGGGAGTCTACGGCGCGTGACCTGGCGGCGGACAGCACGGTCGGGCGGGTGGGAGGGCGGCGGCGGGCCCCGCTGCCCCGGCTCCGGGCGGCCGGCGAGCGTATCGTTTCCGCGCGACTTGTCCTGGCACATCCACAAACCGGCCACCAGCCGTTACGGTGTGCCGGTGCCCCCGGTCGTGCGGCGCGGCGTGTGCCGGCGCCCGGGGTCCGTCACAGGTCGGGGGCGACGCGGTGCGGGGTGCGGGGTGGGTTCCACAGGGATGGCGTCCGCCGGTCCGGGTGCGGACGGCGAGAGACGGACGGGTCCGGACGCGGCGGCCGTCGTGGTGCTGGGTGCCTGTGCGGCCTGGCCGCTGATCACGGCGGCGGTCCAGGGGGGCCGCCCGGAAGGCATGCTGCTCGCGGTCCTGGCCGTGGCGGCCGGTTACGCGGCGGGCCGGATCGGCGGGGCGCTGCTGCCGGTGGCCGTGCCCTGTGCGGCCGCCCTGGCCGGGATCGGCCTGACGGTCGCGGTCCCGCATCTGACACCGGGCCCGCAGATCACGGCGCCGCTGGGGCACGTGGGTGCCACGACGGCGATGGTGACCCTGTCGGCGGGCGCCGCCTGCTGTGCGGCCTGGGCGGCCACCGCGCCGGCGGTACGCCTCGCGCTGCGCCTGCTGGCCGCGGGCGTCGTGGTGACCGCGGCCGTGCTGGGCTCTGCCGCCGGATGTGTCGCGGGCTCGGTGGTGCTGCTGTGTTCCCTCGCCGTGGGCCGGGTACGGCGCCGGGCCCCCGTACTCGCCGTGCTGGGCACGGTCGCCGCCGGGGTCGCGGGGCTCGCCTGGGCGGTGGCCTCGCATGCCGTGCCGGAGGGGTTCGCCGCCTCCCTCGAGGGCCGGCTGACCGCGCACCGCGTGGGGCTGTGGCGGGACGCGCTCGACATGATGCGCGAGCACGCGGCCCTGGGCGTGGGGCCGGGACGCTTCGGTGAGCTCAGCGCTACGTCGGTGCAGTCGCCGGCGTCCGACGGCAAGCCCCACTCCGCGCCGCTCCAGTTGGCGGCCGAGCAGGGTGTGGTCGGAGTGGTGCTGCTGGCGCTGGCCTTCGCCTGGCTGCTCTACGCCCTGTGGCGCAGCCCGCGTGCGACGCCGGTGGTGCTCACCGCGGGCACGGCCCTGACGGGGCTCGCCGCGATCGCCTCGGTGGGCAACGCCCTGAGCTTCACCGCGGTGTCCGTGGGCGGCGGCCTCCTGGCGGGCGTGGCCACGTCCCGCCCGTTCCCCGGGGGCACACCTCCGGACGACACCCGCTGACCACGCCGTCCGCAACGCCACGAGCGCCGTCGGCCGTCCGTGCCCGCCACCGCGCGGGGCGCGTGGGCCCACACCCCCGGCCGGGCTCGTCGCACGCGCGCGGATGATCACCCGGGACCGGCGGTGTTGTGCGCGCGGCCTTCGGTACACGAAGCGCGGGGCGTCCGGCGACGGTGCGGAGGCTGCCGCCGCGGGTACACACGGCCAAGGGCGGGGCCCGCCGGCCCGACCGGCCCTGGCAGCCGACCGAGCTGCCGCGCGGAGCAGAACGACCCCGCTCCCCGGTCGATACGTCCCCCGGTCGATGACCGCGCGGAGCATCGTCCCCCTGACATCACCACACAGCGGCGCATCGGCCCGCACGCACACGTGCCCGCCGGTCCGCTGGGGGGAGCGGACGCCGCATACGGCCCGGGACCGGCGCGCGCTGGTGGACGGTCGCGGGCGGGACATTGCTCCGCCGCGGGGAGACGTTGTGGGCCGGCGCCGAGGCGTGGTCGCCCGGCCCGCGCCCCGGTGCTCCGGTTCGCGTAACTGCGGCCGCAGCGCCCGCCGGACGGGGCCGACGTCGAGGACGACCCCACAGCGGCGAAAGGGCCGTCAGTGGTTCGTGCCCGGTTCGCGGGGGCGGAGGCGGTCGCGGATGACGTTGACCGCCGCTTCCGCGTCGTCCACGGTGACCGTGAAGGTGTGGCCGTCCCAGAGGCGCAGGATCACGCCCTCACCGCGGCGTACGACGACCGCCGTGCCCTTCTCGGGCCGCCAGCGGTACCCCCAGCCACCCCAGTGGCGTGGTGTGACGTGCGCCACGAAGTCCGCTCCGGCGACGTGGGACAGGGGGATACGACGGCGCGGCAGGCCCATGTGGCCGCAGCGCACCTCGAGGTGGTCCTCGTCGACGCGCAGCGCGACATGGACGAAGGCGAGTGTGCCGAACAGGACGAGCAGGCCGGCGGCGATGCAGCCGACGACGGCCATGGCCAGCGGCGCGACACCGGTCGTCCACGCGGAGTCGACGGCCAGCACGATGCCGAGCGCCATGCAGGCCGCGCCGATGAGCGCCAGCAGCCACTGGAAGCGGTTGGTGGCCCGGCCGGTCCAGACCCCGGTATGGGGGCGGTGCCCGCCCTGGCGGTGGTCCTTCATGGCTTTGAGGTTACTCAGGTTTCGCTCCGCGGGTACCGCGTGGCGCAGCGTCACTGGGCCGTCCGGGCGGGAGCGAGCGCCTGGAGCAGCCTGCCCTCGGCGTAGGTGAGGGCGGCCCCGGGAAGCACCTCGCCGGCGCGCCCGCTCAGCAGCACCGTCAGCGTGCCGCTCGCCGGTGCCCCGGGCGCGGCCTGTGCGCCGAGGCGGCGCAGGGCCTGGGCGGCCACCGCGCCCGCGGATCCGTGCAGGGCGAGCGGTGGGCGGCCGGGACCCTGCACGGCGGCCCGGATGCGCTCGGCGACCAGTTCGTAGTGGGTGCAGCCGAGCACGACGGTCGTCACGTCGTCCGGGGTGAGTGCCGCGGCCGCCGCGACCGCGGTGTCGATCGCCTTCTCGTCCGCCCGTTCCACGGCCTCGGCGAGCCCCCAGCACGGCACCTCGGTGACCTTCACGCCGTCGGCGAAGTTCTCGATGAGGTCGCGCTGGTAGGGGCTGCCGGTCGTGGCGGGCGTGGCCCAGATCGCGAGGGGTCCGCCGCCGGCCGCGGCCGGTTTGATCGCCGGGACGGTGCCGATGACCGGCAGCGCGGGCTCGTGGCGGGCGCGCAGGGCGGTGAGGGCGTGCACGGTGGCCGTGTTGCAGCCGACGATCAGCGCATCGGGGCGGTGGGCGGCGGCCGCCTCGGCGACGGCGAGGGCGCGCTCGGTGAGGTCCTCGGGCGTCCTCGGTCCCCAGGGCATGCCGTCGGGGTCGAGGGAGAGCACCAGATCGGCGTCGGGGCGCAGACGCCGTACCGCGGCGGTGGCCGCCAGCAGTCCGATTCCGGAGTCCATGAGCGCGATCTTCACCCGGCCACGATAGTCGATGAGCCGGTTCGGGGCCGGGGCGTGGGGCAGACTGCGCACGTGAGCGCCGTTGTGTGGAGTGCCGCCGGATCACTCGCCGCGTGGCTGTGGCTGCTGCTGTGCCAGGGCGGGTTCTGGCGTACGGACGTGCGGCTCCCGCCGCAGCGGGACCCGGACGCGTGGCCGAGCGTGTGCGTCGTCGTCCCCGCGCGGGACGAGGCGGAGGTGCTGCCCGCGAGTCTGCCGTCGGTGCTCGCCCAGGACTATCCGGGCCGGGCCGAGGTCTTCCTCGTCGACGACGGCAGCACGGACGGCACCGGGGAGCTCGCGCGTGAACTCGCGCGGCGGCACGGCGGGCTGCCGCTCACGGTGGGTTCCCCGGGGGAGCCGCCCGCCGGCTGGACCGGGAAACTGTGGGCGGTGCGGCACGGGATGGAGCTGGCCCGTGCGCGGGACCCGGAGTATCTGCTGCTGATGGACGCCGACATCGCGCACGCCCCGGACAGCTTGCGCCGGCTGGTGGCGGCCGCCGGTGCGGGCGGGTTCGACGTGGTGTCGCAGATGGCCCGGCTGCGGGTGCGGAGCGGGTGGGAGCGGCTGGTCGTACCGGCCTTCGTCTATTTCTTCGCGCAGCTGTACCCGTTCCGCAGGATCGCAAGGCCACGGTCCCGGACGGCCGCTGCGGCAGGCGGCTGTGTGCTGCTGCGCGCCGATGCCGCCGCGCGGGCGCGGATCCCCGACGCCGTCCGGCACGCCGTCATCGACGACGTGGCCCTCGCCCGCGCGGTGAAGTCCGCCGGTGGTCGGATCTGGCTGGGGCTGGCGGAGGGGGTGGACAGTGTGCGGCCGTATCCGCGGCTGCACGACCTGTGGCGCATGGTGTCGCGCAGCGCCTACGCACAACTGCGGCACAGCCCGCTGCTGCTGGCCGGTACGGTCGCGGGCCTGACGCTGGTGTACCTGGTGCCGCCCCTGGCGGTACTGGCGGGCGCCGTGACGGGGAACGCGCTCGCCGCGGTCCTGGGGGCGGCGGCCTGGGCCGTGATGGCGGGGACGTTCGTCCCCATGCTGCGCTACTACCGGCTGCCGCTGTGGCCGGCTCCGCTGCTGCCGTTCACCGCGTCGCTGTACCTCCTCATGACGGTGGACTCGGCGGTGCAGCACCGCCGGGGGCGCGGTGCGGCCTGGAAGGGCCGCACCTACGCCCGCCCGGACGCCGTGCCGGACGAGGGCTGACGGGCCCTCACTTGCGGCCCGGGGTCCAGTTCATGCCCCACCCGTAGGCGTAGTCCACGGTGCGCTGCGGGCTCACCCCGCGCTCGGGGACCAGGTAGCGGGCCTCGCGCTGGACGACGAGTTCGCCGCCCCCGGTGTTGGTGATCAGGGCGAGCGCGCAGACCGTGGAGGGGACGGTGCACTCGTCGAGGGAGAAGTCGATGGCCGCGCCGTGCTGCGGCTGGAGGGTGACCGTGGCGTGCAGGTCGGCGAAGGAGCGGGCGCCCTCGTAGATGGTGACGAAGACCAGGATGCGACGGAAGTGATGCTTGTGGTCGAGGTTGACGGTGAGGTTCTCGCCGGTGGAGACGGCGCCGGTGCGGTCGTCGCCGTCGAGGTGGATGAACGGGGGCTGGTGCAGGGCCCCGAAGGCATTGCCGAGCGCCTGGACGACGCCTTTCCTGCCGTCGGTGAGTTCGTACAGGGCGCACAGGTCGAGGTCGAGGTCGGCGTGCATGGCGACCGGCCTGCCGAGTTTTCCGGCCCATCCGGAGAACTGTTTGCGCACCTGCCAGTTGAGGTTCACGTGCAGGGCGCCCGAGGTGCCGCCCTGTTTGGTGAGTGAGACCGACGGGGCCGACTTGGTGAGCGTCACCTTGGAGAGCCGGACCGGTGCGGGGGGCGCGGCCGGCGCCGGCGGGGCGGCCGGCGGGGGCGGCGGCGCGGTCACCGGGGCCGCGACGGGGGGTGCCGGGGTGAGGGGTGCCGCGGCGGCGGGCGCCGGGGGCGCGTGCTGGGGTTCGTCCACGGTGATGCCGTAGTCGGTGGCGAGGCCCTCGAGTCCGCTGCTGTAGCCCTGGCCGACGGCACGGAACTTCCAGGCGCCCTGACGCCGGTAGAACTCGCCCAGCACGAACGCCGTCTCCGTGGTGGCGCCGGTGCTGTCGAA
Source organism: Streptomyces speibonae (assembly GCF_984686075.1). NCBI lineage: Bacteria > Bacillati > Actinomycetota > Actinomycetes > Kitasatosporales > Streptomycetaceae > Streptomyces > Streptomyces speibonae. The sequence continues at coordinate 7,488,860 of NZ_OZ480260.1, read as the reverse complement.
GCGCGCCGCCACGGTGCCGGCGGCGGAGTCCTTGACCTCGATGAACAGGTCCGGGACCTGGCCGAAGGAACCGCCGTCGCAGGAGGCAGCGAGGATCACCGTTTCGATGCCGGGCTCCACGCGGGTGAGGTCGACGAGCAGGGTGTCGGTGACCCGGCCGCCGGCGTCCCGCTTGCCCTCGTGGCGGACGGCGCCGGAGGAGTGGGCGGGCTGGTTGTAGAAGACGAAGTCGCTGTCGGAGCGGACCTTCCCGCCGGCCAGCAGCAGGGCCGAGGCGTCCGCGTCGGGCACGCCGGGGCCGGAGCGCCAGCCCACGTCCACTCGCAGTGCCGTCGTCGGCACCGGTGTGTTCGATCCTTTCGGCATTGACATGTCCGCCCCCATCACGGGTCGCCCGCGCCGGCCAGGTCCCGGCTTCCGTCGGTTTTCGTCCGCCCAACCTATTCCCCCGCGGCGGGAACGCCCACGGGGCGGAGGCGGCCGCCGGTGGCCAACCGCCGGTAACGCCCCTGGAACTCGGCCTTTACACGAAACACACTCAGCGGATTGCCCGTTTTCCCCATGTTCGCTCGCATTGGGGATCCCCGGTCACGGGGGGCGCAGAAAACAACCCTCTTATCGGTCTCCCCAAAAGCACATCGTGGGCTTAACTTATGTGCCATGACCTCCCCCCGCTCCACTTATGGCGGCGGCTACTACTCCGCCTCCTTCCCGGACACTCCGATCTACGACTCGCTCGTGGCCGAGCGGGGCACCCCGCAGATCGCCCCGATCCGGGTCCCCGCCGCGTACGAGGCGCCGGCCAGTCACCTGCCCGCGCTTCCCTCGGCGTTGCCCGCCCTCCCGGCGGCTCCGTCCCAGCCCGCCTACGGCTATCCGCAGGCGCAGCAGCCCGCCCCGCTGCAGCAGGCGCACACCGCGTACATCCCGCAGCAGGCCACCGCGCCGCGCGGCTACCCCGGCCCCCAGCCGCAGCCGCCGCGTCCGGTGCCGCCCGCCGGGTACGAGGCGATGCGGCCCGCGGCTCCGCGGCCGGCCCCCGCGCCGTACCAGGATCCGTACCAGAACAACCAGCAGTACCGCGGGTACTGAGCCCACCCGGGGACGTGTGCCGGGTGGCACGATGGCCCCATGGGGAAGGCCAGTCTGCACTCGATCCACATCCATCCGGTCAAGGCTTTCCGGAGCCTGCCGCTCCGGGAGGTCGTCGTGGAGCCCTGGGGTCCGGCCGGGGACCGACGCTGGATGCTGGTCGACGACAGGGGTGTGGTCGTCACCCAACGGCGTCATCCGCGCCTGGCCCCGACCGCCGCCGAGTTGCTGCCCGGCGGCGGCGTACGGCTGTCCGCGCCCGGCCGGCAGCCGGTGACGGCCGGTGTTCCGTCGTCCGGCCGGACGATCGTGGTGGACCTCTTCGGCACCAAGGTGGCGGCGGTCCCGGCCGAGGACGACGCCGTGCACGCCTGGTGCACCGCCCTGCTCGGCACCGCGGTACGCCTGGTGCACCTGGACGACCCGGCCACGCGGCGGCCGGTGGACCCCCGGTTCGCGCTGCCCGGCGAGACGGTGTCCTTCGCGGACGGATTTCCGCTGCTGCTCACCACGACCGCCTCCCTGGACGCCCTGAACTCCCTGATCGCCGGCGGACGGTACGCGGACGAGGGGCCGCTGCCGATGAACCGGTTCCGGCCGAACGTGGTGGTGGCGGGCACCGCCGCCTGGGAGGAGGAGACGTGGACGCGTGTCACCATCGGTGAGGCCGTCTTCCGTGTCGCCAAGCCCTGCGCCCGTTGCGTGGTGACCACCACCGACCAGGAGACGAGCCGGCGCGGCAAGGAGCCGCTGCACGCGCTGGCGGCCCGTCAGCGGCCCCGCGGGGCACTGCTCTTCGGACAGAATCTGGTGCCCCTGACCCCCGGCACCACCATCAGGGTCGGGGACCGGGTCGAGGCCGGATAGCGGTTCCCGCGCGAGGGCGGGAACCGGTCGCCCCATTCGTCCGTTGGCCCTTGAAGGGAGCTCGATGAGAGATCCGGCGAGGGGGTGCGGCGGTGCGGGCGATCAGCGGACTCTGGCGCTGGCGGCGCAATCCGCTGTGCCGGCGCACCGACCTGGCCGAGGCCTGGACGGCGCTCGCGGCCCTGCTGTTCGCCGTCCTCGCCGCCCCGGTGATCGGCTGCCTCGTCGGGGGCGCCGCGCAGGACGCCCTGCAGGAGTCCGTCCGCGCGCAGCACAGGGCGCGGCACCTGGTGACGGCCACGGTGGTGCGCCCGCTCGACGCGTCCCCGGTCGCCGCCCCGGAGCCGGCCGTGGGCGGGGAGCCGCACCGCCGTGTCGTGGCCCGCTGGACCGCGCCGGACGGCACCGCGCGGGAGGGCACGGTGACGTCCCGCCTGGAGGACCCGCGGCCGGGCGACCGCACCGGGATATGGACCGACCGCCGGGGACAGATGGTGGCACGCCCCCTGGACACCGCGACCGCGACGACGCACGCCGTGCTCGCCGGCGTGAGCGCCGCCCTGGTGGCCGCGGGTATGGCCGAGGGGTGCAGACGGCTGATCGTCCGGGGGATGGTCCGTCGCCGGTACGCCCGCCTGGACAAGGCGTGGGAGAGAGCGGGCCCGGACTGGGGCAGGACCGGGGCCGACAGCTGACGGCGTTCCCGCTCCGGTCAACTGGGTGCCCGCGCGCACGCTACGGTGGTCCGGCCGAACCGATCGGCGCGACACGGGCGGGAACGAGCCATCAGTACAACGAGGTGGGGGCACAGCTACGCCATGGCACAGGGCACGGTTCAGGTGACGCACACCGGCACATCGCGGTGGCGCCGCCGCACGGGTGAGTACGCATCGCTCGCCGCCGCCCTGGAGGCCGCGGCCGAAGGCGACGTGCTCACCGTCGCCCCCGGCACCTACCGGGAGAACCTCGTCGTCCAGCGGGCGGTGACCCTGCGCGGGCCGGAGGGCTCAGCCGGCTCGGTGCGGATCGCGCCCGCGGACGGCGTTCCGCTGACCGTGCGCGCCTCGGCGGTGGTGCAGGATCTGCATGTCGAGGGCCAGGACGCCACGGCACCCGCCGTGCTGGTCGAGGAGGGCACCCCCGAGCTGCGCGACCTCCGGGTGGTGACCCGGTCCGCGGCGGGCGTCGAGGTGCGCGGCGCCGCCCGGCCCACGGTGCGCCGGTGCACCGTCGACAATCCGGCGGGCGTCGGCATCGCCGTACTGGACGGCGGGGGCGGGGTGTTCGAGGAGTGCGAGGTGGTCGCCGCGGGGCAGGCGGGAGTCGCGGTGCGCGGCGGCGCACACCCCCGGTTCGAGCGCTGCCGGGTGCACCACGCGGCGGGCTCGGGACTGACCGCGACCGGGGAGAACTCCGCCCTGGAAGCGGTGGGTTGCGAGGTCTACGAGGTGCGGGGCAGCGGCGTCCAGGTGACCGGCCGCGCCACCGCGCACCTCACCGACTGCGATGTGCACCGCACCACGGGGGACGGTGTCACGCTCGACACCGACGCGGTGCTGACCCTGGCCGACTGCCGGATCCACGACATCCCGGAGAACGCGGTCGACCTGCGGTCCCGCTCGGTGCTCACCCTGACCCGCACCAGCGTGCGGCACTTCGGCCGCAACGGGCTGTCGGTGTGGGACCCGGGCACCCGCGTCGACGCCAACCAGTGCGAGATCTTCGACAGCACCGGCGACTACCCGGCGGTGTGGGTGAGCGACGGCGCCACCGCCGTACTGGACTCCTGCCGGGTGCACGACGTGCCGGACGCGCTGTTCGTCCTCGACCGCGGCTCGCGCGCCGACGTCGTCGACAGTGATCTGTCGCAGGTGCGCAACACGGCCGTGTCGGTGAGCGACGGCGCCACCGCACAGCTCGACGACTGCCGGATCCGCGAGGCGGCGACCGGCGCCTGGTTCCGCGACCACGGCAGCGGCGGCACCCTCGACAACTGCACCCTGGACGGCACCCAGACCGGCGTGATCGTCACCAAGGGCGCCGATCCGACCGTCGAGCGCTGCACGGTCGACTCCCCCGCCGAGGCGGGCGTGTACGTGTCCGCCGGCGGCCGGGGCACCTTCGTCAACTGCCGCGTCACGGGCAGCGGCGGCTACGGCTTCCACGTGATCGACGGCAGCCGCACGACGTTGCGCAAGTGCCGTACGGAGCGCTGTGCGCGCGGCGGTTACGAGTTCGCCGAGGGCGCGGACCAGGCGTCCGGTTCGGGCGGTCCGCTCGTCGAGGACTGCACGAGTGACGAGAGCGCCGGCCTGCGGGAGTCCGCCGCCCCGGAGCCGGCCATGCAGACGACGGGCCACTCCACCGGGCTGCTGGGCACCGTGCCCGCCGCGCGGACGCCCCCGCCGGCACCGCCCGTGCCGGCGCCCGCCCCCGAGCCGGAGCGGGAGACCCGTACCGCGAAGGCCGTGCTCGGGGAACTCGACGCGCTGGTCGGCCTGGAGAGCGTCAAGCGGGAGGTGCGCGCCCTCACCGACATGATCGAGGTGGGGCGGCGCCGTCAGCAGGCGGGGCTGAAGGCGGCCTCGGTCAAGCGGCACCTGGTGTTCACCGGCTCCCCCGGCACCGGCAAGACCACGGTCGCCCGCCTGTACGGAGAGATCCTCGCCGCCCTGGGAGTGCTGGAGCAGGGGCATCTGGTGGAGGTGTCCCGGGTCGACCTGGTCGGCGAGCACATCGGCTCCACGGCGATCCGCACGCAGGAGGCGTTCGAGAAGGCGCGCGGCGGTGTGCTGTTCATCGACGAGGCGTACGCGCTGTCGCCGGAGGACGCCGGGCGGGACTTCGGCAAGGAGGCCATCGACACCCTGGTGAAGCTGATGGAGGACCAGCGGGACGCGGTGGTGGTCATCGTGGCGGGCTACACGGCCGAGATGGAGCGGTTCCTGTCGGTCAACCCGGGCGTCGCCTCCCGCTTCTCACGGACGATCACCTTCGGCGACTACGGGCCCGAGGAGCTGCTGCGGATCGTGCGGCAGCAGGCCGAGGAGCACGAGTACCGGCTGGCGCCCGGCGCCGGTGAGGCTCTGCTGACGTACTTCACCGAGATCCCCAAGGGTCCCGCGTTCGGCAACGGGCGCACCGCGCGGCAGACCTTCGAGGCTATGGTCGAGCGGCATGCGAGCCGCGTCGCCCAGCTCGAGGAGCCGACCACCGACGACCTGACGCTCCTGTACGCCGAGGACCTGCCCGCGCTGCCTTGAGCCTGCCGCTCACCGCGAGGGGCCGCCGGGCTTCCCGGTGGTGCGGGGAGCCGGCACCTCGTGCCGCAGCCGGGCGAGCAGCCGGCGGCGTTCCTCGGCGAACGCCGGATCGGCCTGGTAGTCGGAGTGTCCGAGGATCGGCGCGGGCAGCGGGTGGGCCTCGGTGCGGCCGTAGGCCAGGGGGTCGCGGAGCGCGGGGCGGTCCACGTCGGGGCCGAGGTCACCGGGCAGCCGCATCGGGCCGCCGATGGGGTCGGTGCGCCGGTGGAGGTTGCGCCAGCAGTCGACCTCCTGGTGCAGGAAGGCGAGCGCGTCCGGGCCGAAGTGGGCGGGGAACCAGCGGCCGTACAGCCGCTCCAGAGGGGAGCCGTAGGTCAGCAGGGCGACGCGTCTGCGGGTGGAGGGCGGGAGCTGCCAGGCCGCCGCCGCGGCGAGGACGCTGCCCTGGGAGTGGCCGGAGAGCACGAGCCGGCCGCCGGTGGAGCGGGTCCAGGTGGCGATCCGCCAGGTCAGGTCGGGTACGGCGCGTTCGGCGTAGCAGGGCGGCGCGAAGGGGTGCGCGGCGCGCGGCCAGAAGGTGCCGACGTCCCAGAGGATGCCGATGGTGCGCCGCGCGGAGGCGTCCTTGTAGGCGCGGCGGCCCCAGGTGACGAAGAGTATGAAGCCGAGTCCTATCAGCCAGGAGCCCAGCGCCTGCGCGGTCTCGGCTGCGCCGTGGACGACGGCGTACGAGCCCTGTGCCGCCTCTCCGGGTGTCTTGTCGGTGGCGAAGGCGCCGGCCAGGGCGCCGGCGCCCAGCAGCAGGGTGGCGGCGGAGGTGACGGCGAGGATGCGCGGCCCGCGGTCGGTGAGAGCGGCCATGGCGCGCATGGAGGCGATACGGCGGGTGCGGCCGGGGTCGCCCGTCTCGCCGGGGTACTCGCGCTCCACGGCGGCGCGCTCCGCGCGGGCGAGCCGCACGGCGCGCCGGGCGAGCCAGCCGCACAGCACCAGCAGCAGCACGAGCAGCGGCGGGATCACGGACGCCTGCCAGGTCAGCAGCACCGGCGGGCCGGGCATCGACGTCCTGGTGCCGTCCAGCCAGTCGGACACCCGCTGCGAGACACCGCCGGACATGACGCCGCCGAGCGCGCAGGCGAGCATGGCGACCGCCGGTCCGGCCAGGCCCCGCATCGCGGCGCGCCGGTCGGGGGCGCTGCGGTGCAGGGTGTGGGCGACCCCGGCCAGGACGATCACCAGCAGGCCCTGGGCCAGGGCGAGGCCGCCGAAGGTGGCGTCGGCCGGGAGCCGGCCCGCCGACTGCCAGCCGGGGCGCTCCCATCCGGCGTACACGACGGCGAGGGCGAGCAGGACAAGGGCGGCGAGGGGCAGCACCCGCACCAGGTGCCGGTCGAGGTCGTCGTCCAGCCGGCGTTCGCTGCGGCCCCGGCGGCAGACCACCCACACCACGGCGCCCGCCCCGACGGCCAGGAGCGCCTCCAGGAGGAGGCCGAGGACGTGCAGCACGGCGGGGCCGCCCGGCTCGCGGTCGTACCGGGCGGCGGCGGAGCCGACGGCGGCGGCGACGGTGAGCAGTCCGGCGGCGGTGTGCGCGGCGCGCAGCCGGGCGACCAGGCGCCGGCCGTACCAGAAGCCGGGCCGGCTCAGCGCGGTGGGCCCGCCGTCCTCCTCGGGCTCGGGGTCGTGCCGCATCGGCTGCTGGGACTCGTACGCGCTCCAGGTGCGCAGGGACAGGAACCAGAGCAGGCCGGTGAGGGCGGCGGGCACCAGTGCGGCGAGGGCGAGCCGGCGGCCCGGCAGGCTCCACCAGCCGCCGTCGGAGACCTCGGGTGAGAGGAAGCCCAGCCAGGAGTGCCGCTCGGTGCACGCGAGGGTGCCCGCGCACTGCCATGCGGTCAGGTCGAGGGCGACCTCGCAGGCGGCCGCGACGAGCAGCACCGTCAGGCTCAGCCCGATCAGCCGGACCAGTAACCCGTACAGCCGGACCGTGCGCCTGCGGTCCCGGGCCGTGGGGCGCATCCAGTGGGCGAGGTTGACCACCATGAAGGGGAGCAGCAGCAGCCACAGGGCGCGGGTGCCGTTCCCGGAGGTGAGGTTGCACCACACGTACGCCTCGGGGACGGGCCCCTCGCGGCGGCTGTCGGGCCGCTGTTCGGCGTCGGCGTCGTCGGCGCGGCGGAACACGGCGGCGATGTCGTCACCGGTGACCCGGACCGTGCGCGGGTCGTCGAGCATGGCCTCGGGGGTGGTGCCGCCCACCCCGTGGACCAGGAGTTCCAGTGCGGCTCCGGACTCCTGCGGCCTGCTGCCCGCGTCCTCGGGCCGCTCGGCCGGTCTGTTCCCCTGCGTTGTCTCCACCGCTCAGCACTTCCCCCGTGACGCCCCGTCGGCTCCGTCCGTGCGGGCACAAGGATCTCCCGCGCCGGAACGGCTCGCACCTCTCGTCACGTAATTTCCCCGATCCGTGCGACGGGCAAGCGCCCCCAGCGACATGAGTGACATGTGCGCGGCGAGCCACCGGTGGCGCCGCACGCGGCGCGGCATGGGAGGATGGGACGTCCGCGCACCGGTGCCGGGAGGGGATCCTCTCGTCACGGCGGGTGCGCGAGGCGTGTCGGACGGCCGTGCGGCGAAAGGACCGGAGCGTACGTGAGCGAGAATCAGAACCTGCTCGCGGAGCAGCGACGCACCCTGATCCTCGACGAGGTCCGGCGCCGGGGCGGCGTCCGGGTCAACGAGCTGACCCGCAAGCTCGGCGTGTCGGACATGACGGTCCGCCGGGACCTCGACGCGCTGGCCCGGCAGGGCGTGCTGGAGAAGGTGCACGGCGGCGCGGTCCCGGTGGTCGAGGCGAGCACGCACGAACCCGGGTTCGAGGCCAAGTCCGGCCTGGAGCTGAGCGCCAAGGAGGACATCGCGCGGGCGGCGGCCGAGCTGGTCTCCCCGGGCGCGGCGATCGCGCTGTCGGGCGGTACGACGACGTTCGCGCTGGCGCACCGGCTGGTCGATGTCCCCGACCTCACGGTGGTCACCAATTCGGTGCGGGTGGCCGACGTCTTCCACGCGGCGCAGCGCACCGCCGGTCCCCGGCAGGGCGCGGCCACCGTCGTCCTGACGGGCGGTGTGCGCACCCCGTCCGACTCGCTGGTGGGGCCGGTGGCCGACCAGGCGATCGCGGCGCTCCACTTCGACCTGCTGTTCCTCGGGGTGCACGGGATATCGGTCGAGGCGGGCCTGTCGACGCCGAACCTCGCGGAGGCCGAGACCAACCGGCGGCTGGTGCAGTCGGCCCGCCGCGTGGTGGTGGTCGCCGACCACACCAAGTGGGGAACGGTGGGGCTGAGTTCCTTCGCCTCCCTGGAGCAGGTCGACACCCTCGTCACGGACTCCGGGCTGCCCGCGGAGGCACGCGCGCAGGTGTCCGAGCAGCTGCGGCACCTGGTGGTGGCGGGCGAGCCCGAGGCGGCCGCGGAGGCCGCCGAGGAGTGACCGCGCGGCACCCCCGCACCCGCCCGTCCGTCCGGAAGCCGGTATCCGTCAAGGGGGATATGCCCATGGCCCACCGTCTGCGCCCCGTGGGGCACGAGTTCGCCGGGACCGCGCCGGTGCGGCTGGTCTTCGGCCGGGAGATCTCCGCCACGCCGGAGGCGGTCTTCCGCGCGCTGGCAGAGGACGTGACCGGCTGGCCGCAGTGGTTCGGACCGGTCATGCTGGCCCGGCCCCTCGACGGGGGCCGGGGCCGGGAGATCCGGCTGCGGGGCGGAGCCCGGTTCCGCGAGACCGTCCTCGTGGCGCAGGCGCCCGAGGTGTACGCCTACCGCGTCGACGTGACCAATGTGCCCGGTGCCCGCGCCCTGGTCGAGGAGTGGCGGCTCGCGCCGGCCGGGACGGGGACGCGGGTGCGGTGGACGATGGCGGCCGACGGCGCGGCGCCGTTCCGGTACGCGCTCAGGGCGGCCCGGCCGGGCCTGGGGCAGGCCTTCCGCGCCGCGGTGGCCTCACTGGACGGCCGGCTCGCGGGTTAGGTCTCCGGCGGGCCAGACACCGGTGTGCAGCAGCGACTCGATCGCGGCCGCGTACGGGGCGATGTCCAGGCCCTGGCCGGCCAGCCAGGCGTCCGAGTAGTACTTGTCCAGATACCGGTCCCCCGGGTCGCACAGCAGTGTCACCACGCTCCCGTGCCGTCCCTCCGCGACCATCTCCGCGACGAGTTTGAGGGCGCTCCACAGTCCGGTGCCGGTGGAGCCGCCCGCCTTGCGGCCGATGACGCGCTCCAGGGCCCGTACGGCGGCGACACTGGCCGCGTCGGGCACCTTCATCATCCGGTCGATGGCACCGGGCACGAAGCTGGGCTCCATCCGGGGTCGCCCGATGCCCTCGATGCGGGAGGCGCTGTCGCAGGCGACCTCCGCGTCGCCGGTGGTCCAGCCCTGGAAGAAGCACGAGTTCTCCGGGTCGGCGACACAGATGCGGGTGTCGTACTGCATGTAGTGGACGTAGCGGGCGAGGGTCGCCGAAGTGCCGCCGGTGCCGGCCGTGGCGACGATCCACGCCGGTTCGGGGAACCGTTCCGACCGCAGCTGGTGGAAGATCGATTCGGCGATGTTGTTGTTGCCCCGCCAGTCCGTGGCCCGTTCGGCGTAGGTGAACTGGTCCATGTAGTGGCCGCCGGTCTCCGCCGCGAGGGCGGCGGACGCCTCGTACATCGTGCGGGGGTCGTCCACGAAGTGGCACTGTCCGCCGTGGAATTCGATCAGGCGGCACTTCTCGGCGCTCGTCGTGCGCGGCATGACCGCGATGAAGGGCACGCCGATGAGCTTCGCGAAGTACGCCTCGGACACGGCCGTCGAACCGCTGGACGCCTCGATCACGGGGCGGCCCGGACGGATCCAGCCATTGCACAGCCCGTACAGGAAGAGCGAACGGGCCAGCCGGTGCTTGAGGCTGCCGGTCGGGTGGGTGGACTCGTCCTTCAGATAGAGATCGATCCCCCATCGCTCGGGGAGCGGGAAGAGCAGCAGATGGGTGTCCGCCGAGCGGTTGGCATCGGCCTGGACCCGGCGCACGGCCTCTTTCAGCCAGCCCCGGTAGGCCGGGTCGCTGTGGTCGACGTCAAGGGTGACGCCGGTCAGGGTCTGGTGGGGGGTGCTCACGACAGGGCTCCTTACGCTGAGCGCCGACGGGGTCCCGCGCGGCCGCCACTCCGATCATAAGCACCCTCCGCACCACCTCCCACCTGCATAAACAGTCCTTTGGGAAGCCCAAAGACCCCCTGAGGGCCTGGGGGGGCGCAGGGGCGCAGGGGCGCATTGGCGCGAGTGCTTCCCGCGCCCCGGCGAAGGGGGGCGCACGTACTGGTGCTCGGCGACTGCTGGGGGCAGACTGCACCGGCGGAAGCAAGGGAACACTGGATCTGGCAGGAGCCGGCCCGGATCACGGTCCGGTACGCCGACGCACACGAGGGGGCGGGTGGCATGGCGGAGCCGGAGTTCAGGGCCACGGGCGTGCGGATCGGCAGGCGGCTGCGGTCACTCACCCGGGCCGGCCAGGTCCGGATCAGCGACGGCCGGCTGGAGTTGCTCACCAGCTACGGCAGCGAGATAGACAGCGCGCCGGTGCAGGCGGTGCGCGCGACCAGGCCGTGGTTCGCTCCCGAGGACCGGGCACTGGCGGACCTCAACGGCCACCGGTATCTGCTCACCCTCGCCGAGCACGATCCCGCTCCAGGGGAGCCCGGGCCGCCGGCCGCGCGCCGTTTCATCGAAGCCGTCCGCCGGGCATCGGGCCGCGGCGCCTGAGATGTCCGCGAGTTGCGCCACCCCATCCACTGCGCCACGCTGGTCTCACGTCACTCTGGGTTTACCGGCGATAACGCTGCGAACCAGCCCGCCGGCCACGACAGCAGGCGGCCATGTCACGCAGGCGACCTGCTGGATCCGAACTCCGTGTTCTTCCGGACCTCACGTCGGGGAGTCGCAGCCGTGATCAGTCACCCAAGCAGGCACTGCACGGTGGAGCTCCAAGCCCTGCCGTCGCGGATCGGCCAGGTCCGCAGAATCGTATCTGCGCAGTTGCGCTACTGGCACATGGAATCGCTGATAGACCGGGCCTCGCTCGGTGTGACAGAGCTGTTGTCCAACGTCCACCGGCATGCCCAGCCCGACAAGACCTGCACCGTCGAGATGGAGCTGCTGCTCGAACGGCTCAAGGTCTCGGTGTACGACCACGATCCGCGCCTTCCCGTCATGGCGGACGCCGGGCCGCTCGCCACGTGCGGGCGGGGGCTGGCGATGGTGGCCGCGATGAGCGAGAGCTGGGGGGCCGTGCCGGACGGGGAGTCCGGCAAGGTGGTGTGGTTCACGCTGCCCGCGCCCGGTGAGCCGGGGGCGGGGGTGTGGGGGCGGCGGCCGCGGCTGACGGCTGTGGAGCCGGCGGATCCGCCGTTCGCGGAGGTCGCGTTGGTCGAGCACGGGGTGGATGTGCGGGAGGCCGAACCGGCACGGTCGACCGTGCCGGGCTGAGCAACTCGGGTGCGGCTGGGGGGTGTCGGTGTCGGCCGGTGCATGAACGCCGGCCGCGTCGACGCCGGCCGGGGGTGGGTCGCGCAGCCCGGCGCTTACGGGGTGCCTCCCCCACTCTCGGCTTCGCTCGAGCGGGAGGTACCCCCATGAGCGGGAGGTACCCCCGTCGCCCACCCTCCCCCACTCTCGGCTTCGCTCGATCGGGGGACCCCCATCGCCCTGGGGGTACCTCCCAGGCCCTTAAGGCACTGGGGGAGGCACGACTGCCCGCGGCCAGTCGGAGTGCGGCAGGCGCCGACGGCGGGGAGGGGGTGGGGTGGGGGTGTTCGCCCGCAGTGGCTGGCGCGTCCGCGGCGTTCAGCTCCACCGACAAGCCCAGTCGCGCCAGTCCGAGGACGGACACCCCCACCCCGCCCCCGCACCACCCACACCCCCCGGGGGCGGGGAACCGTCACTCCGTGGAGATGGCCCGGAGGGGGTTCAGGCGGGCGGCCCGGGTGGCGGGGCGCAGGGCTGCCAGGGCACCGGCCGTGAGGCCCACCAGGGCCACCACTCCCAGCTGCACGGGCGGCATCGCGAAGGCGAAGGCGCTGTCGCTCGCGCCGTCGGAGGCCTCCACCAGGACCCAGCCGAGGAAGGCGCCCAGCGCCAGCCCGCCCGCGGTACCGAACGCGGCGACCAGGACCGACTCCCAGCGGACCATCGCCCGTACCTGGGCCCGGGTCTGCCCGACGGCCCTCAGCAGCCCCAGTTCGCGGGTGCGTTCGTGGATCGCCAGGGTCAGGGTGTTGGCGATGCCGAGCAGCGCGATGAGCACGGCCAGGGCGAGCAGCGCGTACACCAGGGTGAGCATCATGTCGATGCCGCCCGCCGAGGACGCGGCGTACTCGTCACGGGTCTGCACCTCGGGGTTGCCGTAGTCGTCGGCGACCTGCCGCACCGCGGCCTTGCCGGTGTCCGTCGCCACGCCGTCGGCGAAGGTGACGGCGACCAGCGTGTCGGCGTCCTGCGTGCGGTGCGGCGCCCAGGCCTCGCGGGTGATGACGTAGTCACCGGCGAGTTCGGACTGCCCGTACACCGCGCGGACCGTGAACACCCGCTCCGCGCCGTCGGTGAAGGTGAGCCGGGTCGTGTCGCCGGGCGCCACGTCCAGCCGCTCGGCCTCCCCCTCGGTGACGGCGATGCCGTCCGTACCCAACCCCTCCAGCGACCCGGTGACCTCGCCGAGGTCGAAGGTGCGTTGCAGCGCGACCGGGTCGGTGACGGTCAACGCCCGTCCGTCGCCGTCGACTTCGGCGACGCCCCGGCCCAGCCCGACGGCCGTGTCCACCTCGGGCAGCTCCGCCACCGCGCCGGCCAGCCGCGGACTCAGCCCGCTCCCGCCCGCCCCGAAGGACGGCGCGCTGACCGCGACGTCGCCCGCGAAGGACCGTGAGACGGTCTGGTCCATCGTGGCCTTCAGCGAAGCACCGAACACCGTGAACAGCGACACCACGGCGACGCCGATCATCAGGGCGCTCGCGGTGGCCGCCGTCCGCTTCGGGCTGCGCAGGGCGTTGCGCCGGGCCAGCGATCCGGTGACGCCGCGCAGCCGGTCGAGCGGAGTGCCGAGGACCCGGACGGCGGTGGCGGAGGCGACGGGTCCGAGGACGACGAAGGAGAGCAGCGCCAGGACGGCGCCGGTTCCGGCCAGCCAGACCGAGGGCGTCACCAGGACACCGGTGAGGGTGGCCGCGACGGCGAGGGCCGCGAGGCCGGCCCCGGTGACCGCGCGGGTGCGGGAGGCGCCGGAGATGTCGACGGCCGTCTCGCGCAGCGCGGCCAGCGGTGCGGTGCGCCCGGCGCGCACGGCGGGCAGCAGGGCGGAGCCCAGACAGACCACGATGCCCACGGCGAGCGGGAGCAGCAGGGAGACCGGGCCGATGACCAGCGCGCCCCCGGGGAAGGGGAAGCCGATCGCCGGGAAGAGCGCCTGGAGGGCCGCCGCGATCCCGATACCGCCCGCCAGTCCGGCCGCCGAGGCGGTCACGGCCACCGCGGCCGCCTCGGCCAGGGTGGCCGCGGTGACCTGCCGCCGCGAGGCTCCGAGCGCCCGCAGCAGGGCGTTCTCACGGGTGCGCTGGGCGACGACGATCGCGAAGGTGTTGTGGATGGAGAAGGTCGCCACCAGCAGGGCGATGCCGGAGAACACCAGCAGGAAGAGCGTGAAGACGCCGAGGAACTGACCGGAGATCATCTCGTTGTTCTCCTCGGCCGAGTCCTGGCCGGTGATGGCCTCGACCCCCTGGGGCAGCACGGGAGCCAGCCGGTCGACCAGTTCCTCCTGGCTCACCCCGGGTCCGGCGCGTACCAGGATGCCCGCGGCCTCGCCGGGCCGTGCGGTGAGGTACCGCTCCGCGTCGGCGCGGGTCATGCCGGTGAAGGTCACCTGGGCCATGCCGTCCTCGCCGCCGAAGGTGGCGAGTCCGACGATGGTCACCCGGACCGGGTCGGGGGTGCGCAGCACGGTCGTGTCGCCGATCTCCAGCCCGCCCCGCTCGGCGGTGCCGCGGTTGACCACGACCTCCCCGGACCGCTCGGGGGCATGGCCCTCGGCGAGGCGGTAGGGGTTGAGTTCGGGGTCGTCGATCCAGTTGCCGGCGAGGGTGGGCGGCCCCTGGCCGCCGATCGGCTCGCCGTCGGAGCCGACCAGCTGGCCGGCGCCCTGGATGTCGGGCGCGGCCGCCGCGACGCCCGGGACCCGCTCGACGGTGCGCACCAGTCCCGTGTCGACCGGCTGCCGCACCCCCTGGCTGTCCCCGGGGGTGGTGATGGCGTCGGCGCTGCGGACGACGGCGTCGGTGCCGCGGGCCGCGTTGCCGAACATGGTGTCGAAGCTCGCACGCAGGGTGTCGCCCATGACGAGGGTTCCGGCCAGGAAGGCCACCCCCAGGAAGACGGCGAGGAAGGTCCCGGCGAAGCGCCGCTTGTGGGCGCGCAGGGAGGCCGCGCTCAGGCGTACGGAGGTGTTCATGAGGGCACCTCGAAGGCTTTCATCCGGTCCAGGACCGCGTCGGCGGTCGGGGACTCCATGCGGTCGACCAGCCGCCCGTCGGCGAGGAAGAGCACCTCGTCGGCGTGGGCCGCGGCCACCGGGTCGTGGGTGACCATGACGACGGTGCGTCCGGTCTGCCGTACGGTGCGGCCGAGCAGCCCGAGCACCTCCTCGCCGGAGCGCGAGTCGAGGTTGCCGGTCGGTTCGTCGGCGAAGACCACCTCCGGCCGTCCGGCGAACGCCCGGGCCACGGCGACGCGTTGCTGCTGTCCGCCGGACAGCTCCGCGGGCCGGTGCCGCAGCCGGCCGCGCAGACCGACCACGTCGACGAGTGCGTCGATCCACTCCGGGTCTCCCCCGCCGCCCGCGAGGTCGAGCGGCAGGGTGATGTTCTCCGCGACGGTGAGGGTCGGCACCAGGTTGTAGGCCTGGAACACGAAACCCACCCGGTCGCGGCGCAGCAGGGTGAGGCGGCGGTCGTCGAGGGCGCCCAGTTCGGTGTCCCCGATCCAGGCGGCGCCGGAGGTGAGGGTGTCCAGTCCCGCCGCGCAGTGCATGAGGGTGGACTTGCCGGACCCCGAGGGGCCCATGATCGCGGTGAAGCGGCCGGCCGGGAAGGCGACGCTCACCCCGTCCAGGGCCCGTACGGCGGTGTCGCCGGTGCCGTACACCTTGACGGCGTCGACGACCCGGGCGGCGGTCCGGGTGCCGGTGGCCGTGGCGGTCATCGCGCACCGCCCTTGCCGTGCCGGCCGAACTCCTCGTCCAGGACCGACAGCCGGCGCCAGTACTCGTCCTCGTCGATCTCGCCGGAGGCGAAGCGGTGGCCGAGCACCGTGATCGGGGAGTCGTCCCGCTCCGTGGGCCGCCCGAGTCCACGACCGCGGTGTCCGCGCCACGCCGTGCGGCGCAGCAGCGCGATGCCGCCGCCGATGACCAGGGCCCAGAAGAAGGGGAAGAGCAGGATCCACGGGCCGGGCCCGCCGTCGCCGAAGTGCGCCAGGGTCTGCATGATCGTTCAACTCCTCGGATGCGATGTCTCGTCGTTCCTTGCGACATCTCGAGGGTCGTCCCGCGAGGGGGTCGCGGTCGTCGTACGGCCAGCGGCACTGTGCGTACCTCCCGGGGAGTAGCCGGGCGGCGGGCTGCTGCTCCCCGCTCGGCCGGGCCCGCGCTCGTTTGTACCTACTGGTATGTACAGTGCCGTCATGAGCACCTCGGAGCGACTGATCGAGTCCACGCGCGAGCTGCTGTGGGAGCGCGGCTACACCGGTACCAGCCCGAAGGCGATCCTGGCCCGCGCGGGCGCCGGCCAGGGGAGCATGTACCACCACTTCAAGGGCAAGCCCGACCTCGCGCTGGCCGCGATCCGGCGCACCGCCGAGGAGATGCGGGCCACGGCCGCGGCGCTGCTGGACGGGCCGGGAACGCCGTACGAGCGTATCGAGGCCTACCTCCTGCGCGAGCGCGACGTGCTGCGGGGCTGTCCGGTGGGGCGGCTCACCATGGACCCCGATGTGATCACCGACGACGCGCTGCGCGCCCCGGTGACCGAGACCCTGGAGTGGCTGCGCGCACGGCTCGCCGCGCTGGTGGACGAGGGCAGGGAGCGGGGCGAGTTCGCGCCGGACCTGGACTGCGGGGAGATCGCGGCGGCGGTCGTCGCGACCGTCCAGGGCGGCTATGTGCTCGCCCGTGCGTCCGGCTCCCCCGCCGCGTTCGACGCGGGGGTGCGCGGACTCCTCTCCCTGCTCGCGCCGCGCGAGCACTGACCCGACGACCCGGCCCGACCCGCCTCGAGGAGGCCTGTGTGCATGCCCTGCAGTACGAACTCACCCTGCCCGCCGACTACGACATGGGGATCGTCCGGGACCGGGTGGCCCGGCGCGGGCATCTGCTCGACACCTGGCCGGGCCTCGGCGTCAAGGCGTATCTGGTGCGTGAGCGCGGGGTGCACGGTTCGCCGGTCAATCAGTACGCGCCGTTCTACCTGTGGCGCACCGTGGAGGGCATGAACGCGTTCCTGTGGGGCGGCGGTTTCCAGGGGATCGCCGACGACTTCGGCCGTCCCCCCGCCCGGCAGTGGTCCGGTCTGGCGTACGAGGAGGGGGTGGCCGCGGCCGGTCCCGCGGCCGTGGCGGTGCGCCACCGGCGGCCGGTGCCGGACGGGGTGCCGGTCGGCGAGGTGGCCGAGGAGGCGGCGCGGGAGTGCCGGCGGCTGGCCGGCCTGGACGGCGTGGTGCTCGCGGCGGCCGCCGTGGACACCACGCGCTGGGAACTGGTGCTCTTCTCGCTCCGGGGGCGGGCCACGCCCGACGCCGAGGGAGAGGTCTTCCAGGTGCTGCACCTGTCGGAACCGGAGCGGGACCGGCTGCCCCGGGGGCGCCAGTGGTGAACGCGCCCGGGGCCGGCCGGCTCCGGGTCAGCCCGGCTGGGCGCTGTCCTTCATCGCGCCCCAGCCGTGCCAGCGTTCGACCTCGACCCAGCCGCTGACCCGGCCACGCTCGCGGTCCGGGTACGGCCCGCCCACGTAGTGCCGGGCCAGCCGGTCGATGTCGGCCAGGTCCGTGTCGTCGTACAGCTCGGCGACCCGCCCGATCAGGGTGACGTGGGTGTACCAGTCGTCACTGGCCAGCACCGTGAGGGTGACGCGGGGATCGCGGCGGACGTGCCGGAGCCGTACCCGGCCCTCGTCGAAGTTGAGCAGGGCGCGGCCGTTCTCCCAGAGGTACCAGGTGGGGGTGGAGACGGGCGCGCCGTCGGAGCGGAGTGTGGCCATGACGCAGGGGTTGGGCCTGCGCAACAGTTCCTCGGCCTCGGGCGGGAGTGGGGGCTTGGACACCAGGGGCTCCTCGGTGTGCTGGACGGTGGGGGTCGTCGTTCCTGCTCAGGCGGCGGGCCCGGCGTCGAAGCCGGCGTAGTAGGCCGCGGCCATGTCCTCCTCGCCGTGACCCAGGCCGGCGGCGCGCTCCAGTCGTTCGGCGCTCGCGGCGGCGACGTCCAGGCGCACGCCGTGCTGTTCACCGGCCCGCACGATCAGTCTGGCGTCCTTGGCCGCGGTCGTCACGGCGAACTGGGCCGGGCTGAGCCGTCCCTCGAGGATCAGTGCGGACTTGGCGCGCAGATAGCCCATGTCGAGCGGGCCGCCGGCGATGAGGTCGAAGAAGGCGTCCGGCGCCACGTCCAGGGCCTCGGCCAGGGAGAGGGTCTCCCCGGCGGCGGCGGTGACCGCGACGACCCAGCTGTTGGCGACCAGCTTCAGACGGGTCGCGCTCGCGGCCGCCCCGTCCTCGCCGGTCCACACCGTACGGGCGCCCACGGCGTCGAAGACGGGGGTCACCCGGTCCCGGCCGTCGGCGGGACCGGCGGCGAGCACGGTCAGCCGGCCGGCCTCGGCGGGCTCGCGGGTGCCCAGGACCGGGGCGTCGTAGAAGAGCAGGCCCTGCTCACGGGCGAAGGCGGCCAGGTCGGCGACGCCCTCGAGCCCCGCGGTGGTGGACTGGGACCAGACGGTTCCGGGGCGCAGGGCGGGGGCGGCCCGGCGCATCGTCTCCAGGGTGGCCGCCGCGTCGTACAGCATGGTCAGGACGACGTCGGCCGACTCGACCGCCTCGGCGGGGCCGGCGGCGACGTGGGCGCCCTCGGCGGCGAGCGGTTCGGCCTTGGCGCGGGTGCGGTTCCAGACCCGGACGGTGTGGCCGGCGCGGGCGAGGTTGCGGGCCATGGCCGCGCCCATGATGCCGGTGCCCAGGACGCTGACGGTGAGCTGCTCGGTCATGTGGGTCGGCTTTCTGTGCGTCGTACGGCGGGCGTTCTACGTCAGTGCTCCCAGAGGATCGTCCAGCACCGGCTGCCAGGCGAGTTCCGCCGCGCCGACCAGGCTGTTGTATGCCAGGGTGCAGGGGAGGATGGGCACGCCGCCGCTGCGGCCCCACAGGCTGCGGTCCGCGACGACCGCACGGAGCCGCTCGGGGTCGGCCTCCAGCAGGGTGCGGTGCAGTCCGCCGAGGATGATCCGGTCGGGGTTGAGGATGTTGACCAGTCCGGCCAGGCCCAGGCCCAGCCGGTCGATGAGGGTCTCGGCCGCGATGCGCACGTCCGGGTCGTCGTAGTGCCGGCGGATCAGCTCGTCGGCCTGCCGGAGCAGGGACATCTCGGGTCCCGGCGCCCGGCCCGCCGCGGTCAGCAGCGCCAGCGGGTCCGCCTCGATGTCGAGACAGCCGCGGCTGCCGCAGTGACAGGGGCGGCCCGCGGGGTTGACGGCGAGGTGCCCGACCTCCAGCGCGAGTCCCGAACTGCCGGAGTGCAGACGGCCGTCGAGGACGAGCGCGCCGCCGACACCGCGGTGACCGGTGGCCACGCACAGCAGGTCGCGGGAGCCGCGCCCGGCGCCGTGCCGGTGTTCGGCGAGGGCGGCGAGGTTGACGTCGTTGGCCGCGAAGGCGGGCCCGTCCAGACCGGCCGCGCGCACCTGTTCGGCGAAGATCTCCCGCACCGGGGCGCCCGCGGGCCAGGCCAGGTGCAGGGGGTTGAGGGCGAGCCCTTCCGGTTCGGCCACCGCCGAGGGCACCGCGAGTCCGGCGCCCACGCATCGCCGCCCGGTCTCCCGCAGCAGGTCGGCGCCGGTCTCGACGACGGATCCGAGGACCTTGGCCGGGTCGGCGTCGACGACCTCGCAGCCCGGCGCGGTGGCGACGATACGGCCGCCGAGACCGACGAGGGCCGCGCGGAAACCGTCGGCGTGCACCTGCGCGGCGAGCGCCACGGGGCCGTCCTCGGCGACGGAGAGCCGGTGCGAGGGGCGCCCCTGCGAACCGGCCGCCGCACCGGGCCGGGCGTCGACCCGGATCAGCCCGAGCGCCTCGAGTTCGGCGGCGACCGCACCCGCCGTCGCGCGGGTCACACCCAGTTCGGCGGTGAGCACCGCGCGGGTCGGCGCGCGGCCCGTGTGCACGAGCTCCAGCGCGGGTCCGAGCGCGCCGCGCCCCCGGTCCAGCCGCGTCCTCGAGGTGGTCCCTTCCCCCGCCGGCCGGGGGTCCGCCTTCCCGCTCATGAAGGCGAGTCTCCCATGATCCGCAGACGGCACGGACTACAGGCCGCTGACCCGCAGCGTGATGTTCAGCCGCCCCGACAGCCCCAACTCCGGCGGCCCGCTGCCCGCGTACACCCGGGGAACGCCGTGGTACGCGAGCCGGGACGGCCCGCCGAAGACGAACAGGTCGCCGCTGCGCAGCTGCACGTCCGTCCAGGGGCGGCCGCGGGTCCGGGGGTTGCCGAAGCGGAAGACGCAGGTGTCACCGAGGCTCAGCGACACCACGGGCGCCCGCGCCTTCTCGTCGCTGTCGCGGTGCATGCCCATGCGGGCGCCGGCGTCGTAGAAGTTGATCAGGGCGATGTCGTATGCGGCCTCCCCCGCGGTGTCCGCGCCCAGCACGTCGGTCACCGCGCGGCGGCCCAGTGCGCCGAGCCGCGCGGGGAACGGCTTCACCGGCGCGCCGTCACCATCGACGACGGTGCGGGCGTAGCCGTACGGATACCAGTGCCACCCGAGGCACACCTGCCGGGCGGTCATGGTGCCGCCTCCCGGGGTGCGCACGGTGCGCAGCCCGGCGGGCGGCCGGGCCCACCCACGGCACGCCTCGAGGAGCTCCCGCTGGTCCCGCGCGTCGAGCCAGTCCGGCACGTGCACCGCGCCCGGCGCGATCTCGGTCCGTGCCCGGGGGAACAGCTCGGCGTCCATGCCTGCCATCCTCCCCGACGGCTGCCCGTCGCCGCTCGGATAGCCTGGCCGGACGATGAACGACCGTATGACGACGCCGTGGGGCGACCGGGTGCTGGCCCGGTTCCCCGAGGACCCGCGGGACCGGCTGCGCGCCTGGGACGCGTCCGACGCCTACCTCCTGAGACATCTCGCCGACCGGGAGGTCCCGCTGTCCGGCACGGTCGTGGTCGTCGGCGACCGCTGGGGCGCGCTGGTGACGGCGCTGGCGGAGCACCGGCCGACGCAGATCACCGACTCCTGGCTCGGGCAGGAGGCGACCCGCGCCAACCTGGCCCGCAACGCGGTGGAGCCCGGCACGGTACGGCTGCTCACCACGCAGGATCCCCCGCCGGAGCGGATCGACGTCCTGCTCGTGCGGGTGCCGAAGAGCCTGGCCCTGCTGGAGGACCAGCTGCTGCGGCTGGCACCCGCGGTGCACGAGGGAACGGTCGTCGTGGGCACCGGCATGGTGAAGGAGATCCACACCTCGACGCTGAACCTCTTCGAGCGGATCCTCGGCCCGACCAGGACCTCGCTCGCCGAGAAGAAGGCACGGCTGATCTTCTGCACGCCCGATCCCGCCACGGCACGCCCCGTCAACCCCTGGCCGTACCGCTACACGCTCCCCGACGGCATCGGCCCGGTCTCGGGCCGGACGGTCGTCAACCACGCCGGGGTCTTCTGCGCGGACCGCCTCGACATCGGCACCCGCTTCTTCCTCACGCATCTGCCCGCCGGCCGCGGCGGGCGGGTGGTGGACCTGGGCTGCGGCAACGGCGTCGTCGGCACGGCGATGGCGCTGGCCGATCCGCGGGCCGAGGTGCTGTTCGTCGACGAGTCCTTCCAGGCGGTGGCCTCGGCGGAGGCCACGTACCGGGCGAACGGCGTGCGCGGGCAGGCCGAGTTCCGGGTCGGCGACGGTCTGTCGGGCGTACCGTCGGGCAGCGTCGACCTGGTGCTCAACAACCCGCCGTTCCACTCCCACCAGGCCACCACCGACGCCACCGCCTGGCGCATGTTCACGGGTGCCCGCCGCACCCTGCGCCCGGGCGGCGAGCTGTGGGTGATCGGCAACCGGCACCTGGGGTACCACGTGAAGCTGCGGCGGCTGTTCGGCAACGGCGAAGTGGTGGCAAGCGACCGGAAGTTCGTGGTGCTCAGGGCCGTCAAGCGCTGACGTCCCTGAGCATCGCCACCGTCCGGGCCATCGCCTCCCGTCCGGCCGTGCGGTAGCCGCGCGTAGGGCAGCCGCGAGGCGTCGTACATCAGGGAGCCGAACCCGGCGTCCGGAGCCCGGGCGAGCGGCAGCAGCCCTCTCACTGCGCGTTCTTGCAAGGTAGGGCGCTCTTTCAAATGGAATCAAGCATCAGACGGGGGTTAGGGTGGCCGGGGACCGGAGGAACGGGAGGGGCGATGTCACGGGACGCCCGCTGGAAGACACTGCTGGAGCTGCTCGTCGAGCGCGGCCGGCTGGACGTCGAGGAGGCGGCCGGGGAGCTGGGGGTGTCGGCGGCGACCATCCGGCGCGACTTCGACCAGCTGGCCGAGCAGCAGATGCTGGTGCGTACCCGGGGCGGCGCGGTGGTGCACGGGGTGTCGTACGAGCTGCCGCTGCGCTACAAGTCGGCGCGGCACGCCTCGGAGAAGCAGCGCATCGCCAAGGCGGTGGCGGATCTCGTCGCGCCGGGTGAGGCGGTGGGACTGACCGGCGGGACGACCACGACGGAGGTGGCGCGGGCACTCGCCGCACGGGGCGATCTCACCTCCGGGTCGCCCGCGCTGACCGTGGTGACCAACGCGCTGAACATCGCCAACGAACTGGCCGTGCGCCCCCAGTTCAAGATCGTGCTGACCGGCGGAGTGGCCCGGGCCCAGTCCTACGAGCTGGTCGGCCCGCTCGCGGACGGGGTCCTCGGGCAGATCACCCTCGATGTCGCGGTGCTCGGCGTGGTGGCCTTCGACGCCGAGCACGGGGCCGCGGCCCATGACGAGGCGGAGGCCGCGATCAACCGGCGGCTGTGCGAGCGGGCCGAGCGGGTGATCGTGGCCGCCGACTCCAGCAAGCTGGACCGGCGGGCGTTCGCCCGGATCTGTCCGGCCGAGTCGGTGGACACACTGGTCACGGACTCGACGGCGGATCCGGAGACCGTACGCCGCTTCGAGGAGGCGGGGCTGCGGGTCGTCACGGCGTGAAGCCCGCCCGCGGACCTACCCTGGACGAAGTGACGCATACCAGACAGGGCGCGCCGCACCCGGGAGGCTGCGATGGACGGGACGGCCAACGGACACAAGCCGCGGTACACGCCGATCGCCGACCACGGACTGATCGGCGATCTGCGCAGCGCGGCGCTGGTGGGAACCGACGGCACCATCGACTGGTACTGCTGTCCGTCCTTCGACTCGCCGAGTGTCTTCGCCGCGCTGCTGGACGCCGAGCGGGGCGGCTCCTTCCAGCTGGCGGCGGCCGTGCCGGCGCACACCAAGCAGTTCTACTTCCCCGACACCAACGTCCTGATCACCCGGTTCTTCACCGAGGACGGGATCGGCGAGGTGCAGGACTTCATTCCCATCGACGGCGAGTCGTCCGCGCGGCGCCCGCACCGGCTGATCCGCCGGGTGCTCTGCGTCCGCGGGTCCGTGCCGTTCCGCACGCGGGTGGCACCGCGCTTCGGCTACGGCGCCGTGCCGCACACGGTGCGGCTGACCGGAGACATCGCGGTCTTCTCGTGCCGTGACCTGTGCCTGGCGCTGACGGCCACCGTCCCGCTGGAGGCCGACGGCACGGACGTACGGGCCGACTTCAAGCTGACCGAGGGCGAGACGGCGGTGCTCACGCTGGATCAGTGCGCCGAGGACGCGTCGCCGTACCGGTGCGAGTGCGGGGAGGCGGAGCGGGAGTTCAACGCGACGGTGGCGTACTGGCGGCGCTGGCTGGCGTCCTCGCGGTACAAGGGGCGGTGGCGGGAGATGGTGCACCGCTCGGCCCTCACGCTGAAGCTGCTCACGCACGCGCCGACGGGCGCGATCGTGGCCGCGCCGACGACCAGTCTGCCCGAGCAGCTCGGCGGCGAACGCAACTGGGACTACCGGTACGTGTGGGTGCGCGACGCCGCGTTCTGCGTGTACGCGCTGCTGCGCCTGGGGTTCACCGAGGAGGCCAAGGGGTTCATGACGTTCGTCTCCCTGCACATCAGCCCGGGTGACCGCAAGGCCTCGGGCCCCTTGCAGATCATGTACGGCATCGACGGCCGCACCGACCTGTCCGAGACGGAACTGAACCATCTGGAGGGCCACCAGGGTTCGGCGCCCGTACGTGTCGGGAACGCGGCGGCCGAGCAGTTGCAGCTCGACATCTACGGGGCGCTGGTCGACTCCATCTACCTGTACGACAAGTGGGCCGAGTCCGTCTCCAGCGAGCAGTGGGACCATGTGACGGCGCTGGTGGACTGGGTGTGTGCGAACTGGGACCAGCCCGATGAGGGCATCTGGGAGACGCGCGGCGGACGGAAGAACTACCTGTACTCGCGCCTGATGTGCTGGGTGGCGATCGAGCGGGCCATCCGGATGGCCCACCGGCGGGGCCTGCCCGCCGATCTCCCCCGCTGGCGGGCGACCCGGGACACCGTGTACCGGCGGATCATGAGCCGTTACTGGTCCGACGAACGGCAGGCGTTCGTGCAGCACGAGGACGGGGACGTGCTGGACGCGTCGGTCCTGATGATGCCGCTGGCGATGTTCATCGCGCCGACCGATCCGAAGTGGCTGTCCACGCTGGACTCCCTCACCGCGGAGCTGGTGTCGGACTCCCTGGTCTACCGCTACGACCCGAACGCGAGCCCCGACGGCCTGCGCGGCGACGAGGGCACGTTCTCCATCTGCTCCTTCTGGTACGTCGAGGCGCTGACGCGGGCCGGCCGGCTCGACGAGGCCCGCCTCGCCTTCGAGAAGATGCTCACCTACGCCAACCATGTCGGCCTCTACGCCGAGGAGATCAGCCACACCGGTGAGCAACAGGGGAACTTCCCCCAGGCGTTCACGCACCTGTCCCTGATCAGCGCCGCGTTCAACCTGGACCGCGCCCTGGGCTGAGACTCAGTGCCCGTGACCGTCGTCGGAGTGCTCCGGCGCGCTCACCTCGCCCCGCTCCCCCGCCTCGACCGTGAACGCCGCGGTACGCACCACGCCCTCGTGCTGGAAGTCGAGGAACAGCCGGTACCTGCCGCCGCTGGGCGCACTGGCCGTGAAGGAGACCTCGGGGCCGGGCCGGGTCGTGCCGTCGCCGGGTTCGCCGTGGGGGTGTACGTGCAGGTAGGCGAGGTCTCCGGAACGCAGGGCGACCAGATGCCCGTAGGCGCCGAGGTAGGGCTGGAGGTCGGTGACGGGCTTGCCGTCACGCGAGACGCTCAGCCGCAGTTCGCTCGCCCGGCCGGGCCGCAGTGACCCCTCCAGCTCGACCTCGTAGCCGTCCACGCGGGCGATGTCGGCGGCCGGGGGAAGCTCCTGGGGCCGATAGGAACCGGAGGCGGCGAGGTCGGCTCCGAGGGTGAGGTTCTCCGCGCCCTCGCGCGCCGGGGTGAAGTCGGCGAAGACCCGGTAGCCGCCGGCCCGGGGAAGCTCGACAGAGGTGGTCCAGGTGCCGTCCGCCGCCCGGGTGGGGTGCAGATGGCGGTAGGTGAGCAGATCGCGCGAGGCGATGATCAGATGGAGCTCCTTGTCGTGCTCGCGACGGTACTCGGTCACGGCCCGTCCCCGGTCGTCCCGGACCGTGAAGCGCAGGCCGGCGCGGTGCCCGGCGGCGACACGAGGAGTCTCCAGCTCCAGGGTGTAACCCCTCTCGGAGATCTGCAGCCCACCGGCACCGTGCGCTTGTGCCGAAGGCGGTTCGTGCCGCTTCTCGTGCTTCGGCGGCGCGGGCTCGGCGACGACCGGATCGATCGCCTCACCGACGCCGTACGCCGTGCCGAAGGTGGCAGCCAGGGCGGCTGCGAACGCGGTGATCTTCAGTCCGGTGTTCATGACCGTCTCCTCCGAAACAGGACCGTCGACTCCCCGAGGAGCCGATCCACACAGCTCAAGATACCCCCCTAGGGTATCAAGTCAAGCCACCCCCCACCTTGCCCCGAATACCCACCAGGGGTATACATGAGGAAGCCGGACGCGATACCCCCACCCCGTATACACCCAGGAGCCCGCATGACCGCCCGTACATCCACCCCCGGAGCCGCCGCCGAAGTGGAACTCGCGATCGGCGGGATGACATGTGCCTCGTGCGCCGCCCGGATCGAGAAGAAGCTCAACCGTATGGAGGGCGTCACCGCCACCGTCAACTACGCCACCGAGAAGGCGCGGATCTCCTACGACGGCGAGGTGACCGTCCGCGACCTGATCACCACGGTCGAGGCCACCGGATACACGGCCCAGGAGCCGTCGGCGCCCGAGCCGGAGCAGGGCGAACCCGACGAACTCCGCCCCCTCAGACAGCGCTTGGTCACAGCGGTGACACTGGCGGTGCCGGTGGTGGCGATGGCGATGATCCCGGCGCTGCAGTTCGAGTACTGGCAGTGGCTGTCCCTGACGCTGGCCGCGCCCGTGGTGACCTACGCGGCCTGGCCGTTCCACCGGGCGGCGTTCACCAACGCGCGGCACGGCGCGGCCACCATGGACACGCTGATCTCGGTGGGGACGTCGGCCGCGTTCCTGTGGTCCCTGTGGGCCCTCTTCTTCGGCACCGCGGGCATGCCCGGGATGACCCACCCCTTCGAGCTGACGATCGCCCGCGGGGACGGCGCGGGGAACATCTATCTGGAGGCAGCCGCGGGGGTGACCGCCTTCATCCTGGCCGGCCGCTACTTCGAGGCACGCGCGAAGCGGAAGGCGGGCGCGGCACTCCGCGCCCTTCTGGAGCTGGGCGCGAAGGACGTCACCGTCCTGCCCGCCGACGGACCCGAGAAGACGATCCCCGTCACCGAACTCAGGACGGGCGACCGCTTCCTGGTACGCCCCGGCGAGAAGATCGCGACCGACGGAACCGTCGTGGAGGGCTCCTCCGCGGTGGACGCCTCGATGCTCACGGGCGAGTCGGTCCCGGTGGAGGTGGCCCCCGGGGACCCGGTCACCGGGGCCACCGTCAATGTGGGCGGGCGGCTCGTCGTGACGGCCACGCGGGTCGGCGCGGACACCCAACTGGCCCGCATGGCCAAGCTGGTGGAGGACGCGCAGAACGGAAAGGCGGCCGCGCAGCGCCTCGCCGACCGCATCTCGGCCGTCTTCGTGCCCGTCGTCATCGCCCTGGCCCTGGGCACGCTGGGCTTCTGGCTCGGCAACGGCGCCGGCCTGACGGCCGCGTTCACCGCCGCCGTGGCGGTCCTGATCATCGCCTGCCCCTGCGCACTCGGCCTGGCCACTCCCACCGCGCTGCTGGTCGGCACCGGACGCGGCGCCCAGCTCGGCATCCTGATCAAGGGCCCGGAGGTCCTGGAGTCCACGCGCGGCGTCGACACGGTGGTCCTGGACAAGACCGGCACGGTGACCACGGGCCGGATGACCTTGCTCGCCGTGCACACCACCGAGGACGAGGCCGAAGTACTGCGTCTCGCGGGCGCGTTGGAACACGCCTCCGAGCACCCGATCGCCCGCGCCGTGGCCGACGGCGCGCGGGAGAAGCTGGGCGAGCTGCCCGCACCGGAGGACTTCGCGAACGTGCCGGGACTGGGCGTCCAGGGTCTGGTCGACGGACACGCCGTCCTGGTCGGCCGGGACGGACTGCTCCGCGCGTGGTCGCTGGACCTCCCCGACGAACTGGCCCGGCTCAAGGACAGAGCCGAGGCGGCGGGACACACCGCCGTCCTGGTCGCCTGGGACGGGGAGGCGCGAGCGGTGCTGGAGATCGCCGACGCCGTGAAGGAGACCAGCGCCGAGGCCGTCCGCAGGCTGCGCGGACTCGGACTGCGGCCGGTGCTGCTGACGGGGGACAACGAGGCGGTGGCCCGCTCGGTCGCCCGCGAGGTCGGTATCGCGCCGGAGGACGTCATCGCCGAGGTGCTGCCGCAGGACAAGGTGGACGTCGTCAAGCGGCTGCAGTCCGAGGGCCGTTCGGTGGCGATGGTCGGCGACGGGGTCAACGACGCGGCGGCGCTGGCCCAGGCGGACCTGGGACTGGCTATGGGCACCGGCACGGACGCGGCGATCGAGGCCGGTGACCTGACTCTGGTGCGGGGAGACCTGCGGGCGGCCCCGGACGCGATCCGCCTCGCCCGGCGCACCCTCGGCACCATCCGGTCCAACCTGTTCTGGGCGTTCGCCTACAACGTGGGGGCCCTGCCGCTCGCCGCGGCCGGACTGCTGAACCCCATGATCGCGGGTGCCGCCATGGCGTTCTCGTCGGTCTTCGTGGTCGGCAACTCCCTGCGCCTGCGCACCTTCCGCGCCGGCTGAAGCAGGGGTGGGCGGGCTCCTCGGATGGATCTTGCGTACCGTGGGCACTCCAGGATGTCATCGCGGGAGAGACAGATGAGCGAGCCCACCCCCACGGACGTCACCCGTCCGCTCACCAGGCCCGTACCCCCCGCCGACGGACTGCGCAGAGCAGCGTCCGCGGTGCTGGGCGACCTCAGGGCCGTGGACGGCGCCCTGTACGCGGCGGTCGCCGCGACGCCGACGCCGACGCTGGACCGGGCACTGCGCCGTCTCTCCCACGCGGCCGACCACTCCAAGATCTCCTTCGCCATCGCCGGAGCGCTCACCCTGGCCGGGTCGCGGCCACGCAGGGCTGCGCTCGCGGGGGTCGGCGCGATCGCCGTGGCGTCGGCGTCGGCGAATCTGCTGGGCAAGCGGCTGGTGCGCAGGGACCGGCCGGACCGGGAGGCGGCGCGGGTGACCGTGGACCGGCATGTGCCGATGCCGACGTCGGCGTCGTTCCCTTCCGGGCACACGGCGTCCGCGGTCGCCTTCGCCACCGCGGTGGGGACGGTGATGCCTGCGGCGTCGGTGCCGTTGGGGGCGCTGGCGGGGGCGGTCGGATACTCGCGTATCCATACGGGAGTGCACTATCCGGGTGACGTGGCCGCCGGGGCGGTGCTGGGGATCGCCAGTGCGGCGACGGCGCTGGCGGTTGCGTCGGCGCGGCTGCCGGCGTCGTTCGCCCGCCGCCGGTAAGCACGGCCTGTTGGCCGGGGGTTGTGCGACTCCGTACGCCGGTGCCGGCCACGGGGGTTGCAGGCGCAGCTCCGTGCCGTGCGCACCGGCCGGGGGTGTTGCACACCCGGCGCTTCTGCAGGTGCCCTGCGCTGGTGCCGGCCGGGGGGTGTCTGCGCAGCCCGGCGCTTGCGGGATGCCTCCCCCACTCTCGGCTCCGCTCGAGCGGGAGGTACCCCCATGAGCGGGGGGACCCCCATCGCCCTGGGGGTACCTCCCAGGCCCTTCAGGCACTGGGGGAGGCACGACTGCCCGCGGCTCACGCGGCTCACGCGGCTTGCGCGGATGGCGCGGATCGCGGGGAGGGGCGGCGCGCGGCCGGCGGGGCGCGGTAGGCGCGAACGGCGGGGAGGGGCGGCGCGCAGCCGGCGAGGTGCGGCACTCGCCGGTGGCGGGAGGGGGCGGGGCGGGGGTGTGCGCCCGCAGTGGCTGGCGCGTCCGCGCCGCTCAGCCCCACCAACAAGCCCCATCGCGCCAGACCGAGGACGTACACCCCCGACCCGCCCCCGCACCACCCACCCACCGTGGGCGCTACGCGCACCCCCACCCCACCCGCACCTGCGCCGCAGGCATACGACCACCCACACTAAACCCGCGCCCGCAGCCCCCCGCCCCGTCGACCGGGCCCGCTCGGTCCCACCCCCAGCACCCGGTACCGATACCGCCGCTCCGGTCTCCCCGTGGCCCCGTACCGCAACGACACCTCCACGCTGCCCACGGTGTGGAAGTACTCCAGATACCGCCGGGCGCTGACCCGCGAAACCCCCGTCAGTCCGGCGCACTCGGTCGCCGACAGGCTGCCGTCCGCCTCCCGCAGGGTCCGCTCGATCAGTTCCGCGGTCTCCGAGCTCATCCCCTTGGGCAGCACAGGCGACGCCGGCACGGCGGCCGCCCCCGCCAGCACCCGGTCGACGTCCGCCTGCCCCCGCACCACCGTCTCCAGCATCCGCCCACGCTGAACCGCGTACCGCTCGAGCCGCCCCCGCAGGTCCTCGAAGTCGAACGGCTTGAGCAGATAGTCGACGACGCCCTGCCGCACGGCACCCCGCACGGCGTCCGCCTCACGGGCGGCGCTGATGACCATCACGTCGCAGTCGTGCCCGGCGGTGCGCAGCCGCGGGATGACGTCGAGCCCGAACACGTCGGGCAGATAGAGGTCGAGCAGCACCAGGTCGGGCCGGAGCTCGTCCACCGCGGCGATGGCCTCCTCACCGCTGCCGGCGACACCGACGACCCGGAACACGTCGAGGCGTTCGACGTACGCGCGGTGCACCCGGGCCACCCTGAAGTCGTCGTCGACCACCAAAACCCCGATGGCGTCGGCATCGACGGCCCCGGACAGCCCAGCCCGCGTACTGCTCATCGTTCCCACTCCGTTCCCGCTCCCTCGCACCACGCCACCACGCCACCACGCCACAAGCAACAAACAACAAGACCCCCCGGAGCCGCCCATCATGGCCCCCGCCCGCGGCAGGGAAAAGAGACGTGCACCACCGACCCACCACCGCTGACGCAATGACCACAACCTCCATTGGTTCCGCAAGGACGACAGCCCGCCCGCGCGCGGGCACCATGTGGCCCGCGTCACCCTCCCCCACAGGGCCTGGCGTGATCCCAGAGAACCGACCGACAGGTGGTGGCACTCGTGCGCCTGCGCACACCCCTCGCCCTGCTCGGGGCCGCCGTGCTCGTACTCGTGGGCCCCGCGCTGTTCACGACCGGCAGCGGCTCCGAGAGCGGCACACAGATCCCGGGCCTGCGTTTCATGGTCCCCAACTCGCCCGGCGGCGGCTACGACATCACGGCCCGCACGGCCGCGAAGAACGCCGAGGACGCCGGCCTCACCCACTCCGTCGAGGTGTTCAACCTGCCCGGGGCCGGCGGCACGGTGGGTCTCAGCCGGCTGGTGAGCGAGCACGGCAACGGCAAGCTGGCGATGTCGATGGGCCTGGGCGTGGTCGGCGCCGTCCGCTCCAACGACGCCCCGAAGACCCTCGGCGACACGACGCCCATCGCCCGGCTCACCGAGGAGCAGGACGTCGTGGTGGTCGGGAAGGACTCCCCGTACAAGACGATCGACGACCTGATCGGTGCCTGGAAGGAGAACCCCGGCAAGCTCCCGGTGGGCGGCGGGTCCTCCCCCGGCGGGCCGGATCACCTCGCGCCGATGCTGATGGCGCGGGCCGCCGGGATCCTGCCGAAGGAGGTCAACTACATCCCCTTCGACGGCGGCGGCGAGCTGCTCGCGTCGATCCTCGGCAACAAGGTCGCCTTCGGGGTGTCCGGCGTGGGTGAGTACCTCGACCAGATCAGGTCGGGTGAGCTGCGGCTGCTCGCGGTCACCGGACCGAAGCGGGTCGCGGGCCTGGACGCGCCCACGCTGCTGGAGGCGGGCTACGACGTGAACTTCACCAACTGGCGCGGGATCGTCGCCCCGCCCGGCCTCAGCGACGCCGAGCGCGACAAGCTCGTGCGCCTGCTGGAGGAGCTGCACGGCTCGAAGGAGTGGCAGGAGTCGATGAAGCGCAACGGCTGGGACGACGCGTTCCTGACCGGCGAGAAATTCGGGACGTTCCTGGCGGCCGAGGACGAGCGTGTGGTCTCCGTACTGAAGGAGCTGGGACTGTGACGACGCCGACGACCCGCGACGAAACGCCCGACGACACCCCCGACGGAACCCCACCCGGCACCACCGCTCCCGGCACCACCGCACCCCGCTCCTGGCTCCGCGACCACTCCGAGCTCGGCGTCTGCGTCCTCCTGCTGGCCCTGGGCGTGCTCGTCCTGACCGACGCGTTCACCATGGACGTCGACATCACCCAGCGCGGCCCGGTCGGCCCGAAGACCGTGCCCTTCGTCGTCGGCACCGCTCTGCTCGTTGTCGCCGCCCTCCTCGCGGTCGACGTGTTGCGCGGCGGCCGGGGCGAGGCCGAGGGCGGCGAGGACATCGATCTGTCCGAACCCGCCGACTGGCACACGGTGCTGCTGCTGGCCGGTGTGTTCCTGGGCTCCGCCGTGCTCATCGAGCCGCTCGGCTTCCCCGCCGCGGGCGCGCTGCTGTTCTGGGGCGCGGCCTTCGCGCTCGGCAGCCGCAGAGCGGACCGCGACCCGCTGATCGCGGCGGTGGTCTCCCTCGTCACCTACGCCGTGTTCAACAACCTGCTCGGAGTGCCGCTGCCCGGCGGTCCGCTGATGGGAGTGCTGTGACATGAACGCCCTCAACTCCCTCCTGGACGGCTTCGGTACGGCCCTCACCCCGCTCAATCTGCTGTGGGCGGCGGTCGGCGTGCTGCTCGGCACGGCGATCGGCGTGCTGCCCGGCATCGGCCCGGCGATGGCGGTGGCCCTGCTGCTGCCGGTGACGTACGGGCTCGAACCGACCGGCGCGTTCATCATGTTCGCGGGCATCTACTACGGCGCGATGTTCGGCGGTTCGACGACGTCGATCCTGCTGAACACGCCCGGGGAGAGCGCGGCCGTGGTCGCGGCCATGGAGGGCAACCCCATGGCCAAGTCGGGGCGCGGTGCCCAGGCCCTCGCGGCCGCCGCGATCGGGCACTTCGCGGGCGGCATGGTCGGCACGGTGCTGCTGGTCGCTCTCGCCCCGACGGTCGCCGACCTGGCGGTGGACATCGGCGCGCCGGACTACTTCGCGATCATGGTGCTGGCGTTCATCGCTGTGACGTCCGTGCTCGGTTCGTCACGGATCCGCGGTCTTGCCTCGCTGCTGATCGGTCTGACGATCGGCCTGGTGGGCCTGGACCAGATGACCGGCCAGCAGCGGCTGACGTTCGGTTCGCTGCAACTCGCGGACGGCGTCGACGTGGTGATTGTCGCCGTGGGGCTGTTCGCCATCGGTGAGGCGCTGTGGGTCGCCGCGCATCTGCGGCGCCGGCCGCCGGACCCGATTCCGGTGGGCCGGCCGTGGCTGGGCCGCGCGGACGTGCGGCGCACCTGGAAGTCCTGGGCGCGCGGTCCGTTCATCGGCTTCCCGTTCGGTGCGATCCCGGCGGGCGGTGCGGAGATCCCGACGTTCCTGTCGTACGTCACGGAGAAGCGGCTGTCCAAGCACAAGGACGAGTGGGGCAAGGGGGCGATCGAGGGTGTCGCGGGTCCGGAGTCGGCGGCTTCGGCCTCGGCGGCGGGCACGCTGGTGTCGATGCTGACCCTGGGTCTGCCGACCACGGCGGTGGCGGCGGTGATGCTGGCGGCGTTCCAGCAGTACGGCATCCAGCCGGGCCCGCTGCTCTTCGAGCGCGAGCCGGACCTGGTGTGGGGGCTGATCGCCTCGCTGTTCGTCGGCATGGTGCTGCTGCTCGCCCTCAATCTGCCACTGGCCCCGGTGTGGGCGAAGCTGCTGCGCATTCCGCGGCCGTATCTCTACGCGGGGATCATGTTCTTCGCCGCGGTGGGCGCGTACGCGGTCGGCGGTGAGGTGATCGACCTGGTGATCCTGCTGATCATCGGTCTGATCGGCTTCGGAATGCGGCGCTACGGGCTGCCCGTGCTGCCCGCCATCATCGGGGTGATCCTCGGCCCGGCCGCCGAACAGCAGCTGCGCCGCGCCCTGCAGATCAGCGACGGCAGTGTCACGGGTCTGGTCAACACGCCGTTCTCGGTGATCGTGTACGCGGTCGTGGTCCTCCTCCTCGCCTGGCCGCTGGCACGCAAGGCCCTGCCCCGGAACCGGAAGGCGGCACGGACCTGACCGGACACCGTCCCATCCGGCCGGCCCGCGGGCCTGCCGGGGCTGCCGGGGCTGCCGTACCCCGGCCGCCCCGGCAGGCTCAGACGAGGTGGGCGAAGACCACCAGGTTCTCGGTGTAGTCCTTGACGGAACGGTCGTAGTCGCCGGCGCAGGTGATGAGCCGGACCTGGGCGTCGGGCGTGTCGGCGTACACGCGTTCGTCGGGGAAGTCGTCCTTGTCGAAGGACTCCGTCGCGTCCACCACGAACGTGGCCTTGCTGCCGTCGGCGCGCAGGACCCGGAAGCGGTCCCCCTTCTCCAGTTCGCTGAGCCGGACGAACACGGCCGCGGACGTCGCCGTGTCCACGTGCCCGGCGATGATCGCCGTTCCGCGTTCCCCCGGGGAGACGCCCTTGGCGTACCAGCCGACCAGGTTGGTGTTGTCGGCCGGGGGCGGTTCGAGTTGGCCCTTGCTGTTGAGGGCGAGGTCGGTGAACGGCGCGTCGACGCCGATGCCGGGGATGAGCAGCCGGGTCGGCTCGGAGCGCGGCAGATGCTTGGTGGCCGACGGACTGGGGGCGGGCTCGCCCGCGGCCGGGTCGGTCGAGGAGGAGGCGGACGGAGCCGCGGTGACCGCGGGGGGAGCCTGCCGGCCGTGGGCGTCGTCGGGGGGACTCTCACCGCCGCCCATCAGCGTCGTGGCCAGCACCAGGCTGGCCCCGCTCCAGAAGACGGCCGTCATGACGGCGCGCAGTCTCCGCCGCACCGGTGACGCCGGATCGGTTTCGGGGGGCGTGGGGGGAGTGGCCGGCATCGGGGGAACCACCTCGTTCGGGCAGGACGGCGGGGACGACACGCGAAGGGCCGAGCAACGGGACTGTCACGACATGACGGGCAGCGGGATCTGACGACATGCGGTGCGGCACCACGGCACGCGGCGCAGCGAGCGGGGCCGTCATGACGCGCGCGGCGCGTACGACGGCCCCGGCCGCTATGCCGCCGGGCACGGCTCAGGCCACGTCGCCGGTGATCTTCTTACGGCGCAGCGCGTAGGCGCCGGTGCCGAGGACCGCGAGGGCGGCCAGACCGCCCGCGGTGACACCGGGCTGGGCGAGACCGCCGCCACCGGTGTGCATGCCGCCGCGCGGCTTCTCGTGGTTCCCCTCCTTGTGCTTGCCGCTCCAGGAGTCCTCGCTCTGGGAGTCGCCCTTGTTCTTGTACGTCTCGGGGTCGTACTTCGGGTCCTTGGCGGTGCCCCAGTCGTCCTCGGCCACGACGGCGAGGGCCCCGCCGCCCGTGTGCATACCGCCGTGCGGCTTGTCGTGCTTGCTCTCCTTGTCGTGCTCCTTGCTGTAAGAAGACTTGTCGTGGCCTTCGTCACCGGCGTAGTCGGCGTGGGCCGCGGGCGCGGCGAGGGCGAGTGCCGCCGTGGCCGTGGCAGCGGCGAACACCATGCGGGCAGAGCGCATCGATCAGTCCTTCCGCGGGAGGCCGGGCAGCTGACTCCGCGTCAGCACGGATATCCCGTCTCCGGCAAGATCCACGGTTGGCCATGCCACCCGGTCCCACCATCCGGGACGATCACACGGGTTAACGACCCCCACCCGTACGGCTTCACCGGCGCGCGCCCGCCACGCTCGCGGTCCGGTCCGCTCCCCGACACTCCGCTCCCCGCACTCCGCTTCCCCGCACTCCGCTTCCCCGCGCTCCTTGCTCCCGGCCCGGTCGCCGCCTAGCCTGACTTTGTGCCGCTAATAAACAAAACCCGTTCGCACAGCGTGGTGCCGGGTACCGACCTCGTACGTCTCCGTCTCGCCCTGACCGCCTTCTTCGCCCTCGACGGCTTCGTCTTCGCCGGCTGGGTCGTGCGCATCCCCGCCATCAAGGAACAGACCGGCGCCTCGGCCAGCGCGCTGGGCCTCGCCCTCCTCGGCGTCTCCGCCGGGGCGGTCGTCACCATGACGCTCACCGGCCGGCTGTGCCGCCGGTACGGCAGCCACCTGGTCACCGTCATCTGCGCGGTGGTGCTCTGCCTCAGCGTCGGCCTGCCGCCGCTGACCCATTCCGCCCTCGCCCTCGGCACCGTGCTGCTGCTGTTCGGCGCGGCCTACGGCGGGATCAACGTCGCCTTCAACAGCGCCGCCGTCGATCTGGTGGCCGCGCTGCGGCGGCCGATCATGCCCAGCTTCCACGCCGCCTTCAGTCTGGGCGGCATGACCGGGGCCGGCCTGGGCGCGCTGGTCGCGGGCTCCCTGTCACCGACCCGGCACCTGTGGGGGCTCGGCCTGGTCGGCCTGCTGGTGACGGCGGTCGCGGGGCGGGCGCTGCTGCGGTGCGAGCCGCTCACCCCGGCGGACGCCGGACGGCCCGAGCCGTCGGCCCCGCGCAGGCCGGACCGGCGCACCCGCGCGCTGGTGGTGGTCTTCGGACTGATCGCGCTGTGCACCGCCTACGGGGAAGGCGCGCTGGCCGACTGGGGTGCGCTCCATCTCGAGGAGGACCTCGATGCCTCACCGGGCGCGGCCGCCGTCGGGTACTCCCTCTTCGCGCTCGCCATGACGATCGGACGCCTGTCCGGGACGACACTCCTCGAACGGCTGGGCCGTACCCGTACGATCCTCGCGGGCGGGTCGACGGCCGCGGCCGGCATGCTGCTCGGCGCGCTCGCCCCGTCTCTGTGGGCGGCCCTGCTCGGCTATGCGGTCACCGGCCTCGGGCTGGCGAACCTCTTCCCCGTGGCCATCGAACGGGCGGGTGCCCTGGCGGGCCCCAGCGGGGTGGCCACCGCCTCCACCCTGGGCTACGGCGGCATGCTCCTCGGCCCGCCCGCGATCGGTTTCATGGCCGACTGGTTCAGCCTTCCGGCGGCCCTGACCAGCGTGGCGCTGCTGGCCGCGGTGGCCACCGCCATCGGTTTCGCCACCCGCCGCGTGAGCCCGGGCTGACCGGCCGCCCCGTACGGCCGTCCGGGCAGCGACGCGGACCGGTGGCGCACGGATCGGATGCCGGTGCCGGGGTACCCGGTGTTCCGCGTCCGCCGGCCCTCCGTCGCGGGCGCCGACCGCGTGACCGCCCCACGGAGACGGGAGAGATTGTGACCGAACAGCAGCACCCCGCCGAGCAGCACCCGACGCCCGATTTTCCCTCCCAGGACCAGCCTCATCCCGGCTGGACCGGTCCGATGGACCCGCCGCCGGACCACGGCGAGGACTCCTACCGGGGCAGCGGCCGGCTGACGGGCCGCAGGGCCGTGATCACGGGCGGGGACTCCGGGATCGGCCGGGCGGTGGCCCTGGCGTTCGCCCGCGAGGGCGCGGACGTGCTCTTCACGTATCTGGACAGCGAGAAGGACGACGCCGCCGAGACCGCGCGGTGGGTGGAGGAGGCCGGCCGGCGGGCCGTGCCCGTCGTCTGCGACGTGCGGGACGAGGAGAACTGCCGGGCACTGATCGACCGCGCGGTGTCGGAGTTCGGCGGCATCGACATCCTGGTGAACAACGCGGCGTACCAGATGTCGCAGCCCGACGGCATCGAGGCGATCTCCACGGAGCAGTTCGACCGCGTGCTGCGGACCAACCTGTACGGCATGTTCTGGCTGTGCAAGATGGCCCTGCCGCACATGCGGGAGGGCAGCAGCATCATCAACTCGGCCCCGTGCAGGCGTACAAGCCGAGCCCGCACCTGCTGGACTACGCGACCACGAAGGGTGCCATCGTCACGTTCACGCAGGGGCTGGCGCAGATGCTGATCGAGCGGGGCATCCGGGTCAACGCCGTGGCGCCGGGTCCGGTGTGGACGCCGCTGATCCCGGCGACGCTGCCGGACACCCGGGAGTTCGGCAAGCAGGCGCCCATCGGCAGGCCGGCCCAGCCGTCCGAGATGGCCCCCGCGTATGTCTTCCTCGCCTCGCAGGAGGCCTCGTACATCACGGCCGAGGTCGTCAATGCGACGGGCGGGACGCCGCTGCCGTAGA
Source organism: Streptomyces speibonae (assembly GCF_984686075.1). Classification (NCBI taxonomy): domain Bacteria; kingdom Bacillati; phylum Actinomycetota; class Actinomycetes; order Kitasatosporales; family Streptomycetaceae; genus Streptomyces; species Streptomyces speibonae. Next base: position 7,451,469 of record NZ_OZ480260.1, on the reverse strand, counting down.
TCCCGGGCCGTACGGCAGACTCCTCCCATGGATACTGCCTGGTTCGTGGACGTCCTGGAGGAAGAGGGCCGGCTGCTGGCCGCCGCGGCGGAGGAGGCGGGCACGAGCGCCTCCGTTCCGGCCTGCCCCGGGTGGGAGATACGGGACCTGCTCCGGCACACCGGCGTGGTGCACCGGTGGGCCGCGGCCTTCGTGGCCGAGGGCCACCTCGCGCCCCGGCCGATGGGCGAGCATCCGGACCTGGACGGCGCCGAGCTCGTGGCCTGGTACCGCGCCGCGCACCGCCGGCTGGTGGACACCCTGACCGGTGCCGCGCCCGACGTGGAGTGCTTCACCTTCCTGCCCGGGCCGCCGTCGGCGCTCGCCTTCTGGGCCCGCCGCCAGGCGCACGAGACGGCGGTGCACCGGTTCGACGCGGAGTCCGCCCGCGGCGGCGCTCCGACGCCGTTCGGCATCCGGTTCGCGGTGGACGGGATCGACGAGCTGCTGCGCGGCTTCCACGCGCGGCGCAAGAGCCGGGTGCGCAGCGAGAAGCCGAAGGTCCTGAGGGTGCGCACCACCGACGCCGACGCGGTGTGGACGGTGCGGCTGTCGCCGGAACCGCCCGTGACCACACGGGACGCGGCCGAGGAAGCGGACTGTGAGCTGACCGGTCAGGCCGAGGAGTTGTATCTCGCGCTGTGGAATCGGCGGCCGGTCCCCGCGCTGTCCGGGGACCCTGAGCTCGCCGCGCTCTGGCGGGAGACGTCCGCCGTCGTCTGAACCCGACCATGCCGCTCGTCGGCTCCGGCTTCGCCCTCACCGACCTCCTGATCCCGCTCTTGGGCCTGCGCGGCACCCGCCGCCGGGGCGGGTCCCTGATCGGGGCCAAGTCCGCGGTGCGGTGGGCGGAGGAGGAACGCTGCGACGCCCGGTCCTGGGCATCCGGCGGTCCGTCTCCACCGTGTGTCCGGCGGGTCGCTTGTCCGTCGGGGGCACGCCTGGTTGACTCCGCGGGTGAGCGACACCAGGGGGCGGGCATGACGGTTCACGGGGGACGGCGGACCCAGGCGGAACGGGACGCGATCACCGTCGAGATCGGGTACGCGCTGTGCAGCGCGGCGTTCGCCGCGGCGGTCGTCCTGGGCGCCGTGGCGGGACCGGCACTGCTCTTCGCCCTGCCCGAGGCCGTCGAGGTGTCGCTGACGGGCGCCGGCCTGGTGCTCGCCACGGCCTTGTTCGCGGTCCGCACGGTCGCCGTGCTGGTCCGGTTCCGCCGCGCGGCTCAGCCCAGCCAGCCCGGCCGCACCAGCCCCGACTCATAGGCCAGCACGACCAGTTGGGCCCGGTCGCGGGCGCCGAGTTTCACCATGGTGCGGCTGACGTGGGTCTTGGCCGTGAGCGGACTGACGACCAGCCGCCGGGCGATCTCCTCGTTGGTCAGGCCGATGCCCACCAGCGCCATGACCTCCCGCTCCCGCTCGGTGAGCTCGGCCAGGGCGTCGGCGGCCGCCGGTTCCTTGGACCGGGCCGCGAACTCCGCGATGAGCCGGCGGGTCACCCCGGGCGACAGCAAGGCGTCCCCGTCCACCACCGCCCGCACCGCCCGCAGCAGTTCCTCCGGCTCGGTGTCCTTGACCAGGAAGCCCGAGGCTCCCGAGCGGATGGCCTCGAAGACGTACTCGTCCAGCTCGAAGGTGGTGAGCATGACCACCTTCACCCCGGCCAGGTCCGGGTCCTCCGTCACGCGCCGGGTGGCGGCCAGACCGTCGAGCGCGGGCATGCGGATGTCCATCAGCACCACATCGGGCCGCAGTTCGCGGATCAGCCGCAGGGCCTCCTCGCCGTCCGACGCCTCCCCGGCGACCTCGATGTCCGGCTGCGCGTCCAGCAGCGCGCGGAACCCTGCCCGGACCAGTGACTGGTCGTCGGCGAGCAGTACGCGGATCAACGGTCCTCCTTGACCTCGAGCGGCAGTACGGCGAGCACCCGGAATCCGCCGTCGGGGCGCGGGCCCGCCTCGATGGTGCCATCCAGCGCGGCGGCCCGCTCCCGCATCCCGGCCAGTCCGTTCCCGCTGCCTCCCGCGTCGGCGCCGGTGGCGGGCCCGTCGTCGTCGATGCGCAGCCGCAGCCGGCCCCCGTCCCGTTCGACGCACACCCGCGCCTCGCGCGAGCCCGAGTGCCGTACGACGTTGGTGAGGGCCTCCTGGACGATCCGGAAGGCGGCCAGGTCCGCGCCCGGGGGCAGTTCCGGGATCTCCCCCTCGACGGTCACGGTGAGTCCCGCGCCGCGTGCCTGTTCCACCAGTTCGGGCAGCCGGTCGAGGCCGGGGGCGGGGGCGCGGGGGGCGGCGCCGGGGGCGCGCAGCGTGTCGAGCACCTGGCGCACCTCCCCGAGCGCCTCCTTGCTCTTGGCCTTGATGGTGCCGAGCGCGTTGCGGGCCTGCTCCGGGTCGCTGTCCAGCAGCGCGAGACCCACGCCCGCCTGCACATTGATCACGGAGATGCTGTGCGCGAGCACGTCGTGCAGTTCCCGGGCGATCCGCAGCCGTTCCTCGTCGGCGCGGCGCCGTGCCGCCTGGGCCCGTTCGGCCCGCTCCCGTACCCATTGCTCACGGCGGGTCCGGGCCAGCTCCGACACCGCCACGAGTGCCACCAGCCAGGTGGCGATCACGAGCCCCTGGGTCCAGGAGGCGGCCCCGTCACCGGGGGGCGGCAGGTGGCGGTACAGGACGTGGGTGATCAGGAGGTGCCCCGCCCAGAACGTCGCCATCGCCGCCCAGGCCGCGTGCCGGTGCCCCGAGACGATGGCGCTGAAGCAGGCCACGGCGACGGTGAAGAACACCGGCCCGTGCGGGTATCCGGCCGCCACGTAGCCCAGGACCGCGGCCACCGTGCTGAACAGGACGAGCACGGCGTGACGCTTGCGCCACAGCAGCAGCGCGCCCGCCACGAACAGCAGGATCCGCCCGCCGAGGTCCAGAGCGACCCGCTCGCCCTCCTGGGCATGGGCCGCGAAGTTGGAACCGACCAGCACGAACACCGTGACCAGCAAGGTGGAGCGCCAGGGCCACCGGGGGCGACGGCGGCCGCCGCCGTCGCCTTCGGCCTCGCCGTACCCGTCCTGCTCGTCGACCCAGCGGGTCCACCCGGGCGGGCCGTGCCGCCACCAGCGGGGCGGCCGCCCGTGGCGCCACCGCCCCGGCGGGCCGGCGCCGGGTCCACGCTGCTCGTCCATGTCCGCCACGCTAGACGCCGGACACCCCGGGCGGCGTCAACCCGGCGTGGTGATCACACGTACTCCCGGCGAAGTACATCCCGGCCGTAGGCCCTCTACGACCGCGGGCCGGCGTGTGGTCCCTCAGGTCGCGGCTTCCTGCCGCGGATCCACCAGACCCACCGTCCGGGCGAGCTGCCCCACCACATGGCGGAAGAACGTGTCGCGGTCCTCCACGACCCGGTTGAACTGCCCGAACAGCTCGAACCCGATCAGCCCGAACATCTGGGCCCAGGCCGCGAGCGCCGTCATCACCACCTCGGGCGGCAGGTCGGGAGCGATGTCGGCGGCCATCCGCGCGGCCTCGGGCTTCAGCTCGGGCGGCAGCGAGGGCGGGGCCAGACCGGGCCCCGACTGCGCGTCCCGGAGGATGCCGAGGGCGACGAGGACGGCGCGGGCGGCGGCCGGGACGGTCGTCTCGGGGGCGCTGTAGCCGGGCACGGGCGTGCCGTAGATCAGCGCGTACTCGTGGGGATGCGTGAGCGCCCAGGTGCGTACGCCCTCGCACAGGACGGTCCAGCGCCGGACGGGCCCGGCGTCGGCGGCCGCGTCGCGTGCCGCTTCGGCCGCCTCGCCGAGGGACTCGTAGGAGTCGATGATGAGGGCGGTGAGCAGGTCGTCACGGCTGGGGAAGTAGCGATAGAGGGCGGAGGACGCCATGCCGAGTTCGCGTGCCACGGCCCGCAGGGAGAGCTTGGTGGCTCCCTCCTTCGCCAGCTGTCTGCGGGCCTCTTCCTTGATGGCCGCGGTCACTTCGATCCTGGCCCGGGCGCGGGCCCCGTGTGTGCTGCTCATGAGGGCAGTGTTCCACAGCGTGAGAGCACTGCACACAATGGAGAGCAACGCACACGAAAGAGAGCACCGCTCTTGCTTTGGAGCACCGTTCTCCGGCAGACTGGCACCATCGAACGAGATCACTGCTCTCGAAACCGAGCAGTGCTCTCCATCCACACCCACGGGAGTCCCCATGTCCACGCACGTGCAGAAGCCGGGCTGGTTCACCAACAACGTCATCAACCGGCTCGTCGCCTGGCTGACCCGCCGCGGACTGAGCGTCTGGGGCTCGCGCGTCCTCGCCGTCCGCGGCCGCAAGAGCGGCCAGTGGCGGACGACCCCGGTCAATGTGCTCACCGTCGACGGCGAGCGCTACCTCGTGGCGCCGCGCGGCCACGTCCAGTGGACGCACAACATGCGCGCGGCCGGCGGCGGCGAACTGCGCCTCGGCAAGCACGCCGAGGTCTTCACCGCCACGGAGGTGGCCGACGACGACAAGCCGCCGCTGCTGCGCGCCTACCTCAAGCGGTGGAAGGCGGAGGTCGGGATCTTCTTCAAGGGGGTCGGCCCCGACTCCTCCGACGCCGAACTGCGCCGCATCGCCCCCGACCACCCGGTCTTCCGGATCACGGCCGGGAGCTGAGCCCCTCCCCGGAGGGAAGGGCCGCTCCGCCCCACCGTCAGGAGCCGGACTCCTCCTGCGCCGGACGCCGGTCCAGCGCCAGCAGGGCGCGGTGGGCCATCGGATGGGTCCTGACCAGCTCGCCGAGCGTCGTCGAGCCCTGCGTGATGTCCTTGAACGCCTTCCAGGCCGGGCGGAACCCGGTGAGGACCGCGTGGAACACCCCGGGGCGCCGTTCGAACGCGGCCAGCATCCGCTTGCCGACGCTCATCTCCACGCCCAGCCCCGCCTTGACGGCGAAGGCGTAGTTGAGTGCCTGGCGGCGCGTGTCCACCGCGTCGTGGGCCTCGGCGATCCGCACCGCCCACTCCCCCGCCAGCCGGCCCGAGCGCAGCGCGAAGGAGATACCCTCGCGGGTCCACGGCTCCAGCAGCCCGGCGGCGTCCCCGCACACCAGCACCCGGCCGCGCGACAGCGGCGAGTCGTCGGCCCGGCAGCGGGTCAAGTGGCCCGAGGAGATGCTCGGTTCGAAGCCGGCGAGGCCGAGCCGCCCGATGAAGTCCTCCAAGTACCGCTTGGTCGCGGCGCCTTCACCGCGCCGCGAGATCACACCGACGGTGAGCGTGTCGCCCTTGGGGAAGACCCAGCCGTAACTGCCCGGCATGGGGCCCCAGTCGATGAGCACCCGCCCCTTCCAGTCCTCGGCGACGGTCTCCGGCACCGGGATCTCCGCCTCCAGTCCCAGGTCCACCTGGTCCACCTTGACCCCGACATGGGCTCCTATGCGGCCCGCGCTGCCGTCCGCGCCGACCACGGCCCGCGCCAGCACCGTCTCGCCGCCCTGCAGGACGACGGCGACCGTGCGCCGGTCCGGTACGGCCGAGCCGTGCTGCTCCACCCGCTGCACGGCGACACCCGTGCGCAGTTCGGCGCCCGCCTTCTGCGCGTGCTCGACGAGCTGCTGGTCGAACTCGGGCCGGTTGATCAGCCCGAACAGCATCTGGCGGGACCTGCGGGTGCGGCCGAAGCGGCCGTTGTTGGAAAACGTCACCGCGTGCACCCGGTCCTTCAACGGCAGGTCGAAGCCGGGCGGTAGGGAGTCGCGCGAGGGGCCGATGATGCCGCCGCCGCACGTTTTGTAGCGGGGCAGTTCCGCCTTCTCCAGCAACAGCACGCGCCGTCCCGCGACCGCCGCCGCGTAGGCGGCCGAGGCCCCCGCGGGTCCCGCGCCCACCACGACGACGTCCCACACCTGCCGCACGTCGTCCGCTGAAGAGTTCTCGCTGCTCACGATGGTCTACTGCTCCCGATCCAGCCGCCTGCCGCTCTGTCCCCCCGCATCCTACGGCGGCGATCGACTGGGGCCACTGTGGGAGGATCGGCGTCGTGAATGCCCCGTACACGGGTCCTCACGCACACCGCACGATCATGTCAGTACCGAAGAAGTACGCAGTAGGACAACGTCGCACCCACAAGGAGCGTGCCCATGTCGTCGAATCCGGTCGCCGCGACCGTCGCCTCGCTGATGCCCAGGGCCAAGGAGGAGCTCAGCGAACTGGTGGCCTTCAAGTCGGTGGCGGACTTCGACCAGTTCCCGCGCAGCGAGAGCGAGGGCGCCGCCCGCTGGATCGCCGACGCGCTGACCGCCGAGGGCTTCCAGGACGTGGCGCTGCTGGACACCCCGGACGGCACACAGTCGGTGTACGGGTACCTGCCCGGCCCGGAGGGCGCACGGACCGTGCTGCTCTACGCGCACTACGACGTGCAGCCGCCGCTGGACGAATCCGCCTGGACCACTCCGCCGTTCGAGCTGACCGAGCGCGACGGCCGCTGGTACGGGCGCGGGAGCGCGGACTGCAAGGGCGGCGTCATCATGCATCTGCTGGCGCTGCGCGCCCTGAAGGCCGACGGCGGCGTCCCCGTGCACGTCAAGGTGATCGTGGAGGGATCCGAGGAGCAGGGCACCGGAGGTCTGGAGCGGTACGCCGAGGAACACCCCGACCTGCTGGCGGCCGACACCGTGGTGATCGGCGACACGGGCAACTTCCGGGCCGGCCTGCCGACGGTCACCACCACGCTGCGCGGCATGACGCTGGTGCGGGTGTCCGTGGACACCCTCGAGGGCAATCTGCACTCCGGCCAGTTCGGCGGTGCCGCGCCGGACGCGCTGGCGGCGCTGGTGCGCGTACTGGACTCGCTGCGCGGCGAGGACGGCAGCACGACCGTGGACGGGCTGGACGCCGACAGCGCGTGGGACGGACTGCAGTACGACGACGAGCAGTTCCGCGAGGACGCCAAGGTGCTCGACGGTGTGGAGCTGATCGGTTCCGGCACGGTCGCCGACCGCATCTGGGCGCGTCCGGCGGTCACCGTGCTGGGCATCGACTGCCCGCCGGTGGTCGGCGCCACGCCCTCGGTGCAGGCGAGCGCCCGCGCGCTGGTCAGCCTGCGGGTGCCGCCGGGCGTCGACGCGGGCGAGGCGACCGCGCTGCTCCGGGCGCACCTGGAGTCGCACACGCCGTGGGGTGCCCGGGTGCGCACCGAACACATCGGGCAGGGGCAGGCGTTCCGCGCGGACACCACCAGCCCCGCCTACCGGGCCATGTCCGAGGCGATGGCGGTGGCCTACCCGGGCCAGGAGTTGCAGTACGCCGGTCAGGGCGGCTCGATCCCGCTGTGCAACACCCTCGCCGCCCTCTACCCGAAGGCGGAGATCCTGCTCATCGGCCTGAGCGAGCCCGAGGCGCAGATCCACGCGGTGAACGAGAGCGTGTCGCCGGACGAGCTGGAGCGGCTGTCGGTCGCGGAGGCCCTGTTCCTGCGCACGTACGCGTCCGGCGCGCACTGACCCGTCGCACGGGCGAGGCCCTTGTCCCCGTCCGTGCGGGACGGGGACAAGGGCCTCGCTCGCGCGCCTGACACCGGGGCGGCCGGGCCGTCGCCGGTGCGCGGCACAATCCGATTGGGGCTGGGCCGGACCGCGGAGGCCGAGCCGAGCCACGGAAGCCAGGCCGGGCAAAGAGACAGGACCGGGCCACGGAAGCCAGACCGGGCACAGAGACCAGGCCGAGCCACACAAGCCAGACCGAGCGACAGAAGCCAGACCGGGCACAGAGACCGGGCCGGGCACAGAGACCGGGCCGGGCCACCGGCCCCAGAGGGCGGAGGGCGAATGGGCCTGGGCGGGGCGGCGGTCAGCCGACCGGGACTCCCGCCTCCAGATACATCGCTCTGCCGCGTTCGCGTGCCCGCAGGGCCCTGCGCAGCCGTTCGTAGCGGACCGGCGGCAGCAGGTCCGCGGCCTCGGCCTCGGAGACGAAGCGCCAGGCGCGCAGCTCCGGCCCGGGCAGCAGCAGCCGTCCGGCCTCGGCGGAGTCGAGCCGCCCGCCGTCGAAGAGCAGCCGCAGCCCCCCGAACCCGGGCGGTGTCGGCGGCTCCCAGTCCACGACCAGCAGCGCGGGCACCTCGTCGAGTTGGATCCCGGTCTCCTCCGCGACCTCGCGCATCCCCGCGCGCGCGGGCGCCTCGCCGCGTTCGACGACGCCGCCGGGGAACTCCCAGCCGGGCTTGTAGGTCGGGTCGACGAGCAGTACCCGGTCGTGTTCGTCGAAGAGCAGCACCCCGGCGGCGACCGTCTCGGCGGTGGGCTCGGGTGTCTGCACGATGTCGCAGGGGGGAACGGCCCCGCTGCCGACCGCCTCGGCGATCCGCAGGGCCGTGACGTACGGGGTCAGGCTGCCGCTGTCGACCGGGTAGGCGTCGGCCGTCAGCCAGGCGGCGAGGGCCGCCTTGTACGGCTCGATGTGGTCGTAGGCCCACTGGCGGACACGCACCTCGCCGTCGGGGAGGTCCGCGGGGACCTCCCGGCCGGCTATACGCTCGCGCAGGATCGTTTCCGCCGGGGCGAGCAGGACATGTCTGACGGGTATCCGGCGGGCGGCGAGGCCGCCGAAGATCTCGTCGCGGTACTCCTGACGCAGCAGGGTCATGGGGATCACGAGGGTCCCGCCGAGCTCGGCGAGCATCGCGGCCGCGGTGTCGATCACGAGACGTCGCCAGATCGGGAGGTCCTGGAAGTCGCCGACCTCGGCGAGGCGTTTGGGCGGGAGCAGCCGGTCCAGCGCTCCGCCGATGACCTCGGGGTCGAAGAGCGTGCTGTTCGGGATCAGCTCGATCAGTTCACGCGCGGTGGTGGTCTTGCCCGCACCGAACGCGCCGTTGATCCAGACGATCACGTTTCCCCCTCTTCTGTTGGCCCCCTGTGGCTTGCCCGCTCCACCCTGCCACGGAAACCAGATCCAGTTGAGAAGGCATGGAGCGGCGCCGGCACCCCTCCCGCCGAGGGGTGCCGGCGCCGTACGCCCGCGCGGCGGGAGCGTCAGTCCCGGCCGGGGTCGAGGTCCAGGTCCAGGGTGTTGTCCTCCGCGACGGTCTTGTCGAGGGTGCTGAGGGTGTCCTCGACGTCGATCCCCCCGAGGCTGTCGCCCAGCGCGTGCGACGGGGTGACGGCCGCGACGACGAAACCGGTGGCGAGGGAGGCGATGGCCAGCATGCTGCGCTTCTTCATACCCGGCTCAACTGCGGATACCGCCCCGGGGTCACGCACGGCTTCGCGCGGGGCCGCGAAGGCCCTCACGAAACGGTGCCGGCCGCCGCTCCCAGTTCCGCGACCGCCGTGTCCGCCCTGCTGAGGGCGGCCGCCGCGGCGCCCACCAGACCCGCGTCGGTGCCCATCTGCGCGGGCGCCACCGCCAGGCGCTGGACGAAGGACAGGGTGGCGTACTCGGTGAGGGCCTTGCGCAGGGGGGCGAGGAGGATCTCGCCCGCCTTGCCCACGCCTCCGCCGATGACGGCGATGTCGATCTCCACGAGCGTCGCGGTGGCCGCGATGCCGGCGGCCAGCGCCCTGGCCGCCCGTTCGAAGGAGGCGACGGCCACCCGGTCCCCGGCACGGGCGGCCGCCGCGACCGCGGCTGCCGAGGGGTCGCCGTCGGGGCCGGGCCGCCAGCCGTTCTCCAGGGCGCGGCGGGCGATGTTGGGGCCGCTGGCGATCCGCTCCACACAGCCGCGCGAGCCGCAGGGGCACAGGTCGCCGTCGAGGTCCACGCTGATGTGTCCGATGTGGCCGGCGTTGCCGGTGGGCCCGGGGTGCAGCCGGCCGCCGAGGACCAGGCCGCCGCCGACGCCGGTGGAGACGACCATGCACAGGGCGTTGTCGTGACCGCGGGCGGCGCCCTGCCAGTGTTCGGCGGCCGTGATCGCGACCCCGTCACCGATCAGCTCCACCGGCAGGCCCCCGGCCGCTTCCCGGACCCGGGCGACCAGCGGGTAGTCGCGCCAGCCGGGGACGTTCACCGGGCTCACCGTGCCCGCGGAGGCGTCCACGGGTCCGGCGCTGCCGATGCCGACGGCGCCGGCGCGCCCCCACAGCGGGGAGGCGGTGAGTTCGCCGAGCACCGTCCCGACCGCGCCCATCACGGTCTCACCGTCCTCGCGCGCGGGCGTCGGCTGCTGGGCGCGGACCAGGATCCGGCCCTGGCGGTCCACCAGAGCGCCGGCGATCTTGGTACCGCCGATGTCGAGCGCAGCCACGAGGTCGGTGTGCATCAGTGTCGGATCTCCCCGTCAAACATAGAAGAACATCTGAAATCCTGAGAACGACCATGCGCGACCAGGAGGCAACACATGGAGCACCGGCGGCGGCCCGTCCTGCGGTGATGTGCGGGCCGGAGTGTGCGTGGGACAGTGTCTACGAGCCTGACAACGTTGTCCAGGCTCTATGCTCGACGCCACATCCTCATACAACCCCATGGCCCTACGCATCCCCGTAGCCGACAGGACAGGACAGGACACCGTGCCGGAGACGACCCGCCGCACCGAACGCATCCCAGGGACCCGTTACGGCAACCGTCCGACGATGAAGGACGTGGCGGCCCGAGCCGGCGTCGGGCTCAAGACGGTCTCCCGGGTGGTCAACGGCGAGCCGGGGGTCACGCCGGAGACCGAGCGCCGCGTCCAGGAGGCGATCGAGGCGCTGGGCTTCCGCCGCAACGACAGCGCCCGGGTGCTGCGCAAGGGCCGCACCGCCAGCATCGGCCTGGTCCTGGAGGACCTCGCGGACCCCTTCTACGGGCCGCTGAGCCGTGCGGTGGAGGAGGTGGCCCGCGCCCACGGCGCGCTGCTGATCAACGGTTCCAGCGCGGAGGACGCCGACCGCGAGCAGGAGCTGGTGCTGGCGCTGTGCGCCCGGCGGGTGGACGGGCTGGTGGTGATCCCGGCCGGCGACGACCACCGCTATCTGGAGCCGGAGATCAAGGCGGGCGTCGCCACGGTCTTCGTCGACCGCCCGGCCGGGCACATCGACGCGGACGTCGTCGTGTCGGACAACTACGGCGGTGCCCGCGACGGGGTGAGCCACTTGATCGCGCACGGCCACCGCAGGATCGGCTTCATCGGCGACATGCCCCGGATCCACACCGCGGCCGAGCGTCTGCGCGGCTACCGGACCGCCATGGAGGACGCGGGGATAACGGTGGCGGACTCCTGGATGTCGCTGGGCGTCACCGCCCCGGAGCGGGTCCGCCGGGCCGCCCGGGAGATGCTCTCCGGCCCGGAACCGGTCACCGCGATCTTCACGGGCAACAACCGGGTGACGGTCACCGTGATCCGGGTGCTGGCCGAGCACACCCGGCCGGTCGCCCTGGTCGGCTTCGACGACATCGAGCTGGCCGATCTGCTCAGCCCGGGCGTCACGGTCGTCGCCCAGGACGCGGCCGCCCTCGGCCGGACCGCCGCCGAGCGGCTGTTCCGCCAGCTGGACGGTGCCCTCATCGCCCCGGAGCGCATCGAGCTGCCCACCCGGCTGATCACCCGCGGCTCCGGCGAGCTGCCCCCCGCGGACTGAGCGGGCGGTGCCGGTGGAGGAGGACCGCACGCTGGTGGCGCTGGGCCTGGACAAGGTGCCGCGTGAGCATCCGCTGCTGTACCCGGGGGCCTGGCCGCGCGATTCGGGGCTGCTCGACGGGCCCCGGCTGCTGCCGCTGGACCGGCTGGTGTACGAGGACCGTGTCCCGGTGCTGGCGGTCGGTTCCAACGCCAGCCCCGGTCAGCTGCGGCACAAGATGGCCGAGTCGGGGATCATCACGCCGCTGCCGATGGTGCGCGCCCGGGTGACGGGGGTCGGCATCGGCGTCTCCGCGCACGTCAGCCGCATGGGCTATGTGTCCAACTCGCCGGTCGCCGCTCCCGGAGCGGTGTGCGAGCTGTTCGTCCTCTGGCTCGACGCCCGGCAGCTCGGGGTGATCGACGCCAGCGAGGGCGTGCCACGGCCGGACGGCAACTTCCGGCGCGCCTGGCTGCCCGCGCCGGACGTGCGGATCGAGCTCGCCGACGGCTCGGTGCTGCCCGGCGCGCACGCGTACGTCAACCGCCACGGTGTGCTGCGCGACGGCACCGGCGCCCCGCGCGCCCATCCGGGCCAGCGGCCGCTGCTCACCGAACTGCTGGCGGACGTCCCCGGCCTGCGGGAACTGTTCGGTGCCTCGCCCGAGGAGTTCTCCGCGCGGGCCCGCGCGGACCGGGAGCTGTGTGCGCGGGGCACCCGCCTGTTCGCCGAGCAGAAGATGGTGACCGCCTGCGGCCTGGAGCGGTACGCGGGGAATCAGCAGTACGGAAGTCCGGGCACCGGTGCGTCGTTGGCGCCGCCCCTGATGTAGACGTCGTTGACCCAGACGTCGGTGTTGCCGCTGTCGTCGTCGGTCCTGGCCCACCAGATGTTGGTCCACTCGCCCTCGCTCTGCCGGCGGCCCAGGTTCTGCTGGCAGTAGAAGTAGTTGGTGCCCGTGTTGAGGACGCCGACCTCGGTGCCGGAGGCGGTGTGGGACGTGGCGGTGCGCCAGACGTGGCAGTTGTACTTGCCGCCGCCGATGGGGTGGCAGACCGGCTCCTGCATGTCGTTGCCGCCGTCGCCGCCCGGTGCGCCGGCGCCGTCCCCGGTGTCGTCCTTCTCGCCGGATCCGCCGCGCTCCGGGGTCTTCTCCCCGGCGTCGGGGGTGGCGGGGCCGCCGGTGCGGTCGGCGGCACCGTCCTGCGCGCCCGGCTTCTTCGACGGCTCCGTGCCCGGTTCCGTGCTCCGCTCCGCGTCCGCTCCGGGCTCCAGGGGTTCACCGGCGTCCGTGTCGCCGGACGTGGTGGGGGTGGCCGGGGCGTCGGTGCGGGCGGAGCCGCCGCGCGCGTCCTCGCGCGTGTCGTCGCCCGAGGAGTTGACGACGGCGGCCGTGACGCCGGCCGCGGTGACGACGAGGGTGACGGCCAGGGCGGCGAGCAGGACGCGGCGCCTGCGGCGGGGGGCCGAGGGGGCGCTCATGGGGCTCGTGGGCGCGGAGGAGGTTTCCGGGACCGGGTGCGCGGCGCCGGCAGCGGGTGCGGGGCTTCCCGGCGCGGGCGGGCCGAAGCCCGGGGGCACCGCGGGGACGGCGAATTCCGTCTCGGTCCGTCCGGCCGCGGGCGCGGGTGCCGAGGGGCGCAGCGCGGCCGTCGGCACATCCGCTCCGGTGGCGACGGCCGCCAGGAGTTCACCTGCCTCCGCTGCCTCCGGCCGGGCCTCGGGCCGCTTGTCCATCAGCTGCCCGAGGACGGGGGCGAGCGGACCGGCCCGGCGTGCCTCGGGCAGCGGCTCGGTCACGATGGCGGTGAGCGTGGAGAACGTCGAGGTGCGGCGGAAGGGCGAGGCGCCCTCCACGGCCGCGTAGAGCGTGGCGCCCAGGGCCCATACGTCGGAGGCCGGTCCGGGCACGGCGCCCTGTGCGCGTTCGGGCGCCAGGTAGTCGAGGGAGCCGACGATCTCCCCGCTGCGGGTGAGCTGGGTGGCCGCGCCGTCGCCGGGGTCGTCCATGGTGGCGATGCCGAAGTCGGTGAGCACGATCCGGCCCGAGCGGTCGAGCAGGATGTTGCCGGGCTTCACGTCACGGTGCAGCACACCGGCCCGGTGGGCGGCGGCGAGTGCGTCCATCACCTCGGCGCCGATCCGGGCCGCCTCGCGCGGATCGAGGGTGCCGCGGTCGCGGAGCACGTCGTCCAGGGACGGTCCGTCGATGAGCTCCATCACGATCAGCGGGCGGCCGTCCACCTCGGCGATGTCGTGGACGGCGATCACACCGGGGTGGCGCACCCGGGCCGCGGCCCGCGCCTCGCGCTGCATTCGCAGTCCGAGGTCGGCCAGTTCGGGTCCGGCGGCGTCGCTGTAGGTGCGCAGTTCCTTGACCGCCACCTCGCGGCCGAGGACTTCGTCGGCCGCCTTCCACACCACGCCCATGCCGCCGCGGCCGAGCCGGGCGGTGACCCGGTACCGGCCCGCCAGCAGCCGGCCGATCCCGTCCGGCTGTCCATACTCCTGTCCGTACTCCCCCGTTGACACTGCCGCCCCGTTCTCCGAACCGCCTACTGTGCGTGGCGTACAGCCTAGGGGGAACGGACGGGTGCCGGTGCCGGAGTCTCCTCGGGTACGAAGCGCAGCAGGTCGCCGGGCTGGCAGTCGAGCGCTTCGCAGAGGGCGGCGAGGGTCGCGAAGCGCACCGCCTTGGCGCGGCCGTTCTTGAGCACCGCCAGGTTGGCCGGCGTGATGCCGACGCGTTCGGCGAGTTCGCCCACGGACATCTTCCGCCTGGCCAGCATCACGTCGATGTCGACGGCGATCGGCATCAGATCACCTCGGCCAGTTCGGCCTGCATCCGGGAGGCCTCGACGTCGCGCGCGACGGCCTGGGCGAGCAGCATCCGCAGGACCAGCACGATGAGCGCGATGCCCAGGACCCCGAGGCCTGCACCGCCGAGCAGGAGTACGATGCCCGGGGCCACGGCCTCGCCCGGCGCCAGGACCGCGCCGAGGGCGAACACCAGCAGGGCCGCGGCGGCGAACGCGCCGATCACGATGTGCACGTAGCGGAAGGCGGCGTGGGAGAAGACGGTTCCCCGCCGTGCCATCGTCACCAGGCGCCAGACGCAGACGAGGACGGTCTGTGCCGTCACCAGCCCGAGGAACACGATGAGGACGAGCGGGGTGCGCAGGTGGCGGTACTCGGGGTCCAGTCCCTCGAGGTCGCTCGCGAGCAGCGGGAGCATCACCGCCTGCACGCCCAGCGAACCCGCCAGCAGCGTCACGATCACGGCACGCAGCGCGAGTACGGTCAGCCGTCCCATCGCCTCTCCTTCACTCGAACCACGATGGAAATCTATCGAGATTCGATAGGTGAGGCAAATGGGCGGGGGTGCGCCGGCTACTGCGCCGAAGCGGTCAGGCCGCCCCGCCGGGGCGAGGCGAAGCCTTCCAGGGCGGCGCGGGTCAGCCCTGTCTCCCGCGCGACCTCCGCGAGGTCCAGGGCGCCGCAGTCCAGGCCGCGGAGCAGGTAACCGGCGAGGGCCTTGGCGGTGGCCGGCTCGTCCATGACGTCGCCGCCGGCGTGGCCGGCGTACCGGGCGAGGCGGGCGGCGGCCCGTTCGAAGCCCTCGCGGTAGAAGGCGAAGACGGCCGCGTACCGGGTGGGGAGGTGGCCGGGGTGCATGTCCCAGCCCTGGTAATAGGCGCGGACCAGGGCGCGGCGGGTGAGGTGGTAGTGCAGGCGCCAGGCGTCGTGGACCTGGGCGGTGGGGCCGACGGGCAGGACGTTGGTGGAGCCGTCCGAAAGACGTACGCCGGTGCCCGCGGCGGCGACCTGCATGACGGCCTTGGCGTGGTCGGCGGCCGGATGGTCGCTCGCCTGGTACGCGGCGGAGACGCCGAGACAGGCGCTGTAGTCGAAGGTCCCGTAGTGCAGGCCGGTGGCGCGCCCGTCGGCGGCCTGGATCATGCGGGCGACGGTGGCGGTGCCGTCGGCGGCGAGGATCGCCTGGCTGGTCTCGATCTGGATCTCGAAGCCGATCCGGCCGGGCTCGAGACCGCGCGCCTTCTCGAACGCGTCGAGGAGCCGGGCCAGGGCGGCGGCCTGCTCGGGGGAGGTGACCTTGGGCAGGGTCAGGACCAGCCCGTCCGGCAGGCGCCCGGCCTCCAGCAGGCCGGTGAGGAAGATGTCGAGGGTGCGGATGCCCCGGTCGCGGACGGCGGCCTCCAGACACTTCATGCGGATGCCTGTGTACGGAGCGGCGGTGCCCGCCGCGTCCGCCTCGACGACGAGCCGGGCCGCGCGGGCCGCGTCCGCGTCCTCCTCCGCGCCGGGGCGGCTGCCGTACCCGTCCTCGAAGTCGATCCGCAGGTCCTCGACGGGCTCGCGCTCGAGTTTGACCCGGACCCGTCCGTAAACGTCCTCGGCCAGGGCGTCGTCCAGCCCCAGCACGGCGGCGAAGGAGGCGGCGTCGGGGGCGTGCTCGTCGAGCGCGGCGAGGGCCCGGTCACCCCAGGTGCGCAGGGTGTCGGCGGCGAAGGTGTCGGCGGGGACGTACACGGTGTGGACGGGCTGGCGGGTGCCGGGGTCCCCGGGGTAGCGGCGCTCGAGTTCGGCGTCGGCCGGCGCGAGGAGGGCGCCGATCTCCTCGGTGACGGCCTCCGGGAGACTCGTCGACACCCGCTCCTGCCGGCCCTGGCCCATGCGACATCCTCCCGGAGTTCCGCGCTACGGATTCAACAATTCGTTGAAATGAAGCTAGCGGGGGACCCCTCGCCGGTCAACACCGTCCCGTGGTCCGGCCCGCACGCCCTCTGGTCATGTTCACGTCTGTCTGGGACCGTTTGTCCGTGCCGACTCACCGCCGTGTCACACGCCGTCCGGTGCTGATGGGCGCGCTCGCCGCCGCGGCCGCCCTTCCGCTGTCCAGTACAGCACTGTCCGCCCCTCCCGCCTCGGCGGACGAGCGCCCGGACCGCTCCCTGGACGTCATGTCGTTCAACCTGCGGTACGCGAGCACGGCCGAGCCGCACAGCTGGGCCGCCCGCAGACCCGTGATGCGGCGGCTGCTGCGCCGCGAACGCCCGCACGTCCTGGGCACCCAGGAGGGCCTGTACCAGCAGCTGCGCGACATCGAGGCCGACCTCGGGCCGTCCTACGACTGGATCGGCACCGGACGGGCCGGCGGCAGCCGGAGCGAGTTCATGGCCGTCTTCTACGACACCGGGCGGCTCGCACCGCTGGAGTACGACCACTTCTGGCTGTCCGGCACCCCGGACGTGATCGGCTCGAACACCTGGGGCGGCGCCTCCGTCCGCATGGCCACCTGCGTGCGCTTCCGCGATCTGCGGCGGGACGGCCGGGAGCTGTACGTCCTCAACACCCACCTGGACAACGCGAGCCAGTACGCGCGGGAGCGGGCCGGCGCCCTCATCGCCGAGCGCGTCGCCACGCCGGCCCGCTCGCTGCCGGTCGTGGTGACGGGGGACTTCAACGCCGCCGCGCACGGCAACCCGGTGTACGACACGCTGCTCGGCGCCGGGCTCGTCGACACCTGGGACGCGGCCGCGGAACGCGGGCCGGCGTACGGGACGTACCACGGCTACCGGCCGCCGGTGCCGGACGGTGAGCGCATCGACTGGATCCTGGCCACCGAGGGCGTCACGGTGCACCGGGCGTCCGTCAGCACCTTCGCGGTGGACGGCCGGTTCCCCAGCGACCATCTCCCGGTCCGGGCGACGCTGACCGTGTGACACGCCGGGCCCCCGCGACCGGAGCGGTCGCGGGGGCCCGGACGGGACACGGGGGGTGATCAGCCCTTGCGGGACTTGATCTCCTCGGTCAGCTGCGGGACGACGTCGAAGAGGTCGCCGACGATGCCGTAGTCGACCAGGTCGAAGATCGGGGCCTCGGCGTCCTTGTTGATGGCCACGATGGTCTTCGAGGTCTGCATACCGGCCCGGTGCTGGATCGCGCCGGAGATGCCGGAGGCGATGTACAGCTGCGGCGAGACCGACTTGCCGGTCTGGCCGACCTGGTTGGTGTGCGGGTACCAGCCGGCGTCGACGGCGGCACGCGAGGCACCGACGGCCGCGCCGAGCGAGTCGGCGAGGGCCTCGATGATCGCGAAGTTCTCCGCGCCGTTGACACCGCGGCCGCCGGAGACCACGATCGCGGCCTCGGTCAGCTCCGGGCGGCCGGTCGACTCGCGCGGCGTGCGGCCGGTGATCTTGGTGCCGGTCGCCTGGTCGGAGAAGGTCACCGACAGGGCCTCGACCGTGCCCGCCGCCGGGGCCGGCTCCACGGCGGCCGAGTTCGGCTTGACCGTGATGACCGGGGTGCCCTTGGAGACACGGGACTTGGTGGTGTAGCTCGCGGCGAACACCGACTGCGTGGCCACCGGGCCCTCGTCGCCGGCTTCCAGGTCGACGGCGTCGGTGATGATGCCGGAGCCGATGCGCAGCGCCAGGCGGGCGGCGATCTCCTTGCCCTCGGCGGAGGACGAGAACAGCACGGCGGCCGGGGAGACCGCCTCGTGGGCGGCCTGGAGGGCGTCGACCTTCGGGACGACCAGGTAGTCGGCGTACTCGGCGGCCTCGTGGGTGAGGACCTTGACCGCGCCGTGCTCGGCGAGCGTGGCGGCGGTGTCGGCGGCGCCGTTGCCCAGCGCGACGGCGACCGGCTCGCCGATGCGGCGGGCCAGGGTCAGCAGCTCCAGGGTCGGCTTGCGGACGGCGCCGTCCACGTGGTCGACGTAGACGAGAACTTCAGCCATGGGACTTCTTCTCTCCTGCTTGCGAAGGGTGAGGGGGCGGGAAGCGAGCCGAGCCGTGCGGCTCAGATGAACTTCTGGCTCGCGAGGAACTCGGCGAGCTGCTTGCCGCCCTCGCCCTCGTCCTTGACGATCGTGCCCGCGGTGCGGGCCGGACGCTCGGCCGCCGACTCGACAGCCGTGTAGGCGTTCTCCAGGCCGACCTCGTCCTCGTCGATGTCGAGGTCGGACAGGTCCCAGGACTGAACCGGCTTCTTCTTGGCCGCCATGATGCCCTTGAAGGACGGGTAACGGGCCTCGCCCGACTGGTCGGTGACCGACACCACCGCGGGGAGGGAGGCCTCGAGCTGCTCGGAGGCGACGTCTCCGTCCCGGCGGCCCTTGACCGTGCCGTCCGCGACGGACACCTCGGACAGCAGGGTCACCTGCGGCACGCCCAGACGCTCGGCGAGCAGCGCCGGCACAACACCCATGGTGCCGTCGGTGGAGGCCATGCCGGAGATGACCAGGTCGTACCCGGCCTTCTCGACGGCCTTGGCCAGGACCAGGGAGGTGCCGATGGCGTCGGTGCCGTGCAGATCGTCGTCCTCGACGTGGATGGCCTTGTCGGCGCCCATGGACAGCGCCTTGCGCAGCGCGTCCTTGGCGTCCTCCGGGCCCACCGTGAGCACGGTGATCTCCACGTCGTCGTCGGAGTTCTCCGAGATCTGCAGCGCCTGTTCCACCGCGTACTCGTCCAGCTCGGAGAGCAGACCGTCCACATCGTCACGGTCGACGGTCAGGTCATCGGCGAAGTGCCGGTCGCCAGTGGCGTCGGGCACGTACTTCACAGTGACAACGATCCTCAAGCTCACGCCGGCTCTCCTACTGCATCGTCATTTCTGGCTGCCTGCCTTCAGGCAGCATAGGCGCCTGAAGCGGGCGATCCCGGTCGGGGCGGCCCACGCTCCGAACGAACATTACTCGTCAGTACACCCAGTTCTTTCCCGCTAAGCAAGCGCTTTGAACTGTGACCTTCGCAACGCAGCGTAACCGGAACTCGACGGGTCCGCGACCAGGGAGGGCTCCGGCTCAGTCGCGCAGCGCGCGGAAACGTCCCTGGTGGTAGACGAGCGGACGGCCGTGTCCTGAGGGGTCGCCCAGCAAAACCTCGGCGACCACGATCCGGTGGTCGCCGGCGGGCACGCGCGCCACGACCTCGCACACCATCCAGGCCGGAACGCCGTCCAGGACGGGGACGCCCTCTGGCCCCTCCCGCCAGGCGGTGGCCGGGCCGAACCGGTCGGCGCCGCTGCGCGCGAAGGTCGCCGCCAGCTCCTGCTGGTGCTCCCCGAGAAGGTGCACGCCGACGTGGTCGCTCGTGGCGATCACGGGCCAGCTGGAGCCGCCCGTACCGATCCCGAAGGACAGCATCGGGGGCTCGGCGGAGACCGAGGCGAGCGAGGTGGCGGTGAAGCCGACCGGGCCCCGGTGGCCGCGCGCCGTGATCACCGCCACACCGGCGGCATGCCTGCGGAAGACGGAGCGCAACAGGTCGGGCGAGGCGGGCAGGGCGGTGCCGAGGCCGGACGGGGCCGTCATGGAACTGTCCTTCCGCGGGAGACGTCGAGCGGGTTCGCGGCTGCTCACCGTCCCGGCCGGCGCACGCGCGCGGCAGGGGCGGCGGCCGCCGGGCGGCCGGGTACCCGCCGGGGGCGAAGGAGTTCCGTGGGCATGGGGTCAGGCTGACGACGGGCGGCATGCACCGTCAAGTCGGTCCCGTGATGTGGGAGATGCCTCACCGTGGTCCCGGCCGCGCTCACACCGCCTCCCCGAGGGCGGCGATGACGTCCGCCTTGCGCGGCTGCCCGGTCGCGCGCCGTACGACCCGGCCGGCCGCGTCGAGGACCAGTACGGTCGGCGTCCTGACGATCCCCAGGCGGCGCACGAGGTCCAGGCTTGCCTCGGCGTCGATCTCCACGTGGGCCACGCCGGGCACCAGGCCGGCCACCTCGTCGAGCACACGGCGGGTCGCCCTGCACGGTGCGCAGAAGGCGCTGGAGAACTGCACCAGGGTGGCGCGCTCGCCCAGCCGGTCACCCAGTTCGGCTCGCAGTTCCGCCGGCGGCGCACTCGCCCCGGGCCGTTCCGCTCCGCTCGGACTCCGCACTCGATCTCTCCCGTCCTGGCTGTCCCGTCAGCCGTTTCCAGCGCCTGAAGGGCCTCGCGCATTCCCGGGGTCCGCACAAAGAGCGAGGTGGGCGGGGGCGGACGTGACGAGAATCTCGCCGTCGAGGGGCGTCAGGACTGGTTCACCGGCCGTTCTTGGGGCAGCATCTGCGACAAGCCGTAAAACCTACGGCTCCGTAACTTCGACTGGGAGCCCCCTTCCCAGGCAGAGTAAGGAAGGGTCCCTACCCGCCCATGGCAGAACTCGTCTACCGGCCCGTCGTCGGTTTCGCCCGCGCCCTGTTCAAGGTGTGGGACCTCAAGATCGACTGCCGCGGTTCGGAGAACATCCCGCGCACGGGCGGCGCCGTGCTGGTGAGCAACCACATCAGCTACCTGGACTTCGTCTTCAACGGCCTGGCCGCTCTCCCCCAGAAGCGGCTCGTGCGCTTCATGGCGAAGGAGTCGGTCTTCCGCCACCGCGTCTCCGGTCCGCTGATGCGCGGCATGAAGCACATCCCGGTGGACCGTGAGCAGGGCGAGGCGGCGTACGAGCACGCGCTGCGGTCGCTGCGGTCGGGTGAGATCGTCGGCGTCTTCCCGGAGGCCACGATCTCTCAGTCGTTCACGCTGAAGAGCTTCAAGTCGGGTGCCGCCCGCCTGGCGCAGGAAGCGGGCGTGCCGCTGATCCCGATGGCGGTGTGGGGCACGCAGCGGCTGTGGACCAAGGGCCACCCGCGCAACTTCAGACGCAGCCACACACCGATCACCATCCGCGTGGGCGAGGCCATCGAGGCGTCCAGGGACAAGTACGCGGGGGCCATCACCCGTCAGCTGCGCGAGCGGGTCCAGGAGTTGCTGGAGGCGGCGCAGCGCGCGTATCCGGTGCGGCCCAAGGGTCCGGACGACACCTGGTGGATGCCGGCCCACCTCGGGGGCACCGCGCCGACCCCGGAGCAGGTCCGCCAGGCCGAGGCGCACTGACCCCGCCGCCGTCGGCCCGCCCGGGGCCGCTCAGACGGTGGGGTGCACCGTGACGCGTGCGCCGGGGCTGAACTTCTCCAGCAGGCCGGCGAGTTCCGCGGCCGCCGTCTCGAGCTCGGGGACCGGCAGCGGCGCCATGCCCTCCAGCAGGAAGACGCCCGAGACGGTCTCCTCGGTGAGCCGGGTGCGCGGGCCCTGGCGCCAGTTCCAGCGGCGGCAGGTCACGCCGGCGTCGTCGCGCCACACCACCTCGCCGGGGTCGGGGTGTTCGACCGTCTCCTCTCCCCCGGCGACGGTGACGAAGTCCTCCTCGCCGGTGGCGCGCACGAGTCGCATCCCGCCCCGGACGCGGTCGATGTCCTCGCCGCCCACCGGGATCAGGTGGGCGACGCTGACCGCGTTGTAGAGGTCGACGAGGAGATTGATCCGGGGCAGTCCCGCCTCTGTCAGGGCCCGCCGGGCGAGCGCCTCGGCCGAGTTGCGGGTGCGCGACGGCTTGGAGCCGAACGCCGTGTAGGCCGCCCGCCAGGCCGCCATGTGGGGGTCCTCGTGCGGTGCCCGTCCCCGCAGGCGCTCGGCGAGCCGGCCTGCCGCGTCGTCAAGCAGCGCGGAACTCGCTTCCGTACTCGGTCCGTTGACCAGACCGTGTGCTTCGACGGTGACGTGGGTGAAGCCGGGTGCGAGGGCGCGCACGGCGTCGGACACGGTCGGTGTGAAGGTCATGACCCGCCTTGGTCTCGGAGTGCGGTGGGCAGCGTCCGCCACAGGTGCGGCCGGCCGGTGGCGGCCCTGAGGGCGTTCAGGACGACCGGATGTGGTGCAGCATACAGCACTGGATAGTCCATCTCGTTGGACTCCGGATCGGGCGTGAAGGCCAGCCGCTCACCGTTCAGGGAGAAGCGGGCGTCCACGCCGGGCTTGTTGCCGCGGGGGTCCTGCCGGTGCCAGGCGCCACGGAAGCGCACGGCGACCAGGCCGTGGACGACGCCGAGATTCTGGTAGCAGAGCGCGGCCGGGATGTCCTCGGCCCGCAGCAGCGCGGCCAGCGCGTGGGCCTTGGCGTAGCAGATGCCGGTGCGCCGCTCCAGGACGTCGGAGGCGCGCCAGGTGACGCGGAGATCACCGGAGTCCTGCGAGTGCGGGATGGCGTCGCGCACGTACTCGAAGGCCGCCCGCGCATACTCATACGAGTCGGCCACCCCCGCGGCGAGCCGCGCGGCCGTCTCACGGACCAGCGGATGATGGTGATCGATCGCCTCATCTGCGGCGAGATACGCGGAAAGGTCCGGCGTTTCCTGGATCAGCTGCATGACGTCCGAGCATAGGTATGCGGCCGGCCGACAGTCAATGCATTTCCGGGCGACCGCATACTTATACAGCCATGCAGCATGCAGCCATGCGGTCAGGTGCGGGCCATCTCCTCCTTGAGCGCCGCCACGAAGGTGTCCACGTCGTCCTCGGTGGTGTCGAACGCGCACATCCAGCGGACGTCGCCGGCCGCCTCGTCCCAGAAGTAGAACCGGAACCGCTTCTGCAGGCGCTCGCTCACCTCGTGGGGCAGCCGCGCGAAGACGGCGTTGGACTGCACCGGGTGCAGGATCTCCACCCCGTGCACCGCGCGAACGCCCTCGGCCAGGCGCTGCGCCATCTCGTTGGCGTGCCGGGCGTTGCGCAGCCACAGGTCCCGGGCGAGCAGGGCCTCCAGCTGCACCGACACGAAGCGCATCTTGGACGCGAGCTGCATGGACAGCTTGCGCAGATGCCTCATGTGCCGGATGCCGTCCGGTTCCAGGACGACGACCGCCTCGCCGAAGAGGGCTCCGTTCTTCGTGCCGCCGAGCGAGAGCAGGTCGACGCCGACCGCGTTGGTGAAGGTGCGCAGCGGCACGTTCAGCGTGGCGGCGGCGTTGGCCAGCCGGGAGCCGTCGACGTGCACCTTCATGCCGTGCGCGTGGGCGTGCTCGCAGATGGCGCGGATCTCGTCGGGCGTGTAGACCGTGCCCAGCTCGGTGGCCTGGGCTATGGAGACCACCTGCGGCATCGCACGGTGCTCGTCGTCCCAGCCGTAGGCCTGCCGGTCGATCAGCTCCGGGGTGAGCTTGCCGTCCGGCGTGGGCACGGTGAGCAGCTTGATCCCGCCGACCCGTTCCGGCGCGCCGCCCTCGTCCACGTTGATGTGGGCGCTCTCGGCGCAGATCACCGCGCCCCAGCGGTCGGTGACGGCCTGGAGCGCCACCACGTTGGCGCCGGTCCCGTTGAACACCGGGAACGCCTCGGCGGTCGGTCCGAAGTGACTGCGGATCACCTGCTGGAGGTTCTCGGTGTACGCGTCCTCGCCGTACGCGACCTGGTGCCCGCAGTTGGCCACGGCCAGGGCGGCGAGCACCTCCGGGTGGGCCCCGGCGTAGTTGTCGCTGGCGAAACCGCGGACGTCCGGGTCGTGATGACGACGCGCGTCGGTCCTGGGTGGGTTCACGGCTTCTCGGTCAGCCACAGACGGTTTCCGTTCACTTCCGCGGCGGGCTTCTCCCAGACCCCGACGATGGCCTCGGCCAGGTCCTTGACGTCCGTGAAGCCCGCGAACTTCGCGTTGGGGCGGTCGGCGCGCATCGCGTCGTGCACCAACGCCTTCACCACCAGGATGGCAGCCGCCGACGTCGGCCCCTGCTCGCCCCCGGCCTTGCGGAAGTAGTCGGCCAGGGCCAGTGTCCACGCCTCGGCGGCGGCCTTGGCGGCGGCGTAGGCGGCGTTGCCCGCGGTGGGCTTGGTCGCGCCGGCCGCGCTGATCAGGACGTACCGGCCGCGGTCGCTGCGCTGGAGCGCCTCGTGGAAGGCGAGGGTGGTGTGCTGCACCGTGCGCACCAGCAGCAGCTCCAGGAAGTCCCAGTCGTCCACGCTGGTCTTGGTGAAGGTCTCGCTGCCGCGCCAGCCGCCCACCAGGTGGACCAGGCCGTCGACCCGGCCGAACTCCTTCTCGGTCCGCGCGGCCCACTCACGGGTGGAATCCGGGTCCAGCAGGTCCACCGTGTCACCGATGACGGTGGCGCCGCCGTGCGCGTAGCGTGCCGCGTCGACCGCCTCCGCCAGCCGCTCCGGGTCGTTGTCGGAGCCGACGACCGTCGCCCCCGCATCGGCCAGCCTCAGCAGTGCCGCCCGTCCCGCGGGTCCTCCCGCGCCGGCCACCGCGATCACCGCACCGTCGAGCGCCCCGTTCCCCATGATGTTCGCCTCCTGAGCAGTGTTGTGAACGAGATCGCTCACGCGGCGACCCGCTCGGCAGTGTCCGCCGTGATGCCCTTGGTGGACGCGATCACGTTCTTCAGCTTCTTGGACAGTGCCTCATAGAACATGCTCAGCGGAAACTCGTCCGGAAGCACGTCATCGACGAGTTTGCGCGGGGGCAGCGTCAGGTCGAGGGCGTCGGGGCCCTTGGCCCACTTGGAGCCCGGGTGCGGGGAGAGGTAGGCCGACACCAGCTCGTACCCGGCGAACCAGTGGACGAGCTTGGGGCGGTCGATGCCGTCGCGGTACAGCGTCTCGATCTCGGCGCACAGCTGGTTGGTGACCTGCGGGGCGCGCTCCCAGTCGATGGAGAGCTTGTTGTCGGTCCAGCGGACGACGTCGTGCTTGTGCAGGTAGGCGAAGAGCAGCTGGCCGCCGAGGCCGTCGTAGTTGCGCCTGCGCTCACCGGTGACGGGGAAGCGGAACATGCGGTCGAAGAGCACCGCGACCTGCACGTCACGGGCCTGCGGGACACCCTCGCCGGCAAGCTTCACGGCCTCCTTGAAGGCGGTGAGGTCGCAGCGCAGCTCCTCCAGGCCGTACATCCAGAACGGCTGGCGCTGCTTGATCATGAACGGGTCGAACGGCAGGTCGCCGTGGCTGTGGGTGCGGTCGTGGATCATGTCCCACAGCACGAACGCCTCTTCGCAGCGCTTCTGGTCGTGCACCATGGCGGCGACGTCCTCGGGCAGCTCCAGGCCGAGGATGTCGACGGCGGCCGCGGTGACGCGGCGGAAACGGGCCGCCTCGCGGTCGCAGAAGATGCCGCCCCAGGTGAAGCGCTCGGGGGCCTCGCGCACGGCGATGGTCTCGGGGAAGAGGACCGCGGAGTTGGTGTCGTAGCCCGCGGTGAAGTCCTCGAAGGTGATGCCGCAGAACAGCGGGTTGTCGTAACGGGTGCGCTCCAGCTCGGCCAGCCAGTCGGGCCAGACCATGCGCAGCACTACCGCCTCGAGATTGCGGTCGGGGTTGCCGTTCTGGGTGTACATCGGGAAGACGACCAGGTGCTGGAGGCCGTCCTCGCGGTTCGCGGCGGGCTGGAAGGCCAGCAGCGAGTCGAGGAAGTCGGGCACCTCGAAGCCGCCCTCGGCCCAGCGGGCCAGGTCCTTGGCCAGGGCCTCGTGGTAGGCGCCGTCGTGCGGCAGCAGTGGGGAGAGCTCCTCGACGGCGCCGATCACCTCGTGCACCGCACGCTCGGCGTCGGCGCGCCGCGGGGCGCCGTCGGCGTCGAAGTCGATCGAACCGTCCTTGGACTGCCAGGGCCGGATCCGCTCCACGGCATCCTTGAGCACGGGCCATGCCGGGTGCTCGATCACCCTGGTCGCCGAAGGAACCCGTCCCTCAGCACCCACCTGCACAAGAATTTCCGTCATGTCCCATCCTCCACGGGAGAACCTCGCGTAAGAGGACCGTATACATAGAGGGTTTCTCCCAGCAAGGGGCACCTCCGGAAAATATCCTGCCACACCCCACCGTTCACCGCATTTTTTACTGCGTAACCCCCGAGTGGACGGCGCTGTGTGCAATCGATGTTCAGCCTCTGGACGGCGCGGTCACAGGCGATACGGTCCAGGAGGGCCGCAGGGACGCGGCCCCCCGCCGCTGTCGACGGAAGCGAGTGGAACCTTGAACTTCCTCACCATCGGTCACCGCGGAGTCATGGGTGTCGCCCCCGAGAACACCCTCCGGTCCTTCGTCGCCGCCCAGGAGGCGGGTCTGGACGTCATCGAACTCGATCTGCATCTGAGCAAGGACGGCGCTCTCGTCGTCATGCACGACACGACCGTGGACCGCACGACGGACGGCACGGGTCTCATCGCCGAGCGGACACTCGACGAACTGCGCGCCCTGGACGCCGGGCAGGGCGAGCGCATCCCCCTCTTCGACGAGGTCCTGGAGGCCGTCAGGACCCCGCTCCAGGCCGAGGTCAAGGACGTCCGGGCGGCGCGGGCGCTGGCGGAGGTGATGAACGAGCGGCAGTTGGCGGGGCGGGTGGAGGTCGCCTCGTTCCACGACGAGGCGATCACCGAGGTCGCGCGGCTGGTGCCCGGGGTGCGCACGGCGCTGGTCGCCAGCCGCTACGGCACGGACGTCGTGGAGCGGGCGGTCGCGGCCGGCGCCTCGACCGTCTGCCTCAACATCCGCCGGCTCACCCTGGAGATCGTGGAGCGGGCACGGAAGGCGGACCTGGCCATCCACGGCTGGGTGGTCAACACCCAGGACCACCTCAGGCTGGTCCGCGCGCTGGAACTCGACGGGGCGACCACCGACTACCCGGAGATCAAACGCACGGGGCGCTTCACCGCGTGAGCCCCACGGCGGGACGCTGCTTCGCCGCACAGCCGGGCCCTGCGGCGCGTGCGGAGCGGGAGCCTCACGTCAGCCGCTTCACCAGGAGTTCGAACCGCAGGTCGTCGCGTTGCGGTATGCCGAAGCGCTCGTCGCCGTACGGGAAGGGGGTCATCTCTCCCGTGCGGCGGTAGCCGCGGCGCTCGTACCAGGCGATCAGGTCCTCCCGTACGGAGATGACCGTCATGTGCATCTCGTCCGCGCCCCAGGTCTCGCGGGCCCGGCGCTCGGCCTGAGCGAGGACCGTCCGGCCGAGTCCTGCCCCCTGGAGGTCGGGGCTGACCGCGAACATCCCGAAGTAGGCGTGCGCACCGCGGTGTTCGAGCTGGCAGCAGGCGACGATCCGGCCCTCGCGCTCGACCGTCAGCAGCCGGCTGCCGGGGGACCTGACGACCTCCAGCACGCCCTCCGGGTCGGTCCGCTGCCCGTGCAGGATGTCCGCCTCGGTGGTCCACCCGGCCCTGCTTGAGTCTCCGCGGTACGCCGACTCGATCAGCGCGACGAGGGCGTCCACGTCGGCCTCGGTGGCGTCCCGGAAGGACAGTGCGGTGGCGGTGTCGGTGGCGGATTCCATGGGCAGGTCTCCCGGCTCGTGTGCGTCGCCCGCGGCGTGGCTCGGACGGGGACGAGAGTAACCCGGCCGCTACGCTCGGCCGCATGGTGCATGTACTGGGCAGCCGCGTCCTGCTCCGCCCCACCGATCCCGAGCGCTCCCGCGCCTTCTACGGCGGACAGCTCGGTCTGGCCGTCCACCGCGAGTTCGGCACCGGACCCGAGCGCGGCACCGTCTACTTCCTCGGCGGCGGGTTCCTGGAGCTCTCGGGCCGCTCGGACGCCACCGGCGCGGCGTCGCCGGACGTCCGGCTGTGGCTCCAGGTCGAGGACCTCGAGGCGGCGCACGAGGAGCTGACCGCCCGGGGCGTCGACATCGTCCGTCCCCCGGTGCGCGAGCCCTGGGGGCTGATCGAGATGTGGATCGCGGATCCGGACGGGACGCCGATCGTCCTCGTCGAGGTCCCGGCCGACCATCCGCTGCGGTACCGGCCGGGGATCTGACGGCGGCCGTTCAGTCCGGGCGGTGCTCCCAGCCGCGGTCGGTGCGGGTCAGCTCGCCGAAGCCGGCGCGGGTGAGCCGGTCGAGCGCGGCGTGGTCGGTCTCCGGCTCGTAGGCGGCCAGGCGGTCGACGCCGCACAGGCGGAGCCAGCCGGCGGCATGGGCCAGCAGCCGCTCCTCCAGGCCGGTGTCCCGGGCGGCGGGCTCGACGTGCAGGTTGCCGATGTCGGCGAGGCCGGCGGCCCGTGTGAGGCGTTCGGGGCGGGCCAGTGCCGTGTCGACCTCGATGAAGCCTCGGGCATCGCCGTCCGTGTACGCCGTGAAGCGGGTGCCGCACTCCCCCACGGTGCGCCGGAAGGCGATGTCCGCACCGGGCTCCTCCCGCGGCAGGTCGGCCACGCGGGCCAGGAGGATCACCTCGGTGTCCCCGACGTGCCGGAAACCCGCGCCCTCGTAGACGGCCCGCACATGCGGCCAGTTCCGGGGCAGTCCGTACACGACGGGGGCCGGCAGGGCACCGTCCGCGTAACGGACGCGGACGTTCCAGCGGGCGAGCAGGGCCAGGCAGGCCCGCATCAGGAGGTGCCCGGCGTCCCCGGCGTCCGGCAGGAACGAGGTCGGCGGGCGGCACACGAACCAGTCGATCTCCCCGGCGTCCCGGTAGCTCTCGCCGACCTCGGCGTCGGCGCGGTAGCGCAGCAGATGGGCGCCGGCGACGACCTGTCCGCGCCGCTCGGCGACCAGCGTCGCCCGCTCGGCCACCCACGGGTCCGTGACGACCTCGCCGGGCTGGCGCTCCAGGTCGCCGAGGACGGTGTTCACGGAGACGGAGACGCCGGGGACGACGGCCGCGACATGCGTGTTGATCAGGTCCGTGAGCTGGTCGCGGTCGGTGCGGCGGAAGGGGCGTACGGCGAGCGCGGGCACGGGGTACCTCCGGGCAGGGTGAGGGAGCCGGGCCCGCCACGCGGTGCGGTACGGGGCGAGGGTACGGCCGGACCGCCGGCCGGCGCCAGCCGCTTTCGCGCCGGATGGCCGGGGCCGGGGGCCGGCCTTAGCGTGCTGGAGGGACGGAAGGAGCGCCATGGAACTGTCCGCACCGGTCACCGGCGGGCCCTGCTGGGCCGAGCTGGGCACCACCGACCCCGAGTCGGCCGCGCGCTTCTACACGCGGCTGTTCGGCTGGCGCCCCGAGACGGATCAGCGGCAGGAGGCCGGCGGCTACACGGTGGCCCGTCTCGGCGACGCCCCGGTCGCCGGACTGACCCCGCTGTACCAGGAGTCCCAGCCGGTCGCGTGGACCGTGTCGTTCGCGGTGGCCGACGCCGACGCGGCCCTGCGCGCGGTGCGTGCGGCCGGCGGGCAGCCGCTGCTCGGCCCGACGGACGTGTTCGACGCGGGACGTTTCGCGGTGGCCGCGGACCCGGCCGGAGCCGTCTTCCAGCTGTGGCAGGCGGGCACCTTCCCGGGCGCCGGGGTGTTCGACGTCCCGGGGTCCCTGGGCTGGGTGGAGCTGCTCACCCGCGCGCCGCAGCAGGCGGTGTCCTTCTACACCACCGTGTTCGGCTGGAGCGTGGACCCGTCCCTGCGCTACCCCCAGTGGGGCGTCGACGGCGCGGACTTCGGCGGCATGGTGACGATGGACGAGAAGTTCCCGCACGAGGTGCCGGCGCACTGGCTGCCGTACTTCGCCGTGGACGACGTGGACGACGCCGCGGTCACCACCACGACGGTGGAGGGCACGGTGCTGATGGAGCCCGTCTCCCACCCGGAACGGCCGCGCATCGCGGTGCTCCGGGACCCGCAGGGGGCGATGTTCGGCGTGTACCGGGCCGAACGGTGAGCACCGCGAGGGGGCGCGGGCGGGCGGCACCCTCGCGCGGGGCGGCCGACGCGCCGAGTTCCGTGCCGCCCGGACCGGACAGCGCGGCATTCGCCTGGACGAGCCGTCGGGCGGGATGCCGGCGACCGTGTCGCGTCCGGCGCCGGTGAGGCGGTCGCGGGCGCCGACCCGGCGTGGAACCGGTCAGCGCTCGGTGGGCCGCTTCAGGCATGCGGTCCGGTGCGGTGCAGCGCGCAGGCCGAACTCCGCGGGAGAGCCCGGCATGGTGCAGCGGGACGTCGTCCGCCCGTAGGAGAGCGGCGCAGCGGTTGCCGCCGATGACCTCGATGGGGGCGGTGCTCAGGGCGGGGTGAACAGCCCGCCGCTGTTGGACCACCGCGGCGAAGGTGTCGCCGTCGTGGCCGTGGATCCTCCATGTGCGTGCCCGTGCTGGGGACCACCGGCTCGCTCCGGCGTGGGCGGGCACGGTGGCGACGCGCGGGTGGGGTGTCCTGGTGCACTCCCCCGAGCACTCCCCGTGTACCTCCGTGCGCCCGCGTGGCCGGTGTCGGGGGCGGGCAGTTCGTGACCGACCGCCGTACGAGGTCGAGGGGGGTGGGTGTGCACGGAGCGGGGTCGTCGGGGTGGCTGCTCGTCGCGCTGTGCGCGGCGACCGGTGCGTACTGTCTGCTGCGGATGCGCAGCTCCGTGGAGGAGCAGCGCAGGGCCGCGGGCGGCGAGGCGCTGATGGGATTCGGCATGGCGGTGATGGCCGTGCCCGCGACGGCGTTCACCCCGCCGCCCTGGGCCTGGCCGGCGCACGCCGCGGTGTTCGCGGCGGCCGGCCTGCACGCGCTGTGGGCGGCCCGCTCGGGCGTCCGCCATCTGCACCATCTGGTCGGTGCCGGGGCGATGGTGTACATGACCGTGACCATGGCCTCCGCCGCTCCCGGACATGCGCAGGGACACCCGGCGGGTGGTCCCGGCGGCGCGGGCATACCCCTGCTCACCGGGGCCCTGCTGGTGTACTTCGCCGCGTATGTGCTGGTGACGGGCGCACGTCTGGTGCCCGTGACCGCGCCGGCGGGGAGCGGCCCGGAGCCCGGCTGGGGTGACCGGCCGGAGCTGGCGCGGGCCTGCCGGCTGTCCATGGGTCTCGCGATGGTGGCGATGCTGCTGATGATGTGAGGGAGGGCCCGGCGGCCACGCCGCGGGCGTTGTCTGCGTCACTTCGGGTGCCGCTCCCGTACCCCGCGGCGGCCCGCGCTCATAGGCTGCAGACATGATCCTCCCCGCGGTCCTGCTGATGCTCGGCGTCCTGACCGCCGTCGTGGGTCCCCGGCTGCTCGCCCGGGCCGACTGGCCCGACCGGGAGCCGGTGGTGGCGCTGTGGGCGTGGCAGTGCGTGATCGCGGCCGTCCTGCTGTGCTGCGCCCTGTCGATGACGTTCAGCGCGGCGGCCGCCTGGCACGCGGTGGGCGGCCAGGTGTTCGCCACCGCGCCGGGCGCGGTCGTGGAGGCGTACTCCCTCGGGACGTCGGGGCTCTGGGCGCAGACCACCGCGGTGGCACTGGCGTGCGGCGGCCTGTGGAGTGCCGCGATGCTGGTCCGGGAGATCGTGCGGGCTCGTGCGCGGCGCCGGGCCCGCCGGGCCGGGCTGCGGCTGCGCGCCCCGATGCTGCCGGGAGAGGAGCCGGGCACCGACCGGCTCGTGGTCCTGGAGGGCGAGCGGCCCGACGCGTGGTGGCTGCCCGGCACCCCGCCCCGGCTGGTCGTCACCACGGCCGCGCTGCGCCGGCTGAAGGGCAGGCAGCTGGACGCGGTGCTGGCCCACGAGCGGGGGCACGCCCGGGCCCGGCACGACTGGCTGCTGCACTGTTCGTCCGCGCTGGCGGGCGGTTTCCCGCAGGTGCCGGTGTTCGCGGCGTTCCGCGAGGAGATGCACCGGCTCGTCGAACTCGCCGCCGACGACACGGCGTCCCGCCGCTTCGGCAGGCTGACCACGGCCCTGGCCCTGGTGGAACTCAACGAGCACCGCGGCGTGTTCGGCCCCGGGCCGCACCCGGAGCCACAGGCGCAGGTCCCGGCCCGGGTGAACCGGCTGCTCACTCCCGAGGACCGGCTGCCCCCGTGGCGGCGGCTGCGGCTGACCGCCGTCGCGTCGCTGGTGCCGGTGGTGCCCGTGCTGGTGGCGTTCGCACCAGGATTGCGGGCACTGGGATAGTCCGCGGGCCGTGCCGGGCCGGCGGCGGTGGCATGACTGGCACCGGACCCCGCCGGTCGACAAGGATCACCTCATGAGCACCCCCCGCACCGATTCCCCGCCCCGGCCGCCGCAGCACCGTCCGGCCACGCTGTACGCCGGAGCACTGGCCCTGTGCTCGGCGCTGCTGCTGGCCCTGGTCGCCGTCGAGTGGAGACCGCTGCTCGGCCTGGACGGCGACATCTCGGCCACCACCCACCGCTGGGCCGTGGCGGAACCCGGGCTGACCGAGGCCGCCCGCATCCTGACGGACTGGATCTGGGACCCGTGGACGATGCGGGTGCTGTGCGCGGTGGCGGCGGGGCTGCTGGTGTGGCGGTACGCGGACCGGTGGACCGCGGGGTGGCTGGTGCTGACGGTGGCCCTCGGGACGGCCGTGCAGCAGGGTCTGAAGGCCGTGGTGGGGCGGGACCGCCCGGTGTGGCCGGACCCGGTCGACTCCGCGCACTACGCGGCCTTCCCCTCGGGGCACGCCATGACCGCGACGCTCGTGTGCGGCCTGCTGCTGTGGCTCCTGCACCGGCACGGGGTGGACCGCGCCCTGTGGCGCACGGCGCTGGCCGTGGCGGTGGTCTCGGTGACCGGGGTGGGCCTCACCCGTGTCTGGCTGGGCGTCCACTGGCCGACGGACGTCGTGGGCGGCTGGCTGTTCGGCGCCCTGCTGGTGACGGCGGCCGCGGGCGTGCACCGGCAGCGGCATCCGTGAGCCGCCGCCGCTCGCCCGGCGGAGCCCAGGCCCGGGCCGTCCGCCTCGGACGATCCCCCGCGTCGCCCGAGACGGACAGCAGCCAGGACCGGACCCGAAGGCCCGGCCGCACGCGTTGAGTATAGTTGGCTGGCAGCCAGTCAACGCAGGAGTCCAGCATGTCCCCGCGCAGCGCCCTGGTCAATGAAGAGTTGCGGAGGCGTTCGAAGGAGCGGCTCCTGCACGCCGCCGTCGAGCTGGTCAGCGAGCACGGGTACGAGGCGACGACGCTCAGCGACATAGCCGACCGGGCGGGTTCCGCCCGGGGGCTGGTCTCGTACTACTTCCCGGGGAAACGCCAGCTCGTGCAGTCCGCCGTGCACCGGCTGATGCACCGGACGCTGGAGGAGGCCCTGGAGCGCGAGCCGCGCACGGACGACGGCCGGGAGCGGATGGCGCGGGCCATCGACGCGGTCCTGGGTCTGGCGCGGGACCGTCCCCTGCTGATGCGCCAGCACATGGCCGGACTGCTGCAGGCCGAGGGATTCGTGCCCTGCCCCGAGCAGCGGCGCCTGGCGGAGCTGCTGAGCGACACCGTCGCCCGGCACGGCTCCAGCGACGTCGAGTCCGACTATCCGATGCTGCGCGCGCTGCTGATGGGCGCCGTCTACGCGGCCCTGATGCCGGGTGCGCCGATGCCCGTGCCGGTCCTGCGCGCGGAGTTGTTCAAGCGCTACCGGCTCGACTGGGACATGGGCGTCCCGCCGGACACCGAGGTGCCCGGCGGGACGGAAGGGAAGGACCGGACGGACATGGCCCGGTTCTTCGCGACGGAGCCGGACGCTCAGTCGAAGTAGTCCGGCTGTGTCTGCACGTTGAGCTCACGCATGTGGACCCCGCGGGCCGGGTCCGTGCGCCGGTCGTCGATCTTCAGGACGTCGAAGCCCTTGGCGATGTCGTTCGAGTAGATGTAGCCGTTGTAGTAGTACGCCGACCAGGAGCCGCCGGTGACGATGCTGTCGGTGGTCAGCGGTCCACGCTCGAAGTAGGCGATCTCCCTGGGCTTGGCGGAGTTGGTGAAGTCCCAGACGGAGACGCCGCCCTGGTACCAGGCCTGGACCATCAGGTCACGGCCCCGGACCGGGATGAGCGAGCCGTTGTGGGCGACGCAGTTCTCGGTGTCCGCCTGGTGCCGCGGGATCTTGAAGTAGCTGCGGAAGACCAGCTTGCTGCGGTCGCCCTTGCCGATGATGTCGTAGATGCCGTCCGCGCCGCGATTCGGGCCGATCTCCGCGTTGCAGGTGGCGGCGCCGCCACCGCCCAGCTCGTCGGTGAAGACGACCTTGTTCGCCTTCTGGTTGAAGGTCGCCGAGTGCCAGAACGCGAAGTTGACGTTGTCCTGCACCCGGTCGATCACCCGGGGACGCTCCGGGTTCCGGATGGAGAACAGGATGCCGTCGCCCATGCAGGCACCGGCGGCCAGGTCCTTGGACGGCAGCACGGTGATGTCGTGGCAGCCGGTGGTCTTGGAGACGCCCGGGTTGGTGGGCCCGCCCGGGTTGCCGCCGCCGTCCGGGCCCTCACCCGGGAACAGCACCGGGAAGCCGACCACCGCTGCCTTGTGCGGGGCCTTGCGCGGCACCTTGATGACGGAGATGCCGTCGTGCGGCGGCTGGCAGTCGGGGTAGGCCGCGTTCGGCGAGTACGAGGAGACGTACACGTAGACGTTCTTGCGCTCGGGCACCAGCGTGTGGGTGTGCGAGCCGCAGGCGGTCTCGACGGCGGCGACGTAGCGCGGGTTGCGCTTGTCGCTGATGTCGAAGACCTTCACGCCCTCCCACGAGGACTTCTCGGTCGCCGGCTGCGTGGTGCTGTTGCAACTGCTGTCGCTGCGCGAGGAGTCGGTGGACAGGAACAGCAGGTTGCCGGAGACTGAGATGTCGTTCTGCGAGCCGGGGCACAGCACCTGCGCCACGGTTCTGGGCGCCTTGGGGTTGCGGATGTCGAAGATGCGGAAGCCGTCGTAGTTCCCGGCGAAGGCGTACCGGCCCTGGAAGGCCAGGTCCGAATTGGTGCCGGACAGCACGTCCTTGGGGACGTGGGCCACGTGCTTGATGTTGTCGGAGTGGACGACCTCGTCCTGGCCCGGGATCTCGCCGCTCTCGATGGCCTCGCGCGCCTCGGCCTGGTCGCTGCGCGAGACCTCCTTGCCGTCGGCCGGCGAGTCCCCGGGGTCGGGGATCGCCGCGGCTGGCGCGGCGGTGAGCAGGGCGGCCAGCAGGCCGCCCGCGGCCGCGGCAACTCCCAGCCGTCTGCGCCGCGTTCGGGAATCTCTCAACAGGATCACTGTTTCCTCCCTGGTTCCGTTCGCTTCGGAACGGCTTTGGCACCGGCAGTATCGTCTGAGCATGGACATACCAACAGAGGGCGATATCGTCAGGGAAGTTTTTTGATCAAAGTTGCGCGGAAGCGTGCTAGGACGGTCGCCCGACACTCACGAGGTGTCCAACAGCCCTCCACAAAGAGGGGTACTTCCAGCCACAGGAGGTCCTTGTGCACCACCGCCGTGTGCCCCGTCCGTCCGCCGTCGCCGCCGGGCTGGCCGCCTGGGCCGTCCTCGGACTCGTGGGCTGCGACTCGGGCTCGGACGACGCCAAGCCGGCCGTTTCGAGCGGGCCTTCGGTCATCGCGCCCGGGGAGCCCGGGGAGGAGAACCGGACCCTGTCGGCCGAGGAGGTCTCGCGGCAGCGTGCGGAGGACGACTCCCCCAACTCCGCCGACGTGACGTACGCGCGGATGATGATCGTGCATCACGCGCAGGCGCTCGAAATGACCGACCTCGTGCCGGACCGCGCGGAATCCCCGAAGATCGTCAAACTGGCCGAGCGCATCGCCGCCGCCCAGCAGCCGGAGATCAAGATGATGAAGGGCTGGCTGAAGAGCCACGACAAGGCGGAACGGGACGAGGGGCACGCGCACGATCACGCGACGATGCCCGGCATGGCCACCCCGGCCCAGCTCAAGCAGCTCGAGGCGGCCGACGGCAAGGCCTTCGACCAGTTGTTCCTCACGTTGATGATCGCCCATCACCAGGGGGCAATCACCATGGCGACCGATGTGAAGGGTCAGGGCAACAACATCGCCGTCGAGGAGATGGCGGACGACGTGGTGGCGCAGCAGACGAGCGAGATCAACCGGATGCGGAACCTCTTGTGACGGTGCGCCGGACCGCCTCCGCCCCGCGGCGGCTCAGCGGCGGGCGTGCCGCGGGGACAGCAGACCCGCGTCGCGCATCCGGCCGATGAGCCGGAGAGCGCCGCGCCGGCTGTACCCGGTCTCGTCCATCACCGCGAGCACGGGATCGGCGCCCTGCTCCTGGGCCGCACGGTACGCCTGCGCCACGAGCCGCCGCCCGTCCGGCCCGCGCGGCCCGGCGGAGCCGTCCCGGTGTGCCCCCGTGCCGGCCCCGTCCCTGGGAGCCGGGCCGCCCTCGGCACCGCAGGCGTGGGCCAGCGGGCCCTCGATCCAGTCGGCCAGCACCGCCAGGTCCTCGAGAGTGAGCGCGGGCCGGGCCTGTACGTCCTCGACGCAGACCCACCCCTCGCACACCGTCGCGAGCGCGTCGATCCTGGCCCCGTCGCCGAAGGCCAGCCGCACATGGAGCCACCGGGTCGCCCGTTCCCCCTCCCGCACCTCCCACGCGGGCCACACGGACACCGCGCTCTCTGCCGGAGAGCGATCGGAAAGCTGAAGAAAGGACGCCTCGAGCACACACGCAACGTAACCGTGTGATCAGTTTCCCTCCGGAGGAACACGCTCCCCGTCCGGCGGACGGCACCCTGTCAGCGGAGTGCGTGACCTCCGGGGGCAGTCAGGCCGGCCGCCGGCGGGCCGCCTGGCGGGTGGCCGCGGCGAGCAGGGCGTCGAGCAGACCGGGGAACAGGTCGTCCAGGTCGTCGCGACGCAGGGCGTTCAACTTGGCGGTGCCCTCGTAGGTCTGCCTGATCACACCACTCTCGCGCAGCACCCGGAAGTGGTGCGTGGTGGTGGACTTGCTGACCGGCACGTCGAAGTGCGAGCAGGCCAGCGCGACACCCTCGGCGGCGAGCTCGTGGACGATGCCCAGGCGCACGGGGTCGGAGAGCGCGTGCAGCACGCCCTCCAGCCGGATCTCCTCGCACGCGGGGTGCGGCAGCTCACGGCTGCTGGGGGCGGGGGCGGCGGTCGTCACGGCGGCGGCTCCACATTCATTCCGGGAGCATCCATTGTACGAGAGTCTTCGTAGTTTGACATCCGCCGTACTACGATGCTTATCGTACGACCGCACACCATCCCCGATCCGCCGAATGGAGCCCCGCGTGAGCACGCTGTTCGAGCCCTACACCTTGCGCGCCGTGACGATCCCCAACCGCGTGTGGATGCCGCCCATGTGCCAGTACTCGGCGGCTCCCGAGGGGCCCGAGGCGGGCGCACCCCACGACTGGCACTTCGCGCACTACGCGGCCCGCGCGGCCGGGGGCACGGGTCTGATCATCGTCGAGGCCACCGCCGTGTCACCGGAGGGCCGCATCTCGCCGTACGACCTCGGCATCTGGAACGACACGCAGGTCGAAGCCTTCCGCCGCATCACCGGGTTCCTCGCCGCGCAGGGCACCGTCCCCGCCGTCCAGCTCGCGCACGCCGGCCGCAAGGCGTCGACCGAGCGCCCCTGGAAGGGCGGCGCCCCGGTCGGGCCCGAGGACCACGGCTGGCAGCCGGTCGCGCCGAGCCCGCGCGCCTTCGCCGAGGGGCATCCGGTCCCCGACGAGCTGACGGTGGAGCAGATCCGGCAGATCGTCGAGCAGTTCCGCGCCGCTGCCCGCCGGGCGCTGGCCGCCGGGTTCGAGATCGCCGAGATCCACGGCGCCCACGGCTATCTCATCAACGAGTTCCTCTCCCCGTACTCCAACCACCGCACCGACGCCTACGGCGGCTCGTACGAGAACCGGACGCGTTTCGCGCTCGAGGTGACCGACGCCGTGCGCGAGGAGTGGCCGGACGACAAGCCGCTGTTCTTCCGCGTCTCGGCCACGGACTGGCTGGAGGAGGCCGGCTGGACCGCCGACGACACCGTCCGCTTCGCCTCCGAGCTGCACGCCCGCGGCATCGACCTGCTCAACGTCTCCACCGGCGGCAACGCCGCCGGCGCCCGCATCCCCACCGGGCCCGGCTACCAGGTGCCCTTCGCCGCGCGGGTGCGCAACGAGACGCCGATGCCCGTGGCCGCCGTCGGCCTGATCACCGAGGCCGAGCAGGCGGAGAAGATCCTGGCCAACGGTGAGGCGGACGCGGTGCTCCTCGGCCGCGAGCTGCTCCGCAACCCTTCGTGGGCCCGGCACGCCGCCCGCGAGCTGGGCGGCACGGTCCACGTACCGGACCAGTACCACCGCTCCGTCTGAGACGTCCGCCCACCGCGCGCCGGCCCGGAACGCACCTCGCCTTCCGGGTCACGTGCCGGGCACGCACGGGCGCACCTCACGCGACTGCTCCCGCCGGCAGCCCGCGTACGCGGCCCGCGCCGGCTCACCCGGCGAGAAATCGCGCACGACGACCGCGAACGCCGACAGCCGGTCCGCGTGAACGAGCAGCGCCCGCTAGGAGTGTCCTGAAGATCTTGAAATCGCGCCCGGCTTGCACCAGTTCATACAGATTGACATTTACCGGCAATCCGGGATGAGTCGGGCGGGCGGAGCAAGATCTTCAGCGGTCTTCTAGGTGGCGGGGCAGACGTCCGAACCGCTCCGCGGCCGCCCGTACCCCGCGCCGCCTCCCGGAACGCACGGCGCGTTGCGGGTCAGGCGCCTGGCACGCGGGAGCGCACCGCGCCCGGCCGGTCCTCGGCAGGTCGGCGGGACATGCGCATCACAGCCGCGGACGCCGTCAGCCGGTCCGGGTGAATGAGCAGCGCCCACGCCGTGGCGGGGCAGGCGTGCAGCCGTTCTGCAAACGCCCGTGGGCCGCGCCGCCTCCCGGAACGCACGGCGCGTTGCGGGTCAGGCGCCGGGCACGCGCGAGCGCACCGCGCCCGTCAGCTCCCGCCGGTACACCGCGTACGCGGCCCGCAGTGGCTCGCCCGGCCAGTCCGGGGGCAGCAGGTCGGCGGGCAGTACCGGGTCGGCGAGCAGGTGGCGTACCACGGCCGCGAACGCCGTCAGGCGGTCCGCGGGGCGGTCGGCGCGGTCGACGTGAGTGAGCAGCGTCCGCGCCGTGGCGGACCAGGCGTCCAGTGGCCACAGGGTCGCGGCGAGCTCGCCGGCGGGCCGCGCGGGGCGGGCCGTGCCGCGCTCGGCGACCTGGTCGAGCGCGGCGGGCAGAGGGCGTTCCAGATTGCCGGGACGCAGCCACACCCCCTCGCGGAGTTCGGCCAGCCGGAGCGCGGCGAGCCGGGCGCGCAGCTCGGCCCGTTCCGCGGGACCCCGGCCCGTCGCGGTGATCATCACCAGCTCCCAGTCGCCGTCCCACGCGCGGGTGCGCGGCCGCAGGGACTCGTCCTGGCGGCGCTGACGCTCCAGCAGCCGGTCGCTGAGGCGGTAGCCGGCGTCCGTGCGCCGCAGATCACCGGCGGCGACCATCCGGCTGAGCGCCGCGCGGAGCGTGGACCCGCCGACGTCGAAGCCCTCCACCAGCCGGGCGAGCTCCTTCGCCGGGAGCTCCGGCGGATGGATACCGAGCAGCAGACTCAGGACGACCGACCGCGCGGAGAGCGGGCGCAGCAGGGGCGCGTCCGCTGCCGCCGGTTCGTTCCTCCCCATGGGGCCGTACTCTACGTCGCCGATCATGTTGCATGATTGCTGCGACCGCAGTAATAGTGCAACATCGTGGCATGGCGACCACACTCGCGGACCAGCGGCAGCAGAACGGCGGCGCCCCGGGCGCCGGCCATCACGTCACGCACGACGTCACCAATCAGCCCCCGTCCCTGACCCCCTACGACGCCTCCGACGACACCGCCCTGCTGGAGGGCCTGCGGCGGGAGGGCGCCGGCTGGGCCGAGGAGGAGCTGCGCCGCCTCGGCCGGCTGGCCGGCAGCGCGCAGGCGCAGGAGTGGAGCGATCAGGCCAACCGTCACGAACCCGAGCTGCGCACCCACGACCGGTACGGGCACCGGATCGACGAGGTCGAGTTCCACCCCAGCTGGCACCACCTGATGCGCACGGCCGTCGCCGAAGGGCTGGCCGGCGCGCCCTGGGCGGACGACCGGCCCGGCGCGCACGTCGCCCGCACCGCGAAGGGCCTGGTGTGGGGCCACACGGACGCCGGACACGGCTGCCCGACGTCCATGACGTACGCGGCCGTGCCCGCCCTGCGCCGGCAGCCGGACCTGGCGGCGGTGTACGAGCCGGGGCTGACCGGCCGTGAGTACGAACCGGGGCTGAGCGTGCCGGCCGGCAAGCGCGGGCTGCTGGCCGGCATGGGGATGACCGAGAAGCAGGGCGGTTCCGACGTCCGGGCCAACACCACCACGGCGGCGCCGACCGCCGAGCCCGGCGTCTACACCCTGCGCGGGCACAAGTGGTTCACCTCGGCACCGATGTGCGACGTGTTCCTGGTGCTGGCGCAGGCCCCGGACGGGCTGTCGTGCTTCCTGGTGCCGCGGGTCCTGCCCGACGGCACCCGCAACACCTTCCGCATCCAGCGGCTGAAGGAGAAGCTGGGCAACCGCTCCAACGCCTCGTCCGAACCGGAGTTCGACGGCACGGTGGCCTGGCTGGTCGGCCCGGAGGGACAGGGCGTGAAGACCATCATCGAGATGGTCAACTGCACCCGCCTGGACTGCGTGATGATGTCGGCGGCCCTGATGCGCAAGACGCTCGTGGAGGCGGGCCACCACGCGCGCCACCGCAGCGCGTTCGGGGCGCGGCTGGTGGACCAGCCGCTGATGCGCAACGTGCTGGCCGATCTGGCACTGGAGTCCGAGGCCGCCACGGCCCTCACCCTGCGGCTGGCCGGAGCGGCGGACCGCGCGGTGCGCGGGGACGCCAAGGAGGCCGCCTTCCGCCGGATCGCGACGGCGGCCGGGAAGTACTGGGTCACCAAGCGCGGCCCCGCCTTCACCGCCGAGGCGCTCGAGTGCCTGGGCGGCAACGGCTACGTCGAGGAGTCCGGAATGCCCCGGCACTACCGCGAGGCCCCGCTGCTGTCGATCTGGGAGGGCTCGGGGAACGTCAACGCCCTCGACGTGCTGCGGGCGCTGGGCCGGGAACCGGCCACCGCTCAGGCCCTGTTCGACGAACTCGCGCTGACGCGCGGGGCGGACGCCCGGCTGGACGCGGCGGTGACCGGGCTGAAGGACCAGCTGGCACAGGGCGCGCAGGCCGGCGCCCGGCGGCTGGTGGAGCGGATGGCGCTGGCGCTCCAGGGCTCCCTCCTCGTCCGGCACGCCCCGGCCGCGGTCGCCGACGCCTTCTGCGCGACCCGGCTGGGCGGCGACTGGGGGCACGCCTTCGGCACGCTGCCCTCGAGCGCCGGGCTGGACGCGATCGTCGAGCGCGCGCTGCCGGGCGGAGACTGACGCCTGCGGGCGCCCGCATGCGCCGGCGTCCGGGCCCGCGCGGGCCCGCCGCACCGCGCCGACCTGCGGCGCGGGCCGATCCTGGGGTGACTGTCAGTGGTGGGGTGCACACTGGCCCGTGTCCGGAATCAGGACGTCGAGGACGACGTCGCGGAGGTGATCGGCATGACCGAGGTACTGCTCGCCGTGGGCACCCGCAAGGGTCTGTTCATCGGGCGCCGGCGAGGTGGCGCCTGGGAGTTCGACGAGAGTCCCTACTTCAACGCGCAGGCCGTGTACTCGGTCGCGATCGACACCCGTGGGGCGAACCCCCGGCTGCTCGCCGGCGGGGACAGCGCGCACTGGGGTCCTTCGGTGTTCCACTCCGACGACCTCGGCCGCAGCTGGACCGAACCGGCCAGGCCCGCCGTGAAGTTCCCCCAGGACACGGGGGCCTCGCTGGAGCGGGTCTGGCAGCTGCACCCGGCGGCGGCCGAGCCCGACGTGGTGTACGCGGGCACCGAGCCGGCCGCGCTGTACCGGTCGGAGGACCGCGGTGAGTCCTTCGAGCTGGTCCGGCCGCTGTGGGAGCACCCCACGCGTCCGAAGTGGATGCCGGGCGGAGGCGGTGAGGGGCTGCACACCGTGCTCACCGACGGGCGGGACGCGCGGGCGGTGACGGTGGCCGTCTCGACTGCGGGAGTGTTCCGCACCCTGGACGGCGGCGCGAGCTGGACCCCGTCGAACTCCGGGGTGTCCGCGGTGTTCCTGCCGGACCCGGACCCGGAGTTCGGGCAGTGCGTGCACAAGGTCGCCCGGGACGCGGCCGACCCGGACCGGCTGTACCTGCAGAACCACTGGGGGGTGTACCGCAGCGACGACGCGGGCGGGCGCTGGACGGACATCGGAGAGGGTCTGCCGTCGACGTTCGGCTTCGCGGTGGTGGCCCATCCGCACCGCGGTGACACGGCCTATGTGTTCCCCATCAACGCCGACTCCGACCGGGTGCCGGCCGGGCGGCGCTGCCGGGTCTTCAGGACGGCGGACGCGGGCCGCAGCTGGGAGCCGCTCACGGCGGGGCTGCCGCAGGAGGACCACTACGGCACGGTGCTGCGCGACGCGATGTGCCACGACGGCGCGGACCCGGCCGGCGTCTACTTCGGCAACCGCAACGGCGAGGTGTACGCGTCGGACGACGACGGCGACAGCTGGCGGCAGTTGGCGTCGCATCTGCCGGACGTGCTGTGCGTGCGGGCCGCGGTGCTCGGCTGAACGGGACTGTCGCCCGCATCGCGGGAGGTGGGCGACAGTCCTTCACTTCAGTACAGCCCCTCGACTCAGTACAGCCCCTCGACCGCGGTACTGGCCGTCTCCAGCGGGCGCACGTTGGCGACACCGTCGGTGGGGAAGCGGTCGCCGGTGTCGTACCGCATCGCCTCGTCCCGTTCCAGCACGTTGGGCAGGAACAGGTCGTCGTGCAGCACGGTCAGCCGGACCCGTCCCGTGGCGCCGTAGGGCACCACGGTCATCGGGTCGGTCTTGTCGACGACCGCCATGGTCACCTGCGGGAAGTTGGGCAGGTACGGCATGACCTCGCCGGCTTTCTCCACCGGCAGGCCGGCCGCGTTGCCGAAAGTGTTGCCGTAGCTCAGGCCGCAGATGCCGCCGTCCAGCGCCTCGGTGATCCGCCGGTGGACCGAGGGAACCAGGTGGGTGCCGCTCAGCCGGACGCCGCGCAGCGCGGCGACCCGCTCGGGGGCCCGCCGGATCAGCGCCACCATCAGCGCCGGGGTGGTGTTGAGGTAGTCCACCTCCCGGGTCTCCAGCACCTCCAGGATCTGGTCGAGCAGGTGCTCGGTGTAGTCCCGCGCGACGGGCATGCGCGCGGTGCGCAGCAGCCGCTTCACCCAGCGGGGGTCCATGTCGATCGCGTACACGATCCCCTGGTGCAGGTCCCCGGCCTCCCAGACGCCGTTGCCGATCAGGTGGGGTCCGGTGGGTGTCGCCTGGAGCCAGGTCCGGTGCGGTTCGAAGCCCTCGGTCGTGAACGACCAGCGGCGCCACACGCCCCGGTGGACGAGCATCTGCGGGGTGTAGAAGACGCGGCACGGCGCGCCGGTGGTGCCACCCGAGTCCCACACCCGGCCGGTGAGCGGACGGGGCACGGCCAGCGGGACGAAGTCACGCGGGTCACGCGTGCGCAGCACGTCCAGGTCGAACGGTCCGAACGCGGTCAGCTCGGCATGGCGCGTGATGTCCCGCGGGTCGAACGACAGCTCC
Organism: Streptomyces speibonae; assembly: GCF_984686075.1. NCBI lineage: Bacteria > Bacillati > Actinomycetota > Actinomycetes > Kitasatosporales > Streptomycetaceae > Streptomyces > Streptomyces speibonae. Next base: position 7,407,772 of record NZ_OZ480260.1, on the reverse strand, counting down.
TCGGCCCGCTGCAGCCAATAAGGGCTGCCGGTCTCGGGGTCGAAGTGACGCCGGACCACCCTCCGGGTCCACTCGTCCAGGTCCGTGTCCAGCCAGCCGTCGATGAGTTTGTCGCAGTCGGCCGGGGACGGGCTCGCGTTCAGCACGGGGCGAGTCCCGTCTCGGGGTACTCGATGCCGAGCTCGAAGACGCTGGAGACGACCTTCTCTATGTGCTCCGGCTGCTCGACGTGGACGACGGGGAAGGGGATGCGCAGCATTCCGGCCGGGATGGCGGGTCCGACCACCACACCGAGCTGGACGTCCCGTTCCCGCATGCCGTCGTACACGTACGGCAGGCTGATCGGGTCGGTGGGGTTGCGCCTGAACAGGTCGCGCACGTCGTCGCCCGAGGCCAGCTGCTTGCGGTCCAGGCAGGACATCACCGGCAGCCGGGGCGCGGCGAAGCCGATGGCGTCGATGTGGGGTTCGATGAACGCCCGGTAGGGGGCGCGCAGCGGGGTGTGCTGGGCGATGCCGCGGCCCGGCATCAGGGTCACCAGGCCCTCGGGCAGCGAGCCCGCCAGTGCGGCCAGGGGCTCGTGCAGTCCGCCCAGCATGTGGAGGCGCAGCGCGCCGTCGGCGGTGTCGCCCATGTCACCGGCGACGTACACGCCCTCGGTGCCGCCCACGAACGTCTCGACGCTCTGCCCTGCCGGGACGGCCGCGATGGCGAGGGCGTGCGCCGGGTCCGAGGGGTCCGGGTCGGGGCAGAGGCGGGTGCCGCGCAGCAGACCGAACAGCTCCTGCCGGGTGAGGGCACCGGCCAGACAGCAGCTGGTCATGGCGCCCAGGCTCAGACCGCCCAGCACGGAGGGGTGCACACCCCGCTCGGCGAGGATGTCGTGCACGGCAAGGGCGAGCGCGGTCTCCCGGATGGAACCGACGCTCTGCCGCTCCTCCTGGCCCTCCGGCAGGTCCTCCTTGAGGATCTGGCCGACGGTCAGGCCGGTCCACTCGGCGATCTGCTCGTACAGCCGCCGCATCACGGGGAACGCGCGGTGCAGCTCGATCCCGTGCGGCTCGGTGCCGACCCCTCCGCCGAGCAAGTAACCCAGTGCCATGAATACCTCCATACATCGTGTGCCGGACCCGACGGTCCGGCCGTCCGGAAAAAAAAGGGGGGAACAACACCTCGACCGCGCCGGGGCGGTGTCGAGGGGGATCGGACTGCGGGGCCCGCCCCGCCGTGCGGGCCCTGTGCGTCAGAGACTTTCCAGCCAGTCCTTGATGGCCCGGGTGGTGGTCGGCAGGTGGTCCTCCATGACCGTGAAGTGGTCGCCGGGAATGTCGAGCACCTTGGTGGCGGGCCACGCGGCGCGCCACTCCTCGCCCGACGGGTCGTCCGTCATGCCCTTCAGCGGGACGGTGGCCCGCAGCAGCAGGGTCGGCGTCTCGAGCGCGCGCGGCTCCCAGAACTCGTACATGCCGCAGTACCAGCCCATGGCCGTCAGGCGGGTGCCGTCCAGCCTGACGAACCGCTCCTCGCGTGCGAACATGCCCTTGATCAGCTGGTCCTGCACCCGGTTGATGTGCGGGCTGGTCATCGGGTAGCCGTCGACGACCACCACACCGGCCGGGGCGACGCCGCGCCGGTTCATCCGCTCGGCGGTCGCGTGCGCGAGCACACCGCCGGAGGAGGATCCCAGGAGGACGAACGGGTCGTCGCCGACCAGTTCGGCGATCATGTCGCCGTAGACGTCGACCAGCGCCTCCGGTTCCGCGGCGAGCGGTTCGCCGTTCTCGAAGCCGGGCACGTCCAGCGCCGCGACGTCGTACTCGTCCTCGAAGAACGAGGCGAACCGGACGAACTGGTGGGCACCGCCCAGGGCGACGAACGCGGAGAGGCAGATGATCCTGGGCCGCTTGGCGCCGGTGGCCAGCCGCAGCGGGCCGGGGATGCCCTCGCGGCCCTCCCTCGCCGTGAACATGGGCCGCAGCTGGGCGGCCTGGTGCAGCATCTTCACGCCCGTCTTCAGCCGGCCCTGCTCCGCGGCGTAACGGAACAACTCGCCGGCCGCCTCCATCGGGCCGACGGGCCGGGCGGGGGCCGGCGGTTCCGACGGCTCGGCCGCGGGCGCCGTCAGCAGCTCGGTGCGCAGGAACCGCGCCAGAGCCCGGGGGGTGGAGCAGTCGAAGGCGACGGTGGGGCGCAGCCGCAGTCCGGTGACCGAGGTCAGCCGGTTGCGCAGCTCGACGGCGGTGAGCGAGTCCAGGCCCAGTTCGAGGAAGGCGGCGCCGTCGTCGATGTCGTCGGCCGAGGCGTGGCCGAGCACGGTGGCGAGGTGGCCGCGCACGATCTCGCCGAGCAGGGCGTCGCCGCCCTCCTCGTCCAGGCCTGCGAGGCTGCCGCGCAGTTCGTCGGCGCCGCGCCGCTCGGGCGCCGCCGCCACATGCCGGGCGGGGCCCCGCACGAGGTCCCTGAGCAGCGCCGGGGCGTCTTCGGGCGCGGTCTCCAGTGCGGTGGCCGCGAGGGTCGCGGGCACGAGCGCGGGCGCGCCCGTGCCCCGCGCCAGGTCCATGATCGTCAGGCCCTGCGCGGTGTCGAACGGCACCACTCCCCCGCGCGAGATCCGCGCCACGTCGGCCGCGTCCAGGTTCTGGGTGAGGCCGCTGCGCTGCTCCCACAGGCCCCAGGCGAGGGACTGGGCGGGCAGGCCCTGGGCGCGCCGGTGGTGCGCCAGGGCGTCGAGGAAGGCGTTGGCCGCCGCGTAGTTGCCCTGGCCGGGGGCACCCAGGACGCCGGCGACCGAGGAGAACAGGATGAACTCGCGCAGCCCGAGGTCGCGCGTCAGCTCGTGCAGGTGGAGCGCCGCGTCGACCTTGGGCCGCAGCACGGTGCCGACCTGCTCGGGGGTGAGCGAGGCGAGCACTCCGTCGGCGAGCACGGCCGCGGTGTGCACGACCGCGGTCAGCGGCGCCTGCTCCGGTAAGGATGCCAGCAACCCGGCCACGGCCTCCCGGTCGGCCATGTCGCAGGCCGCGCCGACGACTTCGGCCTCGAGGTCCGCGCCCAGCCGCTGGATCTCCTCGGCTCCCGGGCCGCGCCGGCTCGCCAGCACGATCCGGCGCACCCCGTGCTCGGTGGCGAGGTGCCGGACCACCGCTCCGGCCAGGCCGTCGGCGCTGCCGGTGACCAGGACGGTGCCGTCCCGGTCGAACCCGCGCTCGGTGCTCTCGTGGGCGGACCGGTGCAGCCGGGGCACGCGCAGTTCGCCGCCGCGCAGCGCCATCTGGGGTTCGTCGCAGGAGAGCGCGGCCTCCAGCAGGTGCTCGCTCTCCTCGTCGGTGTCGACGAGGACGAAGGCGCCGGGGTTCTCCGACTGGGCGGACCTGAGCAGTCCCCACACCGGGGAGCCTGCCAGGTCGGTCACGTCCTCGTCGTCCCCCGTGGCGACGGCACCGTGGGTGACGACGACCAGGCGGGCGCCGTCGGGGTGGTCGGCGGCCAGCCACTCCTGGAGCCGGGTGAGCATCCGGCACGTGTTCTCGTGGGCGGCCTGCGCGGTCGGCGCGCCCGGCTCGACACGGATCACGGTGTCGGGACGCTCGCCCGCACGCGGCAGCGGGCGGGGCACCCAGGTCACCCGGTACAGCGAGTCGTGGCGGGCCAGTCCGGTGAGGCGGCGCAGTGTGAGGGAGTCGACCGTGAGAACGGGCCGGCCGGCGCGGTCGCGGGCACGGACGGACACCTCGTTCCCGCCCCGGACCGTGGTCTCCACCCGCAGGTCGGCGCCGGCCTCGCCGTGCAGGGCGACACCGCCGAAGGAGAAGGGCAGGACGGGCCCGCCCTCGTCCCCGTCGCGGGAGAGCCCGACGGTCTGCAGCGCCGCGTCGAGGAGCGCCGGGTGAACACCGAACCTCCGCAGCCCGGACCGCTGCTGCTCGGGCAGGGTCACCTCCGCGTAGATCCGTCCGTCCTTGCGCCAGGCGCGGGTCATCCCCCGGAAGGCGGGGCCGTATTCGATGCCGCCCTCGGCGAAGGCGCCGTAGAGGCCGTCGATGTCCACCGGTTCGGCGCCGGCCGGCGGCCACGGGGCGTCGTCCGGCGCCGCGTGGGTGTCCCCGGCTCCGGCGGAGGCGAGCCATCCGGTGGCGTGCCGGGTCCAGGGGCCCTCGGACGTCGTGGAGTGGACGGCGAACGGGCGCCGTCCCGCCGGGTCCGGGCCCTCCACCGACAGCTGGACGGTGAGCGGCGCGGCCGTTTCGAGCACGAGCGGGGTTTCCACCGTCAGCTCTTCCAGCAGACCGCAGCCGAGGTCCCGCCCGGCGTGCAGCACGGTCTCCACCAGGGCCGCGCCGGGCACCACCACGATGCCGCCGACGGCGTGGTCGGCCAGCCACGGGTGGGTACGCAGCGACAGGCGTCCGGTGTGCAACAGGGTGCCGCTGTCGGCGACGGGCTGCGGCCGGCCGATCAGCGGGTGGCCGTCGTCGTCCCCGAGGTGTTCGATGGCCGGGTCCAGCCAGTACCGCTTGTGCTGGAAGGCGTAGGTGGGCAGTGCGACCCGGCGGGCGCCGGGGAAGACCACGCTCCAGTCGACGGGGACGCCGGTCACGTGGAGTTCGGCGAGGGAGAGCAGGAAGCGGTCCCAGCCGCCGGCGTCACGGCTCAGCGTGCCGGTCACGGTTCCGGTCCCGGTCCCGGCGGCGGTTTCCTCGATCGCCGTGGTCAGCACGGGGTGGGGGCTGACTTCGACGAACACGCCGTGGCTTGCGGCAGCGAGGGCGCGGACCGTGGTCTCCAGTTCCACGGTCCGGCGCAGGTTGCGGTACCAGTAATCGGCGTCGAGGGCCGTGGTGTCCAGCAGCCCGCCGGTCACCGTGGAGTAGAAGGGGATCCGACCGCTGTGCGGTGACACGGGCGCGAGGGCGTCCAGGATCTCCTGGCGGATGTCCTCCACGTGGGCCGAGTGCGAGGCGTAGTCGACCGGGACGCGGCGGGCGCGTTCCACGGAGGCCAGGACCGTCTCCAGACCGGCCGGATCACCCGCCACCACCACCGAGGACGGGCCGTTCACCGCCGCGACCGACACACCCTCCGGCAACAACCGTTGGACCTCATCCACCGGCAACGGCACCGACACCATGCCCCCACGACCCGCCAGGACGGTGATGGCCTTGCTGCGCAGAGCCACGACGCGCGCACCGTCCTCCAGCGACAACGCACCCGCCACCACAGCAGCGGCGATCTCCCCCTGCGAATGCCCCACCACCGCATCCGGACGCACCCCCACCGACTCCCACACCGCAGCCAGCGACACCATCACCGCCCACAACACCGGCTGCACCACATCCACCCGGTCATACACACCCGAGCGCACCACCTCCGCCAACGACCAGTCCACAAACGGCTCCAGCGCACGCTCGCACTCCTCGAACCGCGCCGCGAACACCGACGACGACCCCAGCAGTTCCACCGCCATCCCCGACCACTGCGACCCCTGCCCCGGAAACACGAACACCTTCTTCCCGGCCGGTGCGGTGGTGCCGAGGACGGTGTGGTCGGAGAACTCGTCGCGGGCCAGCAGCTCCAGCTCGCGGACGAGGGCATCGCGATCGGCGCCGACGACGACCGCGCGGTGCGGCAGCGCGGCCCTGCCGGTGGCGGTGGAGAACCCGATGTCGGCCGGCGTGAGACCGGGCCGTTCCGCCAGGTGGGTGCGGAGCCGGTCGGCCTGGTCGCGCAGGGCGTCGGCCGTCCGGGCGGACAGCAGCCAGGGCACCGGCGTGCCGGGTGCGGGAGGGGGTGCCGCGTCGGGTTCCTCGTCGGACTCGGGAGCCTGCTCCAGGATGAGGTGGGCGTTGGTGCCGCTCACGCCGAAGGAGGAGACGCCGGCGCGCCGGGGGCGCTGGTACTCGGGCCAGTCAACTGCCTCGGTGAGCAGCCGGACGTCGCCCTCCGACCAGTCGATGTGCGTCGAGGGCCGGGTGACATGCAGGGTTTTGGGCAGCACACCGTGCCGCATCGCCTGCACCATCTTGATGACACCGGCCACACCCGCCGCCGCCTGCGCGTGACCGATGTTCGACTTCAGCGAACCCAGCCACAGCGGCCGCTCCGCCTCACGGTCCTGCCCGTAAGTGGCCAGCAGCGCCTGCGCCTCGATCGGGTCGCCCAACGACGTACCCGTGCCATGCGCCTCCACCGCGTCCACGTCGGACGGCTTCAGGCCCGCGTTGGCCAGCGCCTGCCGGATGACCCGCTGCTGCGAAGGCCCGTTGGGCGCGGACAGCCCGTTGGAGGCACCGTCCTGGTTCACCGCGCTGCCGCGCACCACGGCCAGCACCGGGTGCCCGTTACGACGGGCGTCCGACAACCGCTCCAGCAGAACCACTCCGGCGCCCTCGCCGAAACCCGCGCCGTCGGCGCCCTCGGCGAAGGACTTGCAACGGCCGTCGGCGGCGACGCCGCCCTGTTGGCTGAGGCCGATGAACAGGCTGGGGCCCGCCATCACGGTCGCGCCGCCGGCCAGGGCCAGTTCGCTCTCCCCCGCGCGCAGGGACTGCGCGGCCAGGTGGATCGCCACCAGGGACGAGGAACAGGCGGTGTCGACGGTGACGGACGGGCCCTCCAGGCCGAAGACGTACGAGATCCGGCCGGATCCCACGCTCGACTGGGTGCCCATGCCGAGGAACGCCTCGACACCGTCCGGGACGTGGTGAAGGGGGCCGCCGTAGTCGGTGCCCATGAGGCCGACGAAGACGCCCGTCCTGCTGCCGCGCAGGCTGCCCGGGTCGATGCCCGCCCCCTCGAACGCCTCCCAGCTGGTCTCCAGGAGCAGCCGCTGCTGCGGGTCCATCGCGAGCGCCTCGCGCGGGGAGATGCCGAAGAAGCCCGGGTCGAAGGCGCCGGCGTCGGTGAGGAAGCCGCCCTCGCGGGCGCGGGACGTCAGCGTGTCGGGTCCGCCCTCGCCGAACAGCCGGCCGGTGTCCCAGCCGCGGTCCTCGGGGAACGGGGAGATGGCGTCCCGCTCCTCGCTGACCAGGGTCCACAGGTCGTCGGGCGAGGCGACCCCGCCGGGGTAGCGGCAGCCGACGGCCACGATCGCGACCGGCTCGTCGGTCCGCTCCGACAGGCGCTGATTGGCCTCCCTGAGACGTTCATTGTCCACCAGTGCGCTGCGCAGGGCAGCGATCACCTGCTCCTGAGAGGCAGTCATCTTGAGCTCCACACACGTCGATCCGGGTCAGGATTCGTCATTGCCAAGGGCGCCGGCCAAGCGGACAAGGTCCTCCACGTCCATGCTCTGGATGTGACTGATCCGGTCGGCCTCCGGCTGCCGACGGGCCTCCCGCGCCAGCCGCAGGATCACGTCGAGCACGCCGGCCGCGCGCAATTGCTCCACGGAGACGGACGCGACGGCCTCGCGGACCTCCTCGTCGTCCGCGCCCCCTGCCGGTTCCGCGAGCGCCGCGGGTGGCTCGGCCGGGGCCAGTCCCAGCTTGTCGTAGAGGTGGCCGGTCAGCCCCGAGGCCGTCGGGTAGTCGAACACCAGCGTCGGGGTCAGCCGGATGCCGACGGCGGCGGAGAGCCGGTTGCGCAGTTCGACGGCCATCAGCGAGTCGAAGCCGAGGCTCATGAACGTCGTGTCCGGGTCGACAGCGTCGGGCCCGTCGTAGGCGACGACCCCGGCCACCGCCGACCGCACCAGATCCAGCAGGCTGTCCCGGCGCGCCTCTTCCGGCAGCCCTTCGAGACGCTGCCGGAACGTCGTCGCGTCAGCCGAACCCTCGGCCACGGTCCGGGTCCGCCGCACGGCGGGCCGCACCAGGTGCCGCAGCAGCGGCGGAATCTGCCCGCCGCGGGGCGACAGGTCCAGGTGGATCGGGACCAGCACGGCGTCGTCCATGGCCGACGCGGCGTCGAACAGCGCGAGTCCGTCGGCCGAGCCGATGGGCCGTACGCCCCCGTCGGTCAGCCTGACCACGTCCCGGTCACCGAGGCCGCCGGTCATGGCGCTGCGCTGCTCCCAGAAGCCCCAGCCCAGCGACTGGGCCGGCAGGCCCGCGGCCCGGCGGCGCTCGGCCAGCGCGTCGAGGAAGGCGTTGGCCGCGGCGTAGTTGGCCTGACCGGCCGCGCCGAACGTCGCCGACGCCGAGGAGAACAGCACGAACGCGGAGAGCTTGAGGTCGCGCGTCAGCTCGTCGAGCAGCAGCGCCGCGTCGGCCTTGGAGCGCAGTACGCGGTCCATCTGCTCCGGCGTCAGCGACGTGACCGGTGCGTCGTCGAGCACGCCGGCCGCGTGCACCACCCCGGTCAGCGGTCGGTCGGCGGGAATGCCGGCGACGACCTCGGCCATCGCCGTGCGGTCGGCCGCGTCACAGCGGACGGCCACCACCCGGGCGCCCGCCGCCGCCAGTTCCTCGACCAGACCCGGATCGGGGCCGGAGCGTGCGACCAGAACGAGATCGCGCACTCCGTGCCGGTCCACCAGGTGCCGTGCGGTCAGCCCACCGAGGACACCGCTCGCACCGGTGATGAGGACCGTGCCGTTCGGGTCCCACTTCGGCTCCTCGCCGGTCGGCGCGGCCCGTACGAGACGCGCCGCGAGTACGGCACCGTCCCGGACCGCGACCTGCGGTTCGCCGCAGGCCACGGCGACGGGCAGCCACTGGTGGACGTCGTCGGCCGGACCGAGGTCCAGCAGCACGAACTGACCGGGGTGCTCGATCTGCGCCGCCCTGACCAGGCCCCACACCGACGCGGGCACCGCGTCCCCGGCTCCGGGCCCGGCCGCACCGCGGGTGACGAACACCAGACGCCGGTCGTCCTCGTACTCCGCGGCCAGCCACTCCTGGACCCGGCCCAGCGCCCGGTGGGCGACGGCGTGCACGTCGTCGTCGGGTCCGGTGAAGTCCCCCACCTCGTACAGCGGTACGCGCGTGCCGTCGGCGGTCGCCGGATGCCAGTCGACCCGGTACAGCGACCGTACGCGGGCGGCCTCCAGTTGTCCTGCCACGAGCGGGCGCGTCACCAGCGACTCGACGGCGGCGACCGGGGTTCCGGCGGCGTCGGCGACGGTGATCGCGACCTCGTCGGTGCCCGTCGTCGTCAGCCGGACCCGCAGGGTCGTCGCGCCCGACGCGTACAGGCTCGTCCCGCCCCAGGTGAACGGCAGCCGGATGCCGGCGGCGTCGCCCGCTGACGGGCCACCCTGGACGGCCGCCAGCCACAGCGCGTGCAACGCCGCGTCCAGGAGCGCCGGATGCAGGCCGAACCGCCGGGCACGATCGTGCTGCGCCTCGGGCAGGGCGACTTCGGCGTACACGTCGTCGCCGTGGTGCCAGGCCGCCCTGAGCCCCTGGAATCCGGGACCGTACTGATAACCGTGCTCGGCGAAGCGGGTGTACAGGCCGCTGGTGTCCAGGGGTTCGGCCCCGGCCGGGGGCCACGGCCCGGTCAGGTCCTCCGCCGTCGCCTCCCCGGTGATGAGCGTGCCGGTCGCGTGCCGGGTCCACTCCTGGTCGGCGGGAGCGTCCTCCTCCCGTGCGTACAGGTTGAGCGAGCGCCGCCCGGACGTGTCGGGCACGCCCACCGAGAGCTGCAGGGTCAGTCCGGCGCGGTCGGGCAGGACGAGCGGTGCCTCCAGGGTCAGCTCCTCGACCGTGCCACACCCGAGCTGCGCTCCCGCATGCTGGGCCAGCTCAAGAAACGCCGTACCCGGCAACAACACCGTCCCGTTCACCGCATGGTCCGCCAGCCACGGATGCGACCGCAACGACAACCGCCCGGTGAACAGATACGCCCCCGCCTCCGCCAACGGCAACGCGGCACCCAGCAACGGATGCTCCGCACTGCGCAGCCCCACCGCACCCACGTCACCACGCGACACGGAAGCCTCCAGCCAATACCGCTGATGCTGGAAGGCGTAGGTCGGCAGATCCCGGTAGGGCGGGACGCCTCCGTAGAACGAGGTGAAGTCCACCTCGACTCCACGGACGAACAGTTCACCCGCCGACGTCAGGAAACGGTGCAGACCGCCCTCGTCACGGCGCAAGGTGCCTGATATCACCGCTTCGTCACCGACGGTCTCGTCCAGCCCCACCGTCAGGACGGGGTGGGCACTGACTTCGACGAAGACGTCGTGGCCGTCGCCGGCAAGCTCCCGTACTGCGGCCTCGAACTGGACCGGCCGGCGCAGGTTGCGGTACCAGTACCCGCCATCAAGGCGCGTGCCGTCGGCCCATCCGACGTCCACCGTGGAGAAGAACGGCACCCTGGCGGTCCGCGGTGACACGGGCGCAAGGACGTCCAGGATCTCCTGCCGGATCTCCTCCACATGCGCCGAGTGCGAGGCGTAGTCGACCGGGACGCGGCGGGCCCGCTCCACGGAGGACAGGACCGTCTCCAGCCCGGCCGGATCACCCGCCACCACCACCGACAAGGGGCCGTTCACCGCCGCGACCGACACACCCTCCGGCAACAACCCGCGCACCTCGTCCACCGGCAACGGCACCGACACCATGCCCCCACGACCCGCCAACCCCCTGATCGCCCGGCTCCGCAGAGCCACGACCCGCGCACCGTCCTCCAACGACAACGCACCCGCCACCACAGCAGCGGCAATCTCCCCCTGCGAATGCCCCACCACCGCATCCGGACGCACCCCCACCGACTCCCACACCGCAGCCAGCGACACCATCACCGCCCACAACACCGGCTGCACCACATCCACCCGGTCATACACACCCGAGCGCACCACCTCCGCCAACGACCAGTCCACAAACGGCTCCAACGCGCGCTCGCACTCCCCGAACCGCGCCGCGAACACCGACGACGACCCCAGCAGTTCCACCGCCATCCCCGACCACTGCGACCCCTGCCCCGGAAAGACGAACACCGTCCTGCCCACCGGCCCCGCCACACCACCCGTCAGCGGCTCGCCATCCGCCACCGCCCGCAGACCCGCCGCGAACTCCTCCGCCGAACCACCCACCACCACCGCACGATGCTCAAACACCGACCGGCCCCACAACGCCGCACCCACCGCCGCGCGGTCCTCCCCCACCAGCGGCCCAAGCTGTGCCGCCTGCGCACGCAACGCCCCCACCGAACGCCCCGACACCACCCACGGCACCACACCCGACGGCACACCCGATGCCTCAACCGGCTCCCCCACCGGCGCCTGCTCCAGAATCAGATGCGCGTTCGTACCGCTGAGGCCGAACGACGACACGCCGGCGCGGCGAGGCCCGTCCCAGGGCCGTTCCTCGGTCAGCAGCTCCACTCGGCCCGCCGACCAGTCGACATGCGGCGACGGCTCGTCCACGTGCAGAGTTCTGGGCAGCACCCCGTGTCGCAGCGCCAGCACCATCTTGATGACACCGGCCACGCCGGAGGCGAGCTGGGTGTGGCCGATGTTGGACTTCACCGAGCCCAGCCACAGCGGTTCCTCGCGGTTCTGCCCGTAGGTGGCCAGCAGCGCCTGCGCCTCGATCGGGTCGCCCAGCGTCGTGCCCGTGCCGTGCGCCTCGACGGCGTACACATCGGAGGGCTCCAGCCGGGCGTTGGCCAGCGCCTGCCGGATGACGCGCTGCTGCGCGAGACCGTTGGGCGCGGACAGGCCGTTGGAGGCGCCGTCCTGGTTGATGGCGCTGCCGCGGATCACCGCGAGCACCGGGTGACCGTTACGACGGGCGTCCGACAGCCGTTCCAGGACGACCATGCCGACGCCCTCGGACATTCCCATGCCGTCGGCCGCGGCGGCGAACGCCTTGCAGCGGCCGTCGGCGGCGAGTCCGCGCTGCCGGCTGAAGCCGATGAAGCCCTCCGGTGTGGCCATCACGGTGACACCGCCGGCGAGGGCGAGCGAGCACTCGCCCGAGCGCAGCGCCTGGCCCGCCAGGTGGATGGCGACCAGCGACGAGGAGCACGCCGTGTCGACGCTGACCGCCGGCCCCTCCAGTCCCAAGGTGTACGCGATGCGGCCGGACGTGACGCTGGCGGAGCCGCCCGTGACCATCTGGCCCTGGAGTCCCTCGGGGACCTCGGCGTTGACGCCGTACCCCTGATAGCCGGTGCCGACGAAGACGCCGGCCCGCGCGCCCCGCTGGCTCTCCGGGTCGATGCCGGCCCGTTCGAACGCCTCCCACGCCGTCTCCAGGAGCAACCGCTGCTGGGGGTCCATGGTGAGCGCCTCACGGGGGCTGATGCCGAAGAACACCGGGTCGAAGTCGCCCGCTGCGGTGAGGAAGCCGCCCTGCCGGGTGTACGACGTGCCGGGCTTGTCGGGGTCCGGGTCGTAGAGGCCGTCCACATCCCAGCCGCGGTCGGCCGGGAAGTCCGAGACGACGTCACCGCCCGCGCGCAGCAGCTCCCACAGCTCCTCCGGGCTGCTGACACCGCCCGGGAACCGGCAGGCCATGCCCACCAGTGCGATCGGCTCGTCCTCGGCCGCGCCCACGACGGTGGCCTCCGGGGCTGCGGTGTCCTGGGTCAGCTCCGCGCGCAGATGACGGGCTACGGCATGGACGTTGGGGTGGTCGAAGACGACCGTGGTGGGCAGCCGCAGTCCGGTCGCGGCGTTGAGCCGGTTGCGCAGTTCCACCGCGGTGAGCGAGTCGAACCCGATGTCGCGGAAGGCGCGCCTGGGGTCGACCGCGTCGGCTCCGGAGTGACCGAGGACCGAGGCGACCGCCTCGCGGACGAGTGCGACGAGTTCGGCCTCGGACAGCCGGGCCGCCACCGGTGCGACGGCGATGGACTCCTCCAGGATCTGGGCCTGAGCCGCCACCTCCGGGATTTCGTCCAGCAGGGGACGGGGCCGGACGGAGGTGAAGACGGGCGCGAAGCGCGACCAGTCCACATCGGCGACGGCGAGGAACGTCTCGTCGTCGTCCATGGCCCGTTGGAGCGCCGCGACGGCCGCCTCCGGGTCGATGAACGGCAGCCCCTGGCGGCGTACCCGGTCCATGTCCAGGCCGCCGGGCATGGCGGCCGACTCCACGAGGTTCGGGGTGTTCCAGATGCCCCAGGCGAGGGAGGTGGCCGGTGTGCCGCATGCGCGCAGGTGCTCGGCGAAAGCGTCGAGGAAGGCGTTGGCGGCGGCGTAAGCGCCGTGGTCGCCGCTGCCCCAGACCCCGGCGATCGAGGAGAAGAGGAGGAAAGCGTCCAGGTCGGGCAGAAGTTCGGCCAAGTGGACCGCGCCCGCGACCTTGGCGTGCACGACGTTTTCGAACTCGGTCAGCGAGGTGTCGGCCAGCGACGCGATCTGGATGAGTGCAGCGGCGTGGACGACCGTGCGGACGGGAGTGCCCGCCGCGTCCAGCCGCTCCACCAACGCCTCCACCGCCGTACGGTCGGTGACGTCGCAGGCTGCGTACTCGAGGCGTGTCCCCGACTCGGCAAGTTCCGCGGTGAGTTCGGGGGCGCCGGGCACGTCCGCGCCGCCGCGTCGGCCGGCCAGCACCAGATGCTCGGCTCCCGCGGCGGCCAGCCAGCGGACGATGTACGGTCCGACCGCGCCCGTGGCACCGGTGAGCAGGACGGTGCCACGCGGGCGCCAGGACCTCCGGGCCGGCCCGCCCTCCTGTGGGGCACGGGTGAGGCGGCGCACCAGGGTGGTGCCGCCGCGGACCGCCCACTGGTCCTCGTCACCGGCGCCCGCGAGCACGGCGCGGAGTTCGGCGGCGGACCGCTCGTCGTACTCGGCGGGCAGGTCGACCAGGCCACCCCAGAACTCCGGGTGCTCCAGGCCGATGACACGACCGAGCCCCCACACCGCCGCCTGCGCGGGCTGCCGCAGGTCCGCGGCGCCGCCCGCGGAGGTGGCGCCCCGGGTCAGGCACCACAGCGGCGCGGTCCAGCCCGCATCGTGCAGCGCCTGGGTGAGCACGGTGGTGAGCGCCAGGCCCGTGGTCAGGCCCGGGTGTTCCGGGTCGGGCCGCTCAGCCAGGGCCAGCAGCGACAGCACGCCCTCCGGCCGTGCCCGGTCGGCGAGGGCCGAGGCCAGTTCCCGGCGACGGGTGCCGGCGGGGACGACGTACTCCTCGACTCGGGCACCGCGCTCGGTGAGCGCGAGGAGTGCGCCAGCCACCCAGGCGTCCTCGCGGTGCCCCTCGGGGACGACCGCCAGCCAGGTACCGGGCAGGGGCCGTGCCTCGGGCGTGGCCCGGCGCCAAGTGACGCGGTAGCGCCAGGAGTCCGTGGAGATCTCCGGGGACGGTGGCGCCAGCCAGTACCGTTCACGCTGGAAGGGATAGGTGGGCAGGTCCACGTGCCGGCCACCCGGGTAGAGCGCGGCCGGGTCCACGTCCACGCCGTGCGCCCAGGCGGTGCCGAGCGAGGTCATGAAGCGGCGCAGGCCGCCGTCGTCGCGGCGCAGGGTGCCGACCGCCAGGACCGCGGTGTCGCCGCCGATGTCCTCGGCGGTCTCCTCGACGGGCATGGTGAGGACGGGGTGGGCGCTGACCTCGATGAAGGCGCCGTGGCCGTCGCCGGCCAACTCGCGCACGGCCGCCTCGAACTGGACCGTCCGGCGCAGGTTGCGGTACCAGTACCCGGCATCGAGGTTCGTGCCGTCGGCCCATCCGACGTCCACGGTGGAGAAGAACGGCACCCTGGCCGCGCGGGGTGACACGGGCGCGAGCACGTCCAGGATCTCCTGACGGATCTCCTCCACATGGGCCGAGTGCGAGGCGTAGTCCACCGGAACACGGCGGGCCCGCTCCACGGAGGACAACACCGCCTCCAGACCGGCCGGATCACCCGCCACCACCACCGAGGACGGGCCGTTCACCGCCGCGACCGACACACCCTCCGGCAACAACCGTTGGACCTCGTCCACCGGCAACGGCACCGACACCATGCCCCCACGACCCGCCAGGACGGTGATGGCCTTGCTGCGCAGGGCGACGACGCGCGCACCGTCCTCCAGCGACAACGCACCCGCCACCACAGCAGCGGCGATCTCCCCCTGCGAATGCCCCACCACCGCATCAGGGCGCACCCCCACCGACTCCCACACCGCAGCCAGCGACACCATCACCGCCCACAACACCGGCTGCACCACATCCACCCGGTCATACACACCCGAGCGCACCACCTCCGCCAACGACCAGTCCACAAACGGCTGAAGTGCACGCTCGCACTCCCCGAACCGCGCCGCGAACACCGGCGACGACCCCAGCAGTTCCACCGCCATCCCCGACCACTGCGACCCCTGCCCCGGAAACACGAACACCGTCCTGCCCACACCGGAGGCGACCGGGTTGTCTAGGGCGGACAGGCCGGCCGTCCAGTCCTCGGCATCGCAGCCGACCACGACCGAGCGGTACTCGAACGCGGTGCGGGTCGCCAGGGTGTGGCCGACGTCCACGGGGTTCTCGCCGGCCAGCGGCCGCAGCCGCTCGGCCAGGGCCACCACGGCCTCCGGCGTACGGCCCGACAGCAGCCACGGCACGACCGTCGCGGGCGGGGCGGGCGGCGCGGCGGCCGGGGGTACCGACTCGATGATCGCGTGCGCGTTGGTGCCGCTGATACCGAACGACGACACACCGGCCCGGCGCGGGCCGTTGCCGTCGGGCCACTCACGGGCCTCGGTCAGCAGCTCGACCCTGCCCGTGCTCCAGTCGATGTGCGGCGACGGCTCGTCGACGTGCAGCGTCCTCGGGAGCATGCCGTGCTGCATGGCCAGCACCATCTTCATGACACCGGCCACACCGGCCGCCGCCTGCGCGTGACCGATGTTGGACTTCACCGAGCCCAGCCACAGCGGCCGCTCCGCCTCACGGTCCTGCCCGTAAGTGGCCAGCAGCGCCTGCGCCTCGATCGGGTCGCCCAACGACGTACCCGTACCGTGCGCCTCCACCGCGTCCACGTCGGACGGTTCCAGGCCCGCGTTGGCCAGCGCCTGCCGGATGACCCGCTGCTGCGAAGGCCCGTTGGGCGCCGTCAGCCCGTTGGAGGCACCGTCCTGGTTCACCGCGCTGCCGCGCACCACGGCCAGCACCGGGTGCCCGTTACGACGGGCGTCCGACAACCGCTCCAGCAGCAGGACGCCGATGCCCTCGGCCATGCCGAAGCCGTCGGCACCGGCCCCGAAGGACTTGCACCGGCCGTCCGCGGCCAGGCCGCGCTGCCGGCTGAACTCCACGAATCCGCCCGGTGTGGCCATCACCATGACACCGCCGGCGAGCGCGAGGGTGCACTCGCCCGAGCGCAGCGCCTGGCTCGCCAGGTGCAGGGCGACCAGCGAGGAGGAGCAGGCCGTGTCGACGGTGACCGCGGGCCCCTCCAGGCCGAAGGTGTACGACAGCCGGCCGGAGACGACGCTCGCCGAGTTGCCGGTGGCGATGTAGCCCTGGCCGGCGTCCGGGGTCCCGGCCAGCAGGGTGACGTAGTCCTGGCTGTTGGTGCCCATGAAGACGCCGCCGGGCGTGCCCTTGAGCGAGGCCGGGTCGATGCCGGCCCGCTCGAACGTCTCCCAGCTGGTTTCCAGGAGCAGCCGCTGCTGCGGGTCCATGGCCAGCGCTTCGCGCGGCGAGATGCCGAAGAAACCCGCGTCGAACTCGCCCGCGGCGTCGAGGAATCCGCCCTCCCGCACGTAGGAGGTCCCCGCGCGGTCGGGGTCGGCGTCGTAGAGGCGGCCGACGTTCCAGCCGCGGTCGGTGGGCAGCCCGGTGATCGCGTCACCGCCCGATGCCAGCAGCTCCCACAACGCCTCGGGGGTGCTGACGCCACCGGGGAACCGGCAGCCCATGGCGACGATGGCGATCGGCTCGTCGGAGGCCGCTGCCACCGGGGCGGCCGCCGCGGCGGTGCGGGTGCCCGCCAGTTCGGCGAGGAGATGGGCGCCCAGGGCCACGGGGGTCGGGTAGTCGAAGACGAGGGTGGCCGGCAGCTTCAGGCCGGTGGCCCGCGTCAGCCGGTTGCGCAGTTCCACTGCGGTGAGCGAGTCGAAACCGAGCTCTCGGAAGGCCCTGCCGGCTTCGACGTGGTCCGGGGAGGCGTGGCCGAGGACCGCGGCCGCGGTGCCGCGTACGAGGTCGAGGACGTACCGCTGTCGCTCCGGCTCCGGCATGGCCGCGAGCCGGTCCCCGAGGGACGACCCGGTGCCCGCGCCGGTGGCCGCCCGACGCACGGGCGTGCGCACCAGGCCGCGCAGCACGGGGGACAGCGTCTCCGCCTGCCGGCGCAGCGCGTCGTGGTCGACGCGGACCATGACGGGCGCCGCGAGGTCCGTCGCCAGGGCGGCGTCGAACAGGGCGAGGCCCTGCTCCGTCGAGAGCGGCATCATGCCGGACCGGGCCATCCGGGCGACGTCGCCGTCGTCCAGCCGCGCGGTCAGGCCGCTGCGCTCCGTCCACATGCCCCAGGCCATGGACTGGGCGGGCAGCCCTGCCGCCCGCCGGTGCTGGGCGAGGCCGTCGAGGAAGGCGTTGGCAGCGGCGTAGTTGGCCTGGCCGGGGGCGCCGAAGCTGCCCGCAGCCGACGAGAACAGCACGAACGCGGCCAGATCCTGGTCCCGCGTCAACTCGTGCAGGTGGAGGGCGGCGTCGGCCTTGGCGCTCAGGACCCGGCCCAGGCGTTCGGGCGTAAGGTCGGCCAGGACGCCGTCGTCGAGGACGCCCGCGGTGTGCACGACCGCGGTCAGCGGCCGGTCCAGCGAGTTCAGTACGTCGGCCAGCGCGTCCCGGTCGGAGACGTCGCAGGCGATGGCGCGGACGTCGGCGCCGGAGATCTCCGGGGCGGCGCCGCTGCGGCTGAGCATGACCAGGTGGCGGATGCCGTGCTCGGCCACGAGGTGTCGGGCGACGAGCCCGGCCAGCACTCCGCTGCCGCCGGTGAACAGGACCGCGCGCTCGGGGTCGAGCCGGCGGGGCGGGGTGAGGACGAGCTTGCCGACGTGCTTGGCCTGACTGAGGAAGCGCATCGCCTCGCGGGCGCGGCGCAGGTCCCAGCTGCGGGTCGGCAGCGGCGTCAGCACGCCCCGCTCGAAGAGGGCGAGCACCTCGGTCAGCATCGCGTGGATCCGGTCGAGGCCGGCGTCCATCAGCTCGAAGGCGCGGTAGCGCACCCCCTCGTAGGCGGCCGCCACCCGCTCGGGGTCGCGGAGGTCGGTCCTGCCCATCTCGATGAAGCGTCCGCCGCGCGGCATCAGGCGCAGCGAGGCGTCGATGAGCTCGCCGGTGAGGGAGTTGAGAACGACGTCCACGCCGCGGCCGCCGGTGGCGGTGAGGAAGGCGCTCTCGAAGTCGGCGGTGCGGGAGGAGGCCAGGTGGCCGGCGTCGAGTCCGGTCGCGTCCCACTTGCCGGTGCTGGCCGTGCCGTAGACCTCGGCGCCGAGGTGGCGGGCGAGCTGGACGGCGGCCATGCCGACGCCGCCCGCGGCGGCGTGCACGAGGACGGTCTCGCCGGCGCTCAGATCTGCCAGGTCGACCAGTCCGTGGTAGGCGGTGAGGAAGACCACGGGGGTGGCGGCGGCCTGTTCGAAGGTCCACTGCTCGGGCATCCGGGCCAGCATCCGCCGGTCGGCGACCGCGAACGGCCCGTAGCAGCCGGGGAACACCCCGAAGACCCGGTCCCCGACCGCGAGATCGGTGACGCCCGGCCCGGTCGCGGTGACGACTCCGGCGCCCTCGATGCCCATCGGGCCCGGTTCGCCGGGGAGCAGGCCGAGGGCGTTGAGCGCGTCACGGAAGTTCATGCCGGCGGCGCGGACCTCGATGCGCACCTCGTGGTCGGCCGGCGGGGCGAGCAACTCGGGCGCGGGCAGCAGCGCCAGGTTCTCCAGCGTGCCGCGTTCCGTGGTGCGCAGCAGCCACGCGGGCGTGCCGTCGGCGGGTGGCAGCAGGGTGTCCCCGGTGCCGGCGCGGGCCAGCCGCGGCCGGTGGGCGACGCCGTCGCGGAGCACGAGCTGCGGTTCGCCGGTCGCCGCGGCGGCGGCCATCAGGAGGTGGGACGCCTCGTCGGAGTCGATCAGGACGAAGCGGTCGGGGTGCTCCGCCTGAGCGGAACGGACCAGGCCCCACACCGCGGCGTGCGCGGGATCCACGTCGGCGTCCGGCTCTGTGGCCACGGCCGCTTCGGTGCGGACGACGAGGGTGCGGTCCTCGGTGAGGGCCGCCTGCAGCCGGGCGAGCACCTGCGTGGTCACCTCGTGGACCGAGCCGTCGCCGACGGCGAACACCTCGGGCTCCGGGTGCCTGCCGTCGGTGTCGAGCGTCAGTACCGGCCACTGGACGTGGTACGGGAGCTCGCGAGAGGTGCGGAACAGGGCGGGGTTGAGCGGGCGGACCACCAGTGAGCCGACGGTCACGACGGGTTCGCCGGACTTGTCGGCGGCCGCGATCGTGATCGAGTCGGGCCCGTCCGTGGCGACCCGGACGCGCAGCACGTCGGCGCCGGACGCCGACAGGGAGACCCCGCGCCAGGAGAACGGCAGCCGTGCCCCGTCGTCGGAGAAGAACGCGCCCAGGCCCGCCGCCTGGAGCGCCGCGTCCAGCAGTGCGGGGTGCAGACCGTACGCGTCGGCGTCGTCGGTCTGTTCGTCGGGGAGGGCGACCTCGGCGTAGAGGGTGTCGCCCTGTCGCCAGGCGGCGCGCAGCCCCTGGAAGGCCGGGCCGTAGACGAAGCCGTTGTCGGCCATGCGGCCGTAGTAACCGTCGAGGTCCATCGCCTCGGCCCCGGCCGGGGGCCAGGCATGGGCGGTGAAGTCGGCGGGGGCGCTCGCCTCGGCGAGCATGCCGCCCGCGTAGCGGGTCCATTCCTGGTCGGCGGGCGCGTCCTCGGCCTTGCCGTGGACCGTCAGCCGCCGGCTGCCGTCGGGGGCGGGCGCGCCGACCACGACCTGGATCGCGATTCCGGCACGGTCGGGCAGGACGAGTGGTGCCTCCAGGGTCAGCTCCTCGACCGTGCCACACCCGAGCTGCGCTCCCGCATGCTGGGCCAGCTCCAGGAACGCCGTACCCGGCAACAACACCGTCCCGTTCACCGCATGGTCCGCAAGCCACGGATGCGACCGCAACGACAGCCGCCCGGTGAACAGATACGCCCCCGCCTCCGCCAACGGCAACGCGGCACCCAGCAACGGATGCTCCGCACTGCGCAGCCCCACCGCACCCACATCACCACGCGACACGGAATCCTCCAGCCAGTACCGCTGATGCTGGAAGGCATAGGTCGGCAGATCGCGGCAGGGCGGGACGCCTCCGTAGAACGGGGTGAAGTCCACCGCCACGCCACGGACGAACAGTTCACCCGCCGACGTCAGGAACCGGCGCAGACCGCCCTCGTCGCGGCGCAGGGTACCGACGGCCAGGACGTCGGCGGTCTCCTCGACGGGCAGGGTGAGGACGGGGTGGGCGCTGACCTCGACGAAGACGTCGTGGCCGTCGCCGGCCAGCTCCCGTACCGCGGCCTCGAACTGGACCGTCCGGCGCAGGTTGCGGTACCAGTACCCGGCATCGAGGCCCGTGCCGTCGGCCCATCCGACGTCCACGGTGGAGAAGAACGGCACCCTGGCGGTCCGCGGTGACACACCTTCCAGAGCCTTGAGGATCTCTTGCTGGATCTCCTCCACGTGGGCCGAGTGCGAGGCGTAGTCCACCGGCACACGGCGGGCCCGCTCCACGGAGGACAACACCGCCTCCAGACCGGCCGGATCACCAGCCACCACCACCGAGGACGGACCGTTCACCGCCGCCACCGACACACCCTCCGGCAACAACCGTTGGACCTCATCCACCGGCAACGGCACCGACACCATGCCCCCACGACCCGCCAGGACGGTGATGGCCTTGCTGCGCAGAGCCACGACGCGCGCACCGTCCTCCAGCGACAACGCACCCGCCACCACAGCAGCGGCGATCTCCCCCTGCGAATGCCCCACCACCGCATCAGGGCGCACCCCCACCGACTCCCACACCGCAGCCAGCGACACCATCACCGCCCACAACACCGGCTGCACCACATCCACCCGGTCATACACACCCGACCGCACCACCTCCGCCAACGACCAGTCCACAAACGGCTGAAGTGCACGCTCGCACTCCCCGAACCGCGCCGCGAACACCGACGACGACCCCAGCAGTTCCACCGCCATCCCCGACCACTGCGACCCCTGCCCCGGAAACACGAACACCGTCCTGCCCACCGGCCCCGCCACACCACCCGCCAACGCCTCACCATCCGCCACCGCCCGCAGACCCGCCGCGAACTCCTCCGCCGAACCACCCACCACCACCGCACGATGCTCGAACACCGACCGGCCCCACAACGCCGCACCCACGGCAGCAGGATCCTTATCAACCAGCGGCCCAAGACGCCCCGCCTGCGCACGCAACGCCCCCACCGAACGCCCCGACACCACCCACGGCACCACACCCGACGGCACACCCGATGCCTCAACCGGCTCCCCCACCGGCGCCTGCTCCAGAATCAGATGCGCGTTCGTCCCACTCACACCGAAGCTGGAGACACCGGCCCGGCGCGGAGCACCCTCCTCCACCCACTCCCGCGCCTCGGTCAACAGCTCCACCCGGCCCGCCGACCAGTCGACGTGCGACGACGGCTCATCAACGTGCAGGGTTTTGGGCAGCACACCGTGCCGCATCGCCTGCACCATCTTGATGACACCGGCCACACCCGCCGCCGCCTGCGCGTGACCGATGTTCGACTTCAGCGAACCCAGCCACAGCGGCCGCTCCGCCTCACGGTCCTGCCCGTAAGTGGCCAGCAGCGCCTGCGCCTCGATCGGGTCGCCCAACGACGTACCCGTACCGTGCGCCTCCACCGCGTCCACGTCGGACGGTTCCAGGCCCGCGTTGGCCAGCGCCTGCCGGATGACCCGCTGCTGCGAAGGCCCGTTGGGCGCGGACAGCCCGTTGGAGGCACCGTCCTGGTTCACCGCGCTGCCGCGCACCACGGCCAGCACCGGGTGCCCGTTACGACGGGCGTCCGACAACCGCTCCAGCAGAACCACTCCGGCGCCCTCGCCGAAACCCGCGCCGTCGGCGGCATCCGCGAACGCCTTGCAGCGGCCATCGGGGGACAGACCGCGCTGGCGGCTGAACTCGGTGAAGAGGACGGGGGTCGACATGACGGTGACGCCGCCGGCGAGGGCGAGCGAGCACTCGCCCGAGCGCAGCGCCTGGCTCGCCAGGTGGATGGCGACCAGCGAGGAGGAGCACGCCGTGTCGACGCTGACCGCCGGCCCCTCCAGGCCGAAGGTGTAGGCGATACGGCCGGAGAGCACGCTGGGCGAGGTGCCGGTGCCGAGGAAGCCCTCGATCTCCTCGGGCACCTCGGTGACGCGTGCCGCGTAGTCCTGGGACATCACGCCGGCGAAGACGCCGGTGGCGCTGCCCTTGAGATCCTGCGGACGGATGCCGGCACGTTCGAACGCCTCCCAGCTGGTCTCCAGCAGGAGCCGCTGCTGCGGGTCCATGGCCAGCGCCTCGCGCGGGCTGATGCCGAAGAAGCCGGGGTCGAAGTCGGCGGCCTCGGCGAGGAAGCCTCCCTCCCGTGTGTACGAGGTGCCGCGGCGGGCGCCTTCGGGGTCGTACAGGCCCTCCAGGTCCCAGCCGCGGTCGCCGGGGAAGGCGGTGATGGCGTCACCGCCGGAGGCGACGAGGTTCCACAGGTCCTCGGGGGTGCGGACGTCCCCGGGGAAGCGGCAGCCGATCGAGACGACGGCGATCGGCTCGTCCACGGCGACGGTCCGCACCGCTTCGGCGGCCGTGTCCTGTTCCTCGCCGAGTTCGGCGAGGAGGTGTTCGGCGAGGGCGATGGGGGTCGGGTGGTCGAAGACCAGGGTCGCCGGGAGCTTGAGGCCGGTGACCGCGTTGAGGCGGTTGCGCAGTTGGACCGAGGCGAGCGAGTCGAAGCCGAGGTCGCGGAAGGCCCTGCTGCCGTCGATGACGTCGGCGGAGGCGTGACCGAGGACGGTGGCGACGCGGGTGCGGACCAGGTCGACGACGGCGCCGAGCCGGTCGGCGGCGGGCAGGGCGGCGAGTTGTGCGGCCAGGGAGGTGGTGTCCTCGTCGGGCTCCTGCGCGGCGGCGGCCCGGCGGGGCGGGGTGCGGACGAGTTGGCGCAGCAGCGGCGGGACCGGGTCGGCGGAGGCGCGCAGGACGGGCAGGTCCAGGCGCATCAGGACGAGCAGCGGGTCCGGGGCGCACAGCGCCTGGTCGAACAGTGCGAGACCCTGCTCGACGGTGAGGGGCGGCATGCCGGAGCGGGCGATGCGGCGCAGGTCGGCCTCGTCGAGGTGGCCGGTCATCGCGCTGGCCGGTTCCCACAGGGACCAGGCGAGGGACTGTGCGGGCAGCCCGGCAGCGCGGCGGTGCTGGGCCAGCGCGTCGAGGTGGGCGTTGGCGGCGGCGTAGTTGGACTGGCCGGGGCCGCCGAAGACGCCGGAGGCGGAGGAGAACAGGATGAACGCGGACAGGTCGAGGTCGCGGGTCAGCTCGTGGAGGTTGACCGCGGCGTCCGCCTTGGGCCGCAGGACGGTTTCGAGGCGCTCGGGGGTCTGGGCGGTGACGACGCCGTCGTCGAGCGCGCCGGCGGCATGGATGACGGCGCGCAGCGGCCGGCGCAGTCCGTCGAGGACCGTTTGCAGCGCCGCGCGGTCGGCGGCGTCGCACGCCACGATGTCGACGTCGGCGCCGAGTCCGGTCAGTTCCGCGCGCAGTTCCGGGGCGTGTCCGGTGCGGCTGAGCAGGACGAGGTCGCGTACGCCGTGGTGGGTGACGAGGTGCCGGGCGAGGTGGGAGCCGAGCAGGCCGGTGCCGCCGGTGATGAGGACGGTGCCGTCGAGGGCGGCGGGGGCGCCGTCGGAGCGGGCGCGCTCCAGGCGAGGGGCAAGGAGGCGGGCGCCGCGCACGGCGAGCTGGTCCTCGCCGGCGACGAGGGGTGTCTCGGTGCCGTCGGTGTCGGTGTCCACGAGGACGAAGCGTCCGGGGTGTTCGGACTGGGCGGACCTGACCAGGCCCCACACGGCGGCGCCCGCGAGGTCGGTGACGTTCTCCTCCGGGGCGGTGGACATCGCTCCGGTGGTCACGAACGCCAGGCGTCCCGGCTCGTCGTCGGCGATCCAGCGCTGCACTTCGGCGAGGGCGTGGTGCACGGCGGTCCGGACGTCGCCGCCGGACTCGATGCGTACGGTCGCGGCCGGTCCTGCGGTGCCGGGCACCGCGGTCACCGGGGTCCAGGCCGGGCGGAAGAGGGAGTCGGCGCCGGGGGCGCGCACGGTGTTCCCGGCGGGTGGCCGCAGGGTGAGGGACCGGACCGAGGCTACGGGCCGGCCGGCGGGGTCCGCGACGTGTACGGAGACGGCGTCCTGTCCCGCGGGCGCGATGCGGACGCGGAGGGCGGTGGCGCCCTGGGCGTGCAGGGACATGCCGTTCCAGGAGAACGGCAGCCGGGCCTCGGCGGTGTCGGCGAGGGCTGTGACGTGCAGTGCCGCGTCGAGCAGCGCGGGGTGCAGGCCGAAGAGGCGGGCCGCGTCCCGCTGGTCCTCGGGGAGGGCGACCTCGGCGAAGAGCTCGTCGCCGAGGCGCCAGGCCGTGCGCAGGCCCTGGAAGGCCGGGCCGTATCCGAAGCCGGCCGCGGCGCAGCGGTCGTAGAGGCCGGCGGGGTCGATCGGGGTGGCGTCGCGCGGCGGCCAGACGGTGAGGTCGGCGGCGGGGCTGACGGGCGCGGCGGACAGGGTGCCGCTCGCGTGGCGGGTCCACTCGTCGGTGCCGTCGGGGGCGGCGTGCAGGGTGACCGTGCGGCGGCCGGCCCGGTCGGGGGCGCCGACCGCGAGCTGGATGGCCACGGCGCCGTTCTCGGGCAGCACGAGCGGGGTTTCCAGGAGGAGTTCCTCGACCTGTTGGCAGCCCACCTGGTCGCCGGCGCGGGCGGCGAGTTCCAGGAACGCCGTGCCGGGCAGCAGGATCGCGCCGCGCACCTTGTGGTCGGCGAGCCAGGGGTGGGTGCGTGCGGAGAACCGTCCGGTGAGCAGGGCGCCGTCGGTGTCGGCGAGTGCTACGGCGGCGCCGAGCAGCGGGTGGTCGGCGGAGCCGAGGCCGGCCTGGGCGACGTCGCCCTGCCGGCCGGAGTGGTCCTCCAGCCAGTAGGCCTCCCGCTGGAAGGGGTAGGTGGGCAGGTCGACGCGGGTTCCGCCGGGGAGGAGCGCGGTGAGGTCGGTGGGGACGCCGGTCACGTGGAGTTCGGCGAGGGAGAGCAGGAACTGGTCCCAGCCGCCCGCCTGGCGCCGCAGGGTGCCCACCACCGTGCCGGCGACGGTCTCCTCGATGGCCGTGGTCAGCACCGGGTGGGGGCTGACTTCGACGAACACGTCGTGGCCCGCGGCGCCGAGGGCGCGGACCGTGGTCTCCAGTTCCACGGTCCGGCGCAGGTTGCGGTACCAGTACTCGGCGTCGAGGGCCGTGGTGTCCAGCAGTCCGCCGGTGACCGTGGAGTAGAAGGGGATGCCGGCGCTGCGGGGTGTCAGGTCGGCGAGGGCGGTGAGCAGTTCCTCGCGGACCTCCTCGACGTGGGCGGAGTGGGAGGCGTAGTCGACCTGGACGCGGCGGACGCGTACGTCGTCCCAGGTGTCGAGGGCGGCGAGGGCGGCGGTGTCGCCGGAGACGACGACGGACGAGGGGCCGTTGACGGCGGCGACGGACAGGCCGGGGCCGATGCGGCGCCGGGTCTCCTCGGCGGAGAGGGCGACGGCGGTCATGCCGCCGCGGCCGACGAGGGTGTTCAGCACCTTGCCGCGCAGGGCGACGATGCGCGCGCCGTCCTCCAGTGAGAGGGCGCCGGCCACCACGGCCGCGGCGACCTCGCCCTGGGAGTGTCCGACGACGGCGTCCGGCCGGACCCCGGCCGCCTGCCAGAGGGCGGCGAGGGAGACCATCACGGCGAACAGCACCGGCTGGACGACGTCCACCCGGTCAGGGCCGCCGGAGCGCAGGACGTCCTCGAGGGACCAGTCGACGTGGGGGGCGAGGGCGTCGGCGCACTGGGCGATCCGGTCGGCGAAGACGGGCGAGGTGTCGAGGAGGTCCGCGGCCATGCCGGTCCACTGGCTGCCCTGTCCGGGGAAGACGAAGACCACATCGCGGGTGGGCCGGGCGGTGCCACGGACCAGGAGGGGGTGTTCCTCGTCACGGGCGAGGGCGGCGAGTGCGGCGTCGGTGTCGCCGCTGTCGCCGCCGACCACGACGGCGCGGTGTTCCAGCGCGGCTCGGGTGGTGGTCAGGGAGTGGCCGACGTCCAGCGGGTCGAGGCCGGTGAGGGCGCGCAGTTGGGCCGCGCGGGCGCGCAGGGCCTGCGGGCTGCGTGCGGAGAGCGTCCAGGGCACGACGGGTGGGGCGGTCACCGCGGCGGGCGCCGCATCGGCGCCGTCGGTGTCGGGGGTTCCGGTCTCCCCCGGTTCCCCGGGCTCCGGTGCCTGTTCGAGGACGACGTGGCTGTTGGTGCCGCTGACGCCGAAGGAGGAGACGGCGGCGCGGCGGACCCGGTCCGTCCCGGGCCATGGCTGGAGTTCGGTGGCCAGCCGGACCGTGCCCGCCTCCCAGTCGACTTGGGGCGTGGGCCGGTCCGCGTGCAGGGTGGGCGGCACCTGGCCGTGCCGCATGGCCTGCACCATCTTGATGATGCCGCCGACTCCGGCGGCGGCCTGGGTATGGCCGATGTTCGACTTCAGCGAGCCGAGGAGCAGCGGCTGTTCGGGACTGTGCGCGCGGCCGTAGGTGGCGAGCACCGCCTGTGCCTCGATGGGATCGCCGAGCGGGGTGCCCGTGCCGTGCGCCTCGACGACGTCGATGTCGACCGGGGTCAGCCCGGCGTTGGTCAGGGCCTTGCGGATGACCCGTTGCTGGGCGGGGCCGTTGGGCGCGGTGAGCCGGGAACTGGCGCCGTCCTGGTTGACGGCGGTGCCGCGGACGAGGGCGAGCACGGGGTGGCCGTGGCGCCGGGCGTCGGAGAGTCGCTCCAGCAGGAGGATGCCGACGCCCTCGCCCCAGCCGGTGCCGTCGGCGCCGGCGGCGAAGGACTTGCAGCGGCCGTCGGCGGCCAGGCCCCGCTGCCGGCTCATCTCGGTGAACGCGGCGGGGGTCGACATCACCATGGCGCCGCCGGCCACAGCGAGCGTGCACTCCTCGGAGCGCAGGGCCTGGACCGCCAGGTGCAGTGCGACCAGCGACGACGAGCAGGCGGTGTCGACGCTGACCGCGGGGCCCTCGAAGCCGAAGGTGTAGGAGATGCGGCCGGAGGCGACGCTGTCGGAGTTGCCTCCGGCGAGGAAGCCCTCGACCTCCTCGGGCACCCGGCGCAGCCGGGAGCCGTAGTCCTGGTACTGCATGCCGGCGAAGACGCCGACCTGGTCGCCGCGCCGGGCCTGCGGGTCGATGCCGGCCCGTTCGAAGGCCTCCCAGGTGGTCTCGAGGAGCAGCCGCTGCTGGGGGTCCATGGCGAGCGCCTCGTTCGGTGAGATGCCGAAGAACTGCGGCTCGAAGCCGGAGACGTCGTCGAGGAAGCCGCCTTCGCGGGCGTAGCTGCTGTCCGGCCGGCTGCCGTCGGGGTCGTACAGCCGTTCCAGGTCCCAGCCGCGGTCGTCCGGGAACGGGGTGACGGCGTCGGTGCCGGCGGCGACCATGCGCCACAGGTCCTCGGGGCTGTTGACGCCGCCGGGGTAGCGGCAGGCCATGCCCACGATGGCGACGGGTTCGGTGTCCTTCGCCTCGAGGTGGGTCAGCCGCTGTCGCGTGCGGTGCAGATCGGCCGTGACCCGCTTGAGGTACGTACGGAGCTTGTCGTCGTTCACTGCTGTCCCTCTGCGTTGATCGGCGGTCACGACATGCCCAACTCGTTGTCGATGAAGGCGAAGATCTCGTCGTCGTCGGCCGCGTCGAGGCGTTCTTCGACGACGTCGCCGCCGGCGGCCCCGCGTGCCTTGGCCAGCAGGTCGTGGAGCCGGCCGGTCAGCTCCTCGCGGTGGCGCTCGTCGTCCAGGAGCGTGCTGAGCCGCTCCAGTTCGGCCAGTCCGGGAAGCTGCCCGGTCTCCGGTCCGGGTGCGAGTTCGTCGGCGAGGTGGCCGGCGACGGCGCGGCACGTCGGGTGGTCGAAGAGCAGGGTGGCGGGCAGCCTCAGTCCGCTTGCGGCGCCCAGCCGGTTGCGCAGTTCGACCGCGGTCAGCGAGTCGAAGCCCACCTCCAGCAGGCCCCGGTCGACGTCGAGGGAACCGGCGTCGGCGAAGCCCAGCACGGTGGCCGCGTGGTCGCGGACCAGGTCGAGCAGGGCCCGCCGGCGCTGGGTGTCCGTCATGGCGGACAGCCGCTGGGCCAGGCCCGCCGCCCCGTCGGCGCCGGTGCCGGTGCCGGCGGCGGTGCGCCGTACGGCCGGGCGCACCAGGCCGCGCAGCACCGCGGGCACCTCGCCCTGCGCCTGGACCGCGTCGGTGTCCAGGCGCAGCGGCAGCAGGACCGGGTGGTCCTCGGCGAGCGCGGTGTCGAACAGTTCCAGGCCCTCGGCCGGCGGGAAGGGGATGATGCCGCCGCGTGCGATGCGTTTGAAGTCGTTGGCGTCGAGGTGGCCGCTCATGCCGGTGTCGTTGGCCCACAGGCCCCACGCCAGTGAGGCGGCCGGCAGGCCCCGGGCCCTGCGGTGGTGGGCCAGGGCGTCGAGGAAGGCGTTGGCCGCCGCGTAGTTGGCCTGTCCCATGCCGCCGAGGACGCCCGCGATGGAGGAGAAGACGACGAAGGCCGACAGGTCGGGTCCGGTGAGTTCCTGGAGGTTGAGGACCGCGTCGACCTTGGGCCGCAGAGTGGCGTCCAGTTGCTCGTCGGTGATCGACGCCACGATGCCGTCCTGGACGACACCGGCGGTGTGGACGACGGCGGTGACCGGGTGCTCGGACGGGACGCCGGCGAGGAGGGCGGCGAGGGCGTCGCGGTCGGCGACGTCGCAGGCGGCCACCTCGACGTGGGCGCCCAGTGCGGTCAGTTCCCGGTGCAGCCGTGCGGTGCCCTCACCGGCCGGGCCGGTACGGCTGGTCAGCAGCAGCCGTTTGACGCCGTGTGCGGTGACCAGGTGCCGGGAGACGTGGGCGCCGATCGCGCCGGTGCCGCCGGTGACCAGGACGGTGCCGCCGCGCTCCCACTGCGGCGCGGCGTCCGCGGCGTCCGCGGCTCCTACGGGGACGCGTGCGATGCGGTGGGCGTAGGCCCGTCCGTCGCGCAGGGCGATCTGCGGCTCGGCTCCGGCGAGAACGCGCGCGACGGCGGCGGCCGCCCGGTCCCGGTCCTCGTAGTCGTGGTCGACCAGGACGAACCGGTCCGGGTGTTCGGTCTGCGCGGAGCGGACCAGGCCCCAGACGGCGGCGCCCGCGAGGTCGGTCACGTCGCTGTCGGGGGTCGCCGGCACCGCGCCGCGGGTGGTGAAGACGAGCTTCGCGCCGGCCCGGTCGGCGGCGAGCCAGTCGCGGATGTCGGCCAGCGCCCGCCGGGTGGCGCGGCGCACGGCAGCCGCGTCCTGCCCGGGCTCGTAGCCGCGCGTCTCGAACGCGGGAACGGGCGAGGGGGCGGCGGGCAGCGGAATCTCGGTGAACTCGGGGCGGAACAGGGTCCGGTGGGTGCGTCCGCCGCCCGTCGCGGTCCGGGCGGGCGCGGCGGGCCGCAGGGCGAGCGACTCGGCCGTGGCGACCGGGGCTCCGGTGCCGTCGGCCAGGACGACGGACATCGAGCTGTCCCCCGTGGGCGCCATCCGCAGCCGGACGGCGGCGGCGCCGGCCGCGTGCAGGGTGACTCCGCTCCAGGCGAAGGGCAGCCAGGCCCGGCCGCTGCCGCTGAGCACGCCGAAGGCGAGGGAGTGCAGCACGCTGTCGAGGAGGGCCGGGTGGAGTCCGAACCGGCCTGCCTCGGACCGCAGGGAGGCGGGCAGGGCGGCCTCGGCGAACACCTCCTCGCCGCGCCGCCACACCGCCGTCAGGCCCTGGAAGGCCGGGCCGTAGGCGAAGCCGCTCTCGGCGAACCGCTCGTACAGGCCGGTCACGTCGACCGGTTCGGCGCCCGGCGGCGGCCACTGCGTGAGCGTCGCGGCGGCCGGCGCGACGGGCGTGGCGCCCGGCGACAGCACACCGTCGGCGTGCCGGGTCCACCCCTCGCCGTCCGGCGCGTGCTGCGGCCGGGAGAACACCTCCAGGCCGCGGGTGCCGTCCGCGTCCTGCGGGCCCACGCGCATCTGCAGGACGACGGCCCCGTCCTCGGGCAGCACCAGCGGTGCCGCGAGGGACAGTTCGTCGACCCGGGCGCAGCCGACCTCGTCGGCCGCCCTGACGGCCAGTTCGAGGAAGGCGGTCGCCGGGAACAGGGCCTCTTCGAAGACCTCGTGGTCGGCCAGCCAGGGCGTGTCGTGCGGGGACAGTCTGCCGGTGAACACGTAGGTGTCGGTGCCGGCGACCTCGACGGCGGCGCCGATCAGCGGGTGTCCGGTGGCGAGCAGACCCGCCGACGTCACGTCGCCGGCGCCGGCGGTGTCGTCGAGCCAGTGGCGCTCGCGCTGGAACGCGTAGGTGGGCAGCGGCACTCGGCGTACATCGCGGTCCTCGAGGACCCGTTCCCAGTCGGGGGCGGCCACCTCGGCGTGGTAGCGGCCGAGGGCGGCGGTGACCGCCTCGGTCTCGTCGCGGTCCCGGTGCAGCAGCGGGATCAGCACGGCCGGGTGCTCCAGGCAGTCCTGGGCCGGCGCGGTGAGGGAGCCGTCGGGGCCGATCTCGACGTACGCCGTCACGCCGGCCCGTTCGAGGGCCCGTACGCCGTCGAGGAACCGGACCGTGCCGCGGACGTGGCGCACCCAGTAGTCCGGGGTGCGCAGCTCGTCGGCGCCGGCGATCTCGCCGGTGACGTTGGAGACGACGGGGATGCGCGGCGGGTGGTACTCCAGCCGGGCCGCGACCTGGCCGAACTCCTCCAGCATCGCGTCCATGTGCGGGGAGTGGAAGGCGTGGCTGACGCGCAGCCGCTTGGTCTTGCGGCCGTCGGCCGCGAGCCGGTCGGCGAGGCCCAGCACGGCGTCCTCGTCACCGGCGACGACGGTGGCCAGTGTGCTGTTGACCGCGGCCACGGTGGCCCGGTCGCCGTACTCGGCGAGGTACGGCAGCACCGTCTCCTCGGGCGCCATCACGGACACCATGGCGCCGTCGGCGCGCATGGCCTGCATCAGCCGGGCGCGCTCGGCCACCAGCAGGGCGGCGTCCGGCAGGGACAGCACCCCGGCGACGTGTGCGGCGGCCAGTTCGCCGACCGAGTGGCCGATGAGCAGGTCGGGGCGCAGACCCCAGTGCTCGGCGAGCCGGAACAGGGCGACCTCGACGGCGAACAGGGCCGGCTGGGTCCAGGCGGTGCGGTCGAGCAGGCCGGCGTCCTCGGGATCCGCGGCGCCGAGTACCTCGTGCAGGGGGCGGTCGAGCAGCGGGTCGAGGGCGGCGCACACGGCGTCGAAGGCGGCGGCGAACACCGGGAACTCGCGGTGCAGCCGCAGCCCCATGCCCGGCCGCTGGCTGCCCTGGCCGGCGAAGAGGAACGCCACGCGGGGCTCGGCGGGCGGCACGCTGCCGGTCACCGAGCGCAGGGCGGCGCGGACCGCGTCACGGTCGCCGTGCGGCACGACCGCCCGGTGCTCCAGGTGGGCGCGGGCGGTGGCCAGGGTGTGGGCGACGTCGGCGAGCCGCAGGTCCGGGTGGTCCGCGAGGTGGCGGTCGAGCAGGTCCGCCTGGGCGCGCAGCGCCGGTGCGCTGCGCGCGGAGAGCACCAGCGGCACCGGAAGCGGCTCGCGCCGGCCGGCGGTGGCGGCCGGTTCGTCGTCCGGGGCCTGCTCCAGGATGGTGTGGGCGTTGGTGCCGCTGACGCCGAAGGAGGACACGGCGGCGCGGCGCGGGTGGCCGGTCTCCGGCCACGGTGTGTTCCCGGTGACCAGGTCGACGCGGCCGGCGCTCCAGTCGACGAAGGGCGACGGCTCGTCCACGTGGAGGGTGGCGGGCACCGTTCCGTGCCGCATGGCGAGCACCATCTTGATGACGCCCGCGATGCCGGCGGCGGCCTGGGCGTGGCCGATGTTCGACTTGACCGAGCCCAGTAGCAGCGGCCGGTCGCGGTCCTGGCCGTAGGTGGCCAGCAGCGCCTGTGCCTCGATGGGGTCGCCCAGCTTCGTGCCGGTGCCGTGCGCCTCGACCACGTCGAGTTCCGCGGGTGTCAGGCGGGCGCTGGTCAGGGCGTCGCGGATGACGCGCTGCTGGGAGGGGCCGTTGGGTGCGGTCAGGCCGTTGGACGCGCCGTCCTGGTTGACGGCGCTGCCGCGCACCAGGGCCAGCACCGGGTGGCCGAGGCGCCGGGCGTCGGAGAGCCGTTCCAGTACGACCAGGCCGACGCCCTCGGCCCAGGCGGTGCCGTCGGCGGCGGCCGCGAAGGGCTTGCAGCGGCCGTCGGCGGACAGGCCCCGCTGCCGGCTGAACTCGATGAACGAGGTCGGGGTCGCCATCGCGGCGGCACCGCCGGCCAGGGCCAGCGTGCACTCGCCGGAGCGCAGGGACTGCGCGGCGAGGTGGATGGCGACCAGCGAGGACGAGCACGCGGTGTCGACGCTGACGGCCGGGCCCTCCAGGCCGAAGGTGTAGGAGATGCGGCCGGAGGCGACGCTGCCCGCGCTGCCGATGCCGAGGTAACCCTCCACCTCCTCGGGGGCGTTGCGCACCCGCAGGCCGTAGTCGTGGTAACTGGAGCCGACGAACACGCCGGTGCGGCTGCCCTTGACTGACCGAGGGTCGATGCCGACGCGCTCGAAGGCCTCCCAGGTGGTCTCCAGGAGCAGCCGCTGCTGCGGGTCGATGGTGGCCGCCTCGCGGGGCGAGATGCCGAAGAAGGCGGGGTCGAAGTCGGCCAGGTCGTGCAGGAAGCCGCCTTCGCGGACGTATGTGGTGCCGTGGTGGCCGGGGTCCGGGTCGTAGAGGGCGTCCAGGTCCCAGCCGCGGTCGGTGGGGAACGGGGTGATGGCGTCGCCGCCCTCGCTGATGAGGCGCCAGAAGTCCTCCGGGGTGCGGACCCCGCCGGGGAAGCGGCAGGAGAGCCCGACGATGGCGACGGGGTCGTCGGTGCCGGCGGCCGCCGCGTCCATCGCGGTCCCGGTGCGGACGTCCGGCTCGCCGAGCTCCGTCATCAGGTGGTCGACGACGGCGGCCGGGGTCGGGTGGTCGAAGACCAGGGTGACGGGGAGACGCAGGCCGGTCGCGGCGGAGAGCTTGTTGCGCAGTTCCACCGCGGTCAGCGAGTCGCAGCCGAGGTCCTTGAAGACCCGGTCGCGGCCGATCGCGTCGGCGCCGTCGTGGCCGAGGGCCTCGGCGGCGGCCGTGCGCACCAGCTCCAGGAGCGCCGCCCGGTCCGGTGCGGCCGTCCGCTCGGGTGCGGCCTGTGCGGTGAGCGCGGCCACCTCGGGCAGGTCGGCGATGAGCGGGCTGGGCCGCAGGGAGGTGAAGGCGGCGACGAAGCGGTCCCAGGCGAAGTCGGAGACGATGACGTGTGGTTCGCCCGAACCGACGGCCTGCGGCAGGGCGGCGACGGCGCGCGCGGGGTCCATGGCGGGCAGGCCGTCGCGGACCAGTCGGGCGGCCACCGCCTCGTCGGTCAGGCTCCTGCCGCCCCACAGCCCCCAGGACACGGAGGTGGCGGGCAGGCCGAGGTCGCGGCGGTGCAGGGCCAGCGCGTCGAGGAAGGCGTTGGCCGCGGCGTAGCCGCCCTGCCCGGTGCCGGCGAGGGTGGAAGCCAGCGAGGAGAACAGGATGAACGCGGACAGGTCCGTCTCGCGGGTCAGTTCGTGGAGCACGAGCGCGGCGTCGGCCTTGGGGCGGGCCACGCCGGCCGCGCGGTCGGCGGTGAGGGAGTCGACCACACCGTCGTCGAGGACGCCCGCCGCGTGCACGACGGCGGTCAGCGGGGTCTCGGCCGGGATGCCGGCCAGCAGCTCCGCGACGGCGTTCCGGTCGGCCACGTCGCAGGCGGCGACGGTGACGTGGGCGCCCAGCGCGCGGAGTTCGGCGGTGAGCTCGTCCGCGCCGGGGGTGTCCGCGCCACGCCGTCCGGTCAGCAGCAGGTGCTCGGCGCCGGCCGTGGCCAGCCAGCGGGCCACGTGCCCGCCGAGGGCACCGAGACCACCGGTGACGAGGACGGTTCCGCCGGGCTGCCACGGCCGTGCGGGGCCGGGCCGGTCGGCGTGCGCGAGGCGGCGGCAGTGGACGCCGGACGGACGCAGGGCCACCTGGTCCTCGCCCGGCTCACCGGTGAGGACGGCCAGGAGGCGTTGCGCGGCCTGGTCGTCGAAGACGGCGGGCAGGTCGACCAGACCGGCCCAGCGGTCCGGGTACTCGACTCCCGCGGCGCCGCCCAGACCCCACAGGGCGGCCTGCGCGGGCGCGGTCACGGGGTCGGCGGGGCCGACGGAGACGGCGCCGCGGGTGGCGGCCCACAGCGGGGCGTCGATACCCGCGTCGCCCAGGGCGCCGAGCAGGGCCACGGTCATCGGCAGGGCCGCGGGCAGCACGGTCTCGTCCGACCAGGGCCGGTCGGTGAGTCCGAGCAGGGAGAGCACGCCGGCGGGCTCGTGCCCGTCGGCGGCCGCGCGGAGCCGTGCCGCGCCGGTGGTGCGGTCGTCGGCCGCTTCCCACGGCACCACGAGGGGGGTGAGGCCGTGCCGGCGCAGGGCGTCGAGGTGGGCGGTGACGTCGGTGCCGTCCGGGGTGACGACGAGCCAGTCCCCGGTGGCACGACGGGACGGCAGGTCGTGCCGGACGCGCCAGTCGACCCGGTAGCGCCAGGCGGCGGTGTCCTCGGCCGCGGGCAGGTCGCGTGGTGCGAGGGGGCGCGGTACGAGCCAGTAGTGCTGCCGCTGGAACGGATAGGTGGGCAGGTCGACCCGGCGGCCGCCGCGGTGCACGGCGCTCCAGTCGACCGCGGCACCGCGCGCGTACAACTCGCCCAGCGAGGTCAGGAAGCGGTCCGGGCCGCCCGCCTCGCGGTGCAGGGTGCCGACGACGACCCCGCCGTCGGCGGCCTCCATGGCCTGCTGCACCCAGATCGCCAGCACCGGGTTGGGGCTGACCTCCACGAAGGTGTCGTAGCCGTCGGCGATCAGCTGGTGGACGGCCCGGTCGAACTCCACGGTCTCGCGCAGGTTGCGGTACCAGTACGCGGCATCCAGTGCGGAGCCGTCCAGCCACGCGCCGGCGGTGGTCGACCAGAAGCCGACGGCCGCCGGGCGCGGGGTGACGCCGTCCAGCACCCGCAGGAGTTCGTCGTGGATGCGCTCCACCTGGGCGGAGTGGGCGGCGAAGTCGGCACCGGGGATGGGCCAGCGCAGGACGCCCTCGTCCGACAGCGCGGCGCTCAGCTCCTCCAGCGCCTCGGGGTCGCCGGAGACGGTGGCGGAGGCGGGCCCGTTGACGGCGGCCACGCCGATCCGGCCGCCCCAGGCCAGGACGCGTTCGCGCAGCGGCTCGGCGGCCATCGCCACGAACATCATGGCGCCCTGCCCGGCGAGGGCGGTGAGCGCCTTGCTGCGCAGCGCGACGACCGTCGCAGCGTCCTCCAGGGAGAGCGCGCCCGCCACACAGGCGGCGGCGATCTCGCCCTGGCTGTGGCCGACCACCGCGTCGGGTTCGACGCCGCAGGACCGCCACAGCGCGGCCAGCGAGACCATCACGGAGAACAGCACCGGCTGGATGCGGTCCACCTGTTCGTAGTCGCCGCTGCGCAGCACCTCGGACGGCGACCAGTCGATGTGCGGGGCGAGCGCGCGCTCGCACTCGGCGAAGCGTTCGGCGAACACCGGGGCGCTCTCCAGCAGTTCCAGGGCCATGCCGGTCCACTGGGTGCCCTGGCCGGGGAAGACGAACACGGTGCGGCGGCCGGCGTCGGCGGTGTGCACGGGCGCCTCGCCGTCGCACACCGCCCGGAGGCCGGCGGCCAGTTCCTCGCGGTCCGCGTTGACGACGACGGCGCGGCGCTCGAAGGCGGTCCTGGTGGCCAGCGAGTGGGCGATGTCGAGCGGGCCCGCGTCGAGGAGTTCGGTGTCGAGCCGGTCCAGCAGGGCGCGCGCCTGGTCGCGTACGGCCTCCTCGGTGCGGCCCGACAGGGTCCACGCCACGGTCGGCGCGGGCCCGTCGTCCTCCGCGGCCGGCTCCTCGACGGGGTCGGCCTGCTCGATGATGACGTGCGCGTTGGTGCCGCTCATGCCGAACGACGACACACCGGCCCGCCGCGGTCCCTCCCAGGGCCGCGCCTCGGTCAGCAGCTCGATGGTGCCGGCGGACCAGTCGACGAACGGCGAGGGCACGTCCGCGTGCAGGGTCCGGGGCAGTGTGCCGTGCCGCATGGCCTGGAGCATTTTGATGATGCCGGCCACGCCCGAAGCCGCTTGGGTGTGCCCGATGTTGGACTTGACCGAGCCCAGCCGCAGCGGCCGGTCCGCGTCGCGGTCCTGGCCGTAGGTGGCCAGCAGCGCCTGCGCCTCGATGGGGTCGCCCAGCTTCGTGCCGGTGCCGTGCGCCTCGACCACCGGCACGTCGGCGGGGTCGAGGCCGGCGTTGGCCAGGGCCTGCCGGATGACGCGCTGCTGCGAGAGCCCGTTGGGCGCGGTCAGGCCGTTGGACGCGCCGTCCTGGTTGACGGCGCTACCGCGCACCAGGGCCAGCACGGGGTGCCCGTTGCGCCGGGCGTCGGAGAGCCGCTCCAGCAGCAGGACGCCGACGCCCTCGGCGATGCCGAATCCGTCGGCCTCCGCGCCGAACGGCTTGCACCGGCCGTCGGCCGCCAGGCCGCGCTGCCGGCTGAAACCGGTGAAGGACAGGGTGGAGCCGAGGATGGTGGCGCCGGCGGCCAACGCGAGCGAGCACTCGCCGGACCGCAGGGCCTGCGCCGACAGGTGCACGGCGACGAGCGAGGACGAGCAGGCGGTGTCGACGGTCAGCGCCGGTCCCTCCAGGCCGAGCGCGTACGCGACACGGCCGGAGAGCACGCTGCTGGAGATGCCGGCGATGAGGTGACCCTCGGCCTCCTCGGGAACCCGCTCGCCGTCACCGCCGTAGCCCTGGTAACTGGCGCCGACGAAGACACCGGTCGGGGTGCCGCGCAGTGCGGTGGGGTCGATGCCGCCCCGCTCCAGGGCTTCCCAGGACGTCTCCAGGAGCAGCCGCTGCTGCGGGTCCATGGCCAGCGCCTCGCGCGGGCTGATGCCGAAGAAGGCCGGGTCGAACAGGCCGGCGTCGTAGACGAAGCCGCCCGCCCGGGAGTAGGTGGTGCCGGGCCGGTCGGGGTCGGTGTCGTAGACGCCGCCGAGGTCCCAGCCGCGGTCGCCCGGCAGCTCGGATATCGCGTCACGGCCCTCGGCGAGCAGCTGCCACAGATCCTCGGGGCTGCGGACGCCGCCCGGGTAGCGGCAGCTCGCGGCGACGATGACGACGGGGTCGTCCCCGCTGGGCACGGTGACCGCGACCGGGGCGGCCGGTGCCGCCGCCGTGCCGAGCAGTTCGTCGCGCAGGTGGCCGGCGAGCGCGGTGGCGGAGGAGTGGTCGAAGACGACGGTGACCGGCAGCCGCAGGCCGGTCGCGGCGTTCAGCCGGTTGCGCAGCTCCACCGCGGTGAGCGAGTCGAAACCCAGCTCGCGGAAGGCACGGCCCGGCTCGATCTCGGCGGCGGAGTCGTGGCCGAGCACGGCCGCCGCCTGCGTACGTACCAACTCGGCGAGCAGTTCGCGCTGTTCGGCGGCGGACAGGGGGCGCAGCCGGTCCAGCAGGGGTGAGCCGGTCGTGCCCAGGGCCGTGGTGTCGTCGTCCTGGCCGGCCAGCGCGGCCCTTGCGTCGGGCAGGTCGGAGATGAGGGGGCTGGGCCGGGCCGAGGTGAACACCGGGGCGAAGCGGTCCCAGTCGACGGCGGCCACCACGACGACCGTCTCGTCCCGGTCCAGTACCTGCTGGAAGCTCTCGATGGCGAGCGCGGGACGCATGAAGGGGATGCCGCGGCCGCGCAGTTGCCGCTCGGCGAGGTTGGCGGCCATGCCCTTGCCGTCCTGGGGGGCCCAGATGCCCCACACCACCGAGGTGGCGGCGAGCCCGCGGGCGCGCCGGTTCTCCGCGAGGCCGTCGAGGTAGGCGTTGGCGGCGGCGTAGGCGCCGTGGTCGGCGCTGCCCCAGACCGCGGAGATGGACGAGAACAGGACGAACGCGTCCACCTCGCCGATCAGTTCGTCCAGGTGGGCGGCGCCGAGCACCTTCGCGTGCAGGGTATCGCCGAATTCGGCGAGGCCGGTGTCGGGCAGCGGTACGAGACGGCCGGCGCCCGCGGTGTGCATGACGGACCTGACCGGCTCGCCCCGC
Source organism: Streptomyces speibonae (assembly GCF_984686075.1). NCBI lineage: Bacteria > Bacillati > Actinomycetota > Actinomycetes > Kitasatosporales > Streptomycetaceae > Streptomyces > Streptomyces speibonae. The sequence continues at coordinate 7,369,383 of NZ_OZ480260.1, read as the reverse complement.
GCCTGCAGATCGGCGACGAGCGCGGCCAGTTGCCCGCGGTCGGTCACGTCGCAGGCGGCGGTGGTGACGCGGGCGCCCAGGGACTCGAGTTCGGCGGTCAGTTCGTCGGCGCCGGGCGCGTCGCTCCCCTGCCGGCTGAGGAGCACCAGGTGCTCGGCGCCGTTGCGGGCGAGCCAGCCGGCGATCTGCCCGCCGACGGCGCCGGTTCCGCCGGTGATGAGGACGGTGCCGCGGGGCCGCCAGGGAGCGGGAGCGGGTCCGTCGGGCAGCGGGGCGCGCTCGAGCCGGCGCCCGTACACGGCTCCGGGGCGCAGCGCGAGCTGGTCCTCGTCACCGTGGCCGGCCAGCGCGGTCACCAGGGCGGCCGGGTCGAAGCCGGGGGCCAGGTCCAGCAGTCCGCCCCAGCGCCGCGGGTACTCCAGCGCGGCGACGCGTCCCAGGCCCCACACCAGGTTCTGCGCGGCGCGGGGTACCAGGCCGTCGTCGCCGGTGGAGACCGCGCCGCCGGTCAGGCACCACAGCGTGGCGTCGACGCCGGCGTCCTCCAACGCCTGCACCAGGGCGAGGGTGAGAGCCGTACCGACCGGCACCACGGCGTGCTCCGGATGCGGCCGCTCGTCCAGTCCGGCCAGCGACACGACCCGGTCCAGGGGTCGCGGCACATCGGCGAACCGCCGCGCGAGCGTCCGCCGGTCGCTGTCCGCGGCGGTCAGCTCCGCGCGTGTCACGGTGGCACCGGCGTCCTCGAGCGCCCGGCACACCTCGTCCATGAGGGGGTGGCCGGTCTCCGGTACGAGCAGCAGGCAGTGGCCGGACCATCGGCCGGGCCCGCCGCCGGGCAGCGACTTCCAGGTGACGCGGTAGCGCCAGGAGTCGACCGTGGCTCGGGGGTCGTGGCGGTTGCGCCAGTCGGACAGGGCGGGCAGCACGTCGCTGAGCGGGGTCCGCGGATCCAGTCCGAGCAGCTCCCCCAGGCCGCCGTCCTCGACCGTCCGCCAGAAGAGGTTCTGCTCCGACTCGGCCATGCCGATGCTGTCCTCCAGCCAGTACCGCTTGTGCTGGAAGGCGTAGGTCGGCAGGTCCCGGCAGGGCGGGACGCCTCCGTAGAACGGGGTGAAGTCCACCTCGACTCCACGGACGAAGAGTTCACCCGCCGACGTCAGGAACCGGCGCAGACCGCCCTCGTCGCGGCGCAAGGTGCCTGATATCACCGCTTCGTCACCGACGGTCTCGTCCAGCCCCACCGTCAGGACGGGGTGGGCACTGACCTCGACGAAAGCGCCGTGGCCGTCGCCGGCCAGCTCCCGTACTGCCGCCTCGAACTGGACCGTCCGGCGCAGGTTGCGGTACCAGTACCCGGCATCGAGGCCCGTGCCGTCGGCCCATCCGACGTCCACGGTGGAGAAGAACGGCACCCTGGCCGCGCGGGGTGACACGGGCGCGAGCACGTCCAGGATCTCCTGACGGATCTCCTCCACATGGGCCGAGTGCGAGGCGTAGTCCACCGGAACACGGCGGGCCCGCTCCACGGAGGACAACACCGCCTCCAGACCGGCCGGATCACCCGCCACCACCACCGAGGACGGGCCGTTCACCGCCGCCACCGACACACCCTCCGGCAACAACCGTTGGACCTCATCCACCGGCAACGGCACCGACACCATGCCCCCACGACCCGCCAGGACGGTGATGGCCTTGCTGCGCAGGGCGACGACGCGCGCACCGTCCTCCAGCGACAACGCACCCGCCACCACAGCAGCGGCGATCTCCCCCTGCGAATGCCCCACCACCGCATCAGGGCGCACCCCCACCGACTCCCACACCGCAGCCAGCGACACCATCACCGCCCACAACACCGGCTGCACCACATCCACCCGGTCATACACACCCGAGCGCACCACCTCCGCCAACGACCAGTCCACAAACGGTTCCAACGCACGCTCGCACTCCCCGAACCGCGCCGCGAACACCGGCGACGACCCCAGCAGTTCCACCGCCATCCCCGACCACTGCGACCCCTGCCCCGGAAACACGAACACCGTCCTGCCCACCGGCCCCGCCACACCACCCGCCAACGCCTCACCATCCGCCACCGCCCGCAGACCCGCCGCGAACTCCTCCGCCGAACCACCCACCACCACCGCACGATGCTCAAACACCGACCGCCCCCACAACGCCGCACCCACCGCCGCGCGGTCCTCCCCCACCAGCGGCCCAAGCTGTGCCGCCTGCGCACGCAACGCCCCCACCGAACGCCCCGACACCACCCACGGCACCACACCCGACGGCACACCCGATGACTCAACCGGCTCCCCCACCGGCGCCTGCTCCAGAATCAAATGCGCGTTCGTCCCACTCACACCGAAGGCGGAGACACCGGCCCGGCGCGGAGCACCCTCCTCCACCCACTCCCGCGCCTCGGTCAACAGCTCCACCCGGCCCGCCGACCAGTCGACGGCCCGGCTCGGGGTGCCGACATGCAGCGTCTTCGGCAGCACCCCGTGCCGCATGGCCATCACCATCTTGATGACCCCGCCGACACCGGCCGCCGCCGCCGAGTGGCCGAAGTTGGACTTCAACGAGCCCAGCCACAGCGGCCGTTCGCGGTGGCGGCCGTAGGTGGCCAGCAGCGCCTGCGCCTCGATCGGGTCGCCCAGCCTGGTGCCGGTGCCGTGCGCCTCGACCGCGTCGATGTCGCCCGGGGAGAGCTGCGCGTTGGCGAGCGCGTCCTTGATGACGCGCTGCTGGGAAGGGCCGTTGGGCGCGGTCAGGCCGTTGGAGGCGCCGTCCTGGTTGAGTGCGCTGCCGCGGATCACGCCGAGGATCCGGTGGCCGTTGCGCCGCGCGTCGGAGAGGCGTTCGAGAACCAGGACGCCGACGCCCTCGGACCAACCGGTGCCGTCGGCGGCGTCGGCGAACGCCTTGCAGCGGCCGTCGGGCGACAGACCGCGTTGCCGGCTGAAGGCGATGTACGCGTCCAGGGTGGCCATCACGGTGACGCCGCCGGCCAGCGCCATGGTGGCCTCGCCGGTGCGCAGTGCCTGGACGGCCAGGTGGATGGCGACCAGCGAGGACGAGCAGGCGGTGTTGACGCTGACCGCGGGCCCTTCGAGGCCGAGGACGTAGGAGACACGGCCGGACACCACACTGTCCGCGGTGCCGGTGTCGAGCAGTGCCTGGAGTTCGGGGACGTCCCTGGAGCGGTCGCCGTAGCCGTTGCCGATGGCGCCGATGTACACACCGGTCCTGGTGCCGCGCAGCGTGTGCGGGTCGAGTCCGGCGCGTTCGACGGCGGTCCAGGCGGTCTCCAGGAGCAGCCGCTGCTGCGGGTCCATGGAGAGGGCCTCACGGGGCGAGATGCCGAAGAAGCCCGCGTCGAACAGGTCCGCGTCGTGCAGGAAGCCGCCGTTGCGGGTGTAGGACGTGCCGTTGCGTTCCGGGTCGGGGTCGTACCGGCCCTCGAGGTCCCACCCCCGGTTGGCGGGCCACTCGGTGATGGCGTCGGTGCCTTCGGCGACCAGGTTCCACAGGTCCTCGGGGGACCCGACGCCGCCCGGGTAGCGGCAGTCCATGCCGACGATGGCGATCGGCTCGTGCCGGGCCCGGCGGGCCTCGCGCAGGGCCTCCTTGGTCTGGCCGAGCTCCGCCGTGGCACGCCTGAGATAGTCGAGCAGTTTCTTGTCGTCTGTCATGGTGTGAGCGGGCTCCTCAGGCACTGCCGAAATTGTTGTCGAGTAGGTCGAACAGTTCGTCGGCACTGGCCGAACCGAGTTCACCGGCGTCGGCCGGTGCGATGCGCTCGTTCCAGCGGCGCAGCAGGGTGTGCAGTCGGGTGCTGATCTCGTCCACGACCGGCAGTTGTCCCAAGGTGCGTTCCAGACGGTCGAGTTCGGCCAGGACCGGGGCCACCGGGTCGGGTTCGGCGAGCAGTTCGCCGTGCAGGTGGTCCGCGAGGGCGGCCGGTGTCGGGTGGTCGAACACCACCGTCGGGGAGATGCTCAGTCCGGTGGCCGCGCAGAGCCGGTTGCGGAACTGGACGGCGAGCAGCGAGTCGAAGCCGAGGTCGGCGAAGGGGGCGTCGGGTGGAAGGGCCCCGGGCGTGTGATGGCCGAGGGCGGCCGAGGCCTGCTCGGTGACGAGATCGAGCAGGGCCCGGCGCCGGTCGGCTTCCGGCAGTGCGGACAGCCGCTGGGCGAGGTCGTCCTCGTGCTCCTGCGGTGCGGCCTCGGGCAGTTCGGAGATGAGGTCGAGCCGGCGCGGGGTGGAGACGGCCGAGACGATGCGGTTCCAGTCGACGTCGGCCACGATGAGCGTGGGCTCGTCGCGTTCGACGGCCCGGCGGACCGCCGCCATCATCGTGTCGGTGGACACCGGTGTCTCGGCGGGTGCCTGCGGTTCCCAGCCGCCGACGGCGACGGTGACGGCGCGGACGCCACGGTCGCGCAGCCGGGCGGTGTGCGCGGCCAGGCCCGCGCAGCGGGCGGTGGCGGCGGCCTGCCGTGCCGCGCCCCAGACGCCGCTGAGCGGGTGGAGCAGGACGAAGGTTTCCATGGTGCCGTGGGGTTCGGCCGGCACGGACGGCACGGCCTCGGTGACCGGGCCGGCGGGCGGCTCGGCGGGCGCGACCTGGATCACGGTGCGCTCGCCAGGTTCGGGCGGTGCGGCGGGGTCGGCGCTGACGCGGACGCCTTCGGCGCCGTGCCGCTCCAGCCAGCCGGTGATTCCGGCGGCCAGGAGCCCTTCGGCGCCGCGGACCAGGACGCGGCCGGGTGCCCAGCGTTCGGCGGGCGGCGTGGCCTGCGGGGCGCGGACCAGGCGCCGGGCGCGGACGGCGTCGGCGCGGACCTTCACCTGGCTCTCGGTGCCGCCCAGCACGGTGCGCAGGCGGCGTACGACGGTGTCGTCGAGGTCGGCGGGCAGGTCGACGAGGCCGCCCCAGCGTTCCGGCTGCTCCAGGCCGGCGACCTGGCCGAGGCCCCACAGCGCGGCCTGCTCGGGGTCCCGCTCGGCCTCGGTGGTGAGACACCACAGGGGGGCCTGGACGCCGGCCGTCTCCAGGGCCCGCAGGAGGGCCGGGGTGTCGGCGGGCGGCAGCAGGGAGAGCACTCCGGCGACGGGGCCGGTCAGGTTCTTGAGGCCGGCGTCGGTGGTGACGGGTCCGGGCAGGGCGGCGACGAGCGGGTGGCCGCCGTCGGGCACGACGACCGCCCAGTCGTCCAGCGGTGTCTGCGCGTCCTGGTCGGGCAGGGCGTGCCATTCGGTGCGGTACAGCACGTCGGGAGCCTGCTGCGGGGTGCCGGCGGTTCTGCCGGGTGTGGGCTGCCAGTAGTGCTCGCGCTGGAAGGGGTAGGTCGGCAGTTCGGCCCGCCGGCCGGGGCCGGTCAGGGCCGTCCGGTCGACGTCGGCGCCGGCGACCCACGCCTCGGCGAGGGCGGCGTGCATGCGGCCCCGGCCGCCCTCGCCGCGCCGGAGGGTGCCGACGGTGGAGACGGGGAGTCCGGCGTCCGCGGCGGTGCCCTCGATGCCGGCGGTCAGCACCGGGTGCGGGCCGGTCTCGACGAACAGGGTGTGTCCGGTGCGCAGCAGCCGTTCGGTGGCCGCGTCGAAGGCGACCGGTTCGCGCAGGTTCCGGTACCAGTATTCGGCGTTCATCGCGGTGCCGTCGACGAAGTCCGCGGTGACGGTGGACAGCAGGGGGATCTCGCCCGGGGCGGGCCGGACACCGGCCAGTTCGGCGAGGAGTTCGTCCCGTACCTCCTCCACGGGGGCGGAGTGCGAGGCGTAGTCGACGGGGAGGCGCCTGGCCCGCAGGCCGCGGGCGTCGCAGTCGGCGAGGAGGGCGTCGAGCGCTTCGGGGTCGCCGGCGACGACGGCGGACGCGGGGCCGTTGACGGCGGCGATGCCGACGCGCCCGGGGTGGTTGTCCAGGAGGTCGTGGAGGGTGGGTTCGTCCGCGGCCACGGAGACCATGCCGCCCTTGCCCGCAAGTGAACGGCCAATGGCCCGGCTGCGCAGCGCCACGGTCTTCGCGCCGTCCGTCAGGGTCAGGACTCCGGCCACCACGGCTGCGGCGATCTCGCCCTGCGAGTGGCCCACGACGGCGTCGGGGTGGACGCCGTAGGAGCGCCAGAGCGCGGCGAGCGAGACCATGACGGCGAAGAGGGCCGGCTGGACGACGTCGACGCGGGCCAGGGCCGTTTCGTCCGCGAGGACCTCGCGCAGGGACCAGTCCGTGTACGGGGCGAGGGCCTCGGCGCAGGCGTCCAGACGGGCCGCGAACTCCGGTTCGGTGCCGGCGAGTTCCAGCGCCATGCCGGTCCACTGGGTGCCCTGGCCGGGGAAGACGAACACCGTGCGGCCAAAGCCGGCTTCACCCAGGACGGCGTTCGGCGCGGCCTCGGGCGCGGCGAGGGCGGAGATCAGGGCGTCGCGGTCGGGGCCCAGGACGGCCAGGCGCCGCTCGAAGGAGGTCCGGCCGGCCAGCGTGCGGGCGGCGTCGGCGGCGGGCACGTCGGTGTCGCGCAGCAGCCGGTGCAATCGTGCGGCCTGTTCGCGCAGGGCTCCGGCGGTGCGGGCGGACAGCAGCAGGGGTGCCGCGTGGTCCGGGGCGGCGGGTGCGGGTGTCTCGTCCGCTTCCGGCTGTTCCAGGACGACGTGGGCGTTGGTGCCGCTCATGCCGAACGCCGACACACCGGCCCGGCGCGGTCCCGTCCAGGGGCGGGCCTCGGTGAGGAGCCGGACGTTGCCGCCGCTCCAGTCGACCTTGGTGCTGGGCCGCTCGGCGTGCAGGGTCCTGGGCAGGGTGCCGTGCCGCATCGCCAGCACCGTCTTGATGATCGCGGCGACGCCCGCGGCGGCCTGGGTGTGGCCGATGTTGGACTTCACGGAGCCCAGCCACAGCGGTTCCTCGCGGTCCTGCCCGTAGGTGGCCAGCAGTGCCTGTGCCTCGATCGGGTCGCCGAGGGTGGTGCCGGTACCGTGCGCCTCGACGAGCTGCACGTCGGCCGGTTCGAGCCGGGCGTTGGCCAGTGCCTGGCGGATGACGCGCTGCTGGGCGAGGCCGTTGGGCGCGGTCAGGCCGTTGGACGAGCCGTCCTGGTTGACGGCCGAGCCGCGGATCACGGCGAGCACCGGGTGGCCGTTGCGGCGGGCGTCCGACAGCCGCTCGACGACGAGCACGCCGACGCCCTCCGACCAGCCGGTTCCGTCGGCCTCCTCGGCGAACGACCGGCACCGGCCGTCGGCGGACAGTCCGCGCTGCCGGCTGAACTCCACGAAGACGTCGGGGGACGCCATCACGGCGGCGCCGCCGACCAGGGCGTAGGCGCACTCGCCCGAGCGCAGGGACTGGCCGGCCAGGTGGAGCGCCACGAGGGAGGAGGAGCAGGCCGTCTCCACGGTGACGGCGGGGCCCTCGGTGCCGAGCGTGTAGGCGATGCGGCCGGAGGCCACGCTGGTGACGGTGCCGCTGAGCAGGTGGCCCTCGACGCCGTCGGCGGATCCGCTGCCGTAGCCCTGTGCGGCGGCGCCGACGAAGACGCCGCCGCGGGTGCCGCGCAGCGAGGCCGGGTCGATGCCCGCCCGTTCCAGTGCCTCCCAGGACGTCTCCAGGAGCAGCCGCTGCTGGGGGTCCATGGCCAGTGCCTCGCGCGGGGAGATGCCGAAGAAGGAGGCGTCGAAGGCGCCGACGTCGTGGAGGAAGCCGCCGCCGCGGGCGTAGAAGGTGCCCTTGTGGTCGGGGTCGGGGTGGTAGAGCCGCTCCAGGTCCCAGCCGCGTTCGGCGGGGAGGGGGCCGATGGCGTCCTCGCCGTCGGCGACCAGCCGCCACAGGTCCTCGGGCGAGGCCACGCCGCCGGGGAAGCGGCAGGCCATGGAGACGATCGCCAGCGGTTCGCCGTCGGCCGCCCGCGGGACCTCGGCGGCGGCCGTGCGCTCCTCGGCGCCCGGTGCGGTGGCGCCGAGTCCGGCGTACAGCCGGCCGGCCAGGTCCGTGACGGTGGGGTGGTCGAAGATCTCGGTGACGGGCAGCCGTACCCCGGTGGCCTCCACCAGGCGGTTGCGCAGTTCCACGGCGGTCAGGGAGTCGAAGCCCAGGTCGCGGAAGGCGCGGTCGGCGGCGACACCGTCGGCGGTGTCGTGGCCGAGGACGGCCGCGACGTGGTCGCGGACCAGGTCGCGGACCGCCTGCTCGCGGCGCGCGGCGGGCAGTCCCGCGAGCTGGGCGGCGAACGCGGATCGCGGGGGCTGCGGGTCCTGTGCCCGGCCCGCCAGGACGGCCCGCACCTCGGGCAGGTCCTCGATGAGCGGGCGCGGGCGCGCGGCGGTGTAGGCGAGGGCGAACTCCTCCCAGTGGACGTCGGCGACGGCGACCGCGGCGTCCGGTCCTGCGGCCAGGGCGCGCAGGGCGGCGACGGCGGCGGCGGGGGCCAGGGCGGCGAGGCCGCGGCGGCGCAGCCGGTCCAGCGCCTCGTCGTCGGCCATGCCGCCGCCCGCCCAGGGGCCCCAGGCGACGGAGACGGCGGTGAGCCCGCGGGCCCGGCGCCGGGCGGCCAGCGCGTCCAGGTGGGCGTTGGCGGCGGCGTAGGCGCCCTGTCCCGCGCTGCCCCAGACGCCGGCGATGGAGGAGAACAGCACGAACGCGTCCAGCGGGGTGTCGCCGAGCAGGTCGTCCAGGTGACGGGCGCCCAGCACCTTGGCCGCCGCGGTCTCGCCGAGCGCGGCCACGCTGTCGTCGTCGAAGGAGCCGGGGCCCAGTGCGCCCGCGGTGTGCACGACGGCGGTGGGCGGGTGTGCCGCCAACAGCGCTGCGACGGCGTCGCGGTCCGTCATGTCGCACGCCTCGACGGTGACTTGGACCCCGAGGGCGGCCAGTTCGTCGCGCAGGGCGTCGGCGCCGGGCGCGGCCGGGCCTCGGCGGCCGGCGAGCACCAGGTGCTCGGCGCCGTGCCGGGCCAGGTGCAGCGCGACATGGCGGCCGAGGGCGCCGGTGCCGCCGGTGACCAGGATCGTGCCGCGCGGCTGCCAGAGCGGGCCGTCCTGGGGGGCGGGGGCGCGTTCCAGGCGGCGGGCGCGGACGCCTTCGGCGCGGATCGCGATCTGGTCCTCGTCGCCGCCGCCGGTGACGGCGGCGCCCAGCCGGGTCAGCGCCCCGGAGTCGACGTCGGCGGGCAGGTCGGCCAGGCCGCCCCACAGCCCGGGCCGTTCGAGGCCGAGGACCTGGCCGAGCCCCCAGGTCTGCGCCTGCTCGGGCCGTGCCGTGTCCCGGTCCCGGTCCACGGTGACCGCGTTCTGCGTCACCAGCCACAGCGGGGCGTCGAGGGCGGCGTCGGACAGTGCCTGAGCGGCGGTCAGGGTACCGGCCAGGCCGGCCGGGACGGCCGGGTGGGCGGGGTGCGGCCGCTCGTCGAGCGCGAGCAGCGACAGTACGCCGGAGACCTGGCCGGCTCCGGCCGCGTCCCGCAACTTCCGGGCGAGCGCGGCCCGTTCGGTGCCGGCCGGGACGGGGACGACGGGGGTGCCGCGTTCGCGGAGCCAGGCGCGGCAGGCGGCGAGCGCGGGGGTGGCGTCCTCGGCGTCGGGGACCAGGGCGAGCCAGGTGTGGTCCGGTGCGCCCGTGTTTGCGGGCTCGGCCGGTTTCGTCCAGCCGATGCGGTAGCGCCACCGGTCGGCGGCCGGGGTCGCGGCCGGTGCGTGCGGCCAGAACCGCCGGTGCTGGAAGGGGTAGGTCGGCAGTGCGCGCCGGACGGCTCCCGTGGGGGCGAACAGCGCCTTCCAGTCGGGTCCGGCGCCGGTGGTGTGCAGGCGGGCCACGGCGGCCAGCAGGGTGTGCTCCTCGGGCCGGCCGTCGCGCAGCAGGGACACCGCGAGCGGGTCCTCCTCGGGGAGGCAGTCGGGAACCATGCCGCTGAGCACACCGTCGGGACCGAGTTCCACGAATGTGGTGGTGCCGGCGGTGCGCAGGGTGCGTACGGCGTCGGCGAACCGGACGGTGGCCCGGGCCTGACGGGCCCAGTAGGCGGGCGAGCACGCCTCCTCGGGCGTGAGTTCGGCGCCCGTCACGGTGGAGACCACGGGGATGCACGGCGCCGCGTAGGAGAGGCCGGCCGCGATCCGCTCGTACTCGGCGAGCATGCCGTCCAGGTGCGGGGAGTGGAAGGCGTGCGAGGTGCGCAGCAGCTTGGTCCTGCGGCCCTGCGCACGCCAGTGCTGTGCGAGGGCGTCGATCGCGTCGGCGTCGCCGGAGAGCACCACGGACCCGGGGGCGTTGACGGCCGCCACGGCGACCTCGTCCCCGTGGGCGGCGAGCGGGCCGGCCGCCTCCTCGGCGGACGCCTGGACGGCGAGCATGGCGCCGTCGGCGCGCTGGGCCTGCATCAGCCGTCCGCGCGCGGTGACCAGGACGGCGGCGTCGGCGAGCGTGAGGACGCCGGCGGCGTGGGCGGCGGCCAGTTCACCGATGGAGTGGCCGGCGAGCCTCCCCGGGTGCACGCCCCACTCCCGCAGCGTGCGGAAGAGGGCGGTCTCGAGGGCGAACAGCGCGGGCTGGGCGTACTCGGTGCGCTCCAGGGCCTCGGCGTCCTCGTGGACGACCTGGCGCAGCGGCCGGTCGAGGTGCCGGTCCAGCTCCGCGCAGACCTCGTCGTAGGAGGCGGCGAAGGCGGGGACGCGGGCGTACAGTTCCGCGCCCATGCCGGGGCGCTGGCTGCCCTGCCCGGTGAAGAGGAAGGCCACCGGCCCGGCGGCGTCGTCGCCGGCGGTGCCCTCGAAGAGGCCGGCCGAGGGGCGGCCGTCGGCGAGCGCGCCGAGCGCACGCACCAGGGCGTCGCGGTCCTCGGCGAGCACGACGGCCCGGTCGGGCAGTGCGGCGCGGGTGGTGGCCAGCGAGTACGCGATGTCCGTCAGCGCGTCGTCGGACGGTGACTCGCTCCGCAGGAGCGACAGCATGCTCGCGGCCTGGGCGCGCAGGGCGGGGCGGCCCTTGGCGGCGAGCGGGAAGAGCCGGGCGCCGGTGGCGGACCGTCCCCCGGTGGTCCCGGGGTTCGGCGCGTCCCGCGGGCCGGGTTCCCGGAACTCCTGGAACAGGGCATGCGCGTTGGTGCCGCTGATGCCGAACGCGGACACGCCGAACCGGCGCGGCGCCCCGGCCGCGGGCTGCCAGGGCCGCGCCTCGGTCAGCGGCCGTACGGCTCCCGCGGTCCAGTCGACGACGTCGGAGGGGGTGTCCAGATGCAGGGACCGCGGGAGGACGCCGTGCCGCATCGCCATGATCATCTTGATGACGCCGGCGACGCCCGCGGCGGCCTGGGTGTGGCCGATGTTGGACTTCACCGAGCCCAGATGCAGGGGCCGGTCCGGCTCGCGGTGCCGCCCGTAGGCCGCGATCAGTGCCTGCGCCTCGATGGGGTCGCCGAGGCGGGTGCCGGTGCCGTGGCCCTCGACCGCGTCCACCTCGTCGGCGCGCAGGCCGGCCTCGGCCAGGGCGGCCGTGATGACCCGCCGCTGCGAGGGGCCGTTCGGGGCGGCCAGGCCGTTGCTGGCGCCGTCCTGGTTGACCGCGCTGCCGCGCACCAGCGCGAGCACCTGGTGTCCGTTGCGCCGGGCGTCCGACAGCCGCTCCAGGAGCAGCAGTCCGGCGCCCTCGCCCCAGGCGGTGCCGTCCGCGGAGGCGGCGTACGCCTTGGCGCGCCCGTCGGGGGCGATGCCGCGCTGCCGGCTGAACGACAGGAACAGGCCGGGCGTGGACATCACGGTGACACCGCCGGCCAGCGCCAGGTCGCACTCGCCGCGCCGCAGCGACTGGCAGGCCAGGTGGAGGGCGACCAGCGAGGACGAGCAGGCGGTGTCGACCGTGACGGCGGGCCCCTCCAGGCCGAGGGCGTAGGAGATGCGGCCGGAGACGACACTGGCCGCGGCGCCGGTGCTGCCGTAACCCTCGCTGTCGGCGTGGTCCCCGGGCGCGGCTGCGAGCAGCGCCGGGTAGTCCTGCCCGTTGGTGCCGGCGAAGACGGCCGTACGGCTGCCGCGCAGTGTGGTCGGGTCCAGGCCGGCGCGCTCCAGCAGCTCCCAGGACGTCTCGAGGAGCACGCGCTGCTGCGGGTCCATGGCGAGCGCCTCGCGCGGGGAGATGCCGAAGAAGTCGGCGTCGAAGCCGGCGGCGTCGTCGAGGAAGGCGCCCTCGCGCACGTAGGTGGTGCCCGGGTGGGCCGGGTCGGGGTGGTACAGCCCGTCCAGGTCCCAGCCGCGGTCGGCGGGGAAGGCGCCGACGGTGTCGGTGCCCTCGCCGACGATCCGCCAGAGGTCCTCAGGGGTGCGTACGCCGCCGGGGAAGCGGCAGCTCATGGCGACGACGGCGATCGGGTCGTGGTCGGGCCCGGCCGGCCCGGGCACGGGGTCCGGACCGGGTGCGGCGCCCGGCGGGCCGGCCAGTTCGGTGCGCAGGTGGCGCACCAGGGCGGCCGGGGTCGGGTGGTCGTACACCAGGGTGGCGGGCAGGTGCAGTCCGGTCGCGGCGCCCAGCCGGTTGCGGATCTCCACGCCGGTCAGCGAGTCGAGGCCGAGTTCCTTGAACGTGCGCTCCGCCGGGACGGCATCGGCGCCGGTGTGGCCGAGCACGGTGGCGACGTGGGAGCGCACCACGTCCAGCAGGATGCGGCCGCGCTCATCCTCGCCGGCCGCGGCCAGCCGCCGGGCGAGCGCGGTGCCGGCCGTGCCGCCTTCCTCGGCGGCGGTGGCCGCGGCCGCGCGGATGCGCCGTACCTCGGGCACGCCGTGCAGCAGGGGCCGGGCGCGGGAGGCGGTGAACGCCAGGAAGAACCGGTCCCAGTCGATGTCCGCCACGGTGAGGCAGGTCTCGTCGTCCGCGACGGCCCGCTCCATCGCGGTCAGGGCGTCCCCGGGGTCCATGGCGAGCAGGCCGTGCCGGGCCAGCAGACCGCCGACGCCGGTCCGGGCGGCCATGCCCGCGCCCGCCCAGGGGCCGAAGGCGACGGAGGTCGCCGCGAGCCCTTCGGCGCGGCGCTCCTCGGCGAGGGCGTCCAGGAAGGCGTTGCCCGGGGCGTAGTTGCCCTGACCGGGGACGCCGAAGGTGGCGGCCACGGAGGAGAACAGCACGAACGCGTCCAGGCCGAGCGTCCGGGTCAGCTCGTGCAGATGCCGTGCGCCGGCCAGCTTCGGGCGCAGCGCCCGCTCGATCTGCTCCGGGCGCAGCGCCGCCACCGTGTCGTCGTCCAGGACGGCGGCGGTGTGCACGACGGCGGTGAGGGGGTGTTCCGGCGGGACGGAGGCGAGCAGCGCCGCCAGGGCGTCGCGGTCGGCCACGTCGCAGGCGGCGATCGTGACGCGGGCGCCGCGCTCCTCCAGCTCACGGCGGAGCGCGTCCGCGCCGGGCGCCTGTCGCCCGGCGCGGCCGACGAGGAGCAGGTGGTCGGCGCCGCGGTCGGCGAGCCGCCGGGCGACGTGCGCGCCCAGGGCGCCGGTGCCGCCGGTGACGAGCGCGGTGCCGCGGGGTTCCCAGGCGCGGGCCCCTGGGCGGCCGCCCCGGGCCGCCCGGGTCAGCCGGCGCACGGACACGCCCGCCGCGCGCACGGCCGTCTGGTCCTCGGTCCCGTGGGCGGGCCCGGCCGGGCCGTCGGCGGGCAGGCCCGCGAGGACGGCGGCCAGCCGGGTGCGTGTGTCCTGGTCCAGGCGGGCGGGGAGGTCGACGAGACCGCCCCAGCGGTCGGCGTGTTCCAGGCCGACGACCCGGCCCAGGCCCCAGACCGGGGACTGCGCGGCGGCGGTGAGCCGGTCGGCGGCGTCCACGGCGACGGCGCCCCGGGTGGCCAGCCACAGCGGCGCGGTCAGGCCGGTGTCGCCGAGGGCCTGGACGAGCGCCACGGTGGCCACCAGGCCCGCGGGCGCGGCCGGGTGGCCGGGGCACGGCCGCTCGTCCAGGGCGAGCAGCGAGAGGACGCCCGCGACGGGGCCGTCGCCGGCCGCGTCACGCAGCCGCTCGGTGAGGGCGGCCCGGTCGGAGCCGGCGGCAACGGTCACGGTGGAGACGTCCGCGCCGTACGCGGCCGGAACGGCCGACACCCCGGCGGTGTACGTGTCCTCGGCGAGGTGCTCGGGCACCACGGCCAGCCAGTGTCCGGCCAGGGCGTCGGGAGCGGGTGCGCGGTCGGCGTCGGGCCGGTGGGTCCAGGTGACGTGGTAGCGCCAGGTGTCGGGGCCCGGCCGTGCGGGCGCGGCGGCGCGTGAGGTGTCGAGCCAGTACCGCCGGGGCTCGAACGGGTAGGTCGGCAGGTCCGTGCGGCGGGCGCCGCTGCCCTCGTACAGCGCCGTCCAGTCCACCGGCGCCCCGTGCACGTAGGCCTCGGCGAGGGAGGTGAGGAACCGTTCGGGGCCCCCGTCGTCCCGGCGCAGCGTGCACAGTACGGCCGCCGGGCGGTCGGGGGTGCGGTCGACGGTCCCGGAGATGCCCTGCAGGAGCACCGGGTGCGGGCTGATCTCGATGAAGAGCGCGGAGCCCGAGGAGAGCACGTCCGCCACGGCGGGGCCGAAGCGGACCGTGCCGCGCAGATTGCGGTACCAGTACGCGGCGTCGAGGCCCGTGCCGTCGAGCACCTCGCCGGTGACCGTGGAGAGGAACGGCACCGCGGCGCGGCGGGGCTCGATCCCCTCCAGTGCCCCGACGACCGCCTCGCGGATCTCCTCGACGTGCGCCGAGTGCGAGGCGTAGTCGACCGGGACGCGGCGGGCGCGGCAGCCCTCCTCCTCGCACGCGGCGAGGAGTTCGTCCAGCGCGTCCGGGTCGCCGGAGACGACGACGGTCCCGGGGCCGTTGACGGCGGCGACGGACAGCCGGCCGCCCCAGCGGGTGAGCCGGCGAGCGGCGGCCTCCTCCGGCTCGGCGAGGGACACCATGCCGCCGCGGCCGGCGAGGGCGCGCAGTGCCCGGCTGCGCAGGGCGACGACGCGTGCGCCGTCATCCAGCGAGAGGGCGCCGGCCACCACGGCCGCGGCGATCTCGCCCTGGGAGTGGCCGACGACCAGGTCGGGACGCACCCCGTGGGAGCGCCAGAGGGCGGCCAGGGAGACCATGACGGCGAACAGGGCGGGCTGCACGACGTCCACGCGGCGCAGCCGGGGCGCTCCGGGCTCGGCCAGAACCTCGGAGAGCGACCAGTCGACGTACGGTGCCAGGGCGTCCTCGCAGGCGCGCAGCCGCTCGGCGAAGACCGGTGCGGACCGGGCGAGTTCCAGCGCCATGCCGGCCCACTGGGAGCCCTGCCCGGGGAAGACGAAGACGGTCCTGGCGTCGGGCAGCGCGGTGCCGCGCACCACACCGGGCAGCGGCAGCCCGTCCCCGGGCGTGGCCTCGGCGAGCGGGCGCAGCCCGTCCTGGCCGGTGAGCAGCACCGCGCGTTCCTCGAACGCGGTCCGTCCGGCCGCCAGCGAGTAGCCGATGTCCACCGGGCGCGGCTGCGGGGCGGCGGCCAGATGCGCCGCGAGGCGGCCGGCCTGCCGGTGCAGGGCGGGGGCGTCCCGGGCGGTCAGGATCCAGGGCGGGGAGGCCGGCGCGGTGGCCGGGGTCCGGTGTGCTTTCCCGGGGGCGGTGGGCGGTGCCTCCTCGAGGATGACGTGGGCGTTGGTGCCGCTCACCCCGAACGACGAGACGCCGGCCCGGCGCGGGCGGTCCCCGGCCGGCCAGGGCGTGTTCTCCGTGAGCAGCCGCACCGCGCCGGCCGACCAGTCCACGCGGGACGACGGGGTACGGACGTGCAGGGTCGCGGGCAGCGTCGCGTGCCGCATCGCCTGCACCGTCTTGATGACTCCGGCGATACCGGCGGCGGCCTGGGTGTGGCCGATGTTGGACTTCAGCGAGCCAAGCAGGAGGGGTTCCTCGCGGTCCTGGCCGTAGGTGGCGAGCAGCGCCTCGGCCTCGATCGGGTCGCCCAGGACGGTGCCGGTGCCGTGGGCCTCGACGGCGTCCACGTCGGCGGCGGTCAGCCGTGCGTCGGCCAGGGCGGCGCGGATGACGCCCTCCTGGGACGGGCCGTGCGGCGCGGTCAGGCCGTTGGAGGCGCCGTCCTGGTTGACGGCGGTGCCGCGCACCAGCGCGAGCACCTGGTGTCCGTTGCGCCGGGCGTCCGACAGCCGCTCCAGCAGGAGTACGGCGACGCCTTCGCCCCAGCCGGTGCCGGTGGCGTCGTCGCTGAAGGCGCGGCAGCGGCCGTCGCGGGCGAGGCCGTTCTGCCGGCTGAACTCCATCAGCATGCCCGGGCCGGACATCACCGTGGCCCCGGCGGCCAGGGCGAGGGAGCACTCGCCGCCGCGCAGCGCGCGTGCGGCCATGTGGAGCGCCACCAGGGACGACGAGCAGGCGGTGTCGACGGTCACGGCCGGACCCTGCAGGCCGAAGGTGTAGGAGATGCGGCCCGAGGCGATGCTGCCGGCCCCGCCGACCAGGCCGTACCCCTCGGCCTCGGCCGGCAGCTCGTGCAGCCGGGGCAGGTAGTCCTGGCTCATGGCGCCGACGAAGACGCCGGTGGCGCTGCCCCGCAGGGTGGCGGGGACGATGCCGGCCCGTTCGAACGCCTCCCAGCCGGTCTCGAGCAGCAGCCGCTGCTGGGGGTCCATGGCGAGCGCCTCGCGCGGGGAGATGCCGAAGAAGCCGGCGTCGAAGTCGCCCGCCCTGTCCAGGAATCCGCCGAAGCCCGTATGGCTGGTCCCGTCGCCGTCGCCCTCGCCGCCGAGCAGGGCCCGGAGGTCCCAACCGCGGTCCTCGGGCAGGGGGCCGACGGCGTCCGTGCCGGACTCCACCAGTCGCCACAGGTCCTCGGGTGAGCGCACCCCGCCGGGGAGCCGGCAGCTCATGGCGACGATCGCGACGGGTTCGTCGGCCGGTGCGTCCGCCGGTGCGGCGGCGGGTGCCTCGGCGGGTGCGGGGGTCTCCTCGCCGTGCAGGGCACGGTGCAGGAAGGTCGCGACCGCTTCGACGGTGGGGTGGTTGTAGACCAGGGCCGCGGGCAGTCGCAGGCCCGTCGCCGCGGCCAGCCGGCCGCGCAGTTCCATCGAGGAGGTGGAGTCGAGGCCGAGGGCCTTGAAGGCCAGGCGGACGTCGACGTCGTCGGCGCCCGGATGGCCGAGGACGGCGGCGGCGTGGGACCGGACCAGCTCGGTCAGTGCGGGCAGCGTGGTGTCGGCGGGGGCCGTCGCCGCAGGGGCGGGCCCGGCGGCCCGGTCGAACCAGTAGGACCGCCTCTGGAACGGGTAGGTGGGCAGGGCGACGCGGGCGGCGCCGGTGAACCGCGGGGACCAGTCGACGGCGACGCCCTGGACGAACAGTTCGGCGGCCGAGCGTTGCAGCCGCTGTGCCCCTGCGTCGTCCCGGCGCAGCGTCCCGCCCGTGATCACGTCACCGGCGGTCGCGGCCACCGCCGAGGTCAGCACCGGATGGGCACTGACCTCGACGAACACACCGTGTCCGGTGTCCGCGAGGGTGCGTACGGCCGCCTCGAACTCGACGGTCCGGCGCAGGTTGCGGTACCAGTAGCGGGCGTCGAGCTCCGTGCCGTCCACCCAGTCCACGTGCACGGTCGAGAACAGCGGGATGCCCGCCGCGCGGGGGGTCACGTCCCGCAGGGCGTCCAGGACGTCCTGCTCGATCTCCTCCACCTGCGGGCAGTGGGAGGCGTACTCCACCGGCAGCCGGCGAGCCTCGACGTCCCGTTCCGCGGCACGTGCCTCCAGCTCCGCCAGTGCCTCCGGGGCGCCGGCGACCACGACCGACGAGGGACCGTTGACGGTGGCGACCGAGAGCTCGGGGCCGATCAGGGCGCGGACCTGGTCGGGCGGGAGTGGCAACGATGTCATGCCGCCGCGGCCGGCCAGGGCGCGCAGCGTCCTGGCGCGCAGGGCCACCACGCGCGCGCCGTCCTCCAGGGACAGGGCGCCCGCCACCACGGCGGCGGCGACCTCGCCCTGGGAATGGCCGAGCACCGCGTCGGGGACGACGCCCAGCCCCTGCCATGTCGCGGCGAGCGACACCATCACCGCCCACAGGGCCGGCTGGACGACCTCCGTGCGCGCCAGTGCGCCGGCGTCGCCGAGCGCATCGGCGAGGCGCCAGTCGGTGAAGGGTTCCAGGGCCTGCGCGCACTCGTCCATGCGGGCGGCGAAGACGGAGGACTCATCCATGAGCTGACGCGCCATGCCAACCCACTGCGCCCCCTGGCCGGGGAAGACGAACACCGTCCTGCCCACGGGTGTGGTGGCGTGTCCGGTGACCACGTCCTCGCCGGCCTCGCCCGCCGCCAGCGCCCGCAGGCCGGCGGTCCCCAGGGACACCGCACGGTGGTCGAAGAGGGTGCGGGACGACAGCAGGGAACCGCCGAGGTCGACGGGGTCGGTGCCGGGGCGGGCGTCGATCAGGTCGGCGAGCCGCGCGGCCTGTGCGCGCAGTGCGGCAGGGGTCCGCCCGGACACGACCAGGGGTACGGCGCCGCCGGGTGACGCGGTGGGTGCCGGGGTGGGTGCCGGGGTCCGCTCGGCGGAGGCCGGGACGGCGGACCCGTCGGGCACGTGGGCGGCCACCACCACGTGGCAGTTGGCACCGCCCAGGCCGAAGGAGCTGACGCCGGCGACCCGGCGGTCGTCGCGCCAGGAACGCGGTCCGGTGACCACCTGGAGGTTCAGTTCGCCGAGGGGGATGCCGGAGGGCGGCGCGTCGAAGTTGAGGCTGGCCGGGATGGTGCCGTGGCGCACCGCCAGGACGGTCTTGAGCAGACCGACGACACCGGCGGCGCTCTCCAGGTGACCGACGTTGGTCTTGGCCGAGCCGACGAGGAGGGGCGCGCCGGCCGGCCGCCCGGCGCCGGTCGAGGCGCCGAGGGCGGCCGCCTCGACGGGGTCGCCGGCCTTGGTGCCCGTGCCGTGCAGTTCGACGTAGTCGACGTCGGCGGGCGACACGCCGGCCGCCCGCTGGGCCAGTGCCACCACCTCGCGCTGTGCCGTGACGTCGGGCACGGTCAGCGCGCTGCCGTCGCCGTCGTGGTTGACGGCGCTGCCGAGGAGCACGGCGTGGACGGTGTCGCCGTCGGCGACGGCCCGGTCGAGCAGCTTCAGCAGCAACAGGCCGCCGCCCTCGCCACGCACATAGCCGTCCGCCCGCGCGTCGAAGGTGTGACAGCGTCCGGTCGGGGAGAGGGCGCCGACCCCCGCGGCGACCAGCGCGGTGTCGAGTGCCAGGTTGAGGCTGACGCCGCCGGCCAGCGCGGTGACGGACTCGCCGCTGCGCAGGCTCCGCCCGGCGAGATGCACGGCGACCAGCGACGACGACTGGCCGGTGTCGACGAGCTGGCTCGGGCCGCGCAGGCCGAGGGTGTACGAGAGCCGGTTGGCGATGAGGGCCCGCTGGGTGCCGGCCAGCGTGTGGTGCGTGATCGCGGTGGCCGACTGCCGCCGCAGCGTGGCGTAGTCGTCCCCGCCCGCGCCGATGAACACGCCGGTGCGGGTGCCCGCGAGCGCGGCGGGCAGCAGACCCGCGTGCTCGACGGCCTCCCAGCCCAGTTCCAGAGCGAGCCGCTGCTGCGGGTCCATCGCGGCGGCTTCGCGGGGCGAGACGCCGAAGAAGGCCGCGTCGAAGGCGTCGGGGTGCTCGATGAATCCGCCCCATCGCGCGCTCGCGGCGTGCGGGGTCGCGGCGGCGTCGAGCTGGGCGGCCGTCCAGCGGTCCGCCGGCGCTTCGGTGATGGCGTGCCGTCCGTCGAGCAGCAGCCGCCAGAAGGCGTCGGGGTCGGGCGCTCCGGGCAGACGGCACGAATAGCCGATGACCGCGATGGCATCCTGCGACGGGACCGTTCTGGTCAACACCTGCTCCTCAAAATTCTCCTCAAATTCTCACCCTGGCCCCAGGGGGAACTCCGGAAACATCGTCAGGTCATTTTTTTTCCTGTGAACCGCCGCGTGCGGGGAAACCGTAATACCGCCTCTTTATCACTGCGGAGAGAGCGATACCGCAACATGCTCCATCATCCGCGGCCCGGGCAGCCGACGGCCGATGATGCCATCAACTCCCATACGGAACAAGGGCGTTCGGAAACCCGTAACACCGAGCCGCCGGATACTGTCCGAGGAAAGGAACAAGCCACTCCCTCGCACGGACCCCCCTCCCGTCCGATTGCGGGCCATTAGCGTCAGTTAATTGCTTCTTATTCACTCAATGGTCGAAGACATTCAGCACGTATTTCCCTGCGGTTGGCCGGATCGAATACCTTGACTCCGCCCTTTGATTACACTTTGCATATGATCCTTTACGTACGGTGACAACGGTTTGGCGGAGGTCATTTCATCGCGCCGCCGATTCCTGAAGTCGGACGGCGCGTGATTCAGGACGGCTCGTAGACTGACCGCCGCCCGGTCCGACGGCAACGCGCGTCAGCCAGTGGTGTGTTGGGGCCGGCAAGGGCACCGCGGCGTCGCGCCACGCGCGGGCCGGACGGAACGACCCGCACGCCCCGACGAGCCGGGTCTGCACGGCACGGATGGACGCACCCCGATGGGAATCGACGATGGCTGAACAGCTCGTTGTCTCCGACGCTCTGCACGCCTACTTACGCAAGGTCTCCCTGCGGGAGGACGACGTACTCACCGACCTGCGCGAGTTCACCGCGCAACTGCCCGCGGGGGCCGCGATGCAGGTGCCGGCCGAAGAAGGCCAGCTGCTCGCCCTCCTGGTGCGCCTGACGGGCGCGGTCAACGTGCTGGAGATCGGCACCTTCACCGGTTACAGCACCCTGTGCATGGCACGCGCCCTGCCGCCCGAGGGCCGGCTGACCACGTGCGACATCACCGACCGGTGGCCCGACATCGCGGCCCGGTACTGGCGGAAGGCAGGCGTCGACGACCGCATCGAACTACGGATCGGCGATGCCGGCGAAACACTCGACGCACTGCGCCTGGAGCGCGGGGAGGGCCACTTCGACCTGGTGTTCATCGACGCCGACAAAAGCAACTACCGGCGCTACTACGAGAAGTCACTGGATCTGCTGCGGCCCGGCGGTCTCGTGGCGGTGGACAACACCCTGTTCTTCGGACGGGTGGTGGACCCCGGCGCCCAGGACGCCGACACCGTCGCGATCCGGGAGTTCAACACGTTTCTGCACGGCGACGAGCGAGTCGACGTGTCCCTGCTGCCGATGGCCGACGGCATCACCCTCGCCCGCAAACAAACCGTCTGAAACCCCGCCGCATCCCGGCCGGTGGCGCGGCCACGCGGCGAACGGCCCCTCTTCTTCTCCCTCCCCTCCCCGGCACGGTGGCCGCCGTGCCGGGGGAACGACCGTGCCGTGACCCACAGAAGGCAGGAAACGCGATGACGACCGAGCCGATCACGGTTCTCGGTGCCGGTGTGATGGGCGTGGGTATCACCGCACTGCTGGCCGGCCACGGCCTGCCCGTACGACTGGTGGACACCGCCCCGGAGCAGCTGACGCGGGCCCCCGGCCGGATCCGGCAGGAACTGCGTACGGCCCACCTGATGGGCGCGCTGCCGCCGGACCGGGAACAGGGCGAGGTGAGCCCGCACTCCGGTGTGTCCGCCGCCCGCGGCGCCCGGCTGGTGATCGAGGCGATCACCGAGGACACCGGCCTGAAGAAGGCGGTGTTGTCCGAGGTGTCCGCACGGGTCCGCCCGGGCACCCCGATCGTCTCCAACACCTCCTCGATCCCCGTCGACGAGCTGGCCGAGGCCGTGCGGCACCCCGGTGATCTGATCGGCGTCCACTTCATGAACCCGCCGGGCCTGATCACCACCGTCGAGGTCGTCCGCGGTGCGCGCACCCAGGAGGCGACCCTGGACGCCGTACGCGGCCTGCTGCGCGAGGTCGGCCGCAGGCCCGTGGTGGTCCGCGACGCGCCCGGCTTCGTCACCAGCCGACTGCTGCATCCGATGATCAATCAGGCGGCGCGGCTGGTGCAGGAGGGCACGGCCTCCGCCGAGGACGTCGACGCCCTGATGCGGGGCTGCCTCGGCCACCGCACCGGACCACTGCGTACGGCGGACCTGATCGGCATCGACAACCTGGTCGACTCCCTGTGGGTGCTGCTGAAGCGCACCGGCGACGAGGCATGCCGCCCCTGCGACCTGCTGCTGCACAAGGCCGCCGACGGCCACCACGGCCGCAAGACCGGACAAGGTTTCTACACGTACGAGGAGAGCGCGACATGACCGCCCCCACCGACCGACCCACGGACGTCCAGTCGGCCATTTCGGCCTTCATCGAGACCAGGACCAGGACGGCCCCGGAGCCCGACGTCGACATCTTCGCGGCCGGCGGACTCTCCTCGCTGTTCGCCATGGAACTGGTGGTCCATCTGGAGAAGACCTTCGGCATCGCCATCAGCGGCGCCGACATGCGCCTGGACAACTTCCGGACGGTCGACTCGATGGTCGGGCTCGTGACCCGGCTGGGCGGACGCGTCGATGCCTGACCGGCTCGCGGCCGAGGTCACCGAGCTGGTCGGTGACCAGGCGGACGACTGGGACCGCAGCGGGCTGATCCCGCACGAGCTGCTGCGGAAGATGTCCGGCCGCGGCCTGCTCTGCGCCCAGGTGCCCGAGGAGTACGGCGGTCTCGGCCTGAACAGCGCCCGGGGCGGTGAACTCACCGCGCGGGTCGGGAGTCTGTGCAGCTCGCTGCGGAGCGTGATGACCTCGCAGGGCATGGCCGCGTGGGCCCTCCAGCGACTCGGTGACGCCGAGCAGCGCAGCGGCCTGCTGGGCGGTCTGGTCCGGGGCCGGCTGGCGGCCGTCGGCTTCTCCGAGGCGGACGCCGGCAGCGACGTCGCCGCGATGCGCACCACCATCCGGCGCGACGGCGGCGACGTGGTGGTCGACGGGGTCAAGACGTGGATCACCGCGGCCCGCTACGCCGACGAACTCGTGATCTTCGGACGGTACGAGGACGGCGGTGCGGTCGTCGCGATTCCCGCGGACACCCCCGGTGTCACCATCGAGCCGGTTCCCGATCCGCTGGGCTGCCGGGCCGCCGGACACTCCCACATCCGGCTGGAGGAGGTCCGGGTACCCGCACGGCGGTTGCTGGACGGCGCGGGCATGCCCCTCCCGCTGCTGATCACCCTCGTCCTGGCGTACGGCCGGATGTCCGTGGGCTGGGGCTGCGTGGGTATCCTCCGCGGCTGCCTGGCCGCAGCGGGCGCCCACGCGCGCTCACGCCGTCAGTTCGGCAAGCCCCTGGGGGAACACCAACTGGTCGGGCGGCACCTCGCCGGACTGCTGGTCTCCGAGCAGATCGCCACCCGGGCGTGTGAGCACGCGAGCGCGCTGTGGGACGCGAACGCCCCGGACGCGGTCACCGCCACCGTCCTGGCCAAGCACGTCGGTGCCACGCAGGCCGCACAGGGTGCCGCGGCGGCGGTCCAGATCCTGGGCTCGGCCGGCGCGGACAACAGTTCCCTGGTGGCCCGGGCCTACCGGGACGCCAAGCTGATGGAAATCATCGAGGGCAGCAACGAGCTGTGCCAGGTCATGCTGGCCGAGCACGTGCTGTCACGCTCGTAGGAGGAGACGGCCGATGGGTGAGCCCACGACGGTGAAGTGCCTCGTCTGGGATCTGGACAACACACTGTGGCAAGGCACCCTCCTGGACGGCGACGACGTCCGGATCACGGATGAGACCAAGCAGGTGATCACCGAACTCGACCGGCGCGGCATCCTGCAGGCGGTGTGCAGCAGGAACGACCACGATCACGCCTGGCGGCGCCTGGAACAACTCGGCATGGCCGAGTACTTCGTCCTCCCGCACATCGGCTGGGGGCCCAAGTCCGACTCGGTCCGCTCCATCGCCGAACGGCTCAACTTCGCCCACACCGCCATGGCGTTCATCGACGACACGCCGGCCGAGCGTGCCGAGGTGTCCTACCACCTGCCGGACGTGCGCTGCTACGACCCCGGACAGCTGACGGATCTGCTGGGCCGTGCCGAGTTCAGTCCGGCCACCGTCACCGTGGACTCCGGACGGCGCCGCCGGATGTACCAGGCCGGCTTCCGCCGGGATGCCGAGCGCGAGGAGTACCAGGGCACGGACGAGGACTTCCTGCGCTCGCTCGACCTGTGGATGTCGATCGGCAGGGCGACCGGCGGCGAGTTGAGCCGCGTCGAGGAACTGACCCTGCGCACCAGTCAGATGAACGCGACCGGGGTGCACTACGACGATGCCGCCCTGCGCGGGCTGATGACCGATCCCGAGCACGAGGTGCTGGTCGTCACCATGGGCGACCGGTTCGGGCCGCACGGGGCGGTGGGCCTGCTCCTCCTGCGCAGGATGCCCGGGGCATGGCATCTCAAGTTGCTGGCGACCTCGTGCCGTGTGGTGTCCTTCGGCGCCGGTTCCGTCGTCCTCAACTGGCTCGTCGACCAGGCCGCGACGGCCGGGGTGCATATGATCGCCGACTTCCGGGCCACCGAGCGCAACCGGATGATGGAGATCGCCTACCGGTTCGCCGGCTTCGACGACCGGCCCTGTGCCTGCCGCGGCACACCGGAGCCGCCGGCCGGCGACACCACGGGAATCCAGCGTCTCCATCTCGTCCCCGCACCGCGTCCCGGTCCGGCAACGATGTCATTGGACGCGGTCGACCTCACAGAGAAGAAGTCTCACTCGGGCGTCTCGTGGTCATGAAGCGCTATCCGCCGCAGTTCAAGGCGGAGGCGGTCGCCTTGTACCGGTCACGGCCCGAGGCGACGATCCAGCAGGTCGCCGCCGATCTGGAGATCTCTTTTGAAACCCTGCGGACATGGGTGCGGGCGGCCGGTGCGAACCGGCCCCGGGGCCGCAGGGCGAAGAAGGATCCCGCCGAGCCGCCGGGGGCGTTGGAGGCGGAGAACGCCGCCCTGCGCAGGAAGGTCCGCGAGCTGGAGGAGGAGCGCGAGATCCTCCGGAGGGCCGCGCGGCACGCGGCCGGGGAGACGCGCTGGTGAACGCCGTTGCGGACGGGCGTGTCCGACGGCGCGACGAAGGGAGGGATCACGTGGTCGACGTGCTGGATTCGAGCCAACGCTGGGTCAGGCGATTCCACCCCGCACCGGACGGCGAGGTCACGGTGGTGTGCTTCCCGCACGCGGGTGGCTCGGCCGGCTACTTCGCGCCGCTGTCCGCTCGGCTGACACCCCGTGCCGAGGTGCTGGCGCTGCAGTACCCGGGCCGCCAGGACCGCCGGTCCGAGCCCGCCCTCACCAGCGTGGGCGAACTGGTGGAGGGGATCGTCGAGGCGCTCAGCGGGCACGCCGGCCGCCCCCTCGTGTTCTTCGGGCACAGCATGGGCGCCACGCTCGCCTTCGAGACGGCGCGGCGCCTGGAGCCGGAGCTCGGCAGACGGTTGCTGGGGCTGGTCGTGTCGGGGCGCAGGTCGCCCGGCACCGTACGCCGGGAGACGGTGCATCTGCGGGACGACGCGGGGCTCATCGCGGAAGTACGCGGACTGCAGGGCACCGCCCCCGCGCTGCTGGACGACGAGGAGGTGGTGCGGATGATCCTCCCCGCCCTCCGCGCCGACTACACCGCCGTGGAACGGTACGTGTACCGGCCGGGACCGCCGCTGAGGTGCCCCCTGTACGTCTACACCGGTGACGCCGACCCCCATGTGAGCGAGGAGGAGGCGGCGGGGTGGGCGGGGCACACCCGCGCGGACTTCCGGATCCGCACCTTCAGCGGCGGCCACTTCTATCTCGCCGAGCGGAGCGAGCAGGTGACCGCTGCACTGCGGGAGGACCTGACGGGCTTTCAGGAGCGTTCCCGTACCGGCGCCGGGCACTGATCCGGCCGGGACGGGACGCACGCGCCGGGTGCTGCCCTACGGCAGCCGCCAGTCCACCGGCTGGGCACCCTGCCGCATGAGCAGGTCGTTGGCCCGGCTGAACGGGCGCGAACCGAAGAAGCCGCGGTCGGCGGACATCGGGGACGGATGGGCGGACTCGATCGCCGGCAGTTCCCCGAGCAGCGGCCGCAGATTGCGCGCGTCGCGTCCCCACAGGATCGACACCAGCGGCTTCCCGCGGGCCGCGAGGGCGCGGATGGCCTGCTCGGTGACCTCCTCCCAGCCCTTGCCGCGGTGCGCGCCCGGCTTGCGCGGAGCCGTGGTGAGCGCCCTGTTGAGCAGCAGCACCCCCTGCTGCGTCCACGGCGTGAGATCTCCGTTGGACGGCCGGGGCAGCCCGAGGTCGGAGTGCATCTCCCGGAAGATGTTCTCCAGGCTGCCCGGCAGCGAACGCACCTCGGGCGAGACCGCGAAGCTCAGTCCGATCGCCATACCCGGTGTGGGGTAGGGGTCCTGCCCCACGATCAGGACACGGACGTCGTCGAAAGGCTGCTGGAAGGCCCGCAGGACATTCGCCCCGGCCGGAAGATACGTCCGGCCCGCCGCTATCTCGGCGCGGAGGAAGTCCCCCATGGCGGCGATGCGCTCGGCCACCGGTTCGAGAGCCTTCGCCCAGCCCGCTTCAACAAGTTCATACAAGGGTCGTGGTGCCACGCCGCGTCACTCTACTGGTAGCCCGGGGCGCTACTCTTCCTCTCCGTCGAGATCTTGACACCGGGCGGGCGCGTCACGCGGCCGGTCACCGGGAAGGAGGGGAGCCTGTTGCTGACCGGGACGGCCGGCTTCCTCGCCGTGGACTCCGGGGGCTCCGGGCTGCGGGTCGTCGTCGGGGCCGCCGGGCGCGGTCCGCTGGCCCGGGCCGCGTCGAAGGAGCCGGTGCGGACCGGGCCCCGGGGCATCGACCCGGGGCACTTCCTGGAACAACTGGTGCCGACGGCGCGCGCGTTGTGCGCGCAGGCCGGGGTCGGACGGCTGGAAACGGCCGTCGTCGGCGCGGCCGGGATGGCCGGCCTGGGGGACGGCCTGCGCGCGGAGCTGCCGGGCGCGCTCGCCAGGGAACTGGGCGTACGGCGGCTGGCGTTGGCCGCCGACGCGGTCACCGCGTATGCGGGCGCCCTCGGTACCCGGCCCGGTGCGGTGATCGCCGCAGGCACCGGCCTCATCGCGCTCGGCACAGATCTGACGGGCTGGCGCCGGGCGGACGGCTGGGGCCATCTGCTCGGCGACTGCGGCGGCGGTGCCTGGATCGGACGGGCCGGCCTGGAGGCGGCGCTGCGCGCCCATGACGGGCGGGAGGGCGGCTCCGCCCGGCTGCTGGAGAGCGCGGAGGACATGTTCGGGCCCGTGGCCGGACTGCCGGGCCTGCTGTACCCCCGCAGCGACCGTCCGGCCGTGCTCGCCTCGTTCGCGCCGCGCGTCGGTGAGTGCGCGGCCGGCGGCGACCGGGTCGCCGTGGACGTGCTGCGGGCGGCGGCCCGGCACATGGCCGACTCGGCGGCCGCGGTGTGCCCGGCCGGGGGCGAGCCGGCGGTCGGTCTCACGGGAGGGCTGTTCGGGATGGGGGCCGTGCTGCTCGGTCCCGTGGAAGAGGAGCTGGCGCAGCGGCTGCCGCGGGCGCGGCGGATCACGGCCGAGGGGGATCCGCTGCACGGCGCGGTGCGGATCGCGGAGGACCTCGCCACCGGTTCGCTCGTTCTCCCGAGTGACGAGAAGTTGCTGAGTGTGACGTCCGCGACCGGTGAGGACGTCACTCGCGGAACCGACACCCGTACGTAACTCTCCAGACAAAACCGGACGGATACCGCTCGCCTGCCCCCTCCCCGAACAGAGGAGCCCAGGAAGCCACTAACATGCCGCACCATGAGCACCCCCACTGGGCCCGCGTCCGGCCTGCCAGTACGAATGCCGCGCCCCCGCCAGCCCGGGCGGCACCGCCGTCCCGAGCCCCTGGTGGCTCCCGATGATGCGCCCGCGCTCGTCCTCGCCGTGCCGGGTACGCCCAGTGGTGCCACCCGCTCGCTCGCCGACGAGGTCGTCAGCATCGCCCGCTCCGAGCTGCCCGGTCTCGACGCCCGGGTCGGCTTCCTGGAGGGCGACGACGAGTTCCCCTCGCTGACGTCCGTCCTCGCGCACGCGGCCGAGGAGCGCACCGCCCGCTTCGAGCAGGCCCGTGCCGCCGGAGCGGACGTGAAGGAGCCCGACGGCCCCGTCGCCGTCGTCGTCCCGCTGCTCGCCGGCCCGGACAGCGCGCTGCTGCGCCAGGTCCGCCAGGCCGTGATGGACAGCCGTGTCGCCGCCGAGCTGACCGATGTGCTGGGCCCGCACCCGCTGCTCGCCGAGGGGCTGCACGTCCGGCTGTCGGAGGCGGGGCTGGCCCGCGCCGACCGTGCCCGCCTGTTCACCGTGGCGACCGCCGCGGACGGCATCATCCTCGCCTCGGTGGGCGGTGACGAGGCGGTGCAGGCGGCCGGGATCACCGGCATGCTGCTCGCCGCGCGCCTCGCCGTGCCGGTGATGGCGGCCGCCCTGGACCAGGAGGGTTCCATCGCCTCCGTGGCCGAGCAGCTGCGCGGCTCCGGCTCGCAGCAGCTGGCGCTGGCGCCGTACCTGATCGGGCCGGAGATCGACGCGAGCCTGCTCGAGGAGGCCGCGAAGGAGGCGGGGTGCTCCGCCGCCGAGGCGCTCGGCCCGTACCCGGCGATCGGCAAGCTGGCGCTGGCCAAGTACACGACCGCCCTGGGAATCGCCCCGCAGCAGGCGCAGAGCACTCCGGCCCACTAGGGCACGTCGAGGGCACAGCGCGACAAAGTGAAGTCCCGTCGTCCGCCCGGAGGGCGGGGACGGGACTTTCTCACGGTGCGGGCCGGGCTGTCAGGCCCGCGCGTTGTACCGGTACCAAGGAGTCAGCGGGTCCTTCAGCGCCTTGTCGTCGAAGACCCTGAAGTGCACGGTCGTACCCTCTTCGATGTCGTCGTCCTTGGCCATCTGCACCTTGTTCACATCGAGGACCTTGGACGTCCCCGGTGCCCAGTAGGTCGCCTCCTTCTTGAAGATGCCCTCGTACCACATGGCCCGGAAGTAGATCGTGTCGCCGTCGTTCTTGCCGTCGTAGGCGTACAGCACCTCGTCGTACGGGTGGAACTCCATCTGCGCCACGGGAGTGCCGTTCTTCTTCACGACCAGCTTCATGCCCTTCCCACCCGCGTCCTTCTTGAAGCCGGTGTAGTCGAGGCCGCTGCTGTCGCTGCACGGGCAGGAGCCGGTGTCCGGCTGCCAGCTCGAGATCGTGATGTCCGCGTTCCTGTAGGCATTCGCCGTGGTCGCCGAGAGCCCGGTGAACGCGACGGCCATTCCCAGCGAAATGGCCAGTGCTCTGTTGCGCATGTGTTGCCCCTTCTCGTACGGCCGACGGCGTTCACGTTAGGGGCGTCGGCGGTCGAGGTGACCCTGCAACATTGCAGGGTGCACCGGGGCGAACGAACCGGTCAGCCCACGACCACGCAGGACGCGGCGGGCACCGGGACGGAGCCTCGGCGCCGCGGTACTCCCGTGTCCGGGTCGAGCGAGAACCAGGTCACATCGCCGGAACGTTCATGCGCGACGTACAGCACTCCGTCGGAGACGGTGATCGCCCGGGGCCAGTGACCGCCGCAGGGCACGGTGGTGAGCAGGGTCGGCGCCCTGCCGCCCGCCTCGGCCGCGAAGACGGAGAGGACGTCCTCGCCGCGGGTCGCGGTCCACAGGAAGCGTCCGTCGGGCGAGACGGCCACACCGGAGGGGTAGGCGTCGCCGGCCGGGGCGCCGGGCAGGACCGGGATCTCGGCGAGCGGCTTCAGCAGGCCGTCGGCGGCCTCCCAGCGGCAGACGACGAGGGACGGGCTGAGCTCGTTGAGGACGTACGCGTGGGCGCCGTCCGGGTGGAAGGCCAGGTGGCGCGGTCCCGAGCCCGGACGCAGGGCGGTCTCCCGGTGCGGCACGAGAGCGCCGTCCGCCAGGGCGCACACCCGCACCGAGTCCGTGCCGAGGTCGACGCCGACCGCCCAGCGCCCGCTCGGGTCGGGCTGCACCTGGTGGGCGTGCGGCCCCTGCTGGCGCTGCGGGTGCGGGCCGGAGCCGCGGTGCCGGAGCACCCCGGAGACGGCGCGCGCGAGGGTGCCGTCCGGACGCACCGGTACGACGCTGACGCTGCCGGATCCGTAGTTCGCGGTGAGGACGTGACCGGCGAAGAGGCTGAGGTGGGTCGGACCGCTGCCGTCCACCGGGACCGCGCGCCCGGCCGGTCGCGGTCCCCCGGCGGTCGTCCGGAACGCGGCCACGGCCCCCTCCGCCGTCTCGCTGACCGCGTACAGCATGCTCCCGTCGGGCGACAGGGCCAGCCAGGACGGATCGGACACGCTGTCCACGCTGCCCAGGAGGGTCAGCGCGCCGCTGCCCGGGGTGATGGCAGCGGTGACGATGCCCGGGCCGCCCGCGGCCGTGAACGATCCGATGAACGCCCGCCGTCTGCCGTCCGCCACGCCTGTCCCCTCTCGTCCGATACCGGCCCGTGGTGGACGGTAGCAGTCGATCAGGTGAGGTCTAGACCAACACCGCGGCGGGTCGTTCCGCGCGTACGGCGGGAATCAGGCCCCGACCAGCGGAGAGCCTGGGGGTGCCTTGAGCGGCGTGGAGAGTTCGGCGAGGGCCCGCTCCAGTCCGTGGAGGTGGGCCAGGGCGGGCTCGGACGCCGCCGGGGCCGTCCGTACCGCGATGTCCCGGCCGCCGGTGAGCGCCTCCACCGCGGCCTCCACCCGCCAGCAGGCGGCGGTCAGGCGGACGTCGTGCGAGGCCTCCGGGTCGGCGGCGACGGCGACGAGACCGCGGATCTCCCGGGCGCAGTCGTCCAGCAGGGCGAGCACCCGACGGGCGCGCCGCTTGCGGCCGAGCATCGGGTTCAGCGGGTGCACCAGCGGGGCGACCGACAGGCGCACCCGGGCGAGCAGCTGCTCCAGCTCCGCCACGAGCGGGCCCGGATCGGCGCCCGGGGTCCCGGCCAGCCTGGCGGCGGCCTCGGCGGTGCAGGCGTGGACGCAGCGCAGGGCCCGCTGGATCCAGGTGTCGGTGATGCTGTGCGTCGTCACGGGCAGGACGAAAGCCACCGCCAGCGCGGCGCCGAGCGCGCCGACGCCGGTCTCCACGAGCCGCAGCGCCAGCAGCCCCGGGGACAGCACGCCCAGCAGGCCGTAGAGCATGGCGGCGAGCACCGTCACCCAGAGCATCATCCAGGTGTAGGACACGGCGGCGGTGTAGAAGACGCCGAACACGCTGAGGGCGACGACCAGGGCCGTGAGCGGTCCCTGGCCGTGGACGGGAACGGCGACGCAGAGGGTGAGACCGATGCCGAGGACCGTGCCCAGCACCCGCCGGAAGCCGCGTACCAGGGTCTCGCCGCGCGAGGTGGTGTTGACGAAGACCCACCAGGTGGCGCCGACGGCCCAGTACCAGCGCTGCCCGGACACCAGCTGCCCCACGACGAGGGCGAATCCCGCTCCGGCGGTCGCCTGGACGGCCTGCCGGGTGGTCACCCGGGCCAGCCCGGTGCCGACGGGCGGCGCGGGGACGACGGGCGGGGGCATCCGGCGTTCGTAGCACCACAGTCCGAAGCGCACCGCGGCCGCGGCGAGCACGGACAGCAGGACGGAGGCGTACAGCTCGGGCAGCTGGGCCGGGCGCGCCTGAAGGAACTGCGCCACGAAGTACGTCATGAACGCGAACACCCCGAGGCTGTGGCCGCGGGGGCCCCAGCGCCGGGCGTACACGCCGAGCCCCACGACGGCGAGGAAGGCGAGGTCGCGGGCGACCTGGTGGTCGTGCAGCAGGGCCGCGGCGGCGAGCACGGGCAGGCCGGCGGCGGGCAGCAGCGCCGTGGTGAGGGCCTGTCCGCGGACCGTGGCGTCGGTGACGGTGAACAGGGCGAGCAGCGCGGCGAGCCCTCCGGTGACGGCGCCGGTGAGCGAGTGCCCGGCGAGGCCGCAGACGACGACGGCCAGTGCGATGCCGAGCACGGCCCGCGCCGCGAAGCGCAGCCGCGTCCGGCCCGGGTCCGGAGCCATGAACACCCTCTTCAGCACGTACCGCCCCCTGGGATTCGTTGGTGTGCGCCGTGACATGCAAAAGGCGCCGCGGAGGTCCGCAGCGCCATCGACGCATCCATATCAGCATCTCCTCCACCACTGGCTCAACCGGCTGGTGTGAGAGTGGGCCATTGGTACAGTTTGAAAGGCACACCTACGGCCATCGACGTGCCAATGGCCGGCTCGGGAACCGGGGAACCTCATGGCGGTGGACGAACTCGACACCCGCATCCTGCGGTTGCTCCTGGAGCGGCCGCGCACCAGCGTGCGGGAGTACGCGCGGATCCTCGGGGTGGCCCGCGGGACCCTGCAGGCCCGTCTCGACCGGATGGAGCGGGACGGCGTCATCACCGGCACCGGCCCCGCCCTCTCCCCCGCCGCACTGGGCCACCCCGTGCTCGCGTTCGTGCACATCGAGGTCACCCAGGGGCATCTGGACGAGGTGGGTGAGGCGCTCGCGGCCGTACCGGAGATCGTCGAGGCGTTCTCCATCACCGGCGGCGGTGATCTGCTGACCCGGGTCGTGGCGCGTGACAACGCCCATCTGGAGGACGTGGTCCAGAAGCTGATCAGCCTGCCCGGCGTCGTCCGCACCCGCAGCGAGGTGGCGCTGCGCGAACGCGTCCCGCACCGGCTGCTGCCGCTGGTGGAGTCGATCGGCCGGACGGCCCGCAGGTGAGCCCTGCCATCCTGGACCCATGAGCACGCTCGGCACCCTCTCGGTCATCTTCGATCTCGACGGAACGCTCGTGGACAGCGAGCCGAACTACTACGAGGCCGGCCGGCTGACCCTCGCCGCGTACGGGGTCCCGGACTTCTCGTGGGAGGAGCACCAGCGCTACGTCGGGATCAGCACGCGGGAGACGATCACCGACTGGCGGCGGCGGTACGGTCTGCCGGCCCCGGTCGAGGAACTCCTCGAGGTCAAGAACGGCCACTACCTGAGGCTGGCCGGTGCCTCGACACGGGTGTACCCGGAGATGCGGGCGTTCGTGGAGCTGCTGGCGGCCGAGGGCGTCCCGATGGCCGTCGCCTCCGGTTCCTCGCCCGAGGCCATCGGGACGATCCTGGCCGGCACGAGCCTGGACGCGCATCTGCGCACGGCGGTCTCGGCCGAGGAGGTGGCCCACGGCAAGCCGGCCCCCGACGTCTTCCTGGAGGCGGCGCGCAGGCTCGGCGCGGACCCGGCCGACTGCGTGGTCGTCGAGGACGCGGCTCCGGGCGCCGCCGCCGCGCACGCGGCCGGAATGCGCTGCATCGCCGTCCCGTACGTAGCCGGTCAGGCCGGCGCTCCCGAGTTCGCCACCGCCGGTCTGCTGCTGCGGGGCGGGCAGGCGGAGTTCACGGCTCGGGCCGCGCACGCCTGGCTCGCGGATATGTGATCTTGGACACGTTCTCCGGGGCCGGCGGAGGCGGCGGCGCCGGACTCGTTCGCCCAGGTCCGGGCCGCGAAACCCCTTCGCCGACGAAAGCATGCTGGTCACACGCATTCTTCCCGGTGGACACGGGACGCGCGGGGCGCGGCGGCGGCAACCGAGAGGACGCGGAAAGCTGCCCGCGCGTTCCACAGTGACCGAAAATTCTTGGCCGGACGGTGATTGCCTCGCGCCTGGCGTCCGTACTCCCTGCTGTTGGGCCGTTCATATCCCAGGAGGCACGATGCGCATCTCGCGCAGCACGGCAGGAACCGCGTTCGTGGGCGGAGCCATGATTCTGACCCTCACCGCGCTCGCCTATCCCACCATGCTGGGCGTACAGAACACCTCGACCAAGCAGGACCGGGTGGTGGCGAACACCAACTACGGTCCGCTCACCGAGGCGGACCGCGACTTCGTGGTCAAGGTGCGTGCGGCCGGACTGTGGGAACACCCGCTGGGGATGATGGCGATGGAGCGTGGGACGACGCCCGAGATGAAGGAGGCGGGCGAGCATCTGGTCGTCGGCCACGGCCGGCTGGACGAGGCCTGCCGCAAGATCTCCGTGGAGCTCGGCATCACCCTGCCGAACGTGGCGTCGCCGCAGCAGCGGGGGTTCGTGGAGACCGTGAAGGCCACCAACGGCAAGGAGTTCGACTCCACTGCGGTGAACATCATGCGGGTGACGCACGGGCAGATCTTCCCGGCCATCGCCAACATCCGCGCCACCACCAGGAACACGCTGGTGCGGCAGCTGGCCGACCAGGCCAACGACACGGTGCTCGACCACATCACGGTGCTGGAGAAGACCGGCCTGGTCAATCATGAGCAGGTCAACTTCCAGCAGACCAGCCCGCCCAAGATGCCGCGGGAGGCGGTGACGCCGCCGGCGCCGCAGCCGGGCGCGCAGGTGCTGGCGCTGGAGATCCCCGAGGAGCTGAAGGACCTCAACACCGCCTCGCCGGCGCCGACGCCGTCACCGACGGTCAAGTAGGGCGGCTCAGCGGCCCGGTCACGACCCGCGGCGGGGCCTGCCCCGCCGCGGGTTCTGCGCCGTGCCCCCGCCGCCGGACCGGCGGCCGCGGCCGCCGGAGCCGCGGGGCGGCTGCCGGCGCCGGGTGCCGCTCTCCTCGCTCCGCTGCCGCTTCTTCGGCTGCGCCGGCTGCTGTGTCCGGCCGCGGGTGCTGTTGACGGTCCGGCCGCGGACGATGCCGATGAAGTCCTCCACCTGGTCCGTGGTCGCCGCCTCGGGCCAGGACAGGGCCACGCCCGACTCGGGGGCCCCGTCGAGCGGCCGGTGGGTGAGGTCCTTGCGGTGGTGCAGCCGGGCGAGCGACAGCGGCACGACGAGCACACCGATCCCGGCGGCGACGAGGTCGACGGCGTCGGCAGTGGTGGCGGGGCGCTCCAGGGCGGGCCGTCCGGGCAGGCCCTCCTCCCAGGAGAGCACGTCGTCGAGGGGGTGCAGCACGATGTCGTCGGCCAGGTCTCCGGGGGAGACCGCGTCGGCGGCCGTGACGAGGTGGTCCTTCGGCACCACGACGACGGTCTGCTCGGTGTAGAGCGGGATGGCGCTGAGCACCGTACGGTCGACGGGCAGCCGGACCAGGCCCGCGTCGGCCTCCTTGTCCAGCAGCAGCCCCTGCGCCGTGCCGGCGGGCACCTGGGTGAGGGTCAGGGGGACACCGGGCAGCCGCTCGTTCCAGATGCGCACCCACTTGCCGGGCATCACGCCGGGGACGTACACGAGCCGGAACGAGGGGGACACTTCCGAGCCTGTCACCCGGCCAGGTTACCGGCCGTGGTCGGGGGCGGTGCACGCGCTCGTTACCCTGGACGCCATGACGCAGCACCAAGGCACCCAGACGATGAAGCCCGCGACCGCGGCGAAGAAGCTGGGTGTGTACCTCGAGGCCACTCCCGACGAGTTCCGTGCGGGTGAGGTCTCGCGTGCCGAGCTCAACGCGCTCCAGGCCGATCCGCCGCAGTGGCTGCGGGATCTGCGGCGCGACGGGCCGCACCCCCGCCCGGTGGTCGCGGCGAAGCTGGGCGTGTCCATCGCCGGTCTCGCGCGCGGCGGAGTCACCGAGCCCCTGACCACCGAGCAGATCGAGGCGCTGAAGCAGGAGCGGCCGGAGTGGCTGGAGCGGGAGCGCGCCACCCAGGCGGAGGTCCGCAGGGAAGCGGCCCGCATCAAGCAGCGCGACCGGGAGCGCGCACAGCGCGGCGACTGACACCCGACCGGCACACGTCCCACCCCCTGACCGGATGTCCGGTCCGGGGGTGTTCGCATTTCCCCAGGTGAGCCCGTGTCCGTCCGCGGCGGCCGAAAACGCCAGCCCACGCCACCCCTTCCGATGGATAGAAATATCTACCAACATGGCCGTATCGCACGCGCCCGCAGCGGCGCAGCCGACCGCGCCCGGGGTGGGGACATGCACAGCGTCATGTGGAAGCAAGCCGTCGAGTGGCTGGCCGCGGCGGCCACCGATCCCCAGGAGTGCAAGCGCGAGTGGGACAACGGCAAGGGCACGGCGCTGCTCGCGGCGGGCCGGTACTGGGACGTGCTCAGCGTGCCCGACCGGCTGGGGCTGCTCGCCCTGGACATCCTGTGGCGCGATCCGCTGAAGGCGCCCGGGCCCACGCTGGTGGACGTCACGGCGCGCAGGGTGGGGTTCTTCCTGCCGCCCGACCCGGCCAGTGAGTGGGTGGGGTTCGGGGTGCGGCACGTCGGCCGCGGGGCGTGGGTGGCCGTCCCGCCGCCGTACCGGCCCGCCGGCCGGCTCGAATGGCTCGTCCCGCCGGACGGCACCGGCACCCTGCACGCGCCCGTGCCGCTGGAACTGGCCCTGCGCCGGGCCACCGGCACGCTCGCCGTGCTGGCACCGGTCAGCGCGGAGACCGTGGTGCCGGACTGCTGGTGACGTCCTCACGGCCGTCCTCGTCCGGCGGCCTCAGCAGGGGCACGCGGAAGGGCACCGGCAGCACCGTCGCGCGCTCGCTCGCCGTCGCGGCGGCGAAGGAGGCCCACAGGCCGTCGCGGTGCTCCGGGACGGTGTGGCCTCTGGCCCGCCACTCCGCGACCAGCGTGGCGTAGATCGGCGTGTACCCCGCGTACCCGCTGGTGAGTTCGGCGTACGTCCGGCGTGCGGCGTCGTGCCCGAGAAGGCGCCGCGCCGTCCCAGTACTGTCCATGCCGGAGCAACGCGCCGTCGCGCGCCGGTGGTACGCCGTGGGCTCCGGGTCCGCCTGCCCGGGTGAGGCCATCACCCGCACGGCCGAACTCTCCGGCGGTGTGTTCCGGGGCAGGACCCGCAACCGGAAGGGCGCGCGGTGACCGGCCGGCCGGATGGGGCTTGACCCTCGACCTTGTCGAGGGATCAGGGTCCCGGGTGTGGAGAACGACATGCGCAGCATTGGTGAGATGGCCCGCGACAGCGGGCTGGGCGTGAGCGCCCTGCGGTTCTACGACCGCGCCGGTGTCCTGGTCCCCGACCATGTGGACCCGGTCAGCGGCTACCGCTGGTACGGCCCCGGGCAGCTGGACGAGGCCAGGGTGCTGGCCCGGTTGCGCCGGGCCGGCATGCCGCTGGCGGACGTCCGGCTGGTGCTGGCCGGCTGGACGGGCGCCGACACCGATCTCGTGCGCCGGCTTCTCGAGGCGCATCTGGTCCGCCTGGAACAGGGGCTGGCCGACGCACGCGAGGCGTTCTCCGCACTCCGAGCCCTACTCGACCACAGGGAGAACCCCATGAGCTCGCTCCGCACCGGCACCCCCGCCGGGCTGTCCCTCTCCGGCCCCGCTCTGGCCGCCGCACTGGACGCGGTCCGGTTCGCGGCCGGCACCGACCCCGAGCTGCCGGTGCTCGGCGGGATCCACTTCGACGCCGAGGACGGCTCCCTCCACGTCGTCGCCACCGACCGGTACCGGATGGCCGTGGCGCGCGTCGACGCCGGCGGGCACGAGGGGGCCCGGTACCGGATGACCGTGCCGCTCCCCCTCGCCGACGCGATGCGGGCGCTGCTGGACGGCGAGGACGAGGTGCGGCTGGCCCTGGACGGCGACCGCGTGAGCCTGGAGACCGGCGGTGGGCAGACGGCCGGGCAGTGCCTCGGTCACGACTTCCCCGACTACCGGCGCCTCGTCCGGCTCCCGGAGGGGCGGCGCGCCGTGGTGGACGTGGACGCCTTCGGGACGGCGGTGCGCACGGGGCCGGTCCGGGCGCACGAGGACGCCGTGGGCCGCGAGCTCACCGTGCTGGACGTGTCGGGCGACGGGACGGTCACGGTCGCCGGTGACGGCGCCGCGGGCCCCGGCCTCGTCGCCGTCGACCGCGCGTTCCTGCTGGACGCGCTCGCCGCGGCGGCCGGCGGCCGGCTGGTCCTGGAGTTCGGCGCCCCCACGGCTCCCCTGGCGATCCGCCGCCCGGACGACCCGCACACGTTCTCCCTGCTGATGCCGGTGCGGCTGGAGAACTGACGGCCCGTCCGGGCGGGGTGGGCGGCGGTGTCAGCGTTCGACGCCGCCGTCCTCCACCGGTTCCAGCGCTTCCGCGGCCGGCGTCGTGCTCGGTGCGGGCACGGCGTCGGCCGCCGCCGCACGGCGCGCCGCCAGGCGCATCGCGACCGGCTCGGTGTACCGGGCCGTGAGCGGACCGAGAACGACCAGGACCAGGACGTACGCCGTGGCCAGCGGGCCGAGCTGCGGCTCGATGCCCGCGGTCACCGCGAGTCCGGCGATGACGATGGAGAACTCGCCGCGGGCCACCAGGGTGCCGCCCGCGCGCCAGCGGCCCTTGGGGGAGATCTCGGCCCGGCGGGCCGCCCAGTAGCCGGTGGCGATCTTCGTCAGCGCGGTGACCACGGCGAGCCCGAGCGCGGGCAGTATCACCGGCGGGATCGACTGGGGATCGGTGTGCAGGCCGAAGAAGACGAAGAACACCGCGGCGAACAGGTCCCGCAGCGGCGCCAGCAGGTTGTGCGCGCCCTCGGCGACCTCCCCGGACAGGGCGATGCCCACCAGGAACGCGCCCACCGCGGCCGACACCTGCAACTGCTGGGCGAGGCCCGCGACCAGCAGGGTGAGGCCCAGCACGACCAGCAGCAGCTTCTCCGGGTCGTCACTGGAGACGAAGCGGGAGATCACCCGGCCGTAGCGGACGGCGACGAACAGCACGAGACCGGCGACGCCCAGCGCGATGGCCAGCGTGACGCTGCCGGTGGCGAGGCTCACGCCGGCCAGCAGGGCGGTGATGATCGGCAGGTAGACGGCCATCGCCAGGTCCTCGAGCACCAGGATGCTGAGGATGACCGGGGTCTCCCGGTTGCCGAGCCGTCCGAGGTCGCCGAGGACTTTCGCGATGACGCCGGAGGAGGAGATCCAGGTGACACCGGCCAGGACCACGGCGGCGACCGGGCCCCAGCCGAGCAGCAGGGCCAGGATCGCGCCGGGCAGGGCGTTCAGCGCCATGTCCACGAGACCGGCCGGGTACTGGGTCTTGAGGTTGGAGACGAGGTCGCTGGCCGTGTACTCCAGGCCGAGCATCAGCAGCAGGAGGATGACGCCGATCTCGGCGCCGATCGCGACGAACTCCTCGCTCGCGCCGAGCGGCAGCAGTCCGCCTTCGCCGAAGGCCAGACCGGCCAGCAGGTAGAGGGGGATCGGGGAGAATTGCAGCCGCCCGGCGAGACGGCCAAGCAGGCCGAGCCCGAGGATGATCGCGCCGAACTCGATCAGGAAGATGGCGGAAGAGTGCACGCGCTCACTCCCGCCCGAGAATGTCGGCGGCGGCTTCGATGCCCTCGCGCGTGCCGATGACGATCAGGGTGTCCCCGCCGGCCAGCCGGAAGTCCGGCGCGGGCGACGGAATCGCCTCCGCCCGCCGCAGCACGGCCACGATCGACGCACCGGTGTCGGTGCGCATACGGGTCTCGCCCAGCAGCCGCCCGTTCCAGTAGGAGACGGAGGACAGTTCGATGCGCTCGGCCACCAGCCCCAGGTCCGTGGTGTGCAGCAGGTTGGGGCTGTGGTGGGCGGGCATCAGGGCGTCGATCAGTGCGGCCGACTCGGCGAC
Organism: Streptomyces speibonae; assembly: GCF_984686075.1. Taxonomy (NCBI): domain Bacteria; kingdom Bacillati; phylum Actinomycetota; class Actinomycetes; order Kitasatosporales; family Streptomycetaceae; genus Streptomyces; species Streptomyces speibonae. Next base: position 7,329,903 of record NZ_OZ480260.1, on the reverse strand, counting down.
CGTCAGACGCAGCGACCGGGCGCAGGCGTCCGGGTCGTCCGAGCGGTAGACGTTGACCGTGCGGGCACCGTCGCGGTGCGCGATCACGGACAGGTGCTCGTGCTCACGCGTGGTGAGGTCGTATTTCACGCCGATGCCTGGCAGCGGCGTCGCGCTCATCCGTGGAGCAGGCACAGCCCGTCCCCTTCCCGAATCTTCCGATGTCATGGTTCCCGGGGTGACCGGCCGGCCGTCGCACGACGATGGTGGTCCACCCCCAGGGGGTTAATGGTGCCATCCCGCTCAGTGGCCGGAATATGGGTGTCGTCACGGATGGACACGGTCCTCATCAGGGGTCGAGAATGCCCGGGGAGTCCGTCTTGCCGGGGAAGGCCGTGGCCGCGTGCCCGCTCCGGCCGTGCGGCGACGCGTACGTGCCGTCCGTGGTGGGTACTCGGATGCGCCGCCGGGACGGAGGGCGCTGTGGACGACACGGTGATCGTTGGAGTGGACGGTTCGCCGTCCAGCCTCGCCGCGGTCGATGTCGCGGCCCACGAGGCACGGCTGCGCGGCGCGCGGCTGCGGATCGTGCACGCCTTCAGCCGCGCCGCCGACTTGGATCCGATGATCCACGGGGTGCTGGCACAGGCGGAACAACGCGCCTACGACCTGGCGCCGGGACTGGAGATCACCCGCACCGTGGCGTCCGGTGAGACGCTGACGGTGCTGCGCAGCGAGTCGCGGCACGCGGTGCTCACGGTGGTGGGCGAGCGGGGCCGCACCGGGTTCGGAGGGCTGCTGCTGGGCTCGACGGTCGTGCAGCTGGCGGCGCACGGGCACGGTCCGCTGCTGGTGGTGCGCGGCCGGCGGGATCCGCGGGGTCCCCTGCTGCTCGCCGTGGACGGCTCGCCGGCCGGGAACGCCGCGGCTTCCTTCGCCTTTCTCAAGGCCGCGTTGCGCGGGGCGCCGCTGGTCGCGATGCACGTGTGGAACACCTGGAGCGAGCAGACGCCGTACGCGGGCCCGGCCGACCCGTTGAACGTGGTGGTGGATCTCGACCAGCTGGAGGAGCGGCACCGCCGGCTGCTCGAGGAGGCGGTGGCACCGGAGCGGGCGGCGCGCCCCGGGGTCGCCGTGGAACTGCGGCTGGAGCGGGGCCGGGTGCGCCCCGCGCTGCTGGCGGCGGCCCGGGAGGCGCAGCTGGTGGTGACCGGTGCCCGCGGCCACGGCGGTTTCACGGGGATGCTGCTCGGTTCGGTCAGCCAGGCCCTGCTCCACCACGCCGACTGCCCCGTCGCCGTCGTCCGGGCCGAAACCGGTTCCGCCGACGGGACGGCGGGCGGGTGAGCGCGGGCGTCCGGGTCAGCCGAGGAAGCTGAGCCGGACCCGCCGGTCGGGGTTGTCCCTGTTCGTGTCGACCAGGCAGACCGACTGCCAGGTGCCCAGTTCCAGCCGCCCGTTCACCACGGGGAGCGTCGCGTGCGGCGCCACGAAGGCGGGCAGGACGTGATCGCGGCCGTGACCGGGGCTGCCGTGCCGGTGCTGCCAGCGGTCGTCGGCGGGGAGCAGGGTGTGCAGGGCGGAGAGGAGGTCGTCGTCGCTCCCGGCGCCGGTCTCGATGACGGCGATTCCGGCGGTGGCGTGCGGCACGAAGACGTTCAGCAGGCCGTCGCGGCCGGCCGCGGCCTCCCGCAGGAAGGACTCGCAGTCGCCGGTGAGGTCGACGACCCTCTCGTCGGAGCCGGTGGCGATGGTCAGGACTCGGGTGGTGAAGGCATCGGGCATGTCCTCCATCCTGGCCGACGCGGCGGCCCTCGTGCGGGAGCGGGCGGGGAAGATCCGGGGGCGCCGCGCTGTTGGTAGAAGCGTGAACTACATGCGCGAGGTCGAGGTGGTCGTCATCGGCGCCGGGCAGGCCGGACTGGCCGCCGCCCATCACCTGCGGCGCACCGGATTCGAGCCGGACCGCGACGTCGTGGTGCTGGACCACTCCCCCGGCCCCGGCGGCGCCTGGCAGTTCCGGTGGCCCTCGCTGACGTACGGCAAGGCGCACGGGATGCACGCGCTGCCCGGGATGGAGCTCACGGACGCCGACCCCGCGCGGGCCTCGTCCGAGGTGATCAGCGAGTACTTCGCGCGCTACGAGCGGGTCTTCGACCTGAGGGTGCGGCGCCCGGTGGCGGTGCGGGCGGTGCGGGAGGGGTCCGGTGGGCGGCTGCTGGTGGAGAGCTCGGAGGGCACCTGGGCGACGCGGGCGCTGATCAACGCCACCGGCACCTGGGACCGGCCGTTCTGGCCGCGCTATCCGGGCCAGGAGACGTTCCGCGGGCGCCAGTTGCACACCGCGCAGTACCCGGGACCCGAGGCGTTCGCCGGGCAGCGGGTGGTCGTGGTGGGCGGCGGGGCCTCGGGCACCCAGCATCTGCTGGAGATCGCCCCCCATGCGGCGGAGACGACGTGGGTGACCCGGCGGCCCCCGGTCTTCCGCGAGGGCCCCTTCGACGAGCAGGCGGGGCGGGAGGCCGTGGCGCTCGTCGAGGAGCGGGTGCGCCAGGGGCTGCCGCCGCGCAGTGTCGTCTCGGTGACCGGGCTGCCGGTCAACGACGCGATCCGGCAGGGTCTCGAGAGCGGCGTGCTGGACCGCCTGCCCATGTTCGACCGGATCACCCCGGACGGGGTGGAGTGGGCGGACGGGCGGCGGGTGACGGCCGACGTGATCCTCTGGGCGACCGGTTTCCGGCCCGCGATCGACCATCTCGCGCCGCTGCGGCTGCGGGAGCCCGGCGGCGGGATCCGCGTCGAGGGCACCCGCGCGGTCGCCGACCCGCGGATCCACCTGGTCGGGTACGGCCCCTCGGCGAGCACCATCGGCGCCAACCGGGCGGGGCGCGCGGCCGTACGGGAGATCCGGCGGCTGCTGGCACGGGAGGAACCGGTCGCGGCGTGAGGTCCGGGGCGGGCGGGGTCAGGTCCTGGCCGGTTCGCCGGACGTCTGCTGCCGGGCGTGGGACTCGGCGACGTTGCGCTGGTGTTCGGCGTAGTCGGCGGTGAAGCGGGTGTCGCCGGGCTTGACCGTGACGAAGTACAGCCAGTCGCCGGGGGTGGGGTTGATCGCGGCGCGAACGGCGTCTTCGCCGGGGCTGTCGATGGGGGTCGGCGGCAGGCCCATGCGTTGGAAGGAGTTGTAGGGGCTGTCGACCTTGGTGTCCGCCTCCGTGGTGCCCGGCTTCGTCCGGCCCAGGGCGTAGTTGACGGTCGAGTCCATCTGCAGCGGCATGCCGCGCTCCAGACGGTTGAAGACCACCCGGGCGATCCTGCCCATGTCGGCCTTGGTGGCGGCCTCCGCCTGGACGATGCTCGCGACCGTGACCGCCTGATAGACGTTCATCGCGTTGCGCTGGGCGCCGGCGGCGATCGGGGCTCCGTTGAACTTCTTGTTGGCCGTGTCGACCATCCGGGACAGGAGCTCGTGCGGGGTCGTCTTCTCGGGCAGCGGGTAGGTGCCCGGGAAGAGGTAGCCCTCGGGGTTGCCCTCGGCCTCGTTCGGCAGCTTCAGGTCCGCCTTGGCGAGGGACTTCTTCGTGGTGCCCGCAGGGAGGTCGAGGGTCTTGTCGATGGCGGCGTAGACCTGACTCGCCCGCCAGCCTGCCGGGACCACCAGGGCCGTGGGACGGGCCTCGTCGTCGCCCTTCATGATCAGCAGCGGCACCGCCACGGCGGTGCCGGCCACGACGGCCCCGAGCGTCGCGAGGGCGAAGCGGCCCCGGCGCGTCAGTCGGATGGTGCTCCGTGACGGAGTGTTCGTCTGCATGCGGGCACGGTAACCCGCATATCGCCGCAAACCCGGCATATCTTCATCTTGTCGGCTCCAGTCGGGCGTCCCGGCGTACCAGGGCCGCATAGCGTCCGTCGCGTTCCAGCAGCTCCTCGTGCGTGCCGCGTTCCGCCACCCGGCCGGAGTCGAGCACCACGATCTGGTCGGCATCGCGCACGGTGGACAGCCGATGGGCGATGGTGAGCGTGGTCCGGTTGGCCGACAGCGCGTCGATGGCCTGCTGGACGGCCGCCTCCGTACGGGTGTCCAGGGCGCTGGTGGCCTCGTCGAGCACGAGGACCGGCGGGTCGCGCAGAATGGTCCGGGCGATCGCCAGGCGCTGCTTCTCACCGCCGGAGAACCGGTGGCCGCGCTCGCCGACCACGGTGTCGTACCCGTCGGGCAGGGCCGCGATGTGGTCGTGGATCTGGGCGGCCCGCGCCGCCGCGTGCAGTTCCTCGTCGGTCGCCCCGGGCTTGGCGAAGCGCAGGTTGTCCGCGACCGTGGCGTGGAAGAGGTAGGTCTCCTGGGAGACGACGCCCACCGCGCGGGCCAGCGTGTCGAAGTCGAGGTCGCGGACGTCGACCCCGTCGAGGGTGACCCGGCCGCCCGTGACGTCGTACAGCCGTGGCACGAGATGGCCGAGGCTGGACTTGCCGGCCCCGGTCGGCCCGACAACGGCGAGGCTGCCGCCCGGGGGCACGGTGATGTCGATGCCGTCGAGAACGGGGCCGTCCTTGTCGTCGTAGGCGAACGTGACGTTCTCGAAGCGCACCTCGCCCTCGATCCGGTCGAGGTGCACCGCCTCCGCGCGCTCGGTGATGTCGATGGGGAGGTCCAGGTACTCGAAGATGCGCTGGAACAGGGCGAGCGAGGTCTGAATCTGGACGCCGGTGGACAGCAGGCTCACGGCCGGGCGGAACAGGCCCTGCTGGAGCGAGACGAACGCGACGATCGTACCGAGGGAGACTTCGGGACCGCCCGTCCGCAGGGCGATTCCGGCGGTCCAGTAGATGACGGCCGGCATCGCGGCCATGACGATCGTGATCACGGCCATCCGCCAGCGGCCGGCCATGTTCGACCGCACCTCGAGGTCGACCAGACGCTCGGACTCGTCCGCGAAGGCGCCGGTCAGGGAGTCTGAGCGGCCCATGGTGCGGCCCAGCAGGATGCCGCTGACCGAGAGCGACTCGGTGACCGTGGCGGCCATCGCGGCCATCTGCTTCTGCCGGCGGGTGGTGATCTTCCTCCGCTCGTCGCCGACGCGGCGGCTGATCCAGACGAACACGGGCAGCAGCACCAGCGTCACCACGGTCAGCCGCCAGTCGAGCGCGAGCATCGCGACGACGGTGGCGACCACGCTGGTGACGTTGGAGACCAGGGAGGTCGCCGTGGAGGTCACGGTGGCCTGCATGCCGCCGATGTCGTTGGCGATGCGGGACTGGACCTCGCCGGTGCGGGTGCGGGTGAAGAAGGCGAGCGACATGCGCTGGAGCCGCCCGTAGACGGCGGTGCGCAGATCGTGCATCACGCGCTGGCCGACGGTCGTCGAGATCAGGGTCTGCAGGACGCCGAAGACGCTGGTGAGGACCGCGCTGAGGATCATTCCGAGCGCGAGCAGACTGAGCAGCCCGGTCCGCCCCTCGGGGATCGCCACGTCGAGGATCGCCTTCAGCAGGAACGGGGTGGCGACGGAGACCAGCGACGCGGCGCCGACCAGCAGGCCGACGATCGCGAGGCGGACCCGGTAGGGACGGAAGAGCCGCAGGATGCGCCGCACCTGCCGAGGCTGCTCCTCTGCACCGGCAGGCGGGGTCCAGTCGGGTCGGTGGTCGGGGTGCATGGTCTCCTTCGGATCGGACACCCCCCGGGGGGTGCTGGGGTGCTGCCCCGGGGGTGGCGCAGCCGCGGTGGCGGGGCCGTCCCCCATTGTTACCTGTACTCACAATGAGCGGCATCCTGATAATGTTCCCGCATGACCGCCTCCGATCCCGACGGCCTGCTGGCCGAGCAGCTGCTCCGGCTCACCCGCCGGGTGCACCGCATCCAGAAGCGTCACCTGGAGCGGCGCGAGCTCGGGATCACCCCTGCCCAGTCGCGGCTGTTGCGCACCCTCGCGCACTACGGCTCCCCGCCCCGCATGGCCGATCTGGCCGAGCGGCTGGAGGTGGTCCCCCGGGCGGTGACCACGCTGGTCGACGGGCTGGAGGCGCACGGCATGGTGCGGCGGGTACCGGATCCGGCCAACCGGCGGGTGATCCGGATCGAGCTCACCGACGACGGGCGGGCGGCGCTGCGGGAGCTGCGCGCGGCGCGCCGGACCGCGGCCGAGGAGATCCTGGCCCCGCTGGGCGACGAACAGCGCCGGACGCTGGGCGAGCTGCTGGACACCCTGATCGACGGGACGGTCACCCCGCCGTGCCGGGACGCGTCCCCCTGACGCCCGTGCGGTGACGACCACCCGTTTCGGCAGCCGGTTCTGTGCGGGACGGGGAAAACCGGTTGCCCCGCCGTGAGTGGCGGCGTCAACCTGTCACGGTTTGCTGGCTCCGCCCCCGCGGCGGTGCGCCCGCCTGCCCACAGTCCTCCCACCGGCACGGTCCTGCCCCGTGCCGCCCTCCCGCTTCCTTCCGCCGCCCTCTGACCGAGCCGCTGGGACGTCATGCAGATCCAAGACCTTCCGTTTCCCGACCCCGGGGTGCCCGACGCGCGTTCGGGGCCCCGCTTCCTGTGGTGGCTCTTCAGAAACCAGCTGTCCGGGCAGCTCAAGGCGCTGGCGTGGGGCCTGCTGCACTTCGCCTCCGTCGCCGCGCTGCCCTTCGGCGTCGGCATCGCCGTGCAGGCCGCGGTCGACGGCTCCGGCGGCCGGCTCGCCCTGGCCGGAGGGCTGATGGCGCTGGCCGGAGCCGGCATCGCGGTCGGTGACACCTTCCTGCACCGTGCCGCCGTCACCAACTGGATCACCGCCGCCGCCCGGGTACAGCAGCTCCTGGGGCGCAAGGCCGCGACCCTGGGCTCGGCGCTGACCCGCCGGGTCGCCGCCGGAGAGGTGGTGGCCGTCTCCACGGGTGACGTGGAGAAGATCGGCTGGTTCGTGGAGGCCCTGTCGCGGTTCACCGCGGCCGCGGTCGCCGTCGTGCTGGTCTGCGTCGGCCTGCTCATGTACGAGCCGGCGCTCGGAGTCGTCGTCGCCGCGGGCCTGCCGGTGCTGGCGATGGCCGTGCTGCCGCTGTTGCCCCGGGCCACCCGGCGGGCGGACGAGCAGCGCGAGAAGGCCGGACGGGCCACCGAACTCGCCTCCGACACCGTCGCCGGTCTGCGCGTGCTGCGCGGCATCGGCGGCGAGGACCTCTTCCTCGACCGCTACCGCACCGCCTCCCAGGAGGTCCGGCACGCCGCCGTGCGCAGTGCGCGGATGTGGTCGCTGATCGCCGCGATCCAGGTCCTGCTGCCGGGGCTGCTGCTGATCACGGTGGTCTGGTACGGCGTCCATCTGGCCCGCGACGGCCGCATCGCCGTCGGTGACCTGATCACCGTCTACAGCTCGGTCATGCTGCTCACCTACCCGATCCGGCACTTCGAGGAGATCGCCATGGCGTACTCCTTCTCGCGCCCCTCGGCCAAGCGGGCCGCGCGCGTGCTGGCGCTGGAACGGGCCACCGACACCGCCGGTTCGCGGGCCGCCGGGATGCCGGCCGGTGACCTGTACGACCCGGCGACCGGTCTGCTCGCCCCCGCCGGCCGGCTCACCGCCGTGGTCTGCGGTGACCCCGACGCGGCGGGGCGGCTGGCCGAGCGGCTCGGCGGGCACGCCCCGGAGCGGGGCGCCTCGGTGCTGCTCGGCGGGGTGCCGCTGGACGAGCTGCCGCTGGACTCCGCCCGGGAGGCCGTGCTGGTGCAGGACAAGGATCCGGTGCTCCTCTCCGGCACCCTGCGCGAGCTGTTCGACGTGCCCGCCTCAGGAGCGGTCGAGCCGCGCGACGCGCTGGAGGCCGCGGAGTGCGCCGACGTGCTGGCGGCGCTCGTGGAGGGCCCGTCGGCCGCCGGGGGCCCGATGGACGCCCGGATCACCGAGCGCGGCCGGTCCCTGTCGGGCGGGCAACGCCAGCGGCTCGCGCTGGCCCGGTCACTGGTGACGGACCCGGAGGCGCTCGTCCTGGACGAGCCGACCTCGGCCGTGGACGCGCACACCGAGGCCCGGATCGCCCAGGGCGTGCGCGCGCTGCGGGCGGGCCGCACCACCGTGGTGTTCACCTCGTCCCCGCTGCTGCTGGACCGGGCGGACCGGGTGGTGTTCCTGCACGGCGACACCGTGGCCGCCGTGGGCACCCATCGCGAACTCGTGCGCACCGAACCGCGGTACCGGGCCGTGGTGACCCGCGAACCCGGAGACGCGGCCGCACCGGCCGACGGCCCGGCGGCGGACGGCGTACTGCACGGACTGGACAAGCTGGACAAGCTCGACGAGCTGGATGAGCTGGAAGAGATCGAGGAGACGGCATGATCGGCGTGGCGCCACCGGAACACGACCCGGCGGCCCCGACCGCGGCGACCACCCTCCCCGTGGGCGCGCCCGCGACCGTGCGCGGCTACGTACGGGAGTTGCTGCGCCGGCACCGCACGGCCTTCCTGCTGCTGATCACCGTGAACACGGTCGCCGTGATCGCCTCCATGGTGGGTCCCTATCTGCTGGGCGGACTGGTGGAACGGGTTTCGGACCGGGAGCGGGAGCTGCACCTGGGACTCACGGCGGGGCTGTTCCTGTGCGCCCTGGCCGTCCAGGCGGTGTTCGTCCGCCAGGTCCGGCTGCGCGGAGCGATGCTCGGTGAGCGGATGCTGGCCGATCTGCGGGAGGACTTCCTGGTGCGGTCGGTGGGACTGCCGCCGGGCGTGCTGGAGCGGGCGGGCACCGGTGATCTGCTGTCGCGGATCACGACCGACATCGACCGGCTCGGCAACGCGATGCGCGAGGCCGTGCCCCAGCTGGCCATCGGTGTGGTGTGGGCGGCGCTGCTGCTGGGCGGACTGGTCGTCACCGCGCCGGAGCTGGCACCGGCCGTGCTGGTCGCCGTGCCGGTGCTGGTGGCCGGATGCCGCTGGTACTTCCGCCGGGCGCCGGCGGCCTACCGCTCGGAGGCGGCCGGGTACGCCGCCGTGGCCGCCGCCCTCGCGGAGACCGTGGACGCGGGGCGGACCGTGGAGGCGCACCGCCTGGGTCCGCGCCGCGTGGCGCTGACCGACCAGCGGGTCAGGGAGTGGACGGCCTGGGAGCGCTACACCCTGTGGCTGCGCTCGGTGCTCTTCCCCGTCGTCAACATCACCCATGTGACCGTGCTCGGCTCGGTGCTGATGATCGGCGGGGTGTTCGTCCTCCAGGGCTGGATCGGGGTGGGCCAGCTGACCACGGGCGCGCTCATCGCGCAGATGCTCGTCGACCCGGTGGGACTGATCCTGCGCTGGTACGACGAGCTGCAGGTGGCGCAGGTGTCGCTGGCCCGGCTGGTCGGGGTCCGGGACATCGAGCCCGACGCCGGGGACACCGGCCTGACCCCCGAGGGGCGCCGGGTGCACGCGGACCGGGTGCACTTCGGCTACCGCCAGGGGGTGGACGTGCTGCGCGAGGTGTCCCTCGAGGTCGCCCCCGGCACCCGGCTGGCGCTGGTCGGTCCGTCGGGCGCGGGCAAGTCCACGCTGGGCCGGCTGCTCGCCGGGATCTATGCGCCCCGGGACGGCCGGGTCACCCTCGGGGACGCCGAGCTGTCGCGGATGACCGCCGAGCGGGTCCGCGCGCACGTGGCGCTGGTCAATCAGGAGCACCACGTCTTCGTGGGCTCCCTGCGCGACAATCTGCGGCTCGCCCGGACGAACGCCGGGGACGCGGAGCTGTGGGCGGCGCTCGGCGCGGTGGACGCGGACGGCTGGGCGCGTGCGCTCGACGAGGGCCTCGACACCGAGGTCGGCTCGGGCGGGTTCGCGCTCACCCCGGCGCAGGCCCAGCAGATCGCGCTGGCCCGGCTGGTGCTCGCCGATCCGCACACGCTGGTACTGGACGAGGCGACCTCGCTGCTCGACCCGCGTGCGGCACGTCATCTGGAGCGATCCCTGGCCCGGGTGCTGGACGGCCGGACGGTCGTCGCCATCGCCCACCGGCTGCACACCGCCCACGACGCGGACGTCATCGCCGTCGTCGAGAACGGCCGCATCAGCGAGCTGGGCAGCCACGACGAACTGGTCGCCGCGGACGGCGCCTACGCGGCGCTGTGGCGGTCCTGGCACGGGTGAACCCGCGCCGCCGTGCGGCCCGCGTCCGTTCCCGCCGTCCGTCGACGCGGCGGGGACCGGCCCACACCGGCCGCACGGGGCGTGGCGTTGCGCGTTGGGGAGCTCCGGTGGAAGGCTGGAGTCAGGCACCGGCTCGGGGAGCGCCCGGACCCTGAGGGACCGGGGGACGGGTGGCGCCGGCGCCCCGTGCAGACGGCCCGGCGCGGGCAGCGGCGGGAACGGGCCCGGCCCCACCCTCTGGAGGTAGCCGTGAACAGCGCCGACGGTTGGGGAGACGACGTCTACCAGCCCGACGCGTCCGAGATCCAGGACGATGCCGGACTGCTCGACGCCGAGGACACCCTGGAGAACGACGGCGTCTCCGATCCCCTCGACCGGGGCTGGTCCCCTCCGGAGCGGCCCTGGGCCGTGGAGCACTACGGTGTGACGGCCGCCGAGCGTCATGAGGGCGAGACACTGGACCAGCGGCTCGCCGAGGAGGTGCCCGACACCGTCTCGCCCGACGGCGACGGAATCGGGGATTCCTCGGGCACCGACGGGGAACTCCTGGACAACGAGGTCGGCGGCGAGCGCTCCGGCCGGCTCGTGGCCCCCGACGAAGGGGCGCACGAGGACGAGGAGGAGGCGCTGGTGGCCATGGACGTCGGCATCGACGGAGCGGCCGCGTCCGCCGAGGAGGCCGCCGTGCACATCGTCGACGAGGACACCCTGCCCGGCTGAGCCCGCCACTCCCCCGCCGCGGGGCGGGCCCGAGTCGCCCGAGGAGCATTCATGCAGCAGGACAAGCACCCCGACTACCACCCCGTGGTCTTCCGCGACCGTGCCGCCGGGTACGCCTTCTTCACCCGGTCGACCGCGACCAGCGGGCAGACCATCGAGTGGGACGACGGCGAGACCTACCCGGTGGTGGACGTGGAGATCTCCTCGGAGAGCCACCCGTTCTACACGGGCAAGGCCCGGACCGTGGACACGGAGGGCCGGGTGGCCCGCTTCGAGCGCCGGTACGGCGGTGAGGACGCAGGCTGATTCCTCCGGGGGCCCGGCCGTCAGATCACGTTGAGCGCCGCCGCGCAGCCGACCCCGCCCAGCAGCATGAACGCGGGCATCAGCACCTTCAGCTCCACCCAGCTGCCCGCCCGGAACCGCATGGCCTTCGGCGGGCCGACCGGGTACCAGCGCTTGCGCCCCACGGGTATCGGCCACAGGATCGGGCAGCCGGAGACGGTCAGCGCGTCCCCGATGTCGTGCACCAGCGCGCCCAGCACGATCGGCAGGCCCAGCCACAGGTACTCCTGGCCCGGCTCGGTGAACAGCCAGTCGGAGCCGTTGCCCGGCTGGTCCAGGATGCCGGCGATGATCCAGGCGCTGGTCGCCGCCAGCAGCCACACCAGGACGTCGCTGCTGGAGCCGCGGGTCGCCCGCCACAGCAGGCCCTCGATGGCCAGCACCATGTGCGCGAAGAGGATGGCCAGCACCGCCCAGCGGCCGCCCGTGATCGCGAGGACCGAGGTGCCGCCGCCGATCAGGACGGCCCACAGCCAGGTGTGGGTGAGGGTGCGGTGCCCGCCCGAGCGGCGCGGGTCGCCCTGCTTCCTGGTGGCCTTGTAGACGGTGTAGGAGAGCTTGTCGACGATCTCGCACAGCCAGCGGGAGAGCGGTCCGAACGCCCGGGATATCGTGGCCGCCTTGTGGTCCAGGTCCGGGGCGAGCGCGGCGCCGGCGCAGATCAGCGCGCCGGCCAGGAGCACCGGCCAGGGCATCGGGTGCCCGGCCGCGGCCGTCGCCGCACCGACCCCGAGCCAGGCCGCGGCACCCGACAGTGAGTGTGCTGGTCCCATCATCGCCGTTGCCCGCCCCATTCCTCGTTCGCCGCCCGCAGGTTGACCGGGTGCGTCGGCACCCCGCCGGCGACACAGCGTAGCGGTCGCGATCTTCGGGCCCGTAACCGATTCCCGCATCGGGCGGGCGGGCAGGCAAGATGGGGGAGTGACCCTCATCGATCAGCTCCCGCCGACCGCCGACCCCGACGCCCTGTACGAAGCCTTCGAGTCGTGGGCGCAGGAACGGGGGCTCACGCTCTATCCCCACCAGGAGGAGGCGCTGATCGAGGTGGTGTCCGGCGCGAACGTGATCGTGTCGACGCCCACCGGTTCCGGCAAGAGCATGATCGCCGCGGGTGCCCACTTCGCCGCCCTGGCGCGCGACGAGGTCACCTTCTACACCGCGCCGATCAAGGCGCTGGTGTCGGAGAAGTTCTTCGAGCTGTGCAAGATCTTCGGCACGGAGAACGTCGGCATGCTCACCGGCGACGCGTCCGTGAACGCGGACGCCCCGGTCATCTGCTGCACCGCGGAGGTGCTGGCGTCGATCGCGCTGCGCGACGGCAGGAACGCCGACGTGGGACAGGTCGTGATGGACGAGTTCCACTTCTACGCGGAGGGGGACCGCGGCTGGGCCTGGCAGATTCCCCTGCTGGAGCTGCCGCAGGCGCAGTTCGTGCTGATGTCGGCGACCCTCGGCGACGTCTCCTTCTTCGAGAAGGACCTCACCCGGCGCACCGGCCGCCCCACCGCGGTGGTCCGCTCGGCGACCCGGCCCGTGCCGCTGTCCTACGAGTACCGCTACACGCCGCTGACCGAGACGCTCACCGATCTGCTGGCGGCGCGCCAGGCGCCGGTGTACATCGTGCACTTCACCCAGGCGCAGGCGGTGGAGCGGGCGCAGGCGCTGATGAGCATCAACATGTGCACGCGCGAGGAGAAGGACCGGATCGCCGATCTCATCGGCAACTTCCGCTTCACCACCAGGTTCGGCCGGAATCTGTCCCGGTACGTCCGGCACGGCATCGGTGTGCACCACGCGGGCATGCTGCCCAAGTACCGGCGGCTGGTGGAGAAGCTCGCGCAGGCGGGCCTGCTGAAGGTCATCTGCGGTACGGACACCCTCGGCGTAGGCGTCAACGTGCCCATTCGCACGGTGCTGTTCACCGCCCTGACCAAGTACGACGGCAATCGCGTACGCACCCTGCGGGCCCGTGAGTTCCACCAGATCGCGGGCCGGGCCGGCCGGGCCGGCTTCGACACCGAGGGCTTCGTGGTGGCGCAGGCCCCGGAGCATGTGATCGAGAACGAGAAGGCGCTGGCGAAGGCCGGCGACGATCCGAAGAAGCGCCGCAAGGTGGTGCGCAAGAAGGCGCCGGAGGGTTTCGTCGCCTGGAGCGAGCAGACCTTCGACAAGCTGATCGCGTCCGAGCCGGAGCCGCTGACCTCCCGCTTCCGGGTGACCCACACGATGCTGCTGTCGGTGATCGCCCGGCCGGGCAACGCCTTCGAGGCGATGCGGCGGCTCCTGGAGGACAACCACGAACCGCGCCGGCAGCAGTTGCGGCACATCCGGCGGGCGATCGCCATCTACCGCTCGCTGCTCGACGGCGGCATCGTCGAGAAGCTCGACCGGCCGGATGCCGAGGGCCGCATCGTCCGCCTCACCGTGGACCTCCAGCACGACTTCGCGCTGAACCAGCCGCTGTCCACGTTCGCCCTGGCCGCGTTCGAGCTGCTGGACCCCGAGTCGCCGTCGTACGCGCTGGACATGGTGTCCGTGGTGGAGTCCACCCTGGACGATCCGCGCCAGATCCTCGCCGCCCAGCAGAACAAGGCGCGCGGCGAGGCGGTCGCCGCAATGAAGGCCGACGGGGTGGAGTACGAGGAGCGCATGGAGCGCCTCCAGGACGTCACCTACCCCAAGCCGCTGGAGGAACTGCTCTTCCAGGCGTACAACACCTACCGCCGGAGCCATCCCTGGGTCGGCGACCACCCGCTGTCGCCGAAGTCCGTGGTCCGGGACATGTACGAGCGGGCGCTGTCCTTCACGGAGCTGGTGTCCCACTACGAGCTGGCGCGCACGGAGGGCATCGTGCTGCGCTACCTCGCGGGCGCCTACAAGGCGCTGGAGCACACCGTGCCCGACGACCTGAAGTCCGAGGATCTGGAGGATCTGATCGCCTGGCTGGGCGAGATGGTGCGCCAGGTCGACTCGAGCCTGCTGGACGAGTGGGAGCAACTGGCGAATCCGGAGGAGATGACCGCCGAGGAGGCCCAGGAGAAGGCGGACCAGGTCAAGCCGGTCACGGCCAATGCGCGGGCCTTCCGTGTCCTGGTCCGCAACGCCATGTTCCGCCGGGTCGAACTCGCCGCCCTGGACCAGGTGGCGGAGCTGGGCGAGCTGGACGCCGAGTCGGGCTGGGACGCCGACGCCTGGGGCGAGGCGATGGACGCGTACTGGGACGAGTACGAGGAGCTGGGCACCGGCCCGGACGCCCGCGGTCCGAAGCTGCTGCTGATCGAGGAGGAGCCGGAGAACGCGCTGTGGCGGGTCCGGCAGATCTTCGACGACCCGAACGGCGACCACGACTGGGGCATCAGTGCCGAGGTCGACCTCACCGCCTCCGACGCGGAGGGGCGCGCGGTCGTGCGTGTCACCGATGTCGGCCAGTTGTGACCACAGGAGGATGCCGCCCATGACGAGCCCGGCCGAGAGCCTCGTCGCCCTGCTCGACCTGGAGCGGATCGAGGTCGACATCTTCCGTGGCCGCAGCCCGCAGGAGTCGTTGCAGCGGGTGTTCGGCGGCCAGGTGGCCGGCCAGGCGCTGGTCGCCGCGGGCCGCACCACGGAGGGCGACCGTCCCGTGCACTCGCTGCACGCGTACTTCCTGCGCCCCGGCAGGCCCGGGGTCCCGATCGTGTACCAGGTCGAACGGGTGCGGGACGGCCGGTCGTTCACCACCCGGCGGGTCACCGCGGTGCAGCAGGGCCGCACGATCTTCAATCTCACCGCCTCCTTCCACAAGCCTGAACAGGGGGATTTCGAGCATCAGCTGCCGCCGGCCCGCAAGGTTCCGGACCCGGAGTCGCTGCCGACGGTCACCGACGAGATCCGTGAGCATCTGGGCGCGCTCCCGGAGCAGTTGGAGCGGATGGCGCGCCGCCAGCCCTTCGACATCCGCTATGTGGACCGGCTGCGCTGGAATCCCGAGGACGTCGAGGGCGCCGAGCCGCGCAGCGCGGTGTGGATGCGGGCGGTCGGTCCGCTCGGTGACGATCCGCTGGTACACACCTGCGCGCTCACCTACGCCAGCGACATGACCCTGCTGGACGCGGTACGGATCCCGGTGGAGCCGCTGTGGGGTCCGCGCGGCTTCGACATGGCGTCGCTGGACCACGCCATGTGGTTCCACCGCCCGTTCCGGGCGGACGAGTGGTTCCTGTACGACCAGGAGTCGCCGATCGCCACGGGCGGACGGGGCCTGGCCCGGGGGCGGATCTACGACCTGGAGGGCCGGATGCTGGTGTCCGTCGTGCAGGAAGGTCTGTTCCGGGCGCTGTAGGTCAGGTGCTCCTGCGGCGCCATCGGCCGAGCAGGCGACGGGACGTCCCGCGCGCCGGTTCCCCGGCCGGGGGCGTGCGTGGGGCCGGGCCGGGGCGGCGATGGGCGGGCCGGGGTGCCGGCCGGTGGTCCCTCGCCTGTCGTGTCAGCCGGGTCAGATCGGCCTGCAGCCAGGCGATCTCATCGGGTTCCTGTGCCGTCATGAGCTCCTCGGCGATGTGGGCCGCCGGGGAGCCGGGGGCTCCGTGGGACGGCGGCTGCCGGCGGAGCGTGTTCAGCAGGGACCGCTCGTAGGGGTCCTTGACGACCTGTGACACATGGAGCGGGTCGAGCAGGGAGGCCACGGCTGCGGCCCGCGCCCAGGGGTGGTCCGCCTGGCGGAGCAGGTGTCCCAGGTGGCGGGCGCGCCAGTTGCGGGGACGCAGGTCGAGGCCGTCGTCGAGCAGGCTCCTGAGGTTCTCCGGTGTGCGTCCCGTCAGCAGCGGCGCGTTCTTGTCGTCGGCCGCGAACAGCGTGAGTTCCTCGGCCGGATAGAGCCAGACCACGGCGCGGTAGCGGTTCGGGTAGAAGCGCACCGGCACCAGGAGCCCCAGCCGTGCCAGGCGGGTGAACCGGGCCTTCGGCACCTCCATGAGGGCCGCGCCCTCGGTGGTGCCCACGGCCTGGACGCTGCGGCGCAGGCCCTCGGGGAACCCCGGCCCGGCACGGAGCCGCTCGATCTCCGCCCGGGCGACCCGTCGGCCGCCGCCGTCGTCACGGGCGGCGCTGATCCGGCCGAGGTGCACGGCGAGGTCGAACTCGGTGCGCTTGAGACCGAGTTCGCGCGCCGCGCACCCCGGCGTGACCCAGCTGCCGCGGTCGTCCGCGGGCTGCTCGGCGATGGCGCCGGCGGTCGCGTTCTCGGGCGTGCGGATGTGCTGTCCGGGCATGCTCGTCTCCCCCGTGGAGTGTGGACGGTGGGCGCCGGGTGCGCCCGCTCGGAAAAACCGTAGCCGCTCCGTCACGCTCCGTGGCGAGCCTGTGGATAACTCCGAAAGGAGAGACAGAAGACCAGGTCAGCGCTCTGCCCCGGGTTCCGGCCGGCGGGCGTCCACGTCCAGATGCTCACCGACCCGGTTGACCAGCAGGGTCATCTCGTACGCGATGTGGCCGATGTCGGCCTCGGCGCCGCTGAGCACGCAGAGGCAGCTGCCGGTGCCCGCCGCGGTGACGAAGAGCACCGCGTCGTCGAACTCGATCATGGTCTGCCGCACTCCGCCCGCGCCGAAGTGCCGTCCGGATCCCTTGGCGAGACTGTGCAGGCCGGAGGAGACGGCGGCGAGATGCTCCGCGTCCTCGCGGCGCAGCCCCGTGCTCGCGCCCGTCACCAGTCCGTCGTTGGACAGGACGAGCGCGTGCCGCACATGTTCGACGCGTTGGGTCAGGTCGTCCAGCAGCCAGTCGAGTCCCTGGTTCTGCCCCATGTCGTGGATCTCCCCCTGCTCTTTCCCCGTGGTCTGCCCCGTGTTCCGTCCCCTCCCGGCAGGAGGGTCCCCGCGCCAGCCTTCCCCACGACCGGGCCCCGGGCAAGCAGGATGGAGGCCATGGGACACAAGATGACCGAGGAAGAGTGGCGGGAGTTCGTCTCGTCCGGCACCCGCACGGCCAAGCTCGCCACCGTCCGGGCCGACGGCAGCCCGCATGTGGCGCCGATCTGGTTCCTCCTTGAAGGGAACGAGGTGATCTTCAACACGGGTGCGGCGACCGTGAAAGGACGCAACCTGGCCCGTGACGCACGGGTCGCGCTCTGCGTGGACGACGACCGCCCGCCGTTCTCCTTCGTGATGCTGCGGGGCCGTGCACGGCTCTCCGAGGACCCGGACGAGCTGCGGTACTGGGCCACCCGGATCGGCGCGCGGTACATGGGCGAGGACCGCGCCGAGGAGTTCGGGGCGCGCAATGCCGTACCGGGTGAACTCGTCGTCCGCGTCACGGTCGACAAGGTCGTGGCGGAGGCGGACCTCGCGGACTGACCTCCCCGGCCGCGCCGCGGCCGGGGGCACGTCATCCCACCGAGTCGAGCAGCCGGGCGGTGTGCATCCGCCCGGCGTACTCGACGAGCCGGATCAGCACTTCCTTCCCCGAGTCGCGCTCGCGCGCGTCGCACAGCACGACAGGCGTGCCGGCGTCCAGGTCGAGCGCGCGGCAGACGTTGCGCGCGTCGTGGCGCCGGGCTCCCGGGAAGCAGTTGACGGCGACCACGAACGGGATCCGCCGGTGCTCGAAGTAGTCCACCGCCGGGAAGCAGTCCTCCAGGCGCCGGGTGTCCGCGAGGACCACCGCGCCCAGGGCGCCCTGCGCCAGTTCGTCCCACAGGAACCAGAAGCGGTCCTGGCCCGGTGTGCCGAACAGGTACAGGGACAGCCCGGAGCGGATGGTGATCCGGCCGAAGTCCATGGCGACGGTCGTCGTCGTCTTCTGGTCCACCCCGTCGGTGTCGTCCACCGACTGGCCGGCCTCGCTCAGCAGTTCCTCGGTGCGCAGCGGACGGATCTCGCTGACCGCTCCCACGAGGGTGGTCTTCCCCACGCCGAATCCGCCGGCGACGAGTATCTTCAGCGCCAGCGCGGACGTTTCGCCGCCGGGTGCGTCCACGTGTTCGTCGACGTGTTCAGGGACCATCGATCACTTCTCTCTGGAGTGCCGGCCGCCGGTCGGCAGGGGCGGGGTGTGCCGCGGACCCGGGTGAGCGCCGCCGCGCGGCACGGGTGCGATGTCGCTCCTACAGCGCCCGCAGGCCCGCGATCACCTCGCGGAGGATGCGCTCGTCGGGCAGGCGCGCAGGGGGTACGGGGCGGCTGACGGTGACGCAGCCGCGTTCCAGCAGATCGCCGAGGAGGACCCGGACCACGCCGACGGGCAGATCGGTTCCGGCGGCGAGTTCGGCGACCGACTGTGTCTCCGGACGGCACAGGTCGATCAGCGCGCGGTGCTCGGGGCCGAGGTCCGGGTCGTGCGTCTCGGGTGCGGAGGGGTCCAGGGTGACCAGGGCGATCAGGTCGAACCGGACCCCGCTGGGACCGGACCTGGTGCGTCCTCCGGTCATCGCGTACGGCCGGACCAGGGGCCCGGCCTCGTGGTCGTACCACTGGCTGCCCCGCTCGCGCGGGACGCCCGTCGTGTCCTCGGTCATCTGCTCGGACCGTTTCCTCGTCTCATCCGGCGGCCGGCGGCCGCGCGGCGGCGCGCGGCGCGGTGCGCAGGTGCTCGCCGACGCGCTTGACCAGCCGCGCCATCTCGTAGGCCACCAGGCCGATGTCCGCGGTCACGGCCGTCAGCAGGGCGAGGCAGGAGCCGTCTCCCGCGGCGGCGACGAACAGGAAGCCGTCGTCCATCTCAACCATCGTCTGGCGGACTCCCCCGGCTCCGAAGTGCCGGCCGGCGCCCTTGGCGAGGCTGTGGAAGCCGGAGGCGACCGCCGCGAGGTGTTCGGCGTCCTCGCGTCCGAGGCCCTCGGAGGCGCCCACGGCGAGTCCGTCGTTGGACAGCACCACGGCGTGCCGCAGGCCGGCGACGCGGAGGACCATGTCGTCGAGCAGCCAGTCGAGTTCGCCGGATCGCCGGCGGGCCCTGGTGCGCGGTTGCTGGATCATGCGGGGTCTCCTTCGGTGCTGGGGCCGGCCGGGCCGGGAACGGCGCCGGGGCCGGGGGGCCTGCCGCCCCCGCGCGTCCAGCCGTCGCGATAGGCCGCCATGCGGTCCCGTACGAGTTCGGGGGTGCGGTCGTCGGCGCCGTCGTGCCGCGACGCGGACGCGGGCGCTTCGTCCTGGCGGCCCTCGCGCAGTTGGGGCGCGAGGCTGGCCTGGCGCACCCGGCGTGGGAGGTCGTCGGAGCCGGCGGGCTCCTCCTCCGGGCGGTGCAGTCGCAAGGGGGCGGCTCCCGGGAGCCGGTTCGCGGAGGTGTTCCGCGGGGTGCGGGTACGGCCGTCCGCCGGGCCGGTGCGCCATGCGGCCCGGTCCGCGCCGCCGTCCACCGCGTCAGTGGGCCATGCGGCCCGGTCCGTGCCACCGTCCGCCACGTCAGTGGGCCATGCCGCACGGTCCGCGCCGCCGTCCGCCCCGCCGGTACCGGTGCCCGCCCCGGCGGAGCCACCCCCGTCCGCGCCACCGGCCCACGCCGCCCGGACCCTGCCGCCGCCCGCCCCGCCGGTACCGGTGCCCGCCCCGGCGGAGCCACCCCCGTCCGCGCCACCGGCCCACGCCGCCCGGACCCTGCCGCCGCCCGCCCCCGCGAGGTCGCCGCCGTCCGCGCCGTCGGTCCGCTCCGCCCCGGCCGTGCCGGTGCCCGGTCCGGCTGGAGTGCCGTCGGCCGGGGCGGCGACCGGAGCGACCAGGGCGCGCCGGTCGTCCGGTGCGGGGACGGCGCCGGGCACGCGGGCGGCGGCGTGTTCCGCCGGACCCGTGTCGTCGAGCAGCGCGGTGGGCAGCAGCATCACCGCGGTGGTGCCGCCGTACGGGGAGGTCCGCAGGTGCACCTTGATGGCGTGCCGCGCGGCGAGTCTGCTCACCACGAACAGGCCGAGCCGGTCGCTGTCGAACAGGTCGAGCGCCTCGGACTCGGTGATGCGCCGGTTGGCCTCGGCGAGAGTCTCCTGGCCCATGCCCAGCCCCCGGTCCTCGACCTCGACGGCGTAGCCGTTGCCGACGGGTTCGCCGGTGACGCGGACGCGCGTGTGGGGCGGCGAGAACTGGGCCGCGTTCTCGATGATCTCGGCGAGAAGGTGGGTGAGGTCGGCGACCGCCGTGCCCACGACGGACGTTTCGGAGAGCTGCCGCACCTCCACGCGGGCGTAGTCCTCGACCTCGGAGACGGCGGCGCGCACGACGTCGGTCAGCGGGACCGGCATGCGCCAGGCGCGGCCGGGTGCCGCTCCGGACAGGATGATCAGGCTCTCCGCGTGGCGCCGCATCCGCGTGGTGAGGTGGTCGAGGCGGAAGAGATCGCTCAGTTCGCCGGGGTCGTCGGAGCGGCGCTCCATGCTGTCCAGCAGGGTGAGTTGCCGGTGGACGAGGATCTGGCTGCGGCGGGCCAGGTTGACGAAGACGCCGGAGATCCCGCCGGCCAGTTCCGCGCGCTCCACGGCGGCCCGCAGTGCGGCGCGGTGCACCGTGCCGAGGGCCTCGGCGACCTGGCCGGTCTCGTCCTGCGCCCGCGGCCCGGACGGCGCCTCCGCGGCGATGTCGATCTCTCCGCCCGAGCGCAGCTTCCGCATGGCCTCGGGGAGTTTGCGGTGGGCGATCTCCAGGGCCTCGTCGCGCAGGCCGGTCAGTTCGACGACGAGGCCCCGTCCGATGCGCACCGAGATGACGAGCGAGGCGGTGACGGCGGCGAGCCCGAGGAGCACCGCGGCGCCGGCCGGGCCGAGCAGTCCGCGGGTGACCGGGTCGGCCCGGTCGGCGACACGGTTCGCGGCTTCGGCGCCGATGGCGCGCATCGCGTCCCGCACGTGGGTGTGCGCCGCGTTCCACGTGTCGCGCGGGGCGGCCTGGACGGCACGGCTGCCGGGGGCGGCGGCGAGCACCTTGTCCTCGGCGGTGTGCAGGCTCGCGTGGTCCGGGCCGGTGGCGAGGTCGTTCCAGGCGGCGCGTGCGGGGCCGCGCAGGTCGGGGACGGCGGAACCGGTGAGGGTGCGGCGCAGTTCCACGGCTCCGGTGAACAGGCGCAGTCGCTCCCCGTTGAGGCCGCCGTCGAGCCGGGCACTGGTCAGGAGCGTGTCCTCCCGGGCCAGTGCCTCCTGCGCGCGGGCGAACTCGAGCAGCACGCGCGCGTCGGCGCCGAGTTCGGCGTCCTGGATGCCGGTGAGGGCGCCGCCGACGCCGAACCCTTCGGTGATGGCGGCGGTGTACCTGCCGTAGGTGTCCTCCCAGTCGGCGCGGCCCGCCCGGACCGCTGTCCGCAGCGGGCGCAGGCGGTCGGTCGCGGCGATGAAGGCGTCCAGCCGGTCGGCCACCGCGCGGGGCAGTTCCTCGCCGTCGGCGACGGTGCCGTGCTCGCCGAGCCGCAGTCGCGCGACGGCCCGGTCGGTGACGCGGGCGAGCCGCGTCAGCTCGTCGGTCCCCGCCGCCGACGGGTCCGTCGCGCGGCTCACGACGGCGGCGCGTTCCGCCTGCAGGGCGGTGACGGCGGCAAAGACCGGGGCGCGGACCGCGGTGTCCACGCGCTGGGCCTGGCGCAGCCGGGAGATGTCCTGGGCGGTGGTCACGGTGGCGTACGCCCACAGGGCGAGCAGGGAGACGACCGGGACCATCAGCAGGCAGATGACCTTGGCGCGTACGGTGCGGGGTCCCTTGAGCCCCCGTCGCGCGGGCCCGGCGGGCGGGACCGGGCCGTCCCGGAGGTCCGGGCCTTCGTCGGCCGGTGGTCCCGCGTGGGCGCGCCGGCCGCGGGCGGGAGGCGGGGACGATGCCCCGGCGGGGGCTGTCGGGGTCCTCCGGGATGTGCGCATGGACTCCTCGCTCGGGAGGGTGGCGTGGGGCGGGCCGGCCGGGCGCCGGCGCCGCGGGGCGGGTCAGTGGGCGGTGTGCTCGGCCGGCCGCCGGGCCGGGGCGGGGGCCTCGCGCTCCCCGCCGGAGGGCGACAGCGCCACGAAGGCCGAGGTGATGAAGAGGTAGGACCCGAGTCCTACGGCGAGCGGGAAGATGAACTGCATCGCCGTGGCCCCGTCCAGTGGCGCGCCGGACGGTGTGACGCGCACGCTCACCGCGAGCATCCCCGTGTAGTGCATGCTGCTGACGGCCGCGCCCATGATGAGGGAGGCCACGGTGACCGCGAGGGGCGAGCGGATGTGGAGCGCCGCCCACAGGGCCGCGGTGGCGGCGACGACGGCGATGAGGACGGACAGGCCGACGAGCACCGGGTCGTAACTCACCTCGCCGTGCAGCCGCACCGCCGCCATGCCCAGGTAGTGCATGCTCGCGACGCCGAGGCCGGTGGTGAGCCCGCCGAGCAGCAGGGCCGGGACGCGGTCGCGGCTGCGGCCGACGGCGAACACGCCGGCGCAGACGACGGCCATGGCGACGAGCAGGCTGACCAGCGTGAGCGGTACGTCGTAGCGGATGCCGGTGCCGCTGACGCCGAAACCGAGCATCGCCACGAAGTGCATGGTCCAGATGCCGGTGCCGATCGCGGAGGCGGCGGTGAGCAGCCAGTTGCGGCGTGCGCGGCCGGTGGTGGCGAGCGCGCGGACGGTGCAGCGCAGTCCGAGGGCGGCGCCGGTGCAGGCCATCACGTACGACAGCACGGGCGTGAGCCATCCCAGGGTGGCGTGGTCCAGGTGTCCCATGGCCCCGGGACGCTAGGGGGCGCAAGCGCGCGAAGGGGGCGCGTTTCGAAAGCGGTTGTAATCTGACGCTGCGGTGCACCGGAACGACCGCGTCCCGCCCGAACGTGCGCACTGCGTGTCGCTCGTCCCGGTGAGGGATCATGCGGAGCATGAGCGATGACCACACACACGTCCAGGAGTTCTTCACCGCGCGGGCGGCGGACTGGGACCGGCGCTTCCCCGACGACGGCCCCGCCTATGCCGCGGCGGTCGCCGAGATCGGTCTGCGGGAGGGCGGCCGGGTGCTCGACGCGGGTTGCGGCACGGGGCGGGCGCTCCCTTGGCTGCGCGCGGCGGTGGGCCCGTCGGGTGTGGTGGTGGGCGTGGATCTGACCGCGGCGATGCTGCGGGAGGCGGCGCGGGCCGGACGGGACCGAGACGGGGCGCTGCTGCTGGCCGATGCCGCCGCGCTGCCGCTGCGGGCGTCCTCGCTGGACGCGGTGTTCGCGGCGGGGCTGGTCGCGCATCTGCCGGACCCGGCCGGGACGCTGCGGGAGATCGCGCGGGTGGTGCGGCCCGGCGGTGTGCTGGCCTTGTTCCATCCGATCGGCCGTGCGGCGCTCGCCGCGCGTCAGGGCCGCACGCTCACCCCGGACGACCTCCGCGCGGAGCCGAACCTGCGGGCGCTGCTGGCCGGTTCGGGCTGGCGCATGACGTCGTACATCGATGAGGACGACCGCTTCCTGGCGCTGGCCGCGCGGGCGGACTGAACACCATGGCGGACGCCGGCGGTTCAGTCCGGGCGCCGCACCGGGCACCCCCTCAGCCCCGGTACGGGGTGGGTGCCCAGGTCGGCGAGGCGGTAGCCGTCCGGGTAGCTTCTGATCTCCCGGTTCTGCCGGGCGAAGTGCGGGGCTCTGCGCGGCGGCAGCAGCCGGACGGCACGGCCCCGCAGCCGCAGGGCGCGGCGCACCCACGCGCGCGTGGCGGCGCTCGGCGGGGTGTAGCGGAAGGCGCGCAGCAGGGGTTCGTCGAGCAGGGCGAGCGTGGCGGTGCGCAGCACCGGGGCGAGCGGGCGGGGGTACCAGGAGGCCATGAGGCCCAGGGTGGCGTCCGAGACCCGGCGCGCGCCTTCGTCCCAGCCGAAGTGGGCCTCCTCGTAGGCATCGAGACAGCTCTCGAACTCCTCGTAGGACCGGGGGACGTCCTTGATGCCCATGTGCCTGCCGAGGGCTTGGTAGTGAACCGTGCCGGCGACGATCTCGTGCTGCGACAGCCGGCGCCATCCGTAGGCGTCGATCCACCGCCGGGGGATCACGACGAACGTGCACAGGACGTAGCGCATGTCGTCGTCGGGGATGTCGTAGGAGCGGTGCATCCGGTTGATGCGGCGCACCGCCGTCCGGGCCTGCGCGCTGCCGAAGCCGTGCTCGACGATGGCGTCGAGGAGCAGCACGGTGTCGTCGTAGCGTTTCTGGGTCCGGTCGGTGAGCTCCGCCGTCTCGGCGAGCAGCCGGCCGATCCGGGGCACGGCGTAGGTGCGGTACAGCGCCAGTTCCAGGGCCCGGGTGTAGTCCCAGGGGAACTCGTAGGCCGAGCTCAGCCGGTAGATCTCCGTGGCCTGCCGGTACGGATCCATCCGCCGGATGTGTTCCAGCCGTTCGTAACGTCGCACCGTGCGCCCCCTTACTGTCACCGACGCCGCAACTCTACGTTGAGCAGCGGGACACGCACGGTCGGTGAGGTCGATTCGGGCACAGGGGAAGGGCGGGCGCCATGTGGCGGACGGTTCGTGGCATCGGAAGCAGGATGACCGGCGGTCGGCGCGCGGAGGAACGCCCCGGGCGCAAGCAGCGTCCGCACAACCTGTTCGAAGCCGCGGCGGCGTACGTCGCGGCCCGCGCGGAGGACGATCAGGAACGGATGGACGAGGTGGCGGGCTGGGTGTCGCCGGAAGCGCTGTCGTTCGGGGTGAACGAGCTGGCGTGCCGCGCGGTCGTCGCGCTCGCCCGGGAACGGGGCGAGTCCCCGGGGACGGTCACGCGGGCGCTGCTGGGGCTGCCCGCCGCCTGACCGGCCGGCCCGCGCGTGGCCGTTTCGCCCCGTCCGGCCGGAAACCTGCAGGTCCGGGCGCGGGTACGGGGCCGTGACAAGGGGGTCGGGGTCGGCATATGGTGCGCGCCGATGGACGATCCGATGGGGAGGCTGGGATGGCCGGGACGGACGAGCAAGCCGTCGCCGCCGACGACGACGCGCTCTATGTGCTGACGGCGGCGCTGCTGACGCCGGCGAAGTTCCCGAGCGTGCTGGGCGACGACTATCCGGAGGCGTGCGCGGCGCTCGGCCTTCCTCCCGTCGCCGACGGATACGGGCTGGTGCTCGGCCAGGACGGCGAGGGCGCCCGGTGGACCGTCGTCATCGACGACGTCTCGCTGGTCGCCGTCGCGATCGCGTCCTGGGACTGCGGCATGGAGCACGATCTGTCGCCGGACGAGCGCACGGTCGTCGCCGCGCTGCCCGGCTGGCCGCTGGCGGTCGCCGTCGCGGCGCCCAACGTGCCCGCACCGCACGACCCCGCCCCCGATGTCGCGGACGGGCCCGCGCTGCGGCCTCCGGACGCCGAGGTGTGGGGGCCGGCCCAGCGCCGGCTGGGAGCCGACGAGATCGCGCTCCAGTGGGCGACCTGGCGGGAGCAGGTCGACGACGCGGCGTTCCCGGCACCGGGCGGCCCGGCGGAGGAGGCGGAGCGCCCCGGGGCGCCGGCGGAGGGCAACGCGGAGGGCCCGGACGGCGCGGCGGCCGGCCGGAAGGACGGGGAAGACGGCGGGGGCGCGCCGCGAGGCGGTCACGCCGGGATCCGCCGTGTTCTGGCGGAGGCGCGCGCCTATGTCGACTCGCCGCCGCCGCTCGGCCGGGTCCGTTCGTCCTTCGCGCCGGGCGGCGCCCGTACGCTGCGCGCCGACGGGCCCGGCTGGTCGCTGGTCGCCCGGACAGACGACATCGCGTTCGTCCTGCTGGACGACGAACCCGGCGAAGTGCTGCCGGTGGGCCGGGGGCCGGAGCTGCCGGGCCTGCTCGAAGCACTCGACCAGATGGCGGTACGACCCCTCTGATCGGGCGCCGCCTTCGGCAGGAGTGCGGGTGAGGGGCATTAGCGTGTGCTGCGACCCCACGTGCGGGTGCCGTTCCGTATGGCGCCAACCCATCGATGACGGCGAGGTCGGGCCCTCACCATGGGGCGGTTCGTGATCAACCCTTGCCCCTCTTCCGCTGCCCGTCCTTCCGGAGGCCGTCATGCGCCCGTCCCGTGGCGTTCCGCTGCTCGCCACCGTCCTTGCCGCCGCCGCACTCTCCGCCCCGACTCCGGCCGGAGCGGCCGATGACGGTCACTGCGCCCGCCAGGAGCGGGTGCGGGTGCCCGGCGCGGCCCATCAGCGCAGCGCATGTCTGACCGATCTGACCACCGCGGGTCTGGCCGGCACCGCCTACACCGACATGGCCGACCAGACGGGACTGACCGCCGCGGGTACCCGGTCGCCGTCCGGTGTGCCCGGGGTGCAGGTGGACGGCTACTTCCCGGACACCTCCCGCTTCAACAACACCCACGGCTGGGCGCACGACGCGCAGTTCGTGATCCGGCTGCCCGACCGCTGGAACGGCGGGCTGGTGGTCACCGGCGCGCCCGGCAACCGCAAGCAGTACGCGACCGACAAGGCGATCTCCGACGAGGTGCTGGCGCGCGGGTACGCCTACGCGTCGACCGACAAGGGCAACAGCGGGGTCGACTTCTACCGTGACGGCAAGCGGCCCGGTGACGCCGTCGCCGAGTGGAACGAGCGGACCACGCAGCTCACCCGGGCCGCCCGGCGCGCCGTGGCCCAGCGCTACGGGCACGCCCCGCGCCGCACGTACATCACCGGGGTCTCCAACGGGGGTTACCTCACGCGCTGGCAGTTGGAGAACCACCCGGAGCTGTACGACGGCGGGGTGGACTGGGAGGGCACCCTGTGGGCGGAGACCGGACGCCATCCGCTGCTCTCCCTGCCCGTGGCGGTGGCCAGGATGTACGGCAGGGCCACCGACGAGGACATGTACGCGGCGGGCTTCGCGCGGGGGTCGGAGTTCCTGTGGCCGTACCACGAACGGGCCTATTGGGGCGTCACCCAGAAGATCTACCGCGCGGAGTTCGACCCGGTCTACGACCCGGCCTGCCCCGGTTCCTCCGCGGGGTCGACGCCGGAGCAGATCCTGGCGCCGTGCCCCTCCGACGCCGCCTACGACTACGCCTCCCGTCCCGCGTCCGTGCACCGTGCCGTGCGGCAGGTGGCACTCACCGGGCGGATCGGCAAACCGATGATCACCCTGCACGGCGATCTGGACGCGCTGCTGCCCAAGGCCGTCGACTCCGACGTGTACGACGGCATGGTCGAGGCGAGCGGGCGCGGGTCGATGCACCGCTACTACACGGTGCAGGGCGGCACGCACGTCGACGGCCTGTACGACTCCCATCCCGACCGGCTCCGTCCCATCCTGCCCTGCTACCACTCGGCGTTCGACGCCCTGGTCGCGTGGGTGGAGCGCGGAGCCGCGCCGCCCGCGGACCGGACGATCGCCAGGCCCGCGGACGGTGACGTGGTCAACTCCTGTGCACTCGGCGGTGACGAGGTGTGACGCGCAGGCGCCGCCTCAGCGGCCCAGCTCCTTGCGCGAGACGCGGCGCAGCCGGCGCCGCTGTGCGGGGTCCAGGGCGAGGTACGCGGCGGCCGGGACTCCCAGAATGATCAGCAGGGCGGCCCACCAGGGCAGCCATATGAGCAGGATGAGACCGGCCGCCACACCCCCCGCGGCGATCTTGGCATTCCTTGACATGAGCGTCGCCTCCTTCGCGGCCACTGCCGCTCTCTGTCGTGAAAACGGGCCCGCACCGTCGGCAGTTCCGGACCACGACCCTGAGACCTCCCTGAGGTGCGCCCCTAAGGTCCCGAGTGCCCGTGCGGAGTCCTCTCCCGCAGAGGACTCCCCGCGGGCCCTTTCATGGTGACCCTGATCACAGCACATCTACACCCGGTCGACGGTATTCCTGCTGTACTCTCGGCGGCTCCGGTCTCACTAGTCAAGTTTGAGGAATGCTGTCATAGCTGCGCTGACGACTCCCCCGGCCGCCATCTCCGCGCCCTCCGGGCCGGGCCTCTGCCCCGCCGTCTTCGTCCCCGGCGAACCCGCCCGCGCCGGTCGCATCGCCTTCTGGCGGCCCGACGGTTCCGCGCTCCCGCCCATGGCCGGGGCGGCGGACGGGCGGCTGACCGTCGCCGTTCCCGGCGATCACGGTGTCGAGGCGGTGACCGTCCCCGCCGTGCTGCTGCCGGTCGGGCCGGCGCTGCCGGTCCTCACGCGGGCGCGTGCCGCGGGCGAAGGCCACCGGGCCACCGTGTTCTGGGGCGCCGCGGCCCTGCACGCCCTGCACCTGGTGGCACGCGGGCTGCTGCTGCCCGGCCTGTCCCCCGCCGACCACGACGCCTGGCGTGTCGGCCCGCTGGACGCGCAGGACACCGAGGCGATCCGCCGACTCGCCGCGGCGATGCCGCCGGAGGCGCACGCCGTGCCGGTGAATGCCGCAGGAGCGCCTCGTCTGGCCGAGCCCGAACACCTGCTGCGCGCGTTCCTCGACGCGGTCGCCGACACCCTCCCCCGCTCCCCGGCCGCCCGCCTCGTGACCGGCACGGCGGCCTTCGCGGCACCGGAGCCGCAGCGGCTGCCCGAGCTGCGGACCTGGGCCGCCGACGTCGCGGCGGGGCACGACGCGGGCGTCCGGCTGTCGCTGCGGATCGAGGTGCGCGGGATGGCGGACGGGGCTCAGGAGGTGCCCGACGGCGCGGACGTGTCGTTCCGGGCCGTGCTGCAGATGCACGGGGTGGGCGATCCCGCCCTCGTCGCGGACGCCACCGCCGTGTGGGCGGGCGGCCCGGGCACCGTCTTCGGCCCCCGCGCGCGGATGGACGCGCTGCTGGCGCTGCGCCGCGCGGCGCGGGCCTGGGCGCCGCTGACGCCCCTGCTGTCGGCGTCCGTGCCGGACGCGGTCGACCTGGTCGAGGAGGAGATCACCGAGCTCCTCGGCGAGGGCGGCCGGGCGCTCGCGGCCGCGGGCGTCGACGTGCACTGGCCCAAGGGCATGGTCCGCGGACTCACCACCCGCGCGGAGGTGGGTCCCGCCGACGACCGGCCGGAGCCCGGACGGGCCGGCGCCGTGGAGGGCCCGTCGTTCCTGTCCGCCGACGCGCTGCTCGCCTTCGACTGGTCGTTCGCCGTGGGCGACCACCGCCTCACGCGCGAGGAACTGGACCGGCTGGCCGGGCAGAACCGGCCCCTGGTGCGGCTGCGCGACCAATGGGTCCTGATCGATCCCCGGGAACTGGCCCGCGCCCGTGCGCGGCAGGACCGCAGGATCGGCCCCGTCGACGCGCTCGGCGCGGCGCTGACGGGCTCCGTGGAGGTCGACGGCGGCCGCGTCGAGGTACGGCCCACCGGGTGGCTGGCGGAGCTGCGGGACCGGCTCGCGGACCCCGAGGCCCAGGAACCCGTCGAACAGCCCGCCGGTCTCGATGCCACGCTGCGGGACTACCAGCGGCGCGGACTGAACTGGCTGGCCCGGATGACCTCGCTGGGCCTGGGCTGCTGTCTCGCCGACGACATGGGTCTGGGCAAGACGGTCACCCTGATCGCGCTGCATCTGCACCGCCGGAAGGACGCCGCGTCGGCGGGCCCCACCCTCGTCGTGTGCCCGACCTCGCTGATGGCCAACTGGCAGCGGGAGATCGAACGGTTCGCGCCCGGCACTCCGGTGCGCCGTTTCCACGGCGCGCGGCGCGCGCTGGACGGTCTCGCCGACGGCGAGTTCGTGCTCACCACGTACGGCACCATGCGACGGGACGCCGCGCGGCTGGCGGAGGTCGCGTGGGGCATGGTCGTCGCCGACGAGGCCCAGCACGTGAAGAATCCCTACGCGTCGACGGCCCGCGCGCTGCGCTCCATCGGGGCACGCGCGCGCGTGGCGCTCACCGGCACGCCGGTGGAGAACAACCTGTCCGAGCTGTGGGCGATCCTCGACTGGACGACCCCCGGGCTGCTGGGCCGGCTCGGCACGTTCCGCACGCGGTACGCGGACGCCGTCGAGGGCGGCCAGGACCCGGCCGCCGCCGACCGGCTGGCCCGGCTGGTGCGGCCGTTCCTGCTGCGCCGCCGCAAGTCGGACCCGGGCATCGCACCCGAACTCCCGCCGAAGACGGAGACCGACCACGCCGTCTCGCTCACCCCGGAGCAGACGGCGCTGTACGAGGCGGTGGTGCGGGAGTCGCTCGCCGAGATCTCCGGCGCCGGCAGCATGGCGCGGCGCGGCCTGATCGTGAAGCTGCTGACCGGCCTGAAGCAGATCTGCAACCACCCGGCACAGTTCCTCAAGGAGGAGCGGCCGGTGGTCGCCGGACGGTCCGGGAAGCTGGAGCTGCTGGACGAACTCCTCGACACGGTCCTCCCCGGACAGTCCGGTGTCCTGGTGTTCACGCAGTACGTGCGGATGGCCCGGCTCCTTGAACGGCATCTGGCCGCGCGGGGCGTCGCGGCGCAGTTCCTGCACGGCGGCACACCGGTCGCCGAACGCGAGGCGATGGTGCGGAGGTTCCAGGACGGCGAGGTCCCGGTGTTCCTGCTGTCGCTGAAGGCGGCGGGCACGGGGCTGAACCTCACCCGCGCGGAGCACGTCGTGCACTACGACCGCTGGTGGAACCCCGCCGTCGAGGCCCAGGCAACGGACCGCGCGTACCGCATCGGGCAGACCCGGCCCGTGCAGGTGCACCGGATCATCGCCGAAGGGACGATCGAGGACCGCATCGCCGCCCTCCTGGTGCGCAAGAAGGAGCTGGCCGACGCGGTGCTCGGCTCCGGCGAGGCGGCGCTCACCGAACTGACGGACGCCGAGCTGGCGGAGCTGGTCGAGCTGCGAGGGGGACTGGGATGAACGCGTACGACGGTGACGGGGCCGGCGCGGAGCGTACGTTCGCCGCGCTGCCGGCCGCGCGGGGCCGGGCCTTCGCGCAGACCTGGTGGGGCCGGGCCTGGCTGACGGCGCTGGAGGGCACGGCGCTGGACGCCGGGCAGCTCAAGGCGGGCCGCGGGCTCGCCCGCGCGGGAGCGGTCGGCGCGGTGACGGTGCGGCCCGGCCGCATCACGGCGGTCGTCCAGGACCGGGACCGCACGGCGCACCGCGCGGACGTCCTGCTGCAGGAGCTGACCGGGGACCAGTGGGACCGGTTCCTCGCGATGACCCTCGAGCGGGCCGGTCATGTCGCGGCGCTGCTCGACCGCGAGATGCCCACCCATCTCGTCGAGGACGCGGAGCTGGCCGGGGTGGACCTGCTGCCGGGGCTGGGCGATCTGGAGCCGGAGTGCGACTGCGGCGCCTGGGACCACTGCGGTCACACGGCGGCGCTGTGCTACCAGCTGGCCCGGCTGCTGGACCAGGACCCGTTCGTCCTGCTGCTGATGCGGGGCAGGAGCGAGGCCGCTGTGCTGGAGGCGCTCCAGAGGTGCGGCGAGGAATCCGCGGGGCGGCCGCCCGCGCGGGGCGCGGAGGGCGTGGACGCGGCCGAGGCGTACGCGGCCGGGGGCATCCTGCCCCCGCTGCCCGGCGCTCCCGCCCTTCCCGCGCAGCCGGGAGTGCCGCCCTCGCTGGACACGGAGACCGTGCCGGCGGGCGGTGTCGACGCGTCCGCGCTGGAGTTCCTGGCCTCCCGTACCGCGGCGCGGGCCCACCGCCTGCTGGCGGAGGCGCTGCGGGGCGGACAGGGGGCCCATGAGGTGGAAGAGCCCTCGATGGCCTCGGTGGCAAGGGACGCGGTGCGGCTGGCGGCGGGAGAACCCGGCCGCGCGGTGGCCGACCGGCTCGCCGAGGGGTCGGGACACGGCCGGGAGGGGCTGGCGCTGGCGGTACGGGCCTGGCGGCAGGGCGGTCCCGCGGCGCTTGAGGTGTTCGACGAGGAGTGGACGGTGCGGGGCGAGCGCCTCGCACGCGCGCGTGCGGCCCTGGAAGCGGCCTGGGACGCGGACGAACGCCCGTCGCTGCGGTCCCGGGCCAACCGCTGGACGGCCGTCGGCGCGCCGGTGCAGCTGCGGCTGGGCCGCGACGGCCGCTGGTGGCCGTACCGCAAGGAGCGCGGCCGCTGGGTCCCGGCGGGCGGCCCCGCCCAGGACCCTGCGACCGCGCTGGCGTCGGCGGAGCGTGCCGCGGAGGGGTGAGGGCCCGCCGGCTGCCGGGTTCAGGGCAGGTCGGCCTGTCCCAGGGACGGGAGCAGTGACTCCAGGCCGCTGGGAAGGTCGCTGGGCAGCAGCCCGCTCGGCAGTTCGGTGGGAAAGCCCGAGGGCAACTCGGTCGGGAAGCCGGACGGCAGTTCGGTCGGGAAGCCGGACGGCAGCAGGTCGCTGGGGATGCCGGAGGGCAGCTCGGTGGGGAAGCCGCCGGTCTCCGTCGGGCTCCCGGTGGGCTCCCGGTCCGGCGCGTCGTCGTCCCCGGTGGCCAGGAACACGATGAGGGCCACCGCCACGACGGCCACGACCACGGCGAGCACCACCAGCACGAGCCTGCGGCCACCGGGGCCCTGGCCCGGGCCGCCGCCGTGGTCCCCGGGCGGCGGCCCGGGTGGCGGCGGGGGTGCGCTCCCGTACGAGGGCGGCCCGAAGCCGCCGCCCGGGGGCGGTGTGTCGTCCGGCGGGCCGGGCGGCTGCTGAGGCGGTACGGGGGGCGTGGCCATGAGCACCATGGTCCCCGCGGACACGGTGCCCGCGCGAGGGCGACGCGCAGAAGTCGGCAGGCGGCCAGGGCACGCGGGCACGGGCGGACACGCACCGCACGCGGGGGCAGACGACGCGCACAGCGGGCGCACGGCCACCCGGCCGAACACACCCGGCGCCCCCGGCCCACACCACACACCCCGGCCGGCCGGCCCACGCAGACGCACCGGCCGACGCGACCCGCGCGCGGGAACACACCGTGTACGAAGCGGGCGTGCCACCGCCCAGCCGGACACGCCCGGCGCACCAGCCGACACGCACCACACGCGGAGGCCCACAAACCAGGCACGCCCACCCGGCCAGCACGCCCCGCGCACCCACACCGGCCCACATCACAGACCGCGTCGGCCGGCGCACACGTGCGCACCGACCGACGTGCCCCGCGCGCGGGAGCACACGGCACACAGCAGGCGCACGACCATCCGGCCACACACCGCGGGCGGTCAGCGCACGCGTGCGCGTCGGCCGAGCGTCCCGCCTCGCGGGGGTGCGCCGTGGGTCGAGTGGGCGTGCGGAAGCCCGGGCGGGGGCGTTGGGCGCACCCGCCCGGACTCGGAGCGGTACGGCGCGTTCTCCCCGCTGCCGTGTGCCCGCGCGTGCGTCGTGCACGAGCGGGCGCACGGCAGGACAACGCGCGCCGTCGTTCCCGGCGACCGCGCCCTCCACGCGCAGCGGCCGCCGCTTCGTGCGGACGGAGTGGCAGCGCCGTCCGCACACGAGGACATCACCCCGCGCGGTGTGGGTTCAGCCCCGGGCGCGCAGCAGGTGGTCCATCGCCAGCTGGTCGAGGCGCTCGAAGGCCATGCCCCGCGCGGCAGCGGCGTCAGGGTCGAAGTCCTCGAACGCGGACCGGTCGTCGAGCAGGGCCTGGAGACCGTCGGCCGCCGTGGGCTCGGCCAGCTGGTCCAGCCGGGCCGCGCGCAGCGCCTCCTGCACCTCCGGGTCCGCGCGGAAGGCCGCCGCGCGCTCCTTGAGGATCAGGTAGTTGCGCATGCAGCCGGCCGCCGAGGCCCACACGCCGTCGAAGTCCTCGGTCCGCGGCGGCTTGAAGTCGAAGTGCCGCGGCCCCTCGTACCCGGCCGACTCCAGCAGGTCCACCAGCCAGAACGCCGCGCGCAGGTCGCCGGCGCCGAAGCGGAGGTCCTGGTCGTACTTGATGCCGGACTGGCCGTTGAGGTCGATGTGGAACAGCTTGCCCGCCCACAGCGCCTGGGCGATGCCGTGCGGGAAGTTGAGCCCGGCCATCTGCTCGTGCCCGACCTCCGGGTTGACGCCGTACAGCTCCGGGCGCTCCAGGCGCTCGATGAACGCCAGGGCGTGGCCGATGGTGGGCAGCAGGATGTCGCCGCGCGGCTCGTTCGGCTTGGGCTCGATGGCGAAGCGGAGGTCGTAGCCCTGCGCGGTGACGTACTCGCCGAGCAGGTCGAAGGCCTCCTTCATCCGGTCCAGGGCCACCCGGACGTCCTTGGCACCGCCGGACTCGGCGCCCTCACGGCCGCCCCAGGCGACGTAGGTCTGCGCGCCGAGCTCGGCCGCGAGGTCGATGTTGCGCATGGTCTTGCGCAGCGCGTAACGGCGCACGTCACGGTCGTTGGCGGTGAAGCCGCCGTCCTTGAACACCGGGTGGGTGAACAGGTTGGTGGTGGCCATCGGCACCTTCATGCCGGTGTCGTCCAGCGCCTGCCGGAAGCGCTTGATGTGCTCCTCGCGCTCGCTGTCGCTCGAGCCGAAGGGGATGAGGTCGTCGTCGTGGAAGGTCACGCCGTGGGCGCCCAGTTCGGCGAGGCGCCGAACGGACTCGACCGGGTCGAGGGCGCGCCGCGTGGCGTCTCCGAAGGGGTCCCGTCCCTGCCAGCCGACGGTCCACAGTCCGAAGGTGAACTTGTCCTCGGGGGTGGGCTGGTAGTTCATGCCGCGGCTCCTCGCTCGCTGAGACTATTTCGTCATGGCGGTTTACAAATTAGTATGCAGGAACATTTCTGGGAAGAGACACACCCGGTCGGGTACCAAAGAGGGAGAGACCGATGTCAGCAGCCGAGGGTCCGCTCGTCGTCGGCGTGGACACATCCACCCAGTCCACCAAGGCGCTGGTCGTCGACGTGGCGACCGGCAGGGTCGTCGCCAGCGGCCAGGCCCCGCACACGGTGACCTCGGGTGCGGGCCGGGAGAGCGATCCGCGCCAGTGGTGGGACGCCCTGACCGAGGCCCTGCGCCAGTGCGGTCAGGCGGCGCACGAGGCCGCCGCGGTGTCGATCGGCGGGCAGCAGCACGGCCTGGTCACCCTGGACGAGCACGGTGAGCCGGTCCGTCCGGCGCTGCTGTGGAACGACGTGCGGTCCGCGCCGCAGAGCCGGCGGCTGATCGAGGAACTGGGCGGCGCGAAGTTCTGGACCGAGCGCACCGGAAGCGTGCCCGCCGCCTCCTTCACCGTCACCAAGTGGGCCTGGCTGGCGGAGCACGAGCCGGAGGCGGTGCGGGCCACCCGCGCCGTACGGCTGCCCCACGACTACCTCACCGAGCGCCTCACCGGCGAGGGCACCACCGACCGCGGCGACGCCTCCGGCACCGGGTGGTGGGCCTCCGGCACGGAGGCGTACGACGAGGAGATCCTGGCGCACGTGGGGCTCGACCCGGCGCTGCTGCCCCGCGTGGTGCGCCCGGGCGAGGTGGCCGGGACCGTGCGCGACGGCCACGGCCTGCCGTTCTCCAAGGGCACCCTGGTGGCCTGCGGCACCGGAGACAACGCCGCCGCCGCGCTGGGCCTGGGCGTGCGTCCCGGCACGCCGGTGATGAGCCTCGGCACGTCCGGCACCGTGTACGCCGTGTCGCGGCACAGGCCGGCCGACCCGACCGGCACGGTCGCGGGCTTCGCCGACGCGCGCGGCGACTGGCTGCCGCTGGCCTGCACCCTCAACTGCACGCTCGCCGTGGACCGGGTCGCCGCCCTGCTGGGCCTGGACCGTGAGGCCGTCGAACCCGGGCACGGTGTCACGCTGCTGCCGTTCCTGGACGGCGAGCGCACCCCGAACCTGCCCAACTCCTCCGGTCTGCTGCACGGGCTGCGCCACGACACCACCGGCGGCCAGCTGCTCCAGGCCGCCTACGACGGCGCCGTGTACTCCCTGCTCGCCGCCCTCGACCTCGTCCTCGACGGCGACGCCGACGCCTCGGAACCCCTGCTGCTGATCGGCGGCGGCGCCCGGGGCACGGCCTGGCAGCAGACCGTGCGGCGACTGTCGGGGCGGCCCGTGCAGGTGCCCGAGGCGAAGGAACTCGTCGCGCTCGGTGCCGCGGCGCAGGCGGCGGGCCTCCTCACCGGGGAGGACCCGGCCGCGGTCGCCCGGCGCTGGAACACGGCGGCGGGCCCGGTGCTGGACGCGGTGGAGCGGGACGAGGAGACGCTCTCCAGGCTGGCCGGGGTACTCTCCGACGCGGCCCCGCTGCTGGAGCGCGGCACGGACGCCCACTGACGGCGGCGGGCGGCGCGGCACCGCCGTGGTTCCGCACGGCCACGGCCCCGCGCCGCCCCCGGCCCGACTTCCCCCCGCCGGTACGGACCGGCCCCGCGCATCAGCTGTGCCGCCCCGTGCGCACGGACCGGCCGCCGGGGTGACCCGCGGCGGCCGACGACGGCAGAGAACCGAGGAATGACGGAGGAATGAGCGCACCACCGCACAGCACCCGCCCGGCCGGCCAGGGGCGCGCGCTGCCCGACACCCAGCAGGGCATGCGCCGGCGCAACCTCTCGCGGGTGATGCACACCGTCGGCGCCGAGGGCCCGTTGTCCCGGGCCGCCGTCGCCTCGCGCATCGGCCTGACCCGCGCCGCGGTGTCCACACTGGTCGACGAGCTCATCCGCTCGGGTCTGCTGGAGGAACTGGGGCCCGAGCGGCCCGGACGCGTGGGCCGGCCCGGCTCGGCGCTGGCCGTGAGCGGGCAGGGTCCCGCGGGGATCGGTGCCGAGGTCGGCGTCGACCACCTCGCGGTCTGCGCGGTCGACCTGCGCGGCCGGGTCCGGGCGCGTGCGGTACGGCACGTCCGCAACCGGGGCCGCTCCCCCGAGCCGGTGCTCGGCGACCTCACCGAGCTGATCCACGAGGTCGTCGCCGAGGCGGAGGGCGAGGGGCTGTGGCCGGCCGGGCTCGCCGTGGCCGTGCCCGGTCTGGTGGCCCGCGACGCCCGGACCGTCGTACGCGCCCCGAACCTCGGCTGGCTCGACACGGACCTCGGCGACCTGCTGCCGCCGAAGCTGCCGCTCACCGTGGCCAACGAAGCCAACTTCGGCGCCCTGGCCGAACTGTGGCTCGGCGAGGGCACACCGCGCGACTTCCTCCACGTGTCGGCCGAGATCGGTATCGGTGCCGCGGTGGTCGTGGACGGACGGCTGCTGCACGGCAAGCGCGGCTTCGCCGGCGAACTGGGTCACGTGCCGGTGTGGCCCGACGGGCCGGCGTGCGCCTGCGGCGGGCGCGGCTGCCTGGAGCAGTACGCCGGCGAGGACGCGGTGCTGCGCGCGGCCGGGCTGGAGCCGGGCCAGGACCGCGTGGGCCTCCTGGCGGGCCGCGCCGAGCAGGGCGACGCCGAGGTACGGCGTGCCCTGCACGACGCGGGAACGGCGCTCGGCATCGCCCTGACCGGCGCCGTGAATGTGCTGGACCCGGAGAGTGTGGTGCTGGGCGGCGCCCTGTCCGGGCTCGCGCCCTGGCTGCTGCCCTCGCTGCGCTCGGAGCTGGCCCGGCGCACCGCCGGACCGGCCTGCCCCGTCTCGGTGTCCGCGCTGGGCCCCGAGGGCCCTCTGCTGGGCGCCGCGCACTCGGTGGTCCGGGGGGTGCTGGACGACCCGGCAGCCATGGCCGAACGCGTCTGACCCACACCCCGACACGCCCTCGCCGACCCGGGCCGCCCCCACCGGCCCAGCACACCCTCGCCAGCCCAGCACACCCCCACCGATACGGCGCAGACACCGGTCGGACACGCCCCGCCGACCCAAACCACCCCCACCGGCCCAGCACACCCCCACCGGCCCAGCACACCCTCGCCAGCCCAACACACCCCCACCGATACGGCGCAGACACCGGTCGGACACGCCACGCCGACCCAAACCACCCCCACCGGCCCAGCACACCCTCGCCAACCCAACACACCCCCACCGATACGGCGCAAGCACCGGTCGGACACGCCCCGCCGGGTCGGGCGGGCCTCATCGGCCCGGCGTGCCCTCGCCGGGCCGACGCGCGTCCGCCGGAGCGACGCGCCCCGTCTGCCCGACATACACCCATCGGCCGGACACGCCCCCGCCGCCCCGGCACACCCTCGTCGCCCCGACACTGAGCATCGCTCTCGAGGCACCCCGGGGCCCGCGCCCGCGCGCTGCGCCTACCGCCGCGTCACCGTGCTGCCGCGCGACGCGACGGTGGGCCGCTGAGCCGGCGGATCACCGGCGTGGCCTCACGGCCGCAGACTGCCGACGATGTCGGCGGTCGCCGTGAGGCCGCTGTGGATCGTGGGCGCGATGCTGGTGCTGGCCAGATAGAAGCCGAGCAGCAGACAGACCAGCGCGTGGGAGACCTTCAGTCCGCTGTTGCGCAGGAAGATCACCGCCAGCACCGAGAGCAGCAGCACCACAGAGATGGAAACAGCCATCGTCAACCTCCTCCGCCACATCCGATTCGCGGCGTTCGGCCGCAAGTGTGGCGTAGCGGAGGGTTCGTCCGGGCTGCTGAGCTGTCCTCCGAACGTGTGGTGTCACGTCCTCCGGCGGGCGTCGAGGAAGGATTCGAGTCCGGCGAGGTCGTCGGTGTTGAGGTGGTCGACGTCCGCAGCGACCAGTTCGCCCCACAGCGCGTCGCGGGCCGGGCCCGGCAGATCCGGGGTGGCCCAGAACCGCACGCGCTGCCCGCGCGCGTGCGCGGTGCGCACGATGCCGCGCAGTTTGCGGCGTTCGGCGGCGGGGAAGGGTCCGACGCCCTGCCAGGTGAAGTTGGGCGTCCAGTTGTCGCTGATCAGGGGGACGAACGAGGACCGCGCGGGGCTGCCGAGGTCGGTGAGCCGGCCGTCGTAGAAGGCGCGGCGCACCCGTTGGGCCTCCATGGGCGCGCGGGCCGCGCGGTCGCCGGAGACGACGGCGGTGACCGCTCCGGGGGCCACCCTGCCGTGCGCGTAGGTGGTGAACAGGTGCCGGTAGCGGCGCAGACGGCGGTCGAGTTCCCGGTAGGTGGAGGCGCCCTCGGTCTTGATGTCGACCAGTAACTGCAGCGCCCGGCGGTGGCCGCGGTACACCGAGCCGCGGTTCGCGCGGACCCGGGCCGCGAGCGGGTCGAGGTAGAGGGATTCGAGGGTGCGGGCGGGGTCGAGGTCCTCGGGGTCGTGCGCGACCAGGAGTTGGCCGTCGACGAGGTAGATGTCCGCCTCGACGCTGCCGAAGCGGTGATCCAGGGCGTCGAGGAGGGGACGGGGGTGCTCGTAGTCGTTGTGGGCGTGGGCGCGCCACAACGGGCGGGGACGGTGCGGGTGTTCGCCGGCCAGCGCCTGGGTCGCGGGCAGTGCGACCGAACCGGCGAGGGCGGCGCCGAGGGTGCTGAGGGCTCTGCGGCGGGTGGTGAGGGCCATGCTCTGCCTCCCTGGAAGTGCCGTAGGTGACCTCAGTGAGTATGGGGTCGGGGCACCGGCAAAAAGCAGTGCCGTGCGGGGAGTTGGCCGATCCGCCGCCGTGTGTTCACTTCGGGGCACGCGAAGAGGGCACGCGAAGAAGCCCGCCCCCACCGGGGAGGGGACGGGCTTGTGTCGCGAGCGGAGGTGATCAGGGTGCGCGCAGGTCGACCAGTTCGGCGAGCGTCTCGCGGTGGGCGCCCGCCGTGCCGAGGGCGATCGAGTCGGCCTTGGCGCGCTTGAGGTACAGATGCGTCGGGTGTTCCCACGTCATGCCGATACCGCCGTGCAGTTGGAGTGCCTCCTCGGCGGCGCGGACCGCGACGGGCGCGGCGCAGGCCTGGGCGACGGCGACCGCCACGTCGGTGTCCGCACCGGTGGCCAGGGCGTCGGCGGCGCCCCGCGCGGCCGCGCGGAGGCCGGCCACATCCAGCCACAGCTGGGCGAGCCGGTGCTTGAGGGCCTGGAATCCGCCGACGGGCCGGTTGAACTGCTTGCGGTCCTTCAGATGGCGGACGGTCTCGGTCAGCGACCGGTCGGCGAGGCCGAGTTGTTCCGAGGCGAGCAGTCCGGCCCCGGCCCGCAGGGCGCGGCGTACGGCGGGTTCCGCGTCGCCGAGGCGGCGTCCGGGGGCGCCGTGGAGGGCGATCCGGGCGAGGGGCCGGGTGAGGTCCAGGGACGTCTGCGGGGTGACGGTGACGGTGTCGGAGCCGGTCTCCACCGCGTACAGCCCGCCGTCGTCGGCCGGCACGAGCAGGACGTCGGCGACCGCGGCGTCCGCGATTCCGGTCAGCTCCCCGTGCAGGGCGCCGTTGTCCAGCCGTACGGCGGGGAACGCCGCGCCCGGGCCCACGTGCAGGCCCACGGCGAGGGAACCGATCCGGCGGCCCGCCGCCAGTCCGGGGAGCAGTTCGTCCCGGGGCGCGCAGGCCAGCAGCGCCTCGGTGGCCACCACGGCGCTGGTCAGAAACGGCACCGGGGCGACCGCGCGCCCCAGCTCCTCCAGCACCACCGCGGCTTCACGATGGGTGGCGCCCTGGCCGCCCCGGTCCTCGGGAACCAGCAGGCCGGTGAGGCCCATGCCGTCGGCGAGCATCTTCCACAGGGAGACATCGTGCGGGGCGTCCGACTCGCAGCGGGCGATCACACCCGCCGCGTCG
This sequence comes from Streptomyces speibonae, assembly GCF_984686075.1. Taxonomy (NCBI): domain Bacteria; kingdom Bacillati; phylum Actinomycetota; class Actinomycetes; order Kitasatosporales; family Streptomycetaceae; genus Streptomyces; species Streptomyces speibonae. The sequence goes on along the minus strand of NZ_OZ480260.1, from coordinate 7,289,495 downwards.
CAGTGGTCGGTGAGCAGGTCCCGGACGGCGGCGCGCAGCGCCTCTTCCTCCTCCGAGTACAGCAGGTCCGGCGGTGCGCTCATCGGGCCAGGTCCTTCCAGGCGACGTCCTTGTCGGTGCGCGGCTCGGCCGGGAGGCCCAGCACGCGTTCGGCGACGATGTTCAGCAGGACCTCGCTGGTCCCGCCCTCGATGCTGTTGCCCTTGGCGCGCAGGTAGCGGTAGCCGGCGTCGCGCCCGGTGAAGTCGACCAGTTCGGGGCGGCGCATGGTCCAGTCGTCGTACAGCAGGCCCTCCTCGCCGCGCAGTTCCACCTCCAGGCCGCTGATCTCCTGGTTGAGGCGGGCGAAGGCGAGCTTCATGCCGGCGCCCTCGGGGCCGGGCTGCCCGGCGACGAGCTGCTGGCGCAGGCGTTCGCCGGTGAGCCGGGTGACCTCGGCGTCGACCCAGAGTTTCAGCAGCCGCTGGTGCAGGTCGTGGGTGCGCAACTCGGGGCGTTCGCGCCAGGTCCTGGAGACCGGGCCGATCATGCCGCCCTCGCGGGGCAGCCGCATGCCGCCGATGGCCACGCGTTCGTTGTTGAGGGTGGTCTGCGCGACCCGCCAGCCGTCACCGATCCCGCCCAGGCGGTGGGCGTCGGGGATGCGTACGCCGGTGAGGAACACCTCGTTGAACTCGGCCTCGCCGGTGATCTGGCGCAGTGGCCGCACCTCGATACCGGGGTCGGTCATGTCGCAGACGAAGTAGGTGATGCCGCGGTGCTTGGGCACGTCCGGGTCGGTGCGGGCGATGAGGATGGCCCAGCGGGCCAGATGCGCGCTGGACGTCCACACCTTCTGCCCGTCGACCACCCAGTCGTCGCCGTCACGGACGGCGCGGGTGCCGAGCGCGGCCAGGTCGGATCCGGCGCCGGGCTCGCTGAAGAGCTGGCACCACACCTCCTCGCCGGTCCACAGGGGCCTCAGGAAGCGCGCCTTCTGCTCCTCGGTGCCGTACTGGAGGATGGTCGGCGCGGCCATGCCCAGGCCGATGCCGATGCGGCGCGGATCGTTGTCGGGGGCCCCGGCGGCCGCCAGTTCGGCATCGACGACGGGCTGGAGGGAGCGCGGCAGGCCGAGTCCGCCGAGCCCTTCGGGGAAGTGCACCCAGGCGAGGCCGGCGTCGAAGCGGGCACGGAGGAACTCGAGGCGATCGGTGTCCGCGGGCGGCCGGCCGGCCAGCAGTTCCTGGGTGCGGCGGCGCAGTCCGGTGGCGTCGGTCATGCGGCGGCTCCGTTCTCCGGCGCGGGCAGCACGGCGACGCGCCCGGTGGTGACCCCGTCGGCGACCCGCTGCACGGCGTCGGCGGCACCGGTGAGCGGGACGCGCTCGCTGACCAGCGGCTTGATCGCGCCCCGGGCGGCGAGTGCGGTGAGCTGCTCGTGGCAGTGCCGGACCAGCTCGGGGTTCCTGGTGTTGTACAGGCCCCAGTGCAGGCCGAGGATCGCGTAGTTCTTGATCAGGGCGTGGTTCAGGGCGGGGCTGGGGACGGTGCCGCTCGCGAAGCCGACGACGACGATCCGGCCCTCGAAGGCGACGGCCTTGGCGGACTGGGCGTAGGCCTCGCCGCCGACCGGGTCGAAGATCACGTCCGCGCCGCGTCCCCCGGTGGCCTCCTTGACCGCGGCGATCACGTCCTGTTCGCGCCGGTCGATCACCAGGTCGCAGCCCATCTCGCGGGCGACGGCCGTCTTCGCGGCGCCGCCGGCCACACCGATGACGGTGGCGCCGGCCGCCTTGCCGAGTTGCACCGCGGCGCTGCCGACGCCGCCCGCGGCGGCGTGCACGAGCAGGGTCTCGCCGGCCTGGAGAGCGGCCCGCCGGTGCAGGGCGAACCAGCCCGTCTGGTAGCCGATGTGCAGGGCCGCGGCCTCGGCGTCGTCCAGCGCGTCCGGGGCGGGCAGCAGGGCGGCGGCGTCCGCGACGGCGTACTCGGCGAAGCCGCCGTACGGCAGCGCGGGGTTGGCGATCACCCGGCGCCCGTCCTCGGTCTCGCCGCAGATCTCCACGCCCGGGGTGAAGGGCAGGGGCGGCCGGACCTGGTACCGGCCCCGGCACATCAGGGCGTCGGGGAAGTTGATGTTCGCGGCGCGCACCTTCAGCAGGACCTGCCCCTCGCCGGGCTCCGGCCGTTCCGCCTCCGCGAGGCGCATCACCTCGCCCGGCTCGCCGAGCTCGTGCACGTGCCATGCCTGCATGCGGGGCCTCCACGGGGGTGTGAACGTCGTGTTCGCCGGACCGGGTCCACCGCATACTAAGCGGTCGCTTGCCGATCGGAGAACCGTCTCGCCCCTCACATCCGCCGGCCGCCGCCGTCAGCCCCGGCGCGGACGGGCCCGTACGTGCATTCGCTCCCCCTGCGCGCCGAACAGGCTGAGGAACTCCACGGGCCCTTCGCCCGTCGACCCGAACCAGTGCGGCACGCGCGTGTCGAACTCGGCCGCCTCCCCCGCCACCAGCACCACGTCGTGCTCGCCCAGCACCAGCCGAAGTCTGCCGGAGAGCACATACAGCCACTCGTAGCCCTCGTGGGTGCGCGGCTCGGGTTCGAGCTTCCGCTGCGGTTCGAGCACCTTGTACGCCTGGAGCCCGCCGGGCTGGCGGGTGAGCGGCCAGTGGGTGCGGCCCCAGCGCTGGATGGGCCGGGACGCGCGGATGCGCGGATCACCGACCGGCGGGGCTCCCACCAGTTCGTCCAGCGGCACCTTGTGGGCCTGCGCGATCGGCAGCAGCAGTTCCAGACTGGGTTTGCGCAGCCCGGACTCCAGCCGCGAGAGGGTGCTGACGGATATGCCGGTCGCCTCGGACAGCGCCGCGAGCGTCACCTCGCGCTCCTTCCTGATCCGCCGCAGCCGGGGGCCCACATCCGCGAGTACGTTGTCGGTCGTCATACCGCTATTGCAGGTTCGGCAAGTTTGTTTGTCAATGCGGCACCGCCTCGGCGACCGTCGTATCAGGAGGTGGTCACGATGAACGAGACGGACCGCAAGGAGATCCACGACGTGGTCGTCGTCGGCGGCGGGGCGGCGGGACTGTCCGCCGCGCTGGTGCTGGGCCGGGCCCGGCAGAGCGCCCTGGTCGTCGACGCGGGCGAGCCGCGCAACGCGCCCTCGGCGCACATGCAGGGCTATCTGTCCCGGGACGGCATGTCGCCGGCCGAGTTCCTGGCGCTGGGCCGGGAGGAGATCGCACACTACGGCGTCGGTCTGGTCCGGGACCGGGTCACGGACGTCACCCGGGGCGAGGACGCCGCCGCCGGCTTCACCGTCGCCCTGGAGTCGGGAGGAACCGTGCGCGCCCGGCGGCTGATCGTCGCCACCGGGCTGAAGGACGAGCTGCCTGACGTCCCCGGGGTCGCCGAGCGCTTCGGCAAGGACGTGCTGCACTGCCCGTTCTGCCACGGCTGGGAGGTGCGCGACGAACCCTTCGGCGTGCTCGCGTCGAGCGCGCTGAGCGTGCACCAGGCGCTGATGGTGTCCCAGTGGTCGAAGAACGTCACCTTCTTCCTGCACCGGGTCGCCGAGGAGGAGCTGACCGACCAGGACCTGCGCCGGCTGGCCGCCGCCGGGGTCGACGTGGTGCCCGGGGAGGTCGCGGAGCTGGTGGTCGAGGACGGACGGCTCGCCGGGGTGCGGCTGGCCGACGGCACGGTGCACGCGCGCTCGGTGCTCTTCGTCGGCCCGCGCCCGCTGCCGCAGACGAGCCTGCTGGAGCGGCTGGGCGCCGAGATGAACGAGACGCCGTTCGGCGCCTACCCGGTGGTCGACCCGACCGGCCTGACCACGGTGCCCGGCGTCTGGGCCGCGGGCAACGCGATCGGCTTCGCCGAGCAGGTCGTGCACGCGGCGAGCGGCGGCTACCGCGCGGCGGCCGCGATCGTCGGGGACCTGCTGATGAGCCGCCTGGACGCCGCGGTGGACGGATAGGCACCGCGGGCCGGGGTGTGCGGCGCCCTCCTCCGTAGCACCATGGCTGCATGCTGCTGTCCCGGCTGGCCCGTGTGTCCCAGGAGGTCGCCGCCACCTCGGCGCGGTCCCGGAAGATCGCTCTGCTCGCCGAGCTGTTCCGGGAGGCGGAGCCGGACGACGTGCCGGTCGTCATCCCGTATCTGGCGGGCCGGCTGCCGCAGGGGCGCATCGGCGTCGGCTGGAAGGTGCTGAGCCGTCCGGTCCCGCCCGCCGCCGAGCCGTCCCTGACCGTGCGCGAGGTCGACGCCCTGCTCACCACGCTGGGCAAGGTGTCGGGGCCGGGCTCGCAGGCCGAGCGGGCCCGGCTGGTGGGCGAGCTGCTCGGCGCGGCCACCGAGGACGAACAGCGGTTCCTGTTCGGGCTGCTCACCGGCGAGGTCCGCCAGGGGGCGCTGGACGCGGTCGCCGTGGAAGGGCTGGCGCAGGCGACGGGGGCCGCATCGGCCGAGGTGCGGCGGGCGGTGATGCTGGCCGGTTCGCTCCAGGCGGTGGCCAAGGCGCTGCTCGCGGACGGCCCCGGGGCGCTGGAGCGGTTCCGGCTCACCGTCGGGCGGCCGGTGCTGCCGATGCTGGCGCACAGCGCCTCCTCGGTCGCCGAGGCGGTCGGGAAGCTGGGGGCCTGCGCGGTCGAGGAGAAACTCGACGGCATCCGCGTCCAGGTGCACCGCGACGGCGACACCGTGCGCGTGCACACCCGCACGCTCGACGACATCACCGGCCGGCTGCCGGAAGTGACGGCGGCGGCCCGGGATCTGCCCGGCGAGCGGTTCATCCTGGACGGGGAGGTCATTTCCTTCGGCGACGACGGCCGCCCGCGCTCGTTCCAGGAGACGGCCGGACGGGTCGGCTCCCGGGTGGACGTGACCACCGCCGCCCGGGAGGTACCGGTCTCCCCCGTCTTCTTCGACGCGCTGTCCGTCGACGGCCGCGACCTGCTGGACCTGCCGCTCGCCGAGCGGCACGCGGAACTGGCCCGGCTGGTCCCGGAACCCATGCGGGTGCGGCGCACCGTGGTGTCCGGCCCCGGTGACCTGGACGCGGCGGAGCGGTTCCTGACAGAGACCCTCGAGCGCGGCCACGAGGGCATCGTCGCCAAGGGCCTGGACGCCGCCTACAGCGCGGGCCGGCGGGGCGCGTCCTGGCTGAAGGTCAAGCCGGTGCACACGCTCGACCTGGTGGTGCTCGCCGCCGAGTGGGGCCACGGCCGGCGCACCGGCAAGCTGTCCAACCTGCACCTGGGCGCGCGGAGCGCCGACGGCGGCTTCGTCATGCTCGGCAAGACCTTCAAGGGCATGACCGACGCGATGCTTCAGTGGCAGACCGAGCGACTGCGGGAGCTGGCCGTCGACGAGAGCGGATACGTCGTGACGGTGCGCCCCGAACTCGTCGTGGAGATCGCCTACGACGGCCTCCAGCGCTCCACGCGGTACCCGGCCGGGGTCACCCTTCGCTTCGCCCGCGTGATCCGCTACCGCGAGGACAAGCGCCCCGAGGAGGCGGACACGGTGGAGGCCCTGCTCGCCGCGCACCCGGGGGTGCGGCCGTGAAGGGCTCCCGGAGCGCCGGCCTGCTGTTGTACCGGCACACCCCTCAGGGGCTTGAGGTATTGCTCGGTCATATGGGCGGTCCGTTCTTCCGCAAGCGGGACGCCGGGGCGTGGACCGTGCCGAAGGGCGAGTACGACCCCGGGGAGCCGGCCTGGGAGGCGGCGCGCCGCGAGTTCCAGGAGGAGCTGGGGCTCCCGCCGCCGGAGGGAGAGGCCATACCGCTCGGCGAGGTGCGGCAGGCCGGCGGGAAGACCGTGACGGCCTGGGCGGTCGAGGCCGACCTGGACCCGGCGACGGTGGTCCCCGGCACGTTCGAGCTGGAGTGGCCGCCGAGGTCGGGGCGGATCCAGGAGTTCCCGGAGCTGGACCGGGTCGCCTGGTTCCCCCTGGACCGGGCCCGCGAGGTAATCGTCTCCGCGCAGACCGCGTTTCTCGACCGCCTGGCGGAGCACTCGCCCTGAGGAGGCTCCCGCGTTGCGCCGCCCACCGCCGCGCGGGAAGGTCAAAGGCACAGCCCGTCCCCAGGGAGGTCAGCGATGCACATCGCCACGGTGAATCCGGCGACCGGCGAGACCGTCAAGACGTACCACCCCATGGACGAGGAGGAGGTCGCGCACCGGATCCAGCTCGCGGAGGCCACGTTCCGTACGTACCGGACGACCACCTTCGAGGAGCGTGCCCGTCTGATGCACCGGGCCGCCGAGATCCTCGACGAGGACCGGGAGACCGTCGGGCGGATGATCACCACGGAGATGGGCAAGCCGGTCGCGCAGGCCCGCGCGGAGGCCGCGAAGTGCGCCAAGGCGATGCACTGGTACGCCGATCACGCGGCGGAGCTGCTCGCCGACGAGGAACCCGACGCCGCCGATGTGAAGGACTCCGGCGCCTCCCGGGTCGTGGTGCGCTACCGGCCGCTGGGCCCGGTGCTCGCCGTGATGCCGTGGAACTTCCCGCTGTGGCAGGTGGTGCGGTTCGCCGCGCCCGCGCTGATGGCGGGCAACGTGGGCCTGCTCAAGCACGCCTCGAACGTGCCGCAGACCGCTCTGTACCTGGAGGACCTGTTCCACCGCGCGGGCTTCACCGAGGGCTGCTTCCAGACGCTGCTCATCGGCTCCGCCGCGGTCGACGACATCCTGCGCGACGAGCGGGTGAAGGCGGCCACCCTGACCGGGAGCGAGCCCGCGGGCCGCGCGGTCGCCTCCACCGCCGGGGAGATGATCAAGAAGACGGTGCTGGAGCTGGGCGGCAGCGACCCGTACGTGGTCATGCCCTCCGCCGACCTGGACCGGGCCGCCGAGGTGGCGGTGACCGCGCGGACGCAGAACACGGGGCAGTCCTGCATCGCCGCGAAGCGGTTCATCGTGCACACGGACGTCTACGACGCCTTCGCCGAACGTTTCACGGCCGGCATGAAGTCCCTGAAGGTCGGCGACCCGATGGACGAGGACACCGACGTCGGTCCGCTCTCCAGCGAACGGGGCCGCGACGACCTGGAGGAGCTCGTCGACGACGCCGTACGGGCCGGTGCCACCGTGCTGTGCGGCGGCGAGCGCCCCGAGGGGCCCGGCTGGTTCTATCCGCCGACCGTGCTGGCCGGCATCGGCAGGGAGATGCGCATCCACCGGGAGGAGGCCTTCGGACCGGTCGCCACGCTGTACCGCGCGGCGGACGTCGACGAGGCGGTCCTCATCGCCAATGACACGTCCTTCGGGCTGAGTTCCAACGTCTGGACGCGCGACGAGGCCGAGGTCGACCGGTTCGTCCGGGACCTGGAGGCGGGCAGCGTGTTCGTGAACGGGATGACGGCGTCCCATCCCGCCTTCCCCTTCGGCGGGATCAAGCGGTCGGGGTACGGACGTGAGCTGTCCGGGCACGGAATCCGCGAGTTCTGCAACATCACCACGGTTTGGCAGGGCGCGTGAAGGCCGCGCGGTTACGATCCCGACTGTGAACCGCGAAGTGACTCTTCCGCTGATCGTCGACGACCGCGGCACCCTCCAGGTCGCCGCCGCCGACGTCAGCAGGCTGCTGCGTACGGTGGGCGGGCGGTGGGTCCGGCTTGTCGAGGCGGGGGAGGACGGACTCGACGAGGACACGGTCGCTGCGCTGACGATCGAGCTCGCCAAGCTTGCCGATCGGATCGACGTCGCGTGTATCGCCCACAGCAGTGGGGGTGCGCCGTAGCTCCGCGGGTTCAGTGCCGGGTGCGGGCAGTGGGGGGCTTGTCGCGCAGTTCCCCGCGCCCCTGGGTGGGTTCCCCCAGCGCCGTCCAGAATGCAGCTTCGTAAGTCTGGAGCAAGCGGGCGTACAGGCGTGCCCGGTGCTTGTTCAAGCGTCCCTCCTGCAGTGCTGTCCGGACCGCCTCGGTGGCCTCATGCTCCAGGTCAGGGGCCGGTTCGGCGAAGAAGGTGAAGAAGGCGCGGGCTTCTTCCGTGAAGCCGTAGTGCGCGCGCAGCGCCTCGGCGATCGTGGCGCAGTAGCCGCCCCAGGCCGAGAAGTTCGCCGTCAGGGCCAGCACCACGTCCGGCGGTTCAGCGTTCAGGGCCAGCCAGGCGACGTACGCGGGGTACGACTGGCAGCCCGGCAGCGGGGTGTACGCCTCCGCCCGCGCCTCGTCCACGCCGCACGCGGCCGTGAACGTCCTGAGGTGTTCCGCCGCCAGAGCCTCGCCCTCGGCCAGGGCGGTGAAGTACGCGGCCGCGTGCGGGCCGGACCGCTCCGCCAGGTGGAGGAAGGCGCGGCGGTCAGCGGGGATCACCCAGCGCTGTTCCAGGGCCAGGGCGGCCAGGACGGTACGGTCCGCCTCGCCCCGGGCGATCAGCGGGACCAGCGGGTTGGACCCCGGGGCCGGGGCGAATTCCCTGGTGGTCGATTCCAGCAGTTCCCGGGCCGTGTCGGTCATCGCGTCCTCCCTCACTCGGTCACACCCGAGCGTTCCCCGGAACCGGGACGCGGACAACCCGGCGGCGCCGCGCACCGCCGGGTCGATGTGGGGGCCGCCTCAGCGGATCGGCATGCCCGACAGGGTGCGGGCGATCACCAGGCGCTGGATCTCGCTCGTCCCTTCGAAGATCGTGTAGATGGCCGCATCGCGGTGCATCCGCTCGACCGGGTACTCGCGCGTGTAGCCGTTGCCGCCGAGGATCTGGATCGCCTGGGCCGTGACCTCCTTGGCGGTCTCGCTGGCGAACAGCTTGGACATGGAGCCCTCGGCCGCCGTGAACGGCTTTCCGTTGACCGCCATCCAGGAGGCGCGCCACACGAGGAGACGGGCGGCGTCGATCCGGGTGCGCATGTCCGCGAGCTGGAAGGCGACGCCCTGGTTGTCGATGATGGGGCGGCCGAACTGCTCACGGGTGGTGGCGTACTCCAGGGCGACCTCGTACGCCGCGCGGGCGGTGCCCACGGCCATGGCGCCGACGGCGGGGCGGGACGCCTCGAAGGTGGCCATGGCGGCGTTCTTCACGCGCTCACCCTGCTTGGCCTTCTCCCGGGCGCGGGCGAGGCGCTCGTCGAGCTTCTCCTTGCCGCCGAGGAGGCAGGAGCCGGGCACGCGCACGTTGTCCAGGATGACCTCGGCGGTGTGCGAGGCGCGGATGCCGTGCTTCTTGAACTTCTGGCCCTGCGAGCAGCCGGGGGTGCCCGGCGGGATGATGAAGGACGCGTGCCCCTTGGAGCCGAGCTCCGGGTCGACGACCGCGACCACCACGTGGACGTTGGCGATGCCGCCGTTGGTCGCCCAGGTCTTGGTGCCGTTGATGACCCACTCGTCCTTGGCCTCGTCGTACACCGCGCGGGTGCGCATGGAGGCCACGTCGGAGCCGGCGTCGGGCTCGGAGGAGCAGAAGGCGGCGACCTTGACGTCGTTGGCGTCGCCGTACATCTGGGGGATCCAGGTGCCGATCTGCTCCTCGGTGCCGTTGGCGAGGACGCCCACGGCGGCGAGGCCGGTGCCGACGATCGACAGGGCGATGCCCGCGTCGCCCCAGAACAGCTCCTCCATCGCCATGGGGATGCCGAGACCGGTCGGGTCGAAGTACTGCTGGGCGTAGAAGTCGAGGGAGTAGATTCCGACCTTGGCGGCCTCCTGGATGACCGGCCAGGGAGTCTCCTCACGCTCGTCCCATTCGGCGGCCGCGGGGCGGATGACATCGGCGGCGAAGCCGTGCAGCCAGTCGCGGACCTCCTTCTGTTCGTCGTTGAGCTCCATGGTGAACTCGGCCATGACTCCTCCAGGCGGCGCACATGCATGTTACTTGCGGTAACCAGAGTCTGTTACTGGCGGGTAGGAAAAGTCAACTCCTCAGGACCGTCCGTATCCCCTTCGGTGACCGCGGATCCTTCAGTGTTAGTTTGCGCAGGCGTCACCGAATCAGCACGGGTGGGGAGAGCTCATGGACACCACACAGCGGACCGATCAGCAGCGTTCGGCCGACCGACGCCGGCGCGAGCTGCTCGAGGCCGCCGACCGAGTGGTGCTGCGCGACGGCCCCGGGGCCTCGATGAACGCGATCGCCGCCGAGGCCGGCATCACCAAGCCGATTCTCTACCGGCACTTCGGTGACAAGGGAGGACTGTACGCGGCCCTGGCCAAGCGGCACACCGACGCGCTGCTGGATTCCCTGCGGGCCGCGCTGGACGCCCCGGCGGACCGCCGGGAGCGGGTCGAGGCCACGCTGGACACCTATCTGTCGGCGATCGAGGCGCGCCCGCAGGTGTACCGGTTCCTGATGCATCCGGCGGAGGGCTCGCCGAGCGGCGACCAGGGCTTCGACGTCGGCAAGCACTCGGCGCCGCTGCTGCGGCGGATGGGTGAGGAGCTGGCGCAGGTGATCGAGGAGCGGCTGGACCTCGGGCCGGGCAGTCACCAGCTGGCGCGGGTGTGGGGGCACGGCATCGTCGGCATGATGCACGCGGCCGGGGACTGGTGGCTCGGCGAACGGCCCTGCTCCCGGGCGGAGTTGGTACGCAGCCTGGCGGATCTGCTGTGGGGGCGGCTCGCGGCCGCGGGCGACAAGGTCGGCGGCCCGGGGTTCTGAGCCCCTCGGGTCACCGGGCGTGCCGGTTCCAGGAGGCCCGGCTCGCCCGGCGCAAGAGCCGGCGGCGCCGCCGGCCCGTCAGCCGGTCGGCGTAGATGGCGCCCTCCAGGTGGTCGCACTCATGTTGCAGGCACCGGGCGAAGAACCCGGTGCCGTCGATCGTGACCGGCTCCCCGGTCACCGTGACGCCCTCGACGACGGCGTGGTCGTACCGCTCCGTCCCCGCCTCCAGGCCGGGGAGCGACAGACAGCCCTCCGGGCCGCGCAGCACCACCCCGTCCGTCCCGGCCAGCCGCGGGTTCACCACATGGCCCCGGTGCCGGACGTCCTCGTCGTCCGGGCAGTCGTAGACGAAGACCCGCAGCGGCTCGCCGATCTGGTTGGCGGCCAGGCCCACGCCCCGCGCCGCGTACATCGTCGCGAACAAGTCCTCCACGAGACGGCCGAGTTCCGGCCCGAAGTCGGTGACCTCCCGGCAGGGCGCGTGCAGCACCGGGTCGCCGAGCAGGGTGAGGGGCCGCACGCGTCCGTGGACGCCGGGGATGGAGCCGTGTCGCATGGCCGCAAGAGTACGGTCCTTCCAGCAACGCCCGTCTCACGATGGTGCCGCGGTTCTGGAGCGCGAACGGATCTCGATAGGCTGAGGGCTCACCACGTGGCCGTCAGGCACAGACGCGGCGCGTACGCAAGGAGGATCGAGAACTGATGGCAGGCAACTCGGACCCGCTCTCGCCGCGGGCCAAGCTGGCCGTGACCGCGGGCAAGGCGGTCGCAGCGGCATCCCGCGCCGCCGGGCGCGGCAGCGGTTCGGTGATCGGCGGCCGGGTGGCACTCAAACTCGAACCCGATCTCCTCGCCCGGCTCGCGCAGAACCTGGACTGCGTCCTGGTCTCCGCCACCAACGGCAAGACCACCACCACCCGGCTCATCGCGGAGGCACTGCGGGCCGCGGGACCGGTCGTCTCCAACGCGCTCGGCGCCAACATGCCGGCCGGTATCACCTCGGCGCTGGCCGGCCGCTCGGACGCGAAGTTCGGCGTCATCGAGGTCGACGAGAAGTACCTGGCCGGTGTGGCCCGGGACACCGACCCCAAGTGCATCGCCCTGCTCAACCTCTCCCGCGACCAGCTCGACCGCGCCGCCGAGACGCGGATGCTGGCGGAGAACTGGCGCGAGGGCCTGGCCGGCTCCAAGGCCGTCATCGTCGCCAACGCCGACGACCCGCTGGTGGTCTGGGCCGCCTCCTCCTCCCCCAACGTGATCTGGGTCGCCGCCGGCCAGATGTGGATGGACGACGCCTGGTCCTGCCCGTCGTGCGGCGGTGTGATGCAGCGCCCGGGCGACGACTGGTTCTGCGGCGAGTGCGGCTTCCGCCGGCCGACCCCCAGCTGGGCGCTCTCCGGCGACCACGTACTCGACCCGCACGGCTCGGCCTGGCCGATCCACCTCCAGCTGCCGGGCCGCGCCAACAAGGCCAACGCCGCGAGCTCCGCCGCCGTGGCCGCCGTCTTCGGGGTGCCGCCGCAGGTCGCCCTGGAGCGCATGTACCAGGTGCAGGCCGTGGCCGGCCGCTACGACGTGGTCCAGTTCGAGGGCCGTGACCTGCGTCTGCTGCTCGCCAAGAACCCCGCGGGCTGGCTCGAGACGTTCTCCCTGATCGACCCGCCGCCGACCCCGGTGATCCTCTCGGTGAACGCCCGCTCCGCCGACGGCACCGACACCTCCTGGCTGTGGGACGTGGACTACACGCAGCTCACCGGCCACCCGATCTGCGTCATCGGCGACCGGAAGCTGGACCTGGCGGTGCGGCTGGAGGTCGCCAACCAGCAGTTCCAGGTCTGCGAGGACCTCGACCAGGCGGTCCAGATGTGCCCGCCGGGCCGGATCGAGGTCATCGCCAACTACACCGCGTTCCAGGACCTGCGCCGCCGCGTCGGCAACTGACCACGACACCTCAGGGGACTTGAAGTGAGCGACAACCAGCTGCGGGTCGTCTGGATCTACCCGGACCTGCTCAGCACGTACGGCGACCAGGGCAACGTGCTCGTCGTGGAGCGCCGGGCGCGGCAGCGCGGCCTGGACGTGGCACGGCTCGACGTGCGCAGCGACCAGCCGATCCCGACCTCCGGCGACATCTATCTGATCGGCGGCGGCGAGGACCGCCCGCAGCGGCTGGCCGCCGAGCGGCTGCGCCGCGACGGCGGTCTGCACCGCGCCGTGGAGAACGGCGCGATCGTGTTCTCGGTGTGCGCCGGCTACCAGATCCTCGGCCACGAGTTCATCAACGACCTCGGCCAGCGCGAGCCGGGTCTCGGGCTGCTCGACGTGGTCTCGGTGCGCGGTGAGGGCGCCCGGTGCGTGGGCGACGTGCTGGCCGACATCAGCCCGCAGCTCGGTCTGCCCCCGCTGACCGGGTTCGAGAACCATCAGGGCGTCACCCACCTGGGCCCCACGGCCCGCCCGTTCGCCCAGGTGCGTTTCGGCAACGGCAACGGCACGGGGGACGGCACGGAGGGCGCGTTCAACGACACCGTCTTCGGCACGTACATGCACGGTCCGGTGCTGGCCCGCAACCCGCAGATCGCGGACCTGCTGCTGAAGCTGGCGCTCGATGTCAACGCGCTGCCGCCGACCGACGACCGCTGGTACGAGGCGCTGCGCAACGAGCGCATCGCGGCGGCGCAGCAGCCCGCCTGAGGCGTCCGGAACACTGTGCGCCCCGACCCGTCGGACGGGTCGGGGCGGGCGCGTCTGACGGCTGCTCCGCACAGGTGAGCGGGGTCGTCCAGCAGGCGGACGCCGTGTACGGCCGGGCCCCCCGGAGCGGCTAGGGTGGCGGGGATCGAGCCGGACAGCGCGGTCCGGTCCCGGCCCACATCGAGAAGGTTGTTTCGGGCTATGCGCATTGGTGTCCTCACGTCCGGCGGCGACTGCCCCGGCCTGAACGCCGTCATCCGGTCCGTCGTGCACCGCGCCGTCGTCGACCACGGCGACGAGGTCATCGGCTTCCGGGACGGGTGGAAGGGCCTCCTGGAGTGCGACTACCTCAAGCTCGACCTCGACGCGGTGAGCGGCATCCTCGCCCGCGGCGGCACCGTCCTCGGCTCCTCCCGGGTCCGTCCCGAGCATCTGCGGGACGGGGTGGAGCGGGCCAAGGGGCATGTCCGCGAGCTCGGCCTCGACGCGATCATCCCGATCGGCGGTGAGGGCACGCTCAAGGCTGCCCGGCTGCTCTCCGACAACGGCCTGCCGATAGTCGGTGTGCCGAAGACCATCGACAACGACATCGCCGTCACCGACGTCACCTTCGGCTTCGACACCGCGGTCGGGGTGGCGACCGAGGCCCTGGACCGGCTGAAGACCACCGCCGAGTCCCATCAGCGGGTGCTGATCGTCGAGGTCATGGGCCGTCACACCGGCTGGATCGCGCTGCACTCCGGGATGGCGGCCGGCGCGCACGCCGTGGTCGTCCCCGAACGGCCCTTCGACATCGACGAGCTGACCGCGAAGGTGGGCGAGCGGTTCTCCGCCGGGAAGCGCTTCGCGATCGTGGTCGCGGCGGAGGGCGCCAAGCCGAAGCCCGGCACCATGGACTTCGACGAGGGCGGCAAGGACATGTACGGCCACGAGCGGTTCGCCGGGATCGCCCGGCAGCTCTCGCTGGAGCTGGAGTCGCGGCTCGGCAAGGAGGCGCGACCGGTGATCCTCGGCCATGTGCAGCGCGGCGGGACGCCCACGGCGTACGACCGCGTGCTGGCCACCCGGTTCGGCTGGCACGCCGTGGAGGCGGTGCACCGGGGCGAGTTCGGACGGATGACCGCGCTGCGGGGGACCGACATCGTGATGGTGTCCCTGGCGGAGGCGGTGGAGACGCTGAAGACGGTGCCCGAGGAACGGTACGCGGAGGCGCAGTGCGTGCTGTGAGGCGCGGGTAGCGCTCCGACGGGGCGCCCGCAGCCGACCCCGGTCGCGGAGGCGGCCGGGGTTCGCCGTACTCTGTGGGGCGGACAGACGCGTACAACCCCCACGAATCAGGAGCCGGCGGATGGATCACAGCGGGCACGGCATGACCATGGATCTGCCGCCGTTCACGCTGGGGCGAGGGCTCGCCTGGTCGGCGGATCCCTTCTTCCTCGTCGCCTGCCTGCTGGGACTGGCGCTGTACGGCTGGGGCGTGGTCCGGCTGGTGCGGCGCGGTGACAAGTGGCCGGTGGGCCGGACCGTGGCGTTCGTCGTCGGCGTGCTGAGCGTCGGGCTCATGATGTGCACCGGGCTGAACGACTACGGCATGGTCATGTTCAGCGTGCACATGGTGCAGCACATGATGATCAGCATGGTGTCGCCGATCCTGATCCTGCTCGGCGCCCCGGTCACCCTGGCGCTGCGCGCCCTGCCGCCGGCCGCGCGGGGCCGCAAGGGGCCGCGCGAGCTGCTGCTGATGTTCCTGCACAGCCGGTACATGCGGATCGTCACCCACCCGGCGTTCACCATTCCACTGTTCATCGCGAGCCTGTACGGCCTGTACTTCACCCCGCTGTTCGACTCCCTGATGTCCTCCGGTGCGGGGCACGTCGCGATGATGGTGCACTTCCTCGCCGTGGGACTGGTCTTCTTCTGGCCGATCATGGGCGTGGACCCGGGACCGCACCGGCCGGGCTACTTGATGCGCATGCTGGAACTGTTCGCGGGCATGCCGTTCCACGCGTTCTTCGGTATCGCGCTGATGATGGCCTCGACGCCGATGGTCTCGACGTTCGAGAATCCGCCCGCCTCGCTCGCCGTCGACGCGCTGTCCGACCAGAACGCGGCCGGCGGCATCGCCTGGGCGTTCAGCGAGGTGCCCTCCGTCCTGGTGCTGATCGCGCTGCTGTTCCAGTGGTACGCCTCCGACCAGCGGCAGGCCAGGCGCAAGGACCGCGCGGCCGACCGGGACGGGGACAAGGAGCTCGAGGCGTACAACGCCTACCTGGCCTCCCTGCACGCGCAGCGGAACTGATCACAGAAGACCGGGCAAATCGGTCACCCATGGGGGCGTGTGCGCCGTAAGGAGCAAAAACGGGGCACCATGGAGGGAATCGAACCATGAGGAGGGTGTTGCGATGCCCGGTACCACGAACGGTTCAACCTCGACGAAGACCATGGGAGTACTCACCGTGGGCGCCCTCGTCGCCGTGACGGCCTACACGGTGGCGCTCGGCAGCAATGGCTGGCTGTGGTTCGGCTGGGTGGTCCTGGGCCTGATCACCCTCGGGATGGTCGCCACCCGCAGCACCTGAGGAGCGGGCGGGGCGGTCCTCACCTCGGGGTGAGCCGCCCCGCCAGGTGCACACCCGGCTGGTACTTCGGCAGCCGGATAGTGATCTTCATGCCCGCGCCGGCCGCCGTCTCGATGACGAGGCCGTGGTCGTCGCCGTAGACCTGGCGGAGCCGGTCGTCGACGTTGGACAGTCCGATGCCGCCGGAGGGACTGGCCTCGTGGGCGAGGATGCGGCGCAGCAGACCGGGGTCCATGCCGGCGCCGTCGTCCTCGATGACGACGAGGGCCTCCGCCCCGGCGTCCTGCGCGGTGATCTGGATGTGGCAGGCGTCGGCCTTGCCCTCCAGGCCGTGCTTGACGGCGTTCTCCACCAGCGGCTGGAGGCAGAGGAAGGGCAGCGCGACCGGCAGCACCTCGGGAGCGATCTGCAGGGTGACGGCCAGCCGGTCGCCGAAGCGGGCCCGCACCAGCGCCAGGTAGTGGTCGATGGCGTGCAGCTCGTCGGCGAGGGTGGTGAAGTCGCCGTGCCGGCGGAACGAGTAGCGGGTGAAGTCGGCGAACTCCAGCAGCAGCTCCCGGGCCCGCTCCGGATCGGTGCGGACGAACGAGGCGATCACGGCGAGCGAGTTGAAGATGAAGTGCGGGGAGATCTGTGCCCGCAGCGCCTTGATCTCCGCCTCGATGAGACGGGTGCGGGAGCGGTCGAGGTCGGCCAGTTCGAGCTGGACGGAGACCCAGCGGGCGACCTCCCCGGCGGCGCGGACCAGGACGGCGGATTCGCGGGGCGCGCAGGCGACGAGCGCCCCGTGCACCCGGTCGTCGACGGTGAGCGGGGCCACCACGGCCCAGCGCACGGCGCAGTCGGGGGCGTCGCAGGTCAGCGGGAAGGCCTCGCCCCGGCCGGTGTCGAGGGGGCCGGTGAGCCGCTCCATGATCTCGCCGCGGTGGTGGGCGCCGACGCCGTCCCAGGCGAGGACCTGTTCGCGGTCGGTGAGGCACAGGGCGTCCGTGCCCAGCAGGGAGCGCAGCTTGCGGGCGGACTTCCCGGCGGTCTCCTCGGTCAGGCCCGCGCGCAGCGGCGGGGTGGCCAGGGAGGCGGTGTGCAGGGCCTCGAAGGTGGCGTGCTCGACGGGGGTGCCGAGTCCGGCGAGGCTGGGGGGCCGCGCGGTGCGCCGGCCGATCCAGAATCCGGCCGCCAGCAGGGGCAGTACGGCGACGAGGAGGCCGGCGATGAAGCCGCTCATGCGGACACCTCCGTACGCAGTTCCTCGGGAAGGTGGAAGCGGGCCAGTACGGCCGCCGTCCCGGGCGGGACCCGGCCGGGGGTGGCCAGGGACACCAGGATCATGGTGAGGAAGCCCAGCGGCACCGACCACAGCGCGGGCCAGGCGAGCAGGGCGTGCCAGGGCCCCTCGCCCGGGTAGCCGGCCATGGTCGCGGTGACCGCGAGGAACGCGGAGCCGCCGCCGACCAGCATTCCGGCCGCCGCGCCCGGCGGGGTCAGCCGGCGCCACCAGATGCCGAGGACGAGCAGCGGGCAGAACGAGGACGCCGACACGGCGAAGGCCAGGCCCACGGCGTCGGCCACCGGCAGCCCGCCGACCAGGACGCTCGCCCCGAGCGGGACGGCCATCGCGAGCACGGTGCCCAGGCGGAAGTGGCGTACGCCGCGGGAGGGGAGCACGTCCTGGGTGAGTACCCCGGCGACGGCCATGGTGAGTCCGGAGGCCGTCGACAGGAACGCGGCGAAGGCGCCCCCGGCGACCAGGGCGCCGAGAAGGTCGCCGCCCACTCCCCCGATCATCCGGCCGGGCAGCAGCAGGACGGCGGCGTCGGCGTCGCCGGTGAGGGTCAGCTCGGGGGCGTAGAGCCGGCCCAGGGCGCCGTAGACGGGCGGGAGGAGGTAGAAGGCGCCGATCAGGCCCAGGACGGCGACGGTGGTGCGGCGGGCGGCCACGCCGTGCGGGCTGGTGTAGAAGCGGACGACCACGTGGGGCAGGCCCATGGTGCCGAAGAAGGTCGCGAGGATCAGCCCGTAGGTGGCGTACAGCGGGCGTTCCGCGCGGGACTCGGCCCGGGAGGGCGACAGGGCGTCGTCGCCGCCGCGTCCGGCGGCGGGGACCTCCGCGCCCTCGGCGAAGGTGAGCCGGGTGCCGCCGTCGATGCGGTGGGGGCCCGCGGCCAGGGAGACCTCGGCGCCGTCGTGTGCGCGGCCGTCGACGGTGCCGTCCACCGTGACGGTGAGGGGCCGCTCGAGCCGCAGGTGCAGGGAGTCGTCGATGGTGACCACCCGCTGTTCGCGGAAGGCGGCCGGTTCGTCGAAGGGGTGGCTGGGTGCGCCGTCGCTCTGCCAGGCGAGGACGAGGAAGAGGGCGGGGACCAGCAGGGCGGTCAGTTTCAGCCAGTACTGGAAGGCCTGGACGAAGGTGATACTGCGCATGCCGCCGGCGGCGACGATGACGGTCACCACGACGGCGACGATCACCGCGCCGAGCCAGTCGGGTGTGCCGGTGAGCACGGTCAGGGTGAGCCCGGCCCCCTGGAGCTGGGGCAGCAGATACAGCCAGCCGACGCCGACGACCAGGGCGCCGGCGAGCCGCCGCACCAGGTGGGAGGCGAGCCGTGCCTCGGCGAAGTCGGGCAGCGTGTACGCGCCGGAGCGGCGCAGCGGGGCGGCGACGAACAGCAGCAGCACCAGATAGCCGGCGGTGTAGCCGACCGGGTACCAGAGCATGTCCGGGCCCTGGACGAGGACGAGCCCCGCGATGCCGAGGAAGGACGCGGCGGAGAGGTACTCCCCGCTGATGGCGGCGGCGTTGAGGCGGGGCCCGACGGTGCGGGAGGCGACGTAGAAGTCGGAGGTGGTGCGGGATATGCGCAGGCCGAAGGCGCCGACGAGGACGGTCGCGAGGGCGACGAGCGCGACGGCGGTGACGGCGTAGGCGGAGTTCACGGTGCGCGGGCTCCGGTCTCAGCGGTCCTCGACGAGCCGCACGAAGTCGCGTTCGTTGCGTTCGGCGCGGCGTACGTACCAGCGGGCGAGCAGCACCAGCGGGGGGTAGAGGCCGAAGCCCAGCACCGCCCACTCCAGCCGGTGGGTGTCCGGGGCGGCGGCGAAGACCAGCGGGAGCGGGCCGATGAGCAGGGCGAGGACGGCGAAGACGACGAGCCCGGTGCGCAGCTGGATGCGCATCAGGGACCGGACGTAGGTGTGGCCGAGGGTGGTCTGCTCGTCGATCTCGGTGCGCGGACGGTAGTAGCCGGAGGTCCGGCGGGTGCGGCGGGGCGGGCCGGTGACGACCACCCGGCGTTCGGTCGG
The DNA here is from genome assembly GCF_984686075.1 of Streptomyces speibonae. Lineage (NCBI taxonomy): Bacteria > Bacillati > Actinomycetota > Actinomycetes > Kitasatosporales > Streptomycetaceae > Streptomyces > Streptomyces speibonae. The sequence continues at coordinate 7,270,328 of NZ_OZ480260.1, read as the reverse complement.
ATCCTGGGGCATGTGGTGCTCCCCCCGTCTAGCTCGTGGTCCGGCGCATCAGCAGGTCCCGCAGTTCACGGGCGTGCCGCCTGCTGACCTGGAGTTCCTCGGAGCCGATCAGGACGCTCACGGTACCCGCGTCGAGCCGGAGCTCGCCGATGTGGCGCAGGGCGGCCAGATGGCGGCGGTGGATGCGGACGAAGCCGCGGGAGCGCCAGCGCTCCTCCAGCGTGGACAGCGGGATCCGGACGAGGTGGCTGCCCCGGTCGGTGTGCAGCCGGGCGTAGTCGCCCTGGGCCTCGACGTGGGTGATGTCGTCGACGGCGACGAAGCGGGTGACGCCGCCGAGCTCGACGGCTATGTGGTCGGGGTCGGGCTCGTGCACGGGGATGCGCGGGGCGGCCTCGCGCGGGGTGCTGCCGCGCTGGGCGGCGGCCCGGCGCACGGCCTCGGCCAGCCGTTCCTTGCGGACCGGTTTGAGCACGTAGTCGACGGCCTTGAGGTCGAAGGCCTGGACGGCGAAGTCCTCGTGGGCGGTGACGAACACGATCAGCGGCGGCCGGGCGAACCCGCTGAGCAACCGGGCGAGGTCCAGGCCGTCGAGTCCGGGCATCTGGATGTCGAGGAAGACGACGTCGATCGCCTCGGGCCCGTCGGGGCCCGACTCCAGGGCGCGGTTGATGCGGCGCAACGCCTCGGTGGCGTCCCCGGCGCCCTCGGCGCTGCCGATGCGCGGGTCCGCGTGCAGCAGGTACAGCAGTTCCTCCAGCGAGGGGCGTTCGTCGTCGACGGCGAGGGCACGCAGCATGAAGGTGGAGTGTAGGGGTGATTTCCGCGTCTGGACATGTGCCGGACGCGGGTGGACATGGCAGGTCGCCGCCGCCTTCGCCGTGGACGCCGGTACGGGGAGCGGCCGGGCGCCGCTGGATACAGTGCCCGCATGAACAGCAGGCCCGCGCCGTTCGACGAGCTCGACCGGAAGATCGTCACGGCTCTCATGGCGAACGCCAGGACGTCCTTCGCGGAGATCGGCGCGGCGATCGGGCTGTCGTCGACGGCGGTCAAGCGCCGGGTGGACCGGCTGCGCGAGACGGGGGTGATCACGGGGTTCACGGCGACGGTGCGGCCGAGTGCGCTGGGCTGGCGCACGGAGGCGTATGTCGAGGTGTACTGCGAGGGGGCGGCGCCGCCCCGCCGGCTGGCGGAGGTGGTGCGCAACCATCCGGAGATCGCCGCGGCGATGACGGTCACCGGGGGCGCGGACGCGCTGCTGCATGTGCGGGCGCGGGACGTGGAGCACTTCGAGGAGGTGCTGGAACGGATCCGCCAGGAGCCGTTCATCCGCAAGACGATCAGTGTGATGGTGCTGTCCCATCTGCTGCCGGACAGCCCTGAGGCGGGAGTGAGCCAGCCCGCGCCGAGAGACGCACCGGACGTGCGCTGAGCGGTCCGAATACGCAACGATCCTGCGTGAACACGCAGCTGTTGTTCCTTGTCGGCCGTCAGGGTCCGTTCCTACCGTGGAGGCACCCCCAGTAGGCACCGCATGGAAGCGGAGGAACCCCTCTGTGCCCGAATCCCGTGTGGCGCGCCGACGGCGTTACCTCGTCTGCGAACCCAGACACTTCGCCGTCCGGTACGCGATCAATCCCTGGATGCATCCCGACCGTCCCGTCGACGTCGCCCTCGCCCAGCACCAGTGGCGGACGCTGGTCGGCGCCTACCGCGACCACGGACATACCGTGGAGACCGTGAGGCCGGAGCCCGGACTGCCCGACATGGTGTTCGCCGCGAACGCGGCGGTCGTCGTGGAGGGCCGTGTGTTCGGCTCCCTCTTCTCCGCGCCCGAGCGGCGTGCGGAGTCCGCGGCCTACGAGGCCTGGTTCAAGTCCGAGGGCTTCGACGTCCAGCACCCCGAGTCGGTGTGCGAGGGCGAGGGCGATCTGGTGCCCGCCGGGCGCTGGATCCTCGCCGGCACCGGGTTCCGCACCACCCCGGAGGCGCACCGCGAGGCACAGGAGTTCTTCGGTGTACCCGTGATCGGGCTGACGCTGGTGGACCCGTACTTCTACCATTTGGACACGGCGCTGTTCGACCTCGACGACGAGAACGTCGCCTACTACCCGGAGGCGTTCTCGCCGGGCAGCCGCGAGGTGCTGGCCCGGCTGTATCCGGACGCGGTGATCGCCACCCGTGAGGACGCGATGGCGTTCGGTCTGAACTCCGTCTCCGACGGGCGCCATGTGTTCATCTCGCCGGAGGCGACGGCCCTCGCCGACCGGCTGGCCGGCCGCGGTTACGTTCCCGTCCCCGTCGATCTGTCCGAGTTCCGCAAGGCCGGCGGGGGCATCAAGTGCTGCACTCAGGAGATCCGCTCATGACCTCTGTCGTCCCCGCGCGTACGTCCGCCGAGCTCATCGGCGCGGAGGAGTCCGTCCTCGCGCACAACTACCACCCGCTGCCCGTGGTCGTCTCCCGCGCGGAGGGGGCCTGGGTGGAGGACGTGGAGGGCCGGCGGTATCTCGACATGCTGGCCGGCTACTCGGCGCTCAACTTCGGCCACCGGCATCCCGCGCTGGTCGAGGCGGCGCACCGCCAGCTGGACCGGCTCACCCTCACCTCGCGGGCGTTCCACAACGACCGGCTCGCGGAGTTCGCCGAGCGGCTGGCGGCGCTGACCGGGCTCGACATGGTGCTGCCGATGAACACCGGTGCCGAGGCCGTCGAGAGCGGTGTGAAGGTGGCCCGCAAGTGGGCCTACGACGTCAAGGGCGTCCCGGCGGACCGGGCGACGATCGTGGTGGCCGCGGACAACTTCCACGGCCGTACGACGACGATCGTGAGCTTCTCCACGGACGAGGTGGCCCGCGCCGGTTTCGGCCCCTTCACTCCGGGCTTCCGCGTGGTGCCGTACAACGATCTCGCGGCGCTGGAGGAGGCGGTCGACGAGACGACGGCGGCGGTGCTGATCGAGCCGATCCAGGGCGAGGCGGGGGTGATCGTCCCGGACGACGGCTACCTCGCCGGGGTGCGCGAGCTGACCCGCCGCAAGGGGTGCCTGTTCGTCGCCGACGAGATCCAGTCGGGTCTGGGCCGCACCGGCCGTACGCTCGCCGTGGAGCACGAGTCGGTCGTGCCGGACGTGGTCCTGCTGGGCAAGGCGCTGGGCGGCGGCATCGTCCCGGTGTCGGCGGTGGTGGCCCGGCGTGAGGTGCTCCAGGTGCTGCACCCCGGGGAGCACGGGTCGACGTTCGGCGGCAACCCGCTGGCCGCGGCGGTCGGCACGGCGGTGGTGGAGCTGCTGGAGACCGGTGAGTTCCAGCGGCGGGCGGCGGAGCTGGGCGAGGTGCTGCGCGCGGGCCTGGAGTCGCTGACCGGCAAGGGCGTCGTCGGGTTCCGCTCCCGCGGTCTGTGGGCGGGCGTGGACGTCGACCCGGCGATCGGCACGGGCCGTGAGGTCAGCGAGCGTCTGATGCGGGAGGGGATCCTGGTCAAGGACACCCACGGCTCGACCATCCGGCTGGCCCCGCCCCTGACCATCACCTCGGAGGAACTCCAGGGCGCCCTGCACACCCTGGAAAAGATTCTCACCTCCCCGGCCTGACCCGCACCTCACGGCCCCTACCGGGCAGCACACCTCCCCGCAGGCGCTCCGGCGCGACAGGGCACCGTCACCCGGACTCCGCGCACGGCATCCCGACCGTGCGCGGAGTCCGGGACGCGGGCCCGGGCCACCGCCTTCGGGGGAACCCCGCACGACCCGACGCGGACGCCGACCACGCGGCATTCCAGCCGCACCCCGCACGGTCCAGGACCACCCGGCGGCCCCCGCCGGTCCCCAGGTCTCCCGGCGAAATCACCGCCCCCACCACGGGACGCGAACCGCGCCGGCACCCGCCCCCGCGCGCGGCATCCCAAGCGTGCGCGGCACCGGGGGCAGGCCTGCCCGGTCGGCGCCCCCTCCGCGAGGACCACCGACGGGAACACCGTCCGCACCACCGGACGCAGACGGCGCAGGCTCCCACGCCGCACCCCAGCCGCACCTCGCCCGGGCCCCGGGACCACCCGGCGGACACCCCATCCCCAGGGACCTCCGGCGAAACCACCGCCCTCACCACCGGACGTGAACCGCGCCGGCGCTCGTCGCCCGCGCGCGGTGTTCCGGCCGTGTCCCGTGCTGGCCGGCGTGCGGCCGGGTGGCGGGACGCCCTTGCGGCGTCCGTCCCGTGCCGTCGTGTTCCTCCCCCGGTCGGGGGACCGCCATGCCGGTTCGCCGCGGGGGTGTCGGGGGAGGGCCCCGTGACGAGGGCGGGTCCGGCACGTCCCGTGGGGGTACTCCTCCCTCTTCGTCCAGGGAGCCCCCGTCCGCCGTCAAGGGTGAAGATTGGGACAAGAGGTGGTAGACCACTCTCAGCGACAGAGAGGTCGGCCGTGGGCGGACACAAGGAGCAGAACGTGGCCCGGCAGGGGTTCGACGTGGCCGACGCCGCTCCCCTGTTGCTCGACGAGCACGGCATGGTCGCGAGCTGGACCGCTCGCGCCGAGCGGCTGCTGGGGTACGGCGCCCAGGCCGTGGTGGGCCGGAAGTTCGCCGAGCTGCTGCACCCCGACGACGCCGAACGGGTGCCGGATCTGGTGGAGCGGTGCCGGTCCGACGGTGACTGGGTGAGGCTGATGACGGCCGTGCACCGGGACGGGCACCCCGTCTCCGTGGAGGTGCGGGCCATGCCGACCGTGGAGCCCCGGGGCCGTGCGTCGCTGCTGATTCTGCTGTCCGAGCTGGCCGGCTCCGCGGGCTGGAGCATGAGCCGGTCCGTGCTGGAGCAGATGGTCACCAGGACCTCCATCGGCATGGCGATCGTCGACACGGAGCTGCGCTTCGTGTGGTCCAACCCCGCGCTGGAGCAGTTCGGCGGCGGACCGGGCGAGCGGCGGCTGGGGCTGCGGTTCGCCGATGTGCAGCCGGGCCTGGACGCCGCGGCCGTCGAGGCACAGATGCGGCACGTGCTGGAGACCGGCGAACAGGTGGTCGGCTACGAGCACGTCGGCCGCGCACGGGCGGCACCGCTGCGCGAGACCGCGCACATGGTGTCGTTCACCCGCCTCGACGACGAGCAGGGCCGCCCGATGGGCGTGTACTACACGGTCGTCGACATCACCGAACGGCATCGCGCCCGGCAGCGCCTCGCCCTGCTCGACCGGGCCGGCGAGCACATCGGCCGGACCCTCGACATCATGACCACTGCCCAGGAACTCGCCGACGTCGCCGTCCCGGGCCTCGCGGACTTCGTCACCGTGGACCTGCTGGAGACGGTGCTGCGGGGCGCCGAACCGGCCCCGGGACCGCTCGGCGACTCGGCCAGGGTGCCGCTGCGCCGCGCGGGACACCGCTCGCGGTACGAGGACCTGCCGCGGACGGCCGTGGACACCGGTGCGGTCGTGACCTACCTGGCGGACTCCCCGCCCGTGCGCTGTCTGACCACCGGCCGGTCATGGCGTCAGGAGCGGCTCGACCCGCTCGCCCTGGACTGGGCCGTGGGCACTCCGGGTGCCCGGGAGTCCACCTTCCTGGAGCTGGGGCTGCAGAGCGTGATGATCGTCCCGATCCGGGCCCGGGGGGTCACCCTGGGTGTCACCACGTTCTTCCGTCGCCGCCGCGAGGACCCGTTCGACACCGATGACCTCCATCTGGCCGAGGACCTCGTCTCGCGCGCCGCCGTCTGCGTGGACAACGCGCGCCGCTACACCCGGGAGCGGGACGCGGCGCTCGTCCTTCAGCGCAGTCTGCTCCCGCGCCGGCTGCCGGAGCAGGACGCCGTCGAGGTGGCCGCCTGCTACCGCCCGGCGGACGAGCTGACCGGCCTGGGCGGCGACTGGTACGACCTCGTCCCGCTGTCGGGCGCCCGTGTCGCCCTGGTCGTGGGCGAGGTCCCGGGGCACGGCATCGACGCCGCCGCGGCCATGGGGCGGCTGCGCACCGCCGTACGGACCCTGGCCGCGATCGATCTGCCGCCCGAGGAGGTACTGGCCCATCTGGACGACCTCGCCGCGCGGGCGGCGCGGGACGAGGACGAGGGAGAGCCCGGCGAGACCCCCGGCACGGCCCTCGGCTCCGGATGCCTGTACGTCGTCTACGACCCGGTGGAGGGGGTGTGCACGATGGCGGCCGCCGGCCACCCCGCGCCGGCCTTGGTGGCGCCGGACGGCACGGTCGACTTCGTGGACCTCCCCCAGGGCCCGGCGCTCGGTGTCGGCGGGCCGCCGTTCGAGGCGGTGGAGCTGACGCTGGCCGAGGGCAGCACGCTCGCCCTGCACACGGACGGGCTGCTGGCCCGGGAGGGGCACCGGCCCGACGAAACGGACCGGGAGCCGCTGCGACGGGCCCTGTCCGAGGCCCCGTCCTCGCTGGAGGCGAGCTGCCGGGCCGTCGTCGACACCCTGGTGCCGGCCCGCCCGTACGACGACGTGGCCCTGCTGATGGCCCGGACCCGGCGTCTCGCCCCGGAGCAGGTCGCGGTATGGGACCTGCCGGCGGATCCGGCCGTGGTGGCCGAGGCCCGCAGGACCACCAGCCGGCAACTGGCCCGCTGGGAGCTGGACGAGCTGGTCTTCACCACGGAGCTGATCGTCAGCGAACTGGTCACCAACGCCCTCCGGCACGCCTCGGGGCCGGTCACGCTGCGGCTGATCCGTGAGCGTGCGCTGGTGTGCGAGGTGTTCGACGGCGGCGCCACCGCGCCCCATCTGCGGCATCCCCGCGCGATGGACGAGGGCGGGCGCGGACTGCTGCTGGTCTCCCAGCTGGCCCAGCGGTGGGGTACCCGGTTCGTCCCCGAGGGGAAGATCATCTGGGCGGAGCAGCCCCTGACCGCGCCGGCGGAGTGAGACGCGCGCTCAGTCGCCGGACGTGTCGTCCGGGCGGGTGCCGTCGAGCCGCCGCGTCCGTTCCACGTTGCGCCGGTCCTCGGGGTCGTCGCTGGGCGACGCCTCGAACCAGGCGTCGAGGATCTCCTTGAGCAGCGGAGTCGACGTCAGGCGCAGGCTGAGCGCGAGGACGTTGGCGTCGTTCCAGCGGCGTGCGCCGTCGGCCGTATAGGCGTCGGTGCACAGGGCGGCCCGCACGCCGGGCACCTTGTTCGCGGCGATCGAGGCGCCCGTGCCGGTCCAGCAGCACACCACCGCCTGGTCGGCCGATCCGTCGGCGACCTCGCGGGCGGCCGCCTCGGAGCAGACCGCCCACTGGGGGTCGTCGCCGGGGCGCAGCGCCCCGTGCGCGCGCACCTCGTGGCCGCGGTCGCGCAGTTCGGCGAGGAGGGCGCGGGCCACGGGTTCGTCCATGTCGGAGGAGACGGAGATCCGCATGCTGCGGAGCCTACTCCCCGCGGCACGCGACCCGCCGGGCGCGACCGTCCGGGAATGGCTCGTTCCGGACGCGTCGAACGTGGTGCCGGGCCGCACCGTCCGGTCCTAGACTGACATCTCACGACGTGCCGGATGACCTGCTGGAACGCGGCGGCCCTGCCCGTTCGCCGGAGTCGAGGAGCGTGCCTTTGTTTTATTATGTGCTCAAATATGTGCTCTTGGGTCCGCTGCTGAGACTGGTCTTCCGGCCGCGAATACAGGGTCTGGAGCATGTTCCGTCCTCCGGCGCCGCCATCGTCGCGGGGAATCATCTGTCCTTCTCGGACCACTTTCTGATGCCGGCCGTCCTCAGACGGCGTATCACCTTCCTCGCCAAGGCCGAATACTTCACCGGCCCCGGCCTCAAGGGCTGGCTGACGGCGTTCTTCTTCCACAGCGCGGGGCAGATCCCCGTCGACCGCTCCGGCAAGGAGGCCGGGCAGGCCGCCATCCGGGAGGGCCTGGGAGTGCTGAGCAAGGGGGAACTGCTCGGCATCTACCCGGAGGGCACGCGCTCGCACGACGGCCGCCTGTACAAGGGCAAGGTGGGCGTCGCGGTGATGGCGCTCAAGGCGGGGGTGCCGGTGATCCCCTGCGCGATGATCGGCACGTTCGAGGCGCAGCCGCCCGGCAAGGTGATCCCCCGCATCCATCCGGTGGTGATCCGCTTCGGCGAACCGCTGGACTTCTCGCGCTACGCGGGGATGGAGAACGAGAAGGCGGTGCTGCGCGCCATCACCGACGAGATCATGTACGCCATCCTCAAGCTGTCCGAGCAGGAGTACGTCGACCAGTACGCCGCCGTCGTCAAGGCCGAGGAGGCCGAGCGCGCGGCGGAGGAGAAGCGCCGGTTCCCGCGCATGCCGTTGAGCTGAGCCGCGGGACGGGAACGGGACGAGGGGCGGCCGGAGTGTTCCGGCCGCCCCTCGCGCACGGGGGCAGGTGCTACGGCTGCGGCGCGGCGCGCTCGGATCGGGCGGGGGACGACGGTGCGAGGAGGGCCGTTGCCCTGTCGAGGAGTTGGCGCAGCCGCAGCGGATCCGGTGCCACGGCGGTCACCAGCGCGGCCGGACCCGGCAGGGGCAGGACGGCGGCACCCGCGTCCAGGGCCCTCGCGGTGACCGGCGCCTTTTCGAACTCCGGGCGTACGACGACCAGTTGACCGACCGCCCGGTGACCGCCCAGTACCGCGGGACCGTCCCAGCCGCCGGGCGCCCCCGGTCCGCAGGCCAGTTCCTGGTCGAGGACGGTGCGCCCCGCGATCCGTACGGTCAGCCGGGAGGTGAGCCGTCCGGGTTCCTCCCGGGCCCGCCCCAGCACCTGCTCCTCGCGCAGCACGAGCCGGGCCCCGTGGTCGAGTTCGGCCCGCGTGGCGGCCAGCAGTCCGCTTCCCTTGACGGAGATCAACAGCTGCGGGAGCCAGCGGAGTTCGCCGTCCCCGGCGACGGTGAGCCGTACGTCGTAGCGCGCCTCGGCCCCGGGCGGGCCGGGCAGGGCCAGGGTGGCCGCGGCCGACCCGACCCGGAGCCGGGCCCCCGGCCGGACGTCGGCCCGCACCGTGAGCCGGTCTCCGCCGAGGGGACCGCTCATGGCGCCGACGAGCAGGACGTGCGCCTCGGTGCCGCTCCCCCGTGTCCGCCGCAGCGCCAGCGGCCCCGCGCCCTCGAGCTCGGGCAGGCAGGTCCCGCCCCGGCCGTCGGCGCAGGCGCGGACGCGGGCGACGCCCCGTACGCCCGCGGCGGTCACGCCGTCCACGCGGCGAGCCGCTCGCGCACCCAGGCGGCGACGTCCCGCGCCCCGTCCTCGCTCCGCAGCGACTGGAACACCACGGGAAGGCCGGCCCGCCGGGCCCCGGCGTCGGCCGCCATGCGGGCGAGGTCGGCACCGACGTGCGGAGCCAGATCGGTCTTGTTGACGACCAGGAGGTCCGCGGTGGTCACGCCGGGCCCGCCCTTGCGCGGGATGTCGTCCCCGCCTGCCACGTCGATCACGAAGACCTGGGCGTCGACGAGCCCCCGGGAGAAGGTGGCGGTGAGATTGTCGCCACCGGACTCGACGAGGATCACGTCCAGCGGGCCGGCCTCGTCCTCGAGTTCCTCCACCGCTTCCAGGTTGGCGGAGATGTCGTCCCGGATCGCGGTGTGCGGGCAGGCCCCGGTCTCGACCGCGGTGATCCGCTCGGGCGGCAGCACCGCCTCGCGGAGCAGGAACTCGGCGTCCTCCCGGGTGTAGATGTCGTTGGTGACGACGGCCAGCGACACCTCGTCGCGCAGGATCCGGCAGAGGGCGGCGACGGTGGCGGTCTTCCCGGAGCCCACGGGCCCGCCGAGTCCGATCCGCAGGGCCCGCCGCGTCCCGTCATGCCGGCGGGCGTCGGCGCCGACGGCGTCCGGCCCGCCGTGGGTGAGGGAGTGACCGAGATGCATGAACGCCTCCAGTAGTCGGCCCGTCCGGTGCGAGTCCTCCGGGCGGGACGCGGAACAGCGGTGTGCCCTCACGTGGCGAACAACCGCACCGCCCAGCCGGCGTGGGCCTCCGCGCCGGTCTCCAGCAACGGCGCGGACGCCGCGGGCAGCGCGTCGGCCCCCTCACGGGCCACCCTCCGTGCCGCCCCGGCCGCCCGCGCCGCCACCGCGTCCACCTCGGGCGCCAGCCGCGCCAGCACGCCCGTCGCGTCGAAGGGGTCGAGCCCCAGCAGCCGTACCGTCGCCGAGGCCGGGCCGCCGACGCTCTCGTACGCCGCGCAGTATGCCGCGTCCTCGGGCCCGAGACCGGCCGCCCGCGCCGTCACCCCCAGGACCACCGGCTGATGCGCCCCCTTGGGGAACCGCCGGGCGAGCGCGTCGAGTTCGTCCGAAGGCCAGGCCGCCCGCGCGGCCCTGAGGAGCTGCCGTCCCAGTCTGCGGGCGGCCGTCCGCAGTGCGGGCGAGGGCGTGCGGGCGTCGGCCGCCGCGTCCAGCTCCCCCGGGTCCGTGCCCAGCGCCGCGGCCGCCGCGACCGCCGCGGACACGAGCCCCGTCGTGTGCAGCCGCCCGCGGCAGAACTCCTCCAGGCTCGCGGCCCCCGTGACCCGTCCCGCCCCGACCGCCGCCTCCGCCCCGCCGGAGTGCGCGTGCCCGCCGGCGGGGAACCGGCCGTCGGCCAGGACGAGCAGTGCCGCCCGGGACATCAGAAGAGGAAGTAGCGCTGGGCCATGGGCAGTTCCGCCGCCGGGGCCGCCTCGACCGGTTCCCCGTCGATGTGCACCGTGAAGCTGTCCGGGTCGACGCGCACGTCCGGCAGGGCGTCGTTCTCCCGCATGTGCGCCTTGGTCACCCCGCGGGTGGAGCCGATGGCCACGCACCGCTTTCCCAGCCCGAGCCGTCCGGGCAGGCCGGCGTCGATCGCCGCCTGCGCCACGAAGTTGACCGAGTCGGCGGCCGGCGCCCGTCCGACCGCCCCGTACATCGGGCGCGGCAGGACCGGCTGCGGGGTCGGGATGGAGGCGTTGGCGTCGCCCATCTGCGCGTAGGCGATCTGTCCGCCCTTGATGACGAGATGGGGCTTCACGCCGAAGAACGCCGGTTCCCACAGCACCAGGTCCGCCAGTTTGCCGCTCTCCACGGAGCCGATCTCGCCGGCCAGGCCCTGGGCGAGCGCGGGATTGATCGTGTACTTGGCGACATAGCGGCGCACGCGGTGGTTGTCGGCGCGGCCGTCGCCCGGGAGGGGGCCGCGCCGCCGCTTCATCACGTGGGCCGTCTGCCAGGTCCGCATGACGACCTCGCCGACCCGTCCCATCGCCTGGGAGTCGGAGGAGATGATGGAGATGGCGCCCAGGTCGTGCAGCACGTCCTCGGCGCCGATGGTGGACGGCCGGATGCGGGACTCGGCGAACGCGAGGTCCTCCGGCACGGCGGGGTTGAGGTGGTGGCACACCATCAGCATGTCGAGGTGCTCCTCGACGGTGTTGACGGTGAACGGCCGGGTCGGGTTGGTGGAGCTGGGCAGGACGTGCGGCTCGGAGACCACGGTGATGATGTCCGGGGCGTGCCCGCCGCCGGCGCCCTCCGTGTGGTAGGCGTGGATGCCGCGCCCGGCGATCGCGGCGAGTGTGTCGCCCACGAATCCCGCCTCGTTGAGCGTGTCGGTGTGGATGGCGACCTGTACGCCGGTCCGCTCGGCGGCGGTCAGCGCGGCGTCGACGGCGGCGGGGGTCGAACCCCAGTCCTCGTGCAGCTTGAGCCCGACGGCGCCGCCCCTGATCTGTGCCAGCAGCGCCTCCTGGGAGACGGTGTTGCCCTTGCCCAGCAGTCCGATGTTGAGCGGGTGGGCCTCCATCGCCTCCAGCATGCGCGCCAGATGCCAGGAGCCGGGGGTGACGGTGGTCGCCTTGGAGCCCTCGGCCGGCCCGGTGCCGCCGCCGATGAGGGTGGTGACGCCGGAGGCCAGCGCCTCGTCGGCGATCTGCGGGCAGATGAAGTGGACGTGGGCGTCGACCGCGCCGGCGGTCAGGATGCGCCCGTTGCCGGCGATGATCTCGGTCTCGGGGCCGATGACCAGGTCCGGGTGGACGCCGTCCATGGTGTCGGGGTTGCCCGCCTTGCCGATGCCGGTGATACGGCCGTCGCGGATGCCGATGTCGGCCTTGACCACGCCCCAGTGGTCGACGACGACGGCGCCGGTGACGACCGTGTCGGGGGTGCCGTCCGCGCGCGTGGCGGTGGCCTGCCCCATGGACTCGCGGACGACCTTGCCGCCGCCGAACACGGCCTCGTTCCCGGCGCGTCCGGGGCCGCCGGAGCGGTCCTCCTCGATCTCGATCAGCAGGTCGGTGTCGGCCAGCCGTACACGGTCGCCGGTGGTGGGGCCGTACAGGTCGGCGTAGGCGGCGCGGGAGAGTTCAGGCATCGAGGGCGCCCCCGGTCCGTCCGCGCAGGCCGGGCACGACACGGGCGCCGGCGAGCGGTACGAGTTCCACCTCGGCGGGGATGCCGGGTTCGAACCGTACGGCCGTGCCGGCGGCGATGTTCAGCCGCTTGCCGTGGGCGGCCGGGCGGTCGAACTCCAGGCCGGGGTTGGTCTCGGCGAAGTGGTAGTGGGAGCCGACCTGGACGGGCCGGTCGGCGGCGTTGAGGACGGTCAGCCGGGTGACCTCGTGGCCCTCGTTGCAGACGACCGGGTCCTCGGCGTACAGGATCTCTCCGGGAATCACGGCGGCCGCTCCCCCGCTCAGACGATCGGCTCGTGGACGGTGACGAGCTTGGTGCCGTCCGGGAAGGTGGCCTCGACCTGGACGTCGTGGATCATCTCCGGAACGCCCTCCATGACGTCGTCCCGGGTGAGCAGGCGACGCCCGGAGGCCATGAGTTCGGCGACGGTGCGGCCGTCCCGGGCGCCTTCGAGGACGTGCGAGGTGATGAGGGCGACCGCCTCGGGGTGGTTCAGCCGCAGCCCCCGGGCACGGCGCCTGTCCGCCACATCGGCCGCGACGTGGATCAGCAGCCTCTCCTGCTCGTGCGGGGTCAGGTGCACGGCGCCCACCTCAGTCCTCGCTCCGGGCCGTGCGGGGCCCGGTGGCCGCGGCCACGGGGGCTCGTCTCCCGGTGGCGTGGTCCCGGAGGCTAGCCGGGCGGCGTTTCGGGGACGTTAACCGCGCGGTGAGCAGGTGTCAGACATCCCATGACGCTGGATGTCAAGTTGTGGCGAGGTTCGCGTGGTGGGCCCATGCTGTGGCCTCGCTGTAGTGAGTGCGGGTCTTGAGGCATCCGTGGAGGATGCCGACGAGTCGGTTGCCCAGCTGCCGCAGGGCAGGGTTGTAGTCCAAGTCGCGGGCGCGCTGTTTGTCGTAGTAGCGGCGGGCTCCGGGCGAGTTCTGCAGCGCGCAGAACGCCTGTCGCTGGAGAGCGTCGGCGAGCCGGTTGTTGCGGACGAAGCGGGCCTGGACGCTGTGGCTTTTGCCGGAGGCCCGGGTGATGGGGCTGGTGCCGGCGTAGTTCTTGCGGGCCTTCGCGGACGTGTAGCGGGTTGGGTCGTCTCCGAACTCGGCCAGCACCCGAGCGCCGGTGATCTCGCCGATGCCGGGCATCGACAGGTAGATCTCAGCGTCCGGGTGCGCCAGAAAATGCGTCTTCACCTGCCCCTCCAGGGCGTCTATCTGCTCGTTCAGAGTGATCATCAGCCGGGCGTGGGCGGTCACGGCGGCTGCGTAGGCATCGGCGACAGGAGCCGCGACGTTCAGTTGCGGCTCGCGCAGGGCGGCCTGGATGGAGGCGGCTCTCTGCTCCCGGTTGCGGCGCCGGTGCCGGGCGAGGACCGCGGTGATCTGTTGCTTCGTCAGCTTCGCCGCCTGCTCCGGCGTAGGTGCCTTGAGCAGCAGTTCCAGGGCGTCCGTGCTGGTCAGCTCCAGTCCCGCGTAGGCGGCGAGCGCGCCGGGGAAGTACTCGCGCAGCGTGCTGCGCAGCCGCTGGAAGGTGCGGGTGCGCTCCCAGATCAGCGTCTGGTGGGCACGGGCGACGACCTTGACGGACTGGGCCTGCTCGCTGTCTCCGGCGATCGGCCGCAACTGGGCACGGTCGATGCGGACCATGTCGGCCAGCGCGTGTGCGTCGCCCTTGTCGCTCTTGGCACCGGAGGTGCCGTACCGCTCCTTGAACCGGGCCGCTTGCCGGGGGTTGACCGCGTAGACCTGGTAACCGGCCGCGAGCAGGGCCTGGACCCACGGGCCGCGATCGGTCTCGATCCCGACCACCACCCCTCCCGGCTCCAGGTCCTCGCCGCCGTGCCGGGCGATCAGGGCGTGCAGCTTCGCGACGCCTTCGACCCCTTCCGGCAGCCGGGCGGCCCAGAGCCTTCGGCCCGAGTCGTCCTGGACCTCGACATCGTGATGGTCTTCGGCCCAGTCGTCGCCGACGAACAGCACCCGCTTCTCCAACCTCTCGACGTACACCGCGCGTGTGGCCCGCGGAAGACACAGCTCGCGCCCTAATGGATCCAGTGCTCACGCCCCACAACCCGGCGGGCACGCCATCCCATCAGCAGTCCGGCCTCCCGGCCGACCAGCAGGGGCACGGTCTGACACCAGAGCTCGAACGGCTCCGGCGACGAAAGTGCTCACCTGCTGGCGGCCACTCATCGAGTCTCACTCATGACCCGATGAGCCCCATTAGGCGTGCGTGCCCGGCGGGGTGATGGCCATCAGCGCCCGCAGTCCGTCGCCCATGGTCCGGTCGGGCAGCGCGCCGAACAGGGCGGTCTGGGCCGCGAAGCCCTGCACGACCGCGATCATGGTGCGCGCCATGGCGTCGGTGTCCGTGTCGGCGGGCAGCAGGCCGGCGGTCCGGTAGCTCTCGGTGACCTTCCCCAGGGCGGTGCGGACCGTCTCGTATCCGTCGGTCATCACGGCCGCCAGCTCGGGGTTGCGCGTGGTCTCCGTCCACACCTGGAGCATCAGCCTCGGGAACATCCATTCCCCGCTGTCCAGGGTCGCCGGCCGCTGCTCGCGCATGCGGGCCAGGGCGCGCGGGACGAGCACGTCGGGGGTGGGCGGCGGGCTCTCCCCGGCGGCCTGCTCGAGGATCCCGCGCACCGTGTCGAGCACCTCGGTCACGATCGCGGCGATCAGCTCGTCCTTCCCGCCGAAGTACCGGTAGACGGCACCGGCCGAGAGGTCCACCTCCTTGAGCACGTCCTGCATCGAGGTGGCGTGGAAGCCGTTGCGGGCGAAGCAGGACGCGGCGCCGTCGAGGATCTGCCGGCGGCGGGCGTCGAGGTGTTCCTGGGATACGCGGGCCATGTCCGGCAATCTAAAACGAACATTCCTTCTTGACAAGGAGGAGGGACGGCGGGACGGTGGTGACGACACCAAAACGAACGATCCTTCTTTTTAGTGGGAGCGCCCTCATGTCCCCGTCGTCACTGCCGCCGCACCGCCGCGTCCTCGCCGTGGTCGTACTGATCCCCACCTTGGTGGGCCTGGCCCTGTGGGCCTTCGCCTGGCCCGCCGCCCGTTCGGCACCGCGCGATCTCCCGCTCGGCGTCGCCGGCCCCGCCGCGGCGGCCGCGCCGGTCGAGCAGCAGCTGAGCCGGCAGGAGGGCGCCTTCGACCTCCACCGCTACGGCGACGAGGGCGCCGCACGCGCCGCCGTCGAGGACCGCGAGGTGTACGGGGCGGTCGTGGTCACCGAGCAGGGCCCGAAACTGCTGACCGCGTCCGCCGCGAGCCCCGCCGTGGCCCAGCTGCTCCAGCAGGCGGTGACGCGGCAGGCGGAGGGCTCACAGGGCCGGGTCGTGACCGAGGACGTGGTGCCGGCCGCCGCGCGGGATCCGCGGGGCGCCGTCCTCAACACCAGCGTGCTGCCGCTGGCCCTGGCCGGGATCGGGGCGGGCGCCGCGGTGACCGTGCTGGGGCTGCGCGGTGGCCGCGCGGTGGCCGCGCTGGCCGGGTCCGCGGCCTTGGTCGGCGCGGTGGCGGCGGGGCTGACCCAGAGCTGGCTGGGGGCCGTGCCGGGGAACTGGTGGGCCGTGGCCGGTACGTTCTCGCTGACCGCGCTGGCGATCAGTTCGGCCGTCGCGGGACTGGCCGCACTGCTCGGGCGGGCCGGCATCGCCGTCGGCGGCGCGGTGTTCATGCTGCTCGGCAACCCGTTCTCGGGCGCCTCCTCGGCGCCGGAGATGCTGCCCGAGCCGGCCGGGACCCTCGGTCAGTGGCTGCCGCAGGGCGCGGGGGTGTCCCTGCTGCGCTCGGCGTCCTTCTTCGAGGGCGCGGCGGCCGTCGGCCCGGTCCTGGTACTGGGCGTGTGGGCGGCGCTGGGACTGGGCGCCGTCCTCCTCGGCGCCACGAAGGAGCGCGCGGGAGCCGTGGAACCCGCCGCCGACCGCGCACCGGCCCCCGTCGGCTGAACCCCCGCCCCGGCGGACAGCCGCCCCCTGGAACGACCGCGCACCCCCGCCGCAGCGGACGGGGGTGCGCGGTCCCACCGCCGGCCCGGCGCTCCCACGAGAGCCGGCCGTTCCCGGCCCCCTCCACGGCGCCGTGAAGGCACACGCGGAAACGACCACCGGCCACGCAGCGAACGAGAGAGTGCGAGGACCTGCGCCGGTCCGACGCACCCACGCACCTTCCCCGGCCGTCAGCCTCACGCGCCTTCCAGACGACCGTTGAGGAGCGGGCGGGCGTGCGGCCCGCAATCGGCCGGGCACCCGCCCGCGACGGCGGAGGGTCCGCCCGCGACGACTGGACCGCGACCGTCACGGAAGGACCGCGCCCCCCGCCACGGCGGACGGGGGTGCGCGGTCCCGCCGCCGGTCGGCGCGAGCCCACCGCACGCGGGCGGACGCGCCCCGCCCTGTCGGCAGTCCCACGCGGCTTCCAGACGCCGTTGCGGAGCGGACGGGCCGTGGTCGGCGCGCAAACGACCGCGCACCCCCGCCACAGCGGACGGAGGTGCGCGGTCCCGGGGTCGGTGCCCTGCGTGACTACGACGTGGCCGTTCCTCGGTGCTCCGCCGCGATGCCGAAGCGTTGGCGTTCGCCGGAAGCGGACGCCACCTCGCGCACGCCGGCCACCGTGCTGATCACGCGCTCCTCCGCGGGCTCTCGGTGTTCCTCGAGCTCTTCGAGTCGTCGCAGGTCATCGGCGGATACGAGGGCGACGAGGGGCTTGCCGTGCCGGGTCACGACGACACGCTCACCGCCGTACACCACGCGGTTGATCAGGTCGGCCAGCTCAGCCCTGGCTTGCGTCACCGGAATCTCGTAGGCCATGTGCCCATCATAACGTCACGTACGTCCTGTACATTTTTTACAGACACAGCCAGACAGGAGGGGCCCTCATGACCCGACCGTCCGCCCGCCACGTCCTGCCCGAATTCACCGAACGCACGGCATCCGGGCAACGGACGACGGATCCCTACTCGAAGCTGCTCGAGGAGCGGATCGTCCTCCTCGGGACGCAGATCGACGAGACCTCCGCGAACGACGTGATGGCGCAGCTCATGTACCTGGAACACCACGCCCCCGACCGGGACGTCTCGCTGTACGTCAACTCCCCGGGCGGCTCCTTCCACGCCATGTCGGCCATCCACGACACCCTGCGCTACCTCACCTGCGACGTGGAGACGATCTGCGTGGGCCGGGCCGAGGGCGCCGCCGCGCTGCTGGTCGCGGCCGGCACCCCGGGCAAGCGGTTCGTGCTGCCCGGCTCACGTCTGGTGCTGCGCCAGCCCGCCCTCCTGGAGCCGATCGAGGGGCAGACGAGCGACCTGGCGATCCAGGCGGAGGAGCTGACCCGGATCCGGGCCCGCATGGAGGAGATGCTCGTGCGGCACACGGGCCGCACGGCGGAGCAGGTCCGCACCGACCTCGAGCGGGACACGGTCCTCGACGCGCAGGGCGCCGTCGACCACGGCCTGGCGGACCGGATCGTGCCCCACCGCAGGGGTGTCCACCCGGCCACCGGCGCGAGGTGAGGCGCGCATGCTGCCTCCGGAGCTTCCTCCGCTGCCCGCGCTGACCCGCGCGGAGGCCGAGCTGATCGACCGGTACCTCGAGGCCGTCGACCTGCTCGGCCGGGTCAACCCCGCCCTGGGCGGCGACACCTACCGGAGCCTGCGCGCCGCCCAGGCGCTGGTCGGCAAGGCCGTCGCACTGCGCGACGCGCTGACCCTGATGCACCGGCGCGGCGAGAGCGAGATGCACTCCGCCACGCTGGCCCGCGCGCTGCGGGTGCTGGACGGCGAGCGACGTACGGCCAGGGTCACACTGCCGCCGGGGCCGGGGAGTTGACCCCCGCGACTCCCCGGACGACGGTCCGCGCGCCGGTGCGCTCGGCCCGGGGTTGAAACGGACCAAATGGCGTACCCCCGTCCGGCGTAGACGAACCTCCTGTTTTCGGGTTTCTCAAGTTGCACGAGGGAGGCGACCACGGGGCGACATGGGGCATCGCATCGCTGGTCCGGGGCTGCGCGAGCCCCGGACGGCGGTTCGAACACGACAGGGGCCACTCGAACGGGTGAGTGGCGCGTAACAACACAAACCCCACGTTCCATTGGGTTTTCGCTCCCGCCATGAGCCAAGATCCCTGACTGACGACAAGACCCCGCCGCAGCGGCGGGGCGATCCGGGCGGACGCCGAGTCCTGCCGCCGCCCGGATGACCGGTCGACAGGAGTGGATCGGCAGGAGTGGAGGACCCAAGCACGACGGGCCGCCGGAACGTCCGTTCCGAGCAGCCCTTGGGGTGAAGCCGCATCCGTGCGGCCGGGCCACTTCGCCAGCCCGAATCCGACAGGTCATCCTTCACAGGCGGCTGACGAAGGGTTGCGCATGACTGCGCTCAATCGTGTCCCGTCTCTCATGGCCCGGGCCGGCACGGCCTCGGCTCTCACCCTGGCTGCCGTGGGCAGCTCACTCGTGGTCCCCGGAGCCGCCTCGGAGGCGGCTGCCGCGAGCACGGCGACCAAGGCACTGCGCGTCGCAGCCTCCAAGAAGGGCTCGCCGTACCAGTGGGGTGCCGCCGGGCCGTACCGGTTCGACTGCTCGGGACTGACGCTCTATTCGTTCAAGAAAGCGGGCAAGAAATTGCCCCGCACCGCTGCCCAGCAGTACAACAAGACCCGTCACATCTCGGCCGGCAGCCGCAGGGCCGGGGATCTGGTGTTCTTCCATTCGGGCGGTTACGTGTACCACGTCGGCATCTACGCCGGGAGCGGCAAGATCTGGCACGCCCCGAAGACCGGGGACGTGGTGCGGCTGCAGACGATCTGGACCCGGAGCGTCTCGTACGGCCGGGTGAGCTGACCCCCGCGGGGGCGGCGGCACCCGAGGCGTGCCGCCGCCCCGCCGGCCCACACCGGCGTGGGTCCTACGGCTCCTGCTGTCCCGCCGCCGTGACCGCTTCGGCGGCCTGGACGGTCCAGGTCCACGGCAGTTCGACCGAGACGGTCTTGCCGCCCTCACGCGTGGGGCGAATCCTCAGTCTTCCTCCGCATTCCGCGGTCAGCCAGCGGATGATCACGAGCCCGCGGCCGTTGTCCTGCTGCACCGCGGCGGGCAGCCGTTTGGGGAACCGGGGGTGGCTGTCCGTCACCCCGATGTGCACCCGTTCATCGCGGACCAGAGCGACGTCCACCGTGAACGTGGGTGACTGCCCGAACGTGTGCTGCACCGCGTTGGTGGCGAGTTCGGAGACGATCAGCCGGACGGTGTCGGACAGCTCCGTGTCCGCCGGCATGCCCCATCCCTCCAGCGTGCCCACCACATGGGTCCGGGCGGCGGAGACCGAGGCGGGATCGCTCGGCAGAGTGACGGATGCTTCCAGATGGTCTGCCATGGCGACGTCGTCCCTTTCCCACGGAACCGCAGTCCGACACGGAGCGGCTGGTTCGAGTACGGTCCCGCACTGGTGCTTCGTCGCCAGAGTGCCATCACCGCACGGCACACGGCGGCGATCCACCAAGATATGCATATATCTGTCGCTCAAAGCGGTGAACTCTGCGACGGGAGACCGTATCCGGGCGGCTCGGAAGGAGTAAGGAGAAGCCCATGCAACACGGTCCCGCGGTGCGCCGCCGCAAACTGGGCGCCGAATTGCGCGCGCTGCGCACCTCGGCGGGACTCACCAGCGGCGAGGCGGCCCGGCTGGCGGGGTGGCACCAGTCGAAGGTGAGCCGGATCGAGACCGGCACCAGTGGGGTGAAACCGGCCGATGTGCGGTTACTCCTCGACGTCTACGGCGTGGCGGATCCGCAGTTGCGGGAGTTGCTGCTGGTGCTGTCGGGCAGCGGTGACGGCGGCGGCCGGCACCACTGGTGGCACGCCTACCGGGGCGTACTGCCGCCCACCTACCGGGACTTCATCAGTCTGGAGTCGCAGGCCAGCGGGATGCGCACCCTGGAGACCACGGTGATCCCGGGTCTGTTGCAGACGCCCGAGTACGCGCGGGCCGTGACGGAGGCCGCTCTGGAGGGGGTGCCGGAGGAACGGCTGGACGCCCTGGTGGAGGTGCGGCTGGCACGCCAGGACGTGCTGCGTGCCGAGCCGCCGCTGGAGCTGAGCGCGGTGCTGGACGAGGCGGTGCTGCGGCGGGAGGTCGGGGGTCCCGGCGTGATGAGCCGGCAGCTGATCCGGCTGGTCGAGGCGGCGCGGCTGCCCCAAGTGCGGTTGCAGGTCCTTCCGTTCACCGCCGGCGCGCACATCGGTGTCACCGGTCCTTTCGTCATCTTTTCGTTTTCGCGCGCTTCTGATCTCGATGTGGTTGTTCTCGACCACTTGACGAGTAGCCTCTATCTGGAGCGGAAAGAAGACCTCCGGGCCTACGTGGAGGCCTTCAACGCCCTTTCGATCCACGCCCTTTCACCCGAGGACTCGTTGGATTTCATCGCCGGTGCAGCAGCCGGCGCGTAAGGAGGCACGATGCCCGTACCGCCTCGGACCATCCCTTCCTGCCTCGCACTGCGGGATGTGCGGTGGCTGCGCAGCAGCTACAGCACGGGTGCCAACAACTGTGTGGAGACGGCCCGGCCGCTCTCCGGCCCGCAGGCCGGACTGCTCGCCGTGCGCGACTCCAAGGCCCCCGACGGACCGGCCCTGCTCTTCTCCCCCGGGAGCTGGACCGAGTTCGTGACCGCGGTCCGCTGACCGGGACGCACATCCACCGGTCCGACACACCGTCAGTCACCTCGCGCGACGCACGGCCGTGCCCCGCCGACTCATGGCCGCGTTTCGCCGATCACCCGTACAGCGCGTTCGATCTCTGCCCCGGACAGGTCCGCGCGGGCGGTCAGTCTGAGCCGTGAGATGCCGTCGGGCACGGAAGGAGGACGGAAACAGCCCACGGACAGGCCGGCCGCCCGGCAGTCGGCCGCCCATCGCACGGCCTGCTCCGGGGAAGGGGCACGCACGGAGACGACCGCGGCGTCCGGACGCACCGCGTCCAGTCCCGCGGCCGTCAGCCGGCCGTGCAGTGCGCGTGCCACCTGGCCGGCCCGTGCCGCACGCGCGGGTTCGCGGCGCAGCAGCCGCAGCGCCGCCAGGGCCGCACCCGCCGCCGCCGGGGCGAGCCCCGTGTCGAAGATGAACGTCCGCGCCGTGTTGACCAGATGCCCGATCACCCGGGCCGGGCCGAGCACCGCTCCGCCCTGGCTGCCGAGCGACTTGGAGAGCGTCACCGTCACCACCACGTCCTCGGCCCCCGCGAGGCCCGCCGCGTACGGGGCGCCGCGGCCGCCGTCGCCGAGCACGCCGAAGCCATGCGCGTCGTCGAGGACCAGGCCCGCTCCGTGCTCCCGGCACGCCTCGGCCAGCCCCGCCAGCGGGGCCGCGTCGCCGTCCACCGAGAAGACCGTGTCGGACACGGTCACGGCCGGCCCGTCGTGGCCGTCCAGCGCTTTGCGCACGGCGTCGGGGTCGTTGTGCGCCACGACCTGTGTCGTACCGCGGGCCAGCCGGCAGCCGTCGATCAGGGAGGCGTGGTTGCCCGCGTCGGAGACCACGAGGGAGCCGTGCGGGGCGAGCGCCGTGACGGCCGCGAGGTTGGCCGCGTAGCCGGAGGAGAAGACCAGAGCGGCCTCGGTGCCGCAGAAACGGGCGAGCTCGCCCTCGAGTTCCGCGTGGAGTTCCGTGGTGCCGGTGACGAGCCGGGAGCCGGTCGACCCGCCGCCCCAGGTCCGCGCGGCGCGCGCGGCGGCCTCGGTGACCTCGGGGTGCCGGGCCAGCCCGAGGTAGTCGTTGCTCGCCAGGTCGAGCAGCGGCGTGCCGGCGGGGCGGGGGCGCAGGGTGCGGACGAGTCCTGCCCGGCGGCGCCCGTCCGCCTGCTCGTCGATCCATCCGAACGCCATGGCTCCTCCGGGGATTTTGTAGGCAGTGAACAGACACTAGCGGCAGGCCGGACGGGTCACTGTGTGGCAATACCCACACCGTCGAGCGCCTCTGTTGTACGAACTCTCCTTGGCCCGAGCGGGTCGCGTAAGACAGGATCGGCTCTCATGGACCTGCTGAACACGCTGGTGGACAAGGGGCTTCGGCGCGAGACGCCGACCCGGGCGGAAGCGCTGGCCGTCCTCGCGACGTCCGACGACGATCTGCTCGATGTGGTGGCCGCGGCCGGAAAGGTGCGCCGGCACTGGTTCGGCCGGCGGGTGAAACTGAACTATCTCGTCAACCTCAAGTCCGGCCTGTGCCCGGAGGACTGCTCGTACTGTTCCCAGCGGCTGGGCTCCAAGGCGGAGATCCTCAAGTACACCTGGCTCAAGCCGGACCAGGCGTCCGAGGCGGCCGCCGCCGGGCTCGCGGGCGGTGCCAAGCGGGTGTGCCTGGTGGCCAGCGGCCGGGGCCCCACCGACCGCGACGTGGACCGGGTCTCCGACACCATCAAGGCGATCAAGGAGCAGAACGAGGGCGTGGAGGTGTGCGCCTGTCTCGGGCTGCTGTCCGACGGACAGGCCGAGCGGCTGCGCGAGGCGGGTGCCGACGCCTACAACCACAACCTCAACACGTCGGAGGCGACGTACGGGGACATCACGACCACGCACACGTACGCCGACCGGGTGGACACGGTGCGCAAGGCGCACGCGGCCGGTCTCTCGCCCTGCTCCGGGCTGATCGCCGGCATGGGCGAGTCCGACGAGGACCTGGTCGACGTGGTCCTCGCGCTGCGCGAACTGGACCCGGACTCGGTGCCGGTCAACTTCCTGATCCCGATGGAGGGCACACCGCTCTCCACGGAGTGGAACCTGACGCCGCAGCGGTGCCTGAGGATCCTGGCGATGGTGCGGTTCGTCTGCCCGGACGTCGAGGTGCGGATCGCCGGCGGCCGTGAGGTCCATCTGCGCACGATGCAGCCGCTCGCGCTGCACCTGGCCAACTCGATCTTCCTCGGCGACTACCTCACCAGCGAGGGCCAGGCCGGCAGGGCGGACCTGGAGATGATCGCGGACGCGGGCTTCGAGGTGGAGGGCACCGACCGGGTGACGCTGCCCGAGCACCGCGCGGGCGGCGGCTGCGGGTCCAACGAGAACGGCGGCTGCGGGTCCCGCGAGGGCGGCGGGGTGTGCGGTTCGTCCGGCGCGGAGGCGGGCGCGGGACGGAGCGCGGGGCAGGAGCCGCGCCGCGATCTGGTCGCCGTGCGCCGCCGGGGCGCCGGAACGGATCTCGCCCCCAATGCCTGAGCCGTCCGGCGCGCTCGCCGCGTCGGTCGCGTCGGGCGCGTCGGTCGCGTCGGTCGCCGAGCTGCTGGAGCTCGACCGGCGTCATGTCTGGCATCCGTACGGGCCCATGCCGGGCCGCCGGGAACCGCTCGTCGTGGAGTCGGCGAGCGGGGTGCGGCTGCGGCTCGCCGACGGTTCGGGAGAACTGGTCGACGGGATGTCGTCCTGGTGGTCGGCGATCCACGGCTACAACCACCCGGTGCTCAACGAGGCCGCGCGGGGTCAGCTGGAGCGGATGAGCCATGTGATGTTCGGCGGGCTCACGCACGAGCCCGCCGTGCGGCTGGCCAAGCTCCTTGTCGACATGTCACCCGATGGTCTGGAGCATGTTTTCCTCGCCGACTCCGGGTCGGTGTCGGTCGAGGTCGCCGTGAAGATGTGCCTGCAGTACTGGCGTTCGCTGGGCCGGCCGGAGAAGCGGCGGCTGCTCACGTGGCGGGGCGGCTACCACGGGGACACCTGGCACCCGATGTCGGTGTGCGACCCCGAGGGCGGGATGCACGAGCTGTGGTCCGGCGTGCTGCCGGCCCAGGTGTTCGCCGACGCCCCGCCGGACCGGTACGAGGAGTCCTACGCCGACCGCCTGTGCGCGGCGGTCGAACGCCACGCGGGGGACGTCGCCGCGGTGATCGTGGAGCCGGTGGTGCAGGGCGCGGGCGGGATGCGGTTCCATTCCCCCGCGTATCTGAGGGTGCTGCGCGAGGCGTGCGACGCGCACGACGTGCTGCTGGTGTTCGACGAGATCGCGACGGGGTTCGGGCGCACGGGGGCACTGTTCGCGGCGGAGCACGCGGCGGTCTCGCCCGATGTGATGTGCGTGGGCAAGGCGCTGACCGGCGGTTATCTGACCATGGCGGCCACCCTGTGCACCGCGCGGGTGGCCGAGGGCATCTCGCGCGGCGAGGTGCCGGTGCTGGCCCACGGCCCGACCTTCATGGCCAACCCGCTGGCGGCGTCCGTGGCCTGCGCCTCCATCGGGCTGCTGCTGGGGCAGGACTGGCTCGCGGAGGTCGAGCGGATCGGGACGGGCCTGCGGGCAGGGCTGGAACCGGCGGCCGGGCTGCCCGGGGTGCGGGACGTCCGGGTGCTCGGCGCCATCGGGGTCGTCCAGCTCGACCACGCCGTCGACATGGAGGCGGCCACCCGGGCGGCGGTGCGCGAAGGGGTGTGGCTGCGGCCGTTCCGCGACCTGATCTACACCATGCCGCCGTATGTCACGGACGACGCGGACGTGGCGCGCATCGCCCGCGCGGTGTGCGCGGCGGCGGAGGAGGGATGACATGCCGGTGATGGTGGTCACGGGCACGGGCACCGAGGTCGGCAAGACGGTGGTGACGGCCGCGGTCGCCGCGACGGCGCTGGCGGCCGGCCGCTCGGTCGCCGTGCTCAAGGCGGCGCAGACGGGTGTGCGGCCGGACGAGCCCGGGGACGCCGAGGAGGTCGCGCGTCTCGCCGGCGCGGTCACCACGGCGGAACTCGCGCGCTTCCCGGACCCGCTGGCCCCGGCCACCGCCGCCCGCAGGGCCGGACGGGCCCCCGTACATCCGCACCAGGTGGCGGAACGGGCCGCCAAACTGGCCACCGAGCACGATCTGGTGCTGGTCGAAGGCGCGGGCGGACTGCTCGTACGGTTCGACGCGGCGGGCGGGACGCTGGCGGACGCGGCGGCGCTGTTGTCGGCGCCGGTGCTGGTGGTGGCCCCGGCGGGGCTCGGCACCCTGAACGCGACGGAGCTGACGGCACGGGAGCTGCGCGGGCGCGGTCTCGACGTGGCGGGCGTGGTGATCGGCAGCTGGCCCGACGAGCCCGATCTGGCGGCGCGCTGCAATCTGGTGGACCTGCCGGACGTGACCGGTGCCCCGCTGCTGGGTGCCGTACCGGCGGGCGCGGGCACCCTCGCCCCGGCCGGCTTCCGCGCGTCGGCACCGCACTGGCTGGCGCCCCGCCTGGAGGGCACGTGGGACACGGAGGCCTTCCTGACCCGCGAGACCGCCTGACGCCCGGGAACACCGGCCGGGGGCCTGCGCCCCGACGCCTCCCGTCCGCCGTCGACCGTCCACCCACCACACCGGGACCGCCGCCACCCGCCCCTCGCTCCCAGCGCCCCCCACAGCGCATACCGGCCCCGGAAGGCCCCGAAGGGCCCCCACCTCAACACGCCACGGGACCGCCACCCCGCACCCGTGCACCCGACCAACGCCCACACAGCACATATCAGCCTCGGACGGCCCCGAAGGGCCGTCACCCGTGCACGCCTCGCGGGACCGCCGCCCCGACCCCCTCCGGCCCAGCGAACCCCCACACCAAGCCCCACACGGCGCGTGTCGGCCCCGGAAGGCCCCGTAGAGCCCCCACCCCAGCACGCCGGACCGCCACCACCCACTTCTCGGCCCAGCGCCCCCACCACCACGCCCCGCGCGGCGGCCACTCCGGCCTCGGGAGACTCCCCCGGGAGGCATCCGCGCCGGCGCACTCCGCAGGACCGCCGACGCCCGCCCCCCGATTCGACGAACCCGCACACCGGCCCACGCGGCCACTCCGGCCCCCGGGGTGCCCACACGAGGCGGACGGCGCACAAGGCCGGCAAGGCGCTGTGTCGACACACCCACAGCACACCGTCCAGCCCTCAGGGGCCGCCTTGACGGCGGGGTGTCGGGGGACGGGGGTGGGGGGAGAATCGGCGTAGGCCCGTTGTGGGAGGTTCTCATGCCGCTGCGATCCGCACGCTCCGCGCAGGTCGCGCGGGATCCCGTGCATCACCCGGTGTTCGCCCGCTACTACGCCCGGGCCAGTGTCGCCGCCGAGACCCGCGCGGGGATCGCGCGGCTGCGGGACGGGCTGCTCGGCGGGCTGTCCGGACGCGTGCTCGAGGTCGGCGCGGGCAACGGGCTGAACTTCGCGCACTACCCGGGCGCCGTCTCGGAGGTCGTCGCCATCGAACCGGAGCGGGCCCTGCGCGCGCTGGCCGTGGAGGCCGCCCTGCGTGCCCAGGTGCCGGTGGACGTCGCGCCGGGGGTGGCGGAGGCGCTGCCGGTCAAGAGCGAGGCGTTCGACGCGGTGGTGCTGTCGCTGGTGCTGTGCAGTGTGCGGGACGTACCGAGGGCGCTGGCGGAGGCGCGGCGGGTGCTGCGGCCGGGCGGCGAGCTGCGGTTCTTCGAGCACGGCCGGGGCGGTGGCCGGGCCATGCGCCTCACCCAGCGCGCGCTGGACCGCACGGTGTGGCCGCCGCTGGCCGGGGGCTGCCATCTGGCCCGGGACCCGGTCGGCGCGATGCGGGAGGCGGGCTTCGAACTCGGCCCGTACCGACGGGTGATGGTCCCGGAGAAGGGGCCGGTGCTGCCCGCCTCGTACTGTGTCACGGGCACCGCGTGGCGGCCGGTGGGCGATGCCGCGGCCGGCGGCCGCTGATCACTGGCACCAGCGGCGCAGCTCGGCGGCGATGTCGTCGACGGTCGCGTCGCCGCTCTTGACCAGGCGGGCCAGATCGCGGACCTGTTCCGGCGAGGTGACGACCTTCAGCCCGCTGGCGACGAGGTAGGCGTAGGCGACGGCGGAGGCGAACAGGGCGTTGGAGCGCTCCAGCGCGGGGACGTGGATCAGCAGCTGGAGGAGCGCGGCCGCGCGGGTGTGCGCGCTGTCGTAGACGGGGACGTCGAATATCTCGGCCTCGTGGCGTGCGACGGCGGCGACGAGGGCACCCCAGTCGGTGACCCGTGGGTCTCCGGGGGTCCGCTGCTCGGCGAGCATGAGCAGCCACGCGAGGTCGATGCGCAGGTTGTCCAACGGCTCAGCGGCGGCCGTCGCGCGGCGTCGTCCGGGCAGGGGATCCCGCCTCGAACTCCTCGGCGAAGACGCTTTCGTACTGCTTCATGAAGTCGGCCGCGGCGTCCACGAAGGCGCGGCCCGCCTCGCCGGTGTCCTGGCGGACCAGTTCCTCGATGTACCGGTTCACGCTCATCCCCCGCGCCAGGGCACGCTCCCGCGCCGCGCGGGCGGTGCCCTCGTCCACGCGAACGTTCAGCTGGGTCTTCGCCATACCCCGAAGCTAGCGCCGGAGCGCTAGCAGTGGCAAGTACGGACACCCGGGCGAAAAGGATGCCCCTTACATCGGCTTCCGGGACCCGACCTGAGGTGGAGAGGGTCCCGCACCCCAGGGGGATACCGGTGTGCGACGGGTCACACTACCCTCGGCGCGACCGGCACCACCCGACGTCCACTCGGAGGAGGCGGCCTTGTCGACACCTGCTGCGGAGCACGCCCCCGGTCTCGCGTGGGCCGACGGGATCGCGGCCCGCGCCCGCGGCCTGACCAAGGCGTACGGCTCGGGTGAGACGACGGTACACGCCCTCGACTCGGTGGACGTGGACATCGTGCGCGGCCGGTTCACGGCCGTCATGGGGCCGTCGGGGTCGGGGAAGTCCACGCTGATGCACTGCCTGGCGGGGCTCGACACCGTGTCCGCCGGACAGGTGTGGCTGGGGGACACCGAGATCACGGGGCTGAAGGACCGCGAGCTGACCCGGCTGCGGCGGGACCGGATCGGGTTCATGTTCCAGTCGTTCAACCTCATCCCGACCCTCAACGCGCGGGAGAACATCACCCTGCCCATGGACATCGCGGGCCAGAAGCCGGACGAGAAGTGGCTGGACCAGGTCATCGACACGCTGGGCCTGCGCGACCGGCTGCGGCACCGCCCGGCCCAGCTGTCGGGCGGGCAGCAGCAGCGGGTGGCGTGCGCGCGTGCGCTGGCCTCCCGGCCGGAGCTGATCTTCGCGGACGAGCCGACCGGCAATCTCGACTCCCGCGCAGGGCTGGAAGTGCTCGGCTTCCTGCGCGAGGCCGTGGACGCGCTCGGACAGACCGTCGTGATGGTCACGCACGACCCGGGCGCCGCCGCCCACTCCGACCTGGTGCTCTTCCTCGCGGACGGCCGGATCGTGGACGAGATGCGCCGGCCGACGGCAGAGTCGGTGCTGGAGCGGATGAAACGCTTCGACGTGATCCGCGCACCGTCGGACGACGGCGGCGGGGGCAGCGGGGCCGGCGAGGGCGACGGGGACCCGACCACGTCCGGCGAGGGCTGACGCCGTGCTGAGGACGACGCTCAGGAGCTTCCTCGCGCACAAGGGGCGGCTGCTGCTGTCCGCGCTGGCCGTCGTGCTGTCCGTGGCGTTCGTCGCGGGCAGCCTGATCTTCTCCGACACGGTCTCCCGCACCTTCGACCGGCTGTTCGCCTCCACGTCCGCAGATGTGACCGTGGCACCCCGGGAGGACCTGGAGTCCTCGGTGCCCACCGGCGCCGTCGCGACGGTCCCCGCCTCGCTCGCCGAGCAGCTGGCCGGGGTCGAGGGCGTCGAGTCCGCGCACCCCGACGTCGAGGCCGACAACATCACGGTCACCGACAGCGACAACGAGTCGGTGGGGCCGACGACCGGCGCCCCCACCCTGGCCGTGGACTGGCACGTCACCGAGCGCAGTGTCGTCGAGCTGACCTCGGGCCGCGCCCCGCGCGGTGGCGGCGAGGCGGTGCTGGACGCGGACACCGCCGACGTCAAGGGTGTGAAGATCGGCGACACCCTGTCGGTGCAGGCCCAGCCCGGCACCTTCCGGGTGGAGGTCGTCGGCATCGCCACGTTCCGGACGACCAACCCCGGTGCGGCGCTCGTCTTCCTCGACCCGGCCGTCGCCGCCACCGAGCTGCTGGGCTCCGCGGACCGGGCGACCACCGTCTCGATCACCGCCGCGCCGGGCGTCTCCGACGAGCAGCTGAAGCAGCGGGTCACCGCCGAACTGGGCGCGGGCGCCTACGAGGTGCGGACGGCCGACGAGACGGCGCGGACGGCCGCCGACGAGCTCGGCGGCTTCCTCGACGTGATCAAGTATGTGATGCTCGGATTCGCCGGGATCGCTGTTCTGGTCGGCGTGTTCCTGATCGTCAACACCTTCTCGATGCTGATCGCCCAGCGCACCCGCGAACTCGGCCTGCTCCGGGCCCTGGGCGCCGACCGCAGACAGGTCCGCCGGTCGGTGCTCATCGAGGCGGTGCTGCTCGGTCTGGTCGGCTCGACACTGGGACTGGCGGCCGGCATCGGTCTGGCCTACGGCCTCATCCGGCTCATGAGCACGTTCGGCATGAACCTCAAGACCACCGAGATGGTGGTCGGCTGGGCCACGCCGGTCACGTCGTACGCCGTCGGCGTGGGCGTCACCTTCGTCGCCGCGTATCTCCCCGCCCGCCGCGCGGCGGGGGTGTCGCCGATGGCCGCACTGGCCGACGCGGAGATCGCCGGTGTGGGGCGGCCGCTGCGGGCGCGGGCGGTGACGGGCTCCGTGGTGGGAGCGCTGGGCGCCGCCGCGCTGGCGGGCTGTGTGCTGTCCGGCGACACGGCCACCGCCGCCTCGCTGCTGGGGCTCGGCATCGTCCTCACCCTGATCGCGACCGTCATCGCGGGGCCGCTACTTGTGCGGCCGGTGATCCGGGTGCTGGGCGCGGCGTTCCCGGCGCTGTTCGGTTCCGTCGGCCGGATGAGCCAGCGCAACGCCCTGCGCAATCCGCGCCGCACCGGCGCCACGGCCGCCGCGCTGATGGTCGGCCTCGCCCTGGTCGGCGGGATGTCGGTGGCCAGCGCCTCGATGTCGCGGTCCTTCGACGAGCAGATCGACAAGACTCTGGGCGCCGACTTCGTGATCCAGAACGCCAACTTCCTGCCGTTCTCCCAGGAGATCACCGACCGGGTGCGGGACACCGACGGCGTGGGCCTGGTCGTGCGCCAGCGGTTCGCGCCGGTGGCGGTACGGCTGCCGGACGGCGAGCGGATCGAGACCACGGCGGCCGGGTACGACGACCGGGTGGACGACGTCGCGCGGGTGACGTACACGGCCGGCGACACGGCGGCCGCGCTGGCGGACGGCAACATCGCCATGGACGCCGGTTTCGCCGAGGACCACGGCGTCCGCATGGGCAGCACGGTCCCGGTCGAGTTCCCCGGCGGCAGGAGCACCGAGCTGACGGTGGCCGCCCTCACGGACGTCGAGGGCGGCGACGGCTTCGGCATGCAGGGCGGACTTGTCTTCGGCATCGCGACGGTCGAGGAGTACGTGCCGGGCGGGCAGGACTCCGCGCTGTACGTCAACGCGGCCGACGGGACGGGCGTGGACGAGCTGCGCGAGCGGCTGGAGACCTCACTCGAGCCGTATCCGCAGGTGCAGGCGCGTGACCAGGCCGACTACAAGGAGCTGGTGCACGACCAGATCGCGGTGCTGCTGTATCTCGTCTACGCCCTGCTGGGGCTGGCGATCATCATCGCGGTGCTGGGCGTGGTGAACACCCTGGCGCTGTCGGTGGTGGAGCGCACGCGCGAGATCGGTCTGCTGCGGGCGATCGGCCTGTCCCGGCGGCAGCTGCGGCGGATGATCCGGCTGGAGTCGGTGGTGATCGCGGTCTTCGGCGCGATGCTGGGGATCGGCCTGGGGCTGGTGTGGGGCCTGTGCATCCAGCAGGTGCTGGCCCTCCAGGGCATGACCGCCCTCGCGATCCCCTGGGGGACGGTCGTGGCGGTCGTCGTCGGGGCGGCCGTGGTGGGCATCGCGGCGGCCCTGCTGCCTGCGCTGCGGGCCTCGCGGATGAACGTGCTGGAGGCCATCGCGCACGAGTGAGCCCCGCGCGGGGGCCGTCCGGATCGTGGAATTGCGTGTCGTGGACCGTGCTGCGTGCTGGGATCGGCGCATGAGCGAACCACGCGTACGGGCCGCCGCGCCCGAGGATCTCGACACCGTGCTGGCCTTCTGGAAGACGGCCGCCGAAGGCACGAGCATCAGTGACGACCGCGCCGGAGTGGAGCGGCTGGTCGCCCGCGATCCCGAGGCCCTGATCCTCGCGGAGGCCGACGGTGAGCTCGTCGGCACGGTGATCGCGGGCTTCGACGGCTGGCGGTGCCATCTGTACCGGCTGGCCGTGCACCCGGACCGGCGTCGCCAGGGCATCGGCACGGCACTGCTGGCCGCCGCCGAGGAACGGTTCGTGCGCCTGGGCGGGCGCCGCGCGGACGCGATGGTGCTGCTGCGCAACGAGACCGCGCACCACGCGTGGAGCGCCGCGGGGTACGGGCCGGAGGAACACTGGCGGCGCTGGGTGAAGCCGCTCACCGGCTGAGTCCGGCGCGGCCGCGGTGCCATGCTTTGCGCACGGCACCGCGCGTCCGTCACCGTCCTGTCCGACGATGGGACAGAGGTGACCCGATGACCGAAGTGCTCCTCCTGCTGGCCGCGATCCTGCTCTCGCTCGCCTGCGGCGCGTTCGTCGCCGCCGAGTTCTCGCTCACCACGGTCGAGCGGGGAGAGCTGGAGCGGGCGGCCGAGCGCGGCGAGCGGGGCGCGGCGGGCGCGCTCAAGGCCGTTCGGAACCTGACGTTCCAGCTGTCCGGCGCGCAGCTCGGCATCACGGTGACCAACCTGGTGGTCGGCATGCTGGCCGAGCCGTCGATCGCCGCGCTGATCTCCGGCCCGCTGCGGGATCTCGGCGCCTCCCACGCGATGGCGCGCTCCCTGGCGCTGGTGATCGGTACGGGCCTGTCGACGGTGTTCCTGATGGTGGTGGGCGAGCTGGTGCCCAAGAACTGGGCGATCTCCTCGCCGCTGGCCGTGGCCAAGCGGGTGGGCAACGCGCAACGCTGGTTCAGCGCCGCCTTCCGCCCGTTCATCACCCATCTGAACAACTCGGCCAACCGCATGGTGCGCCGCATCGGCCTGGAGCCCGCCGAGGAGCTGGAGTCCGCGCGGGGGCCGCAGGAGCTGGCGGCACTCGCGCGGCACTCCGCCAAGGAGGGCGCGCTGGAGCCGGACACCGCCGAGCTGTTCGTGCGCACGCTGAACCTCGCCGACCTCACCGCGGAGAACGTGATGACCCCGCGCGTCCAGGTCATCGCCCTGGACGCGCAGGCGACGTGCGAGGACGTCGCCAACGTGACCCGGGCGACCGGGCTGTCCCGGTTCCCCGTGTACCGAGGGACCCTCGACGCCGTGGTCGGCACGGCGCACATCAAGGACGTCCTGGCGCTGCCCGCGGAGCGCCGCGCGCGGGTGCCCGTGGCGGAGCTGATGCGCGAACCGCTGCTGGTGCCCGGATCGCTCACCGTCGACCGGCTCCTCGACCGGCTCTCCGGCCGGCGCACCATGGCCGTGGTGATCGACGAGTACGGCGGCACGGCGGGGGTGGCCACCCTGGAGGACATCGTCGAGGAGGTGGTCGGCGAGGTCCGCGACGAGCACGACCCGCACGAGACCCCCGACCTGGACCGGGCCGGCGTCGACGAGGAGGGCCGGACGCTGTACTCGGCCGACGGCTCCGTCCGCGTGGACCGGCTCGCCCGGGTCGGGATGCGGGTGCCGGAGGGGCCGTACGAGACCCTCGCGGGGCTCGTGGCCTCCTCGCTGGGCCGGATCCCGGACACCGGAGACACCCTCGAGGTCGCGGGCTGGCGGCTGGACGTGGTGGACGCCACCGGCCACCGCGCGGCGCGCGTCCTGCTGCACGCGCCGCTGGTGGATCCGTCCGTGGAGAAAGGGCTGCCTGCGGGGCCCACGGACGACGAGGGGACGTGGCGATGACCGTCGTACAACTGCTGATCGGTCTGGCGACCCTGGTCGTCAACGCCTTCTTCGTGGGCGCCGAGTTCGCCCTGATCTCGGTCCGCCGCAGCCAGATCGAGCCGTACGCCGACCGGGGCGACCGCCGGGCCCGGCGTGTGCTGTGGGGCCTGGAGCACGTGTCGGCGCTGATGGCGGCGGCGCAGCTCGGCATCACGCTGTGCACGCTGATCCTCGGTGTCGTCGCCGAGCCGGCGATCGCCCATCTGCTGGAGCCGGTGTTCCACGCCATGGGCGTTCCGTCCGGGGCGGGGCACGCCGTGTCCTTCGTGATCGCGCTGACCCTGGCGACGTATCTGCACATGCTGCTCGGCGAGATGGTGCCGAAGAACGTCGCCCTCGCCGAGCCGGTGCGCAGCGCCCTGACGCTGGGCCCGCCCCTGGTGGCGCTCTCCCGCGCGCTGCGCCCGGTGATCTTCACGGTCAACGCCTTCGCCAACGCGCTGCTGAAGCTGCTGCGGGTGGAGACCCGCAACGAGGTCGTCGCCTCGTACTCGGACGCCGAACTGGCCCAGATCGTGAAGGACTCCGGTGAGGCCGGCCTGATCGACGAGCGTGCGCGGGAGCGGCTGAACGACGCGCTGGAGCTGGGCCGGCGGCCAGTGCGGGACGTGGTGCTGCCGCTGGAGCGGGTGGTCTACGCGCGCGTCGGCATCACCCCGGAGGGTCTGGAGCGGCTGTCGGCGGAGTCCGGGTTCTCCCGGTTCCCGGTGGTGGACGAGCAGCGCCGGATCGTGGGCTATCTGCATGTGAAGGACGCCCTGGACGCGTCACCGCGCGACCGGCCGTTCCGGACCGCGGAGATACGGCCCATCGCGCGGGTGCGGGAGAACACGCCGATGGACGACGTCCTCACCGCCATGCGGGGCAGCCGTACGCATCTGGCGGCCGTGCTCGGGGCCGACGGCCGGCTGGCCGGGCTGGTGACGATGGAGGACGTCCTGCAGGAACTGTTCGGGCAGCGTGCCGAGCGCGGCTGAGGGCGACCGACCGACGGGTATGTGCCAGGGGATACCATCTGTGGCGCCATGCAGACGAACCCCCACCACAGCAGCCTCGTCGCCCTGGGCGACTCCTTCACCGAGGGCATGTCGGACCGGCTGCCCGACGGCACCTACCGCGGCTGGGCCGACCTCCTCGCCGGACGGATGGCGGCCGTCTCCCCCGGCTTCCGGTACGCCAACCTGGCGGTGCGCGGCAAGCTGATCCGGCAGATCGTCGACGAGCAGGTCGAGACGGCCGCGGCGATGCGCGCCGACGTGGTGACCCTCGTCGGCGGGCTGAACGACGCCCTGCGGCCCAAGTGCGACATGGGGCAGGTTCGGGATCTGCTCACCGAGGCCGTGGAGCGGCTGGCCCCGCACTGCAAGCAGCTGGTGCTGATGCGCAGCCCCGGCCGTCAGGGGCCGGTCCTGGAGCGTTTCCGGCCGCGCATGGAGGCGCTCTTCGCCTGTGTCGACGAGCTCGCCGGGCGGCACGGGGCGCTGGTCGTCGACCTGTACGGGGCGCCCGCGCTCGGCGATCCCCGGCTGTGGGACGCGGACCGGCTGCATCTCACGGCGGACGGGCATCGCAGGGTGGCGGAGGCGGTCTGGCAGACGCTCGGCTACCCCGCCGAGGATCCCGAGTGGCGGCTGCCACCGGAGGCGACGCTTCCGCCGCGCTGGGCGGCGCGGCGGGCCGCCGACGTCCGGTTCGCCCGGCAGCACCTCCTGCCGTGGATCGGCCGCCGCCTCACCGGCCGCTCCTCGGGCGACGGCCTGCCCCCCAAGCGGCCCGAGCTGCTGCCGTACGAGGGGCTGTAGCGGTCCGCTGTCCGCTGTAGGTTCCTCCAGGTCACCCCGTGGCGCCGGCCTGCAGGAATCGCCAGTAGACTCCGTGTACGTGACAGCTGCGCCCGCCAAGCCCCGTATCCCGAACGTCCTCGCCGGACGCTACGCCTCCGCCGAGCTCGCCACGCTCTGGTCCCCCGAGCAGAAGGTGAGGCTGGAGCGGCAGCTCTGGCTCGCCGTGCTGCGGACCCAGAAGGACCTCGGGATCGAGGTGCCCGACGCGGCGATCGCCGACTACGAGCGTGTCCTCGACCAGGTCGACCTGGCCTCGATCGCCGAGCGCGAGAAGGTCACCCGCCATGACGTGAAGGCCCGGATCGAGGAGTTCAACGGCCTCGCCGGGCACGAGCACGTGCACAAGGGCATGACCTCCCGCGACCTCACCGAGAACGTCGAGCAGCTGCAGATCCGGCTCTCCCTGGAGCTGATGCGCGACCGCGCGGTGGCCGTGCTGGCGCGCCTGGGCAGGCTGGCCGGTGAGTACGGCGAGCTGGTGATGGCCGGGCGCTCGCACAACGTGGCCGCGCAGGCCACCACCCTGGGCAAGCGTTTCGCGACGGCCGCCGACGAGCTGCTCGTCGCGTACGGCCGGGTGGAGGAGCTGCTGGGGCGCTACCCGCTGCGTGGCATCAAGGGCCCGGTCGGTACGGCGCAGGACATGCTGGACCTGCTCGGCGGGGACACGGAGCGGCTGGCGGAACTGGAGCGGCGCATCGCCGGTCACCTGGGCTTCTCCGAGGCCTTCACTTCGGTCGGCCAGGTGTACCCGCGTTCCCTCGACTACGAGGTCGTCACGGCGCTGGTGCAGCTGGCCGCCGCGCCGTCCTCGCTGGCGAAGACGATCCGGCTGATGGCCGGGCACGAGCTGGTCACCGAGGGCTTCAAGCCGGGCCAGGTCGGTTCCTCCGCGATGCCGCACAAGATGAACACCCGCTCCTGCGAGCGCGTCAACGGCCTGATGGTGATCCTGCGCGGCTACGCCTCGATGACCGGCGAGTTGGCCGGCGACCAGTGGAACGAGGGCGACGTGTCCTGCTCGGTGGTGCGCCGGGTCGCGCTGCCCGACGCGTTCTTCGCGCTCGACGGCCTGCTGGAGACGTTCCTGACGGTGCTCGACGAGTTCGGGGCCTTCCCGGCGGTCGTCGCCCGGGAGCTGGACCGCTACCTGCCGTTCCTCGCCACCACCAAGGTGCTGATGGGCGCGGTGCGCGCGGGCGTGGGCCGCGAGATCGCGCACGAGGCGATCAAGGAGAACGCGGTCGCCACGGCTCTCGCGATGCGCGAGCAGGGCGCCGAGCGCAACGACCTCCTCGACAAGCTCGCCGCCGACGAGCGGCTGCCGCTCGGCCGGGACGAACTGCACGCGCTGATGGCGGACAAGCTGTCCTTCACGGGGGCCGCGGGCGACCAGGTGACGGCCGTGGTGGGCCGTGTCGACGAGCTGGTGAAGCGGCACCCGGAGGCCGCCGGCTACACCCCCGGGGCGATCCTCTGACGCGCTTCACCCAGGAGGAGTTGCAGGCCGCCCGCGACCGGCTGGTGCCGGACGTGGCCGCGGACGGCCTGCGGGTGCTGTTCTGCGGCATCAACCCGGGTCTGATGACGGCGGCGACCGGCCATCACTTCGCCCGCCCCGGGAACCGCTTCTGGCCCGCGCTGCACCGCTCGGGCTTCACTCCGAGGCTGCTGCCGCCGGAGGATCAGGGGGAGCTGCTGTCGTACGGGCTCGGCATCACCAATGTGGTGGCGCGGGCGACCGCGCGGGCCGACGAGCTGAGCGCCGAGGAGTACCGGGAGGGCGGGCGGCTGCTCGCCGCGAAGGTGTCCCGGCTGCGGCCGCGGTGGCTGGCCGTGCTGGGCGTCACCGCCTACCGCGCGGCGTTCGAGGATCCCCGGGCCCGGGTGGGCCCGCAGGTGCGGACCATCGGCGGGACCCGGGTGTGGGTGCTGCCCAACCCGAGCGGGCTGAACGCGCACTGGACGCCGGCCGCGCTGGCGGAGGAGTTCGGACGGCTGCGGGAGGCCGCGGCGGACCGGTGACGGCCAGGGCTCAGGGGGGCGCGGTCTCCGTGACCACCGCCAGCAGCCGGATCGCGTCGGCCGCGTCCCGGTCCGCGACCGCCACGGCGACCCAGCGGCCGGTGCCCCGCACCTCCCACAGCCAGGCCACGTCCGCCCGGAAGCAGAGCCACCGCCACGGCTCGGGTATCTCCTCCCGCTCCGTGCGCAGCAGGACCGTCTGCAGGTTCCAGGGGTCGGTGTCCCCCCAGCGCGACGCCAGTACCTCGTACACGGCGTCGCGGTCCTTCTCGAACTGGTCCGCCGTCACCGCCCACTGAGCGGGATCCCCGCCCGGGCCGTCGCCGGTCCGCAGCACCGCGACATGGTGGCCCGG
Source organism: Streptomyces speibonae (assembly GCF_984686075.1). Lineage (NCBI taxonomy): Bacteria > Bacillati > Actinomycetota > Actinomycetes > Kitasatosporales > Streptomycetaceae > Streptomyces > Streptomyces speibonae. The sequence continues at coordinate 7,232,881 of NZ_OZ480260.1, read as the reverse complement.
TCCGCCGAAGCCGATGTCCGACGGGCCGTGCTCCGCCGGGAAGGGGCGGAAGCACAGCTCGTCGATCAGGGCGATGTGCTGTGCGATGTCCATGGGACCAGTAAACCCGCCGCCACTGACAGTTGGCGGGGCGTCAGCCGAGTACCGGTCAGGCGTCCCGGCGGGCGAGGCTCCGGGCACCGGCCAGGAGGGCGGCCGCCGTCCAGAGCGCGGTCACCGCAAGTCCCGACCAGGGGCCGAGGGTTCCGTCGTAGGTCTCGTACAGAGCGATCTGTCCGGCGCGGTCGGGCAGGAAGTCGACGACCGTGCCGGCCGCGTCGCCGATGACGAAGGACACGACCAGGATGAAGGGGATCAGCACGGACAGCGTGGCCACTCCGCTGCGCAGCACGGTCGCCAGGCCCGCGGCGAACAGGGCCATCAGCGTCAGGTACACGGCACAGCCCACGACGCCCCGGACCTGCTCGGCCAAGGTGAGACCGCTCGCCTCCGGGCCGAGACCCGCCCGCGCCACGAGGAGGGCGGCGAGGGCGGTCAACAGGCTCACGGCCAGCACGGGAACGGCGATGGCCGTGGCCTTGGCGGCGAACCAGCGTCCCCGCTGCGGGACCGCGGACAGCGAGATCCGCAAGGCGCCGTTGTGGTACTCGGCCGACACGGCCATCGCGCCGAAGGAGATGGCGGCGATCTGCCCCGGGGCGACGCCCGACAGTGCCATGAACAGCGGGTCGAACTCGGGATCCGACGTGTCCGAGACCCCGGCGATGGCGGAGAACGCCGTGGTCGCGGCGAACAGCGCCAGCAGGGCTCCCGGGAGTGAACGGACGGTACGGATCTTGAGCCACTCGGAGTTGAGCACGGGTGCGAACGGCATGGGTCAGGCCTCCTGGGGCTGTGCGGCGAACTCGGTCTCGGCGGCGGTCAGGTCCAGGTAGGCCTGTTCCAGCGTGCCCTCGTCGGCCGCGAGTTCGAGGATCGGTACTCCGGCGGCCGAGGCGAGGCGTCCGATGTCGTCCACGCGCGCGTCCGGCACGGTCCAGTGGCCGTCCGGGTGTTCCACGGGCTCGTGACCGTGCCCCGCGAGGACGCGGCGGAGGACGGCGGGTTCGGATGTGCGGACACGGACGGCGGGGCGCACGCGCGCGTCGATGAAGGCACGCATCGGGGTGTCGGCCAGGAGCCGGCCCCGGCCGAGGACGACGAGGTGGTCGGCGAAGGAGGCGGTCTCGTTCATGAGATGGCTGGAGACCAGGACCGTCCTCCCCTCGTCCGCGAGCCGGCGCAGCAGGGTGCGGATCCACACGATGCCCTCCGGGTCGAGGCCGTTGGAGGGCTCGTCGAGCATGATGACCTCCGGGTCGCCGAGCAGCGCGGCGGCGATGCCCAGCCGCTGGCGCATGCCCAGGGAGTACGTCCGCACCCGGTGGCGGGCCACCGGTCCCAGGCCGGTCTCCTCGAGCACCGCGTCGACCCGGCTGTCCGCGATCCGGTGGCTCGCCGCCAGGACGCGCAGATGGTCGCGGCCGGAGCGGGATCCGTGGGCGGCGTTTGCGTCGAGCAGGGCGCCGACCCGGTGCAGGGGGCGCTCGAGGGTGGCGTAGGCGCTGCCGCCGAGGGTGGCGGTGCCGGAGGTGGGGTGGTCGAGGCCGAGCACCAGGCGCATCGTGGTGGACTTGCCGGCGCCGTTGGGGCCGAGGAACCCCGTGACACGGCCCGGAAGGACACGGAAGGTCAGATGGTCGACGGCCCGCCGGGTGCCGTACTCCTTGGTGAGGTCCTGGACGTCGATGCTGGTCATGGCAGCAGCCTGGCGTCCCGCGCGGGTGCGGGGCCTCCCCCGCACGTGGAGATCGTCTCCCCCGCGCGGGGGAGCTGTGCCGTCGGTGGCGGCTGGCACGATGGCGGCATGCTCCGCTTCCTGCGCCCGTTCGGCCGGACGGTGACCTACACCCGATGGCTGCATCTGCTCATCGCGATCGTGTGGCCGTCGCTGTGGATGTTCATCGAGGAGGCGTGGTGGGTCTGGGCGGCGGCGGCTCTGGTGCTCGTGCCCGTCGGGCTGGTGCCGGCGATGCGCACCGTGGAGGGGCTGCAGGCCCGGCTGCTGCTGACCGGTCAGCGGCCGGACGGTGAGAGCACCGGCATCGTCGTCGCGCCGTCCGCCTCCTGGGGCGACCGGGGCAGGCTCGTCGTATGGCTGCAGGCACGGCTGCTGATCGGCTGCGTGACGACGTTGATCAGCGTGCACCTGCTGCTGGTTCTGGTGGATCTGGGGGCGGCGGCGTTCGGCGGGGACATGGCCTCCGACGGGTTCCCGGCCATCGAGGGCCGGCGCTGGTGGCATGTGCTGCTGTTCCCTCCGGCTCTGGCGGCCCTGGGGGCGACGGTGGTCGGCGCGGGCCGGCTGATCACGGCGCTGGCCCTGCGTCTGCTGGGCCCCTCCCCCGCCGAGCGGCTCGCCGCGCTGGAGGAGCGCACGGAGCAGCTCCTGGAGCGCACGCGGATCGCCCGGGAGCTGCACGACTCCATCGGGCACGCGCTGACGGTGGCCGTCGTGCAGGCGGGTGCCGCCCGCGCGGCGGGCGATCCGGCCTTCACCGAGCGGGCCCTGGACGCCATCGAGGAGACCGGCCGGGCCGCGCTGGAGGACCTGGAGCGGGTCCTCGGCGTGCTGCGTGAGTCCGGGCGTCCGGCGGGCAGCCGTCCGGCCCTCACGGACGCCGGGCGGCTGCTGGAGTCCGCGCGGACGTCCGGCGCGCAGGTCGACGCCGAGATGACGGGGGCTCTGGACACTGTTTCCGGACCGGTGTCCCGCGAGGGGTACCGCATCCTCCAGGAGGCCCTCACCAATGTGCTGCGGCACGCGGGTCCCGTCCCCGTGCGGGTCCGTGTCGCCGTCGGCGACGGCTCGCTGGACCTGGAGGTGCGCAATCCGCTCACCGGGGAGCCGCCGGAGTCCGGCCGCGGCAGCGGTCTGCGCGGCATCCGCGAACGCGCGGCCCTGCTGGGCGGCCGCGCCCGCACCGGTCCGGACGGGGGCGAGTGGCGGGTGCGGGTGGAACTGCCGTTGCGCTGATCTACGCTGGCCGGATGGCGGTCACCGTTCTGCTCGTCGACGACGAGCCCCTGGTACGCGCCGGTCTGCGGGCCGTGCTGGAGGCGCAGCCCGACATCGCGGTGGCCGGGGAGGCCGCCGACGGTGCGGCGGTGATTCCGCTGGTGCGGCAGTTGCGGCCGGACGTGGTCGCCATGGACGTACGCATGCCGCTGATGAACGGGATCGAGGCCACGCGCGCGCTGCTGCGGACGGTCGAGGCGCCGCCGAAGATCCTGGTGGTGACGACGTTCGAGAACGACGAGTACGTGTACGGGGCGCTGCGCGCGGGGGCCGACGGGTTCCTGAAGCGGGCCCGGCCGGCGGAGATCGTGCACGCCGTGCGGCTGGTCGCCGAGGGCGAGTCGCTGCTGTTCCCCGCCTCGGTGCGGCGCCTCGCGGCCGAGTACGGCGACGACGGCGGCGGCAACCGCGCCGCGCGGGCGGTGCTGGAACGGGCGCGGCTGACGGAGCGCGAGGGGGAGGTGCTGCGCCTGATGGCGCGGGGCCTGACCAACGCGGAGATCGCCGCCCGGCTGGTGGTGGGGACGGAGACCGTGAAGTCGCATGTGAGCGCCGTACTGACCAAGCTCGGGGTGCGCGACCGCACCCAGGCGGTGATCGCCGCCTACGAGTCGGGGTTCGTGGCGCCGGGATGATCCGGGTCCGCCCGGTGTGCCCGGGGGCGCTCCGCCCGGAAGTCGCCGGGGTCCGCCGTGCCGAGTACGATCCGCCCCACACGCGCGCACGAGCTGGGAGGACGGACGGTGGGTCGGCTGACCGGCGGGGATCCCTCGCTGCTGCGAAGGATCAACTCCGCGGTGGTGCTGCACGCGTTGCGGGCCACGGACTGCGCGACGCTGACCGAGGTCACCCGGGTCACCGGGCTGTCCCGGCCGACCGTCGAGGGCGTCGTCGAGGGGCTCATGGAGGCGGGCCTCGTCGTGGAGACCGCGGCGGAGGAGGGCGTCGCACGGCGGCAGGGCCGGCCAGCGCGGCGGTTCCGGTTCCGGGCCGAGGCGGGGCATCTGCTGGGCCTGGAGATCGGCGTGCACCGGGTGGCCGCGCTGCTGGCCGATCTGGACGGCCGGGTGATCGGCGCACAGGCGCGGGACGTCGACGAGACGGTCGACGCCGACGAGCGGCTGGAGCGGCTCGGCAAGGCCGTCACGGAACTGCTGGAGCGGGCCGGGGTGCCGCGCGGGTCGCTGCGGGCCGTCGGCGTGGGCACCCCGGGGATCGTCGAGGCGGACGGCACGGTGGCGCTGGGCACGGCGCTGCCCGGCTGGACCGGGCTGGGGCTCGGCGAGCGGCTGGGCCGGTCCTTCAAGTGCCCGGTGCTCGTGGAGAACGACGCGAACGCCGCCGTGGTCGCCGAGCACTGGAAGGGCGCCGCCAGGGAGACCGACGACGTGGTGTTCGTGCTGGCCGGGCTGAGCCCGGGCGCCGGATCACTGATCGGCGGACGGCTGCACCGGGGGTACGGCGGGGCGGCCGGTGAGATCGGGGCGCTGCATCTACTGGGCCGGGAGGCGACGCCGGAGACGCTGCTGTCCACCACGGACGAGCCGCTGCACCCGCTGGACGAGCAGGCGGTGACGGCGGTCTTCGCCCAGGCCCGCGAGGGCGACCAGCGGGCGCTCGCGGCCGTGGACCGGTTCAACCACCGACTGGTCCACGACGTGGCGGCGCTGGTGCTGGCCCTCGACCCGGAGCTGGTGGTGATCGGCGGCTGGGCGGCCGGCCTGGACGACGTACTGGAACCGCTGCGCCGCGAGCTGGCCCGCTACTGCCTGCGCCCGCCGAAGGTCACCCTGTCCCTCCTGGGCGAGGCGGCGGTCGCCACGGGCGCGGTGCGGCTCGCTCTCGACCACGTGGAGGAGCAGCTGTTCGCGGTGGAGGGCACGGTGACGGCGCGCCGCTGACGCCCGCGCGGCGGATCGGACGGGCGGCGCGACGGTCCCGGCCGGCCGCAGCCCGGTGGGCCGCCCGGGCAGTGCGGCGGCCTGTGCGGCCCCGCGGTCGCCGAGGGCGACGCCGGGCGTCCAGTCGGCGGACAGTCCCTCGGTGGTGGCGGTGGAACGTCCGTGCCGGACCGGCTCTCCGGCGCCCCGACGCTTCGCCGTCCGGCCGTGGTCCGTCCGTGCGGGCCGGACCACGGGTGGTGGTGCCTGACGGGCCGTCAGGACGCCTGGCGCTCCGGGCCGTGGTGGATCTGCACATCGCCGGAGTCGCCGAAGGTCAGCCGGCAGGTGTCCGCGCGGTACGTGGCCACGGAGAGCGCGGCGGTGCGTCCGCGGGCGATGAAGCGCGTGGTGACGACCAGGACGGGCGCGCCGGGCAGGCGGTCCAGTTCGCGGGCGTCGTCCGCGCGGGCGCTGCCGAGCTCCACGGCGTTCTCCTGCCGCTCCAGCTCCAGTCGCTGCAGTTCGCGCAGGACCGCACGCGCGCGTGCCGCGCCGGAGGGGGCGTCGATGCCGGACAGGTCGGGCACCGACTCCGCCGGGATGTAGAGCAGTTCGGCGGCCACGGGCTGGCCGTGGGAGACGCGCGAGCGGCGCACGACGTGCACGGGCTCGTCGCTGCCGGTGACCAGGGTCTCGGCGACGGCGGCGGGCGGCACCTCCAGGGCGCAGTCGAGCGCGTGCCAGGCGTCGAGCGGCCCGCCCGGCCAGTCCTGCCGGGCCGTGCCGACGGAGACGCCCACGCGCGGCGGGGCGACGGTGGTGCCCACCCCGCGGCGGCGCTGCAGCCGGCCTTCCAGCTCGAGCTGCTCCAGGGCCTGCCGGAGCGTGGCGCGGGCGACACCGAAGCGGGCGGCGAGATCGCGCTCGTTGGGCAGGATCTCACCCACCGAGAACTCCGAGTCCAGCGCCTCACTGAGCACGGTCTTGAGGTGCCAGTACTTCGGTTCCGGCACCGTTTCCAGCTGCGTGGTCCCCACCCTGTCCTCCACGATCGCCGAGTCCGGTCGCGTTTTAGCGCCCTTGTTTATTAAAGGTTGTTTCACTTGTCTGCGACGATAAGGCGGCCCTCACCCTTGGTCAATACCAATCGGCACCACGGCGTGGCCCCGTCGCCGCGCGACGGGGCCTGCGGGGCGCGATACGGCCTCTAGGGAACGAGCGAGCGGAGCTTGTCGGGGTTGCGGATGACGTACACCGCGTGGACGCGGCCGTCGGCGATGCCCAGCTGGAGGACGGAGTCGGGCTTGCCGCCCGACAGCACGAGCACCGCGGGACCGCCGTTGAGCTCCAGGATGCGGACGGAGGCGTCCTGAACACCCTTGACGGCCACGCCGACGAGGAACCGCCCCACATGGTCGGCGCTCTCGAGGACCCGCAGAGGGGCGCGCGACTTGCCGCCGCTGTCGCCGACGAGGCGTACGTCCGGCGCCAGGAGTTCCATCAGCTGCGCCAGGTCGCCGCCGGCCGCCGCGGCCAGGAAGCGCTCCGTGAGGTCGCGCCGCCGCGCGGGGTCGACGTCGTAGCGCGGGCGCCGCTCCTCGACGTGTTTGCGAGCCCGTCCCGCGAGCTGCCGTACGGCGGGTTCGCCGCGGTCGAGCATGGCCGCGATGTCGGTGTACGGGTAGCCGAAGGCCTCCCGCAGGACGAACACCGCGCGTTCCAGCGGTGACAGCGACTCCATCACGACGAGGACGGCGAGGGAGACGGAGTCGGCGAGCACGGCCCGTTCGGCGGTGTCCGGGGCGGTGTCGCCGAAGTCCGTGACGTACGGCTCGGGCAGCCAGGGGCCGACGTAGGTCTCGCCGCGGGCCTTGATCTGGCGCAGCCGGTCGATGGCGAGGCGGGTGGTGACGCGCACGAGGTAGCCGCGGGGCTCGCGGACCGCGGACCGGTCGACGCCCGACCAGCGCAGCCACGCGTCCTGGACCACGTCCTCCGCGTCGGCCACCCGGCCCAGCATGCGGTAGGCGACCCCCAGGAGGACGGGGCGGTGCTCTTCGAAAACGTCGGTCAGGGTGTCGGCGGTCACGCCACCCATCCCAGCCGACGCGCGCGGCGGTGTCCAGGCGGGGCCGCCATGTCCGGGTCTACCCGTCGGTAGTAATTGCTGACAAGCTGTCTATGACGTCAGGCGGCGTCCGTTCATCGCGAGTCCCAGACGAGGAGCACCCTCATGTCCGCGACCGTCTCCTTCAAGGTCACCTCCGCCCTCGGTCCGCAGACCGTGACACTGTCCTACGCGCGCGTGGGCCGCGGGGAACCGCTGCTCCTGCTGCACGGCATCGGCCATCACCGGCAGGCCTGGGACCCGGTGGTGGACATTCTCGCGACCGAGCGCGAGGTGATCGCCGTGGACCTGCCGGGGTTCGGCGCCTCCCCCGCGCTGCCTGACGGTCTCGCCCACGACCTGCCCACGATGAGCGCCGCGCTCGGCGCCCTGTGCGAGGCGCTGGAGCTGGACCGGCCGCACGTCGCGGGCAACTCGCTCGGCGGCCTGCTGGCCCTCGAGCTCGGCCGCGAGCGGCTCGCCCGGTCCGTCACGGCCCTGTCCCCGGCGGGCTTCTGGACGCAGGCCGAACGGCGGTACGCCTTCGCCGTGCTGTCCGGCATGCGGCGGATCGCCGAGCGGATGCCGCTGCCGCTGGTCGAGCGCCTCGCCCGTTCCGCGGCCGGCCGGGCGGTGCTGACCAGCACGATCTACGCCCGGCCCGGGCGGCGTTCCGCGGAGGCGGTGGTCGCCGAGACACTGGCGCTCGCCGGAGCCGCCGGCTTCACGGAGACCCTCCGCGCGGGCGCCGCCGTACGGTTCACCGACGACGTGCCGGGCATCCCGGTGACCGTCGCCTGGGGCGCCCGGGACCGGCTGCTGATCTCCCGCCAGGGCATCCGCGCCAAGCAGATCATCCCCAGGGCCCGCCTGGTCCGCCTCCCCGGCTGCGGCCACGTCCCCATGAACGACGATCCGGCCCTGGTGGCCCGCGTCCTCCTCGACGGCAGCCACTGACTCGCCACGCCGGGGCACGGCACACCGCACACCCCGGTGACCGCCTGCCGGGCCAGGGCCGTTCCGGACAAGCCGAAAGCACCGGCCACGGACGCCGACTGGCAGCCACCGCCGGAGCACAGCCCACGCGAGCGCGCGCCGTTGGCGGGTGCGCACCGCGCGAGCGCCGCCGCAGGCCCGACCGGCGTCGCCCCGCGCCCCCCACGGCCAGGCACGAGCGGCAGCGCCCCCCGGTACGACCGGCAGCAAAGGGCCCCTTCGCCGCCGGCCGAGGGCACCGGCCCACAAGCACGGAGATACGGCGACGCCGCCCGGCAACCACCACCGGAACGCAGCCCACGCGAGCGCCGCGGTAAGCCCGACCGGCGTCGCCCCGCGCCCCCCCACGGCCAGGCACGAGCGGCAGCGCCCCCCGGTACGACCGACAGCAAAGGGCCCCTTCGCCGCCGGCCGAGGGCACCGGCCCACAAGCACGGAGATACGGCGAAGCCGCCCGGCAACCACCACCGGAACGCAGCCCACGCGAGCGCCGCGGTAAGCCCGACCGGCGTCGCCCCGCGCCCCCAGGGCCAGGCGCAACCTACCGCGCACCCCGGTAACCGGCCGGTGGCGAAAGGGTCTTCGCGGCCGGCCCCGGGCACCGGAGGCAGCGACAGAGCGTGGCGGCTGCCGCTGTCCGCCATCTCCGTGGCGGAACGCGTGCGGTGACGCGCTGTCGGAAGACGCCGCGCGCCGCGCGGCCGCCACCCAGCGCCGGCCTGCCCGTCGTCCCTGGCGTAGTACGCACGCCGCCACAGGACGCCGGAAGACGATGTCCCCCGCGCGGCCCGCCACCGGCCACCCTCACCCCCGGGCCGACCACCGCCGGCCCTCCGCGCTGCCCGCCACCCCGGCGTGGAAGGCACACGGACGCCCGGGCCGGGCGCGGGGGTGGCGGTCGCCGGTGCGGGGGCGCCGGCGTGTCCCGGCTGCCGTGCGGGCAAGTGTTCACCTGGGGTTTGCGCGCGTGCCGTGCCGTGCGCGTAGGTGTGGCAGCGCACGCTGGCCGGAAATCCTCTCTGGAGGCACCCCATGTCACACCGTCCGTCCCCCGGTCGCCGCGCCGTGCTGCGCGGCTCGCTCGCCGCCTCGGCGGCCCTGACCCTGCCCGCCGCGCTCGGCACCCCGCCCGCCTTCGCCCGCTCCGGGCGGCCCCGGGCCGACTGGGGCGTGCAGACCGGCGACGTGACCCGGCACTCGGGACTGGTGTGGGTGCGGTCCGACCGCCCGGCCCGGATGATCGTCGAGACGTCCGCGACCGAATCGTTCCGGCACCCCCGCCGCTGGTACGGCCCGCTGCTCGGCCCGGCCACCGACTTCACCGGCACCACCCGGCTGCGCGGGCTGCCGCCGGGCGAGCAGATCCACTACCGCGTGCGGCTCGCCGACCCCGACGACCCGCGCCGCGCCGGTGCGCCGGTGACCGGAACCTTCCGCACCGTGCCGGACCGGCGGCGCGACGGTGTGCGCTTCGTGTGGTCCGGCGACCTGGCCGGCCAGGGCTGGGGCATCAACCCCGACCTGGGCGGCTACCGCATCTTCGACGCGATGGCCCGGCTCGACCCGGACTTCTTCCTGTTCAGCGGCGACACCATCTACGCCGACGGTCCCATCGCCGCGACCGCCGCCCTCCCGGACGGCGGCGTCTGGCGGAACATCACCACCGAGGAGAAGTCCAAGGTCGCCGAGACCCTGGCCGAGTTCCGGGGCAACTTCCGCTACAACCTGCTCGACGAGCACCTGCGGCGGTTCAACGCGCGGGTGCCGTCCATCGTGCAGTGGGACGACCACGAGGTGCGCAACAACTGGTATCCGGGTCAGCGGATCGCGGACACCGACACCCGGTACGCGGAGAAGAGCGTCGATGTACTGGCGGCCCGGGCGCGGCGTGCGTTCAGTGAGTACTTCCCGATGTCGACGCTGCGGCCGGGTGCCCGGGAGGGCCGGGTGCACCGGGTGCTGCGGCAGGGCCCGCTGCTGGACGTCTTCGTGCTGGACATGCGGACGTACCGCGGAGCCAACTCCCCCGGTGACCAGGCCGTGGACCCGCAGGGCATCCTGGGGCGGGAGCAACTGGACTGGCTCAAGCGGGAACTGGCGCGGTCCCGGGCGGTGTGGAAGGTGATCGCCGCCGACATGCCGATCGGCATGGTCGTCCTGGACACCGGCGAGGGCGCCCGCAACGTCGAGGCGGTGGCGCAGGGCGACCCGGGCGCGCCGCTGGGGCGGGAGCTGCAGATCGCGGAGCTGCTGCGGTTCATCAAGCACCGGCGGATCACCGGGACGGTGTGGCTGACGGCGGACGTGCACCACACGTCCGTGCAGCACTACCAGCCCGCGCGGGCCGCGTTCGACGACTTCGAGCCATTCTGGGAGTTCGTCTCCGGTCCGCTCAACGCGGGCGCCTTCCCGGCCGTGGAGCTCGATGCCACCTTCGGTCCTGAGCGGGTCTGGGTGAAGGCGCCGAGCGCGTCGAACGTCTCGCCCGCCGGTGGTTACCAGTTCTTCGGCGAGGTCGACATCGACGGCGACAGCGGGGAACTGACGGTACGTCTACGGGAGCAGGACGGCTCGGTACTGTTCACCAAGACGCTGCACCCGGGCCGCGTCGGTCAGTAACGCTGCAAATCGGACAGAAGTACGCCTTTACTCATCAGTCACGGTACGTTCGTGATCACGAAACACACTTCCTTCACAGTGGTTGTATGAGTCGAGACATGTCCGAAGTGATGAATACCCGCAACTGCGGCCCCGCGCACCACCGGTGGCACCCGAATACGCTCGCCGCGCGGTGCGCGGCCGCCTTCCGCTCATGGTGGGAACGCCGCCACGGCGGCGCACCTCCGGCGCACGATACCGGCGACGCCGCGCCACCGGACGCGGCGGTGGAGCGTGTGCTGTGGCGGATGCGGACGACGGTCAGGGACGAGCCCGGCTCGCTGGCCGCGCTGTGCACGGCGCTGGCCGAGCGGCGCGTCGACATCCTGAGCCTCCAGACGCACCCGCTGGGCGAGGACACCGTCGACGAGTTCCTGCTGCGCGCACCGGCGGACACGGACCTCACGGCCGCGGTGTCGCTCGCCGGGGGCCGGGACACCTGGACGGAGCGGGCCGACGCCCACGATCTGGTGGACGCCCCGACCCGGGTGCTGGGACTGGCCGCCCGCACCGCCGCGGACGCCGCCGAACTTCCCCTGGCGCTGCGGCAGCTGCTCGGCCGGTGCACGATCCGCTCGCAGCCCTCCGCCCCTGTCTCCGGCGCAGCCGCGGCCGGGGCCGTGCCCGCGGAGGGCGTCCTGGAGGGCACCGTGCTCCGGCTGCGTGCCCCGGAGGGTGAGGTGCTCACCGTCGAGCGGCCGTATCTGCCGTTCACCCCCACCGAGTTCGCCCGGGCCCGCGCGCTGGTGGACCTCGACGCCCGGCTGGGGCCCAGGATGCCGCGCGGCCGTGACGTGCTCACCCTGCCGGAGGGCCGGGAGGTCTCCGTGCGCCGGGCGGACACCGGAGATCTGGCGGCCGCGCGGGCGATGCACGAGCGGTGCTCCCCCGAGACCCTGCGGCTGCGCTACCACGGGCCGGTCGGCGACGCGGACCGCTATCTGAACCACCTGCTGAGCCCGCGCTTCGGCCGGACGCTCCTCGCACAGACCGGGACGGGCCGCGTCGTCGCCCTCGGTCATCTGCTGTGGGACGGCGACGAGACCGAGGTCGCGCTGATCGTGGAGGACGCGTGGCAGCGCCGGGGCATCGGCGGCCGGCTGCTCACCCGGCTGGTGTCGATGGCGGCCGAGGCGGGCTGCTCCCAGGTGTACGCCGTGACGCAGGCGTCCAACACCGGCATGGTCGCCGCGATGCGGGGGCTGGGCCTGCCCCTCGACTACCAGATCGAGGAGGGCACCCTGGTCGTCACGGCCGACCTGGACGCCGTACCGGCGCCCCGGGGGCGGGAGTCCGGCGAGGACGCCGGCCGGTACCCGGCGCCGCGTCCGGCGACGTCCTGAGGGCACGGCTCCGGTGACGGCGAGGGCCCGGCGGGAATCACCGGACCCTCGCCCGTGCCCGCGGGGTCTCAGCCCCGGGCCGCCGCCGCTTCGGGCCGGGCGGGCGTGCCGGCCCGCTCGCCCAGGGCCGCGTCCAGGTCGGCCCACAGGTCCTCGACGTCCTCCAGGCCGACCGAGAGCCGCAGCAGCCGGTCGCTGACCCCGGCGCCCCTGCGGTCCTCGGCGTCGACGATGCGGTGGCTGATGGACGCCGGGTGCTGGATGAGGGAGTCCACGCTGCCGAGGCTCACCGCCGGAGTGATCAGCCGTACTCCGGCGATCACCTCGTGCGGGTCGTCCCGCACCTCGAACGCGACCATGGCCCCGCCGATGCCCGGGTAGTGCACCCGGGTCACGCGCGGGTCGGCGGCGAGCCGGACGGCGAGTTCCGCGGCGGTCGCGGAGGCGGCCCGTACCCGCACCGGCAGGGTCGACAGGCCCCGCAGCAGCAGGTAGCCGGCGAGCGGATGCAGCACACCGCCGGTGGCGAACCGCACCTGGCGCAGCCGGCCCGCGGTCTCCTCGTCGCAGGCCACCACGCCCGCCAGGACGTCACCGTGACCGCCGAGGTACTTGGTGGCGCTGTGCAGCACCATCCGGGCGCCGTGCTCGGCCGGGCGCTGGAGCACCGGGGTGGCGAAGGTGTTGTCGACCAGGAGCGGCACGGAGCCGCAGGCGTGGGCGACGGCCCGCAGGTCGATCTCGGCGAGCGTGGGGTTGGCCGGGGACTCGACCAGCACCAGACCGGTGTCCGGGCGCAGCGCGTCGGCGACCCCGGCCGGGTCGGTCCAGGTCACCTCCGAGCCGAGCAGCCCGGCGGTCAGCAGATGGTCGCTGCACCCGTACAGGGGGCGTACGGCGACGACGTGCCGCAGCCCCATCGAGCCGCGGACCAGGAGCATCGCGCTGAGCGCGGCCGTGCCGCTGGCGAACGCGACCGCCGACTCGGTGCCCTCGAGGCGCGCGAGGGCCGTCTCGAAGCGGGCGACGGTGGGGTTGCCGAGCCGTCCGTAGACGGGCGGGCCGTCCGGTTCGGCGCCGGTGGTGGCGAAGGCGTCGATGCGTTCGGCCTCCGCGCGGCTGTCGTACGAGGGGTAGGTGGTGGACAGGTCGATCGGCGGGGCGTGCAGTCCGAGTCCAGCGAGATCGTCCCGGCCGGCGTGCACGGCCTCGGTGGCGAGTGCTCTGGTGGTGCGTCGCGTGTCCATGCCCAGGTCCATGCACTGAAGAGTGAACACCGACCGGGGATACGGCGCCGAATACCGTGCTACGTTCGGCCGGTGGCCGAATCCGTCGTACTCGATCCGGTGGACCTTCATCTGCTGCGGCTGTTGCAGAACGACGCCCGGACGACCTACCGGGACCTCGCCGCGCAGGTCGGGGTCGCGCCGTCCACCTGTCTTGACCGGGTGACCCGGCTGCGCCGCTCGGGCGTGATCCTCGGGCACCGGCTGAAACTGGACCCGGCGAAACTGGGCCGGGGGCTGCAGGCGCTGCTGTCGGTGCAGGTCAGACCGCACCGGCGGGAGCTGGTGGGGCCGTTCGTGGAGCGGATCCGGGCGCTGCCGGAGTCACTGACCGTGTTCCATCTGACCGGCCCGGACGACTATCTGGTGCATGTCGCGGTCACCGACATGACGGATCTGCAGCGGCTGGTGCTCGACGAGTTCACCTCCCGGCGCGAGGTGGCGCGGGTGGAGACGCGGCTGATCTTCCAGCAGTGGGACTGCGGGCCGGTACTCCCGGCTTCGCCCTCGGCTCAATCCGGGTGACGTGCGACGGACCGCGTACCAGGATGGTCCGCATGTCACAGACCAACAGCGCGCTCCCCCGTCAGGTCGCCGACGCCTATGTCGACGAGCTCATCGCCCTCGATCCGGTCACCGGAACCTACCTCGGCGTCAAGGAGAGCTCCTCCCGGCTGCCCGATCTCTCGCCCGCCGGCCAGGAGGCGATCGCCGAGCTCAGCCGGGCCACGCTCGCCCGCCTTGACGAAGCCGAGCGGCTGCCCGGGGCGGACAGCGACATCGAGCGGCGCTGCGCGCGCCTGCTGCGCGAGCGGCTCACCGCGGAGCTGGCCGTGCACGAGGCCGACGAGGGGCTGCGCTCGGTGGGCAATCTGGGCACGGTCGCGCACTCGGTGCGCGAGGTGTTCACCGTGACGCCCGCCGGGACGGAGGAGGACTGGGCGGCGATCACCCAGCGGCTGCGCGCTGTCCCGGCCGCGCTGGCGGGCTACCGGGAGTCCCTCGAGCTGGGTCTGGAGCGCAAGCTGTACGCGGCTCCGCGGCCGACGGAGGTGTTCGTCGGGCAGCTGGGCGAGTGGGCGGACACGAGCGAGGGGCGCGGCTGGTTCGAGGACTTCGCCGCCGCGGGCCCGGACGCGCTGCGCGCGGAGCTGGACGAGGGCGCCCGCGCGGCGACGGCGGCCGTGGTGGAGCTGCGGGACTGGATGCGCGAGGTGTACGCGCCGGCCGTCGAGGGCGCGCCGAACACCGTGGGCCGGGAGCGCTACGCCCGCTGGTCGCGCTACTACAACGGCACCGACCTGGACCTGGACGAGGCGTACGCCTACGGGTGGGCGGAGTACCACCGGCTGCTCGGCGAGATGAAGAAGGAGGCCGAGAAGATCCTGCCCGGCGCCGCCACCCCGTGGGTGGCGCTGGCGCACCTGGACGAGCACGGCCGGCACATCGAGGGGGTCGACGAGGTCCGCGAGTGGCTCCAGGGCGTGATGGACCGGGCGATCGAGGCCCTGGACGGTACGCACTTCGACCTCGCCGAGCGGGTGCGCCGGGTGGAGTCGCGGATCGCCCCTCCCGGCAGCGCGGCCGCGCCGTACTACACGCCGCCGTCGGAGGACTTCTCCCGGCCGGGCTGCACCTGGCTGCCCACGATGGGGCAGACCCGCTTCCCCGTCTACGACCTGGTCTCCACCTGGTACCACGAGGGCGTCCCCGGTCATCACCTCCAGCTGGCGCAGTGGGTGCACGTGGCCGACAACCTCTCCCGCTACCAGGCCTCGGTGGGCGGGGTCAGCGCCAACGCCGAGGGCTGGGCGCTGTACGCGGAGCGGCTGATGGACGAGCTCGGGTTCCTCGCGGACGCGGAGGAGCGGCTCGGCTACCTGGACGCGCAGATGATGCGGTCGACCCGGGTCATCGTCGACATCGGCATGCACCTGGAGCTGGAGATCCCGGCGGACTCGCCGTTCCACCCGGGCGAGCGCTGGACCCCGGAGCTCGCCGAGGAGTTCTTCGGTGCGCACAGCAGCCGCCCGGCGGACTTCGTGGAGAGCGAGATGACCCGGTACCTGACCATCCCGGGCCAGGCGATCGGCTACAAGCTCGGTGAGCGGGCGTGGCTGCTGGGCCGGGAGAACGCCCGCAAGCGGCACGGCGACGCCTTCGACCTCAAGGCCTGGCACATGGCCGCGCTGTCCCAGGGCTCGCTCGGCCTGGACGACCTGGTGGACGAGCTGTCGGCCCTGTGAGCCGGGTCAGCGCCGGAAACCGCCCTCGGAGTCGATGACCTGCCCGGTGATCCAGCCCGCCTCGTCCGTGGCCAGCCACGCGATGAGGCGGGCGGGGTCGTCGGGCATGCCCCAGCGGCCGGCCGGGAAGCGCGCGGCGATGGCGTCGTAGGTCTCACCGGTCAGGTAGTCCGTGTCGACCGGGCCGGGGTTGACGGTGTTCACGGTGACGAAGTGCTCGGCGAGGGCGGTCGCCAGGGAGCGGGTGATGGAGGCGAGCGCGCCCTTCTGGAGGGCGTAGGCGATCTCGCCGGGCATCCCGCCGGCGATGTCCTGCCCGGAGGTCATCATCACCACGCGCCCGCCCGGGGTGCCGGGCGGCAGCGCGGCGCGGTGCCGGGCGTGGGCCTGGACCAGCAGCAGCACCGAGCGGGCGTCGGTGGCCCAGTGGGCGTCGAGCATCGCGGCGTCGATCGTGTCGAGGTCGCCGTCGAAGCCGCTGAGGGCGTGGTTGGCGACGACGATGTCGAGCCGCCCGCCGAGGGCCTCGGCCGCCCGCGCGTGCAGTGCGGCGGGTGCCTCGGGGAGGGAGAGGTCACCGGGCCCGGCGAGCACCGTGGCGCCGGGGTGGGCGGCGGCGCGCACCGAGGCGGTCACGTCCTCGATCCGGTCGGCGCCCCAGGGCATGGCGGCGTCGTGCGGCACGTGGTGGTGCAGATAGACATCGGCGCCGTAGGCGGCGAGCCGCCGGGCCACGGCGTGTCCGATGCCGCCGCGTCTGCTGGCCCCGGTGACCAGTGCGGTCCGGCCGCGCAGGGGCAGGGGGTCGCGGCGCAGCTCTTCTGGGGCGGGATGCGGAAGCCTGGGCATGATCACCCATGATGGTCCGCGCGCCGGTCCCGCGCACCCCGATTATCCGGCGCGGGTCAGGTCAGCGGCCGGAGCTGTACGAGGACCAGCCAGGTCTCCGGGCCGGGCTGCGCCTGGGCCGCGCGGACCGTGTAGCGGCCGGGGTCGAGGGTGAGGCGGACGTGGTCGGTGCCGGTGGAGCTCGCCCCGGGCCAGGCCGCGTCGAACAGCAGGACGGTGCCCGGCACCTGCCATCGCACCTCGGGCTGCCACCGCGCGGTGCGCAGCGCCGCCGGGACGCTCGCCAGCACCTCCGCCTCCGAGTCCCCGGCGATCCACCGGACAAGGGTGCCGTGCTCGGGGAGGAAGGCGGTGGCGGCGGGTTCGTCGCCGAGGACGAGGGCCGCGGCGTCACCGACCGGGAGGAGCCCGACGAGCCCGTCCACCTCGCAGGCCCGGTCGTAGTCGGACGCCGTCTCCTCGCCGTCGGCGCCCGTCCAGAACGGCAGTACGGTCTCCGGCACCGCGATGAGCGGCCCACCGCCCGACTCCACCCACTCGATCGTGCCCGGCTCCGCGTATCGCACCATGGGGCAGAACCTATCGGGTCGACTCGCCTGCCGGAGCGGGGGGTTCAGCATCCGCAGGCGTCGGCTCCCACGGGTGCGGTCAGCGGGTCGGCGGCACGGCGTCCGCGCCCGGGCCGGGCCTCGAACTCGAGGCCCTCGCGCACCCAGTACTCGAAGCCGCCGATCATCTCCTTGACGCGGTAACCGAGTTGGGCGAGCGCGAGCGCGGCGCGGGCGGCGCCGTCGCAGCCGGGACCCCAGCAGTACGTCACGACCGGCACGGACGGGTCCAGGAGCCCGGCGGCCCGGGCGGGCACGAGGGCGGTGGGCAGGCGCACGGCGCCGGGGACATGGCCCTGGTCCCAGGCCTCGGTGGAGCGGCAGTCGATCAGGACGAACCCGGGGTCGCCGCCGGCCGCGAGGGCGGCGGCCACGTCGGAGACGTCGGTGTGGAAGGCGAGGCGCGCGCGGAAGTGTGCGGCGGCGTCGGCCGGGGAGGCGGGGGCGACGCGCAGGACGGGGTTCTCGGTGGTGGTGGTCATGGGAGAGAAACTACGGCCGCTGAGCGCGGGTCTGAAGACGAAATCCCCGGTGCCTGCCCTTGATCGGCCGGGGAATCCCTGCTACTTCTCGGGGATGACCGCGTATTCACCGGACGCCACGGACTGGCGCATCCTCGACGTCCTGCAACGGGAGGGACGGGCCAGTTTCGCCGAACTCGCCCGCGCCGTCTCGATGTCCGCGAGCGCGGTCACCGAGCGGGTGCGGCGGCTGGAGGAGGCCGGGATCATCCGCGGCTATGCGGCGGTGGTGGACCCGGAGCGGCTCGGGCTGCCGATCCTGGCGTTCGTCCGGCTGCGCTACCCGACCGGCAACTACAAGCCGTTCCACGACCTCGTCTCCGCGACGCCCGAGATCCTGGAGGCGCACCATGTGACCGGCGACGACTGCTTCGTCATCAAGGTCGCCGCCCGTTCGATGCGGCACCTGGAGGAGGTGTCGGGGCGGATCGGCGCGCTGGGCTCGGTGACCACCAGCGTGGTGTACTCCTCGCCGCTGCCGCGCCGTCCGCTGGGGCGGCCGGGTGATCATCCCGTGGGCGGGTGAAGGGTCACGAGCGGGTTCCGCGCTGGCGCAGTTCCGAACCCGAGCGGCCCTTCACGACCTCCAGCTGGGCGTGGATGCGCCGGCGCAGATCGGCGACGTGGCTGACGATGCCCACGCTGCGGTCGCGTTCCCGCAGGGAGTCCAGGACGTCCAGGACCTCGTCGAGCGTCTGCTCGTCCAGGCTGCCGAAGCCCTCGTCGATGAAGAGGGTGTCCAGCCGGACCCCGCCGGCCTCGTCGGTGACGACGTCCGCGAGGCCCAGCGCGAGGGCGAGGGAGGCGAAGAAGGTCTCGCCGCCCGAGAGGGTCGCGGTGTCGCGTTCGCGTCCGGTCCAGGAGTCGACGACATGCAGCCCGAGTCCGCTGCGGCCGCGGCCGGTGCGGCCGTCGGAGTGCACCAGGGTGTAGCGGCCGGACGACATGCGGTGCAGCCGTACGGTCGCGGCGGCGGCGACCTGCTCGAGGCGGGCGGCCAGGACGTACGACTCCAGGCGCATCCGGCGTTCGTTGTCCGCCGAGGTGCCGGCGGCGAGGGAGGCCATGCGGGCCACGCGGTCGTACTCCTCGCGCAGCGGGCCCAGCCGGCGTACCGCGGCGGTGGCCCGCGCGGAGAGCCGGTCGAGATCGGCGCAGCGCCGGGCGGCGGCGTCCTGGGCGGAGGCCGCCTCGCGCGCCCGGCGCTCCGCCTCTTCGGCGGTGCGCTCGGCGGCGGCGACGTCGGCGGGCGGCAGGTGTGCGGCGGCCGCGGTTTCCGGTTCGGCGAGGACGGCCCGTACGGCCGCCTCCTCGTGCTGCCAGGCGTCCAGACGCCGTTGCAGTGCGCGGTGGGCGTCGTCGTCGAGGAGCGCCGCGGCGGCGGCCTGCGGGGTGTCGAAGCCCGCGCGGAAGGCGGCGTCGGACAGCCGGGCGTCGGTCTCCTTGAGCCGCCGGGCCGCGGTCCCGGCGGCGCGCGCGGCGTCGGCGGCGTCCGTGAGCCGCGCGACGCTCTGCTCGAGCTGCGCGGCGCGCGCGGCCACGCTGCCGGCCTGCCCGCGTGCCTGGACGAGTTCTTCCTCCAGGGCGGCGCGTTCCCCCTCCAGCCGCTCACGGTGGCCCACACGGGCCGCGGCCCGGACGGCGGCCTCGCGCTGGGCGGTGACCCGCAGTTCGTGTTCGCGTTCCGCCGCGCGCAGGTGCTCCTGCGCGGAGTGCAGCACGGAGGCGGCGTCCCGCGCCTGCGCGTGGTCGCGCTCCAGCTCGTCGACCGCGCGGGAGAGCTCCTCGGCGGCGGTGTCCCCGGCCTCCGCGGTCGCGGCGGCGAGTGCCTCCCGCAGTGCGGCGAGGCGCCGTTCGGCCGCCGCGCGGTCGTCGTCGGCGCCCTGGTGGACGGCGAGGGCGCGTTCCTCCGTCTCGCGGTCGACGTGTCCTTCGACCTTGCGGGCGGGGGCGGGGTGTTCGGTGGCGCCGCAGACGGCGCAGGGCCGGCCGTCGGCGAGGCCGGCGGCCAGTTCGGCGGCGATGCCGTTCAGCCGCTGTTCCTTGAGGTCGAGCCAGCGCTGCCGGGCGGTGAGCGCGCGCTCCCGCGCGGCGCGGGCCTGCTCGGCGGCCGCTTCCGTCTCCTCGGTGAGCCGGTCGCGCTTCCGGGCGGCGTTCAGCCGCTGCCTCGCGGGGTCGCGCCGCACGGCGAGTTCCCCGGCCCGGGTGGTGGCCTGCTGCGCGGACTCGACGCGGGCCCGCAGCCGGGTGCGGGTCTCCTCCCAGCCGGCGAGCCAGGACTCCGCCTCCTCGCGGGCCTCCTCGTCGGCACGCTCCTGGCGTTCCAGCGCGTCCCGCTCGCCGAGGAGTTGTTCCAGGCGCCGCTCGGCCCGGCGGGCCGACTCGAGCCCGCCCAGTTCCTCGGCGGCCCTGCGGGCGGCGCCCGCGAGGACGTCCGCTCCCGCGTCCGTCAGCGACGCGGGGAGCAGGGCTCGCGCGCGCTGTTCGGCGCCGGCCGCCCGCCGGTGCTCGGCCTCGGCGGAGTCCCGCATCTCCAGGGCGGGGGCGACGCTCTCGGCCTTGCGGGCCCGCTCCATGCGGGCCTGGTCCTCCAGGTGGGCGGCGGCGGTCTCCTCGAGCCGCGCGGCCCGCTCCCGTGCCTCGGTGAACCGCCGCTGCAGCCGGTCGCGTTCGCGGGCCTCGTGCAGGTCGCGGTCGGCGGTCCGCAGGGCGGACTCCGCGGCGGCGAGCCGGCACTCGGCTACGGTGAGCTGTTCCCGCGCGGTGCTGCGGGCGACGGCGGCCGCGCCCAGCACCGCCTCGGCCAGTCCCGGCTCGCCGGGCTCCAGCACGGGCAGGTCCATGGCGCCGTCCGCGGCCTGCTGCATCCGGTGCGCGTCGGCCAGCAGGCCCGCGTCGCCCTCGCGCACCCGGGACTCGGTGACCCGCCGGCGTTCCGCGAGGCGCTTCTCCACGTCGGCGAAGCGGCGCGTGTCGAAGAGCCGGCCGAGCAGCTTGGCGCGGGCCTCGGCGTCGGCGCGCAGGAAGCGGGCGAAGTCGCCCTGGGGCAGCAGCACGACCTGGCAGAACTGCTCCCGGCTCATGCCGAGGAGCTGGGTGATCTCCTCGCCGATCTCCTGGTGCGAGCGGCTGAGGTCCTTCCAGGTCCCCGAGGCGGCGTCGCGTTCGCGCAGCCAGGTCTGGGCCTTGTCCTGGGTGGTGCCGGTGCCGCGCTTCTTGGGGCGCTCCCAGGGCGGCTGCCGGGTGATCTCCAGCCGGCGTCCGGCGACGGTGAGTTCGAGGGTGACCTCGGTGCGGGTGGCCGGGGCGGCGTGGTCGCTGCGCAGGGCCAGACCCTGGCCGCTCTGCCGGGCCCCGGGCACGGAGCCGTACAGCGCGTAGCAGACGGCGTCCAGTACGGACGTCTTGCCGGCACCGGTCGGGCCGTGCAGCAGGAAGAGCCCGGCGGCGGACAGCTCGTCGAAGTCGACGCTCTGAGTGCCCCCGAACGGCCCGAAGGCGGTAAGGTCCAGCCGGTGGAGCCTCATCGTGCCACCTCCCGCACGGCGTCGTCCGCGCGGACCGCGTCGAAGGCGTCGCGCAGCACCGCGCGTTCGTGCTCGTCGGGGCCGGTGCCGCGGACATGGGCGACGAAGTCCTCGGCGATCTGCTGGTCGTCGCGGCCGGCGAGGCGGCGGGCGTAGGAGACCTCGGGGTCGTCGGCGGTGCGGGCCGGGTCGAAGACGAGGCTGAGGGTGTGCGGGAAGCGCCGCAGGAGGCGGGCCATGGGGTCGGCCGGGCGGACGGGGTCGGTGAGGGTGGCCTCGATCCAGGCGTCCTCGTGCCGCGCCAGCGCGGGGTCGTCGAGCAGTTCCTCCAGGGTGCCGCGGATCCGGGCCAGGGCGCGCGGCACCGGGCAGTCGACGCGCTCGGCGGTCACGGTCCCGTCCGCGGCCAGGTCGACGAGCCACATACTCTTGCGGTGCCCGGCCTCGGAGAAGGAGTACGGCAGCGGGGAGCCGGAATAGCGGACGCGGCCGGTGAGGTTCTGACAGCCGTGCAGATGACCGAGGGCCACGTAGTCGACGCCGTCGAACACCCCGGCGGGCACGGCGGCCACCCCGCCGACGCTGATGTCCCGCTCGCTGTCGCTGGGTTCGCCGCCGGTGACGAAGGCATGGGCGAGGACCACGGATCGGGTGCCGGGCGAACGCCCGGCGAGATCGGCGCGGACGCGGTCCATGGCGGCGGCGAGCACCGTTTCGTGGCCGGCCTTCTCCACGGCGAACGCGTCCTTCACCAGGGCGGGTTCGAGATAGGGCAGTCCGTAGAAGGCGACGTCCCCGTGCGCGTCGGAGAGCACCACCGGCGTGCCGCACGCGGCAGGGTCGGTCCGCAGATGGATGCCGCCGCGCCCCATGAGTCCGGCGCCGACGCCCAGACGGCGGGCCGAGTCGTGGTTCCCGGAGATCATCACCGTGGGCACGCCGAGCGCGGCGAGCCGGTGCAGGGCGTCGTCGAACAGCTCGACCGCGGCGAGCGGCGGCACCGCGCGGTCGTACACGTCTCCCGACACGACCACCGCGTCCACCTCGCGCTCGCGCACGGTGGTGACGAGGTGGCCGATGAACTCGGCCTGGGCACCGAGCATGCCGACCCGGTGGAAGGACCGGCCGAAGTGCCAGTCGGAGGTGTGCAGAATCCTCAAGACGCCACTCCGACCCGCATGTCTCCCCCTGCTCGACCCGTGGACCCGGCACCGCTCGCCCGGTCCGCACCGACCACGCTAACGCCCGTACGCACCCGCTGTGTCACGGACCTCGGTATGTCACCCCGGTCCGGCAGCGAATCGCCCACGATGTCCGCATCATCCCCCTGTTCTCACCGGCATGTGCCACCGGCGCCCGGCCGCCGGAAGGTGCGCCGTCCGCGGGGACGCCCGAGACGCCGACGGGCGCCGCAACGTGCCCGAAAGTTTGCGCGAACACGCTACGCTCAGCCTTCGGAACACAAGGTGATTGCTCCCAAACGCGCGCTCGGGACCGCTCGGCCGCGCACGGCGAAGGAACCCAGGGGTCGTCCGGGCCGACCGGCGACCGTCGCATCCTTGAGCGGAGTCCACTGTGATCGACCTGCGGGTGCTTGGCCCGGTACGAGTCCTGGCCGACGACCGGGACCTGGACATCGGGCACGCGCGCCAGCGCAGCCTGCTGGCCATGCTGCTGGTGGACGTGAACAACGTGGTCCCCAGGGAGCGGCTCGCCGAACTCGTCTGGGACGGCAGGCCCCCGCGCCAGGCACGCAACACGCTCGCCGGGTACGCCACCCGGTTGCGCAAGGTCCTTGCCTCGTCACCCGGGCGGCCGGTCCTGTCGTCCCAGGGCGGCGGATACGTGCTGCGGGTGGATCCGGCGGCCGTGGACCTGTGCCGGTTCCGGGATCTGGCGGGCCGGGCCGCCGGCGTCGGGGACGACGAGGAGCGCTGCGGGCTGCTGCGGTCCGCGCTGGCGCAGTGGTCGGGCGCCGCGCTCAGCAATCTGTGGGGCACCCGCGTGGAGTCGCTGCGCACGACCCTGGACAGCGAGCGGCGCTCCGCGCTGCTGGACTACTTCGACGCGCAGTTGCGGCTCGGCCGCCCCCAGGAGATCCTCACGCAGTTGCAGACGCTGACCGAGGAGCGGCCCTACGACGAGGAGTTGGCGCTCCGTCTGGTGCAGGCCCACTGCGACAGCGGGAACCCGGCGGCGGCGCTGCGCGCGTACGAGGCGGTCCGGGCCCGGCTGGACCGGGAGCTGTCGACGCGTCCCGGCGAGGCCCTGCGCGCGGCGGGCGAGCGGCTGCTGCACCCGGTCCGCCCGGCGGACGGCCGGGCCGCGAGGTCCGTCACGGCACGGACGCACGAGCAGCTGCGCATGCCCGAGCCCACCGGGTACTTCGTCGGCCGGGAGCGCGAACTGCGGGAGCTGGACGCGCTGCTGACCCCGGCCCGTGCCGCGCTGACGGTCACGGCGCCGCAGAGCAGCAACCTCGCGGTGATCAGCGGCATGGCCGGGGCCGGCAAGACGACGCTGTCCCTGCGGTGGGCGCAGCGGACCCGGGACTCCTTCCCCGACGGGCAGTTCTTCGTGGCGCTGCGCGGCCACGACCGGCATCTGCCGCCCCTGGAACCCGCCGAGACGCTCGCCCGGGTCCTGCTCGCGCTGGGACTCCCCGCCGCCGACATCCCCTTCCGGCTCGACGAACGGGCCGCGCTGTACCGGACGCTGCTCGTCGGACGGCGGGTGCTGATCGTGCTGGACGACGCGGCGGACCCCGAGCAGGTGCGCCATCTGCTGCCGCCGAGCGTGGACGGCAGCGCGGTCGTGGTGACGTGCCGGAACCGGATGCCGGAGCTGACCGCCACGTACTTCGCCGGTGAGGTGCTGCTCGACGCCCTGGACGACACCTCCGCGCTCGCCCTGCTGGCCTCGCTGGTCGGCAGGGCGCGCGTGGCGAAGGAGCCGGAGGCGGCGGCCGGGATCGTGCGGGCCTCCGGGCGGCTGCCGCTGACCGTGCGGCTGAGCGGCGCCTACGCCGCGAGCCATCCCGACGAGCCGCTGGGCGAGGTGCTCGCGCGGGTCCCCACGGTGGACGGCACGGACGCGCGCGGGGCGATGGGCCGGGCGCTGGCCCTGTCGTACGGCAAACTGTCGGAGCCCGAACGGCAGTTGTTCCGGCAGCTGGGGGTCGTCCCCGGCATCGAGTTCGGGCGGGAGGCGGTGGCGGCGCTCGCCGGGGGTTCCTTCGCCGTGCTGGACGACCGGCTCGGGGCGCTGGTGCGCGCCAACCTGCTGTCCGAGTACGCGCCGCGCCGCTACCGGATGCACCACATGGTCAAGGAGTACGCCATGGGGCGCGCGGCCGAGGACCCCTGGGAGCTGCACCGGGACGTGCTGCTGCGACTGCTGGAGTGGTACCGCAAGTCGGTGGAGCACGTCAGCCTCGCCAACGGCATCCAGATGGCGGGGGCGCACCGGGGCGCGGACGGATCGTCCGTCGCGCAGGAGGCCGTCCGGACGTGGCCCGGGGCGGCGCCGGAGGGCACCGGGGGCGACCCGTACGACGCCTACCTGAGCGGCGAGGCCGGCATCGCCTGGCTCGACCGGGAGAAGGCCGGCATCTGCGCGGCCATCAAGCTCTCCGCGGAGCTCGGCCTCGGGCCGGCGAGCTGGCGGCTGGCCGACGCGATGCTCGGCTTCATCCGGCTGCATCCGGGCGGGGACGACTGGTCGGCGGCGGTGGAGGCGGCGCAGAGCGCGGCCGCCAAGTCGGGCAATCCGCGGGCGAACACGGCGATGCTCCTGAACATGGCCGACTCCCATTACCGGAAGGGCCACCACTCCGGCGAGCGGCAGCTTGCGCGGGAGGCGCTGACCGTCAGCCGGGACGCGTCGTGGCCGGCGGGCGAGGCGCTCGCCCTGGCCGTGCTCGGCCGGTCGTACTGGTCGGTGGGCGCGACAGGGCTGGCGGACCGGTATCTGGGCGCCGCACTGCGCATCCACGAGAGCGTCGGGGACCTGGCGGGGCAGGCCAACGCGCTGGGCCGGCTGGCCCGTAACGCCTATGACGCGGGCGATCCGGTGTCCGCCCTGCGTGACTTCCGGAGCTCGCTGGTGCTGGCGGAGCGGGCCGGCTCCCGGTTCGGGCAGATACGGCTGCCCGCGTACATCGCGCTGTCGCTCCGTCTGCTGGGCCGGTACGAGGAGGCGGACCACTGGTGTGAACTGGCCATCCGGGCAAGCCGTGAGATGGATTTCCACGAGGGCATGGCCATCGCGCTGACCTGCCGGGCGTCGCTCCTGAGCGACCTGGGGGAGCACACCCGCGCGGTGACCACGGCGCGGGAGGCGCATGTCGCCATGCCGCATCTGTCGGACCCGCGTATCGAGGCGGACTGCCTGATCGGGCTGGGCGGCGTCGAGGCCGCGGCCGAGCAGACGGACCTGGCCATGCGCAGTTTCGGCCAGGCGCTGCTGATCTCGGAGGAGATCCATTACTGGCAGGGGGCGGCGCGCGCGCAGGCCGAGAGCGCGGCCGCGTACGTACGGCTCGGCCTGTACGAGGAGGCGCTCGCGGCCGGCCGGCGTGCCCGGCGCGTCCTGCACCGGTGCGGCATGCGGCTGGTGACGGCGCAGACGCTGGCCTCGGAGGCGGACTGCGCGCTGGCGGCCGGTCACATCGCGGCCGCCATCGCGGGTCACCGCCGCGCGGCCGCGCTGTACCGGGCGGCGGGGCACCCGCTGGGCGAGGTGCGGGCCCTGCTCTCCTGGGGCCGCGCCGCGGCCACAGCCACGGGCCACGGGCGCCCCACCCGCCCCTGGCGCCGCGGGCTGCAACTGGCGGACCCCCTCGCCGTACCGGAGGCAGCCACCCTACGAACCCTCCTCACCACGTAACCGCCCCCACCCGCCGGCCGGGAGGCCAGGCCCCCGGCCCACCCGGAGCCACGCCTCCCGCGCCCGGCACGGACACGCGCCCCACGAAAGCCCGACACCCCACGGACACCAACCACCCCCGCACAGCAGACCACCCTCGGACGAGGCACAACCCCGCGCTCTCCCGCCACCGCGCCTTCCGCCCGGCACAGACACGCGCCCCACGGAAACCCGACACCCCACGGGCACCAACCACCCCCGCACGGCAGGCCCCCTCGGGCAGCACGACCCGGTGCTCCACCTCCACCCGCAGACGCCCACCGCGCCGGAGGCGGGCACCCTACGGACGCCCCGCGCGCCCAGCCGGCCCACCGGCGGCCACCCTCGGGCCGGTCCACCGGCCCGGCTGTCCCGGCACCGGGCACGGCTGTCCGGGCCGCCCCAGGCCCCGCGCCCGGCAACTGACGCAGCCACCCGGCACACCGGACACGACCCGCACACAGACCGCTGCCCGCGGCCGTGGAACGCGGGAGATCCTCCCCGTGTGGCACGGGCGCAGTCCCGGTGGTGGTCGGGGGCTTGCCCAGCCGTGGTGGTCAGGGGATGCGGATCACCGTGCCCGCGTACGTCAGGCCCGCGCCGAAGCCGATCAGTACCGCGAGGTCTCCCCCGCGCAGGGTGCCGGACGTGCGCATGCGGTTGAGGGCCAGGGGGATCGACGCCGCGGAGGTGTTGCCCTGGTCGACGATGTCGCGGGCCACGGCGACCTCGGCGGGGAAGCCCACGCTCTCCGCGACCGCCTCGATGATGCGCAGGTTGGCCTGGTGCGGGACGAACGCCTGGACGTCGCCGGGGCCGACGCCCGAGCGGGCCAGCACGTCCTGGACGAGGCCGGGCAGGTGCGTCACCGCCCAGCGGAAGACCGTCGAGCCCTGCATGCGGATGACGGGGTTCGCCCGGCCCGGCTCCTCCCGTACGGTGATGGCCTCGCGCAGTGCGGGTTCGGTGCCCCAGACCACGGTCCCGATGCCCGGCTCCGTGCCGCGGCCGACCAGGGCCGCGCCCGCCCCGTCCGCGAACAGGAAGGCGGTCGAGCGGTCCGTCGGGTCAAGGATGTCGGACATGCGTTCGACGCCGATGACCAGGCAGGTGCGGGCCTGCCCGCTCGCGACGGACACGGCGGCCAGGGAGAGCCCGACAGTGAATCCGGCACAGGCGGCGGACACCTGCTCGGCGGGTGCCGCCGTACCCAGCCGGCGCGCGATCTCCGCGGCGAGCCCGTCCGCCGCCGCGCCGGTGCCCGCCGTCCCGACGTCCGACATGGTGGCGACCAGTATCTGGTCGACCTCGTCCGGCGCCGCGCCCGCGTCGGCGAGCGCCTTCCCCGCGGCCGTCGCGGCCATGTCCGCGAGCGTTTCGTCGGGGCCGGCGAAGCAGCGGGTGCGGATGCCGCTGCGGCGCAGGATCCATTCGGGTGACGAGTCCAGAGTGCGGCAGATTTCCTCGTTGGTGACGATCCGTCGGGGCCGGTAGTCCCCGATGCCGAGCAGAACCGCGTGGTGACGATCCGGCTCGGGCACATGCGCGGCGTGCGTGGTGTTCACACGGGACTCCTGTCGTCGCCGGCAACTGCGGCATGCTCCCCCGCCCGCTGCCTCGCTTGCTGCCTTCCCCTGGGCTACGCGCGAAGCCCGCCCGACCCCCCGTGGGATCCCGCTTGACAACAACATACCTACGGTATGTACTCGCATACCCAAGGAATGTTAGTTGGAAGGATCAACAGTGACCTCAGGCACGCTCGCGCCCGGCGCCGAGCCCTCGACCGCGGGGAAGACACTGCTGCTGACGTCGGCAGCCACGTTCATGGCCTTCCTCGACACGACGATCGTCAACGTGGCCTTCCCGGCCCTGCACGAGGACTTCCCGAAGGAGTCCGTCACCGACCTGACCTGGGTGGTGACCAGCTACGGCATCCTTTTCGCCGCCCTGCTCACCCCGGCCGGGCGCTTCGCCGACGTGCTGGGCCGGCGCAAGCTGTTCCTGTGGTCGGTCGCGTTGTTCAGCGTCGCCTCCCTCGCGTGCGCCGTCGCGCCGAACGTCGAGATGCTCATCGCCGCCCGCGCCGTCCAGGGCATCGGCGCGGCCGGCATGATCCCCGCCGCGCTGGGACTCGTCCTGTCCGAGACACCCGCCGAGAAGCGGGCCGAGGCCATCGGCATCTGGGGCGCGGCCGGATCCATGGCGGCCGCCGCCGGACCCTCGCTCGGCGGTCTGCTCGTCAGCGAGATCGACTGGCGCGCGGTGTTCGTCCTGAACATCCCGATCGGCCTCGCCGTCCTCCTCGGCGCCCTGCGCCTGCCCGAGCGCCCGGTGGAGAACTCCAAGCTGCCCGACCTGCTCGGCACGGCCACGGTCACCCTCGGCATCGCCGGCATCGTCATCGGCCTCACCAAGGGCGGCGACTGGGGCTGGGACGCCGTCACCACGTGGGGCTGGATCGGCGCCGGTGTCCTGCTCGTGGCCTTCTCGCTGGTGCGCTCCGGCAAGCACCCGGCCCCGGCCGTGGAAACCGGTCTGTGGGGCACGTCGATGTTCGCGGCGGCCAACCTCACCGCGTTCCTGCTCGGCGCCGGTCTGTTCGTCTGGTTCCTGTCCGGCCCCCTGTACCTCACCACCATCTGGGGCTACTCGGTGCTGAAGGCCGGTCTCGCCGTCACCCCCGGAGCGGTGCTCTCCGCGGTCGCCGCCATCTGGGTGGGCCGCCGGCTGAAGCCGGAGCAGCAGCGGCCGGTGGTCATCGTGTCGGCCGCCGCCTTCCTCGCGCTGAGCATCTGGGCGTACACGGGCCTCGGCTCCGACCGTGAGTTCCTGGCCCTGTGGCTGCCGTACGGCGCCCTCGGCGGGGCCGTGCTCGGTGCGGCGCTCACCAGTGTGACCACCGCGGCCTCCATCTCCGTGCACCCGCTGAAGTTCGCCACGGGCACCGGAATGAGCACCACCGCGCGGCAGTTCGGCGGAGCGGTCGGTGTCGCCTCGATGGCGGCGGTGTTCGCCGCCGGCGATCTGAGCACCCCGCAGCCGTACCTCGACGCGTTCCTGCTCGCGGGCATCTTCATCGCCGCCTCCGCGGTGCCCGGGTTCTGGCTGTTCACCAAGAAGTCGATGGCGCAGATCGCCGAGACCCAGCGGCAGATCCAGGCCCACATGCGGGCGCAGGCGGAGGCCGCCGCCAAGGCCGCGGCCGCCGCGTCCTCGGCCGACAGGTCCTGACCCCACCCCCGAGAGCGCCGGCCGCGGTCCTGTCCCCCGTGACCGTGGCCGGCCCGGGCGGGGCCGCGGCTACCACGCAGCCGCGGCCCCGCCCCACGTCAGCGGCGCGCACCGAGCCGCGGCGAAAATCTCGATTCGCCGCGAGGGGACGGCAACCCCAGCCCGTAACACAGGACGAGAGCCCATCGGTTCATGAGGGGAATTGATGAACACAGTCCTCGACTGGCTGGACTCCCCCGCGCCCGAGCGTGGAATCCACTACTACCGAAACGGCGACTGGCACTTCAGCGACTACGCGGGCATCGCCTCGGCGGCCCGCCGCACAGCCGCCTTCCTGCACGCCAACGGCGTCACCAAGGGCGTCGTGTCCCTGCTCGTCGAGGAGCCCGAGAGCTTCGTACCGGCGTTCCTCGGCACCATGTACGCGGGGGCGACCCCGTCCCCGATCGCCTCGCCCGTCGCCTTCGGCGGACACGAGGCCTTCACCGAGCACGCGGCCGCGATCCTCGGTGCCGCCGCGCCGGCCGCCGTGCTGACCGACCGCCGGCTCGCCCCGCTCGCCGCCGCGGCGAGCACCAGGGCCGGGACGGGAGAACCCCTGGTCCTGCCCGAGCCGGACGGCCTGCCCGCCGACGACGGGCCGGCCCGCCGGACGGCGGAACTCGCCCTGCTCCAGTTCACCTCCGGTTCCAGCGGTACCCCCAAGGGGGTCCGGGTCACCGGCGACAACCTCGCCGCCAACGTCCGCGCCATCCACGGCTGGCTCGGCGTGACGAGCGAGGACTCCTGCTCGTCGTGGCTGCCGCTGTACCACGACATGGGCCTCATCGGGACCTTCCTGGGCTCCGTCGTGGCCCAGATCGACCTGTGGCTGATGAGCCCCGTCGACTTCATCCGCTCCCCGGCCCGGTGGCTCGACTGCCACGGAAGGCACGGGGTGACCATCACCACCGCCCCCAACTTCGGCTACGGGTACGCGACATCCCGCGTGCGCGACGAGGAGCTGGCGGGCGCGGACTTCTCGGCCTGGCGGGTCGCGATGAGCGGCGCCGAGCGCGTGGACGCGGGCGTGGTCGCCGACTTCACCGCCCGGCTCGCCCCGTACGGCTTCGACTCCCGCGCGATCACGCCCTGTTACGGCATGGCGGAGACCACGCTCGCCGTCACCGGTGTCCGTCCCGGCCTCGGCGCGCGCATCGTCCGCCCGGCCGGCCCGGTGGACACCGGGGCGCCGGTGACCGTCGCCGGCACCGGCACCCTCGGCGCCGACCGGCCGGAGGAGCCCGCGGGCTGGATCGCCTCCTGCGGCCGGCCGGTGCCCGGGACCGCCGTGGAGATCGTGGACGACGACGGGACACCGCTGCCGGACGGCACGTTCGGGGAGATCCGGGTGAGCGGCACGTCCGTGGCCGACGGTTACGAGACGGCCGACCCGGCCGCCAACCGGGCCTTCGGCGACGACGGACTGCGCACCGGCGACGCCGGTTTCCTGCTCGACGGCGAGCTGTACGTGGTCGGCCGGATCGGCGACAGCCTCAAGGTCCGCGGCCGCAAGGTGCACGCCGAGGACCTGGAGGCGGCGCTCGTCTCGGTTCCCGGGGTGCCGCCGGGCCGCTGCGCGGTGGCACTCGGCGACCGCGACGGACGCCCGGGCGCGGTGATCGTCGTGGAGGCGCCCGGCGACGGCTGGCTCGAGGCCGTGCAGGGCGCGCTGCGCTCGGCCCTGGACACCTCGGTCGCCCTGACCGTGGTGCGGGCCCGGCGCGGAACGATTCCGCGGACCTCGAGCGGCAAGCCACGCCGCCGGCTGCTGTGGCGGCAGGCGGGCGAGGGCACGCTCGCCGGCGACGTCCTGCACCGCACACACGGGCCTCACGACCCGACCGAACCGACCGCACCGACCGCACCGCGACTGGATGGGGCTGCCATATGAGCGTCACGACCTCCGGGCTCGTACTCGACGTCACCGAGACGGCCCCCGAGACCGCCGCCGAGCAGCGCGGCCGACTCGCCAACTCCGCTGCTCTGTATCGCCGCTGGGAACGCCAGCAGTGGGCCGTCGCCCAGGTCGACCCGGCCCGGGACGCGGCGGCCTGGGAGTCCCTCACGCCCTTCTCGCGCGAGCAGATGCTCGGCTCGCTCGGCGAGCTGGAGGTCGGCGAGGTCACGGTGACGCACACGCTGGGCGCGCTGATCGACGCGCCGCCCACGGAGGACGACCGGATCTTCCTGTGCACCCAGCTGGCCGACGAGGCACGCCATGTGCGCTTCTTCCAGACCTATCTCGAGGACGCCTGCCGGACGGGCCTGGACGCGGTCGAGGAGGGCGCCGACTACTCCGAGGTGTTCACTCCCGTACTCACCCGCGCCACCGACGCGGTGCGTCAGGACCCGGAGGACCGCGAGTCCTGGTACCGCGCCCTCATCTACTACCACCTGATCACGGAGGGCGTGCTCGCCGCGACCGCCCTGCGCACCACCCGCTTCCTCGCCCGCCGGCTGAAGCTGGAGGCACTGGAGGAAGGACTCACGAACGTCACGCGCGACGAGTCGCGCCATGTCTCCTACGGCCTGCGCGCCGCGCAGGACGGGGTCGCCGGCGGGTTCGCCCAGGTGATCGAGGACGCGCACTTCGAGTCGCTCGGCGCGGCGGCCTGGGTGCTCATCGGTCCCTCCCGGCACAACCCGGTGCCCGCGCTCCACGCGGCCATGCTCAGCCGCGCCGCCCAGATCCGGGGCAGCGTCGACATCGCCCGGGAGCGACTGGCCAAGCAGCTGCGTCTGGTGGGTCTGCCGCACGTGGCGGAGAAGGCCGTCGCCTCCTGGGACCTCGCGGTGGAGACCGCCCTCGACGCCTACGCCGAGCGCTGGAACGCGCCGCACCCGATCCGGGCCGCCGCGGCCTGAGCACCGCCGGTCCCCCGCGCCGCACCGGCGGCGCCCGGGACAAGAAACAAGCCACAGAGCCAGGAAAGGGACGAAAGAGACATGGACAACGGCACGTCGCGCGCACAGGTCCGCCGGATCGTCGGAGAGATGAGCCCGCTCGGCGCCCGTGAGGCGAACTCCGGGGACCGGCTCGTCGAGGACCTCGGCTACGACTCGCTCGCCGTCATCGAGCTCTCGCTCCGTATCGAGCAGGAGTTCACGCTGGTCGATCTCGGCACCGGCCCCACCGCCGACATCACCACGGTCAAGGACATCGAGGACTTCGTCGTTCAGCAGCAGGCGGCACCGAGCGACGCCGCCTGATCCACCCGCCCGCCCAGAGAGGTACGACGAGAAGATGACGACTTACGATCTGCGCAGCGAGACGGACGACCCGCTGGCACTCTCCCACGAGGAGTCCGTGCGCCTGCTGCGCGGGGCCCCGTGGCAGCGGCTCGCCATCATGGGCGACAGCTTCGCCGCCGGTCTCGGCGACCCGAGCGAGGGGTACGCCCATGTGCCGTGGCCGCAGCGGATCTCGGCCGCGCTCGGCGCGGGCAAGCCCGACTTCGCCTATCTGAACACGGGCGTCAAGGGCAAGCGGACCGGTGAGGTGCGCGCCGAGCAGCTCGAGGAGGTTCTCGCCTTCCGGCCGGACCTGGTCAACGTGGCGGCCGGCGGCAACGACCTGTTCGACGCCGAGCCGGACCTGGACGGCGTCGAGGCCGACCTCGACGCCATGTACCGGGCGCTGCGGGCGCAGGGGGCGGACATCTTCGCGTTCACCGTGACCAACGTCTTCGAGTCGGTACCGGAGCTGGCGGTCTTCAGCGACCGTACGGCGGCCCTCAACGACCGCATCCGCGCGGTGGCCCGGCGCCACGACGCCGTGCTGATCGAGATGTGGCACCACCCCGTACGGCTGCGCCCCAACCTGATGAGCGCCGACGGCATCCACTTCGCCATGGAGGGGCACGCCGCCCTCGCCGCGGAGATCGTCAAGGCCCTCGGCGCGCGCAGCGCGCACCGCGCGGAGACGTGATGGGCGCCGACCTCACCGCGCGGTACGTCGTGGTCGGCGCGGGCTCGGCCGGCTGTGTGCTGGCCGAGCGGCTCAGCGCCGACGGCGACGCGCAGGTGGTGCTCATCGAGGCGGGCGGCCCGGACCGGCGCGCCGAGATCGGCATCCCCGCCGCCTTCCCCTCCCTGTTCGGCACCTCCGCGGACTGGGGCTACCGCACGACTCCGCAGCCGGGGCTGGACGGGCGGATCCTGAACTGGCCGCGCGGCCGGACGCTGGGCGGCTCGTCCTCGCTCAACGCCCAGATCTGGACCCGTGGCCACCTGGCGGACTTCGACGGCTGGGCCGAGGACGACGGGTGCGCCGGCTGGTCGGCCGGGGAGGTGCGGCCGTACTTCGCGCGGGCCGAGGACCGCTCGGGCGCGGGCGGCTACGGCTCCGGCGGGCCGATCCGCATCGAGGACCTGCGCGACCCGAGTCCGGCCACGGCCGAGTTCCTCGGCGCCTGCGCCGACGCGGGGCTGCCCGCCCTGGACGACGGGCGTCCACTGGAACCGGAGGGCGCGGGGCCGGTGCGGACCACCCAGCGCGGGGGACGGCGCTGGAGCGCGGCCGACGGCTATCTGCGGCCCGCGCTGCGGCGGGAGAACCTGACCGTCGTCACGGACGCCCGTGTCGAGCGGATCCTGATCGAGGACGGCCGCGCGGTCGGGGTCGCCTACACCACCGCCGACGGGCCCGCCGAGGCACGCGCCGACGGCGAGGTCGTCCTGGCGGCGGGGGCGATCGGCTCCCCGCAGCTGCTGATGCTCTCCGGCGTCGGCGACGCGGACGAACTGCGCGGGCACGGCATCACCGTGCACGCCCACTCGCCCCGGGTCGGCCGGGGCCTGGCCGACCACCTCTACGTGCCGCTGGCGTTCGAGGCCCACGGCCGGGTGACCCCGGGGGTGACCGACCGGCAGGGCGAGATCACCGAGTTCCTGCGCGGCCGGCGCGGGCGGCTGACGTCCAACCTCGCGGAAGCCGTCGCGTTCCTGCGCAGCGGCCCCGGACTCCCGGCGCCCGACCTGGAGTTCGTGTGGATGCTGGTGCCCTTCCTCGACCAGGAGCGGGCCGCGCGGCAGCACGGCGTCACCCTGGGCGTGGTCCTGCTGCGGCCGCGCAGCCACGGCACCGTCCGGCTCGCCTCCGCCGACCCGGCGGCGCACCCGGTGATCGACCCGCGCTACCTGTCCGACCCGGACGGCGACGACCTGCGGGTGCTGACCGAGGGGATACACCGGGCCCAGCAGGTGCTGACCAGGCCCGCGCTGGCCGCGCGGCTCGGGGCACCGCTGACGCCGGGTGCCCTCGATCCGGACCCCGGCACGGTGCACGCCCTGACGCGGACCCACGCGGAGACCCTGTACCACCCGGTCGGCACCTGCGGCATGGGCGGGGACCCGGAGGCCGTACTGGATCCGCACCTGCGGGTCCGGGGGGTGGCCGGGCTGCGCGTCGTCGACGCCTCCGCGCTGCCGTCCCTGCCGCGCGGCCACACCCACGCGCCCACCGTGATGCTCGCGGAGCGGGCGGCCGACCTGATCCTCGCCGAGGCGGCGCGGCACCGCCGCGGTGCCCTCGCCGGCCGCTGACCCGCCGCCCCCTTACGACCAGCCACATGACACGAAAGGCAGTACGACTGTGACCGTTCAGGACCCGCAGCTGTTCACCGACGCCTTC
The DNA here is from genome assembly GCF_984686075.1 of Streptomyces speibonae. Lineage (NCBI taxonomy): Bacteria > Bacillati > Actinomycetota > Actinomycetes > Kitasatosporales > Streptomycetaceae > Streptomyces > Streptomyces speibonae. The sequence continues at coordinate 7,197,929 of NZ_OZ480260.1, read as the reverse complement.
CGGGCGGCCCTCACCGACGCGGAGTTCGCAACCCTGCTCAAGGAGCGCGACTTCTCCCTCCAGTTCGTCCTGACCGGGGATTCCGGCACGGCCTTCCTGCTGGACTCCGACGGCGTGCACGACGGCGCGCCCCGGCCGGCGAGCCTGCGGCTGGAGGTGCGGCCCGACGCGCTGCACCTCATCCTGCTGGGCCGGCTCGGCGTGACCCGGGCGATCGTCGACCGCAGTCTCGTCGCGAAGGGCCCGGTGCCCCGCGTGCGCCAACTCGCGGACCTGCTGCCGCCGCTGGGCCGCGCCTACGCCCAGCTCGCGTCGGCCCCCTCGGGTGCCTGACCCGGGCTCCGGGCCGCAGGCACCCCACCACCGCCTCTTCTCTCCCTCGTCCGTCACCACAGAAAGCCGGCTGCTGTGATCGCGACCACCACCGCCGTACCGAACGCCCCGACCCTCTCCGACCTGCGCGCCCTCAACGAAGCGGCGATGCCCTCGCTGTTCCAGCTCCCGCCCGAGGTGGAGGAGCTGCGCGACGAAGTCCGCGACTTCGCACAGACCGTGGTGAAGCCGCGGACCCTCGCCAACGACCTCGCCCCGGCCGACGAGTTCGACTGGGAGATGGTCGAAGCCGGCCACCGGCTCGGCCTGTTGCGCCTGACCATGCCCAAGGACCTCGGTGGCCGCGGCATGGGTGTGCTCGGCGTGGCGGTCGCCATGGAGGAGATCGCCTCGGTCTGCGCCAGCACGGCGCTGATCTTCGGCGCCTCGCTGCTCGGCCAGACCTCCGTGCTGTTCTCCGGCGACCAGCAGCTCCAGGCCCGCTTCCTGCCCCCGTTCCTCGGGGACAGGCCGGTCCTCGCCTGCAACGCCATCACCGAGGAGACCGCAGGCTGCGACCTGCTGATACCGGAGCACGCCGAGCTGGCCGAGGACGTGATGACGGCCCGCCGGGACGGCGACCACTTCGTCCTCGACGGCGTCAAGCGCTTCATCACCAACGGCAAGGTCGCCGAGTGGGCGGCGGTGTTCGCCAACATCGAGGGCAACCCCGGCGCCACCGGGCTGACCGTGTTCATCGTGCCCCTGGACAGCGAGGGGGTCACCCGCGGCGCGGTGGCCGACAAGATGGGCTACCGGGCCTGCCTGGGCACCACCCTCACCTTCGAGGACGTCCGGGTGCCGGAGGAGAACATCGTCTTCGGGGAGGGCGGCGGGTGGAACTACCTGACCGTCCAGTCGAACCAGGCCCGTTCGATCGTCGCCGCGATCTCCACCGGGGTCGCCCGGGGCGCCTTCGAGATCGCCAAGGAGTGGGCGGGCGAGCGCGTCCAGGCGGGCAAGCCGCTGTACGAGCACCAGTTCACGGCGCGCAAGCTGGCCGAGATGTCCTCGAAGATCGAGGCCTCCCGGCTGCTGTACCTCCAGGCGGCGCACCAGGCGGACAACATGCTGCCCGCCCCCGTCTACGGCCCGGCCGTGGCGAAGATGTACGCCGACCGCGCGGCGATCGAGGTGGCCGAGGAGGCCATGTCCATCGTCGGCGCGCGCGGCTACTGCCGCGAGCACGCGGTCGAGAAGCTGGTCCGGGAGTCGTTCGGTGCCCGCATCTACGAGGGCACGCCGGAGGTGCTGGCGCTGGCCATCACCGGTGCGCTGTACGGGCGCCGGCTGTGACGCCCCGCCCGCGGACCGACCGGACGGCCGCGCAGCGGACGGCGCCGGCCCGGACGGCCGGGGCCCGGACGACGGCGCTCCGGGAGCGTGCAGCGGCCTTCTCCGCGGCGTCGTACGTCGAGGCGATGGTGGCCTCGGCGGCACGCTGCACCCGCCTGTCGATGGAGCCGCGGCTCGTGCCGGGGACCGATTCCGTCCCGGCCGCGGCGCCACGGCCGCACGACGCATCCGCGCAGGGGAGACCGACGTGACCTCGCAGACCGTCACCGGTGCGACACCGCCTGCGGACGACGCGCGCCGCGCACGCTATGTGGCGCGCGTGCTGGACGTGCACGACCACATGAGCCTGGCGGGCCTGGCCGAACAGGCCGACCCGCTGTACCTGGCCCGCCGCCCGGACGGCCTGACCGTGCTCGCGGTGCCGCAGTCACAGCTGCCCGAGCGCTACCGGCTGGCGATCTACGGGTTCCGGCTCGCGCAGTACCTGCGGTCCCGGTTCGCCAGCGACCGCGTGGCCTTCGCCCGCGGCCTGTTCGCGGAGCCGGCCGGCCCGGGGCACGGCGAGGAGATCCACGTCATCGGCATGGAGGAGCGGACCGGCGCGATCCTGCGCTACGTCTCGGTCATCGCCACGACCGAGACCGCCCCGCTGCCCGTCACCCACCCGGACCGGGCCCCCTTCCCCTGCGAGGTGGCCCACGGCATCAACCTGTTCGACCACGTGCCGCTCGAGGAGCCGGTCGATGTGCGGGAGGTGTGGGAGATCAAGCGCCTGATGCAGCGCCCCTCCCAGCGCGACGCCTCCCCGGCCCTGCGGCTGCGGCTGTCGCTGGAACTGATGCTCGGCTTCTACACGGTGCTCGCCGGTCTCTCCCCCCGGCCGCGCTTCCTCGTCGGCGACGGCGAGGAGGGCCTGGCCGTGCGGCGCCTGACGCGCAGCCTCGGGGAGATCACCGTGATCGAGGGCACGCGCCCCTCGCTGCCCGAGGACGACCTGCTCTTCCCGGCGTACGTGGAGCGCGCGGTGGTCAAGCCGTTCGTGGCACGGGTCCCGCGCGGGGCGGAGATGGAGCGGCTCCTGAGCTGGCTCCGGCGCGCGCTGGACGCGACCAACCCCCTCGCCGGCTTCCAGCAGTTGGTCGGCCGGGTCAATGGAGAGATCCGGAGGGTGAGGATATGAGCACCACCACCGCGGCCAGGACGGTTCCGGCCGGTGTCCCCGAGGACCCGGAGGCCTACTACCGGGTCCTGACCGAGCGCAACCGGGGGCTGATCCCGGGCGAGGTGCAGGAGCGGCTGCGCGACGCCACCGTGCTGGTGGCGGGGTGCGGTTCGACGGGCGGCGCGGTCGTCGAACCGCTCGCCCGCCTGGGCACGGGTCGCTTCGTGCTCGCCGAGCCGGGCGAGTACGAGCTGAACAACCTCAACCGGCAGAGCGCCACGCACACGGACATCGGCCGCAACAAGGCGGAGGTGGCCGCCGAGCGCATCCGGTCGGTCAACCCCTTCGCCGGGATCCGGGTCGACACCGCGGGCGTCCGCCCGGACGCGCCCGACCTGCTGCTGGACGGCGTGGACGTGGTCGTCGACGGCGTGGACGTGACCACCCTGGGCGGCTGGCGGGCCAAGTACGCGCTGCACGCGGCGGCGGCACGCCGCCGGCTGCCCGTGGTCTCCGGCTACGACCTGTCGGGCACCCAGCACGTGCGCTACTACGACTACCGGGCCGAATCCGTCCCGCTCGCGGGCGCGATCGCTCCCGGGGACATCACCGAGGACGCGCTGTGGACGCTGCTGCTGAAGGTGATCCCCCGGGAGATCGTCCCGGCCGACCTGATCGCCGACGTCACCGCGCACCGCGCGGACCCGGACTACAGCGTTCCCCAACTCGTTTACGCGTCGCACCAGTTCGGCGTGCTCGCGGCCCGGTACGTGGTCGAGATCCTGGCCGGCCGCCCGGTCCGCGAACAGCTCACGGTCGACGTGCACCGGCTGGTCTCGGCGGATGCCGGCCTGCCGGATGCCTCTTCGGACAGCACTCAGCGCGCACAGGACAAGGAGTCGTGATGACCACCGCCACCGACCGCCCGGGCCGCCGCTCGGAGGACCCGCTCGTCCGCCAGACCAAGAAGGCCACGCAGCTCCTCGTCGCGTCGGCTCGGCACTCCTACGATCCGCGGGTCGACGTGAACTGGGACGAACCGCTGGAGGAGGGCAAGTGGTTCCTGCCCGAGAAGCGGATCTCCCTGTACGGCACCGAGCTGTACGACTCCCTGTCCATGGAGCAGAAGCTGCTGCTCAGCCGTGAGGAGCTGGCGTCGTCGCTGGCCGCGGGCGTGTGGACCGAGCACATCCTGCTGCACCTGGTGTCGCGGTACGCCTACAAGCGCGACATCACCAGCCCGCAGGTGCAGTTCGCGCTGACCGAAGTGGCGGACGAGGTGCGCCACATGATCATGTTCGCCCAGCTGGTGGAAAAGACGGGCTCGGAGTTCTACCCCGTGAACCCGAAGACCCAGCGGGCCGGGCTGCTGCTGAAGACGTTCGCCCCGGTGCCCGCGCTGTGGGCGATGCTGCTGCTCACCGAGGAGTTCTTCGACCGCTTCCAGCGTGAGCAGGCCAACGACGAGACGGTGCAGCCGCTGGTGCGCACGGTGGCCCGCATCCACGTGGTGGAGGAGGCCCGGCACATCAGCTTCGCCCGTACCGAGCTGGAGCGGTTCGTGCCCACGCTCTCCAAGCGGCGTCTGCAGATGCTGCGCGACTTCCTCGCCTCGGTGGTGAAGTCCATCCGCCGGGACCGCTACAACCCGCTGATGTACGAGCGGGCCGGCCTGGACCCGAAGGTCTGTGTCGAAGCGGGCCGCAACAACCCCGTCGGGCTGGTCAACGGAGCGTACGGCGCCGAGCGGATCGCCCCGTACTACAAGTCGATCGGGCTGATCGGCGGCCGCTCGGAGAAGGTGTGGCGCTCGGCCGGTTGGCTCAAGGACGCCTAGAGAAGAGGGTGTTGATCGTGGACGATGACGGGTACGAAGGTCCGGCGGTGCTGGCGGTGGAAGGCCGTGCCGAGTTCACCGTCCGGGCCCGGCTCACCGGCAGCTTCCAGCCGCTGGACGGCCGCTACCGCTGGTACGGACGACTGGAGGCCCACGAGGAGCTGACCCGGATGGTGGGGGACCGCAGCGCCGGTGTGGTGCTGCGGACGTCCGAGGGGAACGCGGCGGGCCGCATCACCGAACCCGACCTGTGGAACCGCTACCGGATCGAAGGCATGGGCGTGCCCCCGTTCCGAATTCCGTTCACCATTGAAGAAGTTTCGGAAATCGGTACCTCCGGCCACTGAAATCACGTCAGTAACAGCGTAAGAAGAAAGAACCGCACAGGACCCACGGAGGCCCCCGGCACATGTGCTTCGACGAGGACGCCATTCCACCGGTACCGCAGATTCCGGATGCCGCGGTCGAGAGCCGCTATCTGGAATTGACCGCGGCCGACGGAAACACCTTCGCCGCATTCACCGCCGCCCCGGCGGGCGGCACGCGCACAGCGATCGTGATCCTGCCCGACGTGCGCGGCCTGTACGGGTTCTACACGGAGCTGGCCAAACGCTTCGCGGAGAACGGCGTACGGGCGCTCGTCATCGACTACTACGGCCGCACGGCCGGCGCGGCCAAAAGAGAAAGCGATTTCCCCTATACCGAGCACATGGCCAGGCTCACCCCGCGCCAGCTCTACGCCGACCTGAGCGCGGGCATCGCGCACCTGCGCTCCGAGGAGGGCGGCGCCGCGAGCGCCGTCCTCACGGTCGGCTTCTGCATCGGTGGCCGGCTCGCCGTGATGGCCGCGGCCGGCCGCTCCGACCTGGCCGGCGTGATCGGCTTCTACTGCTGGCCGGCCGACGGTCCGGACGGTTCACCCGGTCCGACCAGCAGGGCGGCCGACCTGAAGGCACCGGTGCTGGCGTTGATGGCCGGGGAGGACCCGGGCATCCCGCCGGCCCATGTGAAGGCGTTCGAGGAGGCCCTGGCCGAGGCGGGCGTCGACCACGAGGTCGTCACCTATCCCGGCACCCCGCACAGCTTCTTCGACGCCAAGCGGGACGCCTACGCCGACGCCTCGGCGGACGCCTGGGACCGGGTGCTGCGGTTCGTGGACCGGGTCGGGGCGGGCTGAGCCCCGGTCCGGGCGCAGGACGCAGGACGCAGGACATCAGGGAACGGGAACACATACGTATGGAAGGAATGAAACTGCGTGTAGCCTGGAAGGCCAGCTCAATGCGGTCCGACCTCGGGAAGTGTGAACATGCCCACGACTCGTACGAGAACGCGTCCGACGCAGCGTGAGCGGTCCGACAGCACCATCGAGGAACTGCTGAGAGCCGCCCGCACGCTGTTCGCCGAACGCGGGTACAACGCGACCTCGCTGGATGCCGTCGTGGAGGCCGCCCACCTCACCAAGGGCGCCCTCTACCACCACTTCTCGGGCAAGCAGCACCTCTTCAGAGCGGTGTACGAGCGCGAGCAGGCGCGGCTGTCCCACATCGTGGCCGAGGCCTACCTGGACGCGGAGCCGGATTCCTGGGAGGCGGTGTTCGTGGGTGCGAAGGCCTTCCTCGTGGAGGTCCTCGCACCCGACGTCCAGCGCATCAACCTGCTCGACGCCCCGGGCGCGCTCGGCACCGAGGAGATGCGCGAGATCAACTCGGGCTGCATGAAGATGATGGAGGAGGGGGTCCGGCGCGCCACCGAGAACGGGGACATCGCGCCGCACTCCGTGACCGCCCTCACCCACCTGCTGTACGGCGGCCTGTGCGAGACGGCGATGGCGGTCGCGCGCGCCGAGGACCAGCAGCAGGCCCTCGACGCGGGCATCACCGAACTGCGCGGCCTCTTCGACGCGCTGGCCACCGCACGCTGAGCACGCGTGGCCGCGGCGAGGGGCGCCGCGCCGCTGCGGTTCCCCGGCCACGGCGGCGCCGCGGACGGTCCCGGCACCGTCGCGGGACCGCCCGTGACGCGTTCAGCACCCCCTGGCCGCCATCGCCTCCGCGAGGTCGGCCAGGGGGAGCCAGGGCCGCACCAGCGCCTGTTCCGCGGCCACGCTGAGCGCCCGTGGAGTGCCGCCGCACAGCTCGACGATCCGGGCGACGGCCCCGGGCTCCTGCTCGACGCGGCGCTCTCCGAGGATGCCGGAGAGCATCCGCTGGGCCTGCTGGATGCTGAGCTCGCGCAGTCCCACGGTGCGCAGCGGGCCGATCCCGGCCAGGCGGCCGGCGTCGCGCGTGGTGACCAGGAGGGCTCCGGCGGACGGGCCGGGCAGCAGCGCCTTCAGCTGCTCCGCCGAGGCGAGGTCGTCGAGTACGACGAGGATCCGCAGGTCCTTCAGGATGTTCCGGGCGAAACCCGCCGTGTCCCTCTCGCCCTGCGGCACCGTCACCCCGAGGCTGCGCAGCACGAAGCGCAGCACGTCGTCCCCCGAGGGAACCCGCTCCCGCTGCGGCACGACCGCGCGGGCCCGCCGGCCCGGCTCGGTCCGCGCCCGCGGGGCGGACGCGCTCGCCACCAGCTCGGCGCACGCCTCCCGCACGCCGCTGCCGCTGCCGTGCAGGTCCACGAAGATCTGCCCGTCCGGGAAGCGGTGCGCCACCCGGTGCGCCCACTGGACCGCCAGGGCCGTCTTGCCGATGCCCGCGGGCCCTTCGATGACCCTGATGACCGGCCTGCCGTCGGCGGCGGTGACGGACCCGTCGAACATCGCCAGTTCCTGCTCCCGCCCCACGCAGCGGATGCCCCGCGGCAGCTGGCGCGGGACGGTCGGGGCGGCGTCGACGGACGGTCCGGAGGTGTCCGGACCGGGGTCGGCACGCAGGATCCGGGCGTGCAGCGCCTTGGTCTGCTGGGCCGGGTCCACTCCCAGCCGGTCCGCGAGCCGGCGGCGCAGCGCCTCGTACGCCTCGATGGCCTCGGCGCGGCGGCCGAGTCCGTGCAGCCCGGTCATGAGGTTGCGGATGACCAGTTCGTTGTCCGGGTGCTGGTCGGCCAGCGCGTACAGCTCGTCGAGGAGTTCGGCCCGGCCGCCGAGCCGCAGCTCGCCCTCGTGGCACTCCACCAGTGCCGACAGCCGCTCCCGTTCGAGCAGCCGCCGGGTCCGCTCGGCCCACTCCCCCGCGATCCCGCCGAGGGGCCTGCCGCGCCAGACGCCGAGCGCCTCGCGGAACAGCCGCACGGCGGTGCGGGTGTCCGCCCCCGCGGCCCGGGCCCTGGCCACGGTCCGGCGGAAGCGGTGCAGGTCGACCGCGTCGGCCTCGACCTCCAGCACGTACCCGCCGTGCCGTCGGCGCAGTGTGGTCCCCGGTCCGCTTCCGGTGTTCTCCAGGACACCGCGCAGCCGCGATATATAGGAGTGCACCATGTTCCGCGCCGACTGCGGGGGTTCGGCCCCCCATGTCCAGTCGATCAGCTCGTCGGGCATGACGACTTCATTCGCGCTCACCGCGAGCATCGCGAAGATGCAGCGCTGCTTGGCCTGACCTAAATCGATGTGCTTTTCCGTGTCGGCCCGGTACTCCACAGGCCCCAACAACTGAACAAGGACCACGCTTGCCCACTCCCCCGTGTGCGCGCTGGTTCGGATCTATGTGCCACCGATACAACCGGCTTCGTGCTCGTGAATGAAGCCCGTGGCGATGTGGCATTTCTCTATTTTCCCTGAACGGTACCCGCAGCCGGCCCGGCCGCCGAATGCATCCGTCAAGGTTTCCCGCACCGAGCCCGTCGAGTGTGAGCGCTGCGACAACCACCTCGTACGCGGGAGATGATGTGACGCACGCTCTGTCCCACCCCTGCACGGAGAAGGAAAGGCTCCGGCGCCGCTGGAATCTGGTACTGGCCGAGCGCGAGCGCCTGCTCCGGCTGGCCACGAGCCGGCTGGGCCGCACCACGGACGCCGAGGACTGCGTCCAGGAGGCGATGATCCGGGCGGTGACGTACGACGCACTGGACGAGTCCCGGGTCGCCGCGCTGCTCACCACCATCACGCTGCGCCTGTGCGTGGACCATCAGCGCGGCACCCAGCGCGACCGCCGGCTGGCCCACCGGGTCCAGGTGCTGCGCACCTCCCGCCCGGACACCGGCTCGGAGGTCGAGCACCGGGTCTGCGAACGGGCCGCGGGTGCCTGGCTGCTGACCCAGATGACCGGCCTCGGCGAACGCGAGCGCGACGTGCTGCTGTCCCGGGCTCGCGGTCTGAGCACCGCCGAGACGGCGAACGCCCTGGAGATCACCTACAAGTCGGCCGAGAGCGCCTTCACCCGGGCCCGCAGCCGCATGCGCGTCCTGTACCACGAGGAGATGGCCCGCTGACGCCTCCGCGAGCGGGGTCAGGCGTCGCCGTACGCCTCCCCGCCGAGCTCGAATCCGGCCGCCCCCGCGGTGACGTCGGCGAGCCAGGCGCGGAAGGCGGGCACATCGGCGTCCGGGAGGCCGATCCGGATGGTGACCTTCTCGCCGTAGTGCACCTCGCGCACGTCGCGTCCGGTGGCGCGCAGGTCGTTCTCGACCTTGCCGGCCCGCTGGTGGTCGACGGTCACGGTGACCAGCCGGAAGCGGCGCCGGGTGAGGGTGCCGACGGCGTCCAGGGCCTCGCCGACGGCGCCCCCATAGGCGCGGATCAGGCCGCCCGCGCCGAGTTTGACGCCGCCGAAGTAGCGCGTGACGACGGCGACGACGTACCGCATGTCACGCCGCAGGAGCATCTGCAGCATGGGGACGCCGGCGGTGCCGCCGGGTTCACCATCGTCGCTCGCCTTCTGGACCGAGGCGTCGGCGCCGATGACGTAGGCCCAGCAGTTGTGGGTGGCGTCGCCGTGCTCCTTACGGACGGCGGCGATGAACTCCTGCGCCTCCCGCTCGCTGCCCGCCGGGGCGAGGGCGCACAGGAAGCGGGAGCGGTTGACCTCGGTCTCGTGCACACCCGCGCGGGCGACGGTGCGGTACTCGTCCTGCATCCGGCCAGCCTATGCGCCGCCGCGCGGGCGTGCTGCCGGGGCTAGTGCCGCGGCAGGCAACGTTTGCCCGTCAAGGAGCGGCGTCCGGTGCGTGCTCTCGGCGTGCTGGCCGGAAGTCCTCGTACTGGACGTACTTGGGCTTTCGGCCGGTGCGGCGAGAGCGTTTGCCGGGCGTCGCGACGGGGCGAACGTTGCCTGTCGGGGCACTAGTGGGCGGTGGCGCGGGGGACGGTCAGGGAGGTGAGCAGGGCGGTGCCCGGGGTGAGGTCGCGCCAGCGGGGGCCGCGCCAGGACAGGACGGCGATGGCGGAGGTGGGGAACTTCACGCGGACGCGGTCCAGGGTGTCGTCGAGTCCGTCGGAGGCCAGGGTCAGGACGAGGTCCTCGAGTCCCGGGTTGTGTCCGACCAGGAGCAGCGTCGCGACCCGGGCCGGCGCCTCGTGGATCACGTCCAGCAGCTCGGGGACGTCGGCGTGGTACAGGCGCGGGTCGTACCGGACCGGCGGGGGTGTGCCCCAGAGGGCGGCGGCCAGTTCCCAGGTGCGGCGGGCGCGCACCGCGGTGGAGCACAGCGCGAGCCCGGGCAGGGTGCCGGCGTCGGCGAGCACCCGTCCGGCGACCGGCGCGTCCCGGACGCCGCGCGGGGCGAGGGGCCGTTCGTGGTCCGTAACGCCTTCCGGGCGGGCGGACTTGGCGTGGCGCAGGACCACCAGACGGCGCAGGGGGCCGGCGCCGGCGCGCTCGATCATGCCGGGGATCCCAGGTCGCGGGTGAGGTCGAGGCCGAGCAGCCGGTCGGCGTAGGCGTACGTCTCGAAGCGGGCGCCGTCCGGCAGTTCCGGGTCGGCCTCCACCGCGCGGAGCACACCGAGCACGCGGGGGGTGTCCAAGTCGTCCTCCCAGGCGGTGCGCAGGTCCGCGCGCACCGGGTCCGGGACGGGGCGCGAGGGGCGGTGGGCCCAGTCGGCGACCGCGCGGCGCCAGCGGACGAGGGTGTCGCGGGCCTCGTCCAGGGCGGCCTGGCCGAGGGTGACGGGTGCGTGCCGGGGGTGCGCGAGCAGGGCCAGACGCAGCACGGCGGGGTCGGTGGCCTCCGGCGGGCCGGGTACCTCCCAGCGCACGGGGGCCACGGCCAGGCAGGGCCCGTCGGGCGTTCCGGCGCCGTCGCCGGCCACGTGCAGCACCTGTGCCTCGCCGAGGCCGGTCCCCGCGTCCCGGCCGTCCTCGAACGGGCGAACGCCCAGCGCCTCGCCCGCGGCGCGCAGCTCCGCCCGCTGCCGCTCGCCGGTGAGCAGCGCCCAGACCGGCGTACCGCCGAGTTCCAGGGCGCGTACGAGCAGGTCGGCGACGAGGAGCACGCGCAGGTTCGCCGGGTCGAGCCCCTGGGTGTGGGCCTCGACCCGGGTGAGCCCCCGCCGGGCGGGGGCGGCGTCCACGGGTTCGCCGGTTCGGGCGTCGGTGATGCGCAGCACGAGGCGAGCGTAGGCGCGTGAGCGGGCGTACGCAGGTATCCCGCCCGCTTTTCGGGTCGGCGTGCGCCGTTCCCCGCACCGTACGGCGCGGCGGGCGCTACAGTCGGCGGACCTCCCGGGGGCCTGCGGCGGTCACGGGAATCACCGGGGGCCCCGCCCGGTTGTCGCGAGCGACAGCTTTTTCACGACTCCGGGAGGCCGGCGGTGTACGGCGACAAGGCAACGGTCCGCAAGATTCTCACGCAGCACGGTGACACCTGGGCCGTGGTGGGCCTGTCGTCGAACCGGCAGCGCGCGGCGTACGGCGTCGCGCAGGTGCTGCAGCGCTTCGGCAAGCGCGTGGTGCCGGTGCACCCGAAGGCGGAGACGGTGCACGGCGAGCAGGGGTACGCCTCGCTCGCGGACATCCCGTTCGACGTGGACGTCGTGGATGTGTTCGTCAACAGCGACCTCGCCGGCGGCGTCGCGGACGAGGCGGTGGCCAAGGGCGCGAAGGCGGTGTGGTTCCAGCTCGGCGTCATCGACGAGGCGGCCTACGAGCGGACTCGTGCGGCGGGTCTGGACATGGTGATGGACCGCTGCCCGGCGATCGAGATACCCCGGCTCGGCTGACCGCTCACCGGGGCCGCGACGGCACGGTGCCACGAGGGTGCAGTGCCGCCATAATGACGCGATGACGCAGAGCGCCCCCCACCCCGACTCCCCTGCGCCACAGCACTTTCCGGTCGTCGTCGTGGGCGCGGGGCCGGCCGGGCTGACTGTCGGCAACATCCTGCGGGCGGCCGGTGTGGACTGTCTGGTCCTGGAGACCGGGAGCCGGGAGTTCATCGAACGCCGGCCCCGGGCGGGGGTGATCGAGGAGTGGGCGGTGCGCGGCCTGGAGCGGCGGGGCCTGGCGGGGAAGCTGCTGGACCGCGCCGAGCTGCACACCGCGTGCGAGTTCCGTTTCGACGGGGAGCGCTACCGGTTCTCGTACCAGGAGCTGGCGGGACATCACCACTGGGTGTATCCGCAGCCGTTGCTGGTGACGGACCTCGTGCGCGAGTACGCGGACGTGCGCGGCGGGGACATACGGTTCGGCGTGCGCGACGTACGGCTGCGCGGCCTGGACGGCGACCGTCCCTCGGTGTCCTACCTCTGCCCCCGCAGCGGCCGGCGGGAGGTCGTGGTCTGTGACTTCGTCGCCGGCTGCGACGGCGCCCGCGGGGTGAGCAGGTCGTCCGTCGCGCCGGAGCGGGCCAGGGTCGCGCGCCACGACTACGGCATCGGCTGGCTGGCCCTCCTCGCCGAGGCGCCGCCGTCCGCCGACTGCGTGCTGTTCGGCTGCCACCCGGACGGCTTCGCCGGCCAGATGCCCCGCAGTCCGGAGGTGACCCGCTACTACCTGCAGTGCCCGCCCGGCGACGACCCGGATACCTGGTCGCACGAGCGCGTCTGGACGCAGCTGCGGCGCCGGCTGGCGGCGGCCGGAGCGGCTCCGCCGGCCGAGGGGCGGCTGATCGAGAAGCGCGTGCTGGACATGCACGACTACGTCACCGAGCCGATGGCGTTCGGCCGGCTCTTCCTGGCCGGGGACGCGGCGCATCTGGTCGCGCCGATCGCCGCCAAGGGCATGAACCTCGCCCTGCACGACGCGTTCCTGCTCGGGGACGCCCTGGTCGCCCGGCTCACCCGGGACGACGAGAGCGGGCTGGCGGGTTACTCACGGGAGTGTCTGCGGCGGGTGTGGGACTACCAGGAGTTCTCCCAGTGGCTGTCCGAGGTGTACCACGGCGCCGCGACGGGAGACCCGTTCCGTGCGGGCACCGCGCTCGCCCGGCTGCGCCGCCTGTTCGCCTCCCCCGTCGCCGCGGCCGCGTTCGCCGAGCAGTACCTGGGCACGGCGGCCCGGTACTAGGCCCTGGCGTCAGTCGTGCGGGGGGCGGTCGCCGATCCGGTGGTCGGCCACGTTCAGCGCCTCGTCCACCAGTCTGCGCAGATGGCCGTCGCGCAGGGAGTAGATCACCCGGCGGCCCTCCTTGCGGGTGTCCACCAGCCCCGACCGACGCAGCCGCGCCAGGTGCTGGCTGACCGCCGGACGCGCCGCCCCGCACGCCTCGGTGAGCGTGGTGACGTCGGCCTCGCGGCCGCTCAGGGCGTGCAGCAGGGTCAGCCGGGTGCGGTCGCCGAGGAGGGCCAGCAGCTCCGCCGCGAGCGCGAACTGCTCCTCGCCGGGCGTGTGCGGATGCGCATCGTGCGCAGATGACAGGTGCATGCGTGCGCTCATACGCACATAATGACTCCGCGGGCGCCGCCGCGTCCATCCCGCCCTGCCACCGGCTCCGGAAGGGGACGACCGTGACCGACCGGCACCACCATGACCACGACCACCACCACCGGCCTTCCCGGCTGCACCGCCTCGCCCATCGCTTCAGCCCCCACTCCCACGAGACCGCCGACAAGGTCGACCCCGCCCTGGAGTCCTCGGCCCGGGGCATCCGCGCGCTGTGGGTCTCCCTCGCCGTGCTCGGGGTGACGGCACTGGCGCAGGCGGCCGTGGTGCTCGTCTCGGGCTCGGTGGCGCTGCTCGGCGACACGGTGCACAACGCGGCCGACGCGCTGACCGCCGTACCGCTGGGCATCGCCTTCGTGCTGGGGCGGCGCGCCGCCACCCGCCGCTTCACCTACGGCTACGGGCGGGCCGAGGACCTGGCCGGACTCGTGATCGTGCTGACGATCGCCGCGTCCGCGGCCTTCGCGGGCTGGACGGCGGTCGGCCGGCTGCTGGACCCGCGCCCCGTCGCACACGTGCCGGTGGTGGCAGCCGCCGCCCTGGTCGGGTTCGCGGGGAACGAGTGGGTGGCCAGGTACCGCATCCGCGTCGGGCGCGCCATCGGCTCGGCCGCGCTGGTCGCCGACGGGCTGCACGCCCGCACGGACGGATTCACCTCCCTCGCGGTGCTGCTGAGCGCCGGCGGCGCGGCCCTGGGGTGGCGGTACGCGGACCCGGTGGTGGGGCTCGCGATCACGGCGGCGATCGTGCTGGTCCTGCGGGACGCCGCGCGGGAGGTGTTCAGGCGGGTGCTGGACGCCGTGGACCCGGCGCTGGTGGACCGGGCGGAGCGGGCGCTGACGGAGGTGCCCGGGGTGCGCGCGGTGGGCGAGCTGCGGCTGCGCTGGATCGGTCACCGGCTGCGCGCGGAGGTGGCGGTCGTGGTGGACGGCGAGGCCACGGTGCGCGAGGCGCATGGCATCGCCGTCGACGCCGAGCACGCGCTGCTGCACGCGGTGCCCCGGCTCACCGCGGCGCTGGTGCACGCCGATCCGGAACCGGTGCCGGGTGCGGCGGACCCGCATCTGCCGCTGGCCCACCACCTGGCGGGGCCGGGCTGAGACGAGGGCGTCCCGGGCGTCAGGCCACGCCCAGTCCCTCCAGGACGACCGCTCCGGGCAGCTCCGCGAACGCCTTGCCCGGAACCAGCAGCTTGCCGCGCCGCCGCCCGCTGCCGACGAGCACGTACGGCAGGTCCACCACGGCGGCGTCGACCAGGACCGGCCAGCCCTCCGGCAGCCCGATGGGGGTGATGCCGCCGTACTCCATGCCGGTCCCGCCCGTGGCCGTGTCCATGGGGGCGAAGGAGGCCTTGCGGGCCCCGAGGTGGCGGCGGACCATACCGTTGACGTCGAGCCGGGTGGTGGACAGCACGACGCACGCGGCGAGCGTGGTGGCGCCGCCCCGCCTGCCCGAGACGACCACGCAGTTCGCCGACCGCTCCAGCAGGTCCCGGCCGTAGTGCTCGACGAAGACCGCGGTGTCGGCCCAGCGCGGGTCGGTCTCCACGTAGAGGATCCGGTCGGCGGGGACGCTGCCGCTCCAGGCGCGGATCGCGGTGGCCACCGGCGCGGTGAGCCCGTCGAGGCAGTCGGGCGTGGGTGTGGCGTGGTCGAAGTCTCCGATGGGTGCGCGCATGGCCGCACCGTAACAGCCGCCCGACGGCCGTCGAAGGGCTGTTTCAGTGCACGGGCGGCACCGAGACCGTCATGATCATCTCCATCGGGACCTCGCCCTGATTGCCGTACGTGTGGGGCAGGTTGGCCTCGAAGGAGGCGCTGGCACCGGTGGGTACCCGGTGCTCGGCGCCGTCGACGGTGAGCGTCAGCTCCCCGGCGGTGACGTGGACGAGTTCGACCGTGCCAGCCGGGTGCGGGTCGGAGTCGCTGCTCTCGCCGGGCATGAGCCGCCACTCCCACATCTCCAGCGGGCCGGGCGCCTCGGCACCGGCGAGCAGCCGGTTGTAGCTGCCACCCTCGGTGTGCCACAGCCGCACCGTCTGGTCGGCGGGGACGATCCGGACCTGGGGGCCGCGCTCGTAGTCGAGCAGCGTGGTGATGCTGACACCGAGCGCGTCGGCGATCTTGACGACCGTGCCGATGCTCGGGTTGGTGCGGGCCTGTTCGATCTGGATGAGCATGCCGCGGCTGACGCCCGCCCGCGCCGCGAGCGCGTCCAGGGTGAAGCCGCGTTCGGCGCGCCAGCGCTTGACGTTGCGCGCCAGGGACTGGGTCAGCAGGTCGAGGTCCGACACATTCCGTCCGTTCCGTTCCGTCACGTTCAATATTTTGGATGGATCAGTTCACTGCATTCGACTACGGTGTGGTGCACCCGATTGTTCACCGCACTGTACTGCGAGGTCCGCCGTGACAGCACTTTTCGCCCTGGCCACCAGCCTGTTGTGGGGGCTGGCCGACTTCGGCGGCGGCCTGCTGACCCGGCGCACCCCCGCGCTCACCGTGGTCGTGGTCTCGCAGTCGATCGCGGTGGCCGTGCTCGGCGTGGTCGTCGTCGCGACGGGCGCCTGGAGCGAGGCCGACGGGCGGCTGTGGTTCGCCGTGGCCGCCGGGCTGGTCGGACCGGTGGCGATGCTGGCCTTCTACAAGGCGCTCGCCCTGGGACCGATGGGGGTCGTCTCCCCGCTGGGCTCGATCGGTGTGGCCGTCCCGGTCGGGGTGGGTCTGGTGCTGGGCGAGCGGCCCGGAGTGCTCCAGTTCGCGGGCATCGTGGTCGCCGTGGCCGGTGTCGTCCTGGCCGGCGGACCGCAGTTCCGGGGCGCCCCGGTGCAGCGGCAGGCCGTTCTGCTCACGCTGCTGGCGGCGTTCGGCTTCGGCGCGGTGATGGCCCTGATCGCCGAGGCGTCGACGACCCTCACCGGCCTGTTCCTCGCCCTGTTCGTGCAGCGGGTCACCAATGTGGCGGCGGGCGGACTCGCCCTCGGGATCGCGGTGCGGCGGGGCGAGGCCGCCCTGCCCCCGGGCGGGCTCCCCCGGCGTTCGCTGCCGGCGCTCGCGTTCGTCGGTCTCGCCGACGTGGCGGCCAACGGCACGTACTCGATCGCCGCGCAGAGCGGACCGGTCACGGTGGCCGCGGTGCTGGCCTCGCTCTACCCGGTGGTCACCGCCGTGGCCGCCCGGGGACTGCTCAGCGAGCGGCTGCGCGCGGTGCAGGCGGCCGGGGCGGGACTCGCCCTGGTGGGGTCGGTGCTGCTGGCCACGGGGTGAGCCGGCTCAGCTCCCGGGCTCCAGTTCCGCGAGCCGGTCCGGGCGTTCCCCGTCCAGTTCCGCGAGCCGCGCCGCGCTCTCCCCGTCCAGTTCGGCGAGCCGCGCCGCGCTCTCCTCGTCCAGCGACGACAGCGCCAGCAACTGCTCCGGGGTGACGCCCTCCGGGATCGGCACGGGCGCCGGTGTGCGCAGCGGCGGCTGCCAGCCGTCGGCGGGGGTCCAGCGGCGTACGACGCGGGCCGGGGCCCCCGCGACCACGGCGTGGTCGGGCACCGTGCCCCGGACCACCGCCCCCGCGGCCACCACCACGTTCCGTCCGATGCGCGCTCCCGGCAGGATCACCGCGCCGGTGCCGATCCAGCAGCCCGTGCCGATCTCCACCGGCTCCATCCGCGGCCACTGCTTGCCGATGGGCTTGTGCGGATCGTCGTAGGAGTGGTTGGTCGAGGTGATGTAGACGTAGGGCCCGAAGTAGCAGTCGCTGCCGATGGTGACGGTCGTGTCGGCGATGACGTGGCTGCCGCGGCCCAGGACCACCCCGTCCCCGATGCGCAGGATCGGCTCGGGGCCCAGGTCGAGGCCGGGCATCAGGCCCGCGGTGAGGGTGACCTGCTCGCCGACGATGCAGTGCGCGCCGAGCCGGATCCACGGTTCGCCGAACACCGTGCCCAGCGGGAAGGCGAGGCGGGTGCCCTCGCCGATCGAGCCGAAGCGGAAGCGGCCGGGGTGCTCGGCGGTCACCGAGCCCGTGCGCTGCACCCAGGCCCAGCCCGCGTGGACCGCCCGCTGAGCGAGGCGGCGCGGCCAGGACGAGAACGTGTTCTTGCGCTGCGGCACGGGGTTCACCGTAGTCGGCGCGCGTCGCGGCGTCGGGCCGCCGCCCCTGTGATCTTCACCCCACCGGGTTGGCGTACGGTTCCCTCATTCATCCGACGAGGAGGCGACGATGACGCACCAGGCACTGATCAGCGGCGTCGGCGGCAAGGAGCCGCAGGTGGACCCCGAGGCGTTCGTGGCGCCCACGGCCTCGGTGATCGGGGACGTGACGCTGCACGCGGGCACGAGCGTCTGGTACGGGGCGGTGCTGCGCGGGGACGTGGAGCGGATCTCCGTGGGCGCGGACAGCAACGTGCAGGACAACTGCACGCTGCACGCCGATCCCGGGTTCCCGGTGAGCGTGGGCGAGCGGGTCTCCGTCGGCCACAACGCCGTGGTGCACGGGGCGACCGTCGAGGACGACTGCCTGATCGGCATGGGGGCGACGGTGCTGAACGGCGCGGTGATCGGCGCGGGGTCGCTCGTGGCCGCGCAGGCGCTGGTGCCGCAGGGCATGCGGGTGCCGCCCGGGTCGCTGGTGGCGGGTGTGCCGGCGAAGGTGCGGCGGGAGCTCAGCGCCGAGGAGCGTGAGGGGCTCACGCTCAACGGCACGATGTACGCGGAGCTGGCGAAGGTGCACCGGGACGAACACGGCGCGTAGGGGTTGTCGGCGGACTGCACGGCCGTCCGGGGCCGGCCGCGCAGTTCCCCGCGCCCCTCCGGGGCGCCGCTACTCGCCCGCGACGGCAGGCTCGGGTGCTGCCTTCTTCGCCTTGCGCTTCAGTACCAGCATCGATGTGATGCCGATCAGTACCGCCAGCACCAGGCCCAGCCACGAGAAGCGCTTCAGCCAGGACTCGGCGACGATGCCGACGTAGTAGATGACGGCGGTGGTGCCGCCCGCCCACACGATGCCGCCGAGGACGTTGGCGGTGAGGAACTTCCAGTACGGCATCCTCAGCACGCCGGCGAGCGGGCCGGCGAAGATGCGCAGCAGGGCGATGAAGCGGCCGAAGAAGACCGCCCACATGCCCCACTTCTGGAAGGACCGCTCGGCGGCCGCGATGTGGCCCTCACCGAAGTGCCGGGGGAACTTCGCGCCCAGCCGGGCCAGCAGCGGCCGTCCGCCCTTGCGGCCGATGGCGTAGCCGATCGAGTCGCCGACGATCGCGCCGACGGTGGCGCAGGCACCGAGAAGCACCGGGTCGAGGTCGCCGTGCTGGGAGGCGAGCAGCGCGGAGGAGACCAGGATGATCTCCCCCGGCAGCGGGATGCCCAGGCTCTCCAGCCCGATGACCACACCCACCAGCGCGTACACGGCGACCGCGGGTACGGTCTCGAGCCACTCCTGCACGTGCAACGCCGTTTCCTTCCGTCGCCGGTCCCGTGTCCGTGCACCCGGACCCCGGGGTCGCGGTCGGGAAGCCTACCGGTTCACGGCGGCTGCCCCGTCCTCAGGCGTTCCAGCTCCACTCCGCGACTTCGGGCAGGTCGGTGCCGTGTTCGCGGATCCACGCGTGGTGCCTGGTGCGTGCGTCGGCCATCCGCTGGCGCAGGGCGGCCGACCGTACGGCCAGCCCCGGGACCCGGTCGATGACGTCCATCACCAGCCGGTAGCGGTCGAGATCGTTGCGGACGACCATGTCGAACGGCGTGGTCGTGGTACCGGACTCCTTGTAGCCCCGCACATGCAGGTGGTGGTGGCCGTTGCGGCGGTAGGCGAGGCGGTGGATGAGCCAGGGATAGCCGTGGTAGGCGAAGATCACCGGCTTGTCGGCGGTGAACAGGCCGTCGTACTCGAAGTCGGTCATGCCGTGCGGGTGCTCCCCGTGGGGCATCAGCCGGGCGATGTCGACGACGTTCACCACGCGGACCGCCAGTTCCGGCAGATGGCGGCGCAGCAGCTGCGCGGCGGCCAGCACCTCCTGGGTCGGCACGTCCCCGGCGCAGGCGAGCACCACGTCGGGTTCGCGGCCGTTCTCGGTGCCGGCCCACTCCCAGATCCCGGCGCCCCGCGCGCAGTGGACGCGCGCCTCGTCGATCGACAGCCAGTCGTAGCAGGGCTGCTTGCCCGCCACGATCACGTTGACGTAGTCGCGGCTGCGCAGGACGTGGTCCGCGACGGACAGCAGGGTGTTGGCGTCCGGCGGGAGGTAGACCCGTACGGCTTGGGGGCTCTTGTTGAGCACGTGGTCGACGAAGCCGGGGTCCTGGTGGGAGAAGCCGTTGTGGTCCTGGCGCCACACGTGCGAGGTGAGCAGGTAGTTGAGGGAGGCGATGGGGGCGCGCCAGGTCAGTTCCCGGGAGGTCTTGAGCCACTTGATGTGCTGGTTGACCATCGAGTCGACGATGTGCACGAACGCCTCGTAGCAGGAGAAGAACCCGTGCCGGCCGGTGAGGAGGTAGCCCTCCAGCCAGCCCTGGCAGAGGTGTTCGGAGAGGACCTCCATCACCCTGCCGTGCCGGTCGAGGTGTTCGTCGACCGGGAGGGTGGCGGCCTGCCAGGCCTTGCCGCTGGCGCCGTAGACGGCCTGGAGCCGGTTGGAGGCGGTCTCGTCGGGGCCGACGAGCCGGAAGTCCCGCCGGTCCGCGGTGTTCCGCATGACCTGTTCGAGGAGGTCGCCGAGGATCCGGGTGGGCTCGTGGAGCGTCGTGCCGGGCTTGTCGACGGGGACGGCGAAGTCGTCGAGGGAGGGCATGGGCAGGTCGCGCACCAGCACTCCGCCGTTGGCATGCGGCGTGGCGCCGAGGCGTCGGGCGCCTTCGGGAACGCAGGCGAGCACGTCCGGGACGGGCCGGCCCGCCTCGTCGAACAGCTCCTCGGGCCGGTACGACTTCAGCCAATCCTCGAGCTGCCGCAGGTGGCCCGGGTCGTCACGCACGCCGGGCAGCGGCACCTGGTGGGAGCGCCAGGTTCCCTCGACGGGCCGGCCGTCCACCTCGGCGGGGCCGGTCCAGCCCTTCGGGGTGCGCAGCACGATCACGGGCCAGCGAGGACGCTCGGCCGCGCCGTCCTCGCGGGCGGCGCGCTGCGCCTCGGCGATGCGGTCCAGGGCGGTGTCCATGGCCCCGGCCAGGGCGCGGTGGACGGCGGCGGGGTCGCCGCCGCTCACGTGGAGGGGTTCATGGCCGTAGCCGCGCAGCAGTGCGTCGAGTTCGGCCTCGGGCAGGCGGGCCAGGACGGTCGGGTTGGCGATCTTGTAGCCGTTGAGGTGCAGGATCGGCAGCACGGCGCCGTCGTGGACCGGGTCGAGGAACTTGTTGGAGTGCCAGGACGCGGCCAGCGGTCCGGTCTCCGCCTCCCCGTCGCCGATCACGCAGGCGACCAGCAGGCCGGGGTTGTCCAGGGCGGCGCCGTAGGCGTGGGCGAGGGAGTAGCCCAGTTCGCCGCCCTCGTGCACGGAGCCGGGGACCTCGGGGGCGACGTGGCTGGGCACACCGCCGGGGAAGGAGAACTGGCGGAACAGCCGCTCCATGCCCGCCGCGTCCCGGCCGACGTCCGGGTAGGTCTCGCTGTAGCTGCCCTCCAGCCAGGAGTTGGCCAGCACGGAGGGCCCGCCGTGCCCCGGCCCCCAGATGCACAGCGCGTCCAGGTCCCGGGCCGCGATCACCCGGTTGAGGTGGGTGTACACCAGATTCAGGCCGGGCGAGGTGCCCCAGTGCCCGAGCAGCCGGGGTTTGATGTGCTCGGGCCGGAGGGGCTCGGTGAGCAGCGGGTTGGCCAGCAGGTAGATCTGGCCCGCCGCCAGGTAGTTGGCGGCGCGCCAGTGGGCGTCCAGCGTGCGCAGTTCCTCGTCGCTCAGTACGGTCCGGGTGTCCTGGTCCTCAGGCATGGATGACTCCGTGAGTGGTCGGCCTGGGTGGTCGGGTGGCGGCGGGCGCGGGCGGGGGCCCGCGCCCCGGACGGGCCTCGGGAGCGGGGTACCAGTTTCCCGGGGGCCGATGCCCCTCGCACGGCGTGTCGGGCCAGGTGGCTCAATCCGGTACGGTCCGGGCGCGGGCGGCTCCCGTGGACAGCGGGCCGGGGCGGGCTCAGTCGTGTGCGACGACGGCGACCGGCGCGGACGAGTGGTGGATCACCGCGTGCGTGACGGGCCCGATGTGCGCGCCGAGCGGGCTGCGGCGGCCACGGCGGCCCACGACCACCAGCGAGGACTCGGCGGACGCCTCGACCAGGCGGACCGACGGGCTGCCGCCGAAGGGCTCCTCGACGACCTCCACCTGCGGGAACTTCTCACGCCAGGGGGCGAGCACCTGCGTCAGCCGCCCGGCCTCGTCCCCGGCGATGCCGGTGTACTCCTCGGGCGCGGCGGCGAGGCCGTAGGCGTAGTACGGGGGCAGCACCCAGCCGTGGAGGGCGCGCAGCGCGGTTTCCCGCCGTGCCGCCTCGGCGAAGGCGAACTCGAGCACCGACGCGTGGGGCCGCTCCACGTCCACGCCGAGCAGCACGGGCCGGTAGGGCGTGGCGGCGGACGGGATGCCCGCGGGGTCGGGTTCGTGCTCGTCGGCCGCCTGTTCGCCGGCCCGGACCAGGACGACGGGCCGCTCGGCGTGGGCCACGACGACGAGCCCGACCGAGCCGACCAGGAATCCGCCGACGCGGCCGAGCCCCCGGGAACCGAGCGCCAGCAGTTCGGCGTCCCGCGCAGCCTCGGTCAGCACCTCGTACGGCATGCCGTCGACACGCTCGTGCGTGATCTCGGCACCGGGGTGGCGCAGCCGCAGTCCCTCGGCGGTCTCCCGCAGCATGCGGTCGCTCCAGGGCGTCCCGTCACCGGGCGGGGACGGCTCGGGCGCGGGCCCCGGTACCGGCCGCCTGACGTGGAGCAGCCGCAGCGGCAGGCCGCGCAGCAGTGCTTCGCGGGCCGCCCACTCGGCGGCGGCCCGGCTCTCGGCGGAGCCGTCCAGTCCGACTGTGATGGTGCGGGTCATGGTGTGCGCCTCCGGCCGTTGGACGATCACAACAGTGGACGATCATCACGAGTCTCGCCCGCGCACCGGAGCCGGTCCCAGGGGCCACAGGTCCCGGCCCCGCGCCGAAGGGCCCCGAGGAACGGGGCCGGTGCGGACAAGGGCCGAACGCCGCGTGCTTGGGGCCGTACGGCCCTGGGGCCGGGCGGTGCGCAGCGGGACGCTGACGGGGCAACGGCCGTACCTCGTCCCGCCCGGGAGGCCCGCCATGTTCGCTCCCCCGTCCCCCAGCATGCCGCGCGCGCTGCCCGCCGGGCACCGGGCGAGGCTCATGCGGACCGCCCGTGAGGTGTCCTTCCCGCAGGGCGCCCGGTTGTTCGAGGAGGGCGGCCAGGCGGACCGGTTCTGGGTGATCCGTACCGGCACCGTCGAACTCGACATGCGGGTGCCCGGACGCCGGGCCGCCGTCATCGAACGCCTCGGGCACAACGAGCTCGTCGGCTGGTCGTGGCTCTTCTCCCCGCATGTGTGGCACCTGGGCGCCGAGGCGGCGACTCCGGTGCGGGCGTACGAGTTCGACGCCCCGGCCGTCCTCGCCCTGTGCCAGGAGGACGCCGAAGTCGGCCGGGATCTTGCGCAGTGGGTCGGCGCCGTGGTGGCCCACCGGCTGCACGCCACCCGGGTCCGGCTGCTGGACATCTACGGTCCGTACGGCGCCGGCGCGACCCTGTGAGCCGTGGAGGCCGGCGTCAGCTGTTGGGGCGCAGGGTCCACACGACGGTCATCTCGCCGGTCACCGCGCCGTCCTCGCGGCGGATGGCGACCGACACGGGGAACTCCGGGCGGTGGCCCTCGTCCAGTTCCGCCACGACCTCTGCGGCCGGGCGGCCGAGGGTCGCGGTGGCGGTCACCGGGCCCATCGCCAGCTTCTTGTAGGCGATCTCGGCACGGACCGCCAGCGGCACCGCGCGGGCGAGCTGGTCCCCGAACGCGGCGAGCACGATCGCGCCGCTCGCGGACTCACCGAGGGTGAACATGGCCCCGGCGTGCGGGCCTCCCACGTGGTTGTGGTAGCCGGCCTGGTCGGGCAGGGCCACCACGGCACGCTCGGGTGTGGTCTCCAGGAACTGGAGACCGAGGGTTCGGGCCATGGGCACCGTGGCGGCGAGCATCTCGCCGACGGACATCTGGTCTGCGCTCATGCCCGCATGTTACCCGTGAGTAGCTCGTGGACGCCATGCCGCCGGGGCTCCAAGTTGCTACGTCCCCGTCAAGATGCGGTGACCCAATCGTGTCCCGGGCGCGGTTAGGGTGGCTGGCCATGTGGCCAGGACAGCAGCCGCCCGGGGGCGAGCAGAACCCGCAGTCGAACAATCCGTACCAGCAGCCGGGGTACCAGCAGCCGAATCCGTACCAGCAGCCCGGCTATCAGCAGCCGAACCCGTATCAGCAGCAGTCGCAGTGGAGCGGTCCGGCGACGGCCGGCATGCCGCAGCCGCCGCAGGGCGGGGGCGGCGGGAACCGGACCAAGCTGGTGGCCGTCGTGGCGGCCACGGCCGTGGTCGTGGCGGCGGGGGTCACCGGCTTCCTGGTGCTCGGCGGTGACGAGAACGACGAGGCCGAGGGCAAGAAGGACGCCAAGCCGAGCGCGACCGCGCCCAAGGAGACCTCCGCCGAGCCGACCGCCTCCGCGACGAGCGGCAACCCGCGCGGCGGCGAGGAGGAGAAGGCGACCATCGACGGCTGGCAGGTCGTCGTCAACACGCGCTTCGGCACCAAGTTCGACGTCCCCGGCGACTGGGAGATCGAGAAGCCCGGCACGAGCGTGGGCTTCGAGTGGGAGGAGAAGGACGGTGAGATGGGCCGGACCACCGTCACCGCCCCGGCCTATCTGAAGTCCAAGTGGTGCACCACCGACAGCGACAAGGACGGCCGCAAGGAGGACACCGCCCTCGTCACCGCCGGATCGCGCGGCGAGAACGGCGCGAAGACCACGCAGGAGGCGGCCGAGACGCGGGTGCCGTGGTGGATCTACGGCGGGTACACCCAGCCCGACAAGAAGAGCATCAAGATCGAGGAGCCGAAGGCGTACACCACGAAGTCGGGCATCAAGGGCCACGTCGCCATGGCGCACTCGGAGGACACCCCGCAGAAGGGCAAGTGCGAGAGCGACGGCAAGGCGATCACGTTCGCGTTCAAGAACGGCGCGGGTGACTACGTCACCTGGAACCTGTACGGGGCCAAGGGCGTCAAGGACGAGATCTCGGACGAGACCGTGCAGAAGATCCTCAGCACGGTGCGCCTGACCGAGGAAGCGCCGACGAACTCGTAGCCGGCCGGTAACGGCGGCGCATGCGCGAGGGGACCGGTCACACATTTGGCAAGTCGGCCCCCGCCCGGCGATAGTCGCGGGGTGCCGACCTCCGTGCTTCGCCGCCGTCCCGTGTGGGCCGGGCGCAACTACTCCCTGCTGACCGCCGCCGCCGTGGTGACCGGTCTGGGCAGCAACGGCGCGCTGATCGCCGCCGCGTTCGCCGTCCTCGAGGCGGGCGGCGACGGCGGCGACGTGGGTCTGGTGGCCGCCGCACGCACGCTGCCGCTGGTGCTGTTCCTGCTGATCGGCGGCGCCGTCGCGGACCGGCTGCCGCGCCACCGGGTGATGGTCGCGGCCAACGTCCTGAACTGCCTCTCGCAGGCCGCGTTCGCGGTGCTGGTCCTGGCGGGCGAGGCGCGGCTGTGGCAGATGATGCTCCTCAGCGCGCTCGCCGGCACCGGCCAGGCGTTCTTCAACCCGGCCGCCGAGGGCATGCTGCTCTCCTCGGTCGACGGTGCGCAGGCCGGGCGGGCGTTCGCCGTGTTCCGGATGGCGATGCACGGGGCGACCCTCGGGGGTGCCGCGCTCGGCGGTGCGATGGTCGCCGCGATCGGGCCGGGCTGGGTGCTGGCGGCTGACGCGGCGGCCTTCGCGGTCGCGGCCGCGCTGCGGGCGTTCCTCGACGTACGGCACATCCCCGAGCGCGCTCCGGGCGGCGGCATGCTCTCCGATCTGAAGGAGGGCTGGCGGGAGTTCACCGGCCGGCCGTGGCTGTGGGGCATCGTCGTCCAGTTCTCCGTCGCCAACGCGGTCGTCGGCGCGGCCGACGCGGTCTACGGGCCGCTGGTCGCCCGGGACCACCTGGGCGGGGCCGCGCCGTGGGGTGTGGCGCTGGCCTTCTTCGGCGGGGGCACGGTGGTGGGAGCGCTGCTGATGACCCGCTGGCAGCCGCACCGTCTGCTGCTCGTCGGCACCCTGTGCGTGTTCCCGCTGGCGCTGCCGTCCGCGGCGCTCGCCGTGCCGGTACCGGCCGCGGCGCTGTGCGCGGTGATGTTCGCGACCGGTGTGTCCGTGGAGGTGTTCGGGGTCTCCTGGATGACCGCGCTGCACCAGGAGATCCCCGAGGAGAAGCTGTCCCGGGTGGCGGCGTACGACTGGTTCGGCTCCGTCGCACTGGTGCCGGCGGCGATGGCGCTGGCGGGCCCGGCGGAGACGGCGTTCGGCCGCACGGAGGCGCTGTGGGGCTGCGCCGCGCTGGTCGTGATCGTCACGGCGGCCGTCCTGTGCGTCGCGGACGTACGCAACCTGCGCCGCCGGACGGTGCACGTCACCGGCATGACCGAAGCCGGTCACCCGGCCGGCACACGCGAGACGACACCCCAGGACTGACGCCCCGGGCACCGACCACCCCGACGCCAACCCCCTGCCCGCCTGCTGGACCCGGGACACCACGGTGCCGGCCCACCGCCCGCCCGCCGAGCCCGTGGCGGCACCACCGCACCGGGCCACCGCACGACAAACCACCCCCGCCCGCCAGACCGTCCGCGACACCACAGCACCCACACCACCGCGCCGACCGTCCCAGCGACCGTGCGCTGCCCCCGCCGAGCCCACGACGACACCACACCGGCGACACCAGGCCACCGCACGACAAACCACCCCCGCCCGCCAGACCGTCCGCGACACCACAGCACCCACACCACCGCGCCGACCGTCCCAGCGACCGTGCGCTGCCCCCGCCGAGCCCACGACGACACCACACCGGCGACACCAGGCCACCGCACGACAAACTACCCCCGCTCGCCAGGCCATCGGCGGAACCACAGCACCGACACCGCGGTGCCGGCCGTCCCGGGACGGTCCGTCCCCGCCCGCCAGGCCCACGGCGGCGCCACGGTGCCGGCCGCCCCGTGCTTGCGGGGTGCCTCCCCACCGCCCACCCGTGCCGCCCCGGGGGCACCTACCCAGGCCCTCATGGCACTGAGGGAGGAACGACTTGCCCCTGGTTGGCGGCAGGCAGGCCGCCCGGATGCGACGCGTTCACCCCCGCTCACCGAGCCCACCACGCCACCACCGCGCCTGGGCCCGCTCCAACCTCCGCCGTGTGTCAGCCGATGCCGAAGGCTCCGGCAGGGGGTTCGGGGGACGGTACGGCGTCCTCGTCCCGTACCGGGTGCGCGCCGGCGATGAAGTCCCGTAGTGCGGCGCCGTGTTCCACCCGGGCCGGGAATGCGTCGGCGGCGGTGGCGCGGGACAGGCGGGCGATGTCCAGCGGGCGGTGGGCGGCGACGAGGACCGCGTTGCCGAAGCGGCGGCCGCGCAGCACCCCAGGCTCGGCGATCAGCGCGAGTTCCCCGAACCGCGTTCCGAGCGTGGCGAGCTGGGAGCGCAGGAAGGCGAACGGGGCCGCGTCCGGGAGGTTCGCCAAGTAGACCCCGTCGGGCCGCAGGACGCGCGCGGCCTCACGGACGTAGGCGACGGAGGTCAGATGGGCCGGCACGCGTGAGCCGCCGAAGACGTCGGCGACCAGGACGTCCGCGCTGTCGTCGGGGGCGGCCTCCAGCCAGGCGCGGGCGTCCGCCGCGTGCGGCGTGACATCGGCGCCGGCGGGAAGCGGCAGGTGCTCGGCGACCAGTTCCAGCAGACGCCGGTCGAACTCCACGACGTGCTGCCGGGAGCCGGGCCGGGTGACGGCCAGATAGCGGGGCAGGGTCAGCGCGCCGCCACCGAGGTGCAGGGCGTCCACCGGGGCGCCCGGCGCGGCGAGGACGTCCAGGACGTGCCCGAGCCGCCGGGCGTACTCGAACTCCAGGTGCGCCGGCTCGTCCAGGTCGACGTACGACTGCGGCGCTCCGTCGACGGTCAGCAGCCAGGCCCGCTCCCGGTCCACGTCGGGCATCAGCTTGGCGGTGCCGTGATCGACGACACGGGTCACGGGAATGGGCTCGCTCTCGCTCACCGCTCCATTGTGCCGCCGGTCCGACGGCCGGCTGCCCGCCCTCTCGCGCAGGGGGCGGGCAGCCGACCGCAGCTCAGCCGACCGAGGTCACCGTGCCGGCGCCGACCGTGCGGCCGCCCTCACGGATGGCGAATCCGAGCCCGGATTCCAGCGGCACCTCGCGCCCCAGCTCCACGGTCATCGTGACCGTGTCCCCGGGCCGCGCCACCGCCGTCTCCCCGAGGTCGACGTCACCGACGACATCGGCCGTGCGGATGTAGAACTGCGGCCGGTACCCGGTCGCGACCGGCGTCGTGCGGCCGCCCTCGCGGGCGGAGAGCACGTACACCTGCGCGGTGAAGCGCCGGCTCGGCACCACGCTGCCCGGCGCCGCCACCACGTGCCCGCGCCGCACCGCGTCGCGCGGCACCCCGCGCAGCAGCAGCGCCACGTTGTCACCGGCCTGCGCCTCCTCCATGGGCTTGCCGAAGGTCTCCAGGCCGGTCACCACGGTCTCCACCTCGGCGCCGAGCACCTGGACCCGGTCACCGACGCGGACCGTACCGCGCTCCACCGCGCCCGTGACGACGGTGCCCCGCCCGGTGATGGTGAGCACGTTCTCCACCGGGAGCAGGAACGGCGCGTCCAGATACCGCTCGGGCATGGGCACATAGGTGTCCACCGCGTCGAGCAGCGCCTCGACCGACGCCGTCCAGCGCGGGTCGCCTTCCAGCGCCTTGAGCCCGGAGACCCGTACGACGGGCGCGGACTCACCGCCGTAGCCGTGCGCGGAGAGCAGGTCGCGGACCTCCAGCTCGACCAGGTCGGTCAGCTCCTCGTCGCCCGCGTCCGCCTTGTTGAGCGCCACCACGATGTGGTCGACGCCCACCTGACGGGCCAGCAGGACGTGCTCGGCGGTCTGCGGCATGATCCCGTCGAGCGCGGAGACGACGAGGATCGCCCCGTCGAGCTGCGCGGCGCCGGTGACCATGTTCTTGACGTAGTCGGCGTGACCGGGCATGTCCACGTGGGCGTAGTGCCGGGTGTCGGTCTCGTACTCCACGTGCGCGATGTTGATGGTGATACCGCGAGCGGCCTCCTCCGGCGCCCGGTCGATGCGGTCGAACGGGACGAAACTGCCGGAGCCGCGCTCGGCGAGGACCTTGGTGATGGCGGCGGTCAGGGTGGTCTTGCCGTGGTCGACATGGCCCATCGTGCCGATGTTCAGATGCGGTTTGGTGCGGACGTACGCCGTCTTGGACATGGCGGTACCTCGAAGCCTCTCGGTGGTGACGCGTGAGAGCCCCGGGCGCGGCGGATCGGCGCGCGGCCGGGACGACGGACCCCAGGAACCTGGCCGACCCTCCCCCTGGGGGGTCCGCCGGACGATCCGGGGAGGGTCAGCTTCGGGCGCCGTCGACAGCGGCGACGAGAGCGGGAACGGCAGCCTTCGGGGCATCCGCGACCGCGGATGCTGCGAGGTGGAAGGCGTACCGGAACATGGCTCCGATCATTGCCGACAGCCCGCCCCGCGTCGAATGGTTTTAGGGCCGGCCGGTGCCGGTGTTCCGCAGCGCCTCGCGCACCGACAGCGGTGCGAACCGGCCCTGCTCGCGCGCCAGGAACGCCCGCACGGCGTCCGGGTCGGTCTTGGCGTACTCGCGCAGGCACCAGCCGACGGCCTTGCGGATGAAGAAGTCCGGGTGGCCGGAGTGGCGCAGGCAGTAGTCGAAAAGTCGTTCGGTGTCGGTGCGCTCCCGGTAGCGCAGCTGGTGGAGCAGGGCGGCGCGGACGAGCCACATGTCGTCGGCGGCGATCCACTCGTCCATGGCGGCGGTGAGGTCGGGGTCGGCGGCGACCAGCGCCCCGACGACGTGCGCGGCGAGCAGGTCGACGGTGTCCCACCACGGGACGGTGGTGACGAGGTGCCGTGTGACGGGCAGGAAACCGGAGGAGCAGCGCCGTACGTGGCGGCGCAGGTAGTCCACGGCGAAGTAATGGTACTCGCGCTCGGGCAGCTGCCAGCAGCGCAGGGCGACGGCGGCGCAGTCGGCCTCGTCGGGCCGCGCCGTCCCCGCCAGCACGGTGCGGGACAGGGCGCGGCGGACCGGGGTGTTCAGGCCCAGGAAGGGGGCGACGTCCTTCATGTACGCCCGCATGGCCGCGGCCCGTTCGGGGTCGGCGGCGGCCCCGTACACGGAGGTGAGCCGCTCGATCACCGTGTCGGCGAGCGGGCTGTCCGGCACCGGCGGTGTCCGGGCGGCCGCCCCGTCTGCTGTGACGCGCATGAGACGAACACTACGGCGATCAGACATCTTTGTCGGTTAGTGTCACCGGATGCTCGATGCCACCACCCGCTCTGGGGGCACCGCCGCGGCCTCTCCCCGGGCCGCCACCACGGACCTCGCGGTCGCCGTCCCCACGGCCGCACCCGCTCTCGTACCCGCTGCCGGCTGGGCCGCCCGGTGCGCGAGAGTGCTGCTGTCGCCGTGGTCACGGCTGTCGCTGCTGGTCGTCCTGCTCGCCACGGCGGCGACGCTGATGCTGGTCCTGGAACCGCAGCGGCTGCTGACGGACGGCTGGACGAACCGGCTGGGCGGGGTCGCGGCGGTGGTGGCGTACGCGGTGGCCTACGGGGTGTGCACGGTGGCGTTCGTGCCGCGTCCGCTGCTGAACCTGGCCGCGGGCGCGTTGTTCGGCTCCCAGCTGGGGCTGACCGCCGCTCTGGGCGGCACGGTGCTGGGTGCAGGGCTGGCGTTCTGTCTGGGGCGGGCGCTCGGCCAGGAGGCGCTCCGTCCGCTGCTGCGCGGCCGCTGGCTGCGGGCGGCGGACAACCAGCTCAGCAGGCACGGCTTCCGCTCGATGCTGGCGGCGCGGCTGTTCCCGGGGATCCCCTTCGCCGCCTCGAACTACTGTGCCGCCGTCTCGCGGATGGGCCTTCTGCCGTTCCTGCTGGCGACGGGGCTCGGCTCCATCCCGAACACCGCCGCCTACGTGGTGGCCGGCGCCCGCGCCTCGACGCCGACGTCCCCGGCCTTCCTGATCGCGCTGGCCTGCATCACCGTCCCCGGCATCGCGGGCGCGGTGGTGGCGTGGCGCAAGCGGCACCGGATGCGCGGACACTGACCTGGTGGGGTCGTACCGGAGCTGACGTCCCGTCCGCGGTCGCCAGGGTGGACGGTGAGCGGCCCGGGCGCCGACGGCGAGCCGCGTCGCCCCTGCACCGGGGGTTCACTTTGGGGCGCTACGCTTCGCCCTCGGCGCGCCTGATCATCGATCACCGCGGACAGCGGTGTGGTGTGCCCTTCGCCCCTTCCTCGATCGGCACTTGGACTCCGTTACCTCATGTCTTGGTTTGAATCCCTCGTCCTCGGACTCGTCCAGGGGCTGACCGAGTTCCTGCCCATCTCCTCCAGCGCGCATCTGCGGCTGACCGCCGCCTTCTCCGGCTGGGAGGATCCGGGCGCCGCGTTCACCGCGATCACCCAGATCGGCACGGAGGCCGCGGTGCTGATCTACTTCCGCGAGGACATCGGCCGGATCCTGTCGGCGTGGGTCCGGTCCCTCACCGACAAGGAGATGCGCCGGGACCAGGACGCGCGCATGGGCTGGCTGGTGATCGTCGGTTCGATCCCGATCGGCGTGCTCGGGGTGACCCTCAAGGACCAGATCGAGGGACCGTTCCGTGATCTGCGGCTCACGGCGGCGATGCTGATCGGCATGGGCGTCGTGCTCGGCGTCGCCGACCGGCTCGCGGCGCGGGACGAGAGCGGCGGCCGGCACCGCGTGGCCAAGCGGCGCAAGGAGCTCGGGGACCTCACCGTCAGGGACGGCCTGATCTACGGCGTCTGCCAGGCCATGGCCCTCATCCCCGGTGTCTCCCGCTCCGGTGCCACCATCAGCGGCGGCCTGTTCATGGGCTACCGACGGGAGGCCGCGGCCCGCTACTCCTTCCTGCTCGCCGTCCCCGCGGTGCTGGCCTCCGGCCTGTTCGAACTGCAGGACGCGACCGAGGGCGGACACGTCTCCTGGGGTCCGACGCTGTTCGCGACCGTCATCGCCTTCGCCGTCGGGTACGCGGTGATCGCGTGGTTCATGAAATTCATCAGCACCAAGTCGTTCATGCCGTTCGTCTGGTACCGCATCGCACTCGGCATCGTCATCATTGTGCTGGTCAGCGTGGGTGTGGTGAGTCCTCATGCGGCCGAATCCGGCGGCTGAACCAGGGCCGCACAGGTAGCGCTATCCAGCATTTCCTAGCACCTGATTGCAGCACCACGCCATGATCATCTCCCACTTGTCTCCCACCTGGGAGGCGGGACGCACTCCCCCTGGGACGTGTGCGTCCGCAAAGCAAGGGATGGCACGGAAGGGACCGCGCAAGCCGTGCGGGCCCTTCCGTACAGAGGGTGGAGCGGGTCAGCTCAGGCCGAGGTGATCCAGGAGGGCCTAGACACGGTCGGCGAGGGCCTTCTCAAGGTCCGGGCTGCTCGTGGCCAGTGCCAGCACGGCGGTCACAATGACGTCGCTGAGCTCCTTGACCTCCTTCTCGACGTCCTGCCACCTGTGGCTGTTGCCCTTGAGCGGGTTGGCACCAAGGGCGCCAGTGATGGCCTCCGCCGCCTCTCCATACTCCTCCCCGAGCTCGAGGACTCGAGCTGGCCGCCCAGCCGGCCGATGTCCGGCGAGCCATCCCACTCCGAGCCGGCCCGCCGTAGTGCGTGGGTATCGCACCGGCAGAGGCACCGGACAGGCGTATTACTCTCATCAATGAGAGTATCATTGAAGGTAGTCACATCCAGGAGAGTGCATCGTGAACGGTTTCATCGGGCGCCGGACCGAACTCGGCCTCTTGCGAGACCTGCTGCGCACGGTGCAGGCGGGCAGCAGAGGCGGACGACCGGGCCGCGCCATCCTGATCCGCGGGCGCCGAAGGGTAGGCAAGTCGCGGCTCGTAGAAGAGTTCCTGGAACGAGCAGAGCTTCCGCACGTCTTCTTCACCGCCATCGGCGGCTCCCGAGACGAGGACCTGGCGGGCTTCACCGCCGAATTGGCCGCGTCCGCCCTGCCTGACGCCAGCCGCTTCTCGGACTTCGCCACACCACAGAGCTGGGATGCGGCCCTAAGCCTGCTCGCCACCGCTCTGCCCTCCGACGCACCCAGCATTGTCGTACTCGATGAGATGCCCTATCTCGTGCGTGAGGACGCCAGTTTCGAGGGAGCCTTGCAAAAGTCCTTCGACCGGACCCTGTCCAAGCTCCCGGTCCTGCTGATCCTCATCGGTTCGGACATCGCCATGATGGAACAGCTCAACACCTACGGACGCCCCTTCTATCAGCGTGGCACCGAGATGGTCGTCCCCGCTCTCACCCCCCACGACGTCGCCTCCATGCTCGACCTAACCCCGGCCGACGCCTTCGACGCTCACCTCATCACGGGCGGCCTTCCCTTGATCCTGGAGGAATGGCCCCACGGCGCCGGTCTGTGGGACTACCTCGAACAGGCCCTCACCCGGCCCACCTCCGCACTCCTCGTCAGCGGCGAACGCACCCTGGCCGCCGAATTCCCCACCGAAGCGCAAGCCCGCACCGTCCTCAGCGCCATCGGCCACGGCGAACGCACCTTCACGCTCATCGGCCGAGCCGCCGGCGGCCTCCACCCAGGCTCCGTCAAACGCTCCCTGGAACTCCTCACCGGCCGCCGCATGGTCGCCGCCGAACTCCCCCTGTCCACCAAGCCGAGCCGCGAGACGCGCTACCGCATCGACGACCCCTACCTGCGGTTCTGGCTCTCCTTTATCGGCCCCGGCATCCCCGCCGTCGAACGCGGCCGCGGCGACCGCGTTCTCGACTCCATCCGAACGAGCTGGACATCCTGGCGCGGGCGCGCCATCGAACCCGTCATCCGCGAAGCCCTCTGGCGCCTGGCCGACGACTGGCTCCCCGAGGGCACCGGCGTCGTCGGAGGCTACTGGACCCGCACCAACGACCCGGAGATCGACCTCATCGGCGCCGACCGCTCCCCCATCGCAAAGAAGATCACCTTCGCGGGATCCATCAAATGGCTTGAGAACAAGCCCTTCGACCAGCGCGACCTGGCCCGCCTGATCACCCACCGCTCCCAGCTTCCCGGGGCCGACGACGACACCCCCCTGCTCGCGGTCGCCCGCAGCGGCTGCACCGCGGAAGGAATCACCACCCTCATCCCGGAAGACCTGCTCGCCGCTTGGAACTGAGCGGGGACTCAAGACCGTTCAACTTGCGCACCGCGCATATGTCGTCGAGCCCGCCGTAAACTCCGGCCTCACCTTGTCCTACCACAACAGCCGCACCGAAGGCGTCAACACCCGCACCAAAAGGTTTATGAGACAGATGCACGGACGCGCCGGATTCGACTTCCTCCGCCACCGCATCCTCCTGCCCTGACGGCTACTCGGCGTCACCACCGACTACGGGCCAGAGCGGGTGGAATCGGCAGCCGACCGGACCCCGGCCCACGCCGCGGCCGCGGCCGCGGGACACGGACGGCACCACTCACCGGAGCCCACCACCGGCGAAGAGCCCCCGGCCTGGTCCCGCAGACAGTTCAGTTGACCCGGTCCGCGGCATGCAACTGGACCCGGCAACCGCCCCCGAACGACGCGACACTGACACCGGCAGCTACTTCGTCATGGGCGCACGAGCCGGCACCGGGCCGGTTCGTCTGCGGCAACGGCCGAGACGGCGGGTCATGACCATGGTCATGGACCACAGGATCATCGCCTCCAACGACGCGGGCAGCCGTTCGCAGTCCCGGGCGAGGCGCCGGGAGCGGGTGAGCCAGGCGAAGGTCCGCTCGACGAGCCACCGTTTGGGCAGCACGACGAAGCCTGTCCGGCTGTCGCTGCGGCGGATGACGGTCAGTGTCAGGTTCAGGACCGTCGCGCACCAGCCCACCAGGATGCCGGTGTATCCGCTGTCCGCCCACACCCGCCGAAGCCGGTGATGCCGCCGCGCGGCCTGAAAGAGGAGGTCCTGGGCGGCGTGGCGGTCTCCCGTCGAGGCGGGGGTGACCATGACCGCGAGGATCAGGCCGAAGGTGTCCACCACGATGTGCCGCTTGCGCCCTTTGATCTTCTTCCCGCCGTCATAGCCGCTGGTCGCGGCCTCGACCGTCGACGTGCTCTTCGGGGACTGCGAGTCGATCACCCCCGCTGTCGGCTCCGCCTCCCGGCCCTGCGCTTCGCGGGTCGCGGCACGGAGGCGGTCGTGGAACTCGCCGGTCAGCCCCTGCTTGCGCCAGCGGGTGAAGAATCGGTGCACCGCCTTCCACGGCGGGTAATCGGCAGGAAGCGCTGGCCACTTCACGCCGTTGTCGACCACGTACCTGATCGCATCGAGTATGTCCCGGTGGCAGTACTCCTCCGGCCGGCCACCCCTACCCTCGGCCCACGCGGGCTTCGGGATCATGTCGCGGACCGCGGCCCACTCCGCGTCCCTCATGTCGGTCGGATACCAGTGCCTGCCGGACGGATTGTCCGCGGCGTTGCCGTACGTGTGGGCGAAGCAGTCGCACGTCCGCGTGTCCGGAATGGACTCTTTCGCAGCAGACCGATACAACTGCGGCAACAGGGCCTCCCGGTGAGCAGCGGCGTAGACGGTCGCGTCCCGCGAGGTGGTGTAGGCGATCACGCGCTTCGCCCTCCGGTCCCCGGCTCGCGGTGATCTCCACGTCGGCGCGGCGCGCGAAGCGGCCCGGTCAGGCGCCGGGAGTGCCCCAGCCGGTCGACGTACCCGGCGTGACCTGCGAGTCCGGTCCGTTGATCGGCTACACCACCCGGCGGGACGCCATCGCGTAGACACCCTCTGTGCTACCGAGAGGCCCTGCCTTCATGCCCCCGCGCAGCCATAATCACCTGAACAGCACACCCATACGGAACCCCAAGCTCCACACTCGGTTTCGAGAAGCCCTCTCATAGCGTGCCGCGGCCGGCCGACACCCGCGCGGTGTGGCTCGACAGAGGCATGAAGGTGACGCAGTGACTTCAAGTCAGGGTGCCCACCGCACTACTGACAGCCGCCGGTTCCTTCCGAGCTCGGCGCACAGGCCGCCGGACGAAGTCCGCGGCCTGTGAAGCCGGTTTGCTGGTGTTCGGTCAGAAGAGCGCCAGGCCTTCGCCGCTGGTGTCAGCTACGACGGGCCGGGGTTCGGCAGGGAGGCCGTCCAAGCGGTCGGGACCGGCTTCGGCCGCCACAGCAGGGGCGGTCTCGGCCAGCCAGGTGCCGAACCGCTCGACGGCCTCCCGGTAGGGCACCCGTGCCAGGACGCGGTGCTCGCCGGAGGGGCAGAAGTCGACGGAGACGGTGAGCAGGCAGGAGCGAGGTGTGTTCTGACTGCCCGTCCACGAGACCCGCAGCACTCCGCAGGGCTTCCGCCCGCGGGAACCAGGGTGAGTGGGGCGCAGGGTGCGGGTGGCTGTGTGGGCGGTCCATGCGGCGAGGTGAGGCAGAGGCAGAGTGGTGCGGGTGCGGCAGCCCGGACAGCGGTGCCAGTGGCGCAGCCAGCCGACCGCGTCGGTCTCGAAGAGGCGATGGTAGCGGCTGGCGACGCGGATGTCGTTGTCGTACAGGTGGTCGGGGCGCTCCAGTGTGTTGCAGGACGGGCAGACCGGGGCGCGGACGTAGCCGTGTTCATGGCAGTGATCCAGCACAGCAGACGGCACCGTACTGCAGACGGCACACACCCACCCGGCCACCTGGCGGGACATACCCGGCTTGCGGCTCAGCACCGAGTACAACTGACCCCGCAGCTCCCCCGTATACGGGCGCTGCGGAATGGCTGCACCGTTCACGCCCGTCGCGGACTGGCAGTCGGTGGCTCGGGGACCCCGGCGGTGCTGTTCGGTGACAGCTGTCTCCGCCTTGCCGACCCGCGTGGTGTGCAGCCACTCGGCTTCCGTGTGCTCGGCCGTGTCCAGCAGCCTGACCACGGCACGCGGAAGCCACCACGACTGCTCGCCCCTGTCACGGGACCGCTGCACCAGCAGCCGCCGCCAGTCGACCCCTGCCAGATGAGACCCCGGTCCGTGCTCACGGCCGGCCTGCCGTCCGGGATGATCTGCCTCTCGCAGTTCCCAGCTGATGCGCCGACGCCAACCACGCAGCGTTCCACCCTGGCGCTCCTGCTCTGGCGCACCACGGAACGGACCGATACGGACCAGATCCAGGGCGTCCACCTCCACCGCGTTCCATGCCGTCGCCGCCCGGCGCACCTCAGCCTCCGGAGCTCTCCACCAGCCGTCCTCCGTCATCACCAGCTCCACCACACACGTACCGAGCAAGACATAACGCCCCAGCCGGACATCAGAAGGAAAGCAGGTGAATACTGCGGAAGTCGCCGGTACCGCGCTACCGGCCGTCAGGCTGGCCCACACACTGTCGGCGGCGGCCAGAGTGACCAGATGATCTGCCCGGCCCGGGGCAACACGCTCGGCCATACCGAAAGACTAACGACCGGCACCAGCACACCGACAGCCAGTGCCTGGTTCTGGTGCCAGGAGAGCCGCCTGGCTAGCGGCGGGCGCCCAGTGCTGACGGATGATCTTCTCCGTGGGCTTCCGCCCACGACCAGCATGAGCACTCCGAGCAACAATCACACCAGCCCTTCGACTTCCGACTTCAGGTTGGCGAAGGCTCCGTGAACCGCGAACACATAGACGAGCAAGCACGCCGTACCGGATGGGCGCGAAGGCCGACTGCAGGGAGCGGTTCCCAATGGTTGGCCGCTGCTGACGAAGAAGGTCAACCTCGGCCTGGTGGCCGCCCACTGCGCATCACTGGGACGATCTGCTGCGGCTTGTGGAGTCGCTGAAGTACGGGCCCGCAACCGCCTGGCTGATCGTCGGCAAGTCCCACCCTGCGGAACGCCCACCCCGGTGGTGATGCCTGGCGAGGAGTCGACCCTGCTCATGCCCGGGCCGCAGAAGAACTCTCACAGTTATGTTCTTCGCGGTCCTGCAAGAGGGCCACTGGCCTCCGGGCCCGGCATGGCTGTGTCCCCCTGTCGAAGGCATGACCTGGGGGGTGTCACCGGCTCCGGGGGTGTTCGTCGGAGACGCTGGCCAGAGGTCCGGCCACCGCCCGGTCCGGCGTAATGCCGGACGGTTCGCGGGCGGCAGGTCTGCATAACGTGGATGCGCGCGTACGGCGCCATCGCCCTGGCCAGCACCGCACGAGCCCTGTTCGGGAGGACGGGTTGTACGACATCGACGACGTGGGCGTCTTCCTCGGCCTGGACGTCGGCAAGAGCGCCCATCACGGGCACGGGCTGACTCCGGCCGGCAAGAAGGTCTTCGACAAGCAGCTGCCCAAGCGCCGCCGCCCTCGCCGACCACGGACGCGTTCGCGAACGGGGCGCCCGCGTAGGCGGCGACCTCCGGGGCGACCGTGCGGTCCTTGTCGTAGGCGGAGGCGGGGATGCCGTAGAAGCTCGTGGGGTTCTCGCCCGCCCTCACCACGATCCGCTCGCCTTCGTCGACCACATCCTCGATGACCAGCGAGGACAGGCCCGAGAACACCGTCTGCACGAGCTCGTTGACATCCTTCACGCGAGGGTCAACGACGCTCCGTCACCACCGAAAGTGAGACAGGGCCGCTCGTTTGACAGACCTGGCCCCCGCCCGAAACTTCGACGCAATCCCCTGTCAACCGAATCGGAACCCTCGACAACTCTTGGGCAGACCGCCGGGTGGCTAGCTCGCGGCATCCGCGCAGGAGGTGGGGCACCAGTGGCAGACAGCAGGTACGGACTCACGCCGAGCCAGACGTTAACCGACGGCTTCGACCCGGCGTGTGTGGCCGTGACGGGAGAGTTCCACCGCTGCCGCGGCACAGTCGCCGCCCAGGCGCAGCACACCGAGTCCGGGTACACCGCCGAACTACGCAAGAGGCACCTTTCAACGCCCGGTTCCCCGTTCCGGACGTGGCCCCCCTCGGTCGAGGAGGGCCACGCTCCACCGCCCCTC
Organism: Streptomyces speibonae; assembly: GCF_984686075.1. Lineage (NCBI taxonomy): Bacteria > Bacillati > Actinomycetota > Actinomycetes > Kitasatosporales > Streptomycetaceae > Streptomyces > Streptomyces speibonae. Next base: position 7,159,266 of record NZ_OZ480260.1, on the reverse strand, counting down.
CTGTCTGCCCGTCAGGTCACATCTCGTGCAGGGCAGCGGCTCCGTCTCCCAGAATCCAGAGGGCATCTCATATGAATGCTATTCCGCTGCTATTGATCGGCCTTGCGATGTTTGCGGGCGGATACGTCCTTTACTCGAAATTCCTGGGCAACCGGGTATACAAGCTTGACGCTTCCTTCAAGACTCCGGCGCACGAGCTGCAGGACGGCGTGGACTACGTCCCGACCAACAAGTTCGTGCTGTGGGGTCACCACTTCACCTCCGTCGCGGGCGCGGCGCCGATCGTCGGCCCCGCAGTCGCGGTGATCTGGGGCTGGCTGCCCGCGTTCCTGTGGGTCACACTCGGCACGGTCTTCTTCGCGGGCATGCACGACCTGGGCGCTCTGTGGGCCTCGGCGCGCAACAAGGGCCGCTCGATGGGCACGCTCTCCGGCCGCTACATCGGCAACCGGGGCGCGAACCTGTTCCTCGTCGTGATCTTCCTGTTGCTCCTGATGGTGGTCGCGGCCTTCGCGGTGGTCATCAAGAACCTGCTGATCTCCTCCCCTTCGGCGGTGATCCCCGCCTGGGGCGCGGTCGCGGTTGCGCTGCTGGTGGGCCAGGCGGTCTACCGCTACAAGATGAAGCTTGGGCTGGTCACCGTGGTGGGCGTCGCGGCGCTCTACGGCCTGATCCTTCTCGGTGACGCCTTCCCGGTGGTGCTGCCCGACCCGATCCTGGGCATGTCCCCGGCGACCTTCTGGATCGTCGCCCTCTTCGTCTACGCCGCCATAGCCTCCCTGCTGCCCGTGTGGGTGCTGCTCCAGCCGCGTGACTACATCAACGGCGTCCAGCTCTTCGTCGGGCTCGGCATCCTGTTCGTCTCGGTGCTGCTGAGCGCTCCCGCGATCGTCGCCCCGGCCGTCAACGACGCCGTGCCCGCGGGAACCCCGAGCCTCGTGCCGTTGCTCTTCGTCACCATCGCGTGCGGCGCGATCTCCGGCTTCCACGGCATGGTCTCCTCGGGCACCTCCTCGAAGCAGCTGGACAAGGAGACCGACGCCCGCTTCGTCGGCTACTTCGGCGCGGTCGGCGAGGGCCTGCTCGCGCTCGGCGCGATCATCGCCGCCGTCGCGGGCTTCCGCACCCTGGCCGACTGGGAGGCCGTCTACACCGCCTTCGGCCAGGGCGGCGTCGGGGCGTTCGTCGCGGGCGGCGGCCAGATCGTCAGCAGCGGCCTGGGCCTGCCGGCCGCGCTGAGCTCGACGGTCCTGGCCACCATGGCGATCCTGTTCGCCGCTACCACCATGGACACCGGCGTGCGCCTGTTGCGCTTCGTCGTCCAGGAGGCCGGCGATGTCGTCAAGGTGAAGATCAACAACGGCGCCGGTACCCTCATCGCGCTCGGCGCCGGCATGGCACTCACCTTCAGCCAGGGCTCCGACGGCTCGGGCGGCCTCCGCATCTGGCCGCTGTTCGGCACCAGCAACCAGCTGCTGGCCTCCCTGACCCTGTCCATCGTCGCGGTCATGCTGATCCGCAAGCGGCGCAACCCGGCGCCTGCGCTGGTGCCGCTCGCGATCGTGTTCGTGATGGCGTTCTGGGCCGCGCTCGTGCAGCTCGGCGACCTCTACGCCTCCGGGGACTGGCTGTTGCTGGCCATCGACGTCGTCATCATCGTCGCCGCCGTGTGGGTCGCCTTCGAGGCGGTCGCCGCGATGCGGCGGGCCTCCCAGGAACCGCCGGAGGCCGCTGACGCCGATGTGGCGGAGAAGGCCGAGCTGAAGGGGTGACATCCCGCTGGGCCTCGTTCCGGGCCGGGTTGGAGGAGTTCTACGCCGGCCCCTACCGGCGTACCTTCGCCCGCGCCCGGCGCGAGGAGGACGACTTCTTCCGGATAGTCGTCCTCGCGGAGGCACTGGGCGTGCCCGACCCGGCGGCCTACTACACCGCCGAGCTGATGCCCGCCCTCTACGAGGACTTCCATGCCTGGCACCGCCGGATGGGCATGGACCGCTCACCACTGGAGCACGTCGGATGCTGCTAGACCTCATCACCTCGCGCAGGGTCGTCTTCGTCGGCGGCAAGGGCGGGGTCGGCAAGACGTCCATCGCCGCGGCACTCGCCCTCGGCCGTGCCGCGGCCGGTGCCCGCGTGCTGCTGGTTTCCACCGATCCCGCCCACAACCTCGGCCACCTCTGGGACCGCCCCGTGGGCGACGAGCCCTTGCGCCTCGTCTGCCCCGGGGACCTCGCCGCCGGGGCGGGCACCGGGGCGGCGGGTTTCGTCGACGGGCTGGAGATCGACCCGGAGCGCACGGTCGAGCAGCACCTGTCCGCGGTCGCCGGGACGATGCGGCGGCTGCTCCCCGAGCGGATGCACGCACCGGCCGCCCGGCACCTGGAACTGGCCCGGCAGGCGCCCGGCACCCACGAGTCGGCGGTACTGGAGCGGATCGCCGAGGCCGTGGAGCTCGGGGAGGAGGCGTACGACCTGGTCGTCTTCGACACCGCCCCGTCCGGCCACACGCTGCGGCTGCTTGCGCTGCCCGAGCAGCTCACCTCCTGGACCGAGACCCTGCTCGCCAACCGTGACCGGTCCGAGCGGTTCGGCGCCGCGGTGCGCGGTCTCGGCGGCGGCGAGGAGTCCGACCGCGACGCCGAGCTGCGCCGGATCCTCGTACGCCGACGCAACCGCTTCTCCCGGCTGCGCGAAGTGGTGACGGATCGGGCGCAGACCGGGTTCGTGGTCGTGCTGACCGCCGAGTTGCTCCCGATCGCCGAGACCATGGAGGTGTACGAGAAGCTCACCGGCCTCGGCGTCGGCGTGGCCGCACTCGTCGCCAACCGCCGTTCCCCGGCGGACGCCGGGGAACTGCTCGCACGGCGCCGGAGGCAGGAGGACAAGCACCTCGTCCGGCTGCGGCAGCGGGTCCCGGACGTACCGCTGCTCGACGTGCCGCTGTTGCCGGGGGATGTGGTGGGCACCGAGGCGCTTGCCGCGCTGGCCGACCGGCTCGGACCTTCCTCTTCCTGAGTTTCCGGATGCCCCACGCGCTTTGGGCAGGACTGCCCGGCAGTGACCTCTGCCGAGCAGATACCGGGCCTGACCCGCCCGCATGCGCGCTGCACCGTGGTCCTCCACGGCCTGCCGCGTGTCGCAGAGGTTCTGACTGGACGTCCGGGCGAGCCGCGAGCCGGACTCCTCGGACGCCACCAAGGAAGCCTTCGCGCAACAGGCGACACTGCTTCTTGGCCGACGCGCTCCCCTCGGGCCGGAGGGGAGCGGGGCCTCCCGTGGCCACGCCGTGTGGGCAGCGTGCGCCATGGAAGCGCCAGGGCTGATGCGTTCTCAGCTGGCGAAATGAGCTGATCGCCTGCGTACACGCCGCTGAGTGCGGTTCGCCCGGTTCGGCAACGAGAGTAAACGCCAGCATCGCCGCCTGGAGCAGACCCGCCTCCCCTGCGGCTGCCCGCAGATCTGCAGCGATCCCCTCCAACGTCGTCGGCATGCCAGGATGCCCTCGGCGGACAGCCATGCCGCGCTTCCAGCACAAATCCACCCGACGCAGCGCCACACCCGGGAATGAGACGACGCGGGCGGTGGCCGAGTCCGCTCCCCAGGCGGCACACGGGTGCGACGACGCAGCGACCGGCTGGTCGCCTGGGACGGCACCGCGCTGGACGTGCCGGACACCCCCGAGAACGCCACCACGTTCGGGTTCACCGGCCGCGATGGCACCAACAAGAGCGGAAACCCACAGGTCAGACTGATGGCTCTGATCGTGTGCGGCACCCACGCAGTCATCGACGCGGCCTTCGACTCGATCGCCCAGTTCAGCGAGCACAAGCTCGCCCGCCGCCTGCTCGCCTCCCTGCGGCCAGGCATACTGCTGCTGGCCGACCGCAACTTCAGGTGGCCGCCGTTCGAGAGCCTTCCCGGGCCGGCGGCACGGCTCAAGGCACTGGTAGGGCGGTGGGAGCAGATGCGCGACGTCATCGCCCGCTACGGCTGCCCGTTCGGCACCCTCGTGTCCGAACTCGGCCGACGCGACGACGGCCTCGATGCGGAGGCCGCCGAGCCGATCCGGCGCATCCTGCGGTGGGCAGAGAACCAGCTGCGATGCCTGGGCCTGCACGACGCCCGGGAACTGGCGACTACCCTCTTCGCCGGCGTCCAGGGCGGCACGCTGCTGGCCGCGGCCCTACGGGACCCGAGCATCATGGCCAGTCAGGTACGGCGCCTGAAAAGGTGGATCGACTCCTTCGCCACGACACCGGACCCGCCCTGATCGCTCACTCATCACAGCGAAGCGCCCCTGCGCACACGCTGAGTCCGGTTGGAGGACTGTTCGCCGTCGCCGCCCGTGGGCCAGGCGGCGACTTCCTCCGCGGACGCCGGGCGACAGCACGGGAACGAACGGCTTCAGCAGGGTCTGCGATATCGGCGATGACGGACACTTGAGCGGGGAGAGCCGGGGGCCTCGTTCCGGACGTCGTGCTCGCGCTGGTCGGCGGGCAGAGCCCGCAGTGCGGTGACCGCGGCGTCGAGGTAGCGGGTCGTCAACAGCACGGCGGCGTTGAGGACTGGCGATCCGCCCGTACTCGGCGAACGCGGTGACGAGCGGGGTGGGGCGGCCCTCGCAGCCGAACATCCGCAGCAGGTCGTAGGCGCCGACCTGCCCGGTCACCAGGGAGCCGACCACCCGCAGCATGTCCGGCCAGTGCGTGATCACCTTGTTCAGATTCACCCGGCTGCGGGCCAGGGCCTGCCGTGCAACGCGGCGGCACTCAGCCCTGCACCCGGGTCACCCAGTTGCTCGAGGCCCACTTCGCCCATTCAGGAAAGGCAAGGACGGCTTCCACGAAGGTGCCATCGTCAGCGGCGGCGCCTTCGCCCGGGCCATCGCAGCCGTGGACGACAAGCCGCTGCTGGTCCTGCTCAACTCCTGCCACTCCGCAGCCCAGACCGGGAAGCTGGTCGACACCGTGCCCTTCGCCATCGGCATGTCCGACACCATCGGCGACATCGACGCCATCACCTACTCCGCCCGGTTCTACACCGCCGTAGGCGACGGCCAGTCCGTCCAGGGGCCGCCCACCCCCTCAGCCGGGCGGCCATCGAGAAGGCGCTCGCCATGCCCAGGTACCAGCGGCAGCAGCATGGTCGGTCATCATGCCCGGTTGATCGCCAGTCGTGCCCGAGTCGTCGACGTCGGCGACGCGGCCGACATCCCGCGAACCGTCACGCACTGACTCCAACCAGCGCGGATGACGTTATCGGCAGCGTCAGGGCCGTGACACACCGTTACCCGGTGTCGCCGGGGCGTGGTGCGGGAATTCCCCAAGTGCGGGTAAACACCTTGCCGTTCGGGTGCTGTTACTGGGCAGGACACACCACACGTCCCCGGACACAGGAGAGTGCTTGCCCCATGCGTGACACGGTGACCGTAGTGGCCTTGGTGGGCGTGGTGACGGCGTTCCCGAGGGTGCTGATCTTCTGCCTGATGTGCCGGGAACGGCGGCGGCTCGTAGCGCTGGCCCGGTCCTGCGGGCACGACGGACTCGTCCTCGAACACCGCGGACCAGACCGCGCACGGCTGGCACTGCGGCAGGCTCGGGGAGAGGACGCGCTCGGATGACGACGGAGAGGGCGGAGATCGAAGAGGCCGACGGGAGGGCCGGCGGTGGGTTCGCGGGCTTCTTCGAGCGCTCGTATCCCGGCATGCTGGCTCGCGCTCTCCTGCTGTCTGGCCACCGCCAGGACGCCGAGGACGCCGTCCAGGAGGGATACGCGGAGGCATTCCGCCGCTGGGAGCGGCTGCGTGCCTACGAAGCGCCCGACGCCTGGGTGTACCGGGTGGTCCGCCAGCGGCTCTGGGCGGTCGGTCGCCGTCGTGCCCGGCACCGCTCCGCCGAGACGCGGCTGCCCCAGCCACCGCCGACGGCGAGTGTGGAGCAGACGGCCGAGGCGCGCGCCGTGCTGTCCGCGCTGGCCTCAGCTACTCCTACTGGCAGCCGGTCTCGCGCGGTCGACCAGCCTCCGAGGAGTTCGAGAGGGTTCGCCTGGGGCAGCCCCAGCTGGTCACCTCCCGCCGTCGCCTTCCGGGGGTCCCTGCGACCGCGTACGCCGGGAAGCGGCTGTACCTGCTTCGTCACGGCGGCAAGGAGTGGTTGGACGAAGATCGACACAGTCGCATCGCCGTGGAGACCCGCATGGGCCACGAGGTCGCCGGCGTGGGAGGTCTCTACTCGCACGTTCCCCTGACCATGGAGCAGGAGATTGCCGATTCGCTGCAAACCAGGTGGCTGCGCTTCGTGGCCAGCGAGGGAGAGCTCTGGAATGTGCCTGCCATCTCCCACCGCCCTCTATTTCGATCTTGAAAAGTGGTGGAAACAGCAGGTCAAAGCCGCTCAGCACCTCGACGCTTGAACTGGTTCATGAAGTTCATCTCCACGAAGAGCTTCATGCCGTTCGTGTACTACCGGATCGTCCTCGGTGTCGTGCTGTTCGTGCTGGTCGGAGCCGGTGTGCTGAGCCCGCACGCGGGCGAATCCGGCGGCTGAAACCGGGCCGCGCAGGTAGCGCCGTCCAGCATTTCCCAGCGCCTGCGACACAGCCGTTGGAGCGCCGGCGAGTACAGGGCCGGCGCTCCAACGCCCGTCACGGCGCCGAACGTTTCCGCTGCACTAACCAGGTACCCCCGGTCACCGCCCCCGTCACCAGAAATCCCACCATCAGCGACATCCTGAATTCCTCCATCTTGCTGCCGTCGTCCGCCATGACCACTGACAGCGTCGTGATGACGGCCGTGATCACCAGCCCAATGGCCAGGTTCTTGCGTACCGGCGATTTCAGCAATTTCTCCTCATTTCTCGATGAATGTGCCGCGTAACGTTCTCAATTGGCGGCACACCTGGGTTGTCATCAGTTCGGGTCGATCAAATGCTCGGCACCGGGCTCCAGGTGACGCTGATCGTTCCTCGTCGACGCGGACACCGTCGTCACCGCGACGTGCCGGACCGTGCCATGGCCTGCGGCCCGCCCGCCTCCGTCGCGGACCGGCGGCCGCGGATCCTGCGGGCCAGACCGACGAGGGCCGAGCGCAGCACCTCGGCCCGACGGCTGGACGGGACGAACATCTGCTGCTTGAGCCGCGCGGTGCGCTGGTGCTTGGTGATGAACGGACGCAGCCCGGCCTCCCAGGCGTCCAGGGCGGCGGCGGTGTCGTCAGGGTGCTCCTGCAAGGCCGCGCCCAGTGCGGCGCCTCCGCGCAGCGAGGACGTGGCGCCCATGCCCGAGTAGAGGTTCATGCACCAGGCCGCGTCCCCCACCAGCACGACCCGCCCTGTACTCCACCGCGGCATCCGCACCTGGTGCACCGAGTCGAACACGTGGTCAGGGGCGTCTTCCAGGGAGTCCAGGACGTGGCGCACCACGGGGTCGTCGTCCATCCCGGAGAAGACCGCGCGCAGCCGCTCGACCCGCGACCCGCTGAACTGCTCCTGGATGTCCCGTGTCCGGTAGGTCAGCAGCGCGGTGGGCGCGTGGTCGGCGAACCCGAACACCCACACCGCCCGCTTGGCACGCGCGATGATGATGCTGTCACTCGCCTCGTACGTGGGCACCTGCTCCTTCAGTTCGAAGGCGCAGATCATCGCGTTCCACGTGGTCAGGTGGTGCTCGTGCGGACCGAACGCGATCCGGCGCACGCTCGAGCGCATCCCGTCCGCGCCGACCACCAGGTCGAAGCTCTCGCTGTACTGGGCACCGGTGTCGGCGTTCTCGAGCAGGACCCGCACCTCGGCAGGACCCTCGGTGATCGCGACCGGAGTGGTCGCGAACCGCACCTCGACACCCGTGATGCTCTGCCACAGCGCGGCCTCGATGTCGCCGCGCAGCACCGCTGCCGGCTCTCCGGGCTGGTCCAGGAATCCCAGAGCCGGCCTGCGCCTGCCCCGGCGATCCACCGACCACGCACTCGTGCCGACCGCCCGTTCCGGGTTGCGGGTGTGCAGGTGGTCGGCGATCCCCAGGTCGGCCGCGGCCTGCACGCCCTCCGGGAACAGCCCGACGAAGTAGCCCCCGGTGCGCCGCTCGGGCGCCCGTTCGACGATCACCGGCGTCCAACCGGCCCGGCGCAGCCCGATCGCCGCGGACATCCCCGCGATCCCGAGCCCGACCACCAACGCCCTCTTCCCCATGGCCGTCACCGCGCCGTGCCGGACGGGACAGCCGCCGCCGCGGTGAACTCCGCCGCCAGCCGACGGTGGACGACCCTGCGGACCGGATCGGGTAAGACCGAACCCAGTACCTGGCTCGAGCGCGTCCCGTCGGCGCCCCCGGTACGTCGCTCCGGTGCCCGTTCGACGATCACCGGCGTCCAACCGGCCCGGCGCAGCCCGATCGCCGCGGACATCCCCGCGCTCCCGAGCCCCACCACTAGTGCCCTCTTCTGCATCGCTCTTCTTTCTCCGATCACGTTCTGATGGATGGATGACTCACTCCGGCACGACGACGGCGCGACTGCGGCCCGCGTGTGCCCATGCTTCACCGACCAGGCTCAACTGGCACGCGGTGTAGGGCAGTTACAGGGGCCCGTCGGCGAAGCGGGCCAGGACTTCGGGCGCCGGCGAGCGTTTCCCCGGCCGACCGCGATCCGACGCCGCTCCCGGTGATCCGGATTCGGCGGCCGCGCGACAGGTCCGCGGACGGCGGCCCCTCAAGGCCCGCGAGCCAGCCGATCTGCACGGAGGCGGTGTTCGTCCCGGTGCCCTCGCCGCCCCGAAAGCCGGCGCCCCCTGCACGGCGAGGCTGCCCGGCATCCCGTGACGCCCAGCACCGGCACGGTGCCCGACGCCCCCACTTCCACAGACGGGCGACGCACCGGGCGCGGTGACGACCGCAGCACGCATCACGGACGCTCTCCTTAACTAAGTTAATCGCCGTGGCCAGCCTTCCTGAACAGCGTTAAGGTGTCAAGCATGACCAAGGGCATCACGCGGGAACAGATCGTCACGGCGGCGCTCCAACTCCTCGACGACCAGGGCATGGACGCCCTCACCGTCCGCGCACTCGCCTCCCGGCTGGACGTCCGCCCCTCCGCCCTCTACTGGCATGTGCGGAACAAACAGGAGTTGCTCGACGAGATGGCCACCGAGGTCCTGCGCCGCGTGGCCGACGCCCTCGCCGCGGTCCCGCCGGGCAACGGGTGGCGCGACGACCTCGCCGCCTACACCCGCGTGCTGCGCTCGGAGTACCTGCTCCACCGCGACGGGGGCCCGCGTCCTCAGCGGCACCCGGATCACCGACCCGGAAGTGATCCGCGTGAAGGAGCCGTTGTTCGAACGCTGGACCGCGTCCGGCTGGAAGCCCGCCGACGCGGACGACGCCATCGACCTGGTCACCGCGTTCGCCGTCGGCTTCGTCATCGAGGAGCAGGAGAGACGCCAGGCCGCCGAGGCCGATCCGTCGCGCTACTCGATCGACCAGCGCGACACCTGGCTCGGCGAAGGTGCGTCACTGGTCAAGGAGGCCGGGCACCTCCAGGACGACGCCGACCAGCGGTTCGAACGGCTCCTCGGCATGGTCCTCGACGGGATCGCCGCCCGGCTGGACACGTGACTCACCCGCGCCTGCGCACCAGCATCGTCGCGAGCACAGCAGCCGCGACGAGCACCGCACCACCCTGGGCATCCCCGACCGGGGCCGCATCGCTGCGGGAGGTGACCGCGGCACGTGACCGAGGACATACGGCACGGGTAGCCGTCCGGTAGCGCAGTGTCAGTCCCTGGCCCTAGGCTTGTCCGCATGTCCCCCGACTTAATGCCCCCTGGTTCCGTGCGGCCCGCCGCCGAAATCAACGAGCAGATCCGCGCGCTGTGGATGCGCGCGGGCGGCTCCCTGTCACCCGAGGAGCGCGAGGAGTACGAACTGCTGGTGGTCGAGTGGGCGGCGGCGGTCCGCGGCCGGGTCGTCGAAGCGGCCTGACCCGCCCCCGGGCCTGATCCGCGCCCGCCCCCGCGCCGCCGCGCGTCAGCGTCCGCCCGCGACCCGCAGCACGGCCCCCGTGGTGTACGAGGCGTCCGGCGACATCAGCCACGCCACGGCCGCCGCGATCTCCTCCGCCCGTCCCGCCCTCCGCAGCGGAATGCTTCCGGCCATCTCCCGGGCCCGGTCCGGGGCCCCCATGGCGGCGTGCATCTCCGTGTCGATCAGACCCGGGGCGACCCCGTTGACCCGGATCCCGTCGGGGCCCAGTTCCTTGGACAGCCCCACGGTGAGGGCGTCGACGGCGGCCTTGGTCGCGGCGTAGTGAACGTACTCGTTCGGGCTGCCCAGCGTGGCCGCGCCGGACGAGACGTTCACGATGACGCCCTCGCCCCGGGGAACCATCAGTTGGGCCGCCCGCCGGGCACACAGCAGCGTCCCCATGAGGTTGACATCGACGACCCGCCGCAGCGTGCCGGTGTCGGCCTCGGTGAACCGCCCGAGCGGCCCGGTCACCGCCGCGTTGTTCACCAGTCCCGTGACGGGTCCGAGCTCCCGCTCCGCCGCCTCGAAGAGCCGCTCGGCCTCCGCCTCGACGGACGTGTCCGCGCGCACGGTCACGGCACGGGCCCCCGCCTCCCGCACACCGTCCGCCACCGACTCGGCGGCGGCGGAGTCACGGACGTAATTCACCACCACGTCGTGCCCCTCGGCGGCGAGCCGCAGACAGGTCGCGGCCCCGATCCCCCGGCCGCCACCGGTGACCACCGTGACCAGACGCTTCATGAGTACCTCCTGGCGAAGAACGCGAGACGAAGATCCTCAGGCTCCCAGATGCGCGAGCACGCCGTCGCCCAGGGCACAGGGGTGTTCCTCGGGCAACAGCCCGGACGCCTCCTCGAGGCTCCCCTCCCGCACCAGGGCGTGGATCTCCCGGGCGAGCGGCGTCACGTCCTCGATGCCCACGATCCACTCGTCCGCGTACCGGGCGGCCGCCTCCCCGGCGAGCCCCAGCTGGAGGGAGCGGTACGGCAGCGGAGCGAGCCGCAGGTCCCGCTCCGGATCCCACTGCACCCGCGCGGGCGCCCGCCGCAGCTCCCGCTTCCAGGCCGCCGCGTCACCGTGCAGCGCGGGGACGTAGTGTGACAGGCACGCGTTCCGCAGCGCCCAGACGAACCCCTCCCGGCTGATCTCCACAGCCAGCACGGTCTCCTGGTCCGGCTTGGTGGCCCACCCGCAGCGGTACATCATCCACAGGAAGGACGGCTTGATCCAAGTCAAGCCTCGCTCACAACCCTCACCGAGCTGCGGGCTGCCAACCACCCACACAGCAGCAAGCAGCACCCGGTCGTCATGGAGGATGTGCGCATGGTTGATCACTCTTCCGCGATACCTCTCATGTCGCTCCTGAACGACATGCAGGCGTTCGAGCTGGCCGGTGACGCGGCGACCCGGGACGACTACACCTTCGGCAGCGCCACCGCCGTCATCGGCGACGCCGGGACGGTGATCATCGTGGAAGCGGGGGACGCGCTCGACAGGAGCAGCGTGTGGAGCACCGAGGAGGTCCGTCTCCTCGGGCCGGCACCGATGCCGGTCAGGCAACGGCTTGTGGGTCAGCTCGGGGAGTGGGGCGCAGCCGACATGAGGCTACCTGTCCATCTGGCGGTCCGGGTACCGGAAGGCCTCATCTACCTCGGCACCGGCAGCGTGTCCCGGTCCGCAACGGAACTGCGCCCTGGTCATACCGAGCACGCTCTCACCGAATGCGTCTTTCGGCTCGGCACCCCCTTGAGCGGGCCGAACCTGGACCGTGTCCGCCCTCCCCTCCCTCCGCCGGCTCTACCGGACCTGAAGTGGCTGAGCAACGTGAACGGCGACAGAGCGACGGCGCTCGCACAGTTCGTCACCGGCTGGTATCCCGCTGAGTCTGAGACCGTCGAGCCACCGTCAGTGGTGGCACCTCTCTTGGATCCGCCCGAGGGACTGTGGCAGTTCTACCGGCTGGCACAGCACCGCCCACGCTGCCTGGGAGTGCAGAACCGGGTCCTTCCCCTCTCCAAGCTTCATACCGACGCCAATGGGGAGATGCTCGTTTTCGGCGAAGAGAATCAGGGAGGCTTCGTCTGGTCGCTGCGGTGGACGCTCGACGGCCCCGAAGCGGATCCGACCGTCTGGTTCAGCGAGGACGACGAATCTGCGATCGCGGAGCAGGAACCACTCAGCGGTTTCCTCCTCCAGTTCTCGCTCTACGAAGCCTCCATGGGCGCCGACTACGTGGCACACTCCCTCCAGCTCACCGCACGGCAGATCGACCGGCTCGCCGAGGACCTCCTCCCTGTGCCCTTGCGCCCGTTCTGGCCCGCGGCTCCCACGCGCTTCTACACCGCTCCCGGACTCGTCCTACATGTCACAGACGAAGGAGAGGACAACGGATTCAGCGCCTGGGTCGGCGCCACCCACCGCAGTGCTCTCACCCCCCTGGCCGACGCGGTCGAGTGGGAACACTTCGACGGCTGACACCGCGAGGCACGCCGTCTGCTCGCCGCCAGGCACCGACAGAGGTCTGCGAACGCGGATTGATGACCCACGTCATCCGCTCCCGGCTCCAGGACGACGGGAAGCGGCCGCGGCGGGCCGCGGTGTGGCCGATCTCGGGGCGGTAGGCCTGGTAGACGGTGACGGTGGACTCGGTGTGGCGGGCGCGCACCTCGAACTGGGGGCGCCGGTCCGGCTGACGGTTCACGGCGTACAGCCTCGGCCCCGGGAGGGGACGGCGGCCAGTGAATATTCGCGCACGCCCCCTTGGCGCCGCTCGTCCCATGGTCAACACTGAGCCGATGACGCAGCGTGTGGAGCTCGCGACCGTGAGGGACCGGCTGGCCGTCGACGGACTCGTCACCGAGTACGCGGTGGCCGTGGACGACGGTGACTGGGAGGCGTACCGGCGGCTGTTCACCCCGGACGGGCGGGCGGACTACCGCTCGGCCGGCGGGATCGAGGGGGACGCCGGGGCGGTGGCGGCGTGGCTGGCCGAGAGCCTGGCCGCGTTCCCCCTGCGGCAGCATCTGTTCGTCAACCGGCGGGTGCGGTTCGGCACCTGGGAGCAGGACACCGGCGACACGGCACAGGTGCAGTCCGATTATGTGAATCCGATGGTGCGCGCCGGGGACGACGGCGTGTCCGCGGCGCCGGAGTTCGTGTGCGGCGGGCGGTGCTTTTTCGCGATGCTGCGCACGGAGGAGGGCTGGCGGCTGAGCGAGGTGGTTGTCCGGGAGAAGTGGCGGCGTTCTGCGGAGCGACGGGCGGCCGATGTGATCAACTGAACCGACGTGCCCGGTGCCGGCCGGTCCCCGGACGCACACTGGAGGCAGCACGGGGTAGGGAGGCGTCCATGAAGTCGCTCGGCCACTGGCTCGCCTCACCGTGGCGCCGCTCGGCCGTCGCCGCGGCCGCGGGCGCCCTGCCCGTGCCGGCGTTTCCGGCCCCGTCCCTGTGGTGGTTCGCCTACGTCGCCCTCGTCCCCTGGATCCTGCTGATGCGCACCGCTCCGACGGGGAAGCGGGCGGCCGTCGACGGCTGGTGGGGCGGGTTCGGCTTCATGCTGGCGATGCACCACTGGCTGCTGCCGAACCTGCATGTGTTCACCTTCGTCATCGCCGCCCTGCTCGGCGCGCTGTGGGCGCCCTGGGGGTGGCTGGTGCGGCGGCTGCTGGGCGGAGTGCCCTCGGGCGGGAGGGTCGCCGCCGCGCTCGTCGTCGTTCCGGCGGGGTGGCTGGCGATCGAGCTGGTGCGGTCCTGGCAGGGGCTCGGCGGTCCCTGGGGTGTGCTCGGGGCCAGCCAGTGGGAGGTGGAGGCCGCGCTGCGGCTGGTGTCGGTGGGCGGGGTGTGGCTGGCGAGCGTCCTGATCGTGGCCGTGAACGTCGCCGTGGCCGTGCTCGTCGCGGTCCGCCGGGCCCGGGTGCCGGCCGTGGCCGGGCTGGTGGCCGCCGCCGCGGCCACCTCCGCCGCGTGGGTCTGGGCGCCCCGCCCGGAGACCCACGACAGGGCGCGGATCGCGCTCGTGCAGCCAGGCGTCGTGTCCGGGCCGGACAGCGCCGACCGCCGGTTCGACCGCGAGGAACGGCTGACGCGCGAGCTGGCCGGCCAGGGCGTCGGTCTCATCGTCTGGGGCGAGAGCAGCGTCGGCTTCGACCTCGTGGAGCGTCCCGACCTGGCGCGCCGGCTGGCCGCGCTGTCCCGGGGGACGGACGCGCGGATCCTGGTCAACGTGGACGCGCACCGCTCGGACAAGCCCGGTATCTACAAGAGCTCGGTGCTGATCGGCCCGGAGGGCCCGACCGGCGACCGGTACGACAAGATGCGGCTGGTTCCGTTCGGCGAGTACGTCCCGGCCCGCTCCCTGCTGGGCTGGGCGACCTCCGTGGGCGAGGCGGCCGGTGAGGACCGCGGGCGGGGGTCCGAGCAGGTGGTGATGGACGCGGGGAGCGGGCTGCGGGTCGGTCCCATGGTGTGCTTCGAGTCGGCGTTCCCCGACATGAGCAGGCACCTCGCGCAGGACGGCGCCGATGTGCTGCTCGCCCAGTCCTCCACGTCGACGTTCCAGCAGAGCTGGGCGCCCGCGCAGCACGCCTCGCTGGCCGCGCTGCGCGCCGCGGAGACCGGCCGCCCCATGGTGCACGCGACCCTGACGGGCGTCTCCGCCGTGTACGGCCCGGACGGCGCGGCCGTCGGCCCCCGGCTCGGCACGGACACCGCCGCCGCCGAGGTCTACGAGGTACCGCTGGCGCACGGCACCACGCTCTACATCCGCTTCGGCGACTGGCCGCTGTACGCGGCGCTGCTGGTGCTCGCGGCCTGGGGCGCGACCGAGGCGGTGCGGTTCAGCCGGCGGGGCGCTCGTGAACCGCTCGCACCACCCGCTCGCACAGCTCATGGGTCGCCAGAGCGTCCCGGGCGCTGAGCACCTTGCCCGCGCGCACGGCGTCGAGGAAAGCGATCACCGCCTGCTCGATGCCCCGCTGCCGGGCCACCGGCACCCAGTCACCGCGGCGCCGCACGGTCGGCTGGCCCTTGTGGTCGATCACCTCGGCGAGGTTGACCACCTGACGCTTGGTGTCCTGGCCGGAGACCTCCAGGATCTCCTCGGCCGAGCCGCTGAGCCGGTTCATCACCCCGAGCGCGGTGAAGCCGTCCCCGGAGAGCTGGAGCACCACGTGGTGCAGCAGCCCGTCCTCGGTGCGGGCGCGCACGGTCACGTCGTCGACCTGGCCGGGGACCAGGAAGCGCAGGGTGTCCACGACGTGGATGAAGTCGTCGAGGATCATCGTGCGCGGCTCCTCCGGCAGCCCGACCCGGTTCTTCTGCATGAGGATCAGCTCGCGCGGATGGTCGGCGCACTGGACGTAGCCGGGGGCGAAGCGGCGGTTGAAGCCGACGGCGAGGCTCGTGTCCCGCTCCTCGGCGAGCGTCACCAGCCGCTCGGAGTCGGCGAGATCGTAGGCGAGCGGCTTGTCGACGTAGGTCGGCACGCCCGCCTGGAGGAGCCGGGTCACGATCTCGGGGTGGGCCCCGGTCGGCGCGTGCACGAAGGCGGCGTCGAGGTCCTGGGCGAGCAGGGAGTCCAGGTCCGGGTGGCGCCGGCCGGCCGGGAGGTGGAGCCCGTCGGCGACCCGTTCGAGGGTCGCGGGGGTGCGGGTCTGCAGGTGCAGGTCCACTCCGGGCAGGGTGGCGAGCACCGGAAGATAGGCCTTCTGCGCGATGTCACCGAGTCCGATGCAGCCGACCTTCACGGTGTGTTCTCCTCTACCCCTTGCCTGCCCTGGTCCGGGAAGCATACGGCTGCTGTGGCGGGTGCCAGTCCGCGATTCCGGCAAAGCCGCGCAGCAGCAGCGTGGGGGCGGCCCGCGACACCGCGGCGAGCGCGTTGTCGCGTACGGCGGTGCCGACGCGGCCGGTCATCAGGTTGAGGCGGGCCGCCCGCACCGCGCGGCGGGTGATCGCGGTGGTGCGGGGCAGCCGGGCGGCGGTGTAGGCGGGCAGGTCGTCGGCGTGGTGGGCGAGAGTGACGGCGTCCTCGACGGCCTGGTTGCCGCCCTGGCCGAGGGTGGGCGGCATGGCGTGGGCGGCGTCGCCGACCAGGGCCGTGCGTCCGAGGTGGAAGGCGGGCAGCGGTTCGGCGATGTGGTGGACGTCGTGCCGGAGCACGTCCTCGGGGCGGGCCGCGGCCAGGACCTCGGGAACCGGGGTGTGCCAGTCGCCGTACCTCCGCAGCAGTCCGGCGCGCTCGTCGGGGGCGCGCTCCCCCGCGGGCGCCACGGCGGCGGCGTAGGCGTAGACGCTGCCGTCCTTGAGCGGGTGCGTGCCCCAGATGCGGCCCCTCCCCCAGGTCTCGTGCGAGGCGAACTCCACGCCGGGCAGCGGGATCACCAGTCGCCAGGTGGTGAACCCCGAGTACACGGTCCCGGGGTGGGAGGGGAAGAGCGCGCGGCGCACCGCGGAGTGGATGCCGTCGGCGGCCACCACCAGGTCGGCCTCGAGTTCTCCGTCGGGGGTGCCGACGCGGGCGGGCCGGTCCGGGTCGCCCGGGACGCCGGGGTCGAGGAGACGGGCGGGGGCGGCCGTGCGGACGGCGCCGTCCGGGAGGCGGGCCGCCAGGCGGTCGACGAGGGTGGCGCGGTGGAGCAGGACGAGGGGTCCGCCGAAGCGCTCGGCGACGGCGGCGGCGTCGGTCCGGGACAGCCACCGTCCGCCCGGCGCGCGCAGCCCGCCTTCGCCCTGGAAGGCCGACAGGGCGCGGATGTCGTCGCCGAGCCCGATGACGTCCAGTGCGCGCAGCGCGTTGGGCGACAGGGAGATGGCCGCGCCGACCGGTTCCAAGGAGTCGGCGCGCTCCAGCACCGTCACCCGCACCCCGCGTTGGAACAGGGCGACGGCGGCGGTCAGGCCGCCGATTCCGCCGCCGATCACGATGGCCCGTCCGACCCGTGCCATGGCTCCTCCTCGCACCGGATCCACCCTCTCGCTCACTACATCTGTAGTGAGCGCATGGCTCCACCGTACTACAGCCGTAGTGCGGCGGGTAGTTTGACCTCCATGTCCGTACGCACCGCAGGCGCCTCCCGCGCCGATCTCATCGCCGACACCGCCCTCGCCCTGCTCGCCGAGCGCGGGATGCGCGGACTGACCCACCGCGCGGTCGACGAGGCGGCCGGACTCCCCCAGGGATCCACGTCCAACCTGGCGCGGACCCGGCAGGCGCTGCTGGAACTCGCGGTGCGGCGGCTGGCCGAGCGGGAGGCACGGGTCCTCGCGCTGCACGAGATGCCCGGTCCGCGCGCCGGGGCCGCCGCCCTGCTGGACGCCCTGACCCTGGCCGCCCACCGCGCGCTCACCCGGAACCGGGAGCTGACCCTCGCCCGCTACGAGCTGGCCCTGGAGGCCACCCGCCGGCCCGAGCTGCGCACCTACTTCGACGCGGCCGGCGCGCGCTTCCGCGATCAGCTGACGGCCCTGGTGACCGGGCTCGGTTCCACCGACCCCGAGCGCCACTCGCTGTCCCTGATCGCCTGGGCGGACGGCCTGATGTTCTCCTGTGTGGCCGGCTCCTTCAGCGCCCACATGCCGGGCCTCGAGGAGATCCGCGCGGATCTGCGGGAACTGCTGACGGGCATGTTCGGCGAGGAAATGCGCTGGTGAAGGGGCCTGCACTGAGCCAGGATGAGGGCATGACAATCGAGCGCACCGTACCCGCCCTGGACGCCGACGAACGCACCATGCTGGAGGGGTGGCTCGACTACCACCGCAGCACCCTCGGCCGGAAGTGCGCGGGGCTGACCGACGAACAGCTGCGCACCGCGTCGGTTCCGCCCTCGGAGCTGTCCCTGATGGGTCTGGTGCGGCACATGGCGGAGGTGGAGCGGAGCTGGTTCCGCAGGGTGCTCGCGGACGAGGACGCCGGGCCCCTGTACTACAGCGAGGCCGACCGGGACGGCGAGTTCCACCTGACCGGGGCGGACACCTGGCAGGAGGCGTACGCCACCTGGCAGGCCGAGATCGACGCCGCCCGGCGCAACGCGGCGGGCTTCGCCCTGGACGACCGGTCCCGGGGCCGCAGCAGGTTCACCGACGAGCCGTACACCCTGCGCTGGATCTACAGTCACATGATCGAGGAGTACGCGCGGCACAACGGGCACGCCGACCTGATCCGCGAACGGCTCGACGGCGCGACGGGCGAGTGACGTCACCTCCGACGCCGCCGGGGCGTCCGTACGGGGCGGGAGATCACCCGTGCGGGGCAAGCTGCGCCTGTCCGCCCCCTCCCGGACGGCCGGAGCCAGCAGAGTGGCCCGGGTGCAACGAACGACGACCACAGCAACGCTTCTGGTGACCGTGGCGGTCTCCGCCCTCTCGGGCTGTGTGACCGTCCAGCGTCCCCTCGCACCCGGTCCGGCGACGGCACCGTCCCAGCGGACCGGGCCGGGCCCGGACGGGCGCGACGGGACACAGGTCGTGCAGGCGCCGGCGCGCGAGGCCCTGGAGATGGTCGGCCCGTCCCGACCCCCGGAGAAGACGGCGTCGCCCTCGCACAGCGCCGTCCCGACGCCCCGGCCGGAGCGGAGCGGACCCGCAGGGCAGCCGACGCGCCCGGCCCGGCCCGAACCGGAGCGGCGCGTGCCGACGCAGAGGCCCTCGATGAACGTGCCCGGCATCGGCGGGTCGGGGCAGGATTCGGGCGGGGCGGACCTGTGTGCCCTGGGCCGGCAGTACGGCGGCTGGCGCGCGGACAGCCCGGAGGCGGCCATCTGCCAGGAGACCTACGGCCGCTGAACGATCCGTGCCGGCACGGACGCGGTGAAGCGCCGGCTCCGGTACGCCCGCTCCGCCGCCGGGCGGACGGCTGGGGCCTGCCTTTCGGCTCACGAGACGGCCCGGGACGGCATCGACACCGGCGACGGGGCCTGAGCCCGGTCATCGGTGGGAACACCTGAACCCATGCCGAGAGGCCCTGCCACGCTCGCCCGCCTCCGCGCGGTCGAGCTTGCCCGTGGGGTGTCCGGCCCTGAGGGTCGGTCATGGCCGGACACCCCACACTCTTGGAGCGGGTGGGATTTCGCCGTCGAGGGTCAGGCTGCGGTGGAGCAGAGATCGTCCCCGCGCATCCGGCTGGAGCAACGACGGCTTCGCACCGGAGTGTTCAGGCGCGTGGCGGGCTGTCCAGGAGCGTCACCCCGTATTGGGCCAGCAGGTCCACGTGGTCGGTATCGCGACGCGCGTCGGCGCTACCGATCGACCGGAAGTAGTCTTCGATGGTCCCAGGGTTGTTGATGACCAGCACGTCTGCCGTCGGGGTGAGCGTCTGGAAGGTGTGCGGGACCAGCCGGGGGCCGAAGACATAGGCACCTGGCCCGGCGTCATGTACGTCGCACTCGTCGAGTGTGGCCGACCCGACCCAGAATCGGACACGGCCGGACAGGACCACCCAGCTCTCGTCCTCCCGGCTGTGGGTGTGCAGGGGCGGTGCGTCCGCCGGACGCATGGCCAGGCGCACGACGCTGACCACTCCTTGCGTCTCGGCATTCGACACGACCTGCTCCTGGTCGCTGTCGTAGTAGCGGTAGAAAGTGCCTTCGCCCGGATTGCGTACGAGCGCGATGCTCACGGTGTCCTCCTTCGCTCGGCGGCGAGATGCCCCGAGCCGTCACGAGGCGCCGACCGGCCCCCAATTGGTTTACGGTTCAACTATCTTTCCAAGTGGCGGGCCGTGCAAGAGATTTGGGTTTGTTTGGCTTGTTTATGCGCATCCCCTGAGGGGGTCCTCTCCGGTTCCGGGCGTGGCCGTCTCCTCATGCGTCGAGCTGCCCCGTGCCGGGCGTCGTGGACTTCGGCGGGACGAGGGCCGCCTCGGCCAGGAGAAGGGCGCGGTCGGGCACCGTCGCCGGACCTCGGCCAGGTAGCCCGCGGGCGGAACGATCACGCCCGCCTCTCCCTGCACTGGTTCCAGCACCACGGCGACCGTGTCCGGCATGATCGCGTCGGCCGGCGCGCAGGCGTCGCCGTACGGCTCGGCGGGGTCGCGGCAGAACGGGCCGAGCCGGTCGTTGGGGAAGGCACGGCTGGTGAGCATCGCGCGGCCGAGCTCTTCACGGGCGCGGTGAGCAGGTAAGGGACCGTGCCCGGAGTTCAGCGTTGAGTAGTCCGCGAGGCAGTCCAGACGGCGGCGGCCCTCGACGTCGGTGGTGTTTCCCTCAAGGGCGCAGGCCCGGTGGCCGCCCGCCCCCGGAGGCCCCGTCCTCGCCCAGGCGGAGCTCCAGCCGTCGGATGGCGGCCCGTACGCCCTCGCCGTAGCGGTCGTCGGCGAGGGTGACGGCCGCCCCGCGCGCCCGGCGGAGGTGGGCGCGGGCGGCGTCGGGGCGGCCGAGGCGGGCGTAGTCGGCGGCCAGGTTCAGATGCAGGGACGGGTAGAGGGCGCGCACCGCGGGGGAGTTCCCGCCGGCACCGGGCCGCCCGTCGGCGGCCTCCTCCGCCGCGGTCAGCGCCCGCAGGTCCCAGGCCAGTTCGTGCTCGGGGTCGTCCTGGGTGTCGGCGAGGTAGTGGGCGAGGGTGCAGCGGTGCAGGGCATCGCCGTGTTCGCCGATCTCCGCCCACAGGCCGAGGAACCGGTGCCGGGCCTCCTCGCGGTCGCCCGCGTGGTGCAGCATCACGACCTGACCGATCCGTGTCAGCACGGCGTCCGGCGCCGTCTGCCCCTGTCGCTCCGCCACCACATCCTCCGCACCCGGTCGCCGGCTGTCGTCCCCCGACGCTAACCGCGGACGGGGCCGACACCGGGCAGGCCGCTCCGGGACATGTCGAGCGTGCCGGATGCGGCCGCGGGACCGCGGTCCGCACCCGGCACGGCGCCTGGCCGGAGCGGTGTCAGCCCACGTTCGGGACGGTCCAGTCGATCGGCTCGTGGCCCTGCGCGGCCACCGCCTCGTTGATCTGCGTGAAGGGACGCGAACCGAAGAACTTCTTCGCCGACAGCGGCGAGGGGTGCGCCCCCTTGACCACCACGTGGCGGCTCTCGTCGATCAGCGGCAGCTTCTTCTGCGCGTAGTTGCCCCACAGCACGAAGACCGCCGGGTCGGGCCGGTTCGCCACCGCGCGGATCACCGCGTCGGTGAACTGCTCCCAGCCGCGCCCCTTGTGCGAGTTGGCCTCTCCCGCGCGGACCGTGAGCACCGCGTTGAGCAGCAGCACGCCCTGCCGGGCCCACGGCATCAGATAGCCGTTGTCCGGGATGGGCGTGCCCAGCTCGGCGTGCATCTCCTTGTAGATGTTGCGCAGGGACGGGGGGATCTTCACACCGGGCCGCACGGAGAAACACAGCCCGTGCCCCTGGCCCTCGCCGTGGTAGGGGTCCTGGCCGAGGACCAGGACCTTCACCTTGTCGTACGGCGTGGCCTCCAGCGCCGCGAAGACCTCCTCGCGGGGCGGGTAGACGGGACCGTTCGCCCGCTCCTCCTCGACGAACTCGGTCAGCTCCTTGAAGTAGGGCTGCTGCAGCTCGTCGCCCAGAACCCCGCGCCAGGACTCGGGCAGCATGGCGATGTCGGTCACGTCAATGTCCTTACGTGTGCGGTCGCTTCCAGGTCACCGAACCTACAGCCGACCACTGACATTGATAGTGGTACGCAGGTTCCGGTGGTCGTGGCTCCACCACTGACTGACGTCCTGCTGGGCTGTCTTCCGGTTGTTCTGTCCGGCTGCCGGGACCTGTTCTCACGGCTCCGGCCGGGCGGAACATGACCTGATAGCGCCTCTGTGTGTCAAGCGGCCTGAGCGAGGTGGTTCCGTTGATCTCGTTTCATGATCCGGTAGACCACGTTGGACAGGCGTCGCTTGAGGGCCCGGCGGGCCTCCGAAGGGGTCTTCCCCTCACTGATCTTGCGGAGGTAGTAGTCCTGCCCGCGCCCGCCGTCGCGGATCTGGCAGACGGCGATCGTGTGCAGCACCGAGTTCAGCGCGCGGTTGCCACCGGTGTTGAGCCGGTGGCGGACGTTGTTGCCGCTGGAGGCGTCCAGGGGCGCGCTGCCGGTGTAGCTGGCGAAGTGATGCTCGGTGGGGAACCGGGCGACGTCCCCGATGTGGCCGAGGACCTTCGCGGCCAGCACGGTGCCCAGGCCCGGCAGGGTGGTCAGCGTCGTGCGGGTCGCGGCGACGGCCTCGCGCATTTCGGCTTCGTTGTCCTTGACCTGCCGGTCCAGTCTGCGCAGGTCGGCCAGCAGATCACGGGCTATGTCCCGGCGGCAGTTGTCGGTGGCCGTGACCGGCCGGACGCCCTTCATCAAGGCGGCGGCCTTGTCGGCCGACAGGCCGGTGGGGGCTCCGCCGGGCAGGAGATCACGCAGGACGGCGTGGAGCCGGTTGAGGACGCGGGTGCGCTCGTGGACCAGGTCGTCCCGGCGCTCGGTCAGCAGCCGCAGGATCGTGGTCTGGTCTTCGGGGACCACGGGTCGCAGGTCGTGGCGGAAGAGGGCGGCCTGGGCGACGTGGAGGGCGTCCTTCGCGTCGGTCTTGCGGTCTCCGCCGGTGGCCAGCAGCCGGGCCCGGGCCGACAGGGTGGAGGGCACGTCGACCACGTTCTCGCCCGCGGCGGCCAGCTGCTGGGCGAGGGAGCGGCCCAGGCCGCCGGCGCCTTCGACCGCGAAACGACGGTCGGGCCACTGCTCGCACCAGCGCATCAGCTGGCGGAAGGTTCCGGCGTTGACGACGAACCGGCGCTGGGCCACCTGGTGGCCGGCGGCGTCCACGGCGACGGCGGTGTGGGACGACTTGTGGGGATCGACACCGATCAGGATCACAGGCTGCTGCCCTCGCACTCGATGAGACAGGAAGGGGAGTGCGGTGGGCACCCTGACTTGAAGTCACCGTGTCGCCTTCATGCCTCTGTCGAGCCACACCGCGCGGGTGTCGGCCGGCGGCGGCACGCTATCAGTGAGCCAGCCCGAGGGCGGCAAGGAGCACTGCGGGCCCGTGCCGACCGACACCCTGGACGCTACGGCTGCAGACCGAGCGTCTGGGGTTGATTCAACAAGTCAGGAGCTTGGTCAGAAGCCCCCTCAATGTCCTGTCTGCGCCACCCGGCCGGCGCCTCACCTCCGGCTAGGAAGGCACCCTCAGCATGACATCAGCGGCGGCCCAGGACACAGCGGACCAGGACGTGCTCGGCGGGGTCGACTCCCATGCCGACACCATCCATATCGCGGTCATCAGCGACAACGGCGGCCATCTCGCGGACGCCGAGTTCGCCACCACCGCGGCCGGATACGCCGCAGCTCTGGCCTTCCTCACCGCCCACGGCCACGTCGTCGCCATCGGCGTGGAAGGAACCGCCTCCTACGGGGCGGGCTTCACCCGCGCCGCCCGCTCCTGCGGGCACCGTGTGATCGAGGTCAACCGGCCCGACCGGGCCGAACGCCGCCGCATCGGCAAGTCCGACCCCATCGACGCCTACGCCGCCGCCCGCGCCGCCCTGTCCGGACGCGCCCACGCCGCCCCCCAAGGACGACACCGTCGCCGGCATACGCGCCCTGCACAACGCCGCCCGCTCCGCCGTCAAGGCCCGCACCGCCGCCCAGAACCAGATCAGCCACCTTCTCGTCACCGCACCCGAGGCCATCCGCGCCAAGTACGAGCGGCTCACCGGCACGGCCCGCACCGAAGCCCTGGCCCGCCTGCGCCCCTCCGGCGACCCGGTCCATGCCGCGGTCCTGACCGCGCTGAAGAGTCTTGCCCGCCGCGTCCGGGAACTCACCTGCGAGTACGAGACGCTCACCAAGGCCCTGGACGCCGACGTCACGACGCACAACCCGGGCCTTCGCGCGGCCTACGGGGTCGGCCCGGACACCGCGGCCCAGCTGCTGGTCACCGCCGGAGGCAACCCCGAACGCATGCGGACCGAGGCGTCCTTCGCGGCCCTCTGCGGCGTCGCCCCGGTCCCCGCCTCCAGCGGCAGAACCAACCGGCACCGCCTCTCCCGAGGCGGCGACCGGGCGGCCAACGCCGCCCTCTACCGCATCGCCCTCGTCCGCATGGCCGGCGACGCCCGCACCCGCGCATACGTGGCACGCCAGACCGCCGCGGGCCGGACGAAGAAGGAGGTCATCCGGCTGCTGAAACGGGCCATCGCCCGCGAGATCTTCCGCTGCCTCACCACCACGGTCACCGTCCCGGACACCACCGACCTGCGGCCACTGCGGCGGTCGAAGAACATCACCCTCACCGCCGCAGCCCGCCACTTCGGAGTCTGGCCCGCCGTGATCTCCACCCTCGAACGCGGCATCCGCCGCGACGACGACCTCACCGACAACTACCGCGCCTGGCTCCAGACCGCTTAACGACCAATAGGAGCATCAACCGCCCCGCGGACGGCCGTTCCCGGCGCTACCAGCTGGTCTTCCGGGACAGCTGCCACATCATCATGATCGTGGAGGGGTCCAGCGCCCGCTCCGCTCCCGAGATGTCGCGGCTCGCCGCCACGTACTGCCGGCCCTGCCACAGCGGCAGCAGCCGCGCGTCGTCGACGAGGATCTGCTGGGCCTCCTCGAACTGCTTCACCACGTTGCCGCGGTCGCTCTCCCGGCGGGAACTGGGCAGCAGCTCGGCCGTGATCTTCTTCGCCTCGTAGGGCGTGCCGAGCGCGTTCTGCTTGCCGACGAAGGGGGCGATGAAGTTGTCCGCGTCCGGGAAGTCGGGGAACCAGCCGCGGCCGAACACCGGGTACTGACCCTTCTGGTAGCCCTCGACGTAGGTCTTCCAGGGGCGGCTCTTGAGGGTGACGTCGAACAGCTTCGACGCCTCCAGCTGCCGCTCGATCTCCTTGAACTCCAGCGCGGTCTCGGACCCGTAGCGGTCCGTGGTGTACCAGAGGGTGAGCGGGACCCGCTCGGTGATGCCCGCGTCGGTGAGGATCTCCCGGGCCTTGTCGACACTGGGCTCGCCGTAGTCGTCGAAGAAGCCGGTGGTGTGCCCGGTGAGGCCCTTGGGGACCATGGAGTACAGCGGGTCGACGGTGTCCTTGTAGACCTTGTGCGCGATCGCCGCGCGGTCCACGACCTGGGCGACGGCCTGGCGCACCTCCCGCTTGCCGGCCCACGGGTCCTTGGGGTTGAACACCAGGTAGTTGATGTCGGTCCCGCTGCCCTCGACGAGCTGGATCTCCTCTTCCTTGGCGGCCCTGCCCTGGAACTCGATGACGTCGCTCGCGGCCAGGCCGCGGTAGGTCAGGTCGATCCGGTCGGCGCGCAGCTCCTCGACCATGGTGCCGGAGTCCTGGAAGTAGCGGATGGTCACCGCGTTGTTGCGGCGGTCGGCGTAGCCCTTGTACCGCTCGTTGCGCACCAGTTCGGCCTTCTTGCCCTCGTCGTACGACTGCAGGGTGTAGGGGCCCGAACCGACGACGCCGCCGTCCTCGCGCAGGGCGTCGGCCGGGTAGGAGTCCGGGGCGACGATCGACATGGCGGGGGTGGCGAGCACGAAGGGGAAGGTGGCGTCCGGCTTATTGAGGTGGAAGACGACCTCGCGCTCGCTGGGTGCCTGCACCCGTTCGAGGCTGCCGAGAAGACCGGCGGGACCGCCGTTGACGTTGATCGCGCGGATCCGGTCGATGGAGTGCTTGACCGCCTTGGCGTCGAGCGTGCCGCCGTCGGAGAACTTCAGGCCCTCGCGCAGTTCGCAGCGGAACACGCGGTTGGAGTTGTCGGTGAACTCGCAGTTCTCGGCGGCGTCCGGCTGGGGCGTGCTGGCGCCGACCGGGTAGCTCAGCAGGGTCTGGTAGATGTTGCGGAACAGCTCCCACGAGCTGTCCCAGGAGGCGGCGGGGTCCAGCGTGCTGGGCGAACTCGTGGTGCCCACGACTATGGGCCCTTGGTCGTCCGAGCTGTCGGACGACAGGACGCCGCATCCGGTCACCAAGGACGATATGGCCGCGATGGCCGCCGCCCGCCGCAGGCATAGGTTCCGGTTGAACACGCGCACGCTCCTCGATCTGCCATGCCAAGGGTCGGCAGACCTTACCGCAGTGTCACCCCTGCTGACCCTCCTGTGTACAGCGCTTGAGATAACTGCGTGATGACTACGTTGTCACTCGGCGTCGCGGTCCGGATACGCCGACACGGGCGCCGTTTTCGTCAACTCGCGCCCGTGTCGGATGGATCTTCCGGGGCCCGCGCGGGGTGCGCTCGCACCCCGCGCGGGCGTGTGCGTCAGGACACGCCGGCGTTGAGGAAGATACCGCCGTCGACGACCAGGGTCTGACCGGTGATCCAGTCCGACTCGTCGGAGGTGAGGAAGGCCGCGGCGCCGCCGATGTCGGACGGCACCCCGAGACGGCCCAGCGGGTAGCCCGCGGCGGCCTCCGCCTCGCGGCCCTCGTACAGGGTCTGCGCGAACTTGGTCTTCACCACCGCCGGGGCGATGGCGTTGACCCGCACCTTGGGCGCGAACTCGTGCGCCAGCTGCTGGGTGAGGTTGATCAGGGCGGCCTTGCTGACGCCGTAGGCGGCGATGAACGGCGAGGGCGCGAGGCCCGCGACGGAGGCGATGTTGACGATCGCGCCGCCGTTGTCCTTCTGCCAGGCGTGCCAGGTCTTCTGCGCGAAGCCCAGCGCCGAGATCACGTTGGTCTCGAACACCTTGCGCGCCACGTTCAGGTCGAGGTCGGCGATCGCCCCGAACACCGGGTTGGTACCGGCGTTGTTGACCAGGTAGTCGATGCGGCCGAAGGCCTCCATGGCGCGCTCGACGGCGACCCCCTGGTGGGCCTCGTCGTGCGCCTTGCCGGCCACGTACACGGCCCGGTCGGTGCCGAGTTTCTCGACGGCCTCCTTGAGGGTGTCCTCGGTACGGCCGGTGATGCAGACGCGGTCGCCGCGCGCGACGAGCGCCTCGGCGACGCCGTAGCCGATGCCGCGGCTGGCGCCGGTGATGAGGGCTACCTTGCCCGAGAGTTCCACAGCGGTCATGTTCCCGGTCTTCCTAGTCGAGCGGTCCGCCGGCGACGTACAGCACCTGGCCGGAGACGAAGCCGGCGGCCTCGCCGGTGAAGAAGGCGATCGCGTTGGCGATGTCCTCGGGCTCGCCCACCCGGGCGACGGGGATCTGGGTCGCGGCGGCGGCCTTGAAGTCCTCGAAGCCCATGCCGACGCGGTCGGCGGTGGCCTTGGTCATCTCGGTGGCGATGAACCCCGGGGCGACGGCGTTGGCGGTGACGCCGAACTTGCCGAGCTCCTTGGCGAGGGTCTTGGTGAAGCCCTGCAGCCCCGCCTTGGCGGCGGAGTAGTTGACCTGGCCGCGGTTGCCGAGGGCGGAGGAGGACGACAGGTTGACGATCCGGCCGAAACCGGCGTCCACCATGTGCTTCTGACAGGCCCTCGACATCAGGAACGCGCCGCGCAGGTGCACGTTCATGACCGTGTCCCAGTCGGAGACGCTCATCTTGAACAGCAGGTTGTCACGGAGCACGCCCGCGTTGTTCACCAGGATCGTGGGCGCGCCGAGCTCCTCGGTGATCCGCGCGACGGCCGCCTCGACCTGCGCCTCGTCGGAGACGTCGCAGCCGACCGCGAGAGCCTTCCCGCCCGCGGCGGTGATCTTCTCGACGGTGTCCTTGCAGGCGGCCTCGTCGAGGTCGATCACGGCGACCGCGCGGCCCTCGGCGGCCAGTCGTACGGCGGTGGCGGCGCCGATACCGCGCGCGGCGCCGGTGACGACCGCGACCCGCTGCTCAGTGGTGGACATTGCTGCTTCTCCTCGCCCTTGGGATGCGGCTCCTGCGGCTCGGCCCAGTGGAGTGAGCGACCGCTTAGTACCTTCAGCAGACGTGACGCTAGAAGCCCTGGCACGCGGTGTCAACGGCACACCGCGCGTGTGTGATCCATTCCCCGTGCGGGGACCCCGCCGCGCACGCTCCGCGCGGCGGGCGCGGCCGGTGGTGCCGAGTACCCGATCGGCCCAGCGCTGCGCGCCCGCACGGCCGTCCGCGCCTAGCGTCGAAGCGCGAGCCACCCGCAGCCGGAAAGGAGGCGTCCCATGCGCCGTCGCACCGGTGCCATAGGCACGCTGATCGCGCTCGCCGCGATCGTGCCGTTGGCCGACCCCGCTCACGCCCAGGACCTCGACTGCAGCGACTTCACCTACCAGGAGGACGCGCAGGCCTTCTTCGACCTGGACCGCAGCGATCCGCACCGGCTCGACGAGGACCCGGGTCCGGACGACGGCCTGGCCTGCGAGGCGCTCCCCCGGCGTGGCCTCACCTCGTCCACGTTCCGGCCCGCGCCGTCCTCGCCCGCCCCCGCCCGGTCACCGTCACCTTCGCCGACCACCGCTTCGCCCAGCCGGACCGCGGCCCCCACGTCCGCGCCGCCGACGCGGACCCCGCCCGCCACGACGGCGCCCGTGACCACCGCGCCCGCGACGCCGTCCTCCGCCGCGCCCACCCGCGGTGTGCAGGGCGGGGTGGGCGGTGCCTCGGAGTCCGGGCCGAGCGGCCTGGAGATGGGCATCGGCGCGGCGTTCGTGACGGGTGCCGTACTCGCCACCGGGCACCTGGTGAGACGCCGCCGGCCCTGACGAGCCCACCCCGCGCGGACGGCCCTGTCGGGCCGCACGGATGCTCCCCCCGGTCAGCGCACGAGGAGATCGAGCAGCCGCTCCACCTCCGCCGCCGGGTCGGCCGTGAGCCCGGTGTGCACGGGACCGGGCTGGACGACGGTCGACCGGGGCGCGATCAGCCAGCGGAAACGCCGTCCGGCGTCGTCCCCCGCGGCCTGCCCGGCCGCCGCCCCGCCGGCGCAGACCCCCTCGACCGCACGCAACGCGGCCCGCACCCCGGGCAGATCGGCTCCCGGGTCGAGCGCGAGCAGCCGCGCCTCGTCGAGGTGAGTGCGGGCCGCGACGAAGGACTTGGCGCGGCAGTACACGAGCACCCCGGCGTTGACGCACTCGCCGCGTTCGATCCGCGGCACCACCCGCAGCAGCGCGTACTCGTAGACGTGCCGGTCGCTCACCGGTCCCCCTCGATGCCGTGGATGCGCTGGTGGACGGTGGCGGCGCGGGCGATCAGCGGCCGCGCGTAGGCCAGCCGGAGTTCGTCCGCCGAGTCGAAGCCCTTCTCCTCGCGGAGCCAGACGTCGGGGATCTCCGCGGTGACCTCGGCCAGCAGGTCCTCGGTGACCCGTGGGGCGAGGTCCGCGGCGGCGGCCGCGACGTCCGGTGCGAAGGTCCGCAGGGCGTGGTCGGAAGCGTCGTAGGGGCGGGCGGCGGAGGCCTCGGCGCCCGGCCAGTTGTGGTGCCAGATCATGGTGGCGCCGTGGTCGATGAGCCAGAGTCCGTCGCGCCGCCGGAGCAGGTTGGGGTTGCGCCAGGAGCGGTCGACGTTGTTCACCAGCGCGTCGAACCAGACGACCCGCCCGGCCTCCTCCGGGCTCACCTCGAAGGCGAGCGGATCGAACCCGAGGGCGCCGGAGAGGAAGTCCATGCCCAGGTTGGTGCCGCCGCTGGACTTGAGCAGCTGCTGCACCTCCTGGTCGGGCTCCCCGAGCCCCAGCACGGGGTCGAGCTCGACGGTGACCAGCCGCGGCACCCTCAGCCCCAGCCGGCGGGCCAGCTCCCCGCAGACCACCTCCGCGACCAGCGTCTTGCGGCCCTGCCCGGCACCGGTGAACTTCAGGACGTAGGTTCCGAGATCGTCGGCCTCGATCAGTCCGGGCAGCGAGCCGCCCTCGCGCAGGGGCGCGATGAAGCGGGTCGCGATGACTTCCTTGAGCATCGCCCCAGGTTACTGGCGTGTCATCGCACGTCGGAGACGGGCCGGGCGGAAGGCGCGGCACCCGACAGCGAAACGACAGCCGTGATTTACGCCCCTCCGACCGCGGACACGACAAGCTCTCGGCATCTCCTGAACGGCGCGGGCCCGCCGACCGTACCTCTCGATAGATCATCTGCTCTCCCCGAAGGGACACATCAGCATGACCGCATCGCTTCAGTCCGCGTCCGGACCCGCCCGTCGCGCCGTCGTGGCGGCAGCCGGAGCGGCGGGCCTCGCCGTCGCGCTGACCGCGTGCGGGAGCTCCGACGACGACGCGTCGG
This sequence comes from Streptomyces speibonae, assembly GCF_984686075.1. Classification (NCBI taxonomy): domain Bacteria; kingdom Bacillati; phylum Actinomycetota; class Actinomycetes; order Kitasatosporales; family Streptomycetaceae; genus Streptomyces; species Streptomyces speibonae. The sequence continues at coordinate 7,129,167 of NZ_OZ480260.1, read as the reverse complement.
GCTCCTCCGCCGACTCCGGCTCCACCTCCGCCTCCGGCTCGGATGCGGGCTCCGGTTCCGACGGCGGCTCGGCCGGCGCCAACGGCGGTGCCGAGCCGCTCGCCTCGACCGCCGACATCCCCGAGGGCGGCGGGAAGGTCTTCGCCGACCGCGAGGTGGTCGTCACCCAGCCGACGGCGGGCGAGTTCAAGGCGTTCTCGGCGACCTGCACCCACCAGGGGTGCGCGGTGAAGAGCATCTCCGACGGCGTCATCAACTGCCCCTGCCACAACAGCAACTTCTCCATCAGCGACGGCAGTGTGCAGAGCGGTCCGGCGACCCAGCCGCTGCCCGCGGTGGAGATCAGCGTCAGCGGGGACTCGATCACCCTCGCCTGAGGTGCCGGCACCCTGCACGACATGAGAGAAGAAGAGGCCGTATGACCGCCACGCAGCGCCGGGGCCGGAAGATCATGATGACACCGGGGGAGCTGGACGACTTCCTGACCGTCCAGCGCACCTGCCGCGTCGCCACGGTGTCCGCCGACGGCTCGCCGCACGTGAGCACGCTCTGGTTCGCCTGGGACGGGACCTCGCTGTGGCTGTACTCCGTGGTGCGCAGCAAGCGCTGGACCGATCTGCGGCGCGATCCCCGCGTGGCGATCGTGGTCGACACGGGTGAGGAGTACGACGAGCTGCGGGGCGCGGAGCTGTCCGGGCGTGTGGAGTTCGTGGGCGAGATTCCGCGCACCGGCGAGCTGCGCGCGGAACTCGACGTGCCCGAGACACTGTTCGCCCGCAAGAACTTCGGCCTGGACGAGATGCCCCACGACGGACGGCATGCCTGGCTGCGGCTGACCCCGGAGAAGATCGTGTCCTGGGACTTCAGAAAGCTGCCGAAGCCGTCGTAGGGCGTCCGCCCGCCCGGCGCTACGCGTCCACCGGTCCTCCCACGCGCTGCCCGGCTGCCCGCAGCGCCCGCACCGCCGCGCGGATGGACGGGCGGCGGTCCGCGTCCGCGCGCCACACGACGAAGACGTGCCGTCGCACGCGCTGGCGCAGAGGCACGGTCACCACCCCGTCGGGCAGCGGATTGCGGCCCAGCAGGGGGGCGATGCAGACACCGAGCCCCGCCGCGACCAGGCCGAGCTGGGTGTGGCTCTCGGCGGCGCGGTGGCCGACGACCGGCTCGACACCCTTCGAACGCAGGGTGAACATGAGCCATTCGTGGCAGAACTCGCCCTCGCCCCAGGTGATCCACTCGTCCTCGGCGAGCTCCGCGAGATCCACCTCGTCGCGGCCGGCCAGCGGATGGCCGACGGGCAGCGCCACGTCGGCCGGGTCGTCCAGCAGCAATGCCTTGACCAGGCCGTCGGGCAGCGGCATCGGCTTGTTGTACCAGTCGAGTACGACGGCGAGATCGAGGTCCCCGCGGACCACGCCCCGGATGCCCTGCTCCGGTTCCAGCTCGCGGGAACGTACGCGCAGCGCGGGATGACGTACGCGCAGATCCGCGAGCGCGACCGGGAACAGCCCGCGGGCGGCGGTCGGGAACGCCGAGACGCGCAGCTCGCCGGCGACCTGTCCGCGCTGCGCCTCAAGATCGGACTGGGCGAGCTCGACCTGGGAGAGGATCCGCGCGGCGTGCTCGGCCAGCAGCCGGCCCGCGTCCGTGAGCCGCACCCCGCGCCCGTTCTTGACCAGCAGCTGCTGGCCGACCTCGCGCTCCAGCTTGGACATCTGCTGCGAGACGGCCGACGTGGTGATGTGCAGTCCCTCGGCGGCCCCGGTGACCGAGCCGTGCCGGGCGAAGGCGTCCAGGGTGCGCAGGCGCTCCAGGTTCAACATGTAAGCGATGCTACGAGATATCGCGTGCGAAATCTCGATTGTGCTACGAGATGTGTGTCCATCATCGTTGCCTCCATGAGCAGCGTCCCCGCGACCACCACCGCACCGGGCCCGGCCGGTACCGCCCCCGACGGCCCACGCCCCCGCCTGGACTGGCGGCTGCGTTTCGGCGCCCTGTCCTTGATCTGGGGATTCAGCTTCCTCCTGATCAAGGTCGGCACCCAGGGATACGCCCCGTTCCAGGTCACCTTCGGGCGGCTGGCCTTCGGGACGGCCGTCCTCGCCGTGGCGATGGTGGTCCGGCGGGAGCGGCTGCCGCGCGGCGCCCGCACCTGGGGTCATCTGGCGGTCGCCGGGTTTCTGCTGAACGCCCTGCCCTTCTCCCTGTTCGCCTTCGCGGAACTGACCATCCCGTCCACCCTGGCCGGCATCTGCAATGCCACCTCGCCGCTGTGGGGGATGGCGCTGTCCCTGGTGGCCCTGTCCGAGGACCGGCCCACCCGGGTGCGGGTGGCGGGGCTCGGGGTGGGCTTCGTCGGCGTGCTGACCGTGCTGGGCGCCTGGCAGGGCTTCGAGGGCCTGGACGCCCGCGGCACCGCACTGGCCCTGCTGGCCTCGCTGAGCTACCCCGTCGGCTGGATCTACGTCCGCCGCACCCTGGCGGGCAGCAGCCACTCGAACCTCTCCCTGACCGGGGGACAGCTGCTGCTCGCCACGGTCCAACTGGCGGTCGTGACCCCGCTGTTCACGTCCCTGCCGACGTCGTTCGCCGTGGGACCGCTGCTGGCCGTCGCCGCACTGGGCACGCTGGGCACGGGCCTGGCCGTGCTCATCCAGTACGGCCTGGTCGCCGAGGTCGGTCCGACGACCGGCCAGATGGTCACCTACTTCGTCCCGGTGATCGCCGCCGCGGCCGGCATCCTCCTCCTGAACGAAACCCTGACCTGGTCAATCCCCACAGGCGCAGCCATAGTCCTGGCCGGCGCGGCCCTGACCCAGGCCAAACCGAAGCCCCGCTGACTCCGGGCTGGGCGACCACCCCCGGCCGGCCCCCACGCCGGCCACCTCAAACGTACGTCCGCAAAGGCCCCCCGCCCCCGACCGCCTCCGCAACCGCCCTCGCCAGAGCCCCCGCCTCTTCCTCACGAAGCCCCGACACCGTCACCCGAACCCCCGGCGCCGCCCGCATCCGGAACCGCGCCCCCGGCGCCACCGCCCACCCCGCGTGCAACAACCGCGCCACCACCCCCGTCTCCTCCGGCACCGGCACCCACACATTCATGCCGCTCACCCCGTGCGCCACCACCCCGTGCCCCGCCAACGCCGAGATCAACGCCTCACGCCGCCGCCCGTACCGCGCCGCCACCTCCGCCGGATCCACCGCCCCCTCGCGCCACAGCCGCGCCACCGCCCGCTGCACGATCCGGCTGACCCACCCCGGCCCGAGCCGCTGCCGCCCGCGCACCCGGTCGAGGGTGACCGGATCGCCGGTGAGCACCGCGAGCCGCAGATCGGGACCGTACGCCTTGGCCGCCGAGCGGACGAAGGCCCAGTGGTGGGTGACCCCGGCCTGCGGGTGCAGCGGGAGGTCCACGATGTGGTGCCCGTGGTCGTCCTCGACGAGCAGCGTCCCAGGATGCCCGGACAGCACCGCCCGCAGTTCTCCCGCGCGGCCGGCACTCACCGCGGCACCCGTCGGATTCTGCGCGCGGTCGGTGACGACCAGTGCCCGCGCACCGCCCGCCAGCGCCCGGCGCACGTCGTCGGGCAGCGGGCCCTCGTCGTCGACGCCGACGGGGACGGTGCGCAGGCCGAGCGCCGGGACCAGGTCCAGCAGACTCCCCCACCCGGGGTCCTCCACCGCGACGGCGTCCCCGGGCTTGAGGTGGGCCATGAGCACCCGCTCAATGGCGTCCAGCGCGCCCGAGGTGACGACGACGTCCCCGTCGGGCACCCCGTCGGCGTCCAGTCCGGCCCGCGCCAGACGCGCCAGTTCGGGCTCCACGGGCGCCTGCCCGTAGAGCACCGGTTCCCGGTCGCCCTCGGCGGCCGCCGCCGCGAAGGCCGCCGCGAGGGACGGCAGCAGCGCGGGGTCCGGGTTGCCCTCGGCCAGATTCCGCACGCCGGGCGGCACCTCCACCCGCATGAGGTCACGCGCGGTCGTGGCCGGCTTGGGCCTCACCCGGCTGCCCCGCCGGCCCGCGGTCTCGATGACCCCGCGCTCCCGCAGGGTCCGGTACGCGGCCGCGACGGTGTTCGGATTCACCCCGAGCCGCTCGGCAAGCTGCCGCAGCGGAGGAAGAAGCTCACCCGGCTGCAGCGCGCCGTCCCCGACCGCTCGCTCGATGCTCGCGGAAATCTCCGCTGCGCGCCGTCCACTGATCCGATACTCTCCTAGCACAAAGCCAAGTATGCACTAGTGCAATGGAGAACGCCATGCAGGGGACCCAGCCGCCACAGCGGCCCGCCGGCACCGACACCTACCCGCCCACCGAGCGCACCGTCCCCACCCGCTCCCCCCAGCGCGCGTCCTACGACAAGGACCAGGTGCACGCGATACTCGACGAGGGCTACGTCTGCCATCTCGGCTTCGTCCGGGACGGCGCGCCGGTGGTCCTGCCCACGCTCTACGGCCGGGTCGGCGAGGTCCTCTACGTCCACGGCTCGACCGGGTCGCGCCCGCTGCGCGCGGCGGGTCAGGCCGACCCGGGTCTCCCGGTCTGCCTGACGGTCACCCACGTCGACGGGCTGGTGCTGGCCCGCTCCGCGTTCCACCACTCGGTCAACTACCGCTCCGTGATGGTGCACGGCCTGGCGTACGACGTGACCGACGAGGACGAGAAGCGGCGGGCGCTCGACGCGCTGGTCGACCACGTCGTACCGGGCCGCGCCGCCGACTCCCGCCCGGCCGACAAGAAGGAGCTGGCCGCGACCGCGGTGATCCGCCTGGACCTGAACGAGGTCTCCGCCAAACTGCGCACGGGCGGTGTCAACGACGAGCCCGAGGACCTGTCCCTGCCCCACTGGGCCGGAGTCGTTCCGCTGCGCAAGGGCTACGACACCCCGGTCGCCGACCCGCGGCTCGCCCCCGGCACCGAAGTGCCCGCCTATCTGGCTGCCCTGTGATGCTGATCCACCCCTGGGACACGCCCCACGACGCCGACGAGTGGCAGCAGTGGCTGGCAGGGCACGACTTCGGCCAGCTCGCGGTCAACGGCCCGCCGGGCGAACCGCCCTGTGTCCAGCCGCTGCATTTCGCGTACGACGCCGGGCGCGGCGAGGCGGTCACCCACCTGGCACGGCCCAACCCGCTCTGGCCCGCCGTCGAGGCGAACCCCGAGGTCGTGCTGAGCGTGGTCGACGACTATGTCTACGTGCCCGGCCCCTGGCAGGCCGAGCCCGGCACCCCGCCCGAGCACGGCGTCCCGACCAGCCTCTACGCCGCTGTTCAGCTGCGGTGCCACGCCCACGTCGTGGACGATCCGGCGGAGAAGGCCGCACTGCTGAACCGGCAGACGGGCCACTTCCAGCCGGAGGGCGGTTCCGCGCGGGCCGCCGCGGGCGAGGCCCCGTACGGGAGGCTGCTGTCCGGGATCCGCGGTCTCCGGCTGGAGGTGACGGGCGTACGGGCGAAGTTCAAGTACGCGGGCAAGCGGTCCGAGGCGGTCCGTGACCGGATCGCGGCCGGGCTGGCGGAGCGGGACGGCGCGCGTGACGCGCAGGCCCGCGCGCACGTCCTGCGCCGGCGCACGGTCTGACCGGGAGCGGGGGCCCTCCCGGGACGGAGAACCCCCGCCGCGTCAGGCGGGTACGGCTTCCGGCTCGCCCCCGCGGGCCCGCGCACCGCGCGCCTCACCCACCGCGAGCCCCGCGACGGAACCCAGCATCAGCAGGGTGCCGACCAGGGTGGCCGCCGTGAGCCTCTCACCGAGCAGGGCGACCGCGAGCACCGCCGCGCTCACCGGCTCCAGCAGCATGATCACGGACACGGTGGCCGCGCGGATGACGGCGGCCCCGGCGAAGTAGAGGCCGTACGCGAGCGCCGTCGGCACGGAGGCGACGTAGGCCAGCAGCCACAGCAGCGTGCCGGGGGCGTCGGTGTGCGGCACCAGGCCCTCGAACGCGGCGAACGGCAGCAGTACCAGGCTGGTGACGGCGAACGCCCCCACGGTCGTACCGGAGGCGTCCGCGTCGCCGTCGCGTCCCCACCAGCGGGTGAGCAGGGTCATCGTCGAGTAGCCGGCCGCGGACAGCAGGGCGAGCAGCACGCCCCACGGGTCCACGCTCGTCTGTCCACCACCCAGGACGAGGACGACGAGCCCGGCGAGGGCACCGGCGACGGCGATCACTCCGCCGCGCCCCAGCCGTTCGCTCATGGTGAGCCGGGCACCGAGCGCGATCAGCACGGGTCCGGCGCCGAGGGTGACCACGGTGGCGACGGCCAGTCCGGTGGCGGAGACGGCCGCGAAGTAGGAGGTCTGGAAGACCGCGAGCCCCACCCCGGTGGCCGTGGCCCGCAGCGCCCTGCGGCCCCTCGGCTCTGGGGTGGCGGTCCGGGAGCGGCGGGACAGCGGCCGGGCGGCCAGCAGCAGGAGCAGGCCGAGGGCGCAGCGCCAGAAGGACAGGGTGACGGGGCCCATGTCGCTGGTCCGGTAGACCAGCGACGCGGCCGCGCCCGCGGTGCCCCAGGCGGCGCCTGCGACGATCAGATAGAGGAGGCCTCGCCCGACGGGCAGGCCGGATACGGCGTTCGACACGTGTTCTCTCCGCAGATGCGCGCACCACGCGCAGGGCGTGGGCACGGAAGTTCGGGAAAGGACCCCGGATCAGTCCCGGCCGGGACCGGGGCGGCGGGATCCGCGGACTTCGTCTGCGGGCAGCACCGTTACGCCCGGCGACCTGCCGGGCGGATGTACCGGAGGGCCCGCCTCAGGCGGCCGGTGGCGGAAGAACGAGCGCGCGCGCATGCATGATCAGCACCTTATGCCGTTGTGCCGGGCCTGGACAATGCGGGTTCCGGTCCGCCGCCTGCCACCGGCGTCGGGGAACCCTTCGCCGGGGCGGAGGACTGCGCGATGAAGGCACCCGTGAGGACCAGCACGCCGCCCACGAGCTGCGGTACCGACAGGTGCTCGCCGAGCAGGATCCAGGCGAGCACGGTGGCGAGGACCGCCTCCAGACAGGCCACGACGCCCGCCACCTGCGGCGAGAGCCGGCGCACGGCCAGCACGCCGGTGACGTACGCGGCGACCGTGGCGATGAGGACGATCCACGCGAGGAGCACGAGGGCGGCGACCGGCGTGCCGTCCATCCGCGCGCTGCCGGCGAGCACGGACCAGTCCATGGACCAGGGCCGGGCGACGACGGTGAGGACGGCGGCACCGATCAGCAGTCCGTAGGCGATCACACCGAGCGGGTCGGGGGCCTGCCGGTCGCCGCTGCCCTGGTCGGACAGGACGAAGTAGCCGCACTGGCAGCAGGCCGCGCCGAGGGCGAGCAGCAGGCCCCAGACGTCGAATCCGAGTCCGGCCCACACCTCCACGACGCAGGCGAGCCCGCCCACCGCCAGGACCACGCCGACCGCGGCGGCGCGGGTGACGGGCCGCCGCTGCACGAACCGCACCCAGCCGAGGACGAGCGCGGGCCCCAGATATTCGACCAGCAGCGCGACCCCGACGGGGATGCGGGCGATGGCGGCGAAGTAGCAGGCCTGGACGCCGGCCACGGCGAGCAGGCCGAATCCGGCGAGCAGCCCCGGCCTGCGGCGCAGCAGCGCGCGGTGGCGCACCGCCAGCGGCAGCATGACGAGCGCCGCGCCCGCGACGCGCAGCCAGACGACGTGCAGCGGGTCGAGGCCCGCCTCGATCAGCGGCTTGGCAGCCACACCGGATCCGCCGAAGGCGATGGCGGACAGCAGCGCGAGACCGAGTCCCACGCCCTTGCCGGCGTGATGGCGGGGACGGACAGAGGTAGGCACCGGCACATGATGACAGGCGGCGACAGGAGCGTCACCCCCTATGGCACCTGTCTCACCGACTGGACTGCGCCTCGAGCCGGGTGAACAGGGCGCGCGGGTCGATTCCGGCGCGTTCGAGCACCTCGGCGGCGCGTGCCTGCGGGTCCGCGACGAGCGCGGCGAGCAGGTCGGGGCCGCGCGCCGGCCCCGCGCCGTTGCGGCCGGCGCGCTCATGGGCGTACTCCATACAGCCCGCGGCCAGCGGCGAGAACCCCGCCGCGTCGGTCACCACCGGGACGCTGCCGGAGTCCTCCACGGCGCCCTGCCAGCGCAGGCCGTAGCCGATGCTCCGCTGGACCAGATAGCCGAGCAGCCGCGCGACCCGCGGCCCTTCGCCGAGGACGGCCCGCACCTCGCCGTCGGACTCGAGAAGCGAGTGCAACAGGTGTGCGGTGTCGATCCGGTCGTCCCCGCTGCGGACCGCCCTGCGGCGGGCACCGTCCACCACCGCTGCCAGCTCGGCGCTGAGCCTGGCATCGCTGTCGGCCCGCTTCGGGCCCTGCTCCTGGAGCTCATGGGCCTGCTGCCGGGGGATACGGGGTTGCACGACTCCCACCCCATCAGCCCCCCGGCAGCGGCACATCCCCGGCGGGAAGCATCTCGGCGTCCCACGCGAAGCGGACGCCCGCGCCGGAATATCCTCCTTGCGAAGGAGATCAGGGCGTTCCGCACCGTAGGGCGTGCGCCGGTTCGCGTCACGCCCTACGTATCGTGGCACGCCCTACGTGGCGTGGGACGTATCGTGGCACGGCTCGTCAGTCGTCGTCGGCAAGGATCAGGTACAGCTTCTTGCGCGTCTCGTTGATGACGGCGAGGGCCTTGGCGCGCTGCTCCTTGTTGCCGGTCTTCCACACCTGCCCGAAGGCCTCCATCAGACCGAAGCCGGCCTGCCGGATCTCGTTCAGCGCCTCCCAGTCGACCCCGCGCGAGGCCTCCTCCCAGGGAGCCTCGGGACCTTCCTCGGCCGCCGTGCGACCCGCTTCGGTGAGGGAGAACAGCTTCTTGCCGCCCTCCGACTCGCTGAGGATGAGCCCCTCGTCCTCCAGCAGCTGAAGGGTCGGGTAGACCGAACCGGGGCTGGGCTTCCACGCCCCGCCGCTGCGCTCGGCGATCTCCTGGATCATCTCGTAGCCGTGCATGGGGCGCTCCTTCAGCAGAGCCAGGATCGAGGCCCGCACATCACCGCGCCGTGCCCTTCCCCTGGGTCCGCCGCGCCCTCGTCCGCCCCAGGGCCCGCCGTGGCCGAAGCCCGGTCCGAAGGGGCCGCCGGGACCGCCCGGGCCACCGGGTCCGAAGGGCCCGAAGGCGGCGCGCAGCTTCTCGAAGTCGCCCCAGCCGCCGCGCGGGCCGCCATGGCCGTGCTCGTGCTCGTGTCCATGGGTACGCATCGCAACCACTCCATTCCATCGTTGATCTGTCGCGATGCTTCAACGATATATCGGAGAAGTTCGTTCGGCAATACCCGAGCCGACGAGTCGCTCGGACCGGGCCCGGATGAGGGGAACCCGCATGGCGAAACCCCTCAGCAACTGCTGGCTGTTCGTTGAGACAGGACAGACACCGGATGCGACCGGGCCGCCACCTGGCCATTGGCCTTGGTCTGCGGCTGTGCGCGGCCCGTAGCGTCGGGGCATGCGGATTCGAATCGTCGACGCCTTCACCGACCGGCCCTTCTCCGGCAACCCCGCCGGAGTGCTGCTCCTCGACGCTTTCCCGGACGACGACTGGATGCAGAACGTCGCCCAGGAGGTCAACCACGCCGAGACGGCCTTCGCCCACCCGCTCCCCGACGGCGGCGAGGCCGACTGGGCGCTGCGCTGGTTCACCCCCGCCACCGAGGTCGCCCTGTGCGGCCACGCGACGCTGGCCACCGCGCACGTCCTGCACAGCACCGGCGCCCACCGGGGCCCGGTGCGGTTCGCCACCCGCGGCGGCGTCCTGGTCGCCACCCCCGGTGAGGACGGCGCCGTCACCCTGGACTTCCCCACGGCCCCGCTCACCGCGGTCGACGTCCCGGCGGGCGTCGCCGAGGCGCTGGGGGCCGAGCCCCGTACGGCGTTCGACACCGGCCCGGACATCGGGGACCTGCTGGTGGAGGTCTCCGACGAGCGGACCGTGCACGCCCTGCGCCCTGACCTCCCGGCCCTGGCCGCCCACTCCCGGCGCGGCGTCATCGCCACCGCCCGCGCCGAGGACCCGGCCCTCGGGTACGACTTCGTCTCCCGCTGCTTCTTCCCCAACGTCGGCATCGACGAGGACCCGGTCACCGGCAGCGCGCACACCGCGCTGGCCCCCTACTGGTCCGAGCGGCTCGGCCGCCCCGTCCTCACCGGCCTGCAGGCCTCATCGCGTTCCGGCCGCGTCCGCACGGAGCTACGCGGTGAGCGCACGCTGCTCGGCGGACGCGCCGTGACGGTCATCGAGGGCCGGCTGCTCGTCTGACCCCGGCACGAACGAAGGGGCGTACGGCATCCGTCCGCCGTACGCCCTCGCACCCCGGTTCAGGCGGTCGGCAGCCAGTCCACCTTGCCGGCCAGCAGCGCGTAACCCACGAACGCGCCGATGTCGAGCAGCGTGTGCGCCACCACCAGCGGTCCGACGCGGCCCCAGCGGCGGTAGAGGTACACGAAGACCACGCCCATGACCATGTTCCCGATGAAGCCGCCGATGCCCTGGTAGAGGTGGTACGAGCCGCGCAGCACCGCGCTGCCGGCCATCGCGGCGCCCGGCGTCCACCCCAGCTGATCGAGCCGGCGCAGCAGGTAGCCGACGACGATGACCTCTTCGAGGACGGAGTTCTCCAGCGCCGAGAGGATGAGCACGGGGAACTTCCACCACACCTCGGGCAGCGCCTCCGGCACCACGGTGAGGTTGAAGCCGAGGCCGCGTGCGGCCAGGTAGAAGGCGATGCCGCTGCTGCCGATGACCGCCGCCACCGCCGCTCCGCGCCCGAGGTCGGACCCGGGGCGGGTGCGGTCGAAGCCGAGGACGCGCAGCCCGGCGCCCTCGCGCAGCAGGAAGTGGGCGACCAGCGCGACCGGCACGAGCGACGTGGTGATCCCGAAGAGCTGCCAGGCCAGGTCCAGCCAGGGGCGGCCGGGCGCGGCCGAGGCGTTGAGGGTGGCCGCCTGGTCCTTCAGTCCGCCCGGTTCGGTGACCGAGCCGACAAAGCTGATCAGCGCGGACACCCCGCTCGCGCCGAGGGACAGCGCGAGCACCAGCAGCGTCTCGTTGCGGAGCGTCGTCCGTGACGGCCTCCGCTCGGGAAGGGAATCGGCTCCCGGGCCCGCCTCCGCCTGCACACCTGCCTCCACTTCACCGATCGGTCCGATCAGTATGAGGGCAGCGGCCGTGTGCCTCGTCGGGGGGGCCGGACCGCGGGTCAGGCGGTGGGCACCGGTTCCGGCAGGCCCACCGGCCAGGTGTGCACGGGATCGCCCTGCTGGGTCAGCTCCCGGTAGCGGCGGGTGGTGGCGGCCAGGGCGGCCTCCCGGCCGAGGCCCAGGTCGAGGGCGCGGTGGAAGGTCGCGGCCTGCCAGGTGGCCCCGTTGACCCGCCGCCGGCACCGCTCCTCGATCACCCCGAGGTACAGGTCGCGGTCGGCGGGCTCGATCCCCCACGCGTCCAGCCCGGCCTCGGCGAGCGGCAGCAGCTCGTCCCGTACGAGGGTGACCGCGTCCACCTCGCCCAGACCGCCCAGGCGTCCGCGCCGCGGCCAGGTGAGGCGGGCGTCGATGCCGTAGCGGCAGGCGGTGTCGAAGTTGGCGGCGGCGGCCTCGAAGGGCAGCCGGGACCACACCGGCCGGCTGTCCTCGGCGAGGGCACGGACCACTCCGTAGTAGAAGGCCGCGTTGGCGATGACGTCCGTGACGGTGGGGCCGGCGGGCAGTACCCGGTTCTCCACGCGCAGGTGGGGCCGGCCGTCGGCGATGCCGTAGACGGGGCGGTTCCAGCGGTAGACGGTGCCGTTGTGCAGGACGAGTTCGGCGAGCGAGGGGATGCCGCCGCTGTCCAGCACCTCCAGCGGGTCCTCGTCGTCGCAGATGGGCAGCAGGGCAGGGTAGTAGCGCAGATTCTCCTCGAAGAGGTCGAACGCCGAGGTCACCCACCGCTCCCCGAACCAGGTGCGCGGCCGCACGCCCTGGACCTGCAGTTCGGGCGGGCGGGTGTCGGTGGACTGCTGGAACAGCGGGGGCCGGGACTCGCGCCACAGTTCCCGGCCGAACAGGAAGGGCGAGTTGGCGCCGACGGCGATCTGCGCGGCGGCGACGACCTGCGCCGCGTTCCACACGCTCGCGAAGCGCTCCGGGGTGACCTGGAGGTGCAGCTGCACCGAGGTGCAGGCGGCCTCGGGGGCGATGGACTTGGAGGTGCAGGTGAGCCGCTCCACGCCGTCGATGTCGAGGGTGAAGTCCTCCCCGCGCGCGGCCACGATCTGCTCGTTGAGCAATGCGTAGCGGTCCACGTCGGAAAGGTTGGAGGAGACCAGGTCGTCCCGGTCCAGCGTCGGCAGGATGCCGATCATCACGATGCCCGCGTCGACCTCACCGGCCTTTCGGTCGGCGTAGGCGAGCGAGGTCTGCAGTTCCTCGTCGAGCCGGTCGAATACCCGCCCGCTCAATCGGTGCGGGGCGATGTTCACTTCCAGATTGAACATGGCGAGTTCTGTTTGGAAGTCCCGGCTGGCGATCCGCTCGAGGACTTGCGCATTCAACATTTTCGGCATGCCGTCGGCGCCCGCGAGATTCAATTCGATCTCCAGCCCCATCAGGTTCCTGGGGCGGTCGAACCGCTTCTCCGCCAGGAGCCGCTCCAGGCCCGTCAGGCACCTGCGCAGCTTCTCGCGGTAGCGCTGGCGATCGGACAGGTCGAACTGACCTGCCACGACCTTCTCCCCCATCGAAGCGTCCCTCCTCGGATGGGCGGACCGAAGAACGGCCGCCGGGGTCCCGGTCCACAAGGGAGGATGCCCCGCGGATGCGATCGATAACGTCCCGCGGCCGCCCGCCGGCCGCTAGTCTGGTCGAAGTGACCTGTGGCACATTCACTGGGCATGGCACGGAACGCCCGGCACACGGCGGTTACGAACTCGTGAAAAACGCCGACGAGAATGGGCCGACCACTTCGCGGCCATTCCCCGAGGTCATCGGCGCACACCCGGTCCGGAATCGGGATGATTTTCGCATTTCACCGGCCAAAAGTACCCTTGTTCGCCCGGCTGAGAACGGCTAGACGAAACATAGTCTGAACACGTGTCGTATAAACTTCGCCCACAAGGCAGAAGGTTGGCGCCCACGGTCGAGCGATCCAGCCGGGAGACGGCGTACGGCAGTTCTCCGCCCCGTCCCCCGCGTTCGGACCCCCGGGTCCCTGCCTCTCTGGCCTTCGCGAGCTGACAGCGCCGTCCGCCCCGCCACGCCCTGCCCCGCCCTCGCGCCACTGTGCCTTCGAATGAGAGGCGACCCACCATGCCGCTGCATGTCCCCCCGGCTCCCGCGCCCGCACTGCGTTCCGTGCTGACCGCGCTCTCCTCACCGACCGCGGTCAGCGAGGCCCGAACTCCCTCACTGCTCGGCGCCCAGGGGCCCGCCTCGCCCGAGCTTCCCCTCCCCGTGCACGTCCTGGACCGGGTCACCGCCGACGGCGGGACCGCGACACGGCTGGCCGGGTGGCGCTTCCTGATCCGCACCGGCGACCGCGCGGTGGCCGCCGCGGACACCGTGCTCACCGCCGACGGATGGACCTTCTCCCGCTTCTTCGAGGGCCCGTACATCACCTCCACCGAGCTGGCACTGCGCCAGGCGGAGGCCCTGCCCCAGGCCTACCAGCCGCGGCTGCTGTCGGTCCCCGGCCTCTACATGCTGACGCTGTGGCTGCACGGCGACCCCACCGCGGACGGCGCCGGCGGTGACCCCGCGCCCACCGACCTGCTCGTCCCGCTCGCCCCGGCGCCGCCCGGCATCGCCGCGCACCGCCCGCACCGGGTCACCGAGCTGCTTCCGGTACTGACGCACCGGGCGACCCCGACCCAGCTGCTCGGCTCACCCGCCTGAGCCCCATACGGCCGTGTGCCCCGCCGTCCGGGAGCCGGACGGCGGGGCACACGCATGCGGTGCGCCGGGCCGCGCGCACGGACTAGCCCTATCCGGCCACGGCGAACCACCCGAAGTGACAGTGCAGTTGGACTGAACCGTCCGCGCGGGTGATGCGTCATCAACCTGTGAGGGGCGGTGCCGCGAAATCCCTGCGGATCGCCGTTCGTGGGGCAACACTGGTTTCCGACCGACTTATCACAACGGGGGGCGGTCATGAACGAGGCTTCACGCCGCGGAACCAAGACAACAGCCGACTCACAGGTCACCACCGAGCGAGAGATCCCACCCATGTGCCAGCACCAGCCACCGTGTCCCTCAGCCGACTCCGCCGACCGGGAATCCGCCCGTCTCGCGGCGCACCACCCGGAGCAGGGCTGGAGCCTGCTGTGCAACGGTGTCGTGCTCTTCGAGGACACCGGTGAGCTCCTGCCCGACGGCAGGATCATCGCCCCGCAGCGTCCGCGGGGTGCCTACCTCACCACCGCCTGAGCACGACCGGGCGCGACGGGACCGCCCGGGCAGAACAGGGGGCCGGACCGCAGGATCACCGCCTGCGAACCGGCCCCGACGCGTGTCCGGACCCCCTCACTCACCGTAGTCCCGGACCGGGACGGGAGTGACGGGCTTCCCACTCCCGGCGATCTTCCTCCCGCCACGCCTTCCCACGGGCGCCCTTCTTCCGGAAGACTCCTGGAAGTTTCATGGATTTCCGGCACAGGGAGGACACGTGGCAGCGCAAGGGGCCGATGCCGAGGGCAGGGTCACGATCACGGACATCGCCCGGCAGGCCGGCGTCTCCGTACCGACCGTCTCCCGGGTCGTCAACGGCCGCTCCGACGTCTCCCCCCGGACCCGCGCCCGGGTCGAGGAGCTGCTGCGCCGCCACGGCTACCGCAAGCGCACCAGTTCCTCCGCCTCGCGCGCGGTCCTGCTCGACCTGGTCTTCAACGACCTCCGCAGCCCGTGGGCCATGGAGATCATCCGCGGCGTCGAGGAGGCCGCCCACGCGGCCGGGGCGGGCACGGTGGTGTCGTCGATCCACGGGCGTTCGGGCAACGCCCGGGAGTGGATGCGCGATCTGCGGGCGCGGGCGTCCGACGGCGTCATCCTGGTCACCTCCGCGATGAGCACCCTGCACGAGGAGCTGCGGATCCTGGGCGTCCCGCTGGTCGTCGTGGACCCGGCCGGCTCCCCCGCCGCGGACATCCCGACCATCGGCGCCGCCAACTGGTCGGGCGGCATGGCCGCGACCGAGCACCTGCTGACGCTGGGCCACCGCAGGATCGGGCTGATCGCCGGGCCGACGCGACTGCTCTGCGCACGGGCGCGGCTGGACGGCTACCGGGCGGCGCTCGAGGGCGCCGGCCTCACGCCCGACCCGTCGCTGATCGCCCCCGGCGACTTCCGCCCGGAGGCCGGCTTCGCCGGCTGCAACGCCCTGCTGGACCTGCCGGAGCCGCCGACCGCGGTGTTCGCGGCCAGCGACCAGATGGCCCTGGGAGCGGTCGAGGCCCTGCGCGGCCGGGGGCTGAGGGTCCCGCAGGACCTGAGCGTGGTCGGATTCGACGACCTTCCGGAAGTGCGCTGGTCGGCCCCGCCGCTGACCACGGTCCGCCAGCCCCTCTCCGACATGGGCAGACTCGCCGTCCGCACGGTGCTCCGCCTCGCCCGTGGCGAACAGCCGGACTCGCCCCGCGTGGAACTGGGCACCGAGCTGGTCGTCCGGTCGAGCACGGCGCCGCCCGCCGGCCGGGACTGACCGGGCCGGGCCCGTCTCCCGGGCCCCTGCAGCCTAGGGTGACCTGCATGCAGTCCTACACGATCGGTCAGGCAGCGAGACTGCTCGGAGTGAGCCCGGACACCGCCCGCCGCTGGGCCGACGCGGGTCGCATCGTCACCCATCGGGACGAAGGCGGGCGGCGGCTCATCGACGGGCGGGACCTGGCCGCCTTCTCCGTCGAACTCGCCAAGGCGGGCAACACCGAGGAGGACACGCCGTACACCTCCGCCCGCAACGCCTTCCCCGGCATCGTCACGGCGATCAAGCTCGGCGATGTCGCCGCCCAGGTCGAGATCCAGGCCGGACCGCACCGCCTCGTCTCACTGCTCACCCGGGAGGCCGTGGAGGAACTGGGCCTGGAGGTCGGCATGGAGGCCACCGCCCGGGTGAAGTCGACAAACGTCCATATCGACCGTACCTGAGCGGGACGGCGGCGCTTACGGGGCCGCACTTACCGGCCTGTGTGCTTGACTGCCTCGCTTGTGCGATGCGATACGGGACTTCCGCCTCGCACTTGCGCGGGTATGATCGGCGTATCGGATGGGGCTCCGTGGCCCCTCCCCCAGCCGCCGAGGGAGTGCGTGGAGATGCCCCGTTCCGCCGCGTGGACACGCCGGCTGCGCCGGATCGGCGCTCCGGCCGCCGGTGCCCTCCTCGCGCTGAGCGCCTGCTCCGCGCCCGGTTCCGAGGCCGGTCCGGGCGCCGGGGCGGACGGAGCGGACCCCGCCGGCACGGTCACGGTGTTCGCGGCCGCCTCGCTGAAGGAGAGCTTCACGGAGCTGGGCAAGCGGTTCGAGAAGGCACACCCCGGCACCCGGGTCACCTTCAACTTCGGTGGCAGCGACACCCTGGCCGCGGGCATCGGAAACGGCGCCCCGGCCGATGTGTTCGCGGCGGCCGGCCCCACCCCCATGAAGCTCGTCACCGATCAGGGACTCACGGACGGCGACCCGAGCACCTTCGCCCGCAACCGGCTCGAGATCGCCACCGCGCCGGGCAACCCGCACCGGATCGACTCCCTCCAGGACCTGGCCGACCCCGGTCTGAAGGTCGTGCTGTGCGACACCACGGTCCCCTGCGGGGCGGCCGCGCGGACCGCGCTCACGGCCGGCGGCGTCGACGTGTCACCCGCTTCCTACGAGCGGGACGTCAAGAGCGCCCTGACCAAGGTGCGGCTGAAGGAGGCCGACGCCGCCGTCGTGTACCGCACCGATGTACGGGCTGCGGGTGACACGGTGGAGGGCGTGGAGTTCCCGGAGGCCGGGCGAGCCGTGAACGACTATCCCCTCGCCGTGCTCGACAACGCACCGAACCCGGGTGCCGCCGAAGCGTTCGTGCAGCTGGTGACGTCCGCGGAAGGCCGGAAGGTGCTGGGCGAGGCGGGGTTCCTCGCGCCATGAGCATCCGCCGGGCTACTCCCCGGAAGACCCGCCCGCGTGCCCCCGGCCGCGGTGTCCCGCCCGCGCTCCTCCTGCCCGCGCTGCTCGGCCTGGCGTTCCTCCTGGTGCCCCTGCTCGCGCTGCTCCTGCGGGCCCCCTGGCGCAGCCTCCCGGAGCAGCTCACCAGCCCGCAGGTGTGGGAGGCGCTGCGCCTGTCGCTGGTGTGCGCCACCACGGCGACCGCGCTGAGCCTGGTGGTCGGCGTCCCCCTGGCGTGGCTGCTGGCGCGCACGGACTTCCCCGGCCGGGGCCTGGTCCGCGCCCTGGTGACGCTCCCGCTCGTGCTGCCTCCGGTGGTGGGCGGCGTCGCCCTGCTGCTCGCGCTGGGCCGCAACGGCGTCGTGGGCCAGTGGCTGGACGCGTGGTTCGGCATCACCCTGCCGTTCACCACCACGGGGGTCGTCCTCGCCGAGACGTTCGTGGCGATGCCGTTCCTCGTCATCAGCGTGGAGGGCACGCTGCGGGCCGCCGACCCGCGCTACGAGGAGGCGGCCACCACGCTGGGCGCCTCCCGCTTCACCGCCTTCCGCCGCGTCACGCTGCCGCTGATCGCCCCCGGTGTCGCGGCCGGCGCGGTGCTCGCCTGGGCGCGCGCGCTCGGGGAGTTCGGGGCGACGATCACCTTCGCCGGGAACTTCCCCGGCCGCACGCAGACCATGCCGCTCGCGGTCTACCTCGCCCTGCAGAGCGACCCGGCGGCCGCGATCGCGCTCAGCCTGGTCCTGCTGGCGGTGTCCATCGCCGTCCTTGCCGGGCTGCGGGACCGCTGGATGAGGGCGGTGTGACGGTATGCCGACGAGGAATCCCGAGACCACGGGCGCGGCACCCGGACCCGCCGACGGTGGACTGGACGCGCGTCTCGTCGTGGACCGCGGCTCCTTCCGCCTCGACCTCGCGCTGACCGCCGCTCCCGGCGACGTCGTCGCCCTGCTGGGCCCGAACGGCGCGGGCAAGACCACGGCCCTGCGCGCCCTGGCGGGGCTCGCTCCCCTCACCGAGGGGCACCTGCGGCTGGACGGCGCGGAGCTGCACCGGACGGCGCCGGAGGCCCGTCCGGTCGGCGTCGTCTTCCAGGACTACCTGCTCTTCCCGCATCTGACCGCACTCGACAACGTGGCCTTCGGGCCGCGCTGCCGGGGCGCCGGCAAGGCGGAGGCGCGGGCCCGTGCCGCCGGATGGCTGGACCGCATGGGGCTGGCGGAGCACGCCAGCAGCAAGCCCCGGCACCTCTCCGGCGGCCAGGCCCAGCGCGTGGCCCTCGCCCGCGCCCTGGCCACGCACCCCCGGCTGCTGCTCCTGGACGAACCGCTCGCCGCCCTGGACGCCCGCACGAGGCTGGAGGTGCGCGCACAGCTCCGCCGTCATCTGGCCGCGTTCGAGGCCGTCGCGGTCCTGGTCACGCACGACCCGCTGGACGCCATGGTGCTGGCCGACCGTCTGGTGGTCGTGGAACAGGGCCGGCTCGTGCAGCAGGGCAGCCCGTCCGACATCGCCCGCCACCCCCGCACCGAGTACATCGCCCAGCTGGTCGGCCTCAACCTCTACCGAGGGCGGGCGGACGGCCACACGGTACGGCTCGACGCGGGCCCGGCGGTGCACACCACCGAGGACCTCTCCGGGCCGGCGTTCGTGGCGTTCGCGCCCGGCGCGGTGACGCTCCACCGGGAACGGCCCACGGGGTCCAGCGCCCGCAACCTCTGGCGCTGCTCGGTCGCCGGGCTGGAGAGCCACGGCGACCAGATCCGCGCGGAACTCACCGGTGAACTCTCCCTCACCGCCGACCTCACCACAGCCGCCGCAGCCGACCTCGACCTGCACCCGGGCACCACAGTCTGGGCAGCACTGAAGGCCACCCAAACCCACGCCTACCCGGCCTGACAACGCCGACGGCCGGTCCCGCCGAGCGGGTGGGGCGGCCGGGGGCCGGGACGCGGGTCGGCCGGACGTGGCGTTCGGGAGCATGGTGAGGGCCCCGCTCCCAAGGGTGGAGCGGGGCCCTGGGGTGGGGGTCAGTCCTCGTAGGCGTCCAGTGGGGGGCAGGAGCAGACGAGGTTGCGGTCGCCGTAGGCCTGGTCGATGCGGCGGACCGGGGGCCAGTACTTGTCGGCGGCGCTCACCCCGGCCGGGAAGACCGCCTCCTCGCGGTCGTACGCGTGCTCCCACTCCCCGCCGAGCGCGGCGGCGGTGTGCGGCGCGTTGCGGAGCGGGTTGTCGTCTGCGGGCCACTCACCGGAGCCGACCTTCTCGATCTCGGCGCGGATCGCGATCATCGTCTCGCAGAAGCGGTCGAGCTCGGCCAGGTCCTCGGACTCGGTGGGCTCGATCATCAGCGTACCGGCCACCGGGAACGACATGGTCGGCGCGTGGAAGCCGTAGTCGATCAGGCGCTTGGCCACGTCGTCCACGCTGACGCCGGTCGCCTTGGTCAGCGGACGCAGATCGATGATGCACTCGTGGGCGACCAGCCCGCCGGGGCCGGTGTAGAGCACCGGGAAGTGCGGCTCGAGGCGCTTGGCGATGTAGTTGGCGCTGAGCACGGCCACCTGCGTGGCCCGCTTCAGGCCCTCGCCGCCCATGAGGCGGACGTACGCCCAGGAGATGGGCAGGATGCCCGCCGAGCCCCATGGCGCCGCCGAGACGGGCCCCACGCCGGTCTCCGGCCCGGCCTCGGGCTGGAGCGGGTGGTTCGGCAGGTAGGGGGCGAGGTGCGCCCGTACGCCGACCGGGCCGACACCGGGGCCGCCACCGCCGTGCGGGATGCAGAAGGTCTTGTGCAGGTTCAGGTGGGAGACGTCGCCGCCGAAGTGGCCCGGCTTGGCCAGACCCACCAGCGCGTTGAGGTTGGCGCCGTCCACGTACACCTGCCCGCCGGCCTCGTGGACCTCGGCGCAGATGTCGGCGACGTGCGCCTCGAACACACCGTGCGTCGAGGGGTAGGTGATCATCAGCACCGCGAGCTCGTCGCGGTGCTGCGCGATCTTGGCCCGCAGGTCCGCGACGTCGACCTCGCCGTCGTCGGACGTCTTGACGACGACGACCTTCATGCCGGCCATCACGGCGCTCGCGGCGTTGGTGCCGTGCGCGGAGGACGGGATGAGGCAGACGGTGCGCTGCTCGTCGCCGTTGGCCCGGTGGTAGCCGCGCACCGCGAGCAGGCCGGCCAGCTCGCCCTGGGAGCCCGCGTTGGGCTGGAGGGAGACCTTGTCGTAGCCGGTGACCTCGGCGAGACGTTCCTCCAGCTCGCGGATGAGCGTGAGGTAGCCCTGCGCCTGCTCGGCCGGCACGAAGGGGTGCAGCTGCCCGAACTCGGGCCAGGTCACCGGCTCCATCTCCGTGGTCGCGTTGAGCTTCATGGTGCAGGAACCCAGCGGGATCATGCCGCGGTCCAGCGCGTAGTCGCGGTCGGCGAGCCGGCGCAGGTAGCGCAGCATCGCGGTCTCCGACCGGTACTGGTGGAAGACGGGGTGGGTCAGGTACTCGTCGTCGCGCAGCAGGGCGTCCGGCAGCGTGTCCCGCGCGGCCGCGTCCAGCGCCTCGACGTCGCCGTCGACGCCGAAGGCGCTCCACACGGCGGCCAGCCGGTCCCGGGTGGTGGTCTCGTCGCAGGCGACGGAGACGTGGTCGGCGTCGACGAGCCGCAGGTTGACGCCGTTGTCGCGGGCGGCAGCGACGACCTCGGCGGCCCGACCGGGAACGCGCACGGTCAGCGTGTCGAAGTAGGAGCCGTGCGCGATCTCGGCCCCGCCGGCCCGCAGCCCCTCGGCGAGGATCGTGGCGTACCGGTGGGTGCGCCGGGCGATCAGCCGCAGCCCCTCCGGGCCGTGGTGGACGGCGTACATGCCGGCCATGACGGCGAGCAGCACCTGGGCGGTGCAGATGTTGCTGGTCGCCTTCTCGCGGCGGATGTGCTGCTCACGGGTCTGGAGCGCAAGGCGGTAGGCCTTGTGTCCGTCCACGTCGACGGAGACGCCGACGAGCCGTCCGGGCAGGCTGCGCGCCATCTTCTCCTGGACGGCCATGTAGCCGGCGTGCGGTCCGCCGAAGCCCATGGGCACACCGAAACGCTGGGTGGTGCCGACGGCGATGTCCGCGCCCAGCTCACCGGGCGACTTCAGCAGCGTGAGGGCGAGCAGGTCGGCGGCGACGGTGACGAGCGCGCCCCGCTCGTGCGCCTGGTCGATCACCGGCTTGATGTCACGGACGGCACCGGAGGCGCCGGGGTACTGGATCAGTACGCCGTTGATCTCGCGCTCAGCGAGCTCGGCCGGGATGCCGTCGCTCAGGTCGGCCACGACGACCTCGACGCCGGTCGGCTCGGCACGGGTCTCGATCACGGCGATGGTCTGCGGAAGCGCGTCCGCGTCGACCAGGAACAGGCCCTTCTTGTTCTTGCCCATGCGCCGGGACAGCGCCATCGCCTCGGCGGCGGCGGTGCCCTCGTCGAGCAGGGAGGCACCGGAGGTGGGCAGACCGGTGAGCTCGGCGACGACGGTCTGGAAGTTCAGCAGCGCCTCGAGCCGGCCCTGGGAGATCTCCGGCTGGTACGGCGTGTAGGCCGTGTACCAGGCGGGGTTCTCCATGACGTTGCGCAGGATGACCGGCGGGGTGAACGTGCCGTAGTACCCGAGCCCGATCATGGAGCTCAGCACGTCGTTGCGGTCGGCCAGCGCGCGCAGTTCGGCCAGCACCTCGGCCTCGGTGCGCGCACCCGGAAGGTCCAGCGCCTCGGTGTTCTTGATGACCTCCGGCACGGCGGCGGCCGTCAGCTCGTCCAGCGAGCCGTACCCGACCTGGGCGAGCATCTTGGCCCGGGCCTCGTGGTCGGGGCCGATGTGACGCTGCTCGAAGGGGATTCCCTGTTCGAGCGCGGAGAGCGGGGTGCGAGGGGCGGTCATTGAGGAGGCCTCCTGGTCCGACGACCTTCGAGGGGCACCACGGTGCGGATGCCCGGACGGCCTCCCCCTCTGTCATCTCAACCTGAGAGCTTCACCGGACCGCCCGCGGGGATCCGGCTTTCACCGTCGGTGAGAGCGGAAGCCGTCGACACCCGCCCTGCTTTCCAGAGTGACCTCGTCCGTGCGGTACGTGTGCCTGAGAGATTCCGGGGAGGATTTGCTCCTTCGGCGCCTCCGATGTGCCCGGAGGACTCTCCCGCACGGGGTCAACGGCCGATTGCCAGGGTACCAGCGGGCATGGGACGGGGGCTTCGAGTGGCCGCACCACCGATTGTGCCTTTTTGTAGTACTTACGGATGAGTGTGTGACCAGTGGAGGGCCCGTGCAGACCGACATCGATCCGCGCCACCTGATCGGCCGCAAGGCGTTCGACCGCAACGGACACCGGATCGGCACGATCGACGAGGTGTACCTCGACGACGCGACCGGCGAACCGGAGTGGGCGGCGATACGCACCGGACTGTTCAGCAGGGACGCCTTCGTCCCGCTGGAACCCAGCGAGCTGATCGACGGCGCCCTGCACGTGCCGTACGAGCGCGCCCTGATCAAGGACGCCCCCGACTTCGGCGTGGGCCGCCACCTCTCCCCCGAGCAGGAGCTCCAGCTCTACCACCACTACGGTCTGGACATCGCCGCCCCTCCACCGCTCGACGACCGTGACTTCGGTGACCTCGCCGGCAAGGGCAAGGACCAGCAGGGCTGACCCGCGCCGCTCACCCGTTGGCCGGTCCCGCCCCGCCGCCCGCCTGCACGCCCTCGCCCTCCTTGGGCGCGCGGGACACCAGCGGCAGCGGGTCCGCCGGCTCCAGGGCCGGGTCGTCGACGCGGAAGGTCCGTACCCGGCCCGGGCCCGAGTCGGGCGTCTCGAACCGCACCGTGACCCGGCCGAGACCGCTGCCCTGCACCCACCCGTGTCCGTGCACGGCGTGCCGTACGTCGTGTCCCGCCGGCCAGCGCCGCTCGGCGGGCGTGGGGACCTCGACGGCGGGCGCGGCCTCCGTCTCGTCGTGGACGGGGTCCTCCTCGTTCCCGCCGGCGGCCTGCGCGAACAGGTCCTCCTGCGTGTAGTCGGCCAGTCCGCTGACCCCCACGCCGAGCAGACGGACCCCGCCCGTGGTGTCGACCGCATCCAGCAGCCGCGCCGCGGCCTCCCGCACGACGGCCGGGTCGTCCGTGGGGCCCCGCAGGGTCTCCGACCGGGTGAGCGTGGAGAAGTCGTACCGCCGCACCTTCAGCACGATGGTGCGGCCCGACAGGCCCGCTCCCCGCAGCCTGCGCACACACCGGTCGGCGAGCCGCTGCACCTCCGTGGCGACCCGCACCCGGTCGTGGATGTCGATGTCGTAGGTGTCCTCGACCGACACCGACTTGGTCTCCCGCTCGGCGACCACGGGCCGCTCGTCCCGGGCCAGCGCCATCGCGTACAGCGCGTGCCCATGGGCCCGGCCCAGCAGCCGTACCAGCTCGTCCTCCCCCGCCTCGGCGAGTTCGTCGACCGTGTGGATGCCGGCCCGGCGCAGGTGGTCTCCGGTGGCGGGGCCCACGCCCGGCAGGGTCCGCACCGACAGCGGCCCCAGCAGCGCCCGCTCCGTCCCCGGCTCGATCAGCACCAGCCCGTCCGGCTTGGCCTGCTCCGACCCGATCTTCGCCAGCATCTTGGAGGCCGCGAGGCCCACCGAGCCGGTGAGCCCTGTGACCTCCCGTATGTCCGCCCGGAGCTTGGCCCCCGCCAGGCGGGCCGACCGCTGGTCCCAGGCGCTGCCACCGGCCTCCAGGTCCACGAACGCCTCGTCCAGGCTGAGCGGCTCCACCAGGGGCGACAGGGCCCGCAGCAGCTCCATGACCTGCTCGCTGACCGACCGGTAGAGGGCGAACCGCGGCACCAGACAGGCGGCGTTCGGCGCGAGCCGCCGGGCCTGGGACATGGGCATCGCCGAGTGGACGCCGAAGACCCGGGCCTCGTACGAGGCCGTGGCCACCACTCCGCGGGGACCGAGCCCGCCCACGATCACGGCCTTCCCGCGCAGGCTCGGCTTCGACGCCTGCTCCACCGAGGCGTAGAAGGCATCCATGTCGAGATGCAGGATCGTGGGCGCGGATCTCACATGTCCGATGCTGCCCTATGGCACTGACATTTCCCTCTTCGCGAGGGGCGGGAGGGGCGGGCTCAGACGGCCTTGTTGCGCCGGCGCGCCAGCTCGTCCATCGGGTTGTGGCCGACCAGGGTCTCGCCGGTGTCGATGCGCTCCCCGTGCAGCTGTGAGAGCGCGCTCTCGACGTCCCGCCACACCACGCCCACGGCGATGCCGAAGACGCCCTGGCCGCCCTGGAGCAGGGAGTGCACCTCGTCGGGCGAGGCGCACTCGTAGACCGTGGCGCCGTCGCTCATCAGCGTCATGCGCTCCAGGTCGCTGAAGCCGCGCTCGCGCAGGTGCTGCACGGCGGTGCGGATGTTCTGGAGCGAGACGCCGGTGTCCAGGAACCGTTTGACGATCTTCAGAACGACGACGTCGCGGAAGCTGTACAGCCGCTGTGTCCCCGATCCATGGGCCGGCCGCACGCTGGGCTCGACCAGTCCCGTACGGGCCCAGTAGTCGAGCTGCCGGTAGGTGATGCCGGCGGCTGCGCAGGCCGTGGGCCCCCGGTAACCGATCTCCTCGGACGCCATGGCCGCCGCCCCTCCACCGTCCGGCACTGCCGTCGGCCACTGCGGAACGTGATCGATCGGGCCGCTCTGCACCGGATACGCCCCACCGAAGCGGAGCCGCGAGCCCTGGGGAGGATACGGCCCGCTCGCCCCGGAAGAGGGTTCGGGGACACCCCCAGCCGTACCGTCGCCGCTGCTTCTCACGCCGACCTCCGTCCTTGACCTGCCTCCTCGACGGTAGGCAGTCACCAAGGGTGCGTCAACGATCGCCACACTCGGCACGCCGAGTGATAATCACCCTAAGAGTGGTTTCCCGTGCCTCACCGCGGGGAAAGGCTAGCCGAATGGCCTCTGTCACGGCCCCGGCGGCCGGTGACGCGGCGCCGAGCGCCCTCCCTCACTGGTTGCTGGTTCCGAAGTCCTCCGGCGAGATCTGGTCGAGGAACTCGCGGAACTTCTCCACCTCGTCCTCCTGCTCGTCCGGGATGGCGATCCCGGCGTCGTCGAGCACCGTGTCGCTGCCGTAGATCGGCGTGCCCGTGCGCAGGGCCAGCGCTATGGCGTCGGACGGGCGGGCGCTGACCTCCACGCCGCTGGCGAAGACCAGCTCGGCGTAGAAGACGCCCTCGCGCAGGTCGGTGATACGCACTTCCGTGAGCTCCTGTCCGACGGCTTCCAGCACGTCCTTGAACAGGTCGTGGGTCAGCGGCCGGGCGGGGGCCATGCCCTGCTGGGCGAAGGCGATCGCCGTCGCCTCCCCCGGTCCGATCCAGATGGGGAGGTAGCGGTCGCCTCCCACTTCGCGCAGCAGCACGATCGGTTGGTTGGAGGGCATCTCGACCCGGACACCTACGACATCGAGCTCGTTCACACAGCAACCCTAGGCCGTGCCCGGGACGTTTGGGTAGTCGGGCAGGGAACGGGTGCCCGATCCGGCCTTCCGAGCCGGCGGTATCAGGGCAGCCGCACCCCGAGCGCGGACTGCACCAGGGCCGCGTGCAGCTTCACCGCGAGCCCGGCCAGCTCCTTCGTCCGGGCCTCGGCATGGGCGCGGGTCTGCGGGTTCCGGTGGCGGCGCAGCGGGGCGACCACCTGGTCCACCAGACCGGCCTCCCGGTCCGCGGCGGCCTTCATGGCCCTGAGATGACGTGGCTCGATACCGAACCGCCCCAGCTCGGTGATGAGACCGGCGACGGTGACCGCCTCGGCGTCGTACACCCCGTCCTCGACCGGGGCGAGCAGCCCGTACGACTCCCACTCGGCGAGCTCGCGCTCACCGGCACCGACGGCCGCGAGCAGCTGGCCGCGCCCGACGCGGGCCGCCGTGGGGTCGGCCGCCGCCGGCTCCCCGCCGGTGCCCGCGTCACCCGTGTCACCCGGACGGCTCAGGGCCGGCAGCCGGACGGCCTCCCCGCGCTCCACCGCCGCCAGATGCTCCCGGATCACCTTGAGCGGCAGATAGTGGTCCCGCTGCATCCTCAGCACATGGCCGAGGCGCTCGACGTCGCCCGCGCTGAACTTGCGGTACCCCGACGGGGTCCGCTGCGGCTCGATCAGCCCTTCCGACTCCAGGAAACGGATCTTGGAGATGGTGACTTCGGGAAACTCCTCGCGCAGCACGCCCAGCACCGCGCCGATGCTCATCAGTCCGGTGCCCGCGGCGGCGGCACCGTCGCCGGCACCGCCGCTCGGTGTCTGAAGCATGGACCTTCCCTGAAGTCCCCCGGACGGATCCGGGGAGGTCAGTAGCCCCGCTGGCTCGCGTAGAAGACCAGCCGGTACTTGCCGATCTGCACCTCGTCGCCGTTGGACAGGGCGACCTGGTCGATCCGCTCACGGTTGACGTAGGTGCCGTTCAGGCTGCCGACGTCGGCGACCGTGAACGAGCCGTCCGGGTTGCGGCGGAACTCCACGTGCCGCCGGGAGACCGTGACGTCGTCCAGGAAGATGTCGCTCTGCGGGTGGCGCCCGGCCGTGGTCAGGTCGCCGTCCAGCAGGAAGCGACTGCCCGAGTTCGGCCCCCGGCGCACGACCAGGAGCGCCGAACCCATCGGCAGCGCGTCGACGGCCGCCTGCGCCTCGGGAGAGAGCGTCGGCATCGGCGTCTGGCCGGTTGCCTCGGCGTCGTAGGCCTCGAGACCGGAGATCGAGATCGTGGACGTCGTCTCCGAGGGGCGCTCCGGGGTCACTCCGGGCTTCAGCGGCGCGCCGCAGTTGGAGCAGAAGCGGCTGTTCTCCGCGTTGCGGTTACCGCACCTCGAACACACCAGGGCCGACATGGACGGATCCTCCTGCCGCGGCTGCCCACCGGGGGCTTGGGACGCGTACGGCTCGGAGTACCCTCCGCCCGTACCTGAGGTCGACGGCTGTCCGAAACCTATGCCGCCCGACTGCGCAGCGTCAACGGACGGCGCGCCCTGACCGAGCTGGTCCCGGAACAGCGGACGCTGACCTTCCGCCTCAGGCTGTGCGCGATGACGAGCGGTCGCGTTGTCGCTGTCCTCTCGCCGCGCGCTCTTGCCGAACAACTTCGCAAACAACTTCACGGGCGATTCCCCTTGACCGAAACAGACCCGCCCGTGGGGCAGGACGAACCCTGACTGAACACATTGGCCGACCCGGACATCTTTACAACGTCCGCCTCCGCCAGACAGTTTCCACCACGCACCACCCAATCGGTGCGCCGACCCCCCGCAACCACTTGCCCCGGCTCAACGTCCCCCATGCGCCCCCGGTTCACTGGGAGGACGACCGAGCGTAGTCAGGCCGCTTCACCGCTCGCAAGGCGTCCACAACGATCTTGCTCGACCGCTCCACGGTAACGGTGGCCTGTTCCTTCTCGAGAGTCTGCACCACGCCTCCGGGGATGTTGAGCGCCGGCTCGAGGTCCTGCGGCTTGCCGATGACCTTGAAACGATAGGGCGCGGTGATCTTGTTCCCGTCCACGGCGATCGCGCCGTCCGAATCCGTCAGATAGGTGCTCGCCACCACCCGCACACCGTCGACCTGGATCGCCTCGGCACCGGCCGCGCGCAGTTCCTGGACGGCGTCGAGCAGCATGTCCGCCTCGACCGTTCCCTTCGGATCCTCGATGGTCATCGTGATCCCCGGCCCCTGCGCGGCCACGGTGCCCGCGAGGACGCCGAGTTGCCGTTCCTTCTCGATCGTCTGCTTCCGGGCCTCCTCCGCCTGGTCGGAGCTGTTCTCCAGCTCGTCCCGCTGCTTCTCGAGACCCCGCCTCTCGTCCTCAAGACGCTCTGTGCGGTCGTCGAGTTCATCGAGGATGCGCACAAGATCCTCCTGACGGGCCCCGCGCAGCGCGCTGTCGGTGTCGCTGGTGGAGGCCACCTGGACGGCCAGGCCGAAGCCCAGACCGAACAGCAGCAGGGCGACGGTGAGTTGCGCCCGGGTGACCCGTGGCGGCCACAGCCCCTTCGCCAGGCGCTGCCGGCCGGTCAGCTCCGGAGGGGCCGGCTCCGGCACCACGTCCTCCTCGGGAGGCGCGGGCGCGGGCACCGGCACCTCCGCGGGCAGCTCACGGCGCAGCCCGGCCCGGGGCTGCTCCTTGGGGGCCGTCCGGGGCGGGGACACCGCCGGGCGTGCGGACTCCTCGTGCTCCTGCTCGCGCTCGGGCTCGCTCATCGGCCTCACGCCCGGAACACGTGCCGGCGGATCGCCGCGGCGTTGGAGAAGATGCGGATGCCGAGGACGACCACGACGCCGGTGGACAGCTGGGCCCCCACGCCGAGCTTGTCGCCGAGGAACACGATCAGCGCGGCGACGACCACGTTGGACAGGAACGACACGACGAAGACCTTGTCGTCGAAGATCCCGTCGAGCATGGCCCGCAGTCCCCCGAACACGGCGTCGAGCGCCGCGACGACGGCGATCGGCAAGTAAGGCTCGACGACCGCCGGAACCTCGGGCCGGACGAGCAGTCCGGCCACGACCCCCACGACGAGCCCCAGTACGGCGATCACGATGTGCCCTTCTCAGTTATCGGCTGTGCGGTACGTACGGTCACACTCGGTGCGGCGGGCAGCCGGACGTCGTCCTCCGCGGAGATCGCGGTCCGGATGCCGTAGTTCTCTTGCAGGGCATGCAGATACAGCCCGTCTGCGCTGTTCTGGAAGCGCTCGCTCAGCCGCTTGCCGTCCCCCACCGCGAGCACCGTGTACGGCGGCACCAGCGGCTTGTTGTCCACCAGTATCGCGTCCCCGGCGGCCCTGATCGCCGACAGGGCGGTCAGCCGCTGCCCGTTGATCGAGACGGCCTCGGCGCCGGACTCCCACAGACCGTTGACCACCCGCTGCATGTCACGGTCGCGGACCCGCCCGGTGTCGGAGAACCCCGAGGTCGACCGGGCGTCGCCGTCACCGCCCACGCTCGCGTCCTCGGCGTCGTTCACCACGAGCCGCACCCCGGGCCCGTGCACGGCGACGGCACCCGACAGCATGCCCACCAGCGCCGACCGGTCGTCCCCTCCACTGTCCCTGAGCGCCTCGCGCTGCCGTGCGCCCACGTCCGCGCGGAGCTCGTCGACACGCTCCTCGAGCCGGTCCGCGGCCTCGGTCTCCTCATCGATCCGGTCGATCAGCTCCTCGCGCTCCTTGGCGACGACGGGAGCCTCCACCCGGGCCTGCGCGGCCCCGACGGTCACGATCAGCGCGGCCAGCACCAGGCCGACGGCGAGGCCGAGTTTCGCCCTGAGGGTCTTCGGCAGACCGCCCTCCCCGTCGGCCTTCCTCCGCGCGGCGGCCTCGGCATAACCGTCGTCGAGGCTGTGGTCCATGACGTTGGTGATCAACGACATGGAGGCGTCCGGGCGCGCGGGCCGCGACGGTGTGCTCCGAACGGGGGGTTGCTGCGGCATGCCGCACATCGTCGCACGCCGCGGCCACCACCTCCGAACGGCCCTACCGGCGTGCCGGACAGGCCCCGTTGGGGACACTTGTCCGGCACGCACCCGTACTGCTGGTTCCGCCCTGCGGGCGCCGGCCGCCTACCGTCCGGCGCTGTCCACGACGGCGGACCATTCGTCGAGCAGCGCCTGCGCGGAGGCGTCGTCGGGGCCCTCGGCCCACAGGTGGGTGACCGCCTCGGCGGGGTCGGGCAGCACCATCACCCAGCGGCCGTCGGCCTCCACCACCCGCACGCCGTCGGTGGTGTCCACGGAGCGGTCCCCGGCCGCCTCGACGACCCGGCGCATCACCAGGCCCTTGACGGCCCACGGGGTCGCCAGGTCCCGCTTGAGCACATGCGCCCGCGGGATGCGCGCGTCGATCTGGCTGAGCGTGAGCTGGGTGCGCGCCACCAGTCCGATGAGCCGCACGAAGGCGGCCGTGCCGTCGTAGACGCTGCTGAACTCCGGGACGATGAAGCCGCCCTTGCCGTCACCGCCGAAGATCGTCCCTTCCTCGCCGCCCACGCGGGTGAGGTCGTCGGGCGAGGTGGTCGTCCACTCGACCTGCGTGCCGTGGTAGGCCGCCACCTGCTCGGCGATCCGCGTGGTGGTCACCGGCAGCGCGACCCGGCCGCTGCGCCGCTCGGAGGC
Organism: Streptomyces speibonae; assembly: GCF_984686075.1. Classification (NCBI taxonomy): domain Bacteria; kingdom Bacillati; phylum Actinomycetota; class Actinomycetes; order Kitasatosporales; family Streptomycetaceae; genus Streptomyces; species Streptomyces speibonae. Next base: position 7,098,855 of record NZ_OZ480260.1, on the reverse strand, counting down.
GATGAGGTCGAGCATCACCAGCAGCGCCCGGTCGTCCTCGACGATGCGCCCCTTCTCGTCGACCAGGGACAGCCGCTCGCCGACGGGGTCGAAGCGCACGCCGAACGCGGCTCCGGAGGACGCCACGATCTCCCCGAGCCGGACCAGCCCGGAGCGGCGCATGTCGGCCGTCTCGGTCGGCCTGGACTCGTCGAGGCCCGGGTTGATGGTCAGTGAGTCGACACCCAGCTTGCCGAGCAGGCTCGGCAGCACCAGGCCGGCACTTCCGTTGGACGCGTCCACGACCACCTTGAGCCCGGACTCCGCGATGCCGGTGATGTCGACATTGCGCAGCAGCGAACCGGTGTACGAGTCGAAGACGCTCGCCGGGAAGTGCAGATCCCCGATCTCACCCGGGAAGGCACGCCGGTACTCCTGCCGCGCGAACACCCGGTCCAGCTTGCGCTGGCTGCCCTGCGACAGATCGGCGCCGTTGCCGTCGAAGAACATGATGTCGACGGAGTCCGGCACCCCGGGGGTGGTGCGGATCATGATGCCGCCGGCGCTGCCCCGCGCGGTCTGCTGCCGCGCCACGGGCAGCGGCACGTTCTCCAGGTCCCGTACGTCGATGGCGCTGGCCTGGAGGGCGGAGATGACCGCCCGCTTCAGCGCGCGGGCGCCTCGGGAGTGGTCGCGGGCCGTGGTGACGGTCGAGCCCTTCTTCAGGGTCGTGGCGTAGGCGCCTGCCAGCCGCACCGCGAGTTCGGGCGTGATCTCGACGTTCAGGATCCCGGAGACCCCGCGGGCACCGAAAAGGTGCGCCTGGCCCCGGGACTCCCAGATCACCGAGGTGTTGACGAAGGCACCGGCCTCGATCGTCTTGAACGGGTACACCCGCACGTTGCCCTGGACGATCGATTCTTCACCGATGAGACACTCGTCGCCGATGACGGCGCCGTCCTCGATCCGCGCGGCCCGCATGATGTCGGTGTTCTTGCCGACGACACAGCCGCGCAGGTTGCTGTGCGGTCCGACGTAGACGTTGTCGTGGACGACGGCCTTGTGCAGGAAGGCACCGCTCTTGACGACGACGTTGGACCCGACGACCGTGTGCTCGCGGATCTCCGCCCCGGCCTCGACCTTGGCGTAGTCCCCGATGTACAGCGGTCCGCGCAGTACGGCGTCGGGGTGGACCTCGGCGCCCTCGGCGACCCAGACGCCCGAGGAGATCTCGAAGCCGTCGATGTCGACGTCGACCTTGCCTTCCAGGACGTCCGCCTGGGCCTTCACATAGCTCTCGTGGGTGCCCACGTCCTCCCAGTAGCCCTCGGCGACATAGCCGTAGATCGGCTTGCCTTCCTTCATCAGCTGCGGGAAGACGTCACCGGACCAGTCGACGGGCACATCGGCCTCGACGTAGTCGAAGACTTCCGGCTCCATGACGTAGATGCCGGTGTTCACGGTGTCGGAGAAGACCTGCCCCCAGGTCGGCTTCTCGAGGAAGCGTTCGACCTTTCCTTCCTCGTCCACGATGGTGATGCCGAATTCCAGCGGATTGGGCACCCGGGTCAGGCAGACCGTGACGAGGGCGCCCTTTTCCTTGTGGAAATTGACCAGCTCGGTGAGGTCGAAGTCGGTGAGGGCATCGCCGGAGATGACGAGAAAGGCGTCGTCCTTGAGCGCCTCCTCGGCATTCTTCACGCTCCCGGCGGTACCGAGCGGCTTCTCCTCGTTGGCATAGGTGAGCTCCATTCCGAGCTCTTCGCCATCACCGAAGTAGTTCTTGACGAGTGACGCAAGGAACTGGACAGTCACAACGGTTTCGTTGAGCCCATGCCTTTTGAGCAGCCTCAGTACGTGCTCCATGATCGGCCGGTTGGCCACCGGCAGGAGCGGCTTGGGCATGCTAGAGGTCATGGGGCGAAGACGGGTGCCTTCGCCTCCGGCCATCACGACGGCCTTCATGTCGGAAGCGTCCTCCTCGAAGAGACGACGGTCTGACCGACTTCACCCGCCCTGGTTGTCCCGCACATTTCCACTGCGGGCATCGCGCCACAATGCGCAAAACAATCAGCGAGGTCAATCGGCCATGGCGTCCGCACGGATCAAGCGGCGGACTTGGACCACGTAGAGCACTCCTGCCCACCAATAGAGGGTTGTACCCCATCCGGCGAACGCCCAGCCGAAAATAGCAGCGAGTGACGAGATCCAGCCACTTCCGTCACTGAGCAGGAGCAGCGGGAAGGCATACATCAGGTTGAACGTGGCGGCCTTCCCCAGGAAGTTCACCTGTGGTGGCGGATAGCCGTGCCGTCTGAGGATGCCCACCATGACGAGCAGAACGAGCTCGCGGGCGAGCAGCACGATCGTCAGCCAGAGCGGCAGAATCTCCCGCCAGGTGAGACCTACAAGAGTGGAAAGAATGTAGAGCCGGTCGGCGGCCGGGTCGAGCAGCCGGCCGAGGCTGCTGATCTGGTTCCATCGTCGCGCGAGCTTGCCGTCCAGGTAGTCGCTGACGCCGCTGAAGGCCAGCACCAGGAGCGCCCAGCCGTCACTCTTGGGGCCGCCGAACTCCGGCCTGAGGATCAGCCACAGGAACAGGGGTACGCCAACGAGCCGCGCCATGCTGAGCATGTTCGGGATGGTGAGGACGCGGTCTGTCTGGACCCGCGTCTCCTGGACCTCCACCCGGGATCCTCCTGTGGAAACGTGTCGACGATGCTCCCCGACCTTACCTCAACGCAAAAAAGCTCCGGCTCTCGGGCTGTACGCCCAAGAGCCGGAGCTCCAAAAGAAGTTCGGCGGCGTCCTACTCTCCCACAGGGTCCCCCCTGCAGTACCATCGGCGCTGTAAGGCTTAGCTTCCGGGTTCGGAATGTAACCGGGCGTTTCCCCTACGCTATGACCACCGAAACACTATGAAACAATCAACAACCAGCACCACGCCGTGACCATGGCATGGGGTTGTTCGTGGTTTCAGAACCAACACAGTGGACGCGAGCAACTGAGGACAAGCCCTCGGCCTATTAGTACCGGTCAACTCCACACGTTACCGTGCTTCCATATCCGGCCTATCAACCCAGTCGTCTACTGGGAGCCTTACCCCATCAAGTGGGTGGGAGTCCTCATCTCGAAGCAGGCTTCCCGCTTAGATGCTTTCAGCGGTTATCCCTCCCGAACGTAGCCAACCAGCCATGCCCTTGGCAGAACAACTGGCACACCAGAGGTTCGTCCGTCCCGGTCCTCTCGTACTAGGGACAGCCCTTCTCAAGACTCCTACGCGCACAGCGGATAGGGACCGAACTGTCTCACGACGTTCTAAACCCAGCTCGCGTACCGCTTTAATGGGCGAACAGCCCAACCCTTGGGACCGACTCCAGCCCCAGGATGCGACGAGCCGACATCGAGGTGCCAAACCATCCCGTCGATATGGACTCTTGGGGAAGATCAGCCTGTTATCCCCGGGGTACCTTTTATCCGTTGAGCGACGGCGCTTCCACAAGCCACCGCCGGATCACTAGTCCCGACTTTCGTCCCTGCTCGACCCGTCGGTCTCACAGTCAAGCTCCCTTGTGCACTTACACTCAACACCTGATTGCCAACCAGGCTGAGGGAACCTTTGGGCGCCTCCGTTACTCTTTAGGAGGCAACCGCCCCAGTTAAACTACCCATCAGACACTGTCCCTGATCCGGATCACGGACCCAGGTTAGACATCCAGCACGACCAGACTGGTATTTCAACGACGACTCCACCCGAACTGGCGTCCAGGCTTCACAGTCTCCCAGCTATCCTACACAAGCCGAACCGAACACCAATATCAAACTGTAGTAAAGGTCCCGGGGTCTTTCCGTCCTGCTGCGCGAAACGAGCATCTTTACTCGTAGTGCAATTTCACCGGGCCTATGGTTGAGACAGTCGAGAAGTCGTTACGCCATTCGTGCAGGTCGGAACTTACCCGACAAGGAATTTCGCTACCTTAGGATGGTTATAGTTACCACCGCCGTTTACTGGCGCTTAAGTTCTCAGCTTCGCCCACCCGAAAGTGAGCTAACCGGTCCCCTTAACGTTCCAGCACCGGGCAGGCGTCAGTCCGTATACATCGCCTTACGGCTTCGCACGGACCTGTGTTTTTAGTAAACAGTCGCTTCTCGCTGGTCTCTGCGGCCACCCCCAGCTCACCGAGTAAATCGGATCACCGAGCGTGGCCCCCCTTCTCCCGAAGTTACGGGGGCATTTTGCCGAGTTCCTTAACCATAGTTCACCCGAACGCCTCGGTATTCTCTACCTGACCACCTGAGTCGGTTTAGGGTACGGGCCGCCATGAAACTCGCTAGAGGCTTTTCTCGACAGCATAGGATCATCCACTTCACCACAATCGGCTCGGCATCAGGTCTCAGACTATTGCCAGGCGGATTTACCTACCTGACGTCCTACACCCTTACCCCGGGACAACCACCGCCCGGGATGGACTACCTTCCTGCGTCACCCCATCACTCACCTACTACCAGCTCGGGTCACCGGCTCCACCACTCCGACCTCGTCCGAAGACTCAGCCGACGGCTTCACGGGCTTAGCATCACTGGATTCGATGTTTGACGCTCCACAGCGGGTACCGGAATATCAACCGGTTATCCATCGACTACGCCTGTCGGCCTCGCCTTAGGTCCCGACTTACCCTGGGCAGATCAGCTTGACCCAGGAACCCTTAGTCAATCGGCGCACACGTTTCTCACGTGTGAATCGCTACTCATGCCTGCATTCTCACTCGTCAACCGTCCACAACTCGCTTACGCGGCTGCTTCACCCGGCAGACGACGCTCCCCTACCCATCACGATCCCCGTTGGGGGTACATATCGCAATGACACGACTTCGGCGGTACGCTTGAGCCCCGCTACATTGTCGGCGCGGAATCACTAGACCAGTGAGCTATTACGCACTCTTTCAAGGATGGCTGCTTCTAAGCCAACCTCCTGGTTGTCTCTGCGACTCCACATCCTTTCCCACTTAGCGTACGCTTAGGGGCCTTAGTCGATGCTCTGGGCTGTTTCCCTCTCGACCATGGAGCTTATCCCCCACAGTCTCACTGCCGCGCTCTCACTTACCGGCATTCGGAGTTTGGCTAAGGTCAGTAACCCGGTAGGGCCCATCGCCTATCCAGTGCTCTACCTCCGGCAAGAAACACACGACGCTGCACCTAAATGCATTTCGGGGAGAACCAGCTATCACGGAGTTTGATTGGCCTTTCACCCCTAACCACAGGTCATCCCCCAGGTTTTCAACCCTGGTGGGTTCGGTCCTCCACGAAGTCTTACCTCCGCTTCAACCTGCCCATGGCTAGATCACTCCGCTTCGGGTCTTGAGCGTGCTACTCAGATCGCCCTCTTCGGACTCGCTTTCGCTACGGCTACCCCACCCGGGTTAACCTCGCAACACACCGCAAACTCGCAGGCTCATTCTTCAAAAGGCACGCAGTCACGACTGATGGGCAAGCCCATCAGCGACGCTCCCACGGCTTGTAGGCACACGGTTTCAGGTACTATTTCACTCCCCTCCCGGGGTACTTTTCACCATTCCCTCACGGTACTATCCGCTATCGGTCACCAGGGAATATTTAGGCTTAGCGGGTGGTCCCGCCAGATTCACACGGGATTTCTCGGGCCCCGTGCTACTTGGGTGTCTCTCAAACGAGCCGCTGACGTTTCGACTACGGGGGTCTTACCCTCTACGCCGGACCTTTCGCATGTCCTTCGCCTACATCAACGGTTTCTGACTCGTCTCATGGCCGGCAGACCATGAAAGAGAGATCCCACAACCCCGAATGCGCAACCCCTGCCGGGTCTCACACGCATACGGTTTGGCCTCATCCGGTTTCGCTCGCCACTACTACCGGAATCACGGTTGTTTTCTCTTCCTGCGGGTACTGAGATGTTTCACTTCCCCGCGTTCCCTCCACTTGCCCTATGTGTTCAGGCAAGGGTGACAGCCCATGACGACTGCCGGGTTTCCCCATTCGGACACCCCCGGATCAAAGCCTGGTTGACGACTCCCCGGGGCCTATCGCGGCCTCCCACGTCCTTCATCGGTTCCTGGTGCCAAGGCATCCACCGTGCGCCCTTAAAAACTTGGCCACAGATGCTCGCGTCCACTGTGCAGTTCTCAAACAACGACCAACCACCCATCACCCCAAGCCAGAAGCTCGAGTTCACTGGGGCCGGCACCGAAGGAACGACCCTGCGGCCGTGCCCTCAGACACCCAACAGCGTGCCCGACACACTCCCCGCTTCCCTCAACGTTCCACGCTCCGAAGAGCAGTACTAGCAGCAGAAGACGATCAAGTGTGCCGAGTAGTCAACGTTCCACCCATGAGCAACCAGCATCAGACGTTCGCCGATGTACTGGCCTCTGACCAACCGGAGTTGGTGAGAAGTGCTCCTTAGAAAGGAGGTGATCCAGCCGCACCTTCCGGTACGGCTACCTTGTTACGACTTCGTCCCAATCGCCAGTCCCACCTTCGACAGCTCCCTCCCACAAGGGGTTGGGCCACCGGCTTCGGGTGTTACCGACTTTCGTGACGTGACGGGCGGTGTGTACAAGGCCCGGGAACGTATTCACCGCAGCAATGCTGATCTGCGATTACTAGCGACTCCGACTTCATGGGGTCGAGTTGCAGACCCCAATCCGAACTGAGACCGGCTTTTTGAGATTCGCTCCACCTTGCGGTATCGCAGCTCATTGTACCGGCCATTGTAGCACGTGTGCAGCCCAAGACATAAGGGGCATGATGACTTGACGTCGTCCCCACCTTCCTCCGAGTTGACCCCGGCGGTCTCCCGTGAGTCCCCAGCACCACAAGGGCCTGCTGGCAACACGGGACAAGGGTTGCGCTCGTTGCGGGACTTAACCCAACATCTCACGACACGAGCTGACGACAGCCATGCACCACCTGTACACCGACCACAAGGGGGGCACTATCTCTAATGCTTTCCGGTGTATGTCAAGCCTTGGTAAGGTTCTTCGCGTTGCGTCGAATTAAGCCACATGCTCCGCCGCTTGTGCGGGCCCCCGTCAATTCCTTTGAGTTTTAGCCTTGCGGCCGTACTCCCCAGGCGGGGCACTTAATGCGTTAGCTGCGGCACGGACGACGTGGAATGTCGCCCACACCTAGTGCCCACCGTTTACGGCGTGGACTACCAGGGTATCTAATCCTGTTCGCTCCCCACGCTTTCGCTCCTCAGCGTCAGTATCGGCCCAGAGATCCGCCTTCGCCACCGGTGTTCCTCCTGATATCTGCGCATTTCACCGCTACACCAGGAATTCCGATCTCCCCTACCGAACTCTAGCCTGCCCGTATCGACTGCAGACCCGGGGTTAAGCCCCGGGCTTTCACAACCGACGCGACAAGCCGCCTACGAGCTCTTTACGCCCAATAATTCCGGACAACGCTCGCGCCCTACGTATTACCGCGGCTGCTGGCACGTAGTTAGCCGGCGCTTCTTCTGCAGGTACCGTCACTTTCGCTTCTTCCCTGCTGAAAGAGGTTTACAACCCGAAGGCCGTCATCCCTCACGCGGCGTCGCTGCATCAGGCTTTCGCCCATTGTGCAATATTCCCCACTGCTGCCTCCCGTAGGAGTCTGGGCCGTGTCTCAGTCCCAGTGTGGCCGGTCGCCCTCTCAGGCCGGCTACCCGTCGTCGCCTTGGTGAGCCGTTACCTCACCAACAAGCTGATAGGCCGCGGGCTCATCCTGCACCGCCGGAGCTTTCGAACCGCCTGGATGCCCAGACGGTTCAGTATCCGGTATTAGACCCCGTTTCCAGGGCTTGTCCCAGAGTGCAGGGCAGATTGCCCACGTGTTACTCACCCGTTCGCCACTAATCCCCACCCGAAGGTGGTTCATCGTTCGACTTGCATGTGTTAAGCACGCCGCCAGCGTTCGTCCTGAGCCAGGATCAAACTCTCCGTGTATGTTTTCCCGTAATCGGGATGAACACCACGAGAGCGGTGCGAGAGGAGGAATAGTCCCCTCGCACACAGCGTCCTCGCTGTGTTTTTTCAAAGGAACCTCGCCCCAGCAGAAGCTGGAGACGGGGTATCAACATATCTGGCGTTGACTTTTGGCACGCTGTTGAGTTCTCAAGGAACGGACGCTTCCTTCGTACTCACCCTCGCAGGCTTTCCTCCGGGCGCTTCCCTTCGGCGTTTCCGACTCTATCAGGGTTTTTCCGGCCCTCTGACCACCCTCCCGCAGGCATGCGGAAAGTGATCCGAAGAGAGGATCTGAAGAGTTGGGTTGCCTGCCGGGCACAGACACTCGAGCGTGTCACTCATCCCCGAGCAGGAAGTAGAACTGTACAGCGGTCGCACACTGCGTGCAAATCGATTAGGGTAGGTGGTCTAGACCTCTCGTCTAGACCAAGAGCCGGACCTGCCCCCGGAACCGGTACGTCATATGACATACCCTGCTGAACAGCACGCCGGAGACAGGCAGTGACGGCGCTCGTACAGATCTCCACGCCTTGGGAGGCTTCCCATGACCACCGTGACGTCCCCGCTTGCCGGACGGGCCATCGGACTGGCGTCCGTGCCCGACCCCGTCTTCTCCGGCGCCATGGTCGGCCCGGGTACGGCGATCGACCCCGAGCGGTCGCCCTCCGAGGCCGTCTCCCCCGTCGACGGTGTGATCATCTCCCTGCATCCGCACGCGTTCGTCGTCGTGGACGAGAACGGCCACGGTGTGCTCACCCACCTCGGCATCGACACGGTGCAGCTCAACGGAGAGGGTTTCGAGCTGCTCGTCAACAAGGGCGACACCGTCACGCGCGGTCAGAGCATCGCGCGCTGGGACCCTGCCGCCGTGGAGGCCGCCGGTAAGTCCCCGGTCTGCCCGGTCGTGGCCCTGGAGGCCACCGCGGACGCGCTCTCCGAGCTTCGCGAGGACGGCGATGTGAAGGCCGGCGACAGCCTCTTCCTCTGGAAGTGACCCACCGCCGTCCCCTTGACGGCCCTCAGGACAACCACCACGGCGGCTGGTGCCGCCGCACTAGCGGAGACGGGTGAGATGGAAACAACGCTGCGAGGCGTCGGTGTCAGCCACGGTGTGGCGATCGGCGAGGTCCGGCACATGGGTACGGCGGTACTCGAACCGCCCGCGAAGCAGATCGCGCCGGAGGACGCGGAACGTGAGCAAGGGCGTGCCCGCAAGGCCGTGGAGGCGGTGGCGGCCGATCTGACGGCGCGCGGCAATCTCGCCGGGGGCGAGGCCCAGGCGGTGCTCGAGGCACAGGCGATGATGGCGCAGGATCCCGAGCTGCTGTCCGACGTGGAGCGGCGTATCGCTGTCGGCAGCACGGCCGAGCGGGCGGTGTACGACGCGTTCGCCGCGTACCGCGAGCTGCTGGCGAACGCCGGTGAGTACCTGGCGGGCCGGGTGGCCGACCTCGACGACGTGCGGAACCGTATCGTCGCGCGGCTGCTCGGCGTGCCGATGCCGGGTGTGCCGGACAGCGACCAGCCGTATGTGCTGGTGGCCCGGGACCTCGCGCCGGCGGACACGGCGCTGCTGGACCCGACGCTGGTGCTCGGCTTCGTGACCGAGGAGGGCGGGCCGACCAGCCACAGCGCGATCCTGGCCCGTGCGCTCGGTGTCCCGGCCGTGGTCGCCCTGCCGGGCGCCGGTGAGCTCGCCGAGGGCACGCTGATAGCGGTGGACGGCAGCACCGGGGAGGTCTTCCTGAACCCGAGCGACGAGGAGAGGGCCCGGCTCGAGGCGGCGGCTGCCGAGCGCAAGGCCGCACTGGCCGCGTCGACCGGCCCGGGTGCGACGGCGGACGGTCACAAGGTGCCGCTGCTGGCCAACATCGGCGGTCCGGCGGACGTGGCGGCCGCGGTCGAGGCGGGCGCGGAGGGCGTAGGTCTCTTCCGCACCGAGTTCCTGTTCCTGGACGACAGCAAGAACGCTCCTTCCGAGGACAAGCAGGTCACCGCGTACCGGCAGGTGCTCGAGGCGTTCCCCGAGGGCCGGGTCGTGGTGCGTGTGCTGGACGCGGGCGCGGACAAGCCGCTGGACTTCCTGACTCCGGCGGACGAGCCGAACCCGGCGCTGGGCGTGCGCGGTCTGCGGGCGCTGCTGGACCATCCCGAGGTGCTGCGTACCCAGCTGACGGCGCTGGCCAGGGCCGCGGAAGGGCTGCCCGTGTACCTCGAGGTCATGGCTCCGATGGTGGCGGACCGGGCCGATGCCAAGGCGTTCGCGGACGCGTGCCGGGAGGCCGGCCTGCGGGCGAAGTTCGGTGCCATGGTCGAGATTCCGTCGGCAGCGCTGCGGGCGCGCTCGGTGCTGCAGGAGGTGGAGTTCCTGTCGCTGGGGACGAACGACCTCGCGCAGTACACGTTCGCCGCGGACCGGCAGGTCGGTGCGGTCTCCCGGCTGCAGGACCCGTGGCAGCCGGCGCTGTTGGATCTGGTGGCGCTGTCCGCCGAGGCGGCGAAGGCCGAGGGCAAGAGCTGCGGTGTGTGCGGTGAGGCGGCCGCCGATCCGCTGCTGGCGTGTGTGCTGACCGGTCTGGGTGTCACCTCCCTCTCCATGGGTGCGGCGTCGATCCCGTATGTGCGGGCGTCGCTGGCGAAGTTCACGCTGGCGCAGTGCGAGCGGGCCGCGGCGGCCGCCCGGGCGGCGGACAGTGCCGAGGACGCCCGCGCCGCCGCTCAGGCGGTGCTGTCGGGCGAGTAGCCGCACCGCGACCGGTTTCCGCAAGGGGCGCTCCGCCAAGAGGTGGGGCGCCCCTTCGGCGCTGTCCCCCGGGTCAGTGCCGGTGGGCCGGGTCCGGGCCCTCCTCTCCGAGGTCGGGCGGCTCGCAGTAGTCCACGTTCGACTCGGGGCCGATGAGCTCACCGGATTCGGCGTCGGTGCAGTAGGCGTCGAACACCTCTCCGGCGGTGAGGGGCTCTAGGGCGTGGGCGCGCAGCCGCCAGCCGTGGACGCGGTCGGGGGCACCGGGTGTGCTGGTCCGCATGACCAGTCCGCCGGGGCTCGCGGTGGCGAGGCCGACGGCCAGGACGGTGGTGAATTCGAGTGCCTCGGTCTCGTCGATGTCGGGGCGGCCGTCGAGGTCGTCCGCGTGCAGGACGGCCACGAGTGTTTCCGGGGGTCCGGAGACGCTGCAGACCAGGTGCCGGTCGCCGGGCTGGGCGGTGTCGAGGATGCGCAGCAGCAGGTGTGCGGCGCGGGCGAAGGCGGCGCGGCCGAGATCCTCGCCGCAGGAGGCGCAGGGGCCGAGGCGGGCGAGGAGTGTGGTGGCGTACTCCCAGGTGGTCTGTCGGACGGCCTCGTCGACGAGGGTGGGCAGGAGGTCGGCCAGCGGCCGGCCGTCGTAGGGGACGGCGGGCCCCGTGGACGCCAGTTCTGCGGTGAAGCGGGACCGGCTGGTGTGGGTGTCGGGGTCGAGGCCGCTCTTCGCGCAGAACTCCGCGTAGTCCGCGGGGTCGAAGAGCGCCACCGTGGTGTGGCTGCCCTGGAGCGCGCGGGTCCTGAGGACGGCTTCGACGTGTTTGAGGTAGGTGGTGTGGTCGTCGAAGACGAAGCTGTCGTAGCGCCGCATGGCGCGGAAGTCGTGGTCGTCGGTCAGCAGGCCGATGGTGCCGACGATCTCGCGGCGCAGGACGCGCCGCAGGGTCCGGTGGTCGGTGTACGCCATGTCTCCCCCTCTGCACGGTCGATCAATGCTCACTCACAGTAATCGGCGGCACTGACAACGAGGGGGAGACGAGGGTGTACCCGGGCGGGCCGGGGCGGGGTTCAGGCGCGCTTGCGGGCGAGGTCCTCGTAGAAGGCGAGCAGGTCGAGGTTGTCGATGGAGCCCGGGTTGACGGCCTTGTCCAGCGGGGTGCCCTGGAGGAGGCGCTTGACCGGGACCTCGATGCGCTTGCCGGTGAGGGTGTGCGGGACTCCGGGCACCTCGATGATCTCGTCGGGGACGTGTCGGGGTGAGAGCTGCTCCCGGATGGTCCGCTTGATGCGGCCTTGCAGGTCCTCGTCCAGGGTGGAGCCGGGCGCCAGGTGGACGAACAGGGGCATCCAGTAGCCCCCGTCGGGCTGTTCGACGCCGATGACGAGGGATTCCCTGATCTCGGGGAGGCGTTCGACGGCTTCGTAGATGTCGGCCGAGCCCATGCGGACGCCCTGGCGGTTGAGGGTCGAGTCGGAGCGGCCGTGGATGACGACGGAGCCCCGTGAGGTGATGGTGATCCAGTCGCCGTGCCGCCAGACGCCGGGGTAGGTGTCGAAGTAGCTGTCGTGGTAGCGGCTGCCGTCGGGGTCGTTCCAGAAGCGGATGGGCATGGAGGGCATGGGATTGGTGACCACGAGTTCGCCGACCTCGTCGGTCAGGGGTTTGCCACTGGGGTCCCACGCCTGCAGGTCGGTGCCCAGGCCGGGTGCCTGGAGCTCGCCGATGTACACGGGGAGGGTCGGTACGGCTCCGGCGAAGCAGGAGCAGACGTCCGTGCCGCCGCTGACGGAGGCGATCCACAGGTCGTCACGGACCTCGTCGTGCAGCCAGCGGAAGCCGTCGGGGGGCAGGGGTGAGCCGGTGGTGGCGACGCACTTCACGGCGGAGAGGTCGTAGTCGCGTGCAGGGTGGACGCCGGCCTTGCGGCAGGCCATGACGTAGGCGGCGGAGGTGCCGTAGAGGGTGGCGCGGGTGCGTTCGGCGATCCGCCACTGGGCGCCGGTGTCGGGGTAGCCGGGGCTGCCGTCGTACAGGACGATCGTCGTGCCGGTCAGGAGGCCGGAGACGAGGAAGTTCCACATCATCCAGCCGGTCGAGGTGTACCAGAAGAAGCGGTCCTCGGGGCCCAGGTCGCAGTGGAGGCCGAGCTGTTTGAGGTGTTCGACGAGGATGCCGCCCTGGGACTGGACGATCGCCTTGGGCAGTCCGGTGGTGCCGGAGGAGTAGAGCACCCACAGCGGGTGGTCGAAGGGGACCTGTTCGAAGACCGGTTCGGTGTCCGCGGAGGTGAGGGCGGCCCAGGCGAGGGCGCCGTCCGGTGCGTCGGTGCCGAGCAGGGGGATGTGCACGACGGCGCGCAGGGTGGGCAGTTCGCGGCGGAGTTCGGCGACGACGTCGCGGCGGTCGTGCTCCTTGCCGCCGTAGCGGTAGCCGTCGACGGTGAACAGGACGACGGGTTCGACCTGCTGGAAGCGGTCGAGGACGCTGCGTGCGCCGAAGTCGGGGGCGCAGGAGGTCCACACGCCGCCCACGGCCGCCGTGGCGAGGAGGGCGACGACGGCCTGCGGGATGTTCGGGAGGTAGCCGCTGACGCGGTCGCCCGGACGTACCCCGAGGGTGCGCAGTTCGGCGGCGAGGGAGCCGACCTGGCGGCGCAGCTCGGCCCAGGTGACGGGGCGGGGGTCGTGGGATTCGTCCACGTGGAGGAGGGCCGGTTCGGCCGCCCGGGACTCGGCGGCGCGCAGGGCGTGTTCGGCGTAGTTGAGGGTCGCTCCGGGGAACCACTGGGCACCGGGCATCGAGCGGTCGCCCAGCACGCGCTCGTAGGGTGTCGAGAAGCGGACGTCGAACCACTCGGTGACGGCTTTCCAGAAGGTGTCCAGCTCGTCCACGGACCAGCGGTGGAGCGCCGCGTAGCCGCCCTCGGCGGGGGCGTCGTGGTGCTCGGCGGCCCATGCCTGGAACGAGGTGATCCGTGCCTGGGCGATACGCTCCGGATCCGGCTGCCAGAGCGGCTGGGGGTTCTCGGTCGACATGGGGCGGCTCCCGGACTGTGCGCGTCGTGTGCGTCCTGTGCGCACGGGTTGGGGTGTGCGCGTGACGCGGCTGACAGGGACGATGCCACGTGATCGACTTCCGCACCAGGGTGCCCCCCACATAGTCCGTGTCGTGAGGATGTGGTCCGATCACGGGTGAACGGGAGTTGAACGACACCCTCGCCCGGCTCGATCGGTGACAGGGTGAGCAACATGAACGGTCGTGACCTGGTGCGTTCGATGAAGTCGGTCGGTTCGGTGGGGGCGGCGCAGCGGGTGCGTTCCGTACGAGCAGCGTGGCGCAGGATGCGGGCGGACGCCGCCGGGCTGCCGCCGCGCGGACCGGTGCGGGCGCGGGTGCCCGGAACGGTGCGGGAGGTGGAGCCGGGGCCCGGCGGCGGTGTGATCCGGTTCACCCGTTCGGACCTGCGGATCTTCGTCGCGGTGAACGGCGCCGTGTTCCGGGGCTGGGACGGCGCGGCACCCGAGCCGTCCTACGCGTTGGCCGGCCGCTGCCCCGAGGCGGATCCGCGGGCGGAATTGGAGCCGGACACGGACGGTGGCTGGCGCGTGGTGGCCGAGCGGGTGACGGTCGTCGTCTCGCGGCACGGCGCGGTGGAGGTGCAGACGCCGGGCGGCGTGACGCTGCGGCGCGATCTGCCGCCGCTGTGGTGGGAGCCGGCCGGGGGTGGCGCCGCGCGCTGGAAGCAGCGGTCCGAGGTGCCGGCGGACGCCCGCTTCTTCGGGCTCGGGGGCCGGGCGTCGGGGCCTCGGCTGCGGGACGGCGCGTACCGGTTGTGGAACACCGGTCCCCGGCACGGTATCGAGGCCGGGGACGGTCCGCCGTCCGTCACGATGCCGGTGCAGTTGGTGGTGGCCGACGCGGGCACGCATCTGGTGTTCCACGACAGCGCGTGGGACGGCACGGTGACGCTGCGGGAGGGTGAGGAGGGCGCGGGTTCCGGGCACGACCGGCCCGGCACGAGCGAGCTGCAGATGGACGGCGGTCCGCTGCGCTGCTGGGTCGTGGTCGGCACTCCCGCGCGGGTGCTGCTCGCGTGGGCGTCGCTCACCGGTGCGCCCACGCTGCCGCCCGCGTGGGCGCTCGGTCACCAGCACGCCTGGGCGGGCGGGGGTGGTGAGGACGAGGTGCGGCGGGTCGTGGACGACCACCTGGCGCACGAGGTGCCGCTGGACGCCGTGCACCTGGGTGCGTCCCACTTCGAGGACCGGCAGCCGTTCACCGTCGACCGGGAGCGGTTCCCCAAGCTGCCGGTCCTCGCGGACGAGCTGCTGCGCAAGGGAGTCAGGCTGGTGTCGGTCGTCGCTCCCGCCGTCGGGGCGACGCCCGGGAACGCCGTGTATGACGACGGGACGGGCCGGGACGTCTTCGTGCGGGGCACCGACGGCGAGGTCGTCCGGGGAGTGGCGTGGACGGGGGACGCGGTCTTCCCGGACTTCACGCACGCGCGCGTGCGTGCGTGGTGGGGCGCGCTGTACGCGGAGCGGCTGGCGCAGGGGTTCGCCGGTTTCTGGCACACGCTGGACGAGCCGACGTCGTTCACGGCCTTCGGGGAGCCGACGCTGCCGCGGTCGGCCCGGCACGCGCTGGACGGTGGGGACGGTGATCACCGCGCGGCGCATAACGTGTACGGGCTGTGCATGGCGCGGGCGGCGTACGAGGGGCTGCGTGCGCAGGCGCCGCGGGACCGGCCGTTCGTGCTGTCGCGCTCGGGGTGGGCCGGTACGCAGCGCCACGGCGGGGTGTGGTGGGCCATGGCGGGGTCGGGCTGGCCCGGGCTGCGGTCGTCGCTGGCGCTGGCGCTGGGGCTGGGGCTGTGCGGGATCCCGTGGGCCGGTCCGGACCTCGGCGGCTCGGACCGGGAGCGGTCGCCGGAGTTGTATCTGCGCCGGCTCCAGCTGGGCGCCTATCTGCCCGTGTTCCGTACGCGCTCCGGTCCGCGTGCGGGGGGCGGGCAGCCGTGGGAGTTCGGTCCCGAGGTGCTCCGGCACGCGCGCGCGGCACTGCTCGAACGCCGGCGGCTGCTGCCGTACTTCATGACGCTGGCACACCTCGCGCGGCGTACCGGGGCCCCCTTCGTGCGGCCGGTGTGGTGGGCGGCGCCGGAGGAGCGGACGGTGCGCGACTGCGAGGACGCCTTTCTGCTCGGTGACTGTCTGCTGGTGGCTCCGGTGCTCGATCCGGGTGCGGACCGGCGGGCCGTCGTGCTGCCGCGCGGGCGGTGGTACGACACGGCGACGGAACGGGCGTACGAGGGGCCGGCCCGGGTGCTGGTCGACGCGCCGCTGGGGCGGATCCCGGTGTTCGCGCGCGGAGGCTCCGTGGTGCCGGTCCGGGGTGCGCACGGCGGTACGGAGCTCGAGGTGTGGGCGCCGGCCCGGGGGCGGAGCGGGGGCGGGCTGGTGGTGCCGGACGCCGGCGACGGGTGGGAGGAGCCGGAGATCGAGCGGTACGCGGTGCGGTGGTCGGGTCCGCGGCTCGTCGTCGAGCGGGAGGGTGAGGACGGGGTGGAGGTGCCGGCCTGCCCGGTGCGCGTCCGCGGACTGGGCAGGGCCGGGGATCAGATGTAGCGGCCCTCGAACCAGGCCCGTACGGCCAGGGTGTGGAGGGGGAAGGCGAGTTCCTCGGGGCGGCGGAGCAGGCCGTGGCCCTCGGTCTCGTCGGTGGGTGCCGAGGGCGGCAGGTCCTGTGCGGGACGCTCGGGCAGCAGCCCGAACAGCAGCAGGTGTCCGTCGGGCGAGCTCATGGCGTCGGCGAGCCGTACGTCGCGGCTCGCCGCGTCGATGCCGGTCTCTTCCTCGAGCTCACGGACGACGGCCTGCCGCCAGTCCTCGCGGTGGTCGACGTAGCCGCCGGGCAGGGCCGTGCGTCCGCGTGCCGGGGCGATGGCCCGGGTGACCACGACCAGGGCGGTGCCCTGGGTGTCGTACACGGGCTGGAGGGCCACCGCGACCGGGAGCGGGTTGCGGTAGGCGACGGTGTCGCAGGCCGGGCAGGTGCGGGGCCAGCCGGAGACGCCCTCTCCGAAGGGCGCGCCGCAGCTCGAACAGTGGGAGTCCGGCGCGGGGTTGGGAGCCATGGGAGTTTCGGACACGCGCGGACTGTATCCGATCACGGCGAGGGCGTCTGCGGAGGGGCGGTCAGGGGCGGCCGTGCAGGGACGCGTGGGACACCGGGAAGTCGAAGTAGGTGTCCGGGTAGGCCTCCGGCTTGAAGGTGTAGTGCCACCATTCCTCGGCGAGGTTCACGAAGCCGAGGTCCTCCAGGGTGGTCTTGAGCAGCATCCGGTTGGCGCGCTGCTCGCCCTGGATCCGCGGGTCGAGGGTGTGGCTGAGGGTGTCGAAGCAGTCGTAACCGGTGCCCATGTCCAGGGAGTTGTCCGGAAAACGCTGGTCCTGGGGCGCGAAGCAGGGCGTGAGGGGCTCTCCGGGGTGGTAGGGCCGGGTGGGCGTGGCGGGGAGTTTCACCAGGGTGAGGTCGACCGTGGAGCCGCGGCTGTGGCCGGACTGCTCCGCGATGTAGCCGTCGGCGAAGAGCCGGTTCTTGTCGACGTTCGGGTAGAATTCGGCCTTCATCCTCTGGTCGTCGAGGTCCTTGGCCCAGCGGACGAAGTGGTCCACCGCGCGTTGCGGCCGGTAGCAGTCGTAGACCTTGAGGGTGTAGCCCTGGCGCAGGAGTGCTGTCTGGGCGGTGCGGAGGGCTTCGGCGGCGGGCCGCGTGAGGATGCACAGGGGCTGCCGGTAGCCGTCTATGGGCTCGCCGACGAAGTTGTGCGGGGTGAAGTAGCGAATCTCCTGAAGGATCGTCGGGTCCACGCGGTTCAGCGCCACGAAGTCCTGGGGAGCCTTGGGTTCGGATTCCGCGCGGGCGGGGGCGGCAGCGGCGGTCGCGGTGAGCAGGGCGGCGATGGTGGTGGCCAGGCCGCGGACCACGGTGGAGAGTCGTGTCATGCCCCCTGCTCCTGACTTGTTGAATCAACCCCAGACGCTCGGTCTGCAGCCGTAGCGTCCAGGGTGTCGGTCGGCACGGGCCCGCAGTGCTCCTTGCCGCCCTCGGGCTGGCTCACTGATAGCGTGCCGCCGCCGGCCGACACCCGCGCGGTGTGGCTCGACAGAGGCATGAAGGCGACACGGTGACTTCAAGTCAGGGTGCCCACCGCACTCCCCTTCCTGTCTCATCGAGTGCGAGGGCAGCAGCCTGTGATCCTGATCGGTGTCGATCCCCACAAGTCGTCCCACACCGCCGTCGCCGTGGACGCCGCCGGCCACCAGGTGGCCCAGCGCCGGTTCGTCGTCAACGCCGGAACCTTCCGCCAGCTGATGCGCTGGTGCGAGCAGTGGCCCGACCGTCGTTTCGCGGTCGAAGGCGCCGGCGGCCTGGGCCGCTCCCTCGCCCAGCAGCTGGCCGCCGCGGGCGAGAACGTGGTCGACGTGCCCTCCACCCTGTCGGCCCGGGCCCGGCTGCTGGCCACCGGCGGAGACCGCAAGACCGACGCGAAGGACGCCCTCCACGTCGCCCAGGCCGCCCTCTTCCGCCACGACCTGCGACCCGTGGTCCCCGAAGACCAGACCACGATCCTGCGGCTGCTGACCGAGCGCCGGGACGACCTGGTCCACGAGCGCACCCGCGTCCTCAACCGGCTCCACGCCGTCCTGCGTGATCTCCTGCCCGGCGGAGCCCCCACCGGCCTGTCGGCCGACAAGGCCGCCGCCTTGATGAAGGGCGTCCGGCCGGTCACGGCCACCGACAACTGCCGCCGGGACATAGCCCGTGATCTGCTGGCCGACCTGCGCAGACTGGACCGGCAGGTCAAGGACAACGAAGCCGAAATGCGCGAGGCCGTCGCCGCGACCCGCACGACGCTGACCACCCTGCCGGGCCTGGGCACCGTGCTGGCCGCGAAGGTCCTCGGCCACATCGGGGACGTCGCCCGGTTCCCCACCGAGCATCACTTCGCCAGCTACACCGGCAGCGCGCCACTGGACGCCTCCAGCGGCAACAACGTCCGCCACCGGCTCAACACCGGTGGCAACCGCGCGCTGAACTCGGTGCTGCACACGATCGCCGTCTGCCAGATCCGCGACGGCGGGCGCGGGCAGGACTACTACCTCCGCAAGATCAGTGAGGGGAAGACCCCTTCGGAGGCCCGCCGGGCCCTCAAGCGACGCCTGTCCAACGTGGTCTACCGGATCATGAAACGAGATCAACGGAACCACCTCGCTCAGGCCGCTTGACACACAGAGGCGCTATCAGGAGTCGACTCGTTCGGGAAATCAGGTGGCCGAGAACCGTTCCTGCCGGCGACCTTGACGCTCCCTGAGTGCCGGTGAACACTTCCGGTGTCAGTCGACATCGCCGTACATCTTGGTGTAATCCGGCACGCCACTTCCTGGGGTCCCCTGCGACAAGGCCCTCTCCCCACGGGCGATTCGACTGCGTCGGCACGCTCGTCACGGACGCCGGGCGGGGCGCGGGTTCTCCCTGCCTTCGGCTGAAGTCGCCATGGGAAACGCACCCTGCACGTGAGGTCCGGGGCGGATGGTCCCGGGCCGGGGCCTAGGAGCCGCCATGAGCAACGGAGACATATTCGTCGGGGAAGTCATCGGCACCGCGATCCTCATCCTGTTCGGCGCAGGCGTGGTCGCGGCCGTCGTACTGAACTACTCGAAGGCGAAGGACGCCGGCTGGGTCGTCATCGCGCTGGGCTGGGGTTTCGGCGTGATGGCCGGGGCCTACACCGCCGCCCCGCTGTCCGGAGGGCACCTCAACCCGGCGGTCACCCTCGGGATCGCCATCGACACGGGCGACTGGGGCAAGGTCCCCGTCTACCTCGCCGGGGAGATGGTCGGTGCCATGCTCGGTGCCGTGCTGTGCTGGCTGGTCTACTACGCGCAGTTCCAGGCCAACTCCGAGGAGGACATCGCCCAGCCGACGCTCGGGGTCTTCTCCACGACGCCGACGATCCGCAATCCCGTCGCGAACCTCATCACCGAGATCATCGCGACCATGGCCCTGGTGCTGCCGATCCTCGCGTTCGGCCTGACCAAGGGGCTCGGCGAGTCGGGCACCTCGATCCTCATCGTCTCGTTCCTGGTGGTCGGCATCGGCCTCTCGCTCGGCGGTCCGACCGGATACGCCATCAACCCGGCCCGTGACCTGGGACCGCGCATCGTGCACGCCCTGCTCCCGATCCCGAACAAGGGCACCTCCGACTGGGGGTACGCGTGGGTTCCCGTGGTGGGGCCGCTCATCGGCGCGGCGCTGGCCGGGCTCGTCTTCAACGCAGCCTTCTGAACGAACCTCCGCACGAACCGACGAAGGGGACGTCATGACGGACAAGTTCGTCGCCGCGATCGATCAGGGCACCACCTCCAGTCGCTGCATCGTCTTCGACCAGCACGGCGCGATCGTCGCCGTGGACCAGCGCGAGCACCGCCAGATCTTCCCGAAGCCGGGCTGGGTGGAGCACGACGCCACCGAGATCTGGTCCAAGGTGCAGGCGGTGGTCGCGGGGGCGCTGGCCAAGGCCGGGCTGCGGGCGGAGCAGCTGAGCGCGCTGGGCATCACCAACCAGCGGGAGACGACGGTCCTGTGGGACCGGACCACGGGCAAGCCCGTGCACAACGCGATCGTGTGGCAGGACACCCGGACCGCCGCGCTCTGCGGCCAGTTGGGCGGCTCCGACGGGCAGGACCGCTTCCGTGAGCAGACCGGGCTGCCGCTGGCCAGCTACTTCTCCGGGCCGAAGGCCGCCTGGCTGCTGGACAACGTGCCCGGGCTCAGGGCGCGTGCGCAGAACGGCGAGATCGCCTTCGGCACCATCGACTCCTGGCTGATCTGGAACCTCACGGGCGGCACGGACGGCGGACGGCACGTCACCGATGTGACCAACGCCGGGCGGACCATGCTGATGAACCTGGAGACACTCCAGTGGGACGCCTCCATCCTGTCCGCCATGAACGTCCCCGAGGCGATGCTCCCGGAGATCAGGTCCTCCTCCGAGGTGTACGGCACCGCCGTGGGCCAACTCGCCAGTGTCCCGGTCGCCTCGGCCCTGGGCGATCAGCAGGCGGCGGTCTTCGGGCAGGCCTGCTACGACGTGGGCACGGCGAAGAACACCTACGGCACGGGCAGCTTCCTGCTCCTGAACACGGGCAGCCGGCCGGTGCCGTCGAAGAGCGGGCTCCTCACGACGATGGGCTACAAGATCGGTGACGAGGCGCCCGTCTACTGCCTGGAGGGGTCGATCGCCATCACGGGGGCGCTGGTGCAGTGGTTCCGTGACCAGCTCGGCATCATCCGCAGCGCGGACGAGATCGAGGCGCTCGCGGGCAGCGTGGCGGACAACGGCGGGGCGTACATCGTGCCCGCGTTCTCCGGCCTGTTCGCCCCGTACTGGCGGTCCGACGCGCGGGGTGTGATCACGGGACTCACCCGGTACGTGACGAAGGCCCACCTCGCGCGCGCGGTGCTGGAGGCGACGAGCTGGCAGACGCGCGAGGTCGTGGACGCCATGTACCAGGACTCGGGGGTGCGGATCAGCACCCTGAAGGTCGACGGCGGCATGACGAAGAACGACCTGCTCATGCAGCACCAGGCGGATGTGCTCGGGGTGCCCGTGATCCGGCCCCGTGTGTCGGAGACGACCTGCCTGGGCGCCGCCTACGCGGCGGGGCTCGCCACGGGGGTGTGGAACGGCCTGGACGAGCTGAAGTCGCACTGGGCGAAGGACGCCGAGTGGACGCCCGTCATGGAGGCGTCGGTGCGCGACCGCGAGTACCACAACTGGCGCAAGGCGGTGGAGAAGAGCTTCGGCTGGATGGAGGAGGGCGACGACTGACCGCGTGGCCGTCCCGTCCTTCGCGCGGCGGCCCGTGCTCCGGTCGGCGGAGTGCGGGCCGCGTCCCGGCGGCCCGGCTCAGGTGGTGACGGCGCGTCGCTGCGAGGCCTGCGCCATGGCGTGCTGGACGACGCCGATGAGGATCTCCTTGACCGACTCCCGGTCCCGCGCGTCGCACATCACCAGGGGCACGTGGTCGTCGAGGTCGAGGGCCCGGCGGACGTCGTCGCCCGGGTAACGGGGCGCGCCGTCGAAGCAGTTGACGCCGACGAGGAACGGTATGGAGCGCCGTTCGAAGTAGTCGACGGCCGCGAAGCAGTCCTCGAGACGCCGGGTGTCGGCGAGGACGACGGCTCCGAGGGCGCCCTCGGACAGCTCGTCCCACATGAACCAGAAGCGCTCCTGTCCGGGGGTCCCGAAGAGGTACAGCACCAGGTCCTCGCGGAGCGTGATGCGGCCGAAGTCCATGGCCACGGTGGTGGTGTTCTTGGCCTCCACACCGCTGGTGTCGTCGACCGGGCGGCCTGCCTCGGTGAGGAGTTCCTCGGTGCGCAGCGGTCTGATCTCGCTGACCGCGCCGACGAGCGTGGTCTTGCCCACGCCGAATCCGCCGGCCACCAGGATCTTGAGCGTGACGGGCTCGACCGGGGGCTTGCCGCGCTCAGAACGCCCGAAGATCATCGATCTCTTCTCCTGCTTGATGGGGTTCGGGCGGCGGGCCGTATCCCCCGCCGCCGGGGGTTTCGATGACGAGTACGTCGTCGGCGCCGACGTCCGCGGAGTCGCTGCCGGCGAGCGGGGTGACCGTGCCGTCCGCCCGCTCGACCCGGTTGGCGCCCGGTGCTCCGGGTGCGCCGCCCGCCATGCCGTACGGGGGCACCCTGCGGTGCTGGGACAACGTGGAGACGGTCATCGGCTCCAGGAAGCGGATCCGGCGCACGGCCCCGTCCCCGCCGCGCCACCGGCCGGCGCCTCCGCTGCCGCGGCGCACCGCGAACTCCTCGAGCCTGACGGGCAGCCGCCACTCCAGGACCTCGGGGTCGGTGAGCCGCGAGTTGGTCATGTGGGTCTGTACGACGGATGCGCCGGGGAAGCCGTCTCCGGCGCCGGAACCGGAGGCGACGGTCTCGTAGTACTGGTGGCGCGCGTTGCCGAAGGTGACGTTGTTCATGGTGCCGGAGCCCTCCGCCTGGACGCCGAGGGCGGCGTAGAGCGCGCCCGTGATG
Organism: Streptomyces speibonae; assembly: GCF_984686075.1. Lineage (NCBI taxonomy): Bacteria > Bacillati > Actinomycetota > Actinomycetes > Kitasatosporales > Streptomycetaceae > Streptomyces > Streptomyces speibonae. Next base: position 7,076,024 of record NZ_OZ480260.1, on the reverse strand, counting down.
GCCTGGGAGGTCTCCACGTTGCCCGCGACGACGGCGGCCGGGGGCTCGGGCGCGAGCATGGAGCCCTGCGGGACGACGATGTGCAGCGGGCGCAGGCAGCCGTCGTTCAGCGGGATGTCGTCGGCGACCAGGGTGCGGAAGACGTACAGGACGGCCGCGTTGACCACCGAGAAGGGGGCGTTGAAGTTGGTGGCCAGTTGCGCGGAGGTGCCCGTGAAGTCGATGGTCGCGGACCGGTTGTCCCGGTCCACCCGGACGGCGACCCGGATGACGGCGCCCGAGTCGGTCTCGTAGGCGTAGTCGCCGTCGTCGAGGGCGTCGATGACGCGGCGCACGGCCTCCTCGGCGTTGTCCTGGACGTGCTTCATGTAGGCCTGGACGACGTCGAGCCCGAAGTTCTCGATCATGCGGCCGACCTCTTCGACGCCCTTGTGGTTGGCGGCGATCTGGGCGCGCAGGTCGGCGAGGTTGGTCGCCGGGTTGCGGGAGGGGTGGGGAGCCTCGGTGAGGAGGCGGAGGGTCTCCTCCTCGCGGAACCGGCCGTTCTCGGTGAGCAGCCAGTTGTCGAAGAGGACGCCCTCCTCGTCGATGGTGCGGCTGCCGGCCGGCATGGAGCCCGGGGCGATGCCGCCGATCTCGGCGTGGTGGCCGCGTGAGGCGACGTAGAAGAGGACCTCGCGGTCACGCTGTGTGTCGCCGGAGGGCTCGGTGCCGAAGACCGGGGTGATCACGGTGACGTCGGGCAGATGGGTGCCGCCGTGGTACGGGTCGTTGACGGCGTAGGTGTCCCCGGGCCGCATGTCCGAGGCGCGGCGCTTGATGACCTCCTTGACGCTGGTGCCCATCGAGCCCAGGTGGACGGGGATGTGCGGGGCGTTGGCCACCAGGTTTCCGTCGGGGTCGAACAGGGCGCAGGAGAAGTCCAGACGCTCCTTGATGTTGACGGACTGGGCGGTGGACTCGAGCCGGGCGCCCATCTGCTCGGCGATGGACATGAAGAGGTTGTTGAAGACCTCCAGCAGAACGGGATCGGCTGCCGTGCCGAGATCGGAACTCTGCGTGACCGCGACGCGTTCCATGACCAGGTGCCCGTGACCGGTCGCGGCGGCCCGCCAGCCGTCGTCGACGACGGTCGTCGCGCCGGACTCGGTGATGATCGCCGGTCCGGTGACGGTCCGTCCGGGAGGAAGGTCCTCACGGCGGTGCAGGGGTACGTCGCGCCAGGCGCCGCCGGTATGGAGGCGGACGGTGACCGGGGCCGCGGGGGCTTGCTCCGGGTTGCCCTCGTAGGGGGCGAGGGCGGAGAGATCCGGGGGCCGGGTGATGCCGGTGGCTTCGACGGAGAGGGCCTCGACGACGATCGGGCGGTCGAGCGTGAAGGAGTACGTGGCCCGGTGACGTTCCTCGAAGGTGCGCCGCATCGTCTCGGGCTCGGTCAGCTCGACGGTGAGGGTGGTGTCAGTGCCGTCGTAGCGGAGCTGGGCGCGGCGGGTGGCCTCGATCCGCTCGCCGGGGACGCCCTCGGCGAGGAGTTCGGCGCGGGCAGCGCTCTCCAGGTCGTCGGCGGTCTTGTGGACGCCGGGCATCGCGGCGGGCTCCAGGGGCGCCTCGACGGACTGCTCCCGCATGGCCGTGATGTCGGCGAGGCCGATGCCGAGTGCCGACAGGACGCCCGCCATGGGCGGGACGAGGACGGTGCGGATGCCGAGGGAGTCGGCGACCATGCACGCGTGCTGTCCGCCCGCGCCGCCGAAGGTGGTCAGGGCGTACCGGGTGACGTCGTGGCCCTTCTGCACGGAGATCCGCTTCACCGCGGCGGCGATGTTGGCGACGGCGATCTGCAGATAGCCCTCCGCGACCTGTTCGGGGGTGCGGTCGTCGCCGGTGTGTTCGCGGATCTCGCGGGCAAGGGCGGTGAAGCGGTCGCGCACGAGCGCGGCGTCGAGGGGCCGGTCCCCGTCCTGGCCGAAGACCGCGGGGAAGTGGGCGGGCTGGATGCGGCCGAGCATGACGTTGGCGTCGGTGACGGCCAGGGGTCCGCCGCGCCGGTAGCAGACGGGGCCGGGGTCGGCGCCCGCCGAGTCCGGGCCCACCCGGTAGCGGGAGCCGTCGAAGTGGAGGACGGAGCCGCCGCCGGCGGCGACGGTGTGGATGTCCAGCATGGGCGCGCGGAGCCGGACTCCGGCGATCTGTGTGGTGAAGACGCGTTCGTACTCGCCCGCGAAGTGCGAGACATCGGTGGAGGTGCCGCCCATGTCGAAGCCGATGACGCGGTCGAAGCCGGCGAGCTGGGACATGCGCGCCATGCCGACGATGCCGCCGGCCGGGCCGGACAGGATGGCGTCCTTGCCGCGGAACCGGCCGGCCTCGGTGAGCCCGCCGTTGGACTGCATGAACATCAGCCGTACGCCTTCGAGTTCGTCGGCGACGTGGCGGATGTAGCGGCGCAGCACGGGCGAGAGGTAGGCGTCGACCACGGCCGTGTCCCCGCGCGGGACGAGCTTCATCAGGGGGCTGACCTCGCTGGACAGCGAGATCTGCGGGAAGCCGATGCGGGCGGCGAGCTCGCCGATCCGCTGTTCGTGGGCGGGGTGGAGGTGGCTGTGCATGCACACCACGGCGACGGCCCGGATCCCGTCCTCATGGGCCCGGCGCAGCGGTCCGGCCAGGGCATCGAGGTCCGGCTCCCGCAGGACGGTGCCGTCGGCGGCCATGCGCTCGTCCACCTCGACGACCCGTTCGTACAGCAGCTCGGGCAGGTCGATGCGGCGGGCGAAGATGTGGGGGCGGTTCTGGTAGGCGATGCGCAGGGCGTCACGGAAGCCGCGGGTGATGACCAGCAGTGTCCGCTCGCCCGTGCGTTCGAGGAGGGCGTTGGTGGCGACCGTGGTCCCCATGCGTACGGCGTCGATGGGTTCGCCGGACCCCGCCAGCAGGGCGCGGACGCCGACGACCGCCGCGTCGGTGCCTGCCGTCTCACGGCCGGCGTCCGGCGGCGCCGCGTCCGCCGCCGGACGGTCGGACAGCACCTTGTGGGTGAGCAGCCGGCCGTCGGGGCGCCGCGCGACGATGTCGGTGAAGGTGCCGCCTCGGTCGACCCAGAACTGCCAGCCTGTCACGTCAGTACTCCGCTTCCGCGCCGGTCACAGCGCCCGGAGGCCGTTGATCACGTCGCGCAGAATACTCTCGTCCGGCAGTTCCGCCGGAGGTACTGGCCGGTTCACATGGACGAATTCCGCATCGACGAGGTCTCCGACGAGGACCCGGACCACTCCGATCGGCAGGTCGAGTTCGGCGGAGAGTTCCGCGACGGTCTGCGAGTTCTCGCGGCACAGTCCCACGATGTCCACGTGCTCCGGGGAGAGGGTGGGATCGTCCTCCGGGTCGCCCGCGTGCGGTTCCGTGACCACCGTCGCGATCAGGTCGAGGCGGTGCTGGGCCGCACTGGTGGTGCGGCCCCGCGTCATCGCGTAGGGGCGGACGACCGGTCCTGCCTCGTCGTCGAACCAGTGGCTACTACCCTGACCGTCAGCGCTCATGACATCCCACTACCCGCCCGCCGGCAGATCGGTGCGCGGGGCGGTGCCCAGATGTACGCCGACCCGCTTGACCAGGAGCGTCATCTCGTAGGCGACCTGGCCGACGTCGGAGTCGGCGTCGGTCAGGACGGCGAGGCAGCTGCCGTCGCCGGCGGCCGTGACGAAGAGGAACGCCTCGTCGAGTTCGACGACCGTCTGGCGGACCTCACCGGCCTCGAAGTGGCGGCCGACGCCCTTGGCGAGGCTGTGGAAGCCGGAGGCGACGGCGGCCAGATGCTCGCTGTCCTCCCGGGTCAGGTCCTTCGACGCCCCGGTGGGCAGGCCGTCGCCGGAGAGAACGATGGCCTTGCGGATACTGGCGACGCGGTCCACGAGGTCGTCCAGGAGCCAGTTCAGCTCCCCCTTGTCGGTCTCGGTGTGGCCGGTGGCCCTTGGTGCGGTCATCGACCGTCCCCCTCTGTCGTTCGTCGTGTTGCTGTGCCGCTGTCGGCGTCGTCGCCCGCGGCGTTCTCCTCGCGGCCGCGCTGCCAGCCTCGCTGGAGCGAGGCCATACGGCTGCGCACTTCGTCCGCGTCCCGTTCAACGGGCAGGGCCCGGTCCGCGTTCCGAGGCGCGGCGCTGCGCTTGAGCTGGGGGGCCAGGCTGGCCTGCCGGACCCGCCGGGGCAGCCCTCCGGCGCCGGGCGGCGGGGAGCCCGCGGCCGGTGCACCGGTGGCCGGTGGCGGGTCGTCGGATCCGCCCGCCCCGCTCGTGGGACGGCGGGTGCGCCGGGACAGCGCGGCCGGCGGCTCCGGCCGGGCCCCTTCCGCGGAGCCGGTGGCCTGCGGAGCGCCGTCCCGCCCCGCGTCGCCGATGCCGGGGGTCTCGGCGGCGCGCCGGCGGGAGGGCAGCGGCGGTGCGTCCGCATCGGTGTCGTCGCGCTCGAGGCCGGAGGTGAGCCGGTCGGCGCGGCGACGGGAGGGCAGCGGGGACAGGGCGTCCGGGCCCGTGCCCGGGCGGCCGGCCGCCCGGCGTGCCAGGGGATCGCCACCACGGCGGCGGGAGGGCAGCGGGGGCGCCGCGTCCGGCTCGGAGCGGGAGGGCGTGGCCGTCCCCTCCTCCGTCCGCTGCCCGCGGGCGCGCTGGTCGCCGACCGGACGGCCGTGGGAGCTGACGAGTTTCGGGGCGGTCCTGCGGGCGAGCGGAACCGGGGCGCCCGTCCGGTCGTCGGCTTCGGGCACCTCGGCGACGCCGGCCCCGTGCCGCTCGGACTCATGGCCGCGGCCCGGCCGCTCGTCCTCGGCGCCGGCGGGGCGGCGGGGGCGGAAGAGGCCGCCGTGCTCGCTGTCCTCGTCGTCCAGGGCGCCGGGGAAGTCCTCCAGGGCGTCCAGGTCGACGGGGGCCTCCAGTTCCACCGGACCGTCCAGCAGCGAGGCGGGCAGCCGGGGCAGTTCGACCGGCACCTGGGAGAGCGCGGCACGGCCGTTCTCCTCCGGCTCCCGGTCCTTGGCGCGGCGGGGGCGGTCGAGGCGGAAGCCGACGCCGTTGGTGTCCGGGACGTCGTCCGTCAGCAGGGTGTCGGGGATGAAGACGACCGCCGTGGTGCCTCCGTAGGGGGAAGGCTGCAGGGAGACCCGGACGTTCTGGCGCTGTGCGAGACGGCTGACCACGAACAGCCCGAGCCGGTCGGTGTCGGAGAGTTCGAACTCCGACGTCTCGGCGAGCCGCAGGTTGGCGTCCAGGAGCGCGTCGGCCGCCATGCCGAGGCCCCGGTCGTGGATCTCCAGGGTGAAGCCGTTGCCCACCCGCTCGCCCAGGACCTGCACGGCGGTGTGCGGCGGGGAGAACACCGTGGCGTTCTCGAGCAGTTCGGCCACGAGGTGGGTGAGGTCGGCCACGGCGGGGCCGGTGACGGCGACCCTCGGCAGCCGCCGGACCTCGATGCGCTCGTAGTCCTCGACCTCGGCCACGGCGGCGCGTACGACGTCCATGAGCTGGACGGGTTTGCGCCACTGCCGGGAGGGCGCGGCGCCGGAGAGGATCACCAGGCCCTCGGCGTGCCGGCGCATGCGGGTGGTGAGGTGGTCGAGGCGGAACAGGTCGGCGAGTTCCTGGGTGTCCTCCGTCCTGCGTTCCATGGTGTCCAGCAGGGTGAGCTGCTTGTGCAGCAGGACCTGGCTGCGGCGGGCGAGGTTGACGAACACCTCGGAGACGCCGGCGCGCAGTTCCGCCTGCTTGACGGCCGCTTCCACGGCGGCGCGCTGGAGGGTGTTGAGGGCCTGGCCGACCTCGCCCATCTCGTTCTTGTCGTACTCCAGGCGCGGGACCTCGGTCTCGATGTCGACCTGTTCACCGGCCGAGAGGCGGCGCATCACGCTGGGCAGCCGCACGCCGGACGCCTCGTGGGCCTCCAGGCGCAGTTTGCGCAGGTCGCGGATGAGTCCGCGGCCGACGCGGATGGAGAGGAAGAGGGAGAACAGCAGGGCGAGCAGTCCGAGGACACCGGCGATGACGGCCTGGGTGATGATGCCCAGGGCGACGGGGCGCACGCGGTCCTGGTAGCGGTCGGTGGCCTGGTCGTTGAGCGTGCCGAGTTCGGCGAGCACGTTGCCGGCGGCGGTGTCCCAGCTCTTCGCGGTGATCCCGCGGGGCGTCCCGGTGCCGGAGGAGACGGCGGCCTCCTCGCCCACGCGCAGCGGGGCGGACGGGGCGTTCTTCCAGAAGGCCTCGAAGCGGTCGCGTTCGGCCGCGGGCAGCTGCGGCAGTGAGGCGTCGTACACCACCGTGCGCTGCGCCATGAGGTCGGAGACGTCGCGGACCTCGGAGCGGGACAGCTTGCCGACGATCAGGGCGGAGCCGAGCAGGGCGTCCTCGCGGGAGAGCAGTTCGCGGGCGCGGGCGAGGCTGACCAGGGCGCGGTACTGCTTGTCGAGCTCGACGTCGTCGACCACGTGCAGGTTGTCCAGCAGCACGTAGCACGGGTCGACGAGACCGTTGTAGAGGGCGAGGGCCTGCGAGCGGTCGACGGTGCCGTCCTCGACGCTGCGCCTGAGGGACTCGATGCCGTTGAAGGCCTCCAGTACCGCGCTCAGTTCGTCGCTGTCGCCGTGCATGGCCTCGCGCACCTCGGCGTCGGCCGCGCTGCGGTGGACCTTCTCGACGGCCTTGTCGGTGGCGTTGCGGCTGCGGCGGAGTGCGGCGAGTCCGTCGGAGGCGCGGGGGTCGGCGAGATACACGAGGGTCTGTCGGCGCTCCTCCTGCAGCACGCGCACGGTGTCCTCGACGGGATAGCCGACCTCTTCCATCACGGCCGACACGTCGAAGAGGTGGCTTGCCTCGCGACCCGTGATCACCGTGGTGAAGGCCCAGATAGCCGTCAGGGACACCAGCGGCACAAGAAGCAGCGCCACGATCTTCCGGCGGATGGACTTCCCGCGAAAGCGCATGGCCTCCCCCAGCTCGGCCCCCCGGCGGACCCGGGGGATACACATGTGCGTCAACAAACGGCGCGAGCCTACTACCGCGCCGGGGTCTACTCGAAGACCCGTCCGGAAGCTGGTGTTCCGTGCTGGTGGCGGGAGATCGTGTGTTGTCCGGGCATTGCGGGAGATTACCGCCCCGGATCCGGGGCATGCTGTCCGGGCCGATCTCCCCGGCGGCTCATGACAGTTGGCCGATTTCTTTCCCATCGGGGAATCTTCACGACGTGCCGTTCGTCCTTCTGTGTGGGATATGGGGGCGGAATCGGCCACAGGAGCCGTGTCCCGCACCTGGGCGGCGTAAAACAGCGCAAGCCGGGCAGCCAGTGGAGAGTCGGGTCTTCGGACACGGACGAGCGGTTTGCCGGCGGTGGGGAGTGACACGTTGATGGGCACGGCGGAGCGGAGCGAGGCGCCCGAGGACGGCGCGGCGGCGCAGGTGACGGCGCGGCCGGACGCCGGGGCACCCGGCCGCGGTACACCCGCGGGCGAGGGCACTGCGGCGACCGGCGGGCGACCGGTGCGCGAGGGCGGGGCCGGCACGGCGGAGCGGGGGGCCGAGGAGCCCGGGCGGGCCCGCGAACAGGCGCGCTACCGGCCGCTGTGGGTCGAGGAGCCGGCGCGGCGACGCCGGCTGCCGGATCCGGTCCGTACGGCGGCCGTGCGCGCGGTGCTGGTGGCCGCGGTGACACTGATTCAGGCCATGGTGGCCTTCCTGTGCACGCTGGCCGGGTCCTGGCTGGCCTTCCCGATGGTCATCAGCAGTGTGGTCAGTACGATCCTGGCCACTTGGGCGGCACTGGACGTATGGGTGACCCGGCAGGTCTGGAACCAGCGCAACGGCGTGGTGTCCGTGCCCAGCAGCACCGCGCGCGCCCTGCGGCGCGAGCGGCGCCGGGCCCGCCGCCAGGAGCGCTCCGCCCAGCGTGCGCGGACGCGCATAGGCAGGGGCGGCGGCGCCGGGCAGCTCTCCCACCCCTGACCCGGCGGCCTCCGCCCGCAGACAGACGGCGTCCGCTCAGCCGCTCGCCGCGGCGGGCCGCTTGAACATCCGGGTCGCGGTGATCTCGCTGTGTGCCTCCTCGGCCGGGTCCTGCTGGGGAAGCCCCGGCCGCAGATGCTCCTCCACGCTGATGTACTTCAGGCCCGCGCGCAGGTCGGCGTCGTTGCGCAGCCGGATGACCAGCGGGAACTCGGCGAGGGCCGTGGTGTCGAACAGGCCGGTGGTGTACAGCAGCTGGACGCCGAGCGCGTCGGCGACGGCCCGCTGGAGTTCCAGCAGATAGGTGGCGTTGGCGCGGCCGATGGGGTTGTCCAGGAACAGCGTTCCGGCGTGCCGGTGCTTGTCCCGGCCCCGGTCGTTGGAGCGCAGGGCGGCCATCGTGCAGTACAGGGCGATGGCGGCGGTGAGCAGCTGACCGCCGGAGAACACGTCTCCCATCTGGCCCACGGGCACCCGCTCGGCGCGCAGGACCGCGTCGGGCTTGAGGATCTCGACGGCGACGCCCTTGGGCTGGAGGGCGGCGGCGACCCCGCGCAGCAGCAGTGACATGCCGTCGCGCCGCAGGTCGGAGTTCTTCCTGACGGCCGCCCGGGTCGCCTCGTCGATCACCTCGCCGAGGCGCTCGGTGAGGGTGGCCTGGTCGGGTTCCTCGAAGCGGATGCGCAGGAACTCCTGCCCGGACCACTCGCCGAGGCCCTCCGGCAGCCGGGACAGCCGCTGGGCCGACCGGAGCGTGGCCAGGGCGGACTCGACCAGGCCCCGCAGCCGGTCGACGATCGAGTCGCGGTTGCGTTCGAGCTGTTCCAGCTCGTCGGTGAGGACCCGGAGCCGGGGCGCGAAGGCGTCCGCCCACTTCTGGGCGTGCTCGGGCAGCGCGGAGGCGGGCAGTTCACGGATCTGCTGGCGTGCGGGGGTGCGGACCTGCTCGTAGCGCGTGGAGTTGGCGTGCCGGACGAGGACGTCGCTCGCCTCGCGCACGGCGGACTCGGCGGCGGACAGATCGGCGGCGCAGCCGCGCAGGGAGCGGCGGGCGTCGGCCGCGGCCTGCCTGGCCTCGTCCGGGCTGCCCGGATAGGGCTCGGGCTCCTCCTGCTCCTCCTCGGCTGCGTGCTCGCGCAGCAGGTCGCGCAGCATGGCGGCGATCTCGTCGAAGCCGCTCGCCGCGTCCTCGGCGCCGCGGTGCGCCTGGAGCAGTTCGGCGTGGGCCTCCCGCGCCTGGCTCAGCGCCTCGTCACGGGAGGCGAGTTCGGCGGTGGCGGTGCGCAGCAGCGCCTGTGCGTGCTCGGCGTCGCGCGGGACCAGCTCCTCGGGCAGTTCGGTATGCGCCCCGCCGTCCTCGGGCGCGAGCCGTTCGGCCTCGCCGCGCAGCCGGCCGAGTTGCTCGCTCGCGCCGGACATCCTGGTCTCCAGCAGCTGCACCAGTTCCTCGGCGCGGGCGGCGGCGGCCTGCCGGCTGGGCCCGTCGGAGCCGTCGGGCGACTGGAGCAACTGTTCGGCGCGGGTGCGGACCTTGTTGCTGAGCCGGTCCAGTTCCGCGCGGGCGGCGCTCTCGTCGCTCTCCGCGCGGGCCTGCTCGGCGCGCAAGTCGGTGCCGACGCCGACCTTCTCGTACACCTGGGACGCGGCCCGGTACGCCTCGCGCAGGGCGGGCAGGGACGCCTGCGGCGCTCCGGTGCCGTCCTCGGGTACGTCGTCGGGGGCGCCGGCGATCTCGGAGCGCTCGGCGCGCAGCGCGCGGGCGGTGCGCCGGGCGTCGTCGGCCGCGCGCTGGGCGGCGCGGCGGTCCTCGTCGGCGGCGCGGGCCCGCTCCAGACAGGCCTGGGCGCGGGCCTCCGCCTCTGCGGCGTCGTCGGCCAGTTCGCGCAGTTTGGCCTGCCAGCCGGCCCGTTCGCGCAGCCGGAAGGCGAGCCCCGCCAGCGCGTCGGCGGCGCGCCGGGCCCTCTGTGCGGCCTCCTGCCGCTCGTCGCGGACATGGGCGGCCTCGCCGGCGGCCTCCTCGGCCTCGGCGCGGGCGGTGCGCGCCTCGGCCAGTTCGGCCTCGGCCTCCTCGGCGAAGGCCCGCGCGTGCTGTGCCGTCGCGGCCAGTTCCGCGAGGCGGCCGGGCGGGCAGCCGGTGCGCCAGGAGGCGAGCCGGGCGGCCAGTTCGCGGTCCTTGCCGAGCCGGGCTGCCAGGGCGCGGATCGCCTCGTCCCGCTCGGTCGCCCGGGCGCGCAGCGCCTGCCGTTCCTCGTCGGCGGCGTGCTCGTCGTGCATGGCCGGGTTCGGCGGTACGAGGAAGACGTCACCGGCGTCGGTGTCCGGCGCCGGGGTGGGGGCGAGCAGGGCGGCGGCGGTGCCGACGGCGACGGCGGACCGGGGCAGCAGTGCCGCGTCGCTCAGCGCCTCGCGGGCGCGGGCATGGGAGCCGGGGTCGGTGATGATGACGCCGTCGACCAGCTCGGGACGGGCGGCGAGCACGCGCGCGTGGTCGGCCGGGTCGACGGCCTGGGCGAGGTAGCGCCAGCCGGGCAGGGCCGGGATGCCGTGCTCGCCGAGGAACTCGACCGTGGCCAGGACGTCCGGGCCGGGCGGCAGCAGTCCGCCGTCACCGAGGGCGCCGAGGATCCGGGAGTCGTCCGCGGCGGCGGTCCGCAGGTCGAACAGCTGGCGTTCGGCGGAGGAGACGGCGTCGTCGAGCAGCTCGCGCAGTTCGTCGGCGAAACGGTCGAGTTCCTCCGGGGTGAGGAGGCCCTCGCCGGGGGCGGGAGCGGCGTCGGAGGCATGTGTGGTGCGCTGCCCGTCGGTGCGTGGGCCCGGCACGGTGGCCCCTCGCCCTGCCGCGGTTCCGGGCAGGCTCAGCAGGTCCGCGAGCCGCCGCTCGGCGGCGAGGGCCTCGGCGGTGCGGCGCTCGGCGTCGAGGGCGCGTCCGGCCGCGGTGGCGGCGTCGGCCGCGCGGGCGGCCGTGAGTTCCGCGCGGCTCTCGGCGGCGGCGGTCTCGCGCGCGTGGTCGGTGGCCCGGCGGGCGGCCTCACGGGCGGTGTCCCAGGCGGCGACGGCCGACTTCTCGGCGTCGCTGGCCGCGAGCGCGGCGCGGGCGGGGTCGGCGTCGGGGGCGCTGTCGTCGAGCCAGCCGGCGCGCACGGCCTGTGCGGTCTCCTGCTCGACCTCGGCGAGCCGCTGGCGCAGGTGGCCGATCTCGCTGCGGGCCCGCTGCGCCTCGGTGGCGGCGGCGGTGGCGTCGCGGTGGGCGCCGTCGCCGGCCTCCTGGAGGGCGGCCGACCGCTCCTCCTCCTCGTTGGCGAGGTTCTCGGCGTTCCGGGCGGCCACGTGCAGGGCGCGTACCAGGTCGACGGCGGCCTTGGCGCGTGCGGCCAGCGCGGGGGCGGCATCCCGCTCGGCCTCCCGGATCGCGGCGGAGACGCGGGCCACGCGGTCGGCGGCGGCGCGGTGGCGCAGCACGGCCTCGGCGGCCTGCCAGCCGGCGTACAGCGTGCGCGCGTCGGCGAGTTCGCGCTTCTGGGCGGCGGCGGACTTCTCGGCGGCGGCGAGCGCCAGGGAGGCGTGCCGGTAGGCGAGTTCGGCGGAGACGAGCGCGCTGTGCTCGCGCGCCGATTCGGCGTGGGTGACGGCGTAGGCGGCGGCGGTGACCCGGCCGGCCAGGTCGGCGGCGCGGACACGTTCCTGTGCGCCGCGTGCGGAGAGCCTGCGGGCCAGGGTGCGGGTGCGGCGTTCGGCGGCAGTGTGGATCTCGCGTGCGCGGGTGCGGGCGCCGGCGGCTTCCACGATCCGCCCCAGCAGGTCGACGGACCCGGCGGTGAAGTCCCGTTCGGCGATGAGTTCGGCGCGCCGGCCGAGCTTGCTGCCGAAGCCGCTGACGAGGTCGGCGAGTCCGTCGGTGTCGCGGGTGTCGGTGACGGCGCGCAGCAGCAGGTCGGTGAAGTCGGAGTCCTTCTTGACCGCGAAGAGGCCGGCGGCCTCGCCCTCGTCGGCGTTCATCTCCCGCTGGTAGCGGAAGAGTTCCGGGTCGAGTCCCAGGTCGCCGAGGTGTTCGGTCCAGCGCTCGTGGATCTCTTCCCAGTGCACCTCGAGGTGCGGGTAGTTCTTGCCCGCCTCGGTGAGGGCGTCGCGGAAGCCCTTCATGGTGCGGCGCCGTCCCCGGGCGCCCGACTGGCCCTCGGCGGGCGGCCGTACGGCCGTGGACTCGGCGACGGGGAGGTTGTCCAGGCCGAGTCCGGGGCCGGGGCGCAGGGAGTACCAGGCCTCGGCGAACTTCCTGGGGTCGTTGGAGACCTGACGTCCCCGCCATTCGCTGACCTTGCCGACGACGACGCATTCGCCGGTCTGCACGTGCTGCCATTCGAGCGCCACGTGGCCGCAGTCGTCGGCGAGCAGGAACTTGCGCAGCACTCCGGAGCTGGCGCCGCCGAGGGTGTTGCGGTGGCCGGGGAGCATCACGGAGAAGATCAGTTTCAGCAGGACGGACTTGCCGCCGCCGTTCTCCAGGAAGAGCACACCGGCGGGGGCCGGGCGGCGCGGCGGTCCCGCGGGCTCCTCCTCGAAGAACTCCGCCTGGGTGGGCGCGGGGTCCGGCACGACAGCGCCGACACCGCGCAGGTCGAGCACGGTGTCGGCGTACCGCGCGCCAGCCGGCCCGATGGAGTAGAGGCGGACCCGGGACAGCTCGTACATGGCGGACTCTCGTGAGGCTTGGTGGGGGGCGTTCAGGCGGAGTGGAACGGCAGGCCGGCGTCGGCGGCCAGTTCGAGGCCGTCGGCGTCCTGGGGCGGCAGCAGGGTGGGGGTGCCGTCGGTGACCGGCACGACGCCCAGTTCCAGCAGTTCGGCCAGGGCGGCGCTGCCCGCCAGGTCGCGGACCTGGAGCTGGTAGCGGGCGGTGGTGCGGTACGTGCCGCCGTTGTCGTCGCCGGTGCGCTGCAGGAAGCCGGAGTCGGTGAGGAAGGTGACGGCCTTGGCGACGATACCGGTGGTGGAGCCCGCGAGCCGGCGCGCGTCCTTGGTGGCGCCGGTGGCGCTGCGCCGGGCCCAGACCCGCCAGGCGGCCTCCAGGCCGGGGGCGTCGCTGGCCGGGTCGGTGTTCTCGCCCTGTTCGGCGGCGCGCTCCTCCAGGCGGTGGCAGGCCTGGCGGACGAAGGCGTCCACGCCGTTGACCGTGACGCGGCCGATGTAGCCGTCGTCGGCGAGGTCCTCGGGGCGGGGGAAGGCCATGGCGGCGACGGCGAGGTGGGCGAGCCCGTGCAGGAACCGGTCGGCGCCGTCGGCGGAGGTGCGGCGCGCGTAGTCGCCCATGCGGACGGCGAACACGGAGTCCTCGGCGGCGGTGACGGCCATGCCCGCGCGCGGCGACACCTCCAGCACGATCAGTCCCAGGCCCGTGGCCACGGCGTCGGCGAGCCGCGCGAAGGGCGGGTCCTCGCGGTAGCGGCGGAGCAGGTCGGCGTACTCCTGGTCGCGGGCGGGCTGGAGCTTGGGCTGGAGGCCGAAGGCGACGAGCCGTGCCGCGTCGGCGGCGTCGGCGGGCGTGACGGCGGCGCTCGCCGGTGCGGCCGGGGCCTCCGGCTCGCTCCACTCGACATGCTCGGTCACGGTCGGGACTCCTCGCTGTGGGGAACGTCGGTGCGGGTCGCTGCTCGCGCGGTCATGCCGCCTCCGTCCGGTCCGCGGCCATGCCCGCCGCGTCCAGCAGGGCGGTGCCGACGATGAGGTCGGCGCCGCCGAACTCGGGGTCGTCGAGCTCGGTGCCGTCGTCCACGGCGAACAGCAGTTTGCGTTCGCCCTGGCGGTAGGCGGTGCCGACCGGGGGGCTGGCGGCGTGGACGGCCAGCAGGGCGACGAGGTAGGGCAGTTCGGGGTCCTGGCGGCGGGCCTCGGCGAGCAGCCCCGACAGGCGACGGGGCGCGTCGGCGGGCAGGTCGAGCAGCTCGGTGGCGGCGGCCAGCTGCTCCTCGCTGAACCGGCTGTCGTCGGGTGTGGCGATCAGGTCGGGCTCCGGCATCTCGGCGCCGAGGTGTTCGCGCTCCACGGGCGGCGTCAGCAGGAGGTCGACCAGGTCGGCGACCCGGACGGAGACCGGGGTGCGCAGTCCGGTGCCGTGGGTGAAGAAGGCGTCGGTGACCCGGGAGGCCCGCTCGACGGGCAGCGGGAGCAGGGGCGCGAGGAGGTGGCCGTACAGGTCGGTGCCGGACGTGGCCGTGGGGGTGGCGAACGCCTGCCGGTCCTGTTCGGCGCGGAACAGCGGGCCCGCCTCCAGCAGCCGGGACTGCAACTGCGTGTGACGCCGGATGCAGTCCTTGACGATGTCCACCAGTTCGGCCGCGCGGCGCTTGTGCTCGGGGTCCTCGGACTCGTCGCGGGCCCTGCGGATGTTGGTGAGGATCGCGTTCTCGTGGCGGTAGCGGTCCGCCACGTGGTCGAGGGCCTCGGTGATCATGTCGGGTACGGCGCTGAGCCAGTCCACCGCGCGGACGTTGCGGCGGGTGGCCTCGAGGGCGCGGCGCAGGGTCTCGGAGTACTGGACGGTGCGGTAGCGGGCCTGTTCGGCGGCGAGCTGGGCGTCGGCGAGCCGGCCCCGGCTGATCAGCACCTCCAGCTTGACCTCGGCGGCGATCTGCGCGCTGGTGACGTCGGTGTCCAGGGCTCCGACCAGGACGTTGACCGCCTCGTCCGTGGTCCGCAGGTACACCGTGCCGCCGGGGCCGGGGACCTCTTCGACCAGTTTGAAGTCGTAGTCGCGGCGTACATAGGTGCCGTCCGCCCCGAACACGCCGTACACCGCGCGGAAGCCGCGGTCGACGCTGCCGACGTTGATCAGGTTCTCCAGGACCCACCGGGCCACCCGCTCGTGTTCGGCGGCGGGGCGGCGGGGGGCCTGGGCGGCGATCCGCGGGATGAGCCGGGCGACGATCTGGTCGTGGTCGGCGCCGGTGTCGAAGTCCATGTTGAGCGTGACCAGGTCGATGGCGGCGAGGGCGATCTCCGCCATGCCGTAGACCGAGTACTCACCGGCCAGGTTGGCCTTGCGCGCGTCGAGGTCGTGCAGCGGCGCGGTGCAGGCGAGCGCGCGCAGCCGCCGCGCCAGCCCCTCGTCGGCGGCCGGGCCCGGTGCGGGCCGCGGCCCCGCGCTGAGCTGGGGCGGAACGCTGTCCGTCGATGAAGGCGAGGTCACGGTGCACAGACTAGGTCCTCGGTCTGACAACAACCCAAACGAGGCAGATGCGCCCCGGCGTCACGGTTGTCGCCGGGCCGCACGCGCCGGCCGCGTATGGTCAGCCGCCCCGACCCTCCTCCCCCACCTGGCGCCGGTACACCTCCACCACGCGTTCCAGCGACACGTCGAGGTACGCGGCGAGCAGTTGCTCGGCCTTCTCCCGTTCGCCCGCCTGAAGCGCATCGAGAATCTCGACATTTCGCGCGATGTACGGTTCGTGCAGTCGCTTGGGGTGGTCCACCACGTGGAAGGCCAGCCGCAGTTCGGCGAAGACACTGCGCATCAGTTCGTCCGTGCGCTCGCTCGCGGCGAGCGCGATCAGTTCGCGGTGAAAGTGGATATTGGCCGTACCCACTGCTTTCCAGTCACCTTCGCGCGCGGCCCGGTGCCCCTGTTCGACCGCGCCGGCGAGCGCGTCGAGCGGGTAGGGCGGGTCGCCGAGGCCCCGTACCACGGCGCACTCGACGAGCCGTCGGGTGCGGTAGATGTCCTCGACGTCCTCGACGGTGAGCACCCGGACGAACACCCCGCGGTTGAGTTCGTGGACGAGCAGCCGCTCGTGCGTGAGCAGGCGGAACGCCTCGCGCAGTGTGTTGCGCGACACACCGAGGGCCCCGCCGATGCTGTCCTCCGACAACCGGGTCCCGGGCGGGAAGTAGCCCTCGGCGATCCGGCTCCTGAGGATGTCCGCGACCCGCTCGGCGGTGCTGGTACGGCCCAACAGGGCGCGGTCGTCGGCCAGTCCGCTCAGCTGCTCCGTCATGCCCGGAATTCAATCGCACACCGGAGGACGAGACAACACGGGTATTGAAGGATCGTTCAACGATCCTCTACTTTGCTGCTCACGGCACGGCTCACTTCTTCCGCACCCTCCGTCCTCCCTCTGCGAGGTGCCCATGAGCGCGATCCCACCACCGAAGGCCCTCACCGACGCACCACGCCCCGCATCGCCCGGAAACACGGCGGACGACGGGGCGTTGGGCTGGCTGCGCGCGCTGGGGCCGCGCGGCCGACGCGCCTTCGGCGGCGCGTTCGGCGGCTATGCCCTGGACTCGTACGACTACTTCACGCTGCCGCTGACCATGGTCGCGCTGTCCGCGTACTTCGGTCTCAACAGCGGCCAGACCGGCCTGCTGACCACCGTCACCCTGGTCGTCTCCGCGGTCGGCGGCGCTCTCGCCGGTGTCCTGGCGGACCGCGTCGGCCGGGTGAAGGCACTGCTGCTCACCGTGATCACCTACGCGGTCTTCACCGTGGCCTGCGGCTTCGCGCCCAACTACGAGACACTGCTGGTGTTCCGGGCGCTTCAGGGACTCGGCTTCGGCGGTGAGTGGGCGGTCGGCGCGATCCTGGTCGCCGAGTACGCGAGCGCCAGGCACCGCGGCCGGACCCTCGGCGCGGTCCAGAGCTCCTGGGCCGTGGGCTGGGCGCTGGCCGTGATCGTGTACACGATGGTCTTCTCCCTGGTGGACGACGACCTGGCCTGGCGCGTGATGTTCTGGACCGGCGCACTGCCGGCCCTGCTCGTCGTCTGGGTGCGGCGCAGCGTCCAGGACGCGCCCGAGGCGGCCGCCGCGCGGGAGAACAGCGCCCGGAAGGGCTCGTTCTCGGCGATCTTCCAGCCGGACCGGCCCAGGTCGACAGGACTGCTGCGCACCACGGTGTTCGCCGTGCTGCTGTCCACCGGCGTCCAGGGCGGCTACTACACGCTCGCCACGTGGGTGCCGACCTATCTGAAGACGGAACGCGACCTGTCGGTCGTCGGCACCGGCGGCTATCTGACCTTCCTGATCTCGGGTGCCTTCATCGGCTATCTGACCGGCGGCTATCTCACCGACCGGCTGGGCCGACGGCGCAACATCTGGCTGTTCGCCCTGCTCTCGGCCGTGTGCATCCTGGCGTACACGAACATCCCCAGCGGCGCCGACAGCCTCGTCCTGGTGCTCGGCTTCCCGCTCGGGTTCTGCATGTCGGCCATCTTCAGCGGCTTCGGCTCCTATCTGAGCGAGCTGTACCCGACCGCGGTGCGCGGCACGGGACAGGGCTTCACGTACAACACCGGGCGCGCCGTGGGCGCCGTCTTCCCCACGACGGTCGGCTTCCTGGCCGACAGCTGGGGCGTGGGCGGGGCGCTGGTCTTCGGAGCGATCGGCTACGGCCTGGCGGCGCTGGCGCTGCTGGGGCTGCCGGAGACGCGTGGGAAGGAACTGGCGTGAACCACACCGACGAGCGCGCGCCGACCGTCGTGGACCACCGCCCCGTGACCCTCGTCGACGACCGCGCGCACACGTGGAGCCCCCGCGCGGCGCGCGCCCGCTTCCGGGAGGGCCTGGCGGGCCCCACGGCCGGTGTGGCCGCGGGTCACACCCAGGCCAACCTGGTCTCGGTCCCCGCCGACTGGGCCTACGAAATGCTGCTGTTCTGCCAGCGCAACCCCAAGCCCTGCCCGGTCCTGGACGTCACCGACGCCGGAGCGGTGACCACCGTCCTGGCCGACGGCGCCGACCTGCGCACCGACCTGCCGCGCTACCGGGTGTGGGAACACGGGGAACTGGTGGACGAGCCGACGGACGTGCGGGCGTACTGGCGTCCCGATCTGGTGTCGTTCCTGATCGGCTGCAGCTTCACCTTCGAGTGGGCGCTCTCCGCGGCGGGCGTTCCCGTCCGGCATGTGGAGCAGGGACGCAACGTGCCCATGTACGTCACGAGTTGGCAGTGCCGTCCGGCGGGGCGGCTGAGCGGGCCGATGGTGGTGTCCATGCGGCCGGTGCCGCCCGGGATGCTCTCCGCGGCGATCCGGGAGAGCAGCCTGCTCCCGGCGGTCCACGGCGGCCCCGTGCACTGCGGAGACCCCTTCGGGCTGGGCATCGGCGACCTGGGCCGCCCGGACTTCGGTGACCCGGTGGACTTCGAGCCGGACGACATCCCGGTGTTCTGGGCCTGTGGAGTGACCCCGCAGACCGCGGTGATGGCCTCACGCCCGCCGTTCGCCATCACCCACGCACCGGGCCGGATGTTCGTCAGTGACGCCCGGGACGAACAGTTCCGCGTGGTGTGACGGTGCCGCGCACTCGCATCCGCGCGACGCCGTCGCGCGCCCGGACGACGCAACCACCCACCCGGACAGGAGACACGACCCGCTCATGACCTCGATCGATCTCAACGCCGACCTCGGCGAAGGCTTCAGCCGCTGGCGGCTCACCGACGACGAGCGGCTGCTGTCCGTGGTCACCAGCGCCAATGTGGCCTGCGGCTTCCACGCCGGCGACGCGGCCACCATGCGCCGGGTGTGCGAGCGCGCGGTCGAGCGCGGCGTGCGGATCGGCGCCCAGGTCTCCTACCGGGACCTGGCCGGCTTCGGGCGGCGCGCGATGGACGTGCCACCCGCCGAACTGGCGGCCGAGGTGGCCTATCAGATCGGCGCCCTGGAGGTGTTCGCCCGCGCCGCGGGCGCCCGCGTGGCCTACGTCAAACCGCACGGGGCGCTGTACAACCGGGTCGTGCGGGACGAGGAACAGGCCCGCGCGGTGGTCGACGGGGTGGTCCTGGTGGATCCCGCGCTGCCCGTGCTGGGGCTGCCGGGCTCACGGCTGCTGGAGCTGGCCGGGAAGGCGGGGCTGCCCGTGGTGCCCGAGGCGTTCGCCGACCGGGCGTACACGGACGAGGGCACGCTGGTGCCCCGTCCCGAGGAGGGCGCGGTGGTCACCGACGCGGAGGCCGTCGTGGCCCGCTCGGTGGGACTGGCCCGCCGCGGGGAGGTGGACACGCTGTCCGGGCGGCGTGTCGGGGTGCGGGCGCGCTCCCTGTGCCTGCACGGCGACACACCCGGCGCGGTGGACCTGGCCCGGCGGGTGCGGACCGCGCTGGAGACGTCCGGGGTCAGGGTGGAGGCCTTCGCATGAGGGTGCTGCCCGTCGGCGCGGACGCGCTGCTCGTCGAGGTCTCCTCGGACGACGAGGCGCAGGCGCTCCACGCGGAACTGCTGCGGCGCCGCGCGGAGGGCAGGTTGCCGGCCGGGGAGATCGTCCCGGCCGCGCGCACCGTGCTGCTCGACGGCCTGCCGGAGCCCGCCCGGCTGGCCGCCGAACTGACCGCCCTCGATCTGCCGCCGGTGCCCCCGCGCGCCACGGAGACGGTCGAGATCCCGGTGCGTTACGACGGCCCTGATCTCGCCGATGTCGCGGCGCACTGGGGTGTTCCCGCGCGGGAGGTGGCCCGCATCCACGCGGGTGCCGAGTTCCGGGTCGCCTTCTGCGGGTTCGCGCCCGGCTTCGGCTACCTCACCGGTCTGCCGTCGCGCTACGACGTGCCCCGCCGGCCGACCCCGCGCACCGCCGTCCCCGCGGGGGCGGTGGCGCTCGCCGGCCCCTATACGGGCGTGTACCCGCGTTCCTCGCCGGGCGGCTGGCAGCTGATCGGCACGACCGACCTCGTGCTGTGGGACCACACGCGTGTGCCGGCGGCGCTGCTGTCGCCCGGTACGCGCGTGCGGTTCGTCCCGGTGGCGGGGCCGGAACCGGGGCCGGCGGCATGACGGACCGTGCGCTCGCCGTCGTCCGCCCGGGGGCCCTGACCACCGTGCAGGACCGGGGCCGCCCCGGCCATGCCCATCTCGGGGTGCCCCGCTCCGGGGCGCTGGACGGGCCTGCCGCGGCGCTCGCCAACCGGCTGGCGGGCAACGCCCCGGACGCGGCCGTGCTGGAGACGACCCTCGACGGCTGCTCCGTCCGCCCCCGTTCGGCGGTCACGGTGGCGGTCACCGGGGCGCCCTGCCCCGTCACGGTGGACGGCCGTCCGGTCGCCTGGGGCGCGCCGGTGCGGGTGCGCGCGGGGTCCGTGCTCGACGTGGGCGCGGCGGTGCGCGGTGTGCGTGCCTATGTCGCCGTCTCCGGCGGGGTCGCCGTCGAACCGGTGCTCGGCAGCCGCTCCACCGACCTGCTCTCGGGTCTCGGCCCGGCCCCCCTCACGGACGGTGCCGTGCTCCCCCTCGGCACTCCGCGCGACGTCCACGCGCCCGTGGACGTCGCCCCGCAGCCGGCACCTCCGGCGGAACTCGTGCTGCGCGTGACCCCGGGCCCGCGCGACGACTGGTTCACCCCCGACGCCGTACGGCTCCTGACGTCCCGCACGTACCACGTGTCCCCCGCGAGCAACCGCATCGGACTGCGCACGACCGGCCCGGCCCTGGAACGGGCCCGGAACGACGAACTCCCCAGCGAGGGCATGGTCCTGGGCGCCGTCCAGGTCCCCCCCGACGGCACGCCGGTGGTCTTCCTGGCCGACCACCCGACAACCGGCGGCTACCCGGTCATCGCCGTCGTCCACCCCACCGGCCTCCCCGCCGCAGCCCAATCCCGCCCCGGCACACCACTCCGCTTCACACCGGCGAGCCGCCGCTGAAGGCGGTCGCCCCGCAACAGGAGGGAAGCGCAACCGCACCCCACGCGACGGCGCGTTGCGCGACCGGAGCCGGCGGAGGGGGACAGCGGCCAGGAGCAGCATGCCGCGCCCGCGCCAGAAGGCCGCCCTCAACGGGGGCGGGGGCACGTGCTCATGCCCTCAGCGGCCACGTCGGCAAGCCGCAGAGCGGCCGACCACCTGGCGCTGCAAAGACCCGCAATGGGGCCTCGCGCGATGGCGCACCGGCACCGAGGACCAGAGCGAGCAGGACCGGCGGCACGACGCGGAGCGGCCGACGATCCGGCGCCGGAGCAACGCCGGGCGTGCGGCCGACGCTGCGGCGCATCGCGCCGGCACCAGGGGCAGGCAGGCCCAGCGCAAGCTCTCGCCCGCGAGCCGTGGCACATAGCGCCGACGTCCGGTGAGCGAAAAAGCCCGGCAGCATCACGCGAAGCGACCGACCAACAGCGCTCCGGCGACCGCCGGCCATCCGGCCGACGCTTTCGGTGCATCGCGCCGGCACCGGGGCGGGCACACGCGGCAGGAGGCCTGGCACGGCGCCACCGGCCGACCTGCGGCGGAACCGCGCCTCGCACCGCACCCGGACGTGCATCGCACCAACGGCAAGAGCCGGACAGCCCGCCGGCGGACCTGCAAGGGCGTGCCGCCCCCGGCGCGCCGGGGACCCCCGCGACCGCGCCCGAGGCGCATGCTCGCGTCCGTGCGGTGGAGCATCGCGTCGGCGGCCGGAGTGGGTGGGCCCGGTGGCCGGTTGCGGGGGATGCGGGGCGCGCCGCCGGTGGGGGCGGGTTCCGGCGGGTGTCTCGCCGGGCGGGGGTTACACGGGGGTCTCGCCGGGGGTGATTCGGCTTCGGACGGCGGTTTGGACCTCGGCCTCCTCGGCCGGGTCGGCGGCCAGGCGGCGGAGGCGGTCGACGACCCGGGTGTCGCCGGTCTCGGCGTGCCGGGCGGCGATCTCGCGGGTGGTCTCCTCGCAGTCCCACAGGCACTCGACGGCGAAGCCGGTGGCGAAGGAGGGGTCGGTGGCGGCGAGGGCGCGGGCTGCCCTGCCGCGCAGGTGGGAGGAGGCGGTCTCGCGGTAGATGTGGCGGAGCACGGGGGCGGCGCAGGCGATGCCGAGCCGTCCGGCGCCGTCGACGAGGGTCCACAGGGTGGGCGTGTCGGGTCCGTCGCCCCGTACGGCCTCCCGGAGCGCCGCGAGGACCAGGTCACGGTCCTGGAGCCCGCCCCGGCAGGCGAGGACGCGGCCCGCGGCGGCGCCCAGGGGGTCGGGCCGCCGGGCCCAGCCGCGCGCCCGGTCGATGGCAGCGAGACTGCACATGCGTTCGAAGGCGTCGACGGCGGCGTCCACGACGGGTGCGGAGCCGGTGGCCACGGCGCGCTCGATCAGTTGCAGGGCGTCGGGGTCGTTGCAGTCGGCCAGGTACCGCAAGGCGGTGCAGCGGGCTCCCTCGCTGCCGTCCTCGGCGGCCCGGATGATCTCGGCCCGGTCCTCGGGGCCCGCGACAGCGCCGAGACATCGGGCGGCCGGGACATGGAGCGCGGCGCCGCGTTCGACGCCTTGCTGGGCCCATTCGAACACCGCTTGCACGCTCCAGCCGGGGCGCGGCCCGCTGGGGCGCATCTGGCGCTGCCAGCGGTCGAAGCAGCCGGCCTCCTGGGCGGCACGCACCCGCGTGGCGATGGATGCGCGCGGATCGTCGGCCCATAGCCGCCAGGGCCGTGGTTCGAAGGCGTCGCGGACGGTGGCGGCCAGCTCCGCCTCGCCCTCGGCGTCGGTGGCGAACCGCGCGAGGACGGGGGCCGCCAGGGCGCGCAGGCCCGCGTCGTCGTCCCGGAGCGCCAGCTCGTCCAGGGCCCAGGCCCAGTTGGTGCCGTGGGCGGCGTACCTGCGCAGCAGTTCGAGGGCGTCCCGCCTGCCGTAGGAGGCGAGGTGGCCCAGGACGGCGAGGGCGAGCCCGGTGCGGGACTCGTCGGTGTCGACGACATCCTCGGGGTCGAAGAGGTGGGACTCGATCGCGTCCAGTTCACCGTGGAGATCGAGGTAGAGGCGGGCGTAGTAGAGGGAGCGGTTCTCCACCTGCCAGTCGTGGCGCGGGTCGCGCAGCACACAGTCGTTCAGTGCCGCGAGCGCTTCGGAGCGCGGGGCGGTGAGCGCGTGCAGCGTGCCGTCGCCGCGGCCCCGCTGGAGCAGGCCGAGCAACGTACCGCTGGGCGCTATGACCGGATCGAACATGGGAAACAGCCTCACATCAAGCGTCGACGCAACCGGGGACGTGCGTTACCTGGCCGCGTGACAACACGTCGGTGCGCCCGCCGTTTCCTGCTTGCTGTAGACCATCTCTCTCTGCCTCTCGTCGGTGGCCCATGCGGACCGCATCACGGCCCGCGCGGTGCGGCAACACTTGCCCAGCCATCGCGTCCGTGAATCACGTCGTCATGATGACCCGGCGGTCACATCTACCGCGACCGAAATTTCGGCGGCCCTGTACCGCCTCCCCCGTTTTCCGTGTCCTTGCTGGTCGGAGCGGGCCGCTCAGCCCTCGCCGAACAGCTCGAGCAGTTCCGTACGGCCGAACATCCGGGCCGTGTCGACGGCCGAGGGGGTGCCCGCGGATGGATCGGCGCCGCCCTTCAACAAGGCTTCGATCACCTCGGTCTCCCCCTTGAAAACCGCCCCCGCGAGTGGTGTCTGGCCCCGGTCGTTGACACGGTCGGCGTCGGCGCCGCGCTCGAGCAGGGCCCGTACCGCCCCGGCGTGACCGTGGTACGCGGCGAGCATCACGAGCGAGTCGCCGCGGTCGTTGGTGAGGTCGGCAGGCACGCCCGCGTCGACGTAGGCCACCAGTTCCTCGGTCCGGCCGCGTCTGGCCAGGTCGAAGATCTTGGTCGCCAGCTCCACGACCTCGGGGTCGGGGGCTTCAGTCATCGCCGGACCGCCTCTCACTGCACTTGCTTCACGCATCGGGGACAGGACGTACGTCTGCGAGCGGTGCAAGCCGTACGGGTGAATCGCCAGCGTACTGGCTCGGGCGGCACATGACCTGTACCGCCCGCGGGAAAGATCACGGCGGGCCCGTCCGGGCGCATTCGACGAAAATCCACCCAGTTGCACCTTTTATCGTATAGATACATTCTGTGATCCTGGAAGTACTCATGGTGACTGTCCCCGCGAACCAGGAGAACTCACATGATCATCTCGATCTCATGCGTGGTGCTGCTCGGCATCGTCGTCTTCGTCTTCTTCCGCAAGGACGGACTGAAGCTGTCGCACGCCCTGGTGGCGATGCTGTTCGGCTTCTATCTGGCCAGCACGGCCATCGCGCCCAGCATCAAGGCGGGCGGCGAGAGCCTGGCCGGCCTGTTGGGCGGATTCAAGTTCTGACCCGCCCTCGCCCACGCCCCGCCCGCCCGTACGACCCCCTGGAGACCGCAGTGGCCCGGCGCCCCCTCCCCCGCATTCTGAGCAACGGCAGCACACAGCTCGCCCGGAGCCGGGAGCTGGCCAAGGCGGCGGCCGACAGCGCCACGGATGTCCTCCATCCGCTGATCACCATCACGCGCGGTCTGCGCCGGCTGGCCTCCGCCGGGCGGCGCAGATGGGCCGACACACCGAAGGACCACCGCGGTGCGCTGCTCTTCCTGGCGGCCTCGGTGCTGCTGGTCGTGGCGCTCGCGCCGTACGGCCCGCTGTTCGCCGTCATCAGCCTGATGGCGGCCGCGGCCTGGCAGGGCCGGGACCGCGCCCCCGCCGCACCGGACGGGCCCGACCCGACCCGGGCCCAGCGCCTGAGGTCGCTCTACGAGGCCCTGGTCCCGTACTTCTCCACCGCCGAGGACCCGGAACCGCTCTACGCCCACGGCGGCGACTGGGGGCAGGTCTTCACCGAGTACGACTTCGACGGCGACGGCCGCATCACGCATCTGGTGATCGCGTACCCCGCCTACTTCACCGACGGCGAGCCGGAGTCCCGCGCGCGGATCGAGCATCTGCTCGGTGCCAAGTCGGGGCGTGGCCGCGAATACCACTTCGCGTGGGACGAGGAGGGCAACCAGCTCACCGTCCGCGTTCTCGCGCCGCTGCCCACGGACATCGCCGCGCAGCCCTTCGTCACGGCCCCGGGCGAGACGGTCCTCGGCTTCACCGACCCCATCCGGGTGCAGCGCACACTCCCGCTCACTCACGGAGTGCACGGCGAGGAGCAGCGCGACGTGCCGCCCGTCGTCTGGCGCACCGGTCTGCGCTCGACCGAGCCGCATCTGCTCGCCGTCGGCCAGCCGGGCAGCGGCACCTCCACGCTGCTGCGCTCCGTCGCCCTGCAGGCCCTCCACCACGGCGACGTGGTGATCGTCGACGGCGGAGGTACCGGCGAGTACGCCTGCCTCACCGGCCGGGACGGCGTGCTGGCCGTGGAGTGCGGGCTCGCCGGGGCGCTGACGAGCCTGGAGTGGGCCGCGCACGAGACGGAGCGCCGGCTGATCGCCGCGAACCGTGCGCACCAGGCCGGCGACCCTCCGCCGGAGGACACCAGGCGACCCCTGTGGCTCCTGCTGGACCGGCCCACCGCGTTCACCCAGGTCGCCGACGCCGACGGCCGCAAGGATCCCCAGTCGCTGCTCCAGGTCCCGCTGCGGCACGGCCGCGCGGCGAACGTCACCGTGGTCGTCGCGGAACAGTTCGACAGCCTCGAGGCGCTCGCCGGCCCGGTACGGCAGCACACGCGCGCGCGTGTCGTCCTCGGGCCCGCGACGGCCGAGCAGCTGGCGGCCGTCCTGGGCGCGCCCCCGCACACCACGCCGGTCGACCAGGTTCCGCCGGGGCGTGGTTACGCCCGCCTGGGTTCGGGGCCGGTGCACCGTCTCCAGGTGCCGGCGACGCCGGACCCGTACGACGACGCGACCAGCGACGCCCAGCGGCAGGCGGTTCTGGATCTGCTGCCGCCCCGGACGACACCGGTGGACGAGGAGCCGGAGCGGCTGGACAAGGAGCCGGAGCGGCTGGACGAGGAGACCGCGGCGCCGGGGGCGGGGTCCGGGGAGTCCGTGCGCCTGGACAAGGTGACGACGGAGAAGGTCCCCGTGGAGACCGGAGCCCCCACGGACCGGACGGCCTCCGACTCCGCCCCCGAGAAACCCGTCCCCGCGGAAGCGGCGGTCGCCGAGACCTCCTGACCTTTGTGGTCACGAAACCACCGGCCCGCACCGGACTCCCCCAACGCCGCCGCCCCTCGCCGCCGGAGGGCAAAGCCTCGCGCCCGCAGACCCTTGCCGCCACGGGGCCGCACCGCGCCGCGCCCGAACCGGACTCCCGACTGCCCCACCACACCGTTCCCGCTCCCCGGGGGGCGAAGCCCACGCGCCAACCGGGCCGCCATGCACCCGCCGACCCTTGCGGCCACGGGAACGCACCGCCGCCCGCACCGGACTTCGACTCCCCACGTCACCATTCCGACCCGCGCCCCCGCACGCCGACCGGGCCCGCGTGCGCCGCAGACCATCACGGGCACGGGGCCACACCGCGCCCGCACCGGACTCCCGACTCCCCCACAACACCGTTCCCGCCCCGGGCCCGCGGAGGCCGTGGCTCGCGCGGCGAGCCGGCCGCCGTGCACCCGCTGACACCGCGCCCGCACCGGACTCCCGACTCCCCACGTCACCATTCCGACCCGCGCCCCCGCACGCCGACCGGGCCCGCGTGCGCCGCATTCCATCACGGGCACGGGGCCACACCGCGCCCGCACCGGACTCCCGACTCCCCCACAACACCGTTCCCGCCCCGGGCCCGCGGAGGCCGTGGCTCGCGCGGCGAGCCGGCCGCCGTGCACCCGCTGACACCGCGCCCGCACCGGACTCCCGACTCCCCACGTCACCATTCCGACCCGCGCCCCCGCACGCCGACCGGGCCCGCGTGCGCCGCATTCCATCACGGGCACGGGGCCACACCGCGCCCGCACCGGACTCCCGACTCCCCCACAACACCGTTCCCGCCCCGGGCCCGCGGAGGCCGTGGCTCGCGCGGCGAGCCGGCCGCCGTGCACCCGCTGACCTTGCCGTCACGGGGCCGAACCGTGCCGCGCCCACCGGCCCCGGCTGCCCCGCGACACCCTTGCCCCCGGGGGCAAGGCCGGCCTGGCCGCTCGCGGCCGGCCAACTGGCGCGGGCCGGCGTGCGCCCGCGTGCATGCCGGCCGTCCGGATGCGGGCCCCGCGTGGGGGCCCCGCGTGGGGGCCCCGTGCGGAAGCGACGGGCGGAGGCCGGTCGCTGGTGGGTACGCGTGGCCGGTCCGGGTGAGGGCCGTACCGGCGGCGGTCCCGCCGGCGTCTCCGGTGGGGCGTGCCACCGGCCTGAGGCGCGGACGGCTACGGAGCACGGCGGTCGACGGCGGCCGTGTCACCCTGCCGTGCGGCTACGCCACGAACGTGCGCGGGGCCTCCGTGCCCGAGGTGCCGCCGGACTCGACCACGCGGGCCGCCGCGGCCAGCCGTACCGCCGCCTCCTCGGCCACCGCGCCGCCCACGGTGAACGGCAGCCGGACGTAGCCCTCGAAGGCCCCGTCCACTCCGAACCGGGGTCCGGACGGCACCCGTACGCCGACCCGCTCCCCCGCCTCGGCCAGGCGCGAGCCGGAGAGGCCGCCGGTGCGCACCCAGAGGGTGAGGCCGCCGCGCGGCACCTCGAACTCCCAGTCGGGCAGCTCACGCCGCACCGCGCTCACCAGTTCGTCCCGGTTCTGCCGGGCCTGGGCCCGCCGGATCCCCACCGCCTGTTCCCAGCCCTCCGTGCCGAAGAGCCAGTTCACGGCGAGCTGTTCCAGCACGGGCGTGCCCAGGTCGGCGTACGCGCGTGCGGCGACCAGGCTGCGGATCACATCGGGCGCCGCGCGGACCCAGCCGATGCGCATCCCGGCCCAGAACGCCTTGCTCGCCGAGCCGACCGTGATCACCGTGGATCCCGCCGGGTCGAAGGCGCACACCGGGCGCGGCATCTCCACGTCCGGGTCGAGCCACAGCTCGCTCATCGTCTCGTCGGCGACCAGCACCGTCCCCGCGGAGCGGGCCGCGTCCACCAGCCGGCGCCGCTGGTCCTCGTCGGCGAGCGCACCGGTCGGGTTGTGGAAGTCGGCGACGACGTACGCGATCCGCGGGGCCGCCTCGCGCAGCACCTGGCGCCAGCGGTCCATGTCCCAGCCGGTCAGCCCCTCGGCCATGGCGACGGGGACGAGCCGCGCGCCGGCCTCCCGCATCAGCTGGAGGATGTTGGCGTAGGACGGCGACTCGACGGCGATGCGTTCACCACGGCCGCCGAAGAGGTGGCAGATGGCGTCGATCGCGCCCATCGCGCCGGTCGTCACCATGATCTGCTCGGGCATGGTCGGAATGCCCCGCGCGGTGTAGCGGTCGGCGATCATCGACCGCAGCGCGGGGAGCCCGGCGGGATAGTCGCCGTGCGTGTGCGCGTACGGCGGGAGCTCCTCGAGGGCGCCCTGGACGGCACGGGTGAGCCAGGGCTCCGGGGCGGGGAGTGCGGCACACCCGAGGTCGATCATGGAGCCGAGGGCCTCGGGCGGCAGCGGCTCCAGTCCCCGCGCGGGGACCGGGTTGCCCGCCGGGACCGCGGTCCAGCTGCCCGCGCCGCGCCGCGACTCCAGGAAGCCCTCGGCACGCAGCGCCTCATAGGCGGCGGCGACGGTGGTGCGGCTGACGGACAGCGCGAGCGCCAGCTCCCGCTCGGCGGGCAGCCGCGCGGCGACCGGCACGCGCCCCTCGAGCACCAGCAGCCGGATGCCGTCGGCGAGCGCGCGGTAGGCCGGCGGGCGCCGGGTGCCGGGGCCGGCCGGCCGGTCCTGCTGGGAGTTGAGCAGCCGGGCGAGCTGCGCCGCCCCCACTGCCGAGGTCCACTGCGCCATGATAATCAGTCCACCTTCCCCGGATTGGCCATGGATGGCATGACCAGTCACGCAACAGGGTGACACGCATCGGTCCACTTCCACCACAGGGGGGCACGTTTTGGCCAGGTACTCGTCCCGGCACGGACATGTCGCACGACGACTGTTGCAGCTGTACGCCGGGCTGGCGCTGTACGGGGCGAGTTCGGCGCTCCTGGTGCGCTCAGGGCTCGGTCTCGAACCCTGGAACGTGCTGCACCAGGGCCTGTCCGAGCGGACCGGTCTGTCGATGGGGCTGGTGCTGACCATCACGGGCGCCGCCGTGCTGCTGCTGTGGATCCCGCTGCGCCAGCGTCCCGGACTGGGCACCGTCTCCAACGTCCTGGTGATCGGCGCGGCGATGGACGCGACGCTGGCCGTGCTGCCGGACGCGCACGCCATGGCCGCACGGGTGGTGCTGATGGCGGCGGGCATCGTGCTGAACGGAGCGGCGACCGGGCTGTACATCGCCGCCCGCTTCGGTCCCGGCCCGCGCGACGGCCTGATGACGGGGCTGAACCGGCGCACGGGGGTGTCGGTCCGCCTGGTCCGTACGGCCATCGAGATCACGGTCGTGGTCACGGGCTTCCTCCTCGGAGGCACCGTGGGCGTCGGCACCCTGCTGTACGCGGTGGCCATCGGCCCGCTGGCGCAGGTGTTCCTGCGTCTCTTCACCGTCCCGTCGGAGTCCGACGGCAGCCGGGTCGTTGCCGAGGGCCGGCCGCGGCGCGCGATACTGCGTCCGTGACCCCGCGGATACGCCACCCCTATCTCGACCATCCCGGCCCCCTCGCCTTCGCCCACCGGGGCGGGGCGGCGGACGGTCTGGAGAACACCGTGCGGCAGTTCCGGTGCGCCGTCGAGGCGGGCTACCGGTACATCGAGACCGATGTCCACGCCACGCGCGACGGCCGCCTCGTCGCCTTCCACGACGCGACGCTCGACCGGGTGACGGACGGCGCGGGCCGGATCGCCGACCTGCCGTGGCGCGACGTCGCGCAGGCCCGCGTGGCGGGCGAGGAGCCGGTCCCCCTGTTCGAGGAACTCCTGGAGACCTTCCCCGCCACACGCTGGAACATCGATGTGAAAGCGGAGCCGGCCCTGCTGCCCCTGCTGGACCTCATCGCGCGCACGGGCACGTGGGACCGCATCTGCGTCGGATCGTTCTCCGAGGCCCGCGTGGTGCGCGCACAGCGGCTGGCCGGGCCGCGGCTGGCCACGTCGTACGGCACCCGTGGGGTGCTGAACCTGCGGCTGCGGTCGTGGGGGATGCCGACGGCGCTGCGCCGCTCGGCCGTCGCCGCCCAGGTCCCCGAGGTGCAGTCGGGTGTGCGGGTGGTGGACCACCGGTTCGTGCGGGCGGCCCACGCGCGGGGGCTGCAGGTCCACGTGTGGACCGTCAACGAGGCCGAGCACATGCACCGGCTCCTGGACCTCGGCGTGGATGGCATCATGACCGATCACATCGACACACTGCGCAAGGTCATGGAGGACCGCGGCATCTGGGTCTGAGACCCCCGCGCCCCGTCGCCTCCGCGTTCACGGGAAGCGAGGCGGCGGGTGGGCACCGAGACCGTGCGGTCACCGGCGGACGACGAGGCCGCCGGCCGGCGACGCGAGCAGCGCGGCTGGTACGTCTACGACTGGGCGTGCTCCGTGTACTCCACCAGCGTGCTCACCGTGTTCCTCGGCCCCTATCTGACGTCGGTCGCCGAGGCCGCGGCGGACGCGGACGGGTTCGTCCACCCGCTGGGCATCCCGGTGCGCGCGGGATCCTTCTTCGCGTACGCGGTCTCCCTGTCGGTGATCCTGGCCGTGCTGGCGATGCCGCTGGTGGGTGCCGCCGCCGACCGCACCGGCCGGAAGAAGCCGCTGCTTGCGGCCGCGGCGTACACGGGGGCGGCGGCCACGGCGGGCATGTTCTTCCTCGACGGCCAGCGCTATCTGCTCGGCGGTGTGCTGCTGGTCGTGGCGAACGCGGCGCAGTCCGTGGCGATGATGCTCTACAACTCCTATCTGCCGCAGATCGCCGCGCCCGAGGAGCGCGACGCGGTCTCCTCGCGCGGGTGGGCCTTCGGCTACGGTGCCGGGGCGCTGGTGCTCGTACTGAACCTCGCCCTCTACAGCGGGCACGCCGGTTTCGGGGTCTCCGAGTCCATGGCGGTGCGCATCTGTCTGGCGTCGGCCGGTCTGTGGTGGGGCGCCTGGGCACTGGTGCCGCTGCGCCGGCTGCGCGACCGCCGTGCCCCCGCGCGGGAGGCGGCCCTGCCGGGGTTCCGGCAGCTCGCGGCGACCGTCCGCGACATGCGCCGACACCCGTTGACGCTCGCCTTCCTGCTGGCGTACCTGGTCTACAACGACGGCATCCAGACGGTGATCTCCCAGGCCTCGGTGTACGGCTCCGAGGAGCTGGGGCTCGGGCAGTCGACGCTGATCGTCGCCGTGCTGCTGGTGCAGGTGCTGGCGGTGGCGGGCGCGCTGGCGCTCGGCCGGCTGGCCCGGCGGTACGGCGCGCAGCGCACCATCCTGGGGTCGCTGGTGGCCTGGACCCTGACGCTGGGCGCCGGGTACTTCCTGCCGGCCGGGGCCCCCGTGTGGTTCTTCGTGCTGGCGGCCGGCATCGGCCTGGTGCTCGGCGGGAGCCAGGCACTGTCCCGCTCGCTCTTCTCGCACCTCGTGCCGCCCGGCAAGGAGGCCGAGTACTTCTCGGCGTACGAGCTGAGCGACCGCGGCATGAGCTGGCTCGGGCCGCTGCTGTTCGGGCTGACGTACCAGCTCACGGGCAGCTACCGGGACGCGATCATCTCGCTGGTCGCCTTCTTCGTGCTGGGCTTCGTGCTGCTCGCGCGGGTGCCGGTGCGGCGGGCGATCGCCGACGCGGGCAACCCCGTCCCCGAACGGATTTAGCACTCGGCACGAAAGGGCTGTAGTGTACGCGTTTGGCCTGCCAGGCGTACCGTTACTGCGCGTCAAAGATGCCGAAACGCTGTGTCACATCTACTAGCAGATGTGACAAATCGGGCGTCGGTGGGTACTGCAATGGTTGACAAGGCTGCGGCTACGACGGCGACGCAGGACCCGGAACGGGACACGGAACGGGAATCTTTACCGCCGACCGGACGTTGACCGGATGACGACGACAGCGACACCTGTCCTGTGGGCGACAAGCCCGGGAGGCACGATTCATGAGTGAGCGAGCTCTTCGCGGCACGCGCCTCGTGGTGACCAGCTACGAGACGGACCGCGGCATCGACCTGGCCCCGCGCCAGGCCGTGGAGTACGCATGCGAGAAGGGGCACCGCTTCGAGATGCCCTTCTCGGTCGAGGCGGAGATCCCGCCGGAGTGGGAGTGCAAGGTCTGCGGTGCCCAGGCACTCCTGGTGGACGGCGACGGCCCCGAGGAGAAGAAGGCCAAGCCCGCGCGTACGCATTGGGACATGCTGATGGAGCGGCGCACCCGAGAGGAGCTCGAAGAGGTCCTCGAGGAGCGTCTAGCCGTTCTGCGTTCCGGTGCGATGAACATCGCGGTGCACCCCCGGGACAGCCGCAAGTCGGCTTGATCCCTGCGGGGGTCCGGGCGCACAGCACCATCGCGCAGCGGTAACAGGACCGTGGGCGCCGTATCCGTACGGCGCCCACGGTCCTGTCCGCATGCCCGCGCGGCGGGGGATCGCGGGGTCGAGTTACTACCGGGTCAGCGGCGGACGCGGGTCCTGCGGGGCGTCACCCGGAGTGCCGCCGGACTCGTCGCGGATCACCTCGCCCTGGACGACCTTGCCGTCGGGCCGGTGGATACGGACCTGCTGGAAGGCATCCCCCAGGGAGCCGTGGGTGGCCTCACGGAGCTTGCGCTCGAAGGTGCGCTCGGCATAGCGGCTCACGGCCTTCTGGACCGGCGGCACCAGCAGGAGCAGCCCCAGCGCGTCCGAGGCGAGGCCGGGGATGATCAGGAGCAGGCCGCCCAGCATCATCAGGCCGTTGCCCTCGCTGTTCGGCCGGGGCTCGGGCAGCGCGCCGCTCTGCTGCTGTTGCAGCGTCTCGGTGAGGTTCTGGAACGCCCGCCGGCCCGCCCGCTTGATCACGACCGAGCCGAGGATCAGGCCGGCCATCAGGACGAGAAGGACCACCAGGCCGTTCGACGCCCCGGCGACCAGCGTGAGCAGCCAGATCTCCAGAACGAACCACGCGGCGACGGCGAGCGGCAGGAACGCGCGCAGCCGGGAGCGCCGGGGCCGGACGGAATGCGGGGTCTGAGCGCCAGTCGTCATGCTCCCAGTGTGCCTGGGTCCGGCTCAGAGCGGGATAAGCAGGCGGCCGGCACCGGTTTCCCCGGTCGTGGGCCTACGCTTTGGGCTGCCCGACTTCCGCCTCGGAACGCCGGGCCTCCGGTCGCGCCTGCGGCTGCCGGGCGTCCGCCTTCGGGCGCTTGTCGTCGCCGCGTCCCAGGACCTTGCCGACGCGCTCCCCCACGCCCCACGCGGTGACCCGCCACAGCGCCTCGACGAGGATGTCACGGCTCATCTTGGAGTCACCGAGCTCACGCTCCACGAAGGTGATCGGCACCTCGACCACGTGGTAGCCCGCCTTGACCGCGCGACGGGCGAGGTCGACCTGGAAGCAGTACCCCTGCGAGGCCACCTCCTCCAGTCCGAGGCCCTCCAGGGTCTCGCGGCGGAACGCGCGGAAGCCGCCGGTGATGTCGCGCAGCGGGAGGTCGAGCGCCATCCGCGAGTAGAGGCTGCCACCGCGCGAGATGAACTCGCGGGACTTCGGCCAGTTCACCACCCGGCCGCCGGGCACCCAGCGCGAGCCGAGCACAAGGTCGGCGCCCTTGAGCGCGGTCAGCAGGCGGGGCAGTTCCTCGGGCTGGTGGGAGCCGTCGGCGTCCATCTCGACCAGCACGCCGTAGCCGTGCTCCATGCCCCAGCGGAAACCGGCGAGATAGGCCGCGCCCAGGCCCTCCTTGCCCTTGCGGTGCAGCACCTGGACATGATCGTCGTCAGCGGCCAGCTCGTCGGCGAGTTTGCCGGTGCCGTCGGGGCTGTTGTCGTCGGCCACGAGCACGTGCGCCTCGGGGACGGCCTCGCGCACCCGGCCGACGATCGCCTTGATGTTCTCCGCCTCGTTGTAGGTCGGGATGATCACCAAAGCCGTACCGAGCGGGCCGAAGCTCCGCCCCTGGGATCCCGCCTCGAGGGTCCCGCCGCCGTCGTCCACTGCTGCCCCTTCATGTCCTGTGCGCAGGATCCCACCATAGTCGGCGCGGTCCGCGTCGACGCGACAGGACGTTCGTACGGTGGTGTCGTTGGCCGAAGATCGGGTAGCCATGGGGGTTTCGGACCAGAGGTTGCGGACCAGGAATTTCGGACCAGGGGGCCGCGCGGGATGCCGCAGCGGATGGGGGCCCGGCGCCCTTCGGGCCGGCCTGGGATCCGCCGGCTGCGGATCGACCTGAAGCCGTTGTCTACTGAGCGCCCGGGCCCCACCCGGGGTCGCACCTCCCCGGCCGGCTGGAACGTTCCCTCGGTACGGCGCCGACGCTGAGCCTGGCTCCCAGTGGCGGTGCGCCGGTGCGGCACACCGTCCCTGACCCAGCGGCGCTGACCCGAGTGGCCGGAAGTTCCCCGGTCGGGCGTCCGGTGGTGGACCCGGCCGAACCTACCGGCCCCCCGCCGCCGCCTGTCAACAGTCGTTTGACCTGCGTAATGTGGTTCAAATGCCTGGTCAGCGACGAGGATGCGCAGGTCGCGCACGAGTGGCGCGGTGCATGATCGTCACCGCGCCGTCCCCGTAGATCACTCGCCCGGCCGTACGAAGACCGTGCGACCGCCGACCACCGTGCGCAGACAGACCGGCAGGTCACGGCCGGGGGTGAGATCGGGCAGGCCGGGGGTGCCGGAGCGGGGGTCGGTGGACCAGCGGGCCACCCGGTCGTCGGGCGCCTGGACCACGAGCTCGCCGGTGCGCCACACGGCGTAGTCGGCGGGTGCGCCCGGCACCAGGACGCCCGCGTCGTCCCGCCCGACGGCGCGCCAGCCGCCGCGCGTGTGGGCGGTGAAGGCGGCGCGGACGGAGATCCGGTGCTCCGGCGTGCGGTGGAAGGCGGCGGCGCGAACCGTGCCCCAGGGGTCGAAGGGGGTGACCGGGCTGTCGGACCCGAAGGCGAGGGGCACGCCGGCCCGCAGCAGCGCCGCGAACGGGTTCAGGGTGCGGGCCCGCTCCGCTCCCAGGCGCCGGGCGTACATGCCCGCGTCCCCGCCCCACAGGGCGTCGAAGGCGGGCTGGACGGAGGCGGTCAGGCCGAGCTCCGCGAAGGCGGCCACGGTCTCGGGGGTGAGCATCTCGGCGTGCTCGACGCGGTGCCGGGCGGCGCGGACGCGGGCGAGGCCGATCTTCTCGGCGGCGGCGCGGACGCCGTCGACCACGGCGCCGACGGCGGCGTCTCCGATGGCGTGGAAGCCCGCCTGGAGGCCCGCCTCGGTGCAGTCGACGACGTGGGCGGCCACCGCCGCGGCGTCCAGGTGGGCGGTGCCCGTGTGGGCGGCGTCGGCGTACGGCTCGTGCAGCCACGCGGTGTGCGAGCCGAGGGCGCCGTCGGCGAAGAGGTCGCCCGCGGCGCCGGTCGCGCCCAGCTCGCGGGCCTTGGTGACGTCCTGTTCCGCCCAGTAGCCGACCACGCGCGGGCCGCTGTCGTCGGCGGCGAGCCGCAGC
Organism: Streptomyces speibonae; assembly: GCF_984686075.1. Lineage (NCBI taxonomy): Bacteria > Bacillati > Actinomycetota > Actinomycetes > Kitasatosporales > Streptomycetaceae > Streptomyces > Streptomyces speibonae. The sequence continues at coordinate 7,040,765 of NZ_OZ480260.1, read as the reverse complement.
AGGCCGGTGAAGTCGTCCTCGGAGGAGATCTCAGGGCCGCCGCACTCGTGGACCGTGCCGATACCGAAGGAGGCGGCATGGGCGAGGGCGGCCCGCTGGGCCTCGGTCCGCTGGGCCGGTGTGACGGCGCCCAGGGCGGCGGCGCGCACCGCGTGGTGGTCGTCTCCGGTGAGCGGGCGGTCCTCGCGGGTCACGGTGCCGGGGACGAGGTCGAGCAGCGCGGTGGTGACGACCGCGGAGTGCACGTCGATCCGGGTGAGGTAGAGGGGGCGGCCGCCGGTGGCCTCGTCGAGTTCCGCGCGGGCCGGGGGGCGGCCGCCGGGCCAGCGGGCGGCGTCCCAGCCGTGGCCGAGCAGCACGCGGTCGTGGGGGCGGGCGGCGGCGAACTCGCGTACGCGGGTCAGCGCGGCCGCCAGCGAGGGGGCGTCGGAGAGATCGAGGCCGGTGAGGGCGAGGCCGGTGGACGTGGTGTGGACGTGTGCGTCCGTGAACGCGGGGGTCACGAGCGCGCCGTCGAGGTCGATCACCTCGTCGACCCCGTCAGCGAAGCCGTCGGCGGCGCCTTCGGAGCCTACCCAGGCGACCTGTCCGCGTTCGACGACCATCGCGGTTGCGAAGGGGTCGGCGGGGCTGTGGACCTCTCCGCGGCGGAGCAGGACGGTGCGGGACTCGGCGGTGCGTTCACTCATGCCCACAGTCTCCCGCGTCGGCGCGTGCGCGCGGCACGCAGGGTTCCACCGGCGCCGCCGCCTGGGGTGGGTGGGTGGTGCGGGGGTGGGGTGGGGGTGTCCGTCCTCGGACTGGCGCGATCGAGTTCGCTGGTGGGGCTGAACGGCGCGGACGCGCCAGCCACTGCGGGCGAACACCCCCACCCCACCCCCTCCCCGCCGTCGGCGTCTGCCGCGATCCGTGCGATCCGTGGGCGGCCGCGCCGGCCGAGAGTGGTGGAGGCACCCCGTAAGCGCCGGGCTGCGCGACCCACCCCCGGCCGGCGCCGACACCGGGCACCTGTTCAAACGCCGAGTGTGCGACACACCCCCGGCGCGCGCCTCAGATCCGCGGCGGACGCGCCTCGTACGGTGTCGACAGGACCACCGTCGTCCGCGTCGACACCCCCGCCAGCGACCGCACCCGCGCGAGGAGTTCCTCCAGCTCGTGCGGCGTCGACACCCGCACCTTGAGGATGTAGTTCTCGTCGCCCGCCACACTGTGGCAGGCCTCGATCTCGGGCACCCCGGCAAGGCGCTCCGCGATGTCGTCCGGAGCGCTGGGGTCGAACGGTTTGACCGAGATGAACGCGGTCATGGGCAGGCCGACGGCCTCCGGGTCGACGACCGCGGCATAGCCGCGGATGACGCCACGCTGCTCCAGCCGCCGCACCCGCTGGTGCACGGCCGACGTGGACAGGCCCGTGGCCTTGCCCAGGTCTGTGTAGCTCATCCGCCCGTCCTTGACGAGCAGCTGCACGATCTGTCGGTCCAGCTCCTCCATGGCGCAAGAACCTACAGTGCACGTGATCGTCCCGGATACCTGAGCGCGGGCCGCGGACTCGCCGTGCGGGCACCTGCGAGCGGCATGTGACGAACGCCACAACCTTCGGACGGTCTTCGTGATGTTCTCGTGATTACGCCCTCAGGGCGACGGGAAGTGCTTGCTGTGGTCGAGGCCGCAGCGCCTTCACGGCCCAGCCCGAGGGGGAGAACCCAATGCAGAGTCTTAAGCGCCTTGGTCGTACCACGTCCAAGCGGCAGAAGCCGGCCGTCACGCCCGAGCCGGAGTACGTCGAACCCGACGCCCTGGACGACGAACCCGACGCGTACGACACCTTCGAGATGTACCGGGTGATCTGCCCGGACTGCGCACAGCCCATCGCCCTGCTGGCGGACGAGGACGTCCTGCCGGAGCACGCGCTGTGCGCTTCGCCGTGGAACCCGTTCGGACTCACCGTCTGCGCCGGTACCGGCCGTCCGGCCGCCGAGGCGCGGCCGGCCGACGAGTCCGTCGCGCCCCAGGAGCAGGACACCGCCCTGCTGTTGACGCTCCCTCAGGGGCTCGACTGGCGCACCCAGCCGTTCTCGCACGTCGGGGGCCCGGGCTCGCGCCCCATCAGGGTCCCGGTGATGCGGCACCACGCCGCCTGAGCCCCCGGGGCGGGGGTGGCGACCGTCCGCCGCCCTCGTCCGCCCGACACCCCTGAACGCACGCCCTATTCCGGCGTTCGGTGACTCGCCCGGCCGCTCCCGCGTTGCCCAGGCATGACGACCCCCACGTACTCGACGACCGGGCGTCAACGCCATGTCTTCGTGCCGCCTCCCCTGGAGGCGGCCGCGCCCCGGCTTCCCGATCCGCCGATCTACCGCGATCTCCTGCGGACCTGGGCCGACCGGGGCCGCACCCTGCCCGGGCGGCACGACCCGGAGTGGACCCGGCTCGCCGCGCCCTGGCGGGGGCTCGGCCAGTTCAGCGCGTCTCCGGCCCCGCGAGGTGGCGGGCGATGACCATGCGCTGGATCTGATTGGTGCCCTCGACGATCTGCAGCACCTTGGCCTCGCGCAGATAGCGCTCGGCGGGGAAGTCCGCGGTGTAGCCGTAGCCGCCGAGGATCTGCACGGCGTCGGTGGTGACCCGCATGGCCGTGTCGGTGCAGTGCAGCTTGGCCATGGCGGCCTGCTTGGCGAACGGACGTCCCGCGTCGCGCAGCCGGGCCGCCGCCAGATACAGCGCCCGTCCCGCCTCGATCTGCGTGGCCATGTCGGCGAGCATGAAGCGCAGCCCCTGGAAGTCGGCGATGGGCCTGCCGAACTGCCGCCGCTCGGTGGCGTACGCGGTTGCCTCGTCGAGCGCCGCCTGGGCCAGGCCGATGGCGCAGGCGGCGATGCCGAGCCGGCCGCCGTCCAGCGCCGACAGGGCGATCGCGAAGCCCTGCCCCTCCTCGCCGATGCGCCGCGTGTCGGGGACCCGGACGCCGTCGAAGTGGACCTGGGCCGTGGGCGAGCCCTTCATGCCCATCTTCTTCTCCGGCGCGGCGGCGCTCAGCCCCTCCGCGTCGCCCGGCACGAGGAACGCGGTGATCCCGCGCGGGCCCTCCTCGCCGGTGCGGGCCATGACCGTGTAGAAGTCGGCGATGCCGCCGTGGGTGATCCAGGCCTTGCTGCCGGTGATCACCCAGGCGTCGCCGTCGCGCACGGCCCTGGTGCGCAGTGAGGCCGCGTCCGAGCCGGAGGCGGGCTCGGAGAGGCAGTAGGCGCCCAGCAGACCGCCGTCGAGCATCGCGCTGAGGTGCTCGGCCCGCTGTTCCTTGGTGCCGAAGGCGGCGAGCCCGTAACAGGACAGGGTGTGCACGCTGACGCCCAAACCGACGGTGAGGCGGGCCATGGCGAGTTCTTCCAGGACCTGGAGGTAGACCTCGTAGGGCTGCTCTCCGCCGCCGTGCTCGGCGTCGTAGGGCAGACCCAGCAGGCCCAGTTCGGAGAGCCGGGTGAAGAGCTCGCGCGGGAAGCGCCCCTCGGCCTCCTCCTCGGCGGCCCGGGGAGCGATCTCGTGCTGCGCGATGTCGCGGACGAGTGAGATCAGGTCCCGGGCCTCGTCCGTGGGCAGTTGCCGGTCCACCGGCTGCGGGGCGCGGTCGGTCATGGCGACGCTCTCCTCCCTGTTCGGGCACATCGGCGTGCGCCTTGGGTGGGGGCCGCTCCGCCGGGTCTGTCGGTGCCTGGCCGATGCTCGCGCTCCCGGGTCTCGGAAGCTGCTGACCAGCGGCTGTGCGCTGTGAGTATGCCCGATCGGGGGCATCGAGTCACCAGTTAACGACCGCTCACCAAAGATACCTTCGCCACACCCTTTCAGCGATCCGGATTGGTACGCACCATTGACCAAATGGTCTAGTCCTCCTAGGGTTTGGCCCCACCGATGCGCGCGCTCCCCTCCCCCACGAGGAGTCATCGACATGCCATCCCCCCACCGCCCCCGCACGCTGCGGGCGCTTCTGTCCGCCGCCTGCGCCGCCGTGCTCGGTGCCGGACTGCTCGCCGGCGCGGGCGCCCCGACCGCCGCCGCGACCTCGGCTCAGGAGGCCGCCGGTTCCAAGGTCATCGGCTACTTCACCGAATGGGGCACCTACGACCGGCAGTACCACGTCAAGAACATCGAGACCTCCGGCTCCGCGGACCGGCTCACCCACATCAACTACGCCTTCGGCAACGTCACCGGCGGCAAGTGCGCGATCGGCGACTCGTTCGCCGCGACCGAGCGCACCTACACCGCGGCCGAGTCCGTCGACGGCGTCGCCGACACCTGGGACCAGCCCCTGCGCGGCACCTTCAACCAACTGCGCGAACTGAAGCAGAAGCACCCCGACCTGAAGATCCTGTGGTCCTTCGGCGGCTGGACCTGGTCCGGCGGCTTCGGCGAGGCGGCGAAGGACCCGGCCGCGTTCGCCCGGTCCTGCCACGAACTGGTCGAGAACAGCCGGTGGGCCGATGTCTTCGACGGCATCGACATCGACTGGGAGTACCCGAACGCCTGCGGTGCCACCTGCGACTCCAGCGGCCGGGACGCCTTCCGGAACCTGATGGCGGCGCTGCGCGCCGAGTTCGGCTCCGGGAACCTGGTCACCGCCGCGATCACGGCGGACGCCACAGCCGGCGGCAAGATCGACGCGGCGGACTACGCGGGCGCCGCCCAGTACGTCGACTGGTACAACCCGATGACGTACGACTTCTTCGGCGCCTGGGACGCCGCCGGGCCCACCGCTCCGCACTCCCCGCTGACCTCGTACGACGGCATCCCGAAGGCCGAGTTCAACAGCGCGGCCGCCATCGCCAAGCTCAAGGGCCTCGGCATACCGGCCGGCAAGCTGCTGCTCGGCATCGGCTTCTACGGCCGCGGGTGGACCGGGGTGACGCAGTCGGCGCCGGGCGGCACGGCGACCGGACCCGCGCCGGGCACCTACGAGGCCGGGATCGACGACTACAAGGTACTCAGGGCAAAGTGCCCGGCGACCGGCACGGTCGGCGGCACCGCCTACGCCAAGTGCGGCAGCGAATGGTGGAGTTACGACACCCCGGCCACCATCGCGACCAAGATGGACTACAAGGACCGGCAGGGCCTGGCCGGCACCTTCTTCTGGGAGCTGAGCGGTGACACCGCGAACGGAGAGCTGATCAAGGCGATCCGGTAGTCCCCATCCGACAGGCAGGGGGCGGAGGTTCCACGGGGGCCTCCGCCCCTTGCCCGTGCCCGGTCCGGCTCAGGCGTCGCGGCGGGCGGGTGCCGGCGCGGGGTGCGCGACATCCATCTCCTCGATGGCGCGCATGGCGCCGCCGAGCAGCTTCACCAGCAGCTCGCACATGGTCGCGCGCGGCATATCACGACGGTCGATCCAGTCCAGCGTGGCGCCCTCGACACTGCACACCCAGGCCAGCAGCCCCACCCGCGCCACCGGGGCGATGTCGGTGCGGCCGTAGGCTCCCTCGGCGATGGTCGCGACGATCGCCTCGCGCACCCCGTCCCGGATGGCGTGCACCTCGGTGTCGAAGCCGACGCCGCCGGCGACGATCGCGCGGTAGGCGGCCTGGTTGTGCTCGGCGTACCGCAGATAGCTGTCGATGGTGCGCTGCACCCGCTCCACGGGCGGCAGTTCGGCCTTCTCGGCCGCGAAGGCGACCAGACTGGCCACCGAGTCCTGGATGATCGCCAGGTAGTAGCCCCGCTTGGAGTGGAAGTAGTAGTAGATCAGCCCCTTGGCGACCTTCGCCTGGCGTGCGATGTCATCCATCGACAGCGCGTCGTAGGACGTGTCGGCGAACAACTTCCGCCCGATGGCGATGAGTTCGGCCCGGCGGGCCGACGAGCGCTGGGTGCCGCGCGCTCGGGGCTGCACGGCGGGCTGCTGGCATATGTTCACTGTCGACCCAGGTCTCCTGCGGGCGGCGGGACAATCCCGCCGCAGTATGGCAGGTCGGGCGACGAATGGGGACGAGCGACCCCCCGGGGCCGCGGGGTTACAGCAGTCCCAGTTGTGTCACCAGCATCGCGAGCACCACGACGAGCGTCCATCCCAGGACGTGCTCGAGGATCTTCGGACCGTCCTCCCGGGGACCGCCGGTGCGGGCGCGGGTGACGGTGGCTGCGTTCGCGGTCATGGCTTCTCGCTGGTCTCGGTGGTGCGCGGACTCCCCCGACTGCGTCCACTTTGCCACCGTGAGCGGCTTTCGCGGTCGAGACGTTGCTCACACACCGGCGGGCCCCGGACGGTCCGGGGCCCGCCGGCCGGGCGGGCTCAGCGCACGCCCACCACCGCGAGCGCCTTGCGCTGGCGCGGGGTCGGGCGTGCCGGGAAGTACAGGTAGCAGACCCCTCCGGTGCCGGAGGCCACCTTCCCGGAGGCGTTGTACCGCTTGGTCCTCAGCCAGATGTTCTCCCACTCGCGCCGCCGGTAGACGCGGCGCACGGCCTCGTTGTCGTCCGAGGCAGGGTCGTTGGCGATGACATCGCCGTCGGCGGTGAAGCCGACCACGGTCATCAGATGCCCCGACGTGCCGTACCCGGCGCCGGTCAGCTCCTCCTCCAGGAACGACTGGGACGTGATGGCCGGGATACCGGCGGCGATCAGCGTCTCCAGGTCGGTGAGGGAGCCGAGGCGCGTGACCACGCCCTGCAGGCCGGGGAAGGTGGCCGCGTAGGCGGCGTTGAACGGCCAGTTGCCGCAGCCCGCGTACTGGTGGTCGTACGTGTACCGGGCCGCGTGGCAGATCTGCGGGTCGGCGAAGGACGGGTCGACCCAGGACAGCTGCTCCTCGGTGAGCCTGCAGCCCCAGTACTCGATGATCATCTGCGAGGAGGTCGGGCTGCACCAGGCCTCGCCGCCGTTGTCGTACTCCGGGTACTGGCCCTTGTGGATCTCCTGGGAGTAGCGCGGGACGATCAGTTCGCGGGCCACGCGGGGCGTGGAGGCCGGGACGGTGAACCGGTCGGGGACGTCGGAGCCCATGGCGCCGGCCCGCCACACGGTGGGGGTGAGCTTGGTCCCGGGGCGGCGGTGGAGCGTCAGGCGCAGCCGGTAGGAGACCAGGCGCAGGCCCGAGGCGGCGTCGTCGACGGCGAACGTGTCCGTCCAGACGCTGCTCTTCCCGTCGCCCTGGTCGTCCACCGAGGTGCGCCGGATGTCCTGGTCGCCGGCCGCCCAGCGGCCCATGACGTACCAGGGGGTGTCCGTGCCGTCGGAGTACGTGCCCTTCAGCTCGACCTGGATCCAGGTGCCCTCGGGGGTGTGCGCGTTCCAGGAGGTGATGACCTCCGTGGCCGGAACCCCGAGCCGGTGCACGGGCGAGGTCCAGGTCGCGTACTCCCAGGCGGCCGTACGGCCGGTGTGCGGGTCGGTGTAGTCCGTGGCGCCGGCGGCCCTCGCGATCACCAGACCGGGACGGGCACCGGCGACGGCGCGGGTCCCGTCGGCGCTCCCGCTGCGCCAGTCGGTGTACGAGGTCCAGGCCCGGTTGTCGACGGTGCGGGCGGGGGCCCGGCCGCCGCCGGTGGTGACGGGCGCGCCGGCGGTCGTGGTGCCGGCGTACGCCGGGCCCGCGCTCCCTGCGACGGTGGCGACGACCGCCGCGGCCAGGAGGGTTCTGCGGGAGGGCAGTTCGGCTCTGCTCATGGGTGGAGGACCCCCAGGTGTCGGAGTCGGGACAGGACCAGTGCACGGCCGGACGGACGGGTGTGCGTCCGCCGGATGGAGCGGGTGTGGGCCAACTATGAACGCAGCCGGGCGGTTCCTGCCAGCACCCCGGCCGTGCCGCGCCCGACCAACATGGGACTCGACCAATGGCGGTACCGAGGGCGGCGCCACGGGAGCGGGCCTAGAGTGCTTCCGTCAGCCCCCACAACCACTGGGAACCAGTCATTCACGCACTCGCCTCCCGCATCCGCGGGCTCGCCCCCTCCTGCGGCCCGGTCCGGCTCGTCGCCGTCGACGGGCACGCCGGCTCCGGCAAGTCGACCTTCGCCGGCCGGCTGGCCGAGGCGCTGGACGGCGCCCCGGTTCTGCGGCTGGACGACATCGCCAGCCACGAGGAGCTGTTCGACTGGACCGGACGGCTGCTGAGCGAGGTGGTCGAGCCGCTCGGCCGCGGCGAGACCGCGCACTACGCCCCGTACGACTGGCGCACCCGGCGCTTCGGGCCGCCCCGCCCGCTGCCCCCGGCACCGGTGATCGTCGTGGAGGGTGTCGGCGCCGGACGCCGGGCGCTGCGCCCGTATCTGGCGCTGCTGCTGTGGATGGACCTGCCCCGCGAGGAGTCCTGGTCGCGCGGCCGGGCGCGGGACGGTGCGGAGCAGCGCGAGTTCTGGGAGGGCTGGGTGCGCGCGGAGCGCGAGCACTTCGCGGGCGATCCCTCACGCCCCTTCGCGGACCTCCTGGTGCGGCAGCGACCGGAGGGATACGAGGTGCTCAGCGGGCCCGGCGAGGCCGACGCGTCCACCCCTCCGATCACTCAGGGTGAGGGACCGCCAGCAATGTGGTGAACTCGTGAAGAGCGGTCCAGGACAAGTTGCCGCAGCATCCCAACTCCGCTTGACCGAGGGCCCGTACAGGTCTTACGTTCTCAATGTGCGGCTCCCCGGAGTCGCCAGCGGACACGAAGCCCCCGGTTGTTCCCCCGTGATCGGGGGCTTCGTTCTGCCCTCTTCGCGCTTTTCGACCGCTGAGCGGCATATGACGATCACCCTGGGTCACCGGCTCCTGCGTCGCCCCCCTTTCCCCCTCGCACCCGACGTGCGCGGCACCCTACGGACGTGACGCCGCCGCAGGTACGATGCCCTCGGTGCGACCTGCGGACGCTGCTTCGCGCACCTTGCAACTCCGGTCCGCGGTACAGCGGTTCACCTTCTGGGAGCCGACGGGCGAGGGCCGGCCGGTACGCGGACGGGGGCACGGTTTGTGGGGGACGTGATGGACTTCGGCACCCAGGGCCCCAAGGCCCCGGCCGACCTCGCCTGGCTGCGGGGCGTGGACGCCTACACCATGGGCGCGTATCCGCAGGCCGAGGAGGAGTTCCGGGCCGCGGTGCGGATCGACCCGGGCATGGCCGACGGCTGGCTCGGGCTGCATGCGCTGCGCGTCGACACGACGACCGCGCTGCTGCGGATGTTCCGGCACCGGGACCGCTTCGGCGAGCAGCGCGCCCGGCACCGGCGCACTCTCAACTCCTGGTACTGGCTGGGCTGGTGGGTGCAACCGGTGCTGGAGAGCCCCCGCGATCTGCTGCTGGCGCACGCCTCCCACTGGCTGGACGGCCGCCACGTCCCCGAACTGGACCGGGCCCTCGCCGGGCTGCCCCCGGTGGACACCGACCCGCAGGTCCGCTTCCTGCACGCCTGTCGCGCCTACCTGGTCAAGGACTGGGAACAGCTGGTCCGGCACACCGACTCCCTGGTCGACGACCCCATGCTGGGCATCGAGGCGGGTCTGTTCGGCGGCATGGCGCGGGTACGGCTCGAAATGTACGGACAGGCCGAACCGCTGCTGTCGGCGGCACTGATGCGCTGCCGCAGCGAACAGCCACAGCGCAAAGAACTGCGCTACTGGCTGGCACGCGCCCATGAGGGCACCGGCCGCAGCGCCGCCGCGCTCCCCCTGTACCGGGCGGTGCACCGGGTCGACCCGGCCTTCATGGACACCGCCGCCCGGCTCGCCGCGATCTCCGAGGGCGACGGCTACGACGATGCCGCCGACCTCGCGGCGATCACCCTGACGGGTGCCGGGCAGGACATGGCGGACGGCCCCGACACCCTCGACCCGCTCTTCGGCACCGAAGGACGTGACCTGCGGCTGTCCGAGCCGGAGCCGCCGCCCTCGCTGCCGTCGGTCACCGCCCCGGGTGTACGCGAACGGGCGGGCAGCGCCGGGCCGCCGCTGCCGACCGGACCGACCGACCCCGCGTTGCTGGAAGAGGCGCTCGCCCAACTGGAGCGCATGGTGGGGCTGGAGCCGGTGAAGCGGCAGGTGAAGGCCCTGTCGGCCCAGCTGAACATGGCCCGGTTGCGCGCGGGCCAGGGGCTGCCGGTGCAGCCGCCGAAACGCCACTTCGTCTTCTCCGGACCGTCCGGGACCGGGAAGACCACGGTGGCCCGAATCCTCGGCCGGGTCTTCTACGCCCTCGGGCTGCTCGGCGGAGACCACCTGGTGGAGGCCCAGCGGGCGGATCTGGTGGGCGAGTACCTCGGGCAGACCGCGGTGAAGGCGAACGAGCTGATCGACTCCGCGCTCGGCGGGGTGCTGTTCGTGGACGAGGCGTACTCCCTGTCCAACTCGGGGTACGGCAAGGGGGACGCGTACGGGGACGAGGCGCTCCAGGTGCTGCTGAAGCGGGCCGAGGACAATCGCGATCACCTGGTGGTGATCCTCGCCGGGTATCCGGAGGGCATGGACCGGCTGCTGGCCGCGAACCCCGGGCTGTCGTCCCGTTTCACCACGCGCGTGGACTTTCCCTCCTACCGGCCGTTGGAGCTCACGGCGATCGGGGAGGTGCTGGCCGCGGAGAACGGGGACGTGTGGGACGAGGAGGCGCTCGACGAGCTGCGGTCGATCGCCGGGCATGTGGTGGAGCAGGGGTGGATCGACGAGTTGGGCAACGGGCGGTTCCTGCGGACGCTGTACGAGAAGAGCTGTGCGTACCGGGATCTGCGGTTGTCGGCGTATCCCGGGGAGTTGAGCCGGGAGGATCTGGCGACGTTGCGGCTGGCGGATCTCATGCAGGCGTACGGGGAGGTGTTGTCGGGGCGGGGGCCGGCGGGCCCACCGGGGTTGTGAGGCCCGGTGGGGTCGGCCGGCGGGGGTGTCTGCGCTTGCCCCGCAGTTAAGCCATGGCTTCCTGCTGGGGGCCCGTGGAGCGTTGGGAGGTGAGGGTGACCTCCCTGTGGGCCGGGTCGCGGACCTCTCCCACCAGGAGTTCCAGGACATCCTCCAGGGCCACCAGGCCCAGGACCTTGCCGGAGGCGTCGACGACCTGGGCCAGGTGGGTCGCCGCGCGGCGCATCACCGTGAGGGCGTCGTCCAGGGGGAGTTCGGGACGCAGCGTCGTCATGGGCCGCCAGAGCTGCTGCGGCACCGCGCGGTCGGAGTACTCCAGGTCCAGTACGTCCTTGACGTGGAGGAACCCCATGAAGGCACCGCCGTCCGAGGCCACCGGGAACCGGGAGTAACCGGTGCGGGCGGTGAGCTCCACGATCTCGCCCGGGGTGACCGCGGGCGAGACCGTCACCAGCGACTCACGGTCGAGCAGGACGTCCGTCACCGGGCGGGAGCCCAGCTCAAGGGCGTCCTCCAGGCGCTCGGCCTCCTCGGGGTCGAGGAGACCCGCCTGGCCGGCGTCCTCCACCAGCCGGTTGAGCTGCTCGCTGGTGAAGACGGCCTCGACCTCGTCCTTCGGCTCGACGCGGAACAACCGCAGTACGGCCTCCGCGCAGGCGCCGAGGGCGACGGTGACCGGCCTGCACAGCCGGGCGAACCAGACCAGCCCGGGGCTCAGCCACAGCGCGGCGGTCTCCGGTGCCGCCATGGCCAGGTTCTTCGGGACCATCTCCCCGATGACCAGGTGGAAGAAGACCACGACCGCGAGCGCGATGACGTAGCCGAGCGGATGGATCATGCCGTGCGGCAGATGCATCCCGATGAACGCCGGCTCCAGCAGATGGGCGACCGTCGGTTCGGCGACCGCGCCCAGCGTGAGCGAGCAGACGGTGATGCCGAACTGGGCGGCCGCCATCATCTGCGGCAGATGCTCCAGCCCGTACAGCACCTGACGGGCCCGGGCGGTGCCGAGCGGCTCGATCTGACTGCGGCGGACGGAGACCAGGGCGAACTCGGCGCCGACGAAGAAGCCGTTGGCGAGCACGAGCAGCGCGGCGAAAAGGAGCTGCAGGACGCTCATCCGGCCACCTCGAGGGGCAGCGGCACCGTTCTGACCAGCCGGACACGCTCGGCGCGGTAGTGGCCGACCGCGCGGACCGACAGGCGCCAGCCGGGCAGCTCGGCGCGGTCGCCGACGGCCGGGATGCGCCCGAGCAGATCGGCGACGAGGCCGGCCACCGTCTCGTAGGGCCCCGCGGGCACCTCCAGGCCTATGCGCTGCAGGATGTCGACGCGGACACCGCCGTCGACGTCCCAGGCCGGGTTGCCGTCCTCCGGCGGAGCGGGGGCGAGTTCGGGGACGTCCTGTCCGTCGTGCTCGTCGCGCACCTCTCCGACGATCTCCTCGACGATGTCCTCCAGGGTGACGACGCCGGCCGTGCCGCCGTACTCGTCGACGACGACGGCGATGGGCTGCTCGCTGCGCAGCCGCGTGAGCAGCGGCCGTACGGGCAGGGTCTCGGGGACCAGCAGCGCCGGGCGGGCGATGCGGCCGACGGGGGTGCGCAGCCGGTGGGGCACGGGCACCGCGAGGGCGTCCTTGAGGTGGACCATGCCGACGATCTCGTCGATCCGGTCCCGGTACACGGGGAACCGGGACAGTCCGGTGGCCCGGGTCAGATTGACCACGTCCTCGGCGGTCGCCGACGCCTGCAGGGCGCTGACCTTCACGCGGGGGGTCATAACGTGCTGTGCGGTCAGTTCGCCCAGGGACAGGGTGCGGACGAAGAGGTCGGCCGTGTCCTGTTCGAGGGCGCCGGCCCGGGCGGAGTGCCGGGCCAAGGAGACGAGTTCGCCGGGGGTGCGGGCGGAGGCCAGCTCCCTTGCGGGTTCGAAGCCCAGGGCGCGCACCAGGCGGTTGGCCACGGCGTTCAGCCCGGCGATCACCGGGCGGAACAGCCGGGCGAAGACGTGCTGCGGGCCGGCCACGAAGCGCGCGACCTGCATCGGGCGGGACACCGCCCAGTTCTTGGGCACGAGCTCACCGATCACCATCTGGACCGCCGAGGCCAGCAGCATGCCGACGACGACGGAGACGCCGGGGACGGCTCCCTCGGGGAGACCGATGCCGGTGAAGGGGCCGTGCAGCAGTCCGGCGAGGGCCGGCTGGGCCAGCATGCCCACGACGAGGGAGGTGATGGTGATGCCGAGCTGCGTTCCGGAGAGCTGGAAGGACAGCTCCCGGAGGGACTCGACGACACGGCGGGCGCGCCGGTCGCCGGCCGTGGCGGCCTGTTCGGCGTCCGGTCGTTCGACCGTCACCAGGCCGAACTCCGCGGCCACGAAGAATCCGTTGGCCAGGATCAGTACGAAAGCGGCTGCGAGCAGCAGCAGGTGGGTGGTCATGTTGCCGCCGCCTCCGCATGCGCGCGAACCCGGGAATACGGTTTCGCGCTATGCCGGCAGGGGGCGGCGCAGGTACTGCAGGACGATCCGTCCATCGCCGGAGAGGGTCACTCCTCGGGTAGCTGGAGCCCCTGGGCACCGGGCGGGGCGACAGGGGCGGAGGCGCTGTCGGCGCGCCTCCGCCCACCAGATTAATCAAGACATGGGCGACTGCGGCAGGTGGATGGCCCCCGCGCTTCCCGGATCCTGCCCCGTACGGTCCGCAGGACCGGTCCGTACGGGCGGCCGGGATCTCAGCCCCGCGGCCTTTCGTGACCGGGGGCGGAGCGCTCCTCGGCCAGCGCGCGCAGGGCGCGCGCGTCGGCGACGGCACGCTGCCTGGCGATGCCCGGCTGGATGCCGAGCGCGGGCAGGCTGGTGCCGTCGCTGAGGTCGAGGAAGACCCAGGGATCACCCGGGCGGAGGTTCACCTGAAGGATCTCCGCCCACTCCAGACGGCGCCGGCTCACGATGTTGACCACGGTGACGCCTCTCTCGTCGGCGACCACCTTGGGCCGGGCCAGCAGGAACAGCACACCGGCCAGCAGCGCGGCGGTGAACACGAAGCTGATCCGCTCCCCCGGGCTGAGCTGTTCCAGCAGCAGCGCGATGAGGGTGATGACCACGAACATCGCGACGCCGGCGGAGAGCAGCACCACGCGGGTGTGGGCCGGGCGGAAGGTGGCGGGCAGCGCGGGCGGCCGGCTCGGTGTGGATTCGGACATGGGATGCTCCGGGCCGGTCAGAGGCGGCAGGCGTGGATGGCCGTGGTGAGGATGGCGCGCGCGCCGATGTCGTACAGGTCGTCCATGATCCGCTGGGCGTCCCTGGACGGGACCATCGAGCGGACGGCGACCCAGCCCTCGTTGTGCAGCGGGGAGATGGTCGGGGACTCCAGGCCGGGGGTGAGGGCGACGGCCTTCTCCAGCTGCTCGACGCGGCAGTCGTAGTCCATCATCACGTACGTCCGGGCGACCAGGACGCCCTGGAGGCGGCGCAGGAACTGCTGCACCTTGGTCTCGACGGCCGGGTCGGCGTCGGAGGAGGCACCGGTGCGGCGGATGACGACCGCCTCGGACTTCATGATCGGCTCGCCGAAGACCTCGAGGCCCGCGTTGCGCAGGGACGTGCCGGTCTCGACGACGTCGGCGATGACCTCGGCGACACCCAGTTCGATGGCGGTCTCGACGGCGCCGTCGAGGTGGACGACGGAGGCGTCGATGCCCTGGTCGGCGAGGTGCGCCGCGACGATCCCCTCGTAGGAGGTGGCGACCGTCCTGCCGGTGAGGTCGGTCACGCCGTTCGCCGTGCCGGGCTTGGTGGCGAAGCGGAAGGTGGAGCGGGCGAAGCCGAGCGGGAGGATCTCCTCGGCATCGGCGCCGGAGTCGACGAGCAGGTCGCGTCCGGTGATGCCGATGTCCAGCTTGCCGGAGGAGACGTAGATCGCGATGTCGCGGGGGCGGAGGTAGAAGAACTCCACCTCGTTGGCCGGGTCGACGATCCGCAGTTCCTTGGACTCGCGGCGCTGCTGGTAGCCGGCCTCATGCAGCATCTCCCCCGCGGGGCCTGACAGGGAACCCTTGTTGGGGACGGCGATGCGCAGCATGAGGTCGGCTTCCTTCGTGTTTCGTGCGGGAGGGGTGTGTCGGGGGCGTCGGGCTACAGGTGGGCGTAGACGTCGTCGAGGGAGATGCCGCGGGCGACCATCATCACCTGGACGTGGTACAGCAGCTGCGAGATCTCCTCGGCGGCTGCTTCCTTGCCCTCGTACTCGGCGGCCATCCAGACCTCGGCGGCCTCCTCGACGACCTTCTTGCCGATGGCGTGGACGCCCTTGTCGACCAGTTCGGCGGTGCGGGAGGTGGCGGGGTCGCCGTGGGCGGCCTTGTGCTGGAGCTCGGTGAAGAGCTCCTCGAACGTCTTCTTGGACATGGTGGTCCTTACCCTACGCGGTGACGGGGACTGCTCACCGCCAGGGTTCGGATACCGAACGCAGTGTGGCCGCGGTCGCCACGGCGGCGGTGACCGCCTCGTGTCCCTTGTCCTCGCTGGAGCCGGGCAGCCCGGCCCGGTCCAGAGCCTGCTCCTCGTTGTCACAGGTGAGCAGGCCGAACCCGACGGGCACCCCGGTGTCGACCGACACCTGGGTGAGGCCCTGGGTGACGCCCTGGCACACGTAGTCGAAGTGGGGTGTGCCGCCCCGGATGACGACGCCGAGGGCGACGACCGCGTCGTAGCCGCGGCCGGCCAGGACCTTGGCGACGACGGGGAGTTCCCAGCTGCCGGGAACCCGGAGCAGGGTCGGCTCGTCGATGCCGAGGTCGTGCAGGGCGCGCAGGGCGCCGTCCACCAGTCCGTCCATCACCTTCTCGTGCCACTGTGCCGCGACGACGGCGACCCGCAGGTCCCCCACGTTGCGTACGGACAGTTCCGGTGCACCCTTGCCGCTCACGTCTCTCCTCGGTGTTCTCTTACTGGTTGCCGCAGGCGGGCACGGTCGGCGTGTCCAGCCAGGGCAGGTCGTGGCCCATCCGGTCGCGCTTGGTGCGCAGGTACCGGAGGTTGTGCTCGCTCGTGGTGACGGGCATCGGCTCGCGCCGGGTGACCGCGATGCCGTGCCGGACGAGAGCCTCGGACTTGTCGGGGTTGTTGGTCAGCAGGCGGACGCTGCGGACCCCGAGGTCGGCGAGGATCTGCGCGCCCGCGCCGTAGTCGCGGGCGTCGGCGGGCAGGCCGAGCTCCAGGTTGGCGTCCAGGGTGTCCCGGCCGCGCTCCTGGAGTTCGTAGGCGCGCAGCTTGGACATCAGGCCGATGCCGCGCCCCTCGTGTCCGCGCAGGTAGACGACCACGCCCCGGCCCTCGGCCTGGATGCGGTCGAGGGAGGCGTCCAGCTGGGGACCGCAGTCGCAGCGCTGCGAGCCGAAGACGTCGCCGGTGAGGCATTCCGAGTGGACGCGGACCAGGACGTCCTCGCCGGAACCGAGGTCGCCGTGGACGAGGGCGACGTGCTCGACGCCGTCGACGGTGGAGCGGTAGCCGTACGCCGTGAAGGTGCCGTGGGAGGTGGGCAGCCGGACCTCGGCCTCGCGGCGGACGGTGGGCTCGGCGGACCGGCGGTAGGCGATCAGGTCCTCGATGGAGATGATCGTCAGGCCGTGCTTGCGGGCGAAGGGCACGAGTTCCGGCAGCCGCAGCATGCGGCCGTCCTCACCGGCGATCTCGACGATGGCGCCGGCCGGCCGGAGTCCGGCGAGGCGGGCGAGGTCGACGGCGGCCTCGGTGTGGCCGTTGCGCACGAGCACACCGCCGGGCCGGGCGCGCAGCGGGAAGACGTGGCCGGGGCGGACGAAGTCGGTGGGTCCGGCGGTGCCGCCCGCGAGCAGCCGAAGCGTGGTGGCGCGGTCGGCGGCGGAGATGCCGGTGCTCACTCCGTGGGCGGCGGAGGCGTCGACGGAGACGGTGAAGGCGGTCTTCATCGACTCGGTGTTGTCGTCCACCATCTGCGGGAGGTGCAGCCGGTCCAGTTCGTCGCCCTCCATGGGGGCGCAGATCAGGCCGCGGCACTCGCTCATCATGAACGCGACGATCTCCTCGGTCGCCATCTCGGCGGCGATGACGAGGTCGCCCTCGTTCTCGCGGTCCTCGTCGTCGACGACCACGACGGGCCGGCCGGCCGCGATGTCGGCGACGGCCTGCTCGACGGGGTCGAGCCGCAGGGCGAGGTCCTCGGTGTCGTACAGCATGGGTGCCGCGGTCATGCCGGCGCTCCTTCCAGGGCGGGCCGCGCGTCGCGGGAGCGCAGCCACCAGTCGCGCAGGCCCCACAGGACCAGTGCGCCGTAGACGATGTAGACGAAGCCGGAGAAGGCGAATCCGTTGGCGAAGTTCAGGGGGACGCCGACGAGGTCGACGAGCAGCCAGGCGAACCAGAACTCGACCATGCCGCGGGCCTGGGCGTACATGGCGACGATCGTGCCGACGAAGATGTAGGCGTCCGGCCAGGGGTCCCAGGACAGGGACGGGTAGAGGGTGAACAGGCCGCCGACGGCGAGGGTGCCGACGGCCGCCGCTCCGGCCAGCAGGGCTCGTTCGGGGTTTGTCGCGAACCGTACGGAGACGGCGCCGTCCCGCGCCTGCTGCCGGCCGCGGTTCCACTGCGCGAAGCCCCAGGCGGCGACCAGCATGACGACGACCTGCTTGCCCGCGCTGCCCGAGAGGTGGGCGGTGGCGAAGGCGGCGAACAGGATCAGTCCGGAGACGAACTGGGCGGGCCAGGTCCACAGGGAGCGGCGCCAGCCCAGGGCGAGGGCGAGCAGGCCGATGACGTTGCCGATCATGTCCGACCATTTGATGTGCTGGTCGAGGACGGTGAACGCCTCGGAGTTGAGCCAGTTCACCGGCCCGCCCCCTCGCCGAGGGCGCGGTCGCCGAGCATCCGCTCGACGTACTTGGCGATGACGTCCACCTCGAGGTTGACCGGGTCGCCGGGCTGTTTCACGCCGAGCGTGGTCAGGGCGAGAGTGGTGGGGATGAGGCTGACGGTGAAGAAGTCGGGCCCCGCGTCGACGACGGTGAGGCTGATGCCGTCGACGGTGATGGAGCCCTTCTCCACGACGTAGCGGGAGAGATCCGCGGGGAGCGAGATCTTCACCAGCTCCCAGTGCTCCGACGGCTTGCGCTCGAGGATCTCACCCGTGCCGTCGACGTGCCCCTGCACGATGTGGCCGCCCAGACGCCCGCCCACCGCCATGGGGCGTTCGAGGTTGACGAGGGAACCGACGGTGAGGGCGCCGAGGCTCGAGCGGTTCAGGGTCTCCGCCATCACGTCGGCGGTGAACTCGTCGCCCTCGTGCTCGACGACGGTGAGGCAGACGCCGTTGACGGCGATGGAGTCCCCGTGCTGTGCGCCCTGGGTGACGAGGGGACCGCGCAGCCGGAACCGACAGGCGTCGCCGAGGGTCTCGACGGCGGTGATCTCGCCCAGCTCTTCGACGATTCCGGTGAACACTTCCCGGGTCCTCCTGCCTCTTCGGGCACGGACTCCGGGGCCTGCCGATGACGACAGGGACTGCGAGCGAGGATCCGGGGACGACGCCGGACAGGGCTCGCCCGACGGCGAACCGGTACGGCGGCGTGCATGGATGCCCGCCCGCCGCGCACTGCCTCCCATCCGGACTTTCACCGTCGGTCCAGGAATTTCACCTGGTCAACCGGTCGCTGGAGGCGACCGGGTCGCGGACTGTAACCGCCGGTTCGGACTTTCACCGACCCCGGAGTGCGCTGCTTCTGGTACAGGGCCAGTCTGCCACGCCCGGCCGTCACCCATGCGGGCGAGGGCTGTGGAGTGCCTCACAGCGGGTGACACGTGCGCACCCGAGTGTCGCCCGCCCCACAACTCCCCCTCCATCGCCACCTCTTGAACCCACCCCGAAATTGGTCCATACCTATTGACGCTCTGGTCTAGTCCTTTTAGGGTCCGAGCCAACTTCCGTGGAGAGGAACCCACTGTGTCGTCCCCCTCACGCCCCGGAGCGAGACCCGCGCTGCTCGCCTCCGCCGCCGCCCTCGCGGGCCTGCTGCTCACGGCCCTGCCCGCCACCGCCGCACCCGTAGCCGCACCCGCAGCCGACCAGGAGTCCTGCCGCCCCGACGGCCTCTACAGCACCCCCGGCGCCGACGTCCCCTACTGCTCGGTCTACGACTCGGACGGACGCGAGAAGATGGGCGCCGACCACCAGCGCCGGGTGATCGGCTACTTCACCGGCTGGCGCACCGGCAAGGACGGAAAGCCCGCCTACCTCGCGTCGGACATCCCGTGGGACAAGATCACCCACATCAACTACGCCTTCGCGCACATCGACAAGAGCAACAAGATCTCCGTCGGCACGGACGGCGCCACCAACCCGGCGACGGGCATGACCTGGCCGGGCGTGGACGGCGCGGAGATGGATCCGCAGCTCCCCTACCAGGGCCACTTCAATCTGCTCACCAAGTTCAAGAAGCAGCATCCCGACGTCAAGACGCTGATCTCGGTGGGCGGTTGGGCCGAGACCGGCGGCTACTTCGACGACGCCGGCAACCGTGTGAACTCCGGCGGCTTCTACTCGATGGCCACCAACGCCGACGGCTCGGTCAACCACGCCGGCATCGACACCTTCGCCGACTCGGCGGTCGCATTCATCCGCACGTACGGCTTCAACGGCGTCGACATCGACTACGAGTACCCGACGACGATGAAGGACGCGGGCAACCCGCTCGACTGGTCCCTCGCCAACCCCCGCCGGGCCGGGCTGGTCGAGGGCTACGCGGTGCTGATGAAGACGCTGCGCGAGAAGCTGGACCGCGCGGGCGCGGCCGACGGCCGGCACTACCTGCTCACGGTGGCGGCGCCCTCGTCCGGCTATCTGCTGCGCGGCATGGAGACCTTCCAGGTCCAGAAGTACCTGGACTACGTCAACATCATGTCGTACGACCTGCACGGCGCCTGGAACGAGTACGTCGGCCCCAACGCGTCGCTCTTCGACGACGGCAAGGACGCCGAGCTGGCCGCCGCGAACGTCTACGGCAGCGCCCAGTACGGCGGCATCGGCTACCTCAACACCGACTGGGCCTACCACTACTTCCGCGGCTCGATGCCGGCCGGCCGCATCAACATCGGCCTGCCGTACTACACGCGCGGGCACAAGAACGTGCAGGGCGGCACCGACGGTCTGTGGGGCAGGGCCACCGCGTCCTCCTGCCCGGCGGGCTCCGGCCTGACCAAGTGCGGTGACGGCGCCGTCGGCATCGACAACCTCTGGCACGACCTCGACACCGAGGGCAAGGAGTCCCCGGCGGGCTCCAACCCGATGTGGCACGCCAAGAACCTCGAGAAGGGGATCGTCGGCGACTACGTCACCGACTACGGCTTCCCCGCCGGCACCGAGCTGACCGGGACCTACGCCCGCAAGTACGACTCGACGCTGGTCGCGCCCTGGCTGTGGAACGCCGAGAAGAAGGTGTTCCTCTCCACCGAGGACGAGCAGTCCGTCGCGGCCAAGGCCGACTACGTCGTGGACCGCGGCATCGGCGGCACGATGGTCTGGGAGCTGGCCGGCGACTACGGCTGGAACGACGCGAAGGGCCAGTACGAGCAGGGCGACACACTCACCTCGCTGATGTACGACACGTTCCGGACGGCGACGCCGTACGGCGCGAAGAAGTCCGGCGCTGACCTGCCGGCCGAGGCCGTGAACGTGGACGTGCGGTTCACGGACTTCAAGCTGGGCGACTCCAACTACCCGATCACGCCCAAGCTGCGCATCACGAACAACACGCAGACGACGCTGCCGGGCGGCACGGAGTTCCAGTTCGACTACGCGACCTCGGCCCCGGGGAACGCCTCCGACCAGTCCGGCTTCGGCACCGAGGTGATCAGCAGCGACCACACCGGCGACAACGTGGGCGGTCTGCGGGGCGACTTCCACCGGGTGTCGCTGAAGCTGCCGGCGTGGCAGTCGCTGGCGCCGGGCGCGACGGTCGACCTGTCGTTCAACTACTACCTGCCCGTGTCGACCCCGTCGAACTGGACGGTGACGGTCTCCGGCACGACGTACGCCCTCGCCGGCGACCTCGCACGCGGGACGACCGTGGTCGAGCCGGGCGGCACGACGCCGACGGACCCGGGTGAGCCCGGCGACTGCACGGACCCGGCGTGGAACGCCTCGACCGCCTACGGCGGAGGAAGCGTGGTCTCCCACGGGGGACGCGTCTGGCGGGCGCAGTGGTGGACGCAGGGCGAGGAGCCCGGCACCACCGGCGAGTGGGGGGTGTGGCGGGACCAGGGAGCCTGCTGACCTCCCGTGGACCGGCCCGGCGGCGGTGACGACGGCCCTTGCCCGCCGCCGGGCCTCACCAGGTGGGGATGCGCACGGTGCCGGACCCGGCGAAGCTGGACTTCGACGGGTCCGGCACCGATGTCACATCCGGCGCGGGCCGGTCCGTCCTGGCCGATGCGGGGCGCTCCGTCCGGGGGCGCCGGTGTCCGGAAGGGCTGAATCAGCATGACCACGATCCTGGTGACCGGCGGTACCGGAACGCTCGGCAGGCATGTCGTCGAGCGGCTACGCGCGGACGGGCACGAGGTGCGGGTTCTCAGCCGGCACGCGCGGCCGTACGCCGTCGATCTGCGCGAGGGCGGGAGCGCCCTGGACGCCGCCGTCACGGGCGTGGACACGATCGTGCACTGCGCGACCTCACCGCGCGGGGGCGACGAGAAGGCCTCGCGGAACCTGATCGAGGCGGCGCGGCGGGCCGGGGTGGGGCATTTGGTGTACATCTCGATCGTCGG
The DNA here is from genome assembly GCF_984686075.1 of Streptomyces speibonae. Lineage (NCBI taxonomy): Bacteria > Bacillati > Actinomycetota > Actinomycetes > Kitasatosporales > Streptomycetaceae > Streptomyces > Streptomyces speibonae. Next base: position 7,019,149 of record NZ_OZ480260.1, on the reverse strand, counting down.
CGTGGACCGGGTGCCGTTCGGCTACTACAAGTCCAAGCTGGCGGTGGAGCGGCTGATCGAGGGCTCCGGGATCGGCTGGACGGTGCTGCGGACGACGCAGTTCCACGACCTGGTCCTGACGGTGCTGCAGGGGATGGCGAAGCTGCCGGTGATCCTGTTGCCGGCCCGGGTGAAGGACCAGCCGATCGACGTCACGGAGGTCGCGGAGCGGCTGGCGGAGCTGGCGGAGGGCGAGCCGGCGGGGCGGGTCGACGACATGGGCGGGCCGGAGGTGCGGACGTTCGAGTCGCTGGCGCGGGCGTATCTGAAGGCGGCGGGGCGGCGGCGGGCGGTGGTGAAGGTGCCGCTGCGGGGGGCGGCGTACGAGGGGTTCCGGGCGGGGGGTCATCTGGCGCCGGAGCGGGCGGTGGGGAAGCGCACGTTCGACGAGTACCTCGCCACGCGGTTCCGTTAGGCGCCGTACGCCGGTGGGGGTGGGTGCCCTGTGCAGCGGGCGTTGGTGTTGGCCGGGGGTTGTTGCACTAGCCGGCGCTCTGCAGGTGCCCTGCGTCGGTGCTGGCCGGGGGTGTTCGCGCAGCCCGGCGCCAGCGGGGTGCCTCCCCCACTCTCGGCTCCTCCCCCACTCTCGGCTTCGCTCGAGCGGGAGGTACCCCCATGAGCGGGAGGTACCCCCATCGCCCATGGGGGTGCCTCCCAGGCCCTTCAGGCTCTGGGGGAGGCACGACTGCCCGCGGATCGCGGGGCTCGCGCGGACGGCGCGGATCACGGGGAGCGGCGGCCCGCGGCGCGCAGCCCGCAGCGCGCGGCAGGCGCCGATGGCGGGAGGGGACGGGGCGGGGGTGTGCGCCCGCAGTGGCTGGCGCGTCCGCACCGCCCACCCCCACCAGCAAGCCCAGTCGCGCCAGTCCGAGGACGTACACCCCCGGCGCGGCCCCGCACCACCCACCCACCGTGGGCGCCGTCAGTGGTCAGAGGTGCCGAAGAGGTCGTTCTGGGCGCGCTCGCGGGCCGTGAGGAGGGCTCCGCGGAGGACCGCGGCGCCGCCCAGGGCGCTGGGGTGGACCTCCGTGGGCAGGGGTGAGAGGCCGGCCAGCCGGTCCCGTACCCGCGCGGCCAGCGCCTCCCCGCCGGCCTGTCCGACCTCACCGCCCAGGACCACGTGCCCGGGGTCCAGCAGCGCCACGACCGACGCGACGCCCACCGCGACCCGGTCGGCCAGGGTGTCGAGGAAGCGCGCGCCGGCGGAATCACGCCCGGCCGACACCGCCCTCCGCACCGCCCCCGCCGCCACCGGCTCGACCCCGGGCTCCGCGTCGATGCCGTACTCCGCCGCCAGTTCCGCGACCGCCGCCGCGCCCACCAGGGAGTGGAAGCCGCCCGCGCAGTCGGTGGCCGAGGGCAGCTCCCTGGTGCCCGGCACGGGAAGGAAGCCGATCTCACCCGTACCGCCGGAGGCCCCCCGCCGCAGGGCGCCGTCGAGAACGACGGCCGCACCCGTCCCGTGCCCCAGCCACAGCAGCACGAACGTGTCCCGGTCGCGCGCGGCCCCGTCGCGCTGCTCGGCCAGCGCGGCGAGGTTCGTCTCGTTCTCCACGCTGACGCGGGCCTCCGGCAGCCGTTCCTGAAGCGCGGCGACCAGGCGCCGATGCCACTCGGGCAGCTGGGTGGAGTCGCGCAGCTCGCCGCTCGCGGGGTCGATCAGCCCCGGCGCCCCGATCCCCACGGTGTGCAGCCGGTCGGCGCCCGCCTCCTTCGCCGTCCGCTCGACCAGCGCCACCGCCTGTTCCACGGCCGGCCCGGTCCCCGTGTCCCCGGTGATGGGCAGCGACGCCTCGGCGAGCACCTCGCCGACGAGGTCGGACACGATCACGGCCACGCCCTCGGTACGGACGTCCAGCGCGGCGAGGTGCGCACGGCCCGCCACGATGCCGTACAGCTTGGCGTTGGGCCCGCGGCGCTGCTCCCCCGCCTCTCCGACGACCGCGATGAGCCCGGCCGCGGTGAGCCGTTCGACGAGGTCGGCGACGGTGGGCCGGGACAGACCGGTCAGCTGCTTCAACTGCCCCGCGGTCAGCGGGCCTTCCTGCTGGAGCAGACGCAGCGCGAGCCGGTCGTTGATGGCTCTGGCGGTGCTCGGGGATGCGGCCATGCCGGGATCCTTCCAGATCGGCGGGACCGGTCGTGACACGGACCCCTTATCTTTCAGGCAGGGTTCCTGATAGTTTACGCCCGCGGACGGGAACGGGCCAAGGGGAGGGACGGATCGATGGGGCCAGTGGTGCACGCACAGCGCGAGGTGAGGCGGGCCCGGTACGCCGTGGCCGCGGTGTTCGCCGTGCACGGCGCCGTCACCGGCTCGTTCGCCACCCGGGTCCCCTGGATCCAGGACCACGCCGGGGTGAGCGCGGGCCAGCTGGGCCTCGCCCTCGCCTTCCCGGCGCTCGGCGCGTCCGTGGCGATGCCGCTGGCGGGGAGCATCAGCCACCGCTTCGGTACCCGCACCGCGCTGCGCGGCCTGACCGCGTTGTGGACGCTCGCGCTGATCCTGCCGTCGGCCGCGCCCGGCATGCTGACCCTCTGTCTGGCCCTGTTCGTCTACGGCGCGACGGCGGGCATGTCGGACGTGGCGATGAACGCGCTGGGCGTGGAGGTGGAGACCCGTCTCGACAAGTCGATCATGTCGGGTCTGCACGGCATGTGGAGCGCCGGCGCGCTGACCGGTTCGGCGGCCGGCACGCTCGCCGCCCACCTGGGCGCCGACGCCCGGCTGCACCACGCGCTGGCCGCCGCCGTGCTGACGGCATCGGGCGTCATCGCCTGTGCCTGGGTGCTCGATCTGCAGCCGGCCGAGGACGAGGAGCCGCCGCCGAGGTTCGCCCTGCCGCCTCGTTCCGCCCTGCTCATCGGCGCGATCGGGTTCTGCGCGGTGTTCGCCGAAGGCGCGAGCCTGGACTGGTCGGCGGTCTATCTGCGCGACCAGTTGGAGACCTCGGCCGGTCTGGCGGCGGCCTGCACGACGGGCTTCACGCTCACCATGGCCGTCGCCCGGATCGCCGGCGACCGTGTGGTGGACCGCTACGGCGCCGTGCGCACGGTCCGCGCGAGCGGTGTGGTGGCCGTTCTCGGCGGGCTGCTGATCGTGTTCGCCGAGCACCCGGCGGCGGCGATGGGCGGGTTCGCGCTGATGGGGCTGGGCATCGCCGTGGTCGTCCCGCTGTGCTTCGCCGCCGCCGGCCGCAGCGGCGCCAACCCGAGCCTGGCCATCGCGGGCGTCGCGACCATCACCTACACCTCGGGACTGATCGCGCCCAGCGCGATCGGACTGCTGGCGCAGGCGACCAGTCTGATGGTGTCGTTCGTGCTGGTGACCGTGTTGTCCTGCGGTATCGCGGGCCTGGCGGGCGTGCTGCGCGCTGGGGACCGCACGAAGGTCACGCGTCCGGACGCAGCAGTGCCCGAGCCGCGTCCCTGAACGGCTCGCTCCAGGGCGCCGGGCGCAGCGTCCCGGCGTCCAGCCTCACCAGCACCCGGCTGCCCCGGGCGTAGGTCACCGCCCCGTCCGCCGAGCAGAAACGGAAGCCGTAGGTGAGTCCGGTGGTGCCCAGCCGGTCGAGCCACAGGTGAACGGCGTAGGTGCCGGGCCGGGTTACCGGGGCCTCGTAGGTGAGGCGCAGCTCCTTGACCGCGTTGCAGGCGTCACCGGCCGCGGCCCAGTCGCCCTCGAAGCGGACGCCGTTGTCGTGCCACAGCTCGGTCCAGGCGCGCTCGACCAGCAGGGGGTAGCGGGCGTTGTGCAGCAGCCCCAGCGCGTCGAGGTCGTCGAAGTGGACGGTCACGGGGATCAGCCGCCCATGGTGCAGGGCGGGGGCGGGCGGTGCTTCGACGGTCACGGGCGGGACTCCAAGGACGTACGGACTGAGTGCCACCTACAACGAAAGACGGCACCGCCCATCCTAAGCAACCGCTCAGCCACCCCCGCCCACCCGCTCGTCCGTACGAAGCACTCCTGCTCGGGCCGCACAATGGTCCGGACACGCTGCACCAAACGACGAAAGCGACAGCCCATGGATCTCGGCGTCCGCTGGACACTGCACGGCGACGGACGCACCCCGGCCCCCGGCGCGGTGGTCCGCCCCGACGAACGGCTCTCCTGGCCCCGCACGGCGGGCCTCGGTGCCCAGCACGTCGTGGCGATGTTCGGGGCGTCGTTCGTCGCCCCGGTGCTCATGGGTCTGGACCCCAACCTCGCGATCATGATGTCGGGCGTCGCGACCGTCGTCTTCCTGCTGGCCACCCGCGGCCGGGTGCCCAGCTACCTGGGCTGCTCGCTGTCCTTCGTCGGCGTCGCCGCCGTGATCCGGGCACAGGGCGGGTCCAGCGCCACCGTCACCGGCGCGGTGTTCGTGGTCGGGGCCGCGCTGTTCCTGGTGGGTCTGGCCGTGCGGCGCTTCGGCGCGCGGATCATCCACGCCACGATGCCGCCCGTCGTCACCGGCGCGGTGGTCATGCTGATCGGATTCAACCTGGCACCGGTGACCGCCGCCACCTACTGGCCGCAGGACCAGTGGACGGCCCTGTTCGTGATGCTGTTCACCGGTCTGGCCGTGGTCTGTCTGCGCGGCTTCTGGTCCCGGATCGCGATCTTCCTCGGCCTGGTCTTCGGGTACGCCCTGTCCTGGGCGCTGGACCGGATCTTCGGGCGGATCCACGCGGCGGACGCGAGCGGCGAGGTCACCGACCACTGGCGCCTGGACCTGTCCGGGGTGGGCCGGGCCGACTGGATCGGCCTGCCGGACCTGCACGGCCCGTCCTTCGAGTGGTCGGCGATCCTGGTCGCCCTGCCGGTGGTCATCGCGCTGATCGCCGAGAACGCGGGACACGTCAAGGCGGTCGGCGAAATGACCGGCGACGACCTCGACGACAAGCTCGGCACGGCCATCTCCGCCGACGGTGTCGGCTCCATGCTGTCGACCGCCGTCGGCGGCCCGCCGAACACCACCTACTCGGAGAACATCGGCGTGATGGCCGCGACCCGCGTGTACTCCACCGCCGCGTACTGGGCCGCCGCCGGGTTCGCCCTGCTGTTCGGTCTCTGCCCGAAGTTCGGCGCGGTCGTGGCGGCCATCCCGGGCGGGGTGCTGGGCGGCATCACCGTCATCCTGTACGGCATGATCGGCCTGCTGGGCGCCCAGATCTGGATCAACGCCAAGGTGGACCTGCGCAATCCGCTGAACCTGGTACCGGCCGCCGCCGGCATCATCATCGGCGTCGGGAATGTCTCGATGGAGTTCACCGACACCTTCTCGCTCAGCGGTATCGCGCTCGGCACGGTGGTGGTCATCACCGGCTACCACGCGCTGCGCGCCTTCGCCCCCGCCCATCTCAAGACGCAGCAGCCGCTGCTCGACGAGGGCACCTCCACCTACGACACGAACGGCGCCGAGGAGACTCAGCGCGCCAAGTCGTAGGCGTACGACGGGGTGAAGGTGCCCGGCGCTCCCGCGCAGCCGTCCGACTCGCCGGGGAGCTTCACCCAGAGATAGCCGTGGATGCGGGCCTCGCCGGTGTTCAGCGTCGGGGTCCGGCCGAGCTTGCGGCCCGCCGGGTCGCACCACTCGCCGTCCGCCGGCGCGCCGTTGCCGTTGCGGCTGGTGTCGATCACCGCGCCGAGGCCCGACGGTCCGCCGAGGGCGTCGAGCACGGCACGGTCGTAGGCGATCTCGTCGGCCGTGCCGTGGAAGTTGGAGACGTTGCTGAAGATGCCGTTGGAGGAGGCGGCCGAGGCGGCGCCGGCCTGCCGCAGCCGGTCCGCCTGTTTCCCGGGCGCGTTCCAGCCGGAGTGCCCGGCGTCGAAGTAGACCCGGGCGCGGGGGTTCGCCTTCTTCAGCACCCGTCCGGCGCGGGCCAGCGAGGCGAAGCGGTCGGCGCGCCGGCCGGCGGAGAGGCACTCGGCCTGGGCGATCGAGTCGGGCTCCAGGATCACGATGACGTCGCCGTCGCCGAGCCCGGCGGCGAAGCGGTCGATCCAGGCGTCGTAGGCGGCCAGGTCGGGTGCTCCGCCCTGGGAGTGCCCGCCGCAGTCGCGGTCGGGGACGGCGTACGGCACGAGGACCGGCGTCCGGCCCTGGGCGGCCGCGCCGGACGTCACGGCGCGCACCCGGGCGGTGATCGTGGCCGGCGTGTAGTCGGCGAACCAGACGGCCGCCGGCTGGGCGGCGATCCGCGACTCTATGACCGCGCGGCGCGGATCGTCGCGGTGGGCCCGCACCCACTCCAGGACCCGGCTCTCGGGGTGGCGGTACAGACGGGTGGACACGGGCGTGGTCTGCCGCTTCTGCTCGGTGCGGGACGGGGACGGCGTGGGACTCGCCTTCTTCTTCGCACTGGCCCTGGGCGACGGGGACGCCGTCGCCGACGGGGAGGGCGACGGCACGGCGGGCAGCGGTTCGAGGCGCGGCGACGAGGAGACCTCGGGGCGGGCCCGGTCCGGGCCGCGGCCCTCGCCGGCCGCCGACAGCATCCCGGCCGCCGTGCCGACGGCGACCACGACGGACGCCGCCGCGACCATCGCGCCGCGGCGGGCGGCACGGCGCCGCTCCGCCCTTCGCGTGGACAGGCGCTGGGCACGCGAGCCTGGCACTGTACTGCTCCCCCTCCCCCACGGCGGGTGCGTTCCCCCGTTCCGGGGAAGCGTCGGGCCCGCCGCCACTCGAACCACCCTAAAGGTGCCACTCTGCGCTCATGGCGCAAGGCGAACAAGTCCTGACTCCCGTGGACGGGGTCGTCTCCCGTCTGCGCGCCCTCGACGCGGCCTTGCCGGCGCGGGACGGGGTCGCGGTCTTCAACCGCGTCTACCTGGCGGTGACGGAGGCCGTGGACCGGCGCATCGACGCCGGGCGGTTCCCGGACGCGCGGGCGGCGATCACGCTGGATGTGCGGTTCGCGGAGCGCTATCTGGCGGCGGTCGACGCGGTGGCCGGGGGACGGCGGCCTCCGGCCTGCTGGCGTCCGCTGTTCGCATTCCGGCACCACCCCGGTGTACGTCCCCTGCAGTTCGCGCTCGCGGGCATCAACGCGCACATCGGCCACGATCTGGCGCTGGCCGTCGTGGACACCTGTCGTACGCTGACCTGCGCACCCGCCGACCTCGAAGACGAGTTCGACCAGGTGGGCGACCTCCTGGTCACCCTGGAGGAACGCATCCGCGAGGACCTGACACCGGGCCCCGATCTGCTGCGGATCGCCGACCCGCTGACCCATCTGCTCGGCGCATGGAGCCTGGAGCGCGCCCGGGACGCCGCGTGGACGGCGGGGCGCGCCCTGTGGGCGCTGCGCGGACTGCCGGACGTCGCCGAGGAGATGACCGAACGTCTGGACGCCGCGGTGGGCCTCGCCGGGCGCATGCTGCTCACCCCGCTGCCCGACTGATCGGCGAACTCCCCGGCCTCCGCTGTAGGTTCGATAGATCCGACCCTCTGACGAAGGAGCACGGAACATGGCGACTCGGCTCGGTCTCGGCCTCCCCCAGAACAGGCGGTACGACCTCGGGCGGGACGTCCCCCTGGTGGCACGCGCCGCCGAGGAGACCGGCTACGACAGCCTGTGGGTCTACGAGCGGGCTCTGTTCCCGGAACCGGCCACCCAGGGTCTGTACGGCATCGAGGGGCTCCCCTGGCCCGACTCCTACCGGGGCGTGGCCGACCCGCTGGTCACCCTCACCCTCGCGGCAGCGGCCACCCGGCGCGTCGAACTGGGCACCAGCGTCCTGGTCGGCCCGCTGCATCTGCCGTTCCAGCTCGCCAAGACGCTGGCCTCGCTGGACGCGGCCAGCGGCGGCCGGGTGGTGGCCGGTTTCGGCACCGGCTGGTCCCTCGACGAGTACGCGGCGTCGGGGGTGCGGCCGTTCGAGGAGCGGGGCAAGGCCCTGGACGAGCTGATCGGCGTGTGCCGCGCGGTCTGGGGCCCGGACCCGGTGTCGTACGAGGGCGACCTGACAAGGATCGCCTCGGCCGTGGTGGGTCCGAAGCCCGCCCGGCCGATCCCGGTCCTGCTGGCCGCGGGCAGCGCCCGGGCCCGCCGGCGGGTCGTCGACCTCGCCGACGGCTGGATGCCCACCGGCATGGGCGTCGAGTCGCTGACCACGCAGTGGCGGCAGCTCCAGGAACTGGCCGCGGAACGCGGACGCACCGAGCCACTGCGCACGGTGCTCCGGGTGAACACGGTCTACTCGACCGCAAGCCGGCCGGAAGCGGACCGCCGCCCCTTCCAGGGCAGCGTGGACCAGATCGTCGAGGACCTGGTCGCACACGCCGCGATCGGGCTCGACGAGATGCTGATCGACCTGCAGACCTCCACGCGTGACGCCGAGGAGCTCAGGGACGTCGCCGCCGAGGTGTACGAGAAGGCGCGGGCCGCCGGCGTCTGAGCCGGGTCAGTCCTCCGGGAGTTCGACCGGGGCGATCTCGTCGTAGAGGTCGCCCGGGCCCGGGTTGGACGGGTCGGTCCCGCCGCCCAGGTGGTGCATCACGCCCCAGACCGCGTTCAGCGCGGTCTGGACGGCGCCCTCGGCCCAGCCGGCCGTCCAGGAGATGTCGTCACCGGCGAGGAAGATGCCCCGCTTGTCCTCCGGGAGCGACTCCTGCATGAAGTGGGTGAACAGGCGCCGCTGATACCGGTAGTGGCCGGGCAGGTTGGCCTTGAACGCGCCCATGAAGTAGGGCTCGTTCTCCCAGGAGACGGTCACCGGATTGCCGATGATGTGCTTCCTGATGTCGACCTTGGGGTAGATCTCGCCGAGCGACTTCAGCATGACCTCCATCCGCTCGTTCGCGGACAGCGGCAGCCACTTCAGGCTGTCGTCGCACCAGGTGTACGACAGACAGATCACGGCCGGCTTGTCGGGACCGTCGTCCAGCAGATACGTCCCGCGGGTCATCCGGTCGGTGAGCGTCATCGACATGACGTCCCGCCCGGTCTCCTCGTCCTTGTCCAGCCAGAACGGCCGGTCCACGGGCACGAAGAGCTTGGAGCTCTCCATGTAGTGGGTCCGCTCGATGGCGGTCCAGTGGTCGATCGGGAAGAGCGAGTCGTCGCAGGCGATCTTGGAGAGCAGCATCCAGGACTGGGCGGTGAAGATCGCCGCCCGGTACGTACGGATGTCGCCGTCGGCGTCCGTCACCGTGATGCGGTTGCCCGCGGTGCGGGTCAGCCGGGTCACGGCCGGGCGGGGCTCGCCGTCCACGTGGAGGGACTTCAGCGAGGTGCCGTACGGCCAGTGGACGATCTTCTCCGGCTCCCGCTCCCACAGCCGCAGGGGCAGCTGCTGGGAGCCGCCGACGATGCCGCGGTGGTGGTCGTCGGCCTCGGTGTAGACGACCCGGAGGATCTCCAGAATGCTGTTGGGGAAATCAGTGTCCCATCCACCGGTGCCGAAGCCGACCTGCCCGAAGATCTCACGGTGCCGGAAGGACTTGAACGCCTCCGACTCACAGAGGAAGCCGTAGAAGGTCTGGTTGTCGAGCTTCTCGACCAGCTTCGCCCAGATCTCCCGGATCCGCGGCACGTCCCGCTCCCGCAGGGCCCGGTTCATGTCGGAGAAGTCCGCCCCCTCCTCCAGGCACCGGGCCCAGGCGTCGGCGACGTCCCGGTAGACCTGCGGCAGATCGTCGAGGGTCTCGGCGTAGTGCGACTCCCCCTTGAGGTCCACCACGGTGGACGGCGTCACCTCGGCGAGAGGGTTGGGAAAGGCCCGGGTCTCCAGCCCCACCAGATCGATGTAGTGCTGCAGAGCGGTGGAGGACGGCGGAAACCGCATCGCCCCCATCTCAGCGGTCAGCGAGGGATCACACCCCTCGAACCCCACGGTCCGCAGCCGCCCGCCGATCCGGTCGGCCTCGTAGACCACGGGCTTGAGCCCCATCTTCATCAGCTCGTACGCGGCGACGATGCCGGACAGACCGCCCCCGATGACGGCCACCTCGGTGCCGTGCTCGGTCGCGGGCACCTGCCCGAGACCGGCGGGGTGGGCGAGGAAGTCGTCGTACGCGTACGGGAAGTCCGGGCCGAACATGGTGATCGGCGGCTGCTGCTCATCGGCGTGCTGGACGGCGTTGGGCACCGTGGACGTCATGGGGTACGGACTCCTTGCGGGGGTGGTACGAGGGAGGTTCAGACGAGAGACCGGTAGAGACCGGGACGGCGATCCCGTAGATACGGGTTGCTCTCACGTGAGGCGGCGAGAAGAAGAGGATCGGCCTCGGCAACCACGAGCTCCTCCCCCCGCCCGGCCCGGGCACGGGCGACTCCGTCGGGAGCGGCAAGCGTGGACAGCCCGACGAACTCGAACTCGCCCTCCTGGCCGACCCGGTTGACGTACGCGATGTACATCTGGTTCTCGAACGCCCGCACCGGCACGACGGCTTCGGCGACGAACTGGAACGGGTGGAGCAGTGCCGTGGGCACCAGCAGCAGGTCGGTCCCGGCGAGCGCGTGGGCGCGCACGTTCTCCGGGAACTCGACGTCGTAGCAGATCATCAGGCCGACGGTGAGGCCGTCGAGCTCGGCCTGGACCACCGTCCGCTCGCCCGGGGTGAAGTGGTCCCGCTCGAAGCAGCCGTACAAATGGGTCTTGCGGTGGTTCGCGAGGCGGGTGCCGTCGGCGGACACGAGCTGGACGGAGTTGTACACCGTGTCGCCGTCGCGCTCCGGGTAGCCGTAGGCGACGGCGAGGCCGTGCCGGGCGGCGGTCTCCGCGACCGCGTCGGCGGCGTCGCCGTCGGCGGGCTCGGCGAGCCGGCCCAGGTCGTCGCCGATCGCGTATCCGGTCAGGAACAGCTCCGAGGTGACGAGCAGCGCGGCGCCTGCGGCTGCGGCGCGGGCGGCCGCGTCGTCGAGGATCTTGAGGTTCTCGACGACGGAGCCGGGGCGGCCGGAGCTCTGGAGCAGGGCGGTGCGCATGCGTGATCCTCACCGGTACGCGGGGGTTTGCGGGGGCGAGATAGACGGTACGGGCGGGCGGCTCGGGGGGACAAGAAGGAGCCGTTGCGTGCGGGTGAGGGGTTTGTTGCGTGGGTGGGCGGGCGAACGGTGATTCATTGCACGGGGTGCCTTTGCGTTCCCCGGGGTGGCGTACGGCACCCAGCCCTGGTGCCGACCGGGGGTGTATTGCCCAGCCGCCGCTACCCCCGGTGCCCTGCGTTGGTGCTGGCCTGGGGTGTGTTGCACAGTCGGCGCTACCGCAGGGTGCAGTGCGTTGGTGCGGGCCGGGGGTGTTCGCGCAGCCCGGCGCCAGCGGGGTGCCTCCCCCACTCTCGGCTCCGCTCGAGCGGGAGGTACCCCCATGAGCGGGGGGACCCCCATCGCCCTGGGGGTACCTCCCAGGCCCTTCAGGCTCTGGGGGAGGCACGACTGCCCGCGGACCGCGGGAGCGGCGCGCGACTCGCGGGAGCGGCGCGGCGGTCGCCCGCCTGCGGCGCGGATGGCGGCGGATCGCGGATGGCGGCGGCCGGGCGCGGATCGCGAGAGCAGCAGCGTGCCCGCGATGCCCGGAGGCAGGGCGCGGATCGGGTGAGCGGCGGCGCCCCGCGATGCCCGGAGGCAGGGCGCCCGCGATGGCGGCAAGGCAGGGCGCCCGCGATGGCGGCAAGGCGGGGCGTCCGCGGCGGTGGCAGGCAGGGCGTCCCACCGCAGCGCGGATGGCGGTAGCAGGGCGCGGATCGCGGGAGCGGCGGCGTGCAGCCCGGGGAGGGCGGTAGGCGCCGACGGCGGGGAGGGGGCGGGGCGGGGGTGTGCGCCCGCAGTGGCTGGCGCGTCCGCGCCGTTCAGCCCCACCAACAAGCCCTATCGCGCCAGTCCGAGGACGTACACCCCCGGCACGGCCCCGCACCACCCACCCACCGCGGGCGCTACGCGCACCCCCACCGGAGGAGCACAGGCGCCGCAGGCATACGCATCACGACCGCGACCCCGCCAGCACCACCACCACCGCCGCCGTCACCAGGTATGGCACCGCCAGCACCGCGAAGGCCGTACTGTGCGCGTGACCCGACGCGATCAGCGCGTACACACCGAACGCACCAACCGTCGCCAGCTCCGTACCCAGCCCCGCGACCGAGGTCAGCGTGGCCCGCCCCGAGTCCTCGATGCGCCGCTGCAGCCGCGCGTCGGCCAGCACGGTCGCCGCCTGGAACCCGCCGAACGCGAGAGCCACGAGCACCAGCCCCCACGGCGTCCCGTCGGCCGCCCCCAGCACCAGCGCCAGCCCGGCACCGGCCAGCAGCACGGCAAGCCCTCGGCTCCCCAGCCGCTCACCCTCACCGGCCAGCAGGCTCCCCACCGTGGCCCCGGCCCAGATCAGCAGCAGCAGATACGGCACCGTCCCGTCCGCGACCCCGGTGTCGCGGACCAGCAACGGCGTGTACTCATCAAGCGCACCCCACACCGCGGTCACGGCCGGAACCAGCAGCAACGCCCCCCGCACCGACCGGTCGGCGCGCACCTCCGCGAGTCCGGCGCGCAGGGTCCCGGTCCAGGACCCGTGCCCCTCTCCCGCCGTCCGGTGCTCCGGAAACCGCAGGGCCGTGGCAGCTGTCAGCAGACACACCAGCACACTCGCCGCACCGACCGCCGCGTGACCGCCCCAGGCGAGCACGGGCCCGGCGAGCCCCATCGCCGCCATCACGGCAACGAGACCGGCCGCCCGCGCCCGCCCCATGATCCGGGCGTAGTCATCCTCCGCGCCGAGCCGTTCCAGCTCGTCGTAGACCAGCGCCTCCAGCGCACCGGAGCCGAGCGCACCGCCGGCACCCCACAGCACGAAACCGAGGGCGAAGGCGCCGTACGACGGCAGCAGCACCCACAGGGTGAAGGCGGCCGCGGTCAGCAGCGGGCCGAGCCACAGCAGCAGTCGGCGCGAGACCGTGTCGGCCCAGGCCCCGGAGGGGATCTCCAGCAGCACGCCGGTGACCGACCACAGGGCGAACAGCGACGAGATCTGCCAGACCGACAGCCCGGTGTCGCTGAACAGCAGCGCGTACACCGGGTACAGCAGAACGAATTCTTCGGAAAACGAGTAGCCGTACAGCGTGGTCGTCAGCCGTCGCACGCTGACGTCGGACGCACGCGTGGGCGTGAGAGTCATGAGGCCTTCCCGTAAGGGCGGATCGGACACCGGACGCGGAGGACGTACGGCATCCGAGGCGGCCCTCGAGAGGCGCGACTCGTGGATCAATGTCGCCAGGTCATAACACCCATATTAAACAGCGTCCCCCACCACCCGCCGGGTTTTTTCCACCCCCACCGCACGGCCTACGTCGGCGACCCCGACGAGAACCGTCGCAGCAGCGGCGACAGCACCAGCACCGACTTGGTCCGCTCGACGAACGGCTCGCCCGCGATGCGCTCCAGCACCCGTTCGAAGTGACGCATGTCCGAGGCGAAGACCTGGGCGACCGCGTCCGCGTCACCGGTGACGGTGGAGGCGGCGACGACCTCCTGGTAACGCTCAAGACCCCGCTGGATGGTCTCGGGGGACGTGTTGCTGCGGCAGTAGATCTCGACGAACCCCTCCGTCTCCCAGCCGAGGGCGGCGGGGTCCACCCGCACGGTGAACCCGGTGATCGCCCCGGTGGCGCGCAGCCGGTCCACGCGCCGCTTCACGGCGGGCGCGGACAGGCCGACGAGGTGGCCGATGTCCGCGTAGGAGCGGCGGGCGTCCTCGGCGAGGGCGTGCACGATGCGTTCGTCGAGATCGTTCAGCACGGCGGGTGGTTCACTTCGCTTCAGAGGGGGCCGGTGCGGCGGCGAGCCGGGAACGGCGGTAGCCGTACAGGAAGTAGAACACGAGCCCGACGGCCATCCAGACGCCGAAGACCACCCAGGTGACGGTGGACAGGCTGCCCATCATCCACAGGCAGAAGGCGAAGCCGACGGCGGGCAGCACCGGGGCCAACGGCACCCGGAAGGTGCGGGGCATGTCGGGGCGGGTCCGGCGCAGCACCACGACGGCCACGTTGACCAGCGCGAAGGCGAACAGCGTGCCGATGCTGGTGGCGTCGGCGAGCTGGCCGAGCGGAATGGCCGCGGCGAGCACGCCGCAGAAGAGGGAGACGATCAGGGTGTTGGTGCGCGGCGTGCCGGTCCTGGGGCTGACCTTGCCGAACGCCTTGGGCACGAGCCCGTCCCGGGACATGGCGAACAGGATGCGGGTCTGGCCGTAGAGCACGGTCAGGACGACGCTCGCGATGGCGATGACGGCGCAGAACGCGAGCAGGGTGCCCCAGAAGCTCTGGCCGGTGACGTCACTCATGATCCGGGCGAGCGTGGCCTCGGAGTCGGTGAACTGCTGCCAGGGTTTGGCGCCCACGGCGACGGCGGCGACCAGGACGTACAGCGCGGTGATGACGGCGAGCGAGAGCAGGATGGCGCGGGGCAGGTCGCGCTGGGCGTTCTTCGCCTCCTCACCGGCGGTGGAGGCGGCGTCGAAGCCGATGTACGAGAAGAACAGCGTCGCCCCCGCGGCGCTGACGCCGGCCATGCCGAGCGGCATGAAGTGGTCGTAGTTGCCGGAGCGGAACCCCTGGACGCCGACGGCGCAGAACAGCACGAGGGCGCCGATCTTCACCGCGACCATGATCGTGTTGGCGCGGGCGGACTCGCGCGCGCCGCCCATCAGGAAGGCCATGGCGAGCAGGACGACGATCAGCGCGGGCAGGTTGAAGATGCCGCCGTCGCCGGGCGGGGCGGACAGCGCGGCGGGGATGGTGACGCCGATGGTGCCGTCGAGCAGTTCGTTGAGGTACTCGCCCCAGCCGACGGCGACGGCGGCGACCGACACGCCGTACTCCAGCATCAGGCACCAGCCGCAGACCCAGGCGACCAGTTCGCCCATCGTTGCGTACGCATACGAGTAGGAGGAGCCGGAGACCGGGATGGTGCCCGCCAGCTCGGCGTAGGAGAGGGCGGAGAAGAGGGCCGTCAGACCGGCTATGACGAAGGAGAGCGTGACGGCGGGACCGGCCTTGGGGACGGCCTCGCCGAGGACGACGAAGATGCCGGTGCCGAGGGTGGCACCGATGCTGATCATGGTCAGCTGCCACAGCCCGAGGGAGCGGCGCAGCGAGCCGCCGTCGCCCTGCCCACCCTCGGCGACCAGGTGTTCCACGGGCTTGCGGCGCATGAGGCGCGCGCCGGCCCCCGGGGACCGCGGGGCGGCGGGACTGCTCTTGTGCGGGGGGGCGCCTTGATCGAGCACGCGCTGACTCCTTCGTCGCTGCCGGTGTTCCGCGGCAGGGACCGACGGCGTCCCGCGACAGCCGGGACCCGTCGAGCGGGGTCCCCGCCGCACCACGTACAGCGCGTAACCCTACGAGGTTCTTCGTTGCTCCTGAAATGCAGCAACCTTGCGCACTGCCGCAAGATCATTGCGTTGCTCGCGGGGACGCGGGCCTTCGTTGCGCCGGGCCTTTCGTCCGTTGCGGCCCGGTCCCCGTCCGTTGCGGCCCGGTCCCCGCCGGGCGAACGCCCGCGGTCAGTTCCAGCTGGCGTGGAGGGGCTTGCCCTCGGCGTATCCGGCGGCGCTCTGGATGCCCACGACGGCCTTCTCGGCGAACTCCTCGAGCGTGCCGGCACCGGCGTAGGTGCAGGAGGAACGGACGCCCGCGATGATCGAGTCGATCAGGTCCTCCACGCCCGGGCGCTCCGGGTCGAGGAACATCCGGGAGGTCGAGATGCCCTCCTCGAAGAGCGCCTTGCGTGCCCGGTCGTAGGCCGACTCCTCGGAGGTGCGGTTGCGCACGGCGCGCGCGGAGGCCATGCCGAAGGACTCCTTGTAGGGGCGGCCGTCGGCGTCGTGCTGGAGGTCGCCCGGGGACTCGTAGGTCCCGGCGAACCAGGAGCCGATCATCACGTTGGACGCGCCGGCCGCGAGCGCCATCGCGACGTCGCGCGGGTGGCGGACGCCGCCGTCGGCCCAGACGTGCTTGCCGTACTTCCTCGCCTCGGCGGCGCACTCCAGGACGGCGGAGAACTGGGGCCGGCCGACGCCGGTCATCATGCGGGTGGTGCACATGGCCCCGGGACCGACACCGACCTTGACGATGTCCGCGCCGGCCTCGATGAGGTCGCGGACGCCCTCGGCGGAGACGATGTTGCCGGCGACGACCGGGACCTGCGGGTCGAGGCCGCGCACCAGCCGGACCGCGCCGATCATGGACTCCTGGTGGCCGTGCGCGGTGTCGATGACGAGCGTGTCCACGCCCGCCTCGAGGAGCTGCTTCGCCTTGCCCGCCACGTCGCCGTTGATGCCGACCGCGGCGGCGATGCGCAGCCGGCCCCGGTCGTCGGTGGCGGGCGTGTACAGGGTGGCGCGCAGGGCGCCCTTGCGGGTCAGGATGCCGGCCAGGCGGCCCTCGGCATCCACGGCGGGCGCGTAGCGGCGGTTGGCGCCGTCGAGGGTGTTGAAGGCCTCCCGCGGGTCCATGCCGGCGTCCAGGAGGAGCAGGTCCTTGGACATGACCTCGTCGAGCTGGGTGAAGCGGTCCACGCCGGTCAGGTCGGCGTCGGTGACCACGCCGACCGGACGGCGCTCCTCGTCGACGACCACGCCCGCGTTGTGCGCCCGCTTGGGCAGCAGGGACAGCGCGTCGGCGACGGTCTGGTGAGGGGCCAGCACGATCGGGGTGTCCAGCACCAGGTGGCGGGACTTCACCCAGGAGACGACCTCGGCGACGACCTCGATCGGGATGTCCTGCGGTATGACGACCAGTCCGCCGCGCCGGGCGACCGTCTCGGCCATGCGGCGGCCGGCGATGGCGGTCATGTTGGCGACGACGAGCGGGATGGTGGTGCCCGTGCCGTCCGGGGAGCTGAGGTCCACACCCTGCCGCGAGCCGACCGCGGAGCGGCTCGGCACCATGAAGACGTCGTCGTACGTCAGGTCGTACGGGGGCTGGATGTCGTTGAGGAAACGCACGTGCTGCACATCCCAGTCGATCAGAGGTGGCCCCCGGGCAGGTCAGCCAGGGGGAAGAGCACGTACTTGATTGTCCCATGCCGACCGGTACGCCGACTCCGGGAGCATCGTCCAAGCCGATCGGAGCACCGCTCGGAGCTTCCTCCAGGAGCCGCCTGAAGAGCCGCCGCGAAGGCGAGGGCGGGGCATGCTCAGGCACCGTGGTACCGGTACCGGAACACGCCCCGCCCCGTGTCGCGTTCAGGCGGCGTCGGGGTCCGCGCGGTTGAGGGCGGACCGCGGGGCCGGTCCCACCGTCATCAGATAGTCGGCGGCGGATGTGTCCGTCACCAGGCTGGTGACGAGCCCGGAGCGCAGTACGGCGTCGATCGCGGGCCCCTTGCGCTGTCCGCCGGCGATCGCGACGACCTCGGGGACGCGGCGGAGCTGGTCCGTCTTGACGGTGATGCACCGCTCTCCGAGGTCCCGGCCGACCCGGCGCCCCTGGGCGTCGAAGAGGTGCGCGGACATCTCCGCGGCGACGCCGAGGGAGGCGTAGTGCGCCCGCTCCTCGTCACTGAGCATGTCGTGCACCGTCGAGATGCCCGGCTCCCAGGAGCCGATGGAGACACACGCGACGGTGACCTTGTCGAAGTACTCGAAGGCCCGCGCGATCCCGGTCTGGTGGCGCAGCGCCTCCGCGGTGGCCGCGTCGGGCAGCAGCATCGGCGCGTAGATGGGGTGGGCGTCGCCGCCCGACACCTGCGCGGCGCGGCGTACGGCCTCGACGGAGCCGCGCTCGGCGGTCCCGGCGTCGTACACGCCCGTCAGCTGCACGACGGTGCAGGGCGGCAGCCGGTCCAGGGCCGCCGCCATGTGGATGGTGGAGCGGCCCCAGGCCAGGCCCAGCACATCCCCTTCGTTGACCAGCTCGCCGAGCAGGTCGGCGGCCACTTCTCCCAGGTTCTCGGGGTCGGGTGTCTCCTCGGCCTCGGCCGGGGACTCGACCACGACGGCGTGCCTGAGGCCGTAGCGGGCGCGGAGCGCGTCGGAGCGCTCGGCGTCCAGTTCGGCCGGCACACGGATCTCGATCCGTACGAGATCCCGTTCGAGGGCGGTCTCCAGGACCCGGGCCACCTTGAAGCGGCTGACGCCGAACTCCTCGGCGATCTGGATCTTGGACTTGCCCTCGAGGTAGAAGCGGCGGGCCATGGCCGCCGCCTGCACCAGCTCAGCGGGTCCCATCCGCGTGGCTGACCGGCCCGCCGACATACCCGACACGGCGATCTCCTCACTGCTGTTCACACTCTGGATTCGCCGTTCATCCTTGCAGATCCGGCGCGGTCGATCAGCCCTCGCGGGCGCCGTTCATGTTCCTGACGCTCAGTGGTCGCATGCCCACGATGCCTTGGCCGTCGCGGCCTGAGCCCGATCGCGCAGTGCACGGACCGCCTCGGCCGGGTCGAATGCCCCGTACACGGCGGAGCCCGCGACGAAGACGTCGGCGCCGGCGTCCGCGCACCGCTCGATGGTGGACGCCGAGACACCGCCGTCGACCTGGAGCCAGAGCTCGAGACCGTGCTTGCGGATCAGCTCACGGGTGCGGCGGATCTTCGGCAGCATGATGTCGAGGAACGCCTGCCCGCCGAAGCCGGGTTCAACCGTCATGATCAGCAGCATGTCCAGCTCGGGGAGCAGATCCTCGTAGGGCTCGACGGGCGTGGCCGGCCGCAGCGCCATGGAGGCGCGGGCGCCCTTGGCCCGGATCTCCCGGGCGAGCCGTACGGGCGCGGTGGCGGCCTCGACGTGGAAGGTGACGGAGCCGGCCCCGGCCTCCACGAACTGGGGGGCCCACCGGTCGGGGGCCTCGATCATGAGGTGGCAGTCCAGCGGGGTGTCCGTCGCACGGGCCAGCGACTCCACGACCGGCACGCCGAGCGTGAGGTTCGGGACGAAGTGGTTGTCCATGACGTCGACGTGGAGCCAGTCGGCTCCATCGACCGCCTTCGCCTCGTCCGCGAGGCGTGCGAAGTCGGCGGACAGGATGCTGGGGCTGATCTGCGGGGCCATGGACCAAGCCTGCCATGTCCCGCGGGGGATTCCCGCACCGGTCCACCAGGCAGACAGCGCTGCGCGCCCGATGTCCGCGTACGTCAGCCGGTGCAGCGCAGGAGGGCCAGGTACATCGCGTCGGTGCCGTGCAGGTGGGGCCAGAGCTGGACGTCGGGGCCCTCGCCCAGGTGCGGTACGCCGGGCAGCAGGGGCCTGGCGTCGATCAGGTCGGCGTCCGGGAACTGCTTGAGGAGGTCGGCGACCACCGCACGGGTCTCCGCGAGGTGCGGCGAGCAGGTGGCGTAGCCGACGACGCCGCCGACCCGCACGGACTCCAGGGCGGTGCGCAGCAGCCCCCGCTGGAGGGGCGCGAAGCCGTCCAGGTCCTCCGGGCGGCGACGCCAGCGTGCCTCGGGCCGGCGGCGCAGGGCGCCGAGGCCGGTGCACGGCACGTCGACCAGCACCCGGTCGAAGGTGCCGGGGCGCCACGGGGGGCGTGTCCCGTCGGCGGCGACGACCCGGTACGGCCCGGGGTTCCCGGCGAGCGCCTTCGCCACCAGGCCGGCCCGGTGCGGCTGCTTCTCGGAGGCCAGCAGCGCGGCGCCCCGCTCGGCGGCGAGCGCCCCGAGCAGCGCCGCCTTGCCGCCCGGCCCGGCGCAGCCGTCCAGCCACAGCCGGTCGCGGCCCTCGACGGGAGCGGCGGCGAGCGCGAGGGCGACCAGCTGGCTGCCCTCGTCCTGGACACCGGCCCGGCCCTCCGCCACGGCCGGGACGGCGCCCGGCTCCCCGCCCTCGGTCAGGCGTACCGCGTGGGGCGACCAGCGGCCGGGGACGGCGGCCTCCTCACCGAGCAGTTCGGCCGTGGTGGCCCGGCCGGGGCGGGCCACGAGCGTCACCTCGGGCCGTTCGTTGTCCGCCCGCAGCAGTTCCTCGATGCCGGCGCGGTCGCCGCCCAGGGAGTCCCACAGCGCGGAGACGACCCACCGGGGGTGCGAGTGGACGACGGCGAGGTGGTCCTCGGGGTCCTCGTCGTAGGGCGGCGCGACCCGTTCCAGCCAGCCGTCTAGATCGTCCTGCGCGATCCTGCGCAGCACCGCGTTGACGAACTTCGCCCGCCCGTCGCCGAGCACCACCCGGGCCAGTTCCACGGTGGCGGAGACCGCGGCGTGCGTCGGGATCCGGGTGCCGAGCAGCTGGTGCGCGCCCAGGCCGAGCACGTCCAGCACCGGCGGGTCGACGTCGCGCAGCGGCCGGTCGACGCAGGCCGCGATGATCGCGTCGTACGTCCCCTGCCGGCGCAGCGTGCCGTACACCAGCTCGGTGGCGAGGGCGGCGTCCCTGGCGTCGAAGTCGCCCTTCTCGCGCGCCTTGCGCAGCAGCGGGGGCAGGACGAGGTTGGCGTAGGCGTCCCGCTCGTCCACGGCCCGCAGGGCCTCGAAGGCGAGGATGCGGACGGGGTCCTTCTTGGGCCGGCGGTAGGGCTTGGCGGGCCTGCGCGGCCGACGGGGCTGGTCGCTCACGAAAAAGGTGCTCCGGAGGTGGGGTGAAGTGCGCGGTCCAGCCTACGTCGTGGCCGTCGCCGGGGTCTCAGCCGCCGAGGGTCTCCCCCGCGGTGATCCGCGCCCCGCGCGCCCAGTCCGCCGCCCGCATCGGCTTCTTGCCCTGGGCCTGCACCCACAGCAGTTCCACGGCGTACGAGGCGGTGCCCACGTGCACGTGGTTCTTGCCGACGGAGAGCTGCCCGGGCGCCAGCTCGGTGACGTCCGGTACGGGGGCGGCCTGGACGATCTTCAGCCGCTCGCCCCGGAAAGTGGTCCAGGCGCCGGGCGCGGGCGTGCAGCCGCGCACCACCCGGTCGACGCGCAGCGCCGGGGTGTTCCAGTCGACGCGGGCGTCCTCGACGGTGACCTTGGGGGCGAGGCTGACGCCCTCGGCGGGCTGCGGCACGGGCTTGAGCGTGCCGTCGTCGATGCCGTCCATGGTCGCGGCGAGCAGGCCGGCGCCGGCGAAGGCGAGCCGGGTGAGCAGGTCGCCGCTGGTGTCGGTGGGGCGGATCTCCTCGGTGACGGTGCCGTAGACGGGCCCGGAGTCGAGGCCCTCCTCGATGAGGAAGGTGGAGGCGCCCGTGATCTCGTCGCCGGCCATGATGGCGTGCTGCACGGGCGCGGCGCCGCGCCAGGCGGGGAGCAGCGAGAAATGCAGGTTGACCCAGCCGCGGGCGGGGATGTCCAGGGCGGCGCGGGGCAGCAGGGCGCCGTAGGCGACGACCGGGCAGCAGTCCGGCGCGATCTCCTCGAGCCGCTCGAGGAACCCGGGGTCCTTGGGCCTGACCGGCTTCAGCACCTCGATCCCGGCCTCCTCCGCGCGCTCGGCGACGGGTGAGGCGACCAGCCTGCGTCCGCGTCCGGCGGGCGCGTCGGGCCGGGTGACGACGGCCGCCACCTCGTGCCGCCCGGAGGCGAGAAGAGCGTCCAGGGAGGGAACGGCGACCTCGGGGGTGCCGGCGAAGACGAGCTTCATGGGGTGCGTAGGGCCTCTCGGGCGGGGGCGTCCAGGGACAGCGCACCAGTCTATGGGCCCGGGCGGCACCCCCACGCGGGGACGGCCGCCGGCGGCGCGGGGGCGTACGCATATGCCGCCGCGCCCCCACCCCGTGACCCGTGGAGCGCCTGCGCGTTGGTCAAGAAAGAGTTGACCACGGGCCCCGCAACGGGCTCATTCCTTTCAACGCCGGTTCGAGAGGCTTGTTCATGGCCGACCACGCAACCCACGACGCCCAGGCTCGGGCCAGCCTGCACTTGCTGGTGCGCGACATCGAGCGGGTCCGCCGGCAGGTGGACGCACTGCGCACGCTCACCGCCCAGCTGGGCAACGTCTACCGCCCGCGCCGCTCCGGCCCCTCCACGGGCTTCGTCGTCTACGGACGCGCCCCCGCCCCGACGGTCCGTCTCGCCCAGGAGCTGCGGGACAGTGTCGAGACCCTGGTGACGGCGGCGGTGGACTTCGACCGCTCGCTGGGCTTCTCGTGGGACGCGGTGGGCTCCGCGCTCGGAGTCACCAAGCAGGCGGTGCACCGCCGCTACGGTTCCCGCCGCGCGGCGGCCCAGACGTCGCCCGCGACCCCCACCGCCGAAACGGAGCGCGCCCCGGAGTCCTCGGGCACCCGCACGGTCAATGTGGGCGCCGGTGTCTCCACGGTGCCGACCGTCCCCGCCGCCCGCTCCATGCCGACCCAGCCCACGGCCGGCAGCCCCTCCCTGCGCGACGACCCCCGCCCCACGGTCTTCCCCGCCCCGCGCAACGGCTGACCACCGCCAGGGCCGAGCCCTCACGGGGCCCACTCCCCACACGGGCTGAGCCCTCGTACGAAACCAACCCGCCGCCCCGGCCCTCCCGGGCACACCGCCACACGAGGGCGCGGCGTCGGCCTACCCGCGCCTACCCAGGCGAGCTACCGCCCCTGCGAGTCCGGGTCCCCCGGCCAGGGCGGCGCCGTGCCCGGGAACCCAGATCCACGCCTTGCCCCACCCGGGCGGAGGTGTGCCGGGGCCTCGCGGGCGGCCGGCTGCACAGAGCTGAGCTTGGACAGGGCCGGCCCGCCCCCGCCCTCCCGGGCCCACCGCCCCGGGAGGGCGCGGCACATCCGCCGCGGGTTCTCAGCGCCGTGGCCCAGGGGAGCCTGGGCCGGCGCCCGGTCCCGGTGCTCCCCGGGCGGAGGTGCGGCCAGGTGTCGCGGGCGGTCAGCCGGACGGAGTCGAGCCCTCGCACGGGGCCCACCCGACGACCCGTCCCTGCCCTCCCGGGGGCGTGGGGCTGGTCAGCCGATGTCCAGGGGATCGATTCGGACCCATACCGGCGTGCTGCCGCCGCGGGCCATGCGGGTTGCCTGTGCTGCCTTCAGGGCGGCGGCCAGGGGGGCGCCGTGGCCCGGGGGGACGCGGATCAGGGCTCGGTCCCAGTGTTCACCGGGCGGGGGTGCGCCCGGGCGCCGGGGGCGGCCTGCCGGGGTGACCGGCAGGGGTACGGGGCCCAGGATCTCCGCGCGTGCCGGCAGCTCCACCGCGCGGAGGAACTCCGTCACCGCGTCCCCGGGCCCGGACACCGCCGCCATCCGCGACACCGGCGGGAAGCCCAGCTCCCCGCGCTCGGCCAGTTCCCGCACGGCGTGCCCGACCGGGTCCCACCGCACCAGCGCCTGCACCGGCCGCAGCGTCGGCTCCGCGACCACCACCACCGTGCCCCCCGCCGTCTGGGAGCGGACCAGCGCCGCGGCACCGATCCAGCGGCGCAGCGCGTCCTCCCCGGACCGCAGGTCGGGCCTGCTCAGCATCGCCCACCCGTCCAGCAGCAGCGCCGCGGCGTACCCGCCCTCGGCCACCGGCTCCGCGCCCGGCGTGCTGACCACCAGCGCGGGCGTCCCCGGCACCGTGTCCAGCACGTGCTCGCGGCCCGAGGTCCGCACCGGAACGGCCGGAAAGGCCCGGCCCAGCTCCTCGGCGGTGCGGCGCGCCCCCACCACCTG
The DNA here is from genome assembly GCF_984686075.1 of Streptomyces speibonae. Lineage (NCBI taxonomy): Bacteria > Bacillati > Actinomycetota > Actinomycetes > Kitasatosporales > Streptomycetaceae > Streptomyces > Streptomyces speibonae. The sequence continues at coordinate 6,995,627 of NZ_OZ480260.1, read as the reverse complement.
GGCCCGCAGCCGGAAGCCGCCGCAGTCGGGACAGTGCCAGCCGTTCTCCTCGCGCCCGCACCATCCGCACCGCAGGTCGTCGGATCCCCGGGCCTCCAGCGGCCCGGCGCAGTGCCGGCAGCGTGCCGGGGCGCGGCAGGTGGCGCACGCCATCCGTGGCACGTATCCGCGCCGGGGCACCTGGACCAGGACCGGCCCGTGCCGCAGTCCCTCCCTGGCGGCCTGCCAGGCGAGTGTCGGCAGCCGCGCCGCGCGGGCCGCCTCGTCGCGCGCGAGGTCCAGGTCGCCCACGGTGCGCACCAGCGGCGCGGCCGCCCGTACCTGCTCCCTGCCCGCGACCAGCGGGCGTGCCCAGCCGGTGTCGACGAGCTGGGCGGCCTCCACGGTGCAGCTCCAACCGCCGAGCAGGAAGCCGCACTTGTCCTGTGCCGCCCGCAGCAGCAGCACCTCGCGGGCATGCGGTTGCGGGGCGTGCTGCTCGCTGTGGCTGTCGTCGCCGTCGTCCCAGACGGCGACCAGGCCGAGGTCGCGCACCGGTGCGAACATCGCCGCCCGCGTTCCGATGACGACCCGCACCGATCCCCGCCGTACGGCGAGCCACTGCGCGTACCGCTTCTCGGGGCCGGCGTCGGCGGTGAGGACCGCGTGCCGCCCCTCCCCCAGCAGCGCGGTGAGGGCGGCGTCCACGCGGGCGACGGTCCGTCCGTCGGGCAGGACGGCCAGCGCGCCGCGTCCGGAGGCCAGGGTCGCGGCGAGGGCCCTGGCCAGTTCCTCGCTCCACTGCGGTCCGGGCAGCGCGTTCCACACGGCCCGGGGGGCGCCTCCGGCGGCCAGTGACTCCAGGAAGGCGGGGCCCTGCTCGTAGCGCTCCCAGGAGCCGGGGGCGGGCGGCGGAGGCGGGGGCTGCGGGGCGGGGGAAGGCCGCTTCTCGGCGCGGGCGTTGCGCGGCGGCACGGCGAGCTGGAGCACGTCGGCGAGGCTGCCCGCGTACCGGTCGGCGACGGCGCGGGCGAGCGCCAACAGTTCCTCGTCGAGCACCCGCTCGGGCGAGACGACCTGGGCCAGCGCCGCCAGGGGGCCCGTGTAGTCGGACTCGGCGAGCCGCTCGACGAGGAACCCGTCGATCAGGCCGCCGCCCTCCCGCCGGCCCTCGCGCACCCGGTGCCGGCCGGCGCCGAACCGTACCCGGACCCGGACGCCCGGCTGGGCGTCGGCGTCCAGCTCCTCGGGCACGGCGTAGTCGAAGTAGCGGTCGAGGTGGAGCACTCCCTTGTCGACGAGGACCCGGGCGACGGGCAGCTCCTTGGCGAGCGCGGCACCCCGCCAGGTGCGCGGCTTGGCCCGGGGCGCGGCGGCCTTGCGCACGCTCTCCCGGATGAGCGCGAGCTGCTCGGGCGGGGTGCCCTCCGCGCCGCCGTCCGCGGGTCCGTTGTCGCTGCTCACGCTTGCATTCTTACCAAACGCCACCGACAACGGCGCCGGGCCCGAGACCGGTCTCGGGTACGGGGACTCGCCCGCGTCCGCGCGGCCCCGCGCCCGGATGTGCGGTGGGCCCGAGGTACGCGCCGGGGCCCGGCACCCCCGCGGAGGGGGCGCCGGGCCCCGGAGGGACGGCGTGGGGCTACAGCCCGGCGGCCTTGCGCAGGGCGTCGACGCGGTCGGTGCGCTCCCAGGTGAAGTCGGGCAGCTCACGGCCGAAGTGACCGTAGGCGGCGGTCTGGGCGTAGATGGGCCGCAACAGGTCGAGGTCGCGGATGATGGCTGCCGGGCGCAGGTCGAAGACCTCGTCGATGGCCCGCTCGATCCTCTCCACGTCGACCTTGGCGGTGCCGAAGGTCTCCACGAACAGGCCGACCGGCTCGGCCTTGCCGATCGCGTACGCCACCTGCACCTCGCAGCGTCCGGCGAGGCCCGCGGCGACGACGTTCTTGGCGACCCAGCGCATCGCGTAGGCCGCCGAGCGGTCCACCTTGGAGGGGTCCTTGCCGGAGAAGGCGCCGCCGCCGTGGCGGGCCATGCCGCCGTAGGTGTCGATGATGATCTTGCGGCCGGTCAGGCCCGCGTCGCCCATGGGGCCGCCGATCTCGAACCGGCCGGTGGGGTTCACCAGCAGCCGGTACTTCTCGGTGTCCAGCTTGATGCCGTCGTCCAGGAGCGACTTCAGCTCCGGCTCCACGACGAACTCGCGGATGTCGGGCGCGAGCAGCGACTCGAGGTCGATGTCGCTCGCGTGCTGCGAGGAGACGACCACGGTGTCCAGGCGGACGGCCTTGTCGCCGTCGTACTCGATGGTGACCTGGGTCTTGCCGTCGGGGCGCAGGTAGGGGATGGTCCCGTTCTTGCGCACGTCGGACAGGCGCTTGGAGAGCCGGTGGGCGAGGAAGACGGGGAGCGGCATCAGCGTCGGCGTCTCGTCCGTCGCGTAGCCGAACATCAGGCCCTGGTCGCCGGCGCCCTGGCGGTCCAGTTCGTCGTCGTCGCCCTCGACGCGGGCCTCGTAGGCGGCGTCGACGCCCTGCGCGATGTCCGGGGACTGCGCGCCGATCGACACCGACACGCCGCAGGAGGCGCCGTCGAAGCCCTTCTTGGAGGAGTCGTAGCCGATCTCAAGGATCTTGTTGCGCACCAGCGTCGCGATGTCCGCGTACGTCTTGGTGGTGACCTCGCCGGCCACGTGCACCAGGCCGGTGGTGATCAGGGTCTCGACGGCGACCCGGGAGGCCGGGTCCTCGCGGAGCAGCGCGTCGAGGATGGTGTCGCTGATCTGGTCAGCGATCTTGTCGGGGTGACCCTCGGTCACGGACTCCGAGGTGAACAGACGACGGGACACAACGCTCCCTGGGGTTGCAGCGGCTGCTGGCTGATCATTGGCGGACGGCGGGGGCTGCACCCGACGCCGTCCGTGGAACAGTTTATCGGTCGCGCTTCACCGCGGGCCCCCTGTCTCGTCTCGCGAGAGTGCTGTGACCTGCGGCACGGGCATTCTCTCCGGGCCGGGCGAGGTTCGCCAGAGGCGCCACACCCTCCCGGGGGAAGGTTTACGGAGCCGCGGGTGACTCAAGCACTCATCCGAGCCGGTCGGCCACCAGGTCCCAGACGGTTTCGGCCACGGTCTCCTTGGGGCCGTGCGGGACGGGGGTCTCGCTGCCGTCCGCGCCCAGTACCACGGCCTCGCTCTCGTCCGCGCCGAAGGTCTTGCGCTCCCCCACCTCGTTCACCACGAGCAGATCGCAGCCCTTGCGCTTCAGCTTGGCGCGCCCGTTGGCGAGCACGTCGTCGGTCTCGGCGGCGAAGCCCACGATCACCTGTCCGGGCCGCGCCCGGTCGCCGGAGATCTCGGCGAGGATGTCCGGATTCCGTACCAGGGTGATGGGCTCCGGCTCCCGGTCGTCCTTCTTCTTGATCTTCCCGGTCGCGTAGGCCGCCGGGCGGAAGTCGGCGACGGCGGCGGCCATGACCACCGCGTCCGCGTCGACGGCGGCGGTGAGGACGGCCTCGCGCAGTTCGGCGGCGGTCCCGACGGGGACGACGTCCACCCCGGCGGGGTCGGGAAGGGCGGTGTTGGCCGCGATCAGCGTGACGCGGGCGCCCCGGGCGGCGGCGGTGCGGGCGAGGGCGTAGCCCTGCTTGCCCGAGGAGCGGTTGCCGAGGAAGCGGACGGGGTCGAGGGGCTCGCGGGTGCCCCCGGCACTGACGACGACGTGCCGTCCCGCGAGGTCGGGTGCGGTGGCGCCGCAGGCCAGGACCCGGCGGCAGACCTCGAAGATCTCCCCCGGGTCGGGCAGCCGGCCCTTGCCGGTGTCGACGCCGGTGAGGCGTCCGACGGCCGGTTCGATGACGACGGCGCCCCGGGCGCGCAGCGTCGCCACGTTGTCCTGGGTGGCCGGGTGCTCCCACATCTCGGTGTGCATGGCGGGGGCGAAGACCACCGGGCAGCGGGCGGTGAGGAGGGTGTTGGTGAGGAGGTCGTCGGCCAGCCCGTGGGCGGCCTTGGCCAGCATGTCCGCCGTGGCGGGGGCGACGACCACCAGGTCGGCGTGCTGCCCGATGCGGACGTGGGGCACCTCGTGGACGTCGTCCCAGACCTCGGTGGAGACCGGGTGGCCGGAAAGGGCGGACCAGGTGGCGGCGCCGACGAAGTGCAGGGCGGAGGCGGTGGGGACGACCCGCACGTCGTGCCCCGACTCCGTCAGCCGCCGGAGCAGCTCACAGGCCTTGTACGCGGCGATGCCGCCGCTGACCCCCAGTACGACCTTCGGCTTGTCCACCGTCTCTCCCCGGACCTCGGAAATGTGCGACCACACCCCATGAGACACCACAGGCCCGGCAGGTGTACTGCCGGGCCTGTGGAAAAGTCAGCTGCGAGCTGATGGTACGACGTACTGACCGATTACTGGCCGGGGCCTTCGACGGCCTCGGAGGTCAGCAGTCCCGCGTTGATCTCGCGCAGGGCGATCGAGAGCGGCTTCTCGTGGACATGGGTGTCGACAAGGGGACCGACGTACTCGAGCAGGCCCTCGCCGAGCTGCGAGTAGTACGCGTTGATCTGGCGGGCCCGCTTGGCCGCGTAGATCACGAGGCTGTACTTCGAGTCCGTGGCCTCGAGGAGCTCGTCGATCGGCGGGTTGATGATGCCCTCGGGCGCGGAGATGGAAGAGGACACGCTCTACCTTCCGATGGATGGGAAAGATTCAGTCGGGAGACGACCGGTGAGCGGACCGCTGCACGGTCGCTCACGATCACACGACGTTCATCAAGGCTAGCAGCTCGCGGGCCACGTCCTCGACGGAGGTGTTGACCAGGGTGGTGTCGAACTCCGGCTCGGCCGCCAGTTCGGTCTTCGCGGCATCGAGCCGGCGCTCGATGACCTCGGGGGACTCGGTGCCCCGGCCCGTGAGCCTGCGCACGAGCTCCTCCCAGGAGGGAGGAGCCAGGAACACCAGCTGGGCGTCGGGCATGGACTCGCGGACCTGCCGCGCGCCCTGGAGGTCGATCTCCAGGAGCACGGGCACCCCCGCCTCCAGGTGCTCCTGCACCGCCGCGCGGGGTGTGCCGTACCGGTTCCCGGCGAACTCGGCCCACTCCAGCAGCTCGCCGTTGGCGATCAGCTTGTCCATCTCCTCGTCGGTGACGAAGAAGTAGTGGACTCCGTGCTGCTCCCCGGGGCGAGGCCCCCGGGTCGTCGCCGACACCGAGAGCCAGACCTCGGGGTGTTCCTTGCGCATATGGGCGACGACCGTGCTCTTGCCGACCCCGGAGGGGCCGGAGAGCACGGTCAGCCGCGGACGTTCAGTCATGCAGCGATTATTCCAGCAATCCCGCAGTGCCCGGGACTCAGGAGCCGGTGCTGCCGAACTCGCGCTCCAGGGAGGCGATCTGGTTGGAACCGAGACCCCGCACGCGGCGGCTCTCGGAGATGCCCAGTCGCTCCATGATCTGCTTGGCGCGGACCTTGCCCACGCCAGGCAGGGACTCCAGCAGGGCGGAGACCTTCATCTTGCCGATGACGTCGTTCTCCTGGCCCTGCTTGATGACCTCGTGAAGGGAGGCGCCGGAGTGCTTGAGTCGATTCTTGACCTCGGCCCGCTCCCGGCGAGCCGCGGCGGCCTTTTCGAGCGCGGCTGCGCGCTGTTCAGGGGTAAGGGGCGGAAGAGCCACGCCTACGTCACCTCGGATGTCGAACTGTCGGATACGGACCGGTGAGGAACCTAGTCGCCCCACACCTGGGGAGCCACGAGCAACACGCTTGCCCGTTCACTCTCCGTCGGAGACTAGCGGCCAAGTCCGCCGGAGTCAGCGAGAACAGCGGAAAAGTCCTGGTCAGCCTCCGTCAGGACGGGCATTTAGGACATATTGCCCCGGATTTGAGGGTGTATCCAGAGTGCGACGACCTCGGAATCCCTCGTCGAACGCTCTCAGACACCCGTCACGGCACCGCGGATCTCCTCCGCGAACCGCTCTGCGCGGTCACGCAGAGCGACGACATCGGGACCGTGGCGCAACACTCCCCGGCTGACGTTGGGCACGACATTGCGTACCGCGCGCCCGAACACGGCCGGAAGATCCGCCGCCGTGGCCCCCTGCGCCCCGATGCCGGGCGCCAGGAGGGGCCCGCCCATGTCCAGCCCGTACGAGGACAGATCGCCCAGCGTGGCGCCGACCACCGCGCCGAAGGAGCCCAGCGGCTCCTCGCCGGCGTTCTCCAGGGCCAGGTGCCCGAGCATGGTGGCGCCCACAGTGCGCCCGTCCGCGCGGACCGCGTGCTGCACCTCGCCGCCCTCCGGGTTGGACGTCAGCGCCAGCACGAACAGCCCGGTGCCGCTCTCGCGGGCCAGGGCGACGGCCGGGCTGAGCGAGCCGTAGCCGAGGTACGGGGAAACGGTGAGCGCGTCCGAGAACAGGGGCGCGTCCTTGTGGAGGAAGGATTCCGCGTAGGCGGCCATGGTGGAGCCGATGTCACCGCGCTTGGCGTCCATGACGACCAGCGCGCCGGCCGCCCGCGCCTCCTGGACCGTCTTCTCCAGCACCGCGACGCCGCGTGAGCCGAAGCGCTCGAAGAAGGCGCTCTGCGGCTTGAGCACGGCGATCCGGTCCGCGAGCGCCTCGACGACCGTGCGGCTGAACCGCTCCAGACCGGCCACGTTGTCGGTCAGCCCCCACTCGGCGAGCAGGGAGGCGTGCGGGTCGATGCCCACGCACAGCGGGCCCCGCTCGTCCATCGCGCGGCGCAGTCGCGCGCCGAAGGGTTCCAGTCCGGTCATGCCGTTGTCCTCACGTCGGCGCCCACCGCGTCGGCGAGCGAGGCGTAGGGGCTGGTGCGCAGCCGCGCGAGCAGTCCCTTGTGGATGGAGCGGGCCCAGAAGGGGCCCTGGTAGACGAACGCGCTGTACCCCTGGACCAGCGTGGCACCGGCCAGGATGCGCTGCCAGGCGTCCTCGGCGTTCTCGACGCCCCCGACGCCGACCAGGGTGATCCGGTCGCCCACGCGCGCGTAGAGGCGGCGCAGCACCTCGAGAGAGCGTGCCTTCAGGGGGGCGCCGGACAGGCCGCCGGTCTCCTTCACGACGCTCGGGTCGGAGGTCAGGCCGAGTCCCTCGCGGGCGATGGTGGTGTTGGTGGCGATGATCCCGTCCAGGCCCAGTTCCACCGCCAGGTCGGCGACGGCGTCGACGTCCTCGTCGGCGAGGTCGGGGGCGATCTTCACCAGCAGCGGGACCCGGCGTGACGGCACGCTGCGGCCAGCGGCCTCGCGGACCGCGGTGAGCAGCGGCCGCAGCTGGCCGACGGCCTGGAGGTCGCGCAGGCCGGGCGTGTTCGGCGAGGAGACGTTGACGACGAGGTAGTCCGCGTACGGGGCGAGCCGCTCGGCGGACTTCACGTAGTCGGCCACGGCCTCGTCCTCCGGTACGGCCTTGGTCTTGCCGATGTTGACCCCGACCACGGTCCGGAAGACGGGCCTGCGGGAGGCCAGCCGGGCCGCGACGGCGAGCGAGCCGTCGTTGTTGAAGCCCATGCGGTTGATCAGGGCCCGGTCGGCCACGAGGCGGAACAGCCGCTTCCTGGGGTTGCCGGGCTGTGCCTCCCCGGTCACCGTGCCGATCTCCACGTGGTCGAAGCCCAGCATGGCCAGGCCGTCGATGCCGACGGCGTTCTTGTCGAAGCCGGCGGCGAGACCGAAGGGGCTGTGCAGGCGCAGCCCGAGCGCCTCGGTGCGCAGTTCCTCGTGGCGGGGGGCGAGCACGGCGGCGACGAAGGTCCGCAGCACCGGAACGCGCGCGACGAGACGGATCCAGCGGAAGGCGACGTGGTGGGCCCGCTCCGGGTCCATCCGCCGGAAGAGCAGGGTGAAGAGAATCTTGTACATGGTGTCCTCATGAAGAGGGGGACACCGTTTCCGGTGTCCCCCTGGGGGCTGCTAGTCGTCGCGGGCCGCGGTGAGATGTTCCGCGTGTTCCTGGAGCGAGCGGACTCCCACGTCCCCGCGGTTGAGCGCGTCGATGCCCTGGACGGCGGCGGCGAGCGCCTGGACCGTCGTCAGGCACGGCACGGACCGGGCCACGGCGGCCGTACGGATGTCGTAGCCGTCGAGGCGGCCGCCGGTGCCGTACGGGGTGTTGACGATGAGGTCGACCTCGCCGTCGTGGATGAGCTGGACGATGGTCCGCTCGCCGTTCGGTCCGGTGCCCTCGGAGTGCTTGCGCACCACGGTGGCGTTGATGCCGTTGCGCTTGAGGACCTCGGCGGTGCCGGAGGTGGCGAGCAGTTCGAAGCCGTGCGCCACGAGCTCCCGCGCGGGGAAGATCATCGAACGCTTGTCGCGGTTGGCGACCGAGATGAAGGCGCGGCCCTTGGTCGGCAGCGGGCCGTAGGCGCCGGCCTGCGACTTGGCGTACGCCGTGCCGAAGACGGTGTCGATGCCCATGACCTCGCCGGTGGAGCGCATCTCCGGGCCGAGCACGGTGTCGACGCCACGGCCGTGGATGTCCCGGAAGCGGGACCAGGGCATCACGGCCTCCTTGACGGAGATCGGCGCGTCCAGCGGCAGCTCCCCGCCGTCGCCCCGCGCCGGGAGCAGGCCCTCGGCGCGCAGCTCGGCGACGGTGGCGCCCAGCGAGATCCGCGCGGCGGCCTTCGCCAGCGGCACCGCGGTCGCCTTCGAGGTGAAGGGGACGGTGCGCGAGGCGCGCGGGTTGGCCTCCAGGACGTAGAGGATGTCCCCGGCCAGCGCGAACTGGATGTTGATCAGACCGCGCACCCCGACGCCGCGCGCGATGCCCTCGGTGGAGGCGCGCAGCCGCTTGATGTCGAAGCCGCCGAGCGTGATCGGGGGCAGGGCGCACGCCGAGTCGCCGGAGTGGATGCCGGCCTCCTCGATGTGCTCCATGACGCCGCCCAGGTACAGCTCCTGGCCGTCATAGAGGGCGTCGACGTCGATCTCTATGGCGTCGTCGAGGAAGCGGTCGACGAGGACCGGCCGGGAGGGGCTGATCTCGGTCGACTCGGTGATGTAGGCCTCCAGCCGGTTCTCGTCGTAGACGATCTCCATGCCGCGGCCGCCCAGCACGTAGGACGGGCGGACGAGAACCGGGTAGCCGATCTCGTCGGCGATGGCCTTGGCCTCGGCGAAGGTGGTGGCGGTGCCGTGCTTGGGGGCGGGCAGCCCGGCCTCCTTGAGGACCTGGCCGAAGGCGCCGCGGTCCTCGGCGGCGTGGATGGCCTCCGGGGAGGTGCCGACGATCGGCACGCCGTTGTCCTTGAGCGCCTGGGACAGGCCGAGCGGGGTCTGGCCGCCCAGTTGCACGATGACGCCCGCGACCGGTCCGGCCTGCCGCTCGGCGTGCACGACCTCCAGGACGTCCTCCAGGGTGAGCGGCTCGAAGTAGAGCCGGTCGGAGGTGTCGTAGTCGGTGGAGACGGTCTCCGGGTTGCAGTTGACCATCACGGTCTCGTAGCCGGCGTCGTGCAGCGCGAAGGAGGCGTGGACGCAGGAGTAGTCGAACTCGATGCCCTGGCCGATGCGGTTCGGGCCGGAGCCGAGGATGATCACCGCGGGCTTCTCGCGGGACGCGACCTCGGTCTCCTCGTCGTAGGAGGAGTAGAAGTACGGCGTCCGCGCGGCGAACTCGGCGGCGCAGGTGTCGACGGTCTTGTAGACGGGGCGGATGCCCAGCGCGTGCCGGACCTCGCGGACCACGTCCTCGCGCAGGCCGCGGATCTCGCCGATCTGGTGGTCGGAGAAGCCGTGCCGCTTGGCCTCGGCGAGCAGCTCGCGGGTCAGCTCGGGGGCCTCGGCCAGTTCGTCGGCGGTCTCCTTGATGAGGAACAGCTGGTCGACGAACCAGGGGTCGATCCTGGTGGCCTCGAAGACCTCCTCGGGCGTGGCGCCCGCGCGGATGGCCCCCATGACCGCGTTGATCCGGCCGTCGGTGGGACGGATTGCCTCGCGCAGCAGTTCGGCCTTGTCGCCGGGCTCGCCGACGAAGGAGAACTGGCTGCCCTTCTTCTCCAGGGAGCGCAGCGCCTTCTGGAAGGCCTCGGTGAAGTTGCGGCCGATGGCCATGGCCTCGCCGACCGACTTCATGGTGGTGGTGAGGGTGGAGTCGGCGCTCGGGAACTTCTCGAAGGCGAACCGGGGGGCCTTGACGACCACGTAGTCGAGCGTGGGCTCGAAGGAGGCCGGGGTCTCCCGGGTGATGTCGTTGGGGATCTCGTCGAGGGTGTAGCCGACGGCGAGCTTGGCCGCGATCTTGGCGATCGGGAAACCGGTCGCCTTGGAGGCGAGGGCCGAGGAGCGCGAGACGCGCGGGTTCATCTCGATGACGATGACCCGGCCGTCCACGGGGTTCACCGCGAACTGGATGTTGCAGCCGCCGGTGTCGACGCCGACCTCGCGGATGATCGCGATGCCGACGTCGCGCAGCACCTGGTACTCGCGGTCGGTCAGCGTCATGGCCGGCGCGACGGTGATGGAGTCGCCGGTGTGCACGCCCATGGGGTCGAAGTTCTCGATGGAGCAGACGACCACGACGTTGTCGTTCTTGTCGCGCATCAGCTCCAGCTCGTACTCCTTCCAGCCGAGGATGGACTCCTCCAGGAGCACCTCGGTGGTCGGCGAGAGGGCGAGGCCCTGACCCGCGATGCGGCGCAGCTCGTCCTCGTCGTGGGCGAAGCCGGAGCCGGCGCCGCCCATGGTGAAGGACGGGCGGACGACGACCGGGTAGCCGCCGAGTTCCTCGACGCCCTTGAGGACGTCGTCCATGGAGTGGCAGATGAAGGAGCGGGCGGACTCGCCGTGGCCGATCCTGCCGCGGACGGCCTCCACGACCTCCTTGAACTGGTCGCGGTCCTCGCCCTTGTGGATCGCCGCCACGTTGGCGCCGATCAGCTCGACGCCGTACTTCGCCAGGACGCCGTTGTCGTGCAGGGAGATGGCCGTGTTGAGGGCCGTCTGGCCGCCCAGGGTGGGCAGCAGGGCATCGGGCCGCTCCTTTGCGATGATCTTCTCGACGAACTCGGGGGTGATCGGCTCGACGTAGGTGGCGTCGGCGATCTCCGGGTCGGTCATGATCGTCGCGGGGTTGGAGTTGACCAGGACGACCCGCAGGCCCTCGGACTTCAGGACGCGGCACGCCTGGGTGCCGGAGTAGTCGAACTCGGCGGCCTGGCCGATGACGATCGGGCCGGAGCCGATGACCAGGACGGACTGGATATCGGTGCGCTTAGGCACGCTGGCCCTCCATCGGAACGGTGCTCATCAGAGAGGTGAAGCGGTCGAACAGGTAGGCGGCGTCGTGCGGACCCGCTGCCGCTTCCGGGTGGTACTGGACGCTGAAGGCCGGCTTGTCGAGGAGCCGGAGACCCTCGACCACGTTGTCGTTGAGACACACGTGGGTGACCTCGGCGCGGCCGTAGGGGGTGTCGGAGACCGTGTCCAGCGGGGCGTCGACGGCGAAGCCGTGGTTGTGCGCGGTGACCTCGACCTTGCCGGTCGTACGGTCCTGCACCGGCTGGTTGATGCCGCGGTGGCCGTACTTCAGCTTGTAGGTGCCGAAGCCGAGGGCGCGGCCGAGGATCTGGTTGCCGAAGCAGATGCCGAACAGGGGCGTGCCGCGCTCCAGCACGCCCCGCATCACGGAGACGGGGTGGTCGGCGGTGGCGGGGTCGCCGGGGCCGTTGGAGAAGAACACGCCGTCCGGGTCGACCGCGTACACGTCGTCGACGGTGGCGGTGGCGGGCAGCACGTGCACCTCGATGCCGCGCTCGGCCATCCGGTAGGGGGTCATGCCCTTGATGCCGAGGTCGACGGCGGCGACGGTGAACTTCTTCTCGCCCTGCGCGGGGACGACGTACGCCTCCTTGGTGGCCACCTCGGCGGAGAGGTCGGCGCCCTGCATCTCGGGGGCCTGGCGGACCTCGGCGAGCATGGTGCCCTCGTCGGGCAGGGCGTTGCCGGAGAAGATGCCGACGCGCATGGCGCCGCGCTCGCGCAGGTGGCGGGTGAGGGCGCGGGTGTCGATGCCGCAGATGCCGACCACGCCCTGCGCGGCCAGCTCCTGGTCCAGCGAGCGCTTCGAGCGCCAGTTGGACGGCACGCGCGCGGGGTCGCGCACGACGTAGCCGGAGACCCAGATCTTGCGGGACTCCATGTCCTCGTCGTTGACGCCGGTGTTGCCCACGTGGGGGGCGGTCATCACGACGACCTGGCGGTGGTACGACGGGTCGGTGAGGGTCTCCTGGTAGCCGGTCATGCCGGTGGAGAACACCGCTTCGCCGAAGGTCTCCCCCACAGCCCCGTAGGCGCGGCCGCGGAAGATCCGGCCGTCCTCCAGGACGAGTACGGCGGGAACCTTGGCGGTTCCCCTGGTGGAGGTTGTCATCGTGCGCCTTCCGTCTTGTTGATCATGTGGTTGAGGGCGTCCACCCACTCGTGGTGCTCGGCCGCGTGGTCGGAGCGGAATCCGGAGTCGATCAGCCTCTCGCCGTGCGCCCAGGTGACGACCAGCAGCCCGCCCTCGGTGAGGACCTTGCCGGCGATGCCCTTGTCGAGCCGGGCCCCGCGCAGCGCGTCCGCCGGGACGAAGAAGTCGTCCGCGCCGGGACGCACCACGTCGATTCCCGCGTCGGTGAGCGTCAGCTCGGCCCGGCTGCGGGTGCCCAGGCCGTGCGCCACGATGCGGTCCAGCCACTGACCTGCGGTGGTCGAGCCGTGGTAGCGGCCGCTCATGCTCAGTCTGGCGGGGCCGGGGTCGTCCGGCGCGCTGTGCAGCTCGGGCAGGTCGCTCTGGAGGGTGCCGCGCCACTTCCAGCCCTCGCGCATCAGCCAGTAGACGAGCGCGACGAAGAGGGCGAGTCCGACGACCCAGCCGATCCGGGCGGCCCAGTCGGTCACTTCCGCCGATTCCTTCTCGGCGGCCAGCAGGATTACAGGTGTCACGTGAGCTTCCCGTCGACGAGCGTGGCCGTGCCCCGGAGCCAGGTGTGGGTGACACGGCCCGGCAGCTCACGGCCCTCGTAAGGAGTGTTGCGGCTGCGCGAGGCGAAGCCCGCGGGGTCCACGGAACCACGGTATGCCGTGTCGACGAGGGTGAGGTTGGCGGGCTCACCTGCCGAGACGGGACGGCCGTGGCCCTCGGCGCGGCCGATGCGCGCGGGCTCGAAGGACATGCGGTCGGCGACGCCGGCCCAGTCCAGCAGGCCGGTGTCGACCATCGTCTCCTGGACCACCGACAGCGCGGTCTCCAGGCCGACCATGCCCATGGCGGCGGCGGCCCACTCGCAGTCCTTGTCCTCGTGCGGGTGCGGGGCGTGGTCGGTGGCGACGATGTCGATCGTGCCGTCGGCGAGCGCCTCGCGCAGGGCCATGACGTCGCGCTCGGTGCGCAGCGGCGGGTTCACCTTGTAGACCGGGTTGTACGACCGGACCAGCTCGTCGGTGAGGAGGAGGTGGTGCGGGGTGACCTCGGCGGTGACGTCGATGCCGCGGGACTTGGCCCAGCGCACGATCTCGACGCTGCCCGCCGTGGACAGGTGGCAGATGTGCACGCGGGAGCCGACGTGCTCGGCGAGCAGCACGTCCCGGGCGATGACCGATTCCTCGGCGACGGCGGGCCAGCCGCCGAGTCCGAGTTCGGCGGAGACGACGCCCTCGTTCATCTGGGCGCCCTCGGTGAGGCGGGGCTCCTGCGCGTGCTGGGCGACGACGCCGCCGAAGGCCTTCACGTACTCCAGGGCGCGGCGCATGATCACGGCGTCGTGGACGCACTTGCCGTCGTCGGAGAAGACGGTGACGCCGGCCGCGGAGTCGTGCATGGCGCCCAGTTCGGCGAGCTTCTGCCCCTCCAGGCCGACGGTGACCGCGCCGACGGGCCGCACGTCGCAGTAGCCGTGCTCCTTGCCGAGCCGCCAGACCTGCTCGACCACACCGGCGGTGTCGGCGACCGGAAAGGTGTTGGCCATGGCGAACACGGCGGTGTAGCCGCCGCTCGCCGCCGCTCGGCTGCCGGTGAGCACCGTCTCGGAGTCCTCGCGGCCTGGTTCGCGCAGGTGCGTGTGCAGGTCGACCAGGCCCGGGAGCAGCACCTTGCCGGCGGCTTCGACGATCTCGGCGCTCCCGGCGTGCTCCGCGGCCAGGTCCGGGCCGACCGCCGCGATGACGGCGCCGTCGATCAGTACGTCCTGCGGCTCGCCGCCGAGCACCTTCGCACCACGGATCAGGATCTTGCTCATGGTTGTTACTTCTCCTCGGTGGTACGGGCGTGGGTGACGGCGGGTTCGTTGCCGCCCAGGAGCAGATAGAGCACGGCCATCCGGATGGAGACACCGTTGGCGACCTGTTCGATCACGGTGCAGCGGTCGGAGTCCGCCACCTCGGCGGTGATCTCCATGCCGCGGACCATCGGGCCGGGGTGCATCACGATGGCGTGCTCGGGCATCCGCGCCATGCGCTCGCCGTCGAGGCCGTAGCGGCGCGAGTACTCCCGCTCGGTGGGGAAGAACGCGGCGTTCATCCGCTCGCGCTGGACGCGCAGCATCATCACGGCGTCGGACTTGGTGAGCGTGGAGTCCAGGTCGTACGCGACCTCGCAGGGCCAGGTCTCGACGCCGACCGGGAGCAGGGTGGGCGGGGCGACGAGGGTGACCTCGGCGCCGAGGGTGTGCAGCAGGTCCACGTTGGAGCGGGCGACCCGGCTGTGCAGGACGTCACCGACGATGGTGATCCGGCGGCCGTTCAGGTCCTGGCCGAGCCCGGCGTCGCGGCCGACCAGTCGGCGGCGCATGGTGAAGGCGTCGAGCAGCGCCTGGGTGGGGTGCTGGTGGGTGCCGTCGCCCGCGTTGATGACGGCGGCGTCGATCCAGCCGGAGGTGGCGAGGCGGTACGGGGCTCCGGAGGCGCCGTGCCGGATGACCACCGCGTCCACGCCCATGGCTTCCAGGGTCTGGGCGGTGTCCTTGAGGGACTCGCCCTTGGAGACGCTGGAGCCCTTGGCGGTGAAGTTGATGACGTCCGCGGACAGGCGCTTCTCCGCGGCCTCGAAGGAGATCCGCGTGCGCGTGGAGTCCTCGAAGAAGAGGTTCACGACGGTGCGGCCGCGCAGGGTGGGCAGTTTCTTGATCGGCCGGTCGGCGACCCGGGCCATCTCCTCGGCGGTGTCGAGGATGAGGACGGCGTCGTCGCGGGTGAGGTCGGCGGCCGAGATGAGATGACGCTGCATCTGTCAGGCTCCGTAAGGCAGTTCAATGAGG
This sequence comes from Streptomyces speibonae, assembly GCF_984686075.1. Lineage (NCBI taxonomy): Bacteria > Bacillati > Actinomycetota > Actinomycetes > Kitasatosporales > Streptomycetaceae > Streptomyces > Streptomyces speibonae. The sequence continues at coordinate 6,980,384 of NZ_OZ480260.1, read as the reverse complement.
CGAAATCGGGCAGACGGGGACGCGCGAGGGCGTGCCGAGCCGGCGCGCGCCGCTGCGTGCGCGCGCTGTGCTACTGGGAGGTCCGCTTGGCGCCGAGCAGCACGGTGTCGCGACCGTCCTCCTCGGCGAGCAGGACCTTGACCGTCTCCCGCAGCGACGTGGGGAGGTTCTTGCCGACGTAGTCGGCGCGGATGGGCAGTTCGCGGTGGCCGCGGTCGACGAGGACGGCGAGCTGCACCGCGCGGGGGCGGCCGATGTCGTTCAGCGCGTCGAGGGCGGCGCGGATGGTGCGGCCGGAGAACAGCACGTCGTCGACGAGGACGACCAGCCGGCCGTCGATGCCGTCACCGGGGATCTCGGTGCGGGCGAGTGCGCGCGGCGGGTGCATGCGCAGGTCGTCGCGGTACATCGTGATGTCGAGCGAGCCGACCGGGACCTTGCGCTCGGTGATCTGCTCCAGCTTGGCGGCGAGCCGCTGGGCGAGGAAGACGCCTCGGGTCGGGATGCCGAGGAGCACCACGTCGTCGGCGCCCTTGGCGCGTTCGACGATCTCGTGGGCGATGCGGGTCAGCACCCGGGCGATGTCGGGGGCCTCGAGGACGGGGCGGGCATCGGGGGTCGGGTGCTGGTCTTGCGATGGCGAGGGGTTGTGCGGGCCCTGCTTGTCCATACGAAACGGACCTCCTTCTCCGCCTCACGGGACGGACCTTAAAGGACGTCGGATTGCTTCACACAGGCTATCAGGCCCGGATTCGCCCGGAGCGACACCCCCTGTCACTCCAATGGAGTAGCCGATCTTCGCTACCACGGAAGAGTCGGTGTGGACCATTCGGCTTGACGCATCAGAGTAACGCTGCGTAACCTCACAGTGAGTTACCAGCCGCGCGGCATGGAAATCGGCCAGAGCCGCGTCGACACAGTGCCGGGGAGCTATATGTCCAGCGAATACGCCAAACAGCTCGGGGCCAAGCTCCGGGCGATCCGCACCCAGCAGGGCCTTTCCCTCCACGGTGTCGAGGAGAAGTCCCAGGGCCGCTGGAAGGCGGTCGTGGTCGGTTCGTACGAGCGTGGCGACCGCGCCGTCACCGTGCAGCGCCTCGCGGAGCTGGCGGACTTCTACGGCGTTCCGGTGCAGGAGCTGCTGCCGGGTACGACCCCGGGCGGCGCCGCCGAGCCGCCGCCGAAGCTGGTCCTGGACCTGGAGCGGCTGGCCACGGTGCCGGCCGAGAAGGCGGGACCGCTGCAGCGCTACGCGGCGACGATCCAGTCCCAGCGCGGCGACTACAACGGCAAGGTGCTGTCCATCCGCCAGGACGACCTGCGCACCCTCGCCGTCATCTACGACCAGTCGCCGTCGGTCCTCACCGAGCAGCTCATCAGCTGGGGTGTCCTGGACGCGGACGCCCGCCGCGCGGTGGCCTCGCACGAGGACGCGTAGGCGTTCCACGCCGAGCGCTTCACGGGTGCGTGCGCTTCGCGGGTGTGCGCTTCACGGGTACGTGGAGGGGCTGCTCGCAGAAACGTGCCGCCGGGGTGACGGGAGCCTTCGTGGGTTCCTGTCACCCCGGCGGTTTTTTCGTGCGCCGTGAGGTTGCGGTCGTGACGTCGCGGCCTGACGATGCGGCTCTGACGTTGCGGTTATGAGGCTGCGTCCGTGCCGGGGCGCGCCTGGCACGCCGGGTGCGCCGTGCGCCGGGTGCGATCAGGCCTCGCGGCGGAGGGTCGGCTTGAGCTCCTTGAAGCGGCCCAGCAGGCCGTTCACGAAGGACGGGGATTCGTCCGTCGAGAACTCCTTCGCCAGCTGCACCATCTCGTCGAGGACCACCGCGTCCGGCGTCTCGTCGACCCAGATCAGCTCGTAGGCGCCGAGACGCAGGATGCTGCGGTCCACGACCGGCATCCGGTCCAGGGTCCAGCCGACCGAGTACTGGGCGATCAGCTCGTCGATGCGCTGCGCGTGCTTCGCGTAGCCCTCGACGAGCTGCATCGTGTACTCGCTCACCGGCGGCTGCCGGGTGTCGGTCCGGGAGTGCCGGATCCAGTCGGCGAGGACCGTCAGCACCTCGATGCCGCGCTGGTCGCCCTCGAAGAGGATCTGGAAGGCACGCTTGCGGGCCGTGTTGCGGGCAGCCACGGTTAGCTGTTCACCCGGCCGAGGTAGTCGCTGGTGCGGGTGTCGACCTTGATCTTCTCACCGGTGGTGATGAAGAGCGGGACCTGGATCTGGTGGTCGGTCTCCAGGACGGCGGGCTTCGTGCCGCCGGTGGAGCGGTCGCCCTGCACGCCCGGCTCGGTCTCCTTGACCGTCAGCTCGACGGCGGCGGGCAGCTCGACGAAGAGCACCTCGCCCTCGTGCTGCGCCACGGTGGCCTCGAAGCCCTCGACGAGGAAGTTGGCCGCGTCGCCGACCGTCTTGCGGTCGACGTGCAGCTGGTCGTAGGTCTGCATGTCCATGAAGACGAAGTACTCGCCGTCCATGTACGAGAACTGCATGTCGCGCTTGTCGACGGTGGCCGTTTCGACCTTGACGCCGGCGTTGAAGGTCTTGTCGACGGTCTTGCCGGACAGCACGTTCTTCAGCTTGGTGCGCACGAAGGCCGGGCCTTTGCCGGGCTTGACGTGCTGGAACTCGACGACGGACCAGAGCTGGCCGCCTTCGAGCTTGAGCACCATGCCGTTCTTGAGGTCGTTCGTGGAAGCCACGGTTGCGGAATCTCCTGGACTGGACTGACGTGGACGACGGCCGGGGCGGGGGCAGGCGCACAGCGCGGGGCTAGAGCGCGAGCAGCTCCTTGGTCGTGATGGTGAGTAGCTCGGGTCCGCCGTCCGCCTCGGGGCGCACGACGAGCGTGTCATCGATCCGGACACCGCCCCGGCCGGGGAGGTGGACCCCCGGTTCGACGGTGACCGGCACGCAAGCGTCCAGTTTACCCATGGCCGCAGGGGTCAATTGAGGGTCCTCGTCGATTTCCAGTCCGACGCCGTGGCCGGTGGCCGCGGGGAGGGCCTCGGCGTAGCCGGCGGAGTCCAGGACCTGGCGTGCGGCGCGGTCCACGTCGCGGCAGGCCGCGCCGGGGACGAGGGACTCGCGGCCGGCACGCTGGGCCGAGAAGACGAGGTCGTACAGCTCGATCTGCCAGTCCGCGGGGGCGGTGCCGATGACGAACGTGCGGCCGATCTCGCAGCGGTAGCCGCGGTAGGTGGCGCCCAGGCAGACGGAGAGGAAGTCGCCCTCCTCGACGCGGCGGTCGGTGGGGCGGTGGCCGGGGCGGCCGGCGTGGGGGCCGGTGGCGACGGAGGTGGGGAAGGCGGGGCCGTCGGCGCCGTGGTCGACGAGGCGGCGCTCCAGTTCCAGGGCGAGGTGGCGTTCGGTGCGGCCGACGAGGATGGATTCCAGGAGTTCGCCGAGGGCCTGGTCGGCGATCTCCGCGCCGATGCGGAGGCAGGAGATCTCTTCCTCGTCCTTGACGACTCTGAGCCGTTCGACCGCGCCGGCGATGCCGGTGAGGCGCAGGTGAGGGGCGACCGAGCGGATCTCGCGGTGGCGGGTGACGGTGAGGTGGTGCTCTTCGACGGCGAGGGAGTCGGCGCCCTGGTCGACGGCGAGGCTCGCGGCGACGACGGCGGGGTCGCCGGTGAGGCCGGGCATCACGTGCAGGCGCAGCGAGTCGTCGGGGCGGGTGTGCGGGGAGCGGTCGTCCGGGGGGTCGGCGCTGACCAGGACGTCCTCGGTTCTGCCCAGGAGGAGGACGGCGCCCTCGGGGGCGGCGCCGGCGAGGTAGCGCACGTTGGCGGGGCGGGAGACCAGGGCCGCCTCGCTGCCGCCCGCGGTGCAGCAGTCCCGTAGCCGCGTCCGGCGGATCGCGTAGACCTCTGACATTCTTCGAGCGTAGGAGGGGTAGGGGGATGTCGCCGGTCGAGCGGGGCCGAGTGGGGGGCGCTGCGGCGGCGTGGGGTCGGGGTGCGGGGTCGGGGCGGAGGCCGCCGCGGTCGCGCCCCTCCGGTGCTGCCGCGGTGACCGGCGCGGGGACCAGCTGAGCGGCGGCCTCCGCCCCCTCGGCGCCGTCCGCGACTGCGGGTCGCGGTGGCTGCGGGCAGTCGTGCCGCTCCCCAGCTGCGGGCAATCGTGCCGCTGGGGCGGTGGGGGTACCTCCGCTCGAGCGACGTCGAGAGTGGGGGAGGGTGGGCGATGGGGGTACCTCCCGCTCATGGGGGTACCTCCCGCTCGAGCGAAGCCGAGAGTGGGGGAGGAGCCGAGAGTGGGGGAGGCACCCCGCTGGCGCGGGTGAGTGAAACGCCGGACGGTCACCCATGGCGCCGGGGCGCTGCAAACCCGGTCACCACTGGGGCGGGCTCGCTATGGAGCGGGTCAGGACCTCGTCCAGGACTCGGGCCGTTTCGGGTATGTCCAGCTGGGAGTTGTCGATGATGGGCAGACCCGAGCCGTACCAGCCGGCCATGCGCCCGTGGATCCGGGCGACTTCCTCGTCGCTCAGACGCCGATTCCCCGAGCGCTCGGCGTTGCGTTCGAGGACGATGTCCAGCCCGGGGAGCAACACCACCGGCAGCAGCCCCGGACCCACGTGCCGCTTCCAGCCGCCGAGGCCCACGACCGGGCGGTCGGGAAAGACCGCGTCGTCGAGGATGCACGAGATGCCGTTGGCCAGGAAGTTGCGCGCGGCGAAGCCGCAGGTGCGGCGGGCCAGGCGGTACTGCGCCTCGGAGTTGTCGTTCCACCCGGACTGCGGGTCGGCGAAGCCCGAGCGGACCCACTCGCGTACGTCGTCGAGACTGATGTGCGCGGTCGGCACCCGGCGGTGGTCCGCCCAGTACTTGGCCACGCTCGTCTTGCCCGCGCCCGCGGGGCCGATGAGCAGCACCGCGATGATCGTCGCGGCCGGGTCGGGCGCGGCCGGTGCCTGCGGCATCGCGACCGGGCCGCCGGGCGGCAGGGGCACATGGCCGGTGGTGTCCGGGGGCGGCGGGGGCACGGGATAGCCCGCGGGCGCGGGTCCCGGGTGCCCGCCCGGGTGGTGTGCGGCCGGTGACCAGCCGACGGCCGGTCCCTGCCCCGGCTGGTGGGGCGGCGGCAGCGGAGAACCCACTGCGTGCTGCATCCGGTGCCACTCCGTCTCGTACAGGCGATGGGCGCTGACAGCGGGGGTTCCCGCCTGCTACCGAACGGTACCGTCCCCTGCGGTCGTTGTGTGAACGGCCGAGGGCCGTGATGAGTGCCCGGCTACTCGCCCACCTCGCCGTACGCGGCGAGCAGGACGGCCGGGTCGGGGCCCTCGAACACCGTGGGCTTGGCGAGACCGTCGAGGACGATGAAGCGCAGCAGGTCGCCGCGGGACTTCTTGTCGACCTTCATGGTCTCCACGAGCTTGGGCCACTGGTCGTAGCGGTAGTGCAGGGGGAGGCCCACCGATTCGAGGATCGCACGGTGGCGGTCCGCGGTGGCGTCGTCCAAGCGGCCCGCGAGGCGGGCCAGTTCGGCGGCGAAGTGCATGCCCACCGACACGGCGGCACCGTGGCGCCACTTGTAGCGCTCGTTCTTCTCGATGGCGTGGCCCAGGGTGTGGCCGTAGTTGAGGATCTCGCGCCGGCCCGATTCCTTCAGGTCGGAGGAGACCACCTCGGCCTTGACCCGGATGGAGCGCTCGATCAGTTCCGCGGTGTGCGGGCCCGCGGGGGTGCGGGCCGCCTCGGGGTCGGACTCGATGAGGTCCAGGATCACCGGGTCGGCGATGAAGCCGGCCTTGATGACCTCCGCCAGTCCGGAGACGTAGTCGTTGACCGGGAGGGAGTCCAGCGCTGCCAGGTCGCACAGGACACCGGCGGGCGGGTGGAAGGAGCCGACGAGGTTCTTGCCCTCGGCGGTGTTGATGCCGGTCTTGCCGCCGACGGCCGCGTCCACCATGGCCAGGACCGTGGTGGGGATGGCGATCCAGCGGACGCCGCGCAGCCAGGTCGCCGCGACGAAGCCGGCGAGGTCGGTGGTCGCGCCGCCGCCGACGCCGACGATCACGTCGGTGCGGGTGAACCCGGACTGGCCGAGCGCCTTCCAGCAGTACGCGGCGACCTCGGCCGTCTTGGCCTCCTCCGCGTTGGGCACCTGGATCGCGATCGCCTCGTAGCCCTGACCGGCGAGGTCCGCGCGGAGTGCGTCACCGGTTTCCGCGAGTGCTTCGGGGTGCACGATCGCGACGCGCTTGGCCTTCGCGCCGATCAGAGTGCCGAGTTCGCCCAGGAGCTGACGGCCCACCAGGACGTCGTAGGGCTCGGTGCCCGCCGTCGCGCCGATGTGGATGCGCGTCACTGCTTCGTTGCTCATGCTTCCTCAAGCTCCAGTGCCTTCAGGACGGCTTCGGTGACCTCTTCGGGCGTACGGCCGTCCGTGGCGACGACGGCCTCGGCGACCTCCTCGTACAGGTGCCGCCTGGCCTCCATCAGTTCGCGCCACTGCTTGCGCGGATTGACCGCGAGGAGCGGGCGGGCGACGCCCAGGCCGGTGCGCCTGACCGCCTCCTCGACGTCCATCGACAGGTAGACGACACGCTGTCCGGCGAGCAGGGAGCGGGTGTCCTCGTCGAGAACGGCGCCGCCGCCCAGGGACAACACGCCGTCGTGCCCGGTGACCGCCGAGCGCACCGCATGCTTCTCGATGGCGCGGAAGGCGGGTTCGCCCTCGTCGACGAAGATGTCGGCGATGGTCCGGCCCTCGGCGGCGACGATGTCGTCGTCGGTGTCGCGGTAACCGACGCCCAGCCGCTCGGCGAGCAGTCGCCCGACGGTCGACTTGCCCACGCCCATCGGGCCGACCAGGACGACCAGCGGGCTCATCGGATGGCCAGGTGGTCGAGGTACGACGTCACGTTGCGGCGGGTCTCGGTGACGCTGTCGCCGCCGAACTTCTCCGCGACCGCGTCCGCGAGGACCAGGGCGACCATGGCCTCGGCGACGATGCCGGCGGCCGGCACGGCGCAGACGTCGGAGCGCTGGTGGTGGGCGGCCGTCTCCTCGCCGGTGGTGACGTCCACGGTCTTCAGCGCGCGCGGCACCGTCGCGATGGGCTTCATCGCCGCGCGGACGCGCAGCAGCTCACCGGTGGTCAGACCGCCCTCGGTGCCGCCGGAGCGGCCCGTGGCGCGCTTGATGCCGTCGGCGGTGGCGAGGATCTCGTCGTGCGCCTTGGAGCCGGGGACGCGGGCGAGGTCGAAGCCGTCGCCGACCTCGACGCCCTTGATCGCCTGGATCCCCATGAGGGCGGCGGCCAGGCGTGCGTCCAGGCGGCGGTCCCAGTGGACGTGGGAGCCGAGGCCGACCGGGACGCCGTAGGCCAGCACCTCCACCACGCCGCCGAGGGTGTCGCCGTCCTTGTGGGCCTGGTCGATCTCCGCGACCATCGCCTTCGAGGCGTCCGCGTCCAGGCAGCGCACCGGGTCCTCGTCCAGCCGCTGCACGTCGGCGGGGGTCGGGTGGAGGCCGTAGGGGGCCTTCGCCGCGGCCAGCTCGACGACGTGGCTGACGATCTCGATGCCGGCCGTCTCCTTCAGGTACGACCGTGCCACCGCGCCCAGCGCCACGCGGGCGGCGGTCTCACGGGCGGAGGCGCGCTCCAGGATCGGGCGGGCCTCGTCGAAGCCGTACTTCTGCATGCCCGCCAGATCGGCGTGGCCGGGGCGGGGGCGGGTCAGCGGGGCGTTGCGCGCCAGGCCGGCGAGCACCTCGGGGTCGACCGGGTCGGCCGCCATGACCTGCTCCCACTTCGGCCATTCGGTGTTGCCCACCATGACCGCGACCGGGGAGCCGAGGGTCAGTCCGTGCCGGACGCCGCCGAGGAAGGTGACCTCGTCGCGCTCGAACTTCATCCGGGCACCGCGACCGTAGCCCAGCCGCCGCCTCGCGAGGTGGTCCGCCACCATGTCCGTGGTGATCGGCACGCCGGCGGGAAGGCCCTCCAGCGTCGCGACGAGTGCGGGACCGTGGGACTCCCCCGCGGTCAGCCAGCGCAACCTGCTCAACGGTGTTCCTCCGTGCTTCGCGCCCCGGTATGCCGTGCGTACGCGTTTCTGCGCGTACGGCTGTGGCGTGACGGGGTGCGCGGCCCCGGTCCGCCACTTCCGATCCTCCCACGTCCGGCCGCCTTGTCCGGCCGCCGGTCCATCAGGCGGACGGGCGGTGCGGCCGTCACGCCGTGCCGTCGCCCTGCCGCTGCCCGGGTGCGTAGGCGCCGAGGAAATCGGCGCCGCTGGGCTGCTGGGGCTGTGGCGCGTACGGGCCCAGGTGGTCGGCGCCCCTGCCCTGGCCGTGCCCGGCGGCGGCGTGGACCGGCCGGCCCGAGCGGGCGGCGCGGCGGTGGGCGATCCTGCGCTTGAGCTTCACGACCCAGGAGGCCACGACGGCGAGCACGACCAGGGACAGCACCGTGATCTGCACCCAGTCGGGCAGAAAGCCCAGCGTGGCCTCGAATATCTGTGTCTTCCACGATGCCAGCGTCATGAACGCGGTCCCCTCCCCTGTTCCGCCCCCTGCGGAACCGAGAGTGGATCTTAGCGGGCGGCCAGCGCCTGTTCCCCGGCTTTTCGCATGGTGTCCAGCGGGGCCGGTGAGCGCCCCGTCATCTGCTCCACCTGGAGCGCCGCCTGGTGCACCAGCAGGTCGAGTCCGCTGATCACCGCGCCCCCGTAGGCGGACCAGCGGGCGGCCAGGACGGTCGGCCACGGGTCGTAGAGCACGTCGAAGAGGGCCGCCGGGCGTTCCGGTACGGCGCGGGCGAAGGCGTCGGTGACGCCGGCCGGGGTGGTGCTGACGACCAGCGGGGCGTGCAGTGCCCGTTCGGCGTCGTCCCAGCCGGCGATGCGCACCGCGACGCCCAGCCGTTCGGCCCACTGCCGCATCTCGGCGGCGCGGTGCTCGCTGCGGACGTGGACGGTGACCTCGCCCGAGCAGATCCGGGCCAGGGCGGCCAGCGCGGAGGAGGCGGTGGCGCCGGCGCCGAGGATCGCGGCGGTCTCCACCTTGTCGATGCCGTGCTCGCGCAGGGCGGCGACCATGCCGGGGATGTCGGTGTTGTCGCCGGTTCTGCCGCCGTCCGGCGTGAAGACGACCGTGTTGACCGCCTCGACCGAGGTCGCGGTCTCGCTCACGGAGTCGAGCAGCGGGATCACGGCCCGCTTCAGCGGCATGGTCAGCGACAGCCCCGCCCATTCCGGGCCGAGTGTCTCGAAGAACCCGGGCAGCGCCTTCTCGTCGACCTCGAAGCGGTCGTACGTCCACCCCTGAAGCCCCAGCTCCGCATAGGCGGCGCGGTGCAGCACGGGAGAGAGGGAGTGGGCGATCGGGGAGCCGAGGACGGCGGCCCTGCGGGCGGCCGGCATCAGTTCCCCCTCGACGCGTTGAACTTGTCGACGAGCTTCTGGTGCTCCTCGATCGTCTTGGCGAACTCGGTCTTGTTCATGCCGTCCGTGGCCACGAAGTACATCCAGCCGTCGCTCGTGGGGTTCAGCGCGGCCTGGAGCGCCTCCTCGCCCGGGTTGCCGATCGGGCCGGGCGGAAGGCCCTTGTTGGTGTACGTGTTGTAGGGGTCGGGGTTGCTGTTGATCTCCGATGCGGAGATGTCGATCTTGCTCTGGCCCAGGAGGTAGTTGAAGGTCGAGTCGAACTGGAGCTCCTGGTTCGTCTCGGTGTTGCTGGTCTTGAGGCGGTTGAAGACGACCTCGGACATCTTGCGGAAGTCCTCGTGCGTCTTGCCCTCCGCCTGCACCAGGCTCGCCACCGTGACCAGTTCCCACGGCCCCTCGAGGCCGAGGCTCTCGGCCTTCGACTCGAAGCCCAGTCCCTCGTACTTCTCGGTGGCACGAGCCACCATCTGCCGCAGGACGTCCTCGGGCTTCTGCTCCTTGGCGACGGCGTAACTGGACGGGAAGAGGAAGCCCTCGAGCGGATCCTTGACGTTCTTGTGGTTCACGGCCCAGTCGGGCAGGCCGAGGCTCTTCCACTTGGTCTCGGCGACCTTCGCCGTGGTGCCCTTCTTGACCCCCAGGCGCTTGTCGACGAGCTGGTAGACGTCGGCGTTGCGCTTGCCCTCGGCGATGATCAGGTTGTTGCGGCTCGTCGGGCTGAGCATGAGCTCGACGGCGCTCGCGGCCGACATCTCCTTCTGCAGCGTGTACACGCCGTCCTGGATGCTCTTGCCCTGCGGGTGGGAGGCCTGGGCCGCGACGAACGCGTCGACGCTCTTGACCACGCCCTGCTTCTTGAGCTCCTGGCCGATGGCGTAGCCGCCGGAGCCCTTGGGAATGGTGACGGTCACCTGCTCGCCGTTGCCGGACCCCGCGAAGTCCGCGGGGCTGCCGAAACGATCCTGATAGAACTGATAACCGAAGTATCCGACACCGGCCAGGCCGCCGCCGAAGACCACGACCACCACGAGACAGGCCAGGCCGCTGCGGCGCTTCTTCTCCTTGCCGCCCCGGCGCTCGCCGCGTCCGCGCCGGTCGTCCGGGTCGTCGTCGCGGCCGTCATCGTCGTCGCCGCCCGCGAAGAAGGCGTGTTCTCCCTGGTCGGGTCCGGGATCCCAGTCGGTCTCCGGCTCCGGCTCCGGTTCGGCGCGCCGGCGGCCGGGCGGTTCGGGCGGCGGGTAGGCGTCGGGGGTTCCGTAGTGGTCGGCCGGCTGACCGCCGTAGGGCCCGGTCTGCTGCAGGTACGGGTCCGTGGGGCCGACGGCGTACGGATCCTGCGGGCCCGCGGCATACGGGTCCTGCGGATAGGTGCCGGTGGGCCAGCCGTTCTGGTCGTACTGCGGCTGTTGCTGCGGGTGGGGCGCGTACTGCTGACCGTACTGGTCGTACTGCGGGTACTGCTGGTGCCCGTACCCGTGCTGCTCGCCGGTGCCCCAGTCGCCGTACTGCTGCTGCGTCTGCGGCTGCTGCGGGTAGTGCTGCGGCTGGCCGCCGTAGGGAGGCTGCTGGCCCTGCTGGACCTGCTGTCCTCCCCATCCGCCGTCCCCGTACAACGGGTCGTCCGGATGCCACGGTTCGGAGCCTGGGCCCCGGCCATACTCAGTCATCGATCCCCTAGAGCCGCGAAGCGGCGTCGGCCCCGGCCACCTGAAGACCGCGGCTCGCGTTCCGCCTCTCTCTGTGCGGCGGCTGTTCGAACACTGGCCGCATCGCGCGGAACGTTACCGTATCGCGATCAGATGACCACTTCGACGCCCTCGCCGGGTGGCTTGCCTGACACCCGTTCGGATTCCAGTGCCTGCTGGAGGATGATCACGGCGGCCGCCTGGTCGATGACGGAGCGGCCCTTCTTCGACTTCACCCCGGAGGCGCGCAGCCCCTGACTGGCCGTCACCGTCGTCATGCGCTCGTCGACGAGCCGCACCGCGACGGGCGTGATCAGCCGGGCGAGTTCCCGGGCGAAGCCGCGGACCTTGGCCGCGGCCGGTCCCTCGCCCCCCTTGAGGGAGCGAGGGAGACCGACGACGACCTCGATCGGCTCGTACTCCTCGACGAGCTGCTTCAGCCGGCGGTGCGCGGCGGGGACGTCCCGGCCGGGGACGGTCTCGACCGGCGTGGCGAGGATCCCGTCGGGATCGCACGAGGCGACCCCGATACGGGCGTCCCCGACGTCGATCGCGAGCCGGCGGCCACGGCGCATCGCCGGGCCGTCCGTCCGCTCGTGCTCGGGTCCGGTCACTTGGCGGTGTCCGCCACGAGGCGCTCGACGGCGTCGACGGCCTCGCCGACGGCGGCCGGGTTCTGGCCGCCGCCCTGGGCGACGTCCGGCTTGCCGCCACCGCCGCCGCCGAGCGTCTTGGCGGCGGTGCGCACCAGGTCACCGGCCTTGAGGCCGCGCTCGCGGGCCGCCTCGTTGGTGGCGATGACGGTGAGCGGCTTGCCGTTGTTCACGGCGAAGAGGGCGACCACGGCGGCCCTGCCCCCCTGGATGCGGCCGCGCACGTCCAGGACGAGCTTGCGCAGGTCGTCGGCGCCGGTGCCGTCCGGGACCTGGCCGGTGACGACGGCGACGCCCTGGATGTCCTTGGCGGACTCGGCGAGACCGGCGGCGGCCTGGAGCACCTTCTCGGCGCGGAACTTCTCGATCTCCTTCTCGGCGTCCTTCAGCCTGCCGAGCATGGCGGAGACCTTCTCCGGCAGTTCCTCCGAGCGGCCCTTGAGCAGTTCGGTCAGCTGGTTGACGACCGTGTGCTCGCGGGCGAGGAAGTTGTAGGCGTCCACGCCGACCAGGGCCTCGATACGGCGCACACCGGAGCCGATGGACGACTCGCCGAGCAGCTTCACCAGACCCAGCTGGGCGGTGTTGTGCACATGGGTGCCGCCGCACAGCTCCTTGGAGAAGTCGCCGATGGTGACCACGCGGACGCGCTCGCCGTACTTCTCGCCGAACTCGGCGATGGCGCCCTGCCGCTTGGCCTCGTCGATGCCCATGACGTCGGCGCGCACGTCGAGGTCGCGGGCGAGCACCTCGTTGATCTTCTGCTCGACGTCGCGCATGACCGTCTGCGGCACGGCGGACGGGGAGCCGAAGTCGAAGCGGAACCGGCCGGGCTGGTTCTCGGAACCGGCCTGGGCGGCGGTCGGGCCGAGGGCGTCGCGCAGGGCCTGGTGGGTGAGGTGGGTGGCCGAGTGGGCACGGGCGATGGCCTTGCGGCGCCGGTCGTCGATGGAGGCGTGGGCCTTGGCCCCCACGGTGACCTCGCCGACCTGGACGACACCCTTGTGGACGTAGACGCCCGGCACCGGCTTCTGGCAGTCGCGGACCTCGATGACGGCGCCGGAGTCGGTCCTGATCCGGCCGGTGTCGCCGATCTGGCCGCCGCCCTCGGCGTAGAAGGGGGTGCGGTCGAGGACGATCTCGACCTCGTCGCCCTCGGTGGCGGCCGGGGAGGAGACACCGTCGACAAGGATGCCGACCACCGTGGACTCGCCCTCGGTGTCGGTGTAGCCGATGAAGTCGGTGGCGCCGGCCCGGTCGGCGATCTCGCGGTAGGCGCCGAGGTCGGCGTGGCCGGTCTTCTTGGCCTGGGCGTCGGCCTTGGCGCGCTCGCGCTGCTCCTTCATCAGGCGCCGGAAGCCGTCCTCATCCACGGACAGGCCCTGCTCGGCGGCCATCTCCAGGGTGAGGTCGATCGGGAAGCCCCAGGTGTCGTGGAGCAGGAAGGCCTTGTCGCCGGGCAGGACGGTGGAGCCGGCGGCCTTGGTCTCGGACACGGCGGTGTCGAGGATGTTGGTGCCGGCCTTGAGCGTCTTGAGGAAGGCGTTCTCCTCGGCGAGGGCGACCTTCTCGATCCGCTCGCGGTCGGTGATCAGCTCCGGGTACTGCTGCCCCATCATGCCGATCACGACGTCGATCAGGTCCTTGACCACCGGGCCGGTGGCGCCGAGGAGGCGCATGGTGCGGATGGCGCGGCGCATGATGCGGCGCAGCACATAACCGCGGCCCTCGTTGCCGGGGGTGACGCCGTCGCCGATGAGCATGGTGGCGGTGCGCATGTGGTCGGTGACCACACGCAGGGAGATGTCGGAGTCCTGGGCGTCGCCGTAGCGGACGCCGGTCAGCTCGGTGGCCTTGTCGATGACGGCCATGGAGGTGTCGATCTCGTACATGTTCTGCACGCCCTGCAGAATCATGGCGAGCCGCTCGAGGCCGAGGCCGGTGTCGATGTTCTTGCTGGGCAGTTCGCCGAGGATCTCGAAGTCGTCCTTGCCGGTGCCCTCGCCCCGCTCGTACTGCATGAAGACGAGGTTCCAGATCTCCACGTACCGCTCGTCGTTGACGGCGGGGCCGCCCTCGGCGCCGAACTCGGGGCCGCGGTCGTAGTTGATCTCGGAGCAGGGGCCGCAGGGGCCGGGGACGCCCATGGACCAGAAGTTGTCCTTCTTGCCCAGGCGCTGGATGCGCTCCTTGGGCACGCCGACGATCTCGTGCCAGATCTGCTCGGCCTCGTCGTCGTCCTTGTAGACGGTGATCCAGAGCTTCTCCGGCTCCAGGCCGTAACCGCCCTTGTCCTGGGGCGTGGTGAGCAGCTCCCAGGCGAACTTGATGGCGCCTTCCTTGAAGTAGTCGCCGAAGGAGAAGTTACCGCACATCTGGAAGAACGTGCCGTGGCGGGTGGTCTTGCCGACCTCTTCGATGTCGGGGGTGCGCACGCACTTCTGCACGCTGGTGGCGCGGGCGAAGGGCGGCTTGACCTCGCCCAGGAAGTAGGGCTTGAAGGGCACCATGCCGGCCGGGACGAGCAGCAGAGTCGGGTCGTCCGCGATGAGCGACGCCGACGGGACGACGGTGTGCCCGCGCTCCTCGAAGAAGCTCAGCCAGCGGCGGCGGATCTCGGCCGACTCCATCAGTGGTCCTCATTCCGGTTGTACGGGTACGTCGTGTACGTCTGCTGCGACTGGTGCGTCGGCTTGCGCGCCGGGCCCTCGACGTACAGGGGGCTGTTGCGGTTCTCGATGACGGCGTAGCCCCGGGGCGGGGGCAGTTCCCGGTCGACGGGGGCGCCCAGCCCGAGCGCGTCGCCCAGTTCGGCCTCGCGCCGGTCCATGTGGTCGCGGACCTCGAGGGCGAAGTCCACGGCGCGGTCCTTGAGCCGGCCGCCGGCCTCGATCGCCTTGTTCGCCGCGCCGACGGCGAGGTTCTCGGGCGTGAGCTGCTTGAGCTTCCGGTTGACCTTGGTGGTGGCCCAGACGCCGGCGGCGACGCCGGTGGTGAACCAGAACGTTCGGCGGAACATCGTCGGGTCAGTCCCTCTTTCCCCGGGTCCGCTTGTCACGCCGCGCGCCCGGGACGGTGCGGCCCACGATCACGTTGCGCCGCGGCTGCTTGGCCGGGGCGTCGTCCTTGCGGCCGCTGACGGCCCGGCGCACGCCGTAGCCGAAAGCGGCGACCTTCACCAGGGGGCCGCCGAAGGTGGAGGCCACGGTGGTCGACAGCGCGGACGCGTTGGAGGTGACCTCCTGCACGTCGGAGGCGATCGCGTCGACCCGTTCGATCTGGGTCTGCGCGGAGCGCACCGCCGCGGAGGCGTCGGCCAGCAGCGGGACGGCCTGGTCGGTCACCTCCGCCACGAGCTTGGTGGTCGCCCGGAGCGTCTGGGCCAGCCTCGCCAGCGCGACGGCGAGGAAGGAGACCAGGATCGCCCAGAAGACGGCCACCAGGATTCCGGCCACCTCGCCACCGGACACTGTGTGCACCCGCTCCCTTGAAACGCGCCTGAACATCGAGAAAGTCGTGTGCCCGAGCCTATCGCGCCGGTGACGTCACTCCGTACCGGATTACCTGCCGCCACCGGCGAAGTCGCGGGACGGAGACGAGCCCGCCGCCTCGTCCGCCCGGAAGGGCGGGGAGACGGCGGGCTCGGGATACCGCGTGCCTGCCGGGATCAGCGGGCGTAGTACTCGACGACGAGCTGCTCGTCGCAGATCACCGGGATCTCCTTGCGGTTCGGCTCGCGGTCCAGGCGGAACGCCAGGGCCTTGAGGTTCACCTGCAGGTAGCGCGGGATCTCACCGTCGGGGGCGAAGCCACCCTCACGAGCGATCGTGAAGAGGGTCTTCTCCTTGCTGCGCTCGCGCACCTCCACGACGTCGTCCGGGCGGACACGGAAGGAGGGCTTGTCGACCTTCTTGCCGTTGACCTGGATGTGGCCGTGGGTGACCATCTGGCGGGCCTGGTAGATGGTGCGGGCGATGCCCGAACGCAGGACCAGGGCGTCGAGACGGCGCTCGAGCTCGATGACGAGGGCCTCACCCGTCTTCATCGACGTCTTGGAGGCACGCTCGTAGGCACGGACGAGCTGGCGCTCGGAGAGGTCGTACTGCGCGCGCAGACGCTG
Organism: Streptomyces speibonae; assembly: GCF_984686075.1. Lineage (NCBI taxonomy): Bacteria > Bacillati > Actinomycetota > Actinomycetes > Kitasatosporales > Streptomycetaceae > Streptomyces > Streptomyces speibonae. The sequence goes on along the minus strand of NZ_OZ480260.1, from coordinate 6,964,522 downwards.
CTTCTCCAGCAGACGGACCTTGTAGTCCGAGTTCTGCTTGCGGCCACGGCCGTGCTCACCCGGCGGGTAGGGGCGGGCCTCGAAGTACTTGACGGCCTTCGGGGTCAGCGCGATGCCGAGGGCACGCGACTTCTTGACCTTGGGGCGGGACTGGTTCGCCACTTCTTTTCCTTTTCCTTTTCGGCTGCCTCAGGGTTACGGGAGGTCGCATCCGCAGCCTGGGAAATCCCGGCAGGTCCGCTGGGGACGTGCCAGGCAGCCGCTTCCCTGGTCTGGGCACATACGTGCAGCACACGAACGGCCCACCGACTGCTCCCGGGACTTACGGGTGGTGGTGGGCTGCCCGCGACACCTACGACGGTGCGCGACGCTCCTGGATCGAAGATCCGGCTGGTTGTCCCGCCTGAGGCGCCGGCCGGAGCCGGACACGGGACGCAGCACTGCCGCAGAGTCTACAGGGTGGTCAGGGCCGCTTCCGGCCGAGGTGCTTCCTGGTCCACTCCACCGCGTCCGCGTAGCGCGCCTCGGCGCCGTGCCGGGTGGGCTCGTAGTACTCGCGGTCCTTCAGGGCGTCCGGCGCGTACTGCTGCTCGGCGATGCCCTCCGGCAGGTCGTGCGGGTAGGTGTAGCCCTTTCCGTGCCCGAGTTTCGTCGCGCCCTTGTAGTGGCTGTCCCGCAGATGGGACGGCACGGGCCCGGCCAGTCCCTTGCGTACGTCGTCCAGTGCGGCGCCGATGGCGGTGGTCGCCGCGTTGGACTTGGGGGCCAGGGCGAGGGCGATGGTGGCGTGACTGAGGGTGAGGGCGGCCTCGGGGAAACCGATCATGGCGACGGCCTGGGCGGCGGCCACGGCGATGGGCAGCGCGTTCGGGTCGGCGAGGCCGATGTCCTCGCTGGCGGAGATCATCAGGCGGCGGGCGATGAAGCGGGGGTCCTCGCCCGCCTCGATCATGCGGGCCAGGTAGTGCAGGGCGGCGTCCACGTCGGAGCCGCGGATGGACTTGATCAGGGCGCTGGCGACGTCGTAGTGCTGGTCGCCGGCGCGGTCGTATTTCACCGCCGCCCGGTCGACCGTCTCCTCCAGCGTGGCCAGCGTGATCTCCGCCTCGCCCTTGTCGAGGGCGGCCCCGGCGGCGGCCTCCAGAGCGGTCAGCGCGCGGCGGGCGTCGCCGCCGGCGATGCGCAGGAGGTGCTCCCTGGTGTCCTCGGGCAGGGTGAGGGCGCTCCTCAGGCCCCGCTCGTCGGTGAGGGCGCGCCCGAGCAGGTCCCGGATGTCGTCGTCGGTGAGCGGTTCGAGGGTGAGCAGCAGGGAGCGGGAGAGCAGCGGGGAGATGACCGAGAAGTAGGGGTTCTCGGTGGTCGCCGCGATCAGGGTGACCCAGCGGTTCTCCACGGCGGGGAGCAGGGAGTCCTGCTGGGCCTTGCTGAAGCGGTGGATCTCGTCGAGGAAGAGGACGGTCTCCTGGCCGTATCCGCCGGAGGCGCGGCGGGCGCCGTCGATGACCGCGCGGACCTCCTTGACGCCCGCGGTGATCGCCGACAGTTCGACGAAGCGCTTGTTGGTCGCCTTGGAGACGACGTAGGCGAGGGTGGTCTTGCCGGTGCCGGGCGGCCCCCACAGGAACACCGAGGAGGGGCCGGCGGGGCCCGACGCTCCTTCGCCGACCAGTCTGCGCAGGGGGGAGCCCGGCTTCAGCAGGTGCTGCTGGCCCACGACCTCGTCGAGGGTGCGCGGGCGCATCCGGACCGCCAAGGGGCTGCCGGCCGGGTCCTTCTCCTGGCGTTCTTCTGCTGCGGCGGTGAACAGGTCGGGCTCCACGCTGAAACCCTAAAGCACCGCACCGACAGCCCGGGCGGGCGGTCAGCTGGTCCAGAACTCCCACCAGCGGGTCAGGATCAGCATGCCGATGATGCCGATGTGCAGGACCGGCATGACCCAGGTGAACTCGTCGAAGAAGCCCCGCAGCCAGCGGGGGGCGGGCAGAAAGCCCTGGCGGATGTTGAACGAGGTCACGTACCAGAACATGATGATCGTGGCGACCCAGGCCAGGCAGCACCACAGGCACAGGGCGTTGATCCGGTAGAGCGACTGGAACATCAGCCAGGCGCAGAAGGCGACACCGAAGAGCGTGCCCGCGTTGAGGGTGAGCCAGTACCAGCGCGGGAAGCGGGCCCCGGCGAGCAGACTCATGCCGACGCAGACGACGATGCCGTAGGTGACGAGGCCGAGCATCGGGTTGGGGAAGCCGAAGACGGAGGCCTGGTCGCTCTCCATGACGCTGCCGCAGGAGACGACGGGGTTGAGGCTGCAGCCGGGGACGAATGTCTCGCCCTTGACCTTGGCCTCGAGCAGCTTGAACTTGTCGAGCGTGATCACCCAGGCGGCGAGCACACCGGCCGCTCCGGTGATCACCAGGAGCAGGGCGAACGCGCGGCTCGCTCCCTCCCTGCGCGGTGCGGAGGCGCGCTCCGGCGGGGTGGAGGGCTCGGGCTCCATGTCGACGTCCCTGACTGTCGTCTTGCTCATCACGCCGATTCCGTCACTGGGGAGTGGGGACTGCTTCGGGCAGGGGCCATTGTGCCGTACGAGCTTGTGGATTCGCCGTTGAGCGGGCATAAGGTCATGCCGGTCGTCCCCCGTGAGCGTGCGGTTTCGGCCGATGTCCGTGGCAGGGGCGCACTGGTGTTCCGTGGCGCGTGCCCCGTCCGGGCGCCGGTGTGTCAGGCGGTTGACGACGCAGGGCGCCGGAGCACCCCCGGGGAGGTGCTCCGGCGCCCTGACGGTGCTTTTCAGCCGAGGCGTGACTCCAGTTCCGCCACGATCTCGTTGATGCCGACCGCCGTCTGCTCGCCGGACCCCATGTCCTTGAGCTGCACCACGCCCTCGGCGAGGTCGCGCTCGCCCAGGACCAGGGCGTAGCGGGCGCCCGAGCGGTTGGCGGCCTTCATCGCGGCCTTGATGCCCTTGTCACCGAAGCTGAAGTCGGCGGCCACGCCGTTCTTGCGCAGCTCGGTCACCTTGGCGAACAGCACGCGGCGGGCCTCGGCGCCGAGCGGCACGGCGAACACGCTGGTGGCTTCGGGGAGTTCGAGTTCGACCCCCTCCGCCTCCAGGGCCAGCACGGTGCGGTCGACGCCGAGGGCCCAGCCGACGGACGGCAGCGCGGGGCCGCCGATCATCTCGGACAGGCCGTCGTAGCGGCCGCCGCCGCCCACCGCGGACTGGGAGCCGAGACCGTCGTGGACGAACTCGAAGGTCGTCCGGGTGTAGTAGTCGAGTCCGCGCACCAGCTTGGGGTCGTCCTCGAAGGCCACGCCCGCCGCGGTGATCAGCTCGCGCACCTCCTCGTGGTAGGCCTTGCAGGCGTCGCAGAGGTAGTCGCGCAGCAGCGGGGCGCCGGTCAGCTGCTTCTGCACCGACTCGCGCTTGTCGTCCAGCACGCGCAGCGGGTTGATCTCCGCGCGGCGCAGGGTGTCCTCGTCGAGGTCGAGACCGCGCAGGAAGTCCTGCAGCGCGCTCCGGTACACCGGGCGGCACTCCTTGTCGCCCAGGCTGTTGAGCAGGATGCGGAAGTCGCTCAGGCCCAGCGAGCGGTACGCCTGGTCGGCGAGGATGATCAGCTCGGCGTCGAGCGCCGGGTCCTCCGCGCCGATCGCCTCGGCACCGACCTGGGAGAAGTGGCGGTAGCGGCCCTTCTGCGGGCGCTCGTAGCGGTAGTACGAGCCGGAGTACCAGAGCTTGACCGGCAGGTTGCCCGCCTTGTGCAGGTTGGCCTCCAGGGCCGCGCGCAGCACGGAGGCGGTGCCCTCGGGGCGCAGGGCGAGCCGGTCGCCGCCCTTGGTCTCGAAGGCGTACATCTCCTTGGTGACGATGTCGGTGGACTCGCCGACGCCGCGGGCGAACAGTTCGACGTTCTCGAAGCCGGGCGTCTCGATGTAGCCGTATCCGGAGCCGCGCAGCGGGGCGGCGATGGCCTCGCGGACGGCGAGGTACTTGGCGCTGTCCGGCGGGATCAGGTCGTACGTGCCCTTGGGGGCCTTGAAGGTGCTCACGGAAGGTCTCGTCACATTCCTCGTCGGGGAGCCTCGGGTGCTCCCTGGCCGGCGGCCACCTGCCGCAGATACGGGTTGGTGGCGCGCTCCTGGCCGATGGTCGTCTGGGGGCCGTGGCCGGACAGCACCACGGTCGAGTCGTCGAGCGGCAGGCAGACGCGGGCCAGCGAGTCGAGCATCTCGGCCATGTCACCGCCGGGCAGGTCGGTGCGTCCGATGGAGCCGGCGAACAGCAGGTCGCCCGAGAACATGATCGGCGGGATGTCCGCCGCCTCGGGCAGGCCGAAGGTCACCGACCCCTTGGTATGGCCCGGTGCGTGCGCGACGGAGAGATCCAGGCCGGCCAGCTTCAGCTCGGCGCCGTCGGTGAGCGTCCTGACGTCGTCCGGCTCCCCCACGGTCAGCTCGCCCATGAGCGGCATGCCGATGGCACGGCCCATGCCCTTCTCGGGGTCGCTCATCATGTACCGGTCCTCGGGGTGGATCCAGGCCGGTACGTCGTGCGCTCCGCACACCGGGACGACCGAGGCGACATGGTCGATGTGGCCATGGGTGAGGACGACGGCGACGGGCTTGAGCCGGTGCTTGCGGACCGCCTCGGCGACACCGTCTGCGGCCTGGTGGCCGGGGTCGATGATCACGCACTCCTCACCGGCGGCCGGGGCGACGAGATAACAGTTCGTCCCCCAGGCGCCGGCGGGGAACCCGGCAATGAGCACGATCGTCCTTCGTTTGTATCGGTACGGGAGGCTTGCGACGGGCTGCGCCCGTGGTCAGAGCCTACCGGCGCTGCCGATTCCTCAGCCAACCCATATACGGTACGGGGCACACGCAGCGGTCGGCTCACCGCACGCACGCACGCGTACCGGCCGGCACACGAGACGCATGAGGAGAGAACCCGGTGGTCAGCCAGGAACAGCGGCGGCGTCAGCTCGCCCGGGAGAAGTTCTTGCGGCAGCAGCAGCGGCGCACCGAGGCGCGCCGCAAGGCGCGGATCCGCAACGCGGTGATCGCGTCGGTGCTCGGCGTGGTCCTCGTGGGCAGCGGCGCGCTGTACGCGACCGGGGCGCTGGAGCAGGACGACGACAAGGCGAACGCGAACGCGGAGGTCTTGCCGAGCGCGCCGCCGCCCAGCAAGGCGCCGGACCCGTGCGACAAGCCCGCGAAGGGCGAGGTGGAGTCGCAGACGTGGAAGAAGGAGCCGGCGATGTCCATCGACAAGTCGGCGAAGTACACCATGACGCTCGACACGACCTGCGGCGGGATAGACGTGGCGCTGAAGGCGTCGGCGGCCCCGCACACGGTCAATTCCTTCGCCTTCCTCGCGGAGAAGGGCTACTTCGACCACAGCAAGTGCCACCGGCTGACCACGAACGGCATCTACGTGCTGCAGTGCGGCGACCCGACGGGCACCGGCACCGGTGGTCCCGGCTACACGATCCCGGACGAGAACCTGAAGGACGAGAGCCTGAAGGACAACATCTACCCGGCGGGCACGGTCGCGATGGCCAACACCGGGCAGAAGGACAGTGGAGGCAGCCAGTTCTTCCTGGTCTACCAGGACAGTCAGCTGCCGCCCAACTACACACCGTTCGGCACCGTGTCGGAGGCCGGCATGAAGGTGCTGGAGAAAATCGCCGGCGCCGGGGAGAGCACCGGAGCCGGTGACGGGGCGCCCAACGCGACGGTCGTGATCGACAAGGCGACCGTCACCAAATCCTGACCCCCAACTGCGGAATTTCGGTCGCGCGGGATGCGGACAGGCATCCCGTCGGTCGCCTATGTTGGCCGTGACGAAACTGTGGACGATGCCCGGGGGAGCTCACAGGCCCCTTCGACGGCATCATGTGGAGGAGGCGCTGTGAGCAGCGACCCGTGGGGCCGCGTCGACGAGACGGGGACCGTGTACGTGCGTACGGCCGACGGCGAGAAGGTCGTCGGTTCCTGGCAGGCAGGCTCCCCCGATGAGGCGCTGGCCTACTTCGAGCGCAAGTACGAGGGCCTGGTTGTCGAGATCGGCCTCCTCGAGAAGCGAGTGAAGACCACCGACCTGTCGTCCAAGGACGCCCAGACCGCGATCGAGCACCTGCGCGAGCAGGTGGACGCCCATCACGCGGTCGGTGACCTGGACGCCCTCAGGGTCCGGCTGGACAAGCTCGTGGAGCTGGTGGAGGCGCGTCGCGAGGAGCGCAAGGCGCAGCGGGCCCGGCAGTCCGACGAGGCGCGCCGGGCCAAGGAGGAACTGGTCGCCGAGGCCGAGCAACTGGCGCAGTCCGATCAGTGGCGGGCGGCCGGTGAGCGGCTGCGGGCCCTGGTGGACACCTGGAAGGGCCTGCCTCGGCTGGACCGCAAGTCCGACGACGAGCTGTGGCACCGGTTCTCGCATGCGCGCTCGGCGTTCTCCAAGCGGCGCAAGCAGCACTTCGCGCAGTTGGACGCGCAGCGCGAGGAGGCCCGCCGGATCAAGGAACGGCTGGTCGCCGAGGCCGAGGCGCTGTCGGGTTCGACGGACTGGGGTCCTACGGCCGCCCGCTACCGCGAGCTGATGGCGGAGTGGAAGGCCGCGGGCCGGGCCCAGCGCGAGCACGAGGAGGACCTGTGGAACCGCTTCCGCGGCGCCCAGGACGTCTTCTTCGGCGCCCGCAGCGCGGTCTTCGCCGAGCGTGACGCGGAGCAGGCGGAGAACCTGAAGCTGAAGGAGGAGCTGGCCGGGGAGGCCGAGAAGCTCCTGCCGGTCACGGATCTGAAGGCCGCGCGGGCGGCTTTCCGCGGGATCAACGAGCGCTGGGAGGCCATCGGCCATGTGCCGAGGGACGCCCGTCCGAAGGTCGAGGGCCGGATGCACGCCGTGGAGCGGGCGCTGCAGGAGGCCGAGGAGGCCGAGTGGCGCCGGACGAACCCGGAGGCACGCGCGCGTGCCGAGGGGCTGACCGGTCAGCTGCAGGCCGCCGTGGACAAGCTGAAGGGCCAGATCGAGCAGGCGCGGGCGCAGGGCAACACCGCCAAGGCGGAGAAGCTCGAGCGTGAGCTGGAGGGCCGCCAGGCGCTTCTGGACCAGGCCCTGAAAGGTCTGCAGGAGTTCGGGGGCTGAGAGAGACACGGAAGCGGGCCCGCACACCACCGGTGTGCGGGCCCGCTTCCGTGTGACTACGTGCGGTTGCGCGCCGAGGTCACCCGGTAGACGTCGTAGACGCCCTCCACGCCGCGTACGGCCTTCAGGACGTGGCCCAGGTGCTTCGGGTCGCCCATCTCGAAGGTGAAGCGGGAGGTGGCGACGCGGTCGCGGGAGGTCTGGACGGCCGCGGAGAGGATGTTGACGTGCTGGTCGGACAGCACGCGCGTGACGTCCGAGAGCAGCCGGGAGCGGTCGAGGGCCTCGACCTGGATGGCGACCAGGAAGACGGAGGACTGGGTGGGCGCCCACTCGACCTCGAGGATCCGCTCGGGCTCACGGGAGAGCGAGTCGACGTTGACGCAGTCGCTGCGGTGCACCGAGACGCCGCTGCCGCGGGTCACGAAGCCGATGATCGGGTCACCGGGGACCGGGGTGCAGCACCGGGCCAGTTTGACCCAGACGTCTTCGACGCCCTTGACGATGACGCCGGGGTCGGCGCTGGAGCGGCGCTTGCGGCGGCGGGCCGGCGGGACGCTCTCGTCGATCTCCTCGGTGGCCGCCTCCTCCCCGCCGAGGGCCTGCACCAGCTTCTGCACGATGTTCTGCGCGGAGACATGGCCCTCGCCGATCGCCGCGTACAGCGCGGAGATGTCGGAGTAGCGCATCTCGTGCGCCAGCGTGACCAGGGAGTCGCCGGTGAGGATGCGCTGGATCGGCAGGTTCTGCTTGCGCATCGCGCGGACGATGGAGTCCTTGCCCTGCTCGATGGCCTCGTCGCGGCGCTCCTTGGAGAACCAGGCGCGGATCTTGTTGCGGGCACGCGGCGACTTCACGAAGCCGAGCCAGTCGCGGGAGGGGCCCGCGCCGGGCGCCTTGGAGGTGAAGACCTCCACCAGGTCGCCGTTGTCGAGGGTGGATTCCAGCGGTACGAGGCGGCCGTTGACCCGCGCCCCTATGGTGCGGTGGCCGACCTCGGTGTGGACCGCGTACGCGAAGTCCACGGGGGTGGCACCCGCGGGCAGCGCTATGACGTCGCCCTTGGGGGTGAAGACGAACACCTCGTTGCGGGACAGGTCGAAGCGCAGGGACTCCAGGAACTCGCCCGGGTCCTCGGTCTCCTTCTGCCAGTCCAGGAGCTGCCGCAGCCACGCCATGTCGTTGATGGCGTCCTTGTCCTTGCCGGAGCCCTTGGGCACATCGGTGCGCACCTTGGAGGCGCCGGCCACGGCCTCCTGCTTGTACTTCCAGTGCGCGGCGATGCCGTACTCGGCGCGGCGGTGCATGTCGAAGGTGCGGATCTGCAGCTCCACGGGCTTGCCGCCGGGGCCGATGACCGTCGTGTGCAGCGACTGGTACATGTTGAACTTGGGCATCGCGATGTAGTCCTTGAACCGGCCGGGGACCGGGTTCCATCGCGCGTGCACCGTGCCGAGGGCCGCATAGCAGTCGCGGACGGTGTCCACGAGGACGCGGATGCCCACCAGGTCGTAGATCTCCGCGAAGTCGCGGCCGCGGACGATCATCTTCTGGTAGACGCTGTAGTAGTGCTTGGGGCGGCCGGTGACGGTGGCCTTGATGCGGGCGGCGCGCAGGTCCTGCTGCACCTCGTCGGTGACGATGGCCAGGTACTCGTCGCGCTTGGGGGCGCGCTCGGCGACCAGGCGGACGATCTCGTCGTACATCTTGGGGTAGAGGATCGCGAAGGCGAGGTCCTCCAGTTCCCACTTGATGGTGTTCATGCCCAGGCGGTGGGCGAGCGGCGCGTAGATCTCCAGGGTCTCGCGCGCCTTCTTCTCCTGCTTCTCGCGCTTGAGGTAGCGCATGGTGCGCATGTTGTGCAGGCGGTCGGCGAGCTTGATGACCAGGACCCGGGGGTCCTTGGCCATGGCGACGACCATCTTGCGCACGGTCTCGGCCTGGGCGGCCTCGCCGAACTTGACCTTGTCCAGCTTGGTGACGCCGTCGACGAGGAGGGTGACCACGTCGCCGAAGTCGCGGCGCAGGTCCTCCAGGCCGTACTCGGTGTCCTCGACGGTGTCGTGCAGCAGGCCCGCCATCAGCGTGGCCGGGTCCATGCCCAGCTCGGCGAGGATGGTGGTGACGGCGAGCGGATGCGTGATGTAGGGGTCGCCGCTCTTGCGCTTCTGGCCGCGGTGCCAGCGCTCGGCGACCTGGTAGGCGCGCTCGATCTGGCGCAGCGTGGCGTTCTCGATCTTGGGGTCGTTGCCGCGGACGATGCGCAGCAGCGGCTCGAGGACCGGGTTGTACGGGTTGGCGCGCTGGACACCGAGCCGGGCGAGGCGGGCGCGGACGCGGTTGGAGGAGCCGGAGCGGGCCGGCTGGCCGGTGTTGGGCCGGGTCGTCAGGGGGGCGGAGCGCTCGGGCGGGCCCGGCTTGGGACGCGGCTGCTCGGGCTTGTCGACGGGGGCGGACTGGGCATGCTGGACCGGCCCGCGCGTGTCGTTCTTCGTCGCGTGGGGCGCGCTCGGCGCGGGCTTCGCCGCGGCCGCCGAGGCGGACTCGGGCTTGGCGGCGGTCAGGTGCTGGGCCTCGTCTGGCAAGAGGGCTCCTCGTGCGCGATCCGGGTCCCCCGGTCAGGCTCCGGAGCCCCCATGGTAGCGATCCCCTCCCCTCGGATCGCCTCCGGAGCGATGTGAGGACCGTCTACCCCGGAAACGCACGAGGCGGACGCCGGATTCCTCCGGGTCCGCCCGTGTGGTGCGGTTCTGCGGTGTTCTGCCTGGTGGGTGGCCGGGTCAGACGGTGAGCAGCGCCTCCAGCGGGGCCCCCGCCAGGGCCGGCTCCACCCGGGCCCGGCCGCCGAGGAAGCCGAGCTCCATCAGCACGGCGAGGCCCGCGACGTCGGCGCCCGCCCTGCGGATGAGCTGGATGGACGCCTCGGCGGTGCCTCCGGTGGCGAGGACGTCGTCGACCACCAGGATGCGGTCCCCGGCGCTCAGGTCCTCGGCGTGCACCTCGATCTCGGCGGAGCCGTACTCCAGGTCGTAGGCCTGGCGGAGGGTGGCTCCGGGGAGCTTGCCCGCCTTGCGTACGGGGATGAAGCCGAGGCCGGCCCGGACCGCGACCGGGGCGCCGAGGATGAAGCCCCGGGCCTCGAGACCGACGACCTTGGTGGCGCCGGTGCTCCGGGCGATGCCGGCGAGGGCCTCGCTGAGCGCGGTGAACGCGTCGGGGTCGGCCAGGAGCGGGGTGATGTCCTTGAACATCACCCCCGGCTCCGGGTAGTCGGCCACATCACGGATCCGGCTGAGGAGCAGGGCCGTGACGTCGACGGCGCCGGTCATCGGCGCTTCCCCGAGGGACGGCCGCGGCCGCGGCCGCGGGACGCGGGCCGGCTGCGCGGGCCGACGACCGCCGGCGCGGCGTCCTCCGCCTCGCCCTGGTCCGCGCCGACGGCGACCGGGGCGGGCCGGCCCTCCCCCGCGTCCGCCTGCGCGCGCTTGGCCATGACGCGCTTCTTGAGCGACTTCATTCCGGGCTCGAGCTCCTTGAGGTCGGCGACGAGCGGGGTGGCGATGAAGATCGAGGAGTACGCGCCGGCGGCGAGGCCGACGAACAGCGACAGCGAGATGTCGTTCAGCATGCCGGCGCCGAGGACGCCGCCGCCGATGAACAGCAGGCCCGCGACCGGCAGCAGCGCGACCACCGTGGTGTTGATGGAGCGGACCAGGGTGCTGTTGATGGAGCGGTTGGCGATCTCGCTGTAGGTCCAGCGGGTCTGTTTGGTGATGTCCCTGGTCTGTTCCTTGAGGCTGTCGAAGACGACGACCGTGTCGTACAGCGAGTAGCCGAGGATCGTCAGCAGACCGATCACCGTGCCCGGTGTGACCTCGAAGCCGACGAGGGCGTAGATGCCCACGGTGATGGTGATGTCGTGGATCAGCGCGACGAACGCGGCGAGCGCCATGCGCCATTCGAACGCGATCGCCAGATAGATCACGACGAGGAACATGAAGATGCCCAGGCCCTGCCAGGCCTTGTTGGCGATCTGCTCGCCCCAGCTGGGCCCGACCAGCTCGGCGTTGATCTGCTCCCCGTCGACCTTGAGGTCCTCGGCCAGTTGGTCCTTGATGCCGTCCGAGGTCTTGGTGTCGATGCCGGCGACCTGGATGCGCAGGCTGCCGTCGCCGAGCTTCTGGACGATGGCGTCGTGGCCGGAGGCGTCCTCCGCGTACCCCTCGGCCGTGGCGACCGAGACGCTCATGTTCTTCGGGGTGGTGAAGACGGCTCCGCCCTGGAACTCGATGCCCATGTGCAGGCCGCGCACCGCCAGGCCGAGGATGGCCGTGATGGTGATCAGGATGGAGATGCCGTACCAGATCTTGCGGTTCTTGACGAAGTCGTAGCCGATTTCACCGTGGTGCAACCGGGCGCCGAGGGTGCCGAGTCTCGACATCGCTCAGGCCTCCTTCGTCTGGACGGGGGCGGAGGGACGGCGGGTGCGGCGCAGCGGTGGTTTCGCGCCCAGTGCCTTCGGGTCGAGGCCGGACCACTTGTGGCCGGAGGAGAAGAACTTCCGGCGGGCCATCAGCGTGAGCAGCGGCTTGGTGAAGAGGAACACCACGACGACGTCGAGCACGGTGGTCAGACCCAGGGTGAACGCGAAGCCCTGGACCTTGCCGACGGTGACGACGAAGAGCACGGCCGCGGCGAGGAACGACACGAAGTCGGAGACCAGGATGGTGCGCCGGGCGCGCGGCCAGGCGCGCTCCACGGAGGGACGCAGCGTGCGGCCCTCGCGGATCTCGTCCCTGACCCGTTCGAAGAACACGATGAACGAGTCCGCCGTGATGCCGATCGCGACGATGGCGCCGCACACGGCGGGCAGGTTCAGCGCGAAGCCGATGGCCGGGCCGAGCAGCGACATGATCACGTAGGTGAGGGCCGCGGAGACCAGCAGCGAGGCGATGGCGATGAAGGACAGGCCGCGGTAGTAGACCAGCAGGTAGAGGACGACCAGGGCGAGGCCGATGGCGCCGGCGATCAGTCCGGCCCGGAGCTGCTCGCCGCCGAGGGCGGCGGTCACGGTGGTGACGCTGTCCTCGCGGAAGGTCAGCGGCAGGGCGCCGTAGGACAGCATGTTGGCCAGTTCCTGCGCCGACTGCTGGTTGAAGTTGCCGGAGATCTCGGCGTTGCCGCCGGTCAGGGCCTGGCTGACGTACGGGTCGGAGACGACTTCGTTGTCCAGGACGATGGCGAACTGGTTCTGGGGGGACTGCTTCGTGGCGAGTTCGCCGGTGATGTCGGCGAACTTCTTGGCGCCGCCGTCGGTGAACTTCATCGTGACGACCCAGCCGGCACCGGTCTGCGTGTTCAGCACGGCGTCGGCCTCGTCGACGTCCGTGCCGTCGACGGCGGCGGGGCCGAGGATGTACTTCTGCCACTCGCCCTGGGAGTTCTGGCCGCAGGCGACGGTCGAGTCGCCGGCCTTGGCGCCGTCACCGGCCTTGGCGCGGACGCTCTCCTTGGTGCAGTCGAGCGCGGCGTACTGGGCCTGGAGCTTGCTGTCGTCGCTGCCTGCGGCGCCGTCGGTGGCGGACGGGGAGGGGTCGGCCGCGGCGCCGTCCTTGTCGTCGGCCGAGCCGCTCGGGGAGGCGGCGGGGCTCTCGTCGGCCTTGAGGGCGTCGGTGACCGCGCGGCCCTGGGTGGTGGCGCTCGCGTTCGGGCTGGCGGAGGAGGACGGGGAGGAACCGTCGGTCGCCTTGTCCGTGGCGTCGTCGGTGGCCTTGTCCTTGCCGGCGTCCTGCTCCGCGTCGTCGCCGGTCGCGCTGGGCGTCGGGGCGGCTCCTCCACCGGCGAGCTCGGTGGCGACGACGGGGCGGAAGTAGAGCTTGGCGGTGGTGCCGACCTGTTCCCGGGCCTGCCTGGAGTTCGTGCCCTTGGGAATGTTGACGATGATGTTGCGGGTGCCCTGGGTCTGGACCTCGGCCTCGGAGACGCCGAGACCGTTGACACGCCGCTCCATGATGGAGACCGCGGTCTTCATGTTGGTCTCGTTGATCGCGGACTCCTGGCCGGCCTCCGGCACCGCTGCCAGCGTGATGCTCGTGCCGCCGGCCAGGTCGATGCCGAGACGCGGGGTGGTGTGCCCCGAGGCGAACATGCCTCCGGTGAGCGCCACGATGGCGATCAGGATCAGAGCGAGCGAGCGCCACGGCTTGCTTGTGGCGCTCGCGTTCCGTCCCTTTTTGAGTGCTGCCACCTTCTCGTACTCCCTCTCGGGCCGCTTCGCGCCGGGTCGGGGCGCGGGCGGCCATGACATGGTGTCGGGATTCCGTGCGAGCTGGGCATGTCCCGGGGCGCGCGGGCAGCCGCCCGCGCGCCCCGGGAGATGACTACTTCGCTTCGGAGTCGCCTTCGGACTTCTTCGGCTGTGCGTCCGCCTTGGCCTGGTCGGCGGGTTCGGCGTCGGCCGGCTCGTCGGCCGCGTCCTTCTTGCCGAGGTCGACAGGCGTGTCGTCGGAGGCGGCGGCAGCGTCGGAGGAGTCGTCGGTCTCGGTGAGGGAGGAGGCGTCGTCGGGGACGACGTCGGCGTCGGACTTCAGGTCGTGCTCGATGCCGTGGACGATGCGGTTGTACTCGTCGTCCGTGAGCACGGCACCGATCGAGTTCTTGGCGAACAGCAGCTCCACACCCGGGCCGGCGTCGAGGAGGACGGTGTCCTCGTTGACCTCCTTGACCGTGGCGTACATGCCCCCGATGGTGCGGACGCCGGAACCGGGCTGCATCTGGTTCCGCATCTCGATGGCCTGCTGCTGCTTCTTCTTGGCCGACCGGGTCATCAGGAACATGGCCCCGATGAGCACAATGAACGGGAGGAGGGTCAGGAGACTCACGGGTCGGAACTTCCTTCACACGACCGCGATGGTGAACGGCCTGATGGTTGGGGGTATGGGGCGCCGCCGGCAAGGGCGGCATCGGCGGAGTCTAAGCGAGTCCGCACCAAGGGAACAACGCTCAGCATGGCACCCGGGTTCCTGCCGGGGCCAGCGTGCTCGCCGTCACGCCCCGAACAGGTCCCCTTGTCCGTTTCCGGCGGCCGTGGAGCGGGGTGGCACGAGGCCGAGGTGCGCCCATGCCGCCGGGGTGGCGACCCGTCCGCGCGGGGTGCGGGCGAGCAGTCCCTCCCGTACCAGGAAGGGCTCCGCCACCTCCTCCACGGTCTCACGCTCCTCCCCCACCGCGACGGCGAGTGTGGACAGGCCGACCGGTCCGCCGCCGAACAGCTTGAGCAGGGCCTCGAGCACCGCCCGGTCCAGCCGGTCCAGGCCACGGGCGTCGACCTCGTAGACGGCCAGGGCGGCCGCCGCGATGTCCTTGGTGATCAGCCCGTCGGCCTTGACCTGCGCATAGTCCCTCACGCGGCGCAGCAGGCGGTTGGCGATGCGGGGTGTGCCCCGGGAGCGGCCGGCGATCTCGGCGGCGCCCTCCGGTTCGATCTCCACGTCGAGCAGGCTCGCCGAGCGGTGGACGACCCGCTCCAGTTCGGCCGGCTCGTAGAACTCCATGTGCGCGGTGAAGCCGAAGCGGTCGCGCAGCGGGGGCGGCAGCAGGCCGGCCCGGGTGGTGGCGCCGACGAGGGTGAAGGGCGGCAGCTCGAGCGGGATGGCGGTGGCGCCGGGGCCCTTGCCGACGATGACGTCGACGCGGAAGTCCTCCATCGCCATGTAGAGCATCTCCTCGGCGGGCCGGGACATGCGGTGGATCTCGTCGAGGAAGAGGACCTCGCCCTCCTGGAGGGAGGAGAGGATGGCCGCGAGATCGCCGGCGTGCTGGATGGCGGGGCCCGAGGTGATGCGGATGGGGGCTTCCATCTCGGCCGCGATGATCATGGAGAGAGTGGTCTTGCCGAGGCCGGGGGCTCCGGAGAGCAGCACGTGGTCGGCGGTGGCGCCGCGCGCGCGTGCGGCGCGCAGGACCAGGTCGAGCTGTTCGCGGACCTTCTCCTGGCCGATGAACTCGCCCAGGTCCTTGGGGCGCAGCGCGGCCTCGACGGCCTGGTCCTCACCGTCGGCGACCGGTCCCACCAGCCGCTCACCGGCGGGTCCTGCGCTCGGCTCGCCGGCGGCGGTGTCGGTCCTGTCGTCCCAGTTCATGTGCGTGTGCCTCAGCTCTGAGTACGGGTGATCGGGCGCGGTCAGCGGGCTCGGTTCAGCGTCCGGAGGGCCGCCTTCAGCAACTGGCCCACCTGCGGGGTGCCCCCGGCGGCCTCGGCCTGGGGGGTCACGGCGGCCACGGCCTCGTCGGCCTCGCGGGTGGCGTAGCCGAGGCCGATGAGAGCCGCGTGCAGCTGGTCGCGCCAGCCGGCGCTGACCGGTGCGCCGACGGCGGGGGCGCCGACGGGCTCGCCGAGGCGGCCCTTCAGCTCCAGGAGCAGCTTCTGGGCACCCTTCTTGCCGATGCCGGGGACGGCGGTCAGCGCCTTCTCGTCTCCCGTGGCGACGGCTCTGCGCAGGGCGTCGGGGGCGTGCACGGCGAGCATCGCCTGGGCGAGCCGCGGGCCGACGCCGCTGGCGGTCTGGAGCAGCTCGAAGACCTGGCGCTCGTCGTCGTCGGCGAAGCCGTACAGGGTCAGGGAGTCCTCGCGGACGACGAGGGAGGTGGCGAGTTTCGCGGACTGGCCGACGCGGAGCGCGGACAGGGTGTTCGGCGTGCACTGGACGGCCATGCCGACGCCGCCGACCTCGATCACCGCGGCGTCGGGGGCGAGGGCGGCGACCGTGCCGCTGACGAAGGCGATCATGCCGTACGGCCTTTCGATGCGTGCGGAGTGCGGGACGCGCGGGGCGCTGGCGAGGCGTGCCGGGCGACGGCCTGCTGGAGGCGGTTGTGCGCGGGGGCGCGCCAGATGTGGCAGATGGCGAGCGCGAGGGCGTCGGCGGCATCGGCGGGCCGGGGCGGCGCGTCGAGCCGCAGCAGCCGGGTGACCATGGCGCCGACCTGCGCCTTGTCCGCGCGGCCCGAGCCGGTGACGGCGGCCTTGACCTCGCTGGGTGTGTGCAGGGCGACGGGGATGCCGCGGCGGGTGGCGCACAGGATCGCCACCGCGCTGGCCTGGGCGGTGCCCATCACCGTGCGCACGTTGTGCTGGCTGAAGACGCGCTCCACGGCGACGAACTCGGGCCGGTGCTCGTCCAGCCACTGTTCGAGGCCCTGCTCGACGGCGACGAGGCGCTGGCCGAGGTCGGCGTCCGCCGGTGTGCGCATGACGCCCACCCCGAGCATGGTGAGCGGCCGCCCGGCCACGCCCTCCACGACGCCGACGCCGCAGCGGGTCAGCCCCGGGTCCACCCCCAGCACGCGCACGCGTCGGCCCCTTCCCTCGATCACCTGTTTGTGCAGGCTATCGGGTGCCACTGACAGAGCGACGGGCCGACGGGGTGTGTCCCGCCGGCCCGCTGAAGCAGTGGACGCGTTACGCGTCGGCCTTCTCCATGATCTCGTCGCTCACGTCGAAGTTGGCGAAGACGTTCTGCACGTCGTCGCTGTCCTCCAGGGCGTCGATCAGCTTGAAGATCTTCTTGGCACCCTCCTCGTCCAGCTCGACCTGCATGGTCGGGACGAAGTTGGCCTCGGCGGAGTCGTAGTCGATGCCGGCGTCCTGCAGGGCGGTGCGCACGGCGACCAGGTCGGTGGCCTCGCTGATCACCTCGAAGCTCTCGCCGAGGTCGTTGACCTCCTCGGCGCCCGCGTCCAGGACCGCGGCGAGGACGTCGTCCTCGGTCAGCTCGCCCTTGGGGACGATGACCACGCCTTTGCGGTTGAACAGGTACGACACCGAGCCCGGGTCGGCCATGGAGCCGCCGTTGCGGGTCATGGCGACGCGCACGTCCGAGGCGGCACGGTTGCGGTTGTCGGTGAGGCACTCGATGAGCACCGCGACACCGTTGGGTCCGTAGCCCTCGTACATGATGGTCTCGTAGTCGGCACCGCCCGCTTCGAGGCCGCCGCCGCGCTTGATGGCGGAGTCGATGTTCTTGTTGGGCACCGACTGCTTCTTGGCCTTCTGGACGGCGTCGTAGAGCGTGGGGTTGCCCTCCAGGTCGACGCCGCCCATCCGCGCGGCGACCTCGATGTTCTTGATCAGCTTCGCGAAGAGCTTGCCGCGCTTGGCATCGATCACGGCCTTCTTGTGCTTCGTCGTGGCCCATTTAGAGTGGCCGGACATCTGCCTGTCTCCTTCGCGTAACCCATCTCTGCAACGAACGCAGGAATCCTACAAGGACTCGGCCGTCCGCTTCGCCCGTGTCATCTCGACGAACAGGGCGTGCACGCGGTGGTCGCCGGTGAGTTCCGGGTGGAACGACGTGGCCAGGGCGTTGCCCTGGCGCACCGCGACGATGTGTCCGTCGTGCTCGGCGAGCACCTCGGCGCCCGCGCCGACGGACTCCACCCAGGGGGCGCGGATGAAGACGCCCTCCACGGGTTCGCCCGTGACGCCCTTGACGTCGACCGCAGCCTCGAAGGACTCGTTCTGCCGTCCGAAGGCGTTGCGGCGCACGATCATGTCGATGCCGCCGATGGTCTCCTGCCCCGAGCGGGGATCGAGGATCTTGTCGGCCAGCATGATCATGCCGGCGCAGGTGCCGTAGACGGGCATGCCGTCCCGCACGCGCGCGCGGAGGGGTTCCATCACTCCGAAGAGGACGGCCAGCTTGGAGATGGTGGTGGACTCTCCGCCCGGGATGACGAGGCCGTCGGCCTCGGCGAGTTCCTCGGGACGCCTGACCGGTCTGGCCACGGCGTCGGCCGCGGCCAGGGCGGCGAGGTGCTCCCGTACGTCGCCCTGGAGGGCCAGGACTCCTATGACAGGTGCGTCGCTCATCGGCGGATTACCAGCCGCGGTTGGCGTAGCGCTCGGTCTCGGGGAGGGTGTCGCAGTTGATGCCGACCATGGCCTCGCCGAGGTTGCGGGACGCATCCGCGATGATCTTCGGGTCGTCGTAGAAGGTGGTGGCCTTGACGATGGCGGCCGCGCGCTTGGCGGGGTCGCCGGACTTGAAGATGCCGGAGCCGACGAAGACGCCCTCGGCACCGAGCTGGCGCATCAGCGCGGCGTCGGCGGGGGTGGCCACACCGCCGGCGGAGAACAGCACGACGGGGAGCTTGCCCAGCTCGGCGACCTCCTTGACCAGCTCGTACGGGGCACGCAGCTCCTTGGCGGCGGCGTACAGCTCGTGGTTGTCGAAGCCGCGCAGCCTGGCGATCTCGTTCTTGATCTGGCGCAGGTGGCGTACGGCCTCGACGACGTTGCCGGTGCCGGCCTCGCCCTTGGAGCGGATCATGGCGGCGCCCTCGGCGATGCGGCGCAGGGCCTCGCCCAGGTTGGTGGCACCGCAGACGAAGGGGGTGGTGAACGCCCACTTGTCGGAGTGGTTGACCTCGTCGGCGGGGGTGAGCACCTCGGACTCGTCGATGTAGTCCACGCCGAGCGACTGCAGCACCTGGGCCTCGACGAAGTGGCCGATGCGGGACTTGGCCATCACGGGGATGGAGACCGCGCCGATGATGCCCTCGATCATGTCCGGGTCGGACATCCGGGCCACGCCGCCGTCCTTGCGGATGTCGGCGGGGACCCGCTCCAGGGCCATGACGGCGACGGCGCCGGCGTCCTCGGCGATCTTGGCCTGCTCCGGCGTGACGACGTCCATGATCACGCCGCCCTTGAGCTGCTCGGCCATGCCGCGCTTCACGCGGGCGGTGCCGGTCTCGGGACCCTGGTTTTCGGAGAGCGTGCTGGACACGAATGACCTCGCTGAGGGGTAAAAGGGATTCTGCAGCACTGAGGAAACGGGAACGGACCAGGCCACAGCAAGGGCCAATGGAAAGCCGGTGGATCCTTTTCGGTCGGCCGCGCACCGACGGATGGCCGGATCCGGTCGTTACGCGGCCCGCTCGATCAGGGCGGCAGGCGGCTCGTCGTCCATCTCGAAGGCCATCGGGAAGGGCGCGTGCCCGGCCAGCCGGAACCAGCGCACCTTGCGGTGCCGCCGCAGGGCCCGCGCCGCCCGTACGGCGTCGTTGTGGAAGCGGCGGGCCATCGGCACCCTGCGGACGGCCTCGGCCAGCTCCAGGGCGGCGTCCTCGCCGCCGGGCGCCTCCTTGACGGCGTCCACCTGCTGCGCGTCGGCGAAGACCGCGCGCAGCGCCTGGGTCAGCTCGCTCTCGGCGACCTCCCGCTGTTCCTCCACCGCCTGCCGCGCGGCGTGCGCGGCCTCGTAGAGCACGATCGACGCTGCGGGGTCGAGCACGCCGGAGGTGGCCAGTTCCTGGGCCACGGAGGCGCGGCGCAGCAGTTGCGCGTCGAGCGCGGCGCGGGCGGCGTCGATCCGGGCGTGCAGCCGGTCCAGGCGTCCCGCCGTCCAGCTCAGGTAGAGGCCGACGGCGACGAGGGCGACGAGGATCCAGATCAGGGTTGCGGTCACGGGCCGCAAGGCTAGTACCGCCGGGCCCCACGGCGGGCCGCGCCCCCGGACCGCGTCGCGCCGCTCCGCGTCACTGGTCCCGCGCCAGCCCCAGCCGCGCCCGCAGTCCCGTCGCCCGGTCGTCGGCGGCCACCGCGGCCGCGCCCGCCGTGACCGTCTCGTACACGGACAGGATGTCCGCGCCGACCGTGGCCCAGTCGAAGCGGCGGACGTGGGCGCTGCCCCGCTCGCGCAGTTCCGCGCGGCGCCCGGGATCGGCCAGGAGCCGTACGGCGGCGTCGGCGAGCGCGTCGGCGTCCTCGTTGGCGAACAGCTCGCCGGCCGCGCCCTGGTCGAGGACCTGGGCGAAGGCGTCCAGGTCGGAGGCGAGCACCGGCGCGCCCGCGGACATCGCCTCGACCAGGATGATGCCGAAGCTCTCGCCGCCGGTGTTCGGCGCCACGTACAGGTCGACGCTGCGCAGGAGGCGGGCCTTGTCCTCGTCGCTGATCATGCCGAGGAACTCCACGCGCGGGCGCAGCTCGCGCGGCAGCGACTCGACGGCCTCCTCCTCGTCACCGCGCCCCGCCACCAGCAGCCGGGTGTCCGGGCGGGCGGCGAGGATCTTCGGCAGGGCCTTCATCAGCACCGGCAGGCCCTTGCGGGGTTCGTCGATACGGCCGATGAAGCCGATGGTGTCCCCCTGCCACTCGGGACGGGGCTCGGCCTTGGCGAAGAACTCGACGTCGACGCCGTTCGGGATCACCACCGCGTCGCCGCCGAGGTGCTCCACGAGGGTGCGGCGGGCGTACTCGCTCACCGCGATCCGCGCGCTGATCTTCTCCAGGGCGGCCTGGAGGATGGCGTACGCGGCGATCATCGCGCGGGAGCGCGGGTTGGACGTGTGGAAGGTCGCGACGATCGGCCCCTCGGCCGCCCAGCAGGTCAGCAGCCCGAGCGAGGGCGACGTCGGCTCGTGGATGTGCACCACGTCGAAGGCGCCGTCGTGCAGCCAGCGCCGCACCCGCGCGGCGGACAGGAAGCCGAAGTTGAGCCGCGCCACCGAGCCGTTGTACGGCACCGGCACCGCGCGGCCGGCCGAGACGACGTACGGCGGCAGCGGGGTGTCGTCGTCGGCCGGGGCGAGGACGGACACGTCGTGGCCGAGGCGGATGAAGTACTCGGCCAGGTCACGGATGTGGAACTGGACGCCGCCGGGCACGTCCCAGGAGTACGGGCAGACGATGCCGATCCTCACGAGGTCCCCTTCCGGTCCCGCTCAGGGGCGTTCGCGGGATCCCGCGCGGGATCGAGGTCCGTCAGCCACAAGCGCTGCAGCATGTGCCAGTCCTCCGGGTGGTCGGCGATCCCCGTGGCGAAGGCGTCGGCCAGCGCCTGTGTCATGACGGACGTCTTCTCGGGCCGCGTGCCTGACACGGGTACCTCGACCGGTGGATGGACCCGGCCCCGCATCACCGGCGGATCGTCGTACCAGAGGGTCACCGGCAGCAGCCGGGCCCCGGTCTGCTGGGCCAGCAGGGCGGGTCCGGCCGGCATCCGCGCGGTCTCGCCGAAGAAGTCGACCTCGACCCCGGAGGACGACAGGTCGCGGTCGGCGACCAGGCAGACCAGCCCGCCGTCACGCAGCCGCCGGGCCAGGGTGCCGAAGGCCGAGCCGCCGCTGTGCGGCAGCACCTCCATGCCGAGGCCCTCCCGGTAGGCGACGAACCGGTCGTAGAGCGTCTCCGGCTTCAGGCGCTCGGCGACGGTGGTGAAGGGTATGCCCAGCCTGGTGGTGACCCAGGCGCCGGCCAGGTCCCAGTTGGCGAGGTGCGGCAGGGCCAGGATCACGCCCTTGCCGGCTTCCATGCCGTCGGTCAGGTGGTGGAGGTCCTTGACGTCGAAGGAGTCCGCGATGCGCCGGTGGCTCCACGCGGGCAGCCGGAAGGACTCCATCCAGTAGCGCAGATACGACCGCATGCCCGCGCGGGACAGCTCGGCCAGCCGCTCCGGCCCCGCCTCGGGCACAACGCGCGCGTAGTTGCTCTCCAGCCGGAGCACACCCTTGCCGCGCCGCTTCCACGCGACGTCGGCGATGGTCCTGCCGAGGCGGACGGCGACCGGCTCGGGAAGTTTTCTGACGGTGCCCCAGCCGGCGCCGTACAGGGCGTCGCTGAGCCGCTCCCGGGCACTCACTTCGCGGCCTCGCTCCCCCGCGTCTCCTCAGCCGGCGCGGACTGGGCCGCCTCCGCCTCGGCGGACTCCCGGCGCACCGTGACCACTCGCTGGATCAGCGTGACCAGGCTGCCCACGGCGACGATCCACAGCGCGACCGGCAGCAGGTACTGGATACCGGGCACCCCGAAGGCGTGCAGGCCCGCGAGACCGGCCGCGACCAGCGAGATCACCAGCCGCTCGGCCCGTTCGACCAGACCGTTGACCGCGACCGGCAGCCCGATCGACTCACCGCGCGCCTTGGTGTAGGACACCACCTGGCCGCTGGCCAGGCAGAAGATCGACACCGCGCACAGCACGTTGTCGTCGCCCCCGCCCGCGTACCACAGGGCCAGACCGCCGAAGACGGCACTGTCGGCCACCCGGTCCAGGGTCGAGTCCAGGAACGCGCCCCAGCGGCTGGACCGGCCCAGCTGGCGGGCCATGTTGCCGTCCACCAGGTCGGAGAACACGAACAGCGTGATCACGACCGTGCCCCAGAAGAACTCGCCCCGGGGATAGAAGACCAGCGCGCCCGCGACGACACCCGCGGTACCGATGAGCGTGACCGTGTCCGGGCTGACCCCCCGCCGGATGAGAAACGCGGCGAACGGTGTGAGGACACGCGTGAAGAATGCACGCGCGTACTTGTTCAGCATGGCCTTCCCGACGGTCGGTGTGGCCGCATGGCCCCTGCTGGCCACCGGCGCGCCCAATCGTAGCCACGCGGGCGCGCGGACGAGGGCCGGGCACCCGAGCAGACCTCCCGGGCCGCCCGCGGGCCGCCGGCCGCACCGCTGTGAACAGGGCCGGGACCGGGATCACGTCCTTCGTATGGACGCACCGTGACGGGAGTGGAAAGCTCGAAAGACCGCGGGCGCCGCCGGAGCCGCACCGCACGCGGGTTCGACGGGTCCGCGCCCACAGTGACCTCACCGTGCACGGGAGGCAGGATCATGGGCGACAAGGCGCACACACACCCCGGGGCCGCCGGCAGGGCACAGGCGGCCGACCACCCCGCGTCCGTACGGAATGTGGTGCTGGTCGGCCACTCCGGATCGGGCAAGACGACCTTGGTGGAGGCTCTCGCGCTCACCGCGGGGGCCGTGAACCGGGCGGGCCGCGTGGAGGACGGCGGCACCGTCTCCGACTACGACGACATCGAGCACCGGCAGCAGCGATCGGTGCAGCTCTCCCTGGTGCCCCTCGAATGGGAGGGCATCAAGATCAACGTACTGGACACCCCCGGATACGCCGACTTCGTCGGGGAACTCAGGGCCGGTCTGCGAGCGGCGGACGCGGCCCTTTTCGTCGTCTCGGCCTCGGACGGCGTGGACGGCTCGACCCGCATGGTGTGGGACGAGTGCGCGGCCGTCGGCATGCCGCGCGCCATCGTCATCACCCACCTGGAAGCGGCCCGCGCGGACTTCGAGGAGATGACGCGCGTCTGTGCGGAGGCCTTCGGCGGGGACGACCCCGACGCCGTACTGCCCCTGTACCTGCCGCTGCGCGGCCCCGAGGGGCCCGACGGGCACGCGCCGGTGCACGGCCTGATCGGACTGCTGTCCCAGAAGCTGTTCGACTACTCCGGCGGCGAGCGCAAGGAGTCCGAGCCCGGCGAGGAACTGCTGCCCCTCATCGAGGACGCCCGCGGCCGGCTCATCGAGGGAATCATCGCCGAGAGCGAGGACGAGACCCTCATGGACCGCTATCTCGGCGGCGAGCAGGTCGACGTCGGCACGCTGATCGAGGATCTGGAGCGGGCCGTCGCACGCGGCGTGTTCTTCCCCGTCCTGGCCGCCGCCCCCGCCGCCGAGGGCGCCCGACAGGGGCTCGGCACGGTCGAGCTGCTGGAACTCATCACCCGCGGCTTCCCCACCCCGCTCGAACACGCCACCGTGCGGGTGACCACTGTGGACGGCAAGCCGCGCGAGCTCAAGCCGTGCGACCCGGACGCGCCGCTGGTCGCCGAGGTCGTCAAGACCTCCTCCGACCCGTACGTGGGCAGGATCTCCCTGATCCGCGTCTTCTCCGGCACCCTGCGCGCCGACCAGACCGTCCACGTCTCCGGCCACGGGCTGGCCGACCGGGGCCACGAGGACCACGACGTCGACGAACGCATCGGCGCCCTGTCCACGCCCTTCGGCAAACAGCAGCGGCCGGTGTCGCACGTCATCGCGGGCGACCTCGCCTGTGTGGCGAAACTCAGCCGCGCGGAGACCGGGGACACCCTGTCCGCCAAGGACGACCCGCTGCTCATGGAACCCTGGGAGATGCCCGATCCGCTGCTGCCGCTCGCCATCCAGGCGCACAGCAAACCGGACGAGGACAAGCTCTCCCAGGGCCTGGCCCGGCTGGTGGCCGAGGACCCGACGATGCGGCTGGAACAGAACCAGGACACCCACCAGGTGGTCCTGTGGTGCCTGGGCGAGGCCCACGCCGACGTCGCCCTGGAACGGCTCCGCAGTCGCTACGGCGTCCAGGTGGACGTCGTTCCGCACCGCGTGTCGCTCCGGGAGACCTTCGGCGGCAAGTCGGCCGGTCGCGGCCGGCACGTCAAGCAGTCCGGCGGACACGGACAGTTCGCCATCTGCGAGATCGAGGTGGAACCGCTGCCGAACGGCTCGGGCATCGAATTCGTGGACAAGGTGGTCGGCGGCGCCGTGCCGCGGCAGTTCATCCCCTCGGTCGAGAAGGGCGTACGCGCCCAGGCCGTCAAGGGCGTCGCCGCGGGGCACCCCCTCATCGAC
This sequence comes from Streptomyces speibonae, assembly GCF_984686075.1. Lineage (NCBI taxonomy): Bacteria > Bacillati > Actinomycetota > Actinomycetes > Kitasatosporales > Streptomycetaceae > Streptomyces > Streptomyces speibonae. The sequence goes on along the minus strand of NZ_OZ480260.1, from coordinate 6,939,965 downwards.
GTGCGGGTGACCCTGCTGGACGGCAAGGCGCACTCGGTGGACTCCTCCGACGCCGCCTTCCAGACGGCCGGCGCGCTGGCGCTGCGCGAAGCCGCCGCGGACGCCAGGATCCACCTGCTGGAGCCGGTCGCCGAGGTGAGCGTCCTGGTCGGCGACGACTACGTCGGCCCCGTGATGAGCGATCTGTCCGGCCGGCGCGGCCGCGTCCTCGGCACCGAGCAGGCACCCGGCGGACGCACCGTCATCAAGGCCGAGGTCCCGGAGATCGAGATCGGCCGGTACGCCGTCGACCTGCGCTCCCTGTCGCACGGCACCGCCCGCTTCAGCCGCCGCTACGCACGGCACGAACCCATGCCGCCGCAGATCGCGGAACGGGTCAAGGAGGAGGCACGCGCGGCATCCTGACGCGCCGGGCGCGCGCCGGGTCCGCCCGGCGGGCGCCCGCCCGTGCGCCCTGGTGCGCGCCCGCATGGGCACGCTTCACTCGTACCGGGGGCGGGCTCGGGCGGTCCGCCGCCGGACGGCGCCGACTGCGGATACGCTGAGAACCTGATCAACAGGTGTGCGCGGCAGGGAAGTCGGGAAGGCCGCATGACGACAGTCGCGGCGATGGGGGCGGGAATGACCGTGGAGACGGAGAGCGGTTACGCGGATTTCTTCGGCCCGCAGGTGCCCCGCACCGGCGACGAGGGCCAGACCCCGACCTTCGCGCTGGCCTCGGCGGCCTACCGCGACAACGAGGCCGACGAGATCCTCAAGGCCAACAACGAGTGGCACAAGTCGGCGGTCGCCAAGCCGCGGATCAAGCTGTTCCGGCCCAACCTGGGCGAGGCCTACTCCAGGGCGATCATCGACCGCATGCTGGGAGCCGGCCGCGCCCCGCTCATCCAGTCGTTCGGCACCCAGCCGCAGGTGGTGGTCGAGCACTCCCTGGCGGCCCACCGCATCCGCCGCGAACGGGACAACTGGCTCAGCGCCGTCATGGTCCTGTGCGGCGTGCTCTTCCTGCCCGGCCTGCTGGTGTGGCTGCTGGTCTTCCAGATCCGCACGACGATGGCCAAGCGCGAGGACAAACGGGCCGGCGCACTGGCCACCACCCTGCTCGTCGCGGTGGGCGGCCTCGCGGTGCTCTTCCTGCTCCGCATGCCGTTCGAAGGGTTCTGGGGCTGGTACGCGCGTGCCTGCGTCGCCGCGCCGGTGATCGGCTGGTACTGGGCCAAACGCATCTGCGAACGCACGGCGAAGGACCTGCGCGAACGGTGGAGCAGTCTGCTCTCCGGCAGCAGCGTCGGCGCCAAGGTGCCCGAGGCGGTCCCCGCCAGCCCCGGCGAGACGGCCGCCGAGCAGTTGCGCCAGTCCCTGGCCCGGCTCAGCGCCGAACAGCAGTCCAACTCCGTCTTCTACGCCGGTCCCAAGGGCATACTCGGCATGGGCACCCGCTGGGGCAGCTGGCAGCTGGCCGAGGAGCTGGTGCCGGCCGACCCGGACCGGGAGATCAACCCGTTCCGCAGCTGGGACGTCATCAAGGCCATCCACGACCGGCTGCGGATGCTGGAGCGCGGCCCGCTGCACACCGGAGGCTTCCCCAAGCCGTCGGTACGGCACTGGATCGTCACGCCGATCGGGGAGAACGCCACGGCGGTGTCCCGGCCCGAGGGCACGGACGTCGAGGCCTACCAGATCAAGTCCCACGCCATACAGGACATCTGCAACAAGCAGCAGTTCGGCGCCGGTGACCGGCACTACCTGGGCGTGCAGTGGACGCTGTGGGACGGCCAGCTGGTGATCACCATGCTGATCACGGTGACCGTGCTCCACGAGACCCTGCGCATCGAGGTCACCGGGCACGCGCTGGGGCCGGTGCACTCGCTGTTCACCTCGGGGCCCGCGGCCAAGGAGAAGGAGGTCCAGAAGTCGATCAAGTTCTGGGAGACCCGGAAGGTGAAGCTCCCGCTGGTCGACTCGGACGAGGTGGTACGTCTGGCCGCCCGCGCCCCGCTGACCTGGTACCCGCCGCTGCTGTACTGGCTGGGCGGCAAGCTGACCCTGCCGGAGCCGTTCGGTCTGCGCCACGCGTGGGCGGACAAGCCGTGGCGGCACCGGTTCATGGCGGACGACGCGCTGCGGGCGGCGACGCCGGTGCTGCGGGCGGTGCACTCGGCGGCGCTCAAGGTGCTCGAGGAGAACGGGGTGGACACGGAGAAGTTCGGGTCGCGGTCGTCGTCCCTCAGCACGGCGGTGCAGGATGCCGCGCCGCAGAAGGCGGACGTGTACGACGCGTGAGCCTCCGGCGGTGGGGCGGGGTGGACAGCGTGCGTCACAGTCCGTGGGGGCTGCGCCCCCCAGACCCCCATCGGCCCTGAACGGGCCTCGTCCTCACACGCCGGACGGGCTGGTCGATGCCGGCCTCGCCGGCATCAACCCCTCGGCCAGGCCTCCGCGAGCATCTTTCTCGTGTCGGCCAGCAGCTGCGGCAAGACCTTCGTATGGCCGACGACCGGCATGAAATTGGTGTCGCCGCCCCAGCGCGGGACGATGTGCTGGTGCAGGTGGGCGGCGATGCCCGCGCCCGCGACCGTGCCCTGGTTCATGCCGATGTTGAATCCGTGGGCGCCCGAGGCGGTGCGCAGGGCCGTCATCGCCTGCTGGGTCAACTCGGCCAGCTCGGCCGTCTCCTCCACGGTGAGGTCCGTGTAGTCGGCGACATGCCGGTACGGAACGACCATGGTGTGCCCCCCGGTGTAGGGGTAGAGATTGAGTACCGCATAGACCAGCTCACCGCGCCGCAGGATCAGCCCGTCCTCGTCGGACTTGGCCGGGATGGAGCAGAAGGGGCAGCCGTCGTCGGCGCCCGGGCCGCTCGGCTTGCTCTCGCCCTGGATGTACGCCATCCGGTGGGGCGTCCACAAACGCTGGAACGCGTCCTGCGTGCCCACTCCCCACTGCTGCTCCGGCTCACTCGTCATGCGTGCAGCATATGGCGTCGTGAGGGGGCCACGGAAAAGGCCCCCGGGATCGCTCCCGGGGGCCGGGCCCCGCGCGTGCGGGGCCGCGGGTCACACCTGGACCCGGCGCTCCACCACATCGACGAGCTTCGCCAGCGCCTGGTCACGCGGAATGCCGTTCTCCTGCGAACCGTCGCGGTAGCGGAACGACACCGTGCCCGCGTGCATGTCCTCGTCACCGACGATGATCATGAACGGGACCTTCTGCTTCTGGTGCGTGCGGATCTTCTTCTGCATCCGGTCCGAGGAGGAGTCCACCTCGACGCGCAGCCCCTTGCGCCGCGCCTCGCCCGCGAACTCCTCCAGGTACCGCACATGGGTGTCACCGACCGGGATGCCCACCGCCTGGACCGGGGCGAGCCACGCCGGGAACGCGCCCGCGTAGTGCTCGAGCAGCACCGCGAAGAACCGCTCGATGGAGCCGAACAGCGCGCGGTGGATCATGACCGGGCGGGTCTTGGAGCCGTCCGCGGCCGTGTACTCGAGGTCGAAGCGCTCCGGCAGGTTGAAGTCGAGCTGGATGGTCGACATCTGCCAGGTGCGGCCGATGGCGTCCTTGGCCTGGACGGAGATCTTCGGGCCGTAGAAGGCGGCACCGCCCGGGTCGGCCACGAGCTCCAGGTTCTGCTTCTCGGCGACCTGGCGCAGCGTCTCGGTGGCCTCCTCCCACGCCTCGTCGGTGCCGACGAACTTCTCCGGGTCCTTGGTGGACAGCTCCAGGTAGAAGTCGGTCAGGCCGTAGTCACGCAGCAGGTTGAGGACGAAGGTGAGGGTCTTGTCGAGTTCCTCGGACATCTGCTCGCGGGTGCAGTAGATGTGCGCGTCGTCCTGGGTGAAGCCGCGGGCCCGGGTCAGGCCGTGCACGACGCCCGACTTCTCGTACCGGTACACGGTGCCGAACTCGAAGAGACGCAGCGGCAGTTCGCGGTAGGAGCGGCCGCGCGCGTCGAAGATCAGGTTGTGCATCGGGCAGTTCATGGGCTTGAGGTAGTAGTCCACGCCCTCGTCGAGCTGCATGGGCGGGTACATGCCGTCGGCGTACCAGTCCAGGTGGCCCGAGGTCTCGAAGAGTTTCCCCTTCGTCGCGTGCGGGGTGTAGACGAACTCGTAGCCCTCCTCCTCGTGCCGACGCCTCGAGTAGTCCTCCATGACCCGGCGGATGATGCCGCCCTTGGGGTGGAAGACGGCGAGGCCGGAGCCGATCTGCTCCGGGATGGAGAACAGGTCGAGCTCGGAGCCGAGCTTGCGGTGGTCGCGCTTCTCGGCCTCGGCGAGGAACTCCAGGTGGGCCTTCAGCTCGTCCTTGGTCGGCCAGGCGGTGCCGTAGATGCGCTGGAGCATCGGGTTCTTCTCGCTGCCGCGCCAGTAGGCGGCCGCGTTGCGCATCAGCTTGAACGCCGGGATGTTGCGGGTGGTGGGCAGGTGGGGACCGCGGCACAGGTCCTTCCAGCACAGCCCGCCGGTCTTGGCGTCCAGGTTGTCGTAGATCGTCAGCTCGCCCGCGCCGACCTCGACGTCCGCGCCGTCGTCGTGCGAGGCGGCGCCCTTGAGGCCGATCAGCTCCAGCTTGTACGGCTCGTCGGCGAGCTCCTCGCGGGCCTCGTCTTCGGTGACGACACGGCGGGAGAAGCGCTGGCCGCGCTTCTGGATCTCCTGCATCTTCTTCTCGATGGCCTTGAGGTCATCGGGGTGGAAGGGCTTGTCCACGTCGAAGTCGTAGTAGAAGCCGTCCTTGACCGGCGGGCCGATGCCCAGCTTGGCCTCGGGGAACAGCTCCTGCACGGCCTGGGCCATGACGTGGGCGGTGGAGTGGCGCAGGATGTTCAGGCCGTCCTCGGAGGAGATCTCCACACCCTCGACGGTCTCGCCGTCCTTGACCTCGTAGGAGAGGTCCCTGAGCTCGCCGGCCACGCGCGCGGCGATGACCGAGCGCTCGCCGGCGAAGAGCTCGGCGGCCGTAGTGCCCGTCGTCACCACGCGTTCTTCCCGCTCGGAATCGCGTTGGATGATCACACGGACGTCTGACACCGGTCTCTCCTGACTGAAGGCTGGGGCTGCGGCGCCATACCGGAGCGCACGCATGGGTGCGATCGTACCGACCCGGGGCCGCGCTCCGCGAAATCAGTCCCCGTCGTCGGGGCCGCAGGCCTCGCCGAAGAAGGCCGCGGTCTCGGCGTTCGCCTGGAGAGCCTTGAGCAGCCGGTCCCGCTCGGCGTCGTCGACCGGGACCGGCACCAGTTCTCCCGCGCCGGTGAGCCGGCGGAAACCGCCGCGGCTCTCCAGGCGGCCGCGCACGCGTACCGGGAGTCCGACGAGGTGGGCGTGTCCGGCGATGCGGTAGTCCTCCTCGCCGAGGGTGATCCGGACGTGGCCGATCTCGGCGCCTGCCAGCACCCGCAGCCGGATCATGCCCTCGCCGCGGGGGCCGGAGCGGTGCATGCGCACGACGGTGCCGGTGAGACGCACGGTGACGGACGGTTCGGCGCGCCGGTAGCGGCGGCCGGCCTCGCGCAGGGCGGGCAGGTCGCCGGGGGAGAACTCGACGGGCTCCGCGGCGGCCGCGCAGCCTTCGGGCACCCCGGCGGAGGGGGCCCAGGCGACGCCGATCCGGGCGCCTTCGGTGCCCTGGACCAGGGCGACGAGGGCCTCGGTCAGCTCGTGGCTGACGCCCGCGGCGACGGCCGTGTCGAAGGCGTCCGGCCCGCCGGTGGCCCGGCGGTAGTCGACGGCCTCGCGGGCGGCGTGCAGGGCGTGGTGGAGGCAGACGGTGAGAGACCGGCCGGTCGTGACGGGGGCGAACGCGGTGAGCCGGCGTCCGCCCGGTGCGGGTCCGACGAGGACGTCGTCCAGTGCGGCGGCGGCCGGGCGGCGGTGCCGGGCGCCGTGGAAGCCGGCCCGGGCGCGGGTGGCGAGGGCGGCGGCGAGCAGGGTCCGGCGGGCGGCGGAGCGCAGCTGTTCCTCGGCGGTCCAGGCGGCGGCGCCGCCTGGACCGGCCGGTATGTCCCGCCACCAGTGGATCTCGTCGCTGGGTACGGCGAGGGAGAGCAGGATCTCGCGGGCGGAGGGGGTGCCGCTGCGGGACAGGGCGAGCAGGGCCTCCGTGAGCAGGTCCTCGCTGTCGGGGAAGGCGCGGCTGGCGGGTACCAGCAGGCTGGTGCCGGTGCCGGGTCCGGGCGGGGTCCAGCGGCCGTAGCGTCCGGTGGCGCCGCCGCGCCGCTGCCAGCCGTGGCGGTGCAGGAGGGCGGTGAGGACGGCGGGGTCGATGTCGGCGGGCTCGGGCGGGGTTCCGTCGAAGGGGGCGTCGGCGGGATGGGGGCGTACGGGCCGCAAGGGCTCCCCGGTCGGGCGGTGTGTCACGGTTTTCCTCCCGTCCCGACCCGCGTCATGATCTCGCACAGCGCCCGGTCGTCGAAGATGCGTGAGGTGGGGATCCGTACGGTGGTGCGGTGCCGGCCGGTCACGGGGTGTCCGGCGAGGTTGGTCCAGTAGCAGCAGTGCCGCAGATCGAGCCGGTCGTGGCCGGCGCGCAGCCAGTCGTCCTGCGAGCGCGGCACGATCATCACGACGAGGATCTTGTGCACGGACACCGGTGTGCGGGCGAGCTTGACCAGGTGGGCGTTGTCGAGGGTGAAGGAGAAGAAGCGGCCCGGGGGGTCGGGGGCGATCTGGTAGGTGGCCTTCAGCTGCACCTTGATGGTGACCTCGTCGTCGACGGTGTGTCCGGCGGCGCTGTGGCTGACGTGCCAGTCGATGCCGTTGTCGGGGAAGGGCTGTGAGAGGGAGCAGCCCGCGGCCGCCGCGACGGCGTGCAGATAGCCGACCTGGAGCGTCTCCATGCAGGCGGTGGTGGCGAGGGTGCCGCGGGAGGGAGGCGTGCGCTCGGGCAGCAGCCCGCCCCGTTCGGGCTGCGCGATGGCCATGACCAACAGCCTTCCAGAACAGTCGTGTCCCCGTGCGGGTCGCTGAACTGCGGTGACCCGTACTCCTGTTGTCTCCTTCCGGCGTACGGTGCAAACAGCCCGGGTATCACCGGATCGGGCAGTCGACGGCGCGTCAACTGCCGATGGTGAACAAGGGGTTGTTGGGTATGGCGTGCTGGTACGAGGGGCCGTTGGCCGCTTTCGACACGGAGACGACGGGTGTGGACGTCGAGACCGACCGGATCGTGTCGGCCGCTCTCGTCGTGCAGGACGCACCGGGCACCCGGCCGCGGGTGCTCCGCTGGCTGGTGAATCCGGGGGTGCCGGTGCCGGCCGCGGCGACGGCGGTGCACGGGCTGACGGACGAGCATCTGCAGCGCAACGGCCGCTGGCCGGCGCCGGTGATGCACGAGGTGGCGGAGGCGCTGGCCGAGCAGGCGCGGGTGGGCCGGCCGCTGGTGGTGATGAACGCGCCGTTCGATCTGACGCTGCTGGACCGGGAGTTGCGCCGGCACCGGGCGTCGTCGCTGGGTCGCTGGTTCGAGCGGACGCCGCTGCTGGTGCTGGACCCGTGGGTGCTGGACAAGCACCTCGACCGCTACCGCAAGGGCCGTCGCACGCTGAGCGACCTGTGCGCGCAGTACGGCGTCGAGCTGGGCGCGGCGCACGACGCGGCGGCGGACGCGGTGGCCGCGCTGGAGGTGGCGCGGGCGGTCGGGCGGCGTTTCGCGTCCCGGCTGGAGCGGCTGTCGCCGGGTGAGCTGCACACCCTTCAGGCGGTGTGGCATGCGGCGCAGGCCCGGGGTCTGCAGGCGTGGTTCGCGCGCAGCGGCACGGAAGAGGTGGTCGACCCGGCCTGGCCCCTGCGCCCGGATCTGCCCGCGGCGGCGTGACGCGACGAGCGAGGCGGGACACAACGACAAAAGCGACATGGTCCGCGATGTCTGCGGACCACGTCGCTCTCCGAGCGTGGGCGATACTGGGTTCGAACCAGTGACCTCTTCGGTGTGAACGAAGCGCTCTCCCACTGAGCTAATCGCCCGGGAACGCACTGAACAATACAGGTCCGGGGAGGCTTCCTTCAAACCGCTTCGAGGTGGGCGGCCAGTCCGCGCCGGCCGGCCCGCATCATCCGTGCGTGGTTGAGGCGGAACACGGGCCGGCACGGCACGGCGAGCAGGCGCAGCAGCGGTTTGCGGACGTCGACCTCCTGTTCGTAGTGGGCGAGGCAGCCGTGGGCGCCCAGGGGGGTGACCGTCCAGCGGGCCCAGCCGTCGAGGTCGCCGGAGAGGCCGGCCTCCAGGACTCCGGTCTCCCGGTCGCGCCGTCCCTCCCGCAGGGTCGAGGTCAGGTCGTAGGGCAGGAGGGAGCGGATGGTGACGATACCGCTGGTGTCGTCGAGGCGGGTGACCTCGCGCACCTGGGGCCACCACAGGGGGTAGTCCTCGATCCGTTCCAGCGCGCCGTACACCGATTCCGCGGGCGCGGACAGCGTCCACAGGCTGCGGAAACGGTAATGGTTCCAGTCCATGGACGCAGTGTTCCCGCCCGCGCCCGATCCGTGCGTCGTGCGCGTCCCTTGTCCCGGGGCGTCGAGGTGGATCAACGGCTCCGCCCCAGCGCCTCGGAGCACTCCTCCCGGGTCCGGCCCGAACTCCGCCTTCACTTGGGCCTTTTCGAGACCTTGAGGTCGATGACGAGTGCCATGGTGGTGGCGCCGGCGGGGAACGGCGGTCCGTGTTCCGCCGACTGACCGTTCGCCAGGCCCGGATTCCCGGCATCCGCCCGGGTCTTGAGATCCGGCAGAACTCCACGCTGTCGTACTCGCGGGAAACCCACCGCATTCCGGAAAACGTGTGGCGGATTCCCGCCGGAGACCAGGGGCCGGCACTTCTCACGGAAGGCCTCGTATCCGGTGAATTCCGGCTGAACCTTGATCTTCGGGAACTTCTTCTCGAAGAGCGCGATCATCTTCCGGATGGCGACGGTGCGCGGTTCGCCGCCACACCATGTAACGGATCGTGACGGCCCGTCCCCGGATGTGCCGCCGCGGCGCACAGCACGAAGCGGCCCGGCTCACGAGTCGTGAGCCGGGCCGCCTGAGATCCGGTGGGCGATACTGGGTTCGAACCAGTGACCTCTTCGGTGTGAACGAAGCGCTCTCCCACTGAGCTAATCGCCCGGACGCAGGAAGAACATTACCCCATGTCAGGGAGTGCCCGTGACCAACGGGGAACGGCGCACCCGCTCCCCGACGCGCCTCACTGGTTCTCGATCTTCCAGGGCATCACGAGGCCGAACTTCCACAGGTAGGCCCCCGCCAGACCGGCCGCGATCACCACACCGACCGTGGTCAGGATGATGTTCCGGCGCCGCACCCTGGGGTCCAGGGCGCGCTGCGCCGCCTCGGTGACCTTGCGCTTGGTCCAGCGCAGCACCAGCTGGGCCCAGACGAACTCGGTCGCCCAGATCGCCATGCCCCCGAAGATCACTACCCAGCCCGGACCGGGCAGCACCAGCATCGCAGCACCGGCCGCCACCACCGCGAGACCGACGATGAAGACCCCGACCTGCCAGCTCAGGTGCAGGAGACGACGCGACTTGACGAACCCGGGCGCCCGCGATCCGAGCGCCCGCTGCTCGCCGTCTTCGCTGTCGTCCACCGTCACCCCGTGGGCCGCTACCGCGGCCTCGCCAGACATGTCACTCCCCGTGTTCATGCAGCCAAACACTACCGGAGCGAAAGACATCACCGGAATGGCCGCAGGACGCGAACGATCTCTCGGCCGGAAGAGTTACGTAAACGCACGCAAAACACTCAGAGGGGTTTACAACGGCACCGTAGGTGGCATGTCGATTTCGCCGACGTGCGAATCCCCGAGCGCACACTGAGCGAAAGGCCCTGGCGCTTATGAACACCACGGTCAGCTGCGAGCTGCACCTGCGCCTCGTTGTGTCGAGCGAGTCCTCCCTGCCTGTCCCCGCAGGCCTGCGGTACGACACGGCCGACCCCTACGCCGTGCACGCCACCTTCCACACCGGAGCCGAGGAGACCGTCGAGTGGGTGTTCGCCCGCGACCTCCTCGCCGAGGGACTTCACCGCCCCACCGGCACCGGCGACGTCCGCGTCTGGCCGTCGCGCAGTCACGGCCAGGGCGTCGTGTGCATCGCCCTGAGCTCGCCGGAGGGGGAAGCCCTGCTCGAGGCCCCCGCACGGGCCCTGGAGTCCTTCCTGAAGCGCACAGACGCCGCCGTGCCGCCCGGCACGGAGCACCGGCACTTCGATCTCGACCAGGAGCTCTCGCACATCCTGGCGGAAAGCTAGGCGAGGGCTCACCGAAACCGCCCGGCGCCGTCGACTCGGGGAGACGGCTCGGGCCCGGACAGCCGCATACGGGCAGCCGCTCATGGGCAGCCGCGTACGGCTCACGCACAACGGCGCCGGCGCCGCGGGGTTCCGCGGCCGGCGCCGTTGTGCTGTGCGCTGCCCGGCGCGACCAGGGGCGAAGGGGGCTCCGGCCCCGGACGGGAACGACTGAGGGCTCTCCGGCGTTGAATTCGAAGCCATGTGCGGACCAGGGAGGTGCGGAGCGCGCCGGAGCCACTACCATCGGCCAGCATCGGCGGGCGCCCGCCCGACCCCCAGGCCAGGGAGCAAATCGTGCTGATCACCCACGACACCCGGTGCGCACTCGACACCGTGGTGGATCTGGTGAACACCGCGCCGGAGGACGACACGACGCCGGACGGACTGGCGGACGTCGTGGCCCTCGAGGCATTCGTGCGGGACCACGAGGTCAGCGAGGTCGGGGTACTCACCGAGTTCGACCTGGCCGCGGTGCGCAAGATCCGTGGCCGGTTCTCGTCGGTCTTCGCCGCGCCCGACGTCCGTACGGCGGCCGGGCTGATCAACGAACTCGTCGCCGCGGCGGGCACCACGCCCCGGCTCACCGACCACGACGGCTACGACTGGCACGTGCACTACTTCGCGCCCGGCGCCTCCGTCGCCGACCATCTGGCCGCCGACTGCGGGATGGCGCTGGCGTTCTTCGTGGTCGCCGGGGAGCAGGAGCGGCTGCGCCGCTGTGAGGCGCCGGACTGCCGGCACGCCTTCGTCGACCTCTCCCGCAACCGCTCCCGCCGCTACTGCGACAGCCGCACCTGCGGCAACCGTCTGCATGTCGCCGCCTACCGGGCGAGACGCAAGGAAGCGGCCGGCTGACCTCGGCGGAGATGCCGTGCCGACGCGGTCCCGACGGGTGACGCCGGGTACCGCGGGTACGGCTCACAGCCACAGCAGGTCGTGCAGAGCAGCCGTGAGCAGCAGACACCCGATCACCGCAAGGAAGATCATCAGCGGTGGCTGGGAAAGGGCGAAAAGGCAGCCACGCGGCTCGTCCTGCTGCCGCGCTGCATCGCTCTGTGTCGTGTCCAGCATCTCGCCGCGATGATGACGCATCGGGAGCGTCCTACGCGATCAACACTCACGGAAAGCATGCGAGTTCGCCGAATCCGCGATCTCCGGTTCGGGTTGTGATCACTTCCGGGCGGTCCCGGACCCCCTGTGACGCTTCCGCCGCCCCGCGGCCTCGCGAGGTCAGATTCCGTGCTTCTTGAGGATGGCCTCGATGTCACTGAAGTCGTCGTCGCCCCCGGACGCCGGTGCCTTCCGGGAGGCCGGACGGGTGCTGCCCAGGGCGGGCGCCGAGGCGCCGGGCGCCACCGCGTCGGAGCCCTCCGCGGCCCTGGCGGCGGCCTTGCGCTCCTTGCGGGTGCCGCCACGGCGGCGCTCCACCGTCCGTGTGGTCGCGAAGAGCACCCAGGACAGCCCCAGCACACCGAAGCCGGCCCAGGCCATGGGGCTGAAGGCGGTGTCGGCGAGCCACTCGACGACGCCGGTCATCACCAGGCCGATCGGCACGAGCGAGTAGGCGGCGATCCGGGTCGCCGCGAGGAAGCGCTTGCGGTAGGCCGTGATGACAGCGATGCCCAGGCCTGCCGCGGAAACGGCGGAGCAGACGGTCTCGGCAATCATCCGGTCCTCCAGGCGGCGTGCGCGGCGGTACTTTCCTTCCTCCCATCCTGCACCTGCCGGACCGTGTGGGGCCATGCCCCGGGCGGACATCAGGGACATCTCCGGGTCGGCTCCTGCGCAGGTGCCGGTGGCTGGGAGACTGTGACCATGAGTGACTCCTCCCCCGACCGCCCCGTTCTCGACGTCTGGTGCGAGCTGCAGTGCCCCGACTGCCGCGACGCCCTCGACGACCTCCGCGCCCTGCGGGCCCGCTACGGCGACCGGCTGGAGCTGCGTTTGCGGCACTTCCCGCTGGAGAAGCACAAGCACTCCTTCGCCGCCGCCCAGGCCGCCGAGGAGGCCGTGGAGCAGGGACAGGGCTGGGCGTACGTGGAGGCCGTGCTGGGGCGGGTCGAGGAGCTGGACCGACGGGGCGAGGCCTTCCTCGTCGAGGTCGCCCGGGAGCTCGGTCTGGACGCCGAGGAGTTCGACACCGCCCTGATCGACGGACGGCACATCCTGATCGTGGACGCGGACCAGGCCGAGGGCAAGGCGATCGGGGTGAGCGGCACTCCGACGTACGTCATCGACGGCGAGCGCCTCGACGGGGGCCGGAGCCAGGAGGGCCTGCGGGAGCGCATCGAGGAGATCGTGGACCGCCTGTCGGCTGGGCAGGGGCGCTGAGGGCCGCCGGCTGTCCCGGCGGAGATCAGACGAGCGACTTGTACATCGAGTACTGCGTGGTGGCGTAGCCGAGCGAGTCGTAGAGGCGCTCGGCGGGGGTGTTGCCGGCGAACACGTTCAGTCCGATGGTCCGGCGGCCCGCGGCGGCCGCCTGGGCCTCGGCGAGCAGCATGAGGCTGCGCCCGTGCCCCCGGCCGCGGTGGGCGGGATCGGCCTCGACGTCGAAGACGAAGGCCCGCTCCCCGGTCACGGACAGCCAGAGCGTGCCCACGGCGGTGCCCTGGTGCTCGAGGACGCTGAAGAGCATGCCGTCGGTGGTACGGCCCCCGGGGAGCAGAGTGGCGTGGTCGTCGGCGGCCTTGGCCCGCGCCTCGGCCTCCGGCACCCCGCGCCGTATCCAGTCGAGGGCGTAGTTCTCCTGGCTCCTGGCCATCCAGGGGCCGTACTCGGCCTCGGTCATGGGCCGTGCCACGCTGCCCTCCGGCAGCGCGGGCGGGGTGTCGCCGAGCGCCTTCTCCATGTTCCGGTTGCGTACGACGTAGCCGAGCGCCGTGGCGAGGGCGAGCGCGGTGCCGGGGGCCGCGGGGACCGCCGCCTCGATACGGCGGCACCCCCAGGCGCGCGCCACCTCCTCCGCGGCGAGGGCGGCGACGGTGCCCCGGCCGCGCCGCCGGTCCGGTTCGTCGATGCGCAGGTTGACGATCCGCGCGACGGCATCGCCGAACACGGGATGCGTGCCGAGGTGGACGGCTCCGACGGGGCGGCTGTTCACACACACCTGGTAGCGGCGCGAACGGGTGCCGTCGGGGTTCTGCTGGAGCGGCTCGGCCGGCCGCAGGGTCGTCGTCATCCCGGAAGTCCTACCCGCCGTCCGGCGCCCGCCACCACCCCGTCACGGGTCGAGGTCGGCCCCGGAACGCTCGTCGAAGATCCGCATGGCCTTGGCGGTGACCGGGCCGGGCGCGGTGGTCAGGCCGCGGTCGTCGACGCGGTGCACGGCCTGCACGTCGCGCAGGGTCGAGGTGAGGAAGATCTCGTCGGCCCGCTCCAGGACGTCCAGCGGCAGGTCGGTCTCCTTGGCGCCGGTCCATTCGGCGACCAGGGCGCGGGTGATTCCGGCGAGGCAGCCGGAGGCGACCGGCGGGGTGTGGATCTCTCCGTCGAGTACGACGAAGACGTTCGACCCGGTGCCCTCGCACAGTTGCCCCACCGTGTTGGCGAAGAGCGCCTCGGAGGCGCCCCGTTCGCGGGCGCGGGCGAGCGCGACGACGTTCTCGGCGTACGAGGTGGTCTTCAGGCCGGTGAGCGCGCCGCGCTCGTTGCGCGTCCAGGGGACGGTGACGACGGCGGTGGAGTCGGGCCTGCGGGTGGTCTCGCCCACGGCGGCCACGAGGGTCGGGCCCTGGTCGCCGCGGTCGGAGCCGAGCGGGCCGTGGCCGCCGGTGTAGGTCAGGCGCAGCCGGCCGAGCGGCATGGGGTTGGCGTCGAGGACGGCGGCGCAGGCGCGGCGGACCTCGTCGAGGTCGGGGTCGGGCAGTCCGAGGCCGCGGGCCGACCTGGTCAGCCGGTCGAGGTGCCGGGTGAGCGCGAACGGGCGTCCGTCCACGGCCTTCACCGTCTCGAAGATGCCGTCGCCCACGGTCAGTCCGTGATCGAGAACGGAGACACGGGCGGACTCGATGTCCTGCAGTCCGCCGTCGAGCCAGATCTTCACCGCTGGGTCCCTTCACTCGCCTCGTACTCTCCCGACGCTACCGCGAGCAGCCGGGAAGCCTTGAGTTCGGTCTCCCGCCACTCCCCCTCGGGGTCGGAGCCCCAGGTGATGCCGGCACCGGTGCCGAACCGCAGGACGGCGCCGCCGGCCGCGTCCCGGTCGATCCAGAAGGTGCGGATGCCCACCGCCAGTTCGCCGGTGCCGTGGTCGGCGTCGACCCAGCCGACGCCTCCGCAGTAGGGGCCGCGGGGCGCGGTCTCCAGGGCGTCGATGATCCGCAGGGCGCTCGACTTGGGGGCGCCGGTGACGGAACCGGGCGGGAAAGCGGCCTCGAGCAGTTCGGGCCATCCGGCGCCGTCCCGCAGCTCGCCGCGCACGGTCGACACGAGGTGGACGAGACCCGGGTGCTTCTCGACGGCACAGAGATCGGGCACGGTCACGGTGCCGGTGCGGCAGACCCGGCCGATGTCGTTGCGGACGAGGTCGACGATCATGACGTTCTCGGCGTAGTCCTTCTCCAGCAGGTCGGCCTCGGTCCGGCCGGTCCCCTTGATCGGCCCGGACTCGACGACCGGGCCCTGACGGCGCAGGAACAGCTCGGGGGACGCGGTGGCGATCTCCACGCCGTGCCCGGGCAGCCGAATCGTTCCCGCATACGGCGCCGGGTTGCCCCGGGCCAGCAGGGCGGTCAGGGCGTCCACGTCGGCGTCGGGCGGCACGGGCGCGGAGAGGACACGGCAGAGGTTGGCCTGGTAGACGTCGCCGGCGGCTATGTGCTCCCGTATGCGGCGGACGCCCGCCGTGTACGCGGCACGGTCCAGGGAGGACACCCAGTCGCCGGTGGCGGGTCCCCGCCAGGCACCGGGCACGGGTGCCGGTACCGGCTGTTCCCGGACGTCGCGGAAGCGTGCGCAGGTCAGCCGGCCCTCGAAGTCGGCGGCGACCGCCCAGAACCCCGTGGAGTCCAGGGCCGAGGGGTCGTCGGTGACGTCGAGGAGTCCGGTGGCGAGGCGGCGTCCGAAACGGGCGAGAGGCGCGAGGTCAGGCACGTGACGAGTCTATGGGCGGGCCCGCTGCGGTGGCGTGAGCAGGCGCAACGCAGCACGCTGCACAAACGGGTTTTTGTACTGGCCCCGGAATCCGCTAGAGTTCAGTTCGTCGCCGGGAAGCGCAAGCCGACCGAATCGACAGGCGGACGTAGCTCAGTTGGTAGAGCGCAACCTTGCCAAGGTTGAGGTCGCGAGTTCGAGCCTCGTCGTCCGCTCGAAGGAAGAGGGGGCCTCCCGGGCCTCCGCACTCCTGGTGGAGTGGCCGAGAGGCGAGGCAACGGCCTGCAAAGCCGTCTACACGGGTTCAAATCCCGTCTCCACCTCCAAGGACGATTAGCTCAGCGGGAGAGCGCTTCCCTGACACGGAAGAGGTCACTGGTTCAATCCCAGTATCGTCCACTGGATCTTCGGATCCCCCGCGCGATTAGCTCAGCGGGAGAGCGCTTCCCTGACACGGAAGAGGTCACTGGTTCAATCCCAGTATCGCGCACGCAGTGCCCATGATCCGCTCGATGATCGTGGTCCCGAGGACGATTAGCTCAGCGGGAGAGCGCTTCCCTGACACGGAAGAGGTCACTGGTTCAATCCCAGTATCGTCCACACTTCGAAGCCCCCGGTCCGGTGACCGGGGGCTTCGGCGTGCGGAGCGTCAGCTGGAGAAGAGCATGTGCCCGAAGCCCTTGCGCCGGCGGTGACCGTAGTGGCCGCCGTGCCCGGCGCCCCACGCGGGAGGCTGCGGGGCCGCCGGGTACGCCTGCGGCGCGGCCGGCGGAGGAGGCGCGGGCTGCGACCACTGGGACTCCAGCCGGGTCAGCGCCTCCAGCTCGCCGTAGTCGAGGAAGATGCCTCGGCACCCGCTGCACTGCTCGATCTGAACACCGTTGCGGTTGTAGGTGTGCATGGGGGCACGGCACTTCGGACACTGCATGATCGGTCAACTCCTCGCCGGTCGTTCCCGCTTCGCGTATCGCCAGGACAGACTCCGTCCGGCCGCGGGTCGGTTGCACCCTACTTCGCGGACTTCGGCTCAATCCGGTGGGGATGCCATACGCCCGCAGGCGTCGACCAGTTCCTGCTCCACCTCGTCCAGCGTCCGGTCCGCCAGGACCGCCTTGGTGACGGCGCGGGCGGCGGTCTGCGCGGTGAGGGCGCGGGCCGGGACGTCCAGCGCGGTCCAGGGGTCGCCGTCGCCGGGTACGGCGGGGCCGCCGGACGCGCGGTAGGCGGTCAGGAAGCGGTGCCAGTCGCCGGGGGCGAGCAGTCCGCACGCGAACCAGGCCGCAGGACGGGCCAGGTCCCACGCCGGGACGCCGGGGCCGAGGTCGTCGACGTCGATCAGCAGCCAGGGGCCTTCGGATACCGGGTGGCGTATGAGCTGGCCGAGGTGGAAGTCGCCGTGGCACAGCGCGGTGGCGTCCGTCGGCCGGGCCGCGCCGCGTGCCCAGTCCGGGAGGGCGGACCAGGCCCGCAGGATCGGTGCGGTGCCGGGGTGGCGGGGGGCGGTGACTCGGAGGCGGCGGAGAGCGTGGGCGGCCTTCGCGGGTCCCCGCATCGGGGGGACGGCGACGGGAGGCGGAGTGCGGTGAAGGCGGGCGAGGAGGGTACCGGCGGCTTCCCAGGGGGCGGCGTCGGGGTCGTCCGGGTCCACGGGGGTGCCGTACGGCCAGAGGGTGACGAGCCGTCCGTGCAGTTCGGCGGGGGCCGGGGTGAGCGGGGGGAGGAGGACGCCGGGGAGGCGGGCGGCGGCGGTGACACGGAGGGCGAGGTGCGCGGGGTCGGTGCCGGGGGCGTGAGCCTTGGCGACGGTGCCGGCGTGGCGGAGGACGGTGGTGTCGTCGCGGGTGGTGAGTGTGGCGGTGGTGCAGGCACACGGGTGGGCTGCGCGGGCGTGGGCCGCGGTGGTGGCGTGCGCCGTCAGCGCGGGGAGGAGTTCCGTGGTCACGGGGGTGAGCGTACGGGGCGCGTCAGCCGCGGTGCGTGAACGCGGGGGTTGTGCAGCCGGCGCTTCTGCGGGGCGCAGGCGCGTTGGTGTTGGCCGGGGGGTGTTGCACAGTGGGCGCTACCGCAGGGTGCAGTGCGTTGGTGCGGGCCGGGGGTGTTCGCGCAGCCCGGCGCCAGCGGGGTGCCTCCCCCACTCTCGGCTCCGCTCGAGCGGGAGGTACCCCCATGAGCGGGGGGACCCCCATCGCCCTGGGGTACCTCCCAGGCCCTTAAGGCTCTGGGGGAGGCACGACTGCCCGCGGATCGCGGGGCTCGCGCGGATCGCGGGGCTCGCGCGGATCGCGGGGCTCGCGCGGATCGCGGGGCTCGCGCGGATCGCACGGACGGCACGGATCACGCGGATCGCACGGATCGCACGGACGGCACGGATCACGCGGATCGCACGGATCACGCGGACGGCGCGGATCACGCGGACGGCGCGGATCACGGGAGCGGCGCGGATCACGGGAGCTGCGGCCCGCGGCGCGCAGCCCGCAGCCCGCAGCCCGCAGCCGCAGCGCGCGGCAGGCGCCGACGGCGGGGAGGGGGCGGGGCGGGGGTGTGCGCCCGCAGTGGCTGGCGCGTCCGCGCCGTGCAGCCCCACCAACAAGCTCCATCGCGCCAGTCCGAGGACGTACACCCCCGCCCCGCCCCCGCACCACCCACCCCCCGTGGGCGCTACGCGCACCCCACCCCACCGCACGCTGCGCCGCAGGCATACGGCCACCGGCCCGCGGGCAAAAAGCAATGCCGGCGCAGCTCCCCAGCTGCGCCGGCATTTTGCCGTCCGCCGCACCCCCGTCCCCACGGGGTTTCATGGGTGGATGTCCCCGCCCGGACCGCTCTTCCGGGCCTGGGGTCGCTGTTCAGCGCCCCAGCATCTCTCCCACGGACGACGCCTGTATGGTCACCGTCTCCCACCCGTCGAAGACGAGCAGGAGCAGGACCGCCAGGGGAAGTGCCATCAGCGTCGCCACCAGCGGGTGACGCCGGCCCTCGCCGCGCTCCCGCCTGCGGACCTCTGTCCGCGGTGCCGTGTACGCCATGACCCCTTCTCCTGACCCGTTCCGTTGTCTGACTGTCTTTGGCAGCGGCGGGCGTCTGACCTCGGGGGACGAGTGCTGCACCCGCCGCTTGACCTCAAATCTAGGGGCCCGGCACTCCCCGGACGTCATGCCCTCGTACCGATCTCCGGGCCTCCCGGAGGATGAGCCTCCTCCTGCGCCGTACTCCCCTGGGTGGAGACGTGCTCCTAGGTGTCAGGGACATCCCCCAAGGACCGCCCACTCTGTCCCCCTTTCTCCGACCCGTCCTCCCTCCCGTCCTCCCCCGGCACCGGCTGCTCCACCAGCGCCAGCACCCGGTTCGCCATGAACCGCGCCGTACGCACGACGGCCCCGGTCCGGGTGACTTCGCTCACTTCGACCACCCCCCGGCGCACCGCGGTCTCCACTCTGCGCCCCGCCCTGCTCGCCACCATCTCGTACGTACGCGTCGTGTCGCCCGCATCCACGACGATCTCCACACGGTCACCCTTCACGCGATCAATCCCCCTACGGTGTCGGGTGGTTGGGATCATCCGCCGCGCGAACCCGGCCTGCCCGCACGCTCCCTGACCACTCTTCAAGTCTCCCACCCACCACTGACAATCCATCGGTTCGAGAGGGCGCGGCCTCTGCGCACGGGCCGCCGTGGAAACGTAAGCTGTGGCACGTCACAGGACCGGGCAGCGGGGATGAACATGGCGATGATGCGCCTGAGGCGCGAGGACCCGCGCGTCGTCGGCTCTTTCAGGCTTCACCGACGGCTCGGCGCGGGCGGGATGGGCGTGGTCTACCTGGGCTCCGACAAGAAGGGGCAGCGGGTCGCGCTGAAGGTCATCCGACCCGACCTGGCGGAGGACCAGGAGTTCCGCTCACGTTTCGCGCGCGAGGTCTCGGCGGCCCGGCGCATCCGCGGCGGCTGCACGGCCCGGCTGGTGGCCGCCGACCTCGACGCGGACCGGCCCTGGTTCGCCACGCAGTACGTTCCCGGCCCGTCGCTGCACGACAAGGTCGCCGAGGAGGGTCCGCTCGGCGCGGCCGAGGTCGCCGCCGTCGGCGCGGCCCTGTCCGAGGGACTGGTCGCCGTGCACGAGGCCGGCGTGGTGCACCGCGACCTCAAGCCGTCCAACATCCTGCTGTCCCCGAAGGGGCCGCGGATCATCGACTTCGGCATCGCCTGGGCGACGGGCGCCTCGACGCTCACGCACGTCGGTACGGCGGTGGGCTCGCCCGGCTTCCTCGCCCCCGAGCAGGTGCGCGGGGCGGCCGTCACCCCGGCCACGGACGTCTTCTCCCTGGGTGCCACGCTCGCGTACGCGTCGATGGGCGACTCCCCCTTCGGGCACGGCAGTTCCGAGGTGATGCTGTATCGCGTGGTGCACGAGGAGGCCCAGCTGCAGGGCGTCCCGGACGCGCTCGCCCCGCTCGTCCGCGCGTGCCTGGCCAAGGCCCCCGAGGAGCGGCCCAGCACACTGCAACTGTCGCTGCGGCTCAAGGAGATCGCCGCGCGGGAGGCGCAGGGGCTGGCGGACGTACGGACGCCCGCGCCGCGCGCCCCCGAGCCGGACCGGCCCACGGGGCGCCTCGCGGACACCTACCCGGAGCGGACACAGCGCCGGCAGGGCGGGCCGGCCGGACCGGGCGGGCAGAACGGCCAGCAGACCCCGCCGCGCGGACGCGGCCCGGCCCCCCGGAACGACGGTTCGTCCCCCGGACGCAAGAGCCGCGGTGTGCCGCCGTCGCGAGGCGGCGGCTCCGCGCGCGAGCGCGACGGCGCCCCGCGCGGAGGCACACCGTCGCGCAACGGGTCGCGCCCCACACCGGCGTCCCGGAACACCACCCGGTCCGGCAGCGGTGCCCGTCGCCCGGGCCCCCGGACGACGGGGACCGGCCTGCGGCCGGCCAATCCGCGGCTGCTGCGGCAGCGGCTGTTCGTGTTCGTCGTCGTGACGCTGGTCGTCGCCGCGGGCATCGCCCTGGTGCAGGGCTGCCAGGGCCCGGGGTAGCGAGAGAAGCCCCGAGCGCTACCGCGGACGCCCTGTGGTCACCGCGTAGAAGGCGACCGCGGCGGCGGCTCCCACGTTGAGGGAGTCGACGCCGTGCGCCATCGGGATGCGGACCCGCTCGTCGGCTGCGGCCAGGGCCCGGGCGGAAAGCCCGCTCCCCTCCGCGCCGAGCATCAGGGCGACCCGCTCCATGCGGTGCGCTCCCACCTCGTCCAGGATCCTGGCGTCCTCACCGGGCGTGAGGGCGAGCAGCCGGAACCCGGCCTCGCGCACCGTCTCCAGGCCCCGGGGCCAGGATTCCACCCGGGCGTACGGCACGGAGAAGACCGCGCCCATCGAGACCTTCACGCTGCGCCGGTACAGGGGGTCCGCGCAGTCCGGGGAGAGCAGGACGGCGTCCATGCCGAGGGCCGCCGCCGAGCGGAAGATCGCACCGATGTTGGTGTGGTCGTTGACGGACTCCATGACCACGACCCGGCGGGCGGTGCGGAGCACGTCGGACGCGCCGGGCAGCGGGGTGCGCCGCATGGAGGCGAGCGCGCCGCGGTGCACGTGGTAGCCGGTGACCTTCTCGGCGAGCGCGGGCTCCACCACGTACACCGGGGCCTCGGACCGGTCGATGACGTCCCGCATGACGTCGACCCATTTCGCCGACAGCAGCATGGACCGCATGGCGTAGCCGGCTTCCCGGGCCCGGCGGATGACCTTCTCGCCCTCGGCGATGAACAGGCCCTCGGCGGGCTCGCGCCGGCGGCGCAGTTCGACGTCGGTCAGGCCGGTGTAGTCGTGCAGGCGGGGGTCGGCGGGATCGTCGACGACGACGGGTTCGGCCATGTCAGGCCACCTCACGCGGGCCCACGGCGACGACCTCGCCGATGACGATGACGGCCGGCGGCTTGACCTCCCGCGCGACGACGGTCTCGGCGACCGTGGCGAGCGTGGCGTCCACGCGGCGCTGGGCGGCCGTGGTGCCCTCCTGGACCAGGGCCACCGGGGTGTCGGGGGATCTGCCGTGGGCCACCAGGGTCTCGGCGATCCGGCCGATCTTGTCGACGCCCATGAGGACGACGAGGGTGCCGGTCAGTTTCGCCAGGGACGGCCAGTCGACCAGGGAGCGCTCGTCGTCGGGGGCGACGTGCCCGCTGACCACCGTGAACTCGTGTGCCACGCCGCGGTGGGTGACGGGGATGCCGGCCGCGCCGGGGACCGAGATGGAGCTGGAGATGCCGGGGACGACGGTGCAGGGGATGCCCGCTTCGGCGAGTGCCTGGAGCTCCTCCATGCCGCGGCCGAACACATACGGGTCGCCGCCCTTGAGGCGGACCACGGACTTGCCTTCGCGGGCGTGTTCGATCAGCGCGTTGTTGATGGCCTCCTGGGCCATGAACCGGCCGTAGGGGATCTTCGCGGCGTCGATCACCTCGACGTGCGGCGGGAGTTCGGCGAGCAGGTCGCGGGGGCCGAGCCGGTCTGCGATGACGACGTCCGCCTCGGCGAGCAGGCGGCGGCCGCGCACGGTGATCAGGTCGGGGTCGCCGGGGCCGCCGCCGACGAGGGCGACGCCCGGGGTGCGGGTGCGGTGGTGCGGGGCGACGAGGGTGCCGTCGCGCAGGCCTTCGACCACGGCGTCGCGGATGGCGGCGGTGTGGCGGGGGTCGCGGCCGCGTGCCCGGGTGGTGAGGACGGCGACGGTGACGCCCTCGCTGGTGCCGGTGGCGGGGGTCCACGCGGTGGCCGCGTCGGCGTCGTCGGAGCGGACGCACCACACGCGGTGGCGCTCCGCCTCGGCGGACGCGGTGGTGTTGGCGTCGGGGTCGCTGGTGGCGATGAGGGCGTACCAGGCGTCCGCGAGGTCGCCCTCGGTGTAGCGGCGGCGGTGCCAGGTGAGCTCCCCGGCGTCCGCCATGGCCTCGACGGAGGGGGTGGCCTCGGGGGACACCACGTGGAGGTCGGCGCCGGCGGCGATGAGGGCCGGGAGGCGGCGCTGGGCCACCTGGCCGGCGCCGAGGACGACCACGCGGCGGCCGGCGAGGCGGAGGCCTACGGGATAGGCGGGGTGTTCGGCCATCAGGACGGGCTCCTCGGAGAAGCGATGGGTCAGCGGGCACG
Source organism: Streptomyces speibonae (assembly GCF_984686075.1). Classification (NCBI taxonomy): domain Bacteria; kingdom Bacillati; phylum Actinomycetota; class Actinomycetes; order Kitasatosporales; family Streptomycetaceae; genus Streptomyces; species Streptomyces speibonae. Next base: position 6,917,441 of record NZ_OZ480260.1, on the reverse strand, counting down.
CTGCGGCTTCGGAGCGGGCCTGACGTGGGAATTTTATGCGCGTGCGGGGACGGGGTGGGTGTGGTGTCCGCCCCACGGCCACCCCGGCCGGTCCGCGGCCCCGCGGACCGGCCGCCCGCGGCCCGGCGCTACTTCTCGGTCACTCCGGCCGAATCGAAGGTCGCCACCTCGTGCATGGCCCGCGCCGTGCTCTGCACGAGCGGCAGGGCCAGCAGGGCGCCCGTGCCCTCACCGAGGCGGAGGTCGAGGTCGACCAGGGGGCGCAGGCCCAGCTTGTTGAGCGCGGCGACATGGCCGGGCTCCGCGCTGCGGTGGCCGGCGATGCAGGCGGCGAGCACCTCGGGTGCGATGGCCCGGGCCACCAGCGCGGCGGCGCCGGCGCTGACGCCGTCCAGGATCACCGGCGTACGGAGCGAGGCCCCGCCGAGGAGCAGGCCGACCATGGCCGCGTGCTCGAAGCCGCCGATGGCGGCGAGGACGCCAAGGGGGTCGGCCGGGTCCGGCTGGTGGAGTTCGAGGGCGCGGCGCACGACGTCGGTCTTGCGGGCGAGGGTCTCGTCGTTGATGCCGGTGCCGCGCCCGGTCACCTCGGACGGGTCGGCGCCGGTGAAGACGGAGATCAGGGCGGCGGACGCGGTGGTGTTCGCGATGCCCATCTCGCCGGTGAGCAGCGCCTTGTTGCCGGCCGCCACCAGGTCCCGGGCGGTCTCGATGCCGACCTCGACGGCCTGTTTGGCCTCCTCGCGGGTCATCGCGGGGCCGTTGGTCATGTCGGACGTGCCGGCGCGGATCTTGCGGGGCAGCAGTCCGGGGGTCGCCGGGAGGTCGGAGGAGACGCCCACGTCGACGACGCAGACCTCGGCGCCCACCTGGGCGGCGAAGGCGTTGCAGACCGCTCCGCCGCCGAGGAAGTTGGCCACCATCTGGGCGGTGACCTCCTGCGGCCAGGGGCTGACGCCCTGGGCGTGCACACCGTGGTCGCCGGCGAAGATCGCGACGGCCGCGGGTTCCGGGACGGGCGGCGGGCACTGGCGGGACAGGCCGGACAACTGGGCGGAGATGATCTCCAGCATGCCCAGCGCCCCGGCCGGCTTGGTCATGCGCTTCTGGCGCTCCCATGCCTCGCCGAGGGCCTTGGCGTCGAGCGGGCGGATCTGGGCGACGGTCTCGGCGAGCAGGTCGTGGGGGTCCTCTCCGGGCAGGGCGCGACGGCCGTACGTCTCCTCGTGCACGACCCAGGACAGCGGGCGGCGCTTGGACCAGCCGGCCTGCATCAGCTCGGGCTCGGCCGGGAATTCGTCGACGTAGCCGACGCACAGGTAGGCGACGACCTCCAGGTGCTCGGGCAGCTCCAGTGCCCGGACCATCTCGCGCTCGTCGAAGAAGCTGACCCAGCCGACGCCGAGGCCCTCGGCGCGGGCGGCGAGCCAGAGGTTCTCCACGGCGAGCGCGGAGGAGTAGGGCGCCATCTGGGGCTGGGTGTGCCGTCCGAGGGTGTGGCGTCCGCCGCGGGTGGGGTCGGCGGTGACGACGATGTTGACCGGGGTGTCGAGGATGGCCTCGATCTTCAGTTCCTTGAACTGCTTCGCCCTGCCCTTGGGGAGGGACTTGGCGTAGGCGTCGCGCTGGCGCACGGCCAGTTCGTGCATCGCGCGCCGGGACTCGGCGGAGCGGATGACGACGAAGTCCCAGGGCTGCGAGTGGCCGACGGAGGGTGCGGTGTGGGCGGCCTCCAGGACGCGCAGCAGCACCTCGTGCGGAATGGGGTCGCTGCGGAAGCCGTTGCGGATGTCCCGGCGCTCGCGCATCACCTTCAGCACGGCCTCGCGCTCGGCGTCGGCGTACCCGGGGGCGGCCGGACCCGCGGGCGGTGCCGCCTCCGGCTCCACACCGGCGCCCTGGGTGTCCAGGTCGTCGGGGCTCTGGGCGGTTTCGGGGTCGGGCACGGCCGGTACGGCGTCGGCGCCGGCCTCGTGGGGCTCCTGCCCGGGGACGGTCACGCCCTGCGGCGGGGTCGGCGCGAGCCGGGGCCCGGTGGGCACCGTGCCGTCCACGGGGACGAACCGGCCGAGGGGCTGGTCCGGCTCGGGCACGAGGGGGACGGTGCCGGGGAGCGGGGTGTCGGAGGTCTGCTGGGGGCCCTGGACCGGGTGGGCGCCGGCGCCGGGGGTGTCGGGGCCGTCGGCCGCGGGGGGCTGCGGTGCGGGGGTGTCGGAGGCCGCGTTCTCCGTCGTACCGGTGGGGGCCGCGACAGGCTCGGGCGCGACGGGGGCCGCTTCCGGTGCGGGCGTCGGCTCCGGGTCCGGGCGCGCCCCGGCCGCCGGGGCGGGTGCGGCTGGGGTGGTGCCGGGCGAGGCGGCGTCCGGCTCGGCGGTGGCGGCCTCGAGGTCCGGTGCCTGCGGCAGGCCGTCGGCGGGGGTGTGCTCCGGCGCGGGGGGCTCCTCGGACACCGGGGCGGCCGGTACCGCGGCGGGCACGGTGTTCCCGGCGTCCGGTACGTCGTGGGCAGCAGTGTGCTCCCGCGCGGGAGGCTCGGCGTGCGGCACCGGGGCGGCACCGGGCTCCTCGGACACCGGGGCGGCCGGCACCGCGGCGGGCACGGTGTTCCCGGCGTCCGGTACGTCGGCGGCGTGGGGCTCCTCCACCGCCGGGGCGGTCTCGGGCGCCGGCGTGCCCTGGGGCGCCTCCGGCTCCTGGACGGTGGGCTCCGCCACGGCGGCCTCCGCCTCCGGGGCGGGGGCGGCACCGGGGTCCTCGGACACCTGGACACCGTCGTCCCGGGGTGCGTCGGCGGGTACCGCACCCGGCACCTGACCGGCTGCTGCGTCCGGCTCCGGCGCGTGCTCCGGCGCCGTGCCCTCCCCGGGCGGAACCTCCACGGACTCCGCGGTTTCCGCGGACCCTGCGGGAACCTCCGCGGCCGGGTGGCCCTCCGAAACCGGTACCTGAACGGCCTCGGGCGTCTCCCCCACCCCGTTCCGCTCCGGCACGACGGCCGCGGCATCGGCACCCGCGTCCGATGTCCCCACCTCCGGTGTCCCCGCCTCCGGTGCCGCCGGCTCCGCGACCGCGGCGCCCGCGCCGTCGGTGTCCTGCGCCGCGACCGCCTCCGTCGCGACGCGGGTGACGACCGCCTGGGCGGCGTCCATCCGCTCCGCCGGTGGAACAACCGTTTCGCCGGCCGGGACCCCCGCACTCACCGTGGCCTGCGCTCCCCAGGGCGCCGCAGCCTGCGCCGCGGCCTGCGGTGCCACCTGGGGCGCTGCCGCCTGCGGCGCTGCCGCCTCCCGCGCGCGCGGGATGTCGAGGTACTCCGGGCCGAGGGTCGGCGGGCCCGCCTGGCGGGCCGGCAGGTCGGCGGGGCCGCGGTCGGCGAGGGAGCGGACCGGGCTGGCCGAGACGTCGGGGATGGGCGGGCCGAGGTGCAACGGGCGGCGCGGCGCGGCCGGTGCGGGCGCCGGGCGCCCCGGCTCGGGTTCGGGGAGCCGGACGCCGCCGAGGTCGACGGAGCCGCTGTCGCGGCCGGCCGTCTCGTGCGGGCCCGGTTCGTGCACGGTCTCCACGACCGGCTCGGGTGCGGGCGGAGCGATCTCGTTGCCCCAGGCGCCCTGGGCGCCGGGCAGCAACAGGTCCTCGTCCTCGGCAGGACTGTCGGAGAGGTAGGTGTACGCGTCGGGCGCGGAGACGCCCTGCTGCTCCACCATGCCTGCGTTCTCCGGCAGTCCCTCGCCCGGGACCTGGCCGGTGTCGGTCATGCGTACCCCTCGCCCATCGGTTAGTGCTCCTACGACCAGCTCACCCGGAACGGCGCACCGACCGCCCCACACTGGAGAACGAGCGTGCGTCCCCAGCGGCACGAACGGCCCGCCCGAAAAAGGCGACAAAGCCATTCACTGGCATTGTCGCGGTCGCACGGCCGTCGCGTCAGCTTGATCGGCGACGGTTCCGCTGTGGACTGCGCCACGTTGCGCGTCCTCCGGTTTCCGCCGTACCACGCCCCGCCCCAAACCGGGCGCGTTTTCCGGACATTGACCGACGAAGCGTCGGGCGTCCGGCGTGGCACAACGATCGGCCAGCCTACCGCGCGCGGTACGACAACCCGATCACGGGGACGGCAATCGGATCATTTGCCGCGCGCGGGCAGCACCCCGCTGAGCAGGAACGCGACGCTCCGTTCCTTCTCCGTCCAGACCCGGGTGTCGAGTTCGACGGACTGCAGCAGGGCGCACTCGACCCGGTAGCCGTGTTCCGTCAGGTTCCTGCCGATGAGTTCGGCCCCGTCCCGGGTGGCGGCGTGCGCGACGATGCGCTGCGGGCGGCGGTCCGCCACCGCGGAGACCACCTCCGCTCCCCCGCCCCCGACCCGGACGACGTCGGGCTCCGGGAGGTTCTCCAGGACATGCGGCGCGGTGCCGTGCACGACCTGGAGCTGGACCTGGTGCCGGCGGGCGGCCGCGTCGGTGCGGGCGCAGGCGCGCGGGTCGCTGTCGACGGCGATGACGGCGGCGCCCGCGCGGGCGGCGTCGGTGGCGAAGGCGCCGCTGCCGCAGCCGATGTCCCAGACGAGGTCGCCCAGTCGGGGGGCGAGCCGGGCGAGTTGGGAAGTACGCAGGGGTTCACGTTCCCCTTCGCCGAGTGCGCCGCCGTACTCCTCGGCGGGCAGCGTCCAGCCGCGCGGGCCGCGCGAGGGGTCGCGTCCGGCGATCCAGCCGCCGGACTCGCCGGTCCCGGCCGTGCCGCCGGCGACGATGACGACGTTGGGGTCGCGCCAGGTGTGGTCGGCGGCCTTGTCGGAGGTCACGACGCTGACCTGCTCGCGCGGGGTGCCGAGTTCCTCGCAGATGACGAAGGTGCGGTGGATGCCCTCCATGAGCAGGCCCAGTTCGGCGGGCCCGGCGCCGGGTGAGGTGAGGACCGCGACCTTGGTGTGGGCCCGGCATACGTTCACGGCGCGGCGCAGGGTGCGAGGGTGGGCGACCACCACGTGCGCGTCGTCCCAGGGCATGCCGGCACGGGCGAAGGCGGCGGCGACGGAGGAGACGGCGGGCACGACCTCGACCTCCAGGCCGAACTCCGGTGCGCGCAGGGTCCGTACGACGCCGAAGAAGCCGGGGTCGCCGTCGGCGAGGACGACGGCGGTGCCGCGGTGGGCGGCGATGCGGCGCGCGGCGAGGGCGACGGAGCCGAGCCGGATGCGTTCGGCGCCGGCGGGCACCTCGGGGAGCGCCAGGTGGTGGGCGGCACCGGCCACCAGCGTGGCGGCGCCCAGTGCGGCGCGGGCCGCGTCGGTCAGCGGCGAGCCGTCCCAGCCGATCACCGTGACCCGGTCGGCCATCGTCGTCAGTCTCCTGGGGTTTGCGCAGGTCGTCGTCGGCTGTTCCGCCCGGGGGCGGTCTGCTGAGATTACCTGGTGCGGCCACGGGCCGCTCCGGCGGTGGCCCCGGCCCGCGGGTCCCCGGCGGGTCAGTTCCAGTCCGGGTAGGCGGTGAACCCGCCGGTGTCGGCCAGTTGGCCGTCCGCACCCTCGATGTCCTCGGGCAGCAGGCTCCATACGATGTAGTCGGTCCGTACGTCGCTCCAGCCGCCGTCGTCGGTGCGGACGCGGGCTATGCAGGCGTTGCGCAGCACGCCCTCGCTGATGCAGCCGATCTTCTGGGCGACCTGCTGGGCCGCGGTGTTGTCGGCGGCGGTGCGCAGTTCGACGCGTTCGAGTTTCTGGTCGCCGAAGAGCCACTGTGCGGTGGCGAGCGCGGCCTCGGAGGCGTAGCCCTCGCCGCGTGCCCAGGGGGCGACGATGTACGACAGTTCGGTGGACCGCACGTGCCAGTTGGTTCTGGTGAGCCGGATGAGGCCGACCAGGCGCTGGGTGAGGAACTCGGTGACGGCGAGGTCGAGGCCGTGGCCGGCCGCGCGCCGGGCGGGGGCGTCCTCGGTGATCCAGGTGCGGGCGGTCCGTTCGCCGAAGGGGTGGGGGACGCCGGTCCAGGCGGCGACCTGCTCGTCGTTCATCATCGCGGCGAGGGCGGGGACGTCGTCCGTGTCGAGGGGACGCAGCACCAACCGCTCCGTGCTGATGGAGATGTCGGGGAAGGTGCTCGTCATGCGCCGCTCCGTAACCTGAGGAACCGTCGGGTGCTGCTGAACTGCCCAGCATGCAGCATGAAAGCACTGAACCGCACCACGGGGGCCCACTGCGCGGACAGTGGGCCCCCGACGGGTGGCGGGCGGGCCGGATCAGAAGGAGGCGAGGACGGATCCCGCGTAGGTGTCCTCGATGAACTTCTTCACCTCGGGGGAGGTGAGGAGCTCGGCGAGCTTCTTCACGCGCGGGTCGTCCTCCCGGCCCTCCTTGACGGCGAGGAGGTTGTTGTTCGGGTTGCCCTCGGCGGTCTCGAGGACGAGCGCGTCCTCGGCTGGCTTGAGGTCGGCCTCGATGGCGTAGTTGCCGTTGACGACCGCCGCGTCCACGTCCTCCAGGGAGCGGGGGGTCTGGGCGGCCTCGAGCTCCTTGAACGTGAGGTCCTTGGGGTTCTTGGTGATGTCGGCGGGGGTCGCGGCCGTGCCGACGCCCTCCTTGAGGGTGATCAGCCCGTTGGCGGCGAGCAGCTGCAGGGCGCGGCCCTCGTTGACCGTGTCGTTGGGGACGGCGACGGTGGCGCCCTGCTTCAGGGCGTCGGCCTTGTCGACCTTGCTGGAGTACAGGCCGAGCGGCTCCAGGTGGACGTCGACGACGGACACGATGTGGGTGCCGTTCTTCTTGTTGAAGTCGTCGAGGTAGGGCTGGGTCTGGAAGAAGTTGGCGCCCACGGAGCCGTCCTCGGTGGCCGTGTTCGGCGTGACGTAGTCGGTGAACTCCTTGACCTCGAGGTCGAGGCCGGCCTTCTCGGCGAGGTTGTCCTTGACGAAGGTGAGGATCTCGGCGTGCGGCACGGGGCTCGCGGCGACGATCAGCGGGGCGGAGGTGTCGGAGGCGGCGTCCTGGTCGGATCCGCAGGCGGTGAGCCCGAGGGTGAGGGCTCCGGTGGCGAGGACGGCGGTGGTGATCTTGGCGGTGTTACGCACGAAAAGTGCCTTTCCTTGGGGTGTTGCGGTGATGCGGTGGTACGACCCCGGGGTGCCGGGGAGTTCTGGGATCAGGCGACCTTGCCGACGTCGGCCGCGGCGGGCTCGTCGGACTTCAGGAGCCGCAGTTTCGGTGCGGCTCCTGAGCGGGCGCCGCGGCGGTGCAGGGTGCGGGCCGCGAGGTCGCCGGCGAACTGGATGACGGAGATGACCACGGCGAGGATCGCGACGGTGATCCACATCAGTTCGCTGTCGAAGCGCTGGTAGCCGTAGCGGACGGCGAAGTCGCCGAGTCCGCCGCCGCCGACGGCGCCGGCCATGGCCGAGTAGCCGATGAGGGCGATGACCGTGGTCGTGGTGCTCGCGATCAGGGAGGGCAGCGACTCGGGGATCAGGACCTTGCGGACGATCGTCCAGGTGCTGCCGCCCATGGCCTGCACGGCCTCGACGAGCCCGTGGTCCACTTCCCGCACGGCCGTCTCGACGAGCCGGGCGAAGAAGGGGATGCCGCTGATGGCGAGCGGGACGATGGCGGCCTCGCTGCCGATGGACGTGCCGGTGACCCAGCGGGTGAAGCTCGTCAGGGCGACCATGAGGATGATGAACGGCATCGAGCGGCCGATGTTCACGACCTGCCCGATGACCTTGTTCACCACGGTGTTGCGCAGCAGTCCGCCCTTGTCGGTGAGGACGAGCAGGATGCCGAGCGGAAGGCCGCCGGCGACGGCGATCAGGGTGGACCAGCCGACCATGATCAGCGTCTCGATACACGCCTGTTCGAGCAGCGGCTGCATCTCGGACCAGGTCACTTGGCCCCCTCCTTCACCAGCGCGGGACGGTCGTGGTGCACGACGTCGATCTGCAGGCCCTGCTCGCGCAGGAAGCCGACGGGTACGACGTTGTCCTCGTAGCGGCCGGGCAGTTCGATGCGCATCCGGCCGACCTGGAGGCCGCCGACGGTGTCGATGGCGGCGCCGAGGATCGATATGTCGATGTTGTAGGTGCGCGACAGCTGGGAGATGACCGGCTGGGTGGCGCTGTCGCCGTGGAAGGTGACGTCGAGGACGGTGCGGTCGTCGCCGGAGGCCTCGCCGCCGACCGGGAACAGCGCGGAGGCCAGTTCCGAGCCGGGGGTGGCGAGCAGGTCGCTGACGGTGCCGGATTCGACGATGCGGCCGCGGTCCATGAGGGCGGCCGAGTCGCAGACCTGCTTGACGACGTCCATCTCGTGGGTGATGAGCAGGACGGTGAGGCCGAGCTCACGGTTGAGGTCGCGCAGGAGCTGGAGGATCGAGCGGGTGGTCTCGGGGTCGAGGGCGCTGGTGGCCTCGTCGGAGAGCAGCACCTTGGGGTCGCCGGCGAGGGCGCGGGCGATGCCGACCCGCTGCTTCTGTCCGCCGGAGAGCTGGGCGGGGTAGGCCTTGGCCTTGTCGGCGAGGCCGACCAGGTCGAGCAGTTCCAACGCCTTGCGGGAACGTTCCTTCCCCGAGATGCCGAGGATTTCCAGGGGCAGTTCGACGTTGTCCCGCACGGTGCGTGAGGACAGGAGGTTGAAGTGCTGGAAGACCATGCCGATGCGGCTGCGCGCCTGCCGCAGTTCCCGGCCGGCGCGCGGACCGCGCCCGGCGAGGGCGGTGAGGTCCTGCCCGGCCACGGTCACGGTGCCCGAGGTGGGGCGTTCCAGCAGGTTGACGCAGCGGATGAGGGAGGACTTGCCGGCGCCGGACTGGCCGATGACGCCGTAGACCTCGCCTTCGCGGACGTGCAGGTCGACGCCGTCCAGGGCGGTGACCTCGCGACCGCGTGAGCGGTAGACCTTGGTGAGGCCCGAGGTGGTGATCACGTGGATATCCGTCACTGTCGAGTGCACGGCGCGTCGTGGGCGCCGGGCACGGGGCAATCAGGGTCGAAAGCAGCCGGGCGGCACGGCTCTTCGGACACGGCGGAGGAAACCGTGGGGAATCGTGCGCGCGGGGGCGTGGGCCGGTCACGCATGAGGGTCACGCGGACGGGCGCGAGCGGGCTCTCGCTTCGGGGCGCGAGGCTCAGATGGTGCAGGGGCCCTCTAGAAGGCGCACATTCGGCACGGACACGTGCGACGAGCACCGGGCGTCATGGTCGCCTCGGTCGCAGGGATGCGGTCGCTCGTCGTGGTCATGCGATCAGTAAAGCAGACGTTTGGTCCTTACCCGCCCCGGCTGTCCGGATGCTGGACAGCCGTGGACAGCGTCGCGCGCACGTCAGGGACGTACGGAGATCTCCACTCCCCCGTCCGTGACCAGTGCGGACAGGGCCGAGAGGTCATCGACCACCAGGTCCGCGGTCAGCTCGTGTGCCGGGTGGGTTGTGGCCAAGGCCACGGTGGTCATGCCGGCGGCACGGCCGGCCCGGAGCCCGGCCGGGGCGTCCTCGAAGACGACGCAGTCGGCGGGGTCGACGCCGAGGGTGCGGGCGGCCAGGAGGTAGGGCTCGGGGTCGGGCTTGCCCCGGGTGACGTCGTCGGCGGCGATCAACGTCTTGGGCAGGACGCCGACGGCGCCCAGACGGACCTCGGCCAGCCTGCGGGTGGCGGAGGTCACCACGGCCCAGCGCTCGGCGGGCAGGGCGTCGAGGAAGTCCCGGGTCCCGGGCAGCAGATGCACCCCGCCGCCCGGCACGTCCTCCACCTCCAGGTCCTCGATCCGCGCGACGGCCTCCGGCACGACATGGGCGGGCAGCAGGTCGGCGGCCACCTCCGCGGCCGTCCGGCCGTGCAGCTGGATCCGCCCGAACTGCTCGGCGGTGACGCCGTACTCGGCGGCCCACCGGGTCCAGCACCGGTTGACGGACTCGATGGAGGACACCAGGGTCCCGTCGTTGTCGAACAGCAGGGCACGCGCATGAATGGTCATGCCATCGACCCTACGGGGCCGCGGGACCGGTCACGCACGGCGTCGGCCCGCACGCCGCCGGGGGCGGGCGCACCGGGGCTTTTCCGCCGTAATAAGGTCGCTGGCATGCTTGATGTCCTGACGGTGGTGACCGGTGTCGCCGCGCTGCTTCTCGCCGCCTGGTGCGGGTGGGCCGCCTACCGTGATCAGCCGACGAAGGACTGGCACTTCATCGGGATGGCCGTGGTCACGCTGCTGGCGCTGGTCCAGCTGATCGTCGGGATCGTGCAGCTGGCGCGGGGCGAGAAGCCGGAGCAGGGCACGACCGTCTTCGTGGCGTATCTGCTCGGCTCGTTCGCGTGCGTCCCGGCGGCGGGTTTCCTGTCACTGGGCGAGCGCTCCCGCTGGGGGTCGCTCACGGTCGCCGCGAGCGGAGTCGTGCTCGCCGTGCTCGAGGTGCGGCTGTATGACATCTGGGGAGGCTGAGGTGACCGTGACGCAGGACGAGCCACGGCGGACACGGCTGATCGGCGGTCCCGGGCTGCTGCTGGTGTGGCTGTACGGGGTGATGGTCGTCGGCGCGGTGTCGCGCTCCGCGTACCAGATCGCCACCGAGTTCGACCGGGCGCCGCTCGCCTACACGCTCTCCGCGCTGGCCGGCGTGGTCTACGGCTTCATCACCTACACCCTGGTCCGCGGCGGGGAGACGGCCCGCAGGGCGGCGCTGGTGTGCTGCGCCGCCGAGCTCGTGGGCGTCCTGACCGTCGGCACCTGGACGATGGTGGAGCCGTCCGCCTTCCCCGACGCGACCGTGTGGTCGGACTTCGGGATGGGGTACCTCTTCATTCCCGTGCTGCTGCCCCTGACCGCCCTGTACTGGCTGCGCAGGGCGCGGCCGCGGCGGTCCGGGGCCTGATCAGGCGGTCGTCGCGTACGCCTCCGCCGTCTTCTCCAGGACGATCATCGGTACGCCGTCCGCGCCCTGGGACGTGCCCACCCGCTGGTAGCCGACCTTGCTGTACAGCCGCAGATTGCTTTCGCTGCGGTGCCCGGTGTGCAGGCGGAACGTCCTGGCTCCGCGCTCGCCGGCGAGGGCGTCCTCGGCCGCCCTGAGCAGCCGGGCGCCGATGCCGTGCCCCTGGAGGCGGGGATGGACGCAGAGCTTGCCGATCGCGGCGGCGCCGTCCTCGGTGACCCTGCCGTGCACCGAGCCGACGATCTCGTCGCCGAGCCGGGCGACGAAGACGCAGTCCCCGGCGACCTCCTCGCGCACCGAGTCGAGGGTCTGGACGAGGGGGTCGATGCGGTAGTTGCCGTAGAGGGCCGCTTCGCTCTGGAAGCACAGGTACTGCAACCTGAAGATCTGCTCAGCGTCCTGCCCGGTCGCCGCAGAGATGGTCACGCTCATGCCCATGTGCGCACGCCTCCCGCTCACCTGATCACCTGTCGTCCCTCACTCCTATCCCCGTCCTCAGCGCGCCGCAACCTCCCGTGTGAGCAAACGCCGCAGACATCCCAGGCATCTGGAACGTTCCGGGCCAAGACTGCCTTGTGAGATACCCAACTCCCCTGCGATTTCCCGGTATGTCGGGTCTCCCGGGGACAGCATCGCCTCCATCAGCCGCGGGCAGCGGCCGGGCAGCCGCCGTACGGCGTCCCGCAGGGCGCGGCGGCGGGCGGCGGCCAGTGCGAGGCGTTCGGGGTCGTGGTGGCCGGCGTCCGCGGGCTCGCCGGTCAACGCCGTTTCCCGGCGGGCGGTACGGCGGGTGCGGCGGGCCTCGGTGCGTACGGCCCGGCGCAGCCAGCCCGGCGGGTCCGGCGGCGGGCCGTCCGTGGTGAGGCGCTCCAGCAGGCGCAGCCAGACCGCCTGTTCCAGGTCGCCCGGTTCGGCCCCGCAGCCGGGCGCCTCGGCCGAGGCCTCCGCACTGAGCAGCGCACGCAGGGAGACGATCAGTTCGTACGCCGTGACCGGCTCGTGTGTCATACGCGCGACGACTCGCCCGCCCCGGGCAGGGTTGCCCGGGGCGGGCGTGGATTCACCCCCACCGGGGGGCGGAGCGCTCAGTCGTTGACGAAGTCCTCGCGGGCCAGCAGCCCGGTGTCCGGCTGGTCGGTGAAGACGCCGTCGATGCCGGTGGCGAAGTAGGTCCGGTAGGCGCCGAAGACGTCGCCGTAGGCGTCCGGGTCGGTACCGGTGCGGAAGTCGGCGGGCAGGAAGGGGTTCTCGTTGCGCATCGTGTAGGGGTGCAGGAGCAGGCCGGCCCGGTGGGCGTCGCGGACCAGGGTGGTCGGCTCGGTGAGCCTGCCGCTCGCGTCACGGGGGATGACCAGGTCGAGGGTGGGGCCGATGCCCTGTGCGTAGGAGGCGATCTCCCGCAGGCCCTTCGGGGTGATGAGGTCGGCGACGGTGCGCGGGTCGCCGGACTCCACGAAGTCCCAGGGACGGGAATCGGCGTCGGACAGCAGCACCACGAGCGGGTTGTCCACCAGCCTGCTCAGCCGCTGGACGCCGGTCGGCTCGAACGACTGGAGGATGACCGGCGAGTTCCTGCGGTGCTTGCCGTGCCTGCGCAGGATCTTCGCCACCCGCTCCTCCAGGCCGAGGCCGAGGGCGCGGAAGTAGGTGGGGTGCTTGGTCTCGGGGTAGATCCAGACCTGCCGGCCGCGCTTGCGGGTCTGCTCGTCCTGCCAGCGCAGCACCTCCTCGAAGGTGGGGATCTCCCAGCGGCCGTTGTAGAGGGTGTTGTGCGGGCGGTTGGCGGGGATGCGCTCGACGGCGCGCAGCCGCTTGAGCTCGGCGAGGGTGAAGTCCTCGGTGAACCATCCGGTGACGGGGTCGCCGTCCAGCGTCTTGGTGGTCCGCCGGTCGGCGAACTCCGGGTGGTCGGCGACGTCCGTGGTGCCGCCGATCTCCGGTTCGTGCCGGCAGACGAGGTGACCGTCCCTGGTGGGCACGAGGTCGCCGGCCTCCACGACGTCGGCGCCCATGTCGAGGGCGAGCTGGTACGAGCCGAGGGTGTGCTCGGGCCGGTACCCGCTGGCCCCGCGGTGGCCGATGACCGTCGGGACGGGAAGGCTCCGCAGCCCTCCGCCCCGGCCGTGGCGGGCACCGGCGGCGCTCGCCGTACCGGCCGCGCCGAGGACCGCTCCGGAGGCGCCGAGCACCGCCGCGCCGAGGAGGGCGCGCCGCCCGGTCCCGCTCGTCTCTTCGTTCGACTCCCGCGTTGCCATGAGTGTCCTCCTGGTGTCGGCTGGTCCGGTGCGGGCCGATCGTAGGGGGGCGTCGATGACCTGTGGGAGACCCCGGGCCGAACACACGGGTGACGTTGAATGGCGTACGCCCCTCATACGGATGACGTACGTCTGTCGTATTGCTGCGGGGATGTGACGGCTCGTCCGGTTGGGCCCGGCCGAACACGGGCACGCGTGCGGCGTGCCCGGCCGGGCGAGGTGCGTCACAGCGTGACGGCCGTGTTGCGTCACCATGGCGGGCCGGGTGCCGCAGGTGAGCCCGGGTCAAGAGTGAGTAAGACCTCGGTGAACTCCCATGCGCCCGATGTGCGCAACCCCCGGGCCGCGAGTAATGTCCTCACCTGCACAGACACATACGGCATTCGTCATGCGCCGACGTCCGCTTCCCACCGGAGGGCCCGTTGTCCCGCTTCGCGCTCATCAAGGCAGTGCTCGGTCCGATCATGCGCCTGATGTTCCGCCCACGGGTGGAGGGCGCGGAGAACATTCCGGGCGACGGTGCGGTGATCCTCGCCGGCAACCATCTGACGTTCATCGACTCGATCGTCCTGCCCATCGTCTGCGACCGCCAGGTCTTCTTCATCGGCAAGGACGAGTACGTCACCGGCAAGGGCCTCAAGGGGCGGCTGATGGCGTGGTTCTTCACCGGCGTCGGCATGATCCCGGTCGACCGCGACGGCGGCCGGGGCGGGGTGGCGGCGCTGATGACGGGGCGCCGGGTGCTGGACGAGGGCAACGTCTTCGGCATCTACCCGGAGGGCACCCGCTCCCCCGACGGCCGGCTGTACCGGGGCCGCACCGGCATCGCCCGGCTCACCCTGATGACCGGCGCGCCGGTGGTGCCGTTCGCCATGATCGGCACGGACAAGCTCCAGCCGGGGGGCGCGGGTCTGCCCCGGCCGGGGCGGGTCACGGTCCGCTTCGGCGAGGCGATGGAGTTCTCCCGCTACGAGGGGATGGACCGTGACCGCTACGTCCTGCGGGCGGTGACCGACTCGGTGATGGCCGAGGTGATGCGGCTGTCGGGGCAGGAGTACGTCGACATGTACGCGAGCAAGGCGAAGGCGGCGTAGCGCCGGCTGTGCGAGGGGGTGCCGCGGGGTCTGCGCGCGCCCGGGTTCAGTGCCAGGGCAGCCGGCCGCGCCGCTCCCAGTAGGCGTCCGGATCCTCGGCCAGGGCGTCGAGGCGTGCCGCCTGTTCCTCGGTGAGGTCGACGACGGCGGCGTGCAGGTTGGACGCGAGCTGGGTGACGGTCGCCGCGCCGGAGAGGACGACACCGGCCCACGGCTGCCGCAGGATCATCGCGAGGGCGACGGCGTCGGGGCCCAGGCCGGTCTCGTCGGCGACGGCGCGCAGCGCTTCGGGGGCGTTCGGCGCGGCCAGCCGGCCGTTGGCCATGCCCTCCTTGACGAGCACCGTGAGCCCGGCGTCGTGTGCCTCGGCCAGCGCGGGACCGGCGGAGGTCTCCAGCAGGTTGTAGGTGGACTGCACGGTACGGAAGAGGGGCGCGCCGTCGACCGTGACGGCGAGGGCGGCGCGGATGGCGTCCGCCTGGGCGGGGCCGCTGGTGGAGAAGCCGACGGTGAGTCCCTGCTCCGCGGCCTCCGCGAGCCGGGCGTGCAGCTCCTTGTCGGTGAGGGCGGGGCTCTCCGGCGTCACCGAGTGGATCTGGTAGAGGTCGAGCCGGTCCCCGAGCAGTTCCGCGGACTCGGCGCGCTGCCGCTCGTACGCGGCGAGTGAGTGGTCCTTGACCTCGTGCCGCTCGGCGTCGGTGGACCAGTCGGCGGTGTAGGTGTAGCCCCATTTGCTGCCGATGACGACGTCGTCGACGTCGGGCCGCTTCTTCAGCCAGTCGGCGAGGAACTCCTCGGAGCGGCCGTAGGAGCGGGCGGCGTCGATGTAGCGCACGCCCTGGGCGTAGGCGGCGTCGAGGAGTTCGTGCGTGCGGCTGCGCAGAGTCTCGACGCTGCGGTCCTCCCCGAGGTCGTGCTCCCGGCCGAGAGTGATGTAGCCGGGGCGGCCGACCGCGGCGAGGCCGAGGCCGATGTGGCAGGTGGGGGTCGTCGCTGTTGCCAGTCGGGCGAAGGGCATCGCGGGCTCCGTTGGTCGGGACCGGATCGGCGTGGTGACCAACGTAACCCGTGATGCGCCCGGGCCGGCCCAAGGGCTCGGTCCGTTCGGCTGGTGCGCGAGCGCGGGTGCCCTGTGGTGCGTCGCGCCCACCGCCCACGCGGCGGAGCCGCACATCGGTACGGCCCCGCGCCCCTGCGGTCGGCCGCCCCTGAGGGGTTCGTCAGCTCCGGTTCCTGGCCGTCGCCCAAACGTGCTGGGCCGCCACGTCCGCCTTCGCCTCCGCCAGCTGCACCGCGACCGCGCTCGGCGCCGTGCCGCCCCGGCCGTCACGCGAGGCGAGGGCGCCCGGCACGTTGAGGACCGTGCGCACCTCCGGGGTCAGATGGGCGGAGATCTTGGCGAACTGCTCGTCGGTCAGCTCGTCCAGTTCCTTGCCCTCGGATTCGGCGGCCTTGACGCACTCGCCGGCCACCTCGTGGGCGACACGGAACGGCACGCCCTGCTTGACCAGCCACTCGGCGATGTCGGTGGCGAGGGAGAAGCCGGCCGGGGCCAGTTCCTCCATGCGCTCGCGGTGCACGGTGAGGGTGGCCATCATGCCGGTGAAGGCCGGGAGCAGGATCTCCAGCTGGTCGATGGAGTCGAAGACCGGCTCCTTGTCCTCCTGGAGGTCGCGGTTGTACGCGAGGGGAAGCGCCTTGAGCGTCGCCATCAGGCCGGTCAGGTTGCCGATGAGGCGGCCGGACTTGCCGCGCGCCAGCTCGGCGATGTCCGGGTTCTTCTTCTGCGGCATGATCGACGAACCGGTGGAGAAGGCGTCGTGCAGGGTCACGAAGGAGAACTCCTTCGTGTTCCAGATGATGACCTCCTCGGCGATCCGGGAGACGTTCACCCCGATCATCGCGGTGATGAAGGCGAACTCGGCGACGAAGTCCCGGCTGGCGGTGCCGTCGATGGAGTTGGCGGCGCTGCCGTGCTCGAAGCCGAGGTCCCTGGCGACCGCCTCCGGGTCCAGGCCGAGGCTGCTGCCCGCGAGCGCGCCGGAGCCGTACGGCGACACCGCGGTGCGCTCGTCCCACTGGCGCAGCCGCTCGGCGTCCCGGGACAGCGCCTGGACGTGGGCGAGGACATGGTGGGCGAAGAGCACCGGCTGGGCGTGCTGGAGGTGGGTGCGGCCGGGCATGGCCACGTCCGGGTGGGCCTCGGCGAGGCCGGTCAGCGCGTCCTGGAGGCCGGCGATCAGACCGCCGATGATCCGGGCGTGGTCCCGCAGGTACATGCGGAAGAGGGTGGCGACCTGGTCGTTGCGGGAGCGGCCGGCGCGCAGCTTGCCGCCCAGGTCGGGGCCGAGGCGCTCGAGCAGGCCGCGTTCGAGGGCGGTGTGGACGTCCTCGTCGGCGATGGTTCCGGTGAACGAGCCGTCGGCGACGTCCGCCTCGAGCTGATCGAGCCCGGCCAGCATGCGCGTCAGCTCGTCCTCGGTGAGCAGGCCCGCCCGGTGGAGCACGCGGGCGTGGGCACGCGAGCCGGCGATGTCGTACGGCGCGAGCCGCCAGTCGAAGTGGACGGACGCGGACAGCTTCGCCAGGGCCTCGGCGGGACCGTCGGCGAATCGGCCGCCCCAGAGCCGTACGTCACCGCTGTTGCTGCTCACTTGCGTGCTCCTCGAGGGTTCCGGATGTGCCGCCGCCTCCCCACGGGCGCGTGGAGAGGCGGCTGTCAGGCTAGTGCGTGCGAGGGGTCGTCAGGCGCTGCGGCTCAGGCGAGGTCGCGCTTGGCCGCGATCTTCGACGACAGGCTGTAGATGTCGATGAAGCCCTTGGCGGCCGCCTGGTCGAAGGTGTCGCCGGTGTCGTAGGTCGCGAGGTTGAAGTCGTACAGCGACGACTCGGAGCGCCGGCCGGTGACGACGGCGCGGCCGCCGTGCAGGGTCATCCGGATGTCGCCGTTGACGTGCTGGTTGGCCTCGGCGATGAAGCCGTCCAGGGCGCGCTTGAGCGGGGAGAACCACTGGCCGTCGTAGACCAGTTCGCCCCAGCGCTGCTCGACCTGCCGCTTGTAGCGGGCGAGTTCGCGCTCGACGGTGACGTTCTCCAGCTCCTGGTGGGCGGTGATCAGGGCGATGGCGCCGGGCGCCTCGTACACCTCGCGGGACTTGATACCCACGAGACGGTCCTCGACCATGTCGATCCGGCCGATGCCCTGGGCGCCCGCGCGCTCGTTGAGCTGCTGGATCGCCTGGAGCACGGTGACGGGCTTGCCGTCGATGGCGACCGGCACGCCCTCCTTGAAGGTGATGACGACCTCGTCGGGTTCACGCGGCACGGCGGGGTTCTGCGTGTACTCGTAGACGTCCTCGATCGGCGCGTTCCAGATGTCCTCGAGGAAGCCGGTCTCCACCGCGCGTCCGAAGACGTTCTGGTCGATGGAGTACGGGGACTTCTTGGTGGTGGCGATCGGCAGGCCCTTGGCCTCGCAGAAGGCGATGGCCTTGTCGCGGGTCATGGCGTAGTCGCGGACCGGCGCGATGCACTTGAGGTCGGGGGCGAGGGCGACGATGCCGGCCTCGAAGCGGACCTGGTCGTTGCCCTTGCCGGTGCAGCCGTGGGCGACGGTGGTGGCGCCGTGCTTCTGCGCGGCGGCGACGAGGTGCTTGACGATCGTCGGCCGGGAGAGCGCGGAGACCAGCGGGTAGCGGTCCATGTAGAGGGCGTTGGCCTTGATCGCCGGGAGGCAGTACTCGTCGGCGAACTCGTCCTTGGCGTCCGCGACCTCGGCCTCGACGGCCCCGCAGGCGAGGGCGCGCTTGCGGATGACGTCCAGGTCCTCGCCGCCCTGGCCGACGTCGACCGCAACGGCGATGACCTCGGCGCCCGTCTCCTCGGCGATCCAGCCGATGGCGACGGAGGTGTCCAGACCGCCTGAGTAGGCGAGTACGACGCGCTCGGTCACGGGTTTCTCCTCACACTGCATTCGCTGGTATGCATGAGTATGCAGGGTCCCGCATGGTTCGTCAATTCGCGTGGCCGGGGGAGAAAATTCCTTAGACAAACAAAAGGTCTGCGTCGATAATCGCTGCACATGGGAAAGACCTATGAGCGCATCGACGGCCGCCTCCGCACGTTCATCGAGGAACAGCCGGTCTTCTTCACCGCCACCGCCCCCCTGTCCGCCGCCGGCACGGTCAATCTCTCCCCCAAGGGGCTCAAGGGATCCTTCGCGGTCCTCGACGAGCTCACGGTGGCCTACCTCGACTTCGCCGGCTCCAACGCCGAGACCATCGCCCACCTGCGCGAGAACGGCCGCATCACCCTGATGTGGTGCGCCTTCCATGGCCCGCCCACCATCGTGCGCGTCCACGGCCGCGGCGAGCCCGTCTTCCGTGACGACCCCCGCTTCGCCGGCCTGGTCGCCCGCTTCCCCGGCATCGACCCCGCCTCGCACGGCCTGCGCGCCGTGATCGTCGTGACGGCCGACCTGATCCGCGACACCTGCGGATTCGCCGTGCCCTACATGGCGTACGAAGGGGAGCGCGACCTGCACCAGAAGCGGTTCGAGCGGGAGGACGACGCCTCACTCGACGCGTACTTCACCAAGAAGGAGCACGTCGCGACCAGCCTGGACGGACTGCCCGGACTGCCGCTGCCGCTTCCCCCGTCCGGCCTCTGAGCCCCCGTCTCCGGGCGTCTCGGCCGGTTCCGGCCACGCCCCTCCCGGCGGCTGCGGGCACCACCCGGAATTCGTCTGAACGCGCAGGCGGTGCGGCACGTATGTGTGGGCCAAGGGTCAAGTCCCGACGGAGGAACCGTGACCACCACGCTCGCCGGCGGCCGTGCCGCCCGCCGCCAGACGATGCGCCGCATCCGCCCGCGCCGCTCCCCCGCGGTCCCCCTGCTGCTCGCCGTGGGCGCGGGCGCCGTGGCCGTGCTGTGGCTGTGGTGGACCAGTACGCCGTCCATCGCGGACACCACCGGGAGGATCATCGCCGCGGGCCGGATCACCGGGCTGCTCGCCGGCTATCTGATGGCCCTGGTGGTGCTGCAGATGGCGCGGGTGCCCGCCCTGGAGCGTCGGGTGGGCTCGGACCGGGTCGCCCGCTGGCACGCGATGAGCGGGCGCTACACCGTCAGCCTGGTCATCGCGCATGTCTTCCTCATCATGTGGGGCTACGCCCGCCAGGCCGGCAAGAGCCTCGGCGACATCGTCAGCCAGACGATGACCTCCATCGACACGCTGCCCGACATGGGCAAGGCCGCCATCGGCACCGGCCTGCTGTTCCTGATCGCCTTCCTCTCCGTCGGTCCCGTCCGGCGCCGGCTGCCCTACGACGGCTGGTACCACGTGCACCTGCTGACCTACGCGGCGGTCTTCCTGACGTTCTGGCACCAGATCACCACCGGCAACGAGTTCGCCGTCGAACCGACCGCGAAGACCTTCTGGTACGCGCTCTACGGCACCGTGACCGCGCTGGTGGTGTGGTACCGGATCATCACGCCGGTGCGGCTCAACCTGCGGCACCGGATGCGGGTCGCGGCGGTCATCGAGGAGACGCCGGGCATCGTGTCGGTGCTGATCAGCGGGCGCCGGCTGCACCGGATGGGCGCCGAGGCGGGACAGTTCTTCCGCTGGCGGTTCCTGGCGCCCGGGATGCGGTTCAGCTCCCACCCGTACTCGCTGTCGGCGGCGCCCCGCCCCGACATGCTGCGGATCACCGTGAAGGCGATCGGCGACCACAGTTCCCGGCTGCGCGAGCTGGAGCCCGGCACCCGGGTGTGGGCGGAGGGCCCCTACGGGGCGCTGACCGCGCAGCGCCGCAGCCGCGGCAAGGTGCTGCTGGTGGCCGGCGGGGTGGGCATCACCCCGATGCGCGCCCTGTTCGAGACACTGCCCGGTGCCGCCGGTGACATCACCCTGCTCTACCGGGCCAACAGCACCCAGGACCTGGCCCTGTGGAGCGAGCTCGCCAAGATCGCCGACGAGCGCGGCGCACGGCTGATGTACGCGGTGAACAGCCCCGACGGGGAACGCCCCGACATCTCGGCGGAGAGCCTGCGGCGGAAGATTCCGGACGTCGACCGCCACGACGTCTTCATGTGCGGGCCGCCCGGGTTCGCGCAGTCGGTGTACGAGGCACTGCGCGGCGCCGGGGTCCCCGCCCGCCGTATCCACCACGAGTCGTTCGAGATGTGAGCGACGGGTCATCCACCCGGGCCATTCATACCCTTCAGGAGCTTGAGAAGCGATGAGGAAGAGTCACCCCGTCCGGCGCGCCGTGCTCGCGACCGCCGCCACCGTCTCCGGGATCGTGCTGCTGCTGTCGCTCAAGCCGGGGTCCGATCCGGGCTCGGCCGAGGCGGTCGGCGGCGCGGCCCCGCCCGCGGCGGCCGAGTCCCCGCAGGGTGGTTCCCGGCCCATCGGCGACGGCACGGTCACCGGGGACGCGGCGAACACCCAGTACGGGGCGGTGCAGGTCCGGCTGACGGTCAGCGGCGGGAAGATCACCAAGGCCGAAGCCGTCCAGGCCCCCAAGGGCGGACAGAGCGACCAGATCACCTCCAACGCCGTGCCCAGGCTCAACCAGGCGGCCGTGCAGGCGCAGGGCGCGGAGATCGACGCGGTGTCCGGGGCGACCTACACCAGCGCGGGGTACAAGAAGTCGCTCCAGTCGGCGCTGGACAAGGCGCGGGCGGCCGGGGCGCCGGAAGCGGGCGCGGGTGACGGCGGGGGCGGCGGGAACGCCGGTGAGGAGCAGGCGCGCACGGTCACCGGGGACGCGGCGCAGACGCAGTACGGGCCGGTGCAGGTCCGCATCACCGTCAGCGGCGGGAAGATCACCAAGGCCGAAGCCGTCCAGGCCCCCAAGGGCGGACAGAGCGACCAGGTCACCTCCAACGCCGTACCGAAGCTCAACCAGGCGGCGGTGGCGGCGGGCAGCGCGGAGATCGACGCGGTCTCCGGGGCCACGTACACGACCGCCGGCTACAAGCAGTCCCTCCAGTCGGCGCTGGACAAGGCCGGTGGCTGACACGGTGGCCGAGCGGGCCGGGACTCCCGCCGCGGTGCGTCATGCGGAGGAGACGATGGGGACCGTCTTCTCCCTCGACGTCCGTGGCGGGGAACCCGACGCGGTCCACGCGGCGCTGGGCGAGGCGGTCGCCGGACTGCACCGGGTCGACGAGGTGTTCAGCACCTACCGCGACGCCAGCCAGGTCTCCCGGCTGGCCCGGGGGGAGCTGGACGTCGGGGAGTGCGATCCCGAGGTCGCCGAGGTGCTGGAGCTGGCCGCGGAGGCGGAGCGGGTGAGCGAGGGCTGGTTCAGCGCGCGTTACCGGGGGCGGCTCGACCCGACCGGGATCGTCAAGGGCTGGGCCACGGAGCGGGCCGCGCGCCGGCTCGCCGCGGCGGGGGCGACGGGGGTGAGCGTCAACGGCGGCGGCGATGTCCAGCTGCTGGGCGCGCCGGAGGCGGGGCGGCCGTGGCGGGTGGGCGTGTCCGATCCGCTGCGGCCGGGCGGGCTGGCGGCGGTGGTCTCCGCGGCCGGGGCGGACGAACTGGCCGTGGCGACGTCCGGGACGGCCGAGCGGGGTGATCACATCGTCGACCCGCGTACGGGGCGGTCGGCGGTGACGGATCTGGTGGCGGTGACGGTGGTGGCGCCGCGGCTGACGTGGGCGGACTGCTGGGCGACGGCGGCGTTCGCGATGGGGTCGCGGGAGGGGTTGCGGTGGCTGGAGTCGCTGCCGGGGGTGGAGGGCCTGCTGATCACGGCGGGGGACGAGGTGCGGTGCACGGGTGGGTTGGCGGGTTGGCTGGGCTGACCGGCGCTGCGGCTGAGGTACCGGCGCTTCACTCGGCGGCGTTCGCCAGGTGCCGCCTGCGCCCACCCGTGCCGCCCCAGCGGCACGACTGCCCGCGGCTCAGCGCGACCGGCCATCGACGGGCCGCTGTCGCACCACCGGCCCTTCCCACCCGCCCGCGGAGCGCTCAGTGGCCGTTCTGCGAGGCCAGGCGGAGCAGGTGGTCGGCCAGGGACTGGCCGCCCGTGGGGTCTCGGCTGATCAGCAGCAGCGTGTCGTCGCCGGCGATCGTGCCCAGGATGTCGTGGAGCTCCGCCTGGTCGATGGCCGAGGCCAGGAACTGGGCCGCACCCGGCGGGGTGCGCAGCACGACCAGGTTCGCGGAGGCCTCCGCGGAGATCAGCAGCTCCTGCGAGAGCCGCCGCATCCGCTCCTCCTTCGCGGACTCCCCCAGCGGCGCGCGAGGAGTGCGGAATCCCCCCTCGCTGGGCACCGCGTAGATCAGGTCGCCGTCGTTGTTGCGAATCTTCACCGCGTTGAGCTCGTCCAGGTCACGTGAGAGCGTCGCCTGGGTGACGCTCAGCCCGTCGTCGGCGAGCAGCTTCGCCAACTGGCTCTGCGACCGCACCGGCTGCCGGTTGAGGATGTCCACGATCCGGCGGTGGCGTGCGGTGCGGGTCTGCGGCACGGCAGGTCCGGCGTGCTGGCCCTGGTCCTGCTGCTGGCTCATCGTCGTCTCATTCTCCGGATCGTCCTTCCCCGCCCGCCGTACCGGCCGTGTCCAGGATGCCGGGCAGCGCCCCGAGGAAGGCGTCCACCACGTCGTCCCCGACGTTCAGCGGCGGCATGAGCCGTACGACGTCGGGGGCCGGCGCGTTCACGAGGAAACCGGCGTCCTGGGCCGCCTGTTGCACCTGGGGTGCGAGCGGCTCGGTGAGCACGATACCCAGGAGGAGGCCCGCGCCCCGGACATGGCCGATCAAGGCGTGGCCGAACGCCTCGATCCCGTCGCGCAGTTTCTCGCCCTGTCGCTTGACGTTCTCCAGCAGTCCGTCGTCGTCGATGGTGTCGAGGACGGCGAGTCCGGCGGCGCAGGCGACCGGGTTGCCGCCGAAGGTGGTGCCGTGGTGGCCGGGCGCCAGCAGGTCGGCGGCCCGTCCGAAGGCGACCGTCGCGCCCAGCGGCAGTCCGCCGCCGAGGCCCTTGGCCAGCGTGACGACGTCCGGCAGCACGCCCTCGTGGGCCTGGTACTCGAACCAGTTCCCGGTGCGGCCGATGCCGGTCTGCACCTCGTCCAGCACCAGCAGCGCTCCGGTGGCCGCGGTGATCGCGCGGGCCGCCTTCAGGTAGCCGGGCGGGGGCACCACGACCCCGTTCTCGCCCTGGATCGGCTCGATGACCACCAGTGCCGTGTCCTCGGTGACCGCGGCGGCCAGCGCCTGCGCGTCGCCGTAGGGGACGTGGGTGACGTCCCCGGGCAGCGGCAGGAAGGGCTCCCGCTTGGCGGGCTGACCGGTGAGCGCGAGGGCGCCCATGGTGCGGCCGTGGAAGCCGCCCTCGGTGGCGACCACGTGGCCGCGTCCGGTCAGCCGGCCGATCTTGAAGGCGGCCTCGTTCGCCTCGGCCCCCGAGTTGCAGAAGTAGACCCTGCCGTCCCGGCCGAAGAGCCGCACGAGCCGTTCGGCGAGCGCGACGGGCGGTTCGGCGACGAACAGGTTGGAGACGTGGCCGAGGGAGGCGATCTGACGGCTCACGGCCTCGACGACCGCCGGGTGGGCGTGGCCGAGCGCGTTGACCGCGATGCCGCCCACGAAGTCGGCGTACTCCTTGCCGTCGGCGTCCCACACCCGCGCGCCCTCGCCGCGCACCAGCGGCAGCCGCGGGGTGCCGTAGTTGTTCATGAGCGCGCCCTGCCACCGCTGCGTCAGCTCTTCGTTGCTCACGACTTCCCCTGTTCGTCGGGCACGACCATGGTGCCGATGCCCTCGTCCGTGAAGATCTCCAGCAGGATCGAGTGCTGGACCCGGCCGTCGATGACGCGGGCGTTGGTCACGCCGTTGCGTACGGCGTGCAGACAGCCCTCCATCTTCGGCACCATGCCGGAGGACAGCTCCGGCAGCAGTTTCTCGAGCTGGGACGCGGTGAGGCGGCTGATCACCTCGTCGCTGTGCGGCCAGTCCTCGTAGAGTCCCTCGACGTCCGTGAGGACCATGAGGGTTTCGGCGCCCAGTGCCGCAGCGAGTGCCGCAGCCGCCGTATCAGCATTGACGTTGTAGACATGGTGGTCGTCCTGGCTGCGGGCGATCGAGGAGACGACGGGGATGCGGCCGTCGGCCAGGAGTGCCTCGATGGCGCCCGTGTCGATGTCGGTGATCTCGCCCACCCGCCCGATGTCGACCGCCTCGCCGTCGATCCGGGGCCGGTGCTTGGTGGCGGTGAGGGTGTGCGCGTCCTCGCCGGTGAGGCCGACGGCGAGCGGCCCGTGCCGGTTGAGCAGCCCGACCAGTTCCCGCTGCACCTGTCCGGCGAGCACCATGCGGACGACGTCCATGGCGTCCTCGGTGGTGACGCGCAGGCCCGCCTTGAACTCGCTGACGATGCCGTGCCTGTCGAGGGCGGCGCTGATCTGCGGGCCGCCGCCGTGCACGACGACCGGTTTGAGGCCGGCGTGCCGCAGGAAGACGACGTCCTGGGCGAAGGCGGCCTTCAGCTCCTCGTCGACCATGGCGTTGCCGCCGAACTTGATGACGACGGTCCTGCCGTGGTGCCGGGTCAGCCAGGGCAGCGCCTCGATGAGGATCTGCGCCTTGGGCAGCGCGGTGTGCTTGCGTGTGGCGGTCATGAGGAATAGGCGCTGTTCTCGTGGACGTAGTCGGCGGTGAGGTCGTTGGTCCAGATGGTGGCGGTGGCGTCGCCGGCGGCGAGGTCGGCGACGATGTGCACCTCGCGGTAGCGCATGTCGACCTTGTCGCGGTCCTCGCCGACGCCGCCGTTCTTGCACACCCAGACGCCGTTGATGGCGACGTTGAGCGCGTCGGGCTCGAAGGCGGCGCCGGTGGTGCCGATCGCGGAGAGCACCCGGCCCCAGTTGGGGTCCTCGCCGTGGATGGCGCACTTGAGGAGGTTGTTGCGGGCGATGGAGCGGCCCACCTCGACGGCGTCGTCCTCGGTCGCGGCGTTGACGACCTCGACCCTGATGTCCTTGCTGGCGCCCTCGGCGTCGCGGATGAGCTGCTGTCCGAGGTCGTCGCAGACGGCGCGGACGGCCTCGGCGAACTCCTCGTACGGCGGGGTGGTGCCGGAGGCGCCGGAGGCGAGCAGCAGCACGGTGTCGTTGGTGGACATGCAGCCGTCGGCGTCGACGCGGTCGAAGGTGACCCTGGTGGCCGCGCGCAGGGCCCGGTCCAGGGTCTCGCTGCCGACGTCGGCGTCGGTGGTGAGGACGACGAGCATGGTGGCGAGGCCGGGGGCGAGCATGCCGGCGCCCTTGGCCATGCCGCCGACGGTCCAGCCGTCCCCGACGGCGACGGACGTCTTGTGGACGGTGTCGGTGGTCTTGATGGCGATGGCGGCCTTCTCACCGCCGTGCTCGGAGAGCTGAGCGGCGGCGGTCTCGACGCCGGGGAGCAGCTTGTCCATGGGGAGCAGGACGCCGATGAGGCCGGTGGAGCACACGGCGATCTCGCCCGCGCCGGTGCCGAGCACCTCGGCCGCCTTCTCGGCGGTGGCGTGGGTGTCCTGGAAGCCCTTCGGCCCGGTGCAGGCGTTGGCGCCGCCGGAGTTGAGGACGACGGCGGCCAGCTGCCCGCTCTTGAGCACCTGCTCGGACCAGAGGACGGGGGCGGCCTTGACGCGGTTGGAGGTGAAGACGCCGGCGGCGGCGCGGCGGGGGCCGTTGTTGACCACGAGGGCCAGGTCGGGGTTGCCGTTCTCCTTGATCCCGGCGGCGATGCCCGCCGCCGTGAAGCCTTGTGCTGCCGTCACACTCAAGGCGCGACTCCGATCGTCGTCAGCCCCTGGGTCTCGTCGAGACCCAGGGCGAGGTTCATGCTCTGGACGGCACCGCCCGCGGTGCCCTTGGTCAGGTTGTCGATGGCGCTGATCGCGACGATCCGGCCGGCGGTGTCGTCGTACGCGACCTGCACGGCCACGGCGTTGGAGCCGTACACGGAGGCGGTCGCGGGCCACTGTCCCTCGGGGAGGAGGTGGACGAAGGGCTCGTCGGCGAAGGCCTTCTCGTAGGCGGCGCGCACCGCGTCGGCGCTGACGCCGGGCGCGGCCTTCGCGGTGCAGGTGGCGAGGATGCCGCGGGGCATCGGCGCGAGGGTCGGGGTGAAGGAGACGGAGACCCGTTCGCCGGCCGCCGCGCTGAGGTTCTGCACGATCTCGGGGGTGTGCCGGTGTCCGCCGCCCACGCCGTACGGCGACATGGAGCCCATGACCTCGCTTCCCAGCAGATGCGGCTTGAGCGCCTTGCCCGCGCCGGAGGTGCCGGAGGCGGCGACGATGACCGCCTCGGGCTCGGCGAGGCCGGCGGCGTACGCCGGGAAGAGGGCCAGGGAGACGGCGGTGGGGTAGCAACCGGGCACCGCGACGCGCTTGGACCCCGCCAGCGCGGCACGGGCACCCGGCAGTTCGGGCAGGCCGTAGGGCCAGGTACCGGCGTGCGGCGAGCTGTAGAACCGCACCCAGTCGTCGGCGTCCCGCAGCCGGAAGTCCGCGCCCATGTCGATCACGAGCACGTCGTCGCCGAGCTGTTCGGCGACGGCGGCGGACTGCCCGTGCGGCAGGGCGAGGAACACGACGTCGTGTCCCGCCAGGACCTCGGGAGTGGTCGGCTCCAGTACGCGGTCGGCGAGCGGCAGCAGATGCGGCTGGAGCGCGCCGAGCCGCTGTCCGGCGTTGGAGTTGCCGGTCAGAGCGCCGATCTCGGCACCGGGGTGGGCCAGGAGCAGACGCAGCAGTTCTCCGCCCGCGTATCCACTCGCTCCGGCCACTGCGGTACGTACGGTCATGGAACCTCCTCCTGGATGGCATGACTATACGTAGCAATGCACTTTTATGCAACGCCATACCCGGCCGGCGGAGAGGTGCCTTGAGGGCGGACGGCAAGATGGGAGAGGAAGCGAGAGCAGGCGGGGACGGGTGTGATGGGTGAGTACTGGGCGGTGCCCGATGTGCTGGTGTATCTGGAGGGGCGCTGGCGGGCGGAGCGGACCGTGCGGGATCTGGCGAGCGGGGACGAGGGGCGCTTCGCGGGGGCGGTGACCTTCGGCCCTCTGGAGGGCGGCGGGCTGCTGCAGCGGGAGTCCGGTGACTTCACCTGGCGGGGTGTGACCCGGCCCGCGGAGCGGACCCTGCGCTTCCTGCCCGGGCCCGGCGGTACGGCGGACGTGCGGTTCGCCGACGGGCGCCCGTTCCACGGCCTGGACCTCACGACGGGCCGGTACGTCGCCGACCACCCCTGCTCCGCGGACCTCTACCGGGGCGAGTTCACCGTGCGCGACGCCGGCCACTGGCGGGCGGTCTGGCGCGTACGGGGCCCCGCCAAGGATCTGGAGCTGACCACCGACTACGCGCGCGTCGGCTGAGCGGAGACCCCTTCCAGGCGCAGGCTCCAGCGGCCCGCCCGCCCGGCGACGCTGATCGTCGACAGTGAGCGGACGTCGATGCTCCAGTAGGCGGACGGCGGCGCCTTGAGCACGTAGACCAGCGCCGCGCGGATCACCGACGGCTCGGCCACGGCGACGACCCGGCAGCCGTCCTCGACCGGCCGGGTGTCGAGCCAGCCGCCGACGCGCCGGATGAAGTCCAGCAGCGACTCCCCGCCGTACGGTGTGGCGCGCGGATCGGCGAGCCAGGCGTCCACGGACTCCGGCTCCCGGGCCATCGCCTCACCCAGGGTCAGCCCTCGCCACCGGCCCATGTCGCAGTCGCGCAGGGCCAGCTGCACCAGCGGCGCGTAGCCCAGTCCCTCCCCGGTGGCCCGGCTGCGCGGGGCCGGGGAGCAGTAGCGCAGATCGGCCGCCGCGAGCGGCAGCAGCTCGGGCGCGGCCCGCCGGACCTCGTACCAGGCGGCCTGGTCCAGCGGACGGGCGTCCTCGAATCGCTCGGCGAGCACCGATGAGCTCCCCGCGGCGGCGACGAACGTGACCCGAAGTGCCATGCGGCGATCGTCAGTCGCCGGAGTCAACTGGTCAAGGGGTGCCGTCGTGCCGTCACTCCAGGTGGCCCCTGCCTTACTGGCTGGTAAGGACGCGTCGGACAAGTCGCCCGAAACGCCGGTCCGCCGGTCTCACCCGGAGGTGAGCGCCAGGTAGTGGTCCGGCCGGTCGAGGGGGCGGAACCCCAGCTTCTCGTAGACCCCGTGCGCGTCGTGCGTGGCGAGCATGACGCGCTTGGGCCCGAAGCCGAGCAGCTCCTCCCGTACGGCCGCGACCAGTGCGGTACCGACTCCCTTGCCGCGCACCGGGGGGTCGACGTACACATCGCACAGCCAGGCGAACGTCGCCCGGTCGGTGACGACTCTGGCGTAGGCCACCTGGTCACCCGAGGGTGTCGCGTAGACGCCGAAGTTGAGCGAGCCCTCGATCGCCCGGTCCTGCTTCTCCCGGGACCGGCCCAGCGCCCAGTACGCGTCGGTGGACAGCCACCGGTGCACACGGGCCGCGTCGATCCTGGCGGGGTCGGTGGAGATCTCGTAGCCCTCGGGCAGGCGCGGGGTGTCGGTCATGGCGGGATGCTCGCAGGGCAGGCGGGCCGGCGTCGAACCCGTAATCCGGCTCCAGCACCCCTAGACGAGTCATTCCGATGTGATCAGTGGTCGTAGGCGATCAGGGATCGCATGACCGGCTGTCCGGTCTTGTGGTTGTGCCAGATCGCCGCAGCCAGCGCGAGGACGCGCTGAGCGACGCGGGTAGCGACGCCCTCGAAGGTCCGGCCGCCGTGTTGTTCCAGGTCGAGCTGGCCCTTGAGGGTGTCGTTCACCGACTCGATCAGCTGCCGCACCGACTTCAGCAGCGACTCGCCCGCGCGGCGCTTCTCCCGTTTGAACGACGGCCGCAGCAACGCCGCCCCGCGCAAGGCCAGATCGGCCTCGAACTCCTTGGAGGCGAAGCCCTTGTCCGCGATGAACAGCAGGCCGGGCCGGCCGGTGACCGCGTCCGGCTCGCGATCCAGCATCGCCATCAGCACTTCGCGCTCGTCCAGCTTGGGGTTGGCCAAGGCCCACAGGATCGGCATGCCGGTCGGGGTGCACACCAGGTACAGCCGCAGGCCCCAGAAGAACCGCGAGTGGCTGGCGCAGTATCCGTATCCGGCCCAGCCGGCCATGTCCGACCGCTTCACCGTGGGCCGCGAGCGGCCGCACTCCACCGGGGTCGAGTCGATGATCCAGTGGTTGTCGAACCAGAAGTCGGTGTCCGCTGCAAGGAGTCGTATCACGCGCTTGACCAGCGGCAACGCTGCCCGCAGCCGCTTGTTCCAGCCCGGCTGCTTCGGCACGTACGGGAACATCGCGCCCAGCCGGGAGTGGACGAACCGCAGCCATCTGGACTCCGAGGCGAAACCCAGCATGGCCTGGGCGACGGCGAGGCAGACGAGTTCGGAGTCCGTCAATCGCGGCGGGCGGCCCAGCCATCGGGTATCTCCAATCTCGTCATCGATCTTCACGTACAGTGCGGTCAGCAGGGCGTCCAGGTCATTCGTCACAGATCGATCTTGGACGCCCTGTCTGTGTTCCCGGACGCACCGTCAGCATTCGGAATAACTCGTCTAGTCCGGCTCCAGCACCTCGTCGCAGGCGGTGCGCAGCCGCCGCACGCCCTCGGCGATCTCCCCCGTGCCGGCCACCCCGGCGAAGCTGAGGCGCAGATGCCGGGCGGGGGGTTCGGCGCTGAAGTAGGGGCGGCCGGGGGTGACGGCGACGCCCGCGCGCAGGGCGGCACCGGTCAGGGCGGGCTCGGCCGTGCCGTCGGGCAGCCGCAGCCACAGGTGATAGCCGCCGGACGGGATGTGCGGCAGGGCGAGTTCGGGCAGCCGCAGGCGGAGGGCGGCGGTCATGGCGTCCCGGCGGGCGCGCAGTTCGGCGGAGACCGCGCGCAGATGGCGCGGCCAGGCGGCCGAACCGACGAGTTCGAGCGTGGCCTCCTGAAGCGGGCGGGGCACGAAGAAGGTGTCCACGACCTGGATGGCCCGCAGCCGCTCCAGCACCGGCCCGTGTGCGGCCAGGGCGCTCACCCGGAAGCTCGGCGAGGTCACCTTGGTCAGCGAGCAGACGTGCACCACCACCCCGTCCGGGTCGTCGGCGGCGAGCGGGCGCGGCGGCGGGCCCGCGTCCTCGTGCACCAGACGCCGTACGAAGTCGTCCTCGACGACGAACGCGCCCGCCTCGCGGGCGATCCGCAGCACCTCGCCGCGCCGGTCCGGGGCGAGCACGGCGCCGGTGGGGTTCTGGAACAGCGGCTGGCAGACGAACACCCGGGCGCCGCTCGCCCGGAACGCGTCCGCGAGCAGCGCGGGACGTACGCCGTCCGCGTCCACCGGGACGGGCACGGGGTGCAGTCCGGCCGAGCGGGCGATGGCGAGCATGCCCGGGTAGGTGGGCGACTCGACGAGCACGGGCGCGCCCGGGGGCGCGAGGGCGCGCAGGGCGGTGGTGAGCGCGGACTGTCCGCCCGAGGTGACGAGCACCCCGGCCGCGGTGACCGGGCCGCCGATGCTCCGCGCGAACCACTCTCGCAGCTCCGGCAGCCCTTCCACGGGCGGCCGGCCCCAGGCGCCCGGCCGCCGTCCGGCCCGGGACAGGGCCGCCGCCATGGCCCGCTCGGGCTGCAGGGAGGGGTGCAGATAGCCGCCGTTGAACTCGATCACCCCCGGCGGCGGCGCGGCCAGCGAGACGAGCACGCCGGAGGCGTCCACCGAGCGCGGTACGAGGTCGCCGGCGCCGTCGGCGCTGAGGGCGACCTCCTGCCAGGAGGTGTCGCCGGCGGGAGCAGCCGCGGCGCGGGGCCGCGCCCGGAAGGCCCCGGCGCCGGGCCGGGTGACCACGAGGCCCTCGGCGGCGAGCATCGCCAGGGCCCGGGAGACCGTCACGGGGCTCACCCGGAACCGCTCCACCAGGGCGCGGCTGGACGGGAGCTTTCCGCCCGGAGAGTAGCGGTCCATCTCGCGCCGCAGCTGATCCGCCAGGTCACCGACGCTGCTACGCTCATACATGAGAGCACAGAGTAGCGCTACTACCGTCCCTTCGATAGCAGTCTCCGCTCCCCGAAGCCACGGCGGCCTCGGCATCCTCCAGGCCTCCCTCGGCGTCGTCGCCTTCTCGCTCACCTTCCCGGCCACTGCGTGGGGCCTGGAAGGCTTCGGGCCCTGGTCGCTGGTGGCCGTGCGCAGTGTGCTCGCGGCGCTGATCGCGGGCGGCTGTCTGCTCGCGCTGCGCATCCCGCCACCGGAGCGCAGGCACTGGCCGGGGATCGCGGTGGTGGGCGCGGGGGTGGTGCTCGGCTTCCCGTTGCTGACCACCCTGGCGCTGCAGACCTCCACCACGGCGCATGCGGCGGTCGTGGTGGGTCTGCTCCCGCTGACCACGGCGCTGGTGTCCGCCCTGCGCGTCGGCTCGAGGCCCTCGCGCACCTTCTGGGTGGCGGCCCTCGCCGGAGCTGCGGCGGTGGTGACGTTCACCGTGCGGCAGAGCGGCGGCGCGCTGACCACGGCCGACCTGTACCTCTTCGCGGCCCTGCTGGTCTGCGCGGCCGGTTACACGGAGGGCGGCCGGCTGGCCCGGGTGATGCCGGGCTGGCAGGTGATCGGCTGGGCGCTCGTGCTGTGTCTGCCGCTCGTGCTGCCCGTCGCCGCCGCCGGGCTGGCCCTGGAGCCCGTCCGGCTGACCGCGCACAGCGTGACCGGCCTGCTGTGGGTGGCGGCGGGCTCGCAGTTCCTGGGGCTGATCGTCTGGTACCGGGGCATGGCGGCCATCGGCATTCCCAAGGCCAGCCAGTTGCAGCTGGCCCAGCCGCTGCTCACACTGGTGTGGTCGGTGCTGTTGCTGAACGAGCACCTGACGGTGGCCGCCCCAGTGACGGCCGCGGCGGTGCTCGTGTGCATCGCCGTGACGCAACGGGCACGCGGTTGAGAGGAGGCCCCGATGCGCGCAAGCGTGGGTGACCAGCTTGTCCAGCACGGCAGGGTGGTCGGCCAGCAGGACAAGGTCGGAGAGATCGTCGAAGTCATGGGCGAGGACGGCAACCCGCCCTACCGCGTCCGCTTCGAGGACGGCCACGAGGGCATCTGCTCCCCCGGCCCGGACACGGAGATCCGGCACCGGGCAACGCAGCACTGAGTCAGCGCGGGGGTTCCACGGGCCGCCGGTAGGGGCCGGTGACCACCCGCGCCATCGCTCCCGGCCGGATCGGCCGTCACCTCACGGGCGGCGAAGAAGACGTGCCCGAGCACCGCCGGGTACGTCCGCACCGGCGAGGTGGCGCGACAGCTCGGCCGGGCAGGCATGGCCGGAAAGGCGTCATCTCCAGCCGCTCCGCAGCCGCATGAACGGCCAGGGGCGTGACATCGGTTCGCGGCCCCTCCCGTCCCACGGGACGTCAGCCCGGCTCAGGGCCGCGTGCCGGCCCCGAACCCCGTCCAGCGCAGATCGGCCGGCAGGTGGCCCATGTCGTTGTACAGCAGCACCGTCGGCTCCGTGCCGTCGCGGTACTCGATCGCCGTCAGCGCCGCGTTCCCGCAGTTCAGACCGAGCCATCGCACCGGTGGCGTGTCCAGGGCGTGCCGGACCAGCCAGGCCACCTGGTAGGCGTGGGTGACCAGGACCTCATGCGTCTCGGTTTCGGCGGGGCGCGCGAACCTGCCGGTCAGGGCATCCGCGCGGCGTCGCGCGTCCGCGGCTTCCTCGGCGCCGTAGCCGTCGAAGAACGCCGCCCACGCCGGTGGCACGTCGTCCGGTACATGCGGTACGTGATCG
The DNA here is from genome assembly GCF_984686075.1 of Streptomyces speibonae. NCBI lineage: Bacteria > Bacillati > Actinomycetota > Actinomycetes > Kitasatosporales > Streptomycetaceae > Streptomyces > Streptomyces speibonae. The sequence continues at coordinate 6,884,412 of NZ_OZ480260.1, read as the reverse complement.
ACCAGCTCCGGCGCTTCCCGCACGGCGGCGTCCGGCAGACAGGCGCCCACGATCCGCGCGGAGTGCACCGCTCTGGGCAGGGGCGAGTGCCAGACCGTTTCGATCGGAAGTCCCGCCAATCGCTTCCCGACCAGTTCCGACTGCCGTTGCCCGACGTCGGTCAGCGTGCCGAAGGGGTCGGCCGTTCCGTGTCGTACCAGGTACACATGCCGGGTTGCCATGGTGATCTCCTGTCAGGATGCGCTCGTCGTCGTAGCAGTCGAGTCAGTCGAATCAGCGGTGACGCAGTGCCGCATGGGCCGCGTCGAGGCGCTGGGTTTCCTCGCGTGCGGAGTGGTCGCCCGAGACGTCGTCGGCCCATGCGAGCAGTCGATGGACGTGCCCGTCGGCCGCGTCGGCGACGACGCGGGGGCTGCCGAGAGCGACCTCGCCGCTGGTCCCGTCGACGGTGACGAACGCGCCGTCTCCGACGGTGCGGCCGCCCACCGTCACGGAGCCGTCGTCGCCGTCGACGGCGAGGCCGGCGACGCCCACGACCGCGGGCTTTCCCATGGCCCGCGCGACGACCGCGGCATGGCTGGCCGGCCCGCCGCGAGCGGTGACGATTCCGGCGGCGGCGGCAAGGCCGTGCATGTCGTTCGGCGAGGTCTCCGGGCGTACCAGGATGACCGGGTCGGTCCGGGCCATGCGTACGGCGCCGTCCGCCGTGGTCGCGATTCTGCCGGCGGCGACACCGGGACAGGCGCCGATTCCCCGGGCGAAGATGTCGGCCTCCTCGGACGACGCGATGCGCGGTGTGCGGACGTGCCGGAGATGCCGCGACGAGACCCTGAGCAGCGCTTCGTGACGTCCGATGACCCGCTGGTCGACGAGTTCGGTGGCTACGCGGACCGCGGCACCCCCCACGAACCGGCCAGGCCGGACCTGCAGGATCCAGAGCTCACCGGACTGGAACGTGAACTCGACGTAGCAGGCGTCGCGGTAGTGCGCTTCGATCCGACGCAGGGCGTCGAGCAGCTCCGTCCACACTGCCGGCTCCCGCTCGGCGAGTTCGCTCAGTGACCGGGTCGTCGATGTTCCGGAGACGACTTCTTCTCCTTGACACCCGAACAGGACTTCGCCGAACGGGGTGTTCTCACCGGTGTTGGGGTCGCGGCTGAAGGCGACTCCGGTGCCGCTGTGGCCGTCGCGGTTGCCGAACACCATCCTCTGGACGATCACGGCTGTGCCCAGGTCGTGCGGGATGTCGTTCACCTCACGATAGGTTCGCGCGCGTGGCGCGTCCCAGGACGAGAAGACAGCTTCGACCGCCAGTTTCAGCTGGCGGGTCGCGTCGTCCGGAATCGGCTGATCGCATCGTTCTCGAACGAGGTTCTCGACTGCCCCGATCGACTCGGTGAGACGCGCTTCCTCGTCCTCGGTTCCTCGCCCGGGATGTGCTCCGTGGACGGCTCCTGCGCCGTCCCCGTCCGAGTTCGTGATCGCGGAGGCGAAACTCGACAGGAAGCGCAGCCGCGAGTTCAGTGCGAACGTCCGGTCGTCCGTCTCTGCGGCAAGGCCTGCGGTGGCTTCGGTCGTGAGACCGAGGTTGAGGATCGTGCTCATCATGCCGGGCATCGACACGCCGGCCCCGGAGCGAACAGATACTGCCAGCGGCTTCCGCGGTCCCCCGAAGGCGCGCCCGGTGGAGAGTTCGAGGTCGGCCATGGCCGTCGCGAGCTCGTCGTCGAGTCCTTCGGGAAGGCGCCCTTCCCGGAGGAAGGCGCGACATGCCTCTGTGGTGATGACGAATCCGGCCGGCACCGGCAGACCAAGACGGTGCAGAAGGACCAGGCCACGTGCCTTGCCGCCCAGTGTCTCCGCCGTCTCCTCGGCCTGGGCGGAGATCGTGCGAATCCACCTCATCGCTGCAACCCGAGTGTGGCGAGCAGGTCTTCGTGCAGCTCCGCCCACACGGTGTGGTACGACGCAGTGCTGTCGGCCACGTACTCCAACTCGCCGGAGACAGCGCGATCGAGAGCTCTGGCGAGGCGGTCTCGGTAACGACCGAACCGAGGCAGTGCTGCGGACAACTCGGCACAGACCACGGCAGCGCGTCGGTCGAGATCGGCGAACCGGGCAAGGACCCGCGAGTCGTAGGCGGGATCGCTGTGGTCGTTGGCGCTCATGATGCCGTCGCCGGCTCGAAGCTGCCATGCCGTGCAGAGGTCGAGCAGCTCCGGGTTGAGGACGAGGAACTGCTCGTACGCCGCCGTCACGGCCCCGCGGGCTCGGGCCGACTCGAGCTCGTCGGTGATCCGCTCGGAATCCGCGGCGCGGCCGGCGTCCGTGAGACTCCAACCGGCTATGTCGCCGGACATGCGAGTGACAAGACCGTCGGCCCCGAGATCGATGAGCTCTGACTCGACATCGGATGCGTCGAGACCGGTCATCGTGTGGAGGCGGGCGAGGCTGACGGTGCCGGCGCAGCGCAGGGCGTGCAGTACCAGCAGGCCGGTGTCCGTCGCGCGAGCTTCAGGCCAGGTCATGCGTTGTCCTCCTGGGTGCGGTGCGGTTGAAGGTCGTCAATGGCTCGTGGCGGCGGTGCAGGGTGCGGCCGATGGTTCCCGCGTCCGGCGTCCCGCGCCCAGCTGTAGCGGCAGTGACCAGGTCGGATCGCCCGGACAGCGTCCGGCCGGATTTCTTGATCAGTCCGTCGACTTCGAACCCGTTGTCACCCACGACCCATCTCCGATGTTCGTGCCTTTCGGATGTCATCACCATCCGGATGCTGGTTGTATCGTGACACAGCAGGAGCGGAAGGGAGCACGATGGCGAGGTTGACCCGCGCGCAGCAGCAGGAGCGGACCCGTGCGGCGGTGCTGGTCGCGGCCCGGCAGGAGTTCGCCGAGTACGGCTATGCCGAGGCCAAGATCGACCGGATCGCCGAGCGAGCCGAACTGACCAGAGGCGCGGTCTACTCCAACTTCACCAGCAAGCGCGCCCTCTACCTCGCGGTGCTGGTCGACGCCGCCGAACAGGCCCGAGCCTCGGCCGAACCGCCGGCGGAATCCCCCGACTCCGCCGGACGAGCGCTCGGTTCGTTCGCCCGGGTCTGGCTCGAACGACTGCCCTTCCTCGGCGACACTCCGGGAAGCGGCCATCTTCAACTGCGCTCACTGTCCGGAGTGCTCAACACCGAGTCGGCCCGGACCGCGCTGGCCGAACTCGTCCGGTTCGAAGCCCTGTTGCTCGCGCTGACACTTGAGCCGCGTTCCGCCGTGCGCACCGGGACCGTGCGGCTGGCCGGGCTGGCCCTGACCCTTCTCCACGGTGCGGCCGGCCTCGCGGAGAACGCCCCCGGCGTCGGCGACCCCTTCGACCTGACCCGCGCCGCCGAGCATCTGGCCTGCATCGCCCTCGGCGACGACACGGAGCCACCGCACCTGCCCTACGTCGCTCCGGCGCGCTCGGCCGAGGACCGGTGGGTGCCGCCCCGCGGTCTGCACGACGAGATCACCGGCCGTCCGGTCGGCTTCGGCGACGACGGAGTGGTCGTCGTGCTGGGTGTGGGACGCCTGTCCGCGGCCGAGGACGCGGTGCGCTCGGCGCGGCCGGACGACGAGGTGACGATCGTCGTCGTGACGAGCGACCCCGCCGAGATCGGCCGACTGGCCCGACTCCGGATCGTCGATCTCGTCGGCTGCCTGCTCCGAGTGTTCGCGGCCGACCGACTACCGCGGGCGCGCATCGTGGTCGACGACACCGGCACGGTCCCCGCGGCCCTCGGCCACACCTCGGTCGACGATCTCACCGAGATCGCGGTTCGGGTGCGCGACGGACTGGTCGCGGCCCACGCGACCGGTCGTGGCGCAGGTCACGCCGCGGCCCGCCACCGTTCCCCTGATTGTGGCCGGAGCGGGGCGGTGTGAAACCGGGCTCGAGTCCGGGGCCGTGCCCCGCGAAGTGGCGCTCCTGGCACACAGGGCAGTCCAGCCGCTCTGCCGACCCGACGAGTACCCCTCGGCCGAAGCGGGACCGGCCGTCTGTGCCGGGGCCGACGGGACCGAGGAGCTCCTCCTGACGCGTCGGGTCGTTCGACGAGCCTTGGCGTTCTCGGACCTCGACTCCGTGGACGGCTGTGTCGCGCCACACTGCGCGTGTCTCGCACCCCACCGGCCGCGGCGCCAGGCGTCGGGCGCGACGTCCGCGGCCGCGCGGGCGGGCAAAGCACCGGCGCCGGGTGGCCTCGTCGTCGGGGCGAATCGTTAGCGGATCACGGCGAATGCGGGCCAGATGAAGCCGCCGTCGGTCCCTCCACGGGCAGCGGGGTGAGTGGGGCCCGCCCTCCGTCATCGTGGCGTCCGCGCCGGCCGCTGGTAGTGGTCGGCAACCACCCGGGCCATGGCCCCGATCTTGTCCTCCCCGACCTCCCTGGCCGCGAAGAAGACGTGCCCGCGCACCTCCGGGTACGTCTTCGCCAGCGTGAGGTGGCGCGACAGCTCGGCCGGGTCCTGCCAGGCCGCCGGCTGCGCGGGGTCGCCCGCCTTGTACAACGCCTCGCCGACGTGGAGCTGTGTCGCGGAGTCCCGGACGACGTCGGACCACCAGCGGACCAGCTCGGCGTAGTCGGCGGGGCCGAAGCCGATGTTCCAGTACAGCTGCGGGCAGATGTAGTCGATCCAGTTCTCACGGGCCCACCTGCGGGTGTCCGCGTGCAGGTCGTCGTAGGTCTGCACGCCCGCGCGGGTGGCGGAGCCGTGCTCGTCGGTCTCGGCGTTGCGCCACACCCCGAAGGGGCTGATGCCGAACCGGGTGCCCGGCCGGATCTCCTTGATCCCGGCGGCCGTCTCGCGCACCAGCCGGTCGACGTTGTCCCGCCGCCAGGCCGCGCGGTCCGGGAAGTCCCCGCCGTGGGTGTCGTAGGCGAGGTCGTCGTCGAAGGTCTGGCCGGCCTCCGGGTACGGGTAGAAGTAGTCGTCGAAGTGGACCGCGTCGACCGGGTATTTGCGCACCGCGTCGAGCATCGCCTCCCGCACGAAGGCACGCACCTCCGGCAGCCCCGGGTTGTAGTAGAGCTTGCCCCCGTACCGGACGGCCCAGCCCGGGTTGCGGCGGACCGGGTGGGAGGGGACGAGCCGGCCGGGGTCGCCGTGCGTGGCCACGCGGTACGGGTTGAACCAGGCGTGCAGCTGGAGACCGCGGGCGTGTGCCTCCTCGACGGCGGTGCCGAGCGGGTCCCAGCCGGGATCGGCGCCCTGGGTGCCGGTGAGGTACTGCGACCACGGCTCGTGCGGCGAGGGCCACAGCGCGTCGGCGGTGGGCCGCACCTGGAGGACGACGGTGTTGAGCCGGGCGCGGACGGCGGTGTCGAGGAGCGCGGTCAGCTCGGCGCGCTGCCGGTCCGCGCTCAGCCCCGGCCGGGAGGGCCAGTCCCGGTTGGTGACCGAGGCCACCCACATGCCCCGCATCTCCCCGGTCGCCGCGCCCCGCCCCGGGCTGCCGGACGCCCCGGATCCGGGCCGCGCGGCCGACGCCCCGGGCAGTGCGGCCAGCGCGGCCAGCGTCATCGCCGCGAAGCCCCTGCGTGAGACCTGCCTCATTGTTCCCCCCTTGCACACCCTCGAGACAGCTGGTCGGATACTGTCTCCCGGCCAGGATGCCAAACCTCCGCGATCGATCATCGATACTTCGGAGTAACGTGCACCAGCGGAGCAGGCGCCGGGACCCGGCACCCTGCCACAGCCGTAAGCAGCAGCGAAAGGGACGATGTGACCGACATCGAACGCGTCGGAGTGGTGGGCTGCGGTCAGATGGGCGCGGGGATCGCCGAGGTGTGCGCCCGGGCCGGACTGGACGTCATGGTCGCCGAAACCACCGGCGAGGCCCTGGAGATCGGCCGTACCCGGCTGTTCAACTCCCTGTTGAAGGCCGCCGAGCGCGGCAAGATCTCCGAGGACGAGCTGACGGCCACGCAGGCCCGGCTGAGCTTCACCACGGACCTCGGCGAGTTCGCCGACCGTGACCTGGTGATCGAGGCCGTGGTCGAGAACGAGCAGGTCAAGACCGAGATCTTCCAGGTGCTCGACCAGGTGGTGACGCGGCCGGACGCGATCCTGGCCTCCAACACCTCCTCCATCCCGCTGGTGAAGCTGGCGGTCGCCACCTCGCGGCCCGACCACGTCATCGGCATCCACTTCTTCAACCCGGCCCCGGTGCAGAAGCTCGTCGAGCTGATCCCGGCGCTCACCACCTCCGAGGGCACGCTGAGCCGGGCCCAGGTCTTCACCGAGAAGGTGCTGGGCAAGCACGCGATCCGCGCCCAGGACCGCTCCGGCTTCGTGGTGAACGCGCTGCTGATCCCCTATCTGCTCTCCGCGATCCGGATGTTCGAGTCGGGCATCGCCAGCCGTGAGGACATCGACAACGGCATGGAGATGGGCTGCGCCCACCCGATGGGCCCGCTGAAGCTGTCCGACCTGATCGGCCTGGACACGGTGGCCTCGGTCGCGTTCTCGATGTACGAGGAGTACAAGGAGCCGCTGTACGCCGCTCCCCCGCTGCTCCAGCGGATGGTCGACGCGGGCCGGCTGGGCCGCAAGAGCGGCTCCGGTTTCTACACCTACGGCTGACGCCTCAGGCGCCGTCCTGGCCGAGCCTGAGGTGGTGCAGCAGCAGTAACGCTGCGGCCATGTTGGCGGCCGGGACCTCGCCGGCGGCGACCAGGTCGGGGACCACCTTCAGCGGCACCCACTCCCGGCGGTCCGACTCGAAGTCGTCCACGGGGTGTCCGACGTACTCGCCTTCGCCGGACCAGTAGATGTGGTGCCGGGCGTCGGTGAGTCCGTTGGACGGCTCGACGCTCATCAGGTGGTGCAGGGGGCCGGGCCGCCAGCCGGTCTCCTCCTCCAGCTCCCGGGCCGCGGCCCCGGCGATGTCCTCGCCGTCCTCGACCACGCCCGCCGCGAGTTCCCAGCCCCAGCTGTCGGTGATGAAACGGTGCCGCCACAGCAGCAGGACCTCGTTCGCCTCGTTCACCACCGTGGCCACGGCGACCGGTCGCAGCCGTATCAGGAAGTGGTCGAGGTGCCTGCCGTCCGGCAGTTCGACATCAGCGAGATTGACGCTGAACCAGCGGTTTGAGTACACAGGCTGTTCGTTCTGTTTCGTCCACTGCATGGTTCTGCCCCCTTCCGACGGGTCAGGGGCAATATCGCAGCAGTGGTCGTCCCGGCAGCAGGCGCACGGGAGGCCGCCCGCGGCGCAGTGGCAGGCGCGACGGCGGCGCACGGCGGGCAGCGGCGTCCCTGACCTGCGCAAACGCGAGGCGGGGTGACGGGCCGTCAGAGCGGTACCCGCAGCGCCCCGTCGATGAGTCCGGCCGCGTCGGCCGTGCCCGCGCAGCCGCTGCGCACGAGGTGCTCGCGCACCGCGCGCAGCCGGTCGCGCAGCCGCTGCGACTCCATGCCCCGGGCCTGCTCGGCCATCTGCACCGCGATGGCCACCGCCTTGTCGGCATTGCCCTGGCGCAGTTCGATGGTGCACAGCATGGCCAGCCGGTGCACCCGGCCCCGGTCGTGCGCCGGATTGTCCACGGCCGCCGCCGCGTGCTCCCCGGCCGCCGCCAGCTCGCCGAGGCTGAGCAGTGCCTCCGCCACCTGGACGTTGACCAGCCCCGGCTGGACGTAGCCGGTCTCATCGGGTTCGTAGCCACGTCGGATGCGCTCCGCGGACCGCTCGGCCCGCCGGATGCAGGACAGGGCGCTCGTCCCGTCGCCGAGGTGCGCGTACGCCTTGGCCTGCATCGCGTACAGGTCGGAGGCGAGCGCCGGAGTGATGTCGGTGCCCGCGGCGCGCAGCGCCGACTCCGCGAAGGCGACGGCCTGCCGGTACTCCCGCATGAACAGCGACTGGTTGACGAGCAGCGCGATCACATAGGCGCCGAGCCCCCGGTCCCCGCTCGCCTTCGCCAGCCGGAGCGCCTGGTGGAAGTAGCGCTGGGCAAGGCCGTGCGCGTCCGAGTCGTAGGCGCAGATGCCGGCGATGGCGACCAGTCCCCCGGTGGCCCGGTGCAGCTGGCGGCCGGTGGCGTCGGTGTAGCTGCCGCGCAGCATCGGGGCGGCCTCGGCGTTGAGGAAACCGACGATCCGGGCGCGCGTCGCCATGCCGCCGGCCTTGCGGTACATCTGCTCGTAGTGCGTGCGGGCGGCGCGCAGCATGTCGAGGTCGCCGGGGGTGACCCGGTGCCGGCCGCCGCGGGAGACGTCCACGTCCTCGGGCGGGTTCTCCCACTCCCACACGGGCATCACCGCGGGCGTGCCGGTGACCGCCGGCGCGCCGAGTATGTGCGGACGGCGCTGCTGGTCGGAGCGCCACAGCGCGGTGGCCCGCTCGACGAACCCGGAGAGCGAACCGGCGTGCGGGGCGGCCGGTTCGCCGGGCACGCCGAGCCCGATGTCGTCGAGGGTGACCTGGCGGCGCAGCCGGGCGGCGAGCACCTCGCAGATCAGGTCGGGCACCTGTCCGCGGGGCCGCTGGCCCTTCAGCCACCGCGCCACGGCGGTGTGCTCGTATCTCAGGGACAGACCGCGCGCCCGTCCGGCCTGATTGACGTGCGCGGCCAGTCCCGCGTGCGAGATCCCCGCCTCGTCCAGGATCGCGTCGAGCAGAGTGTTGGGCTGCATTGCGGACCCCCCGGTGCCTCAGTGCGGACAGGGTAGTGGCTGGCCGTTCACACGGGGTGTGAACGAAGTGCCCGAATCCGTAGTGTGCGCGCACTGTCGCGGAGAGTGCTCGGCCGGTTGACTGAATTGCCTCGAAAGAGGCCGGCCGGGCCGCCGGCTCCCCCTCGTACAGTGCGGTGGCCCGTTTTCGCGCCGTCCGCCCAGCTGCCTGCCCGACACTCCGTGGCGGGGCGGACGGCCCCGCCGGCGCCCGGCGGGCGGGAGCGGTGGCCGGCAGGGCGTCCGGTCACGCCGGGGGTGCGGAGGACGGGCGGCTGATCACCGGGCGGGCGGGCGCGCGGAGCGGCGCCGGTCGGCCGGGGTGCGGACGCAGGCGCGCAGCTCCGGGACGGGGTGACGGGCGTGCCGCTCGTTCCTGAGGACCAGCAGCGCCACGTCGTCCGCGGGCGGACCGACCGAGTGCCGCAGCAGCGCCGCGAGGATCTTGCCCAGCACCGACTGGGGCGTGGCGGGACGCGCCCGCGCGGCCTCGGTGAGCACCTCCGGCAGCGGGAAGAAGCGGCCCTCGGCGTCCCGGGCCTCCTCGACGCCGTCCGTGTGCAGGACCAGTGCGTCGCCGGGCAGCAGGCGTCCGCAGGGCACGGCGGACAGGTCGGACGGCAGCGGGAACGGGCCGAGGGGCGGCAGCGGATCGGTCCGGGCGAGCGGTTCGGCCCGGGCGCCGGTCAGGAGGTGCGGCCAGGGGTGCCCGCAGTTCAGGGCCCGCAGCTCACCGTCCGGGAGGATCTCCAGCAGCAGTACGGTGACGAACTCCTCGCCCGCCGCGCCGTCCTCGGTGCCGGGGTCGGGTCCGCCGTGGGTCCGCTCCCGCAGGTGCCGGGCCATCGCCCGCTCCAGCCGGCGCAGCACCCCGGCCAGCTCGGGCTCGTCGTGCACGGCCTCGCGGAAGCTGCCGAGGACGGCGGCGACGGTGCGCACGGCCCCGAGCCCGTGTCCGCGGACGTCTCCGATGACGGCCCGCACACCGTGCTCGGTGGCGATCACCTCGTACAGATCGCCGCCGATCCGGGCGCCCCGGTCGGCGGACAGATGGACCGCGGCGGCGGCGATGCCGTCGACCCGCGGTGGCGGTGGCCTGAGTACGACGCTCTGCGCGGTCTCCGCGATGCGGCGGGCCCGCCGCAGTTCGCGCAGCAGGCCCCGCCGGACGTGCATCACGAGGCCGGTCCCGATCGTGCACAGGACGGCGCTGCTGACCAGCCGGGCCGCGAGGGCGTCGTCCCGGGCGAGCGGGCAGGTCAGCCGGTAGGCGACCGCGGCGGCGCCCCAGGCCGTGGGTACGGCGAGGGTGAGTGCCCGAGAGACGAGCCGGGGTGGCACCTTGCGGGAAGCCCCGGGCTTGAAGCGGATCATGCCGATGGCCCCCCATATAGGCCCGGACAGCGCAGACCGGCCTCGCGAGGCCGGTCCGATTCTGTCGACAGCATGGCCTGATCCGGACGTATCGCCCGCCATAGTCACCCGAACGAGTGAGGTGACCACTGGAGGGTGTCGCCCCCCGCCCCTTCCCGTCCCGAACCCGGGGTCGCTGCCCCCGGACCCCCGCTGTCAAACGCCGGAGGGGCTGACACACCAGCCCGTCCGGCGTTCGAGGACGAGGCCCGTTCAGGGCCGACAGGGGGGTTGAGGGAGCGTCAGCTCCTCAGTACCGCCCCGGTGCGGCCGGTGGCCAGCGCGACCGCCGCCTCGCGGGCCGCCGACGCCTCGTCGACCGTCAGCGTCCGGTCGTCCGCGCGGAAACGCAGCGCGTACGCCAGGGACTTACGGCCCTCGCCCAGCTGCTCGGCGTTCTCGTACACGTCGAACAGGCGGATGGACTCCAGCAGTTCACCCGCGCCGTCGCGCAGGGCGGCCTCGACCTCCGCGGCCGGCACGAACGCGTCGACGATGAGGGCGACGTCCTGCGTGGCGACCGGGAAGGTGGAGATGGACGGCGCCTGCGGGGTCGTGTCGCCGATCCGCTCCAGGACGTCCAGGTCCAGCTCCATCGCGCAGCTGCGCGCGGGCAGGCCCAGGGTCTTCAGGACGCGCGGGTGCAGCTCGCCGGCGTGGCCGACGACGCGCTCGGCGCCGTCCACGGTGACGGTCAGCTCCGCGCAGCGGCCCGGGTGCCACGGCCCGTACTGGCCCTTGCGGATGCCCAGTCCGGCGCCAGCCTCGCGGGCGACGGTCCGGGCGGCCTCGACCGCGTCGGCCCAGTCGGCCGGGCGGCCCCTGCCCCACCAGCCGGCCTGCTCACGGGCGCCCGCCAGGACCACGGCGACGTGCCGGGGCTGGTCGGGCAGCGCGGCGTTCAGCGCGGCGATCTCCTCCTCGCCCGGCCGGCGGTCGACGGGCAGGTTCGCGGCGACGGTGCGCTCCTCGCGCGGCCGGAAGACCAGGCCGGTCTCGAACAGCGCGAGGTCGTGCGAGCCCCGGCCGTCGTTGCGGCGCAACGCGCCGAGCAGTCCCGGCAGCAGCGAGGTGCGCAGCGCGGGCTCCTCGTCGCTGAGCGGGTTGACCAGCTTGACGACCCGGCGAGCCGGGTCGTCGGCCTCCAGGCCGAGCTGGTCGAAGACCTGCTCGCTGACGAACGGGTAGTTCGGCGCCTCGACGTAGCCGGCCCCGGCGAGCGCGCGGCCGACGCGGCGGTGCAGCCGCTGCCGGGAGGTCAGGCCCCGGCCGGCCGGCGGCCTGGGCAGGGTGGAGGGCAGGTTCTCGTAGCCCTCGAGCCGGATGACCTCCTCGGCCAGGTCGTTGGGGTCCCTGAGATCGGGTCGCCAGGACGGCACGGTGACGATCAGCTCGTCCTGCCCGTACACATCGCACCCGACCTCCTGGAGGCGGCGTACGACGGTCTCCCGGCCGTAGGTCACGCCCGCGACCTTGTCGGGGTGGTCGGCGGCGACGGAGACGGTGTGCGGCGCTGTCGGGGTGACGACCTCGGTGACGCCGGCCTCGGCGGTGCCGCCGGCGAGCAGCACCAGCAGGTCCACGGTGCGCTGCGCGGCAGCGCTGGCGGCCTGCGGGTCCACGCCGCGCTCGAAGCGCCGGGAGGCCTCCGAGGACAGCTTGTGCCGGCGGGCGGTGCGCGCGATGGACACCTGGTCGAAGTGGGCGGCCTCGATCACCACGTCCCGCGTGGCCTTCTCGGCGTCGCTGTGGTCGGCGATCTCGGTGTCGGCGCCGCCCATGACGCCCGCGAGCCCGATGGGGCCCCGGTCGTCGGTGATGACCAGGTCCTCGGCGTGCAGCTTCCGCTCGACGCCGTCGAGGGTGACGATCTTCTCGCCTTCCTCGGCCCGGCGTACGCCGATGGTGCCCTGGACCAGAGCGCGGTCGTAGGCGTGCAGCGGCTGGCCGAGCTCCATCATCACGTAGTTGGTGACGTCGACGGCGAGCGAGATCGGGCGCATGCCGACCTTCTGGAGCCGGCGCTGGAGCCAGATCGGGGAGCGGGCCTCGGGGCTCAGACCGGTGACGGTGCGGGCGGTGAAGCGGTCGCAGCCGAGGGGGTCGGAGACCTTCACCGGGTAGCCGAACTCGTTCGGGCCGGGCACGTCGAGCAGGGCCGGGTCGCGCAGCGGCAGCCCGTAGGCGATGGCGGTCTCGCGGGCCACGCCCCGGAGGGACAGGCAGTCGCCGCGGTTGGCGGTGACGGCGATGTCCAGGACCTCGTCGACCAGCTCCAGCAGCTCGATGGCGTCCTTGCCGACCTCGGTCTCCGGCGGCAGCACGATGATGCCCTTGCTGCCGTCGTCGCCCATGCCCAGCTCGTCGCTGGAGCAGATCATGCCCTGGGAGACCCTGCCGTAGGTCTTGCGGGCGCTGATCGAGAAGCCGCCGGGCAGGGTGGCGCCGGGCAGGACCACGACGACCTTGTCGCCGACGGCGAAGTTCCGGGCGCCGCAGACGATCTCCTGGGGCTCACCGGTGCCGTTGGCCTGTCCGACGTCGACGGTGCAGAAGCGGATCGGCTTCTTGAAGCCCTCCAGCTCCTCGATGGTCAGCACCTGGCCGACGACCAGGGGTCCCTTGAGGTCGGCGCCGAGGTGCTCGACGGTCTCGACCTCGAGCCCGGCCGAAATCAGCTTGGCCTGTACGTCACGGCCGGTCTCCGTCGCCGGCAGGTCGACGTACTCCCGCAGCCAAGAAAGCGGGATCCGCATCAGATCTCCATCCCGAACGGCCGGGTGAACCGGACGTCACCCTCGACCATGTCTCGCATGTCCTCGACGTTGTGGCGGAACATCAGCATCCGCTCGATGCCGAACCCGAAGGCGAAGCCGCTGTACTTCTCCGGGTCGACGCCGCAGGCGGTGAGCACCCGCGGGTTGACCATGCCGCAGCCGCCGAGCTCGATCCAGCCCTCGGACGAGCAGGTGCGGCAGGGCCGGTCGGGGTTGCCGACGGACGTGCCCTTGCAGACGTAGCAGAGCATGTCCATCTCGGCGGACGGCTCGGTGAAGGGGAAGAAGTTGGGCCGCAGCCGGGTCTTCATCTCCGCGCCGAACAGCGACTGGACCATGTGGTCCAGGGTGCCCTTGAGGTCCGCCATGGTCAGGCCCTCGTCGATCGCGAGCAGCTCGACCTGGTGGAAGACCGGAGTGTGCGTGGCGTCCAGCTCGTCGGTGCGGTACACCCGGCCGGGGCAGATCACGTAGACCGGCAGCTCACGGTCGAGCGCGGAGCGGATCTGCACGGGCGAGGTGTGGGTGCGCAGCACGACTCCGGAGTCCGCGCCGCCGTCGGGGCCCGCCACGAAGAACGTGTCCGCCTCGCCGCGGGCGGGGTGGTCCGGGCCGATGTTGAGGGCGTCGAAGTTGAACCACTCGGCCTCGACCTCGGGGCCCTCGGCGACCTCGTAGCCCATGGCCACGAAGATGTCCTCGATGCGCTCGGAGAGCGTGGTGAGCGGGTGCCGGGCGCCGGCCGGTACGCGGTCGTAGGGCAGCGTGACGTCCACGCTCTCCTCGACCAGGACGCGCGCGTCGCGCTCGGCCTCGAGTTCGGCCTGGCGGGCGGCGAGGGCCTTGTTCACGGCGCCGCGGGCCTGGCCGACGCGCTTGCCGGCGTCCGCCTTGGCGTGCGGGGGCAGGGCGCCGATCTCCCGGTTGGCCAGCGCCAGCGGGGAGGCGGCGCCGGTGTGGGCGACCTTGGCCTCCTGGAGCGCGTCGAGGGAGTCCGCGGCGGCGAAGGCGGTGAGCGCCTCGTCCCGCCTGCGCTCGATCTCTTCCGGTTTCAACGCCTCGACCTCGACAGGGTCGTACGACTTATTGGGTGCCGACATCTCTTCCCGTGCTTCCGTTGGCTGGCTGATGGTCCCCGTCATCGACTCGTGGACGACTCGCTGCTCGCGCGTCGTGGTGCCGTCGCGGCTCTCGTCCTCGGGACGCAAAGGTGCCAAAGGCCGAGTCTAACGGGGTGAGGGAACGCGAAGGCGCCCGTGGGGGCCGTGGGCGTCTCAGGTGAGATACGCCGGTGCCGCCACGGGCAACGTAAATCGGAACTGCGCGCCGCCGCCGGGGGCGCGTCCGACCGTGATGGCACCGCCGTGGGCTTCGACGATGCCCTTGACGATGTACAGCCCGAGGCCCGTGCCACCGCGCTTGCTGCCCCGCCAGAAGCGGGTGAAGACGCGGTTCATGGACTCCTCCGGAATGCCGGGCCCCTCGTCGCTCACCGTGACCGACGTACCGGCGTCCTCCCGCTCGCGGGGCGACACCAAGGGCGCGATGTCAATGGTGACGGTTCCCTCGCCGTGCCGCACCGCATTTTCCAGCAGGTTGCTCAGCACCTGGTCGACCTTGTCGGGGTCGGCCCACAGGTCGGGCAGCGGGTGCTCCACCCGCAGCAGGAAACGGTCGGCCGGCTGCCCGGCGGCGACGTGGGCCTGGATGTGGCGTCCGACGGCGGCCCCGATGTCGACGGGCTGACGGCGCACCTCCAGGCGGCCGGAGTCGATGCGCGATATGTCGAGCAGCTCGGCGATGAGCCGGGTGACGCGGTCGGCGTCGGCGTCGACGGTCTCCAGCATCAGCCGCTTCTGGTCGTCGGTGAACCGTTCCCACTTGGCGAGCAGGGTGGCGGTGAAGCCCTTGACGGAGGTGAGCGGGGAGCGCAGTTCGTGGGCGACGGTGGCGATCAGCTCGGCGTGGCTGCGCTCGGTGCGGCGCCGGGCCTCGGTGTCGCGCAGCGTGACGACGAGACGGCGGACGGGTCCGGTGGGCCGGGTGCGGACGTAGCGCGCGGAGACGAGGACCTCGCGGCCGCCGGGCAGCAGCAGGTTGCGCTCGGGCTGGCGCACGCGGATGGCCAGACCGCCGTAGGGGTCGGTGAGCTGCCACCAGCGGCGGCCCTCCAGGTCCTCTAACGGCAGGGCCGTCTCCAGAGGCTGTCCGAGGGCCTGCTCGGCGGGTACGGCCGTGATGCGCACGGCCGCCCGGTTGAAGCAGATGACCCGTCCGTGCTCGTCGGCCACGACGAGTCCGTCGGGCAGCTGGTCGGGGTCGATGCCGAGTTCGGCGAGATCACCGGGCCGGGGCGCGGGCGGACGGGCCGCCCGCTGTGCTCCCGGTGCGCTGCTCGTGCCGACGCTCATCCCCGTACCCCACCTCTCGGAACTTCCTCGGGGCGCCCCGTGCTCGGGACCGGCCGAGAGCTTGGGGAGGGTCCCCGGGCTGGTCAGCCTACTAGTTCATGGTGACGGAGCGGCACCCTCCGGCGGCGCGCTGTGCACGTGCCGACGCATAGAGACATACGGCGGCGGCGGTGGCCAGGTTCAGGCTTTCGGCCTTTCCGTGGATGGGGACGCGGACGACGGCGTCGGTGAGGGCGCGGGTCTCCTCGGGGAGCCCCCAGGCCTCGTTGCCGAAGACCCAGGCGGTGGGGCCGCCCATGGTGCCCTTGTCGAGCTCGTCGTCGAGGTCCCGGTCCCCGGCCCCGTCCGCGGCGAGCAGCCGTACGCCCGCGTCGCGCAGTCCCGTGACGGCCTGTTCGACGGGGACGCCGACGGCGACGGGCAGATGGAACAGGGAGCCGACGGAGGCGCGTACGGCCTTGGGGTTGTACAGGTCGACGGAGGCGTCGGTGAGGACGACGGCGTCGGCCCCGGCGGCGTCGGCGCAGCGCAGCACGGTGCCGGCGTTCCCCGGGTCGCGTACGTGGGCGAGGACGGCGACGAGCCGGGGCCGGGCGGCGACGATCTGCGTGAAGGGCGTGTCCAGGAACCGGCACACCCCGACGAGGCCCTGCGGGGTGACGGTGGTGGAGATGTCGGCGATGACCTGCTCGGAGGCGAGGTGGACCCGGGCGCCGGCGTCGCGTGCCGCCCCGACGATGCCGGCGTAGCGCTCGGCCGCCTCGGGCGTGGCGAACAGCTCGGCGAGGGTGGCGGCGTCGCGCCCCCGGTGCGCGGCGGCCTCCCGCACGGCCTGCGGCCCCTCGGCGAGGAACAGCCGTTCCTTCCCCCGGAAGTTCCGCTTCCCCAGCCGCCGGGCGGCAGCGACACGCGGGGAACGGGGGGAGATCAGCTCAGGGCTGACGGGGGCCATCTTCTTCGTCACCTTCGGAAGTACTCGACACACGGAGGCGCAACTCCCCCGGGGGCGCGGGGAACTGCGCGGCCAGCCAACACGGCCCCGCGGCCGGACGACGACCGGAGAACCGCACACAACAGGACCCGCAAGCTTTCAGCCTGCGGGTCCTGGAAACTCACGTCGGCTTCAAGCCAACGCGGTGCTCACGCGGCCTTGGGCGCGTTGACATCCGCCGGCAGCGCCTTCTGCGCCACCTCGACGAGCGCCGCGAACGCGGTCGCGTCGTTGACGGCGAGCTCCGCGAGGATCTTGCGGTCCACCTCGACGTTGGCGGCCTTCAGACCCTGGATGAAGCGGTTGTACGTGATGCCGTTGGCGCGGGCAGCGGCGTTGATGCGCTGGATCCACAGCTGGCGGAAGTCACCCTTGCGCTTCTTGCGGTCGTTGTAGTTGTAGACCAGCGAGTGGGTGACCTGCTCCTTGGCCTTGCGGTACAGGCGCGAACGCTGACCGCGGTAGCCGGAGGCCTGCTCGAGGATCGCCCGGCGCTTCTTGTGGGCGTTGACTGCCCGCTTGACGCGTGCCACTTGTTAACTCCTTGTAGCGGGGCCGTGGTGGTCGGCACACGGCCCGGAAACGATTGGGTCCCGGTGTCGGTGGATCAGGCGCTGGGCGCCCGGCCTCACTTGCCGAGAAGCTTCTTGATCTTCGCGGCGTCGCCCGGGGCCATCTCGGCGTTGCCGGTGAGGCGACGCGTCACGCGGGACGACTTGTGCTCGAGCAGGTGGCGCTTGCCGGCGCGCTCGCGGAGCACCTTGCCGGAGCCGGTGATCTTGAAGCGCTTGCTGGCACCGCTGTGCGACTTGTTCTTCGGCATAGCGCCGTTCTCTCCTCGTCGGTGGCGCTCCGGTGCCCGGTCACGAAAACCGGGCACGGTGGAGCGTCGTACTTGTATCGAATACTCCTGGGGCCTGCGGCCCCGGGGGTCACGCCTCGGCGGGAGCCTCGGCCGTGGCCTCGGCGGCCGCGGCGTTCTGCGACTTGCCGGGGTTGGCCTTCGCCTCCGCCTTGCGGGCTTCCTGTGCCTGGCGGGCCTCGGCCATCGCCTCGGTCTTCTTCTTGTGCGGACCGAGGACCATGATCATGTTGCGGCCGTCCTGCTTCGGGTTCGACTCGACGAACCCGAGGTCCTGGACATCCTCCGCCAGCCGCTGCAGCAGCCGGTAGCCGAGCTCCGGCCGGGACTGCTCGCGACCACGGAACATGATCGTGATCTTGACCTTGTCGCCCTGCTTGAGGAACCGGACGACGTGACCCTTCTTGGTGTCGTAGTCGTGCGGGTCGATCTTCGGCCGGAGCTTCATCTCCTTGATGACCGTGTGCGCCTGGTTCTTGCGCGCCTCACGGGCCTTCATGGCCGACTCGTACTTGAACTTCCCGTAGTCCATGAGCTTGCACACGGGCGGACGGGCGTTCGCCGCGACCTCGACGAGGTCGAGGTCGTACTCCTGCGCAAGCTCCAGGGCCTTGGCAAGCGGAACAATCCCGACCTGCTCGCCGCTGGGACCGACAAGTCGCACCTCGGGAACGCGAATCCGGTCGTTGATGCGGGGCTCGGCGCTGATGGATCCTCCTCGGTAGCACCACGCGACGGTCTGGCGGACAGCCGCGTAACGTCTGTGTTCGTTAGACCTAACCGCGCCGAAGCACGAAAAATGCCCCGGACGATCACAGGCGGGGCTCCTCGAACTACCGGAGCACCGCCGCGATGGCCGCGGGGCGCGCTTTCGGGCGGACGCCGCCTCGGGGACGGAACCGCCTGACCGGTGACCCGCCGCCCTGAGGGCGGCCAGGTGGGAGTTCGAAGTCTCCACTTGTGGGCCGGGCTCGTCAGCCGCGAGGCATACGGGTCCGACCGGTCGTTACACAAGGTTAGCAGCTCCCGGTCAGGCGCACCAACCGGCCGTCGCCCGCCTCCTGACGTCGGGGGGCCGCCCGGCTGCGCCTATCGTGTGGGGCATGAGTGACACCTCCCCCTCGGAGACCCCCGAGACCCCCGGCAACCCCGACTTCGACGCCATGGCCCGCGACATCGCCGAGGTCCCGGCCGTCGAGGTGATCGTGACGGTCGCCGTCAACCTGATGAGCGCCGCCGCCGTGAAGCTCGGTCTGACCGAGGAGGGCGACACGCACAAGGACCTGGACGAGGCCCGCAAGCTGGTGCACGCGCTGGCCGGTCTGCTGGACGCCTCGGCGACCGAGATCAGTTCCTTCCACGCGGCGCCGCTGCGCGACGGCCTGAAGTCGCTGCAGCTGGCCTTCCGCGAGGCGTCCGTGATCGCGGACGAGCCGGGCCAGGGTCCGGGCGAGAAGTACACGGGCGCGATCTACGGCTAGGACGCGCTCCGCGCCCGCGCTTCAGGGACGCACGTACAGGGGCTCGCCGGGTGGCGTCGCCTCGGCCGGCAGAACCGCCAGGTCGAGGCCGCGCACCAGGCGGGCCCTGAGTGTTTCGTCGGCGGCGAGCCGGCGGGCCACGGCCCCCGCGGTCTCGGCGACGGGCGTGGCGGGGTCGAGCACGAGGGCGAGGGTGCCGTCGGCCTGTCCGGGGCCGAGGTGGGCGCGCAGCACCGCGGGCTCGGCGGCCACGGCTGCCCGTACGGCCTCGACGACGGCCGGGTCGGTGAGCGGGTCGGTACTGGTACGGCCCTCGGCGAGGGCGAGGAGCACCGGGCCGGTCAGCTCGAACGGCACGGGGCCCGACATGTCGAGGATCACCGTGTCCGCCTTCTCGTGCGCGGCGGCCTGCAGCGCCTGGTGCAGCGGTACGGCCACGGGGCGGGCGGACGGGTCCCAGCGGGCGAGCGACTCGACGGACGTGAAGGCGGGCAGCGCGGTGCGGCCGCCGGCCTTCAGGGTCGGTACGGCCATGTCGCTGGTCTTCTCGCGGCGCAGCCCGTTCTCGTCCTCCTCCGTCTCGCCGAGCAGGGCCACGACCGGGACCAGCAGGCGGGCACCCTTGAGTGCCTCAAGGACGGGGCCGACGGCGTTGCCGTCCTCGGCCCAGGCGGCGAGCGCGGCCCTCAGCCGGGGATCGGCGGTGCCGTCGTCGTCGCGGAACGGGGAGTCGGGGATGTTCTTGTTCGCCACGGTCCCCGACCCTACTTCGACGGGACGGAAGGAGATGCCGGTGGGGGAAGGAGCGAGGGTGTCTGTGGCCGCGGTGGACCTCGGTTCCGGGGAGACGGTCTCCTGCGGGGACGGGGTGTTCGTCACGGCGAGCGTCGTCAAGGTCGACATCCTGGCGGCCGTGCTGCTCGGCGCGCAGGACGCGGGGCGGGAGCTCACCGGGGTGGAGCGGGCGTACGCGCGGGCGATGATCGTACGGAGTGACAATCGTGCCGCCTCGGCCCTGTGGGACGGCATCGGCCGGGCGGCCGGGCTCGACGCCGCGAACGCCCGCCTCGGGCTGACGCGGACCGTGGGCGGCGAGGGCCCGCTGTGGGGGCTGACCCGCACCACGGCCGAGGACCGGCTGGTGCTGCTGCGGCAGGTCTTCGGCGAGCGGTCGGAGTTGAGCGCGGCCTCGCGCGCGTATGTACGGGAACTGATGGAGGGGGTCGTCCCGGAGCAGGCGTGGGGTGTGCCGTCCGTCGCCGGCGCGGGCACGGTGCGGGCGGTCAAGAACGGCTGGCTGCCGCGCGACGCGACGGGGCTGTGGGTCGTGAACAGCATGGGCTGCGTCACGGTCGGCGGACGCGCGTACCTGGTCGCGGCCCTGTCCGACGGCAACACGACGAAGGAACGGGGGGTGACGCTGGTGGAGGGGGCGGTGGCGTCGGTGCTCTCATGAACAAGCGGGCCCGCTCCCGCCCCGCGGGCAGTCGTGCCTCCCTCAGTGCCTCCAGGGCCTGGGCACCCCGTGAGCCGGGCTGCGCGAACACCCCCCGGCCGGCCCTCACGCCCGCACAGGACTAGAAGTCCTCGCGGTCCGGGCGGCGGTTGCGCCACAGCACAACCGTCGCGACAAGCAGGACGCCACCGACACTGCCCGCGAGCGGCGCCGCCCAGTCGGCGGTGCCCTCGTCGGATTCGCCGGCGTCCGGGCCAGGACCGAAGTACTTGTCCCCGTACGCCGCGGACTTAGGACCGTCCGGCTTCAACCGGGCCGCCGCCTCGATCGCGGCCGCCGGATCGATGAAGCCGAAGCCCCGGGAGTCGTCGCGGCCGTCGGCGGGGGCGTTGCGGGCGGTGTCCTCCAGGAGGCTTTTGATCTGGGCGGGGGTCAGATCGGGGTGGGCCGACCTGACCAGGGCCACGGCGCCGGAGACGAACGCGGCGGCGGCGCTGGTGCCCCAGCCCTCGTAGTACTTGTGGTCGGGGTCGGCGATGATCACGTCGACCCCGGGCGCGCTGACCGTGGCGTACCAGCGGCGGGTGGAGAACGGGGCGCGGGTGCCGTAGCGGTCGACGGCGGTGGCGGTGATGACGCCCGGGTAGGCGGCCGGGTAGGAGATCCGGTCGCCCTTCTCGCCGCCGTTCCCGGCGGAGGCCACGACGACCACGCCCTTGCCGAGGGCGTACTGGATGGCCTCGTCCTCGCCGGGTTCGGGGTGTGCGGAGGCGGAGTCGTCGCCGAGGGAGAGGTTGATGACGTCGGCGCCGTGGTCGGCGGCCCAGCGGATGCCCTCGGCGAGGGCGTTGCCGCGGGTCTTGCGGGCCTTGGCGCGGGAGGGGTCGCCGTCCTCCAGGATCACGCGCACGGGAAGGATCTTCGCCTCGGGCGCGATGCCCATGACGCCGTCGGTGTTGCCGGGGCCGTGTCCGTGACCGGCGATGATGCCGGCCATGGCGGTGCCGTGCCGGGCCCAGGCGCGGTCGCCCTCTCTCGCTCCGAAGCCGACCAGGTCCTTGCCCGTGAGGACGTTGCCGTCGAGGTCGGGGTGGTCGGCCTCGACGCCGGTGTCCAGGACGGCGACGGTCACGCCCTCGCCCTTCGTCGTCCGCCAGGCCTCGTCGGTGTGCATGGCCTCCAGGGACCACTGCCGGGCGCGGATGCCGTCGGCGTGCGCGGGGGCGGCGGGCAGGAGCACGAGGCCGGCGGCGAGGAGGGCGGCCAGGGCCGTGGCGGGGCGGCGGCGGGTGGCGGGCCTCATGACGGCTGCTCCGTGGCGGTGCCGGCGCGCTTGCGCAGGGCGCGTTCGATGCGGTCGGCGAGGCCCTGTGCCTCGTGGCCGAGGCCCGCCTGGGCGGGGGCGGTGGTGGCGTTGGACTCCATGGCGTCCTCGGCGGGTTCCGGGGTGTCGACGGTGCGGCCGTCGGCCCAGCCGGAGACGGCGTAGACGACGACGGGGGCGTCCGTGAGCACGGAGATCGCCCAGGAGGCGCGCTGCTGCGCGCCGAATCCCGCGGCGGCGGTGCCCTTCGCCGCGTACGGCAGGGGCACGAGGTCGGTACGGCGGTCCAGGCGCTCGGTGTCGAAGCGGCGGGCGAGGTTGGCCATGCCGGCGGCGTCGGCCTCGGTGAACAGCAGGCCGACAGTCGTGACGTGGCTCTGGGTGGCGTCGGTGTAGGTGGCGCGCAGCAGGCGTTCGCAGCCGACGGGGGCGAGGACCTTGTTCAGCAGGGGGTCGAAGGCGCCCCGGCAGCCGCTGTCGGGGGCGACGGCGATCCGGGTCCAGGACCGGTCGGCGTCGCCGGGTCCTGCGCCCTTGCCCTGCACGGTGGGCGGGAAGAGCTGGTCGACGGGGACGTTGTGCCACAGGGCCCCGGCGGCGGCGAAGCCGTGCCGGGCGCCGGATCCCTCGGAGTCACCGGCGAGCCAGGCACCGGCGACGGCGCCGCCGATGAGTCCCGTCCCGAGGACGAGACAGGTCGCGGCGGCCACGAGCTGCGAGCGGCTGCGCCGCGCGAACGGCCGTCGCGGGGCGTGCTCGTCGAACCGCTCCGGCTCGCCGAACGACACGAAGGCGGGCCGCCCGCCGGGGGCGCCGCCCGGTGCCATGGAGGCGCTCCAGGAGAGCGCGGGATCGGGGGCGCCGTCCCGGCCGCGGTCGGCGTCGGAGGGGCGCCGCTCACCGTGGCCCGGGCGCGCGGCGGGGACGGGACGCAGGCGGGTGGTCGCCTCGGACGGCGTTTCGGCGGGTGCGGCGGGCCGGTGGGTGGGCTGCGGCGGTACGGACGGCCGGCCGACGGTCGGCGGCGCGTCGGGGAACCGCGCGGAGGCCTGCGGCGGAGGCGCGGAGTCCGCACTTCCGTGCGCCGGAACGCGCGGCCGCGGCGCGAACCCACCGCCCTCGTCCACGGCCCCGCCGGGCTCGAAGGAGTCACCGCCCCTCCCGACAGGCGCTCCGGCGGACTGACCCCGCCCGAAGGCGCCGGACCCGCCGTCGACACCGGACGGACGCGGTGGCTCGCCGGGCGCGGGAGCGCCGGACCCCCCGGCAGTCCGCCCACGCGGCACCGCCGGACCCGTGCCACCGACACGCCGCTCCGCACCCGCAGGCGCGCGAACCCCGAAGGCACCGGACCTGCCCGGCCCGCCGTCGACACCGGACGGACGCGGCGGCTCGCCCACCGCAGCACCCGTGCCGCCGGGCTCGCGGAGCCCGAGGGCGCCGGACCCGCCGTCGGCGCCGGACGGACGCGGTGGCTCGCCGGGCGCGGGCGCGCCGGGCCCCCCGGCAGTCCGCCCACGCGGCACCGCCGGACCCGTGCCACCGACACGCCGCTCCGCAGGGCCGGGCGCATGCGCAGCGCCCTGGGCGGAAGAGTCGTCGGGCGCGGGCTCGCGGGGTTCGCGGATGTCGAAGGCGCCGGGGCCGCCCGAGGTGCGGCCCTGGGGGGCGTCCGGGACGGGGTCGGCCGACGGAGCAGGTGGGTGGGCGGGGCGTGGCGGCACGGTGGGGCGCGGGGGGTGGGAGGCGCGACGCGCTTCCGTGCTCATGCACCCCCCGTTTCCTCGTGCCCGGGCCGCTGGGGCCGGCGCGCTGCCAAGGGCCCGGCACCGACTCGTCCCGGGCACAGATACCCGCACGGACGGCGCGTCATCCCGCCCGGGCGTCCCGGCCGGCCCCGTTCCGCCGTGCGTGCGCGTCACTCTACGGCGTGATCCGCCTCGAACGGGAACCAGTCCGCAGGCCCGCGGCATCTGCCCGGAACGTCCCCCTACCCTGCGGTAATCCTGTCTGGCAGGCTGCCGTCATGACTGCGCGCGCCGCCGACCGGGCCCGTTACGACCGGGCCACCGCCCAGCTCGACGCCCCTGTCGCGATCGTGGATCTGGACGCCTTCGACGCCAACGCCGACGACCTGGTCCGCAGGGCCGGGGGCAAACCGGTCCGGGTCGCCAGCAAGTCCGTACGCTGCCGTGCGCTGCTCGAACGGGCCCTGGCCCGGGACGGTTTCGCGGGCATCATGTCGTTCACGCTCGCCGAGTCGCTGTGGCTGGCCCGTTCCGGGTTCGACGACATCCTGCTGGCCTATCCCTCCGCGGACCGCGCGGGGTATGCCGAACTCGCCGCCGATCCCAAGCCGGCGGCCGCCGTCACGGTGATGATCGACGATCCCGCGCAGCTGGACCTGATCGACGCGTCCCGCGCGGGCGGCAACGAAGTGGTGCGGGTCTGCCTGGAGTTGGACACCTCACTGAAGCTGTTCGGCGGACGGGTGCGGGTCGGTGCCCGCCGTTCGCCGCTGCACTCCCCCGCCCAGGTCGCCGAGGTCGCGCGCGCGGTGGCGCGGCGGCCGGGTTTCCGGCTCGTCGGGATCATGGCGTACGAGGGTCATGTGGCCGGTGTCGGCGACGCGGTGGCCGGGCATCCGCTGCGGTCCCGCGCGGTGCGGCTGATGCAGGCCGCCGCGCGCCGTGAACTCGCCGAGCGGCGGGCGGCGGTGGTGCGGGCGGTGCGGGAGGTCGTGCCGGACCTGGAGTTCGTCAACGGCGGGGGCACGGGCAGTGTGCAGCACACCGCCGCGGAGGAGGCGGTCACCGAGATCGCGGCCGGTTCGGGGCTGTACGTACCGCGTCTCTTCGACAACTACACGTCGTTCCGCGGGCGTCCGGCGGCGCTGTTCGCGCTGCCCGTGGTGCGGCGTCCCGGTGTCGGAGTGGTGACCGTGCTGGGCGGGGGCTATCCGGCGTCGGGCGCGCCCGGCGCGGACCGGCTGCCGGTGCCGTATCTGCCCGAAGGGCTGCGGTTCGACCCCCAGGAGGGGGCCGGCGAGGTGCAGACCCCGCTGCTCGGTCCGCCCGCCGACGACCTGCTGATCGGCGACAAGGTGTGGTTCCGGCACGCCAAGGCGGGCGAGCTGTGCGAGCGGTTCGACGCCCTGTGTCTGGTGGAGGGCGACGCGGTGACGGCGACCGTGCCGACGTACCGGGGTGAGGGGCACACCTTCCTGTGACGCGTGCTGCGGCTCAGCGCGTCGGGCCGATGCTGCTGCCGACGCCGCCGCCGGAGTCCCCGTCGGTGACCGAGCGGATGCCCTTGGTGATGCGGTCCATGTCGGCCGGGGGCGGTCCGTCGGGACCGGCGTCGAAGGCGTACCGCACGACGACCGGCGACTCGGTGCCGACGCTGGAGGGGAACACCAGCGACTGCACGAGGCCGCCGGGGCCCTTGCCCGTGGTGACGCGCCAGCGCACGAAGTACCCGGCCCGGCCCGCCACCGCGACCGGGCCGGACTTCACGACCTCGTGGGACTTCACTCCGCCGTAGGGCTGCTGGCCGAGGGCGTCCTCGCCGAAGGCCTCCTCGGCCGCGTCGGGGATGTCCTTCTCGGCGAGCACCTTCGGGGAGGTCTCGTCGGTCGCGGTCACGGTGCGGGAGACGACGAGGCCGTGGCGGCACACGGAGCCCTCGCCGGGGCAGTCGTAGGTCCCGTCGGTGGTCATGACGACGTCGTCCTGGGAGACGTGCTCGGGCCGGACCCACCCGTCGAGGAGCGGGAAGGTGATGCCGTTGAGCGGGTCCTCGACCACGTCGGGGTCGCCTGCGGGCGCGGAGGCGGAGCCCGACGGGGACGGCGACGGGGACCACGCTCCGGTCGCGGCCGGGGAGGTGGTGGCCGCCGGGCCGGTGCGCGGCCGGGTGTCGCCGTCGTCGCCGCGCAGGAACACCGCGCCGGTGACGACCGCCGCGACGAGCACGGCACCGGCGGCCGTCAGGGCGACCGCCTTCGTGCGGCCGCCGCCCGCCGCCGGACCGCCGGTGCCGCCCATGGACGGGGCCGGCGGCGCGGCGGGAGCCTCCGGCGGGCGCCGGTGCTCGGTCCAAGCCGTGCCGTCCCACCAGCGTTCCAGGTGCGGGGCGTGCGGGTCGCGGTACCAGCCGGGCGGAGGCGTCATGCTCATCCGGGCACTGTAACGAGGCGCCCTACAGGGGTGTGACGTACGCCCCCGAGATCCCGCCGTCCACGAGGAAGTCGGTGGCGTTGACGAAGGAGGAGTCGTCGCTGGCGAGGAAGGCGACGGCGGCGGCGATCTCCTCCGCCTCGGCGAACCGGCCGAGCGGGATGTGCACCAGCCGGCGGGCGGCGCGCTCGGGGTCCTTGGCGAAGAGCTCCTGGAGCAGCGGGGTGTTGACCGGGCCGGGGCACAGGGCGTTGACGCGGATGCCGTCGCGGGCGAACTGCACGCCGAGTTCGCGGGACAGGGCGAGGACTCCGCCCTTGGAGGCGGTGTAGGAGATCTGGCTGGTGGCCGCGCCCATGCGGGCCACGAAGGACGCGGTGTTGATGATGGAGCCCCGGCCCTGGCGCCGCATGTAGGGGATGGCGGCCTTGCAGCACAGGTAGACGGAGGTGAGGTTGACCTCCTGGACCCGCTTCCATGCCTCCAGTGACGTCTCCAGGATGGAGTCGTCGTCGGGCGGGGAGATCCCGGCGTTGTTGAAGGCGATGTCGACGCTGCCGTACGTGTCGTGCGCGGCCCCGAACAGCGCCTCGACCTGTTCGGGGTCGGTGACGTCGGCGTTCACGAAGGTGCCGCCGGTCTCCTCTGCGGCCGCCTTGCCGCGTGCCTCGTCCACGTCCCCGCAGACGACGTGGGCGCCCTCGGAGGCGAGCCGGCGGGCGGTGGCGAGCCCGATGCCGCTGCCCGCTCCGGTGATGACGGCGGTGCGGCCGACAAGGCGGCGGCAGATGGTCTCTTCGCTCATGTGCTCTCAGGCCTCCGTGCTGATGAAGACGTTCTTGGTTTCGGTGAAGGCGGTGAGCGCGTCGGGGCCGAGCTCGCGGCCGACGCCGGACTGCTTGAACCCGCCGAAGGGGGTCCAGTAGCGGACGCTGGAGTGGGAGTTGACGGACAGGTTGCCCGCGCGCACCGCCTGCGAGACACGCAGGGCGCGGCCCACGTCCCGGGTCCAGATCGAGCCGGAGAGTCCGTACTCGGTGGCGTTGGCCAGGCGTACGGCGTCGGCCTCGGTGTCGAAGGGGAGGACGACGGCGACGGGGCCGAAGACCTCCTCGACGGCGACGGGTGCCTGCGGGTCGACGCCGGTGAGGACGGTGGGCGGGAACCAGTGGCCGGGGCCCTCGGGGGCCTTGCCGCGGATGCCGTCGAGGCCGTCGGTGACGTAGGACCGGACGCGGGCGAGCTGGGCGGCGGAGATCAGCGGGCCCATGTCCACGCTCTCGTCGGCCGGGTCGCCCACCCGGACCGTCTCGATCGCGGGGGCGAGCAGTTCGAGGAACCGGTCGTGCACGGAGCGCTCGACGAGGATGCGGGTGCGGGCGCAGCAGTCCTGTCCCGCGTTGTCGAGGAAGGACATGGGGGCGGCGGCCGCGGCGGCCTCCAGGTCGGCGTCGGCGAAGACGATGTTGGGGCTCTTGCCGCCGAGTTCGAGGGTGACGCGCTTGAGGCGGTCCGCGCCCCTGACCCACACCTGTTTGCCGACGGCGGTCGACCCGGTGAACACGATCTTGGCGACGCCGGGGTGTTCGACGAGGGCGTTGCCGGCGACCGGGCCGTGTCCGGGGAGGACCTGGAAGAGGCCCTCGGGCAGTCCGGCGGTGAGGGCGAGCTCGGCCAGGCGCAGGGCGGTGAGGGGGGTGGTCTCGGCTGGTTTGAGGAGCACCGCGTTGCCGGCGGCGAGGGCGGGTGCGGTGCCCCAGGCCGCGATGGGCATCGGGAAGTTCCAGGGGGCGATGACGCCGACCACGCCGAGCGGTTCGGGGAAGGTGACATCGACCCCGCCGGCGACGGGGATCTGCCGGCCGGTGAGGCGTTCCACTCCCCCGGCCGCGTAGTCGAGCAGGTCGCGGACGTTGCCCGCCTCCCAGCGGGCGTTGCCGAGGGTGTGGCCGGCCTCGCGGACCTCCAGCCGGGCCAGTTCCTCGAGGTGCTCGTCGACGGTGACGGCGAAGCGGCGCAGCAGCCGGGCCCGCTCGCCGGGCGCGAGGGCGGCCCAGGCGGTCTGCGCGCGTGCGGCGCGTACGACGGCCGCGTCGACGTCGGTGACGGTCGCGGCGGGGACGGTGGCGATGGCCTCCTCGGTCGCGGGGTTGTGGACCTGGAGCTCGGCGGGCTGGTCGGGCACGGAGGGCCTCACATGCGTTCGAAGGAGCGGCGCAGTTCCCAGTCGGTGACCGCGGCGTCGAAGGCGTCGATCTCGACGCGCGCCATGTTGCGGTAGTGCGCGACGACGTCGTCGCCGAAGGCCGCCTTGGCGATCACGCTGTTCTCCCACAGCTCGGCGGCCTCGCGCAGGGTGGTGGGGACGTGCTCGTAGTCGCCGGTGTAGGCGTTGCCCGGGCAGGGCTCGGGCAGTTCCAGCTTCTGCTCGATGCCGTACAGCCCGGCGGCGACCATGCCGGCCACGGCGAGGTGCGGATTGACGTCGCCGCCGGGCAGCCGGTTCTCGAAGCGCAGGGAGCGGCCGTGGCCGACGACGCGCAGGGCGCAGGTGCGGTTGTCGCGTCCCCAGGCGACGGCGGTGGGCGCGAAGGAGCCCGGCTGGAACCGCTTGTAGGAGTTGATGTGCGGGGCGTAGAGCAGGGAGAAGTCCCGCAGCGCGGCGAGCTGCCCGGCGAGGAAGTGGCGCATGACCTCGGACATGGCGTCCGGCTCCTCGGCGGAGTCCGGCATGACGGTGTCGCCGGCCGCGTCCGTCAGGGAGAGGTGGACGTGGCAGGAGTTGCCCTCGCGCTCGTTGTACTTGGCCATGAAGGTGATCGAGACGCCCTCCTGGGCGGCGATCTCCTTGGCGCCGGTCTTGTAGACGGCGTGCTGGTCGCAGGTGACCAGGGCCTCGTCGTAGCGGAAGGCGATCTCGTGCTGGCCGGGGTTGCACTCGCCCTTGGCGGACTCGACGGTGAGTCCGGCCGCGGCCATCTCGTTGCGGATGCGGCGCAGCAGGGGTTCGATGCGTCCGGTGCCGAGCACGGAGTAGTCGACGTTGTACTGGTTGGCGGGGGTCAGGTTCCGGTAGCCGGCGTCCCAGGCCTGTTCGTAGGTGTCCCGGAAGACGATGAACTCCAGCTCGGTGCCGGTCTGGGCGGTGTAGCCGAGCGCGGCGAGCCGGTCCAGCTGGCGGCGCAGTATCTGCCGCGGGGCGGCGACGACCGGGGTGCCGTCGGCCCAGGCGAGGTCGGCGACGACCAGGGCGGTGCCCTCGTTCCAGGGGACGCGGCGCAGGGTGTCGAGGTCGGGGTACATGGCGAAGTCGCCGTAGCCGGTGTCCCAGGAGGACATCGCGTAGCCGTCGACGGTGTTCATGTCGGCGTCGACGGCGAGCAGGTAGTTGCAGCCCTCGGTGCCGTGGTGGAGCACCTCGTCGAGGAAGAAGCGCGCGGCGAACCGCTTGCCCTGAAGTCGCCCTTGCATGTCGGGAAAGGCCAGGACGACAGTGTCGATCTCACCGCCGGCGACGAGGGCGTGCAGCTCCTCGACGGAGAGCGGGGGTGTGCGGTCTGCCACGGGAGTGCCTCCTCGGGCTTCTTCGTTCAGCCGGGAGCCATAAGGTATTGCGGTGAACCTTTGCTTGGGAAGGGGGCACGGCGAGATGCCGGAAGATGCGGTCGGCGCGGTGGGGGACCGCCTGGCGCCGGTGCTGCGGCAGGTCCGCGCGGGCAACGGCTTCGAGGAGGCACTGGAGCAGATCCTCCAGGTGGTGCGCCTCGGCCTGGTGGCGGGCGGGGAGCGGCTGCCGGCCGAGCGCGAGCTGGCGGAGCGGCTGGGGATCAGCCGGGTGACGCTGCGCGAGGTGCTGAAGGTGCTCCAGGACCAGGGTCTGGTGGAGTCGCGGCGCGGCCGGTACGGGGGCACGTTCGTGCTGCCCCGCCCGACGGACGCGGGCGAGGAGGAGCTGCGGCGGCGGATCGCCGAGGTGGACATCGAGGACGTGCTGCGCTTCCGGGAGGTGCTGGAGGTGGGCGCGGCGGGGCTGTGCGCGGCGCACGGACTGACGGACGAGCAGGCGCTACGGCTGCGCGAGGCGCTGTCCGGCACGCAGGACGCCCCGCTGGGCGACTACCGGAGGCTGGACACGCTGTTCCACCTGAGGCTGGCGGAGCTGTGCGGTTCGCCGAGCCTGACCGCGCAGTACGCGGCGGTGCGGGCGACGGTGAACGACCTGCTGGACTGCATTCCGCTGCTGGTACACAACCTGGAACACTCCCAGCGGCAGCACGCGGCGCTGGTCGAGGCCGTACTGGAGGGGGACGCGGACGGGGCGCGGGAGGTGATGCGCGAGCACTGCGCGGGAACGGCGGCGCTGCTGCGGGGCTTCCTGGCGTGAGCGTGGGGGCATGACCCGAACGGGCGAGGTGGGGCGCGCGGCGCCGGGGAGAGGCTTTACCGCGGTTTAACGCACGGGTCTTGCGCTCGCGCCGTCCACCCCACGAAGGTATGGGCCCACAAAGGTCTGGATCCGTTCCATTGTCCCCCTCCTTGTCATCGCCCCCTGGGGAGTCGCCCCGTGAGCCTTCCGTCCACGTCCCATGAACCCGCCGGTGAGGCGGACGACTACCTGGAGCGCAGAAAGCTGCGCCGCGGCAGCGCCGGCTGGCTGCTGCTGACCGGCCTCGGTGTCGCCTACGTCGTGTCCGGCGACTACTCGGGCTGGAACTTCGGCCTGGCCGAGGGCGGCTTCGGCGGCCTGGCGATCGCCATGGTGCTGATGGGCGCCATGTACACCTGCATGGTCTTCGCGCTGGCCGAGCTGTCCTCGATCCTGCCCACCGCCGGCGGCGGCTACGGCTTCGCCCGCCGTGCCCTCGGCCCGTGGGGCGGCTTCCTCACCGGCACCGCGATCCTGATCGAGTACGTCCTGGCCCCGGCCGCCATCTCCATCTTCATCGGCGACTACGTCGAGTCGCTGGGCCTGTTCGGCCTGGAGTCCGGCTGGCCGGTGTATCTGGCCTGCTTCATCATCTTCATCGGCATCCACCTGTGGGGCGTGGGCGAGGCGCTGCGGTTCAGCTTCGTCGTCACGGGCATCGCGGTGGCGGCGCTGGTGGTCTTCGCGCTGGCGGCCCTGCCCGAGTTCGACGCGTCCTCGCTGGACGACATCCCGGTGGACGGCTCCGCGTTCGGCGCGAACTCCTGGCTGCCGATGGGGCTGCTGGGCATCTGGGCGGCGTTCCCGTTCGGCATGTGGTTCTTCCTGGGCGTGGAGGGCGTACCGCTGGCCGCCGAGGAGACCCGGGAACCGGCCCGTACGCTGCCGAGGGCGATCCGCTGGTCCATGGGCATCCTGGTGGTGCTGGCCCTGATGACCTTCTTCACGGCCGCCGGGGCGCGGGGCTCGTCCGCGGTCCAGGACGCGGGCAACCCGCTGGTGGAGGCGCTCCAGCCGGACGGAGAGGCGACGGCGCTCAGCCGGATCGTCAACTACGCGGGCCTCGCCGGGCTGATCGCGTCGTTCTTCTCACTGATCTACGCCGGTTCGCGCCAGCTGTTCGCGCTGTCCCGCGCGGGCTATCTGCCGAAGTTCCTGTCCCTGACCAGCAGCCGCAAGGCGCCCTACCTCGGGCTGCTCGTGCCCGGCGCGATCGGCTTCGCGCTGGCCGCCGGGACGGGCAACGGCGCGCGCATGCTGAACATCGCGGTCTTCGGCGCGACGATCTCGTACGCGCTGATGTCCCTCTCCCACATCGTGCTGCGCCGCCGCGAGCCGGAGCTGCCGCGGCCGTACCGCACCCCGGGCGGCGTGCTGACCTCCTCGGTCGCCCTGGTGCTGGCCTGCGCGGCGCTGGTGGCGACGTTCCTGGTGGACGTGACGGCCGCGTTCATCGCGCTGGCGGTGTACATCGTGGCCGTGGCCTACTTCGGCCTGTACAGCCGCAAGCATCTGGTGGCGAAGGCGCCGGAGGAGGAATTCGCGGCACTGGCGGCGGCCGAGGCAGAGTTGGCACGGAACTGACAGCACAGGGAGGTGCCCGCCGTGACGGCCAGGCCACTGATCGGCATCAGCACATACGCGGAGTCCGGGGTGCGCTGGGGTGTGTGGCAGCTGGACGCCGCGCTGCTGCCGGCGGGCTATCCCCGGCTGGTGCAGCGGGCAGGCGGGCTGGCCGCGATGCTCCCGCCGGACGCGCCGGAACGGGCGGCGGACACGGTGGCCCGCCTCGACGGCCTGGTCGTGGCGGGCGGTCCGGACGTGGAACCGGCCCGCTACGGCGCCGAGCCCGACCCGCGCACGGGGCCGCCCGCCCGGGAGCGGGACGCCTGGGAGCTGGCGCTGATCGAGGCGGCCCTGGACCGCGGTGTCCCGCTGCTCGGCATCTGCCGGGGCATGCAGCTGCTGAACGTCGCCCTGGGCGGCACACTCGTCCAGCACATCGACGGGCACGCGGAGGTGCCGGGCGTCTTCGGCCGCCACCCGGTCAAGCCGGTCCCGGGCACGCGCTACGCGGCCGCCGTCCCGGAGGAGACGTACGTACCGACCTACCACCACCAGGCGGTGGACCGCCTCGGCACCGACCTGATCCCCTCGGCCCACGCGGAGGACGGCACGGTGGAAGCCATCGAACTCCCCGCCCCCCGATGGACCCTGGGCATCCAATGGCACCCGGAAATGGCAGAAGACCTGCGCGTGATGCAGGCCTTGGTCGCAGCGGTCCGCGGTCAGTCGTGCCGCTAACGCCCCCGCGGGCAGTCGTGGCTCCCCCAGTGCCTCAAGGGCCTGGGAGGTGCCCCCAGCGGCACGGGTGGGCGAAGGGGGTACCTCCCGCTCATGGGGGTACAACCCGCTCATGGGGGTACAACCCGCTCATGGGATACCTCCCGCTCGAGCGAAGCCGAGAGTGGGGGAGGAGCCGAGAGTGGGGGAGGCACCCCGTAGGCGCCGGGCTGCGCGAACACCCCCGGCCGGCACCGACGCCGGGCCACCTACCCCCGCGTGAGCGACAACAGATCCCGCGCCGGCCCCACCGGCCGGTGCCCCGTCGTCCACACCGCCCGCAGATCCCGCGCCAGCGCAACCCCCTGCACCGGCACCCGCACCAGCCGCCGCGTGGCCAGCTCCTCCCCCACCGCGAGTTCACTCAGCACCGCCGGCCCCGCACCCCCCACCGCCGCCGCCTTCACCGCGGTGGTGGACGACAGCTCGATCAACGGCCGCGCCAGACCGCCCAGCGCGGCATCCAGCACCTGCCGGGTCCCCGACCCCTCCTCCCGCAGGATCAGTTCCGTGGCCGCCAGCTCCTCCGCGGCCAGCGGCCGCCTCCGCCGCGCCCACGCGTGCGACGGTGCCGCGACGACGATCAGCCGGTCGTGGGCGATCACCGCGGAGTCCAGCCCCGTCGGCACCGTGAGGCCCTCCACGAACCCCACGTCCGCCTCGCCCGCGAGCAGTCGCTCCGCCACCGCCGCGGAGTTCCCCGCGAGCAGCGACACCGCCGTGTCCGGCCACTGCGCGCGCAGCGCGAGCAGCCAGCCGGGCAGCAGATATTCGGCGATCGTCATACTGGCCGCCACCCTCAGCCGCGAGTCCCTGCGGTCCCGCAGCGCCTGCGCGCCCGCGTCGAAGGCTTCCGCCGCCTCCACGATCCTTCGCGCCCAGTCCGTAACCAGCGCCCCCGCGTCCGTCAGCCGTGAGCCGCGCGGCGAGCGGTCGACCAGGGCCACGCCCAGCTGCCGTTCCATCGACCTCACGCGGCTGCTCGCCGCGGGCTGGGTGATGCCCAGCTCGCGTGCCGCGCCGCCCAGACTGCCCAGCCGCGCCACCGCCAGCAGCAGCTCCAGCGCCCCGAGGTCCGGCACCCGGTGGGCCAGCCCCCCGGCGCCCGCCGGCCGGTCGGACCGGTCCGGCCGGTCCTCGGCATGATCCTCCGTCTTGCTCATAAGCCCAGCTTATGTGGAGCGCGCCGCGCGCAGGGCACGCCCCAGTACCACCGGTGCCTCGGCCAGCGACGGCCCGTACCAGGTGAGGTGCCGGCCGCTGACCAGCGCGCACGGCAGCCCCGGGAAGGCCTCCGGGCCGTCGTCGGCGGTGAAGCGGTACGGCTCGTCGGGCAGGACGACGACGTCCGGTGCCGCCGCGCGCAGGTCGTCGAGCGGCACGCGCGGATAGCGCTCGGGGTGGCCGGCGCAGAGGTGCCGGACGCCGAGCCGGGCGAGCAGGTCGCCGGCGAAGGTGTCCCGGCCCAGCACCATCCAGGGGCGCCGCCAGACGGGCACGACCGCCGTCCGGTACTCCGGGGGCGGGGGCATGGCGGCCCAGGCGGCCTCGGCCTCGTCCAGCCACCGGGGCCGTGCCGCCACGGAGCAGGCGGTGAGCACCCGGTCCAGCTCGGCGAAGGCCTGGGGCAGGGTCCGCACCTCCGTCACCAGCACCTCGATCCCCGCCGCGCGCAGGGCGGCCAGGTCGGGCTCGCGGTTCTCCTCCTCGTTGGCGATCACCAGATCGGGGGCGAGGGCGGTGATCCGGTCCGTCTTCGGGTTCTTCGTACCGCCGACGCGTACGACGTCCAGTCCGGCGGGGTGCGTGCACCAGTCGGTGGCGCCGACGAGACAGCCGGGGGCGGAGCGGGCCACGGCCTCCGTCAGCGACGGCACGAGGGAGACCACCCGGGCGGGGCGGTTCATCGGCGCGGCTTGTCCCGCAGCGCCTCGATGTGCTCGGCGACGGCGACGACCAGCAGCCGCGTCTCGGGCACCGTGGCCCGCCAGCGGTGCCGTACGCCTCCGGTCAGGTAGAGGGTGTCGCCGCGGCCCAAGCGGTAGGCGCGGCCCTCGGCCTCGATCTCCACGGCGCCGTCCGACACGTACATCAACTGGTCGTTGCGGAACTGCAGTTCCCGCCCGGCGTCGTGGTCGCCGGTGTATTCGGAGGCGTGCATCTGGTGGTGTCCGCGCACCAGGGAGCGCACCCGGGGTTCGTCGCGCGGCTCGGTGCCGTCGGCACGGACGACGTCCACGCTGCACGCCGGGTCGGCCGCGGCGAGGAGTTCCACGGCGGTGGTGCGCAGGGCGTCGGCCACCTTCTCCAGGGAACTCTGGCTGGGACGCGCCCGCTCGTTCTCGATCTGGCTCAGGAACGGGACGGACAGGCCGCTGCGCTCGGCCACGACGGCGAGCGTGAGGTCCAGCGCGCGGCGGCGGCGCCGCACGGCCGCGCCCACCCGCAAAGGCTGTTCTTTGTGGTCGCCCATCGCTCCGGCTCCCTCCTCGCCGATCGTCCCGCACCCCGTGCGCCCCGGTACGGACGCACTCCTCCTGATGAGTTGTCTGCACCCTACGCACGTTCGGCAAACCGTTTCAGGCGCCTGTCACGTCGCCGTCTCCCGCGGCCGGTGCCGACCTCACACTTCGCGCCAGCCGCCCGGCGGGCCCCTCGGTTCCCCTCCCGTGCGGAAAAGGGGTGTTCCCGCCATTGTTGCCCCTGCGCGCCGGAAGGTCACGGGGAGCTTGGGCAGGGCATTGCGCTCTGTGATTGTCCGGATTCCTACCGTGTTCCTGTCCGGTCACGGACATGCGTGTGGGGCGGGACCGGCCGCCCGTGCGGGGCGGGTCCGGGCCCGCCCCACGCGGCGGCCGGTACGGCGGTTACTGCGGTGTCATCCGCTCCACCATGTCCGGGTGCTCCTCGAGCCAGGCGGCGACGGCCTCCTCCTCGTTGCCCTGGCCGCGGTTCTTGATCTCCGCCTCCAGGGAGCCGAGCTCTTCCTCATTCATGTGGAAACCCTTGATCCACTTGGTGAGCTGCGGGTACTGCTCCGGAAACTTCTTGCTGGCGATGGTGTGGATGGTGTTGGTCGCACCCCAGGCACGCTTCGGGTCCTCGAGTTTGGTCAGGTCGTAGTCGTTATACGCCCAGTGCGGCGACCAGAGCGTGACGGCGATCGGCTCCTCCTTGGCGTAGGAGCGCTTGAGCTCGGCCAGCATCGCCGGCGAGGAACCGTCGACGACCTTGTACTCGTCCTCCAGGCCGTAGGCGGGGAGCACCTTGTTCTTCAGGATGTCCATCTGGCCGGTGCCCGCCTCGATGCCGACGATCCGCCCGCCGAACAGGTCGGCCTTGCCCTTCAGGTCCGCCAGGGACGTGACGTCCTTGACGTAGGAGGGAACGGAGATCTCCAGCGAGACCGGTTCGTACCAGGTGCCGAGGTCGGTGAGTTTGTCCTTGTTCGGCTCGTAGAAGTTCTTCTGCGAGTGCGGCAGCCACGCGTCGAAGTTGAGGTCGATGTCCCCGGACGCGAGGCCGGTGTAGACCGGACCGACCTCCATCTGCTTGAGGTTCATCCTGTAACCGCGCCGCTCCAGCACGTTCTTCCACAGGTAGGTGACGGCGACGTCCTCTTCCCACGGGAACCACGCCACGTCCAGTGCGCGCTTCGCCTCTGCCGGGGTCTCGCCGCCCGACCCGGAGGCCACCGGGGCCAGCTCGTCGACGACGCCCGGGTTGGCCTTCAGCCAGGTGCGGACGGCGTCCTGCTGCTTGCCCTTGTCGGCCTTGTTGATCTCGGCCTCGAGTCCGGTGAGCTGCTCCTCGGTCATCGAGAAGTCCTTCAGCCACTTCCCCACGACCGGGTTGTCACCGGCGAAGCCCTTGCGGGAGACCAGGTGCACGCCGTCGCCCTCGCCCCAGGAGCCCTTGGGGTCCTTCAGCTTCTTCAAGTCGTAGTCGCTGTAGGCCCAGTGCGGCGACCAGAGCGTGACGACGACCGGTTCCTTCTTGCTGTAGGCGCGCTTGAGCTCGGCCAGCATCGCCGGCGTGGAGCTGTCGACGACCTCGTACTCCTTGTCGAGGCCGTAGTCCCCGAGCACCTTGTCCTTGAGCAGGCCCATCATGCCGGCGCTGGACTCGATGCCGGTGATCTTCCCGTTGAAGGTGGCGGCCTCGCCCTTGAGGTCCTCCAGGGAGTCGACGTCCTCCATGTACGCGGGGACGGTCAGCTCCAGCGACGTCTGCTCGTACCAGGTGCCGAGGTCCTCGAGCTGCTCGCCGTACTTCTTCCAGTACGCCTCGTGGGTGGTGGGCAGCCAGGCGTCGGTCTGGAAGTCGACGGTGCCCTGCGCGAGCGCGGTGTACAGCGGTCCGGCCTCGAACTGCTTGGCCTCGACCTCGAAGCCGCGCTGCTCCAGGATCTCCTTCCACAGGAAGGTGGAGGCGACGCCCTCGTCCCACGGGATGTAGCCGATGCTGATCTTCTTGCCCTCGCCGACCTTCTTGCCGTCGGCGGCGGTGTTCTGCCCGTCGCCGCTGCCGCCGAACAGGCCCATGCCGCCCGCGACCAGCGCGAGCACGACGATGCCGATCACGGCGACCTGCGGGCGGGGCCGGTAGGACCAGATCTTCAACCCCTGGGCGGTCCGCGCCTTGGCGGCGGCGCGTCGGCCGAGCGGGGAGACATGGGTGCCCAGGGCGCTGGTCATGCGGTCCAGGTAGATCGCCAGGATGACGATGGCGATGCCGGACTCGGCACCGAGACCGATGTTCAGCTGGCCGATGGCCTCGATGACCGCGCCGCCCAGGCCGCCGGTGCCGACCATGCCCGCGATCGCGGCCATGGACAGGCCCAGCATGATGACCTGGTTGACGCCCGCCATCACCGTGGGCAGCGCCAGCGGGAGCTGGACGCGCAGCAGGGTGTTGCGGGGGGTGGTGCCGAACGCCTCGGCGGCCTCGACCAGTTCCTTGTCGACCTGGCGGATGCCCAGCTCGGTCATGCGCACGCCGGGGGCGAGCGCGAAGATCAGGGTGGCGACGATGCCCGGGGCGGAGCCCGTTCCGAAGAACAGGATCGCCGGGATGAGGTAGATCATCGCGGGCAGCGTCTGCATGAAGTCCAGGATCGGCCGGACCACGGCGCTGACCCGGTCCGAGCGGGCCGCCCAGATGCCCACCGGCACCGATATGACCAGCGCGATCACGGTGGCGACGATGACCAGGGCCAGCGTCACCATCGAGTCCTCCCACAACTCCATGGAGTCGAGGAAGGCGAAGCCGAAGAAGGTGAGGACACCGGCGAAGGTGCCCCGCAGCCAGAAGGCGATGACCGCGAAGATGCCGCAGAGGATCAGCGGTTCGGGGGCCTGGAGGACGGCGTTGACCCCGTCGTAGGCGCCGGTGAAGACGGCCTTGAAGAAGTCGAACAGCCAGCTGACGTTGTCGAGCAGCCAGTCGACGGTGCTGTTGACCCAGTCGCCGAGCGGAATCCTAGGCACGGGCCATCACCTTCTCGCCCTTGTCGCGCGGGGTGTCGCAGACCCCCTGCTCGGACTCCTCGTCGCCGAGGAAGCCGACCAGGCGCTGCCGCGGCACGACCCCGACCAGCGCGTCCTCCGTGTCGACCACCGCGACCGGGTGCGGTACGCGCGCGCTGATCGCGCACAGATCGGTGAACGTGGTGTCGGGCGAGGCCGTCTCGCAGTTGCAGTCGGCCTCGTCGCCGCGCACCTCGCGGTCCATCACCGCCGCGGCGGTCAGCACACGGGAACGGTCGACGTCCTGGGTGAAGGAAGCGACGTAGTCGTTGGCGGGCCGGATCAGGATGTCCTGCGCGGTGCCGATCTGCACGATGCGGCCGTCGCGCATCACCGCGATGCGGTCGCCCAGGCGCATGGCCTCGTTGAGGTCGTGCGTGATGAAGACGATCGTCTTCTTCAGCTTCTTCTGCAGCTCGATCAGCTGGTCCTGCATGTCGCGGCGGATCAGCGGGTCGAGGGCGCTGAAGGACTCGTCCATCAGCAGCAGGTCGGCGTCGGTGGCGAGGGCACGGGCCAGACCGACGCGCTGCTGCATACCGCCGGACAGCTCGTCGGGCCACGACTTCTCCCAGCCGGCCAGGCCGCACAGGGCGAGCGCCTCGTCGGCGCGGCGTTCGCGCTCGGCGCGGGGCACGCCCTGCACTTCAAGACCATAGGCAGCGTTGTCACGGACGCTGCGGTGCGGGAAGAGCGCGAAGTGCTGGAAGACCATGCTGATCTTCCTGGAACGGACCTGGCGCAGTTCCCGGTCGGACAGCGCGGTCAGATCCTGACCGTCGAAGCGCACGTGTCCGGCGGTCGGCTCCAGCAGGCCGTTCAGCATCCGCAGCAGGGTCGACTTGCCCGAGCCCGACAGGCCCATGACGACGAAGATCTCGCCCGGCTCCACGGTGAACGAGGCGTCGATGACGGCGGCGGTGACGCCGTCGGCCCGCAGTTCCTCCCGGTCTGTTTGTTGCTCTCGCAGTCGTTCGACCGCCTGGTCCGGTCGTCTGCCGAACACCTTGAACAGATGCTCGGCCTCAAGCCTGGATGACACGCGTACCTCTTGTCTCGACGGCCAAGGACAGGAGCGACGCCGATCGGCGGGTCACGCGGCCCACACAGTTGAATCTGTAACCGGCATCGCTCCGCGGCCGCGCCTTCCCGGTTTTGCACGAGGCAAACATCTTTTTCCGGCGGCATTGCGGCATGATGCGGGGCGTGACCGGACGACTGATGCTGCTCGATACCGCCTCCCTGTACTTCCGCGCCTACTTCGGAGTCCCGGACTCCGTCCGGGCCCCGGACGGCACCCCGGTGAACGCCGTGCGCGGGCTCCTGGACTTCATCGACCGCCTCGTGCAGGACCACCGGCCGGACCACCTGGTGGCCTGCATGGACGCCGACTGGCGCCCCCAGTGGCGGGTCGAGCTGATCCCCTCCTACAAGGCGCACCGGGTCGCCGAGGAGCGGACGGAGGGACCGGACGAGGAAGAGGTGCCCGACACGCTGTCGCCGCAGGTACCGGTCATCGAGACGGTCCTGGACGCGATCGGCATCGCGCGCGTGGGGGTCGCGGGGTACGAGGCGGACGACGTGATCGGCACGTTCACCGCGCGTGCCGCCGGGCCGGTGGACATCGTCACCGGTGACCGCGACCTCTACCAGCTGGTCGACGACGCGCGGGACGTGCGCGTGCTGTACCCGCTGAAGGGCGTCGGGACGCTGCAGGTCACCGACGAGGCCGTGCTGCGCGAGAAGTATGGCGTGGACGGCAAGGGGTACGCGGATCTGGCGCTGCTGCGCGGCGACCCGAGCGACGGGCTGCCGGGCGTGCCCGGTGTCGGGGAGAAGACGGCGGCCAAGCTGCTGGCCGAGTTCGGTGACCTGGCCGGGATCCTGGCGGCCGTGGACGACCGGCAGGCCAAGCTCACGCCGACGCAGCGCAAGCGTCTGGATCAGGCGCGCCCGTACCTCGCGGTCGCTCCCAAGGTCGTCCGGGTCGCGGACGACGTGCCGCTGCCGGACGTCGACACGGCGCTGCCGCGGGCGCCGCGCGACCCGGGTGAGGTCGAAACCCTGGCCGCCCGCTGGGGGCTGGGCGGCTCGCTGCGGCGTCTGCTCACGACGCTTTCGGCGTGATGCGCAGGATCGGGGTGCTAGCTTAGGTTTACCTAACTCATTCGGCTGGGAGGCACCTCATGGCAGAGCGACCGGCACGCGCAGCGCGTACGCCGCACACGGCCGTGGTCGTCCGCACCGAGCGGCTGACCCCGCACATGCAGCGGGTGGTGCTCGGGGGTGACGGCCTGGCCGGCCTCGCCGCGGACACCTGCACCGATCACTACGTCAAGCTGCTGTTCCCGGCCGCGGGGGTGACGTATCCGGAGCCCTTCGATCTCCAGCGCATCCGTGAGGAGTTCCCCCGCGAGCAGTGGCCGGTGACGCGTACGTACACCGTGCGCCAGTGGGATGCCGAGCACCGCGAGCTGACGCTGGACTTCGTGGTCCACGGGGACGAGGGGCTGGCCGGGCCCTGGGCGGCGAACGTCCGGCCCGGTGAGGTCGTCCGCTTCCTCGGCCCCGGCGGCGCGTACGCACCGGACCCGGGCGCGGACTGGCATCTGCTGGCCGGTGACGAGAGCGCGCTGCCCGCGATCGCGCGGTCGCTGGAGGCGCTGCCCGATGGTGCCCGCGCGTTCGCCTTCGTGGAGGTCTCCGGGCCGGAGGAGGAGCAGAAGATCGACTCCGACGTGGAGGTGCGCTGGCTGCACCGGGGCGGCCGGCGCGTGGGCGAGGCGCTGGTGGAGGCGGTACGGGGGCTCGACTTCCCCGAGGGCCGGGTGCACGCGTTCGTCCATGGCGAGGCCCACTTCGTGAAGGAACTGCGCCGGCTGCTGCGGGTGGAGCGTGGCATCCCGCGCGAGCACTTGTCGATCTCCGGTTACTGGCGCCTCGGCCACAACGAGGACGGCTGGCAGGCCTCGAAGCGGGAGTGGAACGCCCGCGTCGAGGAGGAGCAGGAAGCCGTGACGACGTCCGCGTAATCCACCCCGGCGGGGAGGGGGCGGGCCACGGGTCTTCGACCCCGGACCAGAGCGACCCCCAGCGCCCACAGCGAGGGCGTGGTGCGGGGGCGGACCGCAGGTCTCCGGCCCCGGACCAGAGCGACCCGCAGCGCCCACGGCGAGGGCGTGGTGCAGAGGCGGACCGCAGGTCTCCGGCCCCGGACCAGAACGACCCCCAGCGCCCACAGCGAGGGCGTGGTGCAGAGGCGGACCGCAGGTCTCCGGCCCCGGACCAGAACGACCCCCAGCGCCCACGGCGAGGGCGTGGTGCGGAGGCGGGCCGCGGGTGTCCGTCCTCGGACTGGCGCGATTGAGCTCGTCGGTGGGGCCGAACGGCGCGGACGTGCCAGCCACTGCGGGCGAACACCCCGTCCCACCCCCTCCCCGCCGTCGGCGAGTGCCGCGCTCGGCAACCTCCCGCCGCGATCCGCGCCGCCGCTGCCGCGATCCGCGGGCAGTCGTGCCTCCCCCAGTGCCTGAAGGGCCTGGGAGGTAACCCAGGGCGATGGGGGTACCTCCCGCTCATGGGGGTACCTCCCGCTCGAGCGGAGCCGAGAGTGGGGGAGGCACCCCGTAAGCGCCGGCCGCGCGAACACCTCCCGGCCCGCCGTGCGTGCCTCGCCGCGCTCCGCACCATCCGCGGGCAGTCGTGCCGCTGGGGCGGCACGGGTGGGCGCGACGGCGCCCCGTTGGCGCCGGGCTGCGCCCCCCGGCCGCAGAAGCGCCGGCTGTGCAACCCCACCCCCGGGCCGGTCGGGTGAACCCTCGCTCGGGTGCCACCAGGCACCGGCGTGGCGAGGCACCCCAGGGCGCTGGACTGGCCCAGGATCCGGCCGCGTGGCACACACCTTCGACGAGCTCGTGGCCAAGCAGCGCGCCGCTGACGAGGCCCACACCCGGGTCCGGCACCTCCGGGACACCTACGGCCCCACCCCCCGCTCCCAGTGGAGCGAACACCAGACCGTCACCTGGGAAACCGCCCAGCGCGCCTGGCACGACCTCGCCCGCGACGTCCGCGTCTCCGTCGCCGAGTACGCCCGCGCCGAGGGCAGACCGCGCCAGGAGATCGAGGCGGAGCTCAGACGGGCGGCAGGCCACGCCTGACCCGCCCCGTACGCTTGGGCCGTGTGAGACGCAGACGGCCGATCCCGCCCTCCCCCCTGCCGCAGCGCGACGGCGTCGACCCCGTGCGCGTGCGCCTGCCCGCGGGGGAGCAGTGGGCGACGGTGCGCGAGCACCTCGTACAGCGGCTGTCGGCCGCCGACGGCGTCGTGGACGGCATGTTCGCCGCGGGGCTGATCGTCGGGGCGGACGGCGAGCCCGTACCGGCGGACACCCCGTACGCACCCGGGATGTTCCTGTGGTTCCACCGCGAGCTGCCCGCCGAGGTGCCCGTACCGTTCCCGCTGGAGATCGTCCACCGGGACGAGCACATCGTCGTCGTCGACAAGCCCCACTTCCTGGCCACCACCCCGCGCGGCAGCCATGTCGCCCAGACCGCGCTCGCGCGGCTGCGCCGTGAGCTCGGCATCCCGCAGCTGGGCGCCGCGCACCGGCTCGACCGGCTCACCGCGGGCCTGGTGCTGTTCACCGTGCGGCCCGAGGAGCGCGGCGCGTACCAGACGCTGTTCCGCGACCGTCTGGTGCGCAAGGAGTACGAGGCTCTCGCTCCCCTCGACCCGGCACTGGAGCTGCCCCGGACGGTGCGCAGCCGGATCGTGAAGGAGCGCGGGTCGCTGACCGCCCGGGAGGTCGAGGGCGAGCCGAACGCCGTGACCCGGGTCGAGGTCGCCGAGAGCCGCCCGGACGGCCTGGGCCGGTACCGGCTGGTGCCGGCCACCGGGCAGACCCATCAGCTGCGGGTCCACATGAACGCCCTCGGTGTGCCGATCCTCGGCGATCCGCTGTATCCCGAGGTGACCGCCCCCGCCCCGGCCGGGGACTTCCGGCGTCCGCTGCAACTGCTGGCGCGGACTCTGGAGTTCACCGACCCGGTGACGGGAGTGGAGCACCGGTTCGACAGCGGCCGCAGGCTCGCCGCCTGGGCGTCGTACGAGGAGTGGGCGGCCGTTCAGTAGCCGCGCCACCAGCGCAGGAAGCGCTGCCAGGCGTTCCGTGGCGGGGCGGGTTCCGTCACCGCGGGGGGCGGCGGCACCGGCACGGGCGGTTCGACCGGCGCCGGGCGCGGCTCCGGTTCGGCGGCCGTCGCCGCGGGCCGCGGGGCCGCCTCGATGTGCCAGTCCCGCTGCTGCACGGGCGCGTCGTTCTCGTGGGTCGGCCGCTTCCGCACGTCCTGCTGCGGGCGGGGCGTGAAGTGGACGGGCAGCGAGACGAGATGCCGTGAGGCGATGGACTCGGTGAAGGCCAGTTCCTCCTCGTCGACGCTGAGTTCCACGTCGGGCAGCCGCATCAGCAGGGCGTCCACACCGACTTCGGCGATGGTACGGCCGATGTCCTGGCCCGGGCACTCGTGCGGGCCGCCGCCGAAGGCGAGGTGGGAGCGGTTGCCCTGCATGTCGGCGGTCGGGTCGGGGCGTACCCGGGGGTCGACGTTGGCCGGGGCCGGCGCGAACAGCAGCGCGTCGCCCTTGCGGATGCGACGGCCGCCCAGCTCCGTGTCCTGCTTGGCGTAGTAGGCGAAGATGGTGCTGAACGGCGGTTCGTCCCAGAGCAGCTGCTCCACCGCCTGGGGCACGGTCATCTGGCCGCCGTTGAGCTGCGAGCGGAAGCGCGGGTCGATCAGCACCTGGCGCAGCACGTTGGCCAGGAGGTTGGCGGTGGCCTCGTAGGCGGCGATCAGCACCACCCGGAGGTGCTGGCTGACCTCCTCGTCGGTCAGCCCGGCCGGGTGGGTGATGAGATGGCCCGCGAAGTCGTCCATCGGCTCGACCCGGCGGCG
Source organism: Streptomyces speibonae (assembly GCF_984686075.1). Lineage (NCBI taxonomy): Bacteria > Bacillati > Actinomycetota > Actinomycetes > Kitasatosporales > Streptomycetaceae > Streptomyces > Streptomyces speibonae. The sequence continues at coordinate 6,840,568 of NZ_OZ480260.1, read as the reverse complement.
TGCGGTGAGGCGTTGCAGGGCGTCCATGATGTACGCGTTGCTGGCGATGGCGGTCCCGGTGCCGCGGAGCATGTCGCGGGCGGCCTGCACGATGCGGTCGTTGTACTCGTCGGGCATGCCGAGCACCTGGCACATCACGGCCATCGGCAGATGCTCGGCGTACTGGCCGACCAGGTCGGCCTCGCCCTCCTCGCAGAACCGGTTGACGACCCGCTGGACACTGCGGTTGACGTGCCGGCGCAGGCCGCGGAAGTCGGTGGCCGCCACGGCGGCGTCGATGGCGCCGCGCAGCCGCAGGTGTTCGTCGCCCTCGGCGTGCGCGCACATCGGCTGCCAGGCGATGTGCGGCATCAGCGGGTGGTCGGGCTTGACCAGGCCCTCGGCGAGCACGGACCAGATGCGGCTGTCCTTGCAGAAGAGCGCGGGGGTGCGTACCAGCTGCTGGCTCTCGGCGTGGCCGAGGACCACCCACATCGGCACGTCGTCATGGATCAGCACGGGTGCCACCGGCCCGTGTTCGGCCCGCAGTTCCTCGTACAGCTTGCGCAGGTCCGGCGACTCGTGCAGCCGGGCACGCCCGCCGGGGCCCAGGCCGTGCGCGGGGCAGCCGGGGGGCGGCCCGGGCCGGGGGACGTCCGTGCCGGTCGGGAAGTCTCCGGTCAGGGAGTGGGATTCAGGCGTCACAGTGGTGCTCCGGAAGGAGAAGCGGGGGTCGGGGAAGGGGACGGTCCGCGGGGATCAGGTGAGCGAGCCCGTCATGGCGAGGGAGTGCAGGAAGCGCATCAGGGTCATCAGGACGTCGCGGCTGGAGGCACGGCGCCGCACGTCGCACTCCATGATCGGGATCTGCTCGGACAGATCGAGGGCCGACCGCAGGTCGGCGATGGGGTAACACGGGGCGTCGGGGAAGGAGTTGACGGCGACGACGAACGGAACTCCGCGTTCCTCCAGCCGTCCCATGACGTCGAAGCTGACTTCGAGGCGCCGTGTGTCGACGAGTACGACCGCGCCGAGCGCTCCCTCGAACAGCCCGTTCCACAGGAACCAGAAGCGCTCCTGGCCGGGTGTGCCGAAGAGGTACAGCACCAGCTGGTCGGTGATCTTGATGCGGCCGAAGTCCATGGCGACGGTGGTGGCCGTCTTGGACGGCGAGCCGAAGTTGTCGTCGACCCCGATGCCGGCCTGGGTCATGGTCTCCTCGGTGGTCAGCGGTTTGATCTCGCTGACCGAGCCGACCATGGTCGTCTTGCCGACACCGAATCCGCCGACGACGACGATCTTCACCGCGGCCTGTGCCGTGTGGGGCAGCTGATCCTCGGCCCGGGGGCCCGGGATGGTCTCAGAGCCTTTGAAGTCCATGCATCACCGCTTCGAGAAGGGAACGGTCCGGGAGCGCCTTGCGGACGATGGGCGAGCGCGCCTGGACCAGTTCCGCCGCCAGCATCTCGGTGAGCAGCACGGTCACCACGCTGAACGGCAGGCTGAGATAGGCCGAGAGTTCGGCCACGGACAGGGGGGCGACGCAGAGCCGGAGCAGCGCCGCCTGCTCGGGGGTGGCGGAGGGCGGGGGGTCCGGGGAGCGGGCCACGATCAGCGTCACGAGGTCGATGTCCGCCCGTTCCCCGTCCGGGCCGGCGACGACGTAGAGCCGCTCGGGGTTGCCGCCCTCGCCCTGTTTCCTGGCGGGTGCGGCCGGCTGCGGAGGGGGTCCGCTTCGGGGGGTGCGCCTCTGGCGTTGCGGAGGAGTCATACGGTCTGCCCGTTCCGTCGCGGCGGACTGGTCAGATGGGCGCCGATGCGCACGACGAGGTCGCGCATCATGCCGCCCATGCGGCCGGGTTCGCAGGTCATGTCGGAGAGCACCGCGAGATAGGCGTTGGCTCCGGCGGCCATCAGATAGAAGTAGCCCTCGTTGATCTCGATGAGCACCATCTTCATCTCGCCGTCGCCGTGCGGAAGTTCCTGGGCGACGGCCCCGGCGAGGCTCTGTACGCCGGCGCAGGCGGCGGCAACCCGGTCGGCGGCGTCCGGCTCGCCGCCGTAGCGGGCGATGCGCAGACCGTCGGCGGAGAGCACCACGATCATCTCGACGCCGGGTACGCCGTCGGCGAGCTCCTTGAGCATCCAGTCGAAGTTGGCTCGTTGCTGGATCACTTGAGGTCCCCCTCGTCCTCGGCCTCGGTGCGGGCCGGTTCGTTGATGAGATGCAGGTAGGCGGTCGGATTCCGGGTGAAGTCGGTGGGGTGGACGCCGGGGTCGAGGTCCTTCTTCAGGCCCTCCCAGAAGGCGTCGACCCACAGGCCGGGTTCGCGGTCGTTCTGCTTCTTCTCGGGCTCGGGCGTGGCCCAGACGTCGTGGTACTCCTCGCCCCGTTCCCTGGCCTCCCGCTCGGCCCGTTCGGCGGCCGCCTGCTCGGCGTACCGCTGGGACAGCGGGGTCTTCACCCGGCTGCGGCGCTGCGGCAGGCCGCCCGCGGTCCACTCGGTGACCTCTGGGACGTCGTCCTCCATGGAGACGGTGTCGGGAATGCGGGGGCTGGTGGGGCGGCGCTTCTTGGGTGCGCGCTCCGGACCGGGGAGGGCGTCGACCGGGCGGGGCACGGCGGTCGCACCGATGCCGTGGGCGAGGCCCACGCCGGGCTGGTCGGTGATCATCTCGCTCGGTACGACGAGGACGGCGCGGACGCCGCCGTAGGCGGAGGCGCGCAGCGAGACCTTCATGTCGAACGCGGTGCACAGCCGGCCGACGACGGCAAGGCCGAGGCGCGGGTTGGCCCCGATCTCCTGGAGGTCGACGCCCCGCTGCGCCTGTTCGAGGATGCCCTCGATCCGGGCCCTGGCCTGTTCGTCGAGGCTGACTCCGGCGTCCTCGATCTCGATGGCGACGCCGGTCTGCACCTCGGTGGCGGTGACGCTCACCTTGGAGGTGGGCGGGGAGTAGCGGGTGGCGTTGTCGAGGAGTTCGGCGGCGGCGTGGATGACCGGCTCGACGTAGATGCCCTTGATGTTGATCTTGGCGATCGACTTCAGGTCGATGCGGCGGTACTCGAGGATGCGCGACATGGCGCCGCGCAGCACGCTGTACAGCGCGACGGGCTTGGGCCACTGGCGTCCGGGCCGGCCGCCGCCGAGGACGGAGATGGAGTCGGCGAGGCGGCCGATCAGCGCGGTGCCGTGGTCGATGCGCAGCAGGTCGTCGAAGACCTCGGGGTTGCGGCCGTGGTCCTCCTCCATCTCGCGGAGTTCCTTGGCCTGCTGGTGGACGATGGCCTGGACCCGGCGGGCGATGCTGACGAAGGAGCGCTGGGCGGAGTCGCGCAGGTTCTCCTCGTCGTCGATGATCTTCAGCGTGGTCCTGAGCAGGTCGATCTGGTACTTCGGCAGGTCGCGCCAGGCCGGGTCGAGTGCGGGCAGGGCGCGGATCACCTCGTCGGGGTCGTGGCCGCTGTGCAGGTGGTCGAGGGCCGCGGGCATGACCTGCCGGCTGAAGTACTGCGTCTCCGTGTCGTGGGAGGCGATCCTGGCCTCCAGATACGCACGGTGACGCTCGTACGCGGCTCGGGCCTCCCTCAGCATGCGGCCGCGGCGCACCGCCTCGGCAGCGGCGGCGGTCACCAGCAGGGTCGCGACGGCGCCGCACACGCCGACGGCGGTCCGGGCGGGCTCCGTCACCAGGGCGACGGCGGCTCCGGTCGCCGCGGCCATCACTATGGCCGGCAACAACAGCACGCGTGCATAAGGAAGTTGGACACTCGCCATGTGAGCCCTCTGTAGCGAATCGACTGATGGTCGGGGAATGTGCACATAGGGGAACAAGCGCACGAATTCAGCTCAACCCGGTGCGCTGCGGGCGAGCTTAGTCCGACGGGATCATCGCCTCGTCATATTCAGCAAGTGCCGGAAACGGCCCCTGGGACCGGAGTACGCTCGGGCTCATTTGCACCGTGCGCCGCTGGTCGAACACAGCGCGTCACGGGGTACGGGTGTGCGAACATCACTCACCGTCATGGGTGAGGCAGGGCCCTGCGGCACCCCGATCCTGCCCACCGGGACGGCCGGTGATGCGGCCTCGAGGGCGCATGAGATGCAAAACCCGGCGCGCGGGGAGCGCACCGGGCGTTCGCGTGGTGTCGGGGGCGTGCGGTCAGCCCACGGACGAGTAGGCGACCACGCCGCGCAGCAGTCCGTCGACCGCCTTGCGGGCGTTCCTGGCGACCGTCGAGCCCTCCACGGCGGGCGCCGCGGCCGAGATCTGCCCGAGCACGTCGATGACCTGCTTGCACCAGCGCACGAAGTCGCCGGCCGGCATCTCCGCCTCGCGCAGCACCGCGTCCAGGCCCTTGCCCGAGGCCCACATGTAGGCGGCCCAGGCGAAGCCGAGGTCGGGCTCGCGCTGCCCCACACCCTCCGTCTGACTGATCCTGAAGTCCTCCTCCAGGGCGTCCAGCCGGCCCCAGATGCGGACCATCTCGCCCAGCGCCGCCTTGGCCTTGCCGGACGGCAGCTTGGGCGCCAGCGCGTCGTCGGAGACCCGGGCCTCGTACACCAGCGCCGAGGCGCACGCCGCGAGTTCGGCGGGGGCGAGCCCCTCCCAGACGCCCTCGCGCAGGCATTCGCTGGCCAGCAGGTCGAGTTCGCCGTACAGCCGGGCCAGCCGCTTGCCGTTCTGGGTGACCTCGTCGCCGCGCAGGTAGTCCATCTCGGTCAGCAGCGCGACGATCCGGTCGAAGGTGCGGGCGATGGTGTTCGTCCGGCCCTCGATGCGGCGCTCCAGCTGCGTGGTGTCGCGCATCAGCCGGTGGTAGCGCTCGGCCCAGCGCGCGTGGTCCTCGCGGTCCTGGCAGCCGTGACAGGGGTGCGCCCGCAGCGCCTTGCGCAGCCGCGCGATCTCACGGTCGTCGACCGCCTCGGAGCGCTTCTTGCGCTGCCGGTCCACCGTGATGTGCCCGGCCTTGGTGCGCAGCGCGGAGGCGAGGTCCCGGCGGGACTGCGGGGACCGGTGGTTGAAGGACTTGGGGATGCGCATCCGCTCCAGCGGCTCGACCGGCACCGGGAAGTCGATCGACGACAGTCGCTTGACCTGCCGCTCCGCGGTCAGCACCAGCGGGCGCGGGCCGTCGTGGTACTCCACGCCGCGGTGCCCGTTGGACCGGCCCGCGGGCAGCCCCGGGTCGAGGACCAGCGCGAGCCCCGCGTTCCTGCCCGTGGGTACGTGGATGACGTCACCGGGACGGAGCTTCTCCAGCGCGACGGCGGCCTCGGCGCGCCGCTGCGCCGTGCCCTGCCGGGCCAGCTCCTTCTCCCGGTCCTTCAGCTCGCGGCGCAGCCGCGCGTACTCCTCGAAGTCACCGAGGTGGCAGGTCATGGAGGCCTTGTAGCCCTCGAGCCCCTCCTCGTTGCGCTGCACCTGCCGGGAGATGCCCACCACCGACTTGTCCGCCTGGAACTGCGCGAAGGACGTCTCCAGCAGCTCCCGCGAGCGGTGCCTGCCGAACTGCTCGACCAGGTTGACCGCCATGTTGTACGACGGCTTGAAGCTGGAGCGCAGCGGATACGTGCGCGTGCCGGCCAGCCCCGCCAGGTGCTCGGGATTCATGCCGCGCTGCCACAGCACGACCGCGTGGCCCTCCACGTCGATGCCGCGCCGGCCGGCCCGGCCGGTGAGCTGCGTGTACTCGCCGGGCGTGATGTCGGCGTGCTGCTCGCCGTTCCACTTGACGAGCTTCTCCAGCACCACCGAGCGGGCGGGCATGTTGATGCCGAGCGCCAGCGTCTCGGTCGCGAACACGGCCTTCACCAGACCGCGCACGAACAGTTCCTCCACGACCTCCTTGAAGGTCGGCAGCATGCCCGCGTGATGGGCCGCGATGCCGCGCTCCAGACCCTCCAGCCACTCGTAGTAGCCGAGGACATGGAGGTCCTCGGCCGGGATGGAGGAGGTGCGCTCCTCGACCAGGTCGCGGACCTGGGCCCGCGCCTCCTCGTCGTTGAGCCGCAGCCCCGCGTACAGGCACTGCTGGACGGCGGCCTCGCAGGCGGCGCGGCTGAAGATGAACGTGATGGCGGGCAGCAGACCCTCGGCGTCCAGCCGTTCGATGACCTCAGGCCGGCTCGGTGTCCACACCCGCGAGCGCTGTCTGCGCTCCCGCTCCCGGTCGGCCTCCCGCATGCTGCCCCGCCCGCGCCGGCGGTCGGACCAGGACGGGCGGCTGGCCTCCAGGCGGGCCATCCGCGTCAGATCCGGGTTGACGGCCCGCTTCCCGCCCTCGGCCTCCTCGAACAGGTCGTATATGCGGCGGCCGGCCAGCACGTGCTGGAACAGCGGCACGGGCCGGTGCTCGGAGACGATCACCTGGGTGTCGCCGCGCACGGTGTCCAGCCAGTCGCCGAACTCCTCGGCGTTCGACACCGTCGCCGACAGTGACACCAGGGTCACGGACTCGGGGAGGTGGATGATCACTTCCTCCCAGACGGCGCCGCGGAAGCGGTCGGAGAGGTAGTGCACCTCGTCCATCACCACATGGCCCAGGCCGAGCAGGGTCTGCGACCCGGCGTACAGCATGTTCCGCAGCACCTCGGTGGTCATCACGACCACCGGGGCGTCGGAGTTGACGCTGTTGTCGCCGGTGAGCAGGCCCACCTTCGCCGCGCCGTAGCGGCGGCACAGATCGGCGTACTTCTGGTTCGACAGCGCCTTGATGGGTGTCGTGTAGAAGCACTTCTTGCCCTGCTGGAGGGCGAGGTGGACGGCGAACTCGCCGACGATCGTCTTGCCGGAGCCGGTGGGCGCCGCGACCAGTACGCCCTTGCCCGCCTCGAGCGCCTGGCAGGCCTCGATCTGGAAGGGGTCGAGGCCGAAGTCGTACATCTCGCGGAAGGAGGCGAGCGCGGTGGCCTGCTCGGCAGCGCGCCTGCGTGCTGCCGCGTACCGCTCGGCCGGTGAGAGATCCTCTGTCATCGTGCTTTCGAGCGTACCGGGCCGCACCGACAACAGGACGATCATTAACGGGAACCGTCCCGCACAGCGGACGGAGCCGCCCCGCTCAGGGGCCCACCACCCGCAGTGCGCCCGGCACGCACCGCGCGGTGAGCGGCAGCGGTCCCACCGGCTCCCCGTCGGCGTACCCGGTGACCCGGTCGGCGGCCAGCTCCACGGTCGCCGCGCGCAGCACGGTGATCGCGGGATGGTCGATGTGCGTCCCGCGGTACACCCGCGGGAAGACCCGCAGCAGCGTGGCGCGGCTGCACTCCCCCACCACCGTGATGTCGAACAGCCCGTCGGTGAGGTCGGCGCCGGGGCATATCCGCATGCCGCCGCCGTACGACGGCCCGTTCCCGACCGCCACCAGCGTCGCCTCGACCTCGCGGACCTCGCCGCCGTCGAGGGTGATGCGGTACGGCAGGGGCCGGAAGGCGGCCAGCTCGGCGACCATCGCGAGGTCGTACTTGAAGCGCCCGAGGGGCATCCGCATGCGGTTGCCGCGGTCGTTGACCCGGGAGTCGAAGCCGGAGGCGAGTACGGCGCCGAACCAGCGGTCCCCGACGCGGCCGAGGTCGATGTCCCGGACGCGGCCGGACTTGAGGGCGTCGGCGATCATCCGCCCGGCGGCGGCAGGATCCCGCAGTGGCATGCCCAGCGCGCGGGCGAAGTCGTTGCCGGTGCCGGCTGCGACGAGTCCGAAGGGGGTGCCGGTGCCGACGACGGCCTGGAGGGCGAGGTGCGCCATGCCGTCGCCGCCGACGGCGATCAGGGCGCCGGTGCCTTCCTCGAGGGCGGCGCGCGCCCGGGCCAGGGCGTCCGCGGGGTCGTCGCCGAGGACGGTCCGTACCGAGAAGCCGGCGTCGCGCAGCGCGGCCGCGGCCGGGCGTGCCGCGCGGGCGCCCCGGCCGCGGCCCGCGGCGGGATTGACGAAGAGGGTGATCTCGCTGGTCACGGGGTGACCCTATGAGCTGGATGGCGGTCCTCAGGTCACGTCGTCATAACCGTTGACCCGGTCCTTCGTGGCCTGCTCGGGCAGGGCGGCCACGGGCTCCGCCGGTTCGACGGTCTCGGGTGTGAGATCCAGCTCGGAGGCCTCGTCGTCGGCCGGGCCGGTGGCCTCCTGGCGGGCGCGCCGTCTGTCGTTGAGGAGCGAGAACGCCACGGCGACGAAGTAGAGGACGACGATGGGCCCGGAGAGGGCGATCATGCCCACCGGGTCGGTGGTGGGCGTGGCGACCGCGCCGAAGACGAAGACGCCCATGACGACACCGCGCCACCAGCCGGCCATGCGGCGGCCGGAGACGATGCCGACCATGTTCAGCATGATGAGCAGCAGCGGGAGCTCGAAGGCCAGACCGAAGATCAGCACCATTCTGATCGTGAAGTCGAGGACCTCGTCGAGCGAGAGGATGTTCGCCGATCCCGCCGGTGTGAGGCTGATCAGCACCCGGACGCTGACCGGGAGGATGACGTAGGCGAGGTAGGCGCCGCCGATGAACAGCGGGACGGCGGCCGAGACGAAGACGTAGGTGTACTTCTTCTCGTGCTTGTGCAGCCCGGGGGCGACGAAGGCCCAGAGCTGGTAGAGCCACACCGGGCTGGAGATGATCAGGCCGGCCATGAGGCTCACCTTGATCGTCGTGGTGAACGGCGACGTCAGGGTGTTGAAGGAGACGATGGCGCAGTTGCCGCCGTCGCTGTTCGACAGGTCGTCGCACACCGGCACCGGTTCGGCGAGGAACTGCATGAGCTGCTCGCTGTAGAAGGCGGCCGCGATCGACACGACGACGACCGCGAGGACGGCCTTGGCGAGCCGGTTGCGCAGTTCACGCAAGTGCTCCACAAGGGGCATCCGCCCCTCGGGGTCCCTCTCCTGATTGCGGGCAGACTTGAGCAACCCACGTTCCCATCTCGTGCGGCGGGCCGGTGGTCACCGGCCCTGCGTCAGCGCTTGGTCGTGTCCGTCGGCTCCGTGACCGGGCGGGAGCTGGTCACGTCGCCGGGGGCCGCCTGGATGGTGCGCTGCGCCGGGGGCTGCTCGCCGGTGGCCGGCGGGTCGGCGGGGGCGGCGGACTTGTTGTCGTCCTTCATCGCCTTCGCCTCACTCTTGAGGATGCGCGCGGACTTGCCGAGCGAACGCGCCATGTCCGGCAGCTTCTTGGCACCGAACAGCAGGATGATGACGACGAGGATCAGAATGATCTCGGTAGGTCCGAGCCGTCCCATAAGTCTTTACCTTCTCACCGAGGCGGGTGGGTGGGTGGCTGTCCGACCGGTCGGACAAGAGTCCGAACGACGGTGCTGACAGCGATCGTAACCCTCAGGGGTAAACGTCGGGCAATCCCCGCGCGTACTCCTGTCCCACGGCCCGTGCCTCGTCTCCGGACCGCGACCAGCAGCGTACCCGCCCCGCCCCACCCCACGACAGCCCGTGCCCGGCCGCCACGATCCGCGGGCAGTCGTGCCGCAGGGGCGATGGGGGTCCCCCCGCTCACGGGGGTAGCTCCCGCTCATGGGGGTACCTCCCGCTCATGGGGGTACCCCCCGCTCGAGCGAAGCCGAGAGTGGGGGAGGAGCCGAGAGTGGGGGAGGCACCCCGCAAACGCCGGGCTGCGCGAACACCCCCCGGCCCACACCAGCACCGGCACCCCCAAGTAAAGAGGCACCCGGCACCGAAACCCGCGGATGCGACTACAGCGCTTCCGCGGACCGCGCCACCCCACCGGCCGCCCGTTCCAACTCCTCCGCCGCCACCCCGATCCGCCGAGCCGACTCCGTGACCTGCCGCCCGAGCCGCTCCGCCTCGACGAACACCCGAACGGCAAGCACCCCGAGCACCACAAGCCCCAGGAACCCCACAGCAATCGCGAACATCGGCCAGAACATGGGGCGAGCCTAGACCGTCGAGTGCAGCCGCAGCGTCCGGACCCCGCCGCCGGTCAGCAGCTCCACGATCCGCTCCCCCGCCGGCTTGCGGACGGCGACCCCGCACCGGGGGCAGGTGAAGGAGTAGAACGTGGTCCGGCTGCTGGCCCCGATGGCCAGCCGCAACGCGCTCGCGGCGAGCTCGAAGCGCTCCCGGCAGTCCGGGCAGCCCGCCCGGAACATCACCGGGGCGACGCTTCTCATCCCGGCGAACGCGGCCGCCGCCGTCATGCCCCGCGCTCCAGGGTTCGCCGACTCACTCAAAGCACTCGCTCCTGCCTGTCGTCCGTCCCTGCCGCCCGCCCGGCAGCACGAGCCCCTCGCCCCGGCACGAGCCCCCCTCCCGGCACGGGCGACTCGCCCGGCGACGGCCACTCGTCCCGCACCGGCCGCTCGCCCTTCATCCGCCCGCCTCGACCCCGTCGTACGCCGCCAGGGCCTCACGGGCCGCCTGGCGGGCGCTCTCGGCCAGCTCGGGCGGCTCGACGATGCGGCCGTCGCGGCCGAGCCGCAGCGCCAGCCGCCTGAGCGAGGCGGGATCGGGCGTGCGCAGAGTGATACGCAGCCCGCCGTCGGGAAGCTCATCCGCGCTGTCGTGCGGGTAGTACTCGGCGACCCAGCGTCCGCCCGGCGCGACCTCGATCACCACCTCCGGGTCCTCGGCCGCGGGCTGCACCAGCCCTTCCGACAGGTCCCGCAGCTCGACCTCGGGCGGCGCGGACGGCTCGTCCAGGATCCTGATCTCGGCGACCCGGTCGAGCCGGAAGGTGCGGCGCGCCTCCGAGCGGCGGCACCATGCCTCGACATAGGTGTGACCGACGCTGACCAGGCGGATCGGGTCGATCTCCCGCTCGGTGACCTCGTCGCGCGCGGGTGAGTAGTAGCGGATCCACAGTCTGCGGCGCTCGGCGATGGCCCGGTCGACGTCCGCGAAGACGCCGCCCTCGGACTCGAAGGTCACCGAGAGCCGGGAGCTGGCGCCCGCCGCCTCACCGGCCGCGGTCTCCACCTTGGCGGTGGCGCGCAGCAGCGCCTGCCGGTCGCTCTCGCGCAGCCCGGGCAGGGTGGCCACGGCGCGGGCGGCGACGAGCAGGGCGGTGGCCTCGTCGGCGGCCAGCCGCAGCGGCTCGGCGGCCTCCGCGCCGAGGGCCGCCGGGTTGTGCCACCAGATGCGCTCGCCGTCGGTGTCGATGTCCAGCAGATCGCCGCCGCGGAAGCTCGTGCCGCACATCGGCAGCACATCGAGGTCGGAGACCAGCTCGTCCTCGCTGATGCCGAAGGCGCGCGCCACGTCCTCGACCCGGGCACCGGGACGCTCCCGCAGATAGGTCACCAACGAGAGCATCCGCCGGGTCTGGTCGATGGCGTTCACGGGCCTGACCGGTTTGCCTGCCACGTCTTGTCCGCTCCCCCTCAGCCCTTGGCCACGGCGCGCAGCCGGTCCACCACGTCGGCCCGCAGTTCGGCGGGCTCCAGCACCACCACGTCGGGCCCGAACTCCACCAGCCACGCGTCGAGGCCGTGTCCGTACGGAATGTCCAGCTCGTCCCAGCCGTCGCCGAGTTCCCGCACCGAGGTGGCCCTCGCCCGCAGGGGGTAACCGGCGTCCGAGCGCAGCCGGATGCGCGCCGAGCGGTCGGCGGTCTCCCCGGCCCAGCTCGCCACGGTCTCCCGCACGGTGACGACGTCGGGCACCGGGACGGTGAACCGGCCGCTGCGCGAGCGGACCTTGCCGGTGATGCGGGAGAGCCGGAACACCCGCTCGGCGCCCCGGTCGCGGTCCCAGCCGGCCAGGTACCAGTGGCCGCGCCAGCACTCCAGCGCCCACGGTTCGACATGGCGCTGCTCGGGCTGGGCGGCGTTGGCCTTGCGGTAGTCGAAGACGACCGCCCGGCGGTCGCGGCAGGCCAGCATCAGCGGCTCGAACGCGGCCTCGTGCACGGGGATGCGCGGCTCCAGGGCCCCGTGGGCGCCGTACGGGTCGACGTCCTCCGGGAGGCCCGCCGCGCGGAGTTTCTGCAGGGCGCCGCTGGCGGCTCCGGCGAGCCGGGCCTGCTGCCACACCTTGGCGGCGAGCCCCAGGGCGGCGGCCTCCTCGGCGTCGAGGGTGATGGGCGGCAGCCGGTTGCTGTCGCGGCGGGCGAGATAGCCGGTCTCGCCTTCGAGGTTCTCCACGGTCTCGATGACCAGTCCGAGTTCGCGCAGGTCGTCCTTGTCGCGCTCGAACATGCGGTTGAAGGAGTCGTCGGACCCGGCTTCCAGATAGGCCTCGATGGACTCCCGCAGCTCGCGCTTGCTGAGTGGCCGCCGGGTCCCGAGCAGACACAGCGCCAGGTTCATCAGCCGCTCGGCCTTGGCAATCGCCATCGACGCGCTTCGCCTCCCTATGGTGCTTACGACCGATGACCGTACCGCCCCGGGGTGGCGCGGTAAAAGCCGAGGGCCCATGCCCGGACAGGCATGGGCCCTGGACGATCGGCTCCGGTCGGATCAGACGCCGAGCAGGTCGACCACGAAGATCAGGGTCTCACCGGGCTTGATCGCCGGGGTCGGGCTCTGGTTGCCGTAGGCGAGGTGGGCGGGGATGGTCAGCTGGCGACGGCCGCCGACCTTCATGCCCTGCACGCCCTGGTCCCAGCCCGCGATGACCCGGCCGCCGCCCAGCGGGAAGCGGAAGGGGGCGCCGCGGTTCCAGCTGGCGTCGAACTCCTCGCCGGTGCTGAAGGCCACGCCGACGTAGTGCACGGTGACGGTCTGGCCCGCCTGCGCGACCGGGCCGTCGCCCTCCCAGATGTCCTTGATCTCGAGGTCCGCCGGGGGCTCGCCGCCCGGGAAGTCGATCTCGGGCTTGTCGATGCTCACGTCTAAAGCTCCTGCTTGTCTGCGGAAAGGCGAACACGCACAGTCTTACATCCGTACGGCGTCACAGCTTCGCGAGGATGTCGACGGAGAAGACCAGCGTGGAGTCCTTCTTGATGTCGCTGCCCTGGGGCGGGTTGTCGCCGTAGCCCAGCGCCGGGGGGATGACGATGAGGACCCGGCTGCCGACCTTCTTGCCGGTCAGCCCCTGGGCCCAGCCCTTGACGACCTGCTGGAGCGAGAACGACGTCAGCTGGCCCCGGGCGTAGGTGGAGTCGAACTCCTTGCCGCCGTCCCACAGCACGCCCTTGTACTGGACGAGGACGCTGTTGTCGGCGCCCACTTCCTCGCCGTCACCCTCCAGGATGTAGCTCGCCACGAGCTCCTTGGGCGGGTCGGTGTCGGGCACCTCGATGGAGGGCGCCTTGCCGTCCGTGTTGGTGCCGACCTTGGGCAGGTCCTTGTCGTCCTGGGCGACCTCGCTGCCCTTGGCGGAGCTCTTGGCGTTGAAGGTGTCCTCCACGTCCACCACGAACACCAGGGTGTCGGTGCCCTTGATGCCCGCCTGCTCGTTGCCCTGCTCGCCGTAGCCCCAGGTGGGCGGGACGGCCATCTGGACGCGGCTGCCGGTCTTCTTGCCGGTGAGCGCGTACCGCCAGCCGTCGATGATGGTGCCCTGGGCGAGCTGGATGGCCAGCGGGGTCTTGCGGTCGTAGGAGTTGTCGAACACTTTGGCGGTGCTCCACACCTGGCCCAGGTAGTTGGCGACGATGAAGTCGTTCTCGGCGATCGTCCTGCCACCGCCCGCGATGACCGTCTTGACCGCGAGATCCTTGGACGGCTCGCCGCTTCCCTTGGCGACGGTCGGCTTCTCACCGAACTTCGTGCCGGCGGTGATGGCGGGCAGCGGGCCGTCCACGATCTTCGGCGACGGCGCGGCGGACGTCTCCGGCGCCGACGGCGACTCGCTGTCGCTGGCCTTGCCCGAGTCTGACCCGTCGTCGCCGCACGCGGCGAGAGTAGCGAGTCCAGCGGGAACGGCAATGAGAAGTGAGCGTCGGCGCACGGTGGGGGCCTCGTAATCATCGATCTTGTGGGGTGGCGTCCGCGCAACTCTACGGCGTGAGAAGGGCGCCGCACTGTGTAACGTGCGGCGCCCGTGTGACGTTCCGGGATTTTCACCGATCCCCGGCGTCACGCATGTCTCACATTCCGGCGATCAGTTTCTCCACCCGCTCGTCCACCGAACGGAACGGGTCCTTGCACAACACGGTGCGCTGGGCCTGGTCGTTGAGCTTGAGGTGCACCCAGTCGACGGTGAAGTCGCGGCGCTGCTCCTGGGCGCGCCGGATGAAGTCGCCCCGCAGCCGGGCGCGAGTGGTCTGCGGCGGTACGGACTTGCCCTCGAAGATCTTCAAATCGTTGCAGATCCGGGCGGCTTGTCCCTTCTTCTCCAGCAGGTAGTACAGCCCCCGCCGGCGGTGGATGTCGTGGTAGGCGAGGTCTATCTGAGCGACCCGGGGGTGCGACATGGTCATGTTGTGCTTGGCCCGGTACCGCTCGAGGAGCTTGTACTTCATGACCCAGTCGATCTCGGTGTCGATGCGGTCGAGGTCCTCGGACTCGATCGCATCCAGCGTACGGCCCCACAGCTCGAGCACCTGCTCGACGGTGCCGGTGCGGATGCCCCGGCGCTCGCAGAAGTCCAGCGCTTTCTCGTAGTACTCGCGCTGCACCTCCAGTGCGGACGCCTCCCGGCCGCTGGCCAGGCGCACCTTCCTGCGCCCGGTGATGTCGTGGCTGACCTCGCGGATCGCCCGGATGGGGTTCTCCAGGGTGAGGTCGCGCATCACGGTGCCCGCCTCGATCATGCGCAGCACCAGGTCGGTGGCGCCGACCTTGAGCAGCATGGTCGTCTCGGACATGTTCGAGTCGCCCACGATGACGTGCAGGCGGCGGTAGCGCTCGGCGTCCGCGTGCGGCTCGTCACGCGTGTTGATGATCGGCCGGGAGCGGGTCGTCGCCGAGGAGACGCCCTCCCAGATGTGCTCGGCGCGCTGGCTGACGCAGTACACGGCGCCGCGCGGCGTCTGCAGCACCTTGCCCGCTCCGCACAGCAGCTGCCGGGTCACCAGGAACGGGATGAGGATGTCCGCGAGCCGCGAGAACTCCCCGTGCCGGGCCACCAGATAATTCTCGTGGCAGCCGTAGGAGTTGCCGGCGGAGTCGGTGTTGTTCTTGAAGAGGTAGACGTCGCCCGCGATTCCCTCCTCGTGCAGGCGTCGCTCGGCGTCCACCAGGAGTCCTTCGAGAATGCGCTCGCCTGCCTTGTCGTGGGTGACCAGTTCGGTCACGTTGTCACATTCCGGTGTGGCGTATTCGGGATGTGACCCCACGTCGAGATAGAGGCGGGCGCCGTTCCGCAGAAAGACATTGCTGCTTCGGCCCCATGACACGACACGGCGGAAGAGGTACCGCGCCACCTCGTCAGGCGACAGGCGGCGCTGTCCCCTGAACGTGCACGTGACACCGTACTCGTTCTCCAGCCCGAAAATGCGGCGGTCCATGAGGGAACATTACGCCCGATCCCCCGAACTGAAACGAGGTTCGAGGGCACGGTTCGGATCATTTTCGCTACCAGCCGATACCACCGACCTCCCGGCGGGAGCTGCCAATACCCGACCCGTGGCGATCAAAACCACCAGCGACACGCCACCCGCGGCACCGGGCACGGCGAAACCCCACAGCGCCCCGCCCGCCTCGACCACCGGGCCGGTCAGTCCGGTGCCGAGCGAGGCGCCGACGGTGAAGGTCGTCACCAGCCAGGAGAAGGCCTCCGTGACGGTCCCGCGCGGCGCGTGCCGGTCGACGAGCACGAAGGCGCACGCGATCGCCGGGGCGAGGAAGAGCCCGGCGACGACGGTGAGCAGCGTCATGGCCACCGGGCCGGGCCGCAGCATCAGCGGCAGGTAGCACACCGCCAGGAGCGCCACGATGCCCGTCAGCCGCCGCGAGGGCTCGCCGGCCCACTGCCGCGCCCCGTAGGCCATACCGCCGATCAGGGCGCCCAGGCCGATGCCCGCCATCAGCCAGCCGTACACCTGGTCGCCGCCGTGCTCGTCGGCGTACGTCATGGCGGCGACGGTGATGGAGCCGAGCGCCATGCCCACCGTCAGGAAGGCGCCCAGCAGCGCGAGCAGCCCGGGCGAGCGCAGGGCGCCCAGCCAGTGGGCCTCGCGCGGCGCCGACCGCCAGGCGCGCGAAGGGGGCGAGAGGACGACGGAGAGGGCGCCGAGCACCCCGATGACGTTCAGCACCAGCAGCGCGGCCCGGGCGGACCACAGCGAGGCGCACAGCGTCACCAGCAGCGGCCCGACGGTGAACATCACCTCCTGGGCCACGGCGTCCATGGCGTACGCCCGGTGCACCTGATTCTCCTTGGGCAGCACGGAGGACCACAGCGCCCGCAGCCCGCCCTCCAGGGGCGGGGTGAACAGGCCGGCCGCGGCGACGGCGGCGTAGGCCACCGCGCGCGGCTCGGTTCCCACGGCGGCGAACAGGGCCATGGCCAGCGCGGAGAGCACGGCGGCGGGCAGCTGCACCCGCGGCTGCCCACGCAGGTCCACCAGCCGTCCCAGTACGGGCTGCCCGACGGCGTTGGCGACCCCGTACACCGCCGCCAGGGCGCCGGCGAGGCTGTACGTGCCGCCCTCCGCGCGCACGAACAGCACGATCGCGATGGCGGCGGTCGCGTTGGGCAGCCGCCCGACGAGCGTGCCCACGAGCAGCCGGGCGGCGTGCCGTGCCCGGAGAATCTCCAGGTATCCCGTGGCCATGCCGGCTCCTCCGCTGCAAGTTTTACGTATAACGACCGTGTTCATACGTACCATGGCCGCTGTTCACCAGTCCAGACGAAGGAGCGGCCCGACGATGCCCCGAGCCGGCACCCGCCCCACGAGCCGGGACGTCGCCCGGGCCGCCGGCGTCTCCCAGGCGGCGGTCTCCCTGGTCATGGGCGACAAGTGGCGCGGCCGGGTCTCGGAGGCCACGGCGGAGCGCGTCCGCGACGCCGCGCGCACCCTGGGCTACCGCCCCAACCTGGTCGCCCGCAACCTGCGCCTGGGCCGCACCCGTACGGTCCTCCTGGTCGTCCCCGCCCTCACCACGGAGTTCTTCGCGGGCGTCTACACCGGGGCCGCGCGGGTGGCCTCCCAGCACGGTTTCGGGGTGGTCCTCTACCCCTCCCCCGAGGGCATCGGCCCCGCCCGCGACCCCTTCGCGTCCGCCGAGGCGGCCCTGGACGGTGTGATCGCCTCCTCCATGGCGGCGGAGGCCCTCACCGCGATCCGCGGCGACCAGCTGCCGCTGGTGATGCTGGACAGCGACCCGGGGGCCAGCGTGGGGGCGGCGACGGTCAACCTCGACATCGCCGACGGGGTCCGGCAGGTCACGGACCATCTGCTCGGTCTGGGCCACCGCCGCTTCCTGCGCCTGGCGGCGGACGTGGCGTCCTGGACCTTCGAGGTGCGCGCGCGGGAGCTGGAGGAGCGGTTGCGGGCGGTGCCGGGCACGTCCTTGCGCACGGCGCGGGCGCCGATCTCCATCCGGGGCGCGGAAGCCGCCGCTCAGGCGGCGCTCTCGGTTTCACCGGACCGGGCGACGGCGGTGGTCTGCGACGACGACCAGCTCGCGGCGGGGGTGTACAAGGCGGCGCGGCGGCTGGGGCTGCGGGTGCCGGACGAACTGTCCGTCACCGGGATCGACGATCTGGCGCTGGCGACGGCGATCGATCCGGAGCTGACGACTGTGCGGCTGGACGCGGAGCTGTT
Organism: Streptomyces speibonae; assembly: GCF_984686075.1. Classification (NCBI taxonomy): domain Bacteria; kingdom Bacillati; phylum Actinomycetota; class Actinomycetes; order Kitasatosporales; family Streptomycetaceae; genus Streptomyces; species Streptomyces speibonae. The sequence goes on along the minus strand of NZ_OZ480260.1, from coordinate 6,822,974 downwards.
CGGGGAGCGGGGGATGGGGGCGTTGCTGGCGGTGCTGGAGGGGCGGGACCCTTCGGCGGACGACATCCCGGTCGAACTGATCGTCCGCGGCTCCACGGGCCGCGCCTGAAGCCTCCGGCACCGGCAGAGTGGCCCGTGTCGCACAGGCGGCGCTTCAGCGGTGCCCTGTGCCGGTGCGAGCCGGGGGTGTCCGCACAGCCCGACGCCGGCGGCGTGCCGTCGCGCCCACCCTCCCCCATCGCCCCTGCGGCACGACTGCCCGCGGGAGCGGCGGCAGGCCGCAGTCGGCGGCAGGCAGGCCGCCCGCCTGAGGCGCGGATCGCAGGGATGGCCGACGGCAGGACGCGGATCGCGCGCATGCCGACAGCAGGGCGCGAATCGCGCGAGGCAGCGCGAGCGATGGCGGCAGGCAGGACGCCCCACCGCAGCGCGGGCAATAGCAGCAGGCCGCGGATCGCAGGGATGGCCGACGGCAGGACGCGGATCGCGCGCATGCCGACAGCAGGGCGCGAATCGCGCGAGGCAGCGCGAGCGATGGCGGCAGGCAGGACGCCCCACCGCAGCGCGGGCAATAGCAGCAGGCCGCGGATCGCGGGGACCGGCGGATCACGCAGACCGGGCTCACCGGGCGGACCGGGCGGGCGGAGCTCGCGGAGTGCGGCACTCGCCGACGGCGGGGAGGGGACGGGACGGGGGTGTGCGCCCGCAGTGGCTGGCGCGTCCGCACCGCCCACCCCCACCAGCAAGCCCAATCGCGCCAGTCCGAGGACGTACACCCCCGGCCCGGCCCCGCACCACCCACCCCCCCGTAGGCGCTACGCGCACCCCCACCGGAGGGACAGCGGCGCCGCAGGCATACGCGCTACTCGACGTCTCCGCCGGAATCCGCGCCACCCGACGCATCCGGTTCCGTCTCCGCCTCGGAGGCCGTCTCCGCTCCGCCCGACTCCAGCAGCCGCGCCAGCTGCCGCCCGCCGATCCGCCGGAACTTGCGCTTCTGCGGCCGCGTCCGGTCCAGCACCGCCACCTCCAGCCGCTCCGCGGGAATCTCCCGCTCACCGCCGTTGGTGTCCCGCGACAGCGACTGCACCGCCAGCTTCAGCGCCTCCGCCAGCGTCATCCCGTCCCGGTGCCGCTGATCGAGGTACCCGCTGATCTGCTCCGCGTTGCCGCCCACCGCCACCGAGCCGTGCTCGTCCACGATGGACCCGTCGTGCGGCAGCCGGTAGATCTGGTCCTGCTCCGGGGTCTCCCCGACCTCGGCGACGACCAGCTCCACCTCGTAGGGCTTCTCCCCCACGCTCGAGAAGATCGTCCCCAGTGTCTGCGCGTACACGTTCGCCAGGCCCCGGGCCGTCACATCGTCCCGGTCGTAGGTGTAACCCCGCAGGTCGGCGTAGCGCACGCCGCCGATCCGCAGGTTCTCGTACTCGTTGTACTTACCGGCCGCGGCGAACCCGATCCGGTCGTAGATCTCGCTGAACTTGTGCAGCGCACGGGACGGGTTCTCACCGACGAAGACGATCCCGTCGGCATACTGCAGCACCACAAGGCTGCGACCACGGGCGATGCCTTTCCGGGCGTACTCCGCCCGGTCCGCCATCGCCTGCTGGGGTGAGACATAGAACGGCGTCGACACCGGTTATCCGTCCCTTTCTGTCGAAGTCACTGGACCACCCTGAACAATCAAGACCGACCGCGCCGCCGCCCTACAGCAGCGAGGCCCGCGGACCGTCCGGCTGCTCCAGCCGCCGCTCCAGCACCGACCGGGCGATGTCGGACGCCTCCTCCTCGGTGAGCCGGCGGAAGCCGTCCTCGGTGATCACGGTGACGATCGGATAGATCCGGCGGGCGACATCGGGACCACCGGTCGCCGAGTCGTCATCTGCCGCGTCGTACAGCGCCTGTACCACCAGTGTGGTGGCCTCGGCCTCACTCAGGTCGTCCCGGAACAGCTTCTTCATCGCACCGCGCGCGAAGACCGACCCGGAACCGGTGGCGGCGAACCCCAGCTCCTCGGAACGCCCGCCCGTGACGTCGTAGGAGAAGATCCGCCCCTTGTCCCGGTCCACGTCGTACCCCGCGAACAGCGGCACCACGGCGAGCCCCTGCATGGCCATGCCGAGATTCGAGCGGATCATCGTCGAAAGCCGGTTCGCCTTGCCCTCCAGCGACAGCTGCGCGCCCTCGACCTTCTCGAAGTGCTCGAGCTCCAGCTGGAACAGCTTCACCATCTCCACGGCCAGCCCCGCCGTACCGGCGATACCCACCGCGGAGTACTCGTCGGCGGGGAACACCTTCTCGATGTCCCGCTGGGCGATGACGTTCCCCATCGTGGCCCGCCGGTCACCGGCGAGCACGACACCGCCCGGAAAGGTCGTGGCGACGATGGTCGTCCCGTGCGGCGCCTCGATCACTCCCTGCACGGGCGGCAACGTCCTCTTGCCCGGCAGCAGTTCCGGCTGGTGCTCGGAGAGGAAGTCCATGAACGAGGAAGACCCGGGCGTCAGGAAGGCAGCCGGCAGACGCCCGGTACTACGAGTGTTGGCTTCCACGAAGTTCCCTCCAAGTAGGCGGCAGCCCGACGAACAGCGTCGGGATCGTCTCCCAACTTGCCGATGGCCGAATTGCAGTTGAAGCACATTACGCCACGGACCCTACCCGTCCCACGGCAATGATCCACATAAATGATCCACGGATATGACGAAGCCCGACAGGCGCCTCAGCGGCCCTCTCCCGGCAGCGCCGGCCCTCCCCCGGCAGCGCGGACGCCGCCCGTGACCGGCTCACCCGGCCCACGGACAGCGCCCCGCGCCACCCTGCGTCCTCAGCCCGGCCTCAGCCGGAGCTCCCGCCCGGTAATCCCGCTCGAACAGCCACCACACCCTTCGTTCCGAAGGCTGTCGAAGGCTACTGTCCACCCTTTTGAACAAATGACCTCACGAAGTCCTCGGCGTTGGCCTCCAGGACATCGTCGATCTCGTCCAGGACATCGTCGACGTCCTCGCTCAGCTTTTCCTGACGCTCCTTGAGGTCCTCGGCAGCCTGCGTGTCCGCCGCCTGCTCCTCGACCTCCTCGCTGGACCGGGTGGCCTTCTGCTGTCCGCCGCCGGTGTCCTTGGTCGCCATCACCCTCACCCCGCTCGGTTCGCCCGACACACTTGCTCGGTCAAGATCAGACCCTACAAGCCGGGTCCGACAATGCCCCCGCAGTTGCTCCAACGTACGGGGACCACCTCGATGATTCCCGGACCCGGCGGTTTCCACCCTGTCCGGCCGGCCCTTCCCGGGGTACCCCGGTACCCGCTCAGTTTCCCGACAACACCCTGACCAGGTCTTCTGCCGTGCGGCAGCGGTCCAGGAGCTCCTTGACGTGATTACGCGTTCCGCGAAGCGGTTCCAGGGTTGGGACCCGCTGGAGCGAGTCCCGGCCCGGCAGATCGAAGATCACCGAGTCCCAGGAGGCCGCCGCGACGTCGTCCGCGTACTGCTCCAGGCACCGGCCGCGGAAGTAGGCCCTGGTGTCCTCAGGAGGCGCCGTACGGGCCCGCTCGACCTCGGCCTCGTCCAGCAGCCGCTTCATGCGCCCGCGGGCCACCAGACGGTTGTACAGGCCCTTGTCGGGCCGTACGTCGGCGTACTGCAGGTCCACCAGGTGCAGCCGGGCCGCGTCCCAGTCCAGGCCGTCCCTGCGCCGGTAGCCCTCCATGAGCTCCCGCTTGGCCACCCAGTCCAGCTCTCCGGCCAGGCTCATCGGGTCGTTCTCCAGCCGGGTCAGCGTGTCCTCCCAGCGGCCCAGCACGTCCTTGGTCTGCTCGTCGGCGTCCGCCCCGAACCGCTCCTCGACGTACTTGCGGGCCAGCTCGAAGTACTCCATCTGGAGCTGCACCGCGGTCAGCGTCCGCCCGCTGCGCAGCGTGACGAGCCGCTTCAGCGAGGGATCGTGCGAGACCTGGTGCAGGGTCCGTACGGGCTGGTCGACGGCCAGGTCCACGGCGATGAACCCGTCCTCGATCATGGACAGCACCAGAGCCGTGGTGCCCAGCTTCAGATACGTCGAGATCTCGGACAGGTTCGCGTCGCCGATGATCACATGCAGCCGGCGGTACTTCTCGGCGTCGGCGTGCGGCTCGTCGCGCGTGTTGATGATGGGCCGCTTCAGCGTCGTCTCCAGACCCACCTCGACCTCGAAGTAGTCCGCGCGCTGACTGATCTGGAAGCCGTGCTCGTGGCCGTCCTGGCCGATTCCGACGCGGCCGGCGCCGGTGAAGACCTGGCGGGAGACGAAGAACGGCGTCAGGTGGCGCACGATGTCCGAGAAGGGGGTCTCCCGCTTCATCAGGTAGTTCTCGTGCGTCCCGTAGGAGGCGCCCTTGTTGTCGGTGTTGTTCTTGTAGAGGTGGATCGGCTGGGCGCCGGGAAGCTGGGCCGCGCGCTCCGCCGCCTCGGCCATGATCCGCTCCCCGGCCTTGTCCCAGAGGACGGCGTCGCGCGGGTTGGTGACCTCGGGCGCGCTGTACTCCGGATGGGCGTGGTCCACGTAGAGCCGCGCGCCGTTGGTCAGGATGACGTTGGCCAGGCCGATGTCCTCGTCGGTGAGCTGGCTGGCGTCGGCGGCCTCACGGGCGAGGTCGAAGCCTCGCGCGTCCCGCAGCGGGTTCTCCTCCTCGAAGTCCCAGCGGGCCCGGCGGGCCCGGTGCATCGCCGCCGCGTAGGCGTTCACGATCTGGGACGAGGTGAGCATGGCATTGGCGTTGGGGTGGCCGGGGACGGAGATCCCGTACTCCGTCTCGATGCCCATTACTCGCCGTACGGTCATGCGGCCCTCCTTGCCCGGCGGCGTCCCCGGTCGGGGGCGCTGCTGTACCGCTGGCGCTCCGGTGCGTGTGCGGTGCCCGTCCCCGCACTGCGCGACTCGGCGGTACGGACGAGCCTAGAACGCCTTCGCCCTGGTGGGGAGATCATTTGCGTCATTGGGTGCTCCAGCCGTGGCCCCGAAAAACAGTCGGCTGCGGGTACCCCGCTGAGGGCACCCGCAGCCGCCCTGGCTTTTACAGGTACTGACCGGTATTCGCCACCGTGTCGATGGAGCGTCCGGTGTCCGCGCCCTGCTTTCCGGTGATGAGCGTACGGATGTAAACAATCCGCTCGCCCTTCTTTCCGGAGATGCGGGCCCAGTCGTCCGGGTTGGTGGTGTTGGGCAGGTCCTCGTTCTCCTTGAACTCGTCCACGCAGGCCTGGAGCAGGTGGGAGACGCGCAGACCCTTATGGCTCTTCTCCAGGAAGTCCTTGATCGCCATCTTCTTGGCGCGGCCCACGATGTTCTCGATCATGGCGCCGGAATTGAAGTCCTTGAAGTAGAGGACTTCCTTGTCGCCGTTGGCGTAGGTGACTTCCAGGAAGCGGTTCTCCTCCGATTCGGCGTACATCTGTTCCACCGCGGTCTGGATCATGCTCTGGACCGTCATGGACTTGTCGCCGCCGTGCTCGGCGAGGTCGTCGCCGTGCAGCGGGAGGCGCTCGGTGAGGTACTTGCCGAAGATGTCCTTGGCCGCCTCGGCGTCCGGACGCTCGATCTTGATCTTCACATCCAGCCGGCCGGGACGCAGGATGGCGGGGTCGATCATGTCCTCACGGTTGGAGGCACCGATCACCACCACGTTCTGCAGGCCCTCCACGCCGTCGATCTCGGCGAGCAGCTGGGGGACGATGGTGTTCTCCACGTCCGAGCTGACGCCGGAGCCACGGGTGCGGAAGAGCGACTCCATCTCGTCGAAGAAGACGATGACGGGGGTGCCCTCGCTGGCCTTCTCCCGGGCCCGCTGGAAGACCAGGCGGATCTGCCGCTCGGTCTCGCCGACGTACTTGTTCAGCAGCTCGGGGCCCTTGATGTTGAGGAAGAAGCTCTTGCCGGCGGCCTGGCCGGTGACCTCGGCGACCTTCTTGGCCAGCGAGTTGGCGACGGCCTTGGCGATGAGCGTCTTGCCGCATCCGGGCGGCCCGTACAGCAGCACACCCTTGGGCGGCCGCAGTTCGTGCTCCTTGAACAGGTCCGGGTAGAGGTAGGGCAGCTCGACCGCGTCGCGGATGGCCTCGATCTGGCCGCCGAGACCGCCGATCTGGTCGTAACCGATGTCGGGGACTTCCTCGAGGACGAGCTCCTCGACCTCGCTCTTCGGCACCACCTCGTAGACGTATCCCGAGCGGGGCTCCATGAGCAGGGCGTCGCCGGGGCGGATGGTGACGTCCAGCAGCGGCTCGGCGAGCCGCACCACCCGCTCCTCGTCGGTGTGCCCGAGCACCAGGGCCCGCTCGCCGTCCTCGAGGATCTCCTTGAGGGTGACGATGTCGCCGACACGCTCGAACTCCATGGCCTCGACCACGTTGAGCGCTTCGTTGAGCATCACTTCCTGGCCGCGCCGGAGCTCGTCCAGCTCGACGCTGGGGCTGACGTTCACCCGCAGCTTTCTGCCGCCGGTGAAGATGTCGGCCGTGCCGTCCTCGTTCGCCGTGAGGAAGACACCGAAGCCGGCCGGCGGCTGTGCGAGCCGGTCGACCTCTTCCTTGAGGGCCACGATCTGGTCACGGGCCTCACGGAGCGTGCCCGCGAGTCGTTCGTTCTGGGCGGACACGCCGGCCAGGTTGGTCTGCAGCTCGACGATCCGCTCTTCGAGAATCCTCGTGTGTCGCGGAGAGTCGGCGAGCTTGCGTCGCAGGACGGCGATCTCCTGCTCAAGGTAGGCGATCTGCCCGGCCGGGTCGTCGGACCCGCGTCCCGGGCGGATGCCGCGGTTCATGTCGTCGTCGTGGGCTGCCACGGTCCTCACCTCCTCCAAGGGGAGCTGGACGCTTCCAGACCCTACCTGGGCGGGTGTCGATTGAAACCCCTAGATCACAAAGACGGTCGGGGTGTGTCCGATCTTCACCCTTGCGCTCTCCCTCACGCCAGGGGAATACCCACCGATGATGATTGGAACCCAGGCGAAGGTAGGGTCGACGTGTTCAACACCCGTCGGAGCTGGCCGGATTCCCGTCCGGCCCGACTCAGGAAACGGCAGGGGAGACGAGCGTGCAGCAGGAGGCCGGAGCAGGCGGCGAGGCCTTGGAGGTCTGGATCGACCAGGACCTGTGCACCGGCGACGGCATCTGCGCCCAGTACGCGCCGGAGGTGTTCGAGCTGGACATCGACGGGCTGGCGTACGTGAAGAGCCCGCAGGACGAGCTGCTGCAGGACAAGGGGGCGACAACGCCCGTGCCGCTGCCGCTTCTCACGGATGTGATCGACTCCGCGAAGGAGTGCCCGGGCGAGTGCATCCACGTCCGCCGGGTCGCGGACCGGGCCGAGGTCTACGGGCCGGACGCCGCGTGACGGGTACGGCACGGCGCGTCACCACTGTCTGACTTCTCACACTGCGGGAGCGCGCGCCCCGGCACACGCCCGCGCGCGGGTCACACGCTCTTCGCTCCGGACGGCGCGGACCGCACGAACGCGCCGTTCTCCCACCGCCACTTCACGCTCTCACGCGTGTCGGGGCAGCAATTGGGCACGTTCTCGGAGGAGTAGCCGAGGAGGGTGGCGACGGCCTCTCCGTCGCGTACGGCGAAGTCGTCGACGCTGATGCGGTCCTGTGGGTCGACGAGGGTGGCCACCACGCGCGGTGCGCCGGCGCCGGCGGCCCGGGTCACGACGTACACGCCGTCGGGCGGGGTGCCCATGGCGGCGTCGCAGTGCACGACCGCGACCGTTTCCGGCCGGCCGTCGCCGTCGAGGTCGCCGGACGCCTTCTTCTCCACCACCGCCTTCACCGGGCCGCAGTCGAGGGGGAACTCGACGGCCGCGGGGTCGGGCGGGGCGACGTCCGCGGGGGCGCTCTTCGTCTGCGGTCCCGGGGTCGGGGCCGCGGTCGCGGCGTCGGGACCCAGGACGGAGGAGAGGGCCACGACACCGGCGAGGGCCGTGGCGGTGGCGACCCAGTGGATCGGGCGGGCGTGCGTGTGAGCGAGCTCCGGGACGGCGGAAGGCTGCACGAGGAGTGTCTCCTGTGAGGGCTGTGCCGGTGGGGGTGGCCAGCATCGTGCCACACGTCACAGTACGGAGGGAACGCCGGGGTGTGCGGTTTCGGTCCCCACGGCCGGGACCAACGCGAAAGCGCCGTGGCGCAGTTCCGGAACCCGGTCGGGAACTGCGCCACGGCGCCCGTACGTTGCGGGAGTGGCGGGCCTCGTCAGCGGGCGGTGCCTCCGTCGGCGTTGGGGCCGGCGTAGTCCTCGCCGTAGGCGCCCTTGGCGGGGCGGCGGCGGCGCATGGGCGGCTCGACGCCGTCGGCGAGCCGGCGGGCGGTGAGCAGGAAGCCGGTGTGGCCGATCATCCGGTGGTCCGGGCGGACGGCCAGGCCCTCGATGTGCCAGTTGCGGATCATCGTCTCCCAGGCGGTCGGCTCGTTGAAGCAGCCGATCTCGCGGATGGACTCGACGGTCCGGGCGAGCTGGGTGGTGGTGGCGACGTAGCAGCAGAGGATGCCGCCGGGGACGAGCGCCTTGGAGACGGCCTCCAGGCACTCCCAGGGGGCGAGCATGTCGAGGATGACGCGGTCGACGTCCGTGTCGGACAGGTTGTCCTGGAGGTCGCCGACGGTGAGCTGCCAGGCGGGGTGCGGTCCGCCGAAGTAGCGCTCGACGTTCTGCCGGGCGATGTCGGCGAAGTCCTCGCGGCGCTCGTAGGAGTGCAGCATGCCCTGGTCGCCGATGGCGCGCAGCAGGAAGCTGCTGAGCGAGCCGGAGCCCACGCCGGCCTCCACGACGCGCGCGCCGGGGAAGATGTCGGCGAAGGCGAGGATCTGCCCCGCGTCCTTCGGGTAGACGACGGCTGCCCCGCGGGGCATGGACAGGACGTAGTCGGGGAGCAGGGGGCGCAGCGCGAGGTAGGCGACGTTGCCGGTGGTGCGGACGACGCTGCCTTCGGGAGCACCGATCAGTTCGTCGTGGGGGAAGGAACCCTTGTGGGTGTGGAAATTCTTCCCGGCCTCGAGCGTGAACGTGTAGTGGCGGCCCTTGGGGTCGGTCAGCTGAACCTGGTCCCCGACCTTGAAGGGCCCGCGCCTGCGGGCGGCACCGGTCGGTTCGGACATGTGACCAGCCTACCGTTCCCCGGGCCCCCTCCTGACCGTGGGCGCCCGGGCCGGGTCCGTCGTGGCCGGGGCGCGGTTCAGCTGGGCCGTGCCATGGCCTTGACGAAGGCGCGCTCCACGTCCGCCGCGGACAGGACGCCGTAGATCTCCCCGGTTTCCTCGACGACGAGGTACTCGGTGGCCGGCGCCGCGCGCAGGGCCTCCAGCAGGTCCTCTCCGGCGAGCTCGGCGGAGACGCGCATGCCGTCGGTGATGTCCTGGGCGAGACCGCCGACCGGGACCCACGGGCGGCGGTGTTCGGGTACGCCGACGATGGCCGCCTCGCGGACCAGGGAGACGGGTACGCCCTCGGAGTCGATGACGACCAGGGCGCGGGCCCCGGCGGCGTTGGCGCGGCGCAGTGCCTCGGAGAGGGGGGTGTCGCTCTCGACGGGCACCGCGCGGCGGGTGAGCGTGCGGGCGCGCAGCTCGGGCAGGTGCTCCCGGAGCCGGGCCATGCGCAGGCTGTTGCCGGCGCCGGTCCAGATGATCGCGGCGAGGATGGCGGCGAGCAGGGCGTCCAGGACGGTGTCCATGCCGACGTTGTCGACGGCGTCGGAGCCGAGGGCCCCGGACTGGGTGAGCAGCGGGAGGCCGATCAGGACGGCGACGGCGAGGGCGCGGCCCACCCAGGCGGCGGCGATGGTGCCGGTCATCGGCTTGCCGCTGATCGCCCAGACGACGGCGCGGAGCATGCGGCCGCCGTCGAGGGGGAGGCCGGGCAGGAGGTTGAAGACGGCGACGATGAGGTTGGAGATCATCAGGCCGGCCAGCAGCACCCCGGGGACGCTGCTGGGGTCGACCGCGAGCAGGGCGAGGTAGAACAGGCCGGACAGGACCAGGGAGAGCAGCGGTCCGACGAAGGCCAGCACGAACTCCCGGCCGGGTGTCTCGGCCTCCTTCTCGATCTCGGAGACGCCGCCGAAGAACTGCAGCTGGATGCGGCGCACCGGCAGTTTGAAGCGGAGGGCGGCGAGGGTGTGGGCGAGCTCGTGGACGAGTACGGAGCCGTAGAAGGCGACGGCGAAGAACAGGGAGACCAGATAGCTGGCGGCGCCGAGCTCGGGCAGCACCCGGTCGATCTGACCGCCGAAGACCCAGGTGATGAGGATGGCGACGAGGAACCAGCTGGGCGCCACGTACACGGGCACACCGAACGGCCGCCCCATCAGCAGCCCGCCCCGCTGCCGCTCCTCCGGCCGGTGCGGCCCGCCCTCGGAGTGGGCCGGCCCACGACCGGCGCGCTGCGGCCCGCCGGGAGCCCCGGAGCCCCCCGGCGCGGCCCCGTTGCCTGCGGCGCCGTTGCGGCCGCCCGGCCGCTCCGGTCCCGATGCCGCGCCCCCCTGCGACGCAGCAGACGCGCCGCCACGGTCCGAGGCGCCGGAGTCACCGGCCCCCGGCCCAGGACGGGCAGCGGCATCGGCCGCCCCGTCTCGCGACGCGTCGGCCGCGTGATCCGTCGCGCCCGCGGGATGACCGGCCGGCTCACCCGGACGATCCGCGGAAGCACCGGGACCAAGCGGTCCCGGGGATGAACTCCCCTGCGGCGCGGCAAGCACCGTGGTGGCAGGGTCCGTGGTGCCCGGACGGGCGTCCGCCCCGGACGACTCGCCGGCTTGCGGCACGGTGCCCGCATGATCCGTGGCACCCCCAGGGCGACCGGCCGGCTCACCCGGACGATCCGCGGAAGCACCGGGGCGGTCCTCTCCCGGTGACGAGCCGCGATGCGGCGCGGGCGCCGGGGCCGCATGGTCGACGGTGCCCGCGTGGGGACCCGTCGGCGCGTCAGCGCCCGGACGGTCGGTGGAGGCACCGCGCCCGTCCGACCCGGGCGACGAACCCTCCCGCGACGCCACGGACGCGTGATCCGTGGCGCCCGCAGGCGGTGCACCGGGGCCCGGACGGGCCGTGGTACCGGGGCCTTCCGACCCGGGCGACGAACCCTCCCGCGACGGCACGGACGCGTGATCCGTGGCGCCCGCGGTCGGTGCGCCGGGGCCTTCCGGGCCGGGCGACGCGGGTTCCCGTGACGCGGCGGGTTCGGGGGTGCCGTCCGCGGCCGCGGGCGGGCCGGGCGGCGTGGCAGGGGCGGGGTGGGTGTCGGTGGGGTCGGGCTCGGTGGGTGGGGGTGTGGGGTTGACGGGGGCCTGGGGTCGGCGCCCCGTGTGGTGGGCCGACTCGTCGTTGCCGGGCCGCGGCTGCCCGCGCCCGCCGCTTACGTCCACCGGTGTCCCCTCGTTCGCTGCGGTTCCCGCGCCTGCCGGACGGGAGGTCTCATGTCGATGGTATGCGGCGATCGCCGCCCCTTCCGCCCCGGCACCCCTGTCTCCACCCCTCATTCCCCATCCGTCCCTGCCTGCACATCACAGTGTCAGTGGCGGGCCGTAAGGTCTGTGTTCATGGAGACGAGCACCGAGGGCGCGGCGCCCCCCGACAGCAGCGCGGTCCCGGCCGGGACCGCGGTGGACGCGGTCGTGGTGACCGGGGCCCCCGTCATACCGCCGGCGTCGCTGTCCCCTTCGCGTGCGAGTGACTTCATGCAGTGCCCGCTGCTGTACCGGTTCCGGGTGATCGACCGGCTGCCGGAGAAGCCGAGCGAGGCGGCGACCCGGGGCACGCTGGTGCACGCGGTGCTGGAGCGGCTCTTCGACGCCCCCGCGGCCGAGCGCACCGCGCCGCGGGCGAAGGCGCTGGTGCCGGGCCAGTGGGACCGGCTGCGGGAGACGCGCCCGGAGGTCGTGGAGCTGTTCGCCGACGACCCCGGCGGCGAGCGGCTCGCCCGCTGGCTGGCGGAGGCGGAGGCCCTGGTCGAGCGCTGGTTCGGGCTGGAGGATCCGACCCGACTCGAGCCCGCCGAGCGGGAGCTGTTCGTCGAGGCGGAGCTGGAGTCGGGGCTGCGGCTGCGCGGCATCATCGACCGGGTCGACGTGGCCCCCACCGGCGAGGTCCGGATCGTCGACTACAAGACGGGCAAGGCGCCCCGCCCCGAGTACGCCGAGGGTGCGCTGTTCCAGATGAAGTTCTACGCGCTGGTCGTCTGGCGCCTGAAGCAGGTGATCCCGCGCCGGCTCCAGCTGGTGTACCTGGGCAGCGGTGACGTGCTGACCTACGACCCGGTGCGCGCCGACCTGGAGCGGGTCGAGCGCAAGCTGCTCGCGCTGTGGGACGCGATCCGGCGGGCGACGGAGACGGGTGACTGGCGTCCGCGCCCGACGAAGCTGTGCGGCTGGTGCGATCACCAGGCCCACTGTCCCGAGTTCGGCGGTACTCCCCCGCCGTACCCGCTCCCGGTGAGGGCGGCTGAGTCCGGCGGCGGCCATCAGGGCAGAATGGGGCCGGACTAGCGAAGGAGACTTACGTGGCCATCCGCGTCCTACTGGTCGACGACCAGCCGCTGCTGCGCACCGGGTTCCGGATGATTCTGGAGGCCGAGCAGGACATCGCGGTCGTCGGCGAGGCCGGAGACGGCCTCCAGGCCCTGGACCAGGTGCGGGCGCTCCAGCCCGATGTCGTGCTGATGGACATCCGCATGCCGCGGATGGACGGGGTGGAGGCGACCCGGCAGATCACCGGGCCCGAACGCAACGGGCCGGCGAAGGTGCTGGTGCTGACGACGTTCGACCTCGACGAGTACGTGGTGGAGGCGCTGAAGGCGGGGGCCAGCGGCTTCCTGCTGAAGGACGCCCCGGCCAACGAGCTGGTGCAGGCGATCCGCGTGGTGGCCGCCGGTGAGGCGATGCTCGCGCCGAGCATCACGCGCCGGCTGCTGGACAAGTACGCCACGCATCTGCCCTCCGGTGACGAACCGGTGCCGGACACGCTGCACACGCTGACCGAGCGTGAGGTGGAGGTGCTGAAGCTGGTGGCGCGCGGGCTGTCCAACGCGGAGATCGCCGCCGACCTGTTCGTCAGCGAGACCACCGTGAAGACGCACGTCGGTCATGTGCTGACCAAGCTGGGCCTGCGCGACCGGGTGCAGGCCGCGGTGTACGCCTACGAGAGCGGGCTGGTGCGCCCCGGCACGCAGTAGCGCGGCGGCGCAAGGGACAGAACGAGGGCGCCCTCCCGGCCGGGAGGGCGCCCTCGTCGTGCGCGTCGGGCGTCAGCTCTTGCTGAGCTCCCAGAACCGGAACACGGTCGAGGCGTCGAGGCAGTACTCCACGCCGTACACACCGTCCTGGACGACCGCGTACTGCTTGGCCTGCCAGACCGGGAGGACGGGGATGTCCTCGGCGACGATGTCCTGGATCCGGCCGAACTCCCTGTCGGTGGCGGCGCGGTCCCGCTGGGCGGCGGTGCGCGGGAGCAGCGTCCCGGTGATCGTGTGGTTGTCGTAGTGGTTGTCCAGCACGTTGCCCTCGCCGAAGAAGGGCCCGGTGAAGTTGTCGGCGTCCGGGTAGTCCGGGACCCATCCCTTGACGTAGACGCCGTACTTGCCGGCGGTGATGTCCTTCTCGTACTGGGCGAAGGGGACGGACTTCACGTCGGCGTCGAAGAGTCCGCTCGCGTTGAGCTGCCCCGCGATCGCCTTCAGTTCCTGGTCGGTGGCCGGGCCGTAGCGGGTCGGGGTGGACCACAGGGTCAGCTTCACCTTGCCGCTGATGCCCTCCTCCGCCAGCGCCGCGGCGGCCTTCGCCTTGGAGGGGCGGGCGCCGTAGGTGTCGAAGAAGGCGGTGTTGTGGCCCGCGACGCCGGCCGGGACGATCGAGTACAGCGGGGTGGCCGTGCCCTCGTAGACGTCCTGGATCAGGGCGTCACGGTCGAGGAGATGGGCCATGGCCTTGCGCACGCCGGGCTTTGCGGCGACCGGGTGGTCCATGTTGAAGACGAGGTGCTGGACCTCGGCGCTGCTGCCCTCGACGACCTCGATGCCGCCGGTGCCGCGGTCGGCCTCCTCGATGCCGGCGATGGCCCCGGCGGTGAGACCGCGGTAGGCGATGTCGACCTCGGCATCCTGGACGGCCTGTTGCAGCCCCTTCTGGTCGCCGTGGAAGAACTCCGGTGTCACGCCGGTGTTCTTGGGCTCCGCGCTGCCCCGGTAGTGCTCGTTGACGGAGAACACGGCGCGGTCGTTGCCGAACGACTCCAGCCTGTACGGGCCGGAGCCGACCGCTTCACCGTCCTCGCGGAGCCCGGCGGCGTCGTACTCGCGGTGGTCGACGATGGATCCGGCGCCGGAGGCGATCTTGCTGGGGAAGGTGGCGTCGGCCGTGTTGAGTTCGAAGACGACCGTCCGCGCGTCGGGGGTGGTGACCTTCTCCAGCGTCGGGAACATCACCGCCGGGCCGTCCGGGTCGTTGATCTTCAGCATGCGGTCGAAGGAGAACTTCACGTCCTTCGAGGTGAGCGGGTCACCCTTGCTGAACGTCAGCCCGTCCCGCAGGGTGCAGGTGTACACCTTGGTCGCGGCGTCCGAGAAGTCGCAGCTCTCGGCGGCGTCGGGCCGGGGCTCGGTGGCACCCTTGGGGAAGTGCAGCAGCGACTGGAAGACGTTGTTGAACAACAGCCAGGAGCCGGGGTCGTAGCCGGAGGCGGGGTCGGTGGCCAGGACGTCGTCGGACATCCCCACCACGATGCCGGAGCCGTCGGCTCCCGTGCCGTTCTGGGTACCGCAGCCGGTCAACAGACCGGAGGCCGGCCCCGCCACGAGGGGCAGGACCGGCCACTGGTTGCGCAGATTCACGTGTTGTGCCTTGTTCGTTCTGTGTGCCCGGAGCGCGCAGGGCACCGTGCAGGTCCGTCAGCCGCTGGCGCCGCGTCCGAGCTCCCACAGCTGGAGAGTGGCGGACGAGTTGAGGGCGTAGGCGGTGCCGGTGATGCCATCGCGGGTGGCGATGAACTGCTTGCCCTGCCACAGCGGGAGCACCGGGACCTCGTCGGCGACGATGTCCTGGATCTCCGTGATGCTGTCGGAGGCGGACAGCCGGTCGGCCTGACGGCGCGACTCCGGGAGCAGATCCTTGCGGATCTCCTCGTTGGCGTAGGGCGAGTTGAGGAAGTTGTCCTTGTCGAGGAAGGGCGAGAGGAAGGCGTCGGCGTCCGGGTAGTCGGGGAACCAGCCCATGCCGTAGACGTCGTACTTGCCCTTGCGGCCGCCGGGGCTGAAGTCGTTCCAGGGCACGCCCTCGATGTCGGTCTGGAACAGGCCGCTGTCGTTGAGCTGCTTGCTCAGCTGCTCGAACTCGGCCTTGGTCGCGGGACCGTAGTGGTCGGTCGTGTAGTGCAGCGTCACCTTCACCGGCGTGCTGACGCCGGCCCCGTCGAGCAGCTGGCGGGCCTTGGCCACGTTCGGGTCGCCGTACTTGTTGAAGAACGCGTTGTTGTGGCCGGTGACGCCGGCGGGGACCAGCGAGAACAGCGGCTGGGCCTGCGTGCCGTAGACGTTGCCGACCAGCTTGCCGCGGTCGATGATCTGGGCCATCGCCTGGCGGACGGCCTTGTCCTCGACGGTCTCGGCCTTGGTGTTGAAGGCCAGGTACCGGATCTCCAGACCCGGGGACTCGACGAGTTCGATCTCGCCGTCGTTCGCGTTGGCGAGCTTCTGGATCTGCTCGGGCGACATGGAGCGGGTCATGACCTGGATGTCCCCCTTCTCCAGCGCCTCCCCCATCTCCTCGGAGGTTTCGAAGGTCCGCATCTCGACCTTCTCGTTGTTCACCTTCAACGCGCCCTTGTAGTTGCCGTTCTTGGTGAACGTCGCCTTGACGATGTGGTTGTCCTCGACATCGGCGTCGATCGTGTACGGCCCGGAGCCGCTGATCTCGAAGCCCTCGCGCAGCTTGTTCTTCTCGTAGTCGTCCGGGTTGACGATGCCCGCGACCGGAGTGGACAGCTTGTACGGGAAGGTGGCGTCGGCGGCCTTGAGGTGGAAGATCACCTCGTCGTCGCCCTGCGTCTCGACGGTGTCGATGGTGGACAGCAGCGCGAACACCAGGCTGTCGGCCTCGATGGCGAGGGCGCGCTCGATGGAGAACTTCACATCGGCCGCGGTGATCGCGTCGCCGTTGGAGAACTTGAGGCCGTCGCGCAGCTTGCAACTGTAGCGCTCGTTGCCGGCGTCGGTGAATCCGCAGGACTTGGCCGCGTCGGGCACCGGCTCGCCGTCGCCGCGGGGCTGCACCATCAGCGTCTGCACGGTCTGCCGCAGGATGTTCCAGGTACCGACGTCATAGGCGAAGGCCGGATCGAGAGGCGCGAGACCGTCCTCCTCCGATGCGGTGAACCGGTCCGTGGTGCCCACAACGATCGCATCGCCGTCGCCGCTCCCGCCCTCGGTGTCGCCGCAGGCGGCGAGCACCGGCGCGAGCAGGCCCATCGCGGCCGCCAGCACCAAAGTCTTGCGGTTCATGCTCGAGTTTCTCCAGGACTGTCGACTCCGTGTATCCGGCATGCAGGGTTGTCGCAGCGGATCACATGGATGGGGGCGGGGTTCTCGCGACGACATTAGTCCGCGCTCGCAGGAGGGTTCGCAGCCCCCGGAGTTGACCGCTCATCACGCAGTGAAACCGGGTGTGAACGGATCGGCGAAGGTGACCCGGGAAGGATTAGTGCAGGTTCACATCAATCAGGACACAAGGGCGCACCGGTGACGTCCGAAATCGGATGGAGGGCACATTGGGACATCGTTGTCGACCCCCTTGCATGTGGTGAACCTCACATGTGAAAAGGGGATCCGGGACGCCGGAATTCGGCCACCGGCAACCGGAGCGAATTGTTTCGGGCATCCGCCCGTCACCGGTGACCGAGTGGCGGCAATTCCGGTTTTCCGTTCCGCGGCACGCTGGGTGAACGGCCTAGCGCATTTCCGTCATCAGCCCGCGCAGGAACGTCAGGTCCACTGCTTCCAGCGAGGGAACGACGGTGCGCCGGGCGGCCGACGTGATGGGGCCCACCGACGGCACCGCGACGACCTGGCAGCCGGCCGCCTCGGCGGCGGTCACCCCGGTCACGGTGTCCTCGACGACGGCGCACCGCACGGGGTCCGCGCCGAGCCCCGCGGCGGCCGCGAGATACGGGTCGGGGTGCGGCTTGGTCCGCGGCACCTCGTCACCGGCGACCGACAGCGCGAAGTGCTGCGGCCCCAGCGTGGTCAGGACCCGGTCGATGATGCGCCGGTGGGACGCGGAGACGAGCGCCGTGGGGATCCGGTGCTCGGCGAGCTCGGCGAGCAGCCGGGCGGCGCCCGGCATCAGCGGCAGGGCGCGGTCGATGCGGTCCTCGAAGCCGTCGTTGAGCAGCACCGTCAGCTCGGCAAGGGAGATGTCGGCACCGGTCGCCTCGATGAGAAACCCCGCGCTGCGGGTCATCGGGCCGCCGACCACGACATGGCGCCAGGCGTCGTCGAGGGTGTGGCCGAGGGAGGCGAACACCTCGACCTCGACGTCCCACCAGAAGCCCTCGGTGTCCACCAGGGTGCCGTCCATGTCGAGGAGCACGGCCTGGAGGGCCGAGCCTTCGGCCGTAAGAGTTCCGAGCGCGGGGACCGTACTGGTCATCCACGTACCTCCTTGAGGGAAGATCAGGCCGGTTCCCACGAGGGGAACCGGCCTGCGGTGGACCGACCAGTGTACGTCGTGCGGGCCGCGCATGCCTGGTGTGACCTGTGCGACGCCGCGCGGGGCCTCAGCGGGCGTTGAAGTACTTGGCCTCCGGGTGGTGGATCACGATGGCGTCCGTGGACTGCTCCGGGTGCAGCTGGAACTCCTCGGAGAGGCGGACGCCGATGCGTTCCGGCTCGAGCAGACCGGCGATCTTGGCGCGGTCCTCCAGGTCCGGGCAGGCGCCGTAGCCGAGGGAGAAGCGGGCGCCGCGGTACTTCAGGGCGAACATGTCCTCCATCGCGGCCGGGTCCTCCGCCGCGAAGCCGAGCTCGGAGCGCACCCGTGCGTGCCAGTACTCGGCGAGCGCCTCGGCCAGCTGCACGGACAGCCCGTGGAGCTCCAGGTAGTCGCGGTAGGCGTTGGCCTCGAACATCCGCGCGGTCTCCTCGCCGATGCGGGAGCCGACGGTGACGACCTGGAGGCCCACGACATCCCTCTCGCCGGACTCCTCGGGGCGGAAGAAGTCCGCCAGGCACAGGCGGCGTCCGCGGCGCTGGCGCGGGAAGGTGAAGCGGGTGCGCTCGTTGCCCTGCTCGTCCAGGATGATCAGGTCGTCGTCCTTGGAGACGCACGGGAAGTAGCCGTAGACCACGGCCGCCTCCAGCAGGTTCTCCGTCTGCAGCCGGTCCAGCAGCCCGCGCAGCCTGGGCCGTCCCTCGCTCTCGACGAGCTCCTCGTACGTCGGTCCCGCGCCGGTGCGGGCCTGCTTGAGGCCCCACTGGCCCTTGAAGAGGGCGCCCTCGTCGAGCCAGGCCGCGTACTCCTTGAGCTGGATGCCCTTGATGACGCGGGTGCCCCAGAAGGGCGGCTCGGGGACCGGGTTGTCGGTGGCGACGTCGGAGCGGACGTGTCCGGCCTCGGGACGCTCCTCGATCTCCACGGTGGCGGCCCGGACCCGGCGCTGCTTCAGCTCGGGGAGCTGGGCGCCGGGGACGCCGCGCTTGATGCCGATGAGGGCGTCCATCAGGCGCAGGCCCTCGAAGGCGTCGCGGGCGTAGCGGACCTCGCCCTGGTAGATCTCGTGGAGGTCCTGCTCGACGTAGGCGCGGGTGAGGGCGGCGCCGCCGAGGATGACGGGGTAGTCGGCCGCCAGTCCGCGCTGGTTGAGCTCCTCGAGGTTCTCCTTCATGATCACCGTGGACTTCACCAGCAGGCCGGACATGCCGATGACGTCGGCCTTGTGCTGGTCGGCGGCGTCCAGGATCGCGGAGACGGGCTGCTTGATGCCCAGGTTGACCACGTTGTAGCCGTTGTTCGACAGGATGATGTCGACCAGGTTCTTGCCGATGTCGTGCACGTCCCCGCGCACGGTGGCCAGCACGATCGTGCCCTTGCCGGCCTCGTCGGTCTTCTCCATGTGCGGCTCCAGATGCGCCACCGCGTTCTTCATCACCTCGGCGGACTGCAGCACGAACGGCAGCTGCATCTGCCCGGAGCCGAACAGCTCGCCGACCACCTTCATGCCGTCCAGCAGGGTGTCGTTGACGATGTCCAGCGCCTTGCGCGTCTGGAGTGCCTCGTCGAGGTCGGCCTGCAGGCCGTCGCGCTCACCGTCGATGATCCGCCGCTTCAGCCGCTCCTCCAGCGGCAGCGCGGCCAGCTCCTCGGCCTTGCCCGCCTTCAGGGACTTCGCGGTGGCGCCCTCGAACAGCTGCATGAGCTTCTGCAGCGGGTCGTAGCCCTCGCGCCGCCGGTCGTGGATCAGGTCCAGGGCGGTGGTGACCTCCTCCTCGCTGAACCGCGCGATCGGCAGGATCTTCGACGCGTGGACGATCGCGGAGTCCAGGCCCGCCTTGACGCACTCGTCCAGGAAGACGGAGTTCAGCAGGATGCGGGCGGCCGGGTTCAGCCCGAAGGAGATGTTCGACAGGCCCAGGGTGGTCTGCACGCGCGGGTGGCGCCGCTTCAGCTCGCGGATGCCCTCGATGGTCGCCAGGCCGTCGCGCCGGGACTCCTCCTGGCCGGTGCAGATGGTGAAGGTCAGGCAGTCGATGAGGATGTCCTCCTCGTGGATGCCCCAGTTGCCGGTGAGGTCCTCGATCAGCCGCTCGGCGATCTCGACCTTCTTCTCGGCGGTCCTGGCCTGCCCCTCCTCGTCGATGGTCAGCGCGATCAGCGCCGCCCCGTGCTCCCGCGCCAGCTGGGTCACGCGTGCGAACCGGGACTCCGGCCCCGCGCCGTCCTCGTAGTTCACCGAGTTGATCACCGCGCGTCCGCCGAGTTGCTCCAGCCCCGCCCGGATGACGTCCACCTCGGTGGAGTCCAGCACGATCGGCAGGGTGGAGGCGGTGGCGAACCGGCCGGCCAGCTCCCGCATGTCCGCCACGCCGTCCCGGCCGACGTAGTCCACACACAGGTCGAGCATGTGGGCGCCCTCGCGGATCTGCTCCCGCGCGAGCTCCACACAGGCCTCCCAGCGGCCCTCCAGCATCGCCTCGCGGAACTTCTTCGACCCGTTCGCGTTCGTCCGCTCACCGATCGCCAGGTAGGACGTGTCCTGGCGGAACGGAACGGTCTGGTAGAGGGAGGCGGCGCCGGGCTCCGGGCGCGGGTCGCGCTCGGCCGGGGCCACGTCCCTGACCCGCTCGACGAGCCGGCGCAGGTGCTCGGGCGTGGTGCCGCAGCAGCCGCCCACCAGCGACAGGCCGTAGTCGCGGACGAAGGTCTCCTGCGCGTCCGCCAGCTCTCCCGCGCTCAGCGGATAGCGGGCACCGTCCTTGGTCAGCTCCGGCAGGCCGGCGTTCGGCATGCAGGACAGCCGGACGCGGGAGTGGCGGGCGAGGTAGCGCAGGTGTTCGCTCATCTCCGCCGGGCCGGTGGCGCAGTTCAGGCCGATCATGTCGATGCCCAGGGGCTCCAGCGCCGTCAGCGCCGCACCGATCTCCGAGCCCAGCAGCATCGTGCCCGTGGTCTCCACCGTCACCGACACGATCAGCGGGACGTCGTACCCGGCGGTCTCCATCGCGCGGCGGGCGGCGATCACGGAGGCCTTGGTCTGCAGCAGGTCCTGCGTCGTCTCCACCAGCAGCGCGTCCGCGCCGCCGGCGAGCAGTCCCTCCGCGTTCTGCTGGTAGGCGTCGCGGATGGCGGTGAACGTGGTGTGGCCGAGGGTGGGCAGCTTGGTGCCGGGGCCCATCGAGCCCAGGACCCAGCGCGGCCGGCCGTCCCGCGCGGCGAACTCGTCGGCGGCCTCGCGGGCGATGCGCGCGCCCGCCTCGGACAGCTCGGTGACGCGCTCGGGGATGTCGTACTCGCCCAGGGCGGTCAGGTTCGCGCCGAAGGTGTTGGTCTCGACGCAGTCCACTCCGGCGTCGAAGTAGGCGGAATGGACCGAACGGACGATGTCCGGGCGGGTCAGGTTCAGGATCTCGTTGCAGCCCTCGAGGTTCTGGAAGTCCTCGAGGGTGGGGTCCTGGGCCTGGAGCATGGTGCCCATCGCTCCGTCGGCGACCACCACGCGGGTGGCGAGCGCCTCTCGGAGAGCGGACGCGCGGGTCCGGCTGTCGGCGGCGGGGGTCAGCGGCAACGAGGCCATGAAAGGGGCTCCCTCAGGTGCGACGGCTGTCGGCTTTGCGGCTGTCCGGAAAGCTGCTGTTCGCACTTTCCGGCAGGGCGCACGCCGTCAGGGTATCCGGGACCGCGCCCTGATGTTCAGGGCGTCCAGGGGGCGGACGATGATGGCCGACACGCGGTGTGCGGAGGAGGAGTTGCCCGACCGAATCCCGGCCGACCATTGGCACAAGGTCGACATGGACCGGTAGTGTTCGGCATTGCCGAACATCGGCAGCGGCGCGTCGCGGGTCGGCGGTCGAAGGGGACGGAGGCAGGACGGCGATGGCACGGAACATCCAGTCGCTCGAACGGGCGGCGGCGATGCTGCGGCTGCTCGCGGGCGGCGAGCGGCGGCTCGGCCTGTCGGACATCGCCTCGTCGCTGGGCCTGGCCAAAGGCACCGCCCACGGCATCCTGCGCACCCTCCAGCAGGAGGGGTTCGTCGAGCAGGACGACGTCTCCGGGCGCTATCAGCTGGGCGCCGAGCTGCTGCGCCTGGGCACCACCTATCTCGACGTGCACGAGCTGCGGGCGCGCGCCCTGGTGTGGACGGACGACCTGGCCCGTTCCAGCGGCGAGAGCGTCTATCTCGGGGTCCTGCACCAGCAGGGCGTGCTGATCGTGCACCACGTCTTCCGGCCCGACGACAGCCGGCAGGTGCTGGAGATCGGCGCCATGCAGCCGCTGCACTCCACGGCCCTGGGCAAAGTACTGTCGGCCTACGACCCGGTGGCCCACAGCGAGGCCCTGGAGGCCGACCGCAAGGCCTTCACCGACCGCACGGTGTGCGACCTCGACGCCTTCGAGCACATCCTCGACCTCACCCGCGCGCGCGGGTACGCGGCGGACGTGGAGGAGACCTGGGAGGGTGTCGCCTCCCTCGCCGCCCCCATCCACGACCGGCGGCGCATGCCGGTGGGCGCGGTCGGCATCGCCGGGGCGGTGGAGCGGCTGCGCCGGGACGGCGAGCTGCGGCCCGAGCTGATCGCGGCGGTGCGGGACTGCGCCCGCGCGGTCTCGCGGGACCTGGGCGCCGCGCGCTTCTGAGCCCACGACGGAGGACGACCGGGGTGCCGTACGGCATTCCGGTCGCCTTCGCGCGTGCGGGCGTGCGCACCCGCGGGGGGGGGCGGCCGGGCGCATGCGCGGGCAGGCAGCGGAGGCGCCGCGGAGATCGGCGGCGCGGGCGATCAGTAACGATCCCGTTTTCGGCAACCAGACTCTTGACGCATCCGTGACGCCGGGAAAGACTCCCGTCCATCGGTCGGCATTGTCGAACACCTACCGGCAATACGCGCTAGAGTGTGACAACGCCAAGGGCCGGCATCGCTCTCACCCCTGAGGGCGCCAATCCCCGGTGGGACCCGGGGGTCGGCTCCCTGGACGAAGGACAAAGGAGTCGCGGGTGTCCAGCTCCGACATCTTCATCGGCGAGACCATCGGTACCGCCATACTCATCCTGCTCGGCGGCGGCGTGTGTGCCGCCGTGACGCTCAAGGCCTCCAAGGCCCGCAACGCCGGCTGGCTCGCCATCGCCTTCGGGTGGGGCTTCGCCGTCATGACGGCGGTGTACATCGCGGGGCCCCTCTCCGGCGCCCACCTCAATCCGGCCGTGACCGTGGCGCTCGCCATCAAGGACGACGAGTGGAGCAACGTTCCGACCTACTTCGCCGGTGAGTTCCTCGGCGCGATGATCGGTGCGACCCTGGTCTGGGCGGCCTACTACGGCCAGTTCCACGCGCACCTCACCGACAAGGAGATCGTCGGCGGTCCGGGGGCCCAGGCCACCGCCGCCAAGTCCGTCGAGGCGCAGGAGAAGGGCGCGGGCCCCGTGCTCGGCATCTTCTCCACCGGCCCGGAGATCCGGCACACGGTGCAGAACCTCACCACGGAGATCATCGGCACCGCGGTACTGCTGCTGGCCGTGCTCACCCAGGGCCTCAACGACGCGGGCAACGGCCTCGGTGTGCTGGGCGGTCTGATCACGGCGCTCGTGGTCGTCTCGATCGGTCTGTCCCTCGGCGGCCCGACCGGGTACGCGATCAACCCGGCCCGCGACCTCGGACCGCGCATCGTGCACGCCCTGCTGCCGCTGCCGAACAAGGGCGGCTCGGACTGGTCGTACGCCTGGGTCCCGGTGGTGGGACCGCTGATCGGCGGCGCTCTCGCGGCCGGTCTCTACAACGTCGCCATCGCGTAGGTGACCGAGTCGCAGAAAACAGCGAATGTTGTAGAAGCGCCGCACATACAGCCCCGTAACCAAGGAACAGCCAGGAGCACACAGTGACCGACGCCCACACCGCCGGCCCGTTCATCGCAGCCATCGACCAGGGCACCACCTCGTCCCGCTGCATCGTCTTCGACCGCGACGGACGCATCGTCTCCGTCGACCAGAAGGAACACGAGCAGATCTTCCCCAAGCCGGGCTGGGTCGAGCACGACGCCACCGAGATCTGGACCAACGTCCAGGAGGTGGTCGCCGGAGCCGTCGAGAAGGCGGGCATCACCCGCGACGACATCAAGGCCATCGGCATCACCAACCAGCGCGAGACCACCGTGCTGTGGGACAGGAACACCGGCGAGCCCGTCCACAACGCCATCGTCTGGCAGGACACCCGCACCGACGCCCTGTGCCGCGAGCTCGGCCGCAACGTCGGCCAGGACCGCTTCCGCCGCGAGACCGGTCTCCCCCTCGCCTCCTACTTCGCCGGCCCCAAGGCGCGCTGGCTGCTCGACAACGTCGAAGGGCTCAAGGAGCGCGCCGAGGCCGGCGACATCCTCTTCGGCACCATGGACACCTGGGTCATCTGGAACCTGACCGGCGGCGTCGACGGCGGCCACCACGTCACCGACGTCACCAACGCCTCCCGCACCATGCTGATGAACCTGCACACCATGCGGTGGGACGAGAAGATCGCCGAGTCCATCGGCGTGCCGCTGGCGATGCTGCCCGAGATCCGCTCCTCCGCCGAGGTCTACGGCGAGATCAAGGGCGGCAAGCTGGGCGACCTGCTCGGCGGCATCCCGGTCGCCTCCGCGCTGGGCGACCAGCAGGCGGCCCTGTTCGGCCAGACCTGCTTCTCCGAGGGCGAGACCAAGTCGACCTACGGCACCGGCACCTTCATGGTGATGAACACCGGTGACAAGATCATCAACTCCTACAGCGGCCTGCTGACCACCGTCGGCTACAAGATCGGCGACCAGGACACGGTCTACGCCCTGGAGGGCTCGATCGCCGTCACCGGATCCCTGGTGCAGTGGATGCGCGACCAGATGGGCCTGATCTCCACGGCCGCCGAGATCGAGACCCTCGCGCTGTCCGTGGAGGACAACGGCGGCGCCTACTTCGTGCCGGCCTTCTCCGGCCTGTTCGCCCCGTACTGGCGCTCCGACGCCCGCGGTGTGATCGCGGGCCTGACCCGGTACGTCACCAAGGCGCACCTCGCGCGCGCCGTGCTGGAGGCCACCGCCTGGCAGACGCGGGAGATCGCGGACGCCATGACGAAGGACTCCGGCGTGGAGCTCACCGCCCTCAAGGTCGACGGCGGCATGACCTCCAACAACCTGCTGATGCAGACGCTCTCGGACTTCCTGGACGCCCCCGTGGTGCGTCCGATGGTCGCCGAGACCACCTGCCTCGGCGCCGCCTACGCCGCCGGCCTGGCCGTCGGCTTCTGGAACAGCACCGACGACCTGCGCGCCAACTGGCGGCGGGCCGCCGAGTGGACCCCCCGCATGGACGCGGAGACCCGCGACCGTGAGTACAAGAGCTGGCTCAAGGCCGTCGAGCGGACCATGGGCTGGCTCGAGGACGAGGAGTAAGAACCGCCATGACCACCCAGTCCACCCTGCAGACCGTGCCTGCCCTGGGGACGCGCCCGGCGTCCGGCTCGAACCCGAGCCGCGCCGAGACCCGGGAGCAGCTCTCCAAGGCGTCGTACGACCTTCTCGTGATCGGCGGCGGCATCCTGGGCATCTCCACCGCCTGGCACGCCGCGCAGTCCGGCCTCAGGGTGGCTCTGGTGGACGCCGGCGACTTCGCCGGCGCCACCTCCTCCGCCTCCTCCAAGCTGCTCCACGGGGGTCTGCGCTACCTGCAGACCGGTGCCGTGAAGCTGGTGGCGGAGAACCACTTCGAGCGCCGTGCGGTCTCCCGTCAGGTGGCCCCCCACCTGTCGAACCCGCTCACGTTCTACCTCCCCGTGTACAAGGGCGGGCCGCACGGCGCGGCGAAGCTCGGCGCCGGCGTCTTCGCGTACTCGGCGCTGTCCGCCTTCGGTGACGGCGTCGGCCACCTGCTCTCCCCGGCCAAGGCCGCGCAGGACGTGCCCGAGCTGCGCACCGAGAACCTCAAGGCCGTCGCCGTCTACGGCGACGACCAGATGAACGACGCGCGCATGGCGCTGATGACCGTCCGCGCGGCGGCCGAGTCGGGCGCCGTGGTCCTCAACCACGCCGAGGTGACGGGCCTGCGCTTCACCAAGGGCCGGGTCACCGGTGCCGAACTGCGCGACCGCCTCTCGGGCGAGGAGTTCGGCGTCAACGCCCGCCTGGTGCTGAACGCCACCGGCCCCTGGGTCGACCACCTGCGCCGTATGGAGGACCCCGATGCGGCACCGTCCATCCGTCTGTCGAAGGGCGCGCATCTGGTCCTGAAGCGGACCTCCCCCTGGAGGGCCGCGCTCGCCACCCCGATCGACAAGTACCGCATCACCTTCGCCCTCCCCTGGGAGGACATGCTGCTGCTCGGCACCACCGACGAGGCGTACGAGGGCGACCCGGCGGATGTCTCGGTCACCGAGAAGGACACCGCGCAGATACTCGACGAGGCCGCGTTCTCCATCCGCGACCAGCAGCTCGACCGTGACCTGATCACCTACGCCTTCGCCGGTCTGCGGGTGCTGCCGGGCGGCCCCGGGGACACCGCCAAGGCCAAGCGGGAGACGGTCGTCACCGAGGGCCGGGGCGGGATGCTGTCCGTCGCGGGCGGCAAGTGGACCACGTTCCGCCACATCGGCCGCACCGTGATGCACAAGCTCCAGTCGCTGCCCGGACACCCGCTGGGCGAGGACTTCGAGCCGGTCTCCGCGCTGCCGAAGAAGCTGCCGCTGCCGGGTGTGGCCAACCCCCGCGCGGTCGCCCACCGGCTGCTGGTGGACGGCCCCGCGCCCGGCCCGCGCATGGCCGCGGACACCGCCAGGCACCTGGCCACCCACTACGGTTCGCTCGCCTTCGACATCGCCCGGCTGGCCAACGAGGACCCGGCGCTGGGCCGGCGCGTCCACCCGGACGCCCCGGAGATCTGGGCGCAGGTCGTCTGGGCCCGGGACCACGAGTGGGCGCAGACCGCGGACGACGTGCTGCGGCGCCGCACCACGCTGACGATCCGGGGCCTGGCCACGGACGAGGTCCGCGCGGACGTCCAGGAGCTGCTCGACCGGAGGTGACCGGCGGCCCCCGGCTCCCCCGCACGGAAGCCGGCAGCGGAAGAGGGGCGGCTCCGCGCCGACGGAGCCGCCCCTGTCGCATGCCGGCCCCGGACCGCACCTGTGCCCCTGCCTGGCACGGGGTGTTTCCCGGTGTCGGGCGGGGCAGTGATGGGGGCACTCCCCTTGTCAGGGGGCTGCGGGAGCCCGCTGGGCACGCCGTAAGGTTGGGGCGTACGCGAGGGCACGTCGGAAGGAGGCGCTGGGTGATCGAGCTCGAGGGGGTTCCCGAGCTGATCGACCCGGTCATGGTGGCCGCGTTCGAGGGCTGGAACGATGCCGGTGACGCCGCCTCCACCGCGGTCGCGCACCTGGACAGGGAGTGGAAGGGCGAGGTGTTCGCGGCGCTGGACGCCGAGGACTACTACGACTTCCAGGTGAACCGTCCCACGGTGTTCATGGACGGCGGCGTCCGCAAGGTGACCTGGCCGACGACGCGGCTGTCGGTGGTCCGGATCGGCGGGGAGAAGCCGCGCGACCTGGTACTGGTCCGCGGCATCGAACCGTCCATGCGGTGGCGTTCGTTCTGCAACGAGCTCCTCGGCTTCGCCCACGAACTGGGCGTGGAGCTGGTGGTCGTGCTGGGCGCGCTGCTCGGCGACACCCCGCACACCCGTCCGGTCCCCATCAGCGGGACCACGTCGGATCCGGACCTGGCCCGCCGCATGGAGCTGGAGGAGACCAAGTACGAGGGCCCCACGGGCATCGTCGGCATCCTCCAGGAGGCGTGCACCCACGCGGGCGTGCCCGCGGTGTCGCTGTGGGCCGCGGTCCCGCACTACGTCTCACAGCCGCCCAACCCGAAGGCCACGCTGGCCCTCCTGAACCGTCTGGAGGACCTGATCGACGTGCGCATCCCGCTGGGCGAGCTGGCCGAGGACGCGCGTGCCTGGCAGGTGGGCGTGGACCAACTGGCCGCGGAGGACAGCGAGGTGGCCGAGTACGTGCAGACGCTGGAGGAGGCCCGGGACACCGCCGAGCTGCCGGAGGCGTCGGGCGAGGCGATCGCCCGCGAGTTCGAGCGCTATCTGCGGCGCCGTGACGGGGCGTCGGGACCGCCGGGCGGCCACGCCACGGCGGACGGCTCGGACGGAACGTCGTACCGGCGGGAGGGCCCGGGCGGGAGGGCACGGCCGCCGAAGCCGCCCAAGCCGGAGGCCGACGCGGACGGTGAGGAGTCGTCGGAGGACTGACCGGAGCGAACGACGAGGGCGCCCCTTCCCGGGAGGAAGGGGCGCCCTCGTCGTGTCGCCGGGGTCTCCGGCCGTTTACAGTGCCACGCCGAGCAGGGCGTCCACCGCGCGGGAGACGACGCCGGGGGCGCCGGTGTCGGTGCCTCCGGTCTCCTCCTGGAGGAGGACCCAGCGGTCGACGGCCGCCAGCGCGGCCGGGGCGTCCAGGTCGTTGGCGAGGGCGTCGCGGATCTCCTCGACCAGCGCGTGGGCGGGCGGG
The DNA here is from genome assembly GCF_984686075.1 of Streptomyces speibonae. Lineage (NCBI taxonomy): Bacteria > Bacillati > Actinomycetota > Actinomycetes > Kitasatosporales > Streptomycetaceae > Streptomyces > Streptomyces speibonae. The sequence goes on along the minus strand of NZ_OZ480260.1, from coordinate 6,794,717 downwards.
CCGTCGGGCCGGGAGACGGCGGCGCGCCAGTGGTCCAGGCGGGTCACGGCGTCCCGGAGGACCTGGTCGGTCCACTCCCAGTCCGCGCGGTAGTGGTGGGCGAGCAGCGCCAGCCGGATCGCCGCCGGGTCCACGCCGTCGCGCCGCAGCCGCGACACGAACACCAGGTTGCCTTTGGACTTGGACATCTTCTCGCCGTGCAGGGCGACCATGCCGGCGTGGACGTACGCCTTGGCCATGGGGAATTCGCCGGTGAGCACGTGGGCGTGCGACGCGCCCATCTCGTGGTGCGGGAAGACCAGGTCGGAGCCGCCGCCCTGGACGTCGAACCCCATGCCGAGGTGCTCGAGGGCGATGGCCACACACTCGATGTGCCAGCCGGGCCGGCCCCGGCCGAGGGAGCCCCCGTCCCAGCTCGGCTCGCCCTCGCGGGCGGCCGTCCAGAGGATCGGGTCGACGGGGTTCTTCTTGCCCGGGCGGTCCGGGTCGCCGCCGCGCTCGGCGGACAGCAGGCGCATCGCGGCGGCGTCGAGGTGGGAGACCTGGCCGAAGTGCCGGTCGGACTCGACGGAGAAGTAGATGTCGCCCTCGATCTCGTAGGTCGCGCCGAGATCACGCAGCCGTTCGACGATCGGGACGATGCCGGGTATCGCCTCGACGGCGCCTGTGTAGTGCCGCGGCGGCAGTATCCGCAGGGCCGTCATGTCCTCACGGAACAGCGCGGTTTCGCGCTCGGCGAGCGCGGTCCAGTCGACGCCGTCCCGCTCGGCCCGCTCCAGCAGCGGGTCGTCGACGTCGGTGACGTTCTGGACGTAGTGAACCTGCCGCTTGGTGTCGAGCCACACGCGCTGCACCAGGTCGAACGCGTTGTAGGTCGCCGCGTGTCCGATGTGGGTGGCGTCGTAGGGGGTGATGCCGCAGACGTAGATACGGGCGACGGGACCGGGGTCGAGGGTGATCGGGCCCCCGGTCGCGGTGTCGTGGATCCTCAGGTCGCGGCCCTGACCGGGCAGGGCGGGGACCTCGGAAGCGGGCCAGGCATGCATGCCACGAGCCTAACCGGACCGGAGTTCCGTATAACAACCGGAGCAGGCCGGATGACCGGGAGGGCCCTCTTGCACACCTCCGCGCGGTGTGCTCCCCCGGCCGCGTCCCGCGCGGGCGGGAGGGGGGCGGTGGGCACCCTGGCGGGACCCGGCCGGCGCGGGGCCGCCGAGCGGTCAAACAGGGGGCCAGGGAATGGCCGGCCATTCGGTGCCCGGCTGCGGGTGCACCCCGGTGCTGAGCAGGGACTCGACACGGGCGCGTGTGGCGTCGATCTCCGCGCGGGTGATCAGGGGGGTCAGGACCGCGGTGAGCGGGCCTGTGGCGCTGAGAGCGTCCCTCAGGCGCTCCAGCACGCCGAGGGCCTCCTGCGGCAGGGGCTCGCCCGCCCAGCCCCACAGCAGCGTGCGCAGTTTGTTCTCGGCGTTGAAGGTGACGCCATGGTCGATGCCGTACAGCCGTCCGTCCGCGGTGGGCAGGAGGTGGCCGCCCTTGCGGTCGGCGTTGTTGATCACCGCGTCGAACACGGCGAGCCGGCGCAGCCGCTCGTCGTCGGCGTGCACGAGCAGGGCGGTGCGGCCCGGGCCGACCTCGGCGAAGCCGATGGCCTTCCAGCCCGGCTCCGGCTCCTCCCCGTCCACCAGGGCGAGGAGCTCCGTGCCGGGCGCCGTGTCGATCCACAGCTGGCACATGCCCTCGCCGTACGGGCCGTCACGCAGCACGGTGGGCGGGACGAGGCCCCATCCGGTCGCCTCCGAGACCTCGTACGCGGCGACCTCGCGCCCGGCGAGCGTGCCGTCGGGGAAGTCCCACAGGGGCCGCTCCCCCTCGACCGGCTTGTAGACGCAGACGGCCTCGCGTCCCTCGTGGGTGACGGTGCAGTACAGCGCCGCGTTGGACGCCTCACGGATGCGTCCGCGCACGGTCAGCTCGCCGCGGGCGAGCAGCGTGCCGGCGTCCGGGTCGACGGTCGTCACGCTCCGCGGCGGTATCCGTTCTGGCGCGGACATACATGTCCCTCCGGGTCGAGCGGGAGGCTGCACAGCGGACACGGCGGCCGCCCCGCGTTGACGACGTCCAGGGCGCGCTTGGCGAAGGCCCGGGCCTGCGCGCCGGTGAGGCGGACGCGGAGCATCGGGGGCCCGTTCTCCTCGTCCTGGAGCAGCCGCTCCTCGGCCTCGGCCAGGTCCTCCTCGGAGTCGGCGTCCAGTTCGACGAGCGCCTGGGCCTCGACGATCATGCGCTGCTCCTCGCCGTCCCAGGCGAGCGCCATGGTGCCGACGCGGAACTCCTCCTCCACGGGCGTGTCCAGCGGCGCGGTGTCGGCGACCTCGGTCGGCGCCATGGCGGGCACCGCGGCGCTGCCGCCGCTGCGGCGTACGACCTCGTCGAGAAGTTCGTCCATGCGCTCGGCGAGCGCCGCGACCTGGGTCTTCTCCAGGGCCACGCTGGTCACCCGGGAGCCGGCGGAGGCCTGGAGGAAGAACGTACGGCGCCCTGGCAGTCCGACCGTGCCGGCCACAAAACGTTCCGGCTGGTCGTAGAGGAACACCTGACGGGACACGTCCTGTCTCCATTGAGAGTCGTGGGTACGGGCGGACTGTTCACGGGGTACGGACGTACGGCGCACTCCTGCGATCGCTTCACCCTACTGCGGCGGACGATCACGGTGCGCCCGCGTCGCCCCCGACCGTGGCGTCGTCGGCGGGCGGCTCCTCGCGCGGTGCCAGCGACGCGAAGTCGCCGGTGTCGCCGAGGCGGACGAGAAACGGGCGCAGCCGTGTGTAACGGATCGCGGTGATGGAACACGGTTCAACGGTGATCCGCTGGAAGAGGTCCAGATGAAGTCCCAGTGCCTCCGCGACGAGAGACTTGATGATGTCGCCGTGCGAGCACATGAGATACACGGCGTCGGCGCCGTGGTCGCGCTCCACGCGCGCGTTCCACTCGCGCACCGCCTCCGCGGCGCGCGTCTGCATCGCGCGCATGGACTCCCCGCCGGGGAATGCCGCCGCCGACGGGTGTGCCTGCACGACCTCCATGAGCGGCTCGTCCTTGAGCTCGGCGAGTTTACGGCCGGTCCAGTCGCCGTAGTCGCATTCGCCGATGCGCTCCTCGGTGTGCGCGCTCGCGCCGGGGCGGGCGTCCAGCAGCGGCCGGATCGTCTCCCGGCACCGCTGGAGCGGGCTGGTGACGATCTCGGCCAGGGGCAGCTCGGCGAGCCGCCCGGGCAGTGCGGCGGCCTGCGCGGCCCCGCGGTCGTCGAGGGCGACGCCGGGCGTCCGGCCGGCGAGCAGTCCCTCGGTGTTGGCGGTCGAACGTCCGTGCCGGACCAGGAGCAACGTGGGCATGCGGCCCAGGGTAGGCGTACCCGGGCGTGCGGTGTCCGGGACGAGGAAGGAGAAGACGTTTCGTGATCGTCGACTGTGCCATCTACCGGGAGGGCCGTCGGTCGGAGGGGCCCCGTGACTTCTCCGACGCGCTTCAGGAGGCGCGGTCGGCGGGGGGCTTCGTCTGGATCGGGGTGCATGAGCCGTCGGCGGAGGAGTTCGCGCTGGTCTCGCAGGAGTTCGGGCTGCATCCGCTGGCGGTGGAGGACGCCCTCAAGGCGCATCAGCGCCCCAAGCTCGAGGTGTACGACGACTCGCTGTTCGTCGTCCTGAAGCCGGTGGTGTACGAGCCGCGGAGCGACACCGTCACCTCCGGCGAGATCATGATCTTCCTGGGCGACTCGTTCGCGGTGACCGTGCGGCACGGGAAGGGCGCGCCGCTGGCGGTGGTGCGCAACCGGCTGGAGCGGGAGCCCGAGCTGCTGGGCGAGGGGCCCACGGCGGTGCTGTACGCGGTGTCCGACGCCGTCGTCGACCACTATCTGGAGGTGGCGACGGAGCTGCAGACCGACCTGGAGGAGCTGGAGGCCGAGGTCTTCAGCCCGGAGGGGGGCGGCTCGCGGAACACCGCCTCGCGGATCTACGGCTTCAAGCGGCAGATCCTGGAGTTCCGCCGGGCCACGGGACCGCTGGCGCTGCCGATGACGCGACTGGCCGGGGTGGGGGTCTCGTCGGGGGCGGGCGGGGTCGGCGGGGGCGGTGCGTTCGGGGCGGGGGTGCCGTTCGTGGAGGAGAAGGCACGGCCGTTCTTCCGTGACGTGCACGATCACCTCACCCGGGTGAACGAGTCCGTGGAAGGGCTGGACCGGCTGGTCTCGGACATCCTCTCGGCGCATCTGGCGCAGATGAGCGTGCGGCAGAACGACGACATGCGGAAGATCTCCGCGTGGGCGGCTATGGCCGCGATCCCCACGATGATCGCGGGGATCTACGGGATGAACTTCGAGCACATGCCGGAGTTGCGGTGGGAGTGGTCGTATCCGGTGGTGATCGTGGTGATGGGCGGGCTGGAGGTGTTGTTGTACCGGCTGTTCAAGCGGCGGGGGTGGATGTGAGCCGGGGTGGGGGGTGAGGTGGGGGTGAGGTGGGGGTGGTCTGTGGTTCGGGTCGGGCCGTTTCCGGTTCGGGTCAGGCGGCTTCCGGTTCCGGGGTGGCGGGGCCGCCCAGCGCGTTGCGGCGGTCCGGCATTCTCAGGGAGACCATGCGGCGCCAGCCGCCCGCGCGTTCGTACGCGTACACGGCGTGGATGCCGGCCGCCAGGACCGCCGCCTTGGGCTTGGGCCAGCCCAGGATGCGGCCCATGTGGGCCATCACCGCGAGGCTCACGTCCCGGTAGATGCGGATCTCCGCGAGCGCGCACTCGCGCAGGGTGCGCTGGATGGTTCTGCCGTGTCCGGCGTACGCGAAGCGCAGCAGTTCCTCGTGGCAGTAGGCGAGGTGGTTGTCCTCGTCGTTCGAGATCATCCTGACCGCGCGGCCGAGGTCCGGGTGGTCGGTGAAGTGCTTGCGGAGCAGTTCCATCTGCTCGGAGGCGCGCTGTTCGGTGACCCTGCTGTGGGCGAGGTAGGTCACGATGTCCTGGACCGTGAGGGGCTCGTCGCGTTTGAGCTGGTCGTGGGCCAGGCCGATGCCGTGCTTCTCCAGGAGCATCGTGTAGTCGGTCTCCGGGGGCACCGGGACGGGCTGCAGGCCGCGCTTCTTCAGCAACGCGTTGAAGATGCGGCCGTGCTTGTCCTCGTCGGCGCCGTGCCGGGTGATCTTGGGGGCGAGTTCGCGCTGGGATTCGGGGACCAGCGCGGCGATGCGGGCGTTCTCCCAGCCTCCCTGGGACTCGCCGCTGGCCGCGATGGAGCAGAACAGGGCGAACGACTCGTTGTTGTCGAGAATCTCCTGGAACAGGCTCTTCGCCGAAAGCATGATGGGCCACCTCTCCGCTCTCCGCGGGCTCCGCGGTGCTGGCTGCTGCGGTTCCGCAAAGAACGAGTCAAATGCGCGTGGCCGGGCGCGGCAACAGGCGTGTCGGACAACTCCGCCAAAAGGAGTACGTGCGCGGGTGCATCGGGGCGTAACCGCGGGAGAGGTGGGGCGTTGATGTGGGTGACGGCCGTGGCGGGGTGGACCCCCGAGCCCCCACCACGGCCGCGATGACTTTGCGGTCGGAGGTTCAGGAGGCGAGGCCGGCTCGCTCCAGGGCCTCGGTGCCGGCGCGGAGCGACGCGAGGCGCTCGTCGAGCGTGAAGCCGGCCGGGGCGAGGGTGAGGGTGGTGACGCCGGCGGCGGCGTAGGCCTTCATGCGGTCGGCGATACGGTCCACGGAACCGAGGAGCGTCGTCTTGTCGATCAGGTCGTGGGGGACGGCCGCGGCTGCGGCCTGCTTGTCGCCGGCCAGGTACTTGTCCTGGATGTCGGCGGCCTCCTGCTCGTAGCCCATGCGGCGGGCGAGCTGGTTGTAGAAGTTCTGCTTGCGGCTGCCCATGCCGCCGACGTACAGCGCGGTGTAGGGGCGGAAGGTGTCGGCGAGGGTGGTGATGTCCTTGTCCTCGCCGACGGCCAGGGGGACCGTGGGGCAGATGTCGAAGCCGTCGAGGGTCTTGCCGGCCTTTTCGCGGCCGGCGCGGAGGTGCCGGACGGCGGTTTCCTCGAGGTGCTCGGCGGAGGGGAAGATCAGCAGGGCGCCGTCGGCGATCTCGCCGGTCTGTTCGAGGTTCTTCGGGCCGATGGCGGCGATGTAGAGGGGGATGTGCTCGCGCTGCGGGTGCACGGTGAGCTTGATGGGCTTGCCGGGGCCGCCGGGGAGGGGGAGCGTCCAGTGTTCGCCGTCGTGGGTGAGGCGTTCGCGGGTCATGGCCTTGCGGATGATCTCGACGTACTCGCGGGTGCGGGCGAGGGGCTTGTCGAACTTGACGCCGTACCAGCCCTCGGAGACCTGGGGGCCGGAGACGCCGAGGCCGAGGCGGAAGCGGCCGCCGGAGAGGGAGTCGAGGGTGGCCGCGGTCATCGCGGTCATCGCGGGCTGACGGGCGGGGATCTGGAAGATGGCGGAGCCGACGTCGATGCGCTCGGTCTGGGCGGCGACCCAGGTGAGCACGGTGGCGGCGTCGGAGCCGTAGGCCTCGGCGGCCCAGCAGACCGCGTATCCGAGGCGGTCGGCTTCCTGGGCCACGGCGAGGTTGTCCGCGTCCATTCCGGCGCCCCAGTAGCCGAGGTTGATCCCTAGCTGCATGGCCGTCTCCCCTTACCGATGAGTAACGTCGCTTGTGCGCTGACCTTATACCTCCGGTGGGTGGGGTGGGTGCCTGCGGCGCCGCTGTCCCTCCGGTGGGGGTGCGCGTAGCGCCTACGGGGGGTGGGTGGTGCGGGGCCGGGCCGGGGGTGTACGTCCTCGGACTGGCGCGATCGAGCTTGCTGGTGGGGGTGGGCGGTGCGGACGCGCCAGCCACTGCGGGCGCACACCCCCGTCCCGTCCCCTCCCCGCCGCCCGCGCCTGCCGCACGCCGCGGACTGCGCGCTGCGGGCGGCGGCCTGCGGGCGGCGGCCTGCGCGCCGCCGCTCCCCGCGAGCCGCGCGATCCGCGCCGTCGCTGCCCGCGATCCGCGCCGCAGCTGGGCGGCCTGCCTGCCGCCCTCCGCGGCTACCGCCGCGATCCGCAGGCACGCCTCCGCGCTCCGCGGGCAGTCGTGCCTCCCCCAGAGCCTTAAGGGCCTGGGAGGTGCCCCCAGGGCGATGGGGGTCCCCCCGCTCATGGGGGTACCTCCCGCTCGAGCGAAGCCGAGAGTGGGGGAGGCACCCCTCTGGCGCCGGGCTGCGCAGACGCCTCCCGGGCCGCCCCAGCACAGGGCGCCTGTGAGGTGCCGGGCGCGGCAGCACACCCCGTCGGTCAGAGCATCACGGAAATCGGTGGTCCACAGGCGCCCGCACTCGCGGCTCCGGCCAGTAATCTCGGCGTTCATGGAGCAGAGGCATCTCGGCCGTACCGGCCTGCGCGTGTCCCGGATCGGACTCGGGACCCTGACCTGGGGTCGGGACACCGACGAGCACGACGCGGCGGATCTGCTGAAGACCTTCTGGGAAGCCGGCGGCACCCTCGTCGACACCGCCGACGTGTACGGCGACGGAGAGGCCGAGTATCTGCTCGGACGGCTCATGGACGGCCTCGTGCCGCGCCGGGACCTCGTGATCTCGACCAAGGCCGGCAGCGTCCCCGACCCCGACCGCCGGTTCGACGGCTCCCGGGGCCATCTGCTCTCCGCGCTGGACGCCTCCCTGTCCCGTCTCGGCACCGACTACGTCGACGTGTGGCACATCCACGCCTACGACCCCGCCACCCCGCTGGACGAGACCCTTCAGGCGCTCGACATCGCTGTCGGCAGCGGCCGCGTGCGCTACGCCGGCGTCTCCAACTTCTGCGGCTGGCAGCTGGCCAAGGCGGCGACCTGGCAGCTGGCCGTGCCGGGGACGCGGACCCGGCTGGCGAGTACGCAGATGGAGTACTCGCTGCTGCAGCGCGGCGTGGAGCGCGAGGTGCTGCCCGCCGCCCTCGATCTGGGGATAGGGCTCCTGCCGTCCTCCCCGCTCGGCCGGGGCGTGCTGAGCGGCAAGTACCGGGGCGACGCCGCCCCGCCGGATTCCCGCGGCGCCTCGGAACACCTCGCGCCCTTCGTCGCGCCCTACCTCGACGACACGGCGAGCCGGATCGTGGACGCCGTGACGACCGCGGCGGACGGGCTCGCCGTGACCCCGCTCCAGGTGGCGCTCGCCTGGGTCCGGGACCGGCCCGGAGTCACCGCGCCCATCGTCGGCTCGCGCAACGCCCAGCAGCTCACGGCGGCGTTGTCAGTGGAGGCCCTTAGTCTTCCTGACGAGATCTGCCGGGCGCTGGACGACGTGTCGGCGCCCGTGCACCGGTATCCCGATCACGACTGGAGCACGCTGTGAGCACCGAGCCCGAGAGCCCCGACGCCGAGGGTGCGCACGTGTCCGAGGCCGAGGCCGAGCTGGCCGCCCAGCGTCTCGAGCGGGAGCGGATCGAGCGGCGCAAGGCCGAGCGGGCGCCGATCGAGGCCGGCACCAAGCTGAGCGGCACGGCCGCCGATCTGCTGGCCGCCGTACGGGCCGTGGAGAGCGGCGAGAAGCCCCCCGCCACCGTGGTCGAGGAGGCCAGGCCCGCGCCCCGGCGGCCCGCTCCCGAAGTGCGGCAGGCGCCCGTCGAGGCGCCGGTCCGGGTGGCGGACGCCGGTGCCGTCGCGGCGGTGCGGGAGGTGCTGGTCCAGGGGGGCGCTCCGGAGGGGCTCGCCACGGAGGCCGCCGGTGCGCTCGGCGAGGGTGCCGCCGAGCGCCTGCGGGACGATCCCTGGCAGCTGCTGCGGGTGACCGGGGTGCGGCCCGAGCAGGCCGACGGGTTCGCCCGGGCGCTGCTCGGTGGCGAGGCCGGCCCCGGCGACGAGCGGCGGGGACGCGCGGTCGCCGTGTGGCTGCTGGAGCAGGCGGCGCCGGCCGGGCACACCGTGCTGGAGATGCCCGCGCTGGCCGAGGCACTGGGGCGGCAGGGTGTTCCGCAGCCCGAGGAGGCGGTGCAGAACGCCATCGCGGAAGGGGATGTTCTGGTTTTCCAGGACGGCCTGGACGAGGAGGAGCCTGTTCGGGTTCTGGTGGGGCTGGAGCGCTTGGCCATGGCGGAGGAGAGCCTCGCCGACGGTCTGGCCCGGCTGGCCGACTCCGTGCCCAAGCAGGAGGGCGAGGAGTGGCAGCGCGCGGCGGACGCCGCGGAGGGTTCCGCGGGGGAGCTGATCCGCGCGGTCGCCGGGCACGGGCTGGTGCTGCACACCGGCGGCGAGGCCTCGCTGGCCGAGCCCGCGGCGCTGCTGGACGCGGCGCACGGCCTGGGACTGCGGGTCTGGGCCGCGACGCACAGTCCGGTGGGGCGGGCGCGGTTCGCCGCGTTGGTCGACGGTCCCGGTGTCGCCACGGTCGCCGGGCTGCTGTCCGGTGCCGAGGGGCCGGGGCGGGATGCCGATGGTTCGCTGGACGTCGATGTGCTGGCGGTGCTGGATGCTCCGCAGCTGGATGTCGAGGCCGCCGCGCTGCTGACGGAGTCGCTGCCGGACGGGGCGCGGCTGGTGCTGGCCGGGGACCCCGGGGTGCTGTGGTCGGTGGGGCCCGGCCGGGTGTTCGCCGATCTGCTGGCGGCGCGGTGCTGTCCGCAGGTCGCCTCACGGCGGCCGGACCCCGGCCCGCTGGGCGAACTGGTCTCCGGTATCGGCGTCGGCGAGCTGAACCAGGTGGCCGCGCCCGGCAAGGAAGTCGTGATCGTGCCGGTGCGGGACGCGGGTGAGGCCGTGCACCGGACCGTGCAGCTGGTGGCGGACTCCGTGCCGCGCGCGATCGGGGTGCCGGCTGAGGAGACACAGGTGATCACTCCCGGGCACGGGGGCGCCGTGGGTACGCGGGCACTGAACGCGGCGCTGAAGGAGCGGCTCAACCCGGGGCCCGGGCGCTTCGGCGGGTTCGACCCGGGCGACCGGATCGCCTACTCCCCCGCTCCGGGGCACACGGTGCCGGGGAGCGTGGCGCGGGCCGACGGCGAGGGGCTGCATCTGGTGTGCGGGGGCGAGGAGATCGTCGTACCGCGCGAGCGGGTGGAGCGGACCGTGCGGCACGGCTGGGCGCTCACGGCGCACCAGGCGGCGGGCTGCCGGTGGCCCGCGGTGGTGGTCGTGCTGCCCGGCGATGCCGCCCCGGCCCTGAGCCGGCCCTGGGTGTACACGGCCTTCAGCCGGGCCGACCGGCATCTGTCCGTGGTGCACGGGGTGGAGCAGGCGCTGCCGCGCGCCGTGGCCGAGGTGCCCGCCAAGCCGCGCACGACCCGGCTGCCGGTGCTGCTGGCGCCCCGGGCGAGCTGAACGGGTCAGCGGTCGAGCGGCTCCAGGTCCTCGTCCTCGTCCAGTGTCGGCAGCCGGGGGTCCTCCAGGTCGTCGTCGGTGTCGTCGTCGGTGTCGTCCTCGTCGAAGACGGCGCTGACGTCGAATCGGCAGATCACGTGCTGCGGGTCCACGTCCTCGAACGGCGCGTCGAGCCAGTCGCCGGGGTCCGCGGGCTCGTCCGTCGCCGTCACCCAGAGCGTGGAGTCGCCCTCCTCGAGGCCGAACTCCTTGTGCCGGGAGGCGATCTCGTCCGGCTCGAACTCGCCGAACAGCAGCCCGAGCGCGCCGTGGACGGTCTCGGAGGCGTCCGAGCCCTCGTCGTCCGCCGCCTCGATCCGCTCGGCGTGCGCCAGCAGCCGCTGCGGTTCCGCGACGGTGTAGTCGCGGCGGATCAGCACGCTGACCGCGCTCGGCTCCTCGGGGCCGGTGTACGGCGGCGTGTCCTCGGCCCCCGGGATCTCGAAGGGGGTGACCTCGTCGTAGCGGTCGTAGAGCAGTTCGTCGTACGTCTCCGCGGCCGCGGCCAGCTGGTTGAACGCCTCGTAGACGGCCGGGTCGTCCTCCCCCGACCGGCGTTCGACCGCGGCCAGGTGGCGGTCGAGCGCGGTCTTGACCGCCTCGGCGGCGGCGCGTACCTCGGCAGCGGTGGGCTGCGCAGCATCAGACATAGTGCAGACGCTATCCGTACCGGGGCCCGGCCCGCACAATAGATGCGATGCCGGAATACGAATTTGTCGACGTGTACGTGCCGCGCGGGGTCTCCCGCAAGGACACGGCACGTCTGCTGACGGACCATGCAGAGTACGGTCACTGGGAGCTGTACCGCCTGACGCTGATGCGTGACGGCAGCCGCAGGGTGCGGCTGCGGCGGCGCATCATCCGCCAGGTGCGCGCCACCTGGTGAGGTGCGCGACCCGACCGGAATCAGACACGGAGGGGGCCCCGCGGTCGCGGGGCCCCCTCCGTGTGCCCGGTGTCACGCGGCGCTGCGGGCCTTGCGGTAGAGGACCGCGCCGGCGAGCAGCACGCCCGCGCCGGCCGGCAGGGCGAGGCCCAGGGGCAGTTCGCTGCCGGTCTGCGCCAGCTCCGCGTCGGCCTGTGCCCGGCCGGTGGTGTGGGTGTCCGGCTGGTTGCCGCGCGGCGTGTCCTCGCCCGGCGTGGCCGGGGTGTCCGGCTCGTCGTCGCCGGGGAACTCCGGCTGCTCGGGTCCGCCGGGCTGTTCCGGCGTCTGCTTCTCCGGGCCGCCGTTCGCGCAGCCGTTGCCCTCGGTGGCGTTGCCGGCCGCGAGTACATTGACGCTGTTGCCGCAGACGTTCACCGGGACATGGACCGGGGCTTCGATGTGGTCGCCGGATCCCACGCCGGGCGAGTCGGCGGTGTGGCCGTCGGCCTGTGCGCCGCCGGTCCTGTCGTGTCCGTGGGAGGGGGCCCCGCTCTTGTTGGCGCAGAAGTTGCCCACGGACGGGTTGAGCAGACCGGCGACGTTGACGGTGTTGCCGCAGACGTTGACCGGGGCGTGCACCGGCGCCTGCACCGTGTTCCCGGAGAGCACGCCGGGCGAGCCGACGGCGGCGCCCGTCGCACCGGAGTCCGCGTGGGCGGCGGTCCCGCCCGCGGCGGCGAGCACACCGGTGGCGGCCGCCATGGTCATCAGGCCCTTGCGGGTGACCTGTCGCATTGCTGAATTCCCTGCCTTCGACCTGGTGCCGGGAATCGGCGTTCCTGGTGAATTCCCGGTGTTCCGACGTTTTCGGATACCGGACGGCCCCGGAGCGCATGGCGCGCGCTCCGGGGCCGACCGGCTCGAGCCCTCAGCGGGCGTGCCCCGGAGGGCGAGGCACAACGTCAGACGTTGGCGCAGGTGTTGCCGAAGGCCGGGTTCAGCAGCCCGATCACGGAGACCGTGTTGCCGCAGACGTTCACGGGAACGTGAATCGGCGCCTGGACGACGTTGCCGGAAAGGACACCCGGGGAGTGCACGGCGGCACCCTGGGCGCCCGAGTCGGCGGCGGCCATGCCCGCGCCCGCGAGAACCAGACCACCGGTGGCGGCCGCGACAGCGACGACCTTCTTGAGCATTGTTCCTCCTTGTTGGCAAAGCGATCCAAAGTCGCGGATCACATCACGGGTAACGAGGAGGAAGTAATGAGGCTACGAGCTTATGGTCGCATTCACCCTTCCCAGTCGACTCCGTACGCCTGCCCGAATATCGGATGCACCGGGTCACCGGCTCAGGAGGCGTCCAGGAAGCGGTCGAGCACCCGTACACCGAACTTCAGACCGTCCACCGGGACCCGCTCGTCGACGCCGTGGAACATGCCCGCGAAGTCCAGCTCCGGTGGCAGTTGCAGCGGCGCGAAGCCGAAGCAGCGGATGCCGAGGTCGTCGAAGGACTTGGCGTCGGTGCCGCCGGAGAGCATGTACGGCACGGCCCGGGCGATGGGGTCCTCGGCGCGCAGCGCGGTCTGCATGGCGTCGACGAGCCGGCCGTCGAAGCCGGTCTCCAGGGCCTTGTCGGCGTGCACGTCCTCGCGCCGCACCCGCGGGCCGAGGATGCGGTCGAGGTCGGCGAGGAACTCCTCCTCGTAGCCGGGCAGGAACCGGCCGTCGACGTGTGCGGTGGCCTGGCCGGGGATGACGTTGACCTTGTAGCCCGCGCCGAGCTGGGTGGGCGCCGCCGAGTTGCGCAGGGTGGTGCCGATCATGCGGGCGATACCGCCGAGCTTGGCGAGGGTCTCGTCCATGTTCTCCGGGTCGAGCTCGGTGCCGAGCGCGTCGGAGAGCTCGTCCAGGAAGGCGCGGACGGTCTTGGTGACCCTGACCGGCCACGTGTGGCGGCCGAGGCGGGCGACGGCCTCGCACAGCTCGGTGATGGCGTTGTCGTCGTTGGTCATCGAGCCGTGGCCCGCGGTGCCGTCGACGGTGAGCCGCATCCAGTGCATGCCCTTCTCGGCGGTCTCGACGAGGTAGAGGCGCAGCTTCTCGTTGACGGTGAAGGAGAAGCCGCCGACCTCGCCGATCCCCTCGGTGACGCCCTCGAACAGCTCGGGGTGCTTGCGCACCAGGTGCTTGGCGCCGTAGGTGCCGCCGGCCTCCTCGTCCGCGAGGAAGGCGAGGACGACGTCGCGCGGGGGCTTGCGTCCGCTGCGCAGCCGGTCGCGGACGACCGCGAGGGTCATGGCGTCCATGTCCTTCATGTCGACCGCCCCGCGCCCCCACACGCATCCGTCGGCGATCTCCCCGGAGAACGGGTGGTGCGTCCAGTCGTCGGCGTTGGCCGGTACGACGTCGGTGTGGCCGTGGATGAGCAGGGCGGGCCGGGACGGATCCTCGCCCTCGATCCGGGCGACCGTGGAGGCGCGGCCCGGGTGGGACTCGAAGATCTGCGGTTCGAGGCCCACCTCGGCGAGCTTCTCGGCGACGTACTCGGCCGCCTTGCGCTCGCCGGGGCCGGAGTGGTCGCCGTAGTTGCTGGTGTCGATCCGGATCAGCTCGCGGCAGAGGTCCACGACCTCGTCCTCACTGGTGACGCCCCTGGCCGTGTCCGTCTGGCTCACGTGCTTCCTCCCGCTGCTGGTCTTCCCGCTGGTGGCTGTCCTCATCCTCTCTCCCCCGCGGGCGGGTCCCAAGACCCGGTCCGGCCGGTCCTGCCCCGTTCGGACGACCACGCCGCCGGGCGGGTTGATCGGCCACCCCTGAACACCTGGTAATGTTTACGTCGTCGCCGCGGGGGGAAACCCGCGCGACAGACACCTTGTCCGGGTGGCGGAATGGCAGACGCGCTAGCTTGAGGTGCTAGTGCCCTTTATCGGGCGTGGGGGTTCAAGTCCCCCCTCGGACACATGGAGCGTGAGGGCCGCGACCGCGAGGTCGCGGCCCTCACGGCGTTGTCGCGGAGGTGACCATGACCGCTCGTCCCTGCCCCTGCGGGCTGCCCGAGGCGTACGAGGCCTGTTGCGGGCGTTTCCACGCGGGGGCCGCCGGCGCTCCCACCGCCGAGCGGCTGATGCGGTCGCGGTACTGCGCGTTCGTGCGGCGGCACGGGGCGTATCTGCTGCGGACCTGGCATCCGCGGACGCGGCCGGAGCGGGTCGGCTTCGATCCGTCGACGCGGTGGACCGGGCTGGAGATCCTGGGCGGTGAGGGCGGGTCCGCCTTCCACTCCACCGGGACGGTGACCTTCCGCGCCTCCTACCGGGGCGGTGCGCTGCACGAGCGCAGCCGGTTCGAGCGGGTCGACGGGGCGTGGGTGTACGTGGACGGGGAGTTCCTCGACTAGGGTCCGTTGGGTGCGAGGATGTCCAGTTCGTGGAGGGCGCCCTCGGTGATGTCGCGGGTGAGGCGTTCCGCGCGGGCGGCGTCGCGTTCGCGGACCGCTTCGGCGAGCTGGACGTGCAGGGTGACGGCGGCCGGGTCGGGGTCCTCGAACATCACGTCGTGGTGGGTGCGGCCGGCCAGGACCTCGGCGACGACGTCGCCGAGACGGGCGAACATCTCGTTGCCGGAGGCGTTGAGGATCACGCGGTGGAAGGCCACGTCGTGGAAGAGGTAGCCCTCCAGCTTGTGGCCTCGTGAGTGGGCGACCATGCCGAGGGCGCACTCGGTGAGTTCGGCGCACTGCTCGGCCGTGGCGTTGCGGGCGGCGAGGCCCGCGGCGACCGGTTCGATCGCCGAACGGAGCACCGTGAGCGAGCGCAGTTGCCGGGGGCGGTCGGCGCCGGCCAGCCGCCAGCGGATGACCTGGGGGTCGTACACGTTCCACTCGACGGCCGGTCTGACCGTCACGCCGACGCGGCGCCGGGACTCGACGAGGTGCATGGACTCCAGGACGCGGACCACCTCGCGCATCACGGAGCGCGACACGTCGAAGCGCTGGGCGAGCTCGTCGGTGCGCAGGACGCTGCCGGGCGGGTATGTGCCGGCGGTGATCTCGGGGCCGAGGGTGTCCAGGACACGGCCGTGCAGCCCCCGGCCCTTGGTGGTCATGCACTCAGCGTACGGGGCGGATCACCCGGATAAAAAGTCAGACTTATACGTCACAGACCCTTGAAGTTGTCTTATTAATGAGCTTCAGTTGCCGTCGACATCATGCGTCGACGAAGACAGCGGACAGTGAGGCAGCGATGAACACCCCGAAAGTCGTCGTGATCATGGGCGTGGCAGGCACCGGCAAGACCACCATCGGACCCCTGCTCGCGGCCCGTTCCGACGTGCCGTACGCCGAGGGCGACGACTTCCATCCGCAGGCCAACATCGACAAGATGACGGCCGGCACCCCGCTCACCGACGACGACCGCCGGCCGTGGCTGGATGCCATCGGCGCGTGGGCGCACGAGCGGGCGGGGCACGGCGGGGTGGTCAGCTGCTCGGCGCTGAAGCGGTCGTACCGCGACCGGCTGCGGGCCGCCGCACCCGGTGTGGTGTTCGTGCACCTCACCGGTGACCGCGCGCTCATCGAGGACCGGATGTCGCACCGGCAGGGTCACTTCATGCCCACGGCACTGCTCGACTCCCAGTTCGCCACGCTCCAGCCGCTGGAGCCGGACGAGGCCGGGGTCGCCGTGGACGTGGCGGGCAGCCCCGAGGAGATCACCGACCGGGCGGCCGCCGCCCTCGAGGCCCTCCCCGAGCCCACCTCGTAGGTCCGGCCGGACCCCCCGGGGCGCCTCCACCTCCCCGGTTCTCCCCAACCCCCCGCATACTTAAGGGAAACCACCGTGACCAGACTCAGCGTCGAGATGCTGGCAGCGGACGCACCCGAGCCGATCACCTCGGCCGGCCACGCTCAGCTGGGCATCGCCGTCCTGGCGGGCATCGCCGTCATCGTCCTGCTCATCACCCAGTTCAAGCTGCATGCCTTCCTGTCGCTGACCATCGGGTCGCTGGCGCTCGGCGCGTTCGCCGGGGCGCCGCTGGACGAGGTGATCGGCAGCTTCAGCGCCGGACTCGGTTCCACCGTCGCCGGTGTGGGCGTGCTGATCGCCCTCGGCGCGATCCTCGGCAAGATGCTCGCCGACTCCGGCGGCGCCGATCAGATCGTCGACACCATCCTCGAGCGGGCCAACGGCCGCACCATGCCGTGGGCGATGGTGCTGATCGCCTCGGTGATCGGTCTGCCGCTGTTCTTCGAGGTCGGCGTGGTGCTGCTGATCCCCGTGGTGCTGATGGTCGCCAAGCGCGGCAACTACTCCCTGATGCGCATCGGCATCCCCGCGCTCGCCGGTCTGTCCGTGATGCACGGGCTGGTGCCGCCGCACCCCGGTCCGCTGGTCGCGATCGACGCCGTCGGCGCCAACCTCGGTGTGACGCTGGCCCTGGGCGTGCTCGTCGCGATACCGACGGTCGTCGTGGCCGGTCCGCTGTTCTCCAAGTACGCCGCCCGCTGGGTGGACGTCCCGGCCCCCGAGCGGATGATCCCGCAGCGGCCCTCCGAGGAGCTCGACAAGCGCCCCGGCTTCGGCCCGACGCTGGCCACGATCCTGCTGCCGGTCGTGCTGATGCTGGCCAAGGCGCTGGTCGACATCGTCATCGACGACACCGGGAACTCCGTGCAGCGCGTCTTCGACGTGATCGGTTCCCCGCTGATCGCGCTGCTCGCGGCCGTGCTGGTCGGCATCTTCACGCTGGGTGTGCCCGCCGGGTTCAGCCGGGAGCGCATCTCGTCGCTGGTCGAGAAGGGGCTCGCGCCCATCGCGGGCATCCTGCTGATCGTCGGCGCGGGCGGCGGTTTCAAGCAGACGCTCATCGACACCGGTGTGGGCCAGATGATCCTGGACATCTCCGAGGACTGGTCGATCCCGGCGCTGCTGCTGGCCTGGCTGATCGCGGTGGCGATCCGGCTGGCGACCGGGTCGGCGACCGTGGCGACCGTGTCCGCGGCCGGTCTGGTGGCGCCGCTGGCCGCCGACATGTCGACCACCCACGCCGCGCTGCTGGTGCTGGCGATCGGTGCCGGTTCGCTGTTCTTCAGCCATGTCAACGACGCCGGCTTCTGGCTGGTGAAGGAGTACTTCGGGCTGAACGTCGGTCAGACGATCAAGACCTGGTCGATCATGGAGACGATCATCTCGGTGGTGGCCGGTGCCTTCGTCCTGCTGCTGTCGCTGATCATTTAGCCGGTCCCGTCCGGCCTGCGGCACGCGCGGCCCGTCCGCTCCCCGCCCGGGGGCGGGCGGGCCCGTCCGTGTGCGGGGGCGGCCCGGGGCGCCACAAGGGGTGTTCGCGCTCGGCCCACGCCGTGCCGACCCAGCCGGTGCGCAGACCGCGGCGGGCCTCGGGGTCGGCCAGGGCCATGCCGATGTGCCCGGCGAGGACGATGCCGATGGTCAGCGCCAGCCAGTCGTGCACGAAGGTCGCGCTGGTGCGCCACACCAGCGGGGTGAGACGGGTGAACCACATCAGCAGGCCGGTGCCCAGCATCACCAGGGTGGCGCCCGCGATCCAGGCCGCGTAGAGCTTCTGGCCGGCGTTGAACTTCCCGGCCGGACGGGCGCAGGGGCCCCCGTCGCGGCGCAGGGCGGCCCGCAGCCAGGTGCGGTCGTGCGGGGCGAAGCGGTTGAGCCGGCCGAGGTCGGCACGGAACGCCCGGGACGCCAGGCCGGCGAGGACCGGCAGCGGCAGGGCGAGTCCGGACCACTCGTGGACGGTGACCACGAGGGCCCGGCGGCCCACGAGCTGCGCGAGCTGGGGGACGTAGAGGCAGGCGGCGGTGGCCACGCAGACGCCCATCAGCGCGGCCGTGGCGCGGTGCACCCACCGCTGGACGGGGCCGAAGCGCCGTACGTCCGTGGCGGCGGGCGGGGCGTCAGGTCGTGGGGGCATCGTCGCGTCCGTTCGAGCGGCCGACCCAGGCGTCGATGTCGTAGCCGCGCTCCTCCCAGTAGCCGGGTTCGACGTCCTCGGTGACGGTGATGCCGGAGAGCCACTTGGCGGACTTGTAGAAGTACATCGGGGCCACGTAGAGGCGGGCCGGGCCGCCGTGCGCGTGGCCGAGGTCCTCGTCCCGCATGCGCAGGGCGACCAGGACGTCCGCGCGGCGGGCCTGGTCGAGGGTGAGGCTCTCGGAGTACGCGCCGTCGAAGCAGGTGAAGCGCACGGCACCGGCGCCGGGGCGCACTCCCGCGGCGTCCAGGAGCCGGGACAGGCGCACCCCCTCGAACGGGGTCCGCGGCACCCGCCAGCCGGTGACGCACTGGACGTCGCGGACCATGCGGGTCTGCGGCAGGGCCCTCAGTTCGGCCAGGGTGTAGGCGGCGGGCCGGTCGACGAGGCCGTCGACGGTGAGGCGGTAGGTGTCGGCGTTCTTCCTCGGGACGGAGGAGGTGACCGAGTAGTAGCGGAAGCCGCCGCCGTTGGGGAGCAGTCCGGTCAGGCCGGTGGGGTCCTTGCCCGCGGCTCCGGCGAGGAAGGACTCCAGACCGCGCTGGAGGGTGGGCGCGCCGGCCACGCCGAGGGCACCCAGGCCGAGGGTGCCGAGGAGGACGCGGCGGCCGACGGGCTTGCCCCGGGTGTCCGTCCCGTCCGGCGATTCGGCGTCTTCCGGCGGCTGTTGGGGATTCACCCCTCCATTCGAGCACCCGCGCCCCGGCCGTGCCAGGGATCGCGGGTGCCCGTCAGAGTTCCGTAACCACCGCCTCCTACGCGCCGCGCTCGGCCTCCTGGTCGAGTTGGAACGCCTCGTTGCCGAGCCCGATGCGGGCGTGCGTCTCCGGGGCGCGGGAGCGCAGCACGGCGCCGTGGATCAGGCCGACGACGAGGGCGAGGCCGATGACGCCGGGCAGGATCCAGCTCAGGGCGGAGTCGGGTCCGGCCCCGACCAGCACGTCGAAGTCCTTGACCGTGTAGCCGGCGATCACCACCAGAGCGAGGCCGGCGATGCTCGACGTGACCAGCCGCCAGGCCTGCGCGCCGGCGGCGCCGCGCCGGACGAAGAAGACCACGACGGACAGGGAGGCGATGGCCATCAGGACGATCACGCCGAGCGCGCCGATGTTGCCGCCCCAGGTGAACAGGCGCAGCACCGGCGCGGTCGGGTCGCCGGTGGGCTTGTCGTCGGTGAGGGCGAAGGCGAGCACCAGCACGGTGGCGATGCCGGTCTGGAGCAGGGAGCCGGTGCCGGGGGCGCCGCTGGTGCCGGTGGTACGGCCGAAGGCGGCGGGCAGCAGGCCCTCACGGCCCATGGCGAAGGCGTACCGGGCGACGACGTTGTGGAAGCTGAGCATCGCCGCGAACATGCCGGTCACGAAGAGGATGTGCAGGACGTCGGTGAAGGCGGTGCCGAGCCGGTCCTCGGTGAGGAAGAACAGCAGGCCCGCGCTCTGCTCCTGGGAGGTGGCGATGATGCCGGAGGGGCCGGTGGCGACGGTGAGCGCCCAGCTGCTGATGGCGAAGAAGACGGCGACCCCGGTGACGGCGAGGAACATCACGCGCGGCACGACCTCGTGCGGCTTGCTGGTCTCCTCGGCGTAGACGGGGGCCTGTTCGAAGCCGAGGAAGGCGGCGATGCAGAAGCACAGGGCGGTGCCGACGCCGGCGCCGGTGAGGGTGTCCGGGTTGAAGGCGTGCAGCGAGAGGCCCTCCCTGCCGGGGTCGGCGATGGCGGCGACGTCGAAGACGACGACCAGCAGCACCTCGATGACCAGCAGGACGCCGAGGACGCGCGCGTTGACGTCGATCTTCAGCCAGCCCAGCGCGCCGACGGCCAGCACGGCCACCAGCGAGGGTATCCACCAGGCGACCTCGAGGTCGGCGTAGGTGGCGAAGAGGCTGGAGACCTCGAAGCCGAAGATGCCGTAGATGCCGACCTGGAGGGAGTTGTAGGCGACGAGGGCGACCAGGGCGGCGCCCGCGCCGGCGGTGCCGCCGAGTCCGCGGGAGATGTAGGCGTAGAAGGCGCCGGCGTTGTGGACGTGCCGGCTCATCTCGGCGTAGCCGAGGCTGAAGAGGACCAGCACGAGGCCGAGGACCACGAAGAGCAGCGGCTGGCCGACGATGCCCATCACCGCGAATGTGGTGGGCATGACACCGGCCACCACCATGAGCGGGGCGGTCGCGGCGAGTACGGAGAGCAGCAGGCCCCCCGTGCCGAGGCGGTCGGCGCGCAACGCGCGTTCCTGCCCCTTGAACGTACTGATGCCGTCTGCGGCGGCTCTGCTGGTTCTCGAACTGTCCGTCGTCATCTCGAGACCGTCCTCGGGTCGGGGGTGTTGGCGGGTGCGCGGGGGGGGGGGGGGGTGGGGGCTGGGGTCAGGCCGTGCCCAGGGCGGCGGCTCGGGCGGCGCGGAAGGCGGTCATGGCGTCACGTTCCGGATAGGACCAGGGGGCGGGGGTGGCGTGGTCGCCGATGCGGTGGAAGAGGGCGGCGGCCTCGGCGCTCCGGCCCTCGCACACCTTGGCGTGGGCGAGGAAGTTGAGGTCGACGAGCCGGCGCGGGTGGTCTTCGCGCTCCCACTCCAGCCACCAGTCGAAGGCGGCCTTCATCACCTGCCGGGCACGGCGGCCCACCCAGTGGCCGGAGGCGACCGGGTCGGCGGGCTCGTGCCCCGCGGCGGCCAGGGTGCGGTAGCGCTCGGCGTGCGCGATGACCGGCAGGATCGCCAGCGGCGAGTCGGCGGGCGCCTGTTCGGCGGCCCAGTTGGCGAAGTCGTACACCTCGTGCAGCGGGTCCGGGCCCGCCTCCACGCGTCGCTCCGCGAGCCAGGCGACCACCAGGTGGTGGGCGTGGTGGTGGTCCGCGTACCGGGTGCGGACCTGCTCGAAGACGCGGACCACGTCCCCCTCCGCGCCCAGGGAGCATTCCAGGAGCAGCAGACCGAGCCAGGGAGTGGGGTCGGCGGGCAGCAACTCCGCGGCCTTGAGGCAGCTCTCGCGCACGCGGGCCGTCTTCTCCTTGCCGCGCAGCGCACGGCGCACCTGGGCCAGAGCCAGCAGCACGGAGGCGTCACCGGAGCCGGGCTCGGCGAGCAGCCACTCGCGCGCCCAGGCGGCCGTGTGCGTCTCCCGCGCGAGCACCGTGACCCGGTGGCCCCGGCGGTCCCAGTCGTCCCCGGTCTGCACCAGCAGCGAACGGGTGTTCTGCCACCGACCCTGCGCCAACGCGGCGCGTGCGGCGACGAGTTCGGCGTCGTCAAGGGCCTCGTCGAAGGCCTGTGCCCCGCGCTTGCGGGCACGGCCGAGGGGAGGCGGGGGTGGGGACACCGCGGGACTTCCTCACGCGCTCTTCTTATGCTTCGCTCACGGCGGGCGGTCGGTACGACAGTGGTCGACTGCCGTGTGCCATGAGCTGATCACAGACAGCAAACCGCCAGCCAACGGATCACGTCAAGGGCAACCGGGTTGTTACACGCGTCAACCGCGGTCACGAACAGGCAACTTGTCGGACTCGCGGGGCCGGGCTCGGAGCGTGGCGCGGTGCGGGGCGCTGTGCGGGGCCGGGCGCGCTGCTTGGATGGCCGTATGAGTGCTGACGAGATCATCGACATCGTCGACGAGAACGACCGGGTGGTCGGGCGGTCGCCCCGCGGCGAGGCCTACGCGCGGGGCCTGCGCCACCGCTGCGCCTTCGTCCTCGCCCGGGACGCCGAGGGGCGGATCTTCGTCCACCGCCGGACGCCGGGCAAGCTGGTCTTCCCGTCCCTGTACGACATGTTCGTCGGCGGCGTGGTCGGCGCGGGCGAGGACTACGCCGAGGCGGCCCTGCGGGAGGCCGAGGAGGAGCTGGGCGTGAGCGGACTCCCCCGCCCCGAGTACCTCTTCAAGTTCCTGTACGACGACGGGGCGGGCCGGACCTGGTGGTCGGCGGTGTACGAGGTGCGCTGCGAGCTGCCGGTGCGGCCGCAGGCCGAGGAGGTGGCGTGGCACGCCTTCCTGCCCCGGGCCGAGGTGGAGCGGCGCCTCGCCGAGGGTGAGTGGGAGTGGGTGCCGGACGGGCTGGCGGCGTACGAGCGGCTCAGGGCGTGGCGGTCGGGGAAGGGCGGGCCGGGTGGTCCCGGAGGCGCGGACGGCCCCGGGGGTTCGGGTTCGGCGGAGCCGTCGGTAGGGTCGCCGACGTGATCGAGTATGTGCGGAACGTCCGGTTGTGGTTCGCGCCCGCGGCGATGCGGGAGGAGGGCGACACGCCCGACTACCGGTTCTCGCTGGCCAACGAGCGCACCTTCCTCGCCTGGCTGCGGACCGCCCTCGCGCTGGTCGGCGGCGGGTTCGCCCTGGACCAGTTCCTGCCGGATCTGCGGTGGGGCTGGCGGGTGGGGCTGGCGCTGGCGCTGCTCAGCGCCGGGGCGCTGTGCGCGCTGCGGGCCGTCAACCACTGGGTGCGGTGCGAGCGGGCCATGCGGCGCGGTGAGGATCTGCCGGTGTCACGGTTCCCGGCGGTGCTGAGTGTGGTGGTGTCGGTGGTGGCCGCGGCGATGATCGTGGTGGTGCTGGTGGGGTTGGAGGGGTGGCAGAGGTGAGCGGGGCGGGATCCCCGGGGGCCGCGTCTTCGGGGGACGGAGCCCCGCAGCCCGAGCGGGATCCCGGGTTGCAGTCGGAGCGGACCCGGCTGGCGTGGCGGCGTACGACGCTGTCGAGCACGGTGGTGGCCGTGCTGGCCGGGAAGGCGCTGCTGGGGAGTGGGGGTGCGGTGGGGGTCGTGGTGGCGGCGGGGGTGGTGTTCGCCGCCTGCTGGGTGGGGTTCTGGATGATCGCCCATCGGCGGATCCGGGGGCTGGAGGGGACGCGGGTGCCGGAGACGCTGGAGCATCGGCATGCGGTGACCGCGGTGGCGTGTGTGGTGGCGACGGTGGTGTGTGGGGTGTGGCCGGTGGTGCGGGGGTGAGGCCGCAGGCAGTGTTTCGCCCCCGTCGCCCTTTCCCGTCCCGTCCCCGGGGGCACTGCCCCCGGACCCCCTTGTCGGCCCTTCGGGCCTCGTCCTCAAACTCCCCCAAAGGGGGTACCCCCAGACGGACTGAATCGTCCGGGCGGGCCGGTCAGTCATCCGGGCTGGTCAGTCGGGAAGGGTGACCACGATCTTGCCCCTGGTGCGGCCCTCCTGGTTCAGGCGGTGGGCGTCCGGGGTGCGTTCCAGGGGGAAGGTTTCCGAGACGTGGACCGTCACCGCGCCCTGTTCCGCCAGGTCGGACAGGTGGGCCAGGTCCTGGGGGTCCGGGCGGACGAACCAGTACTGACCGCCGTAGGACAGCACCTCGGGGTCGGTGATCGAGACCAGGCGGCCGTCCGGGGTGAGGAGGGTCGCGGAGGCCTTCAGGGCGTCCCCGCCGACCGTGTCGAGCACGGCGTCCACCCCCTCGGGGGCCAGCCCGCGCACCCGTTCCGCGAGGCCCTCGCCGTAGCTCACCGGCTCCGCGCCCAGGCCCCGGACGAAGTCGTGGTTGCGCTCGCTCGCCGTGCCGATGACCCGGGCTCCGAGGTGGGCGGCGAGCTGGACGGCGATGGAGCCGACCCCGCCGGCCGCCGCGTGCACCAGGACGGTCTCGCCGCGCTTGGCCTCGAGGACCCGGTGCAGCGCCTGGTACGCGGTGAGACCGGCGAGGGGGAGGCCGGCCGCCTCCTCGAAGGACAGGTTGCGCGGCTTGCGTGCGAGCGTACGCACCGGCGCGGCCACGTACTCGGCGAAGGTGCCCTCGGACAGGACGTCCTGGCGCACGTAGCCGATCACCTCGTCACCCGCGGAGAACTCCGGGACCGCGATCCCCGTCCGGACGACCACGCCGGAGACGTCCCAGCCGGGAACGACCGGGAAGACGGGCCGCAGCAGGGAGTCGAGGTAGCCCTCACGGCACTTCCAGTCCACCGGGTTGACCGCCGCCGCCCGCACCCTCACCAGCACCGAGTCGGGGCCGACCCTGGGCTCGTCGAGTTCCGTGACGCCGAGCACCTCGGGGCCGCCGTACCGTGTGTAACTGATCGCCTTCATGCGAATGACCCTCCACGACCCGTTTCCGGTTCGCAAGCCGGACGCCCGGGGGTGGGGGCGGGCGCCTATCGTGGGCCCGATCACGTTTCGCCGCCGCTCTGGACGACATACCGACCGGTCGGCATCATAGGTGGCACCGTCCCCTGCCGCGAGGAGCCGCGATGAGCCCCGACCACCCGCCCGGACTCGATCCCGACCGGCTCCGCGGCCTGCTCGAACGGGAGCGGCCTGGTCTGGTGAACGGCCCGCTCACCGGCCGGCTGATCGAGGGCGGCAGGTCGAACCTCACGTACACGGTCACCGACGGCACCTCCAGGTGGGTCGTACGGCGTCCCCCGCTCGGCCATGTCCTGGCCACCGCGCACGACATGAAGCGCGAGCACCGGGTGATCAGCGCGCTGCATCCGACCCCCGTACCGGTACCGCGCACCGTGCTGCTGTGCGAGGACGAGGAGGTGCTCGGGGCGCCCTTCTACGTCATGGAGTTCGTCGAGGGCACCCCGTACCGCACGGCGGACCAGCTCGCCCCGCTCGGCCCCGAGCGCACCCGGGACGCCGTGCTGAACCTGGTGGACACGCTCGTCGAGCTGCACGCCGTCGAGCCGGGCGAGGTGGGGCTGGCGGACTTCGGCCGGCCCGAGGGGTTCCTGGACCGGCAGCTGCGGCGCTGGGGCAAGCAGCTGGACGCCTCCCGCAACCGGGAGCTGGCCGGGATCGACGAGCTGCACGCCGCGCTCGGCCGCGGACTGCCCCCCTCCCCCGCGCCCGCCGTGGTGCACGGCGACTACCGCCTCGACAACGCGCTGATCGGCGAGGACGAGGGGATCAAGGCCGTCCTCGACTGGGAGATGTCCACCCTCGGGGATCCGCTGACCGACCTCGGGCTGCTGGTGATGTACAGCATGCCGCTGGGCCTGCCGGACTCCCCCGTCTCCACGACCGCCGAGGCCCCCGGGCACCCCGCGCCCGCCGAGCTGGTCGAGCGGTACGCCGCGCGGTCGGGGCGTGATGTCTCCGGGGTGTCCTGGTACACGGCGTTCGCCTGGTTCAAGCTCGCGGTGATCCTCGAGGGCATCCACTACCGCTACACGCTGGGCCGGACGGTCGGGGGCGGCTTCGACCGCATCGGCGATCTGGTGCCGGTCTTCATCGAGCACGGTCTGACCACTCTTCAGGAAGGCTGAGAGCACATGGACTTCGCGTTCGACGCGCGCACCGAGGAGCTGCGCGGCAGGCTGCTCGCCTTCATGGACGAGTACGTGTACCCGGCCGAGCGGGTCGCGCACGAGCAGCGCGAGCGGCTGGCCTCGCCGTGGGAGAGTGTCCCCGTGGTCGAGGAGCTGAAGGCCGAGGCCCGTCGGCAGGGCCTGTGGAACCTGTTCGTGCCGGACTCCGAGCACGGCGCCGGGCTGACCAACCTGCAGTACGCCCCGCTCGCCGAGATCATGGGCCGCTCCCCGCAGATCGCGCCGACGGTCACCAACTGCGCGGCGCCCGACACCGGGAACATGGAGGTCCTGGCGCAGTTCGGCGACGAGCGGCAGAAGAAGCAGTGGCTCCAGCCGCTGCTCGCGGGTGAGATCCGGTCGGCGTTCGCGATGACCGAACCGGAGGTGGCCTCCTCGGACGCCACCAACATCACCACGCGCATCGAGCGGGACGAGGGGGGCACCTCCCGCTCGAGCGGAGCCGAGAGTGGGGGAGAGTACGTCGTCACCGGCCGCAAGTGGTACATCTCCGGGGCGATGCACCCGGACTGCAGGATCTTCATCGTGATGGGCAAGACCGATCCGGACGGGGCGGACATCCGCCGCCAGCAGTCCATGGTGCTGGTCCCGCGCGACACCCCGGGTGTCACGGTCGAGCGCGCGATGCGGGTCTTCGGCTACGAGGACCACTACCACGGCGGACACGCGGAGGTGGTCTTCGACCACGCGCGCGTGCCGGTGTCGAACCTGATCGGCGAGGAGGGCGGCGGCTTCGCCATCGCCCAGGCCCGGCTCGGTCCCGGCCGGATCCACCACTGCATGCGGCTGATCGGCATGGCCGAGCGCGCCATCGAGCTGATGTGCCGGCGGGCGGTGGGCCGGGACGCGTTCGGCAAGGCGCTGGCCCAGCAGGGCGTGGTGCAGAACTGGATCGCCGACGCGCGCGTGGCGGTCGAGCAGCTGCGGCTGCTGGTGCTGAAGACGGCCTGGATGATGGACACGGTCGGCAACCGGGGCGCCCACACCGAGATCCAGGCCATCAAGATCGCCACGCCGCGTACGGTCGTCGGGATCCTCGACCGGGCGATCCAGCTGTACGGGGCGGGCGGGGTCAGCCAGGACTTCCCGCTGGCCGAGCTGTACGCCGGTGCCCGCACGCTGATGATCGCCGACGGGCCCGACGAGGTGCACCAGCGGTCGCTGGCGCGCCGGGAGCTGAAGCGGTACCTCTGACGACGGCGGTCGTCCTCCTCAGTAGCCGCCGAACGGTGTGTGGTCCGTCAGCGCCAGCGCGCGCAGGATCACCTGCGACGTCACCCAGGCGGGGCTGCTGGTGGATCTGGTGCGGGCCGGGATCGGGGTGGCGTTCGTGCCCCGGCCGATCGGTGAGCGGGCGGGGCTGCCGTGCATCACGGTCCGGCAGCCGGATCCGGGGCGCACGGTGGTGCTGGCCGGGCGCGGGGCACGGCCGCGCAACGCGGCGGCGGGCGCGCTGCTCGATCACCTCATGGGCCG
This sequence comes from Streptomyces speibonae, assembly GCF_984686075.1. Taxonomy (NCBI): domain Bacteria; kingdom Bacillati; phylum Actinomycetota; class Actinomycetes; order Kitasatosporales; family Streptomycetaceae; genus Streptomyces; species Streptomyces speibonae. The sequence goes on along the minus strand of NZ_OZ480260.1, from coordinate 6,767,728 downwards.
GGGGCGGCTCACGGTCGCAGTGCCCGCAGCAGCAGGTCCGCCAGATGGTCGGCGACTTCCTGCGGGCTGAGCGGGCCGTCGGGGCGGTACCAGGTGGACAGGTGGTGCACGGAGCCGAAGTGGTAGTCGACCACGAGGTCGGCCGGGGTGGCCGTGGAGAAGACGCCCTCTCGCTGTCCCTCCTCGATCAGCGCGCGGAAGCGTTCGTGGTAGCGGCGGCGCTCGGCGCGCACCTGCTTGTTCTTCTCGGGGCTGAGGTGATGCATGGAGCGGAAGAAGATCGACGCGTCGTCGAGGTTCTCGATCGTGGTGACGACGACGTCGGCCGCGGCGTCGCGCAGCCGCTTCTCGACGGGTTCGTCGGCGTCCGCGAAGTGGTCCAGGCGTTCCTGCTGGAGGCGCAGCACGCGCGCGTACACCTCGTGCAGCAGATCGTCCTTGGAGCCGAAGTAGTGGTACAGCGCCCCCTTGGTGACTCCGGCCGCCTCGACGATCTCCTGCACCGAGGTGCGGTCGTAGCCCTGCTCGGCGAAGAGCCGGGTGGCGGCGGCCAGGAGCCGCTGCGGCACAGGCGTCCCGTCACCGTCCGTTGTCCTGGGCACTGCCGCCACCCGCCTTTCCGTGTCGCTGTCCTGAGTCGTGGTGGATCGGGAAACGCTCTTCCCGACCGAGGATCTTCCCACTGACCGTCTCCGGCCGGTCCGGCAGGATCCCCGCCCGCAGCGCATCCTCGCAGGCGGTCAGTCTCTCCCCGGGGTGCCCGGCAGGTACAGCCGGGTCGGATCCGGGGCGGCGGGGCGGGTCAGCGGGCCGTCTCCCAGTGCCGCTGGATGCGGTTCATGCCGGCGATCCAGCGGTCGGGGTCGGTGGCGCGGGTCTGGTAGTACTCGGCGACCTCGGGGTGCGGGAGGATCAGGAAGCGGTCCTCCTCGATGCCCCGGAAGAGGGCGTCGGCCACGTCGTCCGGTTCGACGGCGGTCGGCCTGAGGACCAGGTCGCCCGCGCTGCCGCTGGCGTCGAGCATGTCGGTGCGCACGCCCTGCGGGCAGATCGCGTGGACCTTCACCCCGCGGTGGCGGTACGTCAGCGACAGCCACTCGGCGAAGGCGTAGGCGCCGTGCTTGGTGACGGCGTAGGGGGCGGCGCCGACCATGGAGAGCAGTCCGGCGGCGGAGACGGTGGAGACGAAGCGGCCGCTGCCGCGCTCCAGCCAGTCCGGGAGCAGCGCGTGCGCCGCGCGGACGTGCGCCATGACGTTGACGTCCCAGGACAGGGCCCAGCTCCGCTCGTCGAGGGGGTCTTCCGGCTCCCCGCTGCCAGCGGCGACGCCGGCGTTGGCGCAGTAGACGTCGACCGTGCCGCCGAGCGCGTCGCGGGCGTCGGTGACGATCGCGGAGGCGTCGCCCGGGACCGCGAGGCCGTCGATCTCCTCAGCGACGGCCTTGGCACGGCCGGCGTCCAGATCGTTGACGACGACGCGTGCCCCCTGGGCGGCGAAGCGGCGGGCGAGCGCGGCTCCGATGCCGGCCCCGGCTCCTGTGACGACCACCTTCGCACCTTGCAGGGTGTGCACCATGGCTTCCTCCGACGCGGCTCCGAGCGACTTCCGCAGGACAGACTAACCGGTCGGTATGCGTGGTGGAAGGGGCGTTGCGAGGCAGGCCGGTCGGGTTCGTTCCGCGGGGCGGTCCCGCGCGCTAGCGTGCGTGGGCATGACACCCGCCGCGATCACGGAGGTCACTGAATGAAGCTGTCCAGACGGGGACTGCTCGCCACCACCACGGCCGCGGTCGCGGCCTCCGCCGCCCCGGCGGCGGCCACGGCCGGGCCGACGCACGGCGGCGGCCGGAGGCTGCGCACCGGCTTCGAACGCCTCGCCGAGGAGGGCTACGCGCCGCTCGACGGCCGGCGCGTGGGCGTGGTCACCAACCCCACCGGCATCACCCGGGACGTGCGGCACATCGTCGACGTGATGCACGGCGACGACCGGGTGGACCTGATCGCCGTGTTCGGCCCCGAGCACGGTTTCCGGGGCACCGCGCAGGCCGGCGGCTCCGAGGGCCGCTACGACGACCCGGCGACCGGTCTGCCCGTCTACGACACGTATCTGAAGAGCGGTCAGGAGCTCGCCGACATCTTCACCGCCTCCGGTGTGGACACCGTGATCTTCGACATCCAGGACGTCGGCGCGCGGTTCTACACGTACATCTGGACGCTGTTCGACTGCATGGAGGCGGCCGCGCTCGCCGGCAAGCGGTTCATGGTGCTGGACCGGCCGAACCCGGTGACGGGGCGGGCGGCGCTGGGTCCGGTGCTGCACAAGGAGTTCGCGACGTTCGTCGGGCGGCAGCCGATCTCGCAGGCGCACGGGATGACGGTGGCGGAGCTGGCGCGGCTGTTCAACGGCGAGTTCCTGACGACGCCGGTGCCGCTGGCGACCGTGCGGATGTCGGGGTGGCGGCGGTCGGACTTCTACGACGCGTCCGGGCTGCCGTGGGTGCCGCCGAGCCCCAACATGCCGACGCCGGAAACGGCGCTGGTGTACTCCGGGACGTGTCTGTTCGAGGGGACGAACCTGTCGGAGGGGCGCGGGACGACCCGGCCGTTCGAGCTGCTGGGCGCGGAGGGGATCGACGGGCGCTGGGCCGCCGCGGCGAACGCTTCGGCACCGGCGGGCGTGCGGTTCCGGGAGGCGTACTTCACGCCGACGTTCTCCAAGTTCCAGGGGAAGACGGTCGGGGGCGTGCAGCTGCATGTGCACGACCGCACGGCCTTCGATCCGGTGCGGACGGGCGTCCATCTGCTGATCACGGCGAAGCGGTCCTGGAGCGGTTTCGCCTGGCGTCCGGACCACTGGATCGACAAGCTCACGGGCTCCACGCTGGTGCGCACGATGATCGACGCCGGGGCGGACACGGACGAGGTGGTGGCCGGCTGGCAGAAGGAGCTGGCGGGGTTCCGGAGGATGCGGCGGCCGTACCTGCTGTACCGCTGAGCACGGCGGCAGGAAGGGGCGGCGGGTCGCGTACGGCGATCCGCTGCCTTGTCGTATCGGGCTGTGACCTGCGGTGATGCGGTCACGGGAGGAGTGGGGTGGAGCGCCGGGCGCGTGGGATCGAGGACGCGTGTGCATATCGACCGCCTGTTCAGGAACCCGGGGAGCCCGTGGGGAGTTCTCAGGCTGTCGGGGGAGGGTCGCTCCCCGTGGAGGACACGGTGCGCGTTACCGCCGGTACCCCCGCGGGCTGCCACAACTGAAGTACGGACCGGGGAAGTTGGCTCGCGAGGCCCCGCGGCCGCTGATGGGGGCCATCGGAAAAAGGATGGAGCCGATTCGCGTGTCGATACGTCTATTCGGCGACGTCCGTTCGACGACGCCGAAGTGACCGGACAACAGGTGCAGGTGTGACGGAGGTGCAGGACGATGGCCGGTTTCCGGAGTCTGGCGAGACAGGTACGAGATCCGCGGTGCGATCTGGCCCTGCGGCGTTATTCGCTGCGCAAGTGCCTGGAGCGGTTCGCTCCTTACGGTCACCGGGCGACCTGGGACCATCTGTGCGCGCGGGCCGGGTTCGATCCCGAGGACCGCTCCGTCGACCCGGCGCGGCTCGTGGCCGCACTGGACGAACTGGAGGAGGCCCGGGCGGTCTGGCTGGCGTACGAGGTGGAGTTCGCCGAGCGCCGCAGGAAGGAGAAGCAGGACGGGCTGCGCAGCCCGGGCAGTGTGGACGACTGGCACCGGCTGACCTGGGGCGGTTTCGGTGTGGCCTGGTGCGACGATCCACGGGTGCATCCGCGGGAGCCACTGGCGGAGGTGCTGCGGCGGCTGATCGCCGCGCTGGAGCGGGAGCCGGGCACCGCCTGCCCGGTATGCCGGGGGGAACGGCTCATATGGCGTCACGACCTGGATCACGAGCCGTCGGCGGGCCCGGTCTGCACGGACTGCGGAATTCTGGTGCCGCGGCCCGTGCTCACTCCCGGTGCGCTGGCGGAGGCGCGGCGGGCGAGGCTGCTGGTGTCGGCCTGAGGTTCTGAGCGAGGCGGGGAGCAACGGGGGCATGGGGGTGCGCCGGGGATGCCGCACCCCCGGTGGCTCCCGGGGGACCGTAGCAGGTGGGAAACCGGTCGTTCCAGGGCTTTGTTCCACGGACAGTTGAGGGCGATGAAACGCACCTCGGAGCCCTGGGAGCTGTCCCGATGTCGACGCTGCGCGTCACCGCCGAAATCCTGACCGTCCACGAACACCCGGGCGCCGACGCCCTCGAGCTGGCCCAGGTGGGCCTGTACCGGGCCGTCGTCGCCAAGGGGGCGTACCGTACGGGTGACGCCGCCGTCTACATCCCCGAGCAGTCCGTGCTGCCCGCCGGGCTGATCGAGGAGCTGGGGCTGACCGGCCGCCTGGCGGGCGGGAACCGTGACCGGGTCAAGGCGATCCGGCTGCGCGGTGAGCTGTCGCAGGGCATCGTGTGCCGGCCGAAGGCGCTCGCGGACGTGGACCTGGTGCGGGCGGCGGGGGAGGGAACGGACTTCGCGGAGCTGCTGGGCATCACCAAGTGGGTGCCGCCCATCCCGCCGACGATGAGCGGTGAGGTGGAGTCCGCGCCCGAGCTGCTGCCGTGGGTCGACATCGAGAACATCCAGCGCTACCCGGAGATCTTCGCGCCGGGCGAGCCCGTGGTGGTCACGGAGAAGCTGCACGGCACGGCCTGCCTGCTGACGTACTCCGCCGAGCTGGACAGGGTGTACGTCTCCTCCAAGGGCTTCGGCGCGAAGTCGCTGGCGCTGAAGGAGGACCCGCGCAATCTGTACTGGCGTGCGGTGCGCGGCCATGGCGTCGCCGAGGTCGCGGCGGACCTCGCCGCCCGGCTGGGCGCCCGGCGGGTCGGCATCTTCGGCGAGGTGTACGGCGCGGGGGTGCAGGACCTGTCCTACGGTGCGGACGGGCGGCGCGACACCCTCGGGTACGCCGTGTTCGACGTCTCCGCGGAGATCGACGGCCGCGTGCGCTGGCTGTCCCCCGCCCAGCTGCTGACCGGCCGCCTGCCGCTGGTCCCGCACCTCTTCACCGGCCCGTACGACAGCGAGCACGTCCTTGAGACCGCCACCGGCCGCGAAACGGTCTCCGGCCGCGAGCTGCACCTGCGGGAGGGCGTGGTGATCCGCCCGGTCGTCGAGCGCCACAGCCCGACAACCGGCACCCGCGCCATAGCCAAGGCCGTAAGCCCGTCCTACCTGACCCGCAGGAACGGCACGGAGTACGAGTGAGCACCGGGGGGTGACCCCCGGGCCACGGGCCCGGGCCGTCGGTCGCCGCGCTCCGGCTGCACGCGGGTGCCTCTCCGCAGCGCCCCGGACATGGCACGGCCCACCCGGCGCCGCACGCCGGCGCGACGCAGGAGGCCTCCACCACGCTCCCGGACCGGCACGGACCACCGACCGCGTGTCGGCCCCGGCGCGGGCGGCCGGCGGCGGGGCGGTGCGGCTCGGGCCGCCGGTCGCCGGGGCGAGTCCCTGGCGCGGAGCTCGGCCACTACGCCCGGGATCCGGCGGTGGCGCAAGGCACCCCGGACCCGGGCCGCCCCCGGTACCTCGCGCCAGGCAGCCACCACCACGATCCCTGACCGGCACACGGAGCGTCCCCGCCGGGTGTCGGCCCCGGCGGGCGGCCGACGACGGCACAGCCCCGCTCGGGGCCGCCGGTCGCGGTGCAAGGCCCGGGGACGGGTGCCTGGCCACTGCGCCCCGGATCCGGCATCGGCCGCCCGGCGCCGCGCAAGCGGTGTCGGCGTCGGCGCGGGAAGCCAGTTCTCCGTGCCGGACGCGGTACGCGCCCGGTGCCGCGTGAGCGTTCCGTGGCGGTGCCTGGGGGTCAGGCGTCGTGTGCGGGAGGTTCGGGGAGGAGGCGGGAGCCTGTCAGGCGTTCGCCGGTGATGTCGTCGGGGTTGGACAGGACGCACTTGTCCAGGGAGAGGCAGCCGCAGCCGATGCAGTCCGTGAGGTGGTCGCGCAGGCGGTTGAGCTGCTTGATGCGTTCGTCCAGTTCGGAGCGCCAGGCCTCGGAGAGGTGCGCCCAGTCGTCCCGGGTGGGGGTGCGCTCCTCGGGCAGCTCGGCGAGCGCCTCGCGGATCGTGGCGAGCGGGATGCCGACGCGCTGGGCGGCGCGGATGAAGGCGACCCGGCGCAGGGTGTCACGGGTGTAGCGGCGCTGGTTGCCCGGTGTGCGGCGGCTGCTGATCAGGCCCTTGGACTCGTAGAAGTGCAGGGCCGACACCGCGGCGCCGCTGCGGGCGGAGAGCTGGCCGACCGTGAGCTCGTGGATCTTTTCCGGAATCCGTTGCACTCCTCGAAGCCTACCCACCCCCACGGCACCCGTGTCCGTTGACAGGGGGCGCCCGGCCGACCATGCTAAGCAGTTGCTTAGACATGGGCATGCGCAGGGCGATGCCGCCCGCGCTCACGCGACGCGAGAGGCCGGGACATGGCAGAGCCGAGGATCTTCACGTCCGTCGACGAACTGAGGACGGCGGTGGGCGAGCAGCTGGGGTACACCGACTGGCTGGAGATCGACCAGAAGCGGATCGACCTGTTCGCCGAGGCCACCGGCGACCACCAGTGGATCCACGTCGACCCGGAGAAGGCCGCGGCGGGTCCGTTCGGGACGACGATCGCCCACGGCTATCTGACGCTGTCGCTGCTGCCGCTGTTCGGCCCGCAGCTGATCACCGTCGAGGGCGTGAAGATGGGCGTGAACTACGGCACCAACAAGGTGCGCTTCCCCGCCCCGGTGCCGGTCGGCTCGCGGCTGCGCGCCACCGCGACGATCACCGCGGTGGACGAGGTGCCGGGCGGCGTCCAGGTGGCCACGGCGTTCACCGTGGAGCGCGAGGGCGGCGACAAGCCGGTGTGCGTGGCGGAGTCGGTGGCCCGCTACTACCTCTGAGCGGCGCCGGAGGCCCCGGCCCCGACCATCCGGAGCACGAGGTCGGCGTAGAGCGCGCCGACCTCCTCCGGCGTACGGGGTCCGTCCACGTTGAACCAGCGGGCCACGTCGATGCAGAGCGAGAGCACGGCGAGGGTGGTGCCCTGCACGTCGACGACGTCGAAGTCGCCGGTGCGCGCCCCGTCCTCGATGATCCCGCGCACCTCGGCGTCGACCTGGCGCCGCAGACCGAGGATCTCCGCGCGGGCCTCGGGGCCGAGCGAGTCGAGTTCGTACTGCACGACCCTGGCGGTGGTGCGCCCGCGCGCGTGCCAGCGGACGAAGGAGCTGACCGCGTCGGCGAGCCGCTCGGCCGGGCCGCCCTCCGCGCGGGCCGCCGTGCGCAGGATCTCCACGGCCTTCTCGTGACCGATCCTGCTGATCTTGTGGAGCAGCTCTTCCTTGGTCTTGTAGTGGATGTAGAGCGCGGCCGGACTCATCCCCGCGCGGCCCGCGATGTCACGGGTCGTCGTCGCGTGGTAGCCGCGCTCGGCGAACGCCTCCACGGCAGCGAGCAGCAGCCGTCGGGCCGCGTCGGGCGTGACCTCGCCCCACGGCTCCGCCTCGGCACCGGCCGTCTCCTCCGCCGTACTCATCAACTCACCTCATTCGCTGGCAGGGCCACCACCATACCGGCAAGGGTGAGCGAGCGCTTAGTGCGCGTCGGGGCCTCCGCGCCCGGGAGCCCGCGCGCCTCAGAGCTTCTGCAGCGGGTCGTGCTCGGCGAGGAGCTTCTCCAGGCGGGCCTGGTCGACCCGGTTCACGATCTGCCCGGCCTCCTGGCGGTCGCGGATGACCTTGGCCAGGGTGAACGCGGAGGTGACCAGGTACAGGACGGCGATCCCCAGGAACGCGCGGACCCAGGTGTCGGTCTCCAGGTTGAAGATGCCGACCGCGGTGGCCCCCAGGGCCACCCCGAAGGACGCGACGGCCTGTCCGTAGAAGGCGGCCGTGCTCTGCTGCTTGACCGGTGTGTCACTCATGGGGACCAGCATCGGCACACGTGTCCGCCGCCACATCCGCTCGCGTACTCAGAGCCGTACTCAGAAGGCGGAGACCCCGGTCAGATCGCGTCCGATGACCAGCTTCTGGATCTGACTGGTGCCCTCGTACAGGGTCATCACCCGCGCGTCGCGCAGGAGTTTGCCCACCGGGTACTCGTCGATGTACCCGTAGCCGCCGAAGACCTGGAGGGCGTTGTTCGCGGCGCGGACGGCCGCCTCCGAGGCGAACAGCTTGGCCTTGGAGGACTCGACGGCGAACGGCCGGCCGCGGTCGATCAGGTCGGCGACCCGCCAGGTCAGCAGCCGGGCCGCGTCCACGTCCACGGCGATGTCGCTGATCAGCTCCTGGACGAGCTGATGGCCGGCGATGGGCTTGCCGAACTGCTCCCGCTCCCCCGCGTAGCGCACGGCCGCGTCCAGCGCCGCGCGGGCGATGCCGACGCAGCCGGCCGCCACCGACATCCGGCCCTTGGCGAGGGCGGACATGGCGACGGAGAAGCCCTTGCCCTCCTCCCCCAGCAGCGCCGAGGCGGGCACGCGCACCCCTTCCAGCACCAGTTCGGCGGTGGCCTGGCCGCGCAGCCCGAGCTTGCCGTGGACCGCGCGGCGGGTCAGGCCCGGGGTGTCGGCGGGGACGAGGAAGGCGGAGACGCCCCGGTGACCGGGGTCGTCGGTGGAGCGGGCGAAGAGCAGGACGACGTCGGCCCAGGTGCCGTTGGTGATGAACATCTTGCTGCCGTCGATGACGTAGTCGTCGCCGTCGCGCACCGCGCGGGTGGTGAGCCGGCCGGCGTCGGAGCCGGTGCCCGGCTCGGTGAGGCCGAAGCAGCCGACGTACTCCCCCGAGGTCAGACCGGGCAGCCAGGCGCGCTTGTGCTCCTCACTTCCCCACGCGGCGACGGTCTTGGCGACCAGGCCGAGGGAGACGGAGACGATGCCGCGCACGGAGGAGTCGCCACGGCCCAGCTCCTCGGTGACCAGGCAGTACGAGAGATGGTCCCCGCCGGAGCCGCCGTACTCCTCGTCGACCGTCAGCCCGAGGAAGCCGACCTCGCCGAGCTTCCCGACGATGGAGCGGTCGACCTCCTCGGCGCGGTCCCAGGCGGTGGCGTGGGGCACGACCTCGCGCTCGACGAAGTCCCGGGCGAGCCGGCGGACGGCCTCCTGCTCGTCACTCAGCTCCAGGTTCATCACCGCGTCACCCCACGTGAGAGCCAACAGGCCCGTGTACATTTAAATTAACACTGCTAGTTTCTGTCGCGGTCCTACTATGTGCGCCATGGCCCGACCGCGCAAGCCCCTGCTCAGCACCGACCGGATCGTCGAGACGGCCCGTGCGCTCGTGGACGCGGAGGGCCTGGCCGCCGTCTCCACCCGGCGGCTCGCGGCGGAGCTGGGGGTCAGCGGGCCCTCGCTCTACAACCACTTCCGCACCAAGGACGAGATCCTGGAGGCGGTGGCCGACTCGGTCAGCGCCCAGGTCGACCTGTCGATGTTCGAGGACGGCCGGGACTGGCGGACCGCGCTGCACGACTGGGCGGTCTCCTACCGCTCCGCGCTGCGCGACCACCCGAACATCGTCCCGGTGCTGGCCCGCGGCCCCGGCCGCCGCCCGGCGGCGCTCCGGCTCGCCGACGCGGCCTACGGCGCCATGGTCGAGGCGGGCTGGCCGCCCGCGCAGGCCACGTCCATCGGCGCGCTGATGCGGTACTTCGTCATGGGCTCGGCGCTCGGCTCCTTCGCGGGCGGCTTCGTGGACGACGCCGGTGCCTACGACCCCGCCGACTACCCCCACCTGGGGCAGGCCCATCTGCTCGCCGAGCAGCAGGAGAAGATCGACGAGCGGGCCTTCGAGACGGGGCTGACCGCCCTGCTGGACGGGCTGGCGCTCCAGTACGAGCAGCTGCGGAAGCAGGCCGGCGGCACCCTTCGGTGAACGCCGAAGCGTCCTGGGCGCATGCTGGGGGCATGAGCAGGAAGGATGCCCGGGCGGCGGGGCTGGCCCGGTTCGCCGCGCTGGTCGCCGACGAGACCCGGGCCGCGTGTCTGCTGGCGCTGCTGGACGGGCGGGCCTGGACGGCGGGCGAGCTGGCCCGGCACTGCGGGGTCGCCGCGTCCACGCTGAGCGAGCATCTGGGCAAGCTGGTCGCGGGCGGGCTGCTGGCCGAGGAGCGCCAGGGCCGGCACCGGTATGTACGGCTCGCCGACGCGCGGGCCGCCCAGCTGGTGGAGGACCTGGCCGCACAGCTCGCCCCGGAGGCCGCCGAACCCGTGCGCACCCTGCGGCAGTCCGGTGCCGGTTCCGCCATGGCCCGCGGCCGCACCTGCTACGACCATCTCGCCGGCCGGCTCGGCATCGCCGTCACCGACGCGCTCACCGCGCGGGGGCTGCTGCGCCAGGACACCGGGTTCGCGCTCACCGACGCGGGACTGAGCTGGTTCGCCGGGGCCGGTATCGGCCTGGACCGCCCGGGACGCCGCCCGCTGGCCCGCGCCTGCCTGGACTGGACGGAACGCCGCCCCCACCTCGCCGGAGCCGCGGGCGCGGCGCTGTGCGGGCACGCCCTGCGCGAGCAGTGGTGCGTGCGCATCGGCTCCGAGCGCGCGGTGAAGGTGACCCCGGCCGGCGCCCGCGCCCTGTCGGAGCTGCTGGGCATCGACGCGGGGGCTCTGGACTGACCCTCTGACGCCCGGCAGGACGCCCGCGCGGCCCGGCCGGGCCGTGTCGTCCCCTTCCCGTCTGCCGTGCGACGCCCCGTGCCGGCAGGGCCTAGAACACCACCAGCGCCCGTCCGCCCTTGCCCGCGAGCATGGTGTCGAAGGCGGCCGGGATGCCCCCGAGGGTGATGCGGTCGGTGACCAGGGCGCCCGGGTCGAGGCGGCCGGCCCGGATGTGTCCGGCGAGGACCGGAAGGTCCCGGGCGGGGTCGGAGTTGCCGTAGACGCAGCCGGAGAGGGTCCGGCCCCAGTGGAAGAGTTCCAGGGCGTTGAAGGTGACCTGCTGGTCCTTTCCGCCGATGCCGACGACCGTGGTGCGTCCGCCGCGCCGGGTGGACTCCCACGCCGTGCGGATGGTGGTCGCGCGCCCGACGCACTCCACGGCCGCGTCCACGCCCTCCTTGCCGGTGAGGGCGCGGATCTGCCGGGCGGTGGTGTCGGAGGCGACGAGGTAGTCGGTGGCCCCGGCGGCACGGGCGAGTTCCTCCTTGTGCGGGGAGACGTCGACCGCGACGATCGTCGAGGCGCCCGCGATCCGGGCCGACTGGAGGGCGGCGAGGCCCACTCCCCCGACGCCGAAGACCGCGACGCTCTCGCCGGGCCGCACCCGCGCGGAGTGGTGCACCGCGCCGTAGCCGGTGAGCACCGCGCAGCCCAGCAGGGCGGCGTCGGCGAGCGGGACGCCCTCCGGGGCGGGCAGGACACAGGAGGCGGCCACCACCGTCTCCTCGGCGAACGCGGCGACGTTCAGCCCCGGGTGCAGGTCGGTGCCGTCGTCGGCGCGGCGGGCGTGCACCTGCGCCGCGCCGTCCAGGGCGCCCGCGCACAGCCACACCTCGCCGCGCGCGCAGGCACGGCAGGTGCCGCAGGAGGGGGCCCAGTTGAGCACCACGCCGTCGCCGGGCGCGACATGGGTGACTCCCTCGCCGACGGCGACGACCGTGCCGGCGCCCTCGTGGCCGAGGACGGCCGGGACCGGCACACGCATGGTGCCGTTGGACAGGGACAGGTCGGAGTGGCAGACGCCGGCGGCGGCGAGCCGGACGCGGACCCGGCCGGGTCCGGGCTCGGGCAGGTCGATCCCGGTGACCTCCAGCGGGGCACCGACGGCGGGCAGAACGGCGGCACGTACGGCCATGGCGGACACGACTCCCCTTAGAGCTGGAGGGACTTGGTCTGGAGGTACTCGGACAGGCCGTGCGCCCCGAGTTCACGGCCCACGCCCGACTGCTTGTAACCGCCGAAGGGCGCGCGGGGGTTGAAGCGGCCGCCGTTGATGTCGACCTGACCGGTGTCCATGCGCCGGGCGAAGGCCACCGCCTCCGCCTCGTCGCCGGCCCACACGGCACCGGCGAGGCCGTAGACGGTGCCGTTGGCGATGCGCAGGGCGTCGTCCTCGTCGTCGTAGCGCAGGACGGACAGGACGGGGCCGAAGATCTCCTCCTGGGCGATGGTCATCTCCGGGGTGACGTCGGCGAAGACGGTGGGGCTGACGTAGAAGCCCTGTTCGCGCGGGGCCTCGGGGCCGCCCGCGACCAGGCGGGCGCCCTCGGCGACGCCCTTCTCGATGTAGCCGCGCACCCGGTCCCGCTGCCTGGCGCTGACCACCGGCCCGATGCGGTCGCCGTACTTGGCGGCGGCGCCCGCCGCGAGCTCCACCGCCTCGTCGTACTGGTCGCGGTGGACCAGCATGCGGGTCCAGGCGCTGCACGTCTGGCCGGAGTTGGTCATCACGTTGGCGACCCCGACGTTCACCGCGCGGGCGAGGTCGGCGCTGGGCAGGACGACGTTGGCGGACTTGCCGCCGAGTTCGAGGGCGACCTTCTTCACCATGCCGGTGGCGATCGCGCCGATGCGGCGGCCGACGGCGGTGGAGCCGGTGAAGGAGAGCAGGTCGACGTCCGGGTGCTCGGCGAGGGCCTGGCCGGCCACCGGGCCGAGGCCGGTGACGAGGTTGAACACGCCCGCGGGGATCCCGGCCTCGTGCACGGTCTCCGCGAAGAGCCGGGCGACCAGCGGGGTGTCCTCGGCGGGCTTGACGACGATGGTGCAGCCGGCGGCGAGGGCGGGGGCGGCCTTGGCGACGATCTGGTGCAGGGGGTAGTTCCAGGGGGTGATCGCGCCGACCACACCGACCGGTTCGTGCAGCACCGTCGAGTTGCCCACCCGCTCCTCGAAGGAGTACGTCGCCGCCAGCTCGGCGTACGAGCCCGCGACCACGACCGGGACGCCCGCGTGGACGGCCTGCGAGAGCCTCAGGGGCGAGCCGAGTTCGGCGGTCACCGTCTCGGCGATCTCCTCCCGCCGGGCGGCCAGCACGTCCCGCAGGGCGGTGAGGCGGGCGGCGCGCTCGTCGGGCGGGGTGGCGGCCCAGGCCGGGAGGGCGGCACGGGCGGCGCGCACGGCGGCGTCGACGTCCTCGGCGGTGCCCGCGGGGACGGTGGCGATCACCTGCTCGTCGGCCGGGTTCACCACGTCGATCACGTCGGATCCGGCGGCCGGGCGCCAGGCCCCGTCGATGTACATGCCGTCGTATGCCTTCATCGCGCTTCCTCCGGGCGGGCGTCGGGACACGGCTGATCGGTCCTCCGGACCCTAAACTAGCGATGATAGTTTTCTCGCGCCAGGGGGGGAACGCCGCGCCCCGGTCACTCTTCCAGGTCGGGCAGCCGGTCCGGGTTCGGGCAGATCCGTGCGCCGTGCTGGTCGAAGACGAACAGGTGGGCGAGGTCGACCAGGAGCGGCACCTGCATGCCGTGCCGGAGGCGGATGTCCGGAGTGGTGCGGACGATGAGGTCACCCGGGACGCGCGGGTCGGCGGAGGAGGGCGCCGGTGCGGGCCGCTCGGGGGCCTCCAGCGTCGCGACGCCCCCGGTGCGCAGCGCGCCCGCCCGCTCCCGCAGCCGCTCCAGGACGGTGCCTCCCTCGCGGCGGCGGCGCCGGCCCTGGCGCTCGGGTCCGGGCCGGGGGGCCTCCAGTTCGGGCACCACGGCGGGCTGGGACCCGGTGTTGAAGTGCACGAGCACCTCGTGGCCCTGGAACTCCAGGTGCTCCACCAGGCCGGTGAGGGCCACCTCGCCGGGGCGGGCGGCGGACGGTTTGGCGATCCGGACGGCCTCGGAGCGCAGCCCGACGATGACCTCACGGCCCTGCTGGACGCGGAGCAACTGATGGTCCAGGGAGAGCGGTTCGGGCAGCCGCAGGAACTGCTTGCCCAGGCTGATGGACATCGCCCCGTCCAGGGGGGCGCGCACCAGACCGCGCAGCAGATTGATGCGCGGGGTGCCGATGAACGCGGCGACGAAGACGTTGTTCGGCAGCGCGTACACCGTGCGCGGCGTGCCGACCTGTTGCAGGACGCCCCCGCGCAGCACGGCCACCCGGTCGCCGAGCGACATCGCCTCGGACTGGTCGTGGGTCACATAGACGGTGGTGACGCCCAGTTCGCGGGTGAGCTGGGAGATCTCGGCGCGCAGATGGTTGCGGAGCTTGGCGTCGAGGTTGGACAGCGGCTCGTCCATCAGGAACGCGGAGGGGTGGCGGGCGATGGCCCGGCCCATGGCGACCCGCTGGCGCTCACCGCCGGAGAGCTGGGCGGGGAAGCGGTCGAGGAGGTCCTCGATGCCGAGCATGCGGGCGGTGGCGTCCACCCGTGGGGACGGGTCGGTGCCGGGCGCCTCGATGCGCAGCGGGAAACCGATGTTGTCGCGGCTGGTCATGCTCGGGTACAGGGCGAAGTTCTGGAACACCATCGCCATGTCCCGGTCGGACGGGGGCAGCTCGTTGCCGTACTCGCCGTCGAGGAAGAGCCGGCCCTCGTCGATCTCCTCCAGTCCGGCGATCATCCGGAGCACGGTGGACTTGCCGCAGCCGGAGGGACCGAGCAGGACGAGGAACTCTCCCGGCGCGATGTCCAGCGACAGCCGGTCCACCACGCGGACACCTCGCGTGTAGCTCTTGCTCACGTCGTGCAGGGTGATGGCGCGTGTCATGAGGGGCCCCCGGGGCTCATCAGAGCGCTGTAGCTCCGCAGTCGGACGCCACGTGCGGGTCGTACGGGACGTGTGAGTCACGGAAGCTAACGGAAAGTAGGCGGCCGGGGGAAGATGCGGGACAGGATCTCGGAGCTTCGTCCGATCCGTGAGAAACCGGACGCGGGGATTCAGTGCGTGCGGCGGCGCGGCACCGGCGCGCCGTGCGTCAGCCCTCCCCGCCGTCGGAGCCGCTCATCGTGGATCCCCTCGTGCCCGGGCGGGGACGGACCACCCGGAGCACCTCGCCCGTCGCCAGGGTCGCCTTCGCCACGCCGTGCGTCCAGCGCGGACCGCCGCGCGCCGCCCAGACGACGCAGGCGCATCCGGCGACGACGGCCAGGAGCACGACGGACAGCACGGCTATCAGCATGACGTTCCTCTCGTGGCGCACGGGGGCCCCGCTGCCCGCGGCGCGCCCGTGCGTGCGTGTGGTGCGCCCATCCTGTCAGGGCACGCGGGTTCCCGGGCGCCGTTCGGCGGCGGCGGTCCGCGGGGCCACCTCGACGGGCACCCCGTTGAGGACGGCGTTGCCGGACAGCGGGTCGAGGAGGCTGCCGTCGAGGAGCTGGTTGACGTTGGCGCCGGGGTCGGCGGACGCGTGCCGGGTACGGGTGCCGGGGCGGTCGTGGCCCCAGCCGTGCGGCAGGCTCACCACGCCCCGGCGCACGGCGTCGGTGACCTCCGCGGGGGCGGTCACCTCGCCGCCGGCTCCCTTGACGCGCACCGGCTGCCCGTCCCGGATGCCGAGGCGTTCGGCGTCGTCGGGGTGGAGGTGGAGGGTGCAGCGGTTGGAGCCGCCGGTGAGGGCGGGCACGTTGTGCATCCAGCTGTTGTTGGAGCGCAGATGGCGGCGGCCGACGAGGACGAGTCCGGCGGGGCGCTCGTCCAGGGCGGCGCGGAGCCGGGGGAGGTCGGCGGCGATGGGCCCGGGGAGCAGTTCGACCTTGCCGCTGCGGGTCTTCAGCGGCTGGGGCAGCCGGGGGCGCAGCGGGCCGAGGTCGATGCCGTGCGGGTGGGCGAGCAGCCTGGCGAGGGTGAGGCCGTCCGGGTCGGCGCCGAAGCCGTCGCCGTAGGGGCCGAGGCGCAGCATCATGTCGAGGCGCCGTTCGGGGCCGTTGTCGCCGGTGAGGCGGTCGGCGAGGTCCTTGGGGTCGCGGCCGTGCACCGGGGAGTTCGGGTCCCGGACCGCCTTGCCGAGGGTCTGTTCGATCACCAGGGCGTCCACGGCCGCGGGGTCGGCGCCGTGCATGCCGGTGGCGGCGAGGACCAGCCGGGCGAGGATCTCGGTCTCGGTCATGCGGCCGGGCTCCAGGGGGACGGCCGCGCGGGTGTAGCGGACCTGGTTGCGCACGGCGAGGGTGTTGAAGGCGAAGTCGTGGTGCGGGCTCTGCGCGGGCGGGGGCGGCGGCAGGACGACGTCGGCGTGCCGCGAGGTCTCGTTGAGGTAGGGGTCGACGCTCACCATGAAGTCGAGCGAGCCGAGCGCCTTGTCGAGCCGGTCGCCGTCCGGGGCGGAGAGCACGGGGTTGGCGGCGACGGCGATGAGGGCGCGGACCGGCTCGCCCTCGTCGGTGGGGGTGTCGATCTCCTCGGCGAGGGCGGCCAGCGGGAGTTCGCCCTTGGCCTCGGGGTGCCGGCGCACCCGGGAGTGCCAGCGTCCGAGGGCGAAGCCGCGGCCGGGTCCGGCGGGGCGCGGTGTCCGGTCGGTGGCGGCCTGCGGGAAGAGGGCGCCACCGGGGCGGTCGAGGTTGCCGGTGAGGATGTTGAGGACGTCGACGAGCCAGCTGGCGAGGGTGCCGTGCGGGACGGTGCAGCTGCCGATGCGGCCGTAGACGGCGGCGGTGGGTGCGGCGGCGAGTTCGCGGGCGAGGGTGCGGATGAGGGGGGCGTCGATGTCGCAGGCGGCGGCCACCGCCTCGGGTGTGAAGCCGTCGAGTGCGGCGGCGAGGTCGTCGTACCCCTGGATGTGCGGTGCCCGCTCGCCGAGGTCGGCGAGGCCCTCGTCGAGCAGGGTGTGCGCCATCGCCGCGAGGAGCAGCGCGTCGGTGCCGGGGCGGACGGCGAGGTGCCGGTCGGCGAGGCGGGCGGTGCGGGTGCGGCGGGGGTCGATGACGGTGAGGGTGCCGCCGCGGGCCCGGAGCGCCTTGAGCCGGCCGGGGAAGTCGGGGGCGGTGCACAGGCTGCCGTTGGACTCCAGGGGGTTGGCGCCGATCAGCAGGAGGTGGTCGGTGCGGTCGAGGTCGGGCACCGGGATGAGGTTCGCGTCGCCGTAGAGCAGGCCGCTGGAGACGTGCTTGGGCATCTGGTCGACGGTGGAGGCGGTGAACAGGCTGCGGGTGCCGAGCCCGCCGATCAGCACGGGCGGGTAGAGGGCGCCGGCCATGGTGTGCACGTTGGGGTTGCCGAGGACGACGCCGACGGCGTGCGGTCCGTGCCGCTCGACGACCGGACGTATCCCGGCGGCCACCGCGTCGAACGCCGCCTCCCAGGTCGTCTCGCGCAGTTCCCCGTCGACGCGGACGAGGGGGGCGCGCAGCCGGTCGGGATCGGAGTCCACGGCGCCGAAGGCGGCGCCCTTGGGGCAGATGAAGCCCTGGCTGAACACGTCGTCGCGGTCGCCGCGCGCGCCGGTGACCCTGCCGTCGTCGATGGTGAGCGTCAGGCCGCAGGTGGCCTCGCACAGCGGACAGATGCGAAGGGCGGTGCGGGACACGGGTCCTCCCGGGTACGGCGGCGTGGCGCACGGACGAGCCGAGCATACCGACCGGTACGCATGGCGGGGAGGGGCGGCGTCGGGCCGGCCTCAGTCCAGGACCTGGGCCAGATAGGCGCGCAGCATCCCCCGCAGTTCGCCGATGACCTTCTCGTCCCCGTCGGGCGCCATCCGGAACGCCAGGTGGACCAGGGCGTCGGCGGTCTCGACGGCGATGAGGACGGCGCGGCTCAGGTCCTCGTCCACGGCGCGGCCCAGAGAGGCCGAGAGCAGACGGGTGAGGGGGTCGGCGACACGGTGGTTGGGTTCGGTGCGGCGGGTGCCGACCGGGATCTGGTTGCCGAAGTCGACCAGCGAGAAGCCGGGGGCGGTGCGCTTCATCTCCAGGTAGGCGTCGAGCACGACGTCCATGGCGTGCCGCCAGCCCCGGTCGCCGGCGGCTTCGAGGCGTTCGCCGACGCGTTCGGTGAAGCGTTCCAGATTGCGCTGGGCCAGCGCGTCGGCCATCTGGCGTTTGTTGCCGAAGAAGCGGTAGACGGAGCCTATGGGGACACCGGCGCGCTCGGCGACGGCCCGGGTACTCAGGTCGTCGTACCCGACCTCGTCGAGGAGTTCGGCGCAGGCGTCGAGGATTCTGGCCAGCCGTTCGGCGCTGCGCCGCTGCACGGGCGCTCTGCGGAGCGATGTCGCATGGGGCACGGGCCTCATCATGCCTGCTCGGTGCCGTCCGGTGAACCGCGCCCTCCGCCACCGCGGCCACGCTCCGGTGTGCCGGCGCCGGCGAGGGGTTCCGCGCTCGGGTCCGCGCTCGGCTCCTGCTCGGAGACGGTGATGTCGGCGGTGCTCTCGACCGGCTCGCCGTCCACGGCCCACACCGAGCCGTCATCGGCGTACAGGCGGGCGGTGATCTGGTGCGTGCCGCGCGTCACGAAGCTGCTGGGCAGGTGGTACTCGGGAGTGCGCAGCAGGGCGACACGGTGGCCGTCGACCTCGAGGCGGGCCATCCCCCGGCCGGGCACCGCGCGATCGCTCGCCCCCTCGGGCGAGAAGCGGAAGTTGCGCACGCGCAGCCGTACGTCCCAGCCGCCCTCACCGTCGGGGGTGACCTCGACCCCGAGCTCGGGAGCCTTCTCCCCGTCCACCTCGCGATAGGGGCGCCCGTCCGCGTCCGTCTCCTCGAGGAGCCGGCCGACGGGCGAGGGCGACACCTCGTCCTGCCCCTGGGCGGCACGGGAGTCGCAGCCCGCAGCTCCGGCCGACAGGACGAGACAGACCGCGAGCGCGGTGATGATGCTCCGCCTCCACGTCATGCCGGGGAGCGTAGAACACCGGTACGAGCCCGGGGATCCCCCTGGAGTCTGGTTCCGTGTCCTCCGACGAGAGGAGGGTGCGACACGCCGCGCCGACGGGTCCGCGCCCTCTTGCGCTGCGGAAAACGCAATCCTACGGTGTTCCATAGGAATCGGATCGCAAGGGAGCGAAGATGACCGATGGGGGCACCGCCCGCGCGGGAGCAGTCGACCGCGAGGGAGCGCGCAAGGTGGCCGAGGGCCTGGAGCACCTCTCCGGCTTCGGCAACGAGCACAGCTCCGAGGCGATCCCGGGCGCGCTGCCCGAGGGCCGCAACTCGCCGCAGCGCGCACCGCTCGGGCTGTACGCGGAGCAGCTCAGCGGTTCGGCGTTCACCGAGCCGCGGGCGGCGAACCGCCGCTCCTGGCTGTACCGGATCCGCCCGTCGGCCGCCCACCCCCCGTTCACCCGCACGGGCAACGGCGCGCTGCGCACGGCGCCCTTCACCCAGACGGTCCCCGACCCCAACCGGCTGCGCTGGAACCCGCTGCCCGAGCCGGCCGAGGGGACCGACTTCCTGGCCGGCCTGTGGACCCTGGGGGGCAACGGCGACGTCGCCCAGCGCACCGGGATGGCCGTGCACCTGTACCACGCCACCGCCTCGATGGACCGGGTGTTCAGCGACGCCGACGGTGAGCTGCTGATCGTCCCCGAGCGGGGCGGGCTGCTGCTGCGCACGGAGTTCGGGCTGCTGCATGTGGAGCCGGGACACATCGCGCTGATCCCTCGTGGGGTGCGGTTCCGTGTGGAGCTCCTGGACGAGTCCGCCCGCGGCTATGTGTGCGAGAACTACGGGGCGCCGTTCCGGCTGCCCGACCTCGGCCCCATCGGCGCCAACGGGCTGGCGAACCCCCGTGACTTCCGGGCGCCGGTCGCCGCGTTCGAGGACGTCGAGCGTCCGGTGGAGGTGGTGAACAAGTTCTGCGGCAACCTCTGGTCGGCCACCTATGACCACTCCCCGCTGGATGTCGTGGCCTGGCACGGCAACCATGTGCCGTACGCCTACGATCTGCGCCGGTTCAATGTGATGGGCACCATTTCCTACGATCACCCGGACCCGTCGATCTTCACGGTGCTGACCTCGCCGAGCGACACACCGGGGCTGGCCGGGGTGGACTTCGTGGTCTTCGCCCCCCGCTGGCTGGTGGGCGAGGACACCTTCCGGCCGCCGTACTTCCACCGGAACGTGATGAGCGAGTACATGGGCCTGATCGAGGGCGCGTACGACGCGAAGGCGGAGGGCTTCGTGCCGGGCGGGGGCTCGCTGCACAACATGATGTCGGCGCACGGTCCGGACCGGGAGACCTTCGACCGGGCGAGCGCGGCGGAACTGCGGCCGCAGAAGATCGACGACGGCCTGGCCTTCATGTTCGAGACCCGCTGGCCGGTGTCCCTGACCCCCCAGGCGGCACGGGCGGAGCACCTGCAGCAGGGCTACGACGACGTGTGGCAGGGGCTCGAGCGTCACTTCCAACCGTTGCACTGAACGTTCTCCGACCGGTACGGATAGCCCGTGACCTCCTTCGCTCCGGATTCGATCGTCCTGAATCGCAAGTTGCCGCTCTGGTACCAGGTGTCGCAGTCGCTGCGCGCCTCGATCCTCGGCCGCTCCCCCCAGGACCCCCTGCGGCTGCCCACCGAGGAACAACTGGCCGGGCACTACGGGGTGAGCGTGCTGACCATGCGGCAGGCGCTGAAGGAGCTGGAGGACGAGGGGCTCATCACCCGCCACCGCCGGCGCGGGACCTTCATCGAGCCCGGCGCCCGGCGGGGCTCCCCGGTGCGGCTGCTGGGCTCGGTGGACGCGATCGTGGCCCAGCAGAGCGGGATGACCACCGAGCTGCTGGAGCACGGTCCGGCGCCGGTGCCGGCCGAGCTCGCCGAGTACTTCCCGGACCTGACCGAGGCGGCGGCGTACCACCGGCTGCGCAGCGACGAGAAGACGGGCGAGCCGACCAACCACGCCCGCAACTACGTCCGCCCCGAAGTGGCCGCCCGGATCGACCTGGACGATCTGGTGCGGTGGCCGATGACCAAGGTGCTGCGGGACGCCGTCGGGGCGGACATCGGCCGGATCACGGACACCGTGGAGGCGCGGCTCGCCGACCCGGAGACGGCGCGCCTGCTCCAGGTGCCGCTGCTCAGCCCGATCCTGCACTACACGGGCGTCACCTACGACACCGACGGCCGGCCCCTGGACGTGGCCGTCATCCACTACCGGGGCGACCGCTTCTCCTTCACGGTGACGCTGGACGCCACCTGATCCGCTCCCGGTCCCAGGCCGTACGATGCCCTGCGTGACGCACGACGACGCTCCGCTGCTGGCGGACCTCATGCCGTGGTCCGTCGCACCGCCGCGGCTCGGCCGGGGGTGGCCGGCGGCCCCCGACGCGGCGTGTCTGAAGGCCCGTTGGGACACCCTGATGAAGGCCACGGGAGAGGACCGCGAGGCCCTGTTCCAGTCCACGCGCGCCCGGACCCCGCACTCCGCGGTCGGCCGGCTGCCGGGGCGGGACGGCGGCACGGAGCGGCTGGCCCGCGCCTCGGGTCCGTGCGCCGAGCCGGTGCGGGTCCTGTACGCCCCGTTCGACGAGCAGTGGCTGATCCCCGATCAGCGGCTGATCGACGCGGCCCGGCCCGAGTTGTGGCGGGTGGCGGACGAGCGGCAGGTCTTCGTCGTGGAGGCGCAAGGCGCGCGCGGCGGTGCCGCCGACGGCGACGCCGGTCCGCCGCTGCTCGCCACCTCCCTGCCGCCCGTGCTGCGCGCGGGGCGCGTCCGCCCGTTGTACCGCCGCCCGGGGGCCGCCGAGCCCAACCTGGCGCCGGGCCTGACCGGCCACCTCGCCGCCCGGCTCGGCCACGCCCCCTCCCCCGTGGACGTCCTCGCCTGGACGACGGCCGTGGCCCGGCCGACGCCGACGGGCCTCGCGGTGCCGCTCACCGGGGACGCGGACGCGTGGGAGCGGGGCGTGGCGGTGGGCCGCAGGATGCTGTGGCTGATGCGGCGCGACGGGGAACGGCCCAAACTGCCGGGCGGACGCCGCCCCTACGTCCGTGCCCCGCTGCCCTCCCGGCCGCTGACCGTGCGCTACGACCGGGACGAGGAGGCGCTGCTGCTCGACGAGGGCCGCGTCTCCCCCGTGCCGCCCGAGGCGTGGGAGTTCGAGGCCGGGGGTGTCCGGGTGCTGGAGCAGTGGTTCGCGGCGCGTACGGAGGCGGGTGAGCCGGGGACGCTGGCGGCGATCCGGCCGGTCGTCTGGCCGCAGGCCTGGACGTCGGAGCTGCTGGAGCTCGTCACGGTGCTCACGTTGCTGGCGGAGCTGCGGGCGGAGCAGGTGGCGTTGACGGAGTCGGGGCTTCCCCGGCCGATCACTCCGGCCGAGCTGCGCGAGGCCGGTGTGCTGCCGGTTCCGTCCGCCGCCCGGCGGCCCGCCTCGGTGCTGGACGCCCACGAGGAGGGGCCGGAGGGGCAACTCGCGCTGCTCTGAGATTTTTCTCGCCCCCGCCGCCCCTTCCCGTCCCGTCCCCTGGGGCTTCGCCCCCGGACCCCCTTTCGGCCCTGAACGGGCCTCGTCCTCGTCCTCGAACGCCGGACGGGCCGCTGTGCCGGCCCGGGGTCAGTCGCGGGGTTCGAAGCCGTCCAGCATGCGGGTGAGGGCGCGTTCGAAGACGGCCTCCAGGTCGATCGGGCCGGCGTCCTCCGTGAAGGCCGCCGCCATCCGCGGATAGGCGCCGGTCGCGATCCGGGCGCCCAGGTAGGCGATCCGGACGGCGTCCTCCTGCTCCTGGGACCAGGGCAGCGAGCGCGTGCGTTCGGCGGTGGCCAGCTCGTTGGTGACGTACGTCGTCACGATGCCGTTCAGCATCGCGATCAGCTCCAGCTTGGTGCCGTAGGGCGCGGGGAGCGTGTCCAGGCAGGCCAGGCAGTGTTCGAGATAGCGCAGGGAGTTGGGGCTGAAGCCGTAGACGGGCGACATCAGCCGCGGCAGCCACGGGTGGCGGTGCATCAGCGACCGCGTCTGATGGGCCACCCGCAGCATGTCGGCGCGCCAGTCTCCGGTGGGCTCCCACAGCTCGTGCTCGCCGGCGACCGCGTCCACCATCAGCTCGTGCAGGTCCTCCTTGCGGGGGACGTAGTTGTACAGCGACATGGTGCCGCAGCCCAGTTCGGCGGCGACGCGGCGCATGGAGACCGCGTCCAGGCCGTCGGCGTCGGCGATGCGCACCGCCGCCGCGGCGATGTCGGCGCGGGTGTACGCCGGTTTGGGTCCACGGCCGGTGCGCTCGGGGCGCGCCCAGATCACGTGGGGTTCGGCCGCTCGGCCCGCCATCGGTCATCACCTCCCCACCATCGTAGTTACGTACACCGTACGTAATGCGCTATGGTCAACCCATGACTACTACGTACGCTGTACTTAGTGAGGGTCTGGAGAAGCGTTTCGGGGAGGTCCATGCCCTGCGGGGGCTGGATCTGGCGGTGGCCGAGGGCACCGTGTGCGGGGTGCTCGGGCCCAATGGCGCGGGCAAGACCACGGCCGTCCGGCTGCTGACCACGCTGCTGCGGCCCGACGCGGGATCCGCGCGCGTCGCGGGTCACGATCTCGTCCGGGAGGCGGCCGCCGTCCGCCGCAGGATCGGCGTCACCGGGCAGGACACCTCGATCGACGGGGATCTCACCGGGCGCGAGAATCTGCGCCTGTTCGCCCGGCTGCACCGGGTGGACAAGGCCGCCGCGCGGGCCGCCGAGCTGCTCGAGAGGTTCGGGCTGACGGAGGCGGCGGACCGGCCGGCGTCCGGCTGGTCCGGCGGTATGCGCCGCCGGCTGGACCTCGCGGCGAGCCTGATCCGCCGCCCCGAGGTGCTGTTCCTGGACGAGCCGACGACCGGTCTCGACCCGGCCAGCCGCACGCTGATCTGGAAGGCGGTGGGCGAGCTGACCGACGAGGGCACGACCGTGCTGCTCACCACCCAGTATCTGGAGGAGGCCGACCGGCTCGCCGACGACATCGCCCTGGTGGACCGGGGAAGGGTGGCGCACACCGGTTCGCCGGCCGAACTCAAGGCACTGGTCGGAACGCACGCGGAAGTGGTCGTCGCGCACGCCGGCGCGCTGGCGGACGCCGCCGGGGTGCTGGACCGGCTCACCGGCTCGCAGCCCTCCCTGGACCGGGAGCGGAACGCGGTCGCGGTGGTCACCAAGGACGCGACGCTCACCCTCCCGCACCTGGTGCGCACGCTGGACACGGCGGGCGTGCCGCTGCTCGACGCGAGCCTGCGGCCCCCGACCCTCGACGATGTGTTCCTGCGGCTGACCGAGGGCCCCGGCGCCCTCGCCGGCCGCCCCGGCGACGACAAGGAGCGTGCCGCATGAGCACGTTGGCATACGACGGCACCGCACTGCTCGGCCGGCAGCTGCGGCGGATGCGGAACAACCCGGGGCTGCTGGTCCTCACCCAGACGATGCCGGTCAGCATGCTGCTCTTCTTCGGCTACGTCTTCGGCAGCGCGCTCGCCGTGCCGGGCGCCGAGTACCGGTCCTTCCTGGTGCCGGGGCTGCTCGTGGCAACGGCGGCGGGCGGGGTGATGACCGGCATGTTCCAGGCCGCGCAGGACGTGCACCGCGGGATGACGGACCGGCTGCGCACGCTGCCGGTGAGCCGGGCCGCCGTGCCGATGGGCCAGGCCGTGGCGGACGTCCTGGTGACGGCTGCGGGAACGGTGCCGTTCCTGCTGGTGGGGCTGGCGGTCGGCTGGCGCGTGGAGGGCGGTGTCCCGGCCGCCGTGGGCGCGTTGGCGCTGTTGCTGCTGTTCCGGTTCGCGTGCGTGTGGGCCGGGATCTTCCTGGGGCTGCACACCCGGAACGAGGAGGCGGCCGGTCAGCTGGGCGGGGCGACCTTCCTGCTGCCGCTGCTGTCCAGCGCGTACATCCCGGCCGAAGGACTTCCGGGCGGTCTGCGCACGGTGGCGGAGTGGAACCCGATCAGCGCGGTGGCGACGGCGCTGCGGGACCTCTTCGGCAACGCGCCGGTGCCGGAGGGGGCGGCCTGGCCGGTGGCGCATCCCGTCGCGGGATCGCTGGCCTGGATCGCGGTGCTGCTCGCGGTGTTCGTGCCGCTCGCGGTGCGGGCGTACGCGCGCGGCGAGCGCTGACGTGGGGGTGGCGGGGAGGGACCGGCGGGCCCCCGGGTCGTGGCCGGGTGGGACCGGGGGCGCCGGTAAGGGACGTGCTGAGGGCGCTGGTGCGCCACGTGCCCCGGAAGGCCCGCGGGGATGACGGGCGGGGCGGTGGCGCTGCGCCGGGACGGCGGGGACCGTCCGGCGCGGGCGCTACCGGCTGCCGAACAGGGAGCGGCGCAGTCGGCGCAGCGGGGCGAAGAGCTTGACGCGGCTCGTGCGGGCCCGCGCGCCCCTGGCGTCGCGGTTGGGCACGGTGTCGTGCGCGGTCAGCTCGCGCATCAGCGTGGTCGCCTCGGCCGTCTCGCGCTGCGGGACCGCCGGTCCCGACAGGACCGAGAGATGGCGGTCGAGGCGCGAACTGGTCGCGCTGCTCCCGCAGGTGATCGCAGGGACCCTGGCCCTGCTGCGCACTGTTATCTGTTCCATGTCACTCCCCACCCGTACGAGTCCACCCGGCCCGGGCAGAGTAACCCTATCGCCCCGTACGGGCACTCGTGTATCGAGGTCACAGGATTCACCTTCCCCATAAGGGTGTTGACGAACCGGCGATGGTTACTCTCCGAATCCGACCGTTTTCAGGGCGAGTTGGACGATGGGTTGGCCGGTCGGCTGCGGAGAGCCGCCGTCGGGCTCGACGGTCACGGCGAGTGACGTCGCCGCGGGGTCCAGACCCGAGGCGACCAGCGGCGTGTCGCCCTCGAAGAGGCCCAGGGAACGCGGTTGCTCCCCCGGGCCCATCAGCCAGAGCTGACGCACACGTCCGTTCGGAGGGTCGCCGTATCCGCCGAGCGTGACGACCGCCTTGCGGGTCGACGCGGACGCGATCACTCCGATCGTGCGGCCGTCCCCGTCCTGCCCGCTGCCCGCCCGCGCGTCGGGGGCGGCCAGGACGTGGGCGATCTCACGCGCCCGGTCGCGTTCGGCGTCGAGCCGGTCCTGGGTGCGGTCCGCCTGGACGGCGAACAGGGAGGCGACGACGAGGGCCGCGGCGGCGGTGGCCGTGGCGAACGGTACGAACAGCGGTGCCCGGCGCCGCTCACGGGCGGGCGGGGGCGCGGCGCCCCAGACGTGCGGCGGCAGTTGCGGCGCACGCGCGCGTGCCGATTCCCGGGGTGCGGGCTCCTGGGCGGTGGTCCGGACCGCGGCCAGCACCCGGTCCCGCATCGCGGGCGGCGCCGGCGCGGCCGTGGACCAGGCGAGACGGACGGCGTCCTCGGCGAGGTCGCGCACCTCCGCGGCGCAGCGGGCGCAGGAGGCCAGATGCTTCTCGAAGCGGACCCGCTCGGCGGGCTCCAGCGCGTCCAGGGCGTACGGGGCGGCCAGCGAGTGCTGGTCGCCGCGGGACAGCAGTCGGCCGAACAGGCTCATGCGGCACCTCCCAGGCACTCGCGCAGGCGGGTCAGTCCGTCGCGCATCCGGGTCTTGACGGTGCCCAGCGGCAGTGAGAGCCGCTCGGCCACCTCCCGGTAGGTGTAGCCGTCGTAGTAGGCGAGGGTGACCGACTGGCGCTGGAGCGCGGTGAGCCGGTCCAGGCAGCGGCGTACCCACTCCCGTTCGAGGCCGGCCTCGACCTCCTCGGCGACCTGGTCGAAGGCCGGACCGTGGCCGCGCCTGGCCTCGCGCTGCTCCCGCTCGCCGGCCGCGCGGGCGCTGCGGACCCGGTCGACGGCGCGGCGGTGGGCGAGGGTGAGCACCCAGGACAGGGCGCTGCCCCGGCCCGGGTCGAACCGCGCGGCGGAGCGCCAGAGTTCCAGCAGCACCTCCTGGGCCACCTCCTCGGACTGCGCGGGGTCCCGCACCACCCGCCGCACCAGCCCGTACACCGGCCCCGAGACCAGCCCGTACAGATCCTCGAACGCCTTCTGGTCACCCCCGGCCACCCGCACCAGCAGTTCGTCCGCCTCCAACGCGCGTTCCCCTCTCCCGGCCCCGCGGGGCCACCCGGTCACACGAGGCATTCGCAGCGCGCGAGCCTCCGGATGGGAAGTACGGATCACCGGGCCCGAAAACGCGGGTCGGCAGCGAGAAATGCTACGGGTGCGGCCGCCCGCCGGGAGGGGCCGGGGAACGATTCGAAGAAGTCGACCAATCCGGCCCGTCGCGTGCTCCGAATCCCAGTGCGTCAAGGCAAGTCGGCACTGAGGACGGACGGCATGACACCTAATTCCAGGACCGGTGCGGGGCGCAGGAGTCTCGCGACCCTCATCTGCGGTGCGCTGGCCGCCGGGGGGCTCGCAGCCGCCGGTGTGTCCACGCTGGAACCGGAGGCGGCCTCCGCCTCCTCCCACCGGGAGGCCCCGCTGATCTCGGGCACCCCGCAGTTCGACAACACGGACCTCTACGCGTTCGTCAGCCCCGACAAGCCGGACACGACGACGATCATCGCGAACTGGATCCCCTTCGAGGAGCCGGCCGGCGGTCCGAACTTCTTCACGTTCGCCGAGGACGCGCAGTACGACATCCACATCGACAACAACGGTGACGCGCAGGGCGAACTGCTCTTCCGCTACACGTTCACCACCCACACCAAGAACGACAAGACGTTCCTGTACAACACGGGCCCGGTCACCAGCCTGGACGACCAGGACCTCAACATCACGCAGACCTACGACATCGAGCTGCTGAAGCTGAAGGACCAGCACGCGGTGTCCCGCACGAAGATCGCGGACGACGTCCCGGTCGCCCCGTCGAACGTCGGCAAGGCGTCCATGCCGGACTACGACACGCTGCGCAAGCAGGCAATCCACGAACTCGCGGGCGGGGCCACGACGTTCGCCGGCCAGGCCGACGACCCGTTCTTCCTGGACCTGCGGGTCTTCGACCTGCTGTACGGCGGGAACCTCTCGGAGGTCGGCAACGACACGCTCAAGGGCTACAACGTCAACTCCCTCGCGCTGCAGGTCCCGACCGACATGATCACGGAGTCGGCGGACCAGCCGGTCGTCGGCATCTGGTCGACCACGCAGCGCAAGAACGCCGAGGGGCACTTCGTCCAGGTGTCGCGGCTGGGCAACCCGCTGGTGAACGAGGTCGTCAACCCGCTGAAGGACAAGGACACGTTCAACGCGTCGGGTCCGTGGGACGACGCGCAGTTCCTGAAGAACGTCACCGAGCCGGAGCTGCCGAAGCTGATCGAGGGGATCTACAAGATCCCGGCGCCCGACACGCCCCGCAACGACCTCGTCGACGTCTTCCTCAAGGGCGTCGAAGGGCTCAACCAGCCGCCGCACGTCACGCCGTCGGAGATGCTGCGCCTCAACACCTCCGTCGAGCCGGCCGCCGAGCCGAAGCGGCTGGGCGTCCTGGACGGGGACAAGGCCGGCTTCCCCAACGGGCGCCGGCTCACGGATGACGTGATCGACGCCGCGCTCCAGGTCGTCGAGGGTGAACTGGTCGGTGCGGAGAACGACCTGGGGGACGCGGTCGACGCCAATGACAAGGAGTTCGGCAAGGCCTTCCCGTATCTGGCGAACCCGACGGAGGGATCGCGCGGTCCGCTCGCCAAGGGCGTGGACGGCGGCAACGACGTCCGCAGCCAGCTCGGTGACGCGCTGAGCCCGGCGGGCGCGGAGGGCTCGGACGACACGGCCCTGATCGCCGCGTCCGCGGGTGCCGGCGCCGGCGGGCTGCTGCTGATCGGCGTGGCGCTGATGTGGTGGCGCCGGATGCGCCGCCGGGCGTACTGACCCCGGTCCCCTTCCCCACCAGCAGGCGCGGCCCGTCCTCACCCGACCCCCACGGCACGGGCCGTGCCGCCGAACCCTCCGAGGAGAGGCCATGCCCCCGGGCACGAACGACGACGAGCAGGGTCCGGTGCCGCCCGCACCGGATGGTTCCGGCCCCGCCGGTACGCCTCCGGCACCGCTGCGCCCCGGCGGGGACGGAGAGCGGACGGGGGCCGCCGCCCCGCAGCGGGCGCGTGCGGTGACACCGCGTCAGCGGCCGGGAGCCGAGGGCGAGGAGACCTCCGGACTCCGGCCACAGGACGGCCAGGACAGGGGGGACGGTCACGGGCCGGGATCCGCCGACCCGGTGACGGCGGGACGGAACCTCCCCCGGCCGGCCGACAGCCGCGAGCCCGTGGACCGGCACGGGCCGCACACGGTGCCCGGTGCACGCCGGCGCGAGGAGCGGCACCGGGTGGACACCGCTGCCCGCGCGCAGGCGGCGGACGGACCGGGGCACGGGCGCCGGGGCGAGGACGGCCGGGAAGCGGCCGGCGAAGGCGGGGCCGGCACCCCGGCACCGGAGTCCGGGAAGACCGCCGCCCGGGGCGCGGACGCGCAAGGTGAGCCGGCCGGCGGTCGTCGGGCGAGGGCCGGCGGCACACCGCGGGCCCGCCGCCTCCCGGACCCGGCACACACGCCGCGGACCGCCACCGGCACCGAGCACCGGCACGCGACGGACAGCCCCGGCCACGGCGCGGACGTGGAGGGCGGCCGGGGGCGGGACCGGGTGGCCGTCCCGGAGGGGAGTGCGGACCCGGGACGGCGAATCGCGGTGCTGCGGCGGTTCGCCGCCGCCGCGCGGCGCGGGCGCGGGCTGCACGCCGCCTCGTGCGCCGTGCTGCTGGCCGTCGCGCTGACCGCGGGAAGCATCGCGGCCGGCGGTGACCGGGACGGCGGGCGGGCCGGGACCGGCACCGGCACCGCGGCGGTCGCGGCCGGTGCGCTCGCCGGGGGCGACCTCGACACCGGGATCCGTTCCCTTCAGGCCCATCTGCGGGACCAGCCCCGTGACTTCACCGGCTGGGCCACGCTGGGCACGGCCTACGTCGAACAGGCGCGGACCCACGGGGACCCCTCCCGCTACCCGAAGGCCGAGCGGGCGCTCGAGCGTTCCCTCGCCCTGAAGCCGGACAACGATCCGGCCCTGGCCGGCCAGGCCGCCCTCGCCGCCGCCCGGCACGACTTCGCCCGGGCCCTGGACTTCGCCGACCGGGCCCTGGAGCAGAACCCCTACAGCGAGCGCGCCCTGTGCTCCCGTATCGACGCCCTGGTCGAGCTGGGCCGGTACGACGAGGCCGCCGAGGCCGCCGCCACCGCCGACCGCAGGCGGCCCGGGGTGCCGGTGTTCACGCGGTACGCGTACGTGAAGGAGCTGCGGGGCGACGTACGCACCGCGCGGAAGGTGCTGCGGCGCGCCCTCGACAGCGCGGCCACGCCCGCGGACGTGGCGTATGTGGCGACCGCGCTGGGGCAGCTGGCCCGGAGCCGTGGCGACCACGAGGCGGCGCTCACGCACTACGCGCGGGCGCTCGCCGCCGACGACACGTATCTGCCCGCTCTGGAGGGCCGGGCCCGCGCCCAGGCCGCGAGCGGGGACCGCGCGGGGGCCGTCACCACGCTGGAGCGGGTCGTCGCCCGTGCCCCGCTGCCCGGCCCGCTGGTCGCCCTGGGCGAGCTGTACGAGGCGCGCGGCGCCGACGGCGACCGCGCGAAGGCACGCGCCCAGTACGCCCTCGTCGACGCCTGGACCGCGCTGGCCCGCGCCGGCGGGGTCGCCGCCGACCTCGACACCGCGCTGGCCGCGGCAGATCACGGGGACGCCGGGGAGGCGCTGCGCGCGGCCCGCGCGGAGTGGGACCGCCGGCACACGGTGCACACCGCGGACGCCCTCGCCTGGGCCCTGCACGTCAACGGCCGCGACAGGGAGGCCCTGCGGTACGCCCGCCGTGCCACCGCCACCGGCTACCGCGACGCCGTCCTCCTCTATCACCGGGGCATGATCGAGAAGGCCGTCGGGGACGACCGGGCCGCCCGTGCCTCCCTCACCGCGGCACTGGAACTGAACCCGGCGTTCTCGCCGCTGGGCGCCCGCGCGGCACGGGCCGCGCTCGAGGAACTGGAGGCGGCACGGTGATCCTCCTCCGTCGTCCCGCCGCGGGTGCCGCCGTCCTCACCGCCGCCTGCGCGCTCGTGCTGGCGCCGGCCACGACGGCGAGCGCGCACCCGCTCGGCAACTTCACCGTCAACCGCTACGACGGCCTGGTGGCCGCGCCCGGTGAACTGCGCGTCCGGCATGTCGAGGACCTCGCCGAGATCCCGGCCACGCAGGCCGGGCCGGACATCGACCGGCTGGGCCGGGACGGCTGGGCGCGGGAGCGCTGTGCCGCGGCCGCGCGGGACAGCGAGGTGCGGGTGGGCGGCCGCGCGGCCCCGCTGACCGTGCGCGACGCCCGCGCGCGCGTGCGCCCCGGTCAGGCGGGGCTCGACACCCTCCGCGTGGAGTGCGGGCTGACCGCGCCGCTCCCGGACGGCGACACCGTGGACGTGCGCTTCCAGGGTGCGGGCGCGGCGTCCGGTCCCGGCTGGCGGGAGATCACCGCGCGGGGCGACCGTATGACGCTCACCGCCTCGGACGTGCCCGCGGCGTCGCTGTCGCGCGAACTGACCCGGTATCCGGAGGAGTTGCTCTCCTCCCCCGCCGACTCCAGGACCGCGACCCTGCGTGTCCGGCCCGGCGGTCCCGCCCTGACCGGGGAGGAGGCCGACGCGCCCGCCTCGGCGGTGCTGCCGCGCGGGGCGGACCGTTTCACGCGTGCCCTGGACGAACTCGTCGCCCGGCGCGATCTCACCGCGGGATTCGCCGCGCTGGCCCTGCTGATCGCCGTGGGGCTCGGCGCGATGCACGCGCTCGCCCCGGGGCACGGCAAGACCCTCATGGCCGCGACGGCCGCGGCGCGCGGGGGCAGGGCCCGGCTGCGGGACGTCCTGCCCATGGCCGCGTCGGTCACGGTGACCCACACGCTCGGTGTGGTCGCCCTGGGGCTGCTGGTCACGGCGGGTTCGGCGGCGGCGCCGTCGGTGATCGCCTGGCTGGGCGTCGCGAGCGGTGTCCTCGTCACCCTGGCCGGCGCGAGCCTCGTACGCCGTGCCCTGCGCGGCCGCGGTCACGGGCACGTACACCCGCACCCGCACTCGCACTCGCACTCGCACTCGCACGACCACGAGCACGCCCACCCCCACGGTCACGGCCACGACCACGCCCACCACCACGAGCACGCCCACAGCCACACGCACAACCACGAACAGCCGCACGGCCATGTCGAGCACACCCACGGCGGCCGGACCCACACCCACCCCGCCGCGCCCACCCTCCGGGGCACGATCCTGCTCGGGTTCGCCGGCGGGCTGGTGCCCAGTCCGTCGGCCGTCGTGGTGCTGGTCGGCGCCGCCGCGCTCGGCCAGGCCTGGTTCGGGCTGCTGCTCGTCGTGGCGTACGGCGTCGGGCTGGCCCTGACCCTGACCGCGGCCGGGTACGCGGTCGTCAAGGCGGGCAGCGGTGTGACGCGGCTGCTGGACCGGCGGCCGCGCTGGACGTCCGCCCCCTGGGCGGCGCTGGTGCGCCGCAGCGCGCCCCTCGGATCGGCGTTCGTCGTCCTGGCGTTGGGCGCCGGATTGGTGTTCAGGGGGGCGGCATCGGCGCTCGGCTGAGCTACTTTCATGAGGAAAGGGAGAATTCGCCCGGATGCGAATGGGGGCGCCGTGTCCGAAGAACCGGGCAGTGAGCGGGTGATCGCGGATCGCTACCGGCTGCTGTCGCCGCTGGGCGAGGGCGGGATGGGCACGGTGTGGCGGGCTCGCGACGAGCTGCTGCACCGCGAGGTCGCCGTCAAGGAGGTGCGCGCCCCGGCCGGACTGCCGGCGTCCGACGTGGAGCGGCTGTACGCGCGGCTGGAGCGGGAGGCGTGGGCGGCGGCCCGGATCTCGGACCGCACGGTGGTGACGGTGTACGACGTGGCGGTCGAGGAGGGGCGTCCGTGGATCGTCATGGAGCTGGTCCGCGGCCTCTCGCTCGCCGACGTGCTGGAGGCGGAGGGTCCGTTGCCGCCGCGGCGGGCCGCGCAGATCGGCGCGGAGGTGCTGACCGCGCTGCGGGCCGCGCACGGGGCCGGGGTGCTGCACCGGGACGTGAAACCCGCGAACGTCCTCATCGCCAACGACGGGCGGGTGGTACTCACCGACTTCGGGATCGCCATGGTCGAGGGCAGCTCCGCGCTGACCATGACGGGGGAGGTCGTCGGATCGCCCGAGTTCCTCGCGCCGGAGCGGGCGCTGGGGCGTACGCCGGGGCCCGAGTCGGATCTGTGGTCGCTCGGTGTGCTGCTGTACGCGGCGGTGGAGGGCGTCTCGCCCTTCCGTCAGGACACTCCGCTGAGCACGCTGCGGGCGATCGTGGACGAGGAACTGCCGCCACCGCGCCGGGCGGGTCCGCTCGCCCCGGTCATCGCGGGGCTGTTGCGCAAGAACCCGGCCGAGCGGCTGCCGGCGGAGCGGGCGCACGAGGAGCTGCGGGTCATCGGCGCCGGGGGCACGCCCCGCGCGGACACGGCGCGTTCGGCGCCGTACGCGCCGACGGTGGCCGCGCTTCCGCTGCCGCACCCGGAGACGCCCCCGCCCGCTGCCCCGGCGCCGGTCGCGGGGTCGCCGACGGTGGCCGCCCCGGTCGCCCGGCCGGGGCGTGACCGGCGCAGTGCGGTCGTGCTGGTGGTGGGTGTGGTCGTGCTGGCCCTGGCGCTGGCCGGGCTGTCGTACGCGCTGCTCAACCGCGGGGACGGCGGTCAGGAGGCCAGGAACGGCGGCGGCGGTGTCAGTTCGCCGGCGCGGACCGGCGAGGAGGAGGGCGAGGGCTCAGGCGCGACACCGGAAACGGAGGATCCGGGCCCCTCCCCCACCGCGAGCGGGGACGACGGGGAAGGTGAGGAGAGCACTCCGCCGCCGCAGACGGTGTCGGTGACGGTCACCGGGGTGCGCACGGAGTACTCCGGCGGCTGTCCGCCGCCGGGCGAGCGGGCGCCCGCCTTCACGGCGACGTTCACGGTGGGACGGCTGCCCGCCGAGGTGTCCTACCGCTGGGTGGCCGAGGACGGCTCGGTGGCCGATCCGGGCTGGCGGACCCTGTCGTTCGCCGACGGGGGCGGGCGTTCGAAGCAGGACACGGTGACGGTGACGACGTACGCGGAGAACGGGACGTTCAGCAGCCGGATCGGTGTGGAGGTCCGCCGGCCGGTGCACACCAGGTCCGAGACGGTGCCGTTCTCGGTGACGTGTGAGACGGAGACCCCGACGGGCGGGGCCTCCGCTTCTTCCTCCGGTCCGGACGGCGGCTCCTGACGGGTCAGGCCGCGGCGTCGAACACCGGAAGATAGCCGCCGGACTGGCCGGCCGCCTTCGGGTGGTACGAGTTGCCGATGTTGAACCAGTCCACGCTGTGCAGCCAGGAGTTGCCGGAGCAGATCTCGTGGCCGGTGAACGTGGTGCGTACGTCGCCGAAGGTGAAGCCGTGCGCCCGGGCGCGCTGGGCGATGGCGTTGTCGAGATGGTCGGCGGCGCCGTTGATCGCCTTCCGCTTGGTCTCGGAGAGACCGATGCAGAAGGTGCCGAGCTGGTAGAAGCGGGGGTAGCCGAGCACCACGACGTCGGCGTTCGGCGCCCGGTCGCTGATCGCCGAGTAGACGCTGTCGAGCCTGCCGGGCAGCGTCGAGTCGACGTACGCCCGCGCGGTGGCGATCCGGGAGAGGCAGGAGCTGTCGGACTGGAGCACACAGGTCGTCATGACGTCGGCGAAGCCCGCGTCGTTGCCTCCCACGCTGATCGAGACCAGACCGGTGGCGGTGGAGAGCGGACCGAGCTGCCCGGAGAGAACATCACCCGTTCGGGCGCCCGAGCAGGCGGTGAAGTCGAAGGACGAGGGTGAGTTGGCGGCCGCCCAGAGGTAGGGGTAGGCCTTCGTGCTGCGCTTGCAGTCGCCGCTCGAGGAGATGTAGCTGCCGGCTCCGACACCGGAGGAGTAGGAGTCGCCGAGCGCCACATAGCCGCCGGTCGCGGCCAGTTGGGACGCGTGTGCCGCCGTTGCCCCGGTGAGGGCGGTGGTGACGGCGAGGAGGAGTGGGCCAAGGAAGCGGACAAGTCGGGAACGTCTCATGGAACCTCCCTTTAGCAGGATCTCTGCCTCAACCGTCGTACCAACTACGCGTGTTGACCGGAAGTGTTCATGCCAAAACTGTTGCCGTTTCAATTCTGGACGAAATCTGTTCGGAGGGACTTTCAACCCTTTCGACCCTTGACGCCCTCTACGGGGTGCGCCACATTGAAGCCCGGCATCCGACGCTTCAGGGGGCAAAGTCGGCCATGCAGACACAGAAATCCGGGCAAGCGACACCTGTCACGGCATAACCAGCACAAACGTGGGATGCCGTTCCAGGTCTTGCCATTCGGGTTCAATCGTCAATACCGTCATACATCTCACCCGCATCGGTCCGTCAGTACGCGGCTCCAGGGGAGGGCTCAGGACCGCGACGAACCGGCGCGGGGCGCGGTAGGGGGGTGCCGTGCTCGGTGACCGCACTGGTGACCGGGCCGTGCCGCGCGGTCGGCCGCCGTTCTCACGGCCGGCCAGTTTTGCCAGCTCACCCTGCGTGCACGGCGGTTCCTTCCGTCGTGCCGTGGAGTGAGAACCCCCCTTTCGAACCGGACGAACAGCCGGGCTGCCCGAGGGGCGGGCGGTCCACCGGACGAGAGGGACCAGACTCATGAGCTCCGTACTGCAGCCGGCGGCCGCGGACCAGGATCCGCCGCCCGCCGGGAAGTACCGGCCCGTCTCCTCGCACCTGGCCATCGCGCCGCCGGTGAGCGTGGTGATCCCGGCCATGAACGAGGCGGAGAACCTGCCGTACGTCTTCAAGACGCTTCCCGACTGGATCCACGAAGTGGTCCTGGTCGACGGCAACTCCACCGACAACACCGTCGAGGTGGCCCGCGGACTGCGGTCCGGCGTGAAGGTCGTCGGGCAGCGCGGCAAGGGCAAGGGCGACGCGCTGCGCTCCGGCTTCGAGGCCTGCACCGGCGACATCATCGTGATGGTCGACGCGGACGGCTCGGCGGACGGCAACGAGATCGTCAGCTATGTCTCCGCACTGGTCTCCGGCGCGGACTTCGCCAAGGGGTCCCGCTTCGCCAACGGCGGCGGCACCGACGACATGACCTTCATCCGCAAACTCGGCAACCGGGTGCTGTGCGCCGTGGTCAACCGCAAGTTCGGCGCGCGGTACACCGACCTCTGCTACGGCTACAACGCCTTCTGGCGGCACTGCCTGGACAAGATCGACCTCGACTGCACCGGCTTCGAGGTCGAGACCCTGATGAACATACGGGTCGTCAAGGCCGGGCTGAAGGTGCAGGAGATCCCCAGCCACGAATACCTGCGCATCCACGGCACCAGCAATCTGCGGGCGGTGCGCGACGGTCTGCGGGTGCTGCGGGTGATCCTCGGTGAGCGCTCCAACCGGCGGGCGCTGCGCCGCCGTCCGCGCCACTCGCCGCTGCTCGACACGGTCCGGGGGAAGGCGTCTTGAGCGATCCCGGAACCCCGGGCGTCTCGGTCGTGATCTGCGCCTACACCGAGGACCGCTGGGCGGACGTCCTCGCGGCGGTCGCCTCGGTGCGGGCGCAGTCACGGCCGGCCCTGGAGACCCTGCTGGTCGTCGACCACAACCAGGCGCTCCTGGACCGTCTCGTCCAGGAGTTCAAGGATCCCCCGGACGGCTCCGTCGTGCGGGTGCTCGCCAACGCGGGCCCCCGCGGTCTGTCCGCAGGCCGCAACACCGGCATCGCCGCCGCGCGCGGCGACGTCGTCGC
This sequence comes from Streptomyces speibonae, assembly GCF_984686075.1. Classification (NCBI taxonomy): domain Bacteria; kingdom Bacillati; phylum Actinomycetota; class Actinomycetes; order Kitasatosporales; family Streptomycetaceae; genus Streptomyces; species Streptomyces speibonae. Next base: position 6,731,114 of record NZ_OZ480260.1, on the reverse strand, counting down.
CTTCCTCGACGACGACGCCGTGGCCGAACGCGACTGGCTGAAGCACCTCGCCGCGGGGTACGCCGACCCGCGCGTGCTGGCGGTCGGCGGGCGCACCGAGCCGGTCTGGGCCTCGGGCCGGCGTCCCGCGTGGTTCCCCGAGGAGTTCGACTGGGTGGTGGGCTGCACCTACCGGGGCCTGCCGAGCGGACGGGTGCGGGTGCGCAACGTCCTGGGCGGCAACGCCTCCTTCCGGCGCGAGGCCTTCGACGCGGCGGGCGGCTTCGCCACCGGCATCGGACGCGACGGCAGCAAGCGCCCGCTGGGCGGGGAGGAGACGGAGCTGTGCATCCGCCTCGGCCGCGCCCGGCCCGACGCGATCCTGCTGATCGACGACCGCGCGGTGATCCACCACCGGGTGCCCGAGGCCCGCGAGCACTTCCGCTACTTCCGGACCCGGACCTACGCCGAGGGCCTGTCCAAGGCGCTGGTGGCCCGCAGCGTCGGCGCGGACAAGGGGCTGGAGTCGGAACGCCGGTACACCACGCGGGTGCTGCCCGCCGGGGTGGTGCGGGGGCTGCGCGACGCCCTGCTGGCCCGCCCGGGCGGCGCGGGCCGCGCGGGGGCGATCGTCGCCGGGGTGCTCACGGCGGCGGGCGGCTATCTGGTGGGGAGCGTGCGGGCCCGGCGGGGCGGGGTCACCTTCTCCGTCGCGGCCGTCGGGGAGGGCGGCGGCCATGACTGACGTACGCGTCCCCGTCCTCATGTACCACGCGGTCGCGGACGACCCCGCCGGGGCGACCCGCGCCCTGTCCGTCTCCCCCGGGGCGTTCGCCGGGCAGATGGCGGTGATCGCGGACCGGGGCCTCACCCCGCTCACCACGGCCGAACTGGCCGCCCGCTGGCGCTCGGGCCGCCCGCTGCCCGCGCGGCCGGTCCTGGTCACCTTCGACGACGGCTACGAAGGCGTGCACCGGCACGCCCTGCCCGTCCTGGCGCGGCACGGCTTCCCGGCCACCCTGTTCGTCTCCACCGGCTGGCTCCGGGGGCCGTACGACACCGGCGGCGGCCCGGACACCATGCTCGACTGGGGCCAGGTGCGGGACCTGGCGGACGGCGGTGTGGAGATCGGCGGGCACAGCCACAGCCATCCGCAGCTCGACCAGCTCGACGAGGACCGGCTGCGCTCCGAGCTGATCCGGTGCGCGGAGATCCTCTCGGACCAGCTGGGCTCCCGGCCCGCCTCGTTCGCGTATCCCTACGGCTACTCCAGCCGCCGGGTGCGCGAGGCGGTGCGGGAGACGGGCTACGCCCAGGCCCTCGCCGTCGGCAACGGCCTCGCCCGCCGCGCCCAGGGGCCGTACGCCCTGCGGCGCGTGACGGTGCGCAGGTCGACGACCGCCGCCGAGTTCGAACGGCTGATCCAGGGGCGCGCGGTCGGCCGCACCTTCGCGCGGGACCGCGCCCTGACCAAGGGGTACGCGATGGTGCGCCGCACCCGGCGGGCGGCACGGCTGCTGAGCCGGCCGCGGTCCGGCCACCGTGCCGTACCGGAGTGATCTGCCATGTGAGCCGGGGAAATCGGGTGCACGGGGCGTCGGCGTGACCGATCATGGCGAACATGTCCGCGCAACCGCACGACGCCCTGCCGATCCGGCTCCACGTCGACGACAGCGACTCCCCGTCCGATGTCGTCGACGCGCTGTTCCTCGGCCGCTTCGCGACGGGCGAGCAGCCGTACTCGCACGCCGTCAACATCGACCGCGTGCGCTCCGGCGCGACCCTGCTGCCCGCGAACGCGCGGGTGCTGCGGCTGGCCCGGGACGACGACCGCAGCGCCACCCTGGCCGAGGGCGACGGCTGGACCCTGCTGATCTCCCGCTGGAACCGGGGCGCCGACGTCACGGTCACCGCGACCAGCGCCGACCTCGCCGCGAAGATCCTCGGCGAGGCCACCGACGGCGCCGCGGACGAGCCCGAACCCCAGCCGGAGCACGTCACCATGGGCTTCTGGTACGTCTCCCCGCGCCGCGGCCCGCACCGCACCACCCGGAGGATCTCGGCGGGCACCTGGGAGGAGATCCGGCCCAACTACACCGCCCCGGTGGCGGACGCGATGGACCGTCTGATGAAGACGACGCCCGAGGACATCTCGGGCCGGCTGCTCCTGCTGCACGGCCCGCCGGGCACCGGCAAGACCTCCGCGCTGCGCACGCTGGCCCGCTCCTGGCGGGACTGGTGCCAGGTGGACTGCGTCCTGGACCCGGAGCGGCTCTTCTCCGACGTCGGCTATCTGATGGACATCGCCATCGGCGAGGAGGACACCTCGGGCAAGGGCCGCTGGCGGCTGCTGCTCCTCGAGGACTGCGACGAACTGATCCGCGGCGAGGCCAAGCACACCGCGGGCCAGGCCCTCTCCCGGCTGCTGAACCTGACGGACGGTCTGCTCGGCCAGGGGCGCAACGTGCTGGTGGGGGTCACCACCAACGAGGACCTGGAGCGTCTCCACCCGGCCGTGGTCCGTCCCGGCCGCTGCCTCGCCCGGATCGAGGTGGGGCAGCTCACCCGCGCGGAGGCGGTGAACTGGCTGGGCACCGAGGAGGGCGTCGGACGCCAGGGCGCGACCCTGGCGGAGCTGTACGCGCTGCGCCGGGGCACGTCACCGACCGCCCTGCCGGAACCGCGGGGCGACGCGGACGCGGGCCTGTACCTGTAGGTGCTTTGATGGCTGTATGACCCTGTTCGTCGGGACGTCGGGGTGGCAGTACAAGGACTGGCGCGGGGTGCTGTACCCGGCCGGTCTTCCGGTGCGTCTCTGGCTGGAGGAGTACGCGGCACAGTTCGCCACCGTCGAGATCAACAACGCCTTCTACCGGCTGCCGTCCCGGGAGACCTTCGAGGCCTGGCGGGAGCGCACCCCGCCGGGCTTCGTCGTCGCGGTCAAGGCGAGCCGCTACCTGACGCACATCAAACGGCTGCGCGATCCCGAGGAGCCGGTGGAACGCCTGATGAGCCGGGCCGCCGGACTGGGCGACCGGCTCGGCCCGGTCCTCCTCCAGCTCCCGCCCACGCTCCGGGCCGACCCCGCGCTGCTGCACGCCTGTCTGCGCTGTTTCCCCGCCTCGACACGGGTGGCGGTCGAGCCGCGCCATCCGTCCTGGTGGACGCCGGAGACACGCGCCGTACTGGAGTCCCGGGGCGCCGCCCTGTGCTGGGCCGACGTGCTGGCCCGCCCGGTGACGCCCCTGTGGCGCACGGCCGACTGGGGCTACGTCCGCTTCCACCAGGGCCGCGCCCAGCCCTGGCCCCACTACGGCCGCCAGTCCCTGCGCACCTGGCTCGACCGCATCGCGACCACGTGGTCCCCCCGCGAGGACATCTACACCTACTTCAACAACGACCCCCACGCGGCAGCGGTGACCGACGCCACCCTCTTCGCCCGGCTGGCCCGCACAACGCAGCACAGGGTCACTCGAACTCCCCAAGGGGCGCGGGGCTGAGTCGACATGCGGCTCCGCCGCGTGGGCGCGACAAGCCACAGCGAGTCGGCGGCCGGGCACACACCCCGGCCGCGACGGCGCTCACTCAAAAGCCGCACGCAGGGCATCTCGTACGGCAGCGAGCGCCTCCTCCTCACTCAGCCCCAGCCGCCGAACCCGCTCCGCGTACCCCTGCGCCGCCGACGCGGCCTCGCGTTCCGCCGCCGAGCCCGCGGCAGCGACCACCGTCCCGTTCCGCCCCCGCGTCTCGATCACCCCGTCGGCCTCCAGCGCCCGGTACGCCTTCGCCACCGTGTTCGCGGCGAGGCCGAGCGTCTCGGCCAGCCCCCGCACCGTCGGCAGCCGGTATCCCACCGGCAGCGCTCCCGACCGGGCCTGCTCGGAGATCTGGGCCCTTACCTGCTCGTACGGCGGCGCGCCGTCCTCGATCCGGATCTTCAAGGTCACGCCATGATTGTCCCGCACCGGCCGCGCATCCCGCACCCGCCGTACCTCCCGCACCCGCCGGAAAAATGGGAGGCACCCCGCGCGCGTCCGCCGTAGCGTGCGCCCCCATGACAGTGACCATCCGCGATCTGCGCTCCGTCGCGCGCGCCGACCTCGATGGCTTCGCCCGGGTCCGGCACGCCGCGCTGCCGTTCATCCTCGTCACCCCGGACTCCCTGGCCCACGACCTGGCGCACCTGCCCCCCGACGCCCGCTACCGGCCCCTCGTGGCCGTCGCCGACGGCGAGGTGATCGGCACGGCGCAGGTGCACCTGGCGCACGAGAGCTCCGAGCCGGGCCACGGCAACGTCAATGTCTACGTCCATCCGGGGCACACGCGCCGGGGCGCGGGCACGCTGCTCGTGCGCGCCGCCGAGGAGCATCTGGCCGCGCACGGGGCGACCAGACTGCTGGCCTGGGTGCTGGACGAGCCGGGGCACCGCGCGTTCGCCGAGCGGCACGGGTACCGGGCGAGCCGCTCCGCCCACTTCCTGCGCCTGGACCTGGCGGGCGGCACCCTGCCCCCGCTCCAGGACCCGCCGCCGGGCGTGGAGCTGCGCCCGGCCTCGGACTTCGCCGGTGACCCGCGCCCGCTGTTCGAGCTGGACGCGGAGACCATGGCGGACGAGCCGAGCGATGTGGACGCCGAGTTCACCGACTACGAGGCGTGGCTGGCCCAGACCTGGCGGCACCCGATGTTCAGCCCGGAGCTGACCACGGTGGCGCTGGTCGACGGCCGGCCCGCCGCCTTCTCCGCGGCCCGCGTTGACGGCGGCACCCGGTACGCCACGGCCATGACCGGTACCGCCCGCGCCCACCGGGGCCGGGGCCTGGCCAAGCTCGCCAAGAACGACTCCCTGCATCGCGCCCGCGCGGCCGGGTACACGGAGGCGTTCACGGGCAACGACACCGGGAACGGGCCGATGATCGCGATCAACAAGTGGTTCGGTTACGAGATCTGCGGGACGGAGGTGCGGTATGTCCGCGAACTCGGCTGACGGACCGGCGCGGGTGGAGGTCGTCCTCGTCAAGGCGGGGCGGATGAAGATCCGCTACCCGGCCGACCTGCTCGCCGACGACGGCACGCGCGTCAGTGTGCGCGCCCCCTGGGCGGGGAGCGGCGTGCGCGACTTCGGCTTCGTGCGCTTCGAGCCCGGGGACGTCTTCACGGAGCACTACTGGCGCGACCGGTGGTACTCCGTGAAGGAGGTCCGCACCGCCGGGGGCGTCCTCAAGGGCCACTACTGCGACATCACCCGCCCGGCGGAGCTCTCCGGGGGCCGGCTGGTCGTCGAGGACCTCGACCTGGACCTGTGGGTCTCCGCGGACGGCACGGACATACGGCGGCTCGACGAGGACGAGTTCGCGGCGAGCGGGCTGCTCACGAAGGATCCCGAGGCGGCGGCCGCCGCGGTGGCCGCCCTCGACGAGCTGGACGCCCGGGCCCGTGAGGGCGGGTTCGGAGCACTGCTCGCCTGAGCGGCACGGGCGGTTCCCGAACAGCCCCCGAACGGCCCCTGAGCGGTGTTGCGCGGTCCCGTTTCAGTCCGGGACCGCGACCACCGCATAGCGCTCGTCGTCCACGTCGCGGCCCCACAGCGCCCGGTCCCCGGACAGCCGCTCCACGCGCAGCTCCCGGGCCATCGGCGCGAGCAGGGCGGTGAGCGTCTCCTGCGGCATGCCGGCCGGGTTCACCGTCCCCCACACGCCCTCGACCAGCACCAGTCGCCCGCCCGGCCGCAGCAGGTCGCGCCAGTGCCGCAGCACCCGCCGCGGCTCGGGCAGCGCCCAGAGCACATGCCGGACCAGGACCGCGTCGTAGCGCTCCTCGCCGACCGGTGGTGCCGCCGCGTCGCCGACGAGGAACACCGCGTCGCGTCCGGCGAGCTTCTCGCGGGCGCGCGCCACCATCGCCCGGGAGGCGTCGACCCCGGTGATCCGGTGCCCCTGCTCGGCCGCGAGGAGCGACAGGCTGCCGGTGCCGCAGCCGACGTCGAGGACGTCACCGGCCCGCGCGGGCAGCCAGTCCCGCAGCCGCCCGGCCCAGGCCGCGCGCACCTCCGGGTCGCGCAGCCCGTGGTCCGGCTCCTCGTCGAAGGCCGCGGCCCGCGCGTCCCAGTCGACACCGTCCGTGCCCGCCCCGTCACCGTCATACGTGGTCATGGCCCCAGAGTGACACCCGCCACTGACAATCGAATCGTGACTGCCGCCACAGACAGAACGGGACCGATGAGGAACTCTCCCCCGAAAGGTCTACCTCCGTGAGAACGCGGAATCCGGTGGACCCTGAAGGAGGCAGCCATGCGCCGCATCACCGTGCAGAAGCCCCCGAGGAAGACGGACACCCGCCAGGTCCGCGAGGAGGCCGACGAGCGCCCCGCGGGACGACCCGAGGTCCGCAAGGACATCGCCCGCACCTGGTGGCCCGACTGCTGAACGCCCGCGCCGCGCGGGGTTCACTCCAGCCGCTTGCGGTAGTGGATCCGGTCGTAGGGTCCGGTGACCCCGCGTTCCACGGCCTCGTAGCCGAACTTCGGGTAGATCCTGCGGTTCTCCCACATCATGGCGTGGGTGAAGAGCCTGATCTCGGGCAGCCCGAGCGCACGCGCGCGTGCCTCCACGAACTCCAGCAGCAGCCGCCCCAGCCCCGTGCCCCGCGCGGCCGGGCGGACGGCGAGGACGTCCAGGTAGAGGTGGTCCCCGCGGGGCTCGAGCACGAGGAGCCCGGTCACCCGCGCGGCGCCCGCCGCGTCCCCCGGCGCCTCCGCCACGAACACCTTGCCCGCGGCCACGTCCGCCGCGTGGTCCGCCTCGATGGGCACCGGCACCACCCCGATGCGCGCGATGTAGGGCCGGAAGGCGGCGTCGATCACCGCCTTCACCTCGGGAACGTCGGCGGCGACGGCCGGGCGGATCCGCGGGTGCGTCATGCCGCGCACGCTACCTACCTGATCCCAGCCTGAGCACTCCCTTAACGCGGCCATAAGGATCTCTCCCGCGGGCCCTCACCCGGCGATTTCGCGCTTCTTTGGGGCTAGCTTCTGAGCCACCCCCACGGGATTCCCCCCAAGGATCCAGAGATCGCCGTTGTCGAGGAGTTGCTGCCCCATGTCCGCACGCCGTAAGGCCGCTGTCGCCGTCGCCGGTCTCGCCCCGCTCGCCCTGACCGGGCTGTCCGCCGCGCCGGCGGCCGCGCACGGTTCGATGGGCGACCCGGTCAGCCGGGTCGCGCAGTGCTACGCCGAGGGTCCGGAGAGCCCCGGGTCGGCGGCGTGCGGGGCGGCGGTCTCGGCCGGCGGCACCCAGGCGCTCTACGACTGGAACGGCATCCGCATCGGTGACGCGGGCGGGCGCCACCAGGAGCTCATCCCCGACGGCAAGCTGTGCAGCGCGGGCAACGAGGCGTTCAAGGGACTCGACCTGGCCCGTACGGACTGGCCCACGACGAGCGTGAGCAGCGGCTCGTACACCTTCAAGTACCGCGTGACGGCCCCGCACAAGGGGGCCTTCAAGGTGTACATCACCAAGCCCGGCTACGACCCGTCGCAGCCGCTGGCCTGGGGCGACCTGGATCTGGCGAACCCGGTGGCGTCGGCCACCGACCCGGCCGCGTCGGGCGGCTTCTACACCTTCACCGGCACCCTGCCCGAGCGCTCCGGCAAGCAGGTGCTGTACGCGGTGTGGCAGCGGTCGGACAGCCCGGAGGCGTTCTACTCCTGCTCGGACGTCACCTTCGGGGGCGGCTCACAGGCGGGCGGGGGCGAGTCCGGCGGGGACGGGACGGGTGGCGGCGAGGAGGGCGGCGGCGAGTCCTCCGGCTCGGGTGGCTCGTCGGACGAGGCGGCGGATCCGGCGCCGACGGCCTCCGCCCCGTCCGAGGAGCAGATCGAGGAGGGTGCCGGCAAGTCGACCGTCGAGAACCACGGGCACGGTGACGACGACCCCCGCACCTCGGCGGAGCCGGTCGCGGCGGACGACGGCCCCGGCACGGACGACGGGACCGGGACCCGGCCCAAGGCGGCCGGGTCCGGCGAGAACCTCGCGGAGACCGGTGGTGACGCAGGCACTCCGTATCTGATGATCGGCGGCGCCGCGGCGCTGGCGCTCGGCTCGGCGGCGCTGTTCGCCTCCGCGCGGCGGCGCACGGTGACCGGGCGGCACGGCCGCTGATCCACGGGCCCGGGGCCCTGTCCGGCGGCTCAGGCCGGACAGGGCCCCGGTACTTTTCGGCCGCGATCCACACGTGTCAGCCGAACACCGAGGCGCAAGTGGTCGGTTCGGCGTGGGCCGGGTCGAGGGCGCCTGCCACCTCGTGGAAGGCGATCCGGTCGAACAGCCCGATCGCCAGGTGCTCGGACAGGTCGATCGGACAGAGGTCCTGGAGCAGCACGTTGCGCACGTTCGGCCCGGTCAGGTAGGCGCTGCGGTACGGGGTGACGACCTCGTCGTACCGGGTGGCGATGACGGTGTAGCGGACTCCGGGTACGGTGTCGCCGCCCGCGTTGAGCTTGGTGAGGAAGGCGGAGCCGGCGATCTGGTCGGCGAGGGCGGGGGTGGCCTCGCTCAGCAGGTCCTCGGCGCCGGGGAAGAACGGCAGCAGCTTGGTGAGGCCGCCGAGGGTGGTGCCGTGGTTGCTGGGCGCGATGCCGACGAGGGCGTTCACCTCGTCCGCTCCGCCGAGGAACTTGAGGTAGTAGCGGGGCATCATGCCGCCCTGGGAGTGGCCGACGATGTCGGCCTTCGCGGCGCCGGTCGCGGCGAGCACGTCGTCGACGAAGGCGTCGAGCTGTTCGGCGGACTTCTCGACGGGGCCGAGGCCGTGGAAGAAGGGGACGCCGGGGAGCTGCCCGTAGTCGAGGGAGAAGACGCAGTAGCCGCGGTGCTTCAGATAGGGCGCGAGGCCCAGCCAGTTGTCGACGGAGTTGCCGAAGGTGCCGTGGACCAGGACGACGGGGCGGGGGTGGGCGGCGGAGGGCTTGCACGCCCAGTCGTTCCAGCCCGAGCGGGGTGCGCCGGCGGCCTGGGCGCTCGCCGCGGCGGGGAGGGTGAGGGCGGCGGTCAGCAGGAGCGCGGCCAGGGGTCTGATCACTCGCTTCCAGGGCAGCATCGCGTGATCTCCTTGCGGTACGGGGGAAGGGTGGGGTCCTACGCCCTGTGATCCGGATCACGAGGATGCTGTTCACTCGTCAAGTTACGGGTGAGTAGTAAAAGGGGGAAGTTACGGGTCGGTAAAAACTTCCAGCGTTAACCTGCGATCGATCTCCCGCACCTGATAGTGCGTCACCAAGTGGGGCGGATCGGCCCGTCGGGCGCGATGCGCAGCAACGTCTCCCGCAGGACGCGCAGTTCCTCCTCGGTCAGGGCCGCGTCCCAGCCCCGCACGGCCTCCGCCGCCGCCTCCTCGGCCGCCCGAGCGCAGCTCCATCCCGACTCGGTCAGGACGATCAGCCGGGCGCGCGCGTCCCCGGGATGCGGGCGCCGCGCGGCGTACCCCTTGCGCACCAGCTCGTCGACGAGCTGGCTCGCGGCCTGCTTGGTGACCCCGAGATGGACCGCCAGGTCGGTGACCGTCGCGCCGTCCGGGGCGAGACGGGCGAAGGCGAAGCCGTGCGCGGGCCGCAGCCCTTCGAACCCCCGGGCGACCACGCCGTCGTGAATGCGCCGGGTGAGCTCCCCGGCGACGGCGAGCAGGGCGGCGGACAGGGCCATGGCCTCGGAGTTCTGCACGGAGGCATTGAAGCACCTTGACGAAATAGTCAGGCTGCTTGACCATATAGTCAATCCACTTGACCATTGACCAGCCTTCGGAGGCCACCGTCATGCCCGTAGTCCGACCGTCCGAAGCCGTCGTCCACGAGATGCACGGCGCCCGCTTCGTCGCGTACGCCACCCCGTCGACCGGGAGCAGGGAACTGTGCGCCTGGCGGGGCGAGATCCCCGCGGGCACCCGGGCGCCCGCGCACACCGTCAGCCGGGAGGAGATCTTCCACCTGCTCGCCGGCGAGCTGCTGATCACCCTCGACGGCACCGAGCACCGGATCACCGCGGGCGACACGGTGATCGTCCACGCCGGCGCGACCCTCGCCGTCGAGAACCCGGCCGCCGAGGCGGCGGTCTCCTGGGTCACCACGTCCCACGGCCTGGAGGCGACCCTGGCCGACGGCACGCGCATCGCGCCGCCGTGGGCCAACTGAGCGCGCCGGGGCCTACGCGGCCAGCGTGCCCGGGATCACCGCGCGGGGGCCGAATTTCGCCCGCGCCCGGTCCGCGACCTCCTCGAGCCGGCGCACCTTCTCGTCCACCGGGTCGAAGGTGAGCTGGTGGGAGGCCCGCTCGGCGGGGCCGAGGCCCTCCGCGCGCAGCGCGATCGCGCGCACCCGGGCGCGTTGCAGACCGAGCGCCCCGTACAGGCCGTACGCCGCCTCGGTGAGCGCGGCCGAATGGGCCGTCGGCTCGGCGAGCGTGCGGGTGCGGGTGGTGGCGGACCGGTCGGCGTAGCGCACGGTGAGGGTGAGACCGCGGCAGACCTTGTCGAGGGCGCGCAGCCGGGCGCCCAGTTCCTCGGCGGCCGAGAGCAGGGCGCGGCGGTGCCGGGCGGGGTCCAGTTCGTCGCGGGTGAAGGGGCGTTCGGTGGCCAGGGACCGGGAGACCGCGTTCGGGACGACCCGGCCGCGGTCGACGCCGTTCGCCTTCTCGTGCAGTTCGCGCCCGGCCCTGGCGCCCACCAGCCGCTGAAGCGTGGACAGCGGCGCGGCGGCGACCCGGCCGAGGGTGTCGAGGCCGTACTCGCACAGGGTGCGGGCGGTCTTCGTGCCGACCCCGGGCAGCGCGACGACGGGCTGGTCGGCGAGGAACTCGCGCACCTCGTCCTCGGCCACCGCGCGGGTCAGCCCCGGCCGCGCCTCCCGCAGGGCCATGCGGGCCGTCATCGGGCCGGGCCCGGCGCCGATCGCGCAGTCGACGCCGTGCAGGGCGAGGGCGCGGACGCGGATCACCGAGGCCAGCTCCACGGCGGTGCGCCCGAAGTACCGTTCGGCGCCGCGCAGATCGGCCAGTGCCCCGTCGGGGGGCAGCGCCCGCACCACGGGGGTGAACTCCTCGAGCAGGCCGAGCAGCCCCGGCAGGGCCGCCTCGTCCGCCGAGGACAGCTGGAAACGTACGCAGAGAATGGTCATCCCGCACTCCCCGGACTCTGGTGCCACAACTTCCTTCCCACCGCGGGCCCTTCACCCGCGGGGCGCAGATCGGCCCAGGGGTGCATCTCGTACCCCGTGGGCATGCGGATCGTCCTGTCCTCCATCGGGTCCCGGGCCGCGGAGCCGGCCGGCGCGGGCCGCCCGTCGGAACCGGCGAGCCGCCTGCGGGCCGGGCCCTCCCCGGGATCGCCGCCCCCGCCGCCGTCCGCGGCGGCCAGCCGGGCCGCGACGCCCTCCAGCCCCTCGTCCCGGCGCACTTCCAGCAGCTCGGCGAGGTTCCAGGCGGCGGAGCCGACCACGCTGAGGCTGCGCGGGCCGCGGCGCTGCACCACCCCGCGCACCAGCAGCAGCCAGGAGTGGAAGACGGTGTGCGCGCAGGCGTCGTGGGAGTCGTCGAAGAAGGCAAGGTCGACCAGGCCCGTGCCGTCGTCCAGGGTGGAGAAGATGACCCGCTTGCCGGAGCGGACGGGCGGGGTCTGGGTGGCCGCCTTGGCCCCCGCGACCAGCACGGTGTCCCCGTGCCGGGCCTCGCGCAGCCGCCGCGCGGAGACCACGCCCAGTTCCTCGAGGAAGGCGCCGTGGTCGTCCATCAGATGGCGCGAGGCGTCCATGGACAGCACACCCAGCTCGGCGCTGAGCTTCTCCGACGGGGTGAGATCGGGCAGCCCGGCCGGGGCGGTCCTGCGGCCGCCGGACAGGGGGAGCTGGTCGCCGCGGCCGCCCCGGGCGCCCCGGTGCAGTTCGGTCAGGTGCAGTTGCAGATCGCGCCGGTTGGCGCCGAACGCGTCCAGCGCGCCGACCTGCGCGAGGCGTCCGGCGAGCGGGCGGCTGGGGCGGGCCCGCTCCCAGAAGTCGAGCAGTGAGGCGTAGGGCTGTCCCTCGGCGATCCGGGCGGCCTCGGCCTCGCTGATGCCGTGCACGTCGGAGAGCGCCAGCCGGAGTCCCCACGTGGCCCCTTTGCCACCCGATGAATCAGACACCAGTTCGATCCTGTGTGCGACCCCCGACCTGTTCACGTCCAACGGCAGCACCGGTACCCCCCGCCGCCGCGCGTCCGCCAGCAGCAGCCGCTTCGGGTACATCCCGGGGTCATGGGTGAGCAGCCCCGCGTAGAAGGCCGCCGGGTGGTGCGCCTTCAGCCACGCCGACTGGTACGTCGGCACGGCGAAGGCGACCGCGTGCGCCTTGCAGAAGCCGTAGGACCCGAAGGCCTCGACGATCTCCCAGGTGCGATGAATCGTTTCCGCGTCATAGCCGCGGGCCGCCGCGTGCTGCGCGAACCAGACCTTGATCCGCCCCTGCGACTCCGGGTCGGACAGCCCGCGCCGCACCCGGTCCGCCTCGCCGCGCCCGCAGCCGGTCATGATCGAGACGATGTCGATGACCTGTTCGTGGAAGACGACGACACCGTACGTCCCCTTCAGCGGCTCCTCCAGGTCCGGGTGCGGATAGCGCACCGGCGCCCGTCCGTGCCGGGCCTCGATGAACGGCCGCACCATGTCGGCGGCGACCGGGCCGGGGCGGAAGAGGGAGATGTCGACGACCAGGTCGTGGAAGGTGGCCGGCTGGAGCCGCCCCACCAGGTCCCGCTGGCCCGGCGACTCGATCTGGAAGCAGCCGAGCGTCTCGGTGGACCGGATGAGCCCGTACGTCTCCGGGTCGCCCTCCGGCACCGCGTCCAGGTCGATCCGCTCCCCCGTGGCCCGCTCCACCTCGGTGACGGCGTGTGCCATCGCCGACTGCATCCGCACGCCCAGCACATCGAGCTTGAGCAGCCCGAGGTCCTCCACGTCGTCCTTGTCGAACTGCGCCATGGGGAAGCCCTCGCCGCTGGTCGGCATGACCGGCGTACGGGTCAGCAGGGAGGCGTCGGACAGCAGCACTCCGCAGGGGTGCATGGCGATGCCGCGCGGGAGCGCGTCCAGGGCCTCGACCAGCTCCCACAGCCTGCCGTACTTCTCCTTCTCCCCCGCCAGCTCCCGCAGCTCGGGCAGCTCTTCGAGCGCCGCGCGGGCGTCGCGGGCGCGGATGTGCGGGAAGGACTTGGCGACGCGGTCGATCTCGGCCGGGTCCATGGACAGCGCGGCGCCGACGTCACGGACGGCGTGGCGCACACGGTAGGTCTCCGGCATGGCGACCGTGGCGACCCGCTCGGTGCCGAACCGGTCGATGATCGCGCGGTAGACCTCCAGGCGCCGCGCGGACTCCACGTCGATGTCGATGTCGGGCAGCACCACCCGCTCCCTGGACAGGAAGCGCTCCATCAGCAGCCCGTGCTCGACCGGGTCGGCATGCGCGATGCCGAGGAGGTGGTTGACCAGGGAGCCGGCGCCGGAGCCGCGCGCGGCCACCCGGATGCCCATGTCCCGTACGTCGTCGACGACCTGGGAGACGGTCAGGAAGTAGGAGGCGAAGCCGTGGTGGGCGATGATGTCCAGCTCGTGGTGCATCCGCTCCCAGTAATCCCGGCGCCCGGCGTAGCCGCGCAGCACCATGCCCGCCGCCGCCCGGGAGGCCAGGGCCCGCTGGGCGGTGCGGCGGCCGGCGCCGACGAGGTGCGGCTCGGGGAAGTGGACGCTGCCCATGCCGAGGTCGTCCTCGGGGTCGACCAGGCACTCGGCGGCCGTGGCCTGCGTCTGCTCCAGCAGCCGCGGGGCGGCCTCGCGCCGGAAGCCCGCGGCCTCCACGATCCGCTCGGCCGCCTTCAGCATGGCGCCCTGGTCCTTGAGCCAGGCCTCACCGGAGTCCAGCCCTTTGGCCGGGTCGACGGGGACCAGCCGGCGGGCGGCGTCCAGCACGTCGGCGACCGGGCCGAGACCGGGGTCGGCGTAGCGGACGGCGTTGCTGAGGACGGGCCGGACGCGGTGTTCGGCGGCGAAGCCGAGGGTGCGGGCGGCCAGTCGCAGGGAGCCGGGCCCGGTGCCCTTGCGTCCGTGCCAGACGGCCTCCAGGCGCAGGGCGTCGCCGTAGACCTCCCGCCAGGGGGCGAGCAGCCGGGCGGCGCGGTCGGGGCGGCCCGCGGCGAGGGCGCGGCCGACGTCGGAGTCGGGGCCGAGCAGCACGGTCAGGCCGTCGGCATGGTTGGCGTCCCAGGACAGCAGCGGCAGCCCCTCCTGGGTGTGAGCGGCGGAGACCAGGCGGCACAGGTCGGCCCAGCCGCGGGCGCCGTCCCGGGCGAGGAAGGTGACACGCGGTGTCGACTCGTCGATGAAGGCACCGCCGCGCACCGGGGTACGGCGCCGCTCCCTCCGTACGGACGCGTCACCCCCCGGCGTCACGGGTGCCGCCACCGCCAGTTCCGCGCCGAACAGCGGGCGGACGCCCGCCTGCGCGCAGGCCTTGGCGAAACGGACGGACCCGGCGAGGCTGTCGCGGTCGGTGAGGGCGAGGGCGTCCATGCCCCGCTCGGAGGCGCGCTCGGCCAGCCGCTCCGGGTGGGAGGCGCCGTAGCGCAGGGAGAACCCGGAGACGGTGTGCAGATGCGTGAAACCCGGCACACGCACCTCCCGCACTCGTGAGCTCCGACCGACTCTCGAACAATTGTTCCCAGCTACCTCACCCCCACCATAGACCAATTTTCGAATGCATGTGCGACAACCGTTCGGCCCCGTCCCACCTGCGCAAACACCCATTCCCCCGGACCGTGGGGACATGACACAGAGCGCCGGCCCCGGTCCTCGCCCCGGCTCGTTCCTCCACGAGGTCCGGGACGCCGTCACCCCCCGGGCCACCCTGCTCGTCCTCGGCGTGATCGCGCTCCAGCTGCTCTTCATCGCCTCCTACGTGGGAGCCCTGCACCACCCGAAGCTGCGGGACGCGCCCTTCGGGGTCGTCGCGCCCCCGGCCGCGGCCGAGCAGACGGTGGCCCGGCTGGAGCGGCTGCCCGGCTCGCCCCTGGACCCGCGGGCGGTGTCCGGCCAAGCCGCCGCCCGCGAGCAGCTCAGGAACCGGGACCTCGACGGCGCCCTGGTCGTCGACCCCGGCGGGACCACCGACACCCTGCTGGTCGCCACCGGCGGCGGCACCGCCCTGGCCACCGCCCTGGAGCGGCTCGCCACCGATCTGGAGGAGTCCGAGGGGCGCACCCTGCGGACCGTCGACGTCGTCCCGGCCTCCGCCCAGGACGCCAACGGGCTCTCGTCCTTCTACGTCGTGGTGGGGTGGTGCGTGGGCGGCTATCTGTGCGCGTCGATCCTGGCGATCAGCGCGGGCGCGCGGGCCTCCACCCCGCGCCGCGCGGTGATCCGGCTCGGCGCCATGGCCCTGGTCGCGGTCGTCGGCGGACTCGGCGGCGCCCTCATCGCCGGACCGGCGCTGGACGCGCTGCCGGGCGGAACCGCGGCCCTGTGGGGACTGGGCGCGCTGATCACCTTCGCCGTGGGCGCCGCCACGCTCGCCCTGCAGGCCGTCCTCGGAGTCGTCGGCATCGGGGTGGCGATCCTGCTCGTGGTGATCCTGGGCAACCCGAGCGCGGGCGGCGCGCTGCCGCCTCCCCTGCTCCCGCCGTTCTGGGCGGCCGTCGGGCCGGCGCTGCCACCGGGCGCGGGCACGTGGGCGGCCCGCTCGATCGTGTACTTCGGGGGCAGCGGCATGACCGGTGCGCTGCTGGTCCTGTCGGCGTGGGCCCTGGCGGGGACCGCGCTCACCCTGCTGATGTCGGCACTGCGCCGGAGACGCGCGACCGCGGCCACGTCGGCCGCGGCCTAGCCAGGTCCTGTCGCCGCATTCCCGTCGTCCGCCCGAAGGGCGGGCCGTGCGGCGTCAGGGGCGTGCCCCGGGGGCCCCGGCCGAAGGCCGGCGGGGTGCCGGGCCCTGGCACTCGTACCGGATGTACTCGGGCCAGGGGCCCGGTGCGGCGAGTGGGGGGGCACCTCCCGCGCCCTTCGGGCAGCCGGGGGACGTGCATGGCGTCGCACGGCAGACGGGATGTGATGACAGGGCCCGGCACGCCGACGCGGAACGTCCCGCCCCTCCGCGGTGGAGGGACGGGACGTGGGAGCGGGGCGGGTCAGCCGATCTGCGTGCCCGTGGCCGACAGGGCCTCGGTCACCGGCTGGAAGAAGGTCGTGCCGCCCACGGAGCAGTTGCCGCTGCCACCGGAGGTGAGGCCGACCGCGCTGCTGCCCGAGAAGAGCGAGCCGCCGCTGTCGCCGGGCTCGGCGCACACGTCGGTCTGGATCAGACCGTTGACGATGTCGCCGTTGCCGTAGTTCACGGTGGCGTCCAGACCCGTGACCGTGCCGGAGTGCACCTGGGTCGTGGAGCCGCTGCGGGTGACCTGCATGCCGACGGTGGCCTCGGCGGCGCCGGAGATCGCCTGCGCGGAGCCGTCGTAGAGGTTCACCTCGCTCGGGTGGGCCACGTCGGCGGTGTACTTGACCAGGCCGTAGTCGTCGCCCGGGAAGCTGGAGTCGGCGTTCTCGCCGATCACGTTGCCCGCGGAGTCCGACCAGGTGGAGATGCCCTCGGTGCAGTGCCCGGCGGTGAGGAAGTGCGGCTCGCCGCCCTTGGTCACGTTGAAGCCGAGCGAGCAGCGCCCGCCGTTGCCGGTGATGGCGTCGCCGCCGGCGATGAAGGGCTTGTACTCCCCCTTGGTGCGCTTCAGTTCGGCCTTGGTGCCGAGGGAGTCGACGACCTTCGTCAGCTCGGCCCACTGGGCCTCGGAGACGGTGCGGTCCGCGGTGACGACGACCTTGTTGGTGGTCGGGTCGGTCACCCAGGAGGTCCCCGGGATGGTGGCGTCCTGGGCGAGGGTGGCGCGCGCACTCTTCAGCTCGGCCAGGGAGTGCGCCACGACTCTCGCCTCGGCGCCGGCCGACTCGACGGTCTCGTCGAGCACGTTCACCACGAGGGACTTGCTCTTCGCGTCGTAGTACGTTCCCGCCGCGTCCGCGCCCAGGTCCTGGGCGAGGGTCGAGGCGAGCTTTCCGGCCGCCGTGACCGAGAGGGTCCGGGGTGCGGGGTCCGCCGGGACCTCGCTGGCGTTCGCAGTCTGGAAGGTGACCGCGCCGGCAGCCAGTGCGGCGATGCCCGCACCCGCCATGACCGCACGTCGCCTGGGTATGCGTCGGTGCTTCAACTCACGTCCTCCTGTGGGGGGACGGCCCGGGAGGTTGTGGGGACCCCGTCGGACCGGAAGGCGTACGGCTACGGGGTCGGCGCACAGCAAAAGCCACACCCGTGCCGGTCGAACGGCGCCTACTCTTCCGAACCCCACAGGGAGCACACAAGGTCGACTTCAGGACGCGCGTGCGACAACGACCGTGCGCCCCCTATGTCCTGACAGGTCATGGACACGCAGCGCGATTCGCACTGCAAACGCTACGAGGGAGTAACCGGCGGTACAGGCCCCGGCATCGGCGCTTGGCCGGAAATCGACCCCTCGTGGTCCGGTTCCACGCGGGGAGCGCCGGAGGGACGTTGCTCCTGCACCGGTTCCCGTACCGCTTCCCGCACCGGCCCGGAGGACGGCTGCGCGGCCGTGGGCAGCGGCTGCGAGGCGCGTTCCAGGAAGCGGAGGAGTTCCACGGGGAAGGGCAGGACGAGGGTGGAGTTCTTCTCGGCGGCGACGGCGACGATGGTCTGGAGCAGGCGCAGTTGGAGCGCGGAGGGGGTCTCGGCCATCTCCTGGGCGGCTTCGGCGAGCTTCTTGGACGCCTGGAGTTCGGCGTCGGCGTTGATGACGCGGGCCCGGCGCTCGCGGTCGGCCTCGGCCTGGCGGGCCATGGAGCGCTTCATCGTGTCGGGCAGGGAGACGTCCTTGATCTCGACCCGGTCGATCTGCACGCCCCAGCCGACGGCGGGGCTGTCGATCATCAGTTCCAGGCCCTGGTTGAGCCTCTCGCGGTTGGACAGCAGGTCGTCCAGATCGCTCTTGCCGATGATGGACCGCAGGGAGGTCTGGGCCATCTGGGAGACGGCGAAGCGGTAGTCCTCGACGTTGACCAGGGCCGCGGCGGCGTCGACGACCTTGAAGTAGACGACCGCGTCGACGCGGACCGTGACGTTGTCCCGGGTGATGCCCTCCTGGGCCGGGACCGGCAGGGTGACGATCTGCAGGTTGATCTTGTGCAGGCGGTCCACCACCGGGACGATCATCGTGAAACCGGGCCCGCGCACCTGCGGGCGGAGCCGGCCGAGCCGGAACACCACGCCGCGTTCGTACTGCTTGACGACCCGCGCCGCCGCCATCACATAGACCGCTCCGGCGGACACCGCCGCCGCTCCCGCCGTCACCAGCTCCTCGACCATCACGGCCCCCAGGGTCCGAAGTGACGCATCAGGCATCCCGCGTCCGGTGCATCCCGGCGCGTCCTGGTGTGTCCTACGACGGTAGCTCCGTCCCCACGCAAGGGGGAGCCCCCGCACGCGGGTGCGTGCGGGGGCTCGCTGCTGCCTGATCCAGGCGGTACCGGTGCGACCGGTGGTGCGAAACCGGTGCGACCGGCGGTGCGCGGTGCCGGTCCTAGTAGACGCTGACCCCGTAGGCGCTCAGGGCCTCGGTCACCGGCTGGAAGAAGGTCGTTCCACCGGTGCGGCAGTTGCCGCTGCCGCCGGAGGTCAGACCGTAGGCGGTGCCGTTGCTGCCGTAGAGCGGACCACCGGAGTCGCCGGGCTCGGCGCAGACCGTGGTCTGGATGAGACCGCCGACGATGTCGCCGCCGCCGTAGTTCACGGTGGCGTTGAGGGCGGTCACCCGGCCGCTGTGGGTGCCCGTGGTGGAACCGTCACGGATGACCGTGGTACCCACGCTCGGGGTGGCCGCGCGGGTGATGTCCACGCCGCCCGCGGTGCCGGGCTTGCTGATGGAGGAGTTGGTGTACCGGACGATGCCGTAGTCGTTGCCCGGGAAGCTGGAGCCGGCGGTCGAGCCGAGCACCGTGCTGCGGCCGGAGTTGGCGTACCAGGTGCCCGCGCCGTCCGTGCAGTGGCCGGCGGTCAGGAAGTACTCGGCTCCGCTGCTGCTGCGGACGTTGAAGCCGAGGGAGCAGCGCCAGCTGCTCGCGTAGATGGCGTCGCCGCCCTGGATGAGCTTGTTGAACGTGCCCGGGGTGCGCTTGATGGTGAGCGCCCCGGCGTCATCCCCGGCCTGCCGCTTGATCTTGTCGATCTCGGCCTGGGAGACGGTGCTGTCGACGGTGACGAGCACCCGGTTGGACTTGCTGTCGACGGCCCAGGCGGTGCCGGGAATGTCGGCCTTCAGCACCGATCCGCTGACGCTGTTGAGCTCAGCGGAGCTGAAGGTGGTGGGGGTTTCGGCCGCGTTCGCGCTGGGGACCACGATCGCGGCAGCGGCCACGAGGCCGGTGGATACGGCGATCAGCCGAGTCCGTCTCGAGACGCCGCTGCGGGGGTTGGTGCGCTTGATCCTCACTTGTCGTTCCTCCACAAAGGAAGTCGGGGGCCCTCTCGTGGGGTTGAGGGCCCGTGAGGCGCAGTCAGTGGGCAGGGTGCCCGGATCCCGGAACACGCCGTGCCCCTGACAAGCGCTGATGGTGAGTATTCGGCCGACCGACCGTTCGGCGCAAGGGTGCCTTTCGGCCGTCAACCTTTGAACCAAGGGCGAGATTTGACCCCAGTGAGGCATTGCGTTACCTCAGGTCACACCGGATTGACGACGGGTCGAACAGTCGTGCCGTGTCCGGAACTCGCCTCTCCGGATGCGGCTCAGCAGTCGCACCCGCAGTCACAGCCGCCGTCCTCACCACAGCAGCTGCAGCAGTTGCAGCACTCACAGCAGTCGCCGCAGCCGCTGCAGTCGCAGTTGCTGCAGGACCCCTGCTTGGGCTCGCGGGTCCAGGGATCCTCGTAGGTGCCGCAGCACAGCTGGCAGGTACAGGCGAGACCCAGCCAGACCGCGCAGCCCGCCATCAGCCCGCGCCGGTCGCGGCGCGGCGGCCCGGGAGGCAGCGGGGCGCCGGGGCCGCCGGGAGGGGCGTAGGGGCCGCTGCCGTGAGCGCAGGAGACCGTACCGAAGGCGCGGTGGACGGAGTTGGGCAGTTCATGGACGAGCAGCCGGTGCGCGAGACGGCCGTCGGTGAACTCCACCTCCTTCAGGGCGAGCCGGATGCCGTGCACCGCGTCGTCGGCGAGCCGGCGGGCCTCCTGGAGTGAGGTGCCCGTGGCGGTGAGCGGGTTCCAGGCGCCCGAGGCGGCGTCGGCCGCCCGGTCCTCCACCGCGTCCAGCAGATGGGCGAGGCGTCCGAAGAGCGCCCCGGCCTCGGCGAGCGGTTCCGCGTTGTGCGGCCGCCCGGCGAGCACGGCGGTGTGCGCGAAGGCCGCCGCGGTCGCCGTCTCGGTCGGCTCGGTGACCGTCAGGAGCGGTGTGCCGGGTCCGGCGAGTGCCTCGATGCCGGTCTGCCGGTCCACGGCGTCAAGGAGGACGGCCGTGTCGAACCCGATGTCCGTACCGGTCCGCGCCCCGGCCCGGTCCCAGCTCGCGGCGACCCGGCGCGCGGCGAGCGCGACCGGCCGGCGCGCCAGCAGTCCGTCCCCGTCGGCGACATGGTCGCGCACCTTGGCGGAGGCCAGGACCAGGGAGACGGCCGCCGCGAGCCGTGCGCCCTCACCGTGTGCGACGGACGCGGTGCGCAGCCCGCGCAGCGGACAGGGTCCCGCGGTGCGCCGTCCCGCCACGTCCGGGCCGGACTGAGCCTCCGTCAGAACGGATATGAGGAGCCCGTCATAGTTGGTGACGAGACGCGCGAGCTGTCCGTGATCCCCGCGCAACGCCAGACACAGACCGCACAAATGGGCAGTCCACTGGGCGGTGAGCCGTTCCCCGAGCCGGTGCCGACACGGCCTGACCATTCCGAACACGACGTTCCCCCGTGCAGTTGTACGACGCTGAGCGGCCGCATCGTATCGGCCACGGAGTTCACCCGTACGCACCCCTCATCACCCGGACGCCGGGAAGAATCATATTTCACTCACAGTCAGCAGCCGTTTACATCAAGACCCTTGGGAAACCCGGACTCTCGACGGATTCGCTGTGCACCAGTACCGTCACAAACCCCCCGCGCGGCGTCTATCCACTTGGCGCGCCATCCGCATCATGGACGACCATAGGGGTGCGGAAAGCAGAAAGACAGCTGTGAGAGGAGGCGTCCATGGGATCGGTACGCAAGGCGAGTGCCTGGCTTGGCCTCGTCGACGACAACGAAGACGAGCGTTACTACGACGACGACTACTCCGACGGGCCCGAGACCGGGGAGGCCTGGGTCACCGATCCGCGGGTCAAGGTGGCCACGGACGTCGCCGAGGAGAAGGGCCGCCGTATCGGCACGGTCACCCCGGACAGCTTCCGGGACGCCCGCGCCATCGGTGAGCTCTTCCGCGAGGGCGTTCCCGTCATCATGAACCTCACCGCGATGGACGCCGCCGACGCCAAGCGCGTCGTCGACTTCGCCGCCGGCCTGATCTTCGGTCTGCGCGGTTCCATCGAGCGGGTCTCCAACCGGGTGTTCCTGCTCAGCCCGGCCGACACCGAGGTCGTCAGCGGCGAGCCGGCCGCGCACCGTTCGGACGGCTTCTTCAACCAGAGCTGAGGCAGGGCCGCTCGCCGGCCCCGCCTCCGCGTGAGGTCCTCCGCGGCCGGCCCTACCGGAACGCGTCGATTCCGGTGAGCGCCTTGCCCAGCACGAGCTGGTGCATTTCGACGGTGCCCTCATAGGTGAGCACCGATTCCAGGTTCGTCGCGTGCCGCATCACCGGGTATTCGAGTGAGATCCCGTTGGCCCCGAGGATCGTACGGGCCGTACGGCAGATGCCGATGGCCTCGCGGACATTGTTGAGTTTGCCGAAGCTGACCTGCTCGGGACGCAGGCGGCCGGCGTCCATGCGCCGCCCCAGATGATGGGCGAGCAGAATCCCCTTGTGCAGTTCGACCGCCATGTCGGCGAGTTTGGCCTGGGTCAGCTGGAACCCTCCGATGGGCCGCCCGAACTGCTCCCGCGACTTCGCGTAGTCGACGGCCGCCTCGAACGAGCTCCGCGCGGCGCCCATCGCGCCCCAGACGATGCCGTACCGGGCGTGCGACAGACAGCTCAGCGGGCCCTTCAGACCGGTCACCTCCGGCAGCACCGCGTCGGCGGGCAGCCGTACGTCGTCCATGACCAGTTCGCTGGTGACGGAGGCGCGCAGGGACCACTTGTGCTTGATCTCGGGCGCCGAGAAGCCGGGGCTGCCGGTGGGCACGGCGAAGCCGCGGATCCCCTCGTCGGTCCGTGCCCACACCACGGCGACCCCGGCCACGGAGCCGTTCGTGATCCACATCTTGCGCCCGTTGAGCACCCAGTCCCCGCCGTCGCGCTTGGCGTAGGTGCGCATCGAGCCGGGGTCGGAGCCGATGTCGGGCTCGGTGAGGCCGAAGCAGCCAATGACCTCGCCGGAGGCCATCGCCGGCAACCACCGTTGCTTCTGCTCCTCGCTGCCGAAGCGGTGGATGGCGTACATGGCGAGCGAGCCCTGGACGGAGACCAGGGAGCGGATCCCGGAGTCGGCCGCCTCCAGCTCCAGACAGGCCAGCCCGTACTGCACGGCGCTCGCCCCCGCGCATCCGTAGCCCTCCAGGGACATGCCAAGCGCGCCGATGCCGCCGAGCTCCCGCGCCAGCTCCCGGATGCCGGGCAGCTCGCCCTTCTCGTACCAGTCGGCGACATACGGCAGGACGCGGTCCGCCGCCCAGCCCCGCACCGTGTCCCGGATGGCCCGGTCCTCCGGTTCCAGCAGGTCGTCGAGGCCGAGGGGGTCGGCGGGGTCGAAGGGGGGCAGCTTCGCGGACGCGGACATCAGGGAACCCTCCAGAACGATAAAACTAGCACCGCTAGTCCCGGCTCCGGGCCGACGCTACGCCGCGGTCTCCCGCGCGTCCACCCCCGCTCCCCCACCCGCGCAGGGGATACCGCGTCGAGGACGGACCGCCCGCGGACGCCGACGGCGCCCCGCCCCCACGGGCGACGCCCGCCTCTCCGGAAACGGTGAACGGGTGGCGCGCGGGTGAGGGACCGAAACGGTCACACCGAGACACGGGACTTCACCGCCTCCCGGGGCGCCGGCAGCTCCACGGCCTCCGCCTCGCACTGCATCACCCGCGGCAGCCGCAGCGCCATCACCGCCCCGAGTAGCAGCAGCCCCGCGCTCACCAGCAGCGTCACATGCAGCCCGTGCACGAAGGAGTGGCGCGCCGCGTGCCGCAGGGCGTCCCCGGCCGGCCCGCCGAGCTGCGCCGCCACCTCGTAGGCCTCGCCCAGGGAGTGTTCCGCCGCGGCGGAGGCCGTCGTGGGCACCCCGGGCACACCGGTGAGACCGGGCGCGTAGGCGGCGTTCATGACGCTGCCGAGCAGCGCGATCCCGATCCCGGCGCCCAGCTGGTACGAGGTCTCGCCGATCGCGGCCGCCCCGCCGGCCTGTTCCGGCGGCGCCTCGCTGAGCATCGACTCGTACGCGCCGAACAGCGTGGTCTCCAGGCCGAAGCCGAGCAGGACGAAGCCGGTGAGCAGCAGCGGGGCGTTGTCGTGTCCGCCCATCGCGGTCAGCAGCACCACGGCGCCGGCCGTCAGGCAGAAGCCCGCGCCGACCATGCGGCGCGGGCCGAACCGGCGCAGCATGCGCGCGCCCGCCAGCCCCGCCGCCATCGCGGCGATCGTCAGCGGCAGCAGGCGCAGTCCGGTTTCCAGCGGGGAGAGGCCGAGGACGAGCTGGAGGTACTGCGCCGCGATCAGTTCCAGACCCACCAGGGCCAGCATCGCCAGCACGATGCAGCCCACGGACGTGCTGAACGCCGGGCGGGCGAACATCCGCAGGTCGACCAGCGGGTGGGCGCGGCGCCGCTGCCGGCGCACGAAGGCGGCGAGCAGTCCGGCGCCCAGGAGCAGCGGCAGCAGCGTCCACACGGCGGTGACGGAGTGCCCGCCGAGCCGCTTGACGCCGAGGACCAGCGCGAAGAGTCCGGCGGCGGCCAGCAGCGCGCCAGCCACGTCCCAGGGGCCGTCGCCTTCGCCCTTCGACTCCGGCAGCAGCATCCGTCCCACCGGCAGGCTGACCAGCATCAGCGGGATGTTGACCAGGAAGACCGAGCCCCACCAGAAGTGCTCCAGCAGGAAGCCGCCGAGCAGGGGCCCGACCGCGGCGCCCACCGCGGCGACCGCGCTCCACAGGCCGATGGCGAGCGCCCGCTCGCGCCGGTCCGGGAAGACCTGGCGCAGGATCGACAGCGTGGCCGGCATGATCATGGCGCCGCCGACGCCGAGCAGGGCCCGCGCCAGGATCAGCACCTGGGCGTTGTCCGCGAGGGCCGCCAGGCCGGAGGCGACGCCGAACAGGGCGTAGCCGAGGAGGAGCACACGTCTGCGGCCGACCCGGTCGCCCAGGGTGCCGAAGAGGATCAGCAGCGAGGCGCAGACCAAGGGGTAGGCGTCGACGATCCAGAGCAGTTCCACCGCGCCGGGCCTGAGGTCCTCGGTGACGGCGGGGACCGCCACGTGCAGCACCGTGGCGTCGACGGCGACCAGCAGCAGGCTGACGCAGAGGACGACGAGTACCACCCAGCGGTTGGCACCGGCCCCGGCCGCCCGACGGCGCAGCGCGGAGGCGGCCGTGGTCGTCCCGGACATGTACACGTACCTCCCAGAAGTTCCCTCGCGCTCGGCGGGCTCACGGGGGTGGGGACTCCCCCGTGACTCGGCCGGAGAAGGAGCGGCGTCTCCGGCCCGCGCTACGAGCGGCGAGTGACACGTCAGAGTACGCCAGTGCGGCCGGAGGTCGAGGGGCGGGCCTCTCAACAGTTCCGGCGGACCGGTGTGGCGTGCGCCACGTCCGCTCGCCCGGTGCGGACGGTCCGCGGGGCGGGCCGGCTGCGCGCCGGGTCGATAATCGGGCCCGTGAACGATCTCGAGACCCGTGCTGTCCCCGCCCTCCCCGGAGCCCTGCGCCGGGCGGCATCGGCGCTCCTCGGGTACGCCGCCGTGCGGGCCCTGGGCCTGGCCGTGCTGTTCCTGTGGAGCCGGGCGCACGGCAAGGACGCGTACACGCTGCTGACCGCCCGCTGGGACGCGCTCTGGTACACGCGGGTCGCCGAGCTGGGATACGGCTACGAGGTGCGGCTGCCGGGCGGTGAGGTGCACTCCAACCTGGCGTTCTTCCCGCTGCTGCCGTGGCTGGAGCGGCTGGTGGCGGCGGTGTCGCCGCTGTCGTACGCCGACGGGGGGTTCCTCGTCTCGGTGCTCGCCTCGCTCGCCGCGGCATGGGGCGTCTTCGCGGTGGCGGACCATGTGTACGGGCCGCGGGCCGGGGTGCACGCGGTGCTGCTGTGGGCGGTGGTGCCGGTCGGGATCGTGCAGTCGATGGCGTACAGCGAGTCCCTGTTCACCGCGCTCGCCGCGTGGTCGCTGTACGCCGTGCTGACCGGCCGCTGGGTGACGGCGGGGGTGCTGGCGTGCTTGGCGGGGCTGACCCGGCCGGTGGGGCTCGCGGTGGTCGCGGCGGTGTGGGCGGCGGCCATTGTCTCCTTTCTGAGGGAACGCCCCGGCTCCTTTCTGGGGGACCGCTCCGGCTCCTTTCTGGGGGAACGCCCCGGCTCCGGGCGCGGCGGCACCTCCTTCGTGGGGAGCGGCAGCGCGGGAGCGCCGGACGGCGCGCGGGGCGATGGGAGCGCCGGTCCGGACGCGGCCGCCCGGCGTGTGCGCGCCCCGGACGGCGCCCTCCCCGCCCAGCGCGCCCTGGGCGTGCGCCGGATCCTCGGCGTGCTGCTCGCGCCCCTCGGGGCCGCCGGTTACGTTCTGTGGGTGGGCCACCGGACCGGGAACGGTCCACTGGGATATCTCGAGGTACAGGCCGGGTGGGGCAACGGGTTCGACGGCGGCTACGCATTCGCCCGCTTCGTCGCCGCCGAGTTCACCTCGTTCCCGTCCGCCCTGGCGGGCCTCGGACTGCTTTTCGGGGTCTGCCTCGTGGTGTGGCTGTACGTGGTCTGCGTACGGCAGCGGCAGCCGCTCCCGCTGCTGGTGTACGCCGGGGTCATCACCACGCTCGCGCTGTGCGCGTCGAGCTACTTCGGCTCCAAGCCCCGGCTGCTGCTGCCCGCGTTCCCCCTGCTGCTGCCGCCGGCCCTGGCCCTGGCCCGGCTGCGCGCACCCCGGCCGGCACTGGTGGTCGGGGCGGTCGCGGTGGCCTCGGCGGTGTACGGCGCCTCCTGGCTGAACGGCTCGGGGCCGCCCTGACGCCGCCCCTCCACTCGGACGATGAGCGGCGGGAAAAATCCGCGCCAGGCCCCGGTGAACGAATTCAAAAGCGCGGAAAAACCGACGCTCCGCCCGGTCGTGGTAATTGAAGGCCATGGCGCGGATTCACCGGAAATAAAGATCGTTCTGAGAGGAATCCCACATCACATCGTCATCACAAAGACGCTGATTCGTCGGGGTTCCGCGCTCACTCGCTGTAACGTCGATTGGGTGCGTACCGAACGGAACCACACCCGTCTGGACCGGGTGTTCGCGAGGCTGGACCGAGAGCCGGAACGACCGGCTCACATCGGCATGCCGCGAATGAGCCGGCACCGGATGGTGCTCTTCGGCGCCACCCTGGCCTTCTACATGGCGATCGTGTGGGCCGTAGTGGTCACCTCCTGGCTGGTCCGGCTGGACTGGCAGGTGATGTTCTTCCGTCCCTATCAGCAGTGGCCGGAGATCCACGCCTTCGTCGACTACTACGTGGTGCTGGGCCAGCGCGGCCCGACCGCCGTGATGGTCGCGGCCTGGCTGGGCTGGCGGTCCTGGCGGCAGCACACCCTGCGTCCGCTGCTCGCGCTGGGCGTCTCACTGCTGCTGCTCAACATCACCGTGGGTGCCGCGAAGTACGGCATGGGGCGCCTCGGGCCGCACTACGCCACCGAGATCGGCTCGAACGAGATGTGGCTCGGCGGCGATATATTTCCCAGCGGCCACACCGCCAACGCCGTGGTGACGTGGGGAATCCTGGCCTACCTGGCCTCGACCCCGAGAGCGCGCCGCTGGCTGTCCGCCCTGTCCGCGGTGACCTCGCTCGGCGTGGGGCTCTCCACCGTCTACATCGGGACGCACTGGCTGAGCGACGTGATCCTCGGCTGGGCCGCGGGCCTGCTGATCCTGCTCGCGCTGCCCTGGTTCGAGCCAACGATCGCGCGTGCCGAGGCCCGGATCCTCGGTCTGCGCGACCGCTGGCGGGCCCGCGGGGCCCGTGCCGCGACGGCCCGACCGGTGGTCGGGCGGCCCGTCGTGCTCAAGCCGCTCACCGGCCGCGCGGAGCAGACTCCCGAGCCGGTGGCCGCGGGCCGTCCGTCCCGGTCGCCGGTGTACCTGGCGCCCGGCCCGCACACCACCCGCGCCGAGCGCTCCCCGGTCACCCCGGCGGGCAGCCGCCGCCCGCCGCACCCGGACCGCCACCCGCGCGGTACGACGTCGGCGACCCGTCCCTGACGGCCGGGGGTCAGCCCTTCCAGGCCCGCGCCACCCGGCCGTCCTTCACCTCGAAGTTCAGCCGGCCCACGCGGTACTCCATCGTGATGATCGTCCCCGGGGCCAGCGCCCGCACCGTCGGCCAGCCGCGCTCGCGCGCCAGGCGCTCGGCCCTCTCGGCGGCGAGGCCGACATAGGCCTCGGGGCTGTCGTCGGGTTCCGCGGGGGGTGTCGGAATGGAAGCCATACGGCCACGCTATGCCCTGGCCCGTGACCGCGGAAGTCCGGGCCGGGAACGAGCGAAGCGTCCCCCGGTGGTCACACTTGTGTCACAGGATCACGACAGCCGTTCATGCCGATGACTGTCACCCGGATGGCCTCTTCGGTACGCCTTCCGAAGTATTCGAACGTAATTCTCGCGTGTCACACCGGCGCCGCCATAAACCCCGGCGGAAAGTGCCGTGGGAAGCGGTCCCGGGACGCCGTTCCTTTTCTCCTCCGTGTTTGACCGCCGAAACCCGTGCACACACAAAGTGCTCGTTCTCCACACCGGTCCGCCACGCCCTCTGTCGGGAGTGCCCTGGGGGACGAGCATCATGGCGTGGGCCCGGGGTACCGGAGGCGCGGGCTCCGGCCGGGCCCGGCGCGCGACGAGCGAAGGGGCGAGCGATGGGGACGCAGACCGTTCGGGCGACGGAGCTGCCGGAGCACCCTCGCCGGCGGCGGCCCGGACGGGTGGTGATCGACTGGCTGACCACGACCGACCACAAGAAGATCGGCCATCTCTACCTGATCACGTCGTTCGCGTTCTTCCTCGTCGCCGGCGTCATGGCGCTGGTCATGCGCGCCGAGCTGGCCCGGCCGGGACTGCAGATCGTCGACAACCAGCAGTTCAACCAGCTGTTCACGATGCACGGCACGATCATGCTGCTGCTGTTCGCGACGCCCAGCTTCGCCGGGTTCGCCAACGAACTGATGCCGCTGCAGATCGGCGCGCCCGACGTGGCCTTTCCCCGGCTCAACATGCTCTCGTACTGGCTGTTCCTCTTCGGCGGGCTGATCGTGCTCGGGTCCCTGGCGGTGACCGGGGGTCCGGCCGCCTACGGCTGGTTCGCCTACGCCCCGCTGAACAGCATGCAGTACTCCCCCGGCCTCGGCCCCGACCTGTGGATCATGGGCCTCGCCCTGTCCGGCTTCGGCACGATCCTCGGCGCGGTCAACTTCATCACGACCATCATCGGCATGCGGGCCCCCGGGATGACGATGTTCCGGATGCCGCTGTTCACCTGGAACACCCTCTTCACGTCCATCCTGATCCTGCTGGCGTTCCCGGTGCTGGCGGCGGCGCTGCTGGTCCTCGAGGCGGACCGGCGGTTCGGCTCCCAGGTCTTCGAGGCCGCCCACGGCGGGGCTCTGCTGTGGCAGCACCTGTTCTGGTTCTTCGGCCATCCCGAGGTCTACATCATCGCGCTGCCGTTCTTCGGCATCGTCACGGAGATCATCCCGGTCTTCAGCCGCAAGCCTTTGTTCGGCTATCTGACCCTGGTGGGCGCCACCATGGCCATCACCGGCCTGTCGGTCGTGGTGTGGGCGCACCACATGTTCGCCACGGGCGCGGTGCTGCTGCCGTTCTTCTCCCTCATGAGCTTCCTGATCGCGGTGCCGACGGGGGTGAAGTTCTTCAACTGGACCGGCACCATGATCAAGGGCTCGCTGTCCTTCGAGACCCCCATGCTGTGGGCCACCGGGTTCCTGGTGTCGTTCCTGTTCGGCGGGCTGACCGGGGTGCTGCTCGCCTCGCCGCCGCTGGACTTCCATGTGACGGACTCGTACTTCGTGGTGGCGCACTTCCACTACGTCGTCTTCGGCACCGTCGTCTTCGCGACCTTCGCCGGGTTCTACTTCTGGTGGCCCAAGTTCACCGGGAAGATGCTCGACGAACGGCTCGGCAAGATCCAGTTCTGGACCCTGTTCATCGGTTTCCACACCACGTTCCTGGTGCAGCACTGGCTGGGCGCCGAGGGCATGCCGCGCCGCTACGCGGACTATCTGGCGGCCGACGGCTTCACCGCGCTCAACACCGTCTCGACCATCGGCTCCTTCCTGCTCGGCCTGTCCACACTGCCGTTCCTCTACAACGTCTGGAAGACGGCCAGGTACGGCACCAGGGTCGAGGCCGACGACCCCTGGGGCTACGGCCGCTCCCTCGAGTGGGCGACCTCGTGTCCGCCGCCGCGGCACAACTTCACGACCCTGCCCCGGGTCCGTTCGGAGTCGCCGGCGTTCGACCTGCACCATCCCGAGTACGCGGCCCTGTCGTCCCAGCCCGAGCCAAGGAGCGAGCGAGCCGGTCATGAGCCGCTCTGACCGCGTCGATCAGCGCGACCGGTTCCAGCACCTCGAAGTCGAAGCCCAGCAGCATCACATGGACCACCATCACGTCCAGGCTCGCCGCCCCGGTCCGCAGCAGGCAGCTGTCCGGGCCCTCCGCCTCGAGCGTCCCGGTGGAGGGTGAGATCCGCTCGACGGCCTCCTCCAGCGGCACCAGCAGGCGGATCACCGCGTGCGCGGCGTACGCGTGGGTGGAGACGCCCCGGGAGACATAGGCGGCGAGGTCGTCGGCGGGCGGCTCGCGCGGGACGAAGCGCGGCCCGTGCGGCGGTGCGGGGGTGATGCGGTCCGCGCGGAAGGTGCGCCAGTCCTCGCGGTCGAGATCCCAGGCGACCAGGTACCAGCGGTGCTCGGAGCACACCAGGCGGTGCGGTTCCACGGTGCGCCGCGTGGACGTGCCGTCGTGCCCCCGGTACGCGAAGCGCAGCCGCTCGGCGTCCCGGCACAGGTGGGCCAGTTCGGTCAGCACGGCGGGGTCGACGGCGTCCGCGCGCGGGCCGCGCAGCATCGGCACGGTGTAGGCGTTCAGGGCACCCACGCGGCGGCGCAGCCGGTCCGGGAGCACCTGCTCCAGCTTGGCGAGGGCCCGTACGGAGGTCTCGCCGATGCCCTCGACGCCCTGTCCGGCGGCGGTGCGCAGCCCCACGGCGACGGCCACGGCCTCCTCGTCGTCCAGCAGCAGCGGCGGCAGTTCCGCGCCCGCGCCCAGCTGGTAGCCGCCGCCGGTGCCCGGGCCGGCGTTGACCGGATAGCCGAGTTCGCGCAGCCGGTCCACGTCCCGGCGCACGGTGCGGGCGCTGACCCCGAGCCGTTCGGCCAGGTCGGCGCCCGACCACTGGCGGTGGGCCTGGAGCAGGGACAGCAGGCGCAGCAGACGTGCCGAGGTCTCCAACATGGCGGCGAGTCTGCCAGGCCCCGCGGACAGGTGCTGTCCGCAAGGGCGGGAGCCGGGGTTCAGGGCTCGTAGGCGAGTTGCGGCACGCGGAAGCAGGTGCGGTTCATGTCGCCCTGGGTGACCCAGCCCTGCCCGTCGCGCCAACGGGCCACGGACAGGCAGGTCCTGGCGGTCCTCGGCGGCTCTGGCGACGGGGTGAACGAGACGGGCAGCAGCAGTCCGCCCGCGGTGTAGCCGTCGGCACCGTCGACGAAGGCGTCGACGCAGGCGCGCGTGATGCCGGTGCGGGCGCAGGACGTCGCCGCGTCGGTGAACCAGCGGGCGGCGGCCCAGCCCTCCAGCTGCCACTGGGAGTGCGTCGGCAGGTCCTCGGTGGCGTCGCGGAACTCCTTCACGGCGTCGTGGCCGGTGTCCTCGTAGTTGCGGCTGGAGCCGGTCGCCCACAGGGCGTTGCGGCAGCGCGGGGCGTCCTTGTAGTCCTCCGCGACGCTGGACGTCCAGTTCTGCACGTTGGTGACCTTGGCGGTGACCTGTGCGCCGACATCGTCCATGGCCTGGCAGAGGCGGGCGTTGCCGTGGCCGTCGATGGCGTCGAAGACCAGGTCGGCGCCCTGTTCCTTCAGATCGGCGGCCACCGCGCGGAAGTTCGGCAGTGCGAAGTCGAGCTGCTCGGTGACGACGTCGTACCCCTCGGCCTTCAGGCCCCGTTCCACCAGGCGGGCGTAGGCGGCGGACGCGGACTGGTTGTAGGAGACGACGGCGGCGGTGCGGGCGCCGTGCTCGCGCTTGAAGTAGCGGTAGACCTCGGTGCCGCCGTACAGCGTGCCGTCCCAGCCGGGGGTGCCGTTCCTGGGGGCGTCGCTGCCGTAGATGCCGTAGAGGTGCGGGTAGGTGTCGTAGGCGGTGCCGATGGGCTGGCCGCCGATGTCGGGGACGCCCGCGTCGGAGACCCGGGAGGCGCCCGCGTAGTCCAGGGCGGTGGTGGCCACCAGGGCGAGGACCTTGTCCTCGTCGATCAGCCGGTGGACGCACTCGTTGTTGCCGACGCCGCTGCCCCCGTCGTCGCACAGGCGCACCTCGACGCGGCGGCCGTCGATGCCGCCGCGCTCGTTGAGCCGGTCGAACCAGGCGCGGGCGCCGTCGCGGGGGCCGGTGAAGGCGCTGCCGCCGACTGGGCTGGTGGCGCTGGTGATGATGCCGACCCGCAACGGCTCGCCCGTGGCCCGCGTGGAGGCGGGCGGGCGGCGGTCCCCGCCCTCGAAGTCGCTCTCCGGCAGGCGGCTGCCGCACGCCGCGGTCAGGGCCAGCAGCAGGGCCGCGGCGAGCGCGCTAACAGCCCGGGATGTCCGGCGTCGAGCCATCGCCGCTCAGTTGCACCAGCGCGCACAGGGACTTGACGGACACCTTCCAGGTGCCGTCCTGCTCGACGGCGGTCCCGGAGGCGTCCGGCAGGGCGGTGGCGCCCTGGAGGGTCAGGGAGAAGGACACGTCCGCCCGGGTCGCCGAGGTGAACGTGACGTCGTTGACCTGCGCCTGCACCTGTCCGACCCGTTCGTCACCGCTGAACGCGTCGAGGACGGGCCCCATCGTCTCGCCGTTCTCCAGCAGGGCCTTCTTCTCGTTCAGGGAGGTGTCGGGGCTGAAGAACTTCTCCCAGTTCTGCCGGATCTCCTGCTCGGCCGCCGGCCGGTTCGCGGGCGCGGTGCCCGGTGCGCTCGTCGTACGGTCCGGCGTCGTCGGGGGCGGGCTCTCGCCGCCTCCGCCGTCGTCGCCGCATGCCGTGAGAACCGGCCCGAGGACCAGCACCAGGGCGGCGGTCAGCGCCGTGCCCCGCCCCGCCGCCCGTGGGCCACGTCCTCTCTTCGCGTTCCCCCGCCTGAGATCGCTGCCGAGAACCATCTGGCTCACCAATCGGGTGTCGGTCCGGGCCATGTCCGCCCGGTGCTTTCAGGGTCGGCTTCCAGGGGGCATAGTGCAAGCCATCGGCTGACATGGACAGGCACACGGACGGGACCCCCGAGGGGTGGGAGCCATGACGCGGACAGCCCGGCTGCGGACCGCCCACCCCGCGCTGTGGGCGGGCTGGGCCGCCCTCGCCGCGGGCGCGGTGCTGTGCGTCCTCGGCTGGTACGGCGTCTCGGGTGAGCGTTACGCCGAACGGCAGCTGCCCTACCTGGCGTCCTGCACGATTCCCGGGGCCGCGCTGCTCGTCGCCGGGGCGGTGCTGCTCGCGCACGGCCGGGGCGCCGCGGCCGCGCTCCGCGTGGAGGAGCTGTACGGCCTCCTGGTCGACGCCGGGCCGGCCGACGCCGGCGCCGATGCCTCCGGACGGCCGGCCGGCGCGCCGGTCGCGGTCGGCCGGGAGATGCTGATGGTGCCGGGCGGGACGCTGTGGCACCGCGCGGACTGCCCGCTGGTCGCGGGGAAGGCGGAGGCGGTACCGGTGGACGGCACGTTGATCGCGAGCGGTGAGCTGGGGCCGTGCCCGATCTGCGAACCCGCCGACGGGACCGGCTGACGTGCGCCGCCGATGTCCTCGCTGACGTACGACCTCACCCTGGCCGGGCTGGCGGTGGGCGCCGCCGCGGCGCTCACCGGGATCGGTCTGATCGTGACCTACCGGGCGACCGGGGTACTGAACTTCGCGCACGGCGCGATCGCCATGGTGTGTGCGTATGTGCTGCGCGCTCTGGTGGTCGACGAGGGCTGGCCGCTGTGGTCGGCCGCGGCGCTGACCCTGCTGGTCGTGGCGCCGGGCATCGGCGTGGTGCTGGAGCGGTTCGTGTTCCGGCCGCTGTCCGTGGGGGGCGGTGATCCGGCGCGGACGCTGGTGGCGTCCATCGGGGTGTTCGTGCTGCTGGTGGGCGGCGCGGCGCTGGTGTGGGGGCAGGGTGCGCGGGACGACGCGCCGGTGCTGGTGGCGGCCGAGCCGTGGGGGCAGCTCGCGGTGGTGGCGGTGCTGGCGGCGGGGGCCGCGGCGGTGATCCGCGGCACGCGGTTCGGGCGGGAGCTGCGGGCCGTGGTGGACAACCGGGAGCTGGCCGTGCTCGCCGGGGTGGACGCGGACCGGGTGGCGGCGGCCGGCTGGGCGTTCGGCTCGTTCACGGCGGGTCTGACAGGGGTGCTGCTGGCGCCGTACGTACGGCTCGATCCGTACGGGCTGCCGCTGCTCGTGATGGAGGTGGTGGCGGTCGCGGTCGCCGCGCGGATGCGCGGTCTGACGGTGGCGGTCGTCGTCGCGCTGGGCATCGGTGTGGCGCAGAGTCAGCTGACGCGGCTGCACCCGTCCGGGTGGGGCGAGCCGCTGCTCCAGGCGGTCGGCGCCAACCTGTTCGTCGTGGCGCTGCTGTTCGCCGCGCTGGTGCTGCCCGGCGTCGGCGCGCACGACGCGCTTCCGCGCGCAACCGGCGCACGCGTGCCGGCGCCGCCGGGCGTCCGGATCGCGGCCGGGGCGCTGTTGCTGCTGCCGCTGGGCTTCGCCGGGGACGATCTGCGGACGGCGGTGCAGGTGCCCGCGCTGGCGGTGATCCTGCTGTCCCTGGTGGTGGTCACCGGCCGGGGCGGACAGATCTCGCTCGGGCAGGCGGCGTACGCGGGTCTTGGCGCGCTGTTCACGGCGCTGCTGGCGGCCGGGCGTTTCCCCGGCCTGCCCGCGCTCGAGGAGCTGGCCGCGCTGGTGGTGGCGGTCGCCCTGGTCGCTCCGCTCGGCCTGCTGACGGGCTGGCCCGCGATCCGCCGCCGGGGGCTGGCGCTGGCCCTCGCGACGTTCGCGGTCGGCGTCGGCGTGAGCCGTTTCGTCTTCGACCAGCCGTACGCCACGGCGGGGCTGGGTCTGGGCCGGCCGGCGGGCTTCGACGGGGACCGCGCGTACTACGTCCTGGAGCTGGTGCTGCTGGCGCTCGCGCTGTCGGCGGTCTGGGCGCTGCGCCGGGGCCGTACGGGGCGTGCGCTGGCCGCGATGCGGGGGCGCGGGCGGCGGGGGTGCGGGTGCCGTCGCTGAAGCTCTGGGCCTTCGTCGCCGGCGCCGCGCTGGCCGCGCTCGGGGGCGGCATGCTCGGCATGGGGCTGCGCGCCTTCGACCCCGCCGCGTACGACCCCGTGCGGGGTCTGCTGTGGTTCACCGCGGTGGTGGTCCTGGGGGCGGACAGCGCGCTGGGGGCGCTGCTGGGGGCGGCGCTGCTGGTCGGTCTGGACGCGGGCACGCGCGGGGGTGTGGCGGCGGCCGTGATCGGCGTCCTGGCGGTCCTGACGGGCCGCTTCCCCGACGGTCCCTACGACCGCCTGCGCCGCCTCTCCCGCCGCCCGGCGCTGACGCCCCTGGGCGCCCGAGTACGCCACCGCCTGCGTGGTCCGGACCCCGCACCGGCCCCGGTCCCGGCTCTCACGGGGGCCACGGCGACGGGCACGGGCACGCACACCGACGGAGGTACGCCCCTCCGCCGACGCCCGCGTCCCTCACCAGGACCTCGCCCGCACACGGCCGAACCTCGCCCCGGGCCCCGGCCCCGTACGGCCGAGCTCCGTCCCGCGTCCACCGGCGGCACACCGCAGCCGCGGCCCGCCGCGCAACGCCAGGACAGCGCTCCCGGCACCACACCGACCGGCCACCCCGCCGACGCCGGCGAGACCCGGCAGACACGGGCCGGCGGCTCCGAGCGCCGGGACAACCAGCCCGGCACGGCTCCAGCGCACCGCCCCCCGTCCCACCCGGCCGGCCACCCCGCCGACACCGGAGAGACACACCCCACCCACCCCCCACGACACGACGGTGGGCCGGACACAGCGACCGGAGACCGACGCCCCGCCCTCCCCGGCGACCAGCCCACCGACACCGACAAGACCCCGCCGACACCCGCCGGCCGCTCCGAGCGCCGGGACAACCAGCCCGGCACGGCTCCAGCGCACCGCCCCCCGTCCCACCCGGCCGACCACCCCGCCGACACCGGAGAGACACACCCCACCCACCCCCCACGACACGACGGTGGGCCGGACACAGCGACCGGAGACCGACGCCCCGCCCTCCCCGGCGACCAGCGGGCCGATGCCGGGGAAGTGGCGGAGGAGGGGTTGTCGAGGCGGGGGCCACGTGGCCGGGACGCGGGGGGCGGGGGGCGTGGGCGTGTCGGGCCCCCGCAGGGTGCCGCCGGGCGGGCGCCCGGCAGGGCGGCCCGGGGGCGTGCGGCAAGGGGCGGGGGTCCTGAGGGCACGGGGCGCGCGGGCGCCGGCGGGGCGTTCGGGGGGCCCGGCACCTTCGACGACGGCGGGGGCGTGCTCGAGGCACGGGGGCTGTATGTGCGCTACGGCGGGTTCACCGCGTTGGACGGGGTGGACATCAGGGTTCCGGCGGGGCGGGTGACCGCCGTTGTCGGGCCCAACGGAGCCGGGAAGAGCACGTTGTTCCACTGTCTGGCCGGAACCGTGCGCCCCGCGCGGGGGGCCGTCCTGCTGGACGGCCGGGACATCACCCGGCTGCCCGCGCAGGCCCGCACCCGGCTCGGTGTCGCACGGACGTTCCAGCAACTGGCGGTCTTCCCGACGCTCACCGTGGCCGACAACGTGCGGGTGGGCGCCGAGCAGGGCCGCCGGGCCCGGCCGGGCGTGGTGGAGCGGATGCTGCGGCTCCTCGGACTGGACGGGCCCGCCCGCGCGCGGCCCGCGGCCGGGCTGCCCACCGGTGCCCTGCGCCGGGTGGAGCTCGCGCGGGCCCTCGCCACCGCCCCGCGCGTGCTCCTGCTCGACGAACCCGCCGCCGGCCTCGACACCGCCGAGATCGCCGCCCTGGCGCGGATCCTGAAGGCGCTGGCCGCCGACGGCACGGCGCTCCTGGTCGTCGAGCACGACCTCGATCTGGTCGCCGATCTCGCCGATGTCGTCCATGTGATGACGGCCGGGCGGATCGTCGCCTCGGGGCCCCCGGGGCGGGTCCTGGACACCCTCGGGGAGGCGAGCGGACCGTGACCACCGTCTCCTTGCGCGACGCGCGCGTGCGCTACGGCCCGCTGGAGGCCCTGCACGGCGTCGGCCTCACCGCCCCGGGCCCCGGCCTCACCGTGCTGCTGGGCCGCAACGGCTCCGGACGCTCGACCGTGCTGCGGGCGCTCGCCGGTGCCGTACCGCTGTCCGGCGGTTCGGTGTGGTGGGACGGGCGGGACGTGACGGACGTACCGGCGTACGAGCGGGCCCGGCGCGGAATGTGCCTGGTGCCGGAGCGGCGGGCCGTGTTCGGCTCGCTCACCGTGCGCGAGAACCTCGCCCTCACCGCCTCCGACCCGGCGCCCGCCCTCACCGCCTACCCACGGCTGGAGCCGTTGCTGGAGCGCCGGGCCGGCACGCTCTCCGGCGGGGAGCAGCGCATGCTGGCCCTGTCCCGGGTGTGGCTGGCACGCCCCCGCGTGGTGCTCGTCGACGAGCCCGCCCAGGGCATGTCACCGGCGGTGGCGGCGCGGACGTACGAGCTTCTCGCCGGGCTCGACGCGTGCGTGGTCCTCGCCGAGCAGCGGCTGCCGCCCGCCCTGCACGGCCGCCCCGCCTTCGTGTACGAACTGCGCCGGGGCTCGGTGGTGTTCGCCGGTGAGGCGGGCGAACTCGCCCGGTCGCGTGCTTCGTAGCGAGGGGCGGATCAGACGCGGAGCCGCTGCCCGGGGAGGATCATGTCGGGATCGTCGCCGATGACGGACCGGTTGGCCTCGTGGAGCCGCTGCCAGCTCGTGCCGTGCCGCGCGGCGATCTGGCTCAGTGTGTCTCCCGCGCGGACGGTGTAGTCACCGCGGGACGTGCCCCGGTCCGTGTGCCGGTCCGCCCGGCCTGCCGCGGTGTCCGGCGTGGCGGACGCCGCCGGTTTCGAGGACCGCTGCCGCGCGGGGGCCCGCTCCGTGGTCGCCGGGGCCGCGCCGGGCGCGGGGCCGAACGCTCCCGCGCGGACCGAGCAGGTCGGCCAGGCTCCCCAGCCCTGCGCGCGCTGCACCTTGGCGGCGACCGCGATCTGCTGGGACCTGGTGGCCCGGTCGGCGGTCGGCGCGTAGGCCGTGCCGCCGTAGTCGCGCCAGGTGGAGGCGGCGAACTGCAGTCCGCCGTAGTAGCCGTTGCCGGTGTTGATGTGCCAGTCGCCGCCGCTCTCGCACTGGGCGATGCGGTCCCACACTCCGTTGTCCGCCGCGGTGGAGCTGCCCGTCGCAGCCAGCAGTCCCAGCGGGGCGAGCAGTGCCGCTCCGGCCAGGACGGTCGCCGTACGGGCCGTGCGGAGGTGGTTGCGGTGTTATCGGCACATTCGGACATGAGGGTCCTTCCTCACGGACTCGGGGGTCCCCGGGCGCAGCGCGGTTCCCCGCGCCGTGGGGCGCGTGACCCGCGTTCGCCCCGTCCGCCTGCGGGGTCGTGCGGTGGTGCGGTTCGTGCGGTGGTGCGGTTCGTGCGGTCGGCGGACGTACCCGAGCGGTGCTCGCTGCACACGGCGGAGGAATCTATGGAGCCCCCGCGGCCGGGATCAACCAATGCCCCGTCGTGCCAGGCCAGTTGGCCCTTACCCCGGGTATCGGCGATTTCCGGCCACCCACTTCATTCCTTGATTTCCGGATTTGTCGACCAGCGCGCCGCTCCGCCTGTGAGCCACCTCACTCGTTCAACACCCTTGCGTCCACACGCAGTTGACGATGAGTGCCGGATTCCGCACCGGACGTGACCCTGTGCGCCGGATGGTTCGATTCCGTTCGCCCTGGGGCGTGACTCCCGCCACAGATCGCCCGTTGTCTTCTTCATGAGCCGGGGACCCACCCGGACCACGGGCCGGGAGCCACCCGGTCTCGCCACGCACCGCATCCCGAGGGAGCCACCCGTGCCGCGCATGCTCGACGTCAGCGACGAGGTACGCGCCGAGATCGGCGACGAAGAAGCAGCCCGCCTGCTCGCCGGAGAGTCCGCCCCGGGCAGTTACGACTGCACCTCCTGCCGCACCCCGGGCGACCCGGAGCAGGAGCGCACCAGCACCGTTCTGTTCATCGGGGACGAGACCGCCGTGCTCGCCTTCGCCCACTCCACCTGTCTGCCCTCGCAGGTCGTGCAGGTCACCGAGGAGCAGCTCCAGGGTGCCGTGCGGGCCATCGGCGGCGCCGCCCAGCCGGAGCCCGCGAAGGTCACCCCCGAGCAGGCCGTGCTCGGGGTGACCAGCGGACTGGTCCTGATCGCCGACGAGCTGCACCCGGCGCTCGTCGTCGAGCCGACCGCGCCGGTCGCGCGGCCCGGTTCGCTCGGCGCCGGTGACGACTTCCTGCCGCTGCTCATCGAGCAGGGCTTCATGCCCCTGACCGAGCTGGCGGCCGTGCCTCCGGCGCTGCACGGCTGGTCGGTGCTGCTCGCCGCGGGCCAGCTGCACGCCGTGCTCCAGCCGAATCCGAGCGGCGGCCGTCCGGTGGCCTGGTGGCAGGCCCACCAGCCGCTCCAGGTCACCGACGGCTGGCGGACGGCCGCCAACAAGCTCCAGCAGGTGCTGATGTTCGCCGCCCCGGTCGGCTCCATCGGCCGTCAGCCGCGCGAGGACCTGCTGCGCGACGCGCTGGACAAGGCGGCGGCGAACGGCAAGCTGGTCGCCGCCGCGCTGCCGCTCGCCGGTATCTGACCGGCCCGCCGGGGCGCGGCCGAAGCGGCCGGGGCACGACCCCCGCTCAACCGGCGAAAGCCCCGAAAGGGCCGCATCCGTTGGTGAGCGGGGTCGTTTGGACATACGTGCACGCATATGACGTTCCCCGCCGCCAGTCCCTCGCCTCGGTCCCCGCCCCCGTGCGCCCGGCGCAGGACTCCCGGAGCGGCCTCTCGGCCACGCCGATCTACGACGCCCTCTACACCGAGTACGTCAAGTCCTTCCGTTCGCTGCCGGGCGACCGCAGCGGCGAGGAGGAACTGGGCTTCACCGCCTTCGGGAACATCCCGCACAGTACGGGCTCCTACGGCGGCCACAGCCCCGGATCGTTCGGCGCCTCCCTGGCGAGCGGCGCGTACGGCTCCTACGGCGCGGAGGCGGGCGAGGCCCGGCACGGCGACACCCGGCACGGCGACACCCGGCACGGCGAGGCCCGGCCGCCGCAGTGGCAGCGGGTCGGCACGGTGGGCCGGACCGCCTCGGGGATGCACCACGTGCCGGCCGGACTGCCCCCGGCCCCGCGCAGAGGCGCCTGACCGGGCACGACGGAGGGGCGGTCCCACCCGGGACCGCCCCTCCGTCGTGTCCGTCCTGTCCGTGGTGCGTTACTTCTTCCTGCCGCGCTTCTCCCGCACCCGCACGGAGATGTGGATCGGCGTCCCCTCGAAGCCGAACTCCTCGCGCAGGCGGCGCTCGATGAAGCGCCGGTAGCCCGCCTCGATGAAGCCGGAGGCGAACAGGACGAACCGCGGCGGCTTGGTGCCCGCCTGGGTGCCGAACAGGATCCTGGGCTGCTTGCCGCCCCGCACGGGGTGCGGGTGGGCGGCGACCAGCTCACCGAGGAAGGCGTTGAGCCTGCCCGTCGGGACCCGGGTCTCCCAGCCCGCCAGGGCCGTCTCGATGGCCGGGACGAGCTTCTCCATGTGCCGGCCGGTGCGCGCCGAGACGTTCACCCGCGGCGCCCAGGCGACCTGCCCGAGCTCGGTCTCGATCTCCCGCTCCAGGTAGTAGCGGCGCTCCTCGTCGAGGGTGTCCCACTTGTTGTACGCGAGGACGAGCGCGCGGCCCGCCTCGACGGCCATGGTGACGATGCGCTGGTCCTGCACGGAGATGGACTCCGAGCCGTCGATGAGGACGACGGCCACCTCGGCCTTCTCGACGGCGGCGGCGGTGCGCAGCGAGGCGTAGTAGTCGGCGCCCTGC
This sequence comes from Streptomyces speibonae, assembly GCF_984686075.1. Classification (NCBI taxonomy): domain Bacteria; kingdom Bacillati; phylum Actinomycetota; class Actinomycetes; order Kitasatosporales; family Streptomycetaceae; genus Streptomyces; species Streptomyces speibonae. The sequence goes on along the minus strand of NZ_OZ480260.1, from coordinate 6,690,402 downwards.
TGGAGGTGGACGCGCTTGCGGATGCCCGCCGTGTCGACGAACTTCCAGGTTTTCCCGCCCAGTTCGATGATCTCGTCGACCGGGTCGCGGGTGGTGCCGGCGATTTCGTTGACGACGACCCGCTCCTCCCCCGCGACCTTGTTCAGCAGCGAGGACTTGCCGACGTTGGGGCGGCCGATCAGGGCGACGCGGCGGGGGCCGCCGAGCGCGGTGCCGAAGGTCTGCGCCGGCGCCTCCGGGAGGGCCTCCAGGACGCGGTCCAGCATGTCGCCGGTGCCGCGGCCGTGCAGGGCGGAGACCGGGTGCGGCTCGCCGAGGCCCAGCGACCACAGGTAGGCCGCGTCGGCCTCGCCGCTCGGACCGTCCACCTTGTTGGCGCAGAGCACGACCGGCTTGCCGGCCTTGCGCAGCAGCCGCACGACGGCCTCGTCGGTGTCGGTGGCGCCGACCTTGGCGTCCACGACGAAGACGACCGCGTCGGCGGCCTCGATGGCGTACTCCGCCTGGGCGGCCACGGAGGCGTCGATACCGAGGACGTCCTGCTCCCAGCCACCGGTGTCGACGACCTTGAAGCGGCGGCCCGCCCACTCGGCCTCGTAGGTGACGCGGTCGCGGGTGACGCCGGGCTTGTCCTCGACGACGGCCTCGCGGCGGCCGATGATGCGGTTCACCAGGGTCGACTTGCCGACATTGGGCCGGCCGACGACGGCGAGCACCGGCAGCGGGCCGTGGCCCGCGGCCTCGATGGCGCCCTCGACGTCCTCGAGGTCGAAGCCCTCCTCCGCGGCGAGCTCCATGAACTCCGCGAACTCGGCATCGCCCAGCGCCCCGTGGTCGTGCTCGTGCGCACCCTCGTACGCGTCCGAGCCGTCGGGCTGGATGTGGTCGTTCATGAAGTCCGTACCTCGTCGTTCATCGTGGTGATCGGTGGAATCCGCGCGGGGCGGGATCCACTACTCGAGTCTCGCCTAACGCCCGGTGAGGCGCCTGGCGTTTTCCAGGTGCGCGGTGAGCTGCTTCTGGATGCGCTCGGTCGCCTCGTCCAGCGCCTTGCGCGTACGTCTGCCGCTGCCGTCACCCGCCTCGAAGGGGTCGCCGAAGACGACGTCGACCCGCGAGCGCAGCGGAGGCAGCGTCTTTATCAACCGTCCCGGCCGGTCGGAACTTCCCAGCACCGCGACCGGGACGATCGGCGCGCCGCTGCGCACCGCGAAGTACGCGAGGCCGGCGCGCAGGGCCGCGAAGTCGCCCTCGCCCCGGGTGCCCTCCGGGAAGATGCCCAGCGCGCCGCCGTTCTCCAGGACGCCCAGCGCCTGGGTGATGGCGGTCCGGTCGGCGGTCGAGCGGTCCACCTTCAGCTGGCCGATGCCGAGCAGAAACGGGTCGAGCGGGCCGACGAACGCCTCCTTCTTGATCAGGAAGTGCGTCGGCCGGGGGGCCACGCCCATGACCATCGGGCCGTCGATGTTGTGGGAGTGGTTCACGGCGAAGATCACCGGGCCGCTCGCGGGCACCCGCCAGGCGCCCAGCACGCGCGGCTTCCACAGCCCGTACATCAGGCCGACGCCGATGCGCCGCCCGACCTCGGCGCCCCGCGCCGATGGGACGTCGGTCACTTCGCCGCCCGCTTCTCCTCGACGAGCGTGACGACACACTCGATGACCTGCTGCAGGGTCAGGTCGGTGGTGTCCACCTCGACCGCGTCGCCGGCCTTGGCCAGCGGCGAGGTCTTGCGGCCGGAGTCGGCGGCGTCCCGCTTGATCAGGGCCTCGCGGGTGGTGTGCAGGTCGGCGCCCTTCAGCTCGCCGCTGCGGCGGGCGGCGCGGGCCTCCGGGGAGGCGGTGAGGAAGATCTTCAGATCGGCGTCGGGCAGCACGGTGGTGCCGATGTCACGGCCCTCGACGACGATGCCGTTGGCCGCGGCGGAGGCGATGGTGCGCTGGAGCTCGGTGATCCGGGCGCGCACCTCGGGCACCGCGCTGACCGCGCTCACCTTGGAGGTGACGTCCTGCTCCCGGATCGGACCGGCCACGTCCACGCCGTCGACGGTGATGGTGGGGTTGCGGGGGTCGGTGCCGGAGAGGATCTCCGGCTTGCCGGCGACGGCGGCGATCGCGGAGGGGTCGTCCATGTCGATGCCGTTGTTCACCATCCACCAGGTGATCGCCCGGTACTGGGCGCCGGTGTCCAGGTAGCTCAGGCCGAGCTGCGCCGCCACGGCCTTCGAGGTGCTCGACTTGCCCGTGCCGGAGGGGCCGTCGATGGCGACAATCACGGGCTGGGCGGCGCCGTTTTCCACGGGGGAACACCTTCCTGGTGCGGTGGAGTGGGGTGGAGGGGCGCGGACACGCCCCGCACCAGATTACCGGCCCCCCGGGACCCTTCCGACAAGCGGACGATCCATCCCTCCGGGCGACGGCACCGCCCGGGCGGCCCGGACCGCCGGAACACCGGGGCGCCGGGTCCCCCGGGGACGGCATGGGCCCTCGACCGCCGACCGCCGACCGCCGGACCCCCTGGATCCAGAGCCACCGCACCCCGGGCCCCTGGCCCCCAGCCCTCAAAGCCCCTCACCACCGGACCCCCGAAGACCGCGTGAACCCCTGACCGCCCGCCACGGACCCCCTGGGTCCGGGGCCACCGCGCCCCGGGGCCCCGGGTGCCCGGCTCCTGGACGGGGCGCGAGGCTGTCACTGGCGGATGGACCAGCCTCGTTCGCGCAGGCCCGCGGTGAGGAGCGGTGCCGCCTTGGGCTCCACCATGAGCTGTACCAGACCGGCCTGCTGTCCGGTGGCGTGCTCGATGCGGACGTCCTCGATGTTGACCCCGGCCCGTCCGGCGTCGGCGAAGATGCGGGCCAGCTGGCCCGGCTGGTCGTCGATGAGCACGGCCACGACCTCGTAGACCCGCGGCGCGGCCCCGTGCTTGCCGGGGACGCGGACCTGGCCGGCGTTGCCCCGGCGCAGGACGTCTTCGATGCCGGTGCTGCCCTCCCGGCGCTTGCCCTCGTCGGAGGACTGCAACGCGCGCAGGGCCCGCACGGTCTCCTCCAGGTCTCCGGCGACGTCCGTGAGCAGGTCGGCGACCGGTCCGGGGTTCGCGGAGAGGATGTCGATCCACATCCCGGGGTCGGACGCGGCGATCCGGGTCACGTCCCGGATGCCCTGCCCGCACAGCCGTATGGCGGTCTCCTCCGCGTGCTCCAGACGCGCGGCGACCATGCTGGACACCAGGTGGGGCATGTGGGAGACGAGGGCCACGGCCCGGTCGTGGGCGTCGGCGTCCATGACGACGGGCACGGCCCGGCAGTGCGAGACCAGCTCCAGGGCGAGGTTCAGCACCTCGGTGTCGGTGTCGCGGGTGGGAGTGAGCACCCAGGGGCGGCCCTCGAAGAGGTCGGCGCCGGCGGCCAGCGGTCCGGACTTCTCACGGCCGGACATGGGGTGCGTGCCGAGGTAGGACGACAGGTCCAGCCCGCGTGCCTCGAGGTCGCGGCGCGGTCCGCCCTTGACGCTGGCCACGTCGATGTAGCCGCGCGCCGCGCCGCGCCGCATCGCGTCGGCGAGCACGTCGGCCACATGGGCGGGAGGGGCGGCGACGATCGCCAGGTCCACCGGTCCCTCGGGTGCCTCGTCGGTGCCGGCGCCGAGCGCGGCGGCCGTCCGGGCCTGCTCCGGGTCGTGGTCGGCGAGGTGGACGACGACGCCCCGCTGGGACAGGGCGAGGGCGGCCGAGGTGCCGATGAGTCCGGTGCCGATGACGAGTGCGGTTCTCACTGGGCGATGTCCTTGCGCAGGGCGGCCGCGGCTCCCAGGTACACATGCGCGATGTCGGCGCGGGGCTTGTCGGACTCGAGGTGCGCGAGCACCCGCACGACGCGGGGCATGGCGCCCTCGACGTCGAGTTCCTGGGCGCAGATCAGCGGGACGTCGACGATGCCGAGCTTGCGGGCGGCGGCCGCCGGGAAGTCGCTGTGCAGGTCGGGGGTGGCCGTGAACCAGATGCTGATCAGGTCGTCGGTGTGCAGACCGTTGCGCTCCAGAACGGCGGTGAGCAGCGCGCCGACCTGCTCCGCCATGTGCCCGGGCTCGTCCCGTTCCAGCTGGACGGCCCCACGGACCGCGCGTACCGCCACGACGATGCTCCTTGCTGAGGTGCGTGTGCTGTTTCGGTCGTCCAGCGTAGTCAGACCGCCCGGGGCGGGCCTCGCGCGCTCGCCCGCTGAGACGGGCGGAGTGTACGTTTCCTGGTGATTCATGACAGGTTGCTTGATGTTCGGCGCATTCGGCGCGTTCGGTGCCAGGATGCGTTCGGTGCCACGCTGCGAAGACCGCGAACCCCGGGAGTGACGACATGACCCCTCGCACGACGCGCCGCACCGTGCTGCTCGCGACGGGCGCGGCGGCGCTGGCCACCGGCTGCGGCTCGGACGGCGGGGACGGTGGCGGGGACGGCACCACGTCGGGCACCGCCGCCCCGGACGGTCCCGCCGGGCAGGTGCTGGTCGCGACCGCCGACGTGCCGGTGGGCGGGGGCACGATCCTCGAGGACGAGAAGATCGTGGTCACTCAGCCCGGGGAGGGCGACTTCAAGGCCTTCTCGGCGATCTGCACGCACCAGAACTGTGTCGTGGCCGATGTCGCGGACGGCACCATCAACTGCGCCTGTCACGGCAGCCGGTTCCGGATCGCCGACGGCTCGGTGGAGCGGGGCCCGGCGACCAGGCCACTGCCCGAGGAGCGGATCACGGTGGAGGGAAATTCCGTCCGGCGGGCGTGAAAGCCCGCGTACGCTCCCGGGCATGCGCCCCGAAACCCTGGTTCGCGACCACACGATCTACGCCTGCGTCATGGGCTCGCGTGCCTTCGGCCTGGCCACGGAGGGCAGCGACACCGACCGCCGGGGCGTCTTCCTCGCGCCCACGGCCCTGTTCTGGCGCTTCGAGAAGCCGCCGACCCATGTCGAGGGCCCGGCCGAGGAACAGTTCAGCTGGGAGCTGGAACGCTTCTGCGAGCTGGCGCTGCGCGCCAACCCCAACATCCTGGAGTGCCTGCACTCCCCGCTGGTGGAACACGCCGACGCCACCGGCCGTGAGCTGCTGTCCCTGCGCGGGGCCTTCCTCTCCCGCAAGGTCCACGAGACGTTCACCCGGTACGCCCACGGCCAGCGCCGCAAGCTGGAGGCCCATGTCCGCGCCCACGGCGCCCCGCGCTGGAAGCACGCCATGCATCTGCTGCGCCTCCTGACCACCGCCCGCGACCTGCTGCGCACGGGCACCCTGACGATCGATGTGGGTGAGCAGCGTGAGTCCCTGCTCGCGGTCAAGCGGGGCGAGGTGCCCTGGCCGGAGGTGGAGTCCCGGATGGGCCGGCTGGCGGAGGAGGGCGCCGAGGCCGCCCGGCGCAGTCCGCTGCCCGAGGAGCCGGACCGGCGCCGCGTGGAGGACTTCCTCGTCCGCACCCGCCGCGCCTCAGCCCTCCAGGCGGATCCGTACGACGAGGTCGTGCAGGGCGTCGTACACGGTGGGGGCGTCGGGCAGCGCTGACGCCGCCTGCGCCTCGTCGAGGACGCCGTGCAGGCGCTCCACGTCGGCCGCCACGCGGGCGCGGTCGACGACGGCCTCCCCGTGCTCGCGCTCGGTCTTGGCCGCGATCAGCTCCGTCAGGCACTTCGGGGCGGCGTCGACCTCACCGGCGAGGGTGGGCAGATGGGGCTGCACCTCACCCGAGCGCATCAGATGGATGCCGGTGAGCAGCACCCGGAAGGTGTAGAGCAGCGGTTTGAGCTCGCCGGTCTTCTCGAACAGCCGCCACTGGGTCCGCGCGAACCCGCGGTAGTGGTGGGCGTGGTGGCTGGTGAGGACGCCGGGGGCGAGCGCGGTCAGTTCCCGGTGGGCGTCGGTGGTGTGGACGACCAGCGGGGACAGCAGCTGCTCCAGCACATAGCCGTTGCGCCGCAGCATCAGGCGGACGAACTTGCGCAGGTCGTGGGTGACCAGGTCCATCTCGACGCCGTCCCGGAACCACATCCTGGACCAGGTCTCGTCGGGCTCGCGCAGCCCGACGAGACCGGCGGCCGGCAACAGGTGGACGCCCCGCAGGTCCACGTCCGAGTCGCGGGACGGGAAGCCGTACAGGTGTGCGCCGGAGACCGTGGCGAAGAGCACCGGGTCGGGCTGTTCGGCGATCACCGGGCTCAGGTCGAGGTCCAGGGCGTCGATCATCGCTCAAGCGTCCCAGAGCGTGCCCAGCTCCCGCAGCTCGCCCCGGTACTCGATGCGGTCCGCCCATGCGGCGGGCCAGATGTCCGCGCCCAGGTGGGCGCCCGCGAAGGCGCCGGTGAGGCAGGCGATGGAGTCGGAGTCGCCGGCGGTGCAGGCGGCGCGGCGCAGGGCCGTGAGGGGTTCGTCGACGAAGAGGAGGAAGCAGAGCAGGCCGGTCGCCAGGGCCTCCTCCGCGATCCAGCCCTCGCCGGTGGCCAGGCAGGGGTCGGTCTCCGGGGAGACGGTGCGTACGGCCTCCTGAAGGCGTCCGAGGATCTCCAGGCACTCGTCCCAGCCGCGCGCGATGAACTGCTCCGGGGAGGCGTCCCCGGCGCGGGTCCACAGGTCGCCGAGCCAGGACTCGTGGTACCGGGTGCGGTTGTCGTAGGCGTAGGAGCGCAGCAGTCCGACCAGGCCGGTCGGCTCGGCGCCCTCGGCGAGCAGCCGTACTGCGTGGGCGGTGAGGTCGGAGGCGGCCAGCGCGGTGGGGTGGCCGTGGGTGAGGGCCGACTGCAACTGGGCGGAGCCCGCGCGCTGTTCGTCGGTCAGACCGGGGGCCAGTCCGATGGGCGCGACGCGCATGTTGGCGCCGCAGCCCTTGGAGTGGACCTGACTCGCGTCCTGCCAGCGCCGCTCCTCGCGGGCCAGCAGGTGACAGGCCTTGAGGCAGGTGTTGCCGGGCGCCCGGTTGTTCTCGGGCGAGCGGTACCACTCCACGAACTCCTCGCGCACCGGCCGCTCCAGCCGCTTCGGGGTGAGCGGACCGCGGTCCATCGCCGTGCGCAGGCCCCGTCCGAGCGCGAGGGTCATCTGGGTGTCGTCCGTGACGATCGCCGGCCTGGGCAGGTCCATCTCCCGCCAGGGGCCGGCCTTGGCGAGGATCGAGGGGACGTCGTTGAACTCGGTGGGGAAGCCCAGCGCGTCCCCGAGGGCGAGGCCGGTCAGCGCGCCGGTCGCGGCGCGCTTGGTGACGGTGGTCGTGGTCATGCGGGGCGTCCTTCCGGGGTCGGCCGGAGCAGAGGCGGGTGAAGGGCGGTGGCGGGGCCCGCGCGGTAGAGCGCGGCGGGCTTGCCGCGGCCGCCGGTGAGGCGGGCGGCGCCGGGGACGGCTTCGACGAAGCCCGGGGTGGCGAGCACCTTGCGGCGGAAGTTGGGCCGGTCCAGGGTCGTGCCCCAGACGGTCTCGTAGACCTGTTGCAGTTCCCCGAGGGTGAACTCGGGCGGGCAGAAGGCCGTGGCGAGGCAGGTGTACTCGAGCTTCCCGCCGACGCGTTCCCGCGCGTCGGCCAGGATCCGGTCGTGGTCGAAGGCGAGCCCCCGCGCGGAGTCGTACGGCGTCCAGCGGGCCCGCGCGGCGTCGCTGCCGGCGCGTGCCTCGGGGGCGTCGGGCAGGAGGGCGGCAAAGGCGACGGAGACGACCCGCATGCGGGGGTCGCGGCCGGGTTCGCTGTAGGTCCGCAGCTGTTCCAGGTGCGGACCGGAGACGTCCGTCAGCCCGGTCTCCTCGCCCAGTTCGCGCCGCGCGGCGCGTTCCGCGGACTCGTCCGGCCGGACGAAACCTCCGGGCAGCGCCCACCGTCCGGCGTACGGCTCCTCGCCGCGCTCGACGAGCAGCACGTGCAGGGCGCCCGCGCGGAGGGTGAACACGGCGAGGTCGACGGTGACGGCGAAGGGCTCGAAGGCGTGCTTGTCGTAGCCGTCCATGACGATCCCCACCCCCTTTAATAGTCGGTGTGACTATTAAAGGGGGTGGGGTGCCGAAGCACAAGCCTCTGTGACCGGCTAGAGGTCGACCTCCTGCATCAGCATCCCGACCTCGGTGTTGGACAGCCGCCGCAGCCAGCCCGACTTCTGATCGCCCAGGGTGATCGGGCCGAAGGCGGTGCGGACCAGCTTGTCGACCGGGAACCCGGCCTCCGCGAGCATGCGGCGCACGATGTGCTTGCGGCCCTCGTGCAGGGTCACCTCGACGAGGTAGTTCTTGCCGGTCTGCTCGACGACCCGGAAGTGGTCCGCACGCGCGTATCCGTCCTCCAGCTGGATGCCGTCCTTGAGCCGCTTGCCCAGGTCGCGCGGGATGGGGCCGACGATGTGCGCGAGGTAGGTCTTCTTCACGCCGTACCGAGGGTGGGTCAGCCGGTGCGCGAGCTCGCCGTGGTTGGTGAGCAGGATGACGCCCTCGGTCTCGGTGTCGAGCCGGCCGACGTGGAAGAGCCGGGTCTCGCGGTTGGTGACGTAGTCACCGAGGCACTGGCGTCCCTCCGGGTCCTCCATGGTCGACACCACACCGGCGGGCTTGTTCAGCGAGAAGAACTGGTACGACTGCGTGGCGACGGTCAGGCCGTCGACCTTGACCTCGTCCTTCTCCGGGTCGACCCGCCTGCCCTGCTCCAGGACGATCTCGCCGTTGACCTCCACCCTGGCCTGCTCGATCAGCTCCTCGCAGGCGCGCCGGGAGCCGTAGCCCGCGCGCGCGAGCACCTTCTGCAGCCGCTCGCCCTCCTGCTCGGCGCCGGGGAAGGTCGTGGGGAGCTTCACGTCCTTCCTGCCCGCGTACCGGTCGCGGTTGCGCTCCTCCATCCGCGTCTCGTACTCGCGCGAACGCCCGGGAGCGGTGCGGCCGCCCTTCCGGGACGACGGCTTGGCGCCGCCGCGCCCGGACTTCGGGCCGTCCTTGGTACCCCCGGGACCGACGTCGTAGCGGCGCTCCTCGGGGCGGGGCTTGCGGGGGCGGCCCTGCCCCTGCTTCTGGTCCCTGTTGTTGCCGGCGCCACGGTGGTTACCGCGTCCGCCGCTCTTTCCGCTGCCGCTGCTTCGCATCAGAATTCCGTCGTCGTCGTGTTCGTCGGGGGACCGTCGTCCGGGTCCGGGGCGTCCGGATCGAACGACGGCACGCCTTCCTGTGTCTCGGCCTCGATCGCCTCCGCCTCCGGGAGGAAGGGCGCGAGTTCCGGGAGCTCGTCCAGGCCGCGCAGGCCCATCCGCTCCAGGAAGTAGTTCGTCGTCGTGTACAGGATCGCACCTGTTTCGGGTTCCGTGCCCGCCTCCTCGATCAGACCGCGCTGCAGCAGGGTGCGCATCACACCGTCGCAGTTGACCCCGCGGACGGCGGACACGCGGCTGCGGCTGACCGGCTGCCGGTAGGCGACGACCGCGAGGGTCTCCAGGGCGGCCTGGGTGAGCCGGGCCTGCTGGCCGTCGAGGACGAAGCGCTCGACGGCGGCGGCGTACTCGGGGCGGGTGTAGAAGCGCCAGCCGCCCGCGACCAGGCGCAGCTCGAAGCCGCGGCCCTGCACGGTGTACTCGTCGGCGAGCGCGCGCAGGGCGTCGGCGACCTGGCGCTCGGGGCGCTCCAGGATCTTGGCCAGGTGCTCCTCGGTCGCCGGCTCGTCCACGACCATCAGGACCGCCTCGAGGGCGGGCCGGAGGTCGAGGTCCGCGACCGTGCGCAGCCCGGCGGGGGTCTCGGTGGTCTCCTCGCTCACGGCTTCCTCTCCTCCTGGGGCCGCTCGGGGGGCCGGTCGAACTCGTCGGTCACCGTCGGTGCGGTCTCGCCGTGCCCTCCGGTCCAGCGCACGGTCAGTTCGCCGAGCGCGGTCTCCTGGTCGAGGGCGACGGCCTTCTCGCGGTACAGCTCCAGGAGGGCGAGGAACCGTGCCACGACGGTCAGGGTGTCGTCCGTGTCCGCGACGAGCTCCCGGAAGCCGGCCTCACCGAGCTCCTTGAGCCGCGCGATGACGATCCCGGCCTGTTCCTGCACGCTGACCAGCGGTGCGTGGATGTGGTCGACGTAGACCTGCGGCTTGGGCTTCGGCTGCATCGCCTTGACGGCGAGACGCGCGAAGCCCTCGGCGCCGATGCTGATGACGACCTCGGGCAGCAGCTCGGCGTGGTGCGGTTCGAGTCCGACGGTACGGGGGTAGCGCCGGGCCTCGTCGTCGAGCCGCCGGCTGAAGATGTCGGCGATCTGCTTGTACGCGCGGTACTGAAGCAGCCGTGCGAAGAGCAGGTCGCGGGCCTCGAGGAGGGCGAGGTCGGCCTCGTCCTCCACCTCGGCGGCGGGCAGCAGCCGGGCGGCCTTGAGGTCGAGCAGCGTGGCGGCCACGACGAGGAACTCGGTCGTCTCGTCCAGGTCCCAGTCCGGCCCCATGGCCCGGATGTACGCCATGAACTCGTCGGTCACCTTGGACAGGGCGACCTCGGTGACATCCAGCTTGTGCTTGGCGATCAACTGAAGCAGCAGGTCGAACGGCCCCTCGAAGTTCGCCAGCCGAACCTTGAACCGCCCGTCGCCGTCCTCGCCCTCCTCCGAGGCAACCGCGACAACGCCTCCGCCACCCGGCGCCTCCCCTGCCAGGGCGACCGCCACGCCCTCCCCCGGCGGCGACGTGCGGGAAGGGACCGTGGGCTCCGCCCCCGGCGCCCCCGCGGGAACCCCGGCAGGCCGACCGGTGCCCATGGCTCCGGCCGCGGTCCCGAAGGCCGCACCCGGCGGCCCGGCACCGACGGTCCCGGCCGCCTGCGAAGACGCGGGGGTCCCCCCGGCCACGCCCGCCGCATCCACGGACACCGCAGCCGGGCCACCCGGACCCGTGGCTCCGGCCGCGGTCCCGAAGGCCGCACCCGGCGGCCCGGCACCGACGGTCCCGGCCGCCTGCGAAGACGCGGGGGTCCCCCCGGCCACGCCCGCCGCATCCACGGACACCGCAGCCGGGCCACCCGGACCCGTGGCTCCGGCCGCGGTCCCGAAGGCCGCACCCGGCGGCCCGGCACCGGTTGTTCCAGCCGTCCGCGCCGCGGAGGTCTCCCCGACCACGCCCGCCGTCTCCGCCGACACCGCAGCCGGGCCACCGAGACCCGTAGCTCGGGCCGGCGGCAAGGACGCGGAGGTTTCTCCGGCCGCGCCCGCCGCATCCACGGACGTCGCGTCCGGTGCACCGGGGCCCGTGGCTGCGGGTGGCGGGGGCGTGAAAGGTTCCTCGGCCACGTCCGGGGCGTCCGCGTCTTCGGGCGCCGGGGTTTCCGGGGGCCGAGGCGGCTCGGGGTCGAGCGCGGGGGACGTCGGCGTCGCGCCCGGGCCCCGGCCCAGGGGGCGGCGGCGGGACGGCCGGTCGCCGGGCGTGGGGGCGGGTGCGTCGTTCGAGGTCATGGCCTCCGCAGGCTACCGCTACCGTCCACGGAGGCGTCGTACGAGGATGCTGGCGTCCCCCCGGCTCTCCAGGTCGGCGAGGACCACGGCGACCGCCTCGCGGACGATCCGGCCGCGGTCGACGGCGAGGCCGTGCTCGCCGCGCAGGACCAGACGCGCGTGCTCGAGGTCCATCAGCTCCTCGGCGGAGACGTACACGGTGATCTTCTCGTCATGCCGCTCCCGGCCGCTGGGCCGCCGTGCCGCCGCTCGTCCCCGCTTGCGCGGTGCCGCGCCCTCCTGCGCCGCCGGACGCCGCCCGGAGCCCGCCACGCCCCGGCTGCGGGACTCGCCGGCGTCGGCCGGCTCCGCGTCCGCCGCGACATGCTCCGCGCCCTCGCCGTCGCCGCCCTGCGCGGGCACCGACTGCGGCGCGTCCTCCTGGGCGGCCGCGGCCGCGTCGCCCTCCCCCGCCGGAGCGGGAACCCGGGCGTCGCCGTTGGCGCGCCGGGGAGTGGACGCCTGGAGCGCCATCCCCCCTGTCGTACGGAAGAGTTCGTCGGCCCCCGGCAGACTCACTCGGCGTGACACCGGGCGAGCACCTCCCTGGCGAGCTGGCGGTAGGCGGCGGCACCGACGGAGTTGGACGCGTACGTGGTGATCGGCTCACCGGCGACCGTGGTCTCCGGGAAGCGGACCGTGCGCCCGATGACCGTGTGGTAGACGTGGTCGTCGAACGCCTCGACCACCCGCGCGAGCACCTCACGGCTGTGCACCGTGCGCGAGTCGTACATGGTGGCGAGGATGCCGTCGAGCTCCAGGTCGGGGTTGAGGCGCTCCTGGACCTTCTCGATGGTCTCGGTCAGCAGCGCCACACCGCGCAGCGCGAAGAACTCGCACTCCAGCGGCACGATCACCTTGTGCGCGGCGGTCAGCGCGTTGACCGTGAGCAGACCGAGCGAGGGCTGGCAGTCGATCACGATGTAGTCGTAGTCGTCCATCAGCGGCTTCAGCGCCCGCTGCAGCGTGGACTCGCGCGCGACCTCGCTCACGAGCTGCACCTCGGCCGCCGACAGGTCGATGTTGCTGGGCAGCAGGTCCATGTTGGGGACCGCGGTCTTCAGCAGCACCTCGTCGGCCGCCATGCCCCGCTCCATGAGCAGGTTGTAGACGGTGAGGTCGAGTTCCATCGGGTTGACGCCGAGGCCGACCGACAGCGCGCCCTGCGGGTCGAAGTCGACGAGCAGCACCCGGCGTCCGTACTCCGCGAGCGCGGCACCCAGGTTGATGGTCGACGTGGTCTTGCCGACGCCGCCCTTCTGGTTGCACATCGCGATGATCTTCGCGGGACCGTGGTCGGTCAGCGGGCCCGGGATCGGGAAGTACGGCAGCGGGCGTCCGGTCGGGCCGATGCGCTCACGGCGCTGGCGTGCCGCGTCGGGCGCGAGCGTGGCCGCGTACTCGGGATCCGGCTCGTACTCGGCGTCGGGATCGTAGAAGTGCCCCTCGGGCAGTTCGTCGTAGTCGGCGAAATGGTTGTGGGGCGCGCCACTTCCGTCGCCGGCCATGGCGTTCACGTGATGGCCATCCATGCTCTGGTGTGCTGGGTGAGTCACCCCAGGAGTCCGGTGACTCTGGTGGGCTGCGAAGGTGCGCACAGCGACGGAGCCGACAGCAGCGAATCCCGCGGACCCCTGGCCCGGCGCAGGCATTCCTGGTTGACCACCCCCGGGAGTAAATGTCGACTCATTCACAAGTCGTCTTACCTCCTTGGTGACCAGGAAACTTCTAGACAGGTCAGCGTGGCACCATGCCGACGTTTGGCGACTCTATGGCGTGTCGGCCGTCCGCAGCAACACAATCCGCCGGACCCGGCCCGATGTGTCGGCAATGAAACATCCCTCTGTCAAGGGCGTACGGCCGTCGCACGGCAGGTTTCACGGGTGTGCGAATCGACGGAAGGGCTACGTTCGAGGGGAGTTGTCCGGGAATCAAGGAGTGACCATACACACATCCGGCCGGACCTTGTCGGGCAAGGTCCGGCCGGGTACGCGGTGTTGACGACGCATGTTGACGTGTCGCCTTTGCCGGTCGGTGACTTGGTCGACTTACCGTCCGGGCGGATCAGCCGAGCAGCGTGGCGAGCTCGACGTGCTCCATGCCGTGCGCCTCGGCGACCTCCTTGTAAACCACCTTGCCGTCATGCGTGTTGAGGCCCTTGGCGAGCGCGGGGTCGCGGCGCAGCGCGTCCACCCAGCCCCGGTCGGCGAGTTCCACGATGTACGGCAGCGTGGCGTTGGTCAGCGCGTAGGTGGAGGTGTTGGGCACCGCGCCGGGCATGTTGGCGACGCAGTAGAAGACCGACTCGTGGACCTTGAAGGTCGGTTCGGCGTGCGTGGTCGGGTGGGAGTCCTCGAAGCAGCCGCCCTGGTCGATCGCGATGTCGACAAGGACACTTCCGGCCTTCATCCGCGAGACCAGCTTGTTGGTGACGAGCTTGGGGGCCTTGGCGCCGGGCACGAGCACCGCGCCGATCACGAGGTCTGCCTCCAGGCAGGCCTTCTCCAGCTCGAAGGCGTTGGAGACGACGGTCTGGATCTTCGTGCCGAAGACCTTGTCGGCCTCCTTGAGCTTGTTGATGTCCTTGTCGAGCAGGGTCACGTGGAAGCCCATGCCGATGGCGATCTGCGCGGCGTTCCACCCGGACACGCCGCCGCCGATGACGACGGCCCGGCCGGCCAGCACGCCCGGGACACCGCCGGGCAGGACACCGCGGCCGCCGTGGGCGCGCATCAGGTGGTAGGCGCCGACCTGGGTGGACAGCCGGCCCGCGACCTCGGACATGGGGGCGAGCAGCGGCAGCGCGCGGCTGGGCAGTTCGACGGTCTCGTAGGCGATCGCGGTGGTGCCGGACTCCAGCAGGGCGTCCGTGCACTCCTTGGACGCCGCCAGGTGCAGGTAGGTGAAGAGGATCTGGTCCTTGCGCAGTCGGTGATACTCCTCCGCGATCGGCTCCTTGACCTTGAGCAGCAGGTCGGCGGCGGCCCAGACCTCGTCGGCGGTGTCCAGGATCTGCCCGCCCGCGGCGATGTACTCGCCGTCCGGGATGGAGGAGCCGACCCCCGCGCCGCGCTCGATGACGACCTGATGGCCGTGGCGCACCAGCTCGTGCACGCCGGCGGGGGTGATGGCCACCCGGAACTCGTTGTTCTTGACCTCGCGGGGGATGCCGACCTTCACGTCGATCACGGTCCTTGGCTCAGAGGGTATGGGGGTATCACTACACATACCCGGGCACACGCGTGCACACCGGGAGAGACCGCAGGAGATGGTGCGGCAGAGCCAGTCTAATGAAGGCGTTCTCGCTGTCTAGCCTTCCTTTGCATCAATCTTCCGCGGATGCGCTACGGATTTCGCAGGCGTTATCACCGTGTTCCGCCTGGAAGTCGTCCTCGGGGCCGTTCTCGGGGCCGTTCTCGGGGCCGTTCTCGGGGCCGTTCCCGGGGCCGTTCCCGGGGCCGTTCCCGGGGCCGTTCCCGGGGCCGTTCCCGGGGCCGTTCCCGGGGACGTCTTCGAAGCCGTCCTCCGGGGCCTCCCCGGCGAGCATCCGCCCGGCCGCGCCCCGGTGCAGCGTGGCCGACGCGGGGTCGCCGAGGTGGTCGAAGAGGTCGGCGAGCCGCAGGTGCAGCGCGGCCTGCAGACGGGCGTCCTCGGCCCGTCGCGCCCACTCCACGGCCTCCCTGCAGGTGCGCAGCGACTCGTCCGGCCGGCCCGCGTACTCCTGCACCCGGGCCAGTTCGCTCAGGGCCCGCGCCTGTGCCGCGACGTCCCCGCATCTGCGGTGTCCGGCGACGGCCGCGCGCCAGTTGCGCAGCGCCTCGCCGTAGCGGCCCGCGTAGGTGTGGGCGGCGCCGATCCGTCCGTAGAGCCGGGCGGCCTCGGGGCGCTCGCCACGGGCGAGCCGCTCGGTCAGGGCCCGGCCGAACCAGTCCGCGGCCCGGTCGTAGTCCCCGAGCTCGAGATGGGCGCCGCCTACGGATTCCATCGCGCGGCCGGTCGCGTACGGGTCGTTCGCCTCGCGTCCGGCGTCCAGCGCGGCCCGGTAGCGCTGCAGGGCGTCCGCCGTGCGGCCGGTGTGGGCGTCGAGGTCGCCGAGGTTGAGCAGGGCCGCGGCCCGCTCCCGGGGCAGCTCCCGGCGTTCGGCGACGTCGAGGACCAGTCCGTGGATGTCGTACAGGTCACTCGCGGCGGCCCGGGTGCCGAAGTGGGCGACCAGGGCGCGCACCAGCTGGGACATCAGCCGCCTGGCCAGGGTGTCCAGCTCCCCGTCGGCGACCGCGAGCCGGGCCGCGGCCAGCAGGGCGGGCCGGCGCAGGCGGAGCCAGTCGGCGGCGGCCCGGGGGCTGGGGAAGCGCAGGGCGCGCGGCATGCCGAGGAGCTTCTCGTGGGCCTGGGGGTTGTCCGTCTCGGTGATCGCCCTGCACGACTGGAGCAGCCGTACCGTCCGCTCCAGCATGCGGGCGCGGGCCAGCTGGAGTTCGCCGGGCCGCTCGTGGGTCCGGGCGAGGTCGTGCAGCGAGGGGTGCAGGCAGCAGGGCACGCGGTACTGCGGCACGGCGGTGCCCACCGAGTGCAGCAGGCCCTGGGCGGCGAAGTCGTCCAGGGTGGTGCGGGCGGCCTCCACGGAGCACCCGGCGAGCGCGGCGGCGGTGTGCGGGTCGGTCAGGCCTGCCGGGGCGAGGCTCAGCAGGCGCAGCATCCGGGCGGCGGTCGAGGGCAGCGCGTCGTGCACCAGCCGGGCGGCCCGGTCGACGACGGAGCCATTGCCGGTCTCCGTGTGCAGCTGCTTGGCGAGGTCGGCGACGGCGGCCTTGGGCCGGGCGGCGAGCCAGCCGCCGGCCAGCACCAGGGCGGCCGGCTGGCCCTGGCACTGCTCGGCGAGCCGTTCGGCGGCCCGCGGGTCGACGGTGATGCGCACCGATCCGGTGAACCGGGACAGCAGCTCCACCCCGGACTTGGTGTCGAGGCCGCCGAGGGTGCAGGGGCGGACGTCGGCGATGCCGGTGAGGGGCCCCGAGGAGACGGTGACGGCCAGGCAGTCGGGGTTGTCCGGGAGCAGGGCGTCGACCTGTTCGGCGTCGGCCGCGTCGTCGAGCAGGAGCAGCGCCCGGCGGTCGGCCAGGGCGGTGCGCAGCGCCTCGGTGAGGTCGTCCTCGGGGGCTCCGGCCGGGGCGGGCTCCGCCAGCGCGTCGAGCAGTCCGCGCGCGGCACGCCCTACGGGCACGCGGGTGCCGTCGGGTTCGCTCAGGCGCGTGCGCAGCACCCCGTCGGGGTAGCGGTCGGCGACCTGGCGTACGAGTTCCTCGGCGAGGGCTGTTCGGCCCGAGCCGGGCCGGCCCGCGATGAGCAGCACGCGCGCGCGGGGGGCCTTGCGGCCGGAGAGGGTGTCCAGTCCCGCGCGCTCGATGTCGGCGCGCAGCTCCTTCAACTCCCTGGTACGGCCCAGGAATCGACCTTCCGGGGCAGCCTCCCGAGGGGGCCGCACTCCGTCCGGGTCCACCGCCTGATCCGTCACGGGCCACACTCCCGTCCCACCGCACGCGCAGGCCCGCCGGGTCTTCCGGATCGGGCGTTTTTCGAAGCCTAGTTCACTCTCTGCGACGTTCCGTGAGGAGCGCGGCGCGGGGAACGAGACTCGCCCGATCGGATCAACAGATCGTCAGACCAACGGCTGCACGGTGCCGGTGAAGGGGCGCGGGACGGTGGACGGCGCGCGGCAGCGGCGCCGCCGCCGGCGTCAGGCCTCGAAGGGCCGCGCCGGCCACGGTGCCTGCGCGGGGCGCAGCGCGTCCAGGCCGTCCCCGGCCCGTGCGGCGGCGAGCGAGAGGACGCCCACCACCAGGCAGTTGTTGTGCAGCTCGCCGGCCAGCACCCCGCGCACCAGCTCCGCGACGGGGACCCGCGCCAGCTCCATGTCCGCCTCCTCGTCCTCGACCGCGAACCGGTCGCCCTCGGCCTCCGACAGCCCCCGCGCGAGGAAGATCCGTACGGCCTCGTCGCAGCCGCCGGGCGTGGTGTAGACGTCGGTCAGCACCCGCCAGTCCTCCGCCTTGACGTGCGCCTCCTCGTACAGCTCCCGCTGGGCGGCGTGCAGCGGGTTCTCACCGACGACGTCGAGCAGGCCGGCCGGGATCTCCCACAGCTTCTGGCGCACCGGGTGCCGGTACTGGCGCAGCACCACGACCCGGTCGGCGTCGTCGAGGGCGAGGACGGCCACGGACCCGGGGTGGACCTGGTAGTCGCGGCGGACCACGGTGCCGTCCGGCATGACGACGTCGTCCGTGCGGACGGAGGTCTTGTTGCCCGTGAACGGGGTCGCGCTGGCGCGGATCTCCCACTCTTCCGGGGTGTCCTTGATCGTCATGCCTGTCCTTCCCGACGTACAGGGGTCGTGCGCCGGCCCCGGGTAAAAAATGGGGCCGGGGTGCGCACCCCTTTGAGGGTTCGCACCCCGGCAACCGTACAACTGGGCGTGTTACTTCGAGATCTTCCGCTCGACCGCGGCCTTCACCAGGCCCGCGAAGAGCGGGTGCGGACGGGTCGGCCGCGAGCGCAGCTCCGGGTGCGCCTGGGTCGCGACCAGGTACGGGTGGACGTCGCGCGGGTACTCGACGTACTCCACGAGCTTGCCGTCCGGGGAGGTGCCGGAGAAGACGATGCCCGCCTTCTTCTCCAGCTCCGCGCGGTAGGCGTTGTTCACCTCGTAGCGGTGCCGGTGGCGCTCCTCGACGTACTCCTTGCCGTCGTACACCTCGCGCACGATCGATCCCTCGGCCAGCTTGGCCGGATACATGCCGAGCCGCATGGTGCCGCCCATGTCGCCCTCGCCGGCGACGATGTCCAGCTGCTCGGCCATGGTGGAGATGACCGGGTGGGAGGTGGCCGGGTCGAACTCGGTGGAGTTGGCGTCGGAGATGTCCGCCAGGCCGCGCGCGGCCTCGATCACGATGCACTGCAGACCCAGGCAGAGGCCCAGCAGCGGGATCCGGTTCTCGCGCGCGTACTTGATCGCGCCGACCTTGCCGAGCACCCCGCGGTCGCCGAAGCCGCCGGGGATGCAGATGCCGTCGACATCGGCGAGCTGCGCCTGGGCGCCGGCCGGGGTCTTGCAGTCGTCCGAGGTGACCCACTTGATCTTCACCCGGGCCCGGTTGGCGAATCCGCCGGCGCGCAGCGCCTCGGTGACCGAGAGATAGGCGTCGGGCAGGTCGATGTACTTGCCGACCAGGGCGAGGGTGATCTCGTGGTCGGGGTTGTGGACCCGGTCGAGCAGGTCGTCCCAGGTCGTCCAGTCCACGTCGCGGAAGGGCAGGTCCAGCTTGCGGACCACGTAGGCGTCCAGGCCCTCGCCGTGCACGGTCTTGGGAATGTCGTAGATGGAGCGGGCGTCGGGGCAGGCGACCACGGCGGCCTCGTCGACGTCGCACATCAGCGAGATCTTCCGCTTGATGGCGGTGGGCACCTCGCGGTCGCAGCGGAGCACGATCGCGTCCGGCTGGATACCGATGTTGCGCAGCGCCGCAACCGAGTGCTGGGTCGGCTTCGTCTTCAGCTCACCCGAGGGGCCGATGTAGGGCAGGAGAGAGATATGGACCACGAACACGTTGTCCCGGCCGACCTCGTGCCGCACCTGCCGGACGGTCTCCAGGAACGGCAGCGACTCGATGTCGCCGACCGTGCCGCCGACCTCGGTGATCACCACGTCGACCTCGTCGGTCGCCATCCGGCGGATCCGGTGCTTGATCTCGTTGGTGATGTGCGGGATGACCTGCACGGTGTCGCCCAGGTACTCGCCGCGCCGCTCCTTGGCGATGACCGTGGAGTAGATCTGGCCAGTGGTGACGTTGGCCGAGCCGTCCAGGTCGCGGTCGAGGAAGCGCTCGTAGTGCCCGATGTCCAGGTCGGTCTCCGCGCCGTCGTTGGTGACGAACACCTCACCGTGCTGGAAGGGGTTCATCGTGCCCGGGTCGACGTTGAGATACGGGTCCAGCTTCTGCATCACCACGCGCAGGCCGCGGGCCTTGAGCAGCATGCCGAGGCTGGAGGCGGTCAGACCCTTGCCGAGCGAGGAGGCGACACCCCCGGTGACGAAGATGTGCTTGGTCGTCGAAGCTGTGCTGTTTCGAAAAGCAGCGGGCGGCATGGCCAAAGGGGGGCTCCCGTGGTCGCGGTCTGTGGGTGCGGTTCCGGGGTTTCTCGCCCACCGGTCCACGGGCTACCAGCGTATCAGCGCCGCGCGGCGATGGCTCACGGCCACGCTCCGTGCACGCGCCGGCACGAAGGATGCACGGCACACCGGACCTTCACCCCTTGGCCACTCGTTCGGCGGAGTCGCGTTGTCGCGAGCGGCACACAGATCATCTACGTGCGTCGTATCCTGCTCGGACACTCGCTGCCGAGCCCGGCCGGCCGAACGGCACCACCCCCGCCCGTAAGTTCCGGAACAACGTGAGCTCGTCAGTTCGTTGAGCAACAATTGGCGCTTTGCATTCACGGCTGAGCGACTGCTTTGCTTCACAGCTCAACGACGTATTGCAATAACCCTTGACCGCACCAGCGACAACCCCCTTGAGGGGTGACGTGGCCGTTCGACTGGAGATGCACGTGGCCGGGCGCATCGAAGACTACGCACTCATCGGAGACATGCAGACCGCTGCGCTGGTCTGCCGGGACGGCACCGTGGACTGGTTGTGCCTGCCCCGCTTCGACTCGCACGCCATCTTCGCCGGCCTGTTGGGCACTGAGGAACACGGCTTCTGGCGGCTGGGCCCGGCGCACGCCGCCGACGCCGAACCGCCGGCCGCCACCCGGCGCGCCTACCGCGGCGACTCGCTGATCCTGGAGTCGGAGTGGGACACCCCCCGCGGCACGGTCCGGGTGACGGATTTCATGCCCCCGCGCGACGGCGCCCCGCAGCTGATCCGCATCGTGGAGGGACTCTCCGGCCGCGTGCCCATGCGCTCGGCGCTGCGGATGCGGTTCTCCTACGGCCGGATCGTGCCGTGGGTGCACCGGCACGAGGGGCGCACGGTCGCCGTCGCCGGCCCGGACTCCGTGTGGTTCGACACCACCGCCCAGACCTACGGCGAGGCGCTGACGACGTACTCCGACTTCACCGTCGCGCAGGGCGAGCGGATCGCGTTCACCGTGTCCTGGGAGCCGTCCCACAAGCGGCCCCCGGGACTGCCGGAGCCGGAGCAGTCGCTGGAGGCCACGGAGGAGTTCTGGCGCGAGTGGGTGGAGCACTGTACGTACCACGGCCCCTACCGCGAGGCCGTGATCCGCTCCCTGATCACGCTGAAGGCCCTCACCTACGCGCCGACCGGCGGCATCGTCGCCGCGCCCACCACCTCCCTGCCCGAGGACATCGGCGGGGTCCGCAACTGGGACTACCGCTACACCTGGCTGCGGGACGCCGCGATCACCCTGTCCTCGCTGCTGCGCACCGGCTACCGCGAGGAGGCCCGCGCCTGGCGCGAGTGGCTGCTGCGCGCGGTGGCGGGCGACCCGGAGAACCTGCAGATCATGTACGGCATCGCCGGTGAGCGCGAGCTCGGCGAGGCGGAGCTGGACTGGCTGCCCGGCTATGAGAACTCCGCCCCGGTCCGGGTGGGCAACGGCGCGGCGCACCAGTTGCAGCTCGACGTCTACGGCGAGGTCACCGAGGCCCTGCACCTGGCCCACATGACGGGTCTGGCCCGCAACGACTACGCCTCGCTGCTCCAGCTGAAGCTGATCCGCTACCTGGAGAAGCACTGGCAGGAGCCGGACGAGGGCATCTGGGAGGTGCGCGGCCCGCGGCGCCACTTCGTGCACTCCAAGGTGATGGCCTGGGTCGCCGTCGACCGCACCATCAAGCTCATCGAGTCCGGCGACGCCGACGGCCCGCTGGACGAGTGGAAGCAGCTGCGTGACGACATCCACCGGGACGTGTGCGAGAAGGGCTACGACAAGGAGCGCAACACCTTCACCCAGTCCTACGGCTCCAAAGAGCTGGACGCCTCGCTGCTGCTGATCCCGCAGATGGGCTTCCTGCCGCCGGACGACAAGCGGGTGATCGGCACCATCGAGGCGATCCAGCGCGAGCTGTCGACCTCCGACGGCTTCATCCTGCGCTACCCGACCGAGGGGGAGCACCAGGGCGTCGACGGCCTGCCGGGCGACGAGGGCGCGTTCCTCGCCTGCTCGTTCTGGATGGCCGACGACCTGGCGATGATCGGCCGCGTCGACGAGGCGCGCAAGCTCTTCGAGAAGCTCCTGGCCCTGCGCAACGACCTCGGTCTGCTCGCCGAGGAGTGGGATCCGCGCCTGAAGCGCCAGGTCGGCAACTTCCCCCAGGCCTTCAGCCACGTGCCGCTCATCGACACGGCCCTGCGCCTGACGGCCTCGGGGGCGTACGGGGGCTGAGCCGCCCCGGCGGGCCGGGTCAGGCGGGCGCGAGGGCCGTGAGGGTCCGCTCGCCCGCCGGGTCACCGGCCGTCGCCGGCACCAGCGCGATCTCGTCGAGCCCGGCTGCGGCGTAGGCGTCGATCCGGGCCCGTACGGCCTCGGCGGAGCCGACCAGGCCGACCGTGGCCGCCGCCTCGGCGGGCAGGACGCGCAGCAGGTCCCCGGGGCCGGCGCCGGTGCGGGCCAGGTCGACCGCCCGCGTGAAACCCGCCGCGGCGAACATCTCCCGGTAGCCGGGCACGGTGAGGTAGCCGACGAGGCTGCGCAGGACCTGGGTGAGCGAGGCCGGGTCCGGGTCCACGGCGGCCGGCAGCCAGGCGGCCAGCCGCGGCGGGGTGCGGCCGGCCCGCTCGGCCGCGGCGAGCAGCTTCGCGCGCAGCGCCCGGACCTGTTCCGGGGAGACCACGTCGAGGAGCATCCGGTCGGCGTGCGCGGCGGCCGTGGCGATCGCCCGGTCGCCGAACGCCGCCACCGTGAGCGGCCCTCCGGGCGGCGCGTGCCGGCGCCGGAAGCCGCTGCCGGGCACGACCGGCTCGCCGGGCCGTCCGTGCAGCAGCACCCGCAGCGCGGCGGCCGTCTCCTCCAGCACGGCCGCGGGGCGGACCCGGGGCCGGTCGTGCACGCCCTCGACGACCCGCTTGCTGGACGTGCCCAGCGCCACGCCCACCGGGCGGCCGGTGACCGCGGCCGTGGAGGCCGCTCCCCGGGCGAGGCCGTACGCGTCCCGCACCGACACGGCCAGCGGACCGGCCGTGAGGGCGACTCTCCCGGTGGCCCGTCCGACGGCCGTCGCCAGCACGAAGGCGTCCCATGTCGGCCCCTCGCCGAGCCACACCTCCGGGTACCCGAGCCGGTCGGCGACCGCCGCCACCCGCAACGGCTCCTCCAGCGGGCTGTCGTCCTCACGCGCTGCCGCCACCACGCTGATCCTCATGGCGGCGCCCCTACCCGGCCGTCCCGGCGCCAACCCCCGGACCTCGGATGTACCGGGGGCATCCGCGCAGGTAGCGTCCCGGTATGGACAGCGGATACGGGAGCCGGGGTGCCTCGATCACCGTCCGGCGGGCGCTGGAGCTGCCGGGGCTGCGCAGCGGGCTGCCGGAGGTCGTGGCGGGCGCCGACCGGCTGGGGCGCACCGTGCGCTGGGTGCACGCGGGCGAGGTGCCGAACATCGCCTCGCTGCTCAAGGGCGGCGAACTGCTGCTGACCACCGGGTACGGGCTGGGCACCCGCCCGGCGGAGCAGCGGGTGTTCGTGCGGACGCTGGCCGAGCGGGGCATCGCGGCGCTCGTGGTGGAGCTGGGCCCGCGCTTCACGCGGCTGCCTGCCGCGCTCGTCGACGCGGCCCGGACGGCGGGTCTGCCGCTGGTCCAGCTGCACCGCGAGGTGCCGTTCGTGACGGTCACCGAGGAGATCCACACCGAGATCGTCAACGGCCATTACGCGCTGCTTCAGCGCGCGGAGGAGGTGCACCGCCGCTGCACCGAGGCGCTGCTGGGCGGTGGCGGGGTCCCCCAGGTCCTGGAGATCCTCGCCGGGTTCACCGGCAACCCGGTGTTCCTGGAGACGACCGAAGGACAGCTGCTGTACGCGGCCGGCGAGGGGCCCGAGGGCGCCGACCCGCTCCAGGTGTGGGAAGGGCTGCGCGACCGGCACCGGGACGACCCGCCGGCCGGTTCGGCCCTGGTGGACGTGCCCGGCGGCGGCCCCGGCAGCGGCGGCGTACGGGCGCGTCTGGTGCTGCTGCCGGTGCGCAGCGCGCCGGAGCCGGTGCACCGGATGGCGGCCGAGCGGGCCGCGGGGATCCTCGCGGTGGTGCTGATGCAGGCGCGTCAGGAGGAGGAGCTGGCGGCGCGCGGCCGCGGGGACTTCCTCACCGACCTCGCCGAGGGCCGGGTCGGCGCGGACGACGCGCCCGCGCAGGCTCGGGTGCTGGGGTTCAGGCCGGGGGCCGGGCCGCTGCTTCCGGTGGTGATGCGGCTCGGCGACGCGCTGTCCCCGCAGGGGGGCGGCTGGGCGGTGCTGGCCCGCGCGGTGGGCGAGGAGCTGGCCTCGCTCGGGGTGCCCGTGCTGCTCGGTGTGCGGCCGGTCGAGGGGCGGGTGGTGCTGCTGCTGGGGCTGCGCGCGGAGGCGGACCGGCCGGCGGTCGCTGACCGGGTGGCGGCCGCGCTGCGGGCCGGGGTGGAGCGCGCGGGCATGCTGCGGCCGGGCGGCGGGCCGCCCGTGGTGGTGGCCGGGCCCTGCGGCGGCTGGGCGGCGGCGTCCGCGGGGCTGCGGCACGCGGCGGAGACGGCCACCGCGGCGCAGGGGCTGCCCGACCGTCCCTGGTACGACGCCCGCCGGCTGGACATCGACCTGCTGCTGTGGCGGCTGCGCGGCCACCCGGACCTGGCGGCGTTCGTGGACCGTGCGATCGGGCCGGTGCTCGAGCACGACCGGCGTTCCCGGCCGCCGCTGCTGCCCACTCTGGAGACCTATCTGGCGCACGCGGGACGCAAGGCGGAGACGGCCCGCGAGCTGCATCTGAACCGGCAGACGCTCTACAACCGGCTCGCCCGCATCGGGGAGTTGCTGGGCACCGACCTCGACGACCCGCAGACCGTCCTGGCGTTGAGCCTGGCCCTGCGGGCCCGGCGGCACGTGCCCTGAGCGCGCGAACCGGGGTCAGATCAGCGGCAGGGGCCGCGTCAACTCGTCGTACACGCTGAGCACCTGGGCGACCGTCTCGTCCTCGGTCGGCCAGGTGGCCGCCTGGCGCACGCCCCGCTCCCTGAGCAGCTCCCGCCGTGCGGGGTCGGCCAGCAGCCGGACGACGGCGTCGGCGAGCGCCCGCGCGTTGCCGTACGGGACGAGCTCGGCGGCGTCGCCGACGAGTTCGGGGATGCCGCCCACGCGGGTCGCGACGAGCGGCACGCGCGCGTGGAGCGCCTCCTGGGCGAGGGCGGAGCGCGCCTCCCACCGGCTCGGCAGCAGGGCGATGTCGGCGGCGGCGAGCAGTTGGGCGACGTCCTCGCGCCGGTCCACGATCCTGACGGGCAGCTCCTCGTCCTCGATCCTGCGCTGGAGTTCGCCGCGCAGCGGCCCCTCCCCCGCGACCACCACCAGCGGCACGGGGTCCAGACGCCGCCACCCGTGGGCGGCGTCCAGCAGCACGTCGTGGCCCCGGTGCTGTTCGAGGGGGCCGACGGCGATGAGCAACGGGCGTCCGACGGCGCCGAGTTCGGCCCGCACCTTGGACCGCAGCCGGTCGGGGTCGTCCGGCTCCGGGGGCGTACGCGGCCCGGGGGCGGAGACGGCGGCCAGCCGCGCGTCCCGCGCGCCCGTGGTGCGCGCCCGGTCCACGAGGACGGAGGTCGTCCCGAGCACCACGGTGGCCGCCTTGACGACCCGGCGCTCCAGCACGCGCAGGAAGTGGGCGCGCGGACCGTCGGCGTGCGCCCGGTCGTGCCAGGTGACGACGAGCGGTGTGCGCCGTCCGCTGAGAGCCAGGACGGTACGGAACGAGGCGTGCAGCCCGTGCGCGTGCACCAGGTCGGCGCCCGTGCAGGCGGCCCGCAGGGCGGCCACGGACGCCGGGTCGCTGCTGCGCGGCACGGGCACGAGCTCGGCGCCCGCGCCGGTGAAGTCGTAGGTGTGATCCGCCTCCACGGGGGCGCACACCGTGACCCGCACGCCCCGGGCCACGAGCCCCGCGGCCAGCGAGCGCACATGGGCGCTGCCGGCGGCGTTGCCACCGCCCAGCACCTGTACGGTGCGCATCGGCGAGTGGCTGCTCACGGGGGTCACGTGGCCGGGGCTCCTGGTTCGGGTCGGACGGTCACGAAGAACGTACAGAAGGACCGTGCGGAGGGGTGTACCGCGCGGTTCCCTACGCGTACTGCGTCAAGCATGCCAGGACGCACACCCGTTCCGGGAACCACCGGAGCAGTATCACCGGTCCACCCCCACCACCGGTTCACCCGGACGAGTGACGCGGGTGCCGCCCGCGCCTCCCGGACGCCGAGCGGGGCCGGGAGGCGCCGCACAACGGGGCCGGGAGGCGTCACACAAGCGGCGGTTACACGTCCGCCCGTGCCGTGGCCAGCAGTTCCTCCGCGTGCGCCCGGGCCGTCTCCGAGTCCTCCTGTCCGGCGAGCATCCGGGACAGCTCCCGCACGCGGTCCTCGCCCTCGAGGACCTTCACACCGGACCGGGTGACCGATCCGTCGTCGGTCTTCTCCACCAGCAGCTGCCGGTCGGCGAACGCGGCCACCTGCGGCAGATGCGTGACGACCACGACCTGCGCCGTCTTGGCCAGCCGCGCCAGCCGCCGTCCGATCTCCACCGCCGCCTTGCCGCCCACACCGGCGTCGACCTCGTCGAAGAGGTAGGTGGGCACCGGGTCCGTGCCGGCGAACACGACCTCCACGGCCAGCATCACCCGCGACAGCTCACCGCCGGAGGCGCCCTTGGCGATGGGCCTGGGCGGCGCTCCCGGGTGCGGGGCGAGCAGCAGCTCGACCTCGTCCACGCCCGACGGCCCGTAGGCGACCGTCCTGCCGCCGACCTCGACGCCCTCCGGGTCCTCGGTCTGCCGGATGTCGAACGACACGCGCGCGTGCGGCATCGCCAGCGAGCCCAGCTCCGCGGTCACGGCCGCCGCGAACCGCTCCGCCGCCTCCGTCCGCGCGTCGGTCAGCTCCTGGGCCAGGGCGCCCAGTTCGGCACGGAGCGCGTCCCGCTCGGCGGTGAGCTCACCGATCCGCTCGTCGTCGCCGTCCAGTTCGGTCAGCCGCGCGGCGCTGCGCTCGGCCCACGCCAGCACGGCGGAGACGTCCTCTCCGTACTTGCGGACCAGCCCGGTGAGCGCGGCCCGCCGCTCCTCGACCGCCGCCAGCCGCAGCGGATCGGAGTCGAGGTCGTCGGCGTACCCCGCCAGCTCCCCGGCGACGTCCCGCAGCAGGATGCCGATCTCGCCGATCCGGTCGGTCAGCGCGGCCAGCGCGGGATCGTGGGCCCGCACGGCCTCCAGGGCCCGCTGGGCGCCCGCGACGAGCGTCCCGGCGTCCACGCCCTCCGGGTCCTCCGGATTCCCGGCCAGCGCGGCGTGCGCGACCGCGGCGGCGGACGCCAGCGCCTCGGCGTGCCCGAGCCGCTCGGCCTCCTCCGCGAGCTCCACGTCCTCACCCGCGCGGGGTTCCACGGCGGCGATCTCCTCGAGCCCGAAGCGCAGCAGATCGGCCTCCTGCGCCCGCTCACGCGCGCGTGTGGTGATCTCCTCAAGCTCCGCGCTGACGGCGCGCAGCCGCTTGTACGCCTCGCCGTACTTGCCGAGCGGGCCGGCGACCGCGTACCCGGCGTACCGGTCGAGCGCCTGCCGCTGCCGGGACAGCTTCAGCAGCCCCTGCTGGTCGGTCTGCCCGTGCACCGCCACGAGCTCGTCGGCGAGCTCCGCGAGCAGCCCCACCGGCACGCTCCGCCCGCCCAGGTGCGCCCGTGAGCGCCCCTCGGCGGAGACGGTGCGGCTCACCAGCAGCGTCCCGTCGTCGAGCTCGGCCCCGGCCTCCTCGGCGCGCACGACCGCCGCGGACGCCTCGGGCACGGCGATCCGCCCCTCGACGACCGCGTTGCGCGCGCCGATCCGCACCAGGGCCGCGTCCGCGCGTCCGCCCAGCAGCAGGCCCAGGCTGGTGACCACCATGGTCTTGCCCGCGCCGGTCTCACCGGTGACGGCGGTGAACCCGGGCGACAGCTCGACAACAGCGTCGTCGATGACACCGAGCGACCGTATCCGCATCTCCTCCAACACGAACTAGACCTTACGAGGTCGAGGCCCGGGAGTGCGACCGGCCCACGCCTGTCACCCACGGAGGAGCGGTTTCGCGGGGGCGCGGGGCCGTGTCGCTGTGCGGCTCCGCCGCGTGGGCGCGGTCTAGTGCCCCGACAGGCAACGTTCGCCCCGTCGCGACGCCCGGCACGCACTCTCGCCGCACCGGCCGAAAGCCCAAGTACGTCCAGTACGAGGACTTCCGGCCGGCACGCCGAGAGCACGCACCGGACGCCGCTCCTTGACGGGCAAACGTTGCCTGCCGCGGCACTAGTGCGGCGCCCCCCGCCACCCGGACACGGGCAGCGCGAACTTCGCGACCAGCCGGTCGGTGAACGAGGCATGGTGCAACCGCGCCAGCCGCACCGGCACCGCCCCCCGGCGCACCTCGACCCGCGCGCCCGCCGGCAGCTCGACCGTGCGCCGCCCGTCGCACCACAGCACCCCCGGAGGGATGTGCGGCAGCACCTCCACCGCCAGTACCGAGTCGGGCGAGGTCACCAGCGGCTTGGCGAACAGGGCGTGCGCGCTGATCGGCACCATCAGCAGCGCCTCGACCTCGGGCCACACCACGGGCCCGCCGGCGGAGAAGGCGTACGCCGTGGACCCGGTCGGGGTGGCGCAGACGATGCCGTCACAGCCGAACCCGGTGACCGGCCGGCCGTCGATCTCCAGCACGACCTCCAGCATCCGCTCGGCGGACACCTTCTGCACGGCCGCCTCGTTCAGCGCCCAGTCGGTGTGCACGATGTCGCCGTTGCGGTGCACCACGACGTCGACGGTCATCCGTTCCTCGACCTCGTACGCCCGGCTCACCACCCGGTCGACAACCTTGTCGAGGTCGTCGCGTTCGGCCTCCGCGAGGAAGCCGACCCGGCCGAGGTTGACGCCGAGCATCGGCACCCCGGAGGCGCGGGCGAACTCGGCGCCGCGCAGCAGCGTGCCGTCGCCGCCCAGCACGATCAGCAGCTCACAGCCGTCCAGGCACTGCGGTGTGGCCTCCTTGACGGTCTCCACGTCGTCCGGCAGCGGCAGGTCCTGGGCCTCGTCCTCCAGGACCCGCACGCCGAGGCCGCTGCGCAGCAGTCCTCTCACCACGAGCTCGGCGCTGCGGATGGCCGCGGGCCGCCCGGTGTGGGCCAGCAGGAAAACAGTACGAGCTCGGTTCTGTGTCAACGCGGCCCCTCCGCCACAGCACGGTCAACATCGGCCGGGTCCAGTTCCTCAGCACCGGCCCGCAGCCACAGGAAGTATTCGACGTTCCCCGAGGGCCCGGGCAGCGGACTCGCCGTCACGCCCTTCGCCCCGAGCCCCAGCTCCCAGGCCTTCGCGGCCACCCCACGCACGGCCTCGGCACGCAGCTGGGGGCTGCGGACGACACCGCCGCTGCCCAGCCGCTCCTTGCCCACCTCGAACTGCGGTTTCACCATCATCACCAGGTCGGCGTCCGGTTTCGCGCACCCTTTCAGGGCGGGCAGCACCAGTCCGAGCGGGATGAAGGACAGATCCCCCACGACAAGATCCACAGGCTCCCCATCGATGACCTCGAGCGTCAACTCCCGTACGTTCGTACGGTCTTTGACGGTGACGCGTTCATCGTTGCGCAGACTCCAGGCGAGTTGTCCGTATCCGACGTCCACGGCGACCACGTGCGCGGCCCCGGCCCGCAGCAGCACGTCGGTGAAGCCGCCGGTGGAGGCGCCGGCGTCGAGCGCCCGCCGCCCCTTGACCTCGAGGCCGCGCGGGACGAAGGCCTCGAAGGCGCCGGCCAGCTTGTGCCCGCCGCGCGAGACGTAGTCCGGGTCACCGGCGTCCTCGGCGACGACGATCGCGGCGGCCGTCTCCACCTGGGTGGCGGACTTGGTCGCGACCGTCCTGCCGACGGTGACCCGGCCGGCGGCGATCAGCTGTCCGGCGTGCTCGCGCGAGCGCGCGAGTTTACGGCGGACCAGCTCGGCGTCGAGACGGCGGCGTGCGACTCCTGCCACGTTCGGTTCAGCTCCTGTGTCCGTGTGCCGACGGGGGCCCTGGAGGTCCCGGAGGTCCCGGGCGGGCGTCGAGCGCGGTGAGCGCGTCGCGCAGCCCCCGGTGTACATCCTCGTACACCTCGAGATGGCCGTCCGTGGTGAGGTGGTCGGCATCGGCCAGCCGCTCCATATGGGCGTCCACCTCGGGGTGCCCGGTGGGGGTGCGCGGGACGCCCAGGGGCGCGGGGGCGGCGGGGCCGTCGTCGGGCGGCGGCCCGTCCTCGGGCGCCGCGGCGTGGTCCGGTTCCTCGGGGCCCGGCTCCGTGGCCGCGGCCTGCGGCACTGCGTCGTTCATGCCTCGACGCTACCGCGAACGGCTGCGGTACCGTCGTGCGCGATGGCCACGATCGAGGAGTGCCGAGCCGCACTCGACAAGCTTTCGGACAGCATGGGCGGCGCCGAGGGGGACGTCCGCGCGGCCGCAGCCATGGACCGCTCCGTCAGCTGTCACCTCACCGACCTGGAGACGACCTTCGTCGGCCGGCTCACGGGCGGCCGCATCGAGGTCCGCGACACGCTGTCCGGCCCGCCGCGCGAGAAGGCGCAGATACGGCTCGCCATGACGGGTGACGACCTGGTGGCCCTGGTCGACGGCCGGCTGAACTTCGCCAAGGCCTGGGGATCGGGCCGGGTGCGTCTCGAGGCGGGGCTGCGCGACCTGTTCCGCCTCCGCAAGCTGCTGTGACGCTCAGGAGGCCCTCGCGGTGCCGGTCTTATGCCCCTTGTCTCCGGTCCGTGCCGTGCGGGCGGCCGGCACCACGAGCGGGGTGCCCGTCTCGGGGTCGTCGATGACCTGGCAGCGCAGCCCGAAGACCTCCTCCACCAGGGCGGCGGTGACGATGTCCTTCGGCGCGCCCTGGGCGATGACCCGTCCCTCGCGCAGGGCGATGAGATGGGTGGCGTACCGCGCGGCGTGATTGAGGTCGTGCAGGACGGCGACGAGGGTGCGCCCGTGTTCCTCGTGCAGGTCCGCGCAAAGGTCCAGGACGTCGATCTGGTGCTGGATGTCCAGGTAGGTGGTCGGCTCGTCGAGGAGCAGCAGCGGGGTCTGCTGGGCCAGCGCCATGGCGATCCACACGCGCTGGCGCTGACCGCCGGAGAGCTCGTCGACGTAACGTTCCGCCAGCTCGCCGACGCCGGTGCGGGCCATCGACTCCCGTACGACGCGCTCGTCCTCGGCGGACCACTGGCGCAGCAGGCCCTGGTGCGGGTAGCGGCCGCGGGCGACCAGGTCGCCGACCGTGATGCCGTCGGGCGCGATGGACGACTGGGGCAGCAATCCCAGGGTGCGGGCGACCTTCTTGGCGGGCATCGACTGGATGACCTGGCCGTCCAGCAGGACCCGTCCCTCGTCCGGCTTGAGCATCCGGGACAGGGCCCGCAGCAGGGTCGACTTGCCGCAGGCGTTGGGACCGACGATCACGGTGAAGGAGTTGTCCGGTATCTCCACCGACAGCTGTTCGGCGATGACCCGCTGGTCGTAGGCCAGGGTGACGTTCTCGGCGGACAGTCGGTTCACGGTGCTCCTTCGGTGGTTCGGCCCGCTGCGGTCGGCGCGTCCGGCGCGTCCGGCGCTCATATCCGGCCCGCCCTGCGCTCGGTGACCAGCAGCCACAGCAGATAGACCCCGCCCAGCACGCCGGTGACCACTCCGACGGGCAGCTGGTCGGCACCGAACGCCCGCTGCGAGATCCAGTCGGCAGCGACCAGGAGGGCGGCGCCCATGCACACCGAGGCGACCAGGTTCGGCCCCGGCGCTCGGGTCAGCCGCCGGGCCAGCTGCGGCGCGGTGAGCGCGACGAAGCTGACCGGCCCGGCCGCGGCGGTCGCGGACGCGGTGAGCAGGACGGCCGACAGCATCAGCACCAGCCGTACGCGCTCGACGCGCACGCCGAGGGCGTAGGCGACGTCGTCACCCATCTCCATCATCCGGAGCGCCCCGGAGTGGGCGAGGACCAGCGGGACGAGCACGGCGCACAGGGCGAGCAGCGGCCAGACCTGGTCCCAGTCGCGGCCGCTGAGCGACCCGGTCATCCAGACCACCGCGCGGGCGGCGTCGACGATGTCGGACTTGGTGAGCAGATAGCCGTTGACGGCCGTGACGATCGCGGAGACTCCGATGCCGACCAGGACCAGACGGTAGCCGTGGACGCCCCGCTTCCAGGCGAGGACGTAGATGGCGAACCCGGTCAGCAGCCCGCCGGCGAGCGCGCCGAGCGCGACCTGGTCGGCGGTGCCGGAGAACAGCACGATCACCGTGAGCGCCCCGGCGGTCGCCCCCTGGCCGAGGCCGAGGACGTCGGGGCTGCCCAGCGGGTTGCGGGAGACGGACTGGAACAGCGCGCCGCCGAGCCCGAGGGAGGCGCCGACCAGCAGCCCGACCAGGACCCGGGGCAGCCGCAGCTCGTTGACGATCAGCTCCTGCCCGGCGTCGCCCTCCCCCGCCAGCGTCCTGAGCACGTCGGCGGCGGACATCGGGAAGTCGCCGGTGCCGATCAGCACGACACTCGCGGCGAGCGCCGCGGCCAGCAGCCCGACGACGACGGTCAGGGCGCGCACGTCCAGCCGGAACGACAGGCCGCCGGGGAGCCGCACCGCGCGGTTGCTCTTCACAGCTGGGCCGTCCTCCGCCGTCGTACGAGAAAGATGAAGACCGGGCCGCCGAGGATCGCGGTGACGATGCCGACCTGGACCTCCGCGGGCCGGGCCACGACCCGGCCGAGCACATCGGCGCCCAGCAGCAGCACGGGCGACAGCACCGCCGCGTACGGCAGGATCCAGCGCAGGTCGGGCCCGGTGAAGGAGCGCACGACATGCGGCACCATCAGGCCGACGAACATGATCGGCCCGCAGGCGGCGGTCGCCGCCCCGCACAGCACGGTCGCGGCCAGCATGGACAGCCCCCGGGTGCGGTTCAGGTTCGCGCCGAGGGCCTTGGCGGTGTCGTCGCCCATCGCCACGGCGTTCAGCGGCCGGGCGAGCGCCAGCGCCAGCAGGGAACTGGCCAGCAGGAACGGCACCACCTGCTTGACGGCCGCGTCACTGCCGGAGGCCAGCGAACCCACCGTCCAGAACCGCATCCGGCCGAGCGCCGCGTCGTCCAGGATCATGATGGCCTGGAGATAGCCGAAGAGCGCCGCGCTGATGGCCATACCGGCGAGCACGAGCCGTACCGGGGTCGCGCCCCTGCTGCCGCCGAGGAACCACACCAGCGCGCCGACCGCCGCGGCGCCGAGAAACGCGAACCACACATACCCCGACAGCGAGGTGACCCCGAAGAAGGTGATGGCGGTGACCACGGCCGCCGACGCGCCCGCGTTGATGCCGAGCAGGCCGGGGTCGGCCAGCGGGTTGCGGGTCAGCGCCTGGAGGACCGCTCCCGCCAGCCCGAGCGCGGCGCCGGCGAGCAGCCCCAGGACGGTACGTGACAGCCGGTCGGCCACGACGACGTCACCGTAGGTGCCCGACGCGCCGAACAGGCCGTGCCAGACCTCGCCCAGGGACAGCTCCTTCGCCCCGACGGCGATACTGGCCAGCGCGACGAGCACCAGGACCCCGGCGGAGACCAGCAGCCCGAGGACGCGCACCGCCCGGCGGTTCGGGGGCGCGGACGCACGCCGCGCGCGCTCTTCGGGGGGACTCTCGACCAACACGCAGTTAGGTTAGCCTACCCTCCCATTTGGTCGACTCCGCAGGTCCGCCCCCGCCGACGCAGGGGTTCACAACCCGAGCCGGGCCAGCGCCTTCCCGCCGTCCAGCGCGCACACCCCGTCGCCGGCCGCCGTCCACGCCGCCGCGCACAGCGCCCGCAGCCCGTCCGTCGCGGCACCTTCCCCGTCGAGCTCCAGCTGTGCGGCCCCGGCCGTCGCCGTCCAGCCGCCGCACCGGAACCCGTCGCCGGCCGCGACGACCTCCGGCTGACCGGTGAGCAGCCCGCGCAGATCGGTGTCGACGTAGGTCGGCCGGTGCTGCGGCGGCGCGGCGAGCAACAGCGCGCCGTCCGTCACCCCGGTCAGCACCAGCAGCGAGTCGACCTCGCCGTAGAACGCGCCCTCGATGTCCGTGTCCAGCCGGTCGCCCACCACCAGCGGCCGCTCGGCGCCCGTCCGCAGAATCGTCTCCCGGTGCATCGGCGGCAGCGGCTTGCCCGCCACCTGCGGCTCGCCGCCCGTCGCGATCCGCACCACCTCCACCGCCGCCCCGTTGCCCGGCGCGATGCCCCGGTCGCTGGGAATCGTCAGGTCGGTGTTGGACGCGAACCACGGCACCCCGCGGGCCACGGCGTACGACGCCTCCGCGAACCGCCCCCACGGCAGTTCGGGCCCCCCGTAGCCCTGCACGACCGCCGCCGGATCGTCGTCGGCCGAGTCCACCGGCACCAGGCCGCGCTCCCGCAACGCCACCCGCAGCCCCTCGCCCCCGATCACCAGCACCCTGGAACCCGGCGGCACCTGCTCACTGATCAGCCGCGCCACCGCCTGGGCGGACGTGATGACGTCCTCGGCCCGCGCCGGTATCCCCAGCTCGGTCAGGTGCGCGGCCACGGTGTCCGGGGTGCGCAGCGCGTTGTTGGTCACATAGGCGAGGTGCATGCCGCCCTCGCGGGCCGCGGCGAGCGATTCGACCGCGTGGACGATGGCGCTCCCGCCCGCGTACACCACACCGTCGAGGTCGAGCAGCGCCGTGTCGTACGCCTCGTTCAGGGCCCGCCCACTGCCCTCGGGCCTCGTCCTGACGCTCCGGCTCATTCCGCATCGCTCCTCGTTCGACGGCTTTCCCCCGATCATCCCCCATGCCGCCGGCACCCGT
Source organism: Streptomyces speibonae (assembly GCF_984686075.1). Taxonomy (NCBI): domain Bacteria; kingdom Bacillati; phylum Actinomycetota; class Actinomycetes; order Kitasatosporales; family Streptomycetaceae; genus Streptomyces; species Streptomyces speibonae. The sequence continues at coordinate 6,655,862 of NZ_OZ480260.1, read as the reverse complement.
ACGATGCCGGGATGAACACTGCAGGTCACTCGGAAGCAAAGGCGCCCCGAGGCCTGGAACTCACCCCGTTCCGCGGCCTTCGATACGACCCCGACCGGGTCGGCAGCCTCGCCGCCGTGACATCCCCGCCGTACGACGTCGTCGTTCGCCCCGACGGCCTGCACCACCTCCAGTCCGCCGACCCCCACAACATCGTCCGGCTGATCCTCCCCGAGGCCGCCACGCCCGAGAAGCGCAACGCCCAGGCCGCCGCGACACTGCGCCGCTGGCGCTGCGAGGGCGTCCTGACCGCCGACCCCGAACCCGGCCTGTACGTCTACGAGCAGCGCGTCGGCGAGGGCGGCGAGGGCGGCGAGGGCGGCGAGGGCGGCGAGGGCGGCGAGGGCGGCGAGGGCATGGTGCAGCGCGGTCTCATCGGCCTCCTGCGGGTCTCCGACCCCGACGAGCAGGTGGTACTGCCGCACGAGGACGTCATGCCGCACATCGTCGCCGACCGCGCGGACCTCATGCAGGCCACCTCCGCCAACCTGGAACCCCTGCTGCTCACCTACCGGGGCGGCGACGGCGGGGCCACCGCCACGGCCGATCTGATCGAACGCACAGCCCTGCGCCCGCCCCTCCTCGCCACCACCACGGAGGACGGCGTCCACCACCGGCTGTGGTCCGTCACCGACCCCTCCGAACTGGCCACGGTGCAGAAGGAACTGACCGGGCACCAGGCGCTCATCGCCGACGGCCACCACCGGTGGGCGACCTACCGCCGCCTCCGCGCGGAGCACCCCTCCCCCGGCCCCTGGGACCACGGCCTGGTGCTCCTCGTCGACACCGCCCGCTACCCCCTGCGGGTCCGCGCCATCCACCGGCTGCTGCACCACGTGCCGGTCGCGGACGCCGTGGCAGCGCTCGACGGCCGCTTCCGCGTCCGCCGTCTCGACGTACCGCTGGCCGAGGCGATGGACCTCCTCGCCGGGGCCGCCTCGGCCGGCAACGCCTTCCTCCTCGCCGGAGACGGCGCCTTCCACCTCGTCGACCGGCCGGACCCCGCACTGCTGGCGCGCACGGTCCCTGCCGACCGCCCGGAGGCCTGGCGCACCCTGGACGCTACGGTGCTGCACGCCACGCTCCTCGACCACGTCTGGCAGGTCCCGGACACCCCCGCACACATCGCGTACATCCATGACACGGCCGCCACGGTCGCGAAGGCGGAACGCGACGGAGGCACGGGCGTGTTGCTGCACCCGGTGCACGAGGACGTCGTCCGCGACCTCGCACGGCAGGGTGTCACGATGCCGCGCAAGTCGACGTCCTTCGGCCCGAAGCCGGCGTCCGGTCTGGTGCTGCGCGCGCTCGACCTGTGACGAAGGGGCGGGCCTCCGCAGAGACCCGCCCCGTCCGTTCCGGTGCTGCGCCGGGACGTCAGTCAGTCCTTGTCGTCCTCGTTCACCGCGTCGTCGGCCCGGTCCTCGGCGAGGGCGTCCATGAACTCCACGCCGTCCAGCTCGGCGAGCCGGTCGGACGCGTCGGTGCTGCCGTCCCGGTCGGCCTCGACGGCCTTGGCGAACCACTCGCGCGCCTCACCGCTCCGGCCGGCCGCCAACAGCGCGTCCGCGTACGCGTAGCGCAGCCGCGCGGTCCACGGCTGGACGGAGTGGGAGGCCAGTTCCGAGCTCTGCAGCGTCACGATCGCCGCGTCCAGCTGTCCCAGGTCACGCCGGGCTCCGGCCGCGACGAGCCGCATCTCGACCTGGCCGGCCTTGTCCAGCTTCTGCACCTCGGGCGCCCCGGCCATGTCCAGCGCCTTCTCCGGCCGCCCGAGCCCGCGCTCGCAGTCGGCCATGAGCGGCCACAGCTCCGCGCTCCCGGTCATCCGCCGCGCGGCCCGGAACTCGGCGAGCGCCTCGGAGTACTTCTGGTTGGCGTACGCGGCGAACCCGGCGGCCTCCCGCACGGCGGCGACACGCGACGCCAGCCGCAGGGCCACCCTGGAGTAGCCGTAGGCGGTCTCGGGGTCCTCGTCGATCAGCCGGGCGACCATCACCAGGTTCTTGGCCACGTCGTCCGCGAGCGTTTTGGGCAGGCTCTGCAGCTCCTGCCGTACGTCCTTGTCGATCTCCTCGCCCGTGACGTCCTCAGGGAGGGGCAGCCGCTTGATGGGCTCCCGGTCACGGTCACGGTCACGGTCGTCACGGAAGCGCCCGCCGCCGCGCCGGTCGTCCCGGCCGCGGAAGCCACCGGGGCGTCCACCGCGGTCGTCCCGGCGGGGGCCGCGTCCTCGGTCGTCGCGGCCGCGGTAGCCGCCGCGGTCACCACGGCTGTCGTCACGGTCACGGCGGTAGCCGCCACGGTCCCGGTCGCCGTCGCGTCGGTCGTCCCTGCGATCGTCACGGCGGTCGTCCCTGCGATCGTCGCGCCGGTCGTCACGGCGGTCGTCACGGCGGAAGCCGCCCCGATCCCGGTCGCCGCCACGGCTGTCGTCCCGTCGGCCGTAGCCACGGTCGTCGTCCCTGCGGAAGCCTCCGCGCTCGCCACGGTCGCCCCTGCCGCCACGGTCGTCGCGGCCACGGTAGCCGCCACGGTCACCACGGCTGTCGTCACGGTCACGGCGGTAGCCACCGCGGTCCCGGTCGCCGCCACGGCTGTCGTCCCGTCGGCCGTAGCCACGGTCCCGGTCGCCGTCGCGCCGGTCGTCCCTGCGGCCGTCGCGCCGGTCGTCGCGCCGGTCGTCCCTGCGATCGTCGCGCCGGTCGTCACGACGGTCATCCCTGCGATCGTCCCGGCCGCGGTAACCACCGCGTTCGCCACCGCGGTTGTCGTCACGGCCGCGGAAGCCACCGCGCTCCGGCCGGCCACCGGCACGGTCGTCGCGGCGGAATCCACGGTCGCGGTCATCACCTCGGCGCGGGCCCCCACGCTGGCCGCCACGGTCGGCGCGGTTCGGCCGCTCACCACTGTCCCGTCGCCGCTGGTCGCGTCGCTCCGGTCGGTCGTCGGGAGAGTTGGTGGACATCGGTGACTCCTGTCTTCGGTACCGCAAGCATAAAGAAAAAGGACCCCTGGCCCCAGCTGAACGCTGGTGACCAGGGGTCCTTCCAAAGATTGTTCGGCGGCGTCCTACTCTCCCACAGGGTCCCCCCTGCAGTACCATCGGCGCTGTAAGGCTTAGCTTCCGGGTTCGGAATGTAACCGGGCGTTTCCCCTACGCTATGACCACCGAAACCCTAATGGTTTCGAGCGAACAAGCACACTCTTCTTTTGTATGTGTTCTAGCTCAAAGCCGACAACGGTCGTTGTCTCAGAACTAACACAGTGGACGCGAGCAACTGAGGACAAGCCCTCGGCCTATTAGTACCGGTCAACTCCACACGTTACCGTGCTTCCATATCCGGCCTATCAACCCAGTCGTCTACTGGGAGCCTTACCCCATCAAGTGGGTGGGAGTCCTCATCTCGAAGCAGGCTTCCCGCTTAGATGCTTTCAGCGGTTATCCCTCCCGAACGTAGCCAACCAGCCATGCCCTTGGCAGAACAACTGGCACACCAGAGGTTCGTCCGTCCCGGTCCTCTCGTACTAGGGACAGCCCTTCTCAAGACTCCTACGCGCACAGCGGATAGGGACCGAACTGTCTCACGACGTTCTAAACCCAGCTCGCGTACCGCTTTAATGGGCGAACAGCCCAACCCTTGGGACCGACTCCAGCCCCAGGATGCGACGAGCCGACATCGAGGTGCCAAACCATCCCGTCGATATGGACTCTTGGGGAAGATCAGCCTGTTATCCCCGGGGTACCTTTTATCCGTTGAGCGACGGCGCTTCCACAAGCCACCGCCGGATCACTAGTCCCGACTTTCGTCCCTGCTCGACCCGTCGGTCTCACAGTCAAGCTCCCTTGTGCACTTACACTCAACACCTGATTGCCAACCAGGCTGAGGGAACCTTTGGGCGCCTCCGTTACTCTTTAGGAGGCAACCGCCCCAGTTAAACTACCCATCAGACACTGTCCCTGATCCGGATCACGGACCCAGGTTAGACATCCAGCACGACCAGACTGGTATTTCAACGACGACTCCACCCGAACTGGCGTCCAGGCTTCACAGTCTCCCAGCTATCCTACACAAGCCGAACCGAACACCAATATCAAACTGTAGTAAAGGTCCCGGGGTCTTTCCGTCCTGCTGCGCGAAACGAGCATCTTTACTCGTAGTGCAATTTCACCGGGCCTATGGTTGAGACAGTCGAGAAGTCGTTACGCCATTCGTGCAGGTCGGAACTTACCCGACAAGGAATTTCGCTACCTTAGGATGGTTATAGTTACCACCGCCGTTTACTGGCGCTTAAGTTCTCAGCTTCGCCCACCCGAAAGTGAGCTAACCGGTCCCCTTAACGTTCCAGCACCGGGCAGGCGTCAGTCCGTATACATCGCCTTACGGCTTCGCACGGACCTGTGTTTTTAGTAAACAGTCGCTTCTCGCTGGTCTCTGCGGCCACCCCCAGCTCACCGAGTAAATCGGATCACCGAGCGTGGCCCCCCTTCTCCCGAAGTTACGGGGGCATTTTGCCGAGTTCCTTAACCATAGTTCACCCGAACGCCTCGGTATTCTCTACCTGACCACCTGAGTCGGTTTAGGGTACGGGCCGCCATGAAACTCGCTAGAGGCTTTTCTCGACAGCATAGGATCATCCACTTCACCACAATCGGCTCGGCATCAGGTCTCAGACTATTGCCAGGCGGATTTACCTACCTGACGTCCTACACCCTTACCCCGGGACAACCACCGCCCGGGATGGACTACCTTCCTGCGTCACCCCATCACTCACCTACTACCAGCTCGGGTCACCGGCTCCACCACTCCGACCTCGTCCGAAGACTCAGCCGACGGCTTCACGGGCTTAGCATCACTGGATTCGATGTTTGACGCTCCACAGCGGGTACCGGAATATCAACCGGTTATCCATCGACTACGCCTGTCGGCCTCGCCTTAGGTCCCGACTTACCCTGGGCAGATCAGCTTGACCCAGGAACCCTTAGTCAATCGGCGCACACGTTTCTCACGTGTGAATCGCTACTCATGCCTGCATTCTCACTCGTCAACCGTCCACAACTCGCTTACGCGGCTGCTTCACCCGGCAGACGACGCTCCCCTACCCATCCACACAGGCGTTGGCCCTATTGTGTGAATGACACGACTTCGGCGGTACGCTTGAGCCCCGCTACATTGTCGGCGCGGAATCACTAGACCAGTGAGCTATTACGCACTCTTTCAAGGATGGCTGCTTCTAAGCCAACCTCCTGGTTGTCTCTGCGACTCCACATCCTTTCCCACTTAGCGTACGCTTAGGGGCCTTAGTCGATGCTCTGGGCTGTTTCCCTCTCGACCATGGAGCTTATCCCCCACAGTCTCACTGCCGCGCTCTCACTTACCGGCATTCGGAGTTTGGCTAAGGTCAGTAACCCGGTAGGGCCCATCGCCTATCCAGTGCTCTACCTCCGGCAAGAAACACACGACGCTGCACCTAAATGCATTTCGGGGAGAACCAGCTATCACGGAGTTTGATTGGCCTTTCACCCCTAACCACAGGTCATCCCCCAGGTTTTCAACCCTGGTGGGTTCGGTCCTCCACGAAGTCTTACCTCCGCTTCAACCTGCCCATGGCTAGATCACTCCGCTTCGGGTCTTGAGCGTGCTACTCAGATCGCCCTCTTCGGACTCGCTTTCGCTACGGCTACCCCACCCGGGTTAACCTCGCAACACACCGCAAACTCGCAGGCTCATTCTTCAAAAGGCACGCAGTCACGACTGATGGGCAAGCCCATCAGCGACGCTCCCACGGCTTGTAGGCACACGGTTTCAGGTACTATTTCACTCCCCTCCCGGGGTACTTTTCACCATTCCCTCACGGTACTATCCGCTATCGGTCACCAGGGAATATTTAGGCTTAGCGGGTGGTCCCGCCAGATTCACACGGGATTTCTCGGGCCCCGTGCTACTTGGGTGTCTCTCAAACGAGCCGCTGACGTTTCGACTACGGGGGTCTTACCCTCTACGCCGGACCTTTCGCATGTCCTTCGCCTACATCAACGGTTTCTGACTCGTCTCATGGCCGGCAGACCATGAAAGAGAGATCCCACAACCCCGAATGCGCAACCCCTGCCGGGTCTCACACGCATACGGTTTGGCCTCATCCGGTTTCGCTCGCCACTACTACCGGAATCACGGTTGTTTTCTCTTCCTGCGGGTACTGAGATGTTTCACTTCCCCGCGTTCCCTCCACTTGCCCTATGTGTTCAGGCAAGGGTGACAGCCCATGACGACTGCCGGGTTTCCCCATTCGGACACCCCCGGATCAAAGCCTGGTTGACGACTCCCCGGGGCCTATCGCGGCCTCCCACGTCCTTCATCGGTTCCTGGTGCCAAGACATCCACCGTGCGCCCTTAAAAACTTGGCCACAGATGCTCGCGTCCACTGTGCAGTTCTCAAACAACGACCAACCACCCGTCACACACCACTCACGTGATGCTTCACCGGGGCCGGCACCGAGAGACGACCAATGCGGCCGTGCCCTCAGACACCCAACAGCGTGCCCGACACACTCCCCGCTTCCCTCAACGTTCCACGCTCCGAAGAGCAGTACTAGCAGGAGAAGACGATCAAGTGTGCCGAGTAGTCAACGTTCCACCCATGAGCAACCAGCATCAGACGTTCGCCGATGTACTGGCCTCTGACCAACCGGAGTTGGTGAGAAGTGCTCCTTAGAAAGGAGGTGATCCAGCCGCACCTTCCGGTACGGCTACCTTGTTACGACTTCGTCCCAATCGCCAGTCCCACCTTCGACAGCTCCCTCCCACAAGGGGTTGGGCCACCGGCTTCGGGTGTTACCGACTTTCGTGACGTGACGGGCGGTGTGTACAAGGCCCGGGAACGTATTCACCGCAGCAATGCTGATCTGCGATTACTAGCGACTCCGACTTCATGGGGTCGAGTTGCAGACCCCAATCCGAACTGAGACCGGCTTTTTGAGATTCGCTCCACCTTGCGGTATCGCAGCTCATTGTACCGGCCATTGTAGCACGTGTGCAGCCCAAGACATAAGGGGCATGATGACTTGACGTCGTCCCCACCTTCCTCCGAGTTGACCCCGGCGGTCTCCCGTGAGTCCCCAGCACCACAAGGGCCTGCTGGCAACACGGGACAAGGGTTGCGCTCGTTGCGGGACTTAACCCAACATCTCACGACACGAGCTGACGACAGCCATGCACCACCTGTACACCGACCACAAGGGGGCACCCATCTCTGGATGTTTCCGGTGTATGTCAAGCCTTGGTAAGGTTCTTCGCGTTGCGTCGAATTAAGCCACATGCTCCGCCGCTTGTGCGGGCCCCCGTCAATTCCTTTGAGTTTTAGCCTTGCGGCCGTACTCCCCAGGCGGGGCACTTAATGCGTTAGCTGCGGCACGGACGACGTGGAATGTCGCCCACACCTAGTGCCCACCGTTTACGGCGTGGACTACCAGGGTATCTAATCCTGTTCGCTCCCCACGCTTTCGCTCCTCAGCGTCAGTATCGGCCCAGAGATCCGCCTTCGCCACCGGTGTTCCTCCTGATATCTGCGCATTTCACCGCTACACCAGGAATTCCGATCTCCCCTACCGAACTCTAGCCTGCCCGTATCGACTGCAGACCCGGGGTTAAGCCCCGGGCTTTCACAACCGACGCGACAAGCCGCCTACGAGCTCTTTACGCCCAATAATTCCGGACAACGCTCGCGCCCTACGTATTACCGCGGCTGCTGGCACGTAGTTAGCCGGCGCTTCTTCTGCAGGTACCGTCACTTTCGCTTCTTCCCTGCTGAAAGAGGTTTACAACCCGAAGGCCGTCATCCCTCACGCGGCGTCGCTGCATCAGGCTTTCGCCCATTGTGCAATATTCCCCACTGCTGCCTCCCGTAGGAGTCTGGGCCGTGTCTCAGTCCCAGTGTGGCCGGTCGCCCTCTCAGGCCGGCTACCCGTCGTCGCCTTGGTGAGCCGTTACCTCACCAACAAGCTGATAGGCCGCGGGCTCATCCTGCACCGCCGGAGCTTTCGAACCGCCTGGATGCCCAGACGGTTCAGTATCCGGTATTAGACCCCGTTTCCAGGGCTTGTCCCAGAGTGCAGGGCAGATTGCCCACGTGTTACTCACCCGTTCGCCACTAATCCCCACCCGAAGGTGGTTCATCGTTCGACTTGCATGTGTTAAGCACGCCGCCAGCGTTCGTCCTGAGCCAGGATCAAACTCTCCGTGAATGTTTTCCCGTAATCGGGATGAACACCACGAGAGCGGTGCGAGAGGAGGAATATTCCCCTCGCACACAGCGTCCTCGCTGTGTTTTTTCAAAGGAACCTCGCCCCAGCAGAAGCTGGAGACGGGGTATCAACATATCTGGCGTTGACTTTTGGCACGCTGTTGAGTTCTCAAGGAACGGACGCTTCCTTCGTACTCACCCTCGCAGGCTTTCCTCCGGGCGCTTCCCTTCGGCGTTTCCGACTCTATCAGACCCTTTCGGACCCGATTCCCGGTCGGCGGGTTTTGCCGTCGAGCCCGCGGCTTTCGCCGCCCGGCCTTTCGACATTCGCTACGTTAGCCGATTCCCCCGCCCGATTCATAATCGGGCCCCGCGGCGTTGAATTCAGGCATGCGCACATGACGAATTCGACCCCGCTGAGGGGTGATCGTAGGTAGTGGGTTGGCCGCTTCCGGCTGCAGGCGATCGCCGTACCCGGTTCAAGCGGCTCGGGCTACATTACGCACCTTGCACCCCCAAGTCAACTTCGCCGGCGCCGCAGGACATGGGCCCGGTACGGGCTGACCGTGGGATCGTCGGCGATCCAGTAGCGCCAGGGATGGACGGCTCCCTCGCCCGAGACTCCGGTGCGCGGACCGTTCTTCACCTGGTCGGAGGGTGTGGCCGTGCCGGTGAGGATACGGAGGGGCGTCTCGCCGGCGGCGCAGGCGTCGGTGCCGTTGAGGGCGCGGTCGACGCCGAGGGCTGTCGCCAGGCGTGCCGGGCCTTTGGCCAGTTCCTTGTCGTTCCGGGCCGAGAGCCGACGGGCGCGGGCCAGTTCGGCACCCTCGATGATCTCGCCCGCGCGCAGCAGTACCGCGCGCGCCCGGCCCTCGGGACCGCACACCAGGTTCATGCAGAACCACATGCCATAGGTGAAGTAGACGTACACGTGGCCGGGCGGACCGAACATCACCTCATTGCGGGCGGTGCGGCCGCGATAGGCGTGCGAGCCGGGGTCGTTCTCCCCGTCGTAGGCCTCGACCTCGGTGAGACGGAGTGCGATCGGACCGTCCGGGGTGCTGCGAACCAGGATTCTGCCGAGGAGGTCGGGGGCGACCTCGAGGACGGGGCGGTCGAAGAACTCCCTGGGCAGAGGCGTACGGTCAGGGCTCGCGATCATGCCGTCCGAGGGTACTGGAGACGGCCAGTGCCGTGGGGTGGTCACCGGGCGCCGCACTTGCCAGGGTGTGGGGCGGTGGAACCGGCCACGGCCGGATTGCGTTGTTAGGGATCAAGCCCTAAGCGATGGCGACACAGGACGACAGAGGGAGAGACATGGCGTTCAAGAAGCTGCTGGCGAGTCTGGGTGCCGGCGGGGCCTCGGTGGAGACCGTGCTGCACGAGGTCAACGTCGTTCCGGGCGGTGTCGTCCAGGGGGAGGTGCGGATCCAGGGCGGGTCCGTCAACCAGCAGATCGAGGGTCTGTCGGTCGGGCTGCAGGCCAAGGTCGAGGTGGAGAGCGGCGACCAGGAGTACAAGCAGAACATCGAGTTCACGAAGTCGCGGCTCGGGGGCGCCTTCGAGCTCCAGGCGGGTGCGGTGCACGCGGTGCAGTTCGGCCTGGAGATTCCGTGGGAGACGCCGGTCACGATGATCGACGGTCAGGCGCTGCGCGGGATGAACATCGGTGTGACCACCGAGCTGCAGATCGCGCGCGCGGTGGACTCGGGCGACCTCGACCCGATCAACGTGCACCCGCTGCCGGCGCAGAAGGCGATTCTGGACGCCTTCATCCAGCTGGGCTTCCGCTTCAAGAGCGCCGACATGGAGCGCGGCCACATCCGGGGCACCCGGCAGAAGCTGCCCTTCTACCAGGAGATCGAGTTCCACCCGCCGCAGCAGTACCGTGGGCTGAACCAGGTCGAGCTGAGCTTCGTGGCCGACGAGCAGGCCATGGACGTCGTGCTGGAGATGGACAAGAAGCCGGGTCTGTTCAGCGAGGGCAGTGACACCTTCCGGTCGTTCAAGGTGGGCCTGAACGACTACCAGGGGACCGACTGGACGGCATACCTCAACCAGTGGCTGTCGGAGGTCGGCAGCAAGCGCAACTGGTTCTAGGCTCGGTTCCGACCGAACGCTGACGATCAGGAGGTACCGAGGTGACCGAGCTCAAGCGCCGGCCGCTCCCCCACGACTTCCATCCGCCCGTGCCGTCCTTCACGGTCACGAGTGACGACATGAAGCACGGGGCCACGCTTCCGGACGCTCAGGTTCACGCGGCCGGCAACACCTCACCGCACCTGCGCTGGGAGGGGTTCCCGCCGGAGGCCAAGAGCTTCGCCGTGACCTGCTACGACCCGGACGCCCCGACGGGCAGCGGGTTCTGGCACTGGGTGGTGTTCGACATCCCGGCGTCGGTGACCGAGCTGCCGGCGGGCGCGGGCAACGGCTCGTTCGAAGGGCTGCCGGAGGGCGCGGTCCACGCGCGCAACGACTACGGCAGCAAGGAGTTCGGCGGTGCCGCGCCGCCGCCCGGGGACGGGCCGCACCGGTACGTCTTCACGGTGTACGCGGTGGACCAGGAGAAGCTGGGTCCCGATGAGGACGCGTCTCCCGCCGTCGTGGGCTTCAACCTGCGGTTCCACACGCTGGCCCGGGCCCATCTGATCGCCGAGTACGAGGTGCCCGCTCAGTCCTGAGCCCGTCCGAGCGGCCCCGTTCGTTCATGGAACGTTTGCCCGCCCCTGGTCTTGGAATTGATCAGGGGCGGGCATTTTTTTGCCGGGGGTCGCGGGGGTCACCTCCCGTACGAGCAGCGGATATTGCGTTGTCCATCTCGGCGTGCCCCGCCAGAGTTGATCCCAGCCCGCCGAGGGGTGGGCCGGTGCACACGGGAGGTGGGCTGGTATGCGGGACACGCTGGTACTGAACGCGAGCTTCGAGCCGTTGTCGACGGTGACGCTGAACCGAGCCGTCGTTCTGGTGCTCCAGGACAAGGCCGTCGTCGAGCAGGCCCACCCCGAACTGCGGATGCGCGGAGCCGCGGTCGACATACCGGCGCCCCGGGTGATCAGGCTCTGCCAATACGTGAGGGTGCCGTTCCGAAGACGAGCCCCGTGGTCGCGGAGGGGTGTCCTGGTACGGGACCGGCACCGGTGCGCGTACTGCGGGAGGCGGGCGACGACCGTCGACCACGTGGTACCGCGGTCGCACGGCGGGCAGGACACGTGGCTGAACACGGTGGCGGCGTGCGCGGAGGACAATCACCGCAAGGCGAACCGGACGCCGGAGCAGGCCGGTATGCCGTTGCTGCGGGAGCCGTTCGAGCCGACGCCCGCGGACGCGATGCTGCTGGCGCTTGGCACGGAGGAGTTCGAGGCGCTGCCCGATTGGCTGGCGTCGGCCGCGGCGTGACGGCTTCGCCGTTTCTCGCGCCCACGCGGCGGAGCCGCATCGATGGATCCCCGCGCCCCTGAGAGGGTACGGGGACCCCGTGCTCTCCCCGGGTCCCCCGGTCAGTCGATCGAGGGCTTCTCGCGGCGTTCCTGGGCGGGGACGGTGCTTCCTGAGCCGCCGTTGCCTCCGTTGCCGCCCAGGCTGGAGCCGAAGTTGCCCACGGCTCCGGAGAGGCCCTTGAGGGCGTCGCCGATCTCGCTGGGGACGATCCAGAGCTTGTTGGCATCGCCCTCGGCGATCTTCGGGAGCATCTGGAGGTACTGGTAGGAGAGCAGCTTCTGGTCGGGGTCGCCGGCGTGGATGGCCTCGAAGACCGTGCGGACGGCCTGGGCCTCGCCCTCGGCGCGCAGGGCCGCCGCCTTGGCCTCACCCTCGGCGCGCAGGATCTGGGACTGCTTCTCGCCCTCGGCGCGCAGGATCTCGGACTGCCGGACGCCCTCGGCCTGGAGGATGGCGGCGCGCTTGTCGCGGTCGGCGCGCATCTGCTTCTCCATCGAGTCCTGGATGGAGGTGGGCGGTTCGATGGCCTTGAGTTCGACGCGGTTGACGCGGATGCCCCACTTGCCGGTGGCCTCGTCGAGGACGCCGCGCAGGGCCGCGTTGATCTCCTCGCGGGAGGTGAGGGTCCGTTCGAGGTCCATGCCGCCGATGATGTTGCGCAGCGTGGTGACGGTGAGCTGTTCGATGGCCTGGATGTAGCTGGCGACCTCGTAGGTGGCGGCGCGGGCGTCGGTCACCTGGTAGTAGATGACGGTGTCGATGTTGACGACCAGGTTGTCCTGGGTGATGACCGGCTGCGGCGGGAACGGCACGACCTGTTCGCGCAGGTCGATGCGGTTGCGGATGGTGTCGATGAACGGGACGACGATGTTGAGGCCCGCGTTGAGTGTCCGCGTGTAGCGGCCGAAGCGCTCGACGATGGCCGCGCTGGCCTGCGGGATGACTTGGATCGTCTTGATCAGGGCGATGAAGACCAACACCACCAGAATGATCAGGACGATGATGATCGGTTGCATCGTCGGTTCCCCGAACCCTTCTTCGCCTCGGCGCCTGCGGCGGATCCCGCACCAGTGACGGATCCCGCCGTTGAAGATCTTTCCGGTCGAGTCTGACAGACGATCGGTGCAACTGGGAGGTTGTTCGCCCCAGTTGTGTCGCGGGGGTCACATGACGATCGCGGTGGCTCCCTCGATGTCCACGACGTCCACTTCCTGGCCTACGTCATAGGCGCGGCCGGCGTCGAGGGCGCGCGCCGACCAGACCTCGCCGGCCAGCTTGATCCGGCCACCGGAGGAGTCGACGCGCTCCAGCACCACGGCCTGTTTGCCCTTCAGGGCGTCCACGCCGGTGGCGAGTTGGGGCCGCTGGGCCCGGTGTCTGTTGGCGATGGGCCGTACGACGGCGATGAGCGCGGTGGAGACGATCGCGAAGACCGCGACCTGGGCGACCGCGCCGCCACCGAAGAAGCCCGAGACCACTGCCGCGGCGACGGCGCCCACCGCGAGCATGCCGAGTTCGGGCATCGCGGTGATCACGAGCCCGATGCCGAGTGCCGCCGCGCCGATCAGCCACCACAGCCATGCGTCGATGTCCACCTGGTCATGGTAAAACCGCGCACCCGGTCGCGGACAGGGCGCCGACCAGTTTGAACGCGCCGTGTTGCGGCGGTTCTTGCTGCCGGGAGGCCTCAGGTCATCGGGAGGCCCTGGGCAGTCCAGCGGTCGCCGACCTGTTCGACCACGAGCGGCAGGCCGAAGCAGACGGAGAGGTTGCGGGAGGTGAGCTCCAGCTCCAGGGGGCCGGCCGCGAGAACCTTGCCCTGACGGATCATCAGGACGTGGGTGAAGCCCGGGGCGATCTCCTCGACGTGGTGGGTGACCATGATCATGGAGGGGGCGATCGGGTCGCGGGCGAGCCGGCCGAGGCGGCGCACGAGGTCCTCGCGGCCGCCGAGGTCGAGGCCGGCGGCGGGCTCGTCGAGGAGCAGCAGCTCGGGGTCGGTCATCAGGGCGCGGGCGATGAGGGTGCGCTTGCGCTCGCCCTCGGAGAGGGTGCCGAACTTGCGGTCCAGGTACTCGGACATGCCGAGGCGGTCGAGGAAGGCGCGGGCGCGCTGTTCGTCGATGTCCTCGTACTCCTCCTGCCAGCCCGCGGTCATGCCGTAGGCGGCGGTGAGCACGGTCTGCAGGACCGTCTGCTTCTTGGGGAGCTTGTCGGCCAGGGCGAGGCCGGCCATGCCGATGCGGGGGCGCAGCTCGAAGACGTCCGTACCGGGCCTGCCGAGGGTCTCGCCGAGGATGGTGGCGGTTCCCTTGCTGGGGTAGAGGTAGCTGGACGCGATATTGAGGAGGGTGGTCTTGCCGGCGCCGTTGGGGCCGAGGATGACCCAGCGCTCGCCCTCCTTGACCGACCAGGAGACCTGGTCCACCAGAGCCCGGCCCTCGCGGACCACGGATACGTCCTGAAGCTCCAGAACATCGCTCATGAGCGCGTTGTCTCCCCTTGCAGTGTGGCCGGGTCTCGGCTGTCGCGTACGCCTGTGGGCTGGTCCGCCGCACCCGTGGGCGCAGCCCTCCATGAAATCTACGCCACCGGTCGGGCGGGGCATCGCCTCGGTCCGGTTCTTGGGCTCTGTCTAGGGTGTACGCATGCTCTCGGAACCTCGCTCTGGACTCCTTGCCGCTTGGGGAAACGCCCTGCTTGCCGGACTTGTCTCTCCGGATGACGCCGCGGCCGCCATCGTCGGGGAGGACGCGGTGCACCGGGTGGAGGGGCTGCCGGGCGAGTCCGCGCCGGTGGGGCTCACGCTGGCGCTGGGGCGGCTGCGGGCGCTCGGGGTGACCGGGCTGCGGGTGGCGCTGCCTGCGCCGGGGCATCCGCTGGGGCTGAGCGGGCCGCCGGAGTTCAATGCGCGGGCGCTGGAGGCGGAGGAGGCGGTGGTGTGCTCCGGTGCCGCGCTGGGGCTGGTGCCGGAGGTGTACGAGGCCGGGCCTTCGGGTGATGTGCATGTCGAGGTGGTCTGGCACTGTCTGCCGGTGCGGGAGGCGCCGCCGGCGGATGTGCCGTCGCTCGGGGAGGCGGAGCGGGAGCTGGCGGAGGCGCTGCGGGAGGCGACGGAGGTGCTGACGCGGCTGGATGTGGCCGGGTCGGGGCCGGTGGCGGAGGCGGCGGTCGAGGCGTACCGGGCGCGGGCGATGCGGGGGCGGGAGGTGCTGGCGCCGGGGTATCCGTCTCGGGCGGTTCGGGTGCTGGAGCTGGCGCAGCGGGTGGGGGCGTTGGTGTCGCTGGCGGGGGCGCGGGGGCATGGGGGCGCGTGGGGTGCGGTGAGTGCGTCGGAGATGGCGGCGCGGGCGGGAGCGTTGCGGCCGGTGGAGCGGACGGCTCGGCGGGCGCAGGTCGCTGCGTACAACTCCGTTGTGGAGGAGCGGGGGGTGGGGTGAGTTCGGCCCGGTGCGCTGTTTCGGTGGCCGGGGTGGGGGTGGGCCGGGGGGTGGTTTGCGCAGCCCGGCGCTTGCGGGGTGCCTCCCCCACTCTCGGCTCCTCCCCCACTCTCGGCTTCGCTCGAGCGGGAGGTACCCCCATGAGTGGGGGGACCCCCATCGCCCATGGGGGTACCTCCCAGGCCCTTGAGGCTCTGGGGGAGGCACGACTGCCCGCGGATTGCGCGGCGCGGCTGTCCGCGGATTGCGCGGCGTGCGGCATGCGCGTACGCAGGAGCCCCGGCTGCGCTCGTGGGGTGGGCGGCCGGGGCTGGTGCTGGGGGCGTCAGTGGTTGACGGCGGTGTTGCCGAAGGCCGGGTTCAGCAGGCCGATGACGTTGACGCTGTTGCCCGACACGTTGACCGGGACGTCGACCGGGACCTGGATGACGTTGCCGGAGACGACGCCCGGGGAGCCCACGGCCTCGCCGTGCGCGTGGCTGCCCTCGGTGGCGGAGGCCATGCCGGTACCGGCGGCGAGCAGACCGCCGGCCACCATCGTCACGGCCGCTGCCTTCTTCAGGTTCTTCACTTTCGAAAGCCCTCCTTGCGATGACTGCGGCAGGCGCCGCAGCGTGCACTGGAGAACGGTCGGCGCCGACGATGGATACGGCCGTCCGGGGGACATTCCCACTACGGTATGAATCTCGGACCGGAGGGGAACCTTCCGTCCGGCCGCGGCGTCCGGCATCAGCCGCTGATCCCGTGCCGTACGGCCCAGAGCGCGGCCTGGGTGCGGTCCGCCAAGTCGAGTTTCATCAGGATGTTCGAGACGTGGGTCTTCACAGTCTTCTCGGAGAGCACCAGCGCGCGGGCGATCTCCCGGTTGGCGCGGCCGTCCGCGATGAGCCCGAGCACCTCGCGCTCCCGTTCGGTGAGGGAGCCCGCGCGCCCCGGGCCCGAGCCGGTCTCCTCCTGTGACAGCAGTGCGCAGGCCACCTCTGCCTGGAGCAGCACGTGCCCGGCGTGCACGGAGCGTATGGCCCCGGCGAGCGCGTCGGGGTCGACGTCCTTGTACACATAGCCGGCGGCGCCCGCGCGCAGGGCCGGGACCACGGTGCGCTGCTCGGTGAAGCTGGTGACGATCAGCACGCGCGCGGGGTGGCCGAGCTCGCGGAGCCGGCGCAGCGCGTCGACGCCGTCCATGCCCGGCATCTTGACGTCCATGAGGATGACGTCGGGGCCCAGCTCCTGGGCCAGGGCGACTCCCTCGGCACCGTCCGCGGCCTCGCCGACGACCTCGATGTCGTCCTGCACCTCGAGGAAGGTGCGCAGGCCCCGGCGTACCACCTGGTGATCGTCGACCAGCAGCACCTTGATTGCGTCAGCCACCGGGGACCTCCATCTCGATCGTGGTGCCCTTGCCGGGCGCCGATTCCACGGTCAGCATGCCGCCGACCCCGCTCGCCCGGTCCCGCATGGAGACGAGGCCCAGATGACGGCCCGCGCGACGCACGATCCGCGGGTCGAACCCGCTGCCGTCGTCGCTGACCCGCAGCACCACTCCGCCGCCCCTGCGGTCCAGGGTGACGTCCACGTGGTCGCCCCCGGAGTGCCGCAGGGCGTTGTGCAGCGCCTCCTGGGCGACCCGCAGCACCGCCTCCTCCTGGGCGGCGGGCAGGGCGCGCACGCCGTGTCCCGCGAAGGTCACGCGCGCGCTGTGGGCGCGGTCCAGGACCTGGATCTGGGTGCGGAGGGTGGCGACGAGGCCGTCCTCGTCCAGCGCCGCGGGGCGCATCTCGACGACCGCCGCGCGCAGCTCGTCGGCGGCTTCGGCGGCCAGGGCGGCGACCTGCTGGAGCTCGCCCTTGGCGCGGGAGGGGTCGCGGTCGACGAGGCGGGCGGCGGCCTGGGCGGTGAGCCGCAGGGAGAAGAGCTTCTGGCTGACGGCGTCGTGGAGCTCGTGGGCGAGGCGGGAGCGTTCCTCGGCGATGGTCAGTTCACGGCTGCGTTCGTAGAGCCGGGCGTTGGTGAGGGCGATCGCGGCGTGCTGGGCGAGAATGCCGAGCAGCTCCTCGTCGTCCTCGGTGAAGCCGCAGGTGCCCTCGGGCTTGGAGCACCTCTTGTTGGCCAGGAACAGGGCGCCGATGACCTCGTCGCCGTCGCGGATGGGCAGGCCCAGGAAGTCGGCCAGGTCGGGGTGGGCGCTGGGCCAGCCCTCGAAGCGGGGATCGCGGCGCACGTCGGCGAGGCGCTGCGGGGCGGCCTCGTCGAGCATCGCGGCGAGGATGCCGTGCCGTCGCGGAAGGGGGCCGATGGCCTTCCACTGGTCCTCGCTGACACCGTCCACCACGAACTGGGCGAACCCGCCGTGGTCGTCGGGCACGCCGAGGGCGGCGTACTGCGCGTCGAGGAGTTCGCGGGCCGAGGCGACGATCGTCTTGAGGACGTCGCGCACCTCGAGGTGCCTGCTCATGGCCAGCAGCGCGGAACTGACCGCGGCGAGGCCGGACCGGGGACCGTGGCTCATGGTCCTCACGGTACCGGCGGCCGGGCGGGGCCGGATCGGACGGAGGGCGGCCCCGGGACCGGGACCATGGTCCTAGGAACGGTCCGGGCCCGCCCGTGCGCCGCGGGGGCCGGGCGGGCCCGGGACACCGCCGGTCACCCGGAGGCCAGCTGCTCCGCGATCTCCTTGATCCAGGCGCTCTTCTGTCCCGGGTCGTTCAGGCCGGCGCGCCACTCCTCGTCGTCCACCCTGTGGTCCGAGGGGCCGGCCTTGAGCGCGACGAGCAGTTCCCGGGCGGAGGCGCGCACCTCGTCCGCGACCGCCTCGCTCCCGGGGACGCCGGGCCCCGCCGCCATCCGGTAGATCTTGTGCGCCATCAGCGTGCGCTCGTGCTTCGACACCTTCTTCCAGAACGACAGAGCGTGCCGCAGCGCCTCCCCCCAGCTCTTCGGCTGCTCGGCGTCGCCCTCGGGTGTGTAGCGGTCGGGGTGGCGGGCTTCCTGGTAGCGCTTCGTCGCCGCCCTGCCTCCCTTGTAGCCCGCCACCAGGAGGATGAGGCCGGCTCCGGCCGCGGCGGTGGCCCAGCCGGCCGGGGTGCTCGCCAGCCCTCCGGCCGCGATGGCCACGATCACGGCGCCGCCGGCGGACTTGGCCCCCTCGCCCACGCCGCCCAGCGTCTCCTTGACCCCCTTGACCGTCTGTTTCTTCTTCGCGTACTTCTGTGCCTGCTTCAGCTCCCCCGCGTCCTGCGCGGCCCGCTCGTAGGCCGCTCGGGCCGCCTCGGCGTTGCCGGACTCCTCCTCGGCCCTCCTGACCGCCTGCTCCAGCCGGGTCAGCTCCGCCTCGAAGCGGTTCTCGACCTTGGTGATCTCCCGGCGCTTGCGGACCGCGTGGGTGACCTTGTAGCCGGCGCGTCCGGCCTTCACCGCGCCGCTGACCGCGCTGAGGCCACCCGCCACCTCGGTGGAGGTCACGACCGTCTGCGCGTGCCTGGCGGTGGCCGCCGCGGCATCGCCCGCCTGAGCGGCGCTCGCGGCGTGGGCCGCTTGCTGGGCCCTGGCCGCCTCCCTGCCGATGAGCCCGGCATGGGAGGTCGCGCTGACGCCGCCGACCGCCGCGTCCGTCCGCTTGGTCCTGCCCTTCCTGTGGGCCGTGTGGTACGCGACCCCGGACTGCTTCTGCCGGGCGGACTTCAGGTTCTTGACCGCTTCGAGGGCGTTGACGACGACTCCGAGGACCTCCGTGGCAAGGTTGACGGTCCCGGTGGCCGTTCCCGCGGCGGCGGCGTCCTGCGTCAGCCCGCTGTTGGCCGCGCCGCCGGACGTCGCCGTCCCCGCCTGGTGGTGGAGGCCGGAGGCGGCCGGGGACTGGGCGCCCTTGGCCGGGTTGTCCCCCAGGTCGAGGAGCTTCTTGAGCCGGTCCATGTGCTGGACGGCCCGTTCCCGCAGGCTCTGCTTCGACTGTGTCCCGGCCGCGGTCCCGGGGGCCTCCTGGGGCCGTTCCTGTTCCTGTTGCGGGGCTGTCTCCTGTTGCGGGGCTGTCTCCTGTTGCGGGGTCGCCGGCCGGGTCGCCGCCGGTGTCCGCTCGGCCGGCGCGGCGGTACTGGCCCGCCGGGACGGCTGCTCGGCGGCCGGTGCCTCCTCAGCCCATTGCATCGCGGCCAAGGTCTGCCGCGTCCACTCGTCGTCGGCCGATGCCTGCCGGACCGCTCCCCCGGGGACGGTCGGCGTGGCCTGCCCCCGGGCGCCGGTCGCCTGCGCGGCCCAGTCGTCGGCGTCGGCCACCACGTCCCGGGCCCAGTCGTCGGCGTCGGCCGCCACCTGCCCGGCCCACTCGTCGGCGGCCCGTGTCTGCTCGTCGACGGCGGCATGCGCTGTCCGTCCGGCCCGCTCACCGGCGGCGGCCATGGCTTGCCCGGCCGCCGCCTCGGCCGCTGCCGCTGTCCGCCGGGTCGCTTCGAGCTCGGCCAGGAGCTGCCCGCCCCAGTCGTCGTCGACCGCGATCTCCTGGAGCGCCGGTGCCTGCCCGGACGCTTCGGCGACATCCGGGGCCGCGGCTCTGGCACGCTGCACCGCCACGGTGGCGGCCCGGTTGCCTGCTGCGGACTGTAATTGGAGGAAGGCCTGCTCCGCCGTGCTCGCGGACGGACTCCCTGCCCCGCTCCCGTTGCCTTCCCGACGCTGCCTGGCCGCCATCGACGTGGCCGAGGGCGGCCGGGACGAGGTGTGCCGGGCCGGGGTGCTCATGGACGTACCTCCTGCGGGCCGTGTCGGGGAGGCGAAGCTAGCCGGGCACGGCGAACACCAGGGGTGCGGCGGGGAAACAGATCGCGGACGCATACGGAACACGCCCGGCACGGGCCCGCGGGCGTCCCGCGCGCGCCTTGGGAGCACCTCACACAGTGCATTGCTCAAGCAACTGGGCGTGAGATTCCAGCGGGCCGGGTGTGAGGCCGAACATAGGGCGTACATCACGTACGAAGGGGAGTAGGAGAGACATACTGCCCACGCGAGCGGGGCGTACTGCCCAATCTGCCCCTATTTGTCATCCCCGGATCCACTACCCGGCTTCGTACGTCACACCTTTGCCCTGCCATTTTGCGGCCGCTAAGAATGGCTGCGTCGCTCAGCGCCGTGGGTTCGAACCCGCGGCGTTTGTGCCGGAAGCACCAAGTCCCCACCGGACGTTGAGCGACCTCCGCGCTATTCGAAGAGGTCCGTCCCGCATGTCGAAGAACATCCTCAGTCGTGCTTACCCGAAGAACGTCCTCACCCGTGGCCACAGCCGTGCGCTGACCCGGCACCACAAGCTCGCGGTCGCCGGTGTCGCCGCCCTCGGCGCCACCGCGATCGGCCTCTCGGCCGTGCCGAGCGACGCGGCCACGACCACGACGACCGAGGCCGCCGCCTCCACGGCGAACGTCTCGTACAGCACCGAGCCGATCCAGGACGTCAAGGCGGACGTCACCGACCAGCTCGCCGACGCCAGCGTCAAGGTCGAGCAGATCGCCGCCAAGAAGGAGGCCGCGGCCGCCGCCGCCGCCAAGAAGAAGGCCGCCGCGGAGGCCAAGGCGGAGAAGGCCCGCCAGACCAAGGAGGCCGCGAGCCGTGCCGCCGAGCGCGCCGCGGTGAAGAAGTCCGCCGCCAAGACGTCCCCGAAGACGTACGGCAACAACCTCGACGGCTGGATCCGCGAGGCCATGGACATCATGAAGAAGCACGGCATCCCCGGCTCCTACGAGGGCATCCACCGCAACATCATGCGGGAGTCCTCCGGCAACCCGAAGGCGATCAACCTCTGGGACATCAACGCCCAGAACGGCATCCCGTCCAAGGGCCTGCTGCAGGTGATCCCGCCGACGTTCGAGGCGTACCACGTCCCGGGCACCTCGAAGAACATCTACGACCCGGTCGCCAACATCACGGCCGCCTGCAACTACGCGGCCGACAAGTACGGCACCATGGACAACGTCGACAGCGCGTACTGAGGTCGGCGCGGACCTCACCTCGCGAACACAGACGCCGAAGGGCGGCACCCTCCTGACGGGGTGCCGCCCTTCGGAGTCGTCGGACCGCGGACTACTTGCGCATGACCTCGGGCTCGTGGCGGCGCAGGAAGCGGGCCACGAAGAAGCCGCAGATCACGCCGAGAAGGATCAGCGCGCCCATGTCCATCGCCCAGGCCCCGACCGTGTGCTCCCACAGCGGGTCGGTGTCCCCGGCCGTCTCCGGCGGGCTGATCTTGTTGAAGTCCAGCGTGGCGCCCGAGGCGGCGACCGCCCAGCGCGACGGCATCAGGAACGAGAACTGGTTCACGCCGATGGAACCGTGCAGGGTGAAGAGACAGCCGGTGAAGACGACCTGGATGATCGCGAACATCACCAGCAGCGGCATGGTCTTCTCGGCGGTCTTCACCAGCGCGGAGATGATCAGGCCGAACATCATCGAGGTGAAGCCGAGCGCCATGATCGGCACCGAGAGCTCCAGCAGCGTGAAGCCGCCGAAGACCAGGCCCTCCTCGGGGATCTCCCGGCTGGAGAAGCCGATCACACCGACCAGCAGGCCCTGCAGCACGGTGATCATGCCGAGCACGAACACCTTGGACATCAGGTACGCCGAGCGGGACAGGCCGGTGGCGCGCTCCCGCTCGTAGATGACCCGTTCCTTGATCAGTTCACGCACGGAGTTCGCGGCACCCGCGAAACAGGCGCCCACCGCGAGGATCAGCAGCACCGTGGTCGCCGTGCCGTTGGGAATGAGCCGGCCGGTCTGCGGATTGGGCGGATTGGGCAGCAGGCCCTTGTCCGCGTCGATGAGCAGGCTGACCGCGCCCAGGACCGCCGGCAGGATCACCATCAGGGCGAGGAAGCCCTTGTCGGAGACGATCACCGAGATGTAGCGGCGCACCAGGGTGACGAACTGCGACATCCAGCCCTGCGGCTTCGGCGGCTTCATCGCCTGCATCGCCGGGACCTGTACGGACTGCGGCGCCACCGCGTCGATGTCCGCGGCGTACATCTGGTAGTGCTGCGAGCCCTTCCAGCGGCCCGCCCAGTCGTAGTCGCGGTAGTTCTCGAAGGCGGAGAAGACATCGGCCCAGGTGTCGTAGCCGAAGAAGTTCAGCGCTTCCTCGGGCGGACCGAAGTAGGCGACCGAGCCGCCCGGCGCCATCACGAGCAGCTTGTCGCACAGTGCCAGCTCGGCCACCGAGTGGGTGACGACCAGCACCGTGCGGCCGTCGTCGGCGAGGCCGCGCAGCAGCTGCATGACGTCGCGGTCCATGCCCGGGTCGAGGCCGGAGGTCGGCTCGTCCAGGAAGATCAGCGACGGCTTGGTGAGCAGCTCCAGGGCCACGGACACGCGCTTGCGCTGGCCGCCGGACAGGGACGTGACCTTCTTGTCCTTGTGGATGTCCAGCTTCAGCTCGCGCAGCACCTCGTCGATGCGGGACTCGCGCTCCGCGGCCGTGGTGTCGGCGGGGAAGCGCAGCTTGGCCGCGTACTTCAGGGCCCGCTTGACGGTCAGCTCCTTGTGCAGGATGTCGTCCTGCGGGACCAGACCGATGCGCTGACGCAGCTCGGCGAACTGCTTGTAGAGGTTCCGGTTGTCGTAGAGGACTTCGCCCTGGTTGGCGGGGCGGTAGCCGGTGAGCGCCTTCAGCAGGGTGGACTTGCCGGAGCCGGAGGGGCCGATGACCGCGATCACCGACTTCTCGGGGACGCCGAAGGAGACGTCCTTGAGGATCTGCTTGCCGCCGTCGACCGTGACGGTCAGATGACGGGCCGAGAAGGACACCTCACCGGTGTCGACGAACTCCTCGAGCCGGTCCCCCACGATCCGGAACGTCGAGTGACCGACGCCCACGATGTCGGTGGGGCCGAGCAGCTGCGAGCCGCCCTTGGGGATCGGCAGACCGTTGACGTAGGTGCCGTTGTGCGAGCCGAGGTCGCGGATCTCCATGCGCCCGTCGGGCGTCGAGTGGAACTCGGCGTGGTTGCGGGAGACCTGGAGGTCGGAGACGACCAGGTCGTTCTCCAGCGCACGGCCGATCCGCATCACGCGGCCCAGGGAGAACTGGTGGAACGTGGTGGGGCTGCGGTCGCCGTACACCGGCGGCGCCCCCGCGCCGCTGCCGGGCCCCTGCTGCTGCGGGATGTGCGGCGCGGACTGCTGCGGTGCCGCCTGCTGCGGCTGCTGCCAGCCGGGCTGGGCGGGCGGCTGCTGCTGTTGCGGCGGCGCCTGCTGCGCCCAGCCGGCGTTCGCGCCCTGCGCGGCGTACGGCTGCTGCTGCGGCTGTGCCTGCGGCGCGGCGGCCGCGGCACCGACGCCGGACAGCGTCACGCGCGGTCCGTCGTTCGCGTTGCCCAGGTTCAGCACCGTGTCGGAGCCGAACTCCAGATGATGGATCCGTTGCCCCTGCACGAACGTGCCGTTGGTGCTGCCGTGGTCCTCGATGACCCAGCTGCGGCCGTTGAAGCTGATCGTGGCATGACGCCAGGAGACCCTGGCGTCGTCCAGTACGACGTCCCCTTGCGGATCGCGTCCGAGGGTGTAGGCCCTGGACGGATCGAGCGTCCAGGTACGTCCGTTTGATTCCAGTACGAGTTCCGGCACTCCATGCCCCACTGAGTTGTCCCCCGAGTTTCCCCCATCGCAGGGAGTCTAGGGATGTCGAACATCGTGGGGAACTATTCCAGGCCCGGCCCTCTGACCGAAAGTCGGGCCTTGTCACGAGCCCGCACCAAGGCGTTCACAGAGCGCCCCCGGGCGGGGTTGAAATCGACCCGGAGAGTGGTAAACCACGCGAGGGGGACATGCGCGGCCTCGACCGCCGCGCCGCGGATCGGGGGGTCTGCCATGGGTACTGCCACGGGTACCGGCACGCGCGTGCCGTGGGTCGATGTGCTGATGTCCGCGGTCGCCGCGGTGAGCTGGTCCCTGATCGGGATGGCGGGGACGGCGGCACTCGGGCTGCGTCTGCTGGACGCGGACGCGGCCGGGTCGCTGGGGCCGATGACGGCCGCGGTGGTGGCGCTGGGCGCGGGTGGATCGGTCACGCCGTCCGGGGATGTGTCCGCGTTCGGGCTGTCGGGCGCGGAGGCGACGACGGCGGTCGCGGTCACGCCACTGGGCGTGAGCCTGGTGGGGGCGCTGCTGCTGTCGTACTTCTTCCTGCGGTCCCTGCGGGCGGCGGGAGTTGTGGTCTCCCCCGCCGAACTCCTCGCCCGAGCGGGCTCGGTGGTGGCGCTGTTCGTGGCGATGACGGGCGGGCTGGTCTGGGCGGGGCACGACGTCATCACCATCGACGGGGGCTCTCTGGGGCTGGACGATCTGCCGGGCGTGGGCGGCGTGGAGATTCCCGGCCTCGGCGATGTCGGGGGGCTGCTGCCGGACCGGGTCGGTGACCTCGTCGAGGCGCGGGCCGCGGTCGGGTTCACTGTCGACACGGTGCCGACGGTCCTGGGGGGCCTCGGCTGGTCGGCCGGTGTGCTGCTCGTCGCGTTGCTGGCGTCCCGCCGTACGCCGCTGCCGCGCGGCTGGGACGCCGTGCACCGGGTCGTGCGGCCGGCGGCCTCCGCGGTGGTGACGGTGCTGCTGGTGGCGGTGGCGGCGGGCCTCGCCGCGGCGGCGTACGCGGCGATCGGCGACGACCACCCCCGGCGCATCGCCGGGGCGGCGCTGCTGGGGGCGCCGAACGGGGTGTGGCTCGGGATAGGGGTCGGTCTGTTCGTGCCGTGGGACGGGCGGGCTGACGGGGCCCTGCTCGGCGTGCTGCCCCACCCCGTGGACGAGCTGCTGCGGGCCGGTGCCGAGGAACCGGTCACGCTGGGACGGCTGGCCGCGCTCGACGGGCGGGTGTGGCTGCTGGGGGTGGCCGCGGCGCTGATGATGCTGCTGGCGGGGGTGCTGACGGCGGTGCGGACGCCGGTGGGCGCGGAGGCGCCGGGAGCGGTTCGTTTCGCGGGGTGGTGTGCGCTGCGTCTGGGAGCCGCTACGGCGTTGACGCTGCCGTTGCTGGTGTGGCTGACGGAGGTGTCCGCGGACGCGTCGCTGTCCGTGCTCGGGTTCGACGCGTTCGGTGCGGGGATCGAGCTGCGCGGGCAGCTCGGGGTGGCGTTGCCGCTGGGTGCGGTGTGGGGGGCGGGTGCGGGGGCGGCCGGGGCGGAACTTGCCCGGGTGAGTGGTGCGGTGGGGAGGCGGGCCGTGGGGGTGGCTGTGGCTCGGGGGGAGGTTTCGCCGGTTCCGCCGGCGGGGCCGTATGCGCCGGGGAGGCCCTATCGGCCGCCGAATCCGGATACCAATCCGTATTTGCGTGTGCCGCCCGAGGCGTTGCGGGAGCCCGAGGATTCCCGGCCGCCGGGGGCGAGGCCGCCGTACGACGTTTCTGGGGCGCCCACCGTGATCGGGCCCGTTGGGCCGCCGCCCGGGCGTGGGGGCCGGCGGGGCGAGTCGGGGGGTGAGGGGAGGGGGGTGTCGTGGCCGGATGAGGGGCCGCCGCCGCCTCCGCCTCCGCCTCCGCCGCGTGAGCCGAAGGGTGGGCGGTGACCCGGCTGAGGTGCGGGGGTTTCACTTGCGGCGCTTGCCGGTGCCGCCCCCAGCGGCGCGATTGCCCGCAGCTGCCGGGGGCTGTCCGGGTGGCGGACCTGGGAGGCAGGGGGGCTTGGGGGGCGGATACGGTGGGAGCACCATGAGCGCATCGCAGACCTCCGACGTTCCCACCCTTCTGGTCAAGATCTTCGGGAAGGACCGGCCGGGCATCACGGCCGGGCTCTTCGACACCCTCGCCGCCTACTCCGTCGATGTGGTCGACATCGAGCAGGTCGTCACCCGTGGCCGCATCGTGCTCTGCGCGCTCGTGAACGCGCCGTCCAAGGGGCTCGAAGGAGATCTGCGGGCGACCGTCCACAACTGGGCGGAGTCGATGAAGATGCAGGCGGAGATCATCTCGGGCAAGGGCGACAACCGTCCGCGCGGTCTCGGCCGGTCCCTGGTCACCGTGCTGGGCCACCCCCTCACCTCGGAGGCGACGGCGGCGATCGCCTCGCGGATAACGCAGGCCGGCGGCAACATCGACCGTATCTTCCGGCTCGCCAAGTATCCGGTGACGGCGGTGGAGTTCGCCGTGTCCGGCGTGGAGACCGAGCCGCTGCGGACCGCGCTGGTGACCGACGCGGGCCGGCTCGGGGTGGACATCGCCGTGGTCGGGGCGGGACTGTACCGGCGGGCGCAGCGCCTGGTCGTCATGGACGTCGACTCCACGCTGATCCAGGACGAGGTGATCGAGCTCTTCGCCGCGCACGCCGGGTGCGAGGACAAGGTCGCCGAGGTGACGGCGGCCGCGATGCGCGGGGAGCTGGACTTCGAGCAGTCGCTGCACGCACGGGTGGCGCTGCTGGAAGGGCTGGACGCCTCCGTGGTGGACAAGGTGCGCAGCGAGGTGCGGCTGACGCCCGGCGCACGCACCCTGATCCGTACGCTGAAGCGGCTCGGGTATCAAGTGGGCGTCGTCTCGGGCGGGTTCACACAGGTCACCGATGACCTCCAGGAGCGGCTGGGGCTCGACTTCGCCCAGGCCAACACCCTGGAGATCGTCGACGGCAGGCTGACCGGCCGGGTCACCGGGGAGATCGTGGACCGGGCGGGCAAGGCGCGGCTGCTGCGCCGGTTCGCGGCCGAGGCGGGGGTGCCGCTGTCGCAGACGGTGGCGATCGGTGACGGTGCGAACGACCTGGACATGCTGAACGCGGCGGGGCTCGGGGTCGCCTTCAACGCCAAGCCGGTGGTGCGCGAGGCCGCCCACACCGCGGTGAACGTCCCCTTCCTCGACACGGTGCTCTATCTGCTGGGCGTCACGCGCGAAGAGGTCGAGGCGGCGGACACGCTCGACGTGGGCTGAGCCGGCGGGCGGGCGGGCCGGCAGCGCGGCGCCGCCCGCTCCCGCGGCCGGGTGTCACTCGCTCGGCGCCCAGTAGTCGACCAGGGTGGCGACACCGGGCTCCAGGGACTTCCAGGAGCCGGTGAAGGACAGCACGGCGAAGGCGGCCGCCGGGTAGCCGCGGCGGTTCATGCGCTCGCGGGTGTCGCCCTCGGCCGTACCGGCCAGGATGTCCGCGAGTCCCTGGACGCCGGGGTTGTGACCGATCAGGAGAACGTTCTGCGCGTCGTCGGGGGTCTCGTTGAGCAGGGCGATCAGCTCGCCGGGTGAGGCCTCGTAGATCCGCTCCTCGTAGACGGTTTTCGGCCGCTGCGGAAACTCGTGGACCGCGAGCTTCCAGGTCTCCCGGGTGCGGACCGAGGTGGAGCACAGGGCCAGGTCGAAGGCGATGCCGGTATCGGCGAGCTTGCGTCCGGCGACCGCGGCATCCATCCGGCCCCGCTCGGCGAGCGGGCGCTCATGATCGGACACCGGGGGCCAGTCGGCTTTCGCATGCCGGAAAAGGACAATCCTGTGGGGTTCTGCGACGCTCATGCACCCCAGCTTCGCATGAAACAGGCCACGGGGCGCAGGTAGTTGACCAGCGCCTGCGGGGTGTTCAGCGGGTCATGAGCTGCTGCGCGCGCTCGACGAGGTGGGCGATGGTGGGCTCGTGGGCGGCGGCGTGGGCCTCGGAGGGGTTGAGGACCACGGTCAGCAGCGCCGCGAACGCCAGCGCGGGCAGGGCCAGGGCCCACCACGGCAGCCGCGTGTCGACGCTGCCGCCGGGGGCCGTGTCGGGCCGGGTGTCCGTGCGCGCCGCCATGGTGGCCTCCGCTTCTCGTGTCCCTCGTACGGTCGGTGGGCCGCGGTCCGCGGCCACATCTCGAAGGTACGGATCATTCGGGGACCAACCCATCCGGTGACCCACCCACTTGACCCTGAGCCTGGCCCCCTAGGGGGTGGTGGGGCTGGCACCACCATGGGCTTGCGCGAGGCGGTGGCGGGGCGGTGGCGGTGGCGGTGTCACGGGGCGAGGACGGTGGCCACCACGCCGATGACGATGAAGATCGCGAAGAACGCGCCGAAGACCAGGAGCATCTTCTTCTGGCCGTTCTGGGGGTTCGGGTCGAGGACTGGCATGGGGCAAGTCTCGCATCCGGTGGACCGGGGCGGGCTCGAGGGCTCGCGTCGGGGGGTGGGGTAGGTGTTTGTTTCGCCCCGCCGCCCCTTCCCGTCCCGTTCCCCGGGGGGCTTCGCCCCCGGACCCCCGTTCGCGCAGTTCCCCGCGCGTGCCCCCTCAGGCGGCTGTCGCTTCTTCCTCCACCGTGCGGTCCCGCCCGGCCAGGTAGCCGACGATGGCCTGGGGGATCATCAAGGCCGCCATCAGGGTGATCGGGAGGGTCCAGCCGCCGCTGTGCTGGTAGAGGACGCCGACCAGGAGCGGGCCGGGGATGGAGATCAGGTAGCCGGTGCTCTGGGCGAAGGCCGACAGCTGGGCCACGCCCGCGCTGGTGCGGGCGCGCATCCCGACCATGGTGAGCGCCAGCGGGAAGGCACAGTTGGCGATGCCCAGCAGGACGGCCCAGGCCCAGGCGCCGGCGGCCGGTGCGAAGTACAGGCCCGCGTAGCCGACGAGGCCGCTCGTGCCCAGGGCGAGCACGATGGGGCCCTGGTGGGGCAGCCGGGTGGCGAGGCGGGGTATGACGAAGGCGAGCGGTACGCCCATCACCATGGTGACGGCGAGGAGCAGCCCCGCCGTGCCCGCGGGGACGCCCGCGTCGCGGAAGATCTGCGCCATCCAGCCCATGGTGATGTAGGCGGCGGTGGCCTGGAGGCCGAAGAAGACGGCCAGCGCCCACGCGGTGCGGCTGCGGGTGATGCGCAGCCGGGGCGCGGGCGTGTCCGCGTCCCGCGCGGGTGCGGGCTCGGCCGGTGCCCCGCCGCGTTCCCGTACGAACGGGATCCACGGCAGTACGGCGGTGGCCGCGAGGGCCGCCCACAGGGCGAGGCCGGACTGCCAGTTCCCGCCGAGCGCCTCGCTCAGCGGTACGGTCACCGCCGCCGCCGAGGCCGTGCCCAGGGCGAGGGCCATGGAGTACAGGCCGGTCATGGAACCGACCCGGTCGGGGAACCAGCGCTTGACGATGACCGGCATCAGGACGTTGCTGACGGCGATGCCCATCAGCGCGAGGGCGGTGGTGGCCAGGAAGGCGGCGGTGCCGCCGGCGTAGGGGCGTATCAGCAGGCCGGCGGTGATGGCGACCATGCCCGCGCAGACCACGGCTCCGGCCCCGAAGCGGCGGGCCAGGCGGGGCGCGGTGACGCCGAAGACGGCGAAGCACAGCGGGGGCACGGAGGTGAGCAGTCCGGCGACGCTGCCGCTCATGCCGAGCCCGTCGCGGACCTCCTCGAGCAGGGCGCCGAGGCTGGTGATGGCGGGGCGGAGGTTGAGCGCGGCCAGCACGATGCCGACGACGAGCAGCCGCGTCCGCCACCCGTGCCCGGCGCTCTCGCCGGGGGGCCTCAGGGCTCGGGGCGCGGCCGGCGCGCGTACGGTCGTGGACGTGAGCGTCCGGTTTTCCTCGCTTGCCATGAGCCCATCATAGAATCATGGGATGATTGGTTGTCCATGCCGAGGCCGCCGTGGGGCGCCCCTGTCGTGCGAAGGTGTGTCATGCCTCTGAGCCATCCGCGTCGTTCGGCACTGTCCGAGCAGGTCATCGCCGCTCTGCGGGCGCAGATCACCTCGGGCGAGTGGCCGGTGGGCGCGCGCATTCCGACCGAGCCGGAGCTGGTCGAGCAGCTGGGTGTGGCCCGCAACACGGTGCGTGAGGCCGTCCGCGCGCTGGCGCACAACGGGCTGCTGGACATCCGGCAGGGTTCGGGCACGTATGTGGTGGCCACCAGCGAGCTGGCGGGCGTGATGCACCGGCGCTTCGCCGGCGCCGACCCGCGGCACATCGCCGAGCTGCGGTCGACCCTGGAGTCGGCGGCGGCACGGCTGGCCGCCGAGCGCCGTACGGAGAAGGATCTCAAGCAGCTCGACACTGTGCTGCTGCGCCGGGAGGAGGCGTGGGAGTCGGGCGACGCTGAGGCGTTCGTGGCGGCGGACGCGACGTTCCACCTCGCCGTGGTGGCCGCCTCGCACAACGACGTGATGACCGCGATGTACGCGGACCTGAGCGAGGTGCTGCGGGACTGGCTGCGCGAGGACGTCGGCGGTGACATGTCCCCGGAGACGCACATGGACCACGGCCGGCTGGTGGACGCGATCCGCGCGGGCGACGCGGCGACGGCGGCCGAGGAGGCCGCCGCCTACCCGTTCGTGTGCCGTCCGGGACGGCCGGGGCCGTCCTCCGGCGGCTGATCCGTCCCCCAGGGCGGGACGGCCGGCCCCGGGATGTGCGAAGGGCCCGCTCCCTCGCGGGAGGCGGGCCCTGGTGCGGCGTCCGTCAGGCGCCGATGGCGTGCAGACCGCCGTCCACGTGGACGATCTCACCCGTGGTCTTCGGGAACCAGTCGCTCAGCAGGGCGACGACGCCGCGGCCGGCCGGCTCGGGGTCCTTCAGGTCCCACTCCAGCGGGGAACGGGTGTCCCACACCGAGGCCAGCTCGCCGAAGCCCGGGATGGACTTGGCGGCCATGGAGCCGAGCGGGCCCGCGGAGACGAGGTTGCAGCGGATGTTCTGCTTGCCCAGGTCGCGGGCCATGTAGCGGTTGGTCGCCTCCAGGGCGGCCTTGGCCGGGCCCATCCAGTCGTACTGCGGCCAGGCGAACTGGGCGTCGAAGGTGAGGCCGACGACCGAGCCGCCGTTCTGCATCAGCGGCAGACAGGCCATGGTCAGCGACTTCAGGGAGAACGCCGAGACGTGCATGGCCGTGGCGACCGACTCGAACGGCGTGTTGAGGAAGTTGCCGCCGAGGGCGTCCTGCGGGGCGAAGCCGATGGAGTGCACGACGCCGTCGAGGCCGCCGAGCTCCTCGCCGACCACGTCGGCCAGCCGGCCGAGGTGCTCGTCGTTGGTGACGTCGAGCTCGATGACCTTGACGGGCCGGGGCAGCTTCTTGGCGATGCGCTCGGTCAGGGTGGGCCGCGGGAACGCGGTGAGGATGACCTCGGCGCCCTGCTCCTGCGCCAGCTTCGCGGCGTGGAAGGCGATGGAGGACTCGGTCAGCACGCCAGTGATCAGGACGCGCTTGCCCTCGAGGATTCCGCTCATGGTGATCAGTGACCCATTCCCAGTCCGCCGTCAACGGGAATGACGGCTCCAGTGATGTACGAGGCGTCGTCCGAGGCGAGGAACCGCACGGCCGCGGCGATCTCCTCCGGCTTGGCGTACCGGCCCAGCGGCACCTGCGACACGATGTTCTCGCGCTGCTCGTCGGTGAGCACCTTGGTCATGTCGGTGTCGACGAAGCCGGGGGCGACGACGTTGAAGGTGATGTTGCGCGAGCCCAGCTCACGGGCCAGGGAGCGCGCGAAGCCGACGAGGCCGGCCTTGGAGGCGGCGTAGTTCGCCTGCCCCGCGGAGCCGAGCAGGCCGACGACCGACGAGATCAGCACGACACGGCCCCTCTTGGCGCGCAGCATGCCGCGGTTGGCGCGCTTGACGACCCGGAAGGTGCCGGTGAGGTTGGTGTCGACGACCGAGGTGAAGTCCTCCTCGGACATGCGCATCAGGAGCTGGTCCTTGGTGACGCCGGCGTTGGCGACGAGCACCTCGACGTTGCCGTGCGCCTCCTCGACCTCCTTGTAGGCCTGCTCCACCTGCTCGGGGTCGGTGATGTCGCACTTGACGGCGAGGCAGCCCAGCTCGGCGAGGGCGGCCGGCGGCTCGCCCGAGCGGTATGTGATGGCGACCTTGTCGCCGGCGTCGGCGAACGCGCGGGCGATGGCGAGGCCGATGCCCCGGTTGCCTCCGGTGACGAGAACCGAGCGGCTCAACGGATCACCCTTTCGATAGCGGTCTGGTCCACCCGCCCGGACACCTGGATGACAGGCGGCTTCACCGAAAACCTATCGGTCCGGGTCCCGCTCGGGACATTGGGGCACCGACAGTGGCTCCCGTGGCCTCCTGTCGGGTTCCTACAGTTCGTGGCCCCGGTCAGTCCGCCATGCCCGGTGCGTGAGCCGACAGCCCTTCGGCGCGAGCCGTCTCGAGCATCCTGCGGTCGTAGGTCACCAGGGCGGTCAGGTCGTCCCTCATGGAGAGGGCACTCGCCACGTGAATCGCGTCCAGCGTCCTCAGGCGCCCGACCAGCAGAGCCGCCGCGTCACGAACCTCTCGGGTGAGGAGAATTTCAGTGATCCGGGCGTCCAGATCCTCCATGGCCTTCGGGAAGTGCCCCATGAGGTCCAGCGTCCGTAC
The DNA here is from genome assembly GCF_984686075.1 of Streptomyces speibonae. Classification (NCBI taxonomy): domain Bacteria; kingdom Bacillati; phylum Actinomycetota; class Actinomycetes; order Kitasatosporales; family Streptomycetaceae; genus Streptomyces; species Streptomyces speibonae. The sequence goes on along the minus strand of NZ_OZ480260.1, from coordinate 6,623,430 downwards.
GGTCTCCACGAAGCCGAGCGTGCTGGTGGCCGGCGGTTCCGTGGCCCGTTCCTGAAGGAAGGCGTCCAGCGCGCCCCAGTGACTGCGCCGGGTCATCCAGGTGACCAGCGCGGACGTATCCATATAGATCAACGGTCGTCCTCTTCGCGCTCGGCCAGCAGGAGCGCCACGGGGTCGACGTCTTCCGGCACCTCGTAGTGCGGCATGCTGTGGCGCTCGGCGGCCGTGACCGGCTTCAACTTAATCTTGCCCTGCGCCACCAGGTGCGCGTACCGCTCCATGGGGCTGCCGGCCGGTGACAGTATCGCGATCACGTTGCCGTGCCGGGTGACCTCGATCGCCTCGCCCTTCTCGACGCGGGCGAAGACCGCGCTGGGGTTGTACGAGAACTCGCGGACGGAAATGGTGCTCATACCGCGCTCCCCTCACAGCAGGCAGGTTGTGCGTACATATCCCTGAGGGTACCTACATTCGACCCGCCATGCTCGCCTTCACAGGGTGCCGCTGCCACGCGCGGCGTCGACCGACTCGGCGAGGGCGTCGATGTCCGCGGCCAGATCCGCCAGGGACGGGAGAGGTCGACGACGTGCCGCCAGATCCTCAGCCGCCCCTCCCCACCGGCACCTCCACGACCCGTCGGTGATTTGTTGTCCTCAACCCCTTTTCCAGAGGAACTCGAACGGGGCGACATGGTTCACTGCCTCCGATGGTCACCGCAGGCAGGCCCCGAAGGGATGTCCACTCGTGCCCCATGAAGTCGATCAGTCATTCATGATGCTGCCGCTGCGCGCCCTCGCCGACGCCGCGCTCGCGCGCGCGCGGTCGCTGGGGGCGGAGCACGCGGACTTCCGCCTGGAGCGGGTCCGCAGCGCCTCCTGGCGGCTGCGGGACGCCAAGCCCGCCGGGTCGTCGGACACCACCGACCTCGGGTACGCGGTGCGCGTGGTGCACGGGGGGACCTGGGGGTTCGCCTCCGGGGTGGATCTGACCCCGGACGCCGCCGCGAGGGTCGCCTCGCAGGCCGTGGCGATGGCGAAGCTGTCCGCGCAGGTGATCCGGGCGGCCGGGTCGGACGAGAGGGTGGAGCTGGCCGACGAGCCGGTGCACTCCGAGCAGACCTGGGTGTCGTCGTACGAGATCGACCCGTTCACCGTGCCCGACGAGGACAAGAGCGGGCTGCTGGCCGAGTGGAGCGCCCGGCTGCTGGCGGCGGGCGGGGTGGACCATGTCGACGCCTCGCTGCTCACCGTGCACGAGAACAAGTTCTACGCCGATACGGCCGGGACCGTCACGACACAGCAGCGGGTGCGCCTGCACCCGGTGCTCACGGCCGTGTCCGTGGACGACTCCAGCGGCGAGTTCGACTCCATGCGCACGATCGCGCCGCCCGTCGGCCGTGGCTGGGAGTATCTGCGGGGTACCGGCTGGGACTGGGACGAGGAGCTGGAGCGGATCCCGGAGCTGCTGGCGGAGAAGATGCGGGCGCCGAGCGTCGAGCCGGGGTTGTACGACCTCGTGGTGGACCCGTCCAACCTGTGGCTGACCATCCACGAGTCCATCGGGCACGCCACCGAGCTGGACCGCGCGCTCGGCTATGAGGCGGCGTACGCGGGTACCTCGTTCGCCACCTTCGACCAGTTGGGCAAGCTGAAGTACGGCTCCGAGCTGATGAACGTCACCGGGGACCGCACCGCCGAGCACGGGCTGGCCACCATCGGCTACGACGACGAGGGCGTCGAGGCGCAGTCCTGGGACCTGGTGAAGGACGGCACGCTGGTCGGCTACCAGCTGGACCGGCGGATCGCGAGGCTGACCGGCTTCGAGCGGTCCAACGGGTGCGCGTTCGCGGACTCCCCCGGTCATGTGCCGGTGCAGCGGATGGCCAATGTGTCGCTGCGGCCGGATCCGGCGGGGATGTCGACGGAGGACCTGATCGGGGGCGTGGACCGGGGCATCTACGTGGTCGGTGACCGGTCGTGGTCGATCGACATGCAGCGGTACAACTTCCAGTTCACCGGCCAGCGCTTCTACCGGATCGAGAACGGGCGGCTGGCGGGACAGCTGCGGGATGTCGCGTACCAGGCCACGACCACGGACTTCTGGGGTTCCATGGCGGCGGTCGGCGGCCCGCAGACGTATGTCCTGGGCGGCGCCTTCAACTGCGGCAAGGCCCAGCCGGGACAGGTCGCGGCGGTCTCGCACGGCTGTCCTTCCGCCCTGTTCAAGGGAGTCAACATTCTCAACACCACGCAGGAGGCGGGGCGATGAGCGCGCGAACGAACAAGCCGCACGAGATCGTCGAGCGCGCGCTCGAGCTGTCCCGGGCGGACGGCTGTGTGGTGATCGCCGACGAGGAGTCCTCCGCCAATCTGCGCTGGGCGGGCAACGCGCTCACCACCAACGGGGTCACGCGCGGGCGCACGCTCACCGTGATCGCCATGGTGGACGGCGCCCGGGGCACGGCGTCCGGGGTGGTGTCCCGCTCCGCGGTGACCGTGGACGAGCTGGAGCCGCTGGTGCGGGCCGCCGAGGACGCCGCGCGGGGCGCGGGTCCCGCCGAGGACGCGCAGCCGCTGGTCACGGGCGTGGCCCCGTCCCCCGAGTTCACCGAGGCGCCCGCGGAGACCTCCTCCGCGGTGTTCGCCGACTTCGCCCCGGCGCTGGGCGAGGCGTTCGCACGCGCGCGGGCCGGCGGCCGGGAGCTGTACGGGTTCGCCAGCCACGAGATGGTCTCCACCTACCTGGGCACCTCGGCGGGGCTGCGGCTGCGGCACGACCAGCCCAACGGCACGCTGGAGCTGAACGCCAAGTCGCCGGACCGTACGCGGTCGGCGTGGGCAGGGCGGGCCACGCGGGACTTCAAGGACGTCGACCCGGCGGCGCTCGACGCCGAGCTGGCCGTACGGCTGGGGTGGGCGCGCCGGCGGCTGGAGCTGCCCGCGGGCCGGTACGAGACGCTGCTGCCGCCGACCGCGGTGGCCGACCTGCTCATCTACCAGCTGTGGTCGGCCTCGGGGCGGGACGCGGCCGAGGGGCGCACGGTGTTCTCCAAGCCGGGCGGCGGCACCCGCGTCGGCGAGCGGCTGGCCGAACTGCCGCTGACGCTGCGCAGCGATCCGCACGAGCCGGGTCTGGAGTCGGCGCCGTTCGTGATCGCGCACTCCTCCGGGGGTGATCAGTCGGTGTTCGACAACGGGCTGCCGCTGTCGGCCACGGAGTGGATCCGCGAGGGCGAGCTGAACCGGCTGACGACCAGCAGGCACGGCGCGGGCCTGACCGGGCTGCCGGTGGCGCCCGGGATCGACAACCTGATCCTGGACGGCGGCGGCGACCGGTCCCTGGAGGAGATGGTGGCGGCCACGGAACGCGGGCTGCTGCTGACCTGCCTGTGGTACATCCGGGAGGTCGACCCGGCGACGCTGCTGCTGACGGGGCTGACCCGGGACGGCGTGTATCTCGTCGAGAACGGCGAGGTCACCGGCGAGGTGAACAACTTCCGGTTCAACGAGTCGCCGGTGGACCTGCTGGGCCGGGCGACGGAGGCGGGCCGTACGGACAGGACGCTGCCCCGGGAGTGGGGCGACTGGTTCACCAGGGCGGCGATGCCGGCGCTGCGCGTCCCCGATTTCAATATGAGCTCTGTCAGCCAGGGCGTATAACCTCGTAGGCGTTCGCCAGCGGCCGTGACCCGACCGGCCGAAGATCATCAAGGAGACGCGAGAACCGTGACGGACATCGTCGACGAGCTGAAGTGGCGCGGGCTGTTCGCCCAGTCCACTGACGAGGACGCTTTGCGCAAGGCGCTCGCGGACGGTCCCGTCACGTTCTATTGCGGCTTCGACCCGACGGCGCCCTCGCTGCATGTGGGGCATCTGGTGCAGGTGCTCACCGTGCGCCGGCTTCAGCAGGCCGGGCACCGGCCGCTGGCGCTGGTCGGCGGCGCCACCGGGCAGATCGGCGACCCGCGGCCGACGGCGGAGCGCACGCTGAACTCGCCGGAGACGGTCGCGGGCTGGGTGGAGCGGCTGCGCCGCCAGATCGAGCCGTTCCTGACCTTCGAGGCTGAGAACGCGGCCGTCATGGTGAACAACCTCGACTGGACCGCGAACCTGACCGCGATCGAGTTCCTGCGGGACATCGGCAAGCACTTCCGCGTCAACAAGATGCTGACCAAGGACTCGGTCGCCCGGCGGCTGGAGTCCTCCGAGGGCATCAGCTACACGGAGTTCAGTTACCAGCTGCTCCAGGCCATGGACTTCCTCCAGCTGTACCGGCGCTACGGCTGCACGTTGCAGCAGGGCGGCAGCGACCAGTGGGGCAACCTCACGGCCGGGCTCGACCTGATCCACCGGCTGGAGCCGGACGCGACCGTCCACGCCTTCGCGACGCCGTTGATGACGAAGGCGGACGGCACCAAGTTCGGCAAGACCGAGGGCGGCGCCGTCTGGCTGGACCCCGAGATGACCACGCCGTACGCGTTCTACCAGTTCTGGCTGAACGTGGACGACCGGGACATCTCGGGCTACATGCGGATCCTGTCCTTCCGGTCCCGGGAGGAGCTGGAGGAGCTGGAGCGGCAAACGCAGGAGCGTCCGCAGGCCCGGGCCGCGCAGCGCGCGCTGGCGGAGGAGCTGACGACGCTGGTGCACGGGGCCGACCAGACGGCCGCCGTGATCGCCGCGTCCCGGGCCCTGTTCGGCCAGGGCGAGCTGGCGGGGCTGGACGAGCGGACGCTGGCGGCGGCGCTCTCGGAGGTGCCGCACATCCAGGTGACCGAGCTCGGCCCGGTCGTGGACCTGTTCGCCGAGGTCGGCCTGGTGGCGAGCAAGTCGGCCGCGCGGCGCACGGTGAAGGAGGGCGGCGCCTACGTGAACAACGTCAAGGTCACCGCCGAGGACGCCGTGCCGGCCAAGGAGGACCTGCTGCACGGCCGCTGGCTGGTGCTGCGCCGGGGCAAGAAGAACCTGGCCGCGGTGGAGGTCACGGCCGGCTGAGCGACGACGGGTACGGGGGCGGTGTCCGGCGCGGCCGGGGCCGCCCCCGAGTCGTTCCTCGGCCTGCGGATCAGGCCCGCTCCCCCTCGTGCTTCCTGCGCTGCATGGCGTTGTACATCATCTCCACGAGCAGGACGATGACGATGGCCGCACCCAGCTGGAAGATGTGCCGGCCCCAGTCGATGCCCCGCGTCTCCTCGATGCCGAAGCCGCGCGCCATCGCGTTGCCGATGACGGCACCGATCATGCCGCAGATGGTGGCCAGCCACAGCGGGATGTGCTGTTTGCCGGGGATCACCGCCTTGGCGAGAAGACCGAGAACGAAACCCACGATGATCGCCCACAACCAGCCCATGGAAGCCTCCTAGTACGGCGTGACGCGAGCATTGCGCCCAGTGTCGGACGAGGAGCGGTACGCCGCACGTCGGACGCGGCGTACGTGCGACGGCGCAGGCCGTACGGACGGAAGGAGGGGCGGACCCGGGCTCGTGACCCGGGTGGGGGCGGCGTACCGTGGGACCTGTCCGGGCCCGGGTTCACCGACCGGGGTGCGGGACGGCCGGGGCGGGGACGGTCCTCTGCGGGCGGATGGTGGAATGTGATGCGGAAGCAACATGGCGGCGGCGGCGTCCAGGTGTTCCGGATCACCGGCGCCCGGACGGGCCTCCAGGAAGACGTGCGCGGACGGCAGCGCCGGTATGTGATCTCGATGGTCGTCCGTACGATCTCGGTCATCCTCGCGGCGACCCTGTGGAACGTGGAGCGGCATGTCGCGATCGTCGCGCTGGTGCTCGGGGCGGTCCTGCCGTACATCGCGGTGGTGATCGCCAACGCCGGGCGCGAGAACGCGCCGTCGCTGCCGTCGACCTTCGTGACGACCCCGATGAAGCCGATGATCGCACCGCCGCGGACGAACGACGGTTCCGCGGAACCCGATGCGGAAGATGTGGCGTCGGAGCGGGTGCCGGGCGAACGAACGGAGCGGCCCGAGCGGTCGTGAAGATCGGAGCGAGAGGGGAAACGGCGCCGAGCGGAAGGTGTTTCTCCGCCAAGCTCAAGAAAAGCTCAGATCAATCATGTGCTTCCGGTGCCGGGGGCGGGGTGACCCATGACATACTGCGTACGCGCTCCGCATCCCCCGTCGGAGCGACGGACCGACGCCGGGCAGCTCCCCCCGTGGCTGCTCGGCGTCGCCTTTTTCCCGCGCGCTAGGGTCGGGGTGTGATGCTCCCCGATCCCGAGACGCCGATCTGTTCCGCCAAGGGCTGCCGCGCCGCCGCGGTCCACGTACTGGCCTGGAACAACCCCAAGATTCACGCTCCCGAGCGCCGCAAGACATGGCTCGCCTGCGAGGAGCACCGGGAGCATCTGTCGCAGTTCCTGGGGGTGCGCGGGTTCCTGAAGGAGGTCGTCCCGCTTCAGGAGTGGCAGGCCCGGGGCGCCTGAACAGCGGCGCCCGGCTCCCGGCTCGGCGATCGGGACCTCAGCCCCCGATCGCCGACATCGGGCGGTCCGGCTGGACGAAGCTCGGGTCGTCCAGGCCCGCGCCCGCCTTCTTGCCCCACATGGCGCGTTTCCAGATGCCGGCGATCTCCTCGTCGGGGGCGTCGGAGCGCAGGGCCGCGCGCAGGTCCGTCTCCTCGGTGGCGAACAGGCACGTGCGGACCTGGCCGTCGGCGGTGAGGCGGGTGCGGTCGCACGCGGCGCAGAACGGGCGGGTGACGGAGGCGATGACACCGACGCGGTGCGGGCCGCCGTCCACCAGCCAGCGCTCGGCCGGTGCGGAGCCGCGCGCCTCGTCGCCCTCGGGGGTCAGCTCGAAGCGGGTGCGCAGGGAGGCCAGGATGTCCCCGGCGGTGATCATGCCCTCGCGCTTCCAGCCGTGCTGGGCGTCCAGCGGCATCTGCTCGATGAAGCGCAGCTCGTAGTCGTGCTCCACGGCCCAGGCGAGGAGGTCGGGGGCCTCGTCGTCGTTGAGCCCCGGCATCAGGACCGAGTTGACCTTGACCGGGGTCAGGCCGGCCTCGCGGGCCGCGTACAGGCCGTCGATGACGTCCCGGTGGCGGTCGCGGCGGGTGAGTGTCTTGAACACGTCGGGGCGCAGGGTGTCCAGGGAGACGTTGACCCGGTCCAGGCCCGCCGCCTTCAGCGCGGGCGCGACGCGCCTGAGACCTATGCCGTTGGTGGTGAGGGACATCTGGGGCCGGGGCTCCAGGGCGGCGACCCGCTCGACGATGCCGACCAGACCGGGGCGCAGCAGGGGCTCACCGCCGGTGAAGCGGACCTCCTCGATGCCCAGGGAGGTGACGGCGATGTCGATGAGGCGGACGATCTCGTCGTCGGTGAGCAGGTCGGGCTTGGCCAGCCACTGCAGCCCCTCCTCGGGCATGCAGTAGGTGCAGCGCAGATTGCACCGGTCGGTCAGCGAGACCCTCAGATCGGTGGCCACTCGGCCATAGGTGTCGACGAGCACGGTGGCCCCCTCCCTCGACGCGGATCACTTCTGTCCCCGTACCGGTGAGCCTACGTGACGCCACCGACAACGGACGAGGACCGTTGTGACGAGATGCCGGACGGCCGCGTCGTAGGGACCCACAGGGGTCCGCGCGACGCGGCCGTCCAAGGCGGGCGGATCAGTGGGCGCCGGTGCCGGTCAGGGACCGGACCTCCAGCTCCGCGTACTTCTTGACGTCGGGCTCCTCCTTCGACAGGACCGTGCCGAGCCAGCCCATCAGGAAACCGAACGGGATGGAGATGAGGCCCGGGTTCTGCAGCGGGAACCAGGCGAAGTCGACGTCCGGGAACATCGCCTTGGGGGCGCCGGAGACGACGGGCGAGAACAGCACCAGGCCGACGGCGACGATGAGACCGCCGTAGATCGACCACAGGGCGCCCTGGGTGGTGAACCGCTTCCAGAACAGGCTGTAGAGGATGGTCGGCAGGTTGGCGGACGCGGCGACCGCGAAGGCCAGGGCGACCAGGCCGGCCACGTTCAGGTCGCGGGCGAGGGTGCCGAGCGCGATGGAGACGACGCCGATGAGGACGGTCGCCCAGCGGGCCGCCTTCATCTCCTCCTTCTCCGTGGCCTTCCCCTTGCGGATGACGTTGGCGTAGATGTCGTGCGCGAAGGAGGACGACGAGGCGAGCGTGAGTCCGGCGACCACGGCGAGGATCGTCGCGAAGGCGACCGCGGAGATGGTGGCGAGCAGGATCGCGCCCCAGGCCGAGTCGACGCCGCCCAGATGCAGCGCGAGCAGCGGGGCCGCGGTGTTTCCGGACGGGTTCGAGGCGATGATCTCGTCCTGGGAGATGAGCGCTGCGGCGCCGAAGCCGAGGGCGATGGTCATCAGGTAGAAGCCGCCGATGATGCCGATGGCCCAGTTCACGGACTTACGGGCGGCCTTGGCGTTGGGCACCGTGTAGAAGCGGATCAGGATGTGCGGCAGACCGGCGGTGCCGAGCACCAGGGCGATGCCCAGGGAGATGAAGTCCAGCTTGGAGGTGCCGTCGGCGCCGTACCGCAGGCCGGGCTCCAGGAAGGCGTCGCCCTTGCCGCTGTTCGCGGCCGCGCTGCCCAGCAGATCCGAGATGTTGAAGTTGAACTTCAGCAGCACCAGGAACGTAATGAGGATCGTGCCGCCGATGAGCAGCACGGCCTTGATCATCTGGACCCAGGTGGTGCCCTTCATGCCTCCGATGGAGACGTACACGATCATCAGTACGCCGACCATGGCCACGATGAGGATCTTGCCGGCGTCGGAGGTGATGCCGAGCAGCAGCGAGACGAGGATGCCCGCGCCCGCCATCTGGGCCAGCAGGTAGAAGATCGACACGATGATGGTGGAGGTGCCGGCGGCGGTGCGCACGGGGCGTTGCCGCATGCGGTAGGCGAGGACGTCGCCCATGGTGTAGCGGCCGGAGTTCCGCAGCGGTTCGGCGACCAGGAGGAGGGCGACGAGCCAGGCGACCAGGAAGCCGATGGAGTACAGGAAGCCGTCGTAGCCGAAGAGGGCGATGGCGCCGGCGATGCCGAGGAAGGAGGCGGCCGACATGTAGTCGCCGGAGACCGCGAGTCCGTTCTGGAAGGCGCTGAACTGGCGTCCGCCGGCGTAGAAGTCGGCGGCGTCCTTGGTCTGGCGGCCCGCCCAGACGGTGATGCCGAGCGTGGCGAGGACGAACAGCACGAACAGCGTGATGATCAGCGCGCGGTGCTCGCTCGCCTCGTTCGCGGCCAGGGTGACATGGGTGATCGAGGGGCTCATGCGCCGCCCTCCAGTCGGGTCTTGATGGCCTCGGCCTTGGGGTCGAGCTTGGCGGCGGCGTGCCGGGAGTACCACCACGCGATGAGGAACGTGGTGACGAACTGCAGGATGCCGAAGACGAAGGCGACGTTGATGTTGCCGAACAGCTCGGTGCCCATGAAGCCGCCCGCGTAGTTGCTGCACAGGACGTACAGCAGGTACCAGACGATGAAGGCCACGGTCAGCGGGAAGGCGAAGGAGCGGTGAGAGCGGCGCAGTTCACCGAACTCGGCGCTCTCCTGGACCTCGGTGTACGCCTCGGGCCCGGGGAGTGCGGATTGATCTGTCGAGGGGGGCGGTGCGTCGGCGGCCACGGAGTCTCCTCGCATTGCGGTGGTTCGGGCGGGGACGAAAGGCGAGTCTGCTCGCGCTTCCTGACCAAGGGCACGGCGCCACGCGAGGACCGGTTCAACTCCCACGCATTCTTTTTGCGCTGCCCTTTTGTGAAGACGTTCCGGCAAATGATTGCTGGCCGGCGAACGCGCGGGATAGCTTCGGCCTGCACCACCCGTCATGTACCTGCCCGAGCACCACCCCGTGTCTCGGGCCGGTCTCGTTTCCGGATGATGTGGAGACCCCATGGCTCATCTGCGTTCCAGACGCCGGCTCGCCCTCGCCGTGCCCGTCGTGCTGTCCCTGACCGCCTCGCTCGGCTTCCTGCCGGCGGCGTCGGCGTCGGCGGCCCCGCGGACGGCGTCGGCCGAGCAGGCGACGGACGCGCCCGCCCTGGCGTACGTCGTCAACACCAGGGCGGACCACCGCACGATCGCCTCGGTGAAGCGGGCGGTCGCCGCGGCCGGCGGGACGGTCGTGGTCACGTACGACAAGATCGGTGTGATCGTCGCCCACTCCTCCAACCCCGACTTCGCCAAGACCGTTCGCAAGGCGCGGGGTGTGCACTCGGCCGGCGCCACCCGCACCGCCCCGCTGACCCGCGCGGGCACCACGGACGAGGGCGCCGCCGACTACGTGACGGCCGCCGAGGCCGCGCGGACGAAGGCCGCCTCCGCGGGCACTCCCGGCAGCGAGCCGCTCGAGGCCGACCAGTGGGACCTGCGGGCCATCGGCGCCGACAAGGCCGCGAAGATCAACCCCGGCAGCCGCAAGGTGACCGTCGCCGTCATCGACACCGGCGTCGACGACACCCACCCGGACCTCGCCCCGAACTTCTCCGCCTCCCAGTCGGCCAACTGCGTCGGCGGCAAGGCGGACACCAGTGACGGCGCCTGGCGCCCGTACACGGAAGACGACTACCACGGCACCCATGTGGCCGGTGAGATCGCCGCCGCCCGCAACGGCATCGGCGTCGCCGGTGTCGCGCCCGGCGTCAAGGTGGCCGGCATCAAGGTCAGCGACCCGGACAACGGCCTGTTCTACCCGGAGAACGTCGTCTGCGCGTTCATGTTCGCCGCCGACCACGGCGTGGAGATCACGAACAACAGCTACTACGTGGACCCGTGGCTGTACAACTGCATGGACGACCCCGACCAGCGGGCGATCGTCGACGCGGTCAACCGGGCCCAGCTGTACGCGCAGCGCAAGGGCACCCTGCACGTGGCCTCGGCCGGCAACTCCAACCACGACCTGGCCTCGGACGCCATCGACGACGCGTCCAGCCCGAACGACACCACGCCCGTCGAGCGCACCATCGACCCGAGCGAGTGCTTCGACCTGCCGACCCAGCTGCCGGGCGTCGTCACGGTCAGCGCGACGGGCGTGCAGAACCTCAAGTCGTACTACTCCACGTACGGCAAGGGCGTCGTCGACGTCGCGGCGCCGGGCGGCGACCGCCGCTACCAGCTGCCGGACACGCCGTCCAAGGACGGCCGCATCCTGTCCACCATGCCGGGCGGCGAATACGCCTTCCTGCAAGGCACGTCGATGGCCTCGCCGCACGCCGCCGGTGTCGCCGCGCTGCTGAAGTCCAAGCACCCGTGGGCCTCCCCCGCGGCGCTGCAGGCGCTGCTGAAGGCGCAGGCGGACAACCCGGGCTGCCCGGACTCCTACGACCAGGACGGCGACGGCGCACAGGACGCGACGTGCGAGGGCGGCGACCGGGTCAACGGCTTCTACGGCTTCGGCATCGTCGACGCGCTGCGCGCCGTCAAGTGAGCACGCTCTCCCGCAGGTTCCGCCCGACCCCCGCAACAGTGAACGAACTGGAGACTTCATGACAGCGTCTCACCCGCGCCATCGCCGTGTGCTCGTCGTCCCGGCCGGAATGGCCATGGCGACCGCGCTGGCGTTCCTGCCGAACACCGCGGCCACCGCCGCCCCGGCCGACGGCCGGCCTGCGGCCGCCGCCGAGGCCGACGCGGACTCGCTCAGCTATGTGGTCAACGTCCGTGGCGGGCACGGCGCCCCGGCCCATGTGAAGAAGGCGATCGCCAAGGCCGGCGGCACGATCGTGACGTCGTACGACAAGATCGGCGTCATCGTCGTCCACTCCTCCAACCCCGACTTCGCGAAGACCGTCCGCAAGGTGCGGGGCGTGCAGTCGGCGGGCAACACCCGCAACGCCCCGCTGCCGTCGGCGGCCACCCAGGACATGGGCACCCCGAAGGTGCTCAGCGCCGCCGAGGCCGCCGAGGCGCAGGCGGAGGCCGCCGAGGGAGAGGACCCGCTGCAGGGGTTGCAGTGGGACCTGCCCGCCATCAAGGCGGACAAGGCGCACAAGAAGTCGCTGGGCAGTTCGAAGGTGACCGTCGGCGTCATCGACACCGGTGTGGACGACACCCACCCGGACATCGCGCCCAACTTCGACCGGGACGCGTCGGTCAACTGTGTGACGGGCAAGCCGGACACGAGCGACGGCGCCTGGCGGCCGGGCGCGGACGAGAGCCCGCACGGCACGCATGTCGCCGGTGAGATCGCCGCCGCCAAGAACGGCATCGGCATGACCGGTGTCGCGCCCGGGGTGAAGGTCTCCGGCATCAAGGTGTCCACGCCGGCGGGGTACTTCTACACCGAGGCCGTGGTGTGCGGCTTCATGTGGGCGGCCGAGCACGGGGTCGACATCACCAACAACAGCTATTACACCGACCCCTGGTACTTCAACTGCAAGGACGACCCGGACCAGAAGGCGCTCCTGGAGGCCGTCACCCGGGCCACGCGGTACGCGGAGCGCAAGGGCACGGTCAACGTGGCCGCGGCCGGCAACGAGAACTACGACCTCGCGGCCGACGAGATCACCGACCCGGTGTCCCCGAACGACGGCACCCCGTCGGACCGGGTGATCGACCCGGACGAGTGCCTCGACATCCCGACGCAGCTGCCGGGTGTGGTGACGGTCGCGGCGACGGGCGCCAAGGGGCTGAAGTCGTCCTTCTCCAACTACGGACGGGGCTTCATCGACATCGCCGCGCCCGGCGGTGACTCCACGGCCTACCAGCCGCCCGCCCCGCCCGCCACCAGCGGGCTGATCCTGGGCACGCTGCCCGGCGGCAAGTGGGGCTACATGGCGGGTACGTCGATGGCGTCGCCGCATGTCGCGGGGGTTGCCGCGCTGATCAAGTCGACGCACCCCTACGCGCCGCCGGCGATGGTGAAGGCGCTGCTGTACGCGGAGGCCGACGCCACCGCCTGCACGGACCCGTACGACATCAACGGCGACGGCAAGGCCGACGCGGTGTGCGAGGGGCCGAAGAACCGCAACGGCTTCTACGGCTGGGGCACCGCCGACGCGCTGGACGCGGTGACGTGGTAGTCCCTCGGGTGTGATACAGGCGCGGGGCCGGGCGGAGACGCCCGGCCCCGCGCATTTCGCCGCTCACTTGCCCAAAACTGTGTGATCTTGTGAAGATCCTGGGGTGACTCTGACGAACCCCAGGGCCGGGAGGACCGGTGCACACAGGGGCGCCCGGCGCCCCGGCACCGGGCGGGCCACTGCCGTACTCGTACTGGTGGCGCTGGGCGCGCTGATACCGCTCCTCGGCCCGTCCCCGGCGCTGCACGGCACCGGGGAGGCCGACGCGCCCGGCACCGGCGGCATAGCCCTGCTGCGCACGGTGCTGTTCGCGGCGCTGTCCATACCCGTCGGCGAGCTGTTCGTCCGGCGGCTGGCCCGCTCCGTGCCCGGCGCCCCGGCCACGCTGCCCCGCAGCTGGTCCACGGTCGCCAACTCCGCCGGTCTCGTGGCCGCCCTCGCCCTCGCCTCCGTCGTGGCCACCGGCAACCTCGTTCCCGGCAGCCCCGCCGACATCGACGTCGGCGGCCTCTACGACTCCCGGGACGGCAAACTCGCCCTGCTGGAGGTCAACGGCTTCCTCGCGGCGGCCCTGTGCGCCGCGTCCGCACGGCCCGCCACACAGGTGTGGCCCCTGGCCGCGATCGTCGTCGCGGAGGCCCTGCGCGCCCATCCGACGACCGAGTACAGCCCGATGATCGGTTCCGGGCTGACCCTGGTGCACCTGACCTGCGCCTCGCTCTGGGTGGGCGGTCTGGTGTACGCCCTGCGCACGCTGAAGGTGTGGCAGCGCGCGGAGGCGGGCGCCGCGCTGCTGGGCCGCTACGCGCGCGTGGCGGCCGCGCTGCTCGCCGCCCTCACCGCGACGGGCGTGTGCAGTTCGCTGCGCCGGATGCCGCCGGAGACGATCCTGGAGCAGCTGACGGAGACGGCGTACGGGCGGGTGCTGCTCGCCAAGGTGATCCTGATGGCCGGGGTCGCCGCGCTCGCGCTGTGGGCCCGGATCCGGCTGGCCCGCGCGGCCGACCCGCTGAGCGCGAGTTCACCCGCGCGGGCGGAGGTGTATCTGCTCGCGCTGGTCGTCGCCGTGTCGGGACTGCTGACGGCGCTTCCGGTGCCGATCCGCTGGTGACCGGGCGCGGTTGACCGGAGCCCGCCTCCTTCCGGACATGTCCGGAATCCGAACGGGCGGCGTGTACAGGGCACCTGACGGACCGCAGTGTCGGCCCCGGCCCGTATCCTCGTGAACCATGCTCGAAGACCTCACCGCCACAGCCCCCTCCCCCACCGCGTGGCCGGCCGCGTATCCCCAGGGATACGCGGTCGTTGACGTGGAGACCACGGGGCTGGCCCGGGACGACCGCATCATCTCCGCGGCCGTCTACCGGCTGGACGCGCGCGGCGAGGTCGAGGACCACTGGTACACGGTGGTCAATCCGGAGCGGGACCCGGGCCCGGTGTGGATCCACGGTCTGACGAGCGACGTGCTCGAAGGCGCGCCTCTCTTCCGGGACGTCGCCGCGGAGTTCGCCGCCCGGCTGGAGGGCCGGGTACTGGTGGCGCACAACGCCGTCTTCGACTGGCAGATGATCGCCCGGGAGTACGCCCGCGCACGCGGTGAGGCCCCGGTCAAGCAGCGGCTGTGCACCATCGCCCTGTCCAAGGAGCTGAAGCTTCCGCTGCCCAACCACAAGCTGGAGTCGCTCGCCGCGCACTTCGGTGTCGTGCAGCGGCGGGCGCACCACGCGCTGGACGACGCACGCGTGCTGGCGGAGGCCTTCCGGCCCAGCCTGCGCGCCGCGGCCGCGGGCGGCGTACGGCTGCCGCTGCACGAGTGCCTGCCGCTGACCGAGTGGACGGACCGGCCCCGCATCGGGCAGCAGGCGGGCCCCGGGGGCTACCGGCCGGCCAGCTGGCGCCCCTCGCGCAAGCGGCCCGCGTGCCCCTACCCCAACCCCGGGCGCTACGAGCCGGGCAAGCGGCTCAAGCAGGGGATGCGGGTGGCGTTCTCCGGGGACACCTCCGTCGAGCGGGACCTGCTGGAGGACCGCGCGACCGAGGCGGGCCTGCATGTGGCCTCCAGCCTGTCCCGGCTGACGAGCCTGCTCGTCACCAACGACCCGGACTCGGGGACGTCGAAAACGGTCAAGGCGCGGCAGTACGGCACCCCGGTCGTCGACGAGGCGGCGTTCGGCCAGTTGCTCGGGGACGTGGAGCCGGCGGACCGTACGGACGGGTGACAGACGGGCGACTCGCCCGCCGCCCGCTCGCTCCCGCCCGGCCGACGGCTCACCCTGTGGCGCATGGCGACATGCGAAGTCTGCGGCAACAGTTACGGAATGACCTTCGAGGTGCACGCGCAGGGCGCGGTGCACGTCTTCGACTGCTTCTCCTGTGCGATCCACCGCATGGCCCCGATCTGCGAGCACTGCCGGGTGCAGATCATCGGCCAGGGCGTCGAGGCGGACGGTCACTGGTACTGCGGCGCCCACTGCGCCCGCGCGGAGGGACAAGCGGGGATCGTCGACCGGGTGTGAGTCGCCCGGTGTGAGGGGACGTACCCGCCTGAATGCACCCCGCGGCCGGGTTGTACGGTCGTGGGGTGTACCGCTTCCTGCTGTCCCGCCAATGGGTGATCATCACACTGGTCGCCCTGCTTCTCATCCCCACGATGATCCGGCTGGGCATATGGCAGATGGACCGCCACGAGGAGCGTTCCGCCCGGAACCAGCTGGTCACCGACGCGCTGGCCGCCGATCCCGTGCCGGTGGAGCGGCTCGCCGCGCCGGGGGACGCCGTGACCCGCGCCGAGCGGTATCGCACCGTGACCGCGAAGGGGCACTTCGACACGGATGACGAGGTCGTCGTGCGCCGCCGCACCAACGCCGACGACCAGGTCGGCTTCCACGTGCTCACCCCCTTCGTGCTCGACGACGGCAGGGTGCTGCTGGTCAACCGGGGCTGGATCCCCTCGGACGGGCCGAGCCAGACCGCCTTCCCCGAGGTCCCCGCGCCGCCGCCCGGCGAGATCACGATCGAGGGCCGGCTCATGCCCGACGAGACCACCGAGGCGAGCGGCATCAAGGAGCTCGAGGGCCTGCCCGACCGGCAGATCATGCTGATCAACAGCGAGCGGGAGGCCGAGCGCCTCGGCGCCCGGGTGCTCGGCGGCTATGTGGCACAGACGGCACCCGAGCCGAAGAACGGCACCCCGGAACGGCTCGGTGACCCCGGCAAGGAGAACGCGGCCCTGAACTACGCCTACGCCGTCCAGTGGTGGCTGTTCGCGGCAGCCGTGCCGGTCGGCTGGATCGTCCTGGTCCGCAGGGAGGCCCGGGAGCGGGCGACGGCCACGCCGTCGGCCCGTACGACCGAGCCGGCACCGGTGTAACGAGGCCCGGCCCCATACCGGCCGAACCGCCTGCCGGGGCCCCTGCCCCGACCGACGGTGGCTGTCCGTGGCCGTCCCGGCCCCGCACCGGCCGAACCCGCTGTCGCCCCGCCCCTGTTGCCCCGGCCGACGGTGCACTGTCCAGGCCGGCACGCGGAGGCGCGCTGCGCAGCCGGCCACGGCGCGCGGCGACGCGGCGCCCGGGCAAAGGCCGGGGCCCGGAGCCAGCGCTGAGGCCGGAACCAGGGCCAGGGCCAGGTGGCCGACCCGGACCCGCACCGGCCGACGGTGCACTGTCCGAGTCGGCACGCGGAGGCGCGCTACAGACGTCCGCGTGCCACGGCACGCGGCGACGCGGCACGCGGGCCGGAGCCGGGTGCCGGGGCCGAGGAGGGCGGGTGGTGGGGGCACGGTGGGTAGCCGGGGGTGGGCGGTGTGTGGTGTGAGCTGGACTGCCCTCCCGGTTCGCGGTGTTCTGTGCGAGAGTGGCGCACCGGTCGGATGTGTTGACGCCACGTTCCGGACGGATGTCCCACCGGTTTCTGTCATCCGGACGGGCCGTCCGCGCAACTCTCCCCCGAGGGCACAGCACTCCTAGGACGGTGATTCATGGCTGACAGCGCCATGACCGCGACGTTCCTCGCCGTGATCGGCGGGGCGTCGCTGCTCGCCGTCACCGCGCGGTGGCTGCGGCCCAGCGACCGGCTGCCCTCGCTGGAGGGCTGGGCGCTCGCCGACCGGAGCCTCGGCGCGGGCTGGACCTGGCTGCTGCTCGGCGGGACGATCTACACGGCGTACACCTTCACCGCCGTACCGGGCCTGGCGTACGGCAACGGCGCGCCCGCGTTCTTCGCGGTGCCGTACACGGTGATCGTCTGTCCGCTCGCGTTCGTGCTGCTCAGCCGCCTGTGGGACGTGGCGCGGCGGCACGGCTACATCACCGTCGCCGACTTCGTGCGCGGCCGGTACGGATCGCCGCCGCTGGCCCTGGTCGTCGCGCTCACCGGCATCCTCGCGACGATGCCGTACCTGGCGCTCCAGCTGCTCGGCATCCGCGCGGTGCTCACCGCGGGCGGGCTGTACCCGAGCGGCGCCACCGGTGATCTCGTGATGGTGGCCGTGTTCGCGGGGCTGGCCGTCGCCACCTACCGGCACGGGCTGCGGGCGCCCACGGTGATCTCCGCCCTGAAGGCGGTGGCGGTGTTCGTCTCGCTGACCGCCGTCTGCTGGCTGGTCCTGCGGCGCTTCGGCGGTTTCGGCGCGGTCTTCGACGGGGCGGCCCGCGCCCTCGGCGGCACGGACGCGGCGCACTCCCCGCTGCTGCTGTCGCCGGGGCAGCAGCCCGCCTACGCCACGCTCGCGCTCGGCTCCGCGCTGGCCCTGCTGATGTACCCGCATGTGCTCACCGCCGGATTCGCCGCCGACGGCGGGCGCACGCTGCGCAAGGTGTCGGCGGGGCTGCCCGCCTGGACCGCGCTGCTGGCGCTGTTCGGGTTCCTCGGCATCGCGGCCCTGGCGGCCGGGGTGCGGGCGCCCGAGGGCAGCGCCGAGGCGGCGGTGCCGATGCTCGTCGACCGGCTGATGCCGGGCCCGCTGGCCGGACTGGTCTTCGGTGCGATCGTGGTGGGCGCGCTGGTGCCGGCGGCCGTGATGTCGATCGCCGCGGCGACCAGTTTCGTACGGAACGTATACGTCGAGTACGTCCATCCCACGGCCACGCCGAAGCGACAGGTGCGGGTCGCCAAGGCGGTGTCGCTGACCGCGAAGCTCGGTGCCGTCGCGTTCGTGTTCGGGCTGCGCGACCAGGACGCGATCAACCTTCAGCTGCTCGGCGGCGTGTGGATCCTGCAGATCTTCCCGGCGGTGGCCGTCGGGCTGTACACCCGGTGGCTGCATCCGCGGGCGCTGCTCGCCGGCTGGGCCGTGGGCATGGCCACCGGGACGTATCTGGTGGTGCGGGAGGGGTTCTCCTCGATCGTGCCGCTCGACACCGGCGCCGGACCGCTGGAGATCTACGCCGGTGTCGCCGCCCTGGTGCTGAACCTGACCGTCGCGGTCGCCGGCACCGCGGCCCTCGCCGTGCTCGGTGTCGCACGCGGCGCCGACGCCACCGACCTGCCGTCCCGCCTGATGGCCGGGCGACGTCCGGAGACGGGAGCGAACAACACATGAGACGCAGACAGCAGGCCCGGACCACGCTGACCTCGGCCCCCGCCGCCCCGGTCCCGGCCCCGGCCCCGGCTCCCGCGCCGCCCCCCTCGACGGCGCCGGCCCCGCCGCTGCGTCCCGCCGTCGGCGACCCGGCCGATCTGGAGCGGGAGGCCGGTGTCGCCCGCCTCTTCGAGCTGCACTACTCCTCGATGCTGCGGCTCGCCGTGCTGCTCGGCGCCGACGACCCGGAGAACGTGGTGGCCGAGGCGTACTACCAGATCTACCGCAAGTGGCGACGGCTGAAGGACGTGGCCGCGGCGGAGGCGTATCTGCGCTCCACCGTCTGCAATCTGACCCGGATGCGGATCCGCCACCTCCAGGTCGCCCGCAGGCACGAGCAGCGTCCGCCGGCCCCGGCCGACGAGACCGTGGCCTCCGCCGAGAACACCGCGCTGCTCCACGACGACCAGCGGGTCCTGATCGACGCGCTGCAGCACCTTCCGGCCCGGCAGCGCGAGGCGCTGGTGCTGCGGCACTGGCTCGGCCTGAAGGAGAGCGAGATAGCCGCCGCGATGGGAATCTCCCGTGGTTCCGTCAAGACGCACACCTCACGCGGCATCGCCGCACTGACCCAGGCGATGGAGGCCCGGCGATGACGCACCGAGATGCGACGGGGTCACGTGGCACCGGCCCGGACCGCACGGACCACGACCGGGCCGAGCCGTCCGGCCCGCCGGGCACGGAACGCACCGAACGCGAACTGCGCGACGCCCTCCAGGCCCTGGCCGGCGGGGTGCTGCCCGACCCCGACGCCTACCGCACGGCGCGCGGCGAGTGGCTGCGCCGGGAACGCCGGCGGCGGCTCGTCCTCACCGTGCTCGTCGCGGTCGTCTTCGCGCTGGCCACACTGATCGGCCTGTGGGTGCTCAACCAGGCGCCCTCGGACCCCGGGGTGATCTTCAACGGCGGCGGTGCCGCGGCGGCCGACGGTCCGTCACTCCCCCGGCTCCACCCCTGATTGCGGCCCCCGGCGGCCGGGAACCCGCACCCCGTGCACCGTATCGAGGACTACGCGCTCATCGGCGACGAACAGACCGCTGCCCTGGTGGGGGCGGACGGCTCGGTCGACTGGCTGTGCCTGCCCCGCTTCGATTCGGCGGCCTGCTTCGCCCGGCTGCTCGGCGATGAGAGCAACGGACACTGGCAGATCGCGCCGGTCGGCGCGGAGCGGTACACCCGCCGCTCCTACCGCGAGGACACCCTGGTCCTGGACACCGAGTGGACGACCCCGCAAGGAACGGTGCTGATCACCGACCTGATGCCGCAACGGCACCGCGCCCCGGACCTGGTGCGGATCGTGCAGGGCGTACGGGGTGGGGTGACCGTGCGCAGCACCCTGCGGCTGCGTTTCGACTACGGCTCGGTCGTGCCCTGGGTGCGCCGGGCCGACGGGCACCGGGTGGCGGTGGCCGGACCCGACTCGGCGTGGCTGCGCAGCGTGCCGGAGGTGCCGACCTGGGGCGAGGACATGGGCACCTGCTCGGAGTTCACCGTGCGGGAGGGCGAGCGGGTCGCGTTCGTGCTCACCTGGCACCCCTCCCACGAGCCGCGGCCCCGGCTGATCGACCCGTACGCCTCACTGCGGCACAGCGTGAACGACTGGCGGGACTGGGCGGCGCACTGCCGGTACGACGGCCCCTACCGGGACGCCGTCGTCCGCTCGCTGATCACCCTCAAGGCGCTCACCTACCGCCCCACGGGCGGCATCGTCGCCGCGCCCACCACCTCGCTGCCGGAGGCGCCGGGCGGCGTCCGCAACTGGGACTACCGCTTCTGCTGGCTGCGCGACTCCACGCTGACCCTGAAGGCACTGCTGGCCGCCGGGTACCGCGACGAGGCGGAGGCCTGGCGCAACTGGCTGCTCCGCGCGGTGGCGGGCGATCCGGCGGACCTGCAGATCATGTACGGGCTCGCGGGCGAGCGGCGGCTGCCGGAGTTCGAGGTGCCGTGGCTGTCCGGCTTCGACGGCGCCACGCCGGTGCGGGTCGGCAACGACGCCGTGAACCAGCTCCAGCTCGATGTGTACGGAGAGGTCGTGGACTCGCTGGCGCTGGCCCGGCGTTCGGGGCTGCCCGCACAACCGGACGTGTGGGCGCTGCAATCGGTGCTGCTGGGCTTCCTGCGCACCGCGTGGCGGCAGCCGGACGAGGGGCTGTGGGAGGTACGGAGCGGCCGCCGCCACTTCGTGCACTCCAAGGTGATGGTGTGGGTGGCCGCCGACCGCGCGGTGCGCGCCATGGAGGAGTTCCCGGATCTCGAGGGGGACCTGGACGGCTGGCGGGAACTGCGCGACGAGGTGCACCGGGAGGTGTGCGCCAAGGGGTTCGACCCCGCGCGCAACACTTTCACCCAGTCCTACGGCTCGCGGGAACTCGACGCCGCGCTGCTGCTGATCCCCCGGGTGGGTTTTCTGCCGCCCGACGACCCCCGGGTGCTCGGCACCATCGAGGCGGTCCGCTCGGAGCTGGGCCAGGACGGGTTCGTCCGCCGCTACACCTCGGACGCCGAGGAGGTCGACGGGCTGCCCGGCGAGGAAGGCACCTTCCTGGTGTGCTCCTTCTGGCTGGCGGACGCCCTGCACATGACCGGCCGGACGCAGGAGGCCCGGGAGCTGTTCGAACGGCTGCTGGGGCTGGCCAACGACGTGGGACTGCTCGCGGAGGAGTACGACCCGGTGGGCGGCCGGCTGCTGGGCAACTTTCCGCAGGCGTTCAGCCACATCGGCCTGGTGAACACGGCCCTCGCCCTGTTCGGGGACGAGGGGGCAGGATAGGGCCATGGATCTTGGACTGAAGGACCGGGTGTACGTCGTCACCGGGGCGACCCGCGGGCTGGGCAACGCCTCCGCGCGGGAGCTCGTCGCCGACGGCGCGAAGGTGGTCGTCACGGGGCGGGAGGAGAAGCCCGTCGCCGAGGCGGCGTCCGCGCTGGGGCCGGACGCGGTCGGGGTGGCGGTCGACAACGCCGACCCGGAGGCACCGGCGCGGCTGATCGCGACCGCGCGGGAGCGGTTCGGGCGCTTCGACGGCGTGCTCGTCAGCGTGGGCGGGCCGCCGCCGGGGTTCGTCGCCGACACCACCGACGAGCAGTGGCAGTCGGCGTTCGAGACGGTGTTCCTGGGTGCGGTGCGGATGGCCCGGGCGGCGGCGGAGGAGCTGGGCGAGGGGGGTGTCATCGGGTTCGTGCTGTCGGGGTCGGTGCACGAGCCGATTCCCGGGCTGACGATCTCGAACGGGCTGCGGCCGGGCCTCGCGGGGTTCGCGAAGTCGCTGGCGGACGAGCTGGGGCCGCGGGGGATCCGGGTGGTGGGGCTGCTGCCGGGGCGGATCGACACGGACCGGGTGCGGGAGCTGGACGCGTTGTCCGCGGATCCGGAGGCTACCCGGCAGGCGTCGGAGTCGCGGATTCCGTTGCGGCGGTACGGGACGCCGGGAGAGTTCGGGCGGGCGGCGGCCTTCCTGCTGTCGCCGGCGGCGTCGTATCTGACGGGGGTGATGGTGCCGGTGGATGGGGGGTATCGGAGGGGGTTCTGACGCTCCCTGGTGTGCCGGGCGCCGTGCGGTGGTGTGGGCCGGGTGGCGTCAGGCCACTCGTTCCGGGCCGTGTTTTCGGGCTTGGAGGCGGGCTTCCGTGGGAAGTCCGGGGAGGGCCGATGAGGTGCGGGCGTGGGCCAGGGCGACGGTGGTGAGGGTGTGCAGGGCGGTACCCGGGTCGACGTGGGGTTCCAGGGTGAGGGTCACCCGGGCTCTCGGGCTGCCGCGGTGGCCGGTGAGCACCACGCGGGCGTCGGCGACACCGTCCTGACGGCTCGCCTCCTCGGCGAAAACGTGTTCCAGGGCCCGGCCGCGCAGTGACGCCCCCTCCCCGTCGCCCGTGTCGACCAGGATCTCGGCCTGCCGCCGCCGGCGCAGCACCGCGAGCAGCCACCACAGGCAGAGCAGGACCAGCACGGCGAGCGCGGCGATGACCACCGGCCACCACCAGCCCTCGTCCCGCCACCGGGTCCGCTCGGCGTTGTCGAGCAGGACGTCGTCCCGCCCGTGGTGCAGCCACCAGGAGGGTGCGGGCGCTCCGAGGCCGATCGCCAGCACGGACCCGCCGAGCGCGACCAGCACCAGACCGACGACGGCGAGCAGTACGCGGTTGACGCTCCCCAGCACGGCTATCGCCCCTTCCGGCCGGGCCGCCGCACCTGCAGCGACAGCGTGGGCGGCCGGGCCAGGCCCAGACCTCTGATCGCCTCGTCGAGCACTTCGGTCACATCGGCGCGTACGTCGTCCAGTGCGCGGAAGTGCGACACCGCGCGGACGTCGGCGCGCCTGCGTTTCACCTCGACCCGCACGGACTGCACGCCGGCCACCTCCATGGCCCGGTCCCGGAGCACCATCGCGGCGGCGGCGCGGTGCAGTCCCGCGCGGACGTCGGGATGGGTGCGGCGCATCGGGAGCAGGGAGCGCAGGCCGGGCGTCACCGCGAGGACGACGAGCCAGAGTCCGAGCGCGGCGGCCACGGCGGCGCCGGTCAGCACCCAGACGTCGTCCAGGGGCCGCTGGGCCAGCTGGCGGGCCAGTTCACGGCGCCAGCTCATCCCGGCCCGGTCGGCGCGCACCGCGACGATGTCGTACAGGAACGCGCCCGCGACGACCAGGAGGACCAGGGCGAGGAGCCCGGCGGGGACCCGGCGGGCGGACCAGAAGCGGCGGTGCCCGTCGTCGCCCCCGCCGGCGGTGTCCGCTCCGTCGCCGGCGGACGGCGGGTGCTTCTCCAGGACGGTGCCGTGGGGTTCGCTCATGGCGTCCTCCCGTGTTCCGCGCCGGGCGCCGGCGTCAGATGCAGCCGTTCCACCTGGACGACGACCTCCGGCACGGCCATGCCGGCCAGGTCGCGCACCCGGTCGACCACCCGGCGCCGTACCTGTGCGCAGCGGGCGCCGATGTCGCCCGGGTAGTCGAGTTCGATGTGCACGCGGACGCGGGCGGCGTCATGGCGTACGACGACGCTTGCGTGCGGTGGTGCGGCCTCCTGCGGCAGGGTGCCGATCGCCTCGCGGGCCGCCTGCGAGGCGATCTTGGCGACCACCCGGTCGGCGATCCTGATCTCCCCGCGCTCGCCCGACGCGACGGCGGCCGGGTTCCCACCGAGTCCGACGGTCCCCGTGCTCACGGCCGTCACCGCCGCCGTTCGTCACGCGGCCGGAAGAAGTCGCCGAGTTCCAGGTCCCCCTCGAGGAACCGGCCGACGACGAACCCGACGGCGCCCAGGGCCGCCACCAGCAGAAAGGCCCCGAAGCCGCCGAAGTATCCGGCGAAGCCCAGCGCCATGCCGGCGATCATGCCGACCACAGCCATGTTCATGGTGCGCTCCTTCGCTCACCGAACCTCACTGAAGGCGGGACTCCGGTTCCTCGTCCTCCTCGTCGGGCAGCTTCACGTCGCTGACCGCGATGTTGACCTCGACCACCTCGAGGCCGGTCATCCGCTCGACCGCCGCGATGACGTTCTCCCGCACGGCCCTGGCGACATCGGCGATGGACACGCCGTAGTCGACGACGATCTCCAGGTCGAGCGCGGTCTGCACCTCGCCGACCTCGGCCTTCACCCCGCGCGTCACGGACTTGGAGCCGCCGGGCACACGGTCGCGTACGGCGCCGAACGTCCGCGACAGACCGCTGCCCATGGCGTGGACGCCGACCACGTCCCGGGCGGCCAGCCCGGCGATCTTCTCCACGACACCGTCGGCGATGGTGGTGCGGCCACGCGTGGCGGGGTCGCCGCCGCCCCGCCGGGTGCCCTGGCCCTTGCGCGGGCCGGTTTCGGCGAGGTTCTTCTCGGTATCGGGGGCCCGTACCGAGCCTCCCTC
This sequence comes from Streptomyces speibonae, assembly GCF_984686075.1. NCBI lineage: Bacteria > Bacillati > Actinomycetota > Actinomycetes > Kitasatosporales > Streptomycetaceae > Streptomyces > Streptomyces speibonae. Next base: position 6,598,989 of record NZ_OZ480260.1, on the reverse strand, counting down.
GGTCATGTCGGTCATCGTCATGCGTCCCTTCGGTCGTCCTCCACGACCACCGTATGCACGGTTGCCCTGCATCGCGCCAGGAATGCGGCAGGCTGGAGGAGTGACGGCGGACGGATGGACGCAAGCGGTACGGCAACAGGTGGGGCTGGGCAGGATCGTGCCCCTGGGCGGGCCGCGCGACGGCGCGTGGATCGCGGAGCGGGCGGCGACGGTGCCGTTGCGGCGCGCGGCGGCACGGGGTGCGCCGGGCGTTCGCCTGGACGGCGTACGGATCGGGCTCGCCGTTCCCGAGGAGGCGGGTGAGCCGGTCGTGCCGCCTCCGCCGAGCGCGCTGCCGCCCGGCCCGTTGCGGCTGTCGGCCCGGTTCGCGGCCACGGCGGCGCAGCCGCTGCCGGTGACGGCGTCGCTGCTGCGCACGGTGCTGGCCGAGGCGGCGGAACGGATCGGGCTGGTGGTCGCCGAGGTGGATCTGCGGGTGACGGAGTTGCTGGACACGGATCCGGCGGTGCCACCCGAAGCACCGGAGCCGGAACCGGCGGCCGGGCAGCGCCTTCCGGGTGACTCGGAAGCCGGCCGGGTCGCGGCGGCCGTGCTCGCCGTGCCGGGCGTGAGCAGGCTGACGGGCACGCCGGCCGGCCCGGTCCGGCTGTACGCCTCCGGTCAGCCGGGCGGCACGGCGCTGCCGCACCGCCACGCGCGCGTGGACCTCGCGGTACGGGCGGACCACCACCCGCTGGAGGTGGCCGGTGCCGTCCGCACGGCCGTGACCAACGCCCTCCCGGACCACCCCACGGCGACCGTCCTGGTCACCGCACTCGACTGACGCGAACGGCACTCCCGCGCCCGGCGCCGTCCCCGGTACGCGCACTCCCGGGCACCGCACGGCACGCACCGAGCCCCCGCCAGGTCACGCAGCCGACCCGGTGTGAGCAGCGCGGCCCGGCGCCGCCCCCGGCACACGCCGTCCCGGCCACCGCACACCACCGACAGCAGCCCCGCGAACGGCGTGTCGCTACGCGCCGAAGCCCCGCCAGGTCACGCAGCCGGACGCAGCGCGCCCGGCGGTGCCCCGGCACGTGCGACACAAGCGCCTCACGCACGGGCGGCACGCGATCTGCATGCCGGTACCCGACGAAACCCCGCCAGGTCACGGGGCGACACGGCCTGAGCAGCGCGCCGCGCGCCGCCCCCGGCACACGCCGTCCCGGCCACCGCACACCACCGACAGCAGCCCCGCGAACGGCGTGTCGCTACGCGCCGAAGCCCCGCCAGGTCGCGGTGCGGTCGCGGCCGGGGCGGCGCGCTCGGCGATGCCCCCGGCACATGCGCCCCCGGGCGCCGCACGGCACGGCGTCAGTCGCCGAGGCCGGCCAGGTCGCGCAGGCGGCGGGACTGGGCGGTGCGTTCGGCGGTGCGCTGTTCGTCGTAGGTGCGGTCCTGGGCGCCGCGCAGCAGGGCCTTTGTCTCGATCACGGCGTCGCGGGGCGCCGCCAGGAGCGCGGCGGCGAGGTCCTGGACGGCCGCGTCCAGTTCGGCGGCGGGGACGGCGAGATTGGCCAGGCCGGTGTTCACGGCTTCCTCGGCCGTGACGAAGCGCCCGGTCGCGCAGATCTCCAGCGCGCGGGCGTAGCCGACGAGTCCGACCAGCGGGTGGGTGCCGGTCAGGTCGGGGACGAGACCGAGGCTGGTCTCGCGCATGGCGAACTGCACGTCGTCCGCGACGACGCGCAGGTCACAGGCGAGGGCCAGCTGGAAACCGGCCCCGATGGCGTGTCCCTGCACGGCGGCGATGGACACGATGTCGTTGCGCCGCCACCAGGTGAACGCCTCCTGGAACCCGGCGATGGCGGCGTCCAGCTCGGCGTCGTCGGAGCGTGCGAGGTCGATGAACGACGGCTCGCCCGGGATGCCCTCGGGCGTGAACATCTGCCGGTCGAGGCCGGCGGAGAAGGACTTGCCCTCCCCGCGCAGCACCACGACACGGACGGAGCCGGGCAGCATCCGGCCCGCCTCGGTCAGCGTCCGCCACAGAGCGGGGCTCTGCGCGTTGCGCTTGGCCGGGTTGGTCAGCGTCACCGTGGCGATCGCGTCGTCGACGGTGAGCCGTACGCCGTCCTTGTCGAGTACCGGGCCGAGGTCCTGGGCGGACGAAGCCATGGGGCGCCTCCGATGGGTGCGGTCATAAGTGACTGCACAGTAACCACCCGGCCGGTCGGTCTGCCGACCGGGTGGCCACCATCGGGTTCTGTGGCGCCGGGGTCAGGACGAAGGAGCCTTCTTGCCCCGTGTCGCCCCGCCACGCCCTCGCAGCGTGACACCCGACTCGCTGAGCATGCGGTGCACAAAGCCATACGAGCGGCCGGTCTCCTCGGCCAACGCCCGGATGCTCGCACCGGCGTCGTACTTCTTCTTCAGGTCTGCCGCGAGCTTGTCGCGCGCGGCGCCGGTCACCCGGCTGCCCTTCTTCAGAGTCTCGGCCACCCGTGCCTCCTCATGGGAAGTGCGCTCTGGTCTCCTCATGATCACCCCTCCCGGCCCACATGGCCACCCATTCGGCAAGGTCGATGAGACAAGGTTGTGACGACGGGAGCGCGTCCCCACATCCGGAACACATGATTCCGATGGGTGCCGCCGATGCCTCCAATCGGGTTCCTCCGCGAAGTACCAGGTCAGAAAGACGTGACGGCCGAGCCCCGTTCGCCCGGGGGCTCGGCCGCGAAATCCGTGTAGGACACACCTCGGGATGAGGAGATCTCACACGAATGATGGATCACCGATGGGCCGAATGATCCATACGCTGTGGATCACGTCTTCGATCAACCGCTGCTGACCGGTCCGGCGGCTCAAGCGAGGGCCACCAGGTCCGCGTAGTCGGAGCCCCACAGGTCCTCGATGCCGTCCGGCAGCAGGATGATCCGCTCCGGCTGGAGCGCCTCGACGGCTCCCTCGTCGTGGGTGACCAGGACGACCGCCCCCTGGTACGTGCGCAGGGCGCCGAGGATCTCCTCGCGGCTGGCCGGGTCGAGGTTGTTGGTCGGCTCGTCGAGCAGCAGCACGTTCGCCGACGACACGACGAGCGTCGCGAGCGCGAGACGGGTCTTCTCACCGCCGGACAGGACACCGGCGGGCTTGTCCACGTCGTCGCCGGAGAACAGGAACGAGCCGAGCACCTTGCGGACCTCGACGAGGTCCATGTCGGGCGCGGCGGAACGCATGTTCTCCAGGACCGTGCGGTCGGGGTCGAGGGTCTCGTGTTCCTGGGCGTAGTAGCCGAGCTTGAGTCCGTGTCCGGGGACGACCGCGCCGGTGTCGGGCTGTTCCACCCCGGCCAGCAGCCGCAGCAGGGTCGTCTTGCCGGCGCCGTTGAGACCGAGGATGACGACGCGGGAGCCCTTGTCGATGGCCAGGCTGACGTCGGTGAAGATCTCCAGGGAGCCGTACGACTTCGACAGGCTCTCGGCCGTCAGCGGAGTCTTGCCGCAGGGCGAGGGCTCGGGGAAGCGCAGCTTGGCGACCTTGTCGGACCGGCGGACCTCCTCCAGGCCGGACAGCAGGCGCTCCGCGCGGCGGGCCATGTTCTGCGCGGCGACCGTCTTGGTGGCCTTGGCGCGCATCTTGTCGGCCTGCGCGTTGAGCGCGGCGGCCTTCTTCTCGGCGTTCTGGCGCTCGCGCCGGCGGCGCTTCTCGTCGGCCTCGCGCTGCTGCTGGTAGAGCTTCCAGCCCATGTTGTAGACGTCGATGGCGGCGCGGTTGGCGTCCAGGTGGAACACCTTGTTGACGACCGTCTCGACCAGGTCCACGTCGTGGGAGATGACGATGAAGCCGCCGCGGTAGGTCTTGAGGTAGTCGCGCAGCCAGACGATCGAGTCGGCGTCGAGGTGGTTGGTCGGCTCGTCGAGCAGCAGGGTGTCGGCGTCGGAGAAGAGGATCCGGGCGAGCTCCACGCGGCGCCGCTGACCGCCGGAGAGGGTGTGCAGGGGCTGGCCCAGCACGCGGTCGGGCAGGTTGAGCGCGGCGGCGATCGTGGCGGCCTCGGCCTCGGCGGCGTATCCGCCCTTGGTGAGGAACTCGGTCTCCTGGCGCTCGTACTGCTTGAGCGCCTTCTCCCGGGTGGCGCCCTGGCCGGTGGCGATGCGCTGCTCGTTGTCGCGCATCTTGCGGATCAGCACGTCGAGGCCGCGGGCGGAGAGGATGCGGTCGCGGGCGAGGACGTCGAGGTCGCCGGTGCGGGGGTCCTGGGGAAGGTAGCCGACCTCGCCGGAGCGGGTGACGCTCCCGGCGGCGGGGATGCCCTGGCCGGCGAGGACCTTGGTGAGGGTGGTCTTGCCCGCGCCGTTGCGGCCGACCAGGCCGATGCGGTCGCCCTTGGCGACGCGGAACGTGGCGCTTTCGATGAGGACGCGGGCACCGGCGCGCAGCTCGATGCCGGAGGCGGAGATCACGGACAGACTCCAGGGCGGGTTGGGGTGGCGGTGGGCGGCTGAGGACGTTCCCGCCGTCTAATGCGCGAGGAGAATGGCCATGCGAGCCATTCTAACGGGGCCGTGCAACCGCTTTTTCTCCGTGCGGGTTTTCTCCGTGCGGGCGTCCGGGCCGTTGTCGGTGCCCGGTGCCACACTGGGCGGACAAGGACATTCCGGCACACGTGAGGCACGAGGATGTGGTCACCATGGCAGGCACGGACGGCGGGCGTCCGAGCATCGTCCCCACGCTGCTGTACGCGGACGCGAAGGCGGCGATCCGGCAGCTGACGGAGGCCTTCGGCTTCAGTGAGCTGTCGGTGTACGAGGGCGAGGACGGAGCCGTGATGCACGCCGAACTGGCGCAGGGCAACGGCGTGGTGATGCTGGGCTCCAAGGGCCGCGGCGGGGTCTTCGACACGGCGATGAAGGGCGCGGGCCCGGCCGGGGTGTACGTCGTCGTGGACGACGTGGACGCACACCACCGGCGCGCGGCGGAGCAGGGCGCGGAGATCCTGATGCCCCCGACGGACCAGGACTACGGCTCACGCGACTACATGGCCCGGGACCTCGAGGGCAACGTGTGGGGCTTCGGCACATACGCGCCGGAGGCCGGCGCCTGAACCACCGCCCCGCGCTCCGGCTCAGCCGCCGGTGTGGACCTGGAAGGCGGCCCGGCGGACCGCCTTGGCCAGGGCGGGGTCGGGGTGCGCGGCGGCGAGGGCCACCAGGACCTGCACGGTGCGCGGATGCCCGACGGCCCGCACCTCGGTGAGCAGCGCGGGGACCGTCGGCTGGACCGCGGACTCCAGGTGACGCACCAGCAGCGGGGCCTCGCCGTGGTCGGCGACGGCGGCGGCGGTGTCCACCCAGAGCCAGGTGGCCTCCTCCCGGGTGAGGACCGCGTGGGCGTCCTCGGGGTCGGCGCCGTCGTGCTCGGCCAGCCACAGCAGGGCGTACGGCCGCAGCGTCGGCTCGTCGAGCACGGTGCGGACCTCGGGTTCGGCCGGGGCGCCGACCACGCGCAGCGCCTCGAAGGCCAGGCCGCGCAGCAGGGCGTCCTCGCCCCGGGCGGCGGCGATCAGCTCGCTGACGGCGCCGGCGACGGGCCGGGCGGCGAGCCAGGCGCGGTACTCGGCGCGGGCCGCGTTGGGGCGCAGCTGGGCGCAGCCGCGCAGCATGTCCTCGGCGCCCTGCTCGATGTTCCCGGCGGGGCTCTGCGCCGCGACGCAGATCTGCTCCAGCTTGACCCACACCGCCCAGCTGCCCAGCGGAGTGAGGGTGGCCTGTCCGTCGCCATAGGTGAGGGCGCCGACGGAGGCGAGGGCGCGCAGCGCCCAGTCGAGCAGCGGTTCGAGCGGGGCGTCGGCCGCGGGCCCGGCGAGCGCGGGACGGGGCCGCTGGAGGGTCCCGGGCCCGGCTCCGGGCCGGTCGTCCGCGGGTCCGGGCGCGTCGTCCGCCTGCGGCACGTAGTCGATCTCGCAGCGCTCGGTACGGAGCTCGGTGACGCGCTGCTGGAGGAGGTCGAGGAGCTGCGGCACGGGGACGGAGCCGGCGGACAGCTGGAGGAAGGAGAGCACCTGCGGCATGGCCGTGACGACCTCGGCGACGGCGGCGGGCTCGTACTCCTCGGGCTCGGGGCAGGCGAGCGACCAGGCGTCGCAGAGGGCGACCCAGCCGCGCAGGACGGCGCTGTCGTCGCGGTCCCAGGCGCGCAGCCGCCAGCCGGGGCGGGCCGTGTCGCCGTGCACCTCGATCAGACCGGCCAGGCGTGCGGTGTCCCAGTCGGCACGGACCTGAGCGGTGGTCAGGCCCAGGTCCCGGGCGGCACGTTCGGCGCTCGCGTCGGAGAGGGTGGCCTTGCCGTCGGCGGTGGCGCCGTCCCGGCCGGGGCCGAGGGCGGCGTCGGCCCAGCGGGCGACGCGGGCCGCCGCGGCCAGACAGGAGCGGGCCATTCCGGCCAGCTCCGCGGGCGCGGGAGTGCCCTCCGGGGGGCGTGGCGCGGGGCGGCGCGGGCGCTGCCGGCTGATCGCGGCGGGGGCGGCGGCCAGGGGTCGCGGGCCGACGAGTCGGAGCCTGGAGTCGCGCGGGATACGGGACGTCACGGGTGCAGTCTTGCGGTTGACGGTCCGAAAACCCAAACGGAATGTCGACGAGGCCCCGGGGAGGGCCCGAACCCCGGGCCGGAACCGGTGGCAGCGAGCGAATCAGGCCAGTGGTACGACGCCAAACGGAATCACCGGGAAGGGCCTCACATCAGCGGGGTGAGGAAGCGTCGCAGACCCTCCTCGTACGCCTGAGGGTCGGCGTTCCACATGGCGGCGTGGGGGGCGCCCCTGACGGTGCGCAGGGTGACGAAGTCCGGCTGGGCGGCGGCGAGGTCGCGGGAGAACCGCCAGGGGGCCACGGCGTCGTCGGGTCCGTGGAAGATCTGCGTGGGGACGCTCACGCGGTCCAGGTGGACGGCGCCGGGCCTGCGGTCGCCGTACAGCCCTGTGCGGCCCTGTGCGGCGCGGACGGCCAGCGGCAGCAGCACGCCCGGGGTGTGGTGGGCGGCGGCGAGGGCGCGCAGGGTCGCCTCCCAGCTGAGCACCGGGGAGTCGAGGACGAGGCCGGCGACGCGGTCGCGCAGCTCGGAGCGGGCGGTGGCGCGCAGCGCCATGGTCGCGCCGATGGAGAAGCCGTAGAGGATCACCTGACGGGCGCCGGAGTCCACCGCGTGGCGCAGCACGGCGTCCAGGTCGCGCCACTCGGCCTCCCCGAGATGGTTGAGGCGGTCCGGTGCGCCCGGTGCGCCGGGGTCGCCGCGGTAGGCCGGGAGGAGCACCGGGAAGCGGTGGTGGTGCAGGACCTCCAGGACGTTCAGGGGGTGTTCCCGGGTGGTGCCCAGGCCGTGGACGGCGATCACCCAGGTGTCCCGGGCGCCCGGCACGAACCAGACGGGCAGGGGGCCCAGTTCGCCGGGGACGTCGAGGTCGGTGTGGTCCAGGCCGAGGGCGGTGCCCGGGTCGCCGGTGCATACGGCCGGGGTGAGCCAGGCACGGTCGCCGGGTTCCAGGGTGCCGTGCGTGACGCGCTCCAGCCGGCGCACGACGGTGTCGGCGGGGTTGGAGGTGCCGGACAGCACGGGTCCGACCACCGCGTGGAAGCCGTTGCCGGCGAGACCGTGGCGGCCGGGGCGGAGGGCGGCGAGGTCCCGGGTGAGGGTGACCTGGCCGGCGGCGGTGGCGTGGACGGTGAGTGCGGGCTCGGTGGGCAGGGGGCCGCCGGGCGGGATCCTGAGGGCGGCGTCGCTGGCGAAGCGCCCGGCGGCCACGGCGGCGGCGCCGGCGCCCATCACGGCGGTGACGGCAGCGGCCGTCGCTCTGACAGTGCGCACGGTTTCCAGTGTCACGTCGGGACGGGTACCCGGCCAGTGGGCCGGTTCAGGTGGGGGCCGGGGGGTGTTTTCGCCCCCCGTCGCCCCTTCCCGTCCCGGTCCGGGGGCGCTCCCCCCCCGGCCCCCCGCTCCCCCCGGCCCCCGCTCCCCCGCTCCTCAAGCGCCGGAGGGGCTGCCATGCTGGCCGTAGCCGGTCAGGCGTTCGCTCACCTCCGTCAACTGCTCGCGGGTCAGGAGGTGGGGGGTCAGGCCCGGGACCGAGGACGCCGTCAGCCAGACCCGGCACATCCATTCGAGCTGGGCCGTGCGGTCGTAGGCCTGGCCGAGGGTCGTGCCGTGGGTGACCGTGCCATGGTTCCGCAGCAGGCAGCCGGTGCGGCCGTCGAGGGCGCGGAGCATGTGCTCGGCCAGCCGGTCGGTGCCGTACGTGGCGTAGCGGGCGACCCGGACGGGGCCGCCCAGTGCCGCCGCCATGTAGTGGATCAGCGGCAGCTCGTCGACGAGCGTGGAGACGGCCGTGGCGTGCACGGCGTGCGTGTGCACGACGGCACGCGCGCCGGTCGTGCGGTACACCGCCAGATGCATGGGCAGCTCGCTGGTCGGGAGGAGCGTGCCGATCACCTGCCGGCCGGCCAGGTCGACCCCGGTCACGTCGTCCGGCGTCAGCCGGTCGTACGGTACCCCCGACGGGGTGACCAGGACCGTCTCGCCGACCCGCACGGAGACGTTGCCGGAGGTGCCGACGACGAGTCCGTCGGCGACGCTCCGGCACGCGGTCTCCACCAGCTCCACCCAGGCACGCGCCTCGTCCTCGTCCGCGTGTCTCCGGCCGTTCCGCAGCTGCTCAGTCATGGCGCGATCCTGCCAGTCGGCCCCGGCCATCCGGCGGAGCGGCCACCCCCTCTTACGGTCACCCCGATGCCCGTTCCAGTTCATCTTCCGTTCACCCAGGTTACCTACGTTCGATCAGCCAATGACCTCGAACGATTGCCTGGGTAAATGGAAAGCTTCTCGCTGATCCTCGCGATTGTGGTGGTAACCGCACTCGCGTTCGATTTCACGAACGGTTTCCACGACACCGCGAACGCGATGGCAACAACCATTTCGACCGGTGCGCTCAAGCCCAAGGTCGCGGTGGCCATGTCCGCCGTACTGAACCTTGTCGGCGCATTCCTCTCGGTGGAGGTCGCCAACACGATCTCCAAGGGCCTCGTCGACGAGGCCGGCATCCGTCCCGAGGTCATCTTCGCCGCGTTGGTCGGCGCGATCCTCTGGAACCTCCTGACCTGGCTGGTCGGTCTGCCGTCCAGTTCCTCGCACGCCCTCATGGGCGGTCTGATCGGCGCCACGGTCGCCTCCGCCGGCTTCGGCGGGGTGCACGGCGACGTCCTCGTCACCAAGGTGCTGATCCCCGCGATCGCCGCCCCGCTGGTGGCCGGACTCGCCGCGATGTTCGCCACCCGGCTCACCTACCGCCTGGGCAAGAAGGCCGACGGCAAGGCCGCCGAGAAGGGCTACCGCGCCGGGCAGATCGCCTCCGCCGGCCTGGTCTCCCTGGCCCACGGCACCAACGACGCCCAGAAGACGATGGGCATCATCACCCTCGCCCTGGTGACCGGCGGCACCCTCGCCCCCGACTCCGACCCGCCGCTGTGGGTCATCCTCTCCGCGGGCCTCGCCATCGCCATGGGCACCTACCTCGGCGGCTGGCGCATCATCCGCACCATGGGCAAGGGCCTGACCGACCTCCAGCCGCAGCAGGGCTTCGCCGCCCAGACCAGCGCCGCGACGGTCATCCTGGCCTCCTCGCACCTCGGCTTCTCCCTCTCCACCACGCATTCCGTTTCCGGTTCCGTGATGGGCGCGGGCCTGGGCCGCAAGGGCGGTGTGGTGCGCTGGTCGACCGCCACCCGGATGTTCGTCGCCTGGGGCCTGACGCTGCCGGCGGCGGCCCTGGTCGCCGCGCTCGCCGAGTGGATCTGCGGCTTCGGCGACTGGGGCACCGCCCTCGTGGCCGTCTTCCTGATCGCCTCCAGTGCCGCGATCTGGAAGGTCTCCCGGCGCGAGGTCGTCGACCACACCAACGTCAACGACCACGACGTGCCGGACGCGGAGCCGTCCGGCGTGGTGACGCAGGCCATGGCCGCGGTGACGCCTCCCCCGGCGGGCACCGTGGCCGACGAGATCTCGGTCACGATCCCGGCCCCGGAGTCCGCCGACCCGGCGACCCCGTCGGCCAGGACCACCGTCTGACCGCGACCCGGTACGAAGGAAGTAGAGCACCATGAAAATCGACTGGGCGGCCCTCGGCTCCGTCTTCGGCGTCAGCCTCGTGGTCACGGTGGCCCTGGTGGGCCTGTTCACCCTCGGCATCTCCGGTCTGTCCCACCGCGAGCGGGCCGCCGCACAGGGCCGGCCCGCGGCCCTGGCGGTCACCGGCGCGTACGCCTGCTTCGCGGCGTGCGCGGCGGCGGTGGGGTACGGCATCTACCTGATCATGGCCTGACGGGTCATGGCGGCCTGACCGCACAGCGCGTCCGTCCGGCGGGCGGTGCGGGAGCCGGAGCTCCCGCACCGCCCGCCGGCGTGTGCGCGCCCGTCCCCGGTTCACCCACCGGCGCCCCTCTGTGGGCCTCAGCACACTTCAGCCTCGCAGGTCAACGGCAAGTTGACGGCCCTTCGGGGGCCGTGGTGGACTGCCTCAGCCAATACGGCGGCAGGAGAGGAAGCCGGTGCGAATCCGGCGCGGTCCCGCCACTGTCACCGGGGTGAGCCACCCGGGGAGCCAGGAACTCTCGCCGCCGGTCTCGTCGAACCAGGGCGTGGACACCCTGAGTGAGGACATATCGCCATGCGCGGCTGCCTGTTGAGGTCGACCAGCGACACACCGCCCCGCTCCGGGGCCGCTCCCTCCGGATCCGTCACCGGCTGAACCCATGGGTGCCGACCGCGTGTTCGCGTACGGCGCCGCCGCCGGCCTCCTCGGCGACCTGCTGCTCGGCGATCCCCGCCGCGGGCATCCGGTCGCCGCTTTCGGGCGGGCCGCGGCTGCCGTGGAGCGGGTGCTGTGGCGCGACGACCGGGGCCGCGGGGCCGTGCACACCGCCGTGTGCGTCGGCGGCGCCGTCACGCTCGCGAGCCTCGCCGCCCGCGCCGTACGCCGTAGTCCCGCCGCTTCCGTTGCCCTGACCGGCGTCGCCACCTGGGCCGTCGTCGGCGGCACCTCGCTGGCCCGGGAGGCCCGCGCCATCGGGCGCGCCCTGGAGTCCGGGGACGTCGAGGCGGCCCGCGCCCGGCTGCCCCATCTGTGCGGCCGGGACCCGCAGGCGCTGGATGCCGACGGCATCGCCCGCGCGGTGGTGGAGTCCGTCGCCGAGAACACCTCCGACGCCGTGGTGGGCGCGCTGGTGTGGGGCGCCGTCGCCGGGGTGCCGGGCCTGGTGGGGTTCCGGGCCGTCAACACCCTGGACGCGATGGTGGGTCACAAGTCGCCCCGCCACCGCCGCTACGGCTGGGCCTCCGCCCGCCTCGACGACGTCGCCGGCTGGCCGGGGGCGCGGCTGACCGCCGTACTCGCCGCGCTCGCGGGACCGGACCCGCGCGGGGCCGTACGGGCCTGGCGCGCGGACGCGGCGAAGCATCCGAGCCCCAACGCCGGTCCCGTCGAGGCGTCCTTCGCGGGCGCGCTCGGCGTACGGCTCGGCGGCACTCTCTCCTACGGCGGACGGGTCGAGCACCGGCCGGTCCTGGGCGGCGGCGGACGCGCCGTGAACGTGTCCGACATCGATCGGGCGGTACGGCTCTCGCGGCGGGTCGGCTGGCTCGCGCTCGCCGCCGGCGTCGCCGCGCGGAGCGTCGTGAAGGGACGTGCGTCGTGAGCGGTGGAGGTCTGCTGGTCGCCGGGACCACCTCGGACGCCGGCAAGAGTGTGGTGACCGCCGGGATCTGCCGGTGGCTGGTGCGGCAGGGCGTGAAGGTCGCCCCGTTCAAGGCGCAGAACATGTCGCTGAACTCGTTCGTGACCCGGGAGGGCGCCGAGATCGGACGGGCGCAGGCCATGCAGGCCCAGGCCTGCCGCCTCGAGCCGACCGCGCTGATGAACCCGGTGCTGCTCAAGCCGGGCGGCGAACGGTCCAGCCAGGTGGTGCTGCTGGGCCGGCCCGTCGGCGAGATGAGCGCCCGCGGATACCACGGCGGACGCCAGCAGCGGCTGCTGGGCACGGTCCTTGACTGTCTGGAGCGGTTGCGGGGCACGTATGACGCGGTGATCTGTGAGGGTGCCGGCAGCCCGGCCGAGATCAATCTGCGGCGCACCGACATCGTGAACATGGGGATCGCCCGGGGCGCCGGACTGCCGGTCCTCGTGGTCGGCGACATCGACCGGGGCGGTGTCTTCGCGTCGTTCTTCGGCACGGTGGCGCTGCTCTCGCCCGAGGACCAGCGGCTGGTCGCCGGGTTCCTGGTCAACAAGTTCCGCGGCGACGTCTCGCTGCTGGAACCCGGCCTGGACATGCTGCACGGTCTGACCGGGCGGCGGACGTACGGCGTGCTGCCCTTCCGGCACGGCCTCGGCATCGACGAGGAGGACGGGATGGGGGTCCCCCCGCTCGAGCGAAGCCGAGAGTGGGGGAGGGTGTCGCTGCGCGGCGCCGTACGGGAGTCCGCGGTCGCCGCGCCGGCCGGCGAGGACGTGCTGCGGGTCGCCGTGTGCGCGGTGCCGCTGATGTCCAACTTCACGGACGTGGACGCGCTCGCCGCCGAACCGGGCGTCGTGGTGCGGTTCGTGGACCGGCCCGAGGAACTGGCCGACGCCGACCTCGCGGTGGTGCCCGGAACGCGCGGTACCGTGCGGGCGCTCGAGTGGCTGCGGGAGCGCGGACTGGCGGACGCGCTGCGGCGGCGGGCGGCCGAGGGGCGCCCCGTGCTGGGGATCTGCGGGGGCTTCCAGATCCTCGGGGAACAGATCGAGGACCACGTGGAGAGCCGGCAGGGGCGCGTCGACGGGCTCGGCGTGCTGCCCGTACGGGTGCGTTTCGCCGACGGCAAGACGCTCGCCCGGCCCGTGGGGGAAGCCCTCGGGGAGCCCGTCGAGGGCTACGAGATCCATCACGGGGTCGCCGAAGTACTGGGAGGGGAACCCTTCCTGGACGGCTGCCGGGCCGGGCAGACCTGGGGCACCCACTGGCACGGCTCGCTGGAGTCGGACGGCTTCCGGCGGGCCTTCCTGCGCGAGGTGGCGCGGGCCTCGGGACGCCGCTTCGTACCGGCCCCCGGCACCTCGTTCGCCGCGCTGCGCGAGGAGCAGCTCGACCGGCTCGGCGACCTGATCGAACAGCACGCGGACACGGACGCGCTGTGGCGGCTCATCGAGTCCGGCGCGCCGCAAGGACTGCCCTTCATTCCACCGGGAGCGCCCGCATGAGCACTGTGTTGTTGTTGTCGACCGCCGACACGGACCTCCTGGCGGCCCGTGCCTCCGGCGCCTCCTACCGGATCGGCAACCCGACCCGCGTGGACGTGGCCGACGAGCTGCCCGCGCTGCTCGACGGCGCGGACCTCGCCGTCGTACGGCTGCTCGGCGGCAAGCGGGCCTGGGAGGACGGACTCGCCGCGCTGAAGGCGTCCGGGATCCCGGCGGTGCTGCTCGGCGGGGAGGCCGTACCCGACGCGGAACTCATGGCCGAGTCGACCGTGCCCGCAGGGGTGGTCGCCGAAGCGCTGCGCTACCTCGTCGAGGGCGGCCCCGGCAACCTGACCGAACTGGCCCGGTTCTTGTCGGACACCGTGCTGCTGACCGGCGAGGGGTTCGAACAGCCGCGCCCGATGCCGGAGTTCGGGCTGCACGGGGAGCGGGCCCCGGTCGAGGGCCGCCCCACCGTCGGCGTGCTCTTCTACCGGGCGCACGAACTGAGCGGCAACACCGCCTTCGTGGACACGCTGTGCGACGCGATCGAGGCACGGGGCGCCAACGCCCTTCCCGTGTACTGCGGTTCACTGCGCGGCGCCGACCCGGGGCTGTACGAGCTGCTGGCGCGGGCCGACGCGCTGGTCGCCACCGTGCTCGCGGCCGGCGGCACGCACGCCTCGCAGGCGTCGGCGGGCGGTGACGAGGAGGCGTGGGACATCGGGGCGCTCGCCGATCTGAACGTGCCGGTGCTGCAAGGGCTCTGCCTGACCTCGTCGCGCGCCGCGTGGGAGGAGTCCGACGCGGCCCTGTCCCCCATGGACGCGGCGATGCAGGTCGCCATCCCGGAGTTCGACGGCCGCCTCGTCACGGTCCCGTTCTCCTTCAAGGAGCAGGGCCCCGACGACGTCCCGGTGTACGTCGCCGACCCGGAGCGGGCCGCGCGGGTGGCCGGGATCGCCGTACGCCACGCGGCGCTCCGGCACAAGCCGAACGCCGAGAAGAAACTGGCGCTGGTCTTCACCGCCTACCCGACGAAGCACTCGCGGGTCGGCAACGCGGTGGGGCTGGACACCCCGGCCTCGGCGGTGCGGGTGCTGGACGCGCTGCGGGAGGCGGGCTACGGGGTCACCGACCACCCTTCCGAGGGCGACGAGCTGATCCACCGGCTCATCGAGGCGGGCGGGCACGACGTGGAGTGGCTGACGGAGGACCAGTTGGCGGCGGCGCCCGCACGCGTTCCGCCGGCTGACTACCGCGCCTGGTTCGAGAAGCTGGACCCGGAGCTTCGGGAGGGGATGCGTCAGGCGTGGGGCGAGCCGCCGGGGTCGCTGTACGTCGACGGAGACGACATCGTCCTCGCCTCGCTCCGGTTCGGGAACGTCGTGGTGATGATCCAGCCGCCGCGCGGCTTCGGCGAGAACCCGATCGCGATCTACCACGACCCGGACATGCCGCCGTCGCACCACTACCTGGCGGCCTACCGCTGGCTGGAGAACAGTTTCGGCGCCGACGCCGTCGTGCACATGGGCAAGCACGGCACGATGGAGTGGCTGCCGGGCAAGGGGCTGGGCCTGAGCGCCGGGTGCGCGCCGGACGCGGTCCTCGGCGACCTGCCGCTGGTCTATCCGTTCATCGTGAACGACCCCGGTGAGGGGACACAGGCGAAACGGCGCGGGCACGCCACGGTCGTCGATCACCTGGTGCCGCCGATGGCGCGGGCCGACACCTACGGCGATCTCGCCAAGCTGGAGCAGCTGCTCGACGAGTACGCGCTGGTCTGCGACCTGGACCCGGCGAAGGCACCGGCGGTACGGGCGCAGATCTGGACGCTGGTGAAGGCGGCCGAGCTCCACCACGACCTGCACGTGGACGACCAGCCGGACGACGACGCGTTCGACGAGTTCGTCATGCACATCGACGGCTATCTGTGCGAGATCAAGGATGTGCAGATCAGGGACGGTCTGCACATTCTCGGCGGCGGCCCGGTCGGCGAGCCGCGCGTGAACCTCGTCCTGGCGGTGCTGCGCGCCTCGCAGGTGTGGGGCGGGCAGGCGAACGCCCTGCCGGGGCTGCGGGCCGCGCTGGCCGCGCACTTCGGGCTGGTGGAGAAGGAACTGCTGACCGAGCCGGGCGCTCCGGTGAAGGTGCCGGTGGAGCTGACGGACCTGGTGGACGGCCCGGCGCGGTCGGCCGCCGACGCGATCGACCTGCTGGAGCAGTTGTGCCGGCGGATCGCGGAGGGGATGGAGGAGCGCGGCTGGGCGACCGGCGAGAGTGCTGCTCTGGTACGGGAAGTGCTGGGCGTGGAGCTTCCCGACGCGGTGGCCGTGCTGCGGTTCGCGTGCGAGGAGGTCGTGCCCCGGCTGGAGAGGACGACGGACGAGATCGGGCACATCCTGCGGGCGCTGGACGGCGGTTACGTCCCGGCGGGACCGTCGGGGTCGCCCACGCGCGGTCTGGTCAATGTGCTGCCGACCGGCCGGAACTTCTACTCCGTCGACCCCAAGGCGATTCCGTCGCGGCTGAGCTGGGAGGTGGGGCAGTCGCTGGCGGACTCGCTGGTGCAGCGGTATGTGCAGGACACCGGCGCGTATCCGAAGTCCGTGGGCCTGACGGTGTGGGGTACGTCCGCGATGCGCACCCAGGGCGACGACATCGCCGAGATCCTGGCGCTGCTGGGGTGCCGCCCGGTGTGGGACGACGCGTCGCGCCGGGTGACGGGCTTCGAGGTGGTGCCGGTGGAGGAACTGGGCCGGCCGCGCATCGACGTCACCGTCCGCATCTCCGGCTTCTTCCGGGACGCCTTCCCGCACGTCGTGGGGCTGATCGACGACGCGGTACGGGCGGTGGCGGAGCTGGACGAACCGGCCGAGTCCAACTACGTACGCGCGCATGTGGAGGAGGACACCGCCGAGCACGGCGACCGGCGGCGGGCCACGGCGCGCATCTTCGGCTCGAAGCCGGGCGCGTACGGGGCGGGGCTGCTGCCGCTGATCGACGCCCGCAACTGGCGCTCCGACGCGGACCTCGCCGAGGTGTACGCGGTGTGGGGCGGCTACGCCTACGGGCGCGGGCTCGGCGGGCGGGCGGCGCGCGGGGACATGGAGACGGCGTTCAAGCGGATCGCCGTGGCGGCGAAGAACGTCGACACGCGCGAGCATGACATCGCGGATGCGGACGACTATTTCCAGTACCACGGCGGCATGGTCGCGATGGTGCGGCACCTGACGGGCGCGAGCCCGGAGGCGTACGTGGGCGACTCGGCGACTCCGGAGCAGGTGAAGACCCGCACGCTGGGCGAGGAGACGCACCGGGTCTTCCGGGCCCGGGTGGTCAACCCGCGCTGGATGAGCGCGATGCGGCGGCACGGCTACAAGGGCGCCTTCGAGATGGCGGCCACCGTTGACTACCTCTTCGGCTACGACGCCACCGCGGGCGTGGTTGACGACTGGATGTACGAAAAATTGGCGTCCGAGTACGTGTTCTCGCCGGAGAACCAGGAGTTCATGCGGAAGTCCAACCCCTGGGCGCTGCGGGGCATCACGGAACGCCTGCTCGAGGCGGCGGACCGTGGCCTCTGGGCGGAGCCGGACCAGGAGACCCTGGACCGGCTCCGGGCGACCTACCTCGAACTTGAGGGAGATCTGGAGGGAGACGCGTGATCTCACCTGAAATCCCCGCGGATGCGGGGAGCACTTGTCCTCGTCGAGCCCCGGGGCGTCGAACGGCGGACCATCCCCGCGAAGGCGGGGAGCAGGGGATGAGCATGACTCACCGGCTCCCGGCGTCCCTCCCATTCGCCTACACATCATCCGAAGGAGTGATCACCGCGTGAGCACCCCCTATCCGTTCACAGCCGTCGTCGGCCAGGACGACCTGCGTCTGGCGCTGCTTCTCAATGCTGTGAGCCCAGCCGTCGGTGGCGTCCTCGTGCGTGGTGAGAAGGGGACCGCGAAGAGCACTGCCGTGCGCGCTCTTGCGGCGCTGCTGCCGGAGGTGGGTGTCGTATCCGGGTGCCGGTTCTCCTGCGACCCGGTCGCCCCCGACCCGACCTGTCCCGACGCCCCGCACGAGCCGGGCGCTGCCACGTCGCGGCCCGCCCGCATGGTCGAACTGCCCGTCGGCGCCTCCGAGGACCGGCTCATCGGGGCGCTGGACATCGAGCGAGCCCTTTCCGAAGGCGTCAAAGCATTCGAACCCGGCCTCCTGGCCGCCGCGAACCGGGGCATCCTCTACGTCGATGAAGTCAACCTGCTTCATGACCACCTCATTGACGTTCTGTTGGACGCCGCCGCCATGGGCGCCTCGTACGTCGAGCGTGAGGGCGTCTCCGTGCGGCACGCCGCACGGTTCCTGCTCGTCGGGACCATGAACCCTGAGGAAGGCGAATTGCGTCCCCAATTGTTGGACCGCTTCGGCCTCACGGTCGAGGTCGCAGCCTCCCGCGCTCCCGAGCAGCGCGTCGAGGTCGTCAAGCGACGTCTGTCCTATGAGGACAAACCCGAGGAGTTCGCAGCGCGGTGGGCCGAGGAGGAGGCCGCCGTACGGGTGCGGATCGTGGCGGCGCGGAAACTGTTGCCGTCGGTGCGGCTCGGGGACGGGGCGCTGCGGCAGATCGCGGCGACGTGCGCCGCTTTCGAGGTGGACGGCATGCGGGCCGACATCGTGATGGCGCGTACTGCGACGGTGCTGGCCGCCTGGGCGGGGAGGAGCGACGTGCTCGCCGAGGACGTACGGCAGGCGGCGCTGCTCGCTCTACCGCATCGCAGGCGGCGTTCGCCTTTCGACGCGCCGGGACTCGACGAGGACAAGCTCGACGAGACGCTGGAGGAGTACGGGGGCGACGACGACCCCGACCCGGACCCGGGCGGGCCCGACGGGGGTGGCGGGCAGCCGCCCGCGGAGGGTCCGGAGAGCGGTGGTGACGCGGGGGCGCCGGCCCAGGCCGAGGAGTCCGGGGAGCCGCAGCCCGCCGGGGCCGGTTCGGGTGAGCGGTCGCCCGTGGGTGCCGCCGAGCCGTTCCGTGCCAAGGTGCTGAGCGTGCCCGGTATCGGCGAGGGTGCCGCCGGGCGGCGGTCGCGGGCGCGGACCGAGCACGGGCGGACCACGGGGGCGCGGCGGCCCGACGGCACGCTGACCAAGCTGCATCTGTCCGCCACCGTGCGTGCGGCGGCTCCGCACCAGCGGGCGCGGGGACGCTCCGGGCCGGGGCTGGTGGTGCGGCGGGACGATCTGCGGCAGGCCACGCGCGAGGGGCGCGAGGCGAACCTCGTGCTGTTCGTCGTCGACGCCTCCGGGTCCATGGCCGCGCGGCAGCGGATGAGTGCCGTGAAGGGTGCCGTGCTGTCCCTGCTGCTCGACGCCTATCAGCGGCGGGACAAGGTGGGCCTGGTGACCTTCCGGGGGTCGTCGGCCGAGGTGGCGCTGCCGCCCACGTCGTCGGTGGACGCCGCGGCGGTGCGTCTGGAGTCGCTGCCGACCGGGGGGCGGACCCCGCTGGCGGCGGGGCTGCTCAGGGCGCACGACGTGCTCCGGGTGGAGCGGCTGCGCGATCCCGCGCGGCGGGCGCTCGTCGTCGTGGTGACGGACGGGCGGGCCACCGGGGGTCCGGAGCCGGTGGCGATGGCCTCGCGTGCGGCGCGGCTGATCGCCGCCGAGGGGGTCGCCTCCGTGGTCGTGGACTGCGAGTCGGGGCCGGTGCGGCTGGGGCTCGCCGGGCGGCTGGCCGGTGAGCTGGGCGGCAGTGCCGTGACGCTGGACGAGCTGCGGGCGGACAGCATCGCCGGGCTGGTGAAGGACGTACAGAGGAGGGCCGCGTAGTGCCGAAGGGACAGCCGAGTGTCGTACCGGACGACGGGCTGACGACCCGGCAGCGGCGTAACCGTCCGCTGGTGGTCGTGCACACGGGGATCGGCAAGGGGAAGTCGACCGCCGCGTTCGGGCTCGCCCTGCGGGCCTGGAACCAGGGGTGGCCGATCGGGGTGTTCCAGTTCGTCAAGTCGGCCAAGTGGAAGGTCGGCGAGGAGAACGCGCTGCGGGTGCTCGGTGCCTCCGGCGAGGGCGGGACCGTCGACTGGCACAAGATGGGTGAGGGCTGGTCGTGGGTGCAGCGGGACGCCCAGATGGACAACGAGGAGAAGGCCCGCGAGGGCTGGGAGCAGGTCAAGCGGGACCTCGCCGCCGAGACGTACCGGCTGTACGTGCTCGACGAGTTCGCCTATCCGATGCACTGGGGGTGGGTGGACACCGACGAGGTCGTGTCCGTGCTGCGGGAGCGGCCGGGGACGCAGCATGTCGTGATCACGGGGCGCAACGCGCCGGAGAAGCTCGTCGGGTTCGCCGATCTCGTCACCGACATGTCCAAGGTGAAGCACCCCATGGACGTCGGGCAGAAGGGTCAGAGGGGCATCGAGTGGTGAGCTCCGTCCCGCGGTTGGTGATCGCCGCGCCCGCGTCGGGGAGCGGCAAGACCACCGTCGCCACGGGGTTGATGGCCGCGCTGTCCGCGCGGGGGTTGGCCGTGTCTCCGCACAAGGTGGGGCCCGACTACATCGATCCCGGGTACCACTCGCTGGCCACCGGGCGGGTGGGGCGGAACCTCGACGCGTATCTGTGCGGCCCTGAGCTGATGGCTCCGCTGTTCGCGCACGGGGCGGACGGGTGTGACATCGCCGTGGTCGAGGGCGTGATGGGGCTGTTCGACGGGGCGGCGGGGGAAGGCGAGCTGGCGTCCACCGCGCAGGTGGCGAAGCTGCTGCGGGCGCCGGTGGTGCTGGTCGTGGACGCGTCGTCGCAGGCGCGGTCGGTGGCGGCGCTGGTGCACGGGTTCGTGAGCTGGGATCCGGAGGTGCGGGTCGGGGGCGTGATCCTGAACAAGGTTGCCTCGGACCGGCACGAGGGGTTGTTGCGGGAGGCGTTGGACTCCGTCGGGGTGCCGGTGATGGGGGTGCTGCGGCGGGCCGCGCAGGTGGAGACGCCGGCTCGGCATTTGGGGCTGGTACCGGTGGCTGAGCGGGGTGCCGTGGCGGTCGAGGCTGTTGCGGCGATGGGGGCGCGGGTGGGCGAGGGGTGTGATCTGTCGGCGTTGGTGGCGTTGGCGCGGGGGGCGGGGCCGTTGGTGGGGGCGGCGTGGGATGCGGGGGAGGCTCTGGTTTCTTCGCCCCCGCCGCCCCTTCCCGTCCCAACCCCGGGGGCTTCGCCCCCGGACCCCCGTCGGCCCTTCGGGCCTCGTCCTCAAACTCCCCCAGAGGGGGTACCCCCGGACGGGCTGGATTGTGCCGGGCGGGCCGTAAGGGTTGCCGTCGCGGGTGGGAACGCCTTCACGTTCTCGTACGCCGAGCATGCCGAGTTGCTGTCCGCTGCCGGGGCGGAGGTCGTTGTCTTCGATCCTCTGCGGGACGAGGAACTGCCCGAGGGGACGGCCGGGGTCGTCATCGGGGGCGGGTTTCCCGAGGTGTACGCCTCCGAGCTGGCCGCCAACGTGTCGTTGCGCAAGGCCGTTGCC
Organism: Streptomyces speibonae; assembly: GCF_984686075.1. NCBI lineage: Bacteria > Bacillati > Actinomycetota > Actinomycetes > Kitasatosporales > Streptomycetaceae > Streptomyces > Streptomyces speibonae. The sequence goes on along the minus strand of NZ_OZ480260.1, from coordinate 6,578,239 downwards.
GGGCTGGCGTCGAGCGGGGCTCCCGTCGCGGCCGAGTGTGCGGGACTGCTGTATCTGTGCCGGGAGTTGGACGGGCTGCCGATGTGCGGGGTGCTGGACGCCTCCGCGCGGATGTCGGAGCGGCTGACGCTCGGGTACCGGGACGCCGTGGCGGTGAGCGACAGTGCGCTGGCCGACGCGGGGACGCGGATGCGGGGGCACGAGTTCCACCGGACCGTCGTGGAGCCGGGCGCCGGGGCGGCTCCCGCGTGGGGGATGCGGACGCCCGAGCGGCGTGTCGAGGGATTCGTACAGCGCGGTGTGCACGCGAGTTATCTGCACACGCACTGGGCGTCCGAGCCCGGTGTCGCCCGTCGGTTCGTGGAGAGGTGCCGGACGTCATGAGCAGCAGGCTGATCGGGGTCGGTGTGGGGCCCGGGGATCCGGAGCTGGTGACCGTCAAGGGGGTCAACGCGCTGCGGGCCGCCGATGTCGTGGTCGTCCCCGTGATGGACACGGGCGAACGCGGGCGGGCCGAGGCGACCGTGCTGCACTACGTGCCCGCCGGGAAGGTGGTCCGGGTGGTGTTCGCGCTGAACGAGCGGACCGACCGGGCGCGGCGCGAGGCGGCCTGGGATGCCGCCGGTGAGCGCGTCGCCGGGTTGTTGCGGGAGTACGGCGCCGTGGCGTTCGCGACCATCGGGGATCCCAATGTGTACTCGACGTTCACCTATCTCGCGCAGACGGTGGTGGAGTCGGTGCCGGACGCGGTCGTGGAGACGGTGCCGGGGATCACCGCCATGCAGGATCTCGCGGCGCGTTCCGGGGCCGTGCTGACCGAGGGGACCGAGCCGCTCACGCTGGTGCCGGTGACCGCCGGTGCCGCGGTGCTGAAGGATGCCCTGGCCGGGCCCGGGACCGTCGTCGCGTACAAGTTCGGGCGGCAGGCCGGTGCGGTCGCCGAGGCGCTGCGGGAGACCGGGCGGCTCGGGGACGCGGTGTGGGGGTCGGCGCTGGGGCTGCCGGAGGAGTCGGTGCGGCCGGCCGCCGAGCTGGACGGGGCGCCGCTGCCGTATCTGTCGACGCTCATCGCGCCGCCCCGGCGTGACGGCGGCCGGGGCGGCAAGCTGTGAGGCGGGCCGGGGCGCGCTCAGTGCGCGGCGCCCACCACCAGCCAGATGAACAGCGCGCCCGCGACCGTGCACAGCACGGTGGTGCGGGCCGGGTGTTCGTGGTGGGCCTCGGGCAGGATCTCGGCGGCCGCGAGGTAGAGCAGCGCGCCGCCGAAGAGGGCGAGATAGCCGCCGAGCAGGGGCTCGGGAAGGGTGAAGAACAGCGTGGAGGCTGCTCCGACGACCGGTGCCGCCGCGTCCGCGCACAGCATCATCAGGGCGCGGCGGCGGGCGTTGCCGTAGGCGTGGGTGAGCGTGTACGTGTTGAAGCCGTCGGCGAAGTCGTGTGCGATCACGGCGACCGCCACGGCGGCGCCCATGCCCCCGTCGACCTGGAAGGCGGCGCCGATGGCCACGCCGTCCATGGCGCTGTGGCCGACCATCGCGGCGGCGGCCGTGAGGCCCACCTGGGGCGTGCGGCCGTTGTTCTCCCCGGCCCCGTGGGCGGCCTGCCGGTGCGCCAGCAGGCGTTCCACCAGGTGGGCGAGGAGGAAGCCCGCGACGAACAGCAGCAGGGCCGCGGGGACGCCGTGCACCTCGGTGCCCGCCGCTTCCAGGGACTCCGGGAGGAGTTCCAGGCCCACGACGCCCAGCATCAGCCCGCCGGCCAGGCCCAGCACCAGATGGCGGCGGTCGGTCACGCGGTGTGCCGACCAGCCGCCGGCCAGCGTCATCAGGAACGCGCCGAGCGCGACGAGGACCGCCATGTGCTCTTCGTATCCGATCCCCGGCCGGTCGCGCACGCGTGACAGCCGCTCACCGCCCACCGACTTCGACCGCTCGCAGGAGAGGAACCGTTTCCATGGCCGACGCCCCCACCGGCAAGGTGACCTTCGTCGGGGCCGGCCCCGGCGCCGCCGATCTGCTGACGTTCCGGGCCGCCCGCGCCATCGCCGACGCCGATGTGGTCATCTGGGCCGCCAGCCTGGTGCAGGAGGAGGTCCTCGAGCACGCGCGGGAGGGCGCGGAGATCCTCGACTCGGCGGCGATGTCCCTGGAGGACGTGGTGGCCGTCTACCGCAGGGCCCGGGAGGAGGGGCTGAAGGTCGCCCGCATCCACTCCGGGGACCCCGCGCTGTGGGGCGGGACGCAGGAGCAGATCGACCGGTGCGCGGAGCTCGGCATCGCGACCGAGATCGTGCCCGGGGTGTCGTCCTTCTCGGCCGTCGCGGCGCTCGCCGGGCGAGAGCTGACCATTCCGGAGGTGGCGCAGTCCGTCGTGCTGACCCGGCTCGGCGGCGGCAAGACGCCGATGCCGCCCGGTGAGGAGGTCCGCGAGTTCGCGCGGCACGGCACCACCATGGCGGTCTTCCTGTCGGCCGCCCGCAGCGGTCAGCTGGTGCGGGAGCTGCTGGAGGGCGGCTATCCGACGGGCACGCCGGTCGTCGTCGCGTACCAGGCGACCTGGCCGGAGGAGCTGATCGTGAAGTGCACGATCGGCACGCTGGAGGAGACGGTCAAGGAGCACAAGCTGTGGAAGCACACGCTGTTCCTGGTCGGCCCGGCGCTCGACGCGCACGGCACCCGCTCGCACCTGTACCACCCGGGTCACTTCCACGGTTTCCGCAAGGCCGATCCGCGGGCCCGCCGGGCGCTGCGGGAACGGGGGGCGAGCACGTGATCACCGTCGTCGGTGTGGGGGCCGGCGCGCCGGCCGCTGCCGACGTGGCGGCCGGGGCGGAACTGGTGGTCGGCGGGCGGCGGCATCTGGAGGCGGTGCGGCTGCCCGAGGGGGCCGAGCGGGTGGTGCTCGGGCCGCTGGCGCCCGCGCTGGACGCCGTGGCGAAGTACGTGGCCGAGGAGCGGCCGGTGGTGGTGCTGGCGTCGGGGGACCCCGGGTTCTTCGGGATCGTGCGGGCGCTGGCCGAGCGGTTCGGTCCCGAGCGGCTGGATGTGCGGCCCGGTGTCCCGTCGGTGGCCGCCGCGTTCGCACGGATCGGGCTGCCGTGGGACGACGCCGTGGTGGTCAGCGCGCACGGCCGGGACCCGCGGACGGCGGTGCACCTGTGCCGGGCCCGGCCGAAGGTGGCGGTGCTGACCGGGCCGGGGGCCGGTCCGGCGGAGCTGGGGGCGGCGCTGCGGGACCATGCGCGGGTGCTGGTGGTGGCCTCGGCGCTCGGCAGCGCGCGGGAGCGGGTGGAGCGGGTGACGCCCGCCGAGGCCGCGGACCGGGACTGGGGCACGGCGGTGAACGTCGTGCTGTGCCTGGACGAGGCGCGGGCGCTCGGGCCGGTGCGTACGGTCGCGGGGCTGCCGGAGGGGCCCGCCGGATGGGCGCTGGAGGAGGCCGCGTTCACCCACCGCGACTCCATGATCACCAAGTTCGAGGTGCGGGCGCTGGCGCTGGCCCGGCTCGGGCCGCGCCCCGGTGAGCTGGTGTGGGACGTCGGCGCGGGGTCGGGGTCCGTCGCCGTGGAGTGTGCCCGGCTCGGGGCGGCCGTGACCGCCGTGGAGAAGACCCCGGACGGGGTGGCACGGGTCCGCGCCAACGCCGCCGCGCACGGCGTCGACGTGCGGGTCGTGCACGGGACGGCGCCCGCGGCGCTGGCCGGCCTGGAGGCCGATCCCGACGCGGTGTTCGTCGGCGGGGGCGGGCGGGAGCTGCCCGCCGTCGTCACGGCGTGCGCGCGGCGGGCCCGGCGGACGGTGGTGGTCGCGCTGGCCGCCCTGGACCGCGTGCCGGGCGTGCGCGGGGCGCTGACCGGCGCCGGGTTCGACTGCGACGGGGTGCTGTTGCAGTCGTCGCGGCTGGCGCCACTGCCCGGGGACGTGACCCGGCTGGCGGCGGCCAATCCCGTTTTCCTGCTGTGGGGCGTCAGGCCGCACGGCCGTAGCGAAGGAGTCGGACAGTGATCGGCCTCATCTCCGCCACCGCGGCGGGAGCAGCGGCGCGGGACCGGCTGGCCGCCGCGTGGCCGGACCGTACGCGCGTGTACGAGGGTCCCGTGCCGGACGCCGTACGGGCCGCGTTCGCCGAGTGCGAGCAGCTCGTGTGCTTCCTCGCCACGGGTGCCGTGGTGCGGCTGGTGGCACCGCTGCTGGCCGGCAAGGCGAGCGATCCGGGCGTGGTCTGTGTCGACGAGGGCGGACGGTTCGCGGTGTCGCTGCTGGGCGGGCACGGCGGCGGGGCGAACGGACTCGCCCGCGCGGTCGGCGAGGTGCTGGGCGCCGAGCCGGTGGTGACGACCGCGACCGACGCGGCCGGGCTGCCGGGTCTGGACACCCTGGGCCTGCCGGTGGAGGGGAACGTCGCCGCCGTGTCGCGGGCGCTGCTGGACGGCGAGGCGGTGGCGCTGCGCTCGGAGGTGGCCTGGCCGCTGCCGCCGCTGCCGGTCGCGGACGCGGGGGCGTACACGGTCCGGGTGACGGACCGGCTGGTCGAGCCGGGCGAGCGGGAGGCCGTGCTGCGGCCGCCGACCCTCGTCGTCGGCGTCGGCGCCTCGAAGGGCGCCCCCGTCGCGGAGGTGCTCGGCCTGGTCGAGGACGCGCTGCGCGAGGCCGGGCTGTCGGCGGCGTCGGTCGCCGAACTGGCCACCGTGGACGCCAAGGCCGGGGAGGAGGGCATCGTGGCGGCGGCCCGGCGGCTCGGGGTCCCCCTGGTGACGTACGGCGCCGAGGAGCTGGCGCGGATCGACGTGCCCAACCCCTCCGACGCCCCGCTGGCCGCCGTCGGCACCCCGTCGGTCGCGGAGGCCGCCGCGCTGGCGGGCGGGGGCGAACTCCTCGTGCCCAAGCGGAAGTCGGCGGCCCGCCCGGCGATGGCGACCTGTGCGGTCGTACGGCGTCCGGGGCGGGGGCGGCTGGCGGTGGTGGGTCTGGGGCCCGGTGCCCGGGACCTGCTCACCCCGCGGGCGCGGGACGAACTGCGCCGTGCCTCCGTCCTGGTCGGCCTCGACCAGTACGTCGACCAGATCCGCGATCTGCTGCGGCCCGGCACCCGGGTGCTGGAGTCGGGGCTCGGCGCGGAGGAGGAGCGGGCCCGCACAGCCGTGGCGCAGGCCCGGCGCGGGCGGGCGGTCGCGCTGATCGGCAGCGGGGACGCGGGCGTGTACGCCATGGCGTCCCCGGCGCTCGCGGAGGCGTCGGACGACATCGACGTGGTCGGGGTGCCCGGGGTGACGGCGGCGCTGGCGGCCGGGGCGGTGCTGGGGGCGCCGCTCGGCCACGACCACGTGTCGATCAGCCTGTCCGATCTGCACACGCCGTGGGAGGTCATCGAGCGGCGGGTGCGGGCGGCGGCCGAGGCGGACCTGGTGGTGACGTTCTACAACCCGCGCAGCCGGGGCCGTGACTGGCAGTTGCCGAAGGCCCTCGGCATCCTCGCCGAGCACCGGGCGCCGGCGACGCCGGTCGGGGTCGTGCGCAAAGCGTCCCGCGCGGACGAGTCGAGCCGGCTGACCACACTGGCCGCCGTCGATCCCGCGACGGTCGACATGATGACCGTGGTGACCGTGGGCAACACGGCGACCCGGGAGATCGCGGGCCGCATGGTCACCCCGCGCGGCTACCGCTGGCAGGAGGAGGCCCGGTGAACCGCGTGGTGCACCCCATCGAGCAGGAGTCCTTCCGGCGGCTGCGCGCCCGGCTGGACACCTCGCGCTTCCCGCCGCTGACCCGGGCGGTGGTGGAACGGGTGATCCACTCCGCCGCCGACCTGGAGTACGCCTCCGACCTCGTCATGGACGAGGCGGACCTGGCGGCGGCCCACGCGGCGCTGCACGCCGGGGCGCCGGTCGTGGTGGACGTGGAGATGGTCGCGGCGGGGATCACCCGCCGGGAGACCGTGTGCCGGCTGAAGGACGCCGTCGCCGGTCCGGGGCTGACGCGTTCGGCGCACGCCGTGCGGCTCGCGTACGAGGAGGTCGGTCCGGGGGCGCTGTGGGTGATCGGCTGCGCGCCGACCGCCCTGGAGGAACTGCTGGCCCTGGACGCCTCCCCCGCCCTCGTCATCGGTCTGCCCGTCGGATTCGTCGGCGCCGCCGAGTCCAAGGCCGCACTGCGGGAGAGCGGACTGCCCGCCGTGAGCAACGTGTCCGAGAAGGGCGGGTCCGCGGTCGCCGCGGCCGCGCTCAACGCCCTGCTGTACCACCCGATCCCAGCCGAGGAGACCCTGTGACCACCCCGCCCGCCCTGCTCATCGCCGGACACGGCACCCGGGACGACGCCGGAGCGGAGGCGTTCCGCGCCTTCGTGCGGGAACTGGGGCGCCGCCACCCCGAACTGCCCGTCGCGGGCGGCTTCATCGAGCTCTCCCCGCCGCCGCTCGGCGAGGCCGTCGGCGAGCTGGCCGGACGGGGGGTGCGGCGGTTCGCCGCCGTCCCGCTGATGCTGGTGTCCGCCGGGCACGCCAAGGGGGACATCCCGGCGGCGCTGGCCCGGGAGAAGGAACGCCACCCGGGGATCTCGTACACCTACGGCCGTCCGCTGGGCCCGCACCCGGCGCTGCTGCGCGTGCTGGAGCGGCGGCTGGCGGAGGCGGTCGACCCGTCCTGGGATCCGGCCGGGGTGACCGTGCTGCTGGTGGGGCGCGGGTCGACGGACCCGGACGCCAACGCCGAGGTGTGCAAGGCGGCACGGCTGCTGTGGGAGGGCCGCGGCTACGCGGGCGTGGAGACGGCGTTCGTGTCGCTGGCGGCGCCGGACGTGCCGGCGGGGCTGGACCGCTGTGCCCGGCTGGGGGCGCGCCGGGTCGTGGTCCTGCCGTACTTCCTGTTCACCGGGATCCTGCCGGACCGGGTGCGGCGGCAGACGCAGGAGTGGGCGGCGGCGCACCCGGAGACGGAGGTGCGGTCGGCGGACGTGATCGGTCCGGAGCCGGAGCTGCTGGACCTGGTGATGGAGCGGTACGAGGAGGCGGTGAAGGGGGACCTCCGGATGAACTGCGACTCGTGCGTGTACCGGATCGCGCTGCCGGGCTTCGAGGACAAGGTGGGGCTGCCGCAGCAGCCGCACTTCCATCCGGACGACGACGGGCACCATCACCACGGCCCGCACGGACACGGGCACGGTCACACGCACTCCCACAGCCATGCCCACTGAACCGGCGTCCGGTCACGACCTGCGCCATCACGGCGACGCCGAGGTCCGCGACGACGACGGCGGCGCGCTGGTCGACCTCGCGGTCAACGTCCGCGCGGACACTCCCCCGGCGTGGCTGCGGGAGCACATCGCCGGGTCGCTGGCGGGGCTGGCCGCCTACCCGGACGGGCGGGCCGCGCGGGCGGCGGTGGCGGAGCGGCACGGGCTGCCCGTGGAGCGGGTGCTGCTGACGGCGGGCGCGGCGGAGGCGTTCGTGCTGCTGGCGAGGGCGCTTGAGGTGCGCCGGCCGGTGGTGGTGCATCCGCAGTTCACCGAGCCGGAGGCGGCGCTGCGGGACGCCGGGCACACGGTGGACCGGGTGCTGCTGCGGGAGGCGGACGGTTTCCGCCTGGACCCGGCGGCAGTGCCGAAGGACGCGGACCTGGTGGTGGTCGGCAACCCGACGAACCCGACGTCCGTGCTCCACCCGGCCGCCGCCGTCGCCCGGCTGGCCCGTCCGGGGCGGACGCTGGTGGTGGACGAGGCGTTCATGGACGCGGTGCCGGGTGAGCGCGAGGCGCTGGCCGGCCGTACGGACGTGCCCGGTCTGGTCGTGCTGCGCAGCCTGACCAAGACGTGGGGGCTGGCGGGGCTGCGGATCGGCTACGTTCTCGCGGCTGCGGAGGTGGTCGCGGCGCTGGAGTGCGCCCAGCCGCTGTGGCCGGTGTCCACTCCGGCGCTGGCGGCGGCGGAGGCGTGCGTGTCGCCTGCGGCGCTCGCGGAGGCGGAGGAGGCGGCCCGCGTCGTCGCGACGCACCGCGCCCACCTGGTCGCGGGCCTGCGGGAGTTCGCGTCCCACGGTCTACGGGTGATGGGACCGGCGGAGGCTCCCTTCGTCCTGGTACGCGTCCCGGCCGCGGCGGGCGTGCGGCGGCGGTTGCGCGCCCTCGGCTACGCGACGCGCCGGGGCGACACGTTCCCGGGCCTCGACGGGAACTGGCTGCGCGTGGCGGTGCGGGACCGGGGGACGACGGACGGGTTCCTGGCGGCCCTGGGCCGGTCGCTGGACCGGGGTTGAATCGCCCCCGCCGCCCCTTCCCGTTCCCGTCCCCCCGGGGGCGCTGCCCCCGGACCCCCGCTCCTCAAACGCCGGAGGGGCTGAATCTCAGCCCCTCCGGGGGAGTTTGAGGACGAGGCCCGGAGGGCCGATGGGGGTCTGGGGCGCAGCCCCCAGGGACGGGAAGGGGCGGCGGGGGCGAGGAAACCCCTAGTGCCCCGACAGGCAACGTTCGCCCCGTCGCGACGCCAAACGTTGCCTGCCGCGGCACTAGTTGCCGCGCGTCCGGCGGGTCAGGGCGACCGCTGCCCCGCCCGCCGCCAGCAGGGCGACCGCACCGCCCGCGATGTACGGCGTCATCGCGTCCCCACCCGTCTCCGCCAGGTTCGTCTCCTCGGCAGCCCGAGCCGCCTGCGGCCGGACGCCGGCGGAATCCTCCACGCCCTCAGCCGCAGCCGCAGCGGCAGCCGCGGCCGGGACAGAACACTTCGCCTCCGCCAGCGTCAGCGTGCCCTCCACCTCCGCCACATTCAGCTTCAACGGATCGACGGCCACGTCGACCCGCAGCGCCGTCGCCGCGGCCGTCGTCGACGTCGTCGAGGTCTTCGACAGGTCCAGCCGGACCGACCCGACCCCCGGCACCTTCACCTCCGTGGGCCCACCGGAGGTCAGCGAGACCCGCTTGCCGAGGACCGTCGCCGAGGCGGGCAGTGTCACGGAGGCGTGCGGAGTCCTCCCCGCCTCGCAGACGGCCTTGGAGGCGACCGTCTCCAGTTCGACGACCGACAGCAGCGGCAGTCCGGGGACGTGGAGCCGCGCCTTGGCGAGGGTGGTCGACGCCTCGGCACGGTCGCCGTCCACCGTCGCGCCGGCGTCGGCCACCTCCGCTCTGAGCACGCTGAAGGGCTTGCCGCCGTCGACGCCGTCCAGGCCGGCGGTGAGGGCGGTCCGGTTCGCGGTGCCCGCGCCCCCCGGTGCCCGCACCTCGTTGAGGGAGACGGCGAGCGGGGCGTGGACGGTCTTGTTGAGCAGGGAGACGTCGAGCCCGGTGCGCAGCACGGCGGCGCTCGCGCTGCCCTGGTCCTCGGTGGCGTGCGCGGAGCCCGCGCCGGCCAGGGCGGCGGGTCCCGCGGCGAGGGCCGTGGCCGCGGCGACGACGGCCCAACGGCGTGCGGACAGGCGGGCGTTGATGATGTTCAAGGTAGTGGGACCCCCATGAGACATGACTGGGACCCGGAAAGAATGTCCGCGCGCACGACAGGCCGTCAGCGATCCGCCGACTCTTCACCCCTTCGGGGCGGGTTGGCGGATGCGTTCGAATCACGAAGCACGGCTGTTCCCCGCCGTCACCCTCGTGTGTGGCCCGCGTGGCCCCGACGGGCGAGCGCTTCTATCCGACCACGCGCCCGTTCAGCACCACCCGGCGCGGATCCGCCAGCACCCGGAGATCAGCGCGCGGGTCGGCGTCGTAGACCACCAGGTCCGCCGGGGCACCCTCCTCCAGGCCGGGGCGGCCGAGCCACGTGCGGGCCGCCCAGGTTCCGGCGGCCAGGGCCTCGACGGGCGGAATGCCGGCCTTGGCCAGCTCCGCGACCTCCTCGGCGGCGAGCCCGTGCGGGAGCGACCCGCCGGCGTCCGTGCCGACGAAGACGGGGATGCCGGCGTCGTAGGCGGAGCGCACGGTGTCGTAGCGCCGTTCGTGGAGCCGGCGCATATGGGCCGACCAGCGCGGGAACTTCGCCTCGCCGCCGTCGGCGAGCGCGGGGAAGGTGGCGATGTTGACGAGGGTGGGGACGATCGCCACGCCCCGTTCGGCGAAGAGCGGGATGGTGTCGTCGGTCAGGCCGGTGGCGTGCTCGACGCAGTCGATGCCGGCCTCGACCAGGTCCCGCAGGGAGTCCTCGGCGAAGCAGTGCGCGGTGACGCGGGCGCCCAGCCGGTGCGCCTCGGCGATCGCCGCCTCGACGGCGCCGCGCGGCCAGCACGCGGACAGGTCGCCCAGATCGCGGTCGATCCAGTCGCCGACCAGTTTCACCCAGCCGTCGCCGCGCCGGGCCTCCTGGGCGACGTACGCCGCGAGGTCGTCGGGCTCCACCTCCCAGGCGTAGTTGCGGATGTAGCGGCGGGTGCGGGCGATGTGCCGGCCGGCACGGATGATCTTCGGGAGGTCGTCGCGGTCGTCGGTCCACCGGGTGTCGGAGGGGGAGCCCGCGTCGCGCAGCAGGAGGGCGCCGGCGTCGCGGTCGGTGAGGGCCTGCTTCTCGGCGACGTCCTCGGGGACCGCGCCGTGCCGGTCGAGGCCCACGTGGCAGTGGGCGTCGACCAGTCCGGGAAGCACCCAGCCGTCGACGGTGTCCACCTCGCGGGCGCCGGCCGGGCGGTCGTAGGAGATCCGGCCGTCGACGACCCACAGCTCGTCGCGGACCTCGTCCGGGCCGACGAGGATCCGCCCCTTCACGTGCAGCACCGCGCGTTCGCTCATGCCCGCACGATAGTTCGTCCGGCCGCGGCCCTGAACGGGCGCTCCCGCTCCCTGCCGCTACAGTGGCCGGCAGGAAAGTCTGTGCGGTTCGGGGTACTGGGGCGGCTGACCGTGTGGCGGGCCGGGGTGCCGCTGGGGCTCGGGACGCCGAAGGGGCGGCTGATCCTGGCGGTCCTGCTCAGGACGAGCCGGTCGTCTGGAACGCCGGCTGAGGACGGCCGCGCGGGCACCGCGCGGTGTTACCCCGGGAGGGCGGCGCTAGCGGGCGCCGCCCTCCTTCTCGTCGTCGGCCTTGTGCACGCCGGACGTGCGGACCCGCTCCCCCTCGAACGTCCCGCTGTCGGCCTCCTGGACGCCGGCCATGGCCGGGTCGAGGAGCCGCGACAGGAAGTGGCGGGTGCGTTCGTGCCGCGGGGCGCCGATGACCTGGTCGGGGGTGCCGTCCTCGACGATCACCCCGCCGTCCATGAAGACGACCCGGTCGGCGACCTCGCGGGCGAAGGTCATCTCGTGGGTGACGACCATCATCGTCATGCCCTCGTCCGCCAGCATCCGCATCACCGCGAGGACGTCGCCGACCAGTTCGGGGTCGAGCGCGGAGGTCGGCTCGTCGAACAGCATCACCTCGGGGCCCATGGCCAGCGCGCGGGCGATGGCGACGCGCTGCTGCTGGCCGCCGGAGAGGGAGGACGGATAGGCGTCCGCCTTCTCGGCGAGGCCCACCCGCCTCAGGTTCTCGGCGGCGACCCTCGCGGCCTGCGCCTTGTCCCGGCGCAGCACCCGGCGCTGCGGCAGCGTCAGGTTCTCGGTCACCGTGAGGTGCGGGAACAGGTTGAACTGCTGGAAGACCATGCCGATCCGGCGGCGTACGGCATCGATGTCGACGTCCGGGTCGGTGAGTTCCGTGCCGCCGACGAAGACCTGGCCCCGGGTCGGTTCCTCCAGGAGGTTCACGCACCGCAGCAGGGTCGACTTGCCCGAACCGGACGGGCCGATGACGCAGACGACCTCGCCCCTGTCGATCTCCAGGTCGATGCCGCGCAGCACCTCGTTGGTGCCGAAGGACTTGTGCAGCGTGCTGACGCGGATCTCCGGTCGGCTCATTTCACGGCCTCCTGGGCCTTGGCCTCCATGCGCCGCACGACGAAGCCGAGCGGGATGGTGATCAGCAGGTAGCACAGGCCGGCCACCAGGATCGGGGTGGAGTTGGCGGTCTGGCTGGCCAGGTCGCGGCCGTACTTGGACAGTTCGCGTTCCTCCAGGGTGACGCCGAGGAACAGCACCAGCGAGGAGTCCTTGAAGAGCAGGACGAGTTCGTTGGTGAGCGGCGGCAGGATGATCCGGAAGGCCTGCGGGATGATGACGGAGATCATGGCCCGGGCGGGCGAGAAGCCCAGTGACCGTGCTGCCTCCATCTGTCCCTTGGGCACCGCCTGGATGCCGGCCCGGATGGTCTCTGCCATGTACGCGGCGGCCACCAGGCCGAGCGCGAGGGCGACCTTGCCGTAGGTGCCGCCGACGATCTCCGTGCCGGGGAAGGCGAGCGGTACGGCGACGCCGATGAAGATGAAGATCAGCAGGGCGGGCAGGCCGCGGAAGATCTCGATGTAGATCCCGGCCAGCCAGCGGTAGGGCCCGACGGAGGACAGCCGCATCAGCGCGATCAGCATGCCGAGGGCGAGTCCGACGGCGAAGCCGGTGACCGTGTACAGGACGGTGTTCTTCAGCGCGAGCGTGATGACGTCGGGGAACATCCGCTCGGCGATGTCCGCCTGTGCGAACTGGTTCTGCAGCCGGTCCCAGTCGGCCGCGACCGCGAAGGCGATCACGGCGGCGACGAACACGGCGTACTGGATGCCGCGCGACAGGCTGCGCTTCTGGCGCCGGGTCAAGCCCTTCTTCTTCGGCTGGAGCGACTGCTTCTCCGGGTTCGCCGGGGCGGCCATCAGGCGGCCGGGGACGCGGCGGACTCGTCGTACGGGCCGATCCACTGCTCGTACAGCTTCTTGTACGTGCCGTCGGCCTTGGCGTCGGCGAGCGCCTTGTCGACGGCCTCGCGCAGCGCGGTGTTGCCCTTCTTGACCGTGAAGCCGTACTGCTCGCCGGTGTCGAGCTGCTCGGCGACCTCGAAGGCGTCGGCGTTGGCCTCGTCCTTGAGCCAGCCCTGGACGACCGGGTAGTCGATGACGACGGCCTTGACCTGGCCGGTGCGCAGGCCGTTGAGGACGGCGTCGGAGGACTCGAAGGAGACCGGGTCGAAGCCCTCGCCCTTGACGTGGTCCTCGCCGGTGGTCTGCGCCTGGGCGCCCAGCTTGACGTTCTTCTCCTTGACGTCGGCGAGGGAGGTGACGCCGCTGCCCTTGTCGACGAGGACGGCCTGGGTGGCGTCGAAGTACGGGTCGGAGAAGTCGACGTTCTTCTTGCGCTCCTCGGTGATGGTCATGCCGGCCGCGGCCAGGTCGCACTCCCCGGAATTGAGGAAGGCGCCGGTCTTGAAGTTCTCGAAGGGCGTGTCGAGGATCTGCTGCCGCACGCCGAGGTCGTCGGCGACCAGGTCGATCAGGGCCACGTCGAAGCCCTGGACCTTGCCGTCGATCTCCGACTGGAAGGGCGGGTACGGCAGGTGGGTGCAGGTGGTGAGCTGGCCCGCCTTGACGAGCTCGACCCCGCCGGCGGTGGTGGAGCCGCTGCCTCCGTCGTCGCTGGAGGTACAGGCGGTCAGGAGCACCAGCCCGGCCGTCGCGGTGGTGGCGGCCAGTATGCGGGTCCGGCGGCCGGGGAGCGTCTTCACGGGGGCCTCCTGTCAGAGAACGATGCGTTCCGATTATAAGGAAAGGTTTGAGGTGCCCAAACCAATCCCAGGGCATACGGGTGCTCCGGCCTAAGAACCCTGCGGTCCGGGGCCCCGCGATCGACGGTTTACCCTCGATCGCGTCGTGTCCGCGCAGTCGCGAAGCAGAGAGAGCCCCGCCGTGACCCACCTTCTCCTCGGTCTGCCCCCGCTGAGTGCCGCGCGCTTCGCCTCGATCGAGGACCGGGTGGCACGGCTGCTCGGCACCCGGCAGGACGTCGTCGTCATGCAGGGCGAGGCGCTGCTGCCGCTGGAGGGCGCGATCCGCGCGGCCGCCGGCCCCGGCACGACCGCGCTGAACGTCATCACCGGCCCCTACGGGCAGACCTTCGGCGACTGGCTGCGGGACTGCGGTGCCACCGTGATCGATCTGGCGGTGCCCTTCCACACGGCCGTGACGGCCGGGCAGGTCGAGGCCGCGTTCGCGGAGCACCCGGAGATCGACTTCGTCTCCCTGGTGCACGCGGAGGCGGCGACCGGGAACACCAACCCGGTCGCCGCGGTCGGCGAGGTGGTGCGGGAGCACGGGGCGCTGTTCTACCTGGACGCGGTGGCCTCCATCGGCGCGGAGCCGGTGCTGCCGGACGCGTGGGGCGTGGACCTGTGCGTGATCGGGGCACAGAAGGCGATGGGCGGCCCGGCCGGGGTGTCGGCGGTGTCGGTGAGCGAGCGCGCCTGGGCGCGGATGGCGGCGAACCCGAGGGCGCCGCGCCGCTCCTATCTCTCCCTGCTGGACTGGAAGGAGCGCTGGATCGACGGCGGCCGCGAGGCGCTGCCGCACGCGCCGGCGCAGCTGGAGATGCTGGCCCTGGAGGCGTGCGTGGAGCGCGTCGAGGCGGTGGGCCCGGACGTCGTGATGGCGCGGCACGCGTCGGCCGCGGCGGCGACGCGGGCGGGCGCCCTGGCGCTGGGCGGGGGCCTTGAGCCGTATGTCCACGACGCGGCGGAGGCGGCGCCCGTGGCCACGACGCTGCGGGCACCGGCCGGCACGGTGGCCGCGGACCTGGTGGCCCGCGCACTGGCCGCCGGCCCCGCGGTCCCGCTGGCCGCGGGCGGGGGCGCGCTCGCCAAGGAGATGATCCGCGTCAACCACTACGGCTCCGAGGCGACGCTCGACGTGGTGCGGTCGAGCCTGACGGCGCTGGCCGCCGCGCTCGGCGAGTCCGGCGCCGGCGTGGACACGGAGGGTGCCCTGCGGGCCGCGGAAGCGGCCTGGGGCTGATCGACGGTCCTGGAATTCCGTGAGATTATCGGAATCCTACGCACGCATTCTCCAGCGTCATTCTTCCGCTTAATTCTTGATTACCTTGCGGAGCAGCTTCCCGTCTTCTTCTGCCCGCTTTCTCCGGTCCTAAACGCCACGATTTCGAGAAGGCGGAAGCGGTGCATCACGGGAGTTACACAGTTGTGACCGGTTCCACATCGAGTCCGTTTTGCACTGTATGCACCAGGCGAATCGGGGCATTTCACCGAGCTTTCGCGCGGACCCGCCCGCCCGCGCGATAACACAGATCACGCTCGTACGTAACCCCAGCAGACGATGCAATTTTGAATTTACCTCGGTAAGTTCAATTCGCATGACTGCCGCACAAGCAGACCTGCAAATCGACCGCCCGACCGTGGCGGACGGAGCCGTGCTGTGGCGGATAGCCAGGGACTCGAAGGTTCTCGACCTGAACTCGTCGTACAGCTATCTGCTGTGGTGCCGCGACTTCGCCGCCACCTCGGCCGTCGTGCGTGACGAGCACGGCGAGCCGATCGGCTTCGTCAGCGGATATCTGCGGCCGGACAGCCCGCGCACCCTGCTCGTCTGGCAGGTCGCGGTCGACGCGTCGTACCGCGGCCGCGGCCTCGCCGCCGCCCTGCTCGACGGTCTGGCCGCCCGGACCGCCGCGGAGCACGGAGTGGACACCGTGGAGACCACCATCACGCCGGGCAACACCGCGTCCGAGCGCCTGTTCACCGCGTTCGCGGAGC
Source organism: Streptomyces speibonae (assembly GCF_984686075.1). NCBI lineage: Bacteria > Bacillati > Actinomycetota > Actinomycetes > Kitasatosporales > Streptomycetaceae > Streptomyces > Streptomyces speibonae. Next base: position 6,562,703 of record NZ_OZ480260.1, on the reverse strand, counting down.
GCCACGGCGCCCTGCTGGAGCGCGAGGTGCTGTTCGACGCCGGACAGTTCCCCGACGGGCCGCACGACCCCGAGGTCCTGTACCGCATCGGACCGTTCGCGCTCTGACCGCCGGCCCGCCCCGCCCGCACCCCCTGATCTTCCGACTTCCTCTGACCTCCCACGCCACCGAGGAGCGATTCGTCGTGACCATCACCCAGCCCGACCTCAGCGTCTTCGAGACCCTCGAGTCCGAGGTGCGAAGCTACTGCCGCGGCTGGCCCGCCGTCTTCGACCGTGCGCACGGCAGCCGCATGTACGACGAGGACGGCCACGAGTACCTCGACTTCTTCGCCGGAGCCGGCTCACTCAACTACGGGCACAACAACCCCGTGCTGAAACGCGCGCTCATCGACTACCTGGAACGCGACGGCGTCACCCACGGCCTCGACATGTCGACGACCGCCAAGCGCGCCTTCCTGGAGTCCTTCCAGAACTGGATCCTGCGCCCGCGCGACCTGCCGTACAAGGTCATGTTCCCGGGCCCGACGGGCACCAACGCCGTGGAGGCCGCGCTGAAGCTGGCGCGCAAGGTGAAGGGGCGCGAGGCGATCGTGTCGTTCACCAATGCCTTCCACGGCATGTCACTGGGCTCGCTCGCGGTGACCGGAAACGCGTTCAAGCGGGCCGGCGCCGGCATCCCGCTGGTGCACGGCACCCCCATGCCGTTCGACAACTACTTCGACGGCCAGGTGCCGGACTTCCTGTGGTTCGAGCGGCTCCTGGAGGACCAGGGCTCCGGCCTCAACAAGCCCGCCGCCGTGATCGTGGAGACCGTGCAGGGCGAGGGCGGCATCAACGTCGCCCGGCCCGAGTGGCTGCGCGCCCTGGCCGAGCTGTGCGAGCGCCAGGACATGCTGCTCATCGTCGACGACATCCAGATGGGCTGCGGCCGCACCGGTGCCTTCTTCTCCTTCGAGGAGGCCGGCATCACGCCCGACATCGTCACCGTGTCCAAGTCGATCAGCGGCTACGGCCTGCCGATGGCGCTGACGCTGTTCAAGCCCGAGCTGGACCTGTGGGAGCCGGGCGAGCACAACGGCACCTTCCGCGGCAACAACCCCGCCTTCGTCACGGCCACCGCGACCCTGGAGGCGTACTGGGCCGACGGGTCCGCGATGGAGAAGCAGACCCGTTCGCGCGGCGAGCAGGTCGAGCAGGCCATGGCCGCCATCGCCGAGGAGAACCCCGCCGCCGTCAAGGAGTACCGCGGCCGCGGCCTGGTGTGGGGCATGGAGTTCCACGACAAGGAGCGGGCGGGCCGCATCGCCCGGCGCGCCTTCGAGCTCGGCCTGCTGATCGAGACGTCCGGCCCGGAGAGCGAGGTCGTCAAGCTGCTCCCCGCACTGACCATCACCCCGGACGAGCTGGACGAGGGCCTGCGGACCCTCGCCCGTGCCGTCCGCGAGACAGCCTGAAACACACCGTCCGAGCCGAGGAGGCATCGCAACACCGTGATCGTCCGTTCGTTCAAGGAGATAGAAGGCACCGACCGGCACGTGAAATCCGCGTCCGGCACGTGGGAGAGCAAGCGCATCGTGCTCGCCAAGGAGAAGGTCGGCTTCTCCCTGCACGAGACGATCCTGTACGCGGGTACGGAGACGTCGATGTGGTACGCGAACCACATCGAGGCCGTCGTCTGCACCAAGGGCGAGGCCGAACTGACCGACCGCGAGACCGGGAAGACGTACACCATCACGCCCGGCACCATGTACCTCCTCGACGGCCACGAGCGCCACACGCTCAAGGTCAAGGAGGACTTCCACTGCATCTGTGTCTTCAACCCCCCCGTCACCGGACGGGAGGACCACGACGAGAACGGCGTCTACCCGCTGCTCACCGAGGAGGTGTGAGTCACCGTGACCACGCACACGAACGTCACCGATCTCTACCCCACCCGCGGCGCCACCGAGGTGGCCACTCCCCGGCAGGACCCGGTCGTCTGGGGCTCCCCGGACACCCCCGGCCCCGTCTCGGCCGCTGACCTGCAGGCCCTGGACCGCGACGGCTTCCTCGCCATCGACCAGCTCATCGGGCCGGACGAGGTGGGCGAGTACCAGCGCGAGCTCGAGCGGCTGGTCACCGACCCGGACATCCGTGCGGACGAGCGCTCCATCGTGGAGCCGAAGTCCAAGGAGATCCGGTCCGTCTTCGAAGTGCACAAGATCAGCGAGGTCTTCGCCAAGCTGGTGCGCGACGAGCGGGTCGTCGGCCGGGCCCGGCAGATCCTCGGCTCGGACGTCTACGTGCACCAGTCGCGGATCAACGTCAAGCCGGGCTTCGGTGCCAGCGGCTTCTACTGGCACTCCGACTTCGAGACCTGGCACGCCGAGGACGGCCTGCCGAACATGCGCACCATCTCGGTCTCGATCGCGCTCACCGAGAACTACGACACCAACGGCGGTCTCATGATCATGCCGGGGTCGCACAAGACGTTCCTCGGGTGCGCGGGCGCCACGCCGAAGGACAACTACAAGAAGTCCCTGCAGATGCAGGACGCGGGGACGCCGTCGGACGAGGCGCTGACGAAGATGGCCTCGGAGTACGGCATCAAGCTGTTCACCGGCAAGGCGGGCTCGGCGACCTGGTTCGACTGCAACGCCATGCACGGCTCCGGCGACAACATCACGCCGTACCCGCGCAGCAACGTGTTCATCGTCTTCAACAGCGTCGAGAACGCGGCGGTCGAGCCCTTCGCGGCGCCGATCCGGCGCCCGGAGTTCATTGGGGCGCGGGACTTCACCCCGGTCCGCTGAACCCGCCCCGGCCGGGGGCCCGGGGGTCGCTCCCCGGACGGACACAGCATTGGGGCGCGGGACTTCACCCCGGTGAAGTGACCGTGTGACACAGACCGCGGGCCGGGCCTCCTCGTGTGGGACAAGGAGGCACCGGCCCGCTGCCGTGCCCGGCGGCGGGTCAGCCGCGCAGCGCGTCCAGCAGCCGGTCCACGTCGTCCGCCGTGTTGTACAGGTGGAAGGACGCCCGCAGGTTGCCCGCGCGGTCCGACACCTGGATCCCCGCCTCGGCCAGCTCCGGCTGGAGCCGGCCGAGGCCCGGCACGGAGACGATCGGTGAGCCGGGCGCGGGCACGGGCCGGTGGCCCAGGGCCGCGAGGCCGTCGCGGAACCGGTCGGCGAGGGCCAGGTCGTGGGCCCGGACGGCGTCCACGCCGAGCTCCTCGACCAGCCCGAGGGAGGCCCGCAGTGCCGCGTAGTCGAGCAGGGCGTGGCTGGTGTCGAACCGCCGCGCGGAGTGGGCGAGTTCGGTGACGGGGCCGTAGCAGCTGTCCCAGGGGTTCTCCCCGGAGGCCCAGCCCGCCTGCACCGGCGTCAGATCGCCGAAGTCCTCGGGGACCACGAGGAAGGCCGCCCCGTGCGTGCCGAGCAGCCACTTGTAGGCGATGGTGACGCTGTAGTCGCACAGGTCGGCCGTCACCGGGAGCCAGCCGGCCGCCTGGGAGAAGTCGACGTAGGTGCGGGCCCCGTGGGCGCGGGCCGCCTCGCGCAGCGCGGCCAGATCGGCGATCCGGCCGTCGGCGGACTGCACGGCGCTGACCGCGGCCAGCGCGGTGCCCGGCCGCACGGAGTCGGCGAGCCGCTCCAGCGGCACGGCCCGCACCTTGAGGTCGCCCCGGGTGTGGAAGGGGTTCAGTACGGAGGAGAAGTCGCCCTCCGCCGTGAGGACTTCGGCGCCCGCCGGCAGCGAGGCCGCGACCAGGGAGGTGTACAGGGCGACCGTCGCCCCGACCGCCACCCGCTCCACCGGGACGCCGGCCAGCCGTGCGTAGGCGGCACGGCAGGCCTCGACGTCGGCGAAGAGCGGGTTCAGCGAGGCGCCCTCGGCGCGCAGGCGCGCGGCGTCCTGGAGCGCGGCCACCGTACGGGCGGGCAGGAGGGCGTTGCTCGCGGTGTTCAGGTAGGTGTGCTTCGGGGTGAACTCGGTACGCACGAGGCTCTCGAAGGTCTCCATGGAACCACTCTGCGGCCCCGCCACCTCCCCGTCCATTGCCGCATTCTGCGCGGTACCGCAAAGGAACCCTTATGCATCCGCGCCGACCTGCGTTTTTCTACCGCCGGGGCCCTGCCTACTTCTGCGGCACCGCGCATCCGTCCGGGCCACAGGCCTCGGCGTCGGCGTCGCCGCCGGTCATCCGCAGCGGCGGGCGGTCGCCCCAGGCCTGGTTCAGGGCCTGGGCGAAGACCTCGGCGGGCTGGGCGCCGGAGACGCCGTACTTGCGGTCGAGCACGAAGAACGGCACGCCTCGCGCGCCGAGCTCGGCGGCCTCGCGCTCGTCCGCGCGGACCTCGTCGGCGTACGCCTGCGGGTCGTCGAGGAGCTTGCGCACGGCGTCCTGGTCGAGGCCGGCCTCGGTGGCCAGCTCGACGAGCCGCTCGTCGTCGTTGAAGACGGAGCGCTCCTCGCCGAAGTTGGCCCGGTACAGCACGTCGAGCAGCTCCGTCTGGCGGCCCTGCTCGCGGGCGAAGTGCAGCAGCCGGTGCATGTCGAAGGTGTTGCCGCTGTCCCGGCCCCGGGTGGCGAAGGGCAGGCCCTCGGCGGTGGCCTGGGCGATCAGGTTGTCCTGGGCGGCCTCGGCCTGTGCCTCGCTCATCCCGTACTTCTCGGCGAGCATGGGGACCACCAGCTGGACGTCGTCCTTGGCCCGGCCCGGGTCCAGCTCGAAGGACCGGTGCACCACCTCGACCTGCTCACGGTGCGGGAAGGAGGCCAGTGCCTTCTCGAAACGGGCCTTTCCCACGTAGCACCAGGGGCAGGCGATGTCGCTCCAGATCTCGACGCGCATGGGCTCGGCTCTCTCCAGGGTCGTACGGCTGCGGAGACTCCCTCCGCGACTGGGTGAACCTTCAAGCACCTGTTTTCATTCCCTCAGCTGCCGTCCCGCAGGTCGTGCGGCCAGTGCGGCCGGTACTCGATGTGGTCGAAGGTCACCACGCAGCCCTCCCCCATCGGGGACTGCGTCATGAAGCCGGTCAGCGCGGCTCCGGTCTCCTTCTCGTCACCGAGGGTGAAGAGCCGGACGAAGGTCCAGCGCTCGCCGTCGCGCGAGGCGTGGAAGGCGAAGGCGCGGCCGGTGCGGCTCACCCGGAGCCAGATCGAACTGCCGTCCACAGTGAAGGAGTTGGCGTCGTCGGAGTGCCCCCGGGTGACCACGGTGCACAGGGTGGGCACGTCCGGCGAGTACTCCAGGCAGAGCTTGGCCCAGGCCCGCTCTCCGACATGGACGTAGAGCACGCCGGCGTCGAAGGTGGCGGCGAAGCCGACCGTGACCCGGGCGATCAGCTGGAAGTCGCCTTCGGGCGCGCCGAGGAGGCGCGGGGCGTCGGCCGCGGGGTCCAGGGCCTCCCCCGTGGGCGGCACGAAACGGTCCTGCCGGGGCCCCGCCCATCCGGTGAGGACGCCGTCCTCGTAGGACCAGGAGCCGTCGGGGCCGTAGGTGCGCAGCGGGAAGGGAAGCTCGGGGATGTCCAGGTCCATGGCGGGATTCTTCCAGGCGGCGGGCGGCTCCGGGGGGCCGGGGCCCGGTCCGCCGGGCGCCGCGGTCCCGGTCAGCGGGACTGGAGCGCGTCCAGGGCGACGGCCTGGGCGATGGCCAGGCGCAGGTCCAGGGCGGGCGAGGCCACGTCGACGACGTAGCGGTCGCGCAGGCCGATCTTCTTGTCGACCTTCATCACCGGTCCGCCGTCCGAGGTGAAGTCGAAGTGGTACGGCCAGACGAACGGCACCAGGTCGAACGGCAGGAAGTCCCAGATCCTGCGCGCCACGGCCACGAACCGGTTGCGCTCCCGCCCGACGGCGTCGACCGAGCCCGGCTGCTCCAGCTCCCAGGTGGAGCGCAGCAGGGAGGCGCCGAACTTCTTGCGGTAGGTGCCGAGGAGACGCTCCTGGTCGTCCCGCACGTCGTAGACGGCGCCCAGGTCGACGACCTGACGGGCGGTGGCGGTGCACAGGAGCTGCTTGCGGGACTCGTCGGTGTAGAACTCCATCCGCTCCTTGAGCGTCATCCGCTTCTGCTCGGCGAAGGCGAGGACCCTGCCGTCGGAGCCGTCCGGCAGCGTCTCGGTCACCACATAGCGGTTGACCATGAGGGTCATCTTCTGCCGGACGGTGAACCGGCCGCCGGTTGCCCCTGCTGTGCTGTCCACTGATGCGCTCCCGCGGGTCGTCGATACCGGCCGGCGCCGGTCATGGCGCCGACGCAGTCATCGTGCCCCCGCGCCCCGGCCCGCGCAGTCTCCGTAAGTCGCTGCCCGCGACGACCAAAGATGAGGAACCCCCGGCGGCCGCGTGTTCTCTTTCGTCGTCCGGCACCGCACCGAAGGGGGGACGCGACCGCCCGGGGGCTGCCGTCTATGGTCTGCGCGTGGACGTAAGCGAGACACCCCGTACCGGCCTGTCGCTCCGCTCCCGGCTCGCCGCCGCTTCCCCCTGGCCGCGTCAACGGATCGTCGGGGAGGCCGTGCTCGCCCTGGTGCTCTCCGGGACGGCGGGCCTCCTCCACACGACGAGCGGCGGGTCCGCGGTGGCGATCATCGCCCTGATGCTGGGCACCGTCGTGCTGTCGCTCGCCCGGCGCGCGCTGCCGGCGACGGTGCTGCTGATCTCCTCGGCCCTGGCCGGGGCGATCGTCGGCGTGTTCGCGCTGCTGATCTGCGCGAGCTGGTCGGCGGGCAGCCGGATCAAGCGCCCGGCGCACGCGCTGGGCGCGTACGCGGCCGGGCTCGCCCTCTACTTCGCCCTCACCGTCCTGACCGCGGGCGAGGAGGAGCTCGGGCTGTCGCTGCTGCTGACGGCCGTCCTGAGCGTGACCCCCTTCCTGGTGCTGGCGGTCGTGCCCGGGCTCGCCTCCCGGTACCGCGCCCAGCGCCACGCCCTGCTCGACGCCCTCCAGCGGCACAACGCCCAACTGGTGCGCGAGCAGGCGATGGTGGCGCGGCAGGCCCGGCTGCTGGAACGGCACCGCATCGCCCAGGACATGCACGACAGCCTCGGCCACCAGCTCGCCCTGATCACCGTGCACGCGGGCGCCCTGGAGGTTGATCCGGATCTGAGCGACCGCCAGCGCGAGGGCGTGGGCATCCTGCGGGAGGCGTCCAGGACGGCGATGCGGGAGCTGCGCGAGGCCGTGGGCATCCTGCGGGACGACGCGGGGGCACCCGAGCCGGACCGCGAGGACACCGAGCCCTCGTCGGCCCGCGTGGCGGCCTCCGTCGACCGGCTGGTGGAGGCGTCCAGGGCGGCGGGGGCCAGGGTGGAGCTGCGCCGTTCCGGCACCGAGCGGCCGCTCGCGCCCGCCGCCGACCACACGGTGTACCGCATCGCCCAGGAGGGTCTGACCAACGCGCACAAGCACGCGCCGGGCGCCCCGATCACGGTGGCGCTGTGCTACGAACCGGACAGCCTGGTGGTGGAGGTGGCCAACGGTCCGGTGCCGGCCGGGGCGCCCGCGGGTCCGCCCGCGATCAGCGGCGGCCAGGGCCTGGCGGGGCTCGAGGAGAGGGCCCGGCTGGTCGGCGGCATGGTGCACCGCGGTCCGACGCCGGACGGCGGGTTCCGGCTCGCGGGTGTCCTGCCCTACGGCAGCGGCGAGACGGTGGCCCGCCCCGGCGCGGCGACTTCCGTCGTCGCGGGTGACGACTTCCGGAGGCAGAGCGGCGAGGTCCCTGCGGGCCACGGTGGAGGGGTCATCGAGCACCGCTCCGATCCGCAGAAGGAGTTCGCCGCCATCATGAGCAGCAAGAAGAACGTCGCCCTCGGGTGCGCCCTCACCGCCGTGGTCCTCGTCGTGGGCGTGGGCGCCCTGCTGGTGTGGGCGGGGTCGAAACTGGTGGACGAGGTGGAGAAGGGCGTCATACCGGCGAGCGTGTACGAGTCGGCCGAGGTGGGCGACGCCGAGGCGGACCTGCGGAAGAAGTTCCCGTCAGGGGGCTCGCTGCTCACCGAGGGCGTGGAGAAGGACGGCCCGCCGCTGCCCGAGAACGCCGACTGCGAGCACTTCGTGGACGACGAGGAGGACATCGTCTACCGCTTCTGCTTCCGCGACGGGAAGCTGTCCTCCAAGGAGTCCTACCCGCACAAGATATGACCGGCCGGTAGGACGCCGCACGCCTGACGGCATCGGGCATGATGAGCGGGCTCCGTTTGTCATACCGACACCGCGCAGGAGGCCGCGTGATCCGGGTCCTCGTCGCCGACGACGAGCCGCTCATCAGGGCCGGCATCAGGATGATCCTCACCTCGGCGGAGGACATCGAGGTCGTCGCCGAGGCACGCAACGGCCGGGAGGCGGTGGAGACCGTGCGCGGCACGGCGGTCGACGTGGCGCTGCTGGACATCCAGATGCCGGTGATGGACGGGCTGACCGCGCTGGCCGAGATGGGCCGCGCCGCTCCGGGGGTGCGCGTGCTGATCCTGACGACGTTCGGGGAGCGCGACAACGTGCTGCGGGCGCTCGGCCACGGCAGCGCGGGCTTCCTGCTGAAGGACTCCGCACCGCAGGAGCTCATCCACGCGGTGCGCGCGGCGGCGGCCGGCAACGCCTATCTGTCCCCGGCCGCCACCCGGCATGTGGTGGACACGCTCGCCTCCCCCGCCGCCACCGTGCGCGCCGAGGAGGCCCGCCGCCGACTGGCGGGCCTGACGGCACGCGAACGCGAGGTGCTGGCCCTGCTCGGCGAGGGTCTGTCCAACGCGGACGCCGGTGCCCGCCTGCACATGAGCGAGGCCACGGTGAAGACGTACGTCAGCCGGATCCTGACCAAGCTCGACTGCGAGAACAGGGTGCAGGCGGCGCTCCTGGCCCGGGACGCGGGCCTGGAGCCGAGCGCGGGCTGAGCGGGCTCAGCGCTCCAGCCGGCCGTTGAACCGGCGGGGCAGGCCCAGCGGGTTGTCGTCGCGCAGTTCCTCGGGCAGCAGGGCCTCGGGCGTTCCCTGGTAGACGACCGGCCGCAGCCACCGCTCGATGGCGGTGCCGCCCACCGACGTGGAGGTGGAGGTGGTCGCCGGGTAGGGGCCGCCGTGGTGCTGGGCCGGGGCGACCGCGACGCCCGTGGGCCAGCCGTTGACCAGGACCCGCCCGGCCAACGGGGTCAGCTCCCGCACCAGTTCCGCCCCGCGGCCCTGCCCCGCCGCCTCCTCGGCGGAGAGCTGCACGGTCGCCGTGAGGTTGCCCGGCAGCCGCGACAGCACCTCCCGCACTTCGCCGTCGTCCTCGTAGCGGGCCACCACGGTGACCGGCCCGAAGCACTCCTCCAGGAGCAGGTCGTGCTCGCCCTCCCGGGCCAGCCGGCTCGCCGGGACGGTGAGGAAGCCCGCACTGACGGTGTGCTCGCCGCCGGCGCCCGGGGTCACCGGGGAGTCGACGTCGGGCAACTGGGCGCGCTCGGCGACGCCGGCGACGAAGTTGTCGCGCATGCGGTGGTCGAGCAGGACGCCCGCGTCGGTGTCGCTGACGGCGTCGGTCAGGGACTTCAGCAGCGCGTCACCGGCCGGGCCCGCGGGGGCGAGGACGAGGCCGGGCTTGACGCAGAACTGGCCGACGCCCAGCGTCATCGAGCCGGCGAGACCGGCACCGATCGCCTCGCCGCGCTCGGCGGCGGCGGCCTCGGTGACGACGACCGGGTTCAGGGAGCCCAGCTCACCGTGGAAGGGGATCGGGACGGGCCGGGCGGCGGCCGCGTCGAAGAGGGCGCGGCCCCCGCGGACCGAGCCGGTGAAACCGGCCGCCGCGACCAGCGGGTGACGGATCAGCTCCAGGCCGGCGTCGAAGCCGTGCACGAGGCCGAGCACGCCGTCGGGGATGCCGTGCCGGGCGGCGGCCCGGCGCAGCACCTTGGCGACCAGCTCGGACAGGGCGGGGTGGTCGGGGTGGGCCTTGACGACGACCGGGCAGCCGGCCGCGAGCGCGCTCGCGGTGTCGCCGCCGGCCACGGAGAAGGCGAAGGGGAAGTTGGACGCGGAGTAGACGGCGACGACGCCCAGCGGGATCTTGTAGCGGCGCAGGTCCGGAATGGGCGGGGTCGCGGTGTCGTCGGGGTGGTTGATGACGACGTCGAGGAAGGCGCCCTCGTCGACGATGCCGGCGAAGGCCCGCAGCTGGTAGCAGGTGCGGGCGAGCTCGCCGGTGAGCCGGGCCGGGCCGAGCGCGGTCTCCGCGTCGGCGGCCTCGACGAGCTGGTCCCGGGCCGCCTCGAGCTCGTCGGCGGCGCTGCGCAGGAAGGCTGCCCGGACGGTGCGGTCCGTCAGCGCGCCGCGCGCGTCGTGCGCGGCGCGGACGGCGGCATCGACCTCCTGGGCTGTGGCCTCCACCGCAACCTGTTCACGCTGCTTCCCGGTTCGGGGGTCGACACTCCAGACTGGTGCTGCTGCCACCGCGGGTCCCTCCACTTGATTGCCGCATGCAATGCCGCAGTATGTACGTCATCCATCAAGGTGTTCGATATACTGAACACCGTCTCCATGGATGAACCTGCAGTGGAGACTATTTCCCGGCGAACGAAGGGGTCAAGGGCGATGTCGGCTGGCGAGACAGGCGGCGGGGCGCAGGTCAAGTCCGCGGTGCGGACCGTTGAACTGCTCGAATACTTCGCCGGGCGCCCCGGTATGCATTCCCTGGCGGCGGTCCAGGAGGCCGTCGGCTATCCCAAGTCGAGCCTGTACATGCTGCTGCGCACGCTCGTGGAGCTCGGCTGGGTGGAGACGGACGCGACGGGCACGCGGTACGGCATCGGCGTCCGGGCGCTGCTGGTGGGCACGTCGTACATCGACGGCGACGAGGTCGTCGCGGCGGCCCGGCCCACGCTGGACCGGCTGTCGGACGACACCACCGAGACCATCCACCTCGCCCGGCTCGACGGCACCAACGTGGTCTATCTGGCCACCCGCCAGTCGCAGCACTACCTGCGCCCGTTCACCCGGGTCGGCCGCCGGCTGCCCGCCCACTCGACCTCGCTCGGCAAGGCGCTGCTGAGCACGTACTCCGACGAGCAGGTGCGCAAGATGCTGCCGGAGACGCTGCCCGCCCTGACCGAGCACACCATCACCGACCGGGAGAAGCTCATCGAGGAGCTGCACCTGGTGCGGGAGCAGGGCTTCGCCGTGGACCGCGAGGAGAACACCCTGGGGCTGCGCTGCTTCGGTGTGGCGATCCCGTACCGCACGCCCGCGCGGGACGCGATCAGCTGCTCGGTGCCGGTGGCCCGGCTCACCCCGGCACACGAGCAGATGGTCAAGGACGCCCTGTTCGACGCCCGCGACCGGCTGACCCTGGCCACCCGGAGGCTGTGACCCGTGGACATCGCCCTGCGCCCGGTGCACGACAGCGATCTGCCCGTCTTCTACCGGCAGCTGAACGACCCCGAGGCGCTGCGCATGGCGGCCTTCACCCCCGAGGACCCGGCCGACCAGGACCGCTTCGACGCGCACTGGGCGCACATCCGCAGCTCGCCGGAGATCGCGGTGCGCACGGTGCTGGCCGACGGTGACGTGGTGGGGCACGTGTCGGTCTACGGCGAGCCGGGCGAGCGCGAGGTGACGTACTGGGTCGACCGTGCCCACTGGGGCAAGGGCATCGCCACGACCGCCCTGCGCGCCCTGCTGACCGAGGTGACCGAACGCCCGCTGTACGCACGCGTGGCCGCGGACAACACGGGGTCGCGGCGCGTGCTGGAGCACTGCGGTTTCGAGGTCTCCGCCCACGCCTCGGGCTACGCACCCGCCCGCGGAGCCGAGATCGCCGAACTGGTCCTCACCCTGGACACCTGACCGGGCCTCCTCCTCGCGGCGGGAGCGGCACGGGGCGTCTCCGTGGATTGTTTCGACCATCACCGGCGTGTCCGGACTGCTCCTGAATCGTCCGGAGAACGTCACAGGCGTGTCATCGGCTGATACGTGCCCCGGATGCCTCCGTTCTCCATGGGTGACGGGCCCCGCACCGGGCGGGACCGTCCCTAGCGAGAGGTCCCAACTGCCATGCTGAACAAGCGACTTGCCCTTATCGCCGCGTCCGCCGTGACCAGCGCCCTGCTGCTGACGGCCTGCCAGGGCGAGGACACCGCGAGCGACAACACCGGCTCCGGTGGCTCGGGCACCCACTCCCCCGACGGCTCGGGCCACGAGGGCGGCGGAGCCGGCGCCGGGGGCGCCGGGGAGTGGGCGGGCAACAAGAAGGACGCCGCCTTCTTCGGCTCGGTCCTCAACGGTGCCAACGAGGTCCCGGTCGAGGGCAAGGCCGTGGGCGACAAGGACGGGCAGGGGCTCGCCCTCATGCGCATCCAGGGCGACCAGGTCTCCTACGCCTTCACCTTCACCGGCACCGAGACGCCCACCCTCGGCCACCTCCACCAGGGCACGAAGGGCGTGAACGGCGATGTGAAGATCCCGTTCTTCACCGAGCGGCTGGCGGACGGCAGCACGTTCGCCCACGGCACGGTCACCGTCAAGGACCACGATCTGCTGGAGGGCATCAAGACCAACCCGCAGAACTGGTACTTCAACCTCCACACCGACGAGTTCCCCGGCGGAGCGGTCCGCGGGCAGGCCTACAAGCTGCCCTCCGGCGTCCAGATACCCGACCACATCACCGCGGACACCCTCGACTCCGTGGTCGGATCGGTCCAGTAGCCCCGACGGCACCCGGCGGCGACGGCGGTGGCGACGCCACGCCGGAGCCGCCGGGGGCCCGGCCCGTTGGTCCGCTTCATGAACGCGCGATGAGAAACCGGGCGCAAGGGAACGATGCGCCCCCTTTCGTTCGTCTGTCCGGACGCGATGAACAAGACGATCAGACGTGCCTCGGTCTTCACACTGCTGCTGGTGTTCGCCCTGCTGATCAGGGCGACCTGGGTGCAGTTCTACGACGGCCGGGCACTGGCGGACGACAACGACAACCGGCGCAACGCGATCGAGACGTACGCCGAGCCGCTGGGCGACATCATCGTGGCCGGGGAGTCGGTCACCGGCTCGGCGCGCACGGAGGGAGGCGATCTCGCGTACAGGCGCACGTACGAGAACGGCCCGCTGTACGCGGCCGTGACGGGCCACGCCTCGCAGGCCTACGCCCCCACGCAGTTGGAGGGCATCTACGCGGATCTGCTCAACGGCACGGACCCGCGGCTGAAGACGGTGATGGACACCGTCACCGACCGGCGGGCCGATCCGGGCAACGTGGTGACGACCATCGACCCCGCGGTGCAGAAGGCGGCGTACGAGGCGCTGGGCGACACGAAGGGCGCGGCCGTCGCCATCGACCCGAGGACGGGCCGGATCCTCGCGGTGGTGTCGACGCCGTCGTACGACCCGGAGTCGCTGACCGACGCCAACACCGCGGGTGAGGCCTGGAAGAAGCTCACCGCGGACCCGGACAAGCCGCTCACCAACCGGGCGCTGCGCCAACCGCTGCCGCCGGGTTCGACGTTCAAGCTGGTCGTCGCGGCCGCCGCGCTGGAGGACGGGCTGTACGCGTCGGTGGATGAGAAGACCGACAGCCCCGACCCGTACCGGCTGCCGGGCACCGTCACCGACCTCACCAACGAGAACCCCGACGCGCCCTGCGAGAACGCCTCGCTCCGCGTCGCGCTCCAGTACTCCTGCAACAACGTCTTCGCGAAGACGGCCGTCACCCTGGGCCAGGACAAGGTGCGGGCGATGGCCGAGAAGTTCGGCTTCAACGACGAGACGCAGGACGTGCCGGTGCGCGCCTGGACCAGCGTGTACCCCACGGACATGGAGCCGTCGCAGACCGCGCTCACCGGAATCGGCCAGTTCGACGTGACCGCCACCCCGCTGCAGATCGCGATGGTGTCGGCGGCGCTGGCGAACGGCGGGGAGATGGTGTCGCCCCATATGGTCAGCCGGGTCACCGACCACGGCGGCGATGTGCTGAAGGACTACGACGAGGAGGCCGGCACCCGGCGGATCGTCAGCGCCGCCACCGCCGAGCAGCTCCGGTCGGCGATGGAGACGGTCGTCGAGGAGGGCACGGGATCCAACGCGCGGATCCAGGGCGCCACCGTCGGCGGCAAGACCGGCACCGCGCAGCACGGCGAGAACAACAGCCAGGTCCCCTACGCGTGGTTCACCTCGTACGCCACGTCGGACGCCTCGGACCGGGAGGTCGCCGTGGCAGTCGTGGTGGAGCAGTCGGACGCGGCCCGCTCGGAGGTCAGCGGCAACGGTCTGGCGGCGCCCATCGCCAAGGCGATGATGGAAGCCGCGCTGCGGGAGTGAACCTTTCGGACCGTCAGACCGTCTCTACGGACGGGCCGCCCTCTCCCCCCGGGGGCGGCCCGTCATCCTGTGTCAGCTCACGCCGAGGAACTGCTCGACCGGGTCGATCGCGAAGTACACCAGGAACAGCGCGGAGGCGCCCCACAGCAGCCAGTGGACCTCCTTCGCCCGGCCCAGCACCGTCTTGACGACGACGTAGGCGACGAAGCCGGCGCCGATGCCGTTGGTGATGGAGTAGGTGAACGGCATCACCGCGATGGTGAGGAACGCCGGAATGGCGATCTCGTAGCGGTCCCACTCGATGTGTTTGACCTGGGTCATCATCAGGAAGCCGACGGCGACCAGCGCGGGGGCCGCCGCCTGGAGCGGGACGATGGTCAGCAGCGGGGTCAGGAACAGCGCCAGGCCGAACAGTGAGCCGGTGACCAGGTTGGCGAAGCCGGTGCGGGCCCCCTCGCCGACACCGGCCGCCGACTCGATGTACGAGGTCGCCGAGGAGGCGGAGGAGGCACCGCCCGCGACGGCCGCGGCACCGTCGATGAGCAGCACCCGGCCGAGGCCCGGGACCCTGCCCTGCTCGTCGAGCAGCCCGGCCTCGGCGCTGACGCCGACGACGGTGCCCATGGTGTCGAAGAAGTCGGACAGGATCAGCGTGAACACCAGCAGGACGACGGTGACGGCCCCGGCCTGTCCGAACGCGCCGAACAGGCTGAACTCACCGATGAGGCCGAAGTCGGGGGCGTCGACGATCCGGTCGGGCCACTCGGGGGTGGTCAGTCCCCAGGTGCGGACGTCGGCGAGCGTGTTGATGACGATCGCCACCAGCGTCATGGTGACGATGCTGATGAGGATGGCGCCGCGCACCTTGCGGGCGAGCAGGGCGACGGTGAGCAGCACACCGAGGCAGAACACGAGCATGGGCCAGCCGGTGAGGGTGCCGGTGCCGCCCAGCTGGACCGGCACGGTGGTGCCCGCGGCGTCCGGGACGCGGCTGACGAAGCCGGCGTCGACGAAGCCGATGAGGGCGATGAACAGGCCGATCCCGACACTGATCGCCTGTTTCAGCGGTTGCGGGATGGCGTGCATGACGGCCTCGCGCAGCCCGGTCACCACCAGGAGGCAGATGAGCAGGCCCTCCAGCACGATCAGGCCCATCGCGTCGTCCCAGCTCATCAGGGGGGCGATCTGGAAGGCGACGACGGCGTTCAGGCCCAGTCCGGCGGCGAGCGCGAGCGGCAGATTGCCCCCGACCCCCATGATGACGGTCATCACGGCGGCCACCAGGGCGGTGGCGGTGGTGAGCTGCACGGCGTCGAGCTGCTCGCCGAACTTGTCCTCGGCGCTGCCCAGGATGAGGGGGTTGAGCACCAGGATGTAGGCCATGGTGAAGAACGTGGCGAAGCCGCCGCGTATCTCCCGGGCGAACGTGGACCCGCGCTCGGATATCCGGAAATACCGGTCGAGGCCGTGTACGGCGGGTGGTCCGGCGGCCGGCCGGCCGGTCTTCTGCTGCGCCTCGGACATACGACTGCTCCTCGCCGACGGGAAGATCGATGGGTGGATGCCGGCTGATTGTGCCCGCGTCGAACCTCGTTCAGGTGTGGGTCGTGTTACGGATTCGCATGTCGCCGGGTCGGGTGCCGTCAGAACTTCCGCACATGTGCGCGCGGGATCACTGCCGGGACGGTGCGGCGGTGGCCGACTCCAGCCACGCGAACACCTCGTCCTGCATGCGCGGCGGGAAGGAGTGCCCGATGCCCGGCCAGGTCTCCGTGCGGAGCCGGTCGTCCGCGCCCAGACCGCGCCACACGGCACGCAGTTTCCCGTAGGCGGTCCGTACGCCCTCGGCGGTGAACAGGTGGTCCTGCTCACCGCCGAGGAACAGCATCGGCTTCGGCGCGGCCATGCTGGCCACATCGGGGATGTCGAGGTGCCGGGCGAGCCCGGGGTGCAGCATGTGGAACGCCGACTGTCCGCGCAGGGTGTTGTTCCCGGGCACCATCATCTCCTTGAGCCCCGTCATCCAGGACACGCTCGCCGCCGCCGCGACGTGGTCGCCGAGCGCGGCGGCCTGCCAGGCGCGGTAGCCGCCCATGGAGAATCCGACGGCGGCGACCCGGCGGGCGTCCACGCCCTCCAGTCCCGCCAGGAAGGCGGCGGCCCGCTGGTCCTCGCGGGCGTGGAGTCCGGCGAGGGAGGAGCCCAGGTGGTAGAGGTTGCTCGCCAGCGCCTGCTGCTGCTCGTAGGCGAGGGGCCCCCGTTCACCCCAGCCGAGCGCGTCGAGGCAGAGCACCACATGGCCGCGCCGGGCGAGTTCGTCGCCCGTGAAGCGTCCGCCGAAGTACCGCCCGGCCCACTCCTCGGCGGAGGCCAGCCGGGTGTCGTCGTACCAGGGCCGGACGCACTTCTCCTTGCCGATGTCGAACCGGGAGCCGTGGTCGTGCAGCAGCAGGACGGCCGGGAAGGGACCGGTGCCGTGCGGGGTGAGCAGGGCGCCGCGGGCCCGGGTGTGGCGGGTGAGCGAGAGGGTCACCAACTGCCGCCGGTAGCCGTCCGCTTCGGGTCCGGACGTGTACTCGGGCGCGTACGGGACCGCCTCCGGCTCGGGCACGACGAGCAGTTCCCCGACCGTGGCCCGGGCCGCCCGGCGCCACTGTCCGAAGTCGCGGAGCGGCGAGGTGCCCCAGGCCAGCGGGAACTCCAGGTCGTCCCTGAGCGCCCGGAACAGTGCGGGCGGGCCGGGTACGGCGGTCATCGGCGGGGCCGCCAGTCGCCGAGATACGTCTCCCCGGTGTGCGCGGCGGCCTCGGCGCGGGTGGGCTGGGGCCGGTTCTCCGGCACGGTGATGGCGGCGCCCGGCCCGGTGTTGCGGTACTCCCGGAACCGCTGCTCCTGCCAGGGGTGGGCGTCCCGCATGTCGGCGTAGGGCGCGACAGCGTCGATGCCCGCGGCGAGGTGGATCTCGCGCACGGTGAGCATGGGACGGGCGGTGGTGTCGGAGCTGGGCCCCCAGGGGCGGGCCGGCTTGTAGTGGCCGTCGGGCGCCTCGCTGCTGATCCTGCCGCGGGTGACCAGGTAGCCGCAGGGGTTGGCACCCGCGGTGGAGGGCGCGAAGACGAAGCCGTAGGGGGCGGCCGAGAGGTCGGGGCGGACCAGGGTGCGGAAGTGGCAGCGCTCGAAGCCGGCGGTGGCCCGGCCGAAGACGGAGTCGACGTCACCCTCGGCGTAGCAGTGGGCGAAGTACTGGCGGGCGAAGGTGTCCGGGGAGCGGGTGCCGGCGTACAGGGTGTCCTGGTGCCCGAGGAAGCGGCAGTGGAGGAAGGCGCTGCGGTCGCCCTGCACCTTGAGGGCGACGGCCTGGGTGCCGCTGGTGCAGGGGAGGTCGGTGCGCGGCCAGTCGTTGGCGAAGGTGATCCGCAGGGCGGTGAAGCCGTCGGGGCGCAGGGTGGTGGCCGAGCCGGAGGTGCCGTAGGTGCCGGAGCCGTCCGGTCTGGGGGTGCCGGCCGCGTTGTTGAAGACGATCACCACGTCGCGGGGGTCGTCGGAGGCGCCGAGCCAGGTCATGCCGGTGCGGTCGGCGTCGGCCGAGACCGTCCCGCGGTGGACGCCGGGCGCGATGACCAGGGTGCGTCCGGTGCCGGTGGCGGCGGTCACGGCGGCCTGGACGGTGGTGAAGTCACCGGCGCCGCGCGGGTGGACGTACAGGGTCCTCGGGGTGAGGCGGGCGGACGGTGATCCGTAGCGGCCGAACGGGCCGTGCGGCCGGCGGCCGGCCTGCGCCGGGGCGGCGGACAGGGCGAGCGCGGACCCGGCCGTGGCGCCGGTGAGCAGAAAGGTCCTTCTGGACAGCGGTGTGGACATGCGAGTGCTCCTTGGGTGGAGCCGGCGGGCCGCTGCGGTCCGCGGTGGGGCGGACCGCAGCGGCAGCCGGCCGGGCGGGTCAGCGGATGCGGCCGGCGCCCGCGCCGAGCTCGACCAGCACCGGGACCGCCCAGGCGGGGTGGACCGCGGTGCGCAGGGTGGGCGTCCAGCCGGCGCCGGGCCGCAGGGTCTCGGCCGGGATCTCCGCGTTGTGCACGGCGATCAGGTCCGTGCGCCTGCCGTTGACCACGTTGTGGGCGGCGGTGACCGGCGCCTCGCTCCACTTCTTGAGGATCTTCGCCGGGCTGATGCCCTTCGCCAGGGTGAAGGCGTTGTGCTCGGCGACGAGTTGGGACTCCTTGCCGATGCCGAAGCTGTAGGAGTAGCCGTCCTCCGCCACGAAGTGGTTGTTGTACACGTCGACCTGTCCGAAGCGGACGCGCGGTGCGCGCTCGACCAGGTTCGAGAACAGGTTGTGGTGGAAGGTCGTCTTGAGCCTGCCCCGGTCGCCGACGGCGGTGGACTCGCTGTCGCTGTTGCCGATGAGGATCGTCTTGTCGTGCTCGGTGAAGACGTTCCAGGAGGCGGTGACGTAGTCGGCGCCCCGGACGATGTCCAGCTCGCCGTCGTGCTGCTGGTAGAGCATGCCGAAGTGGGTCGGTGCCTCGCTGTCGGGGTGGTCGCCGTCGGTGAAGGTGTTGTGGTCCAGCCAGACGTGGGTGGAGCCGTACACGACGGCGGTGTCGTACTCGGAGTTCCAGTTGCCCCGGCTGCCGTCGGTCGGGTCCCACTGCGGGAAGCAGTCGACCGGGCTCTCGAGGGTGAGGTTGCGGACGATGACGTTGTCCACGCCCTTGATCTGCAGACTGGCACCCTTGATGGCGGCGTTCCTGCCGACTCCGATGATCGTGGTGTTGGACGGGATGTCCGCCTTGAGGGCCACGTCCTGCCGGGCGGCGGACGCCCTGCGCAGCCCCTCCGGGCTGTCGTCGGGCTCGGCGCTCAGGTCCCGCTCCAGGCCCCAGGTCTCCGGCGCGTACGCCTCCAGGTAGGCGTCGAAGTCGTAGCCGGGCGCGGCGAACGCCTCGCAGCCCTCAGAGACCGCGTCGATGGTCCCCTTCACCTTGACGATCTTCGGGGTGTCTCCGCCGTCCGCCAGGGCCGCCTTGAACTCGGCCCAGGTGCGCACGGTGTGGACGTGCTCGCGGTCGGCGTGGGCGCCTCCGGTGGTGCCGGTGCCGTAGGAGGCCCAGCCGTCGCCCGCGCCCAGTGTCTGCCGGGCGGCGTCACGGTGGTGGTGCGACGGGGAGTGGGCCTGGGCGCCGGTGCCGGTCAGGGCCAGCACGAGGGCGGCGCAGCCGGCCACCGAGGCGGCTCTCAACGTGGCATGCCCATGCCATCCAGATGTGTGCATGTCGCGGCTCTCCTTCTCCATGGTCCAGGGGTGTCGGCCGACGGCCGCGGTCAGCCCATCTGCTCGTCCCATTCCGCCTGCGCCTCGTTCAGCTGCTCGGCCAGCCCGTCCAGGAACTCCTTCGCGCTCATGTCCCCCAGCAGCACCTTCTGGAAGTTCGGCTCGTTCTCCGCCTTGGAGATCGTGTTCCAGTCCGGCAGGTAGTACGGCAGTTGCACGATGCTCGTGGACCCGTCGCTCAACGCGTCCGCCGCCAGCTTCGTGGGCTCGGCCTTGCCGATCCACTCGTCCTTCGCGGCGTCCAGGTGCGCCGGCACCTGCCCCGCCGACTCGTTGAACTTCGAGTTGGACCGCGCCGACGTGGCGAACTCGATGAACTTCCAGGCGGCCTCCTTGTTCTTGGAGGTCTTGAACATGCCGATGCCGTCGACCGGGTTGGAGACCTGGACGCGCTTGCCACCGGGCCCGGTCGGCTGCGGAATGCCCCGGAACCTGTCGGCACCGAGGGCCTTCACATGGTCCTGGTAGGAACCGAGGTTGTGGTTCAGCATGCCGATCTCGCCGGAGTCCCACTGCGCGACCATCTTGGTGAAGTCGTTGTTGAGGTCGGCGGCGGGGGTGACCTTCTTGAACAGACCCGCGTACTTCTCCAGGGCCTGGACGTTCTTCGGGTCGTTGACCGTGGTCTTCTTGCCGGTGGAGTCCCAGAAGGAGGTGATGCCGGACTGGCCGTACATCGCGTCCAGGGCCTGGGCGATGGAGCCGGCACCGCCGCGGATGGTGTAGCCGAACTTGTTGGCGCCCTTGTCGGTGAGCTCCTCCGCGGCCTCGTAGAACCGGTCCCAGGTGGTCGGCTCCTCCAGGCCCGCCTTCTCGAAGAGGTCGGTGCGGTAGTAGAGGACACCGTTGTTGGCCGAGGTGGGGACCGAGTACAGCTTGCCGTCGCCGCCGCCGGCCGCCCGCAGCGACTCGATCATGTCCTTGTTGAGCTTGCCGCTGAGGGACGACTCGCCGAGCCGGTCGTCCAACGGGTCGAGGGCGCCCTGGGCGGCGAAGCCCGCGAGCATCGAGGCGCTGATGCCGCCGACGTCCGGCAGGCCCCCGCCCTGGATGGCGGTGTCGACCTTGGACTGGTACTCGGTGGAGGCGATGCCGACGTACTGGACGTCGATGTCCGGGTTCGCCTTCTCGAAGTCGGCGATGATCTGCTTCCAGATCTCGGTGCGCACACCGCCGTTGTTGTCCCAGAAGACGATCTCGCCCGTGCCGCTGCCCTCGGCACCGTCGCCCGCGCCGCTGCCGTCGTCGCCGCAGGCGGTGGCGGTCAGCGCGAGCACGGCCCCCAGGGCGACGGCGGCCGATGTGCGACGGCCTCTGCCGGTGCTGTTTCCGAGAATGCTGATCTTCATTGGTCGGCTCTCTTCTTCCGGATACGGATCCTGAACTGCGTGAACGTGGCGGTGCCGGCGTGCCCCTGGCCGGAGGGCGCCAGGGCGACCAGGCCGAGCAGGGCACCGACCCAGCGCCAGGGCGTGGCGGCGAAGACCTGGCCGGAGGGGCGCAGGCCGTCCCCGGTGTCGTACGAGAAGCGGCAGCGCGCACCGGCGTCGACGTCGATGCGCAGCCGGGCCCGGCCGCCGGGGGCCGGCTGCGCGTGAGCGGCGTCCCGTTCCCTCTCCGCGACCGTCTCGGCGAACCGGTGCACCAGGTGCACCGGGCCGTCGGCGCCCCGCTGGAGCCCGATCCAGCGGTAGGCGTCGCCGAGGACCGCGAGTCCGGCGCGTGCCCCGGGCTCCTCGCTGTCGAGCCGCAACTCCACCTCGACGGTGCACGGTGTGCCGGGCAGCCGCTGGGTGAGGACGTTGGGCAGTCTGCGCAGGTCGTGTGCGTCGGCGGACCGTACGCAGGTCAGCCGCAGCCCGTCCGCGGAGTGCTGGGTGGCCCAGCCGTCCCGGGGGTTGGCGGTCCACTGCCACTGCCGGCCGTGACGGCCGCCGGGGAAGTCGTCGTCGGTGGCGGGCATGGCGGGCGGCTGCGCGGGCAGGTCCGGACGGCGGTGCTCCGTGACGGGGGCGCCGTCGTCCCCGAGCACCGGCCAGCCTTCCGGGTCCCAGCGCATCGGCTGGAGGTGCACGACACGGCCGTACGCCCCGCGCTGCTGGAAGTGCAGGAACCAGTCCTCCCCCGAGGGGGTGCGCACCCATCCGCCCTGGTGCGGGCCGTTGACGTCGGTGTCCCGCTGTTCCAGGACCGTCTTCTCCTCGTACGGCCCGAAGAACGCGCGGGAGCGGAAGGCGCCCTGCCACCCGGTCTCCACTCCCCCGGCGGGGGCGAGGATCCAGAACCAGCCGTCGTGCCGGTAGAGCTTGGGCCCCTCCAGGGTGAACCAGCCGGGGATGCGGTCGCCGTCGACGATCACCTTGCCCTCGTCGAGGAGTTCGGTGCCGTGCGGGTGCATCCGGTGGCCGGTGAGGCGGTTCTTGATGCCGGAGCGGGACTTGGCCCAGGCGTGCACGAGGTAGGCCTCGCCGGTCTCGTCGTCCCACAGCGGGCAGGGGTCGATCAGTCCCTTGCCGGCCTTCACCAGGTGCGGCCGGCTCCAGGGGCCGCGGATCCGGGGGGCGTTGACCTGGAAGATGCCCTGGTCGGGGTCGCCCCAGAAGATCCAGAAGCGGTCGTCGTGGTGGCGCAGGGCGGGGGCCCAGACCCCGCAGTCGTGCCGGGGCACCGCGAACTCGGCCTCGGGCTCGAGCCGGTCCAGGGCGTGGCCGACGAGGGTCCAGTCGACCAGGTCGCGGGAGTGGAGCAGGGGCAGACCGGGGACGCGTCCGAAGCTGGAGGCGGTCAGGTAGAAGTCGTCGCCGACCCGGATCACGTCCGGATCGGACCAGTCGGCGTTCAGGACCGGGTTGCGGTAGGTGGACTCCGTGCGCCCGGCGCTCATGGGCTCACCGCCTTGCGGACCAGGGCGGCGGCCTCGTCCCTGCCGAGG
Organism: Streptomyces speibonae; assembly: GCF_984686075.1. Lineage (NCBI taxonomy): Bacteria > Bacillati > Actinomycetota > Actinomycetes > Kitasatosporales > Streptomycetaceae > Streptomyces > Streptomyces speibonae. Next base: position 6,540,157 of record NZ_OZ480260.1, on the reverse strand, counting down.
CGGCCGTCGGCGACCACCGAGACGATCCGGCGGACGACGGTCTCGCCGGGCGGGACCGGCAGCCGGGCGTCGTGGGCGAGGGACGAGCCGACGCCCGGGTACTCGGCGGTGCGGACGAACCAGGGGTCGCGCCGGGCCGGCCCGGTCGCCCCGGCGAAGACCAGGGTCCAGGTGGACCCGGCGAGCGCGAGCCAGTCGGCCGGCCTGCCGTGGACCTCGCGCTCCCCCTCGGCGCCGGCGGTGAAGACGTCCGGTGCCGTCCCCTCCTTGCGGGCCCGCCAGAAGAAGCCGCCGTAGGCGGCGCCGGGGCGGCCGTTGGTCGCGGGGCTGCCGAGGGACAGCGGTCCTGCGGTGACGTTGGTGAGGGAGAAGGTGATGTCCAGCGCCCAGGCGGTGTCGGTGAGCGGGGTGGCGGCGACCGTGCGGCGCTCGCGCAGCAGCTCGCCGGGCGGGGCCATCCAGCGCAGCTCCTCGACGAACCCGTCGGGGTCGCGCAGCTGGTAGGCGGCGTGCCGCTGGGAGCCGTGGTTGTCCAGCTCGGTCGGGCCCCGGTCGCGGACGTAGGTGCGTCCGCCCCAGAAGTTGAACCCCTCGACGTCGGGAACGGCGACACCGACGCCGAGGTGGTGGGTGTGGTCGGCGGGGCTCAGTTCGGTGACGGCCGTGCCGGCCAGGGTGGTGACGGGGTGCAGGTAGGGCCGCGGGGAGAGCCGGGCGGGCAGTTCGGGCCGGGTGACGTACCGGCCGACGGGCCGGCCCGCGACGCGCAGCACCACGGAGTCGTTGCCGGTCATCGGGTGCTCACCTCTTTCGGCAGATGGTGATCGGGCAGCGCCCAGGGGGCGCCCAGCTCGGAGTAGAGGGACAGGCTGTCGGCGGCGGCCGCGACGAGACCGTCGACGCCGGGCACGACCCGGCGGTCCTCGCCCGGGACGCGGTGCCAGGCGCCGGCGGGCAGCGGGGCCGGGTCGGGAGCCGTGCGGATCGCCTCGACGACCCGCATGAAGGCGCCGGTGTCGTCCGGGGTGACCAGCAGCGGGGTGCGGTCCGTGAGATGGGCGACGAGGTTCTCCAGCAGGTCGGTGCGGTCGAACCGCAGCTCCTCGGGGCCGTGGCCCGCGCGCTGGAGCAGGACGCGGTCCTGCTTGTACCAGAGGGTGATCCGGCCGGCGGTGCCGTGCACCATGACGTACGGCTCGTCCGCCCGCTCGGCGCACAGCGTCGCGGCGACGGTGACCGAACCGCCCTGTGCGGTGGTGACGCGGACGCAGGAGGTGTCGTCGGACTCGATGTCGTGGGCGCGCAGCAGCTCGGTCTCGATGCCGGCGACGTCCTCGGCGCGGGTGCCGCCGGCGAGCGCGAGGGCGGTGGCGACGGCGTGGGCCAGCGGGTTGGTGAGCGCCCCGTCGACCACGTCGGCGCCGTTCAGCCGGCGCCGGCCGGCCCAGGGCGCCCGCCGGAAGTAGGCCTCGGGCCGCACCCAGGCACCGGCCCCGCCGATGCCCACCACCCGGCCGACGGCGCCCTCGGCGACCAGGGCGCGGATCGCGGGCACGGCGTGCGAGCCCAGCGACTGGAAGCCGATCTGGCAGGCGGTCCCGGCCGCGGCGACCCCGTCGGCCATGCGGCGGAACTCGGCGTACGACGGTGCCGGCGGCTTCTCCAGCAGGACGTGCACACCCCGCGAGGCCGCCGCGAGGGCGAGGTCGGTGTGGGTGGGGATCGGGGTGCAGATCACCGCGGCCCGGGCGCCGGTGGAGTCGAGCAGTGCGCCGAAGTCGGAGGACTGCTCGGGGAGTTCCCCGCCGAACTCGTCCTCGGTGAGCGGGGTGAGCTCGCAGACGCCGGCCAGCCGTACGACTCCCTGTTTCTGGAGCCGGCGGATGTTTTCCACATGCCAGCGGCCGTGACCGCGGGCACCGGCGAGGACGACGGGAACGGGCGAACGGGACGTCATCCCTTCACCGCCCCCGCGCTGAAGCCGGTGATCAGCCACTTCTGGATGAAGGCGAACACGATCACCACCGGGACGGCCGCGATGATACCGCCCGCCGCGAGTGCGCCGAGGTCGACGCTGTCCGCGCTCATCAGGGTGTTGAGGCCGACCGGGATGGTCTGCTTCTCCTGGTTGTTGAGGAACATCAGGGCGAACAGGAAGTGGTTCCAGGAGTGGACGAAGGCGAAGGAGCCGACGGCGATCAGACCGGGCCGCAGCAGCGGCAGGACGACCACACGGAAGGCCCGCATCCGGTTGCAGCCGTCGACCCAGGCGGCCTCCTCCAGCGAGTACGGCACGTTCTTGATGAAGTTGCTGATCAGGATCATCGACAGCGGAAGCTGGAAGACCGTCTCGGCGATGATGACGCTGCCGAGGGAGTTGATCATCTGCAGTTCGGCGAAGATCTCGAACAGCGGGACCAGGAGCAGAGCGCCGGGCACGAACTGGGAGCAGAGCAGGGCCAGCATGAACGCCCGCTTGACCTTGAAGTCGAACCGGGCGAGCGCGTATCCGCCGGCCAGGGCCACCAGGGTCGTCATGATCAGGGTGGCGACGCCGACCAGCACGCTGTTCTGGAAGAAGGTGCCGAAGCTGCGGTCCGTCCAGACCTTCTCGAAGTGGACGGTGGTCATCGGCCAGGGCACGAGCGAGGTCGACCCGGCCGGGCGCAGCGCGAAGAGCAGGATCCAGTAGAAGGGAATGAGGGTGAACACGAGGTAGATCCCCAGGGGCAGGTAGATCTGCCAGCGGGGTGCCTCGTCCCAGGCCCGGCGCGGCTTCGCCGGCCGCGGCGGCTCGAGGGCGGCGGGCGCGGGGGCGGGGGCGGCCGCGGTGGCCTCCTTGGTGATCACTTCTCGCCTCCGAACTTGCTCAGGCGCAGGTAGACCATCGAGCAGAAGAGCAGGATCACGAACGCCACCGTGGTCAGGGCCGACGCGTAGCCGAAGTCATGGGCGTCGACCGAGGTGTTGGCGATGTACAGCGGCAGCGTCGTGGTCACGCCCGCCGGGCCGCCGCCGGTCAGCGTGTAGAGCAGGTCGACGTTGTTGAACTCCCACACCATGCGCAGCAGCGTGGACAGGATGATGGCGTCCTTCAGATGCGGCAGCGTGATGTGCCAGAACTGCTTGAAGCGGCTTGCGCCGTCGACCTCGGCGGCCTCGTAGAGGTCCTTCGAGACGGACTGGAGGTCGGCGAGGATGAGGATCGCGAAGAAGGGGACGCCGCGCCACAGGTCGGCGACGACCGCGGCCGGGAAGACGGTGGAGGTGTCCGACAGCCAGCTGACGCCGTAGTCGCCGATCCCCATGTCCGCGAGGTAACGGGTGATGCCGGTCTGGGAGTTGTAGAGGAGCACCCAGATCGCGGAGGTCAGCACGCCGGAGACGGCCCACGGGGAGAACACGAGGGCGCGGCCCAGTCCGCGGCCGACGAAGGTCTGGTTGACGATGAGGGCGAGGGCCAGTCCGAACAGCAGCTGCAGTCCGACCTCGACGAAGACCCACTTGGCGCTGAAGACGAGGGAGTCCCAGAACAGCGGGTCCTCGGTGAAGATGCGGGTGAAGTTGTCGAAGCCCGCGAAGCCGTTGCGCCACGGCTTGGTGGGGTTGTAGTCCTGCAGGCTGTAGTAGAAGACGCTGAGCACCGGGTACGCGATGAACCCCAGCATGAGCAGGGCGGCCGGCGCGATCAGCAGGTACGGGAGCCTGCGGGGCGTGGCGGAGACACGGCGCCGCCGGGGTGGCGCGGGCGGTTTCGCCACGGCTGCGGCTCGGGCCATGACTGTTCTCCGTTTCTCGGTACGTCGTGCTGTGTGGTGCCGTGCGGGGGAAGCGCTTTCTTCGTAGGTGTGCGAGGTTCGGCCCCGCGGTCGGCGGGTCAGCCGGCGTAGGGGTCCTGGACGGTGCCCGGGCGGGCGAGGAATTCGAAGTCACAGCCGGTGTCGGCCTGGGTGATCTGGTCGTTGTAGAGCGCGCCGTAACCGCGCTCGTAACGCGCGGGCGGCGGCGTCCACCGCGCCCTGCGGCGCTGAAGCTCCTCGTCGTCCACGTCGAGCCGGAGCGTGCGGTTCTCGACGTCCAGGGTGATCGGGTCGCCGGTGCGCACCAGGGCCAGCGGCCCGCCGACGTACGACTCCGGGGCGATGTGCAGCACGCAGGTGCCGTAACTCGTGCCGCTCATGCGGGCGTCGGAGATCCGCACCATGTCCCGCACGCCCTGCTTGAGCAGGTGCTCGGGCAGCGGCAGCATCCCGTACTCGGGCATGCCCGGGCCGCCCTTGGGACCGGCGTTGCGCAGCACCAGCACGCTGTCGGCGGTGATGTTCAGCGCCGGGTCGTTGATGGTCCGCTGCATCTCCTTGTAGTCGTCGAAGACGACGGCGGGACCGGTGTGCCGCAGCAGGTGGGGCTCGGCGGCGATGTGCTTGATGACGGCGCCGTCCGGGCAGAGGTTGCCGCGGAGCACGGCGACCCCGCCCTCGCCGGCCACCGGGTTGTCGCGGGCGCGGATGACGTCGTCGTCGTGCACCTGCGCGCCGGCGATCTGCTCGCGCAGGGTGTCGTGGCAGACGGTGGGCCTCTCGAGGTGGAGCAGGTCGGGTATCCGGGAGAGGAATCCGGGCAGTCCGCCCGCGAAGTGGAAGTCCTCCATCAGGTACGTCTGTCCACCGGGCCGCACGTTGGCCAGCACCGGGACGGTGCGGGCGATGCGGTCGAAGTCGTCGAGGGTGAGCTTGACGCCGGCGCGCCCGGCCATGGCGATCAGATGGATGACGGCGTTGGTGGAGCCGCCGAGTCCGAGGACGGTCGTGACCGCGTCCTCGAAGGCGTCCGCGGTGAGGATGTCGCTCAGCCTGCGGTCCTTGTGGACCAGTTCGACGATCGTCATGCCCGCCTTCGCGGCCATCCGGTCGTGCCCGGAGTCGACGGCCGGGATGCTCGAGGCGCCCGGCACGGTGACGCCGAGGGCCTCGGCGGCGGCCGTCAGTGTGGACGCCGTACCCATCGTCATGCAGTGACCGGGCGAGCGGGCCAGGCCGCTCTCCAGTTCCTGCACCTCGCAGTCGCCGATGACACCGGCCCGCTTGTCGTCCCAGTACTTCCACATGTCGGTACCGGACCCGAGGGTCTCGCCGCGCCAGTGTCCGGGCAGCATGGGCCCCGCGGGCACGAAGACGGTGGGCAGGTCGGCGCTGGCGGCACCCATCAGCAGGGCGGGCGTGGACTTGTCGCAGCCGCCCATCAGCACGGCCCCGTCGACCGGGTACGACCGCAGCAGTTCCTCGGTCTCCATGGCGAGGAGGTTGCGGTAGAGCATGGGGGTCGGCTTCTGGAAGGTCTCGCTGAGGGTGGAGACCGGGAACTCCAGCGGGAAGCCGCCCGCCTGCCACACCCCCCGCTTCACGGCCTGCGCGCGGTCACGCAGGTGGACGTGACAGGGATTGATGTCCGACCAGGTGTTGAGGATCGCCACGACGGGCTTGCCCAGGTGCTCCTCGGGCAGATAGCCGAGCTGGCGGGTGCGGGCGCGGTGGCTGAAGGAGCGCAGTCCGTCCGTGCCGTACCACTGGTGGCTGCGGAGCTGTTCGGGCGCCTTCACAGGGACCACCCGGCGGCGATGGCGGCGACCTCGGCGCGCTCGCTCTCCGGCAGCGGTCTGCTCGGCGGGCGGACCTCGCGGCGGCACAGGCCGAGGGAGGCGAGGGCCTCCTTGACGACGGTGACGTTGTCGGCGGAGCCGTTGGCGGCGCGCAGTTCCTCGAAGCGGCGGATCTGCTCCCACACCTTCATGGCGGTCGGGTAGTCGCCGGAACGCAGCGCCTCGATCATGTTCAGCGAGACGGACGGGGCGACGTTGACCAGCCCGGAGGTGAAGCCGGTGGCGCCGGCCGAGAAGTAGGAGGGGGCGTACGGCTCGGCGAGTCCCGCCACCCACACGAACCGCTCCAGACCCGCGTCCCGGGCGAAGGCGGCGAACCTCGCCGCGTCCGGCAACGCGTACTTGACGCCGATGACGTTGGGGCAGGTGTCGGCGAGTTCGGCGAGCCGGGCGCCGGTGAGCCGGTCGTTGCGGATGTAGGGGACGACGCCGAGTTCGGGGACGGCCTCGGCGATGGCGCGGTGGTACTCGACCCAGCCGCTCGGGGAGACGTAGGGGTGGACGGGCTGGTGCACCATCACCATCTGCGCACCGAGTTCACGGGCGTGGCGTGCGGAGTCGATGGCGGTGGGCACGTCGTGGCCCACGCCGGCCAGGATCACCGAGCGGCCGCCGGCCTCCTCGACGGTCAGCTCCGTGACCAGGCGGCGCTCTTCGGGGGTCAGGGCGTAGAACTCGCCGGTGTTGCCGTTGGGGGTGAGGGTCGTGATGCCACGGTCGAGGAGACGACGCAGCAGGGCCCGGTAGGTGCCCGGGTCGACGGAGCCGTCCTCGGCGAACGGGGTCACCGGGATCGCCACCACGTCGGCCAGGGCCGCCCGCTGCGTCTCGAACGTCGTCGTCATGCCTGACCGTCCTCTTTCCGGGCTTCCGGTTTCTGGGCTTCCGGGGCCGCCTCGAGGTCCGCTTCGGGGAAGGCCCGTCGCACGAACGACGCGATGTGCGAGTGCAGGGCGCGCGCCGCGCCGTCCGCGTCGCCGTCGAGGGCGAGGCGCAGGATCTCCCGGTGCTCGTCGGCCTCCCGCTCCCAGGAGGGGTCGGCGGCCCAGGCGACGGCCGAGACGAGGGCGGCCTGGTCACGGACCTCGTCGAGCATCCGGCCGAGCAGCGGGTTGCCGCACGGCACGTAGAGGGCACGGTGGAACTCGCGGTTGGCCAGCGACCGTTCGGCCGTGTCGGTGGCGTCGTCGGCGCGGGTCAGCGCGTCGCGTGCGGCGTCCAGGGAGGCGCCACGGCGCACGGCGCGCTGGAGCGCCTCGGGTTCGAGGAGCAGGCGCACGTCGTAGACCTCGCGCGCCATGTCCGCGTCGACCATGCGCACCGTGACGCCCTTGTACTGGCTCATCACCACCAGACCCGTGCCGGCCAGGGTCTTGAGCGCCTCGCGCACCGGGGTCTTGGACACCCCGAACTGTGCGGCGAGGTCGGTCTCGACCAGGGCCTGGCCCGGTGTGAACCGGCCGGTGAGGATGCGGCGTTTGATCTCCTCCAGCACGTACTGCGTGCGGGAGGGGATCGGCGTGGGCACAGAGGTCATGCGCGCCTCTCGGGTCTCGCGTATCTCGCGTATCGCGTCTCATATATGACGTACGAAGTACGACGAGGGTGACCGTAGGAGTGGCCCGAGCTTTCGTCAATGCCTCCGACACAAGAAGTGCCGTCAGGCCGGGCGCGTCCAGCCCGGGTCGCGGCCGCTCAGACCGACCGTCCGGTCGAGGAGGGGCGCCTCCGGCGGGACGGGGACGACGGGGCCGAAGAGGCCGTCGCCCCGGTCGTTCTCCTCGGCGGCGGCGCGGAGGAAGGCGTGTGCGGTCTCCAGCGCGGCGGGGTCGGGCGCGTACGGCTGCCCGGTGGCACGGGCCAGGTCCCAGGCGTGGATCACCAGTTCGTCGAGGACGACGGCGCCGGCGACGTCGCCCGGCAGGTCCACGCCCCCGGCGCGGGTCATACCGGTCCAGGCCCGCGGGTCCCGCCAGACCTCGGCCAGCTCGTCGAGCACCTTGGGCAGCTCCTCGCGCCAGCCGGGCGCGAGCTCCGGCAGGGCGGTGCCGGGGTCGGTGTCGGTGGTGGCGCCGAGGTCCTTGCGCCCGGCGTCACGGAAGGCGACGGCCAGTCCGAGGAGGTGGCCCAGCAGGGTGCCCACGGGGTACTGCGGGCAGGGCGTCGGGTCCGCCAGCCGCGCGTCGGAGACGCCCTCGGCGAGGCGTGCCACGATCCGCGTCTGCGGTCCGAGGTCGAGCAGGGTGTCGGTCATCGGTTGCTCCCGTGTGACGGTGGCGTACGAAGGGATGACCGACGGCGGCCCCGGAACTCATCGGCGGCCGCGGTGCGCGTCAGCGTTCGGCGAGCGGGGCGGGGGCCTCCTGGACCACCCAGCCGTTGCCGTCCGGGTCCTGGAAGAAGAGGAAGGAGTTCCAGGTCTCGGTGCCCTTGCCCTCCTCCCAGCCGTTCGCCCCCACGTGCCGCACCGGGCCGGCGTCGAGCCCGCGGTCCGCGAGCTCGGCCCTGGCCGCCTCGATGTCCGTGACGCACATCTGCAGGCCCTGGAGCGAACCGGGCGCCATCGCCCGTTGGCCGGGCCCCGGCGGCAGGCCCTGCTGCAGGGCGATGGAACACCGCGAGCCGGGCGGGGTGAGCTGGACGAAGCGGACGCCCTCGGCTGGCGTGACGTCGACGTCGCAGCGGAAGCCGCACCGCTCGACGTAGAACTCCTTGGCCCGCTCCACGTCGGAGACCGGCACCACGATCACCTCGAGCGTCCATTCCATCGCAAGCCCCTCGCCTTCCCGTCCTCGTCCGCGTGCGCGTCCGCGTGATTGTGCCTCAGGTCTCCATGGTCCGGTGCCTTATCGCCCGCGGCCCGCCGGCCGCCGCACCGGTCCGCCTTCCGAGGCATGTGCCCGATGCCCGTCACCCCGCCTTAGAGCCACGATGACCAGGCATGACGACGACATGGACGGCGGTCCGCGTGGTGCGGGACCGCAATGCCGGGCTCTACCTGACCGGGGTGGTGATCTCCGGGTTCGGCACCTCCGCGCTGTGGCTGGCCTCGACGGTGTGGGTCAAGGACCTCACCGGCTCGGACGGGCTCGCGGCCCTGTGCATGCTGGCGATGTGGGCGCCGGCCCTGGCAGGGCCGCTGCTGGGGACGCTCGCCGACCGGATGCGCCGCCGGCCGCTGCTGATCGCCACCAGCCTGCTCATGGCGGGGCTGCTGCTCACCCTGGTCACCGTCGACTCACCGCGCGGGCTGTGGCTGCTCTACGCGGTCCTGTTCGTGTACGGCGCGGCCGGCGCCGTCCATGACGCGGCGGAGTCGGCGCTGATCGCCACCGCCGTGGACCGCTCCCTGCTCGGCGACTTCAACGGGCTGCGGATGACTGCCAACGAGGGCATGAAGCTGGTGGCCCCGCTGGCCGGCGCGGGTCTGTACGCGGCGTACGGCGGGGCGGGCGTCGCCGTCCTGGACGCGGTCACGTTCCTGCTGGCCACGGTGGTGTACGCGTTCCTGCGGGTACGGGAGACCCGGCCGGAGCCGCCTGCGGCCGGGCGGCGGGAGCAGACGGCCGAGGGGGTGCGCCATCTGTGGTCGCACCCGGTGCTGCGCCCGCTCGTGACGGCGGGCGGCGCCACGATGCTGTGCGCGGGGGTCAGCGGGGCGCTGGTCCACGCCGTGGTCGAGGACCTCGGCCACTCGCCCGCCTACGCCGGTGTGCTGTACGCCGTCCAGGGCGCGGGGTCGCTGGCGGTCGGCCTGCTGTCGGGCCCGGCCCTGCGCCGCTTCGGTGCCCGGAACTTCGCGGCGTACGGCATCGCGGTGTCGGCGGTCGCGGTGGCGCTGCGCGCGGTGCCGAACGACCCGCTGGCGTGGGCGTGCAGCGCGGCGATCGGGGTGGGCCTGCCGGCCGTGCTGATCGCCACGCTGACCGCCGTGCAGCACGAGACCCCGGCCCCGCTGCTGGGCCGGGTCACCGCCACGGCCAACACGCTGGTGTTCACCCCGAACGTCCTCGGCCTGGCCACGGGCGCGGCCCTGGTAGAACTCCTCAACCACCGCACCCTGCTGATCACCCTGGCCGCCGCCCTGGCAACCACGTCCTGCCTCCTCCGCTCCCCCGCCCCGGCGCCCAGGTGACCCGCCGGGAGGACCCTCGTCCCCCAACCCCCCGGACCGGCGCACAGCCCCGCCCCTCGCTTCCGACCGGGTCCCGCCCCCACCGCGCCTGCCACCGCGATCCGCGGCCGACTGCCGCCCTCAGCGCCGCAGCCGGGCGGCCTACCTGCCGCCAACCGCGGCTGCCGCCGCGATCCCCGGGCAGTCGTGCCTCCCAGTGCCTCAAGGGCCTGGGAGGTACCCCCAGGGCGATGGGGGTCCCCCCGCTCATGGGGGCACCTCCCGCTCATGGGGGCACCTCCCGCTCGAGCGAAGCCGAGAGTGGGGGAGAAGCCGAGAGTGGCGGAGAAGCCGAGAGTGGGGGAGGCACCCCGCAAACGCCGGGCTGCGCAGACACCCCGCGGACACACACCGAACGCACCACGTCCACCGCCCACCCCGACACGGGCCCGCCGCTGCGGGCAGCACGGCAGGCACCCGCCGGAGCGGCGCGGCCGGCCCGGCCGCACCGCGCGGAGAAACACCGGGCACACCGCGGCGGGCAGCGGCAAGCCCCCGGCCGGAGGGCCCCGCCCCCCGATAGAGGGCAACCGGTGCCGAAGCGGTGGCCCGGGTCCCCGTCCCCCGGGCCACCGCCGCAGCCGGGCGCCGCCCCGTGATCGGCGCCCGCGACCGGTCCGCGTCGGCGTCGGCCCACCCGGGTCGGGTGGTCAGAGGGTGGTCAGGGCCGTGCGGGTGGCGTGCAGGTCCGTGTCCGAGGCCAGGCCCGCGTGGTACAGGCGGAGTTCCGTGGCGCCCAGGTCACGGGCACGGGCCGCGTCGGAGGCGAGGGCGGCCGGGGTGCCGCCCATGCCGGAGACCACCGTGAAGTTGGCGGCGAGGACGGCGCCCTCGGGGGCCTCCCGGGCGAACGGGGGCAGCAGGCCGGGGCCGCCGGTGCAGGGCACGACGACGCCGTCGGCGACGGAGAGGATGTGGGCCGGGTCCACGCCCGCGTTGGCACCGCAGTGGTAGGACTCGGGGTCCGCGTGCAGCAGCACCTGGAAGCCCGCGGGCGCGGCGTCCCGTACGGCCCGGACCGCCTCCTCCTGGAGCGTGCGGGCCGTGTCGTCGCGCCACGCGCGGGTCGCGTCGGCCCGCGTCCCGCCGAGGAGTTTCTCCACGCCCGCCCACCCGCCGTCGGAGGGCGCCCCGCGCCACACCGGCTCCAGCGCGGCCCGTACCGCGGCGGCGAGCTCGTCCGCGTCAAGACCGCGGCCCTGGTAGCCGGTGCGGCAGGCCGGGCAGAAGCACAGGGACATCAGGTACTGCCCGGCGTCCCCGAGCGCCACCCCGGCGATCTTGTCATGGGCGTGCAGATGGGCCAGCCCGTACCAGCCGAGGGACTCCAGTTCGGTACCGCGCGCCCCGGGGCGTACCGCCGCCTCGGCGGCCAGGTCGACGAGGTACGCGCGCGTGGCGGGCTGGGCGACACACGGCGCCCAGGGGTAGCGGTCGCCGTAGGCGTTGACCACGGAGGTGTCCGGATGGTCGGCGCCGAGGCGGGAGTTGTGCGCGAGCACCACCCAGGTGTGCACCTCGAGACCCGCCCCGGCGAGCGCCTCCGCCGCCTCGCCGAAGGCGTCGCCGGGCGCCCAGTCCCCGGCCGGGTACGGGCGCAGGGCGCGGCCGGACCAGCGCTCCCCCGGCGGGTAGAGCACGGCCGCGTGCTCGGCGGTGACGATGCGGTGGCGCGGGTGCCGGGGGGTCAGCGCGCGGGTGGAGTGGTAGGCCGAGGCGAGCGTCACCTGCTCGGTGCCGAGCGCGGCGATCCGCGCGGGCGCCTCCGGGTCCCCGTTGACGTCCCAGGGGTAGACGAATGCCGATGCCTTCACGGACCCTCCTCGAGCAGCGCCTGTCCCCGCTCGATCAGCAGGGCGAGCTGCTTGACATGATCCTCCGTGGGTTCGTGCAGCGGCGGCCGCACCTCCCCCACGTCCAGGCCCCGCATCCGCACGCCCGCCTTGACGAGGGAGACGGCGTAACCACGGCCCTTGGCGCGCAGTTCGACGAACGGCCGGTAGAAGCCGTCGATCAGCCGGTGCGCGGTGGCCGAGTCACCGGTGCGGAAGGCGGTGTGGCAGGCGAGCGCGATCTCGGGCGCGAAGCAGAACACGGCGGACGAGTACAGGGTGACGCCGAGGCCCCGGTAGGCGAGCTGGGTGAGTTCGGCGGTGGGCAGCCCGTTGAAGTAGAGGAAGTCCCCGGCCCGGTCCGCGCGCACCGCGCTGACGATCCGCTGCATCAGGTCGAGGTCGCCGAGGCCGTCCTTGAGACCGACGATCCCGTCGGTGCGGGCCAGTGCGACGACGGTGGGCGGCGTGAACACGGCGTTGTCGCGCTGGTAGACGATCACGGGGAGCGAGGTGGCCGCGGCCACCTCCCGGTAGTGCCGCAGCAGCCCTTCCTGCCCCGCCTTGATGAGGTACGGCGGCATGGCGAGCAGCCCGTCGGCCCCGGCGGCCTCCGCCAGCCGGGCGTAGCGGACCGCCAGCGCGGTGCCGTACCCGGCGCCGGCGACGACGGGCACGCGCCCCTCGGCCGCCTCCACCGCGACCCGGACGCAGTTCTCGAACTCCTCGGGGGTCAGCGCGTGGAACTCACCGGTGCCGCAGCAGGCGAACACCGCCGCGGCACCGGCCTCCACCCCGCGCCGCACATGGAGGCGGTAGGTGTCGAGATCGACGGTGCCGTCGGTCCCGTACGCGGTGACCGGGAAGAACAACGGCCCGCTGGGGACGGTGAGTCGAGCGGCGAGAGGGGCTGACGTCACAAGCTCTCCCTGGTCCATATTCTTGATTTGCGTCCACATCCCTGAACGCGCCTTACGCTACGGCCCCCCGGGGACGCCGGTCAAGCACCCCGTCTCGCCGAGACAGCGGCGAATCCGCGAGTTCCATGCCCCCGCACGGAAGCTTGCGGGATACTTGACGAGCCGCCCCCCGCCTCTTAGCGTGTCCACGGATATGAATGCCGTGCGCTGTTGTGTACGGATGCCGCGGCCGCCGCAAGGAGAATCCGAGGATGCCCGCTCCCCGCACCGTTCTGCTCACCGGCGCCGCCGGCGGACTCGGCACCCTGATGCGGGGACTGCTCCCGGAACACGGCCACACGCTGCGCCTGTTCGACATGCGCCCCATCGACGGCGAGCCGGACGCGATCGTCGCGGACCTGGCCGACCGGGACGCCGTGCGCGAGGCGGTCCGCGGCGTCGACGCGATCGTCCACCTCGCGGGAATCTCCCTCGAGGCGTCGTTCGACAAGATCCTCAAGGCCAACATCGAGGGCACCTACAACCTGTACGAGGCGGCCCGCGAGGAGGGCGTGGGGCGCATCGTCTTCGCCTCCTCCAACCACGCCGTCGGTTACACCCCCCGCCCGCGGGGCGACGACCCCCTCATCCCGGTCGGCACCCCGCGCCGCCCGGACACCTTCTACGGCCTGTCCAAGTGCTTCGGCGAGGACCTCGCCCAGCTCTACTGGGACAAGCACGGCCTGGAGACCGTCTCCGTGCGCATCGGCTCCTGCTTCCCGGAGCCGACCACCGTGCGCATGCTCTCGATCTGGCTGAGCCCCGCCGACGGCGCCCGCCTCTTCCACGCGGCCCTCACCGCCGAGAACGTCGGCCACACCGTCGTCTACGGCTCCTCCGCCAACACCCGCCTGTGGTGGGACCTCGCCTCCGCGCGGGCCCTCGGCTACGAGCCCCGGGACGACTCCGAGCCGTACGCCGGGAAGCTGATCGCCGAGCAGGGCGAACCGGACACCGACGACCCGGCGCACACCCTCCTCGGCGGCTCCTTCGTCACCGACCCGCCGATCTGGCCGTACTGACACACAGCGGCGTATTCACACCCCGCACAGGAGCGGACGGGCACAGAACGGGCCCGTCCGCTCCCGCATGCGGGCATCAGCGCTGCCCGAACTCACGTGACCCGCTGCGGGCATGCAGGTCGAAGACGGGCAGCCATCGCGCCAAACGGGCACAAGCGGGCAGCATCGGATATGTAACAGGCCTGTTCAGATCGTGGACACCGCTGTACAACTTGCCCCATGGACGCCACCGGGCCCGAACGGGCGATTCCGTTTGACCGTTCGGTGGCGGTCGGGCAGGGAAGCACGTACGGAAGCGAGGGTCGGCGATGACGACGGCCAGAGCGGCGAAGACCGCCGAGGAACGCCAGCGGGAGATCGTCCGCGTGGCGCGGGCCACCGGCTCCGTCGAGGTCACCGCGCTCGCCACCGATCTGGGCGTGGCCCGGGAAACCGTCCGCCGCGACCTGCGGGTCCTGGAGGACCACGGACTGCTCCGCCGCACCCATGGCGGTGCCTGCCCCGTGGAGAGCGCCGGCTTCGAGACGACGCTCGCCTTCCGCGCCACCAGTCACGTCCCCGAGAAGCGCAGGATCGCGGCCGCCGCGGCCGAACTGCTCGGCGACGCCGAGACGGTCTTCATCGACGAGGGCTTCACCCCGCAGCTCATCGCCGAGGCCCTGCCGCGCGACCGGTCACTGACCGTGGTGACCGCGAGCCTGCCGACCGCCGGCGCCCTGGCCGAGGCGGAGAACTTCTCCGTCCTCCTGCTCGGCGGCCGGGTCCGCTCCGGCACGCTGGCCACCGTCGACCACTGGACCACGAAGATGCTGGCCGGATTCGTCATCGACCTGGCGTTCATCGGCGCCAACGGCGTCTCCCGCGAACACGGGCTGACCACGCCCGACCCGGCGGTCAGCGAGGTCAAAGCGCAGGCCATCCGGTCGGCGCGGCGCACCGTCTTCGCGGGCGTGCACACCAAGTTCGGCGCGGTCAGCTTCTGCCGCTTCGCCGACATCGGCGCACTGGAAGCGATCGTCACCAGCACCCTGCTCCCCGCCTCCGAGGCCCACCGCCACTCCCTGCTCGGCCCACAGGTCATCCGCGTCTGACGGCCGAACCCGCCGCACCCCCGTCCCCGCACCACCGGCTTGACCGCCCACCGCGGGCCCGCACCACCTCACAGCTCCCGCTTTGTCCAGATACAACCCAGGAGTACCGCAATGCGAACCGAGAGCCGACGCATACCCCGCAGCCTCTGTGCCGTGGCCGCATCAGCGGCGCTGATCACTCCGCTCGCCGCCTGTTCGGGCGCCGGCGGGTCCGCATCGTCCGACGGCCGGTCCATCAACGTGCTGATGGTGAACAACCCGCAGATGGTCGATCTGCAGAAGCTCACCGCCGACAACTTCACCAAGGACACCGGCATCAAGGTGAACTTCACGGTGCTGCCGGAGAACGACGTCAGAGACAAGATCAGCCAGGACTTCGCCAACCAGGCCGGCCAGTACGACGTCGCCACGCTCAGCAACTACGAGATCCCCATCTACGCCAAGAACGGCTGGCTCCACGAACTGGACTCCTACGTCAAGGACGACAGCTCCTTCGACCAGGACGACGTCCTGCCGCCGATGACCAAGGCCCTCACGGCCGAGGACGGCAAGCTCTACGGCGAGCCGTTCTACGGCGAGTCCTCCTTCCTGATGTACCGCAAGGACATCCTCGAGAAGGAAGGGCTGACCATGCCCGAGAAGCCCACCTGGAAGGAGGTCGCCGACATCGCCGCGAAGGTGGACGGCGCCGAGTCCGGGATGAAGGGCATCTGCCTGCGCGGCCTGCCCGGCTGGGGCGAGGTCATGGCCCCGCTGACCACCGTGGTGAACACCTTCGGCGGCACCTGGTTCGAGGAGGACTGGACGCCCCGGCTGAACTCCAAGGAGTTCAAGGAGGCCACGCAGTTCTACGTCGACCTGGTGCGCGAGCACGGCGAGGCCGGCGCGGCCCAGGCCGGCTACGCCGAGTGCCTGAACAACATGACCCAGGGCAAGACCGCCATGTGGTACGACGCCACGGCCGGCGCCGGCTCCCTGGAGGCCGAGGGCTCCCCGGTCAAGGGCAAGATCGGCTACGTCCCCGCGCCGGTCGAGAAGACGGACAGCTCCGGCTGGCTCTACACCTGGGCCTGGGGCGTCCAGAAGGCGTCCGACAACGCCGAGGACGCCTGGAAGTTCATCTCGTGGGCGTCCGGCAAGGAGTACGAGAAGCTCGTCGGCGAGAAGGTCGGCTGGTCGAACGTGCCGGGCGGCAAGCGCGCCTCGACCTACGACATCCCGGAGTACCGCGAGCAGGCCGGTGCCTTCGCCGATGTGACCCGTGACGCCATCGCGAGCGCCAAGCCCGAGAACCCGGGCGTGCAGCCCCGGCCCGCGCCCGGCATCCAGTTCGTCGGCATCCCCGAGTTCACCGACCTCGGCACCAAGGTCTCCCAGGAGATCAGCTCGGCCATCGCCGGACGCCAGTCCGTGGAGAGCGCCCTGGACAAGTCCCAGAAGCTCGCCGAGGCCGTCGCCGAGAAGTACAAGGCATCATGACCCTGACGAAGACGGCCCGCCCCGCCGCCGCTCCTCCCCGAGCGGCGGCGGCGCCGCCGAACCGCATCCGTGCCTGGGCCACCCGCGCCCCGCTGCTGCCCGCGCTGGTCTTCATGATCGTCGTGACGCAGCTGCCCTTCGTCGCCACGCTGGTGATCTCGTTCTTCGACTGGAACGCGCTCTACCCCGACGACCGCAGCTTCACCGGCTTCTCCAACTACGGTGACGTGCTGGGCGATGCCGCCCTGCGGAAGTCGATCTGGACGACGATCCTGCTCACCGTCACCGTGGTGCTGGTCAGCCTGATCCTCGGGCTGCTCCTCGCCCTGCTCCTCGACCGCCGCTTCCGCGGCCGGGCCGCGGTGCGCACCATGCTCATCGCCCCGTTCCTGCTGGTGCCGGTCGCCGCCGCACTGCTGTGGAAGCACGTGCTGTTCAACCCGGAGTACGGCCTGTTCAACGGCATCCTGAACGCGATCGGCGGGGACGGCGCCGCGCAGCCGGACTGGATCTCCGAGATGCCGCTGATGGCGGTCGAGGCCTCGCTGATCTGGCAGTGGACGCCCTTCATGATGCTGATCCTGCTCGCCGGACTGCAGAGCCGCGACCCCCAGCTGATCGAGGCCGCCCGGATGGACGGCGCGAGCGACTGGAAGGTGTTCGTCCACATCACGCTGCCGCATCTGCGCCGCTATCTCGAACTGGGCGTCCTGCTCGGCTCGATCTACATCGTGCAGAACTTCGACGCGGTGTTCACCATCACGTCCGGCGGACTGGGCACCGCCAACCTGCCGTACACGATCTACCAGACGTTCTACCAGGCCCACGAGAACGGTCTCGCCTCCGCGGCCGGCGTCATCGTCGTGATCGGCTCGATCATCCTGGCGACCTTCGCCCTGCGCGTCGTGTCGTCGCTGTTCCGCGAGGAGGTGTCCCGCTGATGGCCACCGTCGCCACCACCGCTCCCACCACCGCGGCCCCGCCGTCCCGGCCGGCCGCCCGGCTCCGGTCGAGCGCCCTGGGCATCGTCGCCTGGCTGGCCGGTCTCGCCTTCGTGGCGCCCCTGCTGTGGATGGTCCTCACGTCCTTCCACTCCGAGACCGACGCGGCGACCAACCCGCCCTCGCTGACCGCCCCGCTGACCCTGGACAGCTATCGCGAGTTCTTCGGACTCAACGGCGGCGCCAGCCCCTGGCCCCCGCTGCTCAACTCCATGACCGCCTCGGTGGTCTCCACCCTGCTGACCCTGCTGCTCGCCATCCCGGCCGCGTACGCGCTGTCCATCCGGCCGGTGAAGCGGTGGACCGACGTCCTCTTCTTCTTCCTCTCCACCAAGATGCTGCCGCTGGTGGCCGGCCTGCTGCCCATCTACCTCTTCGCGAAGAACACGGGCCTGCTCGACAACATCTGGGCGCTGGTCATCCTCTACACGGCGATGAACCTGCCGATCGCGGTGTGGATGATGCAGTCCTTCCTCGCCGAGGTACCGGCGGCGATCATCGAGGCGGCCCAGATCGACGGGGCGCGGCTCCCGACGGTCCTGGGGCGCGTGGTCGCGCCGATCGCCCTGCCCGGCATCGCGGCGACAGCCCTGATCTGCTTCATCTTCAGCTGGAACGAGCTGCTGTTCGCCCGCGTGCTGACGGGTGTGGTCGCCGAGACCGCCCCCGTCTTCCTGACCGGCTTCATCACCAGCCAGGGCCTGTTCCTGGCCAAGGTGTGCGCCGCGTCGTTCGTCATCTCCCTGCCGGTGCTCGCCGCGGGGTTCGCCGCCCAGGACAAACTCGTCCAGGGCCTGTCGTTGGGAGCCGTGAAATGAAGGCCGCCGTCATAGAGTCCGTGGGCAAGGCCGTCGTCGCCGAGGTTCCGGACCCGACGCCGGGGCCGCGCGACGTCGTCGTCGAGGTCGCGGCCTGTGGACTGTGCGGCACGGATCTGCACATCCTCCAGGGCGAGTTCGCCCCCAAGCTCCCGATCGTGCCGGGGCACGAGTTCGCCGGCGAGGTGGTCGGCGTCGGCTCCCAGGTCACGGAGGTGTCCCTCGGCGACCAGGTGGCGGTCGACCCCTCCCTGTACTGCCACGAGTGCCGCTACTGCCGAACCGGCCACAACAACCTCTGCGAACGCTGGGCGGCGATCGGCGTCACCACGGCGGGCGGCGCCGCCCAGTACGCCGTGGCCCCCGTGGCGAACTGCGTCAAGCTCCCCGAGCACGTCCGCACCCAGGACGCGGCCCTGATCGAGCCGCTCTCCTGCGCGGTGCGCGGCTACGACGTGCTCCAGTCGCGGCTCGGCGCCCATGTGCTGATCTACGGGTCCGGGACCATGGGCCTGATGATGCTGGAGCTCGCCAAGCGGACCGGCGCGGCGAGCGTGGACATGGTCGACCTCAACGCGGCGCGGCTGGAGACGGCGCGCCGGCTCGGGGTCTCCGCGGCGGCGGCGACCCCGGACGAGCTGGACCGGCCGCAGGGGTGGGACCTCGTCATCGACGCGACGGGCAACGCGGCGGCCATCCAGGACGGGCTTGAGCGGGTCTCCAAAGCAGGTACGTTCCTGCAGTTCGGGGTCGCGGACTACGCGACGCGGGTGCAGATCGATCCGTACCGGATCTACAACCAGGAGATCACCATCACCGGGTCGATGGCCGTTCTGCACAGCTACGAGCGCGCGGCGGAGCTGTTCGCGGGCGGTGTGCTGGACCCGGACGTCTTCATCAGCGACCGGGTCCCCCTGGACCAGTACCCCCAGGCGCTGGACCAGTTCGCGGCGGGCGTCGGCCGGAAGATCGTGGTGGTGCCGTAGCCGTCCCGCGGGGCACACATACGACCGGACGCGGCCTCCTCGGCCGCGTCCGGTCGTATGTGTGCCCGTTCCGCTTCCCGGGGTGCGCGGCACCCAGGAACAGCGCGGCCTGGTACCCGGGCCCACGGCGGGCGAGCCTGGAACGGCGGAACGGCAGGTCAAGCGCTGCCCTTCGCACACTCTTCCGCTTGCCCACCGATACGAGGACCTCATGCGTTACACGCTTCTGGGCCGCTCCGGCATCCGTGTCTCGGAGTTCGCGCTCGGCACCATGACCTTCGGGGAGGACTGGGGCTGGGGCGCCGGCCCCGAGACCAGCACCCGGATGCTCGAGCTCTACGCCGACGCCGGAGGGAACTTCATCGACACCGCGAACGTGTACACCGGCGGCTCCTCCGAGACGATCGTCGGCCGCGCGCTGAAGGGCCGCCGGGACCGGTTCGTGCTCGGCACGAAGTACACGTTGCAGACCGGAGCCGGGGACCTGAACAGCGCCGGGAACCACCGGAAGAACCTGGTGCAGTCACTGGAGGCGAGTCTGCGCCGTCTGGACACCGACCACGTCGACGTGCTCTGGGTCCACGCCCGCGACACGCTCACCCCGCTGCCGGAGGTGATGCGTGCCCTGGACGACCAGGTGCGCGCCGGCAAGGTGCTGCACGTGGGCGTCTCCGACTGGCCCGCGTGGGAGATCGCCCAGGCCAACACCCTCGCCGAGCTGCGGTCCTGGTCGCCGTTCATCGGCGTGCAGCTGCGGTACAACCTGCTCGGCCGCTCGGTGGAGTCCGAACTGATGCCGATGGCGGAGGCGCACGACCTGGCGGTTCTCGCCTGGGGTCCGCTCGCCGAAGGGCGCCTGACCGGCAAGTACCTCACCGGCACCGACGGCCGCCTCACCCGCGGCGGGTGGGACTTCAGCGGCGACCGCGGCGATCATGTCGTGCGCGAGGTCGTCGCCATCGCCGGTGAGGGCGGCTGGGCCCCCGCGCAGGTCGCCCTCGCCTGGCTGCGCTCGCGTCCGGGCACCGTCGTCCCCCTGCTCGGTGCCACCAGTGAACAGCAGCTGACCGCCAACCTCGGGGCGGCCGACATCACCCTCGACGAGGACACACTGCGCCGGCTCGACGAGATCAGCGCCCCCGAGCTCGCGTTCCCCCACGACGTGATGGCCGGTGAGGACATGATCGGCCTCGTCTACGGTGACCAGTGGCGCCAGGTCGTCGACCGGCGACGCGCCTCGCGCCGCCCCGTCAACGACAACCCCCGGCTGGCCTGAGCCCGCCGGGGCCCCCGGACGGGGCGGGGCCGGGTGTCCCCCGCCCGGCCCCGCCCCCCGATCGGACCACGGGTAAGGGAACGGTAAAACGGCCTCGCTCGTTCAGACAGTCATGACAGCTATGACCCCCGGCTCGAACATCCCCCTCCCCACCGCCCGCGTGACGGTGGACGTCGCCGCGCCCGTGCGGCTCGACGTATCGGGCCTGCTGCTCACCGCCGACGGCAAGGTGCGCTCCGACGACGACTTCATCTTCTACAACCAGCCCGCAGGACCCGGCGTGACCTACCGCTCCGGCGGCGGCACGGCCCCCGACGCCATCACGGTCGACACCGCGGCCGTACCCCCCGGCATCGAGAAGATCGTCGTCACCGCGAGCCCCGACGCGGCCGGCCAGACGTTCCAGGGCGTCGAACCGACGGCGACCATCCGCAACGCGGACGACGGCTCGGTCGTCGCCACCTTCACGCCCCCGCGCCTGGGTGCCGAGACCGCGCTCGTGATCGTCGAGCTCTACCTGCGCAACGGCGCCTGGAAGGCCCGCGCCGTCGGCCAGGGCTATGCCAACGGCCTGGCCGGCATCGCCACCGACTTCGGCGTCACGGTCGAGGAACCGGCCGCCCCGGCCCAGCCGGCCGCCGCCCCGGCACCGCCCGCGGCCCCGCCCGCCCCGCCGGTGTCCGCCCCGCAGGCGCCGCCCGCGCCCGCCGCGCCGCCGGCCCCGCCCGCCGCCGCGCCCGGCACCGGGAAGATCAATCTGGACAAGGGGCGGGTCAGCCTTCAGAAGAACCAGACCGTCTCCCTGATGAAGGGCGGCCGCCCGCTGCTCTCCCAGGTCCGGATGGGTCTCG
Source organism: Streptomyces speibonae (assembly GCF_984686075.1). Lineage (NCBI taxonomy): Bacteria > Bacillati > Actinomycetota > Actinomycetes > Kitasatosporales > Streptomycetaceae > Streptomyces > Streptomyces speibonae. The sequence continues at coordinate 6,519,009 of NZ_OZ480260.1, read as the reverse complement.
GCTGGGAGCCGGCCTACCGCGGCAAGGACATCGACCTGGACGCCTCGGTCATCGCCTACGGCCCGCAGCGCAACCACATCGACAGCTGCTACTTCGGCAAACTGCAGATCGTGAACGGCGCGATCCGGCACTCCGGTGACAACCTCACCGGGGAGGGCAGCGGGGACGACGAGGTGATCACCGTCGACCTCGGCCGGCTCCCCCAGGAGGTCACCGGCCTGGTCTTCACCGTCAACTCCTTCTCCGGCCAGAAGTTCACGGAGGTCGCCAAGGCGTACTGCCGGCTCCTGGACGCCACCACCGGCGAGGAACTGGTCCGCTTCGACCTCACCGGCGCCGAACCGCAGACGGGCGTGTTGATGGCGAAGCTGATCCGCCAGTTCTCCGGCGAGTGGGAGATGACCGCGATGGGCGACTTCGTGAAGTCCCGCACGGTCCGCGGCATGGTCAAGCCGGCCGCCCAGGCGCTGTAACCCGGCCACCGCAACACGACGGCGGGTGCCCCGCGCGGGGCACCCGCCGTTGTCATGCCGCCCAGGGCCAGTCGGCGTCCCGGCCGGCCTCGAGCAGCGGCACCATCCGGAAGGCGGCGTCCGACAGGCCCCCGAAGGTGTGCCGGTTCGCCGAGCCCGACGGGCCGTGGCCCGCCCGGTACCCGGCCAGGTTCCAGGTGTACACCGGGACCCGCGCCGGGATCTGCTCGGTCGGGTCGCCGTGGTGGCTGTGGGCGTACTGCTCGTCGGTGACGATCAGCACCCGGTCGTGCCCCCGGTAGTGCCGGCGCACGGCCTCGGTCGTCTCGGTGCCGCCCAGGTCCCCGAAGCGGCCGAGGATCTTCAGCACCGACTCGTCCGGGCGGAACCGCACCGGCCTGCTGTTCGTGCCGAACTCGACCAGGTCCGCCTTCGCCGCCCGCAGCGCGAGCGCCGTGCCGAAGACGGCCGCCGCGTCCGCGCGGGTGAGCTCGGAGCGGTCCGACAGCCGCGAGTAGAACATCGAACCCGAGCGGTCGACGAGGACCAGCGTCCGGCCGGACAGCGCGGGCACGTTGGCCAGCGAGTGGCCGAGCGCCTGCTCCAGCGGGTACGACCAGCGCAGCGACGGCGCGTGCCGGTACGCGGCGAGGTACCGGAAGGGGAACTGCCGCGACCGGGCGACCTCGGCGGGGTCGGCGATGCGCGCGGCGACCTCGGCGGCGACCTCGTCCGAGACCCCGGCCGCGTCGAAGTTGCGCAGGTTGCGCACGAGCGCCATCGGGCCCATGGACGGGATGACGGCCTCCCAGGCCGCCTTGTCCATCGGTCCCTGCAGCCAGCCCGCCAGCGCCTCCCAGGTGAGTCCGGCGGCGGCCAGCCGCTCGGCACCGCCGGGCGACGTGACGACCGCGCGCCGCTCCTCGACGGGGAGCGCCATCAGCTCGCGGTGGGCGGTGAGGACGCGGTCGGAGGCGGGCGGCCGTGCGGTGTCCGGGTGGTGCCGGCGGTCGAGCGCGTACCGGAACAGCTCGCCCTGCCACGGCTTGTCCGGGTCGGGAGCGGCGTGCACCAGGTTCAGGATGTCGCCGAACCGATAGCCCTTGGACGCGGTGTCGTACTTCAGCAGGGCCTTGGGCCCGTAGAGCCGCCGCACGGCGTCGGCGACACCGCGCTTGACGGGCTTGGGGATGTTCCGGCCGTACGTCGCCGTCCAGTAGGCGAGCAGCTCGCCCGGCTCGTCGGGCCGCCGCAGCACGGAGTCCACGACCCGCCGGTTCGACGCCCCGTCGGTCGCGCCGGCCTCCAGGCGGGCCTTGACGTACTCGGCGGCCCCCACGATCGAGGCGGTGCGCAGGTTGCCGTCGCCGCGCAGCCAGCCGAGCAGTCCGGCCGTCCAGTCCGGGTCGGTCACCGCGAGCTCGCGCACGAGCGTGGCGAACCGGTCGTCACGGCGCTCGCCGCTCTCGTAGAAGGTCTGCTGCGTCACGAAGTTGGCGACCGCGAGCAGAAAAAGTTCCGAGCGTGCGTCACGCTCGCGTCCGCGGCCGCCCTCGTAGGTGCGCAGCACACGGCCGGTGGACGTCACGCGCGACGCCGGCTGCGGCCCCGCGCTGCGGGTGTTGAATCGCGCCATGGTGAATTCCCCCCAGAATTCTGCCGTCTTCGGAAAAGGGAGGCGCGACAAAGGAGGTGCCCGAGAAACGGGTCGGCTGCGGTACAGTCAGGCGCGTCTTCCCTTTCCGCCACATCGGCCGGGGGCCGATGACGGGATTCGAACCCGCAGTGAACCTGATCCCAAGAAGTAGCCGCTGCCTGCGCACCGGGCACCCACCAAATGCTGCGCCTCCCGAGATCAAGTCGGCGGCGGCGTCGGGTTTCTTTTAGAGAGAAGGAGCCGCAGCCCGCGCACCGGGAGGTGCATGAAGTTGTGGTGTCCAGAGATCGAAGTCGGCGGAACCGACAAGGTGCTCCAACCCCTGAGCTACACCGGCGCGTCGTGCCGGTGACGGGACTCGAACCCGTGACCGCCCCATTATCAGTGGAAGTAGGTCCTGCCTTCGCACCTGGACGTGCATCACTGTAGGAGAGCCGCCCCGGTCCGGGCGAGCGAATTAATCACCGGCGCTTCTGACGCTTCCACGGACCCGTGATGGCGAGCATGAGGCCCGGTTCCTGGATGTTGGCGTAGAGGGTCCGGCCGTCGGGTGAGAAGGTGACGCCGGTGAATTCGCTGAATTCCGGTTCCTGTGCGGTGCCGATGTTCAGTTCGTTGCGGGCGATGGGGTAGGTGCGGCCGCTGTCGGTGGCCCCGAACAGGTGCTGCGCGCCGTCTCCGTCCTCGGCGACGATGAGGCCGCCGTACGGCGAGACGGTGATGTTGTCGGGGCCGTCGAAGGCGCCGCCCCCCGCCCGGTCCCGGTCGGCGCCGAGGAGTAGTTTCAGGGTCAGGGTGCGGCGCCGGGGGTCGTAGAACCAGACCTGGCCGTCGTGCTGGACGGGGCTCTCCTCACGGGCGTAGGAGGAGACGAGGTACGCCCCGCCGTCGCCCCACCACATGCCCTCCAGTTTGCGGCCCCGGGTGACCTCGCCGGGGCCGAACTGCTCGCGGACGGGCACCTCGCGGGCGTCCCGGTCGGGCACGTCCACCCAGTCGACGCCGTACACCGTGCCGGCCCGCCGGGCGCGGGAGAGGTCGTCGACGAGGCGGCCGCCGGAGTCGAAGCACCTGGGCGCCTGGAGGACACCGGCGTCGTCGGCGAGCGTGCGCAGCCGGCGGGGGCCGTGCCGGAAGCCCTCCGGCGGGGTCCAGCGGTAGAAGAGGCCGTTCGGTCCGTCGGCGTCCTCGGTGAGGTAGGCGTGGCCGCGCCGGGGGTCGATGACGACGGCCTCGTGGTCGTAGCGGCCGAAGAACTTCAGCGGCCTGGGCCCGCGGTTGGCCCGCCGGTCGGCGGGGTCGACCTCGAAGACGTAGCCGTGGTCCTTGGTCATGCCGTTCTCACCGGCCCGGTCGGAGTTCTCCTCGCAGGTGAGCCAGGTGCCCCAGGGGGTGCTGCCGCCCGCGCAGTTGTCGGCCGTCCCGGAGATGCCGACCCATTCGGCGACGTGGCCGTCGGGGCGCACCTCGACGATCGTGCAGCCGCCGGGTGCGGCGGGGTCGTAGACCAGGCCCTCGGTGAGCGGCACGGGGAAGTCCGCCTCGTCGCGGGGGCCGTCCATCTCGTGGTTGTTGACCAGCAGGGTGGTGCCGCGCGGGCCGGGGAAGGCGGCCGTGCCGTCGTGCGCGGCGGGCGTGAACTCACCGGATTCCAGGCGGGTCCGCCCGGCGTGGGTGAGCACGCGGTAGGTGAACCCGGCGGGCAGGGCGAGTATCCCTCGCGGGTCCGGCCGCAGCGGCCCGTAGCCCACGCCCTCGTCCCGGCCCGCGGCCGTGGTGACGCCGGTGGTGGCGAGGGCGTGGGGGGCGGAGGCGAGGGCGCCGGCCGCGCCCGCCAGGGCGACCCCGGCGCCGGTGATCGCGGACGTTCTGGCGAAGTCCCTGCGGGTGAGCGGCATGCTGGCTCCAGGTGACGGTGGACAGGGCCGTGGAGGGTGCGCCCGTCAGGTTCCCGCCCGTGCCTGAACGCCGGTTGAACGGCGGGGGTCGCGCCGCTCCCCGCTCCCGTGAAGCTCAGCCGCCGTGCTGCGAGCGCGCCTTGAAGGCGGCCTTGCGCGCCTCCTTGGCGACCTTCTTGTCCGGGTGCAGGCGTCCCATGGCCTCCAGCACGTCCGCCGTGGCCGGGTGGTCCACCCGCCAGACGGCGTCGAAGAAGCCGCTGTGCTGCTGCGCCAGTCCCTCCACCAGGGCGCGCAGTTCCTCCGAGTTGCCCTCCGCGGCGAGCTGGGCGGCCACCGTGTCGATGGTCAGCCAGAAGATCATGGCCTCGGACGGCGGCGGCACGTCGGCGGCTCCGTGCTCGGCCAGCCACACCCGGGCCAGTCCGCCCAGCTCGGGGTCGTCCAGCACCTCCCGCAGCGCGGGCTCGGCCGTGGCGCCGACCAGCGACAGCGCCTGCTGGCAGCGCAGCCGCCGCAGCGGCGCGCCCTCGTCGGCGCCGCGGGCCGCCGCCAGCAACTCCCGTGCGGAGGTGAGGGGTTCGCGCCGGGAGAGCCACTGCTCGGTCTCCGCGTGGGCCGCCACCGGCGGGAATGCGGCCGTGCCGTCGAGCAGCGCGTCGGCGCCCTTGTCCGCGAGGTCGCCGACCGCCGGTGCCTCGAATCCGGCCTCCAGCAGCCGGGCGCGCAGCCCGTAGAGCCCGAGGGGGGTGAGCCGCACCATGCCGTAGCGGGAGACGTCGGTGTCGTCCTCCACGGCGGCGGGTTCCTCGTCGGCGTCGGCCATGAGTGCCTCGTCGACCGGCTGGTACTCCACGAGTCCCACGGGCTCCAGCACGCGGAACTGGTCGTCCAGCCGCATCATCGCGTCGGACACCTGCTCCAGGACGTCGTCGGTGGGCTCGGCCATGTCGTCGGGCACGATCACCGAGGCGGCCAGCGCGGGCAGCGGCACGGGCGCCCCGTCCGGGGCCTCCTCCCCGGCCGTGAGCACATAGAGGTTGCCGAGCACGCCGTCCAGGAACTCGGCCTCGGCCTCGGGGTCCCAGTCCAGGGCGTCGAGGTCGAGTTCCCCAAAGCCCTCGCCCTCGGCGATGACGTCGACGAGACCGCCCAGGTCCGGGACGCTCGCGTCGCCGAGCACCGTCTCCAGGGCGGCGAGCCAGACCCCCAGCACGTCCTGCGGCGAGCCCCCGGTGAGCAGCGCGAGTTCGGCGCCCGCCGTGACCGTTCCCTCCTCCTCGTCGACGACCTCGACGAGCCCGGTGTCGACGGCGACGCGCCAGGCCTCGCTGGCGTAGGCGGCGGCGTCGTCCCCGGTCAGTCCCAGCTCCGCGGCGGCCTGCGGCAACTGCTCCTCGACGAGCCCGCCCCCGGCGTCCACACGGGTGTCGGGCCCGGCCCAGCGGGCGAGCCGCGCGGCCCGGGACAGCACCGGGACGGACAGGGCGTCGCGCGCCAGCTCCGCTTCGGGACGCAGCCGTACCGGCGGCAGGATGGAGCTGTCTGACATGGGCGTGCTTCTCCTAGGGACCTGTATGGGCCTGTGACGACTCAGCGGTTCAGCCTAGACGGATTTCCACCCATGCCGCCCACTTCCTCTCCTCTCCGGCGCCCGTACGTGGCTGAAACCTTGACAAGTGGCCTGACCACGCTGGAGATTGACGCGCGTAGACAGTGACCCGCGCTCCACCCTCGTCCCGGCGTAGATCACGTTCCCGGAGGGAATCCGTTGCCCAGCAAGCCGTCCGCGCGCCTCGCCGCGCTCACCGTCGCCGCCGTGTGCACCGCGGCGTCCGCCGTCGTCCTCACCTCGCCCGCGCACGCCGACTCCGTGCGCATCCACGACATCCAGGGCGACACCCGCATATCGCCGTACGCCGGCGAGCAGGTCACCGATGTGACCGGAATCGTCACCGGCGTCCGCACCTACGGCTCCTCCCGCGGCTTCTGGATCCAGGACCCCGCCCCGGACGCGGACCCGGCCACCAGCGAGGGCGTCTTCGTCTTCACCGGCTCCACGCCGCAGGGCGTCGCGGTCGGCGACTCCGTCAGGGTGTCCGGCACGGTCTCGGAGTACGTCCCCGGCGGCACGTCCTCCGGCAACCAGTCCCTGACCGAAATCACCGGCCCGGCCTTCACGGTCGTCTCCAGCGGGAACGCGGTGCCGGCCCCGACGCGGATCACCGCGCGTTCCGTCCCGGCGGCCTACGCCCCGGTACCGCACGGCTCGATCGACGGCCTCCCCCTGCGCCCCTCCGTCTACGCCCTGGACCTCTACGAGTCCCTGGAGGGCATGAACGTCCAGGTCTCCGACACCCGGGTGGTGGGCGCCACGGACCCGTACACGGAACTGTGGGTCACGGTGAAGCCCTGGGAGCACCGCAACGCCCGGGGCGGCACCGTCTACGGCTCGTACCGCTCGCAGAACACCGGCCGCCTCCAGATCCAGTCGCTGGGCACGGCGGCCGGCTTCCCCGACGCGAACGTCGGCGACACCCTCGCCGGGAGGACCACGGGTCCCCTGGACTACAACCAGTTCGGCGGCTACACGCTGGTGGCCGAGGAGCTGGGCACGCTGAGCGGCGGGGAGCTGCGGCGCGAGACGACGCGCCGCCAGCACCGGTCCGAACTGGCGGTCGCGACCTACAACGTCGAGAACCTCGACCCCTCGGACGACACCTTCGACGCCCATGCCGCCGCGATCGTGGACAACCTCCGCTCGCCCGACATCGTGTCCCTGGAGGAGATCCAGGACAACAGCGGCGCCACCGACGACGGCACGGTCGCCGCCGACCGGACCCTGGCCCTGCTGATCGAGGCCATCGAGGAGGCGGGCGGCCCGCGCTACGAGTGGCGCGCCGTCGACCCGGCCGACAAGCAGGACGGCGGCCAGCCGGGCGGCAACATCCGCCAGGCGTTCCTGTTCAACCCGGACCGGGTCTCCTTCACCGACCGGCCCGGCGGGGACGCCACCACCCCCACCGGCGTCACCAGGATCCGCGGCAAGGCGGCCCTGACGAGCTCGCCCGGCCGGATCGACCCGATGTCCGAGGCGTTCGCGGACAGCCGCAAGCCCCTGGCCGGCGAGTTCACCTTCCGGGGCCGCACGGTCATCGTGATCGCCAACCACTTCTCCTCCAAGGGCGGCGACCAGGGCCTGACGTCCCGGTACCAGCCGCCGGCCCGCGGCTCGGAAATCCAGCGTCACCTCCAGGCGGAGGCGGTCCACGACTTCACCGCGGAGATCCTCAAGACGCAGAAGAACGCCAAGGTCGTGGTCCTCGGCGACATCAACGACTTCGAGTTCTCGGAGACGACCGAGATCCTCGAGGGCCACAACACCCTCTGGTCGGCGGTCAAGTCGCTGCCCCGCGCGGAGCGTTACTCGTACGTCTACCAGGGCAACAGCCAGGTCCTGGACCAGATCCTGATCACGCCGTCCATCCGCCGCTTCGACTACGACAGCGTGCACATCAACGCGGAGTTCCACGACCAGATCAGCGACCACGACCCGCAGATCCTGCGCTTCCGTCCGTAGAGCCTGTCGGCCGGCCGCCCGCGGGCACGGGGGCGGGGGTGGGGCACCCGCCCCACCCCCGGCCTCGGGCGGGCTTCAGCAGCGGTGGCGCCGCACCATCTCCGCCCCCACCGCGGCAGCGGCCACCGCCGCGGCCACCGCGACAGCGATCATCGCCGGCTTGCGGTACCGCATGCCGGCCTCCCCGGCGTGCGCGGCGCCGCTGCGCATCTGCACCTTCATCGCGCCGGCCCGGTCCCGGAGCTCGTCCGCCCGCGCCTTCGCCCGCCCCTTGACATCCATCTTCCCGGCCAGCTCCTCGACGGTGTCGCCGAGTTCGTGCCGGGTCCGCTCGATCTGCCGGCGCAGTTCGTCGGGCCCCTTGGCGCCCCGGCCCGCCGCGGCGGCCTCCGCCTCGGCGTCCACATGGGCCCCCGCACGGGCCCCCGCACGCCTCACGTCGTGTGTCATCGGTGCGCCCTTCCCTTGATCTCGTCCACATCGGCCTTCACGCTGCCCAGCGTCCGCTCCGGCTTGGGCGGCGTGGCCCGGCGCAGCTGACCGCGGCCGGCGAGGGCCAGCACACCCGCGATGAGGAACAGCACGCCCGTGACGATCAGCGCCGCGGCCCACAGAGGCAGCACCAGGTCCAGTGCGGCGACACCCGTACCGGCCAGCGCGAGCAGCCCCGCGTAGCCGAACGCGCCCGCCGCCCCCAGCATCCCGCCGCCCCGCCCGGCACGACGGCCCTTCTCCGCCAACTCTTCCTTGGCGAGTGCCACTTCCTGCCGTGCGAGCCGTGAGATCTGCTCGGTGGCCTGCCCGACGAGCTCGCCCACGCTGTGCTCGTCGCGAACCGGCCGTCGCTCCATGGTTCCGGTCACGATGCGCCTCCTCTCGGATCGGGGAGAGCCGAGTACCCCCGCCCACCTCGCTCTATCCATGAAGCAGCACTTACCGGTACAGGTAACAACACATAAGTGGAACTTCACGGCCGGGCGGTCGACACTACCCCCATGACCCCTTTCGGCCGCGTCCTGTGCGCGATGATCACCCCGTTCACCCCGTCCGGCGCGCTCGATCTCGACGGCGCCCAGCGGCTGGCCGGCCATCTGGTCGCCCACGGCTGCGACGGCCTGGTCCTGTCCGGCACCACGGGCGAGTCCCCCACCACCACGGACGCCGAGAAGTCGGCCCTGATCACGGCGGTACGCCAGGCCGTCGGCGCCCGGGCGACGATCGTCGCGGGCGTCGGCACCGCCGACACGGCCCACACCGCCGAACTGGCCCGCGAGGCCGAGAAGGCGGGCGCCGACGGCCTCCTGGTGTCGGCCCCGTACTACAGCCTGCCTCCGCGGGACGCGGTCGAGGCGCACTTCCTACGGGTCGCGGACGCCACGGACCTCCCCCTGGCCCTGTACGACATCCCCTCCCGCACGGGCGTCCGTATCGCGCCGGAGTCACTGCTGCGGCTCGCGGAGCATCCCCGGATCGTGGCGGTGAAGGACTGTTCGCAGGACTTCCTGGCCGCGCAGAAGCTGATCCCCCGCACCGGCCTCGGCTACTACGCGGGCTGCGACGAGCTCAATCTCGCCCTGTACGCGGTCGGCGGTGCCGGCTGTGTCAGTACGGTGGCCAACGTGGCCCCGGACCGCGTCCGCGCCGTCCTGGACGCCTTCGACGCGGGCGACACGGCGGAGGCGGCCCGCCTCCAGCAGCGGTTGACACCGCTCATCGAGGCGATGATGGCGAGCGGTCTGCCCGGCACGGTCACCGCCAAGGCCCTGCTCGCCGCGCTGGACCTCCCCGCGGGCCCGGTCCGCCCGCCGCTGCGGGCGGCCGCGCCCGGCACGACCGCGGAACTCGGGCGCGCCCTCGAACTGGCGGCCGTCTGACGACTCCGACGACGCACGGGCCGGACCCCCGGTGGGGATCCGGCCCGTGCGGTCGGCTGGTCGCGCGTCAGTCCCAGAGGTACCCGTCCCCGAACAGCAGGAAGTGCTCCAGCACATCCTCCGCGGGATCGTCGATCTGCCCCGCATCGGTGTTGAGCAGTCCCACACGGTGACCGTTGCCCGAGTTCGTGGACGTCTCGTCGGCGTGTGCGGTGCCCGCCAGGGTGCCGCACAGCATCAGCACCGCCACCACACCCATCACACCGACGGCGCAGCGCAGCGCCCCCCACACCCACTTGTTGGTCATCGCCCGTCCCCACTCCTGTATGTCTGTCGTCCCGGCGTCTGATCGGACCCTGTGTCCACCCGTTCATCTGCCAAAACGACCCATAAGTCACGGGGAGTAACCCATACGGGCGTGACGGACGGGTCAGTTGTGGCTGTGGAGGACCTCGTTCAGCCCGCCCCAGACCGCGTTGTTGGGGCGCGCCTCGACGGTGCCGGTGACGGAGTTGCGGCGGAAGAGGATGTTGGAGGCGCCGGACAGCTCGCGCGCCTTGACCACCTCGCCATCGGGCATGGTGACCCGGGTACCGGCGGTGACGTACAGCCCCGCCTCGACCACGCACTCGTCGCCGAGGGCGATGCCGACGCCCGCCTCGGCACCGATCAGGCACCGCTCACCGACGGAGATGCGCACGTTGCCGCCGCCGGACAGGGTGCCCATGGTGGAGGCGCCGCCGCCGATGTCGGAGCCGTCGCCGATCACGACACCGGCGGAGATGCGGCCCTCGACCATCGACGTGCCGAGCGTGCCGGCGTTGAAGTTGACGAAGCCCTCGTGCATGACGGTGGTGCCCTCGGCGAGGTGGGCGCCGAGCCGCACCCGGTCCGCGTCGGCGATCCGCACGCCCTTGGGGGCGACGTAGTCCGTCATGCGCGGGAACTTGTCGACGGAGGTGACGGAGAGGTGCAGGCCCTCGGCGCGGGCGTTGAGCCGGACCTGCTCCAGCTCGTCCACGGCGACCGGACCGAGCGAGGTCCAGGCGACGTTGGCCAGGTGGGCGAAGATGCCGTCGAGGTTCTGGCCGTGCGGCTTCACCAGCCGGTGGGACAGCAGGTGGAGGCGGAGATAGACGTCGTGCGCGTCGACCGGCTTCTCGTCCAGCGAGGAGATGACCGTGCGGACCGCGACGACCTCGACACCGCGCCGTGCGTCCGGTCCGGCCGCCGCCGTGGCACCGCCGCCGAGAAGTTCGGCGGCCCGCTCGGCGGAGAGCCGCTCGGTGCCGGACGGGCCGGGGTCCACGACGAGTTCGGGGGCGGGGAACCAGGTGTCGAGGACGGTGCCGTCGGCGGCGACGGTGGCGAGGCCGGCGGCCACTGCGCCGGTGGTGCTCTGAGCAGTCGTGTCGGTCATGAGGGCAACCTAACCGCCCGTCGGCCACGGACGCGAACCGGTCCCCCGGCATCTCACGTGCCGGGCGGGCTGCCCTGGGCGGGCCCCGCCGGGGTGCCTTCGCCCGCCGCGATCACCCGCCCCAGCACCTCCCGGGCGTACCCCTCGTCGTAGGGCGTGCCGGTCAGCAGCACCTGGAGACAGATGCCGTCCATCAGCGCGACCAGCGCCCGGGCCGTGACCGGGTCCGTGCGGCGGGACAGGTGCTCGGCGACGCCCTCGCACCACTCGGCGGCGACGGGACGCAGGGCGGGGCGGCGCAGGGCGGCCAGATAGAGCTCGTACTCGAGCTCCACGCCGGTGCGCTCACCGGCCAGCCACTCGCCCACCAGGGCGGCGAGTTCGGCCGCCAGGTCGAGACCCGGGTCCTCAAGGAGGCCGCCGCGCGAGGCGACCACCTTGGCGAAGCCCTCGTTGGCCTGGCGCAGGGCGGCGACCATCAGCTCGTCGAGCGTCTTGAAGTGGTACGTGGTGGAGCCGAGCGGCACATCGGCCTCGGCGGCGACGGTGCGGTGGCTGAGCCCGGCGATACCGCTGCGGCCCACCACCCGGATCGCCGCGTCGATGATCCGCTGCCGCCGCTCGGGGTCGTGGCGCCGGGCCATCAGTGCGCACCGCCCAGGTTCAGCACCACGACTCCGATGATGATCAGGGCGATGCCCGCGGCCCTGGCGGCGGTGAGCCCCTCCCCCAGGAACACGATGCCGATCGTGGCGATGGCGGCGGTGCCCACGCCGGCCCAGATCGCGTACGCGGTGCCGATGGCCACGGTGCGCAGGGTCTGCGCGAGCAGCGCGAAGGAGACCAGGTAGCCGGCCACGGTCAGCAGCGAGGGCCAGAGCCTGCTGAAACCGTCGCTGTACTTCATGGCGGTGGTGGCGCACACCTCGGCGACGATGGCCCCGGACAGCAGGAGATATCCCATGCGTACGAGCGTACACAACATCTGTACGGGCGTACACAACGCGGCCGGAAACACCGGAGACATGCGAACGGCGGCGCCGAAGCGCCGCCGTAAGCATGGGTCGAAACGAGGTGTCTCAGACGTTGAAGCCCAACGCCCGGAGCTGCTCGCGTCCGTCGTCCGTGATCTTGTCGGGGCCCCACGGCGGCATCCACACCCAGTTGATGCGCAGCTCGCTGACCAGACCGTCCGTGGCGGACTTGGCCTGGTCCTCGATGACGTCCGTGAGCGGGCAGGCCGCGGACGTCAGGGTCATGTCGACGGTCGCCACATTGGACTCGTCGACGTGGATGCCGTAGATGAGGCCGAGGTTGACGACGTCGATGCCCAGCTCGGGGTCGACGACGTCCATCAGGGCCTCGCGGAGCTCCTCCTCCGAGGCGGGCTTCATCTCCAGGGTCTCGCTCATGCCGTAGTCCTTTCGGCGTCGGCGCCCAGCGCCTGGGCCGTCGCGTCCTTCCACGCCATCCAGCTGAGGAGGGCGCACTTCACTCGGGCCGGGTACTTGGACACCCCGGCGAACGCGATCGCGTCCTCCAGGATCTCCTCCATCGCGTCGTCGGGCTCGATCTTCCCCTTGGACTGCATCAGTTCCAGGAAGGTGCCCTGGATCCGCTGCGCCTCGGCGAGGTCCTTGCCGACCAGCAACTCGTTCAGCACGGAGGCGGAGGCCTGGCTGATGGAGCAGCCCTGGCCCTCGTAGCTGACGTCGCTGATCGTCGTGCCGTCGTACTTCACGCGCAGTGTGATCTCGTCGCCGCACGTCGGGTTGACGTGGTGCACCTCGGCGTCGCCGTCCCTCAGACCACGCCCGTGCGGGTTCTTGTAGTGGTCCAGGATGACGTCCTGGTACATGGAGTCCAGCTTCACGCCTCAGCCCCTCATCCGAAGAAGTTCCGTACGTGCTCCAGGCCCTCGACCAGGGCGTCGACCTCGGCCGGCGTGGAGTACAGATAGAACGACGCTCGCGTGGTCGCAGGAATTCCGTACCGCAGGCAGACCGGGCGCGCGCAGTGATGGCCCACGCGTACCGCGATGCCCTGCTCGTCGAGGACCTGCCCCACGTCGTGCGGATGGATGTCACCCAGCGTGAACGAGATCGCGGCGCCGCGGTCCTCGGCCGTGGCGGGGCCGATGATGCGCAGGTCCGGGACCTCGGCCAGCCGCTTGACCGCGTACTCGGTGAGCGCGTGCTCGTGCGCGAGGATCTTCTCCATGCCGAGGGCCGACAGGTAGTCGATCGCCGCGCCGAGACCGACCGCCTGGGCGATCGGCGGGGTGCCCGCCTCGAACTTGTGCGGGGCGGGGGCGTAGGTCGACGAGTTCATCGACACGGTCTCGATCATCTCGCCGCCGCCGAGGAACGGGGGCAGGTCCTCGAGCAGCTCCTGGCGGCCCCAGAGCACGCCGATGCCGGTCGGGCCGCACATCTTGTGGCCGGTGAAGGCCACGAAGTCGGCCTGGAGGGCCTGGACGTCCAGCGGCATGTGCGGCGCGGCCTGCGAGGCGTCGACGCACACGAGCGCGCCGACCTCCTGGGCGCGGCGCACTATCGCCTCGACCGGGTTGACCGTGCCCAGGATGTTGGACACCAGCACGAAGGAGACGATCTTCGTCTTCTCCGTGATGACCTCGTCGATGTTCGACAGGTCGAGCCGGCCGTCGTCGGTGAGGCCGAACCACTTCAGCTTCGCGCCCGTGCGCTGCGCCAGCAGCTGCCACGGCACGATGTTGGAGTGGTGCTCCATCTCGGTGATGACGATCTCGGTCTCGTGGTCCACCCGGTAGGGGTCGTCGGCCCAGCCGAGCATGTTGGCCACGAGGTTGAGCGACTCCGAGGCGTTCTTGGTGAAGATCACCTCGTCGCGCGAGGGGGCGTTGACGAACTCCGCGACCTTGTCGCGCGCGCCCTCGTACAGCGCCGTGGCCTCCTCGGCGAGCACATGCACACCGCGGTGGACGTTGGCGTTGTAGCGCTCGTAGTACTCACCGAGGGCGTCCAGCACCTGGCGCGGCTTCTGGCTGGTCGCCGCGTTGTCCAGGTACACGAGCTTCCGGCCGTCGTGGACCTGCCGGTCCAGGACGGGGAAGTCCTTGCGGATCGCCTCTGTGTCGAGGAGGCCCGGCAGCTGTGTCACTCGGATGCGCCACCCTTCACGTACTTGTCGTAGCCCTCGGCCTCGAGCTGGTCGGCGAGCTCCGCGCCACCGGACTCGGCGATGCGGCCGTTCGCGAACACGTGCACGTGGTCGGGCTTGATGTAGCGCAGGATGCGCGTGTAGTGCGTGATCAGCAGGGTGCCGACCTCACCGGACTCGCGGACCCGGTTGACGCCCTCGGAGACGACGCGCAGGGCGTCGACGTCCAGGCCGGAGTCGGTCTCGTCGAGGATCGCGACCTTCGGCTTGAGCAGTTCGAGCTGGAGGATCTCGTGGCGCTTCTTCTCGCCGCCGGAGAAGCCCTCGTTGACGTTGCGCTCGGCGAAGGCGGGGTCCATGTTGAGGCGCTCCATGGCCTCCTTGACCTCCTTCACCCAGGTGCGCAGCTTGGGGGCCTCGCCGCGGATGGCGGTGGCGGAGGTACGCAGGAAGTTGGAGACGGAGACGCCGGGGACCTCGACCGGGTACTGCATGGCGAGGAAGAGGCCGGCGCGGGCCCGCTCGTCGACGGACATCTCCAGGACGTCCTCGCCGTCGAGGGTGACGGTGCCGCCGGTGATCGTGTACTTGGGGTGACCCGCGAGGGAGTAGGCGAGGGTCGACTTGCCGGAGCCGTTCGGGCCCATGATGGCGTGCGTCTCGCCCTGCTTCACGGTGAGGTCGACACCCTTGAGGATTTCCTTCGTGCCGTTCTCGACCTCGACGGTGACGTGCAGGTCTCGGATTTCAAGCGTTGCCATGGGTGCCTCAGGACTCCTGGGTGACGGAGACGAGCACGTCGTCCCCTTCGATCTTTACGGGGTATACGGGGACCGGGCGCGTCGCCGGAAGGGCGTCGGGCTTGCCGGAACGGAGGTCGAAACGCGAGCCGTGCAGCCAGCACTCGATGTGGCAGTCGTCGACCTCGCCCTCCGACAGCGAGACGTTCGCGTGCGAGCAGATGTCGTTGATCGCGAACACCTCGCCCTCGGTGAGCACGACGGAGACCGGCGTGCCGTCGAGTTCCACCCGCTTGGGGGTGTCCTCCTCCAGCTCGCTCAGCCCGCAGGCGCGTACGAAGGTCATGCGACCGCTGCCTCCAGCTCCTCCTCGATCTTGGCGATCAGGCGCTCCTCGATGTCCGGGACGCCGATCTGCTGGACGAGCTCGGCGAAGAAGCCGCGGACCACCAGGCGGCGGGCGTCCTTCTCCGGGATGCCCCGGGCCATCAGGTAGAAGAGCTGCTCGTCGTCGAAGCGGCCGGTCGCGGAGGCGTGGCCGGCGCCGACGATCTCGCCGGTCTCGATCTCCAGGTTGGGCACGGAGTCGACGCGGGCGCCGTCGGTGAGGACCAGGTTGCGGTTCATCTCGTAGGTGTCGGTGCCCTCGGCCTTGGCCTCGATGAGCACGTCACCGATCCACACGGCGTGCGCGTCGTCGCCCTGGAGCGCGCCCTTGTAGACGACGTTGGACTTGCAGTGCGGGACGTTGTGGTCGACCAGGAGGCGGTGCTCCTGGTGCTGGCCGGCGTCGGTGAAGTACAGGCCGAACAGCTCCGCCTCGGCGCCGGGGCCGGCGTAGGACACGCGCGGGTGGAGGCGGACGACGTCCCCGCCGAAGGTGACGACGACCGACTTGAAGGAGGCGTCACGGCCGACCAGGGCGTTGTGCTGGGCGACGTGGACGGCCTTGTCGTCCCAGTCCTGGACGGAGACGACGGTCAGCTTGGCGCCGTCACCGAGGACGAAGTCGACGTTGGCGGCGAGCACCGCGTCACCGGTGTGGTCGATGACCACGAGGGCCTCGGCGAAGGCGCCGAGCTCGATCAGCTGGTGGCCGTAGGCCGTGCCGCCCTCGCCGTGCACCGCGATGCGGACCGGCTCGGTGAGCACGGTCTCCTTCGGCACGGTCACGACCGAGGCCTGATCGAAGGCGGAGTACGCCTGGGCGGCGACGCGGTCCACCGGCGTGCCCGCGCGGCCGAGCCGGGCGTCGTCGCGGCCGACGGTCTCGACGGTGACGCCCTCGGGGGCCTCGACGGCGACCTTGACGCCCTCGCCGGTGGCGGTGGCGGTGCCGTCGTGCAGCCCGCGCAGCCGCTCCAGCGGGGTGAACCGCCACTCCTCCTCGCGGCCGTGGGGGACGACGAAGTCCGCCACGTCGTAGGACGGGGGCGCGCTCATGCGGGTGGCGACCGTCGACTCCGCGGCCACCGCGATCGAGCCCGAGGTCGTGGAACCCACGGGTACGGGTCCCCCCGCTGGAGCGGAGCCGGAAGTGGGGGAGTTCTGAGCCTCAGCCATGGCTGTCGTAGTGCTCGCTTTCCTTTACGTAAGGGGCTTGACGGAACGGCGTGGTGCTTTAGCCGACCGCGCCTTCCATCTGCAGCTCGATCAGCCGGTTGAGCTCGAGCGCGTACTCCATGGGCAGTTCCTTGGCGATCGGCTCGACGAAGCCGCGCACGATCATCGCCATCGCCTCGTCCTCCGACATGCCGCGGCTCATCAGGTAGAAGAGCTGGTCCTCGGAGACCTTGGAGACGGTCGCCTCGTGGCCCATGGACACGTCGTCCTCGCGGACGTCCACGTAGGGGTAGGTGTCCGAGCGGGAGATGGTGTCGACGAGCAGCGCGTCGCACAGCACGTTGGACTTGGCGCCCGGGGCGCCCTCGCCGATCTCGATCAGACCGCGGTAGGAGGTGCGGCCGCCGCCGCGCGCCACCGACTTGGAGACGATGTTGGACGAGGTGTTCGGGGCCATGTGGACCATCTTGGCGCCCGCGTCCTGGTGCTGGCCCTCGCCGGCGAAGGCGATGGACAGCGTCTCGCCCTTGGCGTGCTCGCCCATCAGGTAGACGGCCGGGTACTTCATCGTCACCTTGGAGCCGATGTTGCCGTCGACCCACTCCATGGTCGCGCCCTCGTAGGCCACGGCGCGCTTGGTGACCAGGTTGTAGACGTTGTTCGACCAGTTCTGGATGGTCGTGTAGCGGCAGCGGGCGTTCTTCTTGACAATGATCTCGACGACCGCGGAGTGCAGCGAGTCCGACTTGTAGATCGGGGCGGTGCAGCCCTCGACGTAGTGCACGTAGGCACCCTCGTCGACGATGATCAGGGTCCGCTCGAACTGGCCCATGTTCTCGGTGTTGATCCGGAAGTAGGCCTGGAGCGGGATCTCCACGTGCACGCCCGGCGGCACGTAGATGAAGGAGCCGCCGGACCAGACGGCGGAGTTCAGCGAGGCGAACTTGTTGTCGCCGACCGGGATGACGGTGCCGAAGTACTCCTTGAAGAGCTCCGGGTGCTCCTTCAGCGCCGTGTCGGTGTCGAGGAAGATGACGCCCTGCTCCTCCAGGTCCTCACGGATCTGGTGGTAGACGACCTCCGACTCGTACTGCGCGGCGACACCGGCGACGAGGCGCTTCTTCTCGGCCTCCGGGATGCCCAGCTTGTCGTAGGTGTTCTTGATGTCCTCGGGCAGGTCCTCCCAGGACTCCGCCTGCTTCTCCGTGGAGCGCACGAAGTACTTGATGTTGTCGAAGTCGATGCCGGAGAGGTCGGAGCCCCAGTTCGGCATGGGCTTCTTCTCGAACAGGCGCAGGCCCTTGAGGCGGAGCTTGGTCATCCACTCCGGCTCGTCCTTCTTCGCGGAGATGTCCCGGACGACGTCCTCGTTCAGGCCGCGGCGCGCCGACGCACCGGCCTCGTCACGGTCGGCCCAGCCGTACTCGTAGTTGCCCAGACCCTCCAGCTCGGGGTGGGCAGTCTCCGTGGGGAGAGTCATGCGGGGTTCCTCCCGGACGTGCTTTCAGATGCGTGGTGGGAAATCTTGGGGATGAACGTCGTGCAGACGCCGTCGCCGTGCGCGATGGTGGCCAGTCGCTGCACATGCGTACCGAGAAGCTCGGCGAAGAATTCCGTCTCGGCCTCGCACAGCTGGGGGAATTCCTCGGCGACGTGGGCGACCGGGCAGTGGTGCTGGCAGAGCTGCTCGCCGACCGGTGCGCTGCGCGCAGTGGCAGCGTACCCGTCCGCGCTCAAGGCCTTGGCCAGCGCTTCCGCACGATCCTCGGGCGCCGCGGCGGCGACGGCCTTGCGGTAGGCACCCGCCTGGGCGGCGATCCGGGCGCGGGCGAAGGCGGCGATCGCCTCGTTCCCGCCCTCCTTCTCGCCGATCCAGCGCAGGGCGTCCACGGCCAGTTTGTCGTAGGACTGGTCGAAGGCGTCGCGTCCGCAGTCCGTCAGGGCGAACACCTTGGCCGGGCGGCCGCGCGTGCGCGCTCCGTAGACCCGGCGGTCACGGGCTTCCACCACGTTGTCGGCGGACAGTGCGTCGAGATGCCGGCGTACGGCCGCCTGGGTGAGTCCGAGGCGGTCGGCCAGCTGGGCGACGGTCGACGGGCCGTGGTCCAGGATGGAGCGGGCGACGCGGTTGCGGGTGGACCGCTCACCGGTTGCCAGTTCCTCGTGGGAAGCCTCGCCGACGTTTTTCACAACGCCATTGTTGCGTAATTCATCCGAGCCGGGCAAGCCGCGCCCGGACGCCCCGAAGGTGCGCTGCATCACTTAGGTAAACCTAACGTGACCTGCGGAAACGATCTTTGATCAATCGGATCCGGGGGTTTTCGCGGGCGGTCTCCGGACCCTCCGAAACCCCGCCCGCACCCCCTCCGACCGGCCTTCTTGCCCCTTTCGCCACTCCGGCCGCAGCGCCGCGCGGAACCGGCCGCGGACGCGCGCAGGACGCGGAGCGCTCGCGGACCCGGCGGTCCGGGGCCGCCAGGGTCTCCCTAGACTCGTGACCCATGCGAAGTGAGCCCGTGGTCCAGGTGCAGGGCCTGGTGAAGCGGTACGGCACGAAGACCGCGGTGAACGGCCTCGACCTGGTGGCCCGGCAGGGCGTGACCGCCGTGCTCGGCCCCAACGGAGCGGGCAAGACGACCACGGTCGAGACCTGCGAGGGGTACCGGCGGCCGGACTCCGGAACGGTGCGCGTCCTGGGCCTCGACCCGGTGACCCAGTCGGCGCGGCTGCGGCCCCGGCTCGGGGTGATGCTCCAGTCCGGCGGCGTCTACTCGGGCGCGCGGGCCGACGAGATGCTGCGACACGTGGCGAAACTCCACGCCCATCCGCTGGACGTAAACGCGCTGATGGAGCGGCTGGGGCTCGGCTCCTGCGGCCGTACCTCCTACCGGCGGCTCTCCGGCGGCCAGCAGCAGCGGCTCGCCCTGGCGATGGCCGTGGTCGGCCGCCCCGAACTGGTCTTCCTGGACGAGCCGACGGCCGGCCTCGACCCGCAGGCCCGCCGCGCCACCTGGGACCTGGTGCGGGACCTGCGCACCGACGGCGTCTCCGTCATCCTCACCACGCACTACATGGACGAGGCCGAACAGCTCGCCGACGACGTGGCGATCATCGACGCCGGCCGCGTCATCGCCCAGGGCTCCCCCGAGGAGCTGTGCAGGGGCGGCGCCGAGAACACCCTGCGCTTCTCCGGCCGCCCGGGACTGGACGTGGCCTCGCTGCTCAAGGCGCTGCCCGACGACTCCTCGGCCGCCGAGGTGGCGCCCGGCTCGTACCGGGTCGCCGGCAAGGTCGACCCGCAGCTGCTCGCCACGGTGACCTCCTGGTGCGCCCAGCACGGGGTGATGCCGGACCGGATCTCGGTGGAGCGGCACACTCTCGAAGACGTCTTCTTGGAACTGACGGGCAAGGAGTTGCGCGCGTGACCGCCGCCGGGACCTATTCCCCCAAGCCGGGTGCGGCGCCCCTGGCCCGCATGATCGCCGCGCAGGCCGTGCTCGAGACGCGGATGCTGCTGCGCAACGGCGAGCAGTTGCTGCTGACGGTGATCATCCCCACGCTGCTGCTGGTGCTGTTCAGCACGGTGGACGTGGTGGACACCGGTGACGGCGAGGCGGTCGACTTCCTCGCGCCCGGCATCCTCGCGCTGGCCGTGATGTCGACGGCGTTCACCGGCCAGGCCATCGCCACCGGCTTCGAGCGCCGCTACGGCGTGCTGAAGCGGCTGGCCGCCTCGCCGCTGCCGCGCTGGGGGCTGATGACCGCGAAGACGCTGTCGGTGCTGGTCACCGAGGTTCTCCAGGTGATCCTGGTAGCGGTGATCGCGCTCGCGCTGGGCTGGTCCCCGCAGGGCAGCCCCGTCGCGGTGTTCCTGCTGCTGGCCCTGGGCACGGCCGCGTTCTCCGGGCTCGGCCTGCTGATGGCGGGCACGCTCAAGGCGGAGGCCACGCTCGCCGCCGCCAACCTGGTCTTCCTGCTGCTGCTCGTCGGCGGCGGGGTGGTCGTGCCGCTGGACAAGTTCCCGGACGCGGCGCAGGGCGTGCTCGGTCTGCTGCCGATCGCCGCGCTCTCGGAGGGGCTGCGCGACGTGCTCCAGCACGGGGCCGGGACGCCCTGGGGCGGCCTCGGGATCCTTGCCGTGTGGGCGGTCGCCGGGCTCGCGGCGGCCGGGAAGTTCTTCCGCTGGGAGTAGGCGGCATGAGCGGAACCGACCCTCGTGAAAGTGTGCACAAGCGGACGCATACGATGGGACGCGTGCCAAACGTGACCCGCGCCGACGCCCAGGCGGCGCTGCGCAACCCGCTCGCCTTCATCGCCGCACGCTGGACCCCGGATCCCCGGACCGTCCGGCGGGCGGCCCTCGCCGCGCTCGTCATGGCGGTGGTCATCGTGGTCACCGGCGGCGCGGTACGGCTGACCGGCTCCGGCCTCGGCTGCCCGACCTGGCCCAAGTGCACCGACGACTCGTTCACCTCGACCCGGGAGATGGGTCTGCACGGGGTCATCGAGTTCGGCAACCGCCTGCTGACGTACGTGCTGTGCGCCGCGGTCGGCTGGGCGATCATCGCCGCACGCTCGCAGAAGCCGTACCGGCGTGAGCTCACCCTTCTGGGCTGGGCGCAGTTCTGGGTGGTCATGGGCAACGCGGTCCTCGGCGGCATCGTGGTCCTCGTCGGCCTGAACCCGTACACGGTCGCGGCGCACTTCCTGCTGTCCACGGCGCTGATCGCGGTCGCGACGGTGATGTGGCAGCGCACCCGCGAGGGCGACGCCGGGCCCCGGCCGCTGGTCGGCACGGCGGTGCGGCAGCTGGTGTGGTTCCTGGTGGCCGCCGCCGTGCTGCTGATCGCGGTCGGCACGGTGGTCACCGGCGCCGGCCCGCACGCGGGCGACTCCAGCGAGGTCGCGCGGATGCCGGTCGACTGGGAGGCGGTCAGCAAGCTGCACGCCGTGCTGGCGTGGATCGTGGTGACGCTGACGTTCGCCCTGTGGTTCGTCCTCAAGGCGGTCGACGCCCCGAAGGCCCCCCTGGCCCGCACCCGCGAGCTGTTCCTGATCCTGCTCGGACAGGGAGCGCTGGGTTACATCCAGTACTTCACCGATCTTCCCGAAATCCTGGTCGGCCTTCATATGTTCGGCTCGTGCGTGATGTGGATCTGGGTGGTCCGGGTGCTGTTGTCATTGCGCGAGCGCCCTACCGAAGAGATGTCCCCCTTGGCTACCGGCTCAACCGGACGACTCGAGACCGCTGCCGGCTGACGGGCGTGCGCCACACGGGGCGGGGAACAATCTCGCGCAAGGCGAGATCGGATACGTCCAGTACGGACCATCCCCGCAGGCGGCGCACGCCCCCTGTTTCAACGAGCCGTCGGCCTCGTGGTCACCCCGGCTCCCGCGCAGCGTGACGGTGGAGCGGGCGAAGGTCAGCAGGCCCAGGTCGACCCAGATGTCCTGGGGCCAGTTGGCGGCCCGGTCCACCTCACGCCGCCAGTAGTCGCGCTGGTCGCGCAGCACGAAGGCGGCGAGTTCACCGGCCGGCACCTCGGGCAGTGTCCCGGCGGGCGGCGCTCCGTGCAGGACGCGGCCGACGGTGTGCAGTTCGGTCCGGGTGACCGGCGTGACGGGGCGTGTGAACAGCCGCTCGTGGGTTCAGGTGAGATGGCGGCGCCCGGCGCCCTCGGCGGCGCCCGGCGTCAGGCAGGTGCAGTGGAGGCGGTCGGCGAGGGGCGTGCCGCGCAGCCGGGCGTGCAGGGAGGCCAGGCGCCATGCCGTCCGCACGCCGACCGGGTCGTCCAGGACCGCGATCAGATCCAGGTCGCTGCGGCCCTCCACATAGTCACCGGCGGCCAGTGACCCGTGCGCCCAGACGGCCACCGGGCCAGGGGTGACAGGGCGTCGAGGAAGCGGGCGAGGAGGACGTCGGTCGGCATGGGCCCAGTGATCCCCGGGTCAGGCGAGTCCGTACACCCGGCTCGCGTTGCCCGCGGCGAGCAGGCCGGCCACGCGCTGGGCGTCGGGGCGGGACCAGGCGCCCTCGGTCACCCAGGTGCCGAGGACCCGGCCGAGGGACTCGCGGAACAGGCGGGCGCCGACGACGTGCAGTTCGGGCAGGCCGCGGGCGCCGCTGGAGAAGAGGATCTTGCCGAAGGGGGCCAGCTCCAGGATCTCCGCGAGGACGGTCGCCGCGCGGGCGCCGGTGCGGATCAGCGCGGCGCCGCAGTCGGCGTAGACGTGCGGGAAGACGCCGGCGAGGTGGGCGGCGTGCCGGTGGTACGGGTAGCCGTGCAGCAGGACGAGGTCGGTGCCGAGCCCCGCGGTGGCCCGGACGAAGTCGGTCAGCAGCGCCGGGTCGGTGCGGTCGATGCGGGCGCCCGGCGCGCCGAGGCCGGCGTGGAGCTGGAGGGGCAGACCGGAGGCGACCGCGATCCAGAGCAGATGCCGCAGCAGCACCGGGTCGCTCAGCGCGTCCCCCGCGCGGCGCCCGGCCAGCCAGCGCCCCGCCGCGCCGCGCACTTCCCCGGGCCCGGGCGGCTCGGGGGCGAGGCAAAGCCCGTGCCGTGCCCCGGCGACGGAGGTGAAGGCGATGGCGTGGGCGGCGGCGCCGTGCACGGACTCGGCGAGGTTGGCGAGGAAGGATTCGACGGTGCCGGAGGTGTCGGCGACCTGTTCGGCGAGC
The DNA here is from genome assembly GCF_984686075.1 of Streptomyces speibonae. Taxonomy (NCBI): domain Bacteria; kingdom Bacillati; phylum Actinomycetota; class Actinomycetes; order Kitasatosporales; family Streptomycetaceae; genus Streptomyces; species Streptomyces speibonae. The sequence goes on along the minus strand of NZ_OZ480260.1, from coordinate 6,495,987 downwards.
TGTTCCAGGCGGACGATCTCGTGGGCGGCGGCGCCCGACGCCCGGCCCAGCTCGGTGGGCCCGGTGAGGTCCTCGGGCAGCCCGGTGTCGACGAGGAAGGCGGTGATGCCGCTGCCCCGCAGCAGCCTGCGCGCCGCCTCGGTCATGCCCAGCTCACGGCGCCGGGCGAGATACCGGGCGGGCGGACAGTGCGGCTCGAGGCCGAGCAGGGGCGGGCACCAGCGGCGTACGGCGAACCCGGTCTGGGTGTCGAACAGCGTGGTGCCGGGGGCGGGCGGTCCCTCGGTGCGGGCGAGCTGGGCCTCGAAGGTGCCGAGGCCCAGTTCCGTGCGGAGCACTCCGTGGCAGTACTGGTCCACGAGTGAGGGCGTGTCGATCATCCGGGACTCCCCGTGACGGGACCGTATGGGTCTGCTTCACAGGTCCTAACGGGTGAACCGGGGGTGAGGTGGCGCGGGAGTGTCCACGGGGTGCGGGAGGTCGGGTGACCCCGGCACCCCGGGGGGTGCCGCTCAGCCGCCGAGCTGGATGCCGGCCATCCTCTTCCACTCGTACGGGCCCGTCCTCATCTTGGCCGCGAGCGCGCCGTCGAAGTTCTCGTGGACGGTGATGCCCGCCTTCTCGACGGCCTTTCCGGCGATCTCCATCGACGGGGCGAACACGTCGCCCCAGTCGCCGTCCTCACCGACGAGGACGATCCGGGCGCCGCGCTGCCCGAGGTAGGCGATCTGCCCCTCGGCGCCGCCGTGCGCCTGGGCGAAGCCGCCGATCTGCCGGGCGAGCCGGGCCGCCGTCCGCTCCGCCTTGGGGTCCAGTTGCTGCGTGTCTGCCATGAACGGAATGCTACCGACGGGTAGACCGGACGGCGACGGGCGGGGTCCGTGGCCTTGACCACGGACCCCGCCCGAGCGGAGCGCCGAGGGACGTCCTAGCGCAGGAAGGGGTCCACCGCGACGGCCACGAAGAGCAGCGACACATAGGTGATGGACCAGTGGAACAGCCGCATCTCCTTGAGCTTGCCGCCCGTCACCCCGGCGTTGGCGCGGTGCAGCAGCGCGTGCGCCTCCCACAGCCAGCAGCCGCCCGACGCGAGGGCGACGGCCGTGTAGAACCAGCCGGTGTAGCCGAGCGGGGTGAGCAGCAGCGACACCGCGACCATGACCCAGCTGTAGGCCACGATCTGCTTGGCGACGACCTTGTTGGAGGCGATGACCGGCAGCATCGGCACGCCGACGCGCGCGTAGTCGTCCTTGACCTTCATCGACAGCGGCCAGTAGTGCGGCGGCGTCCAGAAGAAGATGACGAAGAAGAGGATGACCGGCGCCCACGCCATCGAGTTGGTGACGGCGGTCCAGCCGATCAGCACCGGCATGCAGCCGGCGATGCCGCCCCACACGATGTTCTGCGACGTGCGCCGCTTGAGGATCATCGTGTAGACGACGACGTAAAAGAGGAGCGCGCCGAGGGAGAGCCAGGCGGACAGCCAGTTGACGGTGAGGCCGAACAGCAGCGTCGAGACGACCGCCAGGGAGACACCGAAGACGAGGCACTCGGCCGGGCTGACCATCCCCGTGACCAGGGGCCGCTGCGAGGTGCGGTCCATCAGCGCGTCGATGTCGCGGTCGATGTACATGTTCAGGGCGTTGGCGCCGCCCGCGGACAGATAGCCGCCGACGCAGGTCAGCAGCACCAGCGTCAGATCCGGCACGCCCTGCTGCGCCAGGAACATCACCGGCACGGTAGTGATGAGGAGCAGCTCGATGATCCGCGGCTTGGTGAGGGCCACGAAAGCCATCACACGGGCCCCGAACGGCCGATGGGCAGGGCTCTGACTGGTCCCCAGCACCCCGGCTGGACGGGATTCAACGGCCGTCACGTACACCCCTACAGAGACATCCCAGCAAGCCACCCCAGGTGAGGCGGGGATAAAGGCTCGCGCGTACCACGCCACTCTAGACGTTGCCCAGACCCGGACATTCGCGGGGGTCGGCTCGTGTTGGAAGAGGCCCTCCGAGGTGCGCCCGAGGGCTCGATTGAGCACCCGGATGAGCGGCTCCGTATTCATCTGCCGAATGCGGAAACTTCCCAGTCAGGAGGCGGATCGAAAGGAGTGCCCGCACTCTGGAACGACTCGAAAGAACGCCCGTCCCACGGAGGTAGGCTCGACCTCGCCGGTGGGCATTCACCGGCATCCGAATTTCATTGTGGAGAGGAGCCCTGACTCAGGGTGAGCACCAAGCCGACCACCACAGACCTCGAGTGGACCGAGCTGGACCAGCGGGCCGTGGACACCGCCCGCGTCCTGGCCGCCGATGCCGTACAGAAGGTCGGTAACGGCCATCCTGGTACGGCCATGAGCCTGGCGCCTGCCGCCTACACCCTCTTCCAGAAGGTGATGCGGCACGACCCGTCGGACGCCGACTGGGTCGGGCGCGACCGCTTCGTGCTGTCCGCCGGCCACTCGTCCCTGACCCTCTACACCCAGCTGTACCTGGCCGGCTTCGGCCTGGAGCTGGACGACTTGAAGTCCTTCCGCACCTGGGGTTCGAAGACGCCGGGCCACCCCGAGTACGGCCACACCACGGGCGTGGAGACCACCACCGGTCCGCTGGGCCAGGGTGTCGCCAACGCGGTGGGCATGGCGATGGCCGCCCGCTACGAGCGCGGGCTGTTCGACCCGGAGGCTCCCGCGGGCGAGTCCCCGTTCGACCACTTCGTCTACTGCATCGCCGGTGACGGCTGCCTCCAGGAGGGCATCTCCTCGGAGGCGTCCTCGCTGGCCGGGCACCAGAAGCTGGGCAACCTGGTGCTGTTGTGGGACGACAACCACATCTCCATCGAGGGCGACACCGAGACCGCCGTCTCCGAGGACGTCACCAAGCGGTACGAGGCGTACGGCTGGCACGTGCAGCGCGTCGCGCCGAAGCCGGACGGCGACCTGGACCCGAACGCGATCTACGACGCGATCCAGGAGGCGAAGAAGGTCACGGACAGGCCGTCCTTCATCGCCATGCGGTCGATCATCGCCTGGCCCGCGCCGCACGCGCAGAACACCGAGGCCGCGCACGGCTCGGCGCTCGGCGAGGAGGAGGTCGCGGCCACCAAGCGGGTGCTGGGCTTCGACCCGGAGCGGACCTTCGAGGTGAGCGACGAGGTCATCGGTCACACCCGCAAGGCGCTGGAGCGGGGCCAGGCGGCCCGCGCGGTGTGGGAGAAGTCCTTCCAGCAGTGGCGGGACAACAACCCCGGGCGTGCCGCCGAGTACGACCGGATCGCCGCCGGAGAACTCCCCAAGGGCTGGCAGGACTCGATCCCGGTGTTCGAACCGGGCAAGGGCGTCGCCACGCGTGCCGCCTCCGGCAAGGTGCTCCAGGCGCTCGGCGCGGTGATCCCGGAGCTGTGGGGCGGCTCGGCCGACCTCGCGGGGTCCAACAACACCACGATCGACAAGACGTCGTCGTTCCTCCCGGCGGACAACCCGCTGCCCGAGGCCGACCCGTACGGCCGCACGATCCACTTCGGCATCCGTGAGCACGCCATGGCCGCGGAGATGAACGGCATCGCGCTGCACGGCAACACCCGGATCTACGGCGGCACCTTCCTGGTGTTCTCCGACTACATGCGCAACGCGGTGCGGCTCTCGGCGCTGATGCACCTGCCGGTGACGTACGTGTGGACGCACGACTCCATCGGCCTGGGCGAGGACGGCCCCACCCACCAGCCGGTCGAGCACCTCGCCTCCCTGCGCGCCATCCCCGGCCTGAACGTCGTCCGCCCCGCCGACGCCAACGAGACCGCGATCGCCTGGCGGGAGATCCTCTCCCGGTGGACGAAGGAGTTCGGCAAGGGCACCCCGCACGGCCTGGCGCTGACCCGTCAGGGCGTGCCGACGTACGAGCCGAACGAGGACGCGGCCAGGGGCGGCTACGTCCTGTTCGACGCCGAGGGCGGCGAGCCCGAGGTCGTCCTGATCGCCACCGGCTCCGAGGTGCACGTCGCCGTCGAGGCGCGCGAGCGGCTGCAGGCCGACGGCGTGCCGACGCGCGTGGTGTCCATGCCGTCCGTGGAGTGGTTCGAGGAGCAGGACCAGGGGTACCGGGACAGCGTCCTGCCGCCCTCGGTCAAGGCGCGCGTGGCCGTCGAGGCGGGGATCGGCCTCACCTGGCACAAGTACGTGGGGGACACCGGCCGCATCGTCTCCCTGGAACACTTCGGCGCCTCCGCCGACGGCAAGGTGCTGTTCAAGGAGTACGGCTTCACCGCCGAGAACGTGGCCGCCGTCGCGCGGGAATCGATCGCCGCGGCTCAGCGCTGACGCTCATATACGACACGTAGGAGATGTAATTTCCATGACGGACGCACTCAAGCGCCTTTCCGACGAAGGCGTCGCGATCTGGCTGGACGACCTGTCGCGCAAGCGGATCACGTCCGGCAACCTCGCCGAGCTGATGGACCAGCAGCACGTCGTGGGCGTCACCACCAACCCGACGATCTTCCAGAAGGCGATCTCCGAGGGCGACGGCTACGACACGCAGCTGACCGACCTCGCCGCCCGCAAGGTCACCGTCGAAGAGGCCATCCGCATGATCACCACGGCGGACGTCCGCGACGCCGCCGACATCATGCGCCCGGTCTTCGACGCCACCGACGGCCGCGACGGCCGCGTCTCGATCGAGGTCGACCCGCGGCTGGCGCACAACACGCGCGCCACGGTCGCCGAGGCCAAGCAGCTGGCCTGGCTGGTGGACCGGCCCAACACGCTCATCAAGATCCCGGCCACCGAGGCGGGCATCCCGGCCATCGCCGAGACCATCGGCCTGGGCATCAGCGTCAACGTCACGCTGATCTTCTCCCTGGAGCGCTACCGCAAGGTGATGGACGCGTTCCTGACCGGTCTGGAGAAGGCCAAGGAGCGCGGCCTGGACCTGTCGAAGATCCACTCCGTGGCGTCCTTCTTCGTGTCCCGCGTGGACACCGAGATCGACAAGCGGATCGACGCGCTGGGCACCGACGAGGCCAAGGCGCTGCGCGGCAAGGCCGCCATCGCCAACGCGCGCCTGGCGTACCAGGCGTACGAGGAGGTCTTCTCCACCGACCGCTGGAGCGCGCTGGAACGCGAGGGCGCCAACAAGCAGCGTCCGCTGTGGGCGTCGACCGGTGTGAAGGACAAGGCGTACAAGGCGACCATGTACGTCGACGAGCTGGTGGCGCCGAACACGGTGAACACCATGCCGGAGGCGACGCTGTTCGCCACCGAGGAGCAGGGCGACATCCGGGGCGACGCCGTCTCCGGCACCTACGAGCAGGCCCGCGCCGACCTGGACGCGGTCGAGGCGCTCGGCATCTCGTACGACGAGGTGGTGCAGCTTCTGGAGGACGAGGGCGTCGACAAGTTCGAGGCCTCCTGGAACGACCTGCTGAAGTCGACCGAGGCGGAGCTGCAGCGCCTCGCCCCCTCGGAGGGCTGAGACCTTGTCGAGCAGCAACCCGCTGCGTGACCCCGCGGACCGACGGCTCCCGCGTATCGCGGGGCCGTCGGGCCTGGTCATCTTCGGCGTCACGGGAGACCTGTCGCGCAAGAAGCTGATGCCGGCCGTGTACGACCTCGCCAACCGGGGGCTGCTGCCGCCGGGCTTCTCCCTGGTGGGCTTCGCCCGCCGGGAGTGGGCCAACGAGGACTTCGCCCAGGAGGTCCACGACGCGGTCAAGGAGCACGCCAGGACCCCCTTCCGTGAGGAGGTCTGGCAGCAGCTCATCCAGGGCATGCGCTTCGTGCAGGGCACCTTCGACGACGACGAGTCCTTCGAGCGGCTGCGCGGCACGATCGAGGAGCTGGACAAGGCCCAGGGCACGGGCGGCAACTTCGCGTTCTACCTGTCGGTGCCGCCGCGTTCGTTCCCGGTGGTCATCCAGCAGCTGAAGAAGCACGGCCTCGCCGACCAGACGGGCGGCTCCTGGCGGCGCGCGGTCATCGAGAAGCCGTTCGGCCACGACCTGAAGTCGGCCGAGGAGCTGAACGCGATCGTCCATGAGGTGTTCGCGCCGGACCAGGTGTTCCGGATCGACCACTACCTGGGCAAGGAGACCGTCCAGAACATCCTGGCGCTGCGCTTCGCCAACACGATGTTCGAGCCGATCTGGAACCGGTCGTTCGTCGACCACGTGCAGATCACGATGGCCGAGGACATCGGCATCGGCGGCCGGGCCGGCTACTACGACGGCATCGGCGCCGCCCGTGACGTGATCCAGAACCATCTGCTGCAGCTGATGGCGCTGACCGCGATGGAGGAGCCCGCTTCCTTCGACGCGGACGCGCTGGCGGCGGAGAAGACCAAGGTGCTCGGTGCCGTCCGGCTGCCGAAGGACCTGGGCCGGGACACCGTGCGCGGGCAGTACGCGGCCGGCTGGCAGGGCGGCGCGAAGGCGGTCGGCTATCTGGAGGAGGAGGGCATCGACCCCTCCTCGAAGACCGACACCTACGCGGCGATCAAGCTGGGCGTCGACAACCGCCGCTGGGCGGGTGTCCCCTTCTATCTGCGCACCGGCAAGCGGCTCGGCCGCCGGGTCACCGAGATCGCGGTGGTGTTCCAGCGGGCACCGCACTCCCCCTTCGACACGACGGCCACCGAGGAACTGGGTTCCAACGCGATCGTCATCCGCGTCCAGCCCGACGAGGGCGTCACCGTCCGCTTCGGCTCCAAGGTGCCGGGCACCTCGATGGAGATCCGGGACGTGTCGATGGACTTCGCGTACGGCGAGTCGTTCACCGAGTCCAGCCCGGAGGCGTACGAGCGGCTGATCCTTGACGTCCTCCTGGGTGACTCCAACCTCTTCCCGCGCACGGAGGAGGTCGAGCTGTCCTGGAAGATCCTCGACCCGATCGAGGAGTACTGGGACACCAACGGCAGGCCGGCCCAGTACCCGGCCGGCACGTGGGGACCGGTCGAGGCGGACGAAATGCTCGAGCGAGACGGACGGAGCTGGCGCCGGCCATGAAAACAGACCTCACGGACACCACGGCCAGCAAGATCAACAAGGCGTTGGTCAGGGGCCGCCGGGCCATCGGCACCCCTGCCGTCGGCATGGTGCTCACGCTGGTCATCGTGACGGACGAGGAGAACGCCTACGACGCGCTGAAGGCGGCGAGCGACGCCTCGCGCGAGCACCCCTCGCGCACGCTGGTGGTCATCAAGCGCGTCTCCCGCTCCCCGCGGGACCGCACCCAGTCGCGTCTGGACGCCGAGGTCCGGGTCGGCGCGGACGCCGGGACCGGCGAGACGGTGGTGCTCCGGCTCTACGGCGAGGTCGTCGACCACGCCCAGTCGGTGGTGCTGCCGCTGCTGCTGCCGGACGCCCCGGTGGTGGTGTGGTGGCCGGTCAACGCCCCGCTGGACCCGGCGAGCGACCCGCTGGGCGCGCTGGCCCAGCGCCGGGTGACCGACACCTACGCCTGCGAGCAGCCGGTGAAGGAGCTCGCCGCCCGCGCCGACGCCTACACCCCCGGTGACACGGACCTGTCGTGGACCCGCATCACGCCCTGGCGTTCGATGCTGGCGGCGGCGCTGGACCAGGTCGCCTGCCAGGTGCAGGGCGTGGAGGTGGAGGGCGAGGAGTTCAACCCGAGCTGCGAGCTGCTGGCGATGTGGCTCGCGGACCGGCTGGACGTCCCCGTCAGGCGCTCGCACTCCGCCGGCCCCGGACTGACCGCGGTCCGCATGGACACCGACTGCGGCCCGATCGTGCTGGACCGCGCGGACGGCTCGCTGGCGACACTGTCCATACAGGGCCAGCCCAAGCGGGCGGTGGCGCTCAAGCGCCGCGAGACCGCGGAGCTGATCGCGGAGGAGCTGCGCCGCCTCGACCCGGACGACACCTACGCCTCGGCCCTGCGCTACGGCGTGGAGCGGCTGAAGTCGGACGGGAGCGGCCCGCCGGCCAAAGGAGGACGGGAAGCGGTCCCGGCCCCCGTCGAGACGGCTGCGAAAGCTCCCGCGGAGCGGGCGACGGCGCAGGCGCCGGTGAACGAGGCGGCGGCGAAGTGAGCACCGCACCGCAGCTGGTCGTGCACCGGGACAAGGAGCTGATGGCGCAGGCCGCGGCGGCCCGGCTGATCACCAGGATCGTGGACGCGCAGGCCTCCCGGGGGTCGGCGTCCGTGGTCCTGACCGGCGGCCGCAACGGCAACGGCCTGCTGGCGGCGCTGGCCGCCGCCCCGGCCCGGGACGCGATCGACTGGTCCCGGCTGGATCTGTGGTGGGGCGACGAGCGGTTCCTGCCCGAGGGCGACCCGGACCGCAATGTCACCCAGGCCCGTGAGGCGCTGCTCGACGCGGTGCCGCTGGACCCGAAGCGCGTGCACGCCATGCCCGCCTCCGACGGCCCGCACGGCACGGACGTGGAGGCGGCGGCCGCCGCCTACGCGGAGGAACTGGCCGCGGCGGCGGCCCCGGAGAACCACGCCGCCGTCCCGGCCTTCGACGTGCTGCTGCTGGGCGTCGGCCCGGACACGCACGTGGCCTCCCTGTTCCCGGAGCTCCCGGCGGTCCGGGAGACGGAACGCACGGTGGTGGGCGTCCGCGGCGCCCCCAAGCCCCCGCCGACGCGGGTCACCCTGACTCTCCCGGCGATCCGGTCGGCGCGGGAGGTCTGGCTCCTGGCGGCGGGCGAGGACAAGGCGGAGGCGGCGGCCCTCGCCCTCTCCGGCGCGGGCGAGATCCAGGCCCCCGCAGCCGGCGCCCGGGGCCGCACCCGCACCCTGTGCCTCCTGGACAGACCGGCAGCGTCCCAGCTCCCGAGGTCCCTCTACCCACCGGCGTCGCCCTGACAGCCCGTCTGGGGGTGCCCCCTCTGGGGGAGTTTGAGGACGAGGCCGTTCAGGCCGAAAAAGAGGGGGTCCGGGGGCTTGCCCCCCGGGGACGGGACGGGAAGGGGCGGCGGGGGCGAAAAAAGCCCCCACCGCCCCCCACCCGCACCTCCTACTTCACGGACCCCGCCATGACCCCCTGCACGAAGTGCCGCTGGAACGCGAAGAACACGACCACCGGCACCACCAGCGACAGGAACGCCCCCGGCGCGAGCACATCGATGTTGCTCCCGAACTGCCGGATCTGCGACTGCAACTGCACCGTCAGCGGCTGCGAGGAACTGTCCGCGAACAACAGCGCCACCAGCATGTCGTTCCACACCCACAGGAACTGGAAGATGGCGAGGCTGGCGATCGCGGGACGCCCCACCGGCAGCACCAGCCGGGTGAAGATCCGCCACTCGCTCCCGCCGTCCATCCGCGCCGCTTCCAGCATCTCCTTCGGCATCTCGGCGAAGTAGTTCCGCAGCAGGAACACCGCGAACGGCAGCCCGTAGGCCACGTGGAACAGCACGACACCCGGAATCGTGCCGAACAGCCCCAGCTCGCCGAAGAGTTTGGCCACCGGCAGCAGACCGATCTGCACGGGCACCACCAGCAGCGCGACGACGAGCAGGAAGACGGGCTCGCGCCCCGGGAAGTCCAGCCAGGCGAAGGCGTATCCGGCGAGCGCGGCGACGACCACGACCAGCACGGTCGTCGGCACGGAGATCAGCACGGTGTTCCAGAACGCCTGGGTGATGCCCGAGTTGTCCAGCAGCGCCGAGTAGTTGTCGAAGGACAGCTGCCCCGGGCTGGTGAACACGGTCCACCACCCGCCCTTGGCCGTGTCCTCGGCGGACCGCAGCGAGGACAGGAACAGACCGGCCAGCGGGGTCAGCCACACCAGCCCGATCACCACGAGGAAGGCCTGCACCACCGCGTTGCCCAGGCCGCGCCGGATGACGTTCATCGCTGACTCCTTTTGAAGCGACGGACGTTGAACACCATGGCGGGGATGACCAGGAGCAGCAGCAGCACGCCGAGCGCGCTGCCGAGGCCCTGGTTGTTGCCGCCGCCGAAGGACACCAGCCACATCTGCGTCGCCAGTACCGTCGCGTCCTCCTGCACCGGTCCCGGTGCGATGATGTACACCAGGTCGAAGACCTTCATGACGTTGATGACCAGGGTCACGAAGACGACGGTGAGCACGGGGGCGAGCAGCGGCACGGTGATGCGGCGGAAGATCTGCCACTCGTTGGCACCGTCCATGCGCGCCGCCTCCAGCGCGTCACGCGGCAGGGTGGCGAGTCCCGCCCCGATGAGCACCATCGCGAAACCGGTCCAGATCCACAGGTACGCGCCGATGATCGCCGGTGTGACGAGCGCCGGTCCGAGCCAGGAGATGCCCTCGTAGGGGGCCGCGAAGTTGCCGGACGGCAGCTTCAGCGCGTAGGAGCCGCCCTCCAGTCCGGTGAAGCTGAAGGAGCCGTCCGCCGCGGTGGTCGTCTCGGCGACGGTCTTCCCGTCGCGCACCGCCTCCACCGTCATCCCGGGCAGGCCGCTCTCCTCGCGGTCGACCACGCCCGGCTCCCCTCCCCCGCCGGGGGTGAAGTCGAGGTACACCACTCCGCGCACCTCGTCGGAGCCGGCTTCGTCCGCGGCCGCCGGAGCGGCGGGTTTCGCGTCGCCCGGCAGGTCCTTGGGGGCGACGCCGACCAGCCCGAGCGACGCCACGTTGCCGGGTGAGACGTCCGCGCCGGTGACGTACGAGCCGTCGTCCTGCTTGGTCAGGCCCTCGCCGTCGCGGGCGCGGGCGGTCGGGTACGAGGAGGTGCCGGTGAAGGCGTCGTGGACGGAGACGACGGCGGCGTTGAGCACGCCCTTGTCGGGGTCCTGGTCGTAGGCGAGCCGGAAGATGATGCCGGCGGCGAGGAAGGAGACCGCCATCGGCATGAACAGCAGCAGCTTGAAGGCCGTGGCCCAGCGGACCTTCTCCACCAGGACGGCCAGGATCAGGCCGAGCCCGGTCAGCAGGGTGGGTGCCACGACGACCCAGATGGCCGTGTTCCGGACGGCCTTGAGGTTGGTCGGGTCCCGGAACATCTCGACGTAGTTCTCCCCGCCGACGAACTCGTTGCCGGAGGCGTCGAAGAAGCTGCGGCCGATGGAGAACAGCACCGGGTAGACCACCAGCGCGCCCAGCAGGAGCAGCGCGGGGAACACGAACAGCAGGGCGATGATCCGCCCCCGGCGGCGCAGGCGTCGGCCGCGCGCGCCGCCGGAGGGCACAGGTGCCGGAGGGCTCGCCTCTTTCACCATGGTGGCGGTCATGGCCGTCAGTTCCCGTAGGCCTTGGCCGCGGCGTCCTCGAGCGCGGCCGCGGTCTTCGCGGGGTCGGCGGGGTCGCGCAGGAAGTCCTGGAGGATCTTCCACTCGCCGGCGCCCTTGGTGCCGCCGAAGGCGGCGGGTGCCTGGTCGGACATGTCGAAGCGGACGGAGTCACCGGCGGCGATCAGCGACTCGGCGGTGGCGCGGGTGACGTCGTCGCCGTAGGAGGAGGGGTCGAGCTTCTTGTTCGGGGAGAGGAAGCCGCCCGCCTCGGCCCAGACGGCGGCGGCCTCGGGGGTCGCCAGGTACTCCAGCAGGGCCATGCCGGCCTCGCTGTTCTTGCCGTCCTTCAGGACAACGGCCGCGTCGCCGCCGCTGACCACGGGTGCCTTGCCGTCGCCGACCGGCGGGAAGGGGAAGAAGTTCGCGTCGGTGCCGATCTTCTTGCCGAACTGGTCCTTGGCGACGCCCGCGACGAAGTCGCCCTCGTAGACCATGGCGGCCTCGGCCTCCGGGCCGAAGACCTTCTCGACGGAGCCGGGGAAGTCGGTGTTGAGGGCCTCCTTCTGGCCGCCGGCGATGAGCTGCTTGTCCTTGAAGAGCTTGCCGAGGGTGGTGAGCGCCTCGACCACCGTGGGGTCGGTCCACTTGATCTCGTGGGCGGCGAGGGCGTCGTACTTCTCGGGCCCGGCCTGGGAGAGGTAGACGTTCTCGAACCAGTCGGTGAGGGTCCAGCCGTCCTGTCCGGCGACGGAGAACGCGGCGAGTCCGGAGTCGGAGATGGTCCGCCCGTTCTCCAGCATGGCGTCGTAGGTCTCGGGCGGGGTGACGCCGGCCTGTTCGAGGGCGGCGGGGCTGTACCAGACGGTCGACTTGTGGGCGGCCTTGAAGTAGAGGCCGTACAGGGTGTCGTCGACGCTGCCGTAGTTCTGCCACACCTCGGCGAAGTTGGCGCCGACGGCGCTCTGCACCTTCTGGTCCAGCGGCTTGAGCCAGCCCTTCTCGGCGAACTGCTTGAGCACACCGACCTGCGGGACCATGACGACGTCGGGGGCGTTGCCGCCCTCGATCTTGCTGCCGACGACGGTGGAGACGTTGTCGCCGGTGGAGACGAACTGGGTCTTGGCGCCGGTCTTCTCGCTGAAGGCGTCGAGCACCTTCTGGAAGTTCTCCTGCTCGCTGCCGGACCAGACACCGGCCACGGTGACGGTCTGCCCGTCGAGCGACTTGTCGCCGCCGCCGGCCGAGACGGGGTCGTCGCCGCCGCAGGCGGTGGCGCCGAGCGCCAGGACGAGGGCGGTGCATCCGGTGAGCAGGGTGGTACGTCGTCGCATCATCTTCGATGTCCCTTCGGGGGTGCGGGAGTTGACCGGAGGTGCTTCTCAGGAGCCATCGATCCACCAGGCGGCGGTCGAGCCGGGGAGCACTCCGGGCGGGCAGGGACCGCTGGCGAGCAGCGGGGTGCCGGCGACCGGAGCGGGTACGGGGGCGGTGCCGAAGTTGACGGCGCAGACCAGGTCGTCGCCGCGGACGAAGGCGAGGACCCCGGGCTGGGTGTCCAGCCAGCGCAGGGTGCCCTCGCCCAGCTGGTGCAGGGCGGAGCGCAGTTGCAGGCCGTCGCGGTACAGGTGCCAGGAGGAGCGGGTGTCGGCGAGGGCGCGGTGGGTGGCGTACTCGGCGAAGTACTCGGGCTGCGGCAGCCACGGCTTGGCGCTCTCGGCGCCGGAGGTGAAGCCGAACGGGGAGGCCTGCCCGGACCAGGGCAGCGGCACCCGGCAGCCGTCCCTGATCCGGGCGCGGCTGCCGGTGCGCCGGAATATCGGGTCGGTGAGCACGTCGTCGGGCAGATCGACGACCTCGGGCAGCCCCAGCTCCTCGCCCTGGTAGATGTACGCGGCGCCGGGGAGGGCGAGCATGAGCAGGGCGGCGGCGCGGGCGCGGGCGGCGCCGATGCCGCGGCCGTCGGCGGGTTCGCCGTAGCGGGTGACGGTGCGGACCTGGTCGTGGTTGTTGAGCACCCAGGTGACGGTGGAGCCGGTGCCCGCGATGTCCTGCATGGCCTCGGAGATGACCTTGCGGAAGGCGTCGGCGTCCCACTCGGCGCCGAGCAGGTCGAAGAAGAAGGCCTGGTGGAGCTCGTCGGGGCGGACGTAGCGGGCGTGCTCACGGGCGGTGGGGACGGAGACCTCGCCGACCAGGAGGCGCTCCTGGCCGTCGCGGGCGGTGTACTCCTCGCACACGGCGCGCCAGCGCCGCCACACGTCGTGCACCTCGGGCTGGTTCCAGGCGAGCGGGTTGACCGAGTCGCGGGTGCGGGCGTCGGCCTCCGGGTCCGGGGAGTCGGGCAGCTCCGGGTGCTTGAACAGGCCGGCTGCCACGTCGATGCGGAAGCCGTCGGCGCCGCGGTCCAGCCAGAAGCGCAGGGTGCGCTCGAACTCGGCGGCGACCTCGGGCTCGCGCCAGTTCCAGTCCGGCTGTTCGGGCGTGAACATGTGCAGGTACCACTGGCCGGGCCGGCCGTCCGGTTCGGTGACGCGGGTCCAGGCGGGGCCGCCGAACATGGCGTGCCAGTTGTTGGGCGGCTCCGCGCCGTCCGGTCCGCGGCCGTCGGCGAAGTGGAAGCGGGCGCGTTCGGGGCTGCCCGGTCCGGCGGCGAGGGCCGCGCGGAACCAGGGGTGCTCGTGGGAGCAGTGGTTGGGGACGATGTCCAGCAGCACCTTGATGCCGAGCCGGCGGGCGGCGGCCACCAGCAGGTCGAACTCCGCGAGGTCGCCGAAGAGCGGGTCGACGTCGCGGTAGTCGGCCACGTCGTAGCCGTGGTCGTGCTGCGGTGAGGGGTAGAAGGGGCTCAGCCAGATCCCGTCCACGCCGAGCTTCTTCAGGTAGGGCAGTCCCGCCCTGACCCCGGCGAGATCGCCGATGCCGTCACCGGTGCTGTCCAGAAAGCTGCGGACGTACACCTGGTAGATCACCGCGTCACGCCACCAGTGGTGCCTGTTCACCCCATTGACCTGTCTGTTGAGGAGCGCTGTTCGTTATGCATGCATGTTAAGTAAGCGTGTCGCGAGGGTGTCAATGAACTGGCGCAAGCTACCGCACAGTTGGGATGTCCATATACGAACTTAAGAGGTGATAACGGACGCATTCGAGACGTCCGCGTTACCTAACATGTAACTAGAGAGGGAGGGAAAGCCGGGAGGACGCTCAGCGGGAGGAGACCGCGGCGAGCTCGCCCGCCAGCCGGCGCACCGCGGCCTCGGGCGACTGCCGCCCGGTCATCGCGTCGTGCACCACCGCCTGCACCACCAGGCTCACCTGGTCGTAGTGCGGGCTCTTGGGGCGCGGAGCGGCGGCGAGCACGCTCTCGCGCAGGGTCGGCAGATACGGGAAGCGCCGGACGAGTTCCGGATCGTCGTACAGGCCGGCCCGTACGGGCGGCAGCGCGCCGCGCGTGAGCACCTGGCGCTGGACGCGCTCGCTGGTGAGGTACGCGATCAGACGCGCGGCGGAGTCGGGGTGCCGGGCGTGGCTGCTGACGGCCAGGTTGGAGCCGCCCAGGACGCTGGTGCCCGGACCGTCCGGTCCCGGCAGCGGTACGGCGCCGACCTTGCCGACGACCTCGGAGCCCGGGGCGGAGGCGGCGACGTAGGCGTAGGGCCAGTTGCGCAGGAACAGCAGCCGGCCCTCCTGGAAGGCCCGCTTGGACTCCTCCTCCTTGTACGTCAGCGCCTCCTGGGGGATCCAGCCCTCGCGGACCCCGCGGGCGAGGAAGCCGATGCCCTCCCGGGCCGCCCCGGAGTTCACGGTGACGCGCTGCCCCTCGTCCCCGAGGATGGTGCCGCCCGCCGAGTAGACGGCCTCGGCCGCGTTCACGGTCAGGCCCTCGTAGGGCAGGAACTGGCCCGCGTACCCGTCGAGACCGTGCTCGGGGGCCAGGGTCTTCGCGGCCCGCTCCAGCTCGGCCCAGGTGCGCGGCGGCGCGACGCCCGCGTCGGCGAGGACGTCCTTGCGGTACAGCAGCAGCCCGGCGTTGGTGACGTAGGGGACGGCGTAGAGCCGGTCGCCGTAGGTCGCCGTGTGCACGACCGGGGGCAGGAAGGTGCCGAGCGGGAAGCGGTCGCGGGGCAGCGGACGGATCCAGCCCGCGGCGGCGAACTCCGAGGTCCAGCTGACGTCGATGTTGAGCACGTCGAACCGGCCGCGCGCGCCGCCGCGCAGATCGGTGATCATCTGCGCGCGCGTCTCGTCGGCGGAGTCCGGCAGCTCGACGAGGGTCACCTTCTCGCCGGGATGGGTGCGGTTCCAGCCGTCGAGGACGGACTGGAGGTAGCCGGTGAGGTCTCCGGCGGTGGCCAGGGTGAGGGGGCCGCGGCCGCTCCCGTCGGCCTGGTCGGCCCGCGCGCCGGAGGCGACATGCCCGGTCAGGACGACGAGGAGGACAAGAAGGCCCCTACCCGCGGCATGCATCCACCGCATAGGTTCCTCCCTGTACACCGGCACCCGGGCACCCTTGCCGGGGTCAGAAGCCATGTATACCCGTTAGGTATGGGCGATACTAGGTCCTGCGGCACATTACCCAGGAAGCGCGAGGAGGAGAGCACGAGTGCGGCTGCCCCTCCTGGCCCTGCTCGCCCGCGGCCCCGCCCACGGCTACGAGCTCAAGCTGGACCTTGAGCAACTGCTGGGCTCCGCGTACCCTCAGCCGAACGTCGGCCAGATCTACGTCACCCTCGGCCGCCTCGAGAAGAACGGACTGATCGAGGGCGAGGACGTCGAGCAGTCGAGCCGGCCCAACAAGAAGGTCTACCACCTCACCGACGCCGGGCGGGAGGCGCTGCGCGCCTGGTTCGAGGAGACGGCGGACGAGCCGCGGGTGCGGGACGAGTTCTTCATGAAACTGGCCCTGGCCCCGCAGACCGGCCTCGCCGACCAGATCGCCCTGATCAACCGGCAGCGGCGCCAGTATCTGAACACCATGCGGCAGCTGTCGAAGCTGGCCGCCGCGGAGGACCGGGACAACCGCATCTCCCAACTGCTGATCGAGGGCGCGATGCTGCATCTGCAGGCCGACCTCGACTGGCTGGAGCGGTGCCAGGAAGAGCTGGAGGAGCTGGAGTGAGTGAGACCACCACTCCCGTGCTGCGCGCCGAGGGCCTGGTCAAGACGCACCACGGCGAAGGCGCCCCGGCGCACGCCGTGCGCGGCGTCGACCTGGAGGTGACGGCGGGCGAGTTCGTGGCGGTCACCGGCCCGTCCGGGGCCGGGAAGTCGACGCTGCTGCATCTGCTCGGCGGGCTCCAGCGGCCCGACGAGGGCAGCATCTGGCTGGACGGCGAGTGCACCGACGGCTACAGCGAGGCCCGCTGGGCGGTCGAGCGCCGCAAGCGGATCGGGATCGTCTTCCAGTTCTTCAACCTGGTCTCCGACCTGTCGGTCGCCGACAACGTGGAGCTGCCCGCCCTGCTCGCCGGGGTGCCGCCGAAGAAGGCCCGCGCCGGGCGGGAGGAGCTCCTCGCCGAGCTCGGCCTCCAGGGCAAGGAGCACAGCATGCCGGGCGAGCTGTCCGGCGGTGAGCAGCAGCGGGTCGCCCTGGCCCGGGCGCTGGTCAACCACCCGCCGCTGCTGCTGGCCGACGAGCCCGCGGGCAGCCTGGACAGCAGGGGCACCCGCGAGGTGATGCGGCTGCTGTCCCGCTTCCACGGGCGGGGGCAGACCATCCTGCTGGTCACGCACGACGCACGGCTGGCGAGCGCCGCGGACCGGGTGATCAGCTTCTTCGACGGCCGGATCGCCGACGACGCCGCACTCGACGGCGGCACCCCGCCGCGCCGGACCGGGATATCGGGCGTGCTGGAGCTCAAGGACTGACATGCGCGTCCACGACCGACCCGCCGGAGGCTGAGGCCGTGCGAGCGACGCTGCGCTGGGCGCACTCCGATCTGCGGACGCACCGCGGCGAGGCCCTGTTCCTGGTCCTCGCCACCGCGGGCATCGTCGCGTCCCTGCTGCTGGCCACGGCCCTGTTCGGGTACGCCACCAACCCCTGGCAGCGTGTGTTCACCCAGGCGCGCGGCGCGCACGTCACGCTGCACACCACCGCCGCCGCCGACGCGGGCCGGCTGGCGAGCCTGGACGGCGTGGACGCCATGGCCGGCCCCTACCCGACGGCCCCGGTCACCCTGGCCTCGCAGGGCGGCCGCGCCTCGGTGGAGCTGCGCGGCACCTCCGGCCGCCCCGACGTGGGCCGCCCCCTGATCACGTCCGGGCACTGGCTGGACACGGCCACCCCCGACGGGGTGGTCCTGGAGAGCCGCCTCGCGCGGGCGCTGCTCACGGCCCCCGGTGACACCCTCACCGTGCCCGGTACGGCGCGGGAGCTGACCGTGGTGGGCATCGCCGACAGCGCCGAGCCGCGCTACCGGCCGGGTGAGCGGGCGGGCATCGTCTGGGCACTGCCCTCGGCCGTGGGCGACCCGGGCGGCCAGGTGGTGGGACTGCGGCTGACCGACCCCGGCGACACCGGGTACGCCGTGCAGCGGGCGGTGACCGAGCTGGGCGCGGGGGCGATCGGCGAGGTCGCCACCTGGCAGCAGGCGCGCGCCGAGGCGCAGGGCGACAACCGGCTGCTCGGCCAGGTGCTTGGCCTGTTCGGGCTGGGCGCGCTGGTCGCGGCCGGTTTCGCGGTGCACGGGGCGATCACCACCCGGATCCGGGGGCACCTGCGGGACATCTCCGTCCTCAAGGCGATCGGCTTCACGCCCGGCCAGGTCGTCCGCGTCTTCCTGATCCAGCACCTGGCCTACGCCCTGCTCGGTGCCGTGGCGGCGGCCGCGCTCACCGAGGCGCTGGGCAGCGCCGTGCCGGGGCGGATCGGGGACGCGGTCGGTGTGTGGCAGGGCCTGCCCGGACACACCGCGGCGCTGTTCGTGGTGCCGGTCGGGGCGGTGCTGTTCATCGGCGCGACCACCGGGCTGGCCGCCTGGCGGGCGGGGCGGATCCCGCCGGTGCCGGTGCCGCGCTCCGTGGGGTCCCCGGCCGGCGGGCTGACCGCGGTGGCCCGGCGGGCGCTGGGCACACGGGTGCCGCCGGCGCTGATCCTGGGCTGGCACAAGACGTTCACCCGGCGGCCGCGCTCGCTGGGCGCGGTGGCCAGGCTGGCGCTGCCGCTGCTGCTGATCGTGGTGGCGCTGAGCGCGTGGACCACCATCGACCGGTTCCACAGCAGCCCCGAGCGGATGGGCATGCCCACGGCGCTCGGGGTGCGGTCCGACGCCTCGCTGGGCGACCGGGAGACCCGCGCCCTGCTGGAGGACGATCCGCAGGTCGCCGCCGTCTATCCGGGGGTGGAGGTGGCCGCCCTGGTCCCCGGCCAGACCGCCACCATCGCCCTGCGGGGGCTGGGCACCGCGCGGGAGCCGTACCCGTTCACGCTGGCCGAGGGGCGCGCCGCGCGCGGGCCGGACGAGGCGGTGGCCGGGCAGGGGCTGCTCGACCTGCTGCACGTCGAGGTCGGCGACTGGGTGCGGATGACGGTCGGCGACCAGCCGCAGATCCTGCACATCGTCGGCCGCAGCATCGAGCCGGAGAACGCCGGCCGGGTCATCTCCACCTCGCTCGACACCCTCCGGGCCAACGACCCGGACCTGCGGCCGAGCGTCTACCAGCTGCGGCTGGACCCGGGCGCCGCCCCGGACACGGTCGCCGCCCGCCTGGACACGGCGGGCCGCGGCCATCTGGACGTGCACGCCGTGGCCAATCCGGCCGACGGGCTGTCACCGCTGCGCGCCGTCGTCCTCGGTCTGATCGCGGTCCTCGCGCTGATCGGGCTGATCGAGCTGCTGACGGCGATCGGCGGCACGGTCCGCGAGGGCGAGCGCGATCTGCTGGCGCTCAAGGCCGTGGGTCTCTCCCCCCGGCAGATCACGGGGATCACGGTCACGGCGACCGCCGGTACCGCCCTCGCGGCGGTGCTCCTCGCCACGGCCCTGGGGCTGCCGCTGGCCCAGTGGCTGATCGACGCCCAGGGCCGGACGAGCGGCATCGGCGCCGGGATCGCACAAGCGCCCTCCCCCGTCCTGCTGTTGGCGCTCGGCACGGCCGCGGTCCTGGGCGCCGCCGCCCTGGCCGCCCTCCCGGCCACCCGAGCCACCCGCCGCCGCCTCGCGGACACGCTGAGCGCGGTGGCCTGACCCCTCCCGGGGCGCTGCCTCCGGCCCTCCGCTCCTCAAACGCCGGAAGGGCTGGCACTCCAGCCCGTCCGGCGTTCGAGGACGAGGCCCGAAGGGCCAGGGAGCCCACGGCAAGCGGGCGGCGCACCGCCGCCCGCTCGGCCGTATCCGGGTCACCGCCGGCCGCGCAGCTCCCGGTAGGTGGCGACGAGGGCCGTGGTGGAGGCGTCCAGGCCCGGTACCTCGGCGCCCTCGGTGAGGGCGGGCTCCACGCGCTTGGCGAGGACCTTGCCCAGTTCGACGCCCCACTGGTCGAAGGAGTCGATGTTCCAGACCGCGCCCTGCACGAACACCTTGTGCTCGTACAAGGCGACGAGCTGGCCGAGCACGGACGGGGTGAGCTCGCGCGCGAGGATCGTGGTGGTGGGGTGGCCGCCCTTGAACGTCTTGTGCGGGACGAGTTCCTCCGGCACTCCTTCGCCGCGCACCTCGTCCGGGGTCTTGCCGAAGGCCAGGGCCTGGGTCTGGGCGAAGAAGTTGGCCATCAACAGGTCGTGCTGCGCCTTGAGTTCGTCGCTCAGCTCGGCGACGGGCTCGGCGAAGCCGATGAAGTCGGCCGGGATCAGCTTCGTCCCCTGGTGGATCAACTGGTAGTAGGCGTGCTGCCCGTTGGTGCCCGGCGTGCCCCAGACGACGGGGCCGGTCTGCCACTCCACCTCGCGGCCGTCCCGGCCGACGTACTTGCCGTTGGACTCCATGTCCAGCTGCTGGAGGTAGGCGGTGAACTTCGACAGGTAGTGCGAGTACGGCAGCACCGCGTGCGACTGCGCGTCGTGGAAGTTCCCGTACCAGATGCCGAGCAGGCCCAGCAGCAGCGGCACGTTGGACTCGGCGGGCGCGGTGCGGAAGTGCTCGTCGACGAGGCGGAAGCCGTCGAGCATCTCCCGGAAGCGGTCCGGGCCGATGGCGATCATCAGGGACAGGCCGATGGCGGAGTCGTAGGAGTAGCGTCCGCCGACCCAGTCCCAGAACTCGAACATGTTCGCCGTGTCGATGCCGAACTCGGCGACCTTCTCGGCGTTGGTCGACAGCGCCACGAAGTGCTTCGCGACCGCCTTCTCGTCGCCGCCGAGGCCGCCGAGCAGCCAGGAACGCGCGGAGGTGGCGTTGGTGACCGTCTCGATGGTGGTGAAGGTCTTGGACGCGATGATGAACAGCGTCTCGGCCGGGTCCAGGTCCCGGACGGCCTCGTGCAGGTCGGCGCCGTCCACGTTGGACACGAAGCGGACGGTGAGGTCGCGGTCGGTGAAGGCGCGCAGCGCCTCGTACGCCATCGCCGGACCGAGGTCGGAGCCGCCGATACCGACGTTGACGACGGTGCGGATGCGCCGGCCGGTGTGGCCGGTCCACTCGCCGGAGCGGACGCGGGCGGCGAAGTCGGCCATCCGGTCCAGCACGGCGTGCACGGCCGGGACGACGTTCTCCCCGTCGACCTCGATCACCGCGTCCCGGGGGGCCCGCAGCGCGGTGTGCAGCACCGCCCGGTTCTCGGTGGTGTTGATCTTCTCGCCGCGGAACATGGCGTCGCGCAGCCCGAACACGTCGGTCGCGGCGGCCAGCTCCCGCAGCAGCCGCAGGGTCTCGTCGGTGACCAGGTGCTTGGAGTAGTCGACGTACAGGTCACCGACCCGGAGGGTGTATCCGGTGCCGCGGCCGGGGTCGGCGGCGAACAGCTCGCGCAGCCGCACCTCGCCGAGCTCCTCGCGGTGCTTGGCCAGTGCGGTCCACTCGGGCGTCTGGTTGAGCCTGGTACGGCCGTCTGCGTTCATCTCGGACTTCAGCCTTCTTCCTTGGATGTCCCCGCTGTGCCGGCTGTTCCCAACCTAATTGATCAGCGGTGAGGAGGACGGAAGGTGTCCGGAGTCCGGGCCGGTCCTGGGACCGGTCAGATCTCGCCCCGCAGTTTGGCCAGCGCCTCGGCGAGGATCGCCTCGCCGTCCGCGTCGCTGCGCCGCTCCCGCACATAGGCGAGGTGGGTCTTGTACGGTTCGGTGCGCGGCGGGTCCGGGGGGTTGTCGCGGTCCTGTCCCGCCGGAAAGCCGCAGCGGGGGCAGTCCCAGGTATCGGGCACCTGCGCGTCGCTTGCGAAGCTCGGCTGTGTCTCGTGCCCGTTGGAGCACCAGAAGGAGACGCGCAGCCGCGGCGCGGACTCGCCGCGCTCGGCCTCACCCATCGGCCCCGCCCCGACCCGGCTTCCCCGGATCGCGTTGCCACTTGCCACGGTCGTAACTCCCTGCGTAATGGTGCCGCGAAGCGAGTCGGCGTTCCGCTCCGCTGCGAGCGCCTCAGTCTACGTAAGACCCAACGCGCGTCCAGTGATAGGAGTTACCTGTCCCCGCATCCAGACGCAAGCCCCATGATAGGCCGCGCTCAGCTGCGCGTACCGAACATGGGGCGTTACGTGGGGAATGCGTGGCTCGTGCGGGGCGATTTCCGCCCCTCGGTCAGTTCAGTTGTTGACCTTCATCATGATGCCGAGCACGACGATGCACGCGAACCAGAGCAGACCGACCACGATGGTGATCCGGTCGAGGTTGCGTTCGGCGACCGAGGAGCCGCCGACGGAGGACTGCATGCCACCACCGAACATGTCGGAGAGGCCGCCGCCCTTCCCCTTGTGCATCAGCACCAGCAGCATCAGCAGCAGGCTGAAGACGATCAGGGCGATGGAGAACCCCATAACCACGGCTGGACCAACTTCCTCGGATTTCGGATGGACGACGCGGGGCCCAGCGCACTGCTGGACCCCGCAAGGGTACGACGAATCGCCGTTAGCGCATACTCACTGATCGCGGAATCGAATGATCTTGACGAACTCGTCGGCGTCCAGCGAGGCGCCGCCGACCAGGGCGCCGTCGATGTCGGCCTGCGCCATGATCTCGGCGACGTTGCCGGACTTGACCGAGCCGCCGTACTGGATGCGGATCCTGTCGGCCACGTCCTGGCTGTACAGCTCGGCGAGCTTGCCGCGGATCGCGGCGCAGACCTCCTGGGCGTCCTCGGCGCCGCAGACCTTGCCGGTGCCGATGGCCCACACGGGCTCGTAGGCGATCACGATCGTCTCGGCCTGCTCGGCCGGGACGTCCTTGAGACCGCCCTCGACCTGGGCGAGGGTGTGGGAGACGTGGTTGCCCGCCTCGCGGACCTCCAGCTCCTCGCCGACGCAGAGGATGGGGGTGATGCCGTGCTTGAAGGCGGCCTTCACCTTGGCGTTGACGATCTCGTCGGTCTCGGCGTGGTACTGGCGGCGCTCGGAGTGGCCGACCGCCACATAGGAGCACTTCAGCTTGGCCAGCATCGGGCCGGAGATCTCGCCGGTGTAGGCACCGCCGTCGTGCGCCGAGATGTCCTGGGCGCCGTACTTGATCTTGAGCTTGTCGCCCTCGACGAGGGTCTGCACGGAGCGCAGGTCCGTGAAGGGCGGCAGGACGGCGACCTCGACGGCCTCGTAGTCCTTGTCGGCCAGGGCGAAGGCGAGCTTCTGGACGTGGGCGATGGCCTCGAGGTGGTTGAGGTTCATCTTCCAGTTGCCCGCCATCAGCGGCGTACGGGTGGTCATTGAGGGTCAGTCCTCCAGTGCGGCGAGGCCGGGGAGCGTCTTGCCCTCGAGGTATTCGAGGGAGGCGCCGCCTCCGGTCGAGATGTGGCCGAATGCCTGCTCGTCGAAGCCCAGGGTACGGACGGCCGCGGCGGAATCGCCGCCGCCGACCACGGTGAAGCCCGGGGAGTCGATGAGGGCCTGGGCGAGGGCCTTGGTGCCCTCGGCGTAGTCGGGGTGCTCGAAGACGCCCATGGGGCCGTTCCAGAAGACGGTGGCGGCGTCGGCGAGCTTCGAGGCGTACAGCTTGCGGGTCTCGGGACCGATGTCCAGCCCCATGTGGCCGGCCGGGATGGCGTCCGCGGCGACGGTGGCGGGGTGGGTGGGCGCCTTGGCCTTCATGTCGGGGAACTCGGCGGCGACCAGCGTGTCGACCGGCAGCACCAGCTCGACGCCGCTCTTCCCGGCGCGCTCCAGGTACTCCCGCACGGCGGGGATCTGGTCCTCCTGCAACAGGGAGGAGCCGACTTCGTAGCCCTTGGCCTTGAGGAAGGTGTACGCCATGCCGCCGCCGATGAGGATGCGGTCGGCCTTGCCGAGCAGCTGGTCGATGACGGCCAGCTTGTCGGAGACCTTGGCGCCGCCGAGGGCGACCACGTAGGGCCGCTTGACCTCGTCGGTGAGCTTCCTGAGCACGCCGACCTCGGTGGCGATGAGGTAGCCGGCGTAGTGCGGCAGGCGGGCCGGCAGGTCGAAGACCGAGGCGTGCTTGCGGTGCACCGCGCCGAAGCCGTCGCCCACGTACACGTCGGCGAGTGCGGCCAGCCGGCCGGCGAACTCGCCGCGCTCGGCGTCGTCCTTGGACGTCTCGCCGGCGTTGAAGCGCAGGTTCTCGACGACCGCGACGCGTCCGTCGGTGAGGCCGGCGACGGTGGAGGTGGCGGACTCGCCGACGGTGTCGGTCGCGAAGGCGACGTCGGCACCGAGGAGTTCGCCGAGGCGCGCGCCGGCGGGGGCGAGCGAGAAGGCGGGGTCCGGGGCGCCCTTGGGGCGGCCCAGATGCGAGGCGACGACCACACGGGCGCCCGCGTCGGCGAGGGCCTTGACGGTGGGCACCACGGCGCGGATCCGGCCGTCGTCGGTGATGATGGTGCCGTCCAGCGGCACGTTGAGGTCGGCGCGGACGAAGACCCGCTTGCCCGCGACACCTTCGGAGAGGAGTTCGTCGATCGTCTTCATAGGGGCTCCCTGCTAGAGCTCAGCTCGTGTTCGCTCGTGATCGCTCGTGATCGAAAGAGGGCGAGCGCTCCGATACGTGCGTCAGGGCTCGGACAGCGCGTTGCCGCGCCGCCGAGCCCTGCACTCATATCAGGCCGCCGGCTCCATGCTCAGAGCTGGTTGCCCACGAAGACCGTCAGGTCGACGAGGCGGTTGCTGTAGCCCCACTCGTTGTCGTACCAGCCGATGACCTTCACGTTCTTGCCCTCCTGGACCATGGTCAGGGAGGAGTCGAAGGTGCAGGACGCCGGGGCGTTGACGATGTCGGAGGAGACGATCGGGTCCTCGGTGTACTCGAGGTAGCCCTTCAGCTCGCCCTCGGCGGCCTTCTGGAAGGCGGCGTTGACCTCTTCCTTGGTGACCTCGCGGGAGAGCTCGACCACCAGGTCGGTGACGGAGCCGGTGGGGACCGGGACACGCATCGCGATGCCGTCCAGCTTGCCCTTGAGCTGCGGCAGCACCAGGGCGGTGGCCTTCGCGGCACCGGTGGTGGTCGGGATGATGTTCTCGGCGGCGGCACGGGCGCGGCGCAGGTCCTTGTGCGGGAAGTCCAGGATGCGCTGGTCGTTCGTGTACGCGTGCACCGTCGTCATCAGGCCCTTGACGATGCCGAAGTTCTCGTCGAGGACCTTCGCCAGCGGCGCCACGCAGTTGGTGGTGCAGGAGGCGTTGGAGATGACGTGGTGGTTCGCCGGGTCGTACTGGTCGTGGTTCACGCCCATGACGAGGGTGATGTCCTCGTTCTTCGCCGGGGCGGAGATGATGACCTTCTTGGCGCCGCCGGCGATGTGCTTCCCGGCGTCTTCCTTCTTGGTGAAGATGCCGGTCGACTCGATGACGATGTCGACGCCCAGCTCGCCCCACGGGATGTCGGCGGGGTTGCGCTCGGAGAGGACCTTGACCGTCTTGTCGCCGACGGTGATGGTGTCCTCGGTGTGCGAGACCTCCTGCTTGAGGCGGCCCAGAATCGTGTCGTACTTCAGCAGGTGTGCCGTGGTCGCCGTGTCACCCAGGTCGTTGACGGCCACGATCTCGATGTCGGCGCCCTGTTCCAGCAATGCGCGGAAGTAGTTGCGACCGATGCGGCCAAACCCGTTGATGCCTACGCGGATCGTCACGAACCGATCTCCTCGTTGGTACGCCGGCTGTGACGCCGGCGAGCTGTATTTGGGATGTCCCCGACCACTGTCGACCCTACCTCTCCGGGGCCCCGGCCGTGACATCGAGTTGCCCCATACCCGGCAGGGCGGTCCGTACCCGCCAGTAGGGTACGGACCGCCCCGCCTCCCGGACCTCTCTCACCTCATTTCGTTACGGATCGTGGGTCCGCGTTGACGTTCGGTGTCACCTCCTGAGGGCGGCCAGCGCCTTCCTCATCAGGGCGGCCCGGTCGGCCGCGGAGGTCAGGTGCTCCAGCCCGAAGCCCAGCAGCACGGTGTCGTCCGTGGTGACCGCGGCGTGGGTCCGGAACAGCTCTCCGGAGCGGGTCCAGTCCTTCAGAACGGCCGGGCTGCCCGCCGGGGGTCCGGACACCCGCCAGGCGCCGAGGGACGTCTCGAAGCCCTCGGTTTCGGCGGCCGTGCCGCCGATGACGAGGGAGGCCTCGTCGGCGAGGACGCCGTGGCCGCCGCTGCCCGGGTCGGTGACATAGGCGAGGGAGACCTCGGCCGTCTTCCCGGCGTAGGCGCTCAGATCGAATTCGACCTGCTGCCAGCCGCCGGAGGACCCGGTGAGGCTGTTCCAGGCGCCGGTGGTCCCGGTCGCGGTGCAGCCGTCGTCGGTGAGCGTGAGGTAGTGCTCCAGCCAGGGGTGCCCGGCCATGTAGAACCCGGCCGCGCACTCGGTCGGCACGGTGGTGCGGGTCGCCCCGCCGGCCTCGGGCAGGGTCGTCCAGTCGTCGGCGCCGGCGGTGTGCGCCTCGACGAGGACGTTGTCGTAGCCCGGCTCGGTGTCCCACAGCAGCTGGGCGCGCAGGGTGGGCCGCTCGGCGGCGGTGACACCGGTGAGGTCCACGGTGCGGGTGAGGCGCTTGTAGCCGTCGTCGGTGTGCACGGCGGCCGCCATGGAGGAGCCGGCGTACGGCCCGTACGGGTTGGACGTCCCGGGGAACTGCCCGGCGCCGGCGCTCGCGAACTGCGGGTACTCGGCCGCGGGCAGTTCGTCGGAGGTGATGCCGTAGGTGCCGGCCCCGTCCAGCGGGTTGCCGGGCGCGTCGCCGAGCGGGCCGCTGAAGCCGTCCAGCCGGCCGGATCCGGCGAACGCGGTGGCTCCGGAGGCGGAGGTGCGGCTGTAGGCGCCCAGGTAGTACTGGCTGAAGTCGTCGGACGGTGTGCCTCCGCCGAGGTCGACGCTGCCGCCCGCCCGCTCGCCCGCCTCGATCAGCCGGCCGCCCTCGTTGAGGAAGGCCCGCAGCTGGAGCTGGGTGGCGATGCCCGGCGTCGCGGCGCCGGTGTGGTGCACGACGGTGCGGAAGTGGCTCAGCACGCCGAGCGCGTCCGGGGCGCCCTGTTCGGCCACGTCCCAGACCGCCGCGCGGCGGCCGTTGGCCTTGAGCGCGTCGACGTACGTCCGGGTCTGCGTGGCCTTCGCGCCCTCCTCGGAGACGACGAGGACGTCCGCGCGGGGCCGCTCGGCCACGGTGTAGGTGAAGTGCTCGCTGGAGACGTTCCGGCCCCTGCGGGCCTCTCCGGTGAACCACACCTCGACCTTGTCGCCCGGCCTGCCGTGTCTCACCGTGGCCCGGTACTCGTCGAAGTGGAGGTTGTCCTCGCCGCCGTACCGCTCGCCGCCCCGCCAGCGCCTGAGGTCCACGCCGTGCGTGCGGCCGCCGTTGACGCGGTACTTGAGCTCCTTGTCGCGCACGGCCTTGCGGGCGACGACGGAGACCTCCTGGCCGCCGCGCGCGTAGGACGTGGTGAACCCGTCCGGGGTGAAGTCGGCGGCCTCCAGGCCGACCGAGGAGGACGGCCGGTCGGGGTGGGCCGCGGACTCGGCGACGGAGAGCGCGAACGGGATGTTCTTGGCGAACTCCTGCTGGATCAGCTTCTCGTCGTCGGGGAAGTTGAAGCCCGACCGGCAGTCGCGGGCGTTCCACTCGTCGTCCGGGTCGGCGTCGGACGCGGTCTGGCAGGTCGACATCTCGGGGGTGAACATCGCCATGCCGTTGACGTTGGCCGCGTGGCCGTCCGCCTCGCCGTTGGTGGTGTAGAGCTCGGAGGAGAGCTGCGGGTGGTAGCCGGGGATCGCCGAGTTGCCGGGGGTGCCGGCGAGGGCCCGGTAGAGGACGTCGTCGGGGGTCGGCGTGGCCACCTGCCAGCCGACTCCGTAGAGGAGGAGTTCGGCGGCCGAGTGGTAGTTGATGCCGTAGGTGAAGCCGATGCGTTTCTGGAAGGCGTCGATGGCCCGGGTCTCCGGTTCGGAGCCGGGGCTCGCGCCGCGGTAGGTCTGGCTGATGGGGTTGGGGGACGAGCCCTCGTCGTCGTAGCCCCATTTGTAGGGGAAGTTGCGGTTGAGGTCGACGCCGTCGCCGGTGGTGATGGCGCCGTCGCCGTTGACGTCCCGCAGGTTCTTGCGCCACAGACGGCTGTCGTCGTCGGCGAAGGTGTAGTCGTAGCCGTCGGGGTTGGCGGAGAGGACGAACCACAGTTCCGTGGTGTCGACGATCTTCTTGATCCGCTTGTCCGTCCTGTACGTGTCCAGGTAGTGGTGCATCAGCCGCCGGGTCATCTCCGGGGTGATCCACTCCCGTGCGTGCTGGTTGGACATGTAGAGGACGGCCGGTTTCGACCCGTCCCGCGTGTGCCTGGCCTTCCGCGTGAGCTTCAGGGCGAGGATGTCCTGGCCCTTGACCGTCTTTCCGATGGAGACGACCTTGGTGAGGTGCGGGTGCTCCCGCGCGGTGCGCAGGATCTCCTCCCTCAGGCCGCCCTTTCCGCTGTACGGGCGGAACACGCCGTCGGCGGCGTCCTCGACGCGGTCGGCCGCGCGGGCGGAGAGAGTGTGCTCGGTGAGGTCGACGCCCTGTTTCTCCAGTTTCTCGGCCTGTCCGTCGGTCAGATAGACCTCGACGGTGGCGGTGCCGCGGTCGGGCACCCGTTCGCCGAGTTCGTGACCGTCCTGCCCCGCCGTCAGGAGCAGGGGCACCTGCTCCTTGGTGACGTCGGCGCGGAAGACCTTGACTTCCTCGGGGTCGGAGGCCGCGGGGTTTCCGGGCTGTGCCTGGGCGATGGGTGCGAGGCTCGCTCCGCCGATCAGGAGCGTGCCGACAGCGAGGATCGATCTCGCTCTGTGTCTCATGAGCCCCCCAGAGAGTGGTCCGCCACAGCAGCGAACAGATGCCAGGCTCATGACACAACATGATCGAGTCAAGGGCGCCGCCACGACACGGAAAACCGGCGCCGGATCACCCAAGTGGATGACGGCGCCGGTGTCCTGACGTCCTGTCAGCCGTGTCCGCCGGGGACGAGGCTGTCGGCTGACGGCCTGTCAGCCGACGAGGTTGTCGGCCAGCTCCTCGCTGAGGTTGGCCTCCGTGCCCGGGATGCCCAGGTCGGAGGCGCGCTTGTCGGCCATCGCCAGCAGCCGCCGGATCCGGCCGGCCACGGCGTCCTTGGTGAGCGGCGGCTCGGCGAGCGCGCCCAGCTCCTCCAGGGAGGCCTGCTTGTGCTCCATGCGCAGCCGGCCGGCCGCGGCGAGGTGCTCGGGCACGTCGTCGCCGAGGATCTCCAGCGCGCGCTGGACCCGGGCGCCGGCCGCCACCGCCGCGCGGGCGGAACGGCGCAGGTTGGCGTCGTCGAAGTTGGCCAGCCGGTTCGCCGTGGCCCGCACCTCGCGGCGCATCCGGCGCTCCTCCCAGGCCAGCACCGACTCGTGCGCGCCCAGCCGGGTGAGCAGCGCGCCGATCGCGTCGCCGTCGCGGACCACCACGCGGTCCACGCCCCGCACCTCGCGCGCCTTGGCCCCGATGTGCAGTCTGCGAGCCGCGCCGACCAGGGCGAGCGCGGCCTCGGGGCCGGGGCAGGTCACCTCCAGGGAGGAGGAGCGGCCGGGCTCGGTGAGCGAGCCGTGGGCCAGGAAGGCGCCGCGCCAGGCCGCCTCGGCGTCACAGGTGGCGCCCGAGACCACCTGCGGGGGCAGACCGCGGATCGGGCGGCCCCGGCCGTCGACCAGGCCGGTCTGCCGGGCCAGCTGATCGCCGCCGGCGACCACCCGTACGACGTAGCGCGAGCCGCGGCGCAGGCCGCCGGGCGC
This sequence comes from Streptomyces speibonae, assembly GCF_984686075.1. Taxonomy (NCBI): domain Bacteria; kingdom Bacillati; phylum Actinomycetota; class Actinomycetes; order Kitasatosporales; family Streptomycetaceae; genus Streptomyces; species Streptomyces speibonae. The sequence continues at coordinate 6,466,520 of NZ_OZ480260.1, read as the reverse complement.
CATCACGATCAGTTCGGAGCTGTGGCCGAAGATCTCCAGGATGTCCCGCTTGAGGCGGCGCGCCGCCATCGCGGTGTCCAGCTCCGCCTCGATCACGATGCGCCCGCTGACCAGGTGAAGGCCGCCGGCGAACCGCAGAATGGCGGAGACCTCCGCCTTCCTGCAGCAGGTCCGGGTGACGGGGAGCCGGCTGATCTCGTCCTTCACCGCTGCCGTCATCGCCATGGGCCGATCCTTCCATGCATCCGAAAAATACGGTCGTACGCGGCTGCCAACAGCTCCGGGTCGTGCCGGGGGCTTCCGTCGGGCCGGGCCACCGGGGCCAGCTCGACCGCCGCGCCGAACCGCTCGGCGGCCTCGGTCAGCGAGTCGCGGTCGGGCACGGCGGCCTCGTCGGCCAGCACCACGTCCAGGGCGAGTTTAGGGGCGTGTCGTCCCAAAACCTCCAAATGACGCTGCGGGGAGAAGCCCTCGGTTTCTCCCGGCTGCGGAGCGAGGTTCAGCGACAGTACCCGGCGCGCCTTGGTCTCGATGAGGGCGTCCAGCAGTTCGGGCACGAGCAGGTGCGGTATGACCGAGGAGAACCAGGAGCCGGGCCCGAGCACCACCCAGTCGGCGTCGAGGACCGCGGCGACCGCCTCGGGTACGGCGGGCGGGTCGTTCGGCACGAGATGCACGGACTGCACCTCGCCGGGGGTGAGCGCGACGGTGGCCTGTCCGCGCACGGTGACGACGTCCTCGGGCCGCTCCGGGTCGTGGCCCAGCACCCGGGCCTGGAGCTCGAGCGGCACGGCGGACATGGGCAGCACCCGTCCGTGCGCGCCCAGCAGCCGTCCCACCAGGTCCAGCGCCTGGACGTGGTCGCCGAGCTGCTCCCACAGGGCGACGATCAGCAGATTGCCGACCGCGTGCTCGTGCAGTTCGCCCTGGGACTGGAAGCGGTGCTGGATGACCCGGGCCCAGGTCTGGCCCCAGTCGTCGTCGCCGCACAGCGCGGCCAGCGCTTTGCGCAGGTCGCCGGGCGGCAGCACGCCCAGCTCGTCACGCAGGCGTCCGCTGGAGCCGCCGTCGTCGGCGACGGTGACCACCGCGGTGAGGTCACCGGTGATCCGGCGCAGGGCGGCGAGCGAGGCGGACAGGCCCATGCCGCCGCCGAGGGCGACGACCTTGGGCTGGGCGCCCCGGCGGCGCGGTCTCGCGCCACGGGTCTCGGCCGGGCGGCCGGCGCGGCCCTCGGGGACCGCTCTGCGCAGCCGGCTCAGCCGCGGAGTACGTCGCGTCATTCCCGTCCCATGTCCCGGTGGACGACCACCGTCTCCACGCCCTCGGCGGCGAGCCGGGCGGCGAGCTTCTCCGACATGGCGACCGAGCGGTGCTTGCCGCCCGTGCAGCCGACCGCGATGGTCACATAGCGCTTGCCCTCACGGCGGTAGCCGGCGGCGACCAGCCGCAGCATCTCGGCGTAGCGGTCGAGGAACTCCTTGGCGCCCGGCTGGTTGAAGACGTACGACGCCACCTCCTCGTTGAGGCCGGTGTACGGGCGCAGCTCCGGAACCCAGTGCGGGTTGGGCAGGAACCGCATGTCCACGACGAGGTCGGCGTCGACCGGGAGGCCGTACTTGAAGCCGAAGGACATGACGGTGGCCCGCAGTTCGGGCTCCTCCTCGCCGGCGAACTGGGCGTCCATCTTGGCGCGCAGCTCGTGCACGTTGAGGCTGGAGGTGTCGATCACCAGGTCGGCGTCGCCGCGCAGCTCGCGCAGCAGCTCCCGCTCGGCGGCGATGCCGTCGACGATCCGGCCGTCGCCCTGCAGCGGGTGCGGGCGGCGCACGGACTCGAAGCGGCGCACCAGGGCCTCGTCGGAGGACTCCAGGAAGACCGTCCGCCGGGTGACGCCACGCGAGTCGAGGTCGGCGAGGGACTCGCGCAGGTTGTCGAAGAAGCGCCGGCCTCGCACGTCGACGACGACCGCGATGCGCGCGACGTTGCCCTGGGAACGCGCGCCGAGCTCCACCATGGTGGTGATCAGGGCGGGGGGCAGGTTGTCGACGACGAACCAGCCCAGGTCCTCCAGACACTTCGCGGCCGTCGAGCGGCCGGCCCCGGACATGCCGGAGATGATCACCAGCTCGGGGATGCCCGCCTCGGGTACCCCGGCCTGTTCCTTGCCCGTCTTCACCTGTGCTCCGTTGTCCTCGCGGGCGGGCCCGGGGGCCGCCGTCCCGCCGGTGTGCTGCCGCGCTCCGTCCTGCTCCGTCGCGCGTCCTGTCTCGTGCTCCGTCATCGCTCCTGCCCCCGTCGTTCGTCCGGGGCGCCCGTGGACACGGGTTCCCCGGGAGAACCCGTCGCCTGCCCGGGTTCCTCCGTGTCATCCATGATCTCGCCCGTCGCCGTGTTGACGGCGGGGGCGGCGGGCTCCGCCCGCGCGAGAGCCGCGGCGATCGTCTCGGCCGTCTTGCGACCTATGCCCGGAACCTCACAGATCTGGTCGATTGTCGCTGATCGCAGCTTCTTCAACGACCCGAAGTGCTTGAGCAGTGCCTGCTTACGGGTGTCGCCGAGGCCGGGCACGTCGTCCAGGGGGCTGGAGCGGAAGCGCTTGGCCCGTTTGGTGCGCTGATAGGTGATCGCGAAGCGGTGCGCCTCGTCCCGGACCCGCTGGAGCAGATACAGGCCCTCGCTGGTGCGCGGGAGCACCACCGGGTCGTCGTCGCCCGGCAGCCAGACCTCCTCCAGCCGCTTGGCGAGACCGCACACGGCGACGTCGTCGATACCGAGTTCGTCCAGGGCCCGCTGGGCCGCCGCGACCTGCGGGGCACCGCCGTCGACCACCACCAGCTGCGGCGGGTAGGCGAACCGCCGGGGCCGGCCGTCGTCCTCGGTGAGGGTGCTCACGGGCGGCTCGGCGAGGCCTCCCTCCACGGGACCGGAACCGTTGCCACCGGAGCCGTCGGCACCGGAGGGCGCGCCGTCGGTCCACTCCCCCGTGCGCTCCTTCTCCGCGAGGTAGCGCCGGAACCGGCGGGTGATCACCTCGTGCATGGAGCGGACGTCGTCCTGCCCGGTGCCGTGCCAGAGCTGCGTGTCTCCGGCACGGCCCTTGATCTGGAAGCGCCGGTACTCGCTCTTGCGGGCCAGTCCGTCCTCGAAGACGACCATGGAGGCCACCACGTCGTCGCCCTGGAGGTGCGAGATGTCGTAGCACTCGATCCGCAGCGGGGCGCTGTCCAGGCCCAGGGCGTCGGTGATCTCCTCCAGCGCGCGCGAGCGGGTGGTGAGGTCGGAGGCGCGCTTGGTCTTGTGCAGCACGAGCGCCTGCTGGGCGTTGCGCTCCACTGTCTCCATCAGGGCCTTCTTGTCGCCGCGCTGCGGGACGCGCAGGGAGACGCCCGAACCGCGCCGCTCGGTCAGCCACTGCTGGACCGGGTCCAGGGGGTCCGGCAGGGCGGGGACCAGGACCTCCCGGGGGACCGCGTCGCCGGTCTCCTCGCCGTAGAGCTGCTGCAGGGCGTGCTCGACCAGGGCGCCGGTGGTGATCTCCTCGACCTTGTCGGTGACCCAGCCGCGCTGGCCGCGCACGCGTCCGCCACGGACGTGGAAGATCTGGACGGCCGCCTCCAGCTCGTCCTCGGCGACCGCGATCAGGTCGGCGTCGGTCGCGTCCGCGAGCACGACCGCGTTCTTCTCCATGGCCTTCTTCAGGGCCCCTATGTCGTCGCGCAGTCGCGCGGCCCGCTCGTACTCCATCGCCTCGGCGGCCTCGGCCATCTGCCGCTCCAGCCGGCGCAGATAGGTGCCGGTGCGGCCGGCCATGAAGTCGCAGAACTCCTCGGCCAGTTCCCGGTGGTCCTCGGCGGAGACGCGCTCCACGCAGGGCGCCGAGCACTTGCCGATGTAACCGAGCAGACAGGGGCGCCCGGTACGGGAGGCGTTCTTGAAGACGCCGGCCGAGCAGGTGCGCACCGGGAACACGCGCAGCATCAGATCCACGGTGTCGCGGATCGCCCACGCGTGCGCGTACGGGCCGAAGTAGCGCACACCCTTCTTCTTGTGACCGCGCATCACCTGCACGCGCGGGAAGTCCTCGTTCATCGTCACCGCGAGATAGGGGTAGCTCTTGTCGTCGCGGTACTTCACGTTGAAGCGGGGGTCGTACTCCTTGATCCAGGAGTACTCCAGCTGGAGCGCCTCCACCTCCGTGGACACCACCGTCCACTCCACGGACGCGGCCGTGGTGACCATCGAGCGGGTGCGCGGGTGCAGCCCGGCCAGGTCCTGGAAGTAGTTCGCCAGGCGCTGGCGCAGGCTCTTCGCCTTTCCGACGTAGATCACCCGGCGGTGCTCGTCACGGAACCGGTAGACCCCCGGCGAGTCGGGGATCTCACCCGGTTTGGGGCGGTAGCTGGAGGGGTCGGCCATGTCTCACACCCTACTGGCGGTGACCGACACCGCGGCGGGCCTGTGGACAGCGGAGCCCGGCACGGTCCGGATGGGTTACGGCGGGCGGGAAGCGGGAAAGTGGGGGTTCCGCCCTTCGGGCGATCCGAGGCGGTCACGAAGGCGGACATGGCGGACATGAGGGCGGCCACGAGGCGGAGGGCTGATCGAATGCGACGGACGCGGATCGAGAAACCACGGCGGCCGGCCCGGTACCGCCGGTACGCCGACGAGATGTCCGCGACCGTCGAGTCCCTCGACCCGCGCGATCCGGACATCGTGCGCGCCAAACTCCTGCGGCTCCGCCTGCGGGAAGCGGACGGCACCGGCGCGCAGTAGCGGCGCGGGGCCGGACGGTCAGGACGAAAGCAGCGGCGCAGAGCAGGACGAACAACGCATCGCGGTACGTGCCCCGGGGGCCGTGCCGGCCCCCGGGCCGGTACGGCCCCCGGCAGGTGTCTGCCGGTGTTGGGCCTGAGGTGTTGTCGGGACTTTGTCAACACGCTTCAATGCGGGGGAACTCGGGGTCCTGAACGACGGCGTACGGATGTGAAGGCGCCGCCGCCGGCGGGGGGCGGGCTCCGGGGTGCCCCGCGCGAACGGCCTGACCAGCCGTTGTGGACATTCACAGAAAGGCCCCTGCATGCCGCACGCCACACAGCACGCGGACATCGCCACCGCGGAACTGGACTCGGCCCTGAGCGGCGGACCGTTCCACGTCGCCCTGCGCGCCGCGATAGCGGCGCGGGGCCTGCCGCTGCAGCGGGTGCAGCACCATCTGTCGCGCCACGGCGTGAGGGTCGGCGTCACCAGTCTCAGCTACTGGCAGCAGGGCGCCCGCCGCCCGCAGCGTCCGGAGTCCCTGCGCGCCGTACGGGCGCTGGAGGAGATCCTGCAACTGCCGCAGGAGTCACTGATCCGGCTCCTCGCCGAGGCGGACGACCGGACGGCGGACCGGCATTCCCCCGGCCGCTCCCACCGGTCCCTGGTGGAGGCGTCGGGCGTGCTGGAACAGCTGCTGGACGAGCTCGGCGCACCGCGCGACGGCGGTCTGCACACCCTGGGCCACCACGAGCGGGTGCGCATCGGTGCCCGTCGGGAACTGGCGGAACGCGAGTCGCACCACATCGTGCGCGCGCACCGGGACGGCGTCGACCGCCACGTGGCCGTCCACTACGGCGACCCTGGCTCCGCGCCGGAGCGGATGCGCGTGCACGCCCTGGAGAACTGCCGCGCCGGACGCGTACTCCGGCACCACGACACCGGCGTGCTCGCGGTCGAGCTCCTCTTCGACACGCGGCTGCGGACCGGTGACACCTTCCTCTTCCGCTACGCCGTCGAGGACGGCACGGCGGGCGTCTCGCGCGAGTACGTGCGGGCGGCGGATTCCCCCGGCGGCCAGTACGCCCTCCAGGTGCGCTTCGAACCCGGGGTGCTCCCGGTGCGCTGCCACCGTTTCACCCAGCACTCGGCGGCGGCACCGCGCGGAGGACGCCAGGAACTGCCGCTCAGCGCACGGCACCGCTCGGTGCACCTGGTGGAGCCGCGGGTGCGGTCGGGCCATGTGGGGATCTCCTGGGACTGGGAGTGACCCCGGCCGGGCCCGCTGCGGTCGGGTCCGCCCCGGTCAGGTCTGCCCCGGTCAGGTCTGCGGCCTGGCGATCATCGTGCCGTTCTCGACCTCGACCACCAGCGGCTGCAACGGGGCCACGGCCGGCTCCCGCAGCACCTTTCCGGTCGTGGCGTCGAACTCGCTGCCATGACACGGGCAGATCAGCTTCGTCCCGTCCAGCTTGTTGATCGGGCACCCCGCGTGGGTGCAGACGGTGTCGTACGCCTTGAGCGTTCCGTCCCCGGTCCGGCTGACCACGACGTTGTGGTCCCGGTACAGCTTCGCCCCGCCCTCGGCGATCTCACTCTCGGGCCCGAGCTCGACGGGCCCGCTCAGCGGCGCCGACCGGTCGTCGGCACCCCCCTTGCACCCGGAGACCCCCACTCCGGCGACGGGGGCGAGAACAGCCCCTCGCAGGACAACACGACGACTTGCACCAGGTCGGACGGACATACGGGGGACGATATCCGCCCTCGCGGGCAGTCGTGCCGCTGGGGCGGCACGACTGCCCGCGGCGGCACCCCGAAGGCACCGGGCTGCGCGAACACCCCCGGCCCACTCCCAGCGCGTAAACGCATACGCAAACGTTTACGCGAGCCCCCGGGATGGGATACGGTCCCACCCGGCACCAAGCCGCCGCACCCCCGGAAGGACCCCGCACCATGGCGACCATGACAGACGTGGCCCGCCACGCCGGCGTCTCCGTCGCCACCGTCTCCCACGTGCTCAACGACACCCGCCCCGTCCGCCCCCACACCCGCCAGGCGGTCCTCGACGCCATCGAGGAACTCGGCTACACCCCCAACACCCTCGCCCGCTCCCTGGTGACCTCCCGCACCCGCTCGATCGGTCTCGCGGTGTCGGCGATCAGCAACCCCTACTTCACCGAGATCCTCCAGGGCGTCGAGGCCGCCGCCCTGGAGCACGGCTACAGCCTCCTCATCGCCGACCCGCACGACGACCCCGAGCACGAGCGCAAGGCCGTCCAGCTGCTGCACGAGCGCCGCGTGGAAGGCCTGATCGTCGCCCCCTCCGCCCGCCCGCGCGAACTCCTCGCCTACCTCGGGCGCCACCGCGTACCCGCCGTGTTCCTGGACCGGCTGGTCGACGGCCCGGCGAACCCCGGCCGCCCCGCGGCCCCCGACGGCCCTCGCTTCGACCAGGTGTGCGCCGAGAGCACCGAACCGACGGCCCGCCTGGTCACCCACCTCGCCGGTCTCGGCCACCGCCGCATCGCCCTGGTCGCCGGGCTGCCCGGCCTCAGCACGACGGCCGAGCGGATCACCGGGTACCGGCACGGGCTGGCCGCGGCCGGACTGCCGTACGACGAGCGCGTCCTGGTGCACGGCGACTCCCGGTCCGAAGGGGCGGAACGGGCCACCGCCGCCCTGCTGGCCCTCGGCTCCCGTCCCACGGCGCTGGTCACCGCGAACAACACCATGACCATCGGCGCGCTGCGGGCCCTGCGCGCCCACGGGCTGTCCGTGCCCGAGGACATCGCCCTGTGCTGCTTCGACGACTTCGCCTGGGCGGACCTGTTCTCGCCCCGCCTGACGGCCGTCGCCCAGCCCAGCAGGGAGATCGGTGCCCGTGCCGTGCGGGTGCTCCTGGACCGCCTCGCCGACCCGGACCGCCCCGCGCGGACCGAGCGGCTGCCGTGCACGTTCGTGCACCGCACCTCCTGCGGCTGCCCGGACGAACCGGAGCGGCCCGCGCGCTCCGTTGATCCCGAGCCCCCGAGAAAGGACCCCCTGTCGTGATCGTCGTAGCCGGTGAGGCACTGATCGACCTGGTACCGCGCGGCGCGGGTGCGCTCGCGGCGCTGACGCCGGCCCTCGGCGGCGGCCCCTTCAACACCGCGGTGGCGCTGGGCCGCCTCGGCTCCCCCACCGCTTTCTGCTCCCGGGTGTCCCGTGACGCCTTCGGCGACGCCCTGCTGGACCGGCTGCGGGAGACCGGCGTGGACGTGACGTCGGTGCAGCGGGGCGACGAACCGACGACGCTCGCCGTCGCCACGGTCGGCGCGGACGGCTCGGCCGCGTACTCCTTCTACGTGGAGGGGACCGCGGACCGGCTGTTCACGGCGCCCGAGGCGCTGCCGGCCGGCACCCGCGCGGTGTCGTTCGGGACCTGCTCGCTGGTGCTGGAGCCCGGCGCGAGCGCCTACGAGGCGCTGATGCGCACCGCGTCGGCGCGGGGTGTGTTCACGGCGCTGGATCCCAATGTCCGGGCGGGGCTGATCCCGGATCCGGACGCCTACCGGGCCCGGTTCCGCGGCTGGCTGCCGTCGGTGTCGCTGCTGAAGCTGTCCGAGGAGGACGCCCGGTGGCTCGGCGGGTCACCGCGGGAGTGGCTGGCCGCCGGTCCCGCGGCGGTCGTCGTCACGCGGGGCGGCGACGGGCTGACGGTGTTCACGCGCGGGGGCGAGGAGTACGCCGTGCCGGGTGAGCGGGTGCGGGTCGTGGACACGATCGGCGCCGGTGACACGGTGAACGCGGCGCTGCTGCACGGCCTCGCGGAGCGCGGAGCGCTCAGTGGGAAGGGTATGGACGCGCTGGGGGCGGAGGGCTGGACGGGCCTGCTGGGCCTCGCGGCCCGCGCCGCCGCGATCACCTGCTCACGGGCGGGGGCGGAACCGCCGTACGCGCACGAGCTGGAGCAGCGGGGCATCTGACGTGCGAGCGCCGTGCCGCGCGGGGGGTCAGGTCCCCCGCGCGGCACGGCGCGGTGCCGGTGCGGGCGGGCCGGTCAGGCCTTGCGCGCCCGCGTCGTCTTCTTCGCAGCGGTCGTGGTGGCCGCCTTCCTGGCGGTGCCGACCGCCTTCGTGGCCGTCTTGCGGGTGGTGGTCTTGGCGGCGGCCGTCTTCTTCGCCGCCGCCTTGCGCGGGGCCCGCACCTGGGTGGCGTCGCTGATCCGGTCCGATCCGAGGATCTCCCTCAGGAACTTGCCGGTGTGGCTCGCCGGAACGCCCGCCACCTGCTCGGGCGTGCCCTCCGCGACGACCAGTCCGCCGCCGGAGCCGCCCTCGGGGCCCATGTCGACGACCCAGTCGGCGGTCTTGATCACGTCGAGGTTGTGCTCGATGACGATGACCGTGTTGCCCTTGTCGACCAGGCCGGACAGGACGTTGAGCAGCTTGCTGATGTCCTCGAAGTGCAGACCGGTGGTCGGCTCGTCGAGCACGTAGACCGTGCGGCCGGTGGAGCGCTTCTGCAGCTCGCTGGCGAGCTTCACGCGCTGCGCCTCGCCGCCGGACAGGGTGGTCGCCGACTGGCCCAGGCGGACATAGCCGAGGCCGACGTCGTTGAGCGTCCTGAGGTGGCGGGAGATCGCCGGGACCGCCTCGAAGAAGTGCATGGCCTCCTCGATCGGCATGTTCAGCACGTCGGCGATGGACTTGCCCTTGTAGTGGACCTCCAGGGTCTCCCGGTTGTAGCGGGCGCCGTGGCAGACCTCGCAAGGGACGTACACGTCCGGGAGGAAGTTCATCTCGATCTTGATGGTGCCGTCGCCCGCGCAGTTCTCGCAGCGGCCGCCCTTGACGTTGAAGGAGAAGCGGCCCGGCATGTAGCCGCGGACCTTCGCCTCGGTCGTCTCGGCGAACAGCTTGCGCACATGGTCGAAGACACCGGTGTACGTCGCCGGGTTGGAGCGCGGGGTGCGGCCGATGGGCGACTGGTCGACGTGGACGACCTTGTCGACGAGATCGTCGCCGTCCACGCGCGTGTGCCGCCCCGGGACGTTCCGCGCGCCGTTCAGCTCGCGCGCGAGGTGCGTGTAGAGGATGTCGTTGACCAGGGTGGACTTGCCGGAGCCGGAGACACCGGTGACCGCGGTGAAGACGCCCAGCGGGAAGGACACGTCGATGTCCTGGAGGTTGTTCTCGCGGGCACCGTGCACCGTGAGCCGGCGCGACGGGTCGTGCGGGCGGCGGATTTCGGGCAGGGGGATGCTCTTCCTCCCGGCCAGGTACTGCCCGGTCTGCGACTCGGTGTTGGCCAGCAGCTCCTTCAGGGAGCCGCTGTGCACGACCTTGCCGCCGTGCTCACCGGCGCCGGGACCGATGTCGACGATCCAGTCGGCGACCTTGATGGTGTCCTCGTCGTGCTCGACGACGATGAGGGTGTTGCCCATGTCGCGCAGCCGGACCAGGGTCTCGATCAGCCGGTGGTTGTCGCGCTGGTGCAGGCCGATGGACGGCTCGTCGAGGACGTAGAGCACGCCGACGAGTCCGGAGCCGATCTGGGTGGCCAGGCGGATGCGCTGGGCCTCGCCGCCGGAGAGGGTGCCCGCCGCGCGGTTGAGCGAGAGGTAGTCCAGACCGACGTCGACCAGGAACCGCAGCCGTTCGTTGACTTCCTTGAGCACGCGCTCGGCGATCTTCTTGTCGCGGGCGGTGAGCTTCAGCTCGCCCAGGAAGTCCGCGCAGTCGCTGATGGACATCGCGGAGACCTCGGCGATGGACTTGCCCATGACCGTGACGGCGAGGACGACCGGCTTGAGCCGCGTGCCCTCACAGGTGGGGCAGGGCACTTCGCGCATGTAGCCCTCGAAGCGCTCCCGGCTGGCGTCGCTCTCGGCCTCGCTGTGCCGGCGCTTGACGAAGGGGACGGCGCCCTCGAAGGCCGTGGTGTACCGGCGCTCGCGGCCGTAGCGGTTGCGGTAGCGGACCTCGACCTGGGTCTTGTGGCCGTGCAGCAGGGCCTTCCTCGCGCGCTGCGGCAGCCCTCCGAAGGGGATGTCCGTCCGGAAGCCCAGCGCGTCGGCGAGGGCGCCGATCAGGCGGTCGAAGTAGTCCTTGGTGTGGCCGTGCGACCACGGGTGGATGGCGCCCTCGTCCAGACTCTTGTCCGGGTCGGGCACGATCAGCTCGGGGTCGACCTCCATGCGCGTGCCGATGCCGGTGCACTCGGGGCAGGCACCGAAGGGCGAGTTGAACGAGAAGGAGCGCGGCTCCAGCTCCTCGAAGGACAGGTCGTCGTACGGGCAGTACAGGTGCTCGGAGTACATCCGCTCGCGCTCGGGGTCGTCGGCGGGGAGGTCGACGAAGTCGAGCACGACCATGCCGCCGGACAGGCCGAGGGCGGTCTCCACGGAGTCGGTGAGGCGGCGCTTGGCGCTGTCCTTGACCGTGAGGCGGTCGACGACCACCTCGATGGTGTGCTTCTCCTGCTTCTTCAGCGTGGGCGGCTGGGAGAGCTGGATCGTCTCGCCGTCCACCCGCGCGCGCGAGTAGCCCTTGGTCTGCAGGTCGGAGAAGAGGTCGACGAACTCTCCCTTGCGCTCGCGCACCAGGGGGGAGAGCACCTGGAAGCGGCTGCCGTCCGGCAGCTGCAGCACCTTGTCGACGATGGCCTGCGGCGACTGGCGGGAGATGGGCCGGCCGCACTCGGGGCAGTGCGGCTTGCCGATGCGCGCGAAGAGCAGGCGCAGGTAGTCGTAGACCTCGGTGATGGTGCCGACCGTGGAGCGCGGGTTGCGGGAGGTCGACTTCTGGTCGATGGAGACCGCCGGGGACAGGCCTTCGATGAAGTCGACGTCCGGCTTGTCCATCTGGCCGAGGAACTGCCGGGCGTACGAGGAGAGCGACTCCACGTAGCGCCGCTGCCCCTCCGCGAAGATGGTGTCGAAGGCCAGCGAGGACTTGCCCGACCCCGACAGGCCCGTGAAGACGATGAGCGAGTCGCGCGGGAGGTCGAGCGAGACATTCTTGAGGTTGTGCTCGCGCGCTCCACGGACGATGAGACGGTCGGCCACGCCGGTCCGCACCTTTCTTGAGAGAAGTGACAGGGGCGGGGCCCCCGTGTTTCTCAGACTAGGGGGAGCCACTGACAACGCCGGTCCGGATTCACGGGTTGTCAACAAACCCCGGCTCTCCAGCATGCCCGACGCCGCACCCCCACCATATAGCACGCATATTCGATTACACGTGCCGTCGCGATCCGCCATCAGAGGACACGGTGGCGGCTGCGTGGCGCCGGCCCCGGCGTCGGCGGCCCGTTTCGACAGACCGCCGGGGACACCGGGTCGTATCGGCACTACTGCCGACGGAGCCGCGTAGAACGGCTCGCCCACCACGAGGTCACCCGTCGCGACCGCCTCGGCCGGGTGCGCCGCCGCGACAGGTCAGCGGTGTGCCTCCCCGGCCGTCCGGCACCTCCGCACCGGCCGGCGGCACACTCCGTCACCACCGAACGGGAGACGAACCTCATAGCATTTCCGCATGGGAATACCTCACACCGGGGAGTCCACCGACGCGGACTTGGCGCGCGCCGCGCAGGCGGGAGACGCGGGTGCTCTCGGCTGTCTTCTGGTCCGCCACCGCCCGACGCTTCTCGCCGTCGCCTACAGCCTGGTCGGCTACGGGCCCGACGCCGAGGACGCCGTGCAGGAGGCGAGCATGATCGCGCTGCGCCGGATCGGCACCCTTCGCGATCCCGCCGCGGTGGGGCCCTGGCTGCGTGCGGTGGTCCGCAATGCCTGCCGCGCGCAGTTGCGGACACCCGCACACGCGCCGTTGGACGACCGCCGCGCCGCACTGCTTCGTGCGGCGGAAGCGGAGCCCCTGGAACAACTGGAGCAGCTTGCCACGCGGGACTGGGTCTGGCAGGCCATGGCCGAGCTGTCGTCCCCGCTGCGTCTGGTGCTCATGCTCCGCTACTTCAGCGGCGTGACGACGTACCAGGACATCGCCACGGCCTGTGGAGTGCCGGTCGGTACCGTACGCAGCCGGCTGGCCGAGGCCCGCGCCCAGCTGGCGCGGGCTCTGCTGGCGACCGCGGACCGTGCCCATGACGACGTCCGGACCGTGCACGCGGAGCGGCGTCGCCAGGCCCAGGAGCTGCTGGTGGCCACACGGCGTGGTGAGCCGGAGCCCTCGCTGGCCGCCTCCTGGCTGCCGACCGTCGCGGTGTCCGGACCCGGCGGCATGCGCGCCGAGGGGTACAGCGGGCTCGCCCGTACGCTCGAGCGGGACATGAGCGACGGGGTGGGGTACCACCTGACCAACGTGGTCGGCGGCGGTGATCTCACGGTCTGGGAGGTCACGATGCAGAGCCCGCCCGATGACCCGTTCCACTGTCCCCCCGCCGCGGCATGGGTGCTGCATCTGCGCTCCGGCTGGGTGCGGCAGGCCCGGTTGTTCCATGCTCGCGGCCAGTCGCCGGAGCCCGCCCACGCAGTGTGACGCAGGACACGTCGAGATCTCCGAACTTTCGCTCCGCCCCACGCCTCTGGTGGGGGCGAGCGCGTGCGGTGGCGGCGGTGTCCGCCGACGCAACGGCGCCCTCGCCGACCGGGCCATACCCCCCAGTACGGAGAACGACATGCTTTCCTATCCGCAACCCTCCCACGCCCCCGAGGACCTGCCCGAGCTCCTTCGCCCGGCGATCGAGAAGTACCGGGACGAAGCCGTGGACCTCCGCAGGCTGCCGGACGGGCTCTTCGAGGCCCTGCGTGCCAACGGGGCCTTTCGCCTGAACACCCCCCGCGAGCTCGGTGGCTTCGAGCTCCCCCTGGTCACCACCGTGGCCCTGATCGAACGGCTCGCCCGCATCGACGGTGCGACGGCCTGGATCGTCTGGAACCTCAACACCGGCTTCGCGGCGGCATTCCTCGGTGAGGAGGTCGTGCAACGGGCCTGGAGCGGTGGACCGGACCCGATGATCGCGCACTCCAGCCAGCCGGGTCACCTGGTGCAGGACCAGGACGGATTCCTGCTCTCCGGTAGGTGGAACCTCGTCAGCGGTGCTGATTCCGCCCAGTGGCTGGCGCTGCTGGGACTTGTCCTGGACGGCGGGCGTCCGCGCATGACGAAGGCCGGTCCGGATGTGCGATTCTGCCTGATTCCCCGCTCGTCGGTGGAGGTGCGGGACACCTGGTACTCGACCGGCCTGCAGGGAACGAACAGCAACACCGTGGTCGCCGAGAACGTGCGGGTGGAAGCCGCCATGGCGGTCGATCCCGATGTGAAGGCCCACATCGACCGCCCGCTCTACCGCGTCCCCGTGATCAATCAGATCACCTCGGGAGGCGCGGCCGTGGCGCTCGGCGTGGCCCGTGCGGCGATCGACGAGATGGCGGAGCTGTCGCGTACCAAGACCGGGCCGGACGGCATCCCGCTGTGCCGGCAGCCCCGGATCCAGGCCGCTCTCGGCCGGGCCGGCGCACAGGTGGACGCCGCTCTGGGGTTGCTGCTCACCACGCTCGGTGACCTGGACGCCGCCGCGGCGGCGGGCCGCAGGGCAACGGAGGCGGAGCGAGGAGCGGTACGGGGGGCGCTGCCGCACGCGGGCGAGACCGCACGCGCCGTGCTCACCTCGATGTACGAGTTGGGCGGCTCGGCCGTGCTGTATCCGTCGAACCGGTTGGGCCGCGCGTTCCGTGACGGCCAGGCCGCGGCGCAGCACAACATGCTGTCGGCGGCCCATTACGAACTGGCCGGCCGCACCCTCCTGGGCATGCCCGGTGGAGACCCCACCCTCTGAGCTGAGCTGAGCGGTGCGGTCTTCCCGAGCCGCAGTGCGGCGAGACGTCATCGCCGGCGCCCGCCACAGCGGACGTGCCGGTTCACCACCTTCACCCGAAGGGGGGACGGAGCTAGGGTCAGCACCATGATTGATCACGCTGATGACCTGGCGTCTGTGCACGCTGCTACCGAGCGGCTGCTCAGCGCGGTCGGGACACTGGACGACGCGGCTGTGACCCAGTCGTCACGCCTGCCCGGCTGGACCCGCGGCCATGTGCTGGCCCACCTGGCCCGCAACGCGGACGCGCTCGTGAACGTCCTGGAGGGCCGTCCCATGTACGTCTCCGGCGAGGTACGGGACGCCGACATCGAGCGGGACGCCCCGCGCTCCCTCGACGCGCACCTCGCCGACCTGCGGGAGAGCGCGGAACGCTTCCGCGCGGCGGGCGCGGCCCCGGCGGACTGGTCGCGCACGGTGGAGCTGCGCAACGGCGTCACCGACCGCGCGGAGCGGGTGCCGTTCCGGCGGTGGATCGAGGTGGAGCTGCACCACGTGGACCTCGGGATCGGCTACGAGCTGGAGGATCTGCCGGAGGACTTCACGCAGCGGGAGATCGACTTCCTCGCCGCGCGGTTCACCGGTCACCGGGACGTGCCGGCGACCACCCTGGGCACGGCGGACGGCCGGACCTGGACGACCGGCGGCGGGACGGACGGTGGTCCGGTGGCGGTCGAGGGGACCCCGGCCGGCCTGCTGGGCTGGCTCGCCGGACGCCGGGACGGCTCCGCTCTGGCGGTGAAGGGCGGGGACCTGCCGGCGCTGCCCCCGCTGTAGCGCCCGTCCGCGCGGGTTCGCACCCTGGGCCACGGGTCCGCGCTATAGGCTGACGTGCATGACGTACAGCGGTCGGGTGACGGTCGGCGGCCCCGCCGACGTGCACGAACTCAAGGACCTGATGATCACCAAGGTCGCCGTCGGCCCCATGGACAACAACGCCTATCTGCTGCGCTGCCGGGCCACCGACGAGCAGTTGCTGATCGACGCGGCCAACGACGCGGGGACCCTGCTGAGCACGATCGGTGACGACGGCATCGCGTCCGTCGTCACCACCCACCGGCACGGCGACCACTGGCAGGCACTCGCCGAGGTCGTGGCGGCCACCGGCGCCCGCACCTTCGCGGGCCGGGACGACGTGGAGGGCATCCCGGTGCCGACCGACGTGCCGGTCGACGACGGCGACACCATCCGCGTGGGGAACGTGGAGCTCACCGCCCGCCACCTCGTCGGGCACACCCCCGGCTCGATCGCCCTGGTCTACGACGATCCCCATGGGCATCCGCATGTGTTCACCGGGGACTGTCTCTTCCCCGGCGGTGTGGGCAACACCCACAAGGACCCGGAGGCGTTCGCCCGTCTCCTCCACGATGTCGAGACCAAGATCTTCGACGTCCTGCCGGACGAGACCTGGGTCTACCCCGGCCACGGCGACGACACCACGCTGGGCGCGGAGCGTCCGCATCTGCCGGAGTGGCGCGCGCGGGGCTGGTGACCGGTACCGCGCCTACGCCCGGGCCTGTCCCGGTCCGGCGAGCGCGGCGATCCGCTCCACCGCGAACACGTATCCCTGCACCCCGCACCCCGCGATGACCCCGTCGGCGCGCAGCGAGACGTAGGAGTGGTGCCGGAAGGACTCGCGCCGGTGGATGTTGGAGATGTGGACCTCGATCACCGGCAGTCCGTCGCACGCGTTGAGGGCGTCCAGGATGGCGACGGAGGTGTGCGAGTAGGCGCCGGGGTTGATGACGATCCCGCAGTGGTCCAGCCGGGCCTCGTGGATCCAGTCCACCAGCTCACCCTCGTAGTTGGACTGGCGCAGGTCCACCGTGCCGTTGTGCGCGGCCGCCGCCTTGGCGCACATCGCCTCCACGTCGGCGAGTGTGTCGGAGCCGTAGATCTCCGGCTGGCGCTGTCCGAGCAGGTTGAGATTGGGCCCGTTGAGGATCATGATCGGGGCGCTGGCCAGGTTGCGGGGCACGGTTCCTCCGGTCCGTCGGGGTGGGGCGGCCCTCCCCGGGACCGCCGTTCGCCCCCGGTCTATCACGGTGCCTACGGGTTGACCGCCAGCTCCAGGTAGGCGGCGAGCAGCACCAGGTGCACTCCGCCCTGGAGGGGCGTGGCGCGGCCGGGGACCACCGTCAGCGCGCCGACCACCATGGTCAGGGCGAGCAGCACCATGTGGGTGTTGCCGAGGCCGAGGACGAGCGGGCCGGGCAGCCAGAGGGAGGCCAGCGCGACGGCGGGGATGGTCAGTCCGATGCTGGCCATAGCCGAGCCGAGCGCGAGGTTCATACTCGTCTGCACCTGGTCGCGGCGTGCGGCGCGGGCCGCGGCGATGGTCTCCGGGAGGAGGACCAGCAGGGCGATGATCACACCGACGGCGGAGTGGGGCAGCCCGGCGGCGTCCACGCCCGACTCGATGGTGGGTGAGACGCCCTTGGCCAGGCCGACCACGCCGATCAGGGCCATGCCCAGCAGGGCCAGGCTGATCAGGGCGGTACGGGTGGAGGGCGCCGGTGCGTGCACCTCCGCCGCGGGCGCCTCCGGTGCGGGCGACTCGCCCTGTTTGGCTATCGGCAGGAAGTAGTCGCGGTGTCTGACGGTCTGGGTGGCGACGAACAGCGCGTAGAGGATCAGCGAGGAGACCGCCGCGAACGAGAGCTGCACGGTGGAGAACTCCGCGCCGGGCTTGCTCGTGGTGAACGTCGGCAGGACCAGGCTGAGGGTCGCCAGGGTAGCCACGGTGGCCAGGGCCGCTCCGGTGCCTTCCGAGTTGAACACCGCCGTGCCGTGGCGCAGTGAGCCCATCAGCAGACTCAGTCCGAGAATGCCGTTGACGGTGATCATCACGGCCGCGAACACGGTGTCCCTGGCCAGCGTCGCGCTCTTGTCCCCGCCGTCGATCATCAGGGTGACGATCAGCGCCACTTCGATGACGGTGACGGCGACCGCCAGGACCAGTGAGCCGAAGGGCTCACCGACCCTGTGGGCGACCACCTCGGCATGGTGCACGGCGGCCAGCACGGCCGCCGCGAGGACCAGGGTCACCACCGCGACGATCCCGCCGGGCAGGTCCCGGCCCCAGGTCAGCGCCAGCAGCACCACGGCGAGCACGGGGGCGGTGGTCGTCCAGCGCATCGCGAGTGCCCTGAGCCGAACGATCATGGTGCGATCGTCCCAGACGGGGCGGGGCGTCGCACCCCGTCGGGGACCGCCGCCCGGCGGCCGGGTGCGGGGGTCATCGAGGTCACGCATGGTCTCCTTGTGTGCGAGTGGCGTGCGGTCGGTGCCGGAGCACGTCGGCGTCCGGCACAGGGGTTCAGACGTCGATGTCGTTCCTCGACGGGAGGTGCCCCCGCTCCGCGGCCGCCGCCTCGGCCTGCTTGCGCGAGGCCCGGAGACTGGTGATCGTGGTGACGATCAGGACCGAGCAGATCACGCCCAGCGAGACGGGGATGCTGATCTCCGGGACATGCACCCCGGACTCGTGCAGCGCGTGCAGCACGAGCTTCACGCCGATGAAGCCGAGGATGATCGACAGCCCGTAGGAGAGGTGGACCAGCTTCCGCAGCAGTCCGCCGATGAGGAAGTACAGCTGCCTGAGTCCCATCAGCGCGAACGCGTTGGCCGTGAACACGATGTACGGGTCCTGCGTCAGACCGAAGATCGCGGGGATCGAGTCGAGGGCGAACAGGACGTCCGTGGTCCCGATGGCGAGCATGACGACGAGCATGGGGGTCATGACCCGCTTGCCGTTCTGCGCGATCCACAGCTTGGTGCCGTGGTACCGGTCGGCCACGCCGAAGCGGCGCTCGGCGGCCTTGAGCAGCTTGTTCTCCTCGTACTCCTCGTCGTCCGCGTCGGCGCGGGCTTCCTGGACGAGCTTCCAGGCGGTCCAGATCAGGAACGCGCCGAAGATGTAGAACACCCACGAGAAGCTGGCGATGATCGCGGCACCCGCGGCGATGAAGATCGCGCGCAGCACCAGGGCGATGAGCACACCGACGAGCAGGACGCGCTGCTGGTACTGCGACGGCACGGCGAACTTCGCCATGATCAGGACGAAGACGAAGAGGTTGTCGACGCTCAGCGACTTCTCGGTGATGTACCCGGCGAAGAACTCACCCGCCGGCTGTCCCCCGCCCCAGATCAGCAGGCCCAGTCCGAAGAGCGCGGCCAGGACGATCCAGACGACGGTCCAGATGCCCGCTTCCTTGAGGGACACGTCGTGCGGTTTGCGGCCGATGAAGAAGTCGACCGCGATGAGGGCGATCAGGCCCACGATGGTCAGGACCCACAGGGTCAGGGAAACATCCACTGCGCCTCCGGCAGTACGTCACAGGGCAAAGTCAGCGTCGTCGCTGCCGGAGGTCTCTTCCACCCGGGCCGCCCGCGCCGGTGCGCTCAAACGGTCCTTCGGGCCGACGCCCCGGGATCCGGCCGGATCCGTATTGACGGGGTCGCCGCACAGACGGGGAGTACTCCCCTCCGTGCGGTCCACAGTACCCAACCACCAAAGGTTGGTAAAGAGCCACGTAAAGAAACTTACAAAAGCCCAGGTCATGAGGCTTTGCCTGTACTTGGTAAGCGGGCGTGCGGTCACCGGTTCCAGGCGCGGCGGGCCGCCGCGACCTGGGTGAGGACCTGCTGGAGCACCTGGCTGCCCGGCGGCACCACGGGCGGCTCGTACGTCCAGGCGTGGCCCACCCACGGATCGGCCAGATGGTCGTCGGGCACGGGCGTCAGGCGCAGCAGCGAACGCCACAGCGGGTCGAGCAGCGGACCGTAGCCCGAGGAGTCCTCTCGGTCGGCGACCATCATCAGATGGACACCGACGGACGGGCCCTCGTCGGCGAGATAGCGCAACTGGTTCACGGCCCGGTCGTCGAAGCCGTGCGGGAAGTCGTTGACGATCAGCAGCTGCTGGGAAGTGTCGAACCCGGGCGGCAACGCGTCCGGGGCGCCTCCGCGCAGCGCCATCTGCACCAGGTCGACCCGCTCGGTGAGCCGGCCCAGCACCTCCGTCACGCCCGCGGCGCCCTGCGCGGGCGGGGCCGCCAGCACACCGGTCTGCGTCAGCGGGGCCAGTGCCTGCGCGCCGGATCCGGCCGGGTCCATGACGTGCACCGTGAACTCGCCCGCCGGGTAGACGGCGAGCAGCCGCGCGGCGTGCGTCGCCGCCGTCTCCATGGCCAGGCGCCGCATGTCGTGCGCGTCCGTGAACGACCCGTCGATGCCGTCGGTGCGTCCGCTGTCGATCCACAGGCCGCGCTCCAGCGGCAGCCGGAGCAGCATCGGGATCCGGATCCGCTCGGCCTCGGGCAGGCGCAGGTCCCCCAGGCGCACCGCCATGGGTATCTCCATCGGCACCCGGTAGGCGTGCCAGGCGGGGTTGTCCCAGCGGGCGAACGCGGGCGGCAGGGCCGGTTCGACGACGTCGGACTCGGCACGGAGCTGAGCGAGGTCCCGGTCGAGGGACTCGCGGGCCTGGCCGACGAGTTCGGCGTGCCGGGCCCGGGCGCTCTCGCGGGCGGCATCGCCCTGACCGCCGATCCGGCTGCGCGGGTCGGACAGGGCCTGCTCGAGCTCCTTGTCCATGCGGGATTCGGCGAAGTCGACGGCGCTGCGGTACGCGGCGGCGGTGCGGGCCAGGTCCTCGAACATGCCCCAGACCTGGTTGTAGAGCCGCTCCTCCATGGACCAGCCGGTCGCGTCCCCCGCCACGGGCTGCGCGGGCTGTCCGGGCTGCGGCCGCGGTGCGGCGGGCGGGGGCGGTGGAGGGGCGGAGGTCTGCCTGCGGGGGTGGCTGTAGTTGACAGGGCCGCCGCCGGTGGCCGGGGACGGGTCCGCGGCGCCGGGTCCCGCGCCGTACGCCGGCTGCGGTCCGTCCTGTCCGGGCCCGCCGGCCTGCTGCCCGCCGTACGACGGCGGTACGGGGCCGGGCGCGCCCTGGGGTGCGGTGCCGCCCTGGTCCGGGCCGAGGGCGGGGGCGGCCGCCTGCCGGGAGCGGTCGCCGTCGGTGGTGCGGGGCGGGGGTGCCTGCACGGAGCGGGCGAGGCCCTGCGCGACCGCCTCGTTGATGCTGCCCGCGAGCTGCGCGGCCTCGGGCAGGCCCTGGTCGGTGAAGAGTTCGGGCAGGCCGCCGGCGTATCCCTGGCCCACGGCGCGCACCTTCCAGGCGCCCTGCCGCCGGTAGAGTTCCAGCGCGACCACGGCCGACTCGGCCGCCAGGCCGGTGATGGTGTAGCTGGCGACCTCCTGGCCGTCCAGACCGGTCACGGCGACGAACGGGGCCGCCGCGGCACCGAACCGGGAGGGCCCGGGGGCACCGGCCGGGGCAGGCAGGGCGATCAGCACACTGACGCGGTGGACCGCGTCCGTCACGGCGTCCAGATCCACCGCGAGCCGGTGGTCGGCGGCTGCCTGCCGGGACACCTCGAGACCGGGCTGGGTCGGGGCGCCCGGGTGGGCCACCCACCCCGTCCCTCGGATCCGGCCGTCCTCGTCGCCGAGCGCGGCCGCGGCCACGATCGGCGTGCCGGCCGAGATCCTGATCTCCAGACGGGACTGGGAGAGCGGGTGGTTCTGCCCCCGCACCAGCTCGGCCGTCATCGCCTTCGTCCCCCTGCGTCGCGTGTGATGGATCGTGTGCCGCTCACCGGCCCCGCCACGGGGGCCGGTGAGCCCTCGGATGCCTAGAGGACCGGCAGGATCGCCGGCATCAGGTCCTGGAAGGTACGGCCGTTGGCCGGGTTGCCCAGGGCCGTCATCGTCCAGCCCGAGCCGGCGCGGTGCACCTTGGCCATGATCTGCGCCGTGTAGGCGCCGCCGCCGGCCAGCGTGTAGCGGGCGAGCTCCTGGCCGTTGGTCTCGTCGACGAGGCGGCAGAACGCGTTCTGCACCTCCTGGAACGTCTGGCCCGTGAAGGAGTTCACGGTGAAGACGATCTGGTCGATGTGGACCGGGACCCGCGACAGGTCGACGAGGATCGCCTCGTCGTCGCCGCCCTGGCCGACACCGCCGACGAGGTTGTCGCCGGTGTGGCGAACGGAGCCGTCGTCGCTCACGAGGTGACGGAAGAAGACGACGTCGACCGGCTGCTTGTCGGCGAACAGGACGGCGGAGGCGTCCAGGTCGATCTCCCGGGTGCGCGAGCCGAACAGGCCGCGACGGGGAGCCGCCTGCCAGCCGAGACCCATGCGCACCGCGGTCAGGCTGCCGCCGTCGTTCTTCTGCAGACTGATGGCCTGACCCTTGGTCATGTTGACGGTCACGCGCTGTTTCCCCTCTCGAACTTCCCCTGTTGCCGCGGAACCGCGGTTGACCAGAACCCTACGCAGGGGCACTGACAGGGACGTACTCCGGTCCGCACTTTGTGTCGTTCTTGCAACACATCGCGTGCGCGCGTCAGGACAGGCCTGCCTCCTGCATCTGCCGCAGTTCCTTCTTCATCTCCGACACCTCGTCGCGCAGCCGGGCGGCGATCTCGAACTGGAGATCCGCGGCGGCGGCCCGCATCCGCGCGGTGAGTTCCTCGATCTGCTCGGCGAGTTCGGCGGCGGGGCGGTCGGTCGGCACGGTCTCGGCGGCCCTGCCCTTGGCGCCCTTGGCGTTCTTCGCGCCCTTGGCGGCCTTGGTGCCGAGGGAGGGCACGGGTGCCTTGGTGCCGCCGCCGTCCTTCTTGGCCTGGCGGTAGCCCGAGCCGAGCAGCTGCTCGGTGTCGATGTCCTCGCGGGCGATCTGCGCGACGATGTCGTTGATCTTCTTGCGCAGGGGCTGCGGGTCGACGCCGTTGGCCCGGTTGTAGGCGATCTGCTTCTCGCGGCGGCGGTTGGTCTCCTCGATGGCCTTCTGCATCGCCGGGGTGATCTTGTCGGCGTACATGTGGACCTGGCCGGAGACGTTGCGCGCCGCGCGGCCGATGGTCTGGATCAGCGAGGTGCCCGACCGCAGGAAGCCCTCCTTGTCGGCGTCGAGGATCGCCACCAGGGACACCTCGGGCAGGTCGAGGCCCTCCCGCAGCAGGTTGATGCCGACCAGGACGTCGTACTCGCCGCTGCGCAGTTCCCGCAGCAGCTCCACGCGGCGCAGGGTGTCGACGTCGCTGTGCAGGTAGCGCACCTGGATGCCGAGTTCCAGGAAGTAGTCGGTGAGGTCCTCGGCCATCTTCTTGGTGAGCGTGGTGACCAGGACGCGTTCGTCCTTCTCCACGCGCGTGCGGATCTCGTGGACCAGGTCGTCGATCTGGCCCTCGGTGGGCTTGACCACGACCTCGGGGTCGACGAGGCCGGTGGGGCGGATGATCTGCTCGACGAAGCCGTTCGCGCGCGAGAGCTCGTACGGTCCGGGGGTGGCCGACAGATAGACGGCCTGGCCGATGCGCTCCTGGAACTCCTCCCACTTCAGCGGGCGGTTGTCCAGGGCGGAGGGGAGCCGGAAGCCGTGCTCCACGAGGGTGCGCTTGCGGGAGGCGTCGCCCTCGTACATGGCGCCGATCTGCGGGACGGTGACGTGCGACTCGTCGATGACGAGGAGGAAGTCGTCCGGGAAGTAGTCCAGCAGGGTGTGGGGCGGCGAGCCGGGCGAACGGCCGTCGAAGTGCATCGAGTAGTTCTCCACGCCGGAGCAGGAGCCGATCTGGCGGAGCATCTCGATGTCGTAGGTGGTCCGCATGCGCAGCCGCTGGGCCTCCAGCAGCTTGCCCTGCTTCTCCAGCTCGGCCAGGCGCTCGCCGAGCTCCTTCTCGATGTCGTTGACCGCGCGCTCCAGCCGCTCGGGGCCCGCGACGTAGTGGGAGGCGGGGAAGACGTACAGCTGCTGGTCGTCGCTGATGATCTCGCCCGTGAGCGGGTGCAGCGTGGACAGCGCCTCGATCTCGTCACCGAACATCTCGATGCGGACGGCGAGCTCCTCGTAGACCGGGAAGATCTCGATGGTGTCGCCGCGGACGCGGAAGGTGCCGCGGGTGAAGGCCATGTCGTTGCGCGTGTACTGGATGTCCACGAAGCGGCGCAGCAGCTCGTCGCGGTCGATCTCCTCGCCGACGCGGAGGGGGACCATGCGGTCCACGTACTCCTGCGGCGTGCCCAGGCCGTAGATGCAGGAGACGGAGGCGACCACGACGACGTCGCGGCGGGTGAGCAGCGAGTTGGTCGCGGAGTGGCGCAGCCGCTCGACCTCCTCGTTGATCGAGGAGTCCTTCTCGATGTAGGTGTCCGACTGCGGGACGTACGCCTCGGGCTGGTAGTAGTCGTAGTACGAGACGAAGTACTCGACCGCGTTGTTCGGCAGCAGCTCGCGGAACTCGTTGGCCAGCTGGGCGGCCAGGGTCTTGTTCGGCGCCATCACCAGGGTGGGGCGCTGGAGCTTCTCGATCATCCACGCGGTGGTGGCGGACTTGCCGGTGCCGGTGGCGCCGAGCAGGACGACGTCCTTCTCGCCTGCTTCGATGCGCCGGGCGAGGTCGGCGATGGCCGTCGGCTGGTCGCCGCTGGGCCGGTAGGGGCTGACGACCTCGAAGGGCGCCACCGTGCGTTCGATCTGGGAAACGGGCCGCATGTCATCCACCGTACGACCCTCCACTGACAACGGGTCCGGGTCAGCGTCGTTGCGGGGTGCGCGACCGGTGCTCCACGGGGCCGCGCAGACGCAGGCGCGAGCGCCCCGGACGGGGGTGGGCCGGGGGGTGGGCGGGGATGCCGGGCTTGCGGTCCTCGGCGGGCGGCGTGCCGGGGCCGCCCATGACGATCAGCGGATCGAAGATCACCACGATGCCCGCCAGCACCAGGAAGGCGAGCGGTCCGATCATCAGGGGCCCGAGCAGCTGGCCCGCGGACTCCCCGACGGCGGGGGTGGCGGTGCCGTGGACGTGGACGTCGAGGGAGGCCATGCCGGTGTAGTGCATGCCGGTGACCGCGACGCCCATGACGAGGCTGGCGCCGACGCTCCACAGCACGCCCCGCACCTGTCCGGCCGCCCACAGGGCGGCGGTGGCGGCGGCCATGGCGATGACCACGGAGGCCGCGACGACGAGGGTGTTGTACTCCAGGCGGCCGTCAAGGCTCATGCCGGCCATGCCCAGGTAGTGCATCGACGCTATGCCGAGTCCGGTGATGGTGCCGCCGGTGAACAGCGCCGCTCCGGAGGCGCCCCGGTAGCCCACGATGAAGATCCCGACGCCCACCATGAGGATCCCCACGCCCAGGCTGGCGAACGTCATGCCCCGGTCGTAGTGGATCGGGGTGCCCTCGATCGCGAATCCCATCATGCCGATGAAGTGCATCGTCCATATGCCCGAGCCGATGGCCACGGAGCCCAGGGCGAGCCAGCCGGGACGCCGGGACGGGGGAGCCGTCCGGGATCTGGTGGTGCAACGCAGCCCCAGGGCGCCGCCGAGGCAGGCCATGAGGAAGGCCACCAGCGGTGTGACCAGGCCGTAACTGAATCCGTCGACCGTGCCCTGCATGCGCGGCTGCCCTTCCCGCCCTGTTCGTCCCGCAACGACCCGATGTGGTCCCCCTCCCAGGACCGCGACGGCGGCCGGGGTTGACGCAGAGAGTATGGCCCCCACCGGAATGGTCGAATGACTATCCGGCAAAGAAACACGCCCTTGCCCCAGGTGTGTGGCATCAGTGTGCGGAGTTGGGGCGGCGGCGTTCAATTCGTGGCCATCCTGCACCCGCCTCGTGTTGACACTCTGCTGTCACAGTTGATCTGACCGTGACCGTTCAACGCGAGGAGTACGCATGCAAGCACGCGCTGTCGCCGCCACGAGCACCGCGCTCCTGGGTGCCGTCGCCCTCCTGCTCCCGTCCTCCCCCGTGCACGCCGCCGAGGACGGCACCCCGCGCCCGGAGATCGTCGCTCACCGCGGCGCCTCCGCGTACGCGCCGGAGAACACACTCGCGGCCGTCGACAAGGCGGCCGCCCTCGGCGTCGAGTGGGTGGAGAACGACGTCCAGCGCACCAGGGACGGGGAACTCGTCGTCCTCCACGACGACAGTCTGCAGCGCACCACCGACGTCGAGGAGGTCTTCCCCGACCGCGCTCCGTGGAAGGTGAAGGACTTCACCGCCGCGGAGATCGCCCGGCTGGACGCGGGCAGCTGGTTCGACCCCGCGTACGCGGGCGCGCGCGTTCCGACGCTCGAGCAGTTCCTGCACCACATGGAGCGCTACGACCAGAAGCTGCTGCTGGAGCTGAAGAACCCCCAGCTCTACCCGGGCATCGAGGCCGAGACCCTCAAGACGCTGAGCAACGAGGGGTGGCTGGACCGGAGCCATGTACAGAACCGGCTGATCGTGCAGAGCTTCAGCGCGGACAGCGTGCGCACGGTCCATGACCTGAAGCCCGCCGTGAAGACCGGCTTCCTCGGGACACCGCCGGTCGCGGACCTGCCCTCGTACACCGCGTTCGCCGACCAGATCAATCCCTCGCACGGCTCGCTCTCCGCCTCGTACGTCGCCGCCGTGCAGGGTCTGCGGGGGCCGCACGGCAAGCGGATGGAGGTGTTCACCTGGACCGTGAACGACGCGGCCACGGCACGCCGGGTCGCCGGGTTCCGGGTCGACGGGATCATCACCAACACCCCCGACGTGGTGCGGGACGCGGTCGGCGGCTGAGCGCCCGCCCCGGCGCCCGGCGCTCGCCCGGCGTTGTCGGTGGCGGGTCGTACGGTGGTGTCCATGGACAGCCATGGGCAGGACGAGCAGCGGGTCGTGTGGACCGTCATGGAGACCGGCATCGGCCCGCTGCTGCTGGCCGCGACCCGTGAGGGCCTGGTCAACGTCGCGTTCCACGCCGGGGACGCGGTGCGCGACCGCGCGCTGGAGCGGCTGGCGTCCCGGCTCGGCACCGCGCCGGCCGAGGACCCGGACGCCCCGCTGCTCGCCGAGGCGATACGCCAGTTCGAGGCGTACTTCGCGGGCGAGCGGCGGTCCTTCGAGCTGCCGCTGGACTGGTCGCTGATCTCGGGCTTCAACAGGGAGGTGCTGCGGGAGCTGGCCACCGGGGTGCCGTACGGCGCGGTCATCGGGTACGGCGAGCTGGCCGGGCGGGTGGGTCAGCCGGGCGCGGCGCAGGCTGTCGGGACGGCCATGGGCGCCAATCCCCTGCCCGTCGTCGTGCCCTGCCACCGGGTCGTGGAGAGCGACGGCGGCATCGGCGGCTTCGGGGGCGGGCTGGAGACGAAGCGGCGGCTGCTCGCCCTGGAGGGTGTGCTGCCCGAGCCGCTGTTCTGACGGCCGGGCAGCCGGGGGTGATCGCGGCCGGCCGGGGTCAGTCGTAGTGGCGCGCCTCGAACACGTTGCCGTCCGGGTCGCGGAAGTAGAAGCTGCGTGTGGCCAGGCCGCGCGCCCCGAAGGAGTCGTGCGAGAGCTCCGTCACCGGTACGGACCGCTCTTCGAGGCGGCGGCGCAGGGCGTCGAACCGGTCGGCCGGCAGGGACAGGCAGACGTGGTTCACGGGATGGCCGGAGCTCTCCACGGCGCCGGGCAGCATCGTCATGCGCTCCGCCATGGCCGACGGCATGAGGTCGAGGATCGTCTCCTCGTTGACGCGGACCGAGGGGAAGGGCGCCTCCCCCGCGGCGAAGTCGGTGAGCCGCACGGGCTCCAGGCCCACGCTCCGCTCGTAGAAGCCGGCACTGGCGATGGGATCACGCACCCACAGGACGATGTGGTCGAGGCGAGTCGTGTTGTCCGTCATGTTCGCCAGCCTCCGTGACCTGCGTGTCGGCGTGCAAGGGGTTTGGCCCGGGGCCGGGACCGCCAGGGATGAGGGAGAGGCGGCAGACAGGAGGCAGGCACGTGGTGCTCATGATGTCCGAAGAGGTGCGGGAGGCGATCGCCGCGGACCGGCCGGTGGTGGCCCTGGAGTCCACGATCATCGCGCACGGGCTGCCCCGGCCGCGCAACCTCCAGGTGGCCCTGGAGCTGGAGTCGGCCGTACGGCGGGAGGGAGCGGTGCCGGCGACGATCGCCGTGCTGGACGGCCGGCCCCGGATCGGCCTGGACCAGGACCAGCTGGAGCGGATCGCCAGCGGGGAGGACGTCCGCAAGCTGGGCCACCGGGATCTCCCGCTGGTGGTGGCGGCCGGCGGGAACGGGGCGACCACGGTGTCCGCCACAGCCCTGCTCGCGGCGCGTGCGGGCATACGGGTGTTCGCCACCGGAGGGCTCGGCGGGGTGCACCGGGAGTGGACGGTCACCCAGGACGAGTCCGCCGACCTCGGGCTGCTGGCGCGTACGCGGGTCACCGTGGTGTGCGCGGGGGTGAAGTCGATCCTGGACGTGCCCGCGACCCTGCAGCGGCTGGAGACGCTGGGGGTGGCGGTCGCCGGATACGGCACGGAGCGGTTTCCCGGCTTCTACCTGTCGGACTCGGGGCATCCCGTGGACTGGCGGCTGGACACCCCGGGGCAGGTGGCGGCCGTCATGCGGGCCCAGGACGCGCTCGGCGGGCCGGAGTCGGCGCTGATCGTCGCCAACCCGGTGCCCGAGAGCGAGCAACTGGATCCCGAGGTGCACGACCGGGTGCTCGACGAGGCGCTGCGCGCGTGCCGGGAGGAGGGCGTCA
Organism: Streptomyces speibonae; assembly: GCF_984686075.1. Lineage (NCBI taxonomy): Bacteria > Bacillati > Actinomycetota > Actinomycetes > Kitasatosporales > Streptomycetaceae > Streptomyces > Streptomyces speibonae. The sequence goes on along the minus strand of NZ_OZ480260.1, from coordinate 6,438,371 downwards.
CCGGTCAGGGGGTCACTCCGTTCCTCCTCGATCATCTGGTCCGCCGCACCGACGGTGCCTCACTCGCCGCGAACCTGGCCGCCGTCCGGGGCAATGTGCGTCTCGCGGCCCGCGTGGCGGCCGCCTGGGCCGCCGGGGAGTGACGGGACGTGGCGGGGGCCGTGCGGGCGGGTGCGTTGCTGGTCGCCGGTGATGTGATCACCGATGTGGTGGCCCGGTTCCGGGGACCGCTCGCCTCGGGGACGGACACGGCGGCGGCGATCCGGACGGTGCCGGGCGGGGCGGGCGCCAATGTGGCCTGCTGGGCGGCGTGCCGGGGCGGGACGGAGGTCCGGCTCGTCGGACGGGTGGGTGCGGACGCCGCTGCCTGGCACGAACGGGAGCTGACCGCCTGTGGCGTCCGTCCGCTGCTGGCCGTGGACCCGAAGGCGCCGACGGGGACGGTGATCTGCCTGGTCGACGAGGACGCGGCGGCCGAGCGGACGTTCCTCACCGACAGCGGGGCGTCCTTGCGGCTGGGTCCCGGGGACTGGTCCGACGCCCTGCTGGACGGGGTGGCGCGGCTGCACCTGTCGGGTTACCTGCTGTTCTCCGAGGAGAGCCGGGGTTTTGTCGCGGTGGCGCTGAAGGCGGCGCGGGCGCGGGGGGTGCCGGTGAGTCTGGACCCGGCGTCGGCGGGGTTCCTGGGCGCGCTGGGCGCCGGCCGCTTTCTGGCGCTCGTGGAGGGCGTGGACGTGCTGCTGCCCAGCCGTGACGAGGCGTGTCTGCTGACGGGCGTGTCCGATGCCGCGGACGCGGCGGCGCGGCTGAGCCGCCATGTCCCGCTGGTGGTGGCCAAACAAGGGGCAGAGGGCGCCCTGATCGCGATGTCCGGCGAGGTGTGCGCCCGGGTCCCGGCCGTGCCGTCGACGCCCCGTGACACCACCGGTGCCGGTGACGCCTTCACCGGCGCGTTCCTCGCGGCTCTGGTCGCGGGCGCCGGACCGCGGCAGGCGGCGGTGGAGGGCTGCGCGGCCGGCGCACAGGCGGTGGAACGGACAGGGGGCCGGCCGCCGGCGCCCGCCTGACGGACGGGTGCGGCACCGGCCGGCTCCTTCGGCACCGGTGGGCTCGTCCGGCCGGACGGCTCCCGGCACGGGCGGCTCCCAGCACGGACGGCTCCCAGCATGGGCGAACTCCCTTTGTCCACAGGAAGGAACAAAGCGGAACGGCCCCTTCCCACAGGCTCGGACGCGGTTCGCCGCGGACTGGCAGACTGGCGAGCCGGACGCGGGAAGCGGCGGCGAACGCGGGGGAACCGTATGAGGGGGCCACATGTCCATGGCAGGGAATCTGCGGAAGGTCAGGAGTCTCGGCAGGGTCGGCGGGCTGCGCCGGGTGGCCGGACTGGCCCGGCGGCGTCCTCGTGTGGACCTGAGCCATCCGGCCCGGTCCCCGCTGGGCTCCTCGGTGGTCAACTGCGTCACCTACCGGGACGGTCACCGTGTCTCCACCACCGGCGAACTGGTGGACGCCGTGCGGCAGGTCCGCGAGGAGCGGGAGGGGTTCGTCTGGCTGGGGCTGCACGAGCCGACCGACCGGGAGTTCGCCGGCATCGCCGAGCTGTTCGACCTGCACCCGCTGGCGGCGGAGGACGCCGTCGAGGCCCATCAGCGGCCCAAGCTGGAGCGGTACGGGGAGACGCTGTTCGCCGTGTTCAAGACGGTCTGCTACGTGGAGCACGAGGAGCTCACGGCGAACAGCGAAGTGGTGGACACCGGAGAGATCATGGTGTTCCTCGGCGAGGACTTCGTGGTCACCGTGCGGCACGGACGGCACGGTTCCCTGGGACCGCTGCGCGAGGGGCTCGAATCCGATCCCGGGCAGCTCGCCCGGGGTCCGTCCACGGTGCTGCACGCGATCGCCGACCATGTGGTCGACGACTATCTGACCGTCATCGACGCGGTCCAGGAGGACATCGACCAGGTCGAGACGGATGTGTTCGCGGAGCACGGCGCGCGGGTCGACCCGGGCCGCATCTATCAGCTCAAGCGGGAACTGCTCGAGCTGAAGCGGGCGGTGGTGCCGCTCGACCGGCCGCTGGAGGAGCTCGCCACACGGCCGGTCCGGGTCGTCGCCCCCGAGATACAGGCGTACTTCCGTGATGTCTCCGACCATCTGCTGCGGGCCAGGGAGCAGATAGCGGCGTTCGACGAGCTGATCAACTCGATCCTCCAGGCCCACTTGGCGCAGGTCACGGTCGCGCAGAACGAGGACATGCGCAAGATCACCGCGTGGGCGGCGATCGTGGCGGTGCCGACGATGGTCTGCGGGGTGTACGGCATGAACTTCGACCACATGCCGGAGCTGCACTGGAAGTACGGCTACGGCATGGTCATCGGGGTGATATCCGTGGCGTGCCTGCTGCTGTACCGGGCGTTCCGGCGCGGCCGCTGGCTCTGAGGCCGGCCCTCCGCGAAGGCGCCGCCTCCGCGGAGGGCCGGGGGGTCAGTCGGTGCCCGACCGCGCGTAGACGCTCTCGGCCCAGGTGGCGATCTGGTCGTCCGTCAGATGGCGGGCGAGATCGGCCTCGCTGATCATGCCGACCAGGCGCTTGTCCTCGATGACGGGCAGCCTGCGGATCCGGTGGGTCTGCATCTCGTTCAGGACGTCGCCGACGTCGGCGTCCGCCTCGATCCAGCGCGGGGTGCCCTTGGCCATGTCGCCGGCGGTGACCTGGGCGGGGTCGTGGCCGAGGGCGACGCAGCCGACCACGATGTCGCGGTCGGTGAGGATGCCGCAGAGCCGCTCGTTCTCGTCGCTGATGGGCAGGGCACCGACGTTGAGCTCGCGCATCAACTGGGCCGCGCGGTCGAGGGTTTCGTGTGCGGGGATCCACTGGGCGCCGCGGTGCATGATGTCTCCGGCGGTGGTCATGGACTACCTCCCTTGCCGGACGGCCGGCGCGGCGCGGGCGCGCCGCGAGTACCGGCGCCCTTCATTCTCGTCGCGCCGCCTGCGGACGGCACCCGGAGGGCGGTGTCAGCCGCGCCAGGCCGGGCGGCGGGGGTCGTCGGCCCGCACCAGGACGTCGGCCGTGCCGGCCGGGTCGCTCTCCTGCTCGTAGCGTTCGAACGCCGGGAGGGTCCAGTGCTCGGCCTCGGGGGTGTGGCGGCGCAGGGCACCCGGGGAGAGGAGGAGGTGGACGCTCAGGTCGAAGGGGAACCAGTGGCGCAGGAGGAGAGGACCGTGCAGCAACAGCACGCCACCGGGCGGGAGCACCGAGTAGGGGCTGCGGGTGGCGCGGTCGGTGACGGGGTCCCACAGGTCGGGCAGCACCCGGCCGGTCCCGCCGGGTTCGAGGGGGCCGAACACCTCGCGCCACAGGGCGCCGGTGTCGTACCAGCCGTCGTAGTAGGAGTCCACGTCCCGGTGGCCGTACTCGAGCCGCACCGAGGCGGGGCGCAGAAAGCCCTCGGCGCCGACGACGAGGGAGGGCCGGCCGCGTATCCGCAGCGCCTGCGCGATCCGCTCCGCGAGGTCCTGGGGCCGGGCGGCCGGGGCGCCGTCGAGGGCGACCCGGGGCCAGGGGCCGCCGTCGGCGGTCTTCAGCTCCAGCAGGCGCTCGGCGAGGAGGTCGCCGAGCCGGTCCCAGGTGATCGCTTCGAGTCGCACACGGCCATAATGCGCCAGCCCGGCGTGAGGAACGTGGCGCGCGGCCTGCCGGGGGGAAGGATCCCGGCATGGCATCCCGTGCGACTCCCCCTCGGTTCGCCGGACTCGTCGTCCAGCAGCCGCTGCGGGAACGGCACTGTGCCGGCTGCCGTCGGGGCCCGCTCCCCCTGCTCGTCACGGAGCACGGCGCGCCGCGCTGCCTCGACTGTGCCGACCTCGGCCACCTCGTCTTCCTGCCGCGTGGCGACACGGCGCTCACCCGCCGCTCACGGGAGGAGAGCGCGCTGTCGGCGGTGGTCGTACGGTTCAACCGGCGCAGGGGACGGTACGAGCGGCAGGGCGTGCTGGTCGAGGAGGCCGCGCTGGCCCGGGCGGAGCGGCGGTGTCTCGCGGACGCGGAGGCGCGCCGCAGACGGCGGCTGCGGGACGCCCGGCGGCGGGCCGCCGAGGACGTGCGGTTCACGGAGGCGTTCGCGGCGGAGATACGGCGGCTGTTCCCCGGCTGCCCCGAGGAGCGCGCCCGTGCCGTCGCCGCGCACGCCTCGGTCCGCGGGAGCGGGCGGGTGGGCCGGAGCCCGGCGGGACGGGCGCTGTCCGGGAGGGCCGTGACCGCCGCGGTCACGGCGTCCGTGCGGCATCTGGACACGCCGTACGACCGCCTGCTGATGAGCGGGGTGCCTCGGCAGGAGGCGCGGCGGCGGATCGCGGCGGCGGTGGAGACGGTGCTGCGGGAGTGGTCCCGGGAGGCCCTGGGTTCCGCCGGGTGACGGCCGCGCTGGACGCTCGCGCATGCGTCCGCGCCGCTCGGCCATGGCCGGGCGTGGTGCGTTCGGATGCACTGGTGGTGACGGTGGTGGCCGGGCGGGTACCGGCCCTTCGGACGGGGGTGACGACATGATCGACGGTCCGTACTACGTGCTGACGGTGCTGGGTGTGCTCGGGACGGGACTGGTGGCCGGGGTCTTCTGCGCCTTCTCGGCCTTCGTGATGAGAGGGCTCGCGGCGCTGCCGCCCGCGCAGGGCGTGGCCGCGATGCAGGCGGTGAACACGGCGGCGCTCCGGCCGGCCTTCATGCTGGTGTTCCTGGGCTCGTCGGTGCTGTGCGCGGTGCTCACGGTGGTGACGTTCATCGTGTGGCCCGGCGAGGGGACCGCGGAACTGCTGGCGGGCGGCGCGCTGTACCTGCTGGGCTCGTTCGCACCGACGGTGGTGGCGAACGTGCCGCGCAACGAGGCGCTGGCCCGGCTGGAGCCGGGGAGCCCGGAGGCGGCCGCGTACTGGCCGGTCTACGTACGCGGATGGACGACGTGGAACCACGTCCGCATGCTCGCCTCCGCCGGGGCGGCGCTGGCGTACGTCCTGGCGCTCACCGGCTGACGGGCCGGTGGCCCCGGCGTCGGAGCAAGCGCTCTCCCGGCGCTCTGCGGACCCGCGCGGGCGGACGTATCGTGGCCGGAAGAGCGCCGACCGACGACGCACGGCCTGTCACCCGCGCACGCAAGGACGACGGCCATGGCCGATCCCAAGGGTTTCCTGACCACACCCCGCGAGGAGTGGCCGCGCAGGCCGGTGGCGGAACGCGTCCGCGACTGGGACGAGGTTCATGTGCCCGGGGCGCTGCTGCCCCTCATCGGCGCCCAGGCCGACCGCTGCATGGACTGCGGTGTGCCCTTCTGCCACGAGGCCTGCCCGCTGGGCAATCTCATCCCCGAGTGGAACGACCTGGTCTCGCGCGAGGACTGGCGGGCGGCGGCGGAGCGGCTGCACGCCACCAACAACTTCCCGGAGTTCACCGGGCGGTTGTGCCCGGCGCCCTGCGAGGCGGGCTGTGTCCTCGCGATCAATCAGCCGGCGGTCACCATCAAGAACGTCGAGTGCGCCATCGCCGACCGGGCCTGGGCGGAGGGCTTCGCTCCGCCGGCGCCGCCCGAGCGTCTGTCCGGCCGGACGGCCGCGGTCATCGGCTCCGGGCCCACCGGCCTCGCCGCGGCCCAGCAGCTGACCCGGGCCGGTCACACCGTCGCCGTGTACGAGCGGGACGACCGGGTCGGCGGGCTGATGCGGTACGGCATCCCCGAGTTCAAGATGGAGAAGCGGCATCTGGACCGGCGGGTGGAGCAGATGCGGGCGGAGGGCACGAAGTTCCGCACCTCCGTCACGGTCGGGCGGGACGTGGACGCGAGGGAGCTGCGGTCCCGGTACGACGTCGTGGTGATCGCCACGGGTGCGACCGCCTGGCGGGAGCTGCCGGTGCCGGGGCGTGAACTCGGCGGGATCCACCAGGCGATGGAGTACCTGCCGCTGGCCAACCGGGTGTGCGCCGGGGACCTGGAGTCGTCGCCGCTGTCCGCCGCGGGCCGGCATGTCGTGATCGTCGGCGGTGGTGACACGGGGGCGGACTGTCTGGGGACGGCCGTGCGGGAGGGTGCCGCCTCGGTCACCCAGCTCGACATCTACGGCCGGCCGCCGGACGAGCGGGACGAGGACACCGATCCGTGGCCCACCTATCCGAAGGTGTACCGGCTGTCCCCGGCGCACGAGGAGGCGGGGGCGCTGCGGACGGCTCCGGTGGCGGACGCGGACGCGCGGCTGTTCGCGGCGTCGACGCTGGGGTTCGAGGGGGACGCACAGGGGCGCGTGCGCGCGTTGCGCCTGGTCGACGTGGATGCCGGGCGCCGGCCCGTGCCGGGTACGGAGCGGACGCTGCCGGCCGATCTCGTGCTGCTCGCGCTGGGCTTCTCCGGGCCCGACCAGGGGGACGGGCTCATCGCCCAGCTGGGACTGGCCCTGGATCCGCGCGGCACCATCGCGCGGGACGCGGGGTTCGCCACGAATGTGCCGGGCGTGTTCGCGGCGGGGGACGCCGCGCGCGGGCAGTCGTTGATCGTGTGGGCGATCGCCGAGGGGCGCGCGGTGGCGGCGGCGGCCGACCGGTATCTGACCGGCTCGCCGAGCCGGCTGTCGGCACCGATCGGTCCCTTCGACCGCCCCATGACGGTATGAGGGCCCCGCGCGCCGGGGGACGGTGCGGGAGCGGCGGAAGCCGCCCGCGGGCGCGGTGTGGGCCGCTGCCCGCGGGCCGCCCCGTCGTCACGGTTTGCGGGCCACCGCTCCGTAGCCGGGGATGACGCCGTCGTCCTGGCCCGGGACGGGCTCCCCCAGTTCGGGGTGCCACTCGTGGGGGACCGCGACGCCGGGCTCGACGAAGTCGAGACCGTCGAAGAAGCGGGTGAACTCCTCCTGGGAGCGCAGGGCCAGCGTGACGCCCGCGGCCTTGAACTTCTCGGTGGCCTCCTTGGACAGGTCGGGGGTGAAGTCGGCCGTCGCGTGGGTGACGACCAGGTGGCTGCCGGAGGGAAGCTCCGCCAGCAGCCGCCCGACCAGCTCGTGCGCCGCGTCCTCGTCGGGGACGAAGTGCAGCAGCGCGATGAGCGACAGGGCGATGGGCTCGTCGAAGTCGAGGATCCTGCGCGCGCCCTCCAGGATGGCGTCCGGCTCCCGGACGTCGGCCTGGAGGTACTCGGTCACGCCCTCGTCCGTGCCCCGCAGCAGCGCCGCCGCGTGGGCCAGCACGATGGGATCGTTGTCGCAGTACACGACCCGGGCGTCCGGCACGATCTCCTGGGCCACCTGGTGCAGATTGGGCTCGGTGGGAATGCCGGTGCCGATGTCGAGGAACTGGCGCATGCCCTGGCCGGCCAGCCAGCGCGTGGCCCGGTGCATGAACGCGCGGTTCACCCGGGCCATCACCGGCGTCCGCGGTTCGAGGGCCAGCATCTGCCGGCCCATGGCCTCGTCGACCGGATAGTTGTCCTTGCCCCCGAGGTACCAGTCGTACATGCGGGCGGGGTGCGGTCTGCTGGTGTCGATCTCCACGGGGTGCTGCCCGGTCATGTCGGGACTCCGTAACTGGTCGCAACTGTTAGTGGTCAAGTCGGTGCTCACATCGGAGAGGGAACGCAAAGGTAGAGCGGGCAACCAAGCTCAGGACAGCAGAAAATCCGCCTCTCCCGCCTTCGCTCCCTCGATGAAGGCCGTCATCTCCGCGGAGGTGTAGATGAGCGCGGGACCGTCGGGGTCGGTGGACTGGCGTACGGCGATCCGGCCGTCGTCGAGCTTCATCGCCTCCAGGCAGTTCCCTCCGTTGCCGCCGCTCCACGGCTTGTGCCAGCCTTCGCTGCCCAGCTCCCGCGCGGGCATGCCGTTGTAGATCCTTCCGGTGTGCGCCGCGGCGCGGTGCAGCAGCTTCGGGGGCTTGATGAGTTCCATTCACAGCTCCTTGCGGAGGTCCCGGAGGATCTCCTTCGTGCGATGTGCCGTAGCGGCCTGCGCCGCCATGCGGTCCATGACCTCGAGGTGGGTCGCCACCTCGGTGCGCGCGTCCAGGTAGACGGCGCCGGTCAGGTACTCGCTGTAGACCATGTCCGGCAGTTCGGGCATGGCGAATCGGAACAGCACGAACGGCCCGTACGTGCCGGGGTGCGGCCCGCCCTCGAAGGTGGCGACCTGCAGCGTCACATGGGGCAGCTCGGTGGCCTCGAGCAACTTGTCGATCTGCGCACGCATCACCTCCGGGCCGCCGACCTGGCGGCGGAGCGCGGTCTCCTCCATCACGACCCACAGCCGGGGCGCGTCCTTACGGGTGAGCAGTTCCTGCCGTTGCATGCGCAGGGCGACGTGGCGCTCGATGTCCTCGGGCTGGGTCTGCCCGATGGCGCCGGAGCGCAGGACGCCGCGCGCGTAGTCCTCGGTCTGGAGCACTCCGGGGACGAAGTGGGGTTCGTAGCTGCGGATGAGGGAGGCGGCACCCTCCAGGCTGACGTACATCGAGAACCAGCCGGGCAGGATGTCGTGGAAGCGCTGCCACCAGCCGGGGCGGTTGGCCTCCTCCGCCAGCTGCACGAAGGCCTCGGCCTCGTCGTCGCCGACGCCGTACGCCTTCAGCAGGAGCTGGAGGTAGGGGATCTTGAGCGCGACCTCGGCCATCTCCATGCGGCGCACGGTGGCGGGGGCGACCCGGAGGATGCGGGCGGCCTCCTCACGCTTGAGTCCCGCGCGTTCCCGCAGGTCCAGCAGGCGCCGGCCGAGAACGACCTGGCCCACCGTGGGCGCGGACCGGGGTTCGCTCATACTCCACCTCCCTCGAACAAATCCTGACAGCCGGGCGGCGCCATTCGAAGATCTCTTCGAAGACCCATCCGATAGAACTCGCGTTCGAACAAATCTCCGGCGATCCCAACTGGCGCCGCGCATGGTGCTGTTGCGAGCAGTGTGCCATGGCCTTCCAGACCGTCACAGGGCACTCTGCATTTTTCAGAGTGACACTTGCCAAGTGTTCACGACGGGGCGATAGTGGCAAGCGTGATTCCGCCCGCGCCCTTAGGAACAGACGCCGCCGCAGCGTCCGTCGGTCTCGGCGCCGCCTCGGCACCATGCCCCTCCGGGGCCGCCGTCGAGCGCCGCCGATTCCGTTTCGAACTGGCCGCCCATCCGGGCTCCCCGGCTCAGGCCAGACGCCTGACGAGGGCACGGCTGACCGGCTGGTCGCTGTGCGACGACGTCTGCGACACGGCGGAACTCGTCGTCTCCGAGCTGGTCACCAACGCCATCGTGCACACCGCGAGCAGTCACATAGTCTGCGAGCTGCAGGACGGCGGGGATCTCGTGCGCATAGCCGTGCAGGACGAGGGCTGCGCACCGGGCCGGCCGCGGGCGAACCCCCGGCAGCAGGCGGAGGAGGAGCACGGCAGAGGACTGCTCCTCGTCGACGCCCTGTGCCATGCGTGGGGCGCCCAGGAGCACGGCCCCGGGCTGCTGGTCTGGGCCGACCTTCCCAGCGGGACGGACACGGACACGCCCTGCGATGCCGCGGAGCCGCGCGGCGACCTGGGCTGGGGAGCGCGGCCGAAGCCCGGCCCGGCGGACGTTCCGGACGGCGGCGGCACCGACGAGAACGGCGGGACCCCCCGGTCGCAGCGGCCGGCGACCGCCCCGGACGCACACGCACCGGCGCCCCTGGGCATCCCTCCGCGCCAGCGCGTCCACCGGGACGGGGGCCGGGCGTGACAGGCGGCCGCGGCACACGCGTGCTGAGCCTGGACTCTCTGGTCCGCATCCGGCGCGGACGGAACACACCCGCCGCGGCCCGGCGGCTGCCGGTACCCGACGGCATGACGGCGCCCATGGGCTGCGACGCGGTGGCGGTACCCGCCCGCTTCGGCCCGCTGGTGCTGCCCCGGCTGCCCCGCGTGGGCTGCGTCTACGCCGATGAGGCGCACTGGTGGTGGCTGGTCCCGTCCGACTCCGACTACGCGCTGGAATGGCCCGCCCCCGCGCACTACGCGGCCGGCGCGGTCCTCCCCGACGCCGAGGCCCCCGAGCTGCCCGGGCTCATCCACCGCCCCGACGGCACGCTCCCCTACACCCCGCCGATCCCCCTCTATCTGGCCCTGTGCCGCCTGACGGACACCACCCCCGCCTGGTCCCGTCCCGTCAGCGCGTAGCGGCCTCCCCGCACCCCCGGCACATCAAAGGGCCCTCGACGCCGTTCGGACCCCCGGCGTCGCGCCTGCGCTCACGCCGTCGCGTCACCCCCGCCGCCGTCGCCGCGGACGATCACCAGGAACATGTCGGTAGCGAGGTCCATGACGACCTCGGCGGGCAGTCCTTCCAGGCGCCGCGCATGCGCGAACTCCTCCGCCGGCCACGAGCCGCGCGGTCCACCTGCGGGAAAGCGTTCGAGCACCGTTCGCCCGTTCACCCTGCCACCTCCATGTAGCGCTGTACTCGTAGAGTTAAACGCCAACCATGGGGCGAACACCTCGTCCGGTGACGGTACTGAGACGTAGTTGACACCCGTTCACCGCCAAGTGTGAGCGGGCTCTCAGCTTTCCGGAGTAATCCGTCACCTTCCGTATCAGTCGTCGTACTCGTCGTGATAGCGGACACGCTCCCCCGCCGCAGGCGACCCGAAGACCGACGCGCGCCCCTCGGGTTCCTCCCACGCCTCCTGCCGGCCGAGCGCGGTGAGGTCCAGCAGGCTGGTGGTCGAACCGAGCCCCTCCAGCCCCCGCGCGCAGGCCGAGTACGTGTGGAAGACCCGCTCGCCGTCCCGCAGGAAGCAGCTCACTCCCGACCGCTCGACGAGCTCCCCCTCGCACTCGACGGTCACGTCGAAGTCCTCGTTGAAGACGCCCGGGTACGAGGAGTACCAGGGCACCGTCCACCCCATCCGCGCCTTGAACGGCAGGATCCGCGTGTACGGCGCCCGGGAGACGACCGCGAACGAGGTGCCCCGGGCCTCGAGATGGGCGAGATGCCCCACTTGGTCCAGCCATGCGGAGCAGCCGCGGCACCCGGCGTCCCACTCGGGGGCGAACATGAAGTGGAAGACGACGAGCTGCCGCCGCCCCTGGAACAGGTCCAGCAGCGTGGCCCTGCCGTCGCCGCCCTCGAACACGTACACCCGGTCGATCAGGACCATCGGCAGCCGGCGCCGCTCGGCGTTGAGCGCGTCCCGCGCGCGGGTGACGGCCTTCTCCTTGGCCAGCAGTTCCTCACGCGCCGCGCGCCACTCGGCCCGCGAGACGATCTCCGGAAGCGACATGGTTCCTCCTGTGCGACGGTCCCGTTGCGAGGGGTGACCGCGCGCGGACCGGGAACTCATCGCCGGCGGCGGAGATTTCTCAGGTGCCGCTCAGGTGCCGTAGTCCTGGATCCGCCGTCCGTGGCTCCGGTCCACCAGCGCCGGCAGCCGCTCCCGCAGCTCCCGCACCACCTCGGGCACGTCGATGGTGAGCAGTTCCCGGTCCCGCATGAGGACACGGCCGTCGACGATCGTCGTACGGACGTCGGCGGCGCGGGCGCTGTGCACCAGGGTCGCGGCGAGGTCGTGGACCGGCTGGGTGTGCGGGCCGGTGAGGTCGACCAGGACGATGTCGGCGCGGTGGCCGGGCGCGATGCCGCCGGCGCGCCCGGCGAGACCGACCGCGCGGGCGCTCTGCAGCGTGGCGTGGTGCAGGGCCTGACGGGAGGTCAGCCAGCGGGGATCGTCCTCCGTCGACTTCTGGATCAGGGACGTGAGCGCCATCGACTCCCACACGTCGAGGGAGTTGTTGGAGGCGGCCCCGTCCGTGGCGAGCCCGACGGGGATGCCGAGGTCCCGCAGCGCCCGCACCGGTGTGGTGGTGGGCCAGGCGAACTTGAGGTAGCCGCGGGGCGCGGTGGCCACGGCGGTCGGTCCCTGCGCCCGCTCCAGCAGCGGCAGATCGCTCTCCACGATGCCGGTGCCATGGGCGATGAGCACGTCCGTGTCGAGGATCCCGGTGCGGGACAGGACCTCGACGGGGGTGACGCCGTGCCGGGCGAGGGAGGCCTCGGTCTGGTCGCGGTTCTCGGCGGCGTGCAGATGGACGGGCAGCCCGTGGGCGTGGGCGAGTTCGGCGGTGGCGGCGAGGTCGGCGTCGTTCACCGTGTAGGGGGCGTGCGGGGCGAGCGCGGTGGTGATGCGGCCGTCCGCCGATCCGCGGTGCCGCAGTGCGAACTCCAGGGACCGCTCGCGTCCCTGGGCGCCCTGGGAGGAGAAGTACGCCTCCCCCAGCAGCGCCCGCATCCCGCACTCGGCGACCACGGCGGCGACCGCGTCCATGGCGAAGTAGTGGTCGGCGAAGCAGGTGACGCCGCCCCGGATCATCTCGGCGCAGGCGAGCCGCGCGCCCAGTTCGATGTCCCGCTCGCCGAGGTTGGACTCCACGGGCCAGACGACGTCGTTGAACCACTGCTCCGTCGGCAGGTCCTCGGCGAGACCGCGCAGCGCCACCATCGGGGCGTGCGTGTGACAGTTGATCAGACCGGGCAGCGCCACCTGCCCCCGGCCGTCGATCCACTCGTCGGCCGTCAGCCCCGCGACGGCGTCGGCGCGGGTGACCTCCGCCACGGCTCCGTCGCGCACGACGACGGCCGCGTCCTGGACGAACCGGATCCGTTCTTGATCGTCGTGCGTGAGGACGGTGCATCCGGTGATGATGAGCCCGGCGGGACTCTCCACGGCAGAAGGCGTCATCCCGACAACGTACGACGCGTTCCTGACCCGGAGTGAGCCGAACCGCGACATCCCGTCGCGCCTCTGTCGCGGCGCGGGCCGGGCGCGCACCCTGGCCCCGCCACGAGCCCGCCCACGGCTGAAAGGGGCCCGGAATGCTCCTCGGCACCTGGAACCTGGAGAACCTCTACCGGCCCGGCGGCCCCTTCGGGCCCGCGGACCGGGCCGCGTACGAGTCGAAGCTGGCGGCGCTCGCCGCCGTGATCACGGAACTCGATCCGGCGCTGCTCGGGGTGCAGGAGGTCGGCGACCCCGGCGCGCTGGAGGACCTGGCCGGACTGCTGGACGACGACTGGCGGATCGCCCTGTCCGAGCACGCGGACGGCCGGGGCATACGGGTCGGCTTCCTGAGCCGCGCGGAGCCGACCGTGGTCGCCGACACCGCGGCGTTCCCGGCGAAGCTGCGCCCGGTCCAGGCGGACGACGCGGGCCCGACGGCCGCCGCGGCGGGCCGGGGCTTCCTCGCGGTGGAGGTGACCGGCGAGGACGGGACGCCGCTGCGGGTGGCGGTCGGTCATCTGAAGTCGAAGCTGCTGACGTATCCGCACAACCGGTTCCACCCGCGTGATGAGGGCGAACGGGCCCGTTACGGTGCCTACGCCCTGTACCGGCGCACGGCGGAGGCGGCGACGCTGCGCGCCCTGGCGGACGCGCTGCTCGACGGTGACGGGCGGGAGCGGGACGTGGCGGTCCTCGGCGACCTCAACGACGAGGTGCAGGCGGCGACCACGCAGATCCTGCTCGGGCCGCCCGGTTGGGAGATCGGCACGTCCGGACACGACCACCCGGACCAGGGCGACGCCGGGCGGCTGTGGAACATCGCTCCCCTCATCCCGGTCGCACAGCGCTATTCGCGGGTGAACTCCGGGCGGCGGGAGCTGATCGACCATGTGCTGCTCAGTCACCGTCTGGTGCGCCGGGTGACGGCTGCGGGCACGGGCCTGCCGGACGAGGGCCCGCCGCGGCTGCCGTCCGTCGGCCCGGACCCCGGGGAGCGGCGCGGGGCGGCGGGGTCGGACCACGCCCCGGTGTGGGTCCGGGTGGGCTGACCCGGCCCGTCGTCCCGGTCCCGCCGCGGGCGCGTCACCCGGTGACCCGCAGTTCGGGCACGGGGAGTCCGGCGCGCCGGTGGCGCCGGGCGAGTTCGTCCCGGAGTTCGGTGAGCCGCGCCAGGTGCCGGGGGTCGAGCCGGCCGGTGTCGTCGAGGTGGACGGCGCCCGCGGTGGTGGTGTCGACGAGCAGTTCGAGGGTGACGGCGATCTCGTCGGTGCCGTCCGCGTGCCGGGCCAGCGGGGGCAGTTCGGCCGACGCGAGGGCGATGGCCGTACGGGCCTCCGCGAGCGTGCGGTAGGCCTCGCGGCGCAGGGCCCAGCGGGCCTCGCGGTCGGCGGAGCCTGCGAGGACGTGGTCGAGGTAGGCCTGTGCGGCGCCGCCCGCTTCCACGAGCCGGGCCCGGATGGCGTGACCGCGCTGTCCCGGCATCGGGAGATGGCCGACGACCAGCACGACGGCGCAGGCCAGCAGGGTCTCGCCGATCCGGCCGACGGAGGCCTGCGGTTCGCCGGCGGCCATCACCAGGGCGAGCACCAGCACGGTGACGACGGCGGTCTGCGCGGCGAAGTGCCGTGCGGCGAAGGGGATCAGCGCCCCGCACACCACGACCAGGGCGACCAGCCCCGCGGGGCGGGGCAGCACCGCGGCGAACGCGGCGAACAGCAGCGCGCCGAGCACGGTCCCGGCAGCGCGGGACAGCACCCGGGAGGCGAGCGGCCCGAGGTCGGGTTTGACCAGGAACACGGCCGTGACGGGCAGCCAGTACCAGTGCGTGTGCTGCCCGTACCAGCGCGCGTGGTGCAGGGCCTGGGCGAGGGCGACGCCGGTGCCGAAGCAGAGGGCGACCCGGGTGCCGTACTCGCGGCCCCGGGCGCCGGTGACGGTGCGCAGCCGGGCGGCCCGGGACCGCCTGCGGCTGTGCAGGTCGCCGCCCGCGCCCGAGTCGAAGGCTTCGGCGGCCCGCAGCAGGGCGTCGTCCAGGGCGCGCAGGGCGGGCACGGAACGGGAGGGGGCGGGCAGCGGTCCGGTCGGGGTGCCGCCGCGCACGGCGGCGGCCAGCCGCCGGGGGCCCTCGGACGCACGGGCCGGTACGGTCTCGCCCGCCCAGGCCAGCGCGGTCGCGGCCTCGGCGAGCGGCAGAGCGGCGGCGTACTGCGCGTGCAGCCGGCGTTCGGCCGCGGAGGAGGCGTACCGCCGCAGCCGGGGGCCGGTGAGCGCGTCCTGCGCGTGGTCGAGGGCGGCGGTGAGCGCGGCCCGGCGGGCAAGGGCGTCGTCCGTCCCGGCGGAGTCCAGCAGGGCGGCGACGGCGTCGTACACCCCCGCGATGGCACCCCGCTCGCCGTCGAACCGGAAGTCCAGCCGGAAGGGGCCGGCCGGCGCCCCCGGCAGCGCCAGCCGCAGCAGCAGGAACCACCCGGCGCCGGCGAGCAGGGCGAGCGCCCGCAGCGGGCCCGGTTCGGGCAGCGGCATCCCGGCCCCGACGGCCGCGCCGACCAGCAGCTGCGTGCCCATGGCGGACCCCACGGGCCCGGGCGCGCTGACCGCGCCGGCGATCAGTCCGAGCCCGGTCAGCAGCAGCGTGAGCGGTACGGCCGGAAGGTGGTCGCCCGCGTACGTCCCGACGGCCAGCCCGGCCGCCCCCGCGAGCGCGGGTCCCCCGATGCGTGCGGCCGAGGCCCGCCGGCTGCCGGGGCGGTCGTTGATGCCGGCGAACATGGCGCCGATGGCGGCGACGACCCCGACGGTGGGCCGCCCCGCGAGGACGGCCGCGAGCAGCAGCGGTCCGCCGCCCAGCGCGCCCCGCGCGACCGCGCTCCGGGCGACCGGCCTTCGCTGGGCCCGCAGGGCATGGGCGAGCCAGGGGGGAACGGCACGGGTGGGACGGCTCACTGGGCTCCGGTCGTCGCATCGGAAGGGGGAACGAGCTCGCGGACGACGCTGACCGGGCCTGGGACACGTGGTCCCCACGGTAGCCGCCGGCGCGGGAGGACGGTGAACGGCCGTGTTTCCGGGAGGTGACGATCCGAAGGGAGGCGGGCGAGGAAGTGAGGGCGACGCCGAAGCGCAATACACATTGCTCTATTGGAAGTAAATATGACGCCCCGCGCGCCCGATCACCGACCTACGCCTACGCTTCCGGTAGGGGGAGGAAAGGCCCGCGCCATTCCTGCCGAGGAGAGCCGATGGCTGAACGCGCTGAACGCACTGTACGTAGACGCGGTTACAAGGAAGGTGTCGGCGGCGAAATGCTCGCCGAATTCCTTGGGACATTCGTCCTGCTTCTGCTGGGAGCCGGTTCGGTGGCTGTCGCCGTCGTCGGTCTGCCCGGGTCGGGACGACAAGCGGTGGAATTCGGGCCGGCGAACTGGCTCATCATCGCCTGGGGCTGGGGCTTCGCCGTGGTGTTCGGCGTGTATGTGGCCGGCGGCATCAGCGGCGCCCACATCAACCCCGCGGTGACCCTGGCCTTCGCCGTACGCGGGGACTTCCCCTGGCGGAAGGTGCTGCCGTACTGGCTGGCCCAGGTGGTGGGCGCCTTCGCCGGCGCCGCGCTCGTCTACGCCTGCTACCGGTGGGCCATCGACGCCGCGGAGACCGCGGCGGGAGTCCCACGAGACGAATCACTACCCACCTACTCCATCTTCGCGACATTCCCCGCCGAGTATTTCGGGGATTCCTGGTGGGGTCCGCTGCTCGACCAGATCGTGGGAACGGGAATTCTCCTGCTGCTCATCTGCGCGCTCATCGACCTGCGCAATGTGGCCCCGCTGTCGAATCTGCACCCGTTCCTCATCGGCATGGTGGTCACCGTGATCGGCCTGACGTTCGGCACCAATGCCGGATACGCCATCAATCCCGCGCGAGATTTCGGGCCACGGCTGTTCACCTACTTCGAGGGCTGGGGCTCCATCGCCTTCCCCGGGAGCTTCGAGTGGTTCAGCGGCTACTGGTGGATCCCCATCGTCGGTCCGCTGATCGGCGGCGTCGTCGGTGTCCTCGTGTACGACCTGCTCATCAAGCCGGTGATCAACGCCAGGGCGGGGGCCCAGGAGGAAGGTCCGGCGACCGAGGAACCGTAGCCCTCAGGCCCTGTCGTCACACCAGGAGAGGTGGCAGCCATGCCCGAATTCGTCGGCGCGGTGGACCAGGGGACCACCAGCACCCGCTTCATGATCTTCGACCACTCGGGGAACGAGGTGGCGAAGCACCAGCTCGAGCACCAGCAGATCCTGCCGAGATCCGGGTGGGTCGAGCACGACCCGGTGGAGATCTGGGAGCGCACCAACACGGTGATCCAGAACGCCCTGCGCGACGGCGGTCTCACGGCCGGCGATCTGCGCGCCATCGGGATCACCAACCAGCGCGAGACGACGGTGGTCTGGGATCCGCGCACCGGCCGCCCGTACCACAACGCCATCGTCTGGCAGGACACCCGCACCGACCGCATCGCGGCCGCACTGGAACGCGACGGCCACGGCGACGTCATCCGGCACAAGGCCGGTCTGCCGCCGGCCACGTACTTCTCCGGCGGCAAGCTCAAGTGGCTGATGGAGAACGTGGACGGGCTGCGCGAGGCGGCCGAGGCGGGGAACGCCCTGTTCGGCAACACCGACGCCTGGGTGCTGTGGAACCTCACCGGCGGACCCAACGGCGGTGTGCACGCCACGGACGTGACCAACGCCAGCCGCACCATGCTGATGAACCTGGAGACCCTGGACTGGGACGACGAACTGCTGGAGATCTTCGGCGTCCCGCGCTCCATGCTGCCGGTCATCAACCCCTCGTCCCACCCCGAGGCGTTCGGGCAGGCCCGCAGCTCCCGGCCACTGGGCGCCGCCGTCCCGATCACCGGCGTACTCGGTGACCAGCACGCGGCGACCGTGGGCCAGGTCTGCTTCTCCCCCGGCGAGGCGAAGAACACCTACGGCACGGGCAACTTCCTCGTGCTCAACACCGGTACCGAGCTGGTGCGTTCGCGCAGCGGGCTGCTGACCACGGTCGCGTACCAGTTCTCCGGCAGCCCCGCGGTCTACGCCCTGGAGGGCTCCATCGCCGTCACCGGTGCCGCGGTGCAGTGGCTGCGCGACCAGCTGAAGATCATCGGGAGCGCCCCGGACAGCGAGCAGCTCGCGCGCACGGTGGAGGACAACGGCGGGATGTACTTCGTCCCCGCCTTCTCCGGCCTGTTCGCCCCCTACTGGCGCTCCGACGCCCGCGGCGCCATGGTCGGGCTGTCCCGGTACAACACCGGGGGACACATCGCGCGGGCCACGCTGGAGGCCATCTGCTACCAGAGCCGTGACGTGGTCGAGGCCATGGAGCAGGACTCGGGTGTGCATCTGGACGTGCTCAAGGTCGACGGCGGCGTCACCGCGAACGACCTGTGCATGCAGATCCAGGCCGATGTGCTGGGGGTGCCGGTGAGCCGTCCGGTGGTCGCCGAGACCACCGCGCTGGGCGCCGCGTACGCGGCCGGGCTCGCGGTGGGCTTCTGGCGCGACACCGACGAGCTGCGCACCCACTGGCAGGAGTCCAAGCGCTGGGAGCCGCAGTGGAGCGAGGAGCGGCGTCAGGAGGGCTACGAGGACTGGAAGCGGGCCGTGGAGCGCACCCTGGACTGGGTCAAGGTCACCTGAGGCCCCGGCCGCCGGGGCCGCGGGAGGGTCAGCGGTCGGCGATGTCCTCGCGGAGACCGTCGGAGAACTCCCACCAGGACAGCGGAAGCCAGTCGCCGTTCACATAGCCGTCGACCGTGGCCCCGCGACCGCGGACGGTCACCGTGGTGCCCGGCGGATAGGTGTTGCCGGACAGTCCGGGCACGGCGACAAGGAGTGTTCCCAGTCTCTGAGCTGCCATTTCCGCCCTTTCTCCTCGCTACGACTCAGTATGCGGCGCCGGTTCCTGCCGGACGACGCCGAAAACGATATTCAGAAATTATTACCGGCTTGCCCCGTTCAGCGGACCGGAGAATCATGAGATATCGGTCACGCGGACCGTCGGGAGAGGCGATTCAACCGCACATGCACACCATCGACTGGAGGTCGTGGTCATGAAGGCCGTCGTGTACAAGGGACCGTTCGAAGTCGCGGTCGAAGAAGTGGACAACCCCTCGATCCAGCACCCCAACGATGTAATCGTACGGGTCACCTCAACCGCGATATGCGGCTCCGACCTGCACATGTACGAGGGCCGTACCGCCGCCGAGCCGGGCATCACCTTCGGCCACGAGAACATGGGGATCATCGCGGAGGTCGGCTCCGGCGTCACCGGGCTCAAGGAGGGCGACCGCGTCGTCATGCCCTTCAACGTCGCCTGCGGATTCTGCACCAACTGCGTGGAGGGCTACACGGGATTCTGTCTGACCGTCAACCCCGGCTTCCCCGGCGGCGCCTACGGGTATGTCGCGATGGGGCCGTGGAAGGGCGGACAGGCCGAATACCTGCGCGTTCCCTACGCCGACTTCAACTGCTTGAAACTTCCGCCGGGAGAGGAGCACGAGAAGGACTTCATCCTGCTCGCCGACATCTTCCCCACGGGCTACCACGGCTGCGAACTGGCCCAGGTGCGCCCCGGGGAGAGCGTCACGGTGTACGGCGCGGGCCCGGTCGGCCTCATGGCCGCCTACTCGGCGCTGCTGCGCGGCGCACGCAAGGTGTTCGTCGTGGACCGGGTCCCCGAGCGGCTGCAGAAGGCCGAGGAGATCGGCGCGATCCCGATCGACTTCTCCAAGGGCGACCCGGTCGAGCAGATCCAGGCGCAGACCGAGGGCATGGGCACCGACAAGGGCATCGACGCCGTCGGCTACCAGGCGTCGGCGGGCGGCGGCACGGACCGTGAGGAACCGGCGACCGTGCTGAACTCCCTCATCCGTACCGTCCGGGCCACCGGGATGCTCGGCATTCCCGGGCTCTACGTCCCCTCGGACCCGGGCGCCCCGGACGAGCAGGCCAAGCAGGGCATGCTCCTCGTCGCGATCGGCAAGTTCTTCGAGAAGGGCCTGCGGATGGGCACCGGACAGTGCAACGTGAAGCGCTACAACCGGTTCCTGCGCGACATGATCATCGAGGGCAGGGCGAAGCCGAGCTTCGTCGTCTCCCACGAACTGCCCCTGGACCAGGCGCCGTCGGCCTACGACAAGTTCGACAAGCGGATCGACGGCTACACCAAGGTGGTGCTGCACCCGTAATTCGGATGCGGCGACGGGCCGGGCGGTGGACGATCGACGACGGCGTCGACCGTCCACCGCTCCAGGAGCCGCCGTGATCCAGCGCGTCACCGTGCCCACCCTGTTCCCCCCGCCCGCCTACTCGCACGCCTCCGTCGTCGAGGCGGGCACGAGACTGGCGTTCCTCGCCGGCTCGGTCCCGCTGAGCGCGGACGGGACGCTGGTCGGCGAGGGGGATCCGGTGCGTCAGGCCCGGCAGGTGCTCGCCAACCTCGAGGAACAGCTGACGGCGGTGGGCAGCGCCCTGGACCAGGTCGTCACCACCGATGTGTACGTGGTCAGCGGTGAGCCCGCCGTGCTCTCCGCCGTGTGGGACGTCGTCGAGGCGTCCGGGCTGAGCACCGGGCCCCACTCCTCGACCCTGATCGGGGTGGCCTGCCTCGGCTACCCCGGACAGCTCGTGGAGATCACGGCGACGGCGGCCGTCCCGGACGCCGCCGGGTCGTGACGGCCCCCGACAGCGCCGTCACCCTGCGCCGGTCCGGCCCCTCCGACGCCGGGGCCGCGGCCGGCGTGTGGCTGCGGTCCTTCGCCGCCGCGCTGCCCGGCGTGGTGCGGCCCCGCTCCGACGACGAGGTCCTGGAGTACTTCCGGCACGTCCTGGTGCCCCTGCGCGAGACCTGGGTGGCGGAGGCGGCGGGCGAGGGCGTCGTCGGGGTGCTCGTGCTGGAGGGCCGGGAGCTGGAGCAGCTGTACCTGGAGCCCGGGTGGCGCGGGCGCGGGCTCGGTGACCGGTTCGTCGCGCTGGCCAAGCGGCGCAGCCCCCAGGGGCTCGCCCTGTGGACGTTCCAGGTCAACACGCCGGCCCACCGCTTCTACGAGCGGCACGGCTTCACGGCCGTGGAGTGGACGGACGGCGCCGGGAACGAGGAGCGGGAGCCGGACGTGCGGTACGTGTGGCGTCCGTAGGGCACCTGCCGTGGCGCGGGGTCAGCCGCGGCGGGCGTACCGGTCCGTCGCCGCCACGAGTGCGTCGTCGCCCGCCGCGCCCGCGTCGTGGCCGCCCTCGTCGACGATCACCAGTTCGCTGTCGGGCCAGGCGTGGTGGAGGCGCCAGACGATGCCGAGGAGATTGCCGAGGTCGAGGCTGCCCTGGACCAGGGTGCCGGGGATGCCCCGCAGCAGGTGGGCGTCGCGCAGGACGACACTCTGCCCGTGCTCACCGCTGTCGCCGCCCGGGTCCTCGCTCTCGCCGAGGAAGTGGTCGTTGCCCCAGTAGTGGGTGACGGTGCGGGCGAAGCCGAAGCGGTACTCCGGGTCCCGGAAGCGGGCGACCGAGCCCGGCGGGGCGGGGATCATCGCCGTCTCCCAGTCGGTCCAGGCGCGGGCGGCCCGCTCCCTGACCTCGGGGTCGGGTGATTCCAGCAGCCCGTTGTACGCGGCGGCCAGGTTGCCGCCCCGCTCGTCGGGCGGCAGCACGGCGAGGAAGCGCTCGAACGCCTCCGGGAAGATGTTGCCCAGCCCCCGGGTGAGGAGGTCCACCTCGGCGCTCGAGCCGGTGGCGACTCCGGTGAGGACGAGTTCGGACACCACGCCCGGGTGGGTCTGCGCGTACCGCAGGCCCAGCGCCGACCCCCACGACACGCCCCACACCAGCCACCGCTCGATGCCCAGGTGGGCGCGCAGCCGCTCCAGGTCGGCCATGAGGTGCGCGGTGGTGTTGACGCTCATGTCGGTGGCGGGGTCGCTCGCGGGCGGCCGGGACCGTCCGGCGCCGCGCTGGTCGAGCAGGACGATCCGGTAAGCGGCCGGGTCGAAGTAGCGCCGCAGGTTCGGTCCGGCCCCGGAGCCCGGCCCGCCGTGCAGCACCACCGCGGGCTTGCCGTGCGGGTTGCCGCTGATCTCCCAGTGGACGCGGTTGCCGTCACCGACGTCCAGCATGCCGTGGTCGTACGGTTCGATCGCCGGGTATCTGCCCATCCGGTCACCCTAATGCCGCCGGCCGGACCCGCTCATGTGGTTTCCGTGGTGCCCAGTCCCGCCGCTCGGGCTGCGGTGCGCAGGACCTCCCGGAGCATCTCCGGGGTGAGCCGGCCCGTGAAGGTGTTGCGCTGGCTGACGTGGAAGCAGCCGAAGAGGTCCAGGCCCGGCCCGTCGGCGGCGTCCAGCGTGACGCGGGCGCCGTGCGCGAAGGCGGGCCGGGGCCGGGGCACGGTCCAGCCGGCCTCGGCGAACGCCGGCAGGGCGGCCTGCCAGCCGAAGGCGCCGAGGACGAGGGCGGCCCGGAGCGTGGGGCGCAGCAGGTGCAGCTCCTGTACCAGCCAGGGCCGGCAGGCGTCCCGTTCGGAGGGGGTGGGCTTGTTGGCGGGCGGGGCGCAGTGCACGGGCGCGGTGACGCGCACGCCGTACAGCCGCAGGCCGTCCTCCGCGTGCACGGAGGACGGCTGCGAGGCGAGCCCGACGTCGTACAGGGCCTGGTACAGCACGTCACCGGAGCGGTCCCCGGTGAACATCCGGCCCGTGCGGTTCCCGCCGTGCGCCGCCGGTGCCAGTCCGATGATCAGCAGCCGGGCGTCCGGCGGCCCGAACCCGGGTACCGGCCGGCCCCAGTACGTCCAGTCCGCGAACGCGGCGCGTTTGGTACGGGCGACCTCCTCGCGCCAGGCGACCAGCCGGGGGCAGGCACGGCAGTCCGTGATGCGCCGGTCGAGACGGGAGAGGCCGTCGGGGTCCATGACTCCACGGTAGGCGCTGCGGGGAGCGGGAAAATCGTCCGCACCGGCGGTGGTCGCGGGGTTAGGGTCGGGACCATGGCTTCTGAGAGTGCCGCGTCCGGGGCTGCCGAGGGCCCGAAGACCGCCGCCGCGGTGGCCGCCGCCGAGGCGGCTGGGCCGGGTGCCGGCGAGTCCGTGCGGATCGACAGCTGGATCTGGTCGGTGCGTCTGGTCAAGACGCGCTCCCTCGGTGCCGCCGCCTGCCGGGGCGGTCATGTCCGGGTGAACGGCGAGCGGGTGAAGCCCTCGCACTCCGTGCGCGTCGGTGACGAGGTGCGGCTGCGGGCCGAGACCCGGGAGCGGATCGTCGTCGTCAAGCGGCTGATCCGCAAGCGGGTGGGCGCTCCGGTGGCCGTCCAGTGCTACATCGACAACTCACCGCCTCCGCCGCCCCGCGAGGCCGTCGCCCCGGCCGGTGTCCGCGACCGCGGCACGGGCCGCCCGACCAAGCGCGACCGCCGCGAGATGGAGCGCCTGCGCGGACTCGGCGGCCTGGGCGGGTTCGCCCCACCGGACGGCGGCACCCCGGGCGCCGGTCCCGGTCCCGGTGCCCGGGGAGGGGCGGCCACCCGGCGTACGAAGGGCGGCCGCCCGTCCCGCGGCGGCGACCCCGGCGGCTCGCCCCGCCGCTGACGGCCCGCCTCAGGAACTGCGGCGCAGGAGGCTGAGCAGGTCCCTGTTGTGGGTGCGGCGGGTCCAGGCGATGAGGGCGAGCGGTATGAGCAGGATGACGGGCGTCGCCGCGTTCTCACCGTCGAACACCGTGACCTGCGTGACGAACGCGCCCACCATCAGCGCGGCCAGGCCCGTCGCCGCAGCCGACTGGAGCACGGGCACCATCAGGCCGACGGCCCCCGCCAGTTCGAGCACGCCGACGGCGTACATGCCCGTGCTGCCCCAGCCCATCTCCTCGAAGGGCTCGAGGGCGGAGGAGTGGGCGATCAGCTTGGGCAGCGCACTGGCTCCCGCGAAGAACAGGGCGAGCAGCACCTGCACGGCGCGCAGTGCGATACGGGCACGCCGTCCGCGAGTGGTCGCGGGGCCGGTGGCGGTCGCGGCGTCAACGGTGGTCTCGGACATGAAGGGCTCCTGAGGATGTGGTCCGTCTCGGTGTCACCGGGGTAGACCGCCCTTCGCCCGCGAACTCATCGCTCCCCGGTCCTCATTCCTCGCTCGGCCGCCGGGACCGCTCTCACCCACACCCGGTCCGCCGTCAGATACCGGTCCACCCTCAGGCCCGCCTCCGCCAGCGCCTCCTCGAACTGCTGCCTCGTCAGCGGGCGGGCACGGAAGGTCTGGGTCCAGACCGCGTCCGGGAACACATACTCCGCGCGCACCGAGTCGACCCCGTCACCGACCGGCTCCGCCGACAGGATCCGCACGGTGAAGCCCGCCGGGTCGACCCGCTCGCGCGGCAGATCGGTGTGGTAGTCCTCGCCCTCCCGCTGGATCAGCACGCACCCGCCCTTCGCCAGATGCCGTACGCACGTACGCAGCATGCCCTGGCGCACCCCGACGTCCTCCGCGTGCACCAGGAACGAGGCGAGCAGCACCACGTCGAACGTCTCGCCGATGTCGAGCCGCTCGATCGGCGCGCGGATCGTCCGCGCGCCCCGCACGCGCGCCAGCATCTCCGCCGACTCGTCCACCGCCGTGACCTCGAAACCGCGCTCCAGCAGCGCATGCGTCATGCGCCCCACGCCGCAGCCCAGCTCCAGCACCCGCGCCCCGGCCGGCACGGCGGCGGCGATGATGTCCGGCTCGTCCCCGACGGGCAGCCGCTCGTAGAGCTCCACCGCGCTGCCGTCCGGAGTGATCGCCCCGGGTCCCGTCCCCTCGTGCCCCTCACGCATTCTCAGCTCCACGCCCGTCCAACGGACCATCCCCGCACACCCGTTCCCAGCCCCCCGGTTTTCACCCGTCCGAGTGAGAGCCGGTGGCCGGCCGGGCGGTGGAACAGCGGGTTCCGGGGCACCCGGAGGCGGAAGGAACCGTGCGGTGGTGAGGACGATGCGTACGGGCAGTGAGCCGGCGACCGCGCGCAGTGCGCTGCGGATGCGGTTCTGGCTGAGCGTGTGGGGCGAGGTCTGGACGGTGGCCGGAACGGTCGCGTTCGCTCTCGCCGGTCATCCTGCCTGGGCGCTCGCGTGCGGGGCACTGTGGCTGCTGGTCACGGCCGATCTGCTCGTCGTCCTCCGGCACATCCGCCAGGGACCGCACTGGCAGCCGGGGCGCGACGTCCCGCCGTACGAGCCGTCGAAGGACTCACCGCCCCGGGACCGGCCGTAGCACGCGGGCCGCCCGTCTGCCCGAACACACGGGCCGCCCGTCACTCCTCGAAGCGGGCCGCCTTCAGATACTCCGGGTTGGGGTCCAGTGCCGCCGCCAGCCGGAAGTGCCGCCTGGCCGGGCGGGCGCGGCCCTGCCGCTGGTAGGTGCGGGCCAGCGCGAAGTGGGCGAAGGCGTTGTCCGGCTCGCGCTCCAGGACGAGGGAGAACTCCAGCTCGGCGGGGCGCAGCTGGGCCGCGGCGAAGAAGGCGCGGGCGCGCAGCAGCCGCGCGGCGGTGTTCTCGGGGTGGACGTCGATCACGCCGTCGAGCAGCTTGACCGCGCCGCGCGGGTCCCGGGAGGCGAGCAGCTGCTCGGCGGCACGGAAGTCGATGACATGCGTCTGAGGCGTACGTCCGGTCGAACCGCTGGTTTCGGGCACGGCACATTCCTTCCCTTGCTGAACCGGTTCAACGCCCCGCCCTCGGCGAGCTATTCCTGGGACTCCTCCCGGGGCGCGCGGGCCCGCCGGACCAGCTCGGCCCAGACCTCCTTGACGCGTCGCTCCAGCTCCTCCAGGGAGCCGTCGTTGTCGATCACGATGTCGGCGATCGCGCGGCGCTCCTCGCGGGTCGCCTGGGCTGCCATCCGCGCCCGCGCGTCCTGCTCGGACATGCCGCGCCGGCCCACGAGCCGCTCGAGCTGCGTGGCGGGGGAGGCGTCGACGACGATCACCACGTCGTAGCGGGACGCCAGGTCGTTCTCCGTGAGGAGGGGGACGTCGTGGACGACGACGGCGTCCTCGGCGGCGGCCTCCTCCAGCTCGCGGGAGCGGGCGGCGACCAGGGGGTGGACGATCGAGTTGAGGAGGGCCAGTTTCTCCGGGTCGGCGAAGACGATGGAGCCCAGTTTCGGCCGGTCGAGGGCGCCGTCCTCGGTGAGGACGTCCTCGCCGAAGGCGTCCACGACGGCGGCGAGCCCCGGCGTCCCCGGTTCGACCACCTCACGGGCGATGCGGTCCGCGTCGACGAGCACGGCACCGCACTCGACGAGCAGCCGCGACACCTCGCTCTTGCCGGCGCCGATACCGCCGGTCAGCCCCACTGTCAGCATGAACAGCAGCCTAGGGCCTGCGCGGCGGTTCCCGTCGTCCGCCCCGGGGGGGCGGGCGGGAGCGGCCGTACAGGCCCTACGGGCGACTACCCGCGGCACCGGGTCCGCGGGGCGTCAGTTGTCGCCCTCCCGCTCCGCCAGGAAGCGCTCGAACTCGCGGCCGATCTCGTCGGCGGACGGGATCTCCACCGGCTCCGCGAGCATGTTGCCCCGGGTCTCCGCGCCCGCGGCCGCGTCGTACTGGTGCTCGAGGCCCTGTACGAGGGCGGTGAGCTCGTCGTCGCCCTCCCGGATCTGGCGGTCGATCTCGGTCTGGGTGCGGTGCGCGTCGGTGCGCAGCGCGTGCGCGACACCGGGCAGGACCAGGCCGGTGGCGGCCGTGATGGCCTCCAGGGCGGTCAGCGCCGCGTCCGGGTAGGGGGAACGGGCGATGTAGTGCGGCACGTGCGCGGCGACGCCCAGGACGTCGTGTCCGGCCTGCATCAGCCGGTACTCGACGAGGGCCTCCGCGCTGCCGGGCACCTGCGCCTCGTCGAAGGGGCTGTTGCCCGCCGGGACGAGATCGGCGCGGTTGCCGTGCGGGGTGATACCGACCGGGCGGGTGTGCGGAACGCCCATGGGGATGCCGTGGAAGTTCACCGACAGGCGTACGCCGAGCCGCTCCACGATCTGCTGGACGGCGGCGGCGAAGCGCTCCCACTCGATGTCCGGTTCGGGCCCGGACAGCAGCAGGAAGGGCGCTCCCGTGGCGTCCTGGACGAGGCGCACCTCGATGGCGGGCACCTCGTAGCCGCTCCAGCGGTCGCGGGTGAAGGTCAGCAGTGGGCGCCGGGCACGGTAGTCGACCAGCCGGTCGTGGTCGAACCGGGCGACGACCTGGTGGGGCAGCGAGCCGAGCAGCCGGTCGACGATCTGGTCCCCGGTCTCGCCCGCGTCGATGTATCCGTCGAAGTGGTAGAGCATGACAAGTCCGGCCGACTCCTGGGCCAGCGCCATGTCGACGACGCCGAGTCCCTTCGGCTCCCATGCGTACAAACCCTGCGGATCAAGCACAGTGACCGCTCCTCCTCGTGTTCGTACAACACAACGTGGCAGGCGGCACTGACATTCCCCGGCGGGGGTGACTCCTGTGGGACTGCGGGACATCGCGCCATCGGCCGGCCCGCCGGGCCACCCCGGACCGGGCAGCGGCGAGGGGCCGCACCCTCACGGGTACGGCCCCTCGGTCGACGGTCAGGGAGCGAGCGTCAGCTCTGCCCGCCCGCCAGCTTCTCGCGCAGAGCGGCGAGCGCCTCGTCCGACGCCAGCGCGCCGGACTGGTCGCCACCCTCGGAGGAGTACGAACCGCCACCGGACGCGACCGGAGCGGCGGCCTCGCCACCCTCGGCAGCGGCCTGGGCGTCCGCCTCGCGGGACTTGATGACCTGCGCCTGGTGCTGCTCGAAGCGCTGCTGCGCCTCGGCGTACTGGCGCTCCCACTCCTCGCGCTGCTTCTCGTAGCCCTCGAGCCAGTCGTTGGTCTCGGGGTCGAAGCCCTCGGGGTAGATGTAGTTGCCCTGGTCGTCGTAGGACGCGGCCATGCCGTACAGGGTCGGGTCGAACTCGACCGCAGACGGGTCGGCACCGAAGGACTCGTTGGCCTGCTTCAGCGAGAGGCTGATGCGACGGCGCTCGAGGTCGATGTCGATGACCTTGACGAAGATCTCGTCGTTGACCTGGACGACCTGCTCCGGGATCTCCACGTGGCGCTCGGCCAGCTCGGAGATGTGGACCAGACCCTCGATGCCCTCGTCCACGCGGACGAACGCACCGAACGGAACCAGCTTCGTGACCTTGCCGGGCACGACCTGGCCGATCTGGTGGGTGCGGGCGAACTGCTGCCACGGGTCTTCCTGGGTCGCCTTCAGCGACAGGGAGACACGCTCGCGGTCCATGTCGACGTCGAGGACCTCGACGGTGACTTCCTGGCCGACCTCGACGACCTCGGACGGGTGGTCGATGTGCTTCCAGGAGAGCTCGGAGACGTGGACCAGACCGTCGACGCCACCCAGGTCCACGAAGGCACCGAAGTTGACGATCGAGGAGACGACGCCGGAACGGACCTGACCCTTCTGGAGGGTGGTGAGGAACGTCTGGCGGACCTCGGACTGGGTCTGCTCCAGCCAGGCACGGCGGGACAGGACCACGTTGTTGCGGTTCTTGTCCAGCTCGATGATCTTCGCCTCGAGCTCCTTGCCCACGTAGGGCTGGAGGTCGCGGACACGGCGCATCTCGACCAGGGAGGCCGGGAGGAAGCCGCGGAGGCCGATGTCGAGGATGAGACCACCCTTGACGACCTCGATGACGGTACCGGTGACGATCCCGTCCTCTTCCTTGATCTTCTCGATGGTGCCCCAGGCACGCTCGTACTGGGCGCGCTTCTTCGAGAGGATCAGGCGGCCTTCCTTGTCCTCCTTCTGGAGGACCAGGGCCTCGATCTCGTCGCCGACGGCGACGACCTCGTTGGGGTCGACGTCGTGCTTGATCGAGAGCTCGCGGCTCGGGATAACGCCTTCGGTCTTGTAACCGATGTCGAGCAGGACCTCGTCCCGGTCGACCTTCACGATGACGCCGTCGACGATGTCGCCGTCGTTGAAGTACTTGATCGTCTCGTCGATCGCGGCGAGGAAGGCTTCCTCGTTACCGATGTCGTTGACCGCTACCTGCGGGGTGGTGGCGGTGGTCTCGGTGCTGCTCGTCATGTGGGAAAGGGCTCCGGTACGGACATTGAAGTCGTAGGTACTGCTACGCCGGAGCCCGTTTCGCTCTGCAGAAGCCGGACAGCCAAGTAAGCGCCCACCGTCGAACAGTGATGACGCCTCGAGAACCGAGGGGACATACAACAGATGCGAGCGCAGCCTGCTACGTCTGAGGCACGCAGGCTCGCAGCGCAACTTGTAGCATACGGGGGCAGCCGGACAGGGTCAATGCGCGAAGCCGCCCACCCGGGGCGGATCGCCGCATAACCGGCACATTTCCCCCGCATGGCGGAAGGCGCACGTCAGGCGATGCCCGGGACCACGCAGGGCCCGGCAACACCCATCGGCGACCCGCCGGGGTCCGGCTGGACGGAAGAGTACGACGAGGGAGCCAATCATCCAAGAGCGCGATGCACCCGAACCGGAGGCGACCCGGCGGGCGGCCGGTGTCGCGGAGAGTTCACGGGCCAACCGGGGCTGGTGGGACCGCAACGCGGACGACTACCAGACCGAGCACGGCACGTTCCTCGGCGACGACCGCTTCGTGTGGGGCCCCGAGGGGCTGGACGAGGTGGAGGCGGAGCTGCTCGGCCCGCCGGAGGAGCTGAAGGGACGGGACGTCCTGGAGCTCGGCGCCGGCGCGGCGCAGTGCTCGCGCTGGCTGGCCGCCCAGGGGGCGCGTCCGGTGGCGCTCGACATCTCGCACCGGCAGCTGCGGCACGCGCTGCGCATCGGCGGGCCGATCCCCCTGGTCTGCGCCGACGCGGGCGCGCTGCCGTTCGCCGACGCCTCCTTCGACCTGGCCTGCTCGGCGTACGGGGCGCTGCCCTTCGTGGCCGATCCGCGGCTGGTGCTGCGGGAGGTGCGCCGGGTGCTGCGGCCGGGCGGCCGGCTGGTCTTCTCGGTCACGCACCCGATCCGCTGGGCCTTCCCCGACGAGCCGGGCCCCGAGGGCCTGAGCGTCTCGGCGTCGTACTTCGACCGCACTCCCTACGTCGAGCAGGACGAGGGGGGCCGCGCGGTGTACGTCGAGCACCACAGGACGCTCGGGGACCGGGTCCGGGACGTCGTCGCCTCCGGGTTCCGGCTGGTGGACCTGGTGGAGCCGGAGTGGCCGGCCTGGAACACCTCCGAGTGGGGCGGCTGGTCGCCGCTGCGCGGGAACCTGATCCCGGGGACGGCGATCTTCGTGTGCGCGCGGGACTGACAACGTGATCCGTTACGACGCCCTGGACGCCCTTCCGGTACGGGACGCCCTGCCCGGGCTGGCCGGCGCCCTCGACACGCACGGCACCGCCGTGCTGGTGGCACCGCCCGGGACGGGCAAGACGACGCTGGTGCCGCCCGCGCTGGCGGGCCTGCTCGGCGCGGGGCCCGCGCGCCGGGTGGTGGTCGCCGAGCCGCGGCGCATCGCGGCCCGTGCGGCGGCCCGGCGGATGGCGTGGCTGCTGGGCGAGCGGGTCGGCGAGTCGGTCGGTTTCACGGTGCGCGGGGAGCGGACGGTGGGGCGGCACACGCGCGTGGAGGTCGTCACGACGGGTGTGCTCCTGCAGCGCCTGCAGCGCGACCAGGAGCTGACCGGGGTGGACGTGGTGGTGCTCGACGAGTGCCACGAGCGGCATCTGGACGCGGACACGGCGGCGGCGTTCCTGTGGGACGTGCGCGAGACGCTCCGTCCCGAGCTGCGGCTCGTGGCCGCGTCGGCGACCACGGACGCGGAGGGCTGGGCGCGGCTGCTGGGCGGCGCGCCGGTCGTCGAGGCGCACGGTGCCGCGCACCCGGTGGAGGTGGTGTGGGCGCCTCCCGCGCGGGAGGTGCGTCCGCCGCACGGCATGCGGGTCGATCCGGTGTTCCTGACCCATGTGGCGTCGGTGGTGCGGCGGGCGCTGGCCGAGCGCGACGGGGACGTGCTGGTGTTCCTGCCCGGCGTGGGTGAGATCGCCCGGGTGGCCGGGCACCTCGGTGACCTGGACGGTGTCGAGGTGCTCCAGGTGCACGGCAGGGCGCCGGCCGCCGTGCAGGACGCGGTGCTGTCCGCCGGACAGCGGCGCCGGGTGGTCCTCGCGACCTCGGTGGCGGAGTCGTCACTGACGGTTCCCGGGGTGCGGGTGGTCGTGGACTCGGGGCTCGCGCGGGAGCCGCGGGTCGATCACGCGCGCGGGCTGAGCGCGCTGACGACGGTGCGTGCGTCGCGGGCCGCCGGGCGGCAGCGGGCGGGCCGCGCGGGGCGTGAGGCGCCGGGGGCGGTGTACCGGTGCTGGGCGGAGGCGGAGGACGCTCGGCTGCCGCGGTTCCCCTCCCCCGAGATCAAGGTGGCCGACCTGACGGCCTTCGCGCTCCAGGCGGCGTGCTGGGGCGATCCCGACGCCACGGGGCTGGCCCTGCTGGATCCTCCGCCGGGTGGCGCCATGGCGGCAGCCCGCTCCGTCCTGACGGCCATCGGGGCGGTCGGTCCCGGCGGGCGGGCCACGGAACGGGGTGTCCGGCTGGCGGGGCTGGGACTGCACCCCCGGCTGGGGCGGGCGCTGCTGGACGCGGCACCGGTGGTGGGTGCGGAGCTCGCCGCGGAAGTGGTCGCCCTGATCGGCGAGGAGCCGCCGCGCGGCTACGGCGACGACCTCACCGGCGCCCTGCGCACGGCCCGCCGCGGCGGCGACGCGTACGCCGCGCGCTGGCGCACGGAAACCCGCCGCCTGCGCAGACTGACCGCCCACCCGGCTCCGCCGCAGGCCGGCACACCCGCGACGCCGGACGCCCGGAACGAACACCGCCACCCCCAACCGGTGCCCGACGCCCGGCCCACCGACGATCACCCGCAGACCACCGCGGGCACGGGGAGAGCAGCAGCCGCACCCCCGGACACACGGCACGGGCACGAGCCTCAGCCCGCCCCGGACGCCGGGACCGCCGACGGCCGCGCACACGCCGCCCCGGGCGCCCACCCGGCCGAAGACGACGCACACCACCCCGGGCCCGCCACCGGCACCCCGACCTCCGGCAGTCACACCCGGACCGTGCCGGGCACCGGGCACGAAGTGGCCGCACCGCCGCACCCACGCCACGAGCGCGGGCCTCAGCCCGCCCCGGACACCAGCACCGCCGACGGCCGCGCCCGGGCCGTCCCGGGCGGCGGACCGGCCATAGCTCCGCCGACGGGTGTGGAGCACGGGCGGCGTCGCGCCCGGGGCGTTGAGGGTGGGGAGGAAGCTCGGGTCGGGACCGTTGTCGCGTTGGCGTTTCCCGAGCGGGTGGCTCGGCTCGACGGGGGGTCGTATCTGACGGTGGCCGGGACGCGGGCCGAGGTGGGGGCGGGGTCGGCGTTGCGGGGAGCGGAGTGGCTCGCCGTGGCCGTGGCCGACCGGCCCGTGGGGCGTGGGCACGCGCGCGTGGGGCTCGGCGCGGCGGTCGACGAGGACATCGCGCGGTACGCGGCGGGCGCGCTGCTGGAGAGCCGCGAGGAGGTGCACTGGGCCGGCGGGGACGTCGTCGCGCGGCGGGTCGAGCGGCTCGGGGCGGTGGAGCTGGCCGTCCGGCCGCACACCGACGCCGGCCCCGCGCTCGTACGGGCCGCGCTGCTGGACGGGCTGCGCCGGGAGGGGTTCGGGCTGTTGCGGTGGCCGGCCGGGGCGGTCGTGCTGCGGCAGCGGCTGGCCTTCCTGCACCGGCGGCTCGGCGAGCCGTGGCCCGATGTGTCCGACGAGGCGCTCCACGCGCGCGTGGAGGTGTGGCTGGAGCCGGAGCTGAGCCGGGCCCGGCGACGGGCCGACCTCGCGCGGATCGACGCCGGCCAGGCGCTCGGGCGGCTGCTGCCCTGGGCCGGCGGGGAGGCGGCGCGGCTCGACGAACTCGCGCCCGAGCGGATCACCGTACCCAGCGGGTCCGCGATCCGGGTCGACTACTCCGACCCGGAGCGGCCGGTGCTCGCGGTGAAGCTCCAGGAGATGTTCGGGCTGCAGGAGTCGCCCCGGGTGGCCGGTGTGCCGCTCCTGGTGCATCTGCTGTCCCCGGCCGGCCGGCCCGCCGCCGTCACCGCCGACCTCGCGTCCTTCTGGCGGGAGGGCTACAAGGGCGTGCGGGGGGAACTGCGCGGGCGCTACCCCAGGCATCCGTGGCCGGAGGACCCGGCCTCCGCCGAGCCGACCCGGCACACCAAGGCGCGGCAGGGGCGGTGAACGAAGGCGCCCCTCCGCGTCGTACGGGAAGGGCGCCTTCGGCGGGGTGACGTGCCGTCAGCCGGTGGGTTCGTCCGAGGCCGACGGGCTCGGGGACGGCAACTCGGGCGCCGTCACGGTCAGTTCGAGGGTGAGGGTCGCTCCGCCCGCCGTGGTGATGCGGAGCAGGAACGTGCCGGTGGTGTCGTCCGCGTACAGCCGAGGCAGCTTCAGCAGGCCGTTCGCGTCCGTCTTCAGGCCGTCGAGGGTGCGGACGGCCTTGCCCTCGGCGTCCTTGAAGTAGGGGCCCTTGTCGTTCTCGGCCGGGTCGTCGGCCGAGGTGATGAGCGTGGCGGTGGCGGCGACCTTGTCGGCGGCGGCACCGTCGTACGTGGCCTTCACCTCGACCGCCGCGGCGAACTCGCCGCCGGCGGTGCCGGTCAGCGCCGCGTCATCGGTGCGGACGAGCGCGTCGGCGGCGCGCTCGGTGACCGTCGCCTTGTACTCGATGCCCGGCAGGACGCGGCCGACGACGACGGCACGGACGGTGAACGAGCCGGTCGTCTCGCCCGCCCGGAGCGCGGGTGCCACGGCGACGCCCGACGTGTCGGTGACGGCGGTCGCCACGTTCTCACCGCCGGCGAAGGTGGCGTCGGTGTCGCCCACGATGGTGAAGCGGATCCGCACCTTGGCGACGGCCTTGCCGGTGTCCGTCTCGGCGCGCGCGCTGATCTTCTCGGTGAACGCGTCGCCCGCCATCGCCGTGAGCGTTCCGGTCCCGGCGCGCTCCAGGTGGTCCACCGTGTCGGTGGGAGTCGGAGAGGGCGTGGGCGTGGTCGGCGGGGGCGTGGTCGGGCTGCCGCTGCCGGGGGTGGTGGGCCCGGGGCTCGGGCTCGAGCCGCCCGGCTTGTCGGAGGGCTTGGTACTCGGCTTGGTACTCGGTTTGGTGCTCGGCTTGGTGCCGGGCTTCGGCGCGGGCGGAGTGGCCGAGGCCGAGTCCGACGGGGAACGCCGCTCGCTGTCGTTGTCGCTGCGGTTCCCCGGCAGCGTGCCGGTGCCGTCCGGGATCTCGTGGCTGCCCTCGCGGTAGTAGTCCAGCCACCTCAGGACGGTGTTCAGATAGTCCGTCGAGTTGTTGTAGCTGAGGATGGCCTTCCGCAGGTCGCTCCGGTCGGACAGGTCCCAGTCGTTGCGGCACAGGTAGTGGCCGGCGGAGAGGGCCGCGTCGTAGACGTTGTTGGGGTCCTTGCGCCCGTCACCGTTGCCGTCGCGGCCCGCCCACGCCCAGGTGGAGGGGATGAACTGCATGGGGCCGACGGCCTGGTCGTAGGTGCTGTTGCCGTCGTAGGCACCGTTGTCGGTGTCCCTGATGAGGGCGAAGCCGTTGCCGTCCAGCTGCGGGCCGAGGATCGGGGAGAGCGTGGTGCCGTCGGCGGAGACGCGTCCGCCGCGGGCCTGCCCGGACTCCACCTTGCCGATGGCGGCGAGGAGTTGCCAGGGCAGATTGCAGCCGGGCTTCTTCTCGCGCAACGCCGCCTCGGCCTTCTTGTAGGCGTCGAGAACCGTCGCGGGGATGCCGGCCTCCGCGTCGGTGGCGGAGCCCTCCTCGTCCGTTCCGCTGCCCGGGGACGGGTTGGGGCTGTTGAGCGGCGGCAGGTCCGTGTAGTAGGGCGAGTTGCCGGTCGCGCTGTCGTCGGCGGCCTCCTCGGGCGAGGGCGTGCTGTCGGCGGTGGACTGTCTGCCCTGGTCGTCGACCGTCACGCCCGGAGCCTGGGATGCGGACAGGGCCGCCACCGCCGCCGCGGCCACGGCGGTGGTTGCCGCTCCCTTGCGCAGCCTCCTGCCGAAATGCGCCGCCATAGAGTGAACCCCTCCCGTGGGCGCCGCGGCGCCCGTCAACGTATGTTGTGCTCGCCCTGTTGTGACGTTCCGCCCGCCCCGCCGGTTGCCCTTCTCGGCCACCCGGCGTGACGGCCCTCGCGACCCTACGGCAACTTCCTTTGTACGGGCACCTGTTCGTGCCCCATATTCACCCTTTGGTCACGTTGATCGTGCGGCAGGGGCCGACCCCCGGGCGCTGGTGGGGCTGTGGCTGCTGGTACGCGAACCGCTGGTGGCGCCGGTACCGCGGGCCCGGCAGGGCCGGACGTCGGCGCTGCTGCGGTGCGGTGCGCCGCGCACGCGCCCTGGCGTACGACGGCGGTGCGCCGGTACGTCTCGGCCGTGCTGGGCGCGTCGACGCATGTGGTGTGGGACGCGTTCACACATCCCGACCGGTGGGGGATGCGGTTGTTTGCCGTGCTGGGCGGGGAGATCGCGGGCTCGCCGCTGTACTGGTACCTGCAGTACGGGGGTTCGGCGGTGGCGGCCGCGGTGATCGCGCTGTTCGTGGCGCGGGTGCTGCGCCGTACGGCACCGGCGGCGGCCGGGCCGGCGGGGGTGCCCGTACTGTCGGCCGCCGACCGGTGGTGGGCAGTGGCGCTGCTCGGGGGGGTGCGCGGCGGCGGGGGCGGTGCAGCGGGCCTCGCGGTGGTGAGCCTACTGGGGGGCGACCGCGAAGCCCTGGGAACTGATCCCGTCGGCCTGCTTCGGCGCGGGCGCGGGGCTCGTCCTCGCGCTGCCGTTGTACGCGGTGGCCGTCAGGGCGTGGCGTCCGGCCCCTGCCACGGAGGGCTCTGCAGACTCCGGTACACGGCCGGAGAGCCGTACGGCCGCACGCTGAGCGTCTCGCTCGCCGCGACGAACACGGTGACGGTGCGGACGGGTCGGGGCCGGGGCAGCCAGGTGACTGCGAGGGTCAGATAGGCGCGGGCCAGTTCGGCCCACAGCCGCCAGGGCGGCTGCTCGCCGGGGAGTACGGCACCGGGGGTGCGGCGGGTGCGTCCGCCGTCGGCGAGGCGGCGGCCGAGGTCCGCGGCGGCGTTGCGCAGCGCGGCCGCGAGGCCGGCGGGGATGCGGGCGGTACTTGCGGCGGCCGCGAAGACCGGGACCGGCGGAAACGCCTTGAGGGTGGGCCCGTCGGCGTCGGCCCGCGGGGGTCCCGCTCTGCGGTGAAGCATGCGTATACCCATGCGTCGCATCCTGTCGGCCGCGCCGGACAGCGGCTTCCCCGCACGGTCCACGCGAGTGAAGATCCCACGGCGGCCCGGCCGGTTGCGCCGCGTCAGGATGTGGTGGGGGACATGGCGCGCCGGACGCTCTCGTGGAGCAGGGCGCGGCGCCGGTCGTGGGTTTCGGCCGGCTCCTCGGCGGTCGCCGCGTAGACGTTGCTGACCGGCGACCAGGCCATGGACATGGCGATGACCATGGCCATCAGCTCGAACGGGTCCCCCTCGCGGACCAGCCCCGCCGCCTGCGCCTCGGCGATGGCACGCAGTTTGCGGTCGTCACGGCGGTCGGCGTCGTCGACGAGATGGCCGGACGGACGCCGTTCGAGGCGGGCCCAGGTGGCCAGCCGGATCAGGTCGGGGCGGCGCAGGTACTCGTCGTAGAGGCGTACGGCCCAGTCCGCGAGGTCGGTCGCGTCGATCGGGACGACGTTCACGATCCTGTCGAGCGAGCTGAGGAAGATGGCGTCGAACAGCCCTTCCTTGTTGCCGAAGTAGGCGTACAGCTGCGCCTTGTTGGTGCGCGCCCCGGCGACGATCCGCTCGACGCGCGCCCCGGCGATCCCGTACTCGGCGAATTCCTTGGTCGCCACGTCGACGATGCGCTGGTACGTCGCCGCTCCGCGCGGGGTCAGGGGGAGGTCGGCCATGCCGCCAGCGTACCAGGCATCACAACAGAACAGTCGGTTTGCTTTGCGCCGCCGGTGCGCCTACGGTGCGATAGACCGAACAGTCTGTTTGAGGGGACCATCATGAGGACCACCGTCGGCTGGATGGCGCAGGGACCGTCGAGGACGTTGCGCCGGACTCCGCTGAAGCGGCGCGACCTGCGCCCCGACGACCTCGCGGTCCGGGTGGACTACTGCGGGGTGTGCCACACCGATCTGCACGCCGTCGAGGCCCGGGGCGGTGCGGGGGACGCGGCTGTGGTGCCGGGGCACGAGTTCACGGGCGTGGTGACCGCGACCGGTACGGCCGTCACCCGCTTCGCCGCCGGGGACCCGGTCGCGGTGGGCAACATCGTCGACTCCTGCGGGGACTGCGTCATGTGCCGGGCCGGTCAGGAGAACTTCTGCCGGGACCATCCGACCCTGACCTACGACGGCACCGACCGGCACGACGGATCGACCACCCTGGGCGGCTTCTCCCGGGAGTACGTCGTCCGCGACCGCTTCGCCCACCCCCTGCCGGCCGGACTCGACCCGGCCGCCGCCGCTCCCCTGCTCTGCGCGGGGATCACCGTCTGGGAACCCCTGGAGGCCCTCGGCGCGGGCCCGGGAACCCGCGTCGCCGTCGCGGGGCTGGGCGGACTGGGCCATCTCGCGGTCAAACTCGCCGTCGCACGCGGCGCCGAGACCTCCGTCATCAGCCGCTCACCGGCGAAGGCCGACGACGCCCGCCGCCTCGGGGCGAGCGGGTTCGTCGTCTCCACCGACGCAGGGCAGATGGCGGAGGCGCGCGACCGCTTCGACATCGTCATCGACACCGTCTCCGCGCCGCACGACCTCGGCCCCTATCTGCGGCTCGTCGCCATGGACGGCACGCTCAGCCACCTCGGGCACCTCGGTCCCGTCACCGTGGAGACCCTGGATCTGCTGGTGGGGCGCAAGAAGCTCAGCTCGGCGGGCAGCGGCGGCCTGCCCGCCACCGCCGCCCTGCTGGACTTCTGCGCCGCACACGGTGTCACGGCGGACATCGAACTGCTGCCCTCGGCGCGGGTGAACGAGGCCCTCGAACGGCTCGGGCGCAACGACGTCCGCCACCGTTTCGTCCTGGACCTGTCCGACCTGGACTGACGGCACGCTGTCCGAAGGCTCGCGCCGTGCTCAGTGGGCAGCCGACTCCCAGTCCGGGCCCACGCCCACCGACACGCCCAAGGGGACGCGGAGGCCGACCGCGGAGGCCATTTCGCGGCGGACCAGTTCCTCCACGGCGGTGCGCTCGCCGGGGGCGAGTTCCAGGACGATCTCGTCGTGGACCTGGAGGAGCATGCGGGAACGCAGGTCCGCCTCGCGCAGGGCGCGGTCCACGTTCAGCATGGCGATCTTGACGATGTCCGCCGCCGTGCCCTGGATCGGCGCGTTGAGCGCCATGCGCTCCGCCGCCTCTCGGCGCTGGCGGTTGTCGCTGTTGAGGTCGGGCAGGTAGCGGCGGCGGCCGAACAGCGTCGCCGTGTAACCGGTGGCACGGGCCTCGGCGACGACCCGCTGCAGATAGTCCCGCACCCCGCCGAACCGCTCGAAGTAGGCGTCCATCAGGGCGCGCGCCTCGGCCGCCTCGATGTTCAGCTGCTGGGAGAGGCCGAAGGCCGACAGCCCGTACGCCAGGCCGTACGACATGGC
This sequence comes from Streptomyces speibonae, assembly GCF_984686075.1. NCBI lineage: Bacteria > Bacillati > Actinomycetota > Actinomycetes > Kitasatosporales > Streptomycetaceae > Streptomyces > Streptomyces speibonae. The sequence continues at coordinate 6,399,905 of NZ_OZ480260.1, read as the reverse complement.
CTTGATCTTGCGGCGCATCTCCGCGTCGACCGCGGACCGGTCGACCGAGAACACCTGGGCGGCGGCCGTGGTGTGCAGGTCCTCGCCCGAGGTGAACGCCTCGATCAGGCCGGCGTCCTCGGAGAGGTGGGCCATCACGCGCAGTTCGATCTGGCTGTAGTCCGCGGTGAGGAGCGCCTCGAAACCCTCGCCCACGACGAACCCGCGGCGGATCGCGCGGCCCTCGTCGGTGCGCACCGGGATGTTCTGGAGGTTGGGGTCCGTGGAGGACAGCCGGCCGGTCGCGGCGACCGTCTGGTTGAACGTGGTGTGGATGCGGCCGTCCGCGGCGATCGTCTTGATCAGGCCCTCGACGGTGACCCGCAGCTTCGCCTGCTCGCGGTGGCGGAGCATGATCACCGGCAGTTCGTTGTCCGTCTGGCCGGCCAGCCAGGCCAGGGCGTCCGCGTCGGTGGTGTAGCCGGTCTTCGTCCGCTTGGTCTTGGGCAGGGCCAGTTCGCCGAAGAGGACCTCCTGGAGCTGCTTGGGCGAGCCCAGGTTGAACTCGTGCCCCGCCGCCGCGTGCGCCTCCTTCACCGCCTGCTGCACGGCGCCCGCGAACATCTGCTCCATGGCTTCCAGATGGGCCCGGTCGGCCGCGATGCCGTGCCGCTCCATGCGGGCCAGCAGCGCGGACGTGGGCAGCTCCATGTCGCGGAGCAGATCCGCCGCGCCCACCTCGGCCAGGCGGCCCTCGAAGGCCTCCCCCAGGTCGACGACGGTGCGGGCCTGCAGCATCAGCGCCTCGGCCTCCGCCCCGTCGTCCGCGCCGAAGGCGAGCTGGCCGTCGGGCGCGGCGGCGGGTGCCAGCTCGCGGTGCAGGTACTCGAGGGACAGCGCGTCCAGGTCGAAGGAGCGGCGGCCCGGCTTCACCAGGTACGCGGCGAGCGCGGTGTCCATGGTGACACCCTCGATGGTCCAGCCGTGTTCGGCGAAGACGCGCATCGCGCCCTTGGCGTTGTGGAACACCTTGGGCCTGTCCTGGTCGGCGAGCCAGGCGGCGAACGCCCGCTCGTCGGCCTCGTCCAGCTCGGCCGGGTCGAACCAGGCGGCGGGCCCGGCGGCGGAGGCCAGCGCGATCTCGGCGACCGAGCCGGTGCCGAGGGCCCAGGTGTCGACGGTGGCGACGCCCAGCGGGCCCGTGCCGTGCTCGGTGAGCCAGCCGGCCAGCTCGCCCGCGCCCAGCACGGTGCCGTCGAGCTCCACGCCGCCGGTGACGACCGGAGTGGTCTCGGCCTCCTCCGCGCCCGGGTCGACGGCGAACAGACGCTCGCGCAGGGAGGGGTTCCTGATCTCCAGAGTGTCCAGGACCATCGCCACGGCCTTGCGGTCGTACGCGGCCCGCTCCAGGTCGGAGACGCCCTTGGGCAGCTCGACCCGGCGCTCCAGCTCGGTGAGCCGGCGGTTGAGCTTGACCGCCTCCAGGTGGTCGCGCAGATTCTGCCCGGCCTTGCCCTTGACCTCGTCGACGCGCTCGACCAGCTCGGCGAAGGAACCGAACTGGTTGATCCACTTCGCAGCCGTCTTCTCGCCGACGCCCGGGATGCCGGGGAGGTTGTCGGACGGGTCGCCGCGCAGTGCCGCGAAGTCGGGGTACTGGGCGGGCGTCAGACCGTACTTCTCGAAGACCTTCTCCGGGGTGAACCGGGTCAGCTCGGAGACGCCCTTCGTGGGGTACAGCACCGTGGTGTGCTCGGAGACCAGCTGGAAGGAGTCCCGGTCGCCGGTGACGATCAGCACCTCGAAGCCCTCGGCCTCGGCCTGGGTGACGAGGGTGGCGATGACGTCGTCCGCCTCGTATCCCTCCACGGCGAAGCGCTCGGCGTGCATCGCGTCGAGCAGTTCGCCGATCAGCTCGACCTGGCCCTTGAACTCGTCCGGGGTCTTGGAGCGGTTCGCCTTGTACTCGGTGAACTCCTCCGAGCGCCAGGTCTTGCGGGACACGTCGAAGGCCACGGCGAAGTGCGTGGGCGCCTCGTCACGCAGCGTGTTGGCGAGCATCGACGCGAAGCCGTAGATCGCGTTCGTCGGCTGGCCGGTCGCGGTGGTGAAGTTCTCCGCGGGCAGCGCGAAGAACGCGCGGTACGCGAGGGAGTGCCCGTCCATGAGCATCAGTCGCGGGCGGGCGCCGGGGGTCTGGTCGGTCTTCTTCGATGCTGTCTCTGCCACGTGTCCGATCCTGCCATGCGGCACTGACAGTCGGGGGCGGTGTGGAGTCGCCCCCTCCGCCCCTTCCCGTCCCGTCCCCGGGGGCAGGCCCCCGGAACCCCCATGTCGGCCCTCCGGTCCTCGTCCTCAAACGCCGGACGGGCTGGGGGGGACCACTGGACGGGGCTGGGGGCGCCGGGCGGGCTGGGGAGGGGCGTCGGGCGGGTTGGGGGGCGGACCGGCTGGGGGGATCACTGGACCGGCTCGGGGATTCGGTGGGGCGGGCATATACCGGGCCGGCTCGGACGGGCGGCACCGCGGGACGGGGTCGGGGGGCGCCCGGATGACCGGCGGTCGGCGCGCGGAGGAACGCCCCGGGCGCAAGCAGCGTCCGCACAACCTGTTCGAAGCCGCGGCAGCGTACGTCGCGGCCCGCGCGGAGGACGATCAGGAACGGATGGACGAGGTGGCGGGCTGGGTGTCGCCGGAAGCGCGGAGTGGCTTGTAGGAATTGACCGGGGAGGGATTTCAGGGGGGCGTGCGAGGATCGGAGAGGTATCTCACATGTGTGCGTGAACAGGAGTGCGCTATGGCAACGAAGCCGCCCAAGAGTGACCCGGTTCAGGACGCGCCGCGGGTCGCCGAGCCCAAGCGGGCGGCCGCCGGGCTGCCCGCGATCGGGCACACCCTGCGCATGGCCCAGCAGCAGATGGGTGTGAAGCGCACGGCGCTGACGCTGCTCAGTGTCAACCAGAAGGACGGCTTCGACTGTCCCGGCTGTGCCTGGCCGGAGGGGGACCACCGGCACCGCGCGGAGTTCTGTGAGAACGGCGCGAAGGCGGTGGCCGAGGAGGCGACCCTGCGCCGGGTCACCCCGGAGTTCTTCGCCGCGCACCCGGTGGCCGACCTGGCCGGCCGCAGCGGCTACTGGCTGGGGCAGCAGGGGCGGCTGACGCACCCCATGTATCTGCCCGAGGGCGGCGACCGCTACGAGCCGGTCACCTGGGAGCGCGCCTTCGACATCGTCGCCGAGGAGATCGCCGCCCTGGCCTCCCCCGACGAGGCCGTCTTCTACACCTCGGGGCGCACCAGCAACGAGGCCGCCTTCCTGTACCAGCTCTTCGCGCGCCGGCTCGGCACCAACAACCTGCCCGACTGCTCGAACATGTGCCACGAGTCCTCCGGCTCGGCCCTGTCGGAGACGATCGGCGTCGGCAAGGGCAGCGTGCTGCTGGAGGACCTCCACAAGGCCGATCTGATCATCGTCGCCGGGCAGAACCCGGGCACCAACCATCCGCGCATGCTGTCCGCCCTGGAGGCGGCGAAGGCGAACGGCGCGCGGATCATCAGCGTCAATCCGCTGCCCGAGGCGGGCCTGGAGCGCTTCAAGAACCCGCAGACCCCCAAGGGGCTCACCACCGGTACGGCCCTGACCGACCTGTTCCTGCAGATCCGCATCGGCGGCGACCAGGCCCTCTTCCGTCTCCTCAACCGGCTGATCCTCGACACGCCGGAGGCGGTCGACGAGGAGTTCGTACGCGAACACACACACGGCTTCGAGGAGTTCGCCGAGGCCGCGCGCGCCGCCGACTGGGACGACACGCTCACCGCGACCGGTCTCACGCGTGGGGACATCGAGCAGTGTCTGCGGATGGTCCTGGAGTCCAAGCGCGTCATCGTCTGCTGGGCGATGGGTCTCACCCAGCACAAGCACTCCGTGCCGATGATCCGCGAGGTCGTCAACTTCCTTCTGCTGCGCGGCAACATCGGCCGACCGGGCGCGGGCGTGTGCCCGGTGCGCGGGCACTCCAACGTGCAGGGCGACCGCACCATGGGCATCTTCGAGCGGCCCGCCCCGGCCTTCCTGGACGCCCTGGAGAAGGAGTTCGGTTTCGCACCGCCGCGCGAGCACGGCTACGACGTGGTGCGGGCCATCCGCGCGCTGCGCGACGGGAAGGCGAAGGTCTTCTTCGCCATGGGCGGCAACTTCGTCTCCGCCTCCCCCGACACGGAGGTCACCGAGGCGGCGATGCGCCGCGCGCGGCTGACGGTGCATGTGTCGACCAAGCTGAACCGCTCGCACACGGTCACCGGCGCGCGGGCGCTGATCCTGCCGACGCTCGGCCGCACGGAGCGCGATGTCCAGGCCGGCGGCGAGCAGTTCGTGACCGTCGAGGACTCCATGGGGAGGGTGCACGCCTCGCGCGGCCGGCTGGCGCCGGCGAGCCCGCAACTGCTGTCCGAGCCGGCGATCGTGTGCCGGCTGGCCCGCCGGGTCCTCGGCGACGACAGCACCGTGCCCTGGGAGGAGTTCGAGAAGGACTACGCGGCGATCCGCGACCGCATCGCGCGGGTGGTCCCCGGCTTCGAGGACTTCAACGCACGCGTGGCGCACCCCGGGGGCTTCGCGCTGCCGCACGCCCCGCGCGACGAGCGCCGCTTCCCCACCGCCACCGGCAAGGCCAACTTCACCGCGGCGCCGGTGGAGTACCCCGAGCTGCCCGAGGGCCGCCTGCTGTTGCAGACGCTCCGCTCGCACGACCAGTACAACACCACGATCTACGGCCTGGACGACCGCTACCGGGGGATCACGAACGGCCGCCGCGTGGTGCTGGTCAACCCGGAGGACGCGCGGGAGCTGCGTCTGGTGGACGGCAGCTACGTCGATCTCGTCGGCGAGTGGAAGGACGGTGTGGAGCGCCGGGCGCCCGGTTTCCGGGTCGTGCACTATCCGACGGCGCGGGGCTGTGCCGCCGCGTACTACCCGGAGACGAACGTGCTGGTGCCGCTGGACGCCACCGCGGACACCAGCAACACCCCGGCCAGCAAGTCCGTCGTGGTGCGTCTGGAACAATCGGCGACCGACTGAGCGTTCGCTCAGCAGACAGCCGTACGACGCGGCACGACACGACGCAGCACGAATGGAGCCGGGCCCATGGGCGAGCAGCAGCAGGTGAAGTTCCCGCAGGAGGTCCTCGACGAGTACGCCACGCTCGGGGTGGACCTGCCGGCGCTGTTCTCGGCGGGCCACCTGGGCACGCGCATGGGCGTGCAGATCCGCGAGGCCTCGGCGGAGCGGGTGGTGGGGACGATGCCGGTGGAGGGCAACACCCAGCCGTACGGGCTGCTGCACGGCGGCGCCTCGGCCGTGCTGGCCGAGACGCTGGGCTCGGTGGGCTCGATGCTGCACGGCGGCAGTTCCAAGATCGCGGTCGGTGTCGACCTCAACTGCACGCATCACCGCGGTGTCCGCTCCGGCCTGGTCACCGGGGTCGCCACGCCGGTGCACCGGGGGCGGTCCACGGCGACGTACGAGATCGTCATCACCGACGAGGCGGACAAGCGGGTGTGCACCGCGCGGCTGACCTGTCTGCTGCGGGACGTGAAGCCCGGCGACGCGGAGCGGGCGGCGGGCTGACGTCCGCCGCGCGGGGAGCGGCCGCCCCGGGCGCTCCCCGCCCCACCGCCATTGCCTCCGGCCGGGCGGCGCCTTAGCGTTCGGGTCATGCGACGGGGAGGCACCTCTCGGGCGTGGGCGGGGGCGTTCGCCACGCCCTTCGCGGCCGCGCTGCTGGCGTGCTCGGCGGTGGCCGGATGCGGCACCGCGGATTCCGGCCACGCGGGCCGCGCGACCCCGGCGACGGGGCCGGGGACGGACGGCAGCGGCACGGCCTCGCCGGCACCGCGGGTCACGTCCGACACGGAATTGTGTACGAGACTCGTCGGCCACGGTGCGCGCGAGGTGCTGGACGGCCGCGCCTACGGCGACTACCAGTCCATGGGGCTGTCCGGCGGCCAGTACGACATCCTGCGCGAGGTGGTGGACGCCGCGCGGGCCGCGCGGCGTCAGGGGACCGCCGACGTCGGTGAGCTGATCGACCGTCGGGCGCGTGAGGGGTGCGCCGCGTGGTACCGCTCCGGCGGACCGGACGAGGGGCCCTGGCGGTGAGCGGGATCGGCCCGGTGGAACCGGGCGAGGGCACCCGGGTGCACACCGCTCCCGTCGTGCGCCGCCCTCAACTCGGCCGCACGGTACGGCACTTCGAGCGGCACCGCAGGGCCGTGCTCGGCACGCTGCTCACCTCGGCCGTGCTCGCCGGCAGCGGCTACCTCTACCTCACCCGTCCCCGCCCTCAGGCGCCGCCGGCCCCGCCCTACCCGAGTCAGGTGACCGCCCTGACCTACGTGAAGGCGCGAGCCATGGACGCCGGGAAGGGCCGGCGGGAGTTTTCCTTCGACGTGGAGATGACCATGGAATCCGGCCCTCCGGTCACCGTCACCCGGATATCCCAGCCGTATGCCGGACTGTCCGTGACATCCACCCCTCACCCCCCTTTCGGGACAAAAGCGGGAGTGCCACTCAAGATCACGATCACCATGCGGGTGACGGACTGCGGAAAAGCGCCGCGGAACGCGGGGCTGCCTTTCTTGGATGTAACTTTACGTAATACACGCGCAATCGAGGACCACAGCTTCATCCTCGGATCACGGTACGCACAGGACCTCTCCAGCGCCCTGCAAGTAGCCTGCAGCAACAACTTCGGGTAATCACCAAAAGGCCCGAGACACCTGAACCGACCCCGCCGGTTCCTGCGGTTTCTCATCATCCGGACAGTACAAAACGGCCAGAATTCCACCGTTCCCCCCACGGAGTACCGCTCTGCAATACGTCGTGTCATAACAAGAGCGTCACAGCCTTGGCCAGAGTCTCCTCCGCATTCCCCACACACGCTTAGAGTCACGGCCAGTCACCGCGCCGCCCGATTCACACGTCGGCCCAGCGCTCGACTCGGCCGTTTCCACGGGGAAGCGGCTGTCTGGTGAAAGGACTGGATCGTGCGTCAACGTTCACTCATCGCCATCACCGCCGCGCTGGCGGCGGGAGCACTCACCCTCACCGCCTGCGGCTCACGCGACGAGGACGGCGGCGGCAGCTCGGACTCCGGCAACGGTGGCACCACCGTGGTGATCGGCGTCGACGCTCCGCTGACCGGCGACCTGTCCGCGCTGGGCCTCGGCATCAAGAACTCCGCCGACCTCGCGGCGAAGACCGCCAACAAGGAGAAGTACGTCGAGGGCATCACCTTCAAGATCGAGGCGCTCGACGACCAGGGCCAGGCCTCCGTCGGCCAGCAGAACGCCACCAAGCTCGTCGCCAACGACGACGTCCTCGGCGTCGTGGGCCCGCTGAACTCCTCCGTCGGCGAGTCCATGCAGAAGGTGTTCGACCAGGCCAAGCTGGTCGAGGTCTCCCCGGCCAACACCAACCCCGCCCTGACCCAGGGCGTGAATTGGCAGACCGAGAAGGCCCGTCCGTACAAGTCGTACTTCCGTACCGCGACCACGGACGCCATCCAGGGCCCGTTCGCCGCGCAGTACGTCTACAACGACGCCAAGAAGAAGAAGGTCTTCGTCATCGACGACAAGAAGACCTACGGCGCCGGCCTCGCCGCCACCTTCACCGACGAGTTCAAGAAGCTCGGCGGCCAGGTCGTGGGCACGGAGCACATCAACCCCGACAGCAAGGACTTCAACGCTGTCGCCACCAAGGTCAAGAACTCCGGCGCCGACGTCGTCTACTACGGCGGCGAGTACCCGCAGGCCGGACCGCTGAGCAAGCAGATCAAGGAAGCCGGCGCCAAGATCCCGCTGGTCGGCGGTGACGGCATCTACAGCGCCGACTTCATCAAGCTGGCCGGCACGGCGGGCACCGGCGACCTGGCCACCTCGGTCGGCGCGCCGGTCGAGGAGCTGCCCTCCGCCAAGGAGTTCGTCGCCAACTACAAGGCCGAGGGGTACAAGGAGGCCTACGAGGCGTACGGCGGCTACTCCTACGACTCGGCCTGGGCGATCATCGAGGCCGTCAAGAAGGTCGTCGAGGCCAACGACGGCAAGCTTCCCGACGACGCCCGCTCCAAGGTCGTCGACGCCATGCAGGACGTCTCCTTCGACGGAGTGACCGGAAAGGTCTCCTTCGACGAGTTCGGTGACGCGACCAACAAGCAGCTCACCGTCTACTCCGTCAAGGACGGCGACTGGACCACGGTGAAGTCGGGCACCTTCACCGGCTGACCTCCGCCCGCACCACTCCCACGAGCCGCGCGGGGCGCTGTTCCACTGGCGCCCCGCGCGGACTCGGTTCCGGCCCCATCCGTCGAATTTTTCCGAAGTCTCGGAGGACATGCGGTGAACGAACTGCCGCAGCAGCTGGTCAACGGCCTGCTACTGGGATCCATGTACGGGCTGATCGCCATCGGCTACACGATGGTCTACGGCATTGTCCAGCTCATCAACTTCGCGCACGGCGAGATCTTCATGGTCGGAGCCTTCGGCGCACTCACGGTACACATGTACCTCCTGCCCGACGGCACCTCCATCTGGGTGGCCCTGCCCCTGATGCTGATCGGCGCGATGATCGTCTCCGTTCTGGTCGCCATCGGCGCGGAACGGTTCGCCTACCGTCCCCTGCGCGGTGCCCCCCGCCTCGCCCCGCTCATCACCGCCATCGGGCTCTCCCTCGCGCTCCAGCAGGCCATCTGGGCCTTCTACCCCAACGCGAAGTCCAAGCTGGCCTTCCCGCAGATCGACGGCGGTCCGTTCACCATCGGCGGCGCCACGCTGCAGACCGGCGACATCTTCCTCCTCGTCGCCGCGCCGATCAGCATGGGCTTCCTCGCCTACTTCGTGATGCGCACCCGCACCGGACGCGGCATGCAGGCCACTGCCCAGGACCCGGACACCGCCAAGCTGATGGGCGTCAACACCGACCGCATCATCGTGGTCGCCTTCGCCCTCGGTGCCGTCTTCGCCGCCATCGGCGGCGTCGCCAACGGCCTCAAGTACGGCCAGATCGACTTCAAGATGGGCTTCATCCTCGGTCTCAAGGCCTTCACCGCGGCCGTTCTCGGCGGCATCGGCAACATCTACGGCGCCATGATCGGCGGCGTGGTCCTCGGCATCGCCGAGACCCTGGCCACCGCCTACATCGCCGACATACCCGGTCTGGACAAGTTCGGCAGCCAGTCCTGGGCCGACGTCTGGGCCTTCATCCTCCTCATCCTCGTGCTGCTGTTCCGGCCGCAGGGCCTGCTCGGCGAGCGCGTTGCGGACAGGGCGTGACACCGATGACCACACAGACCACCACCTCCAAGACCGCGGCCTCCGCCGCCGCGAGCACCGCCACCGGCCTCATCGGCATCCCCCCGCACCTCGGCCGCGCCCTCGCCACCGGCGGCAGCGTCCTTGCCGTCGTCTCCACCTTCCTCGCCTGGACCTGGACCGCCGCGTTCCCCGGCGACCTCACCGTCTACGCCTACCCCGGCGGCCTGCAGGTCCTGGTCCTCGTGGGCGGCGCGCTCGCCGCGCTCTTCGGCCTCTCCTCCTACGGCGTCAAGGGACTGGGCTGGCTCACCCCGGCCGGCGCCGACGCGGCCCTCAAGTACGCCGTGCTCGGCACCTTCGCCACCGCCTGGTACACCGTCCTCGCGATCACCATCGACCTCGGCGGGCTCGTCAACCTCGAGCCCGGCGGCTACCTCGTCGCCGCCGCCACGCTGATCGCCCTGATCGGTGCCCTCGCCCTGCCCTTCGAACGGCCCGAACCCGACCCGTTCGACCCGGACGACACCGGCTGGGAGCGGTTCAAGCACAGCACCGGCCACAGCCTCGCCGTACTGCGCGCGGCCTTCGCCTCCGGCAGCCCGCGCCCCGTGCGGACCCTGCCGGGCTACGCCGAGATCCTGATCATCGTCGGCGTCCTCGCCCTCGCCCTGGTCGTCTTCACCTACGGCATCGGCACCGAGTACGACGAGCTCTTCGTCGGCTTCCTGATCACCGCCGGTTTCGGCTTCGCCGCGCTCAACCGCTCCGGTCTGATCGCCCACGCCTCGCAGATCACCGGGCGGCACACCAACATCACCGTCTGCGGCGCGTTCATCGCCGCGGCCTGCTTTCCGTTCACCCAGACCGACGACCAGTACGCCACCCTCGGCGTCTACATCCTCATCTTCGCCACCGTCGCCCTGGGTCTGAACATCGTCGTCGGCCTGGCCGGCCTGCTCGACCTCGGTTACGTCGCCTTCCTCGGCGTGGGCGCCTACGCCGCCGCGCTGGTCTCCGGCTCCCCCAGCTCGCCGTTCGGCGTCCAGTTCCCCTTCTGGGCCGCCGTCATCGTCGGCGCCATCGCCTCGCTGGTCTTCGGCGTGCTCATCGGCGCCCCGACGCTGCGGCTGCGCGGCGACTACCTCGCCATCGTCACCCTCGGCTTCGGTGAGATCTTCCGGATCGCGGCCAACAACACCGACGGCACCTCCGGACCGGACCTCACCAACGGCTCCAACGGCATCGCGTCCGTCCCGGACCTGAAGATCCTCGGCTTCGACCTCGGGATACAGCACGACATCGCCGGCTTCACCATCGGGCGGTTCGCCAACTACTTCTTCCTGATGCTGCTCATCACGGCCGTCGTCGTGCTCGTCTTCCGGCGCAGCGGCGACTCCCGCATCGGCCGGGCCTGGGTCGCCATCCGCGAGGACGAGACCGCGGCCGAGGCCATGGGCATCCACGGCTTCCGGGTCAAGCTCATCGCCTTCGCGGTCGGCGCCACCCTCGCCGGTCTCGCCGGCACCGTGCAGGCGCACGTCACCTACACCGTGACGCCCGAGCAGTACCTGTTCGCCGGCACCTCCCCGCCCAACTCCGCCTTCCTGCTCGCCGCGGTCGTCCTCGGCGGCATGGGCACCATCGCCGGGCCCCTCATCGGAGCCGCGCTGCTCTTCCTGATCCCCAACAAGCTCCAGTTCCTGGGCGACTTCCAGCTCCTCGCCTTCGGTCTCGCGCTCGTCCTGCTGATGCGCTTCCGTCCCGAGGGCCTCATCCCCAACCGGCGCCGCCAACTGGAGTTCCACGAAGAGGCCGAAGCGCCCACCGTCCTGAGCAAGACAGGGGCCTGACCACCATGACCACCGACATCACCACCAAGGACAACGCCCCGGGCGCACCCGCTCCCGGCACCACGGTCCTCGACGCGCGCGGCGTGACCATGCGCTTCGGCGGCCTCACCGCCGTCCGCGACGTCGACCTCACCGTCAGCAGCGGCGAGATCGTCGGTCTCATCGGCCCCAACGGCGCCGGGAAGACCACCTTCTTCAACTGCCTGACCGGCCTCTACGTCCCCACCGAGGGCGAGGTCCGCTACAAGGGCAAGGTGCTGCCGCCCAAGTCGTTCAAGGTCACCGCCGCGGGCATCGCCCGGACGTTCCAGAACATCCGGCTCTTCGCCAACATGACCGTCCTGGAGAACGTCCTCGTCGGCCGCCACACGCGGACCAAGGAGGGCTTCTGGTCGGCCGTCCTGCGCGGACCGGGCTTCCACAAGGCGGAGGCGGCGTCCCGGGTCCGGGCCATGGAACTCCTGGCGTTCGTCGGCCTCGACGCCAAGGCCGACCACCTCGCGCGCAACCTCCCCTACGGTGAGCAGCGCAAGCTGGAGATCGCCCGCGCCCTCGCCAGCGAACCCGGGCTGCTGCTCCTGGACGAGCCCACCGCCGGCATGAACCCCCAGGAGACCCGGGCGGCCGAGGAGCTGATCTTCGCCATCCGCGACCAGGGCATCGCCGTCCTCGTGATCGAGCACGACATGCGGTTCATCTTCAACCTCTGCGACCGCGTCGCCGTGCTCGTCCAGGGCCAGAAGCTCGTCGAGGGCGATCCGGCCACCGTCCAGGGCGACGAGCGCGTCATCGCCGCCTACATCGGCGAACCCATGGAGAACGATCCCGGCGCCGCCGAGGCCGCCGAGGTCGAGGCCGCCGAAGCCGCGGCCGAGGCCGAGGCCGAGACCGCCCAGGACGCCGCGCCCGGCAAGGAGAACGACCGATGACCGCACTCCTCGAAGTCGAGGACCTCAAAGTCGCCTACGGCAAGATCCAGGCCGTCAAGGGCATCTCGTTCAGCGTCGACGCGGGCGAAGTGGTCACCCTCATCGGCACCAACGGCGCCGGCAAGACCACCACGCTGCGCACTCTCTCCGGGCTGCTCAAGCCCGTCGGCGGCCAGATCAGGTTCAACGGCAGGTCGCTCAAGAAGATCCCGGCCCACAAGATCGTCTCCATGGGGCTCGCCCACTCCCCCGAGGGGCGGCACATCTTCCCGCGCATGACCATCGAGGACAACCTCCGCCTCGGTGCCTTCCTGCGCAGCGACAAGGCGGGCATCGAGCAGGACATCAAGCGCGCCTACGACCTCTTCCCCATCCTCGGGGAACGCCGCAAGCAGGCCGCGGGCACCCTCTCCGGCGGAGAGCAGCAGATGCTCGCCATGGGCAGGGCGCTGATGTCCCGGCCCCAGCTCCTCATGCTCGACGAACCCTCCATGGGTCTGTCGCCGATCATGATGCAGAAGATCATGGCGACCATCGCCGAGCTGAAGTCGCAGGGCACCACCATCCTGCTCGTCGAGCAGAACGCCCAGGCGGCCCTCTCCCTGGCGGACCACGGCCACGTCATGGAGGTCGGCAACATCGTCCTCTCCGGCACCGGGCAGGACCTCCTGCACGACGAGTCGGTCCGCAAGGCCTACCTCGGCGAGGACTGAGGCACCCGAAGAGGCCCGCGTCCCCTTCCCTGCCGGGGGGGACGCGGGCCTCTTCGTGCCGGCCGGCCGCGGCTCTAGCCTTTGGACGCCTTCTTCTCCTCGGCATCGTCGATGACCGCCTGGGCGACCTGCTGCATCGACATCCGCCGGTCCATCGACGTCTTCTGGATCCAGCGGAACGCCGCCGGCTCCGTCAGCCCGTACTGGGTCTGCAGCACCGACTTGGCCCGGTCGACCAGCTTGCGCGTCTCCAGCCGCAGGCTCAGATCGGCGACCTCCCGCTCCAGCTCCTTGAGCTCGGTGAACCGCGAGACGGCCATCTCGATCGCCGGCACCACGTCGCTCTTGCTGAACGGCTTCACCAGGTACGCCATCGCTCCCGCGTCCCGGGCCCGCTCCACCAGGTCCCGCTGGGAGAACGCGGTCAGCATCAGCACCGGGGCGATGCTCTCCTCGGCGATCTTCTCCGCCGCGGAGATGCCGTCCAGCTTGGGCATCTTCACATCGAGGATCACCAGGTCGGGCCGGTGCTCCCGGGCCAGTTCGACGGCCTGCTCGCCGTCCCCCGCCTCACCCACGACGGTGTAGCCCTCCTCCTCCAGCATCTCTTTGAGATCGAGCCGGATCAGGGCCTCGTCCTCGGCGATCACGACACGCGTCGTCATCGGAGGCACGTGCGACTTGTCGTCGTCGGGCACGTCTACAGGCTGGGGCGACTCGGGGGCGCTCACGTGGGCTCCTTGGTGCGGGGCAGACCGGTACTGCTGACAAGAGCGTACCCAGCTGCGGTAAGGTGGGGGCACGGCGGGTAACCGTCGACCTTCGTTTTGCAGGGCGCCCCGGTAGCCCAGCGGTAGAGGCAATGGTCTCAAACACCATCCAGCGTCGGTTCGAATCCGACCCGGGGTACTTTTCCTCTGTATCCAAGGTCCGCATTTGACAGCGGATGTCCGCCTTTTCGGTGAACATCCGCTTTTTTGTTGCGCGTCGGCGTGTCCGCGCTCGGGCCCGCTACCTGGGGCCGTCGTCCTCACCGATGTGGTGCACCCGGACGAGGTTCGTCGTCCCGGAGACCCCCGGAGGGGATCCCGCGGTGATCACCACGGTGTCGCCCTTGGCGCAGCGGGCGTAGCGCAGGAGCAGGTCGTCGACCTGGTCGACCATCGCGTCCGTGGTCTCCGCGTGGGGGCCGAGGAAGGTCTCCACGCCCCACGTGAGGCTGAGTTGGGAGCGGGTGGCCGGGTCGGGGGTGAAGGCGAGCACCGGGATCGGCGAGCGGTAGCGGGACAGCCGGCGGGCGGTGTCGCCGGACTGGGTGAAGGCGACCAGGAAGCGGGCGCCGAGGAAGTCACCCATCTCGGCCGCCGCGCGGGCGACCGCCCCTCCCTGGGTGCGGGGCTTGTTGCGCTCGGTGAGCGGCGGAAGCCCCTTGGCGAGGATGTCCTCCTCGGCCGCCTCGACGATGCGCGCCATGGTGCGGACGGTGTCGACGGCGTGCTTGCCGACGCTGGTCTCGCCGGAGAGCATGACGGCGTCGGTGCCGTCGATCACGGCGTTGGCGACGTCGGAGGCCTCGGCACGGGTGGGGCGCGCGTTGTCGATCATCGAGTCGAGCATCTGGGTGGCGACGATGACCGGCTTGGCGTTGCGCTTGGCGAGCTTGATGGCGCGCTTCTGGACGATGGGCACCTGTTCGAGGGGCATCTCCACGCCGAGGTCCCCGCGGGCGACCATGATGCCGTCGAAGGCTGCGACGATGTCGTCGATGCTGTCGACCGCCTGGGGCTTCTCCACCTTGGCGATGACGGGAAGGCGGCGGCCCTCCTCGTCCATGATGCGGTGGACGTCCTTGATGTCGCGTCCGCTGCGGACGAAGGACAGGGCGATCACGTCGAAGCCGGTGCGCAGGGCCCAGCGCAGGTCGTCCTCGTCCTTCTTGGAGAGCGCGGGCACCGACACGGCGACGCCGGGGAGGTTGAGCCCCTTGTGGTCGGACACCATGCCGCCCTCGACGACAGTGGTGCGGACGCGGGGGCCGTCCACGGCGGTGACCTCGAGGGTGACCTTGCCGTCGTCGACGAGGATGCGCTCGCCGGTGGTGACGTCGGCGGCGAGACCGGCGTAGGTGGTGCCGCAGATGCGGCGGTCGCCCTCGGCGCCTTCCTCGACGGTGATGGTGAAGCTGTCGCCGCGTTCAAGGAGTACGGGGCCTTCGGTGAAGCGGCCGAGGCGGATTTTCGGACCTTGAAGGTCGGCGAGGAGGCCGACACTGCGGCCGGTCTCGTCGGCGGCCTTCCGGACCCGTCGGTAGCGCTCCTCGTGCTCGGCGTGACCACCGTGGCTGAGGTTGAAGCGGGCCACGTCCATGCCGGCGTCGACCAGGGCTTTGATCTGGTCGTACGAGTCGGTGGCGGGGCCCAGGGTGCAGACGATTTTCGCTCGGCGCATGTTCCGACCCTAGGGCTTACCGGCCGGTAGCGATTTGGTTGCGGGTGACGACTCAACGGCCTGTCGTTGAAGGGTTATTGACAAGTGTTGAAGTGTGCGCGGAGCCGCTCCGATGAGCACGCGACGGCCGGTCGCGGGGATCCTCACAGGATCGCAACCTGTCATGGACTGTTCGCGGTAGACGTGTTCAGGTCAGAATCGGGCGAGCCAGTCTACGCGCGTTGTTCGTGGTACGAGGAGAACCTGAGATGCCGTTGAACCGCCGGAAGTTTCTGAAGAGGTCCGCTGTGACGGGGGCGGGGGTGGCGCTGGCGGGTACGGCGGCCCCCGCGGCCGAGGCAGCCGGGGCGGGACGGGGGAGGAAGCCGGTGAAGCGGTACGCGCTGACCGTGATGGGCACGACGGACCTGCACGGGCACGTCTTCAACTGGGACTACTACAAGGACGCCGAGTACACCGACGACGCGGGCAACGCGCAGGGCCTGGCCCGGATGTCCACGCTGGTGGACCAGGTCCGCCGGGAGAAGGGCCGCCGCAACACCCTGCTCCTGGACGCGGGCGACACCATCCAGGGCACCCCGCTGACCTACTACTACGCCAAGGTCGACCCGATCACCGCCGAGGGCGGCCCGGTGCACCCGATGGCGCGCGCGATGAACGCCATCGGGTACGACGCCGTGGCGCTCGGCAACCACGAGTTCAACTACGGCATCGAGACGCTGCGCAGGTTCGAGGAGCAGTGCGACTTCCCGCTGCTGGGCGCCAACGCGCTGGACGCCACGACGCTCAGGCCCGCCTTCCCGCCGTACGTCATCAAGAAGTTCCACGTGAAGGGCGCTCCCCCGGTGAAGGTGGCGGTGCTGGGACTGACGAACCCCGGCATCGCGATCTGGGACAAGGCGTATGTGCAGGGGAAGCTGACCTTCCCGGGTCTGGAGGAACAGGCGGCCCGGTGGGTGCCGAAGCTGCGGTCGATGGGCGCGGACGTCGTGGTGGTCTCGGCGCACTCGGGGTCGTCGGGGACGTCGTCGTACGGCGACCAGCTGCCGTACGTGGAGAACGCGGCGGCGAACGTGGCGCGGCAGGTGCCGGGGATCGACGCGATCCTGGTCGGGCACGCGCACGAGGAGATCGCGGAACTGCGGGTCACCAACGACGAGACGGGCCGGGACGTCGTGCTGTCGGAGCCGCTGTGCTTCGCCGAGCGGCTGTCGCTGTTCGACTTCGAGCTGGTCCTCGAGCGGGGCCGCTGGCGGGTGGAGTCGGTGCGGGCGTCGCTGCGCGACGCGGCGACGGTGGCGGACGACCCGCGGATCACCCGGCTGCTCGGCGACGACCACGCGCAGGTCGTGGAGTACGTCAACCAGGTGGTGGGGTCGGCGACCGAGACGCTGACGACGGTGGAGGCACGGTACAAGGACGCGCCGATCATCGACCTGATAAGCAAGGTGCAGGAGGACGTGGTCCGGGCGGCGCTCGCGGACACCGAGTACGCCTCGCTCCCGGTGCTGTCGCAGGCGTCACCGTTCTCGCGGACGTCCGAGATCCCGGCGGGCGAGGTGACGATCCGTGATCTGTCGAGCCTGTACGTGTACGACAACACACTGGTCGCGAAGGTGATGACGGGCGCGCAGGTCAGGGCGTACCTGGAGTACTCGGCGGAGTACTTCGCGCAGACCGCGGCCGGCGAGCCGGTGGACGTCGACCGGCTGACGAACGCCGGCGGCCGCCCCGACTACAACTACGACTATGTGTCGGGCCTTCGGTACGAGATCGACATCGCGCAGCCGGCCGGCTCGAGGATCAGGAACATCACGTGCGACGGGGCGGCCCTCGACGACGGACAGCGATTCGTCTTCGCGGTGAACAACTACCGGGCCAACGGCGGCGGCGCGTTCCCGCACGTGGCGTCGGCGACGGAGGTGTGGTCGGAGTCGACGGAGATCCGGACGCGGATCGCGGAGTGGGTGACGGAGAAGGGCGTCCTGGACCCGAAGGACTTCGCGTCGGTGGACTGGCAGCTGACGCGGGACGGCACACCGGTGTTCTGAGCGCCCTTCCCCGCTACGGCGGGGTCCCGTCCGCCAGGGCGCCGAGCCGGGTGCCGCGCCGGGCGGGCGGGACCTCAGGCGCCGGCGGACGGAGGCCGAAGGTGGTGAAGGCGGTGCGGGCGGGCAGGGCGTAGGCGCGGCGGCCGGTGAGGTGGTTGAGGATCGTGGCGCTGCGCCAGGCGGCGAGCCCCAGGTCGGGTGTGCCGACGCCGTGGGTGTGGAGTTCGGCGTTCTGGACGTAGACGCTGCCGGTGACGGCGGGGTCGAGGACCAGGCGGAAGTGCGCGTCGATGCGGGGCCGCCCGGCGTCGTCGCGCCGCAGCCAGGGGTCGAGGGGCGCGAGCAGCCCGTCCAGGGGGCGTGCGCGGTGGCCGGTGGCGAGGACGACGGCGTCGGTGGTGAGCCGGGAGCGGGTGCCCTGCCGGGTGTGTTCGAGGCCCAGTTCGATGCCCGCCCGGCCGGTGCGGCGTGCGCTGCGGACGCGGACGGCGGGGGTGAGGACGGTGTCCGGCCAGCCGCCGTGGAGGGTGCGCCGGTAAAGCTCGTCGTGGATGGCGGCGATGGTGGCGGCGTCGATGCCCTTGTGCAACTGCCACTGCGCGGGGACGAGCCGGTCGCGGACGGGTTCGGGCAGGGCGTGGAAGTAGCGGGTGTGGTCGGGGGTGAAGTGTTCGAGGCCGAGTTTGGAGTACTCCATGGGGGCGAAGGCCTCGGTGCGGCCGATCCAGTGGAGCCGTTCCCGTCCGGCGGGCCGGCGGCGCAGCAGGTCGAGGTAGATCTCCGCGCCGGACTGTCCGATGCCGACGACGGTGAGGTGGCCCGCGGCGAGGAGGGCCGCGCGGTGGGCGAGGTAGTCGTCGGCGTGGACGACGGGCGGCCCGGAGGTGCCGGTGAGGGGGCGGAGCGGTTCGGGCGTCCAGGGTTCGGTGCCGATGCCGAGGACGACGTTGCGCGCGCGGACACGGCCGGCGGCCACGGCCCGGCCGTCGGCACCCAGGCGCGTGACGTCCGCCTCGAAGTGGCCGTGTCCGGCGTTCCAGCGGACGGTGTCGACGTCGTGGCCGAAGTGGAGCGTGGGGATCCGGTCGGCGACCCAGCGGCAGTAGGCCTCGTATTCGGTGCGGCGGATGTGGAACCGCTCGGCGAAGTAGAAGGGGTAGAGGCGTTCGCGGGCCCTGAGGTGGTTCAGGAAGGTCCAGGGGCTGGTGGGGTCGGCGAGCGTCACGAGGTCGGCGAGGAAGGGCACTTGGAGGGTGGCGTCGTCGAGGAGCAGGCCGGGGTGCCAGGTGAAGTGGGGGCGCCGGTCGTAGAAGGCGGCGGTGAGGCCGGGCAGGGGGTGGGCGAGGGCGGCCAGGGAGAGGTTGAAGGGGCCGATGCCGATGCCGACGAGGTCGTGGACGGTCGCGTGGGGCGTGGTCATCGGGGTCCTTCCGCGTGGGCCTGGTGGACGAGGGTGAGCAGGCCGGCCAGGTCGTCGGTGCGCACGGCGGGGTTGAGGAGGGTGGCCTTGAGCCACAGCCGGCCGTCGGCGCGGGCGCGTCCGAGGACGGCGCGGCCGGTGGTGAGCAGGTGCCGGCGCAGGGCCGCGACGCCGGTGTCGTCGGCGCCGGCGGGCCGGAAGAGGACGGTGCTGATGACGGGCCGGCCGTACAGCTCGAGGCGCGGGTCGTCGCCGATCAGGCGGGCGAACTCCCGGGCGTGGGCGCAGACCTGGTCGACCAGGGCGCCGAGGCCGGCCCGGCCGAGGGTCCTGAGCGTGACGGCGGTCTTGAGGACGTCGGGGCGGCGGGTGGTGCGCAGGGAACGGCCGAGGAGGTCGGGGAGCCCGGCGTCGGTGTCGTCGTCGGCGTTGAGGTAGTCGGCGTGGTGCCGCAGGGCCCCGAGGTCCTCGGGGTCGCGGACGGTCAGCAGGCCGGCCGGGACGGGCTGCCAGCCGAGTTTGTGCAGGTCGAGGGTGACGGTGTGGGCGGCGTCCAGTCCGGTGAGCGCGGGCCGGTGGCGGTCGCTGAAGAGCAGCGGCCCGCCGTAGGCGGCGTCGACGTGGAGGCGGGCGCCGTGGGCGGCGCAGCGGGCGGCGATCTCGGGCAGCGGGTCGATCAGGCCGGCGTCGGTGGTGCCGGCGGTGGCGGCGACCAGGTGGGGGCCCGGCACGTGGGTCAGGGCGTCGTCGAGGGCGGCGGGGTCGAGGGTGCCGGCGGGAGCGGGGACCTCGACGGGGTCGGGCAGGCCGAGGAGCCAGGCGGCACGGGGCAGCGAGTGGTGGGCGCCGGCCGCGTGGACGAGCCGCACGGTGGCGCCGAGCCGTTCGCGCGCGAGGAGGAGGGCGAGCTGGTTGGACTCGGTGCCGCCGGTGGTGACGAGGCTGTCGGCGTGGCCGGCCTCGCGGGCGAGGGCCTCGGTGACGAGGGCTTCCAGGGCGGAGGCGGCGGGGGCCTGGTCCCAGGAGTCGAGGGAGGGGTTGAGGACCGAGGCGGCGAGGTCGGCGGCGGCCGCGACGGCGAGGGGCGGGCAGTGCAGGTGGGCGGCGCACCACGGGTGGGCGGGGTCGGCGGCGCCCTCGGCGAGGACCCGGACCAGGGTGTGCAGGGCCTCGGGGTCGCCCCGGTCGGGCAGGACGTCGCCGAGCGCGTCGCGGACCGCCGCGGTGACGGCGTCCGGTCCCCCGGCGGGCAGCGGCCCGCCCCGCGCGCGGCCGCCGGCGTGCAGGGCGTCGAGGACGGTGTCGAGCAGCGGCCGCAGGTGCCGGGACCCGTGCGGACCGGAGGCGAGGGGTCGCGGCGTGCTCATGGGTCCCTCCGGGGCGGTGCGCGGGAGGACTCCAGCTTGTACGGGGATGGGGTGCCGCGTCCGGAAAGCCCGGGGATACGACCCAAAAGGGGGTACGCCCCGGTTGGCGGGCCACGCCCGCGGGGGCGCCGCCGAGCCGTACCGGCGGCGCCCCTGTACGGGCGCCGGGTCAGGTCTGCCGCACGCGCAGCGCGCGGGCCAGGTCGTCGAGCTGGTCGACGAGCTTGCGGCGCAGGGCGGGCGTCGGGTCGGCCTTGCGCAGGCACTTCTCGCCGAGCTTGAGGTGCTCGGAGTCCACCGCGTGGGCGGGGAACGCCCAGCGTCCCGCGGCCTCGGCGATGGCGGGACCGCGGCGGGCGGCGAGGGCGACGGCGTCCTTGTAGTAGCGGGCCACGTAGGGGCGTACCAGCTCGGCCTGTTCGGGCTGCCAGAAGCCCTGGGCGGTGGCGGTGAACAGGTAGTTCGACAGGTCGTCGGAGCCGAACATCGCCTCCCAGGCGCGGGCCTTGGCGTCCGCGTCGGGCAGGGCGGCCCGGCAGCGGGCGGCGCCTTCCTGCCCGGCGGCGCTGGGGTCGCGGCGGAGTTCCCCGGCGATGGCGTCCTCGTCGACGGCGCCGAGCACGGCGAGGCGGGCGAGGACGCGCCAGCGCAGCTCGGGGTCGAGTTCGGGGCCGCCGGGGACGGTGCCCTCGGCGAGCCAGGCGGCGATGGTGTCCGGGTGGACGGCGGTGTCGATGCGGTGCCGCACGGCGATCAGCCGCAGGCCGGGGTGGTCGCCGTCCTCGGTGCGCCGGATGAGGTCGCGGCACAGCTCGGTGAGGGTGGCCAGCGCGGCCGGCCGCCACTCGGGGGCGAGATAGCGGTCGGCGATGTGCGCGGAGGCGAACGCGAGGACGCCCTGCACCAGGGCGAGGTCGGTCTCGTGCGGGAGGTGGGCGCGAGCGATGTCCAGGAAGTCCGTGGCGGTCAGGTCGCCGTCGCGGACGGAGTCCCTGAGGGCGTTCCACACCACCGCGCGGGTGAGCGGGTCGGGCAGCCCGGAGAGCCTGGCGCGCAGGGTGTCCAGGGACTCGGCGTCGAAGCGGATCTTGGCGTAGGTGAGGTCGCCGTCGTTGAGGACGACGAGGGCGGGACGAGTTCCGCCGGGGCTGAAGCCGACGTTCCTGTCGGCGGGGATGTCCGCCTCGAACCGGTTGCGCAGGACCAGCCGGCCGGCGTCATGGAGGTCGCGGTCGTAGACGCCGATGGTGATGCGGTGCGGGCGCCTGCCGCCGGCCCGGACGAGCGTGCCGGCGTGCTTCCGCCCGGGGCGGTCCTTGCCGGGGTCGGGGCCCCGATGGATCCCGGGGTCCCCCAGGTGGTCGATGTCCAGCTGCCAGTGGACGTTGTCGCCGCTGCCCGGCCGCGGGACGAGCGTGTCGACGCCGGTCGTGCGCAGCCAGGCGTCGGCCCAGGCGTGGACGTCGCGTTCGGTGGCGGAGGCGAGGGAGTCGATGAAGTCGGCGAGGGTGGCGTTGGCGAACCGGTGCCGGGCGAAGTGGGTGTTGATGCCGGCGAGGAAGTCCTTCTCGCCGAGCCAGGCGACGAGCTGGCGCAGCGCGGAGGCGCCCTTGGCGTAGGAGATGCCGTCGAAGTTGAGCAGGGCGGAGGCGGTGTCCTCGACGTTCTCGGGGGCGACGGGGTGGGTGGACGGCCGCTGGTCGGCGTCGTAGCCCCACGGCTTGCGGGTGACGCCGAAGTCGGTCCAGGTGTCGGTGAAGCGGGTGGCCTCGGTGAGGGTCTGGTAGCCCATGTACTCGGCGAAGGACTCGTTCAGCCAGATGTCGTCCCACCACTTGAGGGTGACGAGGTCGCCGAACCACATGTGGGCCATCTCGTGGGCGATGACCATGGCACGGGTCTGGCGCTCGGTGTCGGTGACGGCGGAGCGGTAGACGAACTCGTCGCGGAAGGTGACCAGGCCCGGGTTCTCCATCGCGCCCGCGTTGAACTCGGGGACGAAGGCCTGGTCGTAGGAGTCGAAGGGGTAGGGCTCCTCGAACTTCTCGTGGTAGCGGTCGAAGCAGGCGCGGGTGATGTCGAGGAGTTCCTCGGCGTCGGCGTCGAGGTACGGGGCGAGCGAGCGGCGGCAGTGGATGCCGAAGGGCAGGCCGCGGTGCTCGGTGCGCACGGAGTGCCAGGGTCCCGCGGCCACGGCGACGAGGTAGGTGGAGATCAGCGGGGTGGGAGCGGCCCGCCACACGCCCTTGCCGGTGTGCTCGGTGATGCCGTTGGCGAGGACGGTCCAGCCCTGGGGGGCGACGACGGACAGCTCGAAGACGGCCTTGAGGTCGGGCTGGTCGAAGGCGGCGAAGACGCGCTGGACGTCCTCCATGAACAGCTGCGTGTAGACGTAGGTCTCGCCGTCGGTGGGGTCGGTGAAGCGGTGCATGCCCTCGCCGGTGCGGGAGTAGCGCATGGTCGCCTCGACCCGCAGTTCGTGCTCACCGGCGGTGAGGTTCTTCAGCGGCAGCCGGTTGCCGTCGAGGGTCTCGGGGTCCAGGGGCTGTCCGTCCAGGGTGACGGAGCGCAGCTCGGCGGGCTTGACCTCGACGAAGGTGTCCGCGTCCGAGCGGGCGGCGAACGTGATCACGGTGCGGGAGTCGAAGTTCTCGTCCCCGGTGGTCAGATCGAGCTCGACCGAGTAGCGGTGGACATCGAGGAGCTGTGCTCGGTTCTGCGCTTCGTCGCGCGTCAGTACGGACATGCAGGCCATGCTGCCTGATGCCGTTGCCGCGGCACAGAGGCGGATCGGGTACGCGGCCTATGTATCGGGTACGCGGCCTATGTCCGGTCTCGTTCGAGCTCCTCGGTCTGCGCCCCCGCAGGCCGGGCGGGCGCCACGTGCGCGTGTGGATGGGGCAGGGCGGGACGCACGGGAGAGGCGTTGCGTTCCTCGAGCCGGGCGCGCAGGGCGCGGATCTCCGCCTCCAGGGCGAGCCGGCGCTGATGGGCGTCGTAGAGGTGGCGGACCTTGGTGCGCAGGGCCCAGGGGTCGACGGGCTTGGTGACGAGGTCGGCGACACCCAGGGCGTAGGCGGCGGCGCCGAGGCGGCCGTCGCGGGCGAAGCCGGTGAGCAGGACGACGGGAATGTGCTGGGTCTGTTCCAGGCACCGCATGTAGCGCACGACGTCGAGGCCGCCGGTGCCGGGCATGTGCACGTCCAGGAGGAGCAGGCCCACGTTTCCGCGCAGCAGTTGTTTGAGGGCCTCGTCGCCGCTGGTGGCCCGGCCCAGCAGGTGGCCCAGCGGGGCCAGGGCGCTCTCCAGGGCGTAGAGGGTGTCCTCGTGGTCGTCGACGATGAGGATCCGGGCGGGGGACGGCATGGCACGCATCCCTCCTCGTGAGGAACCGGATGGCGGTCCGGGCGCTGACGGGCGGTGCCCGCCGGCTGACAAGGAGTGCACAGCGCAGCATGCCCCGCCCGGGCCGCCCTGTCACTCCCCGGCGGAGAAGCTTCTGCTCCGGTTCGCTGAGGGCGTGGCGCCGTTCGCGGCGTCGTCGGCGATGCGCTCGTGGTGGCGGATCACCTCGGCGACGATGAAGTTGAGCAACTTCTCCGCGAAGGCGGGATCGAGCCGGGCGTCGCCGGCCAGGGCGCGCAGCCGGGCGATCTGCCGGGCCTCACGGGCCGGGTCGGCGGGCGGCAGCCGGTGCTCGGCCTTGAGGCGGCCGACCTGCTGGGTGCACTTGAAGCGTTCGGCGAGCATGTGGATGACGGCCGCGTCGATGTTGTCGATGCTGTCGCGCAGCCGGGTGAGTTCCTCGCGGACGGCGGGGTCGACGTCACCGTCGGCGGCATTGCTGGTGGTCATGGGGGATCAGCCTACGGCGCGGGCGCGGGCCGCGTTGTCCGCGTCCGGGGCGCTCCCCCGGGCGGGCCCGTACAGTGGAACCGGGTTCTGGGGCGCGCTTCGGGGGTGCGACGTGGCGAACGGCGGACCGGTGGAGCACGGCTACCCGCATCTGGAGACGGTGCGGGAGTCCGTCACCGCGCTGTACAAGCGGCTGTCGTACGACACGGTCCGGACCTTCTCGGTGAGCGTGGCACCGGCCGATGTGGCCTTCTGCGACACGGACGATCTTCATCTGGGGTCGCAGCGGGTGGCCCGGGAGATGGTGCGCCACTACCGGCTGCCGGACGCCCGGCTGATCGTCGGGTTCCGGGAGATGACCCACGCGGCGAACGTGGAACTCGCGGCGGGGCCGGAGTACTTCATCGAGCTGAACGACCGGTTCCGGACGCATCGGCGGGACATCGGGGCGGCGCTGGCGCACGAGGTGGCGCATGTGTATCTGCACCGGCTGGGGCTGTCGTTCCCGGGGACACGGGAGAACGAGATCCTGACGGACACGACGGCGACGTACCTGGGGGCGGGGTGGCTGCTGCTGGACGCGTTCCGGGAGGACGGGGCGTCGTCGCAGAAGCTGGGGTATCTCACGCCGGAGGAGTTCGGGTACGTACTGGCGAAGCGGTCGCTGCTGTTCGGGGAGGACCCGTCGGTGTGGTTCACCAGCCCGCAGGCGTACACGGCGTACGGCAAGGGCCTGGCGATGGCGCGGCGGGACGGGGAGCAGCCGCCGTTGCGCTCCGCGGGGTGGGCGGGGCGGCGGCGGTACGCCCGGGACCGGCGGCACGCGGAGGACCGCTCCGTGGCGGAACGGGGGCGGCGTGATGTGGCCTACCGCTTCACGGGCGGCGACCCGTTGCGGGTGTCGTTTCCCTGCCCCACGTGTCACCAGAGGATCCGTGTTCCGGTGAAGGGGCGTGTGCGGGCGCGGTGCGGGCTGTGCCGCACGGTGCTGGAGTGTGACACGTAGGAGGTCGTCGTCGGGGGGCGTTGCCCTACCGCACGATTCCCTGGGCCCGGGCCTGCGCCAGCCACTGGGGGAACTCCGACACCAGTTGGTTGTAGAGGTCCGCGTCCCGCACCTTGCCCGGGTTCTCGCCGACGTGGAAGAAGCCCGCGTTGTCCACGGGGCGTTTGGCCGGGACGGCCAGGTCGTCGAGCCTGCGGAGGTAGTCGAACTGCTTGCTGCGCGGGTTGCCGAAGCCGATGAACTGCCAGAAGATCGGCAGCCGGGCCGCCTTGCACAGGTACTTCTCCGCGGCGAGCTTGTTGATGGGGCCGCCGTCGGTCTGGAAGACGACCAGGGCGGGGTCGGTGGAGCCGCTGTCCAGGTAGTGGTCGATGACCGCGTCCATCGCCAGGTGGTAGCTGGTCTTGCCCATGTGCCCCAGCCCGGCCACGATCCGCTCGATGCGGCCCCGGTGGTCGGCCAGGGCGATGTCGGTGACGGCGTCGACGTCGGTGGAGAAGAACACGACCGGCACCATGCCGTCGTCGTCCAGGTGGGCCGACAGGCCCAGCACCCGGTCGGCGAGCGCCTGCACGCTGCCGTCCTTGTAGTACGGCTTCATGGAGCCGGAGTAGTCCACCACGAGGTAGACCGCGGCGCGCAGATCCTCCATGCCGTGCGCGGCGAGTGAGGCTCCGGCGGTCTTGTAGAGGCTGACCAGCGCGGGCGCGGTCTCCTCGATCTTGCGCAGACTGATCGCGGCCATGGACTCCCCCTCGCTCACCGGAACTGGCCCCGAGCGTACGGCACCCGCACCCCGCCAATGACTTTGCCCACAGCCATTCGTTATTTTGTTCGCCGCAGCCCCCACCGGCTCATGTCCGTCCCCGTCCCCTCCCGAGGAGCCGGCCCGTGGATTCCGAATCCACCGTCACCACCTGCTACCGCCATCCCAAGGTGGAGTGCCACGTCCGCTGCACGCGCTGCGAGCGGTACATCTGCCCGGACTGCATGCGGGAGGCGGCCGTGGGCCACCAGTGCCCCGACTGCGTGAAGGAGGGCGCGCGCTCGGTGCGCCGGGCCCGCACGGTGGTGGGCGGCAGCGTGTCGTCGGTGCCCGTGGTGACGTATGTGCTGATCGCCCTCAACGTGCTGGTGTATCTGGCGGAGGTGGCGCGGCCGGAGATCGTGGACCGGTTCGCGATGGTGGGCGCGGGGCTGCTCGGCCCGGACGGCGGGCACTACGTGTGGACCGACCCGTACCCCGCGGGCTTCACCCCGGAGGGAGTGGTGGACGGGGAGTGGTACCGGATGCTGACCGGGTCCTTCCTCCATCTGCCTCCCACGGAGGGGACGTTCGGCGTCCTGCACATCGTGATGAACATGGCGGCGCTGTGGAACCTGGGCCGCCTCGTGGAGCCGATGCTGGGCCGGGTGCACTACCTCGCCCTGTATCTGCTGTCGGCGCTGGGCGGGTCGGTGCTGGTGCTGCTCCTCGCGCCCGGCGACGCCGTGGTGGGCGCCTCCGGTGCCGTCTTCGGCGTGGGGGCCGCGTACTACGTCATGGCCCGGCGCGTCGGCGCCGGCCTGCGGCAGGTCAACCGGTTCATGGCGGGGCTGCTGCTGTGGCTGGTCGTCTCCGCGGTCGTGACGTCGTGGGAGGGCCATCTCGGCGGGCTGCTGGCGGGCGGTGCGGTGGCGCTGGTCTTCGCGTACGTGCCGCGGGGCAGGCACCGGCCGCTGATCCAGGCGGCGGCCTGTGCCGGCCTGCTGGCGCTGCTGGTGGTGGCGATGGCGGCCAAGGTGGCCGAACTGACAAGTGGAGGAGTCCCGCGGTGAAATCTGCCGGTGCGTTTCTGTTCGCTGTGGCCGTGATCGCCGCGGCGGTGTACTTCATGCTGCCGTCCGACTCCCCCGCCGCCTCGGCGCCGCCGCCCACACCCACCACGCAGTCGGCGCTCGAGAAGGCCAAGGACCGGGCCGAGAAGGAGCTGGCGGCCGACGACGCGGCCGTCGCCGCCCGTCCGCCGGGGCTGGCCGCCCCGGAGAAGAAGGAACTGGCCCAGCGGCTGGTGGCGAGCGCCCAGCACTCGACGACCGACTGGCGCAGCACCTACGGCGCCGTCGACGACGAGGGCGACGGCTGCGGGTACACGGCTGGCATCGTCGGTTTCTGCACCGCCACGCACGATCTGCTCGCGCTGGTCGAGACCTACACCGAGGAATACCCGGACAACGGGCTGGCGCCCTATCTGCCCGCGCTGCGCGAGGTCGACGGCACGGACTCGCACGAGGGCCTGGACCCCGGTTTCCCCGCCGCCTGGGAGACGGAGGCGAAGACCGCCGAGTTCCGCGCGGCGCAGCAGGCGGAGCGCGACCAGAGGTACTTCGACCCGGCGGTGCGCCTCGCGAAGCTGGACGGCCTCGGCACGCTGGGCCAGTTCGTCTACTACGACGCGATGGTCCTCCACGGGCCCGGCATCGAGCCGGGCGGCTTCTACGACATACGCGAGCGGGCCCTCGCCGAGGCGGAGACGCCCGCGGCGGGCGGTTCCGAGGAGACGTTCCTGAACGCCTTCCTGGACGTCCGCCGCGCCACCTTGCTGGAGCGGCGCCCGGACCCCGACGCCTCTCGCGTCGACACGGCCCAGCGCCTCTTCCTGAAGGCCGGAAACCTGGATCTGGACCCGCCTCTGGAGTGGGACATACGCGGCGAGCACTTCACGCTGCCCTGACGCCGCCGCGGCGCCCGTGCACCGGTGAACAGGGGGCCCGCGGTGCCGGAAGGCCGCACGGAGCGGCCCCCGGCCTTCGTACGCTGGGGCCATGAAACGTGCCCTGCTCGCGGCCCTGTCCGTCGTCGCGCTGGCGGCGGCGGGCTGTTCGTCCGCGTCCTCCGGGAAGGAAGACACGGCGGATCTGGCCAGTCCCGCCAAGAAGGAACTCGCGCACCAGATAGTGGCCAGTGCCGAGAACGGCACGCTCGACTGGCGCAGCGCCTACGGCTACATCGAGGACATAGGCGACGGCCAGGGCTACACCGCGGGCATCATCGGTTTCTGCACCGGCACGCACGATCTGCTCGCCCTGGTCGAGGAGTACACCGAGGACCGTCCCGGCAACCGCCTCGCCCGCTATCTGCCGGCGCTGCGCGAGGTCGACGGGACGGACTCGCACGAGGGCCTCGGCCCGGGGTTCACGGCGGCGTGGAAGGCGGAGGCGAAGCGTCCCGAGTTCCGTGCCGCGCAGGACGCCAAGCGGGACCGGGAGTACTTCGGCCCGGCGGTACGGCAGGGCGAGCGCGACGGGCTGTCCGCGCTGGGCCAGTTCATCTACTACGACGCGATCGTCTACCACGGCCCCGGGGACGGTCCCACGAGCTTCGGCGGCATCCGCGCGGCGGCCGGGAAGCGGGCGGACACGCCGGCCGAGGGCGGCGACGAGAAGGCGTACCTGTCGGCCTTCCTCGACGTCCGCCGCGAGGCGATGCGGGTGCTGCACCCCGGCCACGACACCAGCCGCGTGGACACCGCCCAGCGCCGCTTCCTGGGCGACGGCAACCTGGACCTGGACACCCCGCTGGAATGGACGGTGTACGGAGTGCCCTTCAAGGTGGCGTGAGCCCGGACATGCGGGGGCGCCTGCCCAGTCGTCCGGTCGGGGACTGGCGGGCAGGCGCCACCTGTGTTCCGTACGCCTTTGTACGGGACGTGCACGGGGGACCCTCGGGTCCCGTGGTGGGCCGTCGTGTCAGACCGTCAGCGCGCGGTCCGTCGGACGGATCGGGGCCGGCAGCTCGCTCGCCCCGGTGAGGTAGCGGTCGCAGCCCCGCGCGGCCGAGCGGCCCTCGGCGATCGCCCACACGATGAGCGACTGGCCGCGGCCGGCGTCACCGGCGACGAACACGCCCGGCACGTTGGTCTGGAAGTCGGCGTCGCGGGCGATGTTACCGCGCTCGTCGAGCTCCAGGCCGAACTGGTCGACCAGTCCGTTCTCCCGGTCGGTACCGGTGAAGCCCATGGCGAGGGTGACCAGCTGGGCCGGGATCTTGCGCTCGGTGCCCGGCTTCGGGGTCAGCCTGCCGTCGACGAACTCGACCTCGCTCATGTGCAGCCACTGGACGTTGCCGTCCTCGTCGCCCTCGAAGTGGGTGGTGGAGACGGAGTAGACCCGCTCACCGCCCTCCTCGTGGGCGGAGGTGACCTTGTAGAGCATCGGGAAGGTCGGCCAAGGCTGGGCGACCGGGTCCCGCTCCTCGCCCGGGCGCGGCATGATCTCCAGCTGGGTGACGGAGGCGGCGCCCTGGCGGTGGGCGGTGCCCACGCAGTCGGCGCCGGTGTCACCGCCGCCGATCACCACGACGTGCTTGCCCTCGGCGGAGATCGGCGGGGCGACGTAGTCGCCCTCCTGCACCTTGTTGGCCAGCGGCAGGTACTCCATGGCCTGGTGGATGCCCTTGAGCTCACGGCCGGGCACGGGCAGGTCCCGCGCGGTCGTGGCGCCGACGGCGAGGACCACCGCGTCGTACCGCTTGCGCAGGGCCGTCGCCGGCATGTCGCGGCCGATCTCGACACCGGTGCGGAACTTGGTGCCCTCCGCGCGCATCTGCTCGATACGGCGGTTGATGTGCCGCTTCTCCATCTTGAACTCGGGGATGCCGTAGCGGAGCAGGCCGCCGATGCGGTCGGCGCGCTCGTAGACGGCGACCGTGTGGCCGGCCCGGGTCAGCTGCTGCGCGGCGGCCAGACCCGCGGGTCCCGAGCCGACCACCGCGACGGTCTTGCCGGACAGGCGCTCGGGGACCTGCGGGGCGACGTCCCCGGTCTCCCACGCCTTGTCGATGATCGAGACCTCGACGTTCTTGATGGTGACCGGCGGCTGGTTGATGCCGAGCACGCACGCCGACTCGCAGGGGGCCGGGCACAGCCGCCCGGTGAACTCCGGGAAGTTGTTGGTGGCGTGCAGCCGCTCGGAGGCGGCGCCCCAGTCCTCGCGGTAGGCGTAGTCGTTCCACTCGGGGATGAGGTTCCCGAGCGGGCAGCCGTTGTGGCAGAACGGGATGCCGCAGTCCATGCAGCGGCTCGCCTGTGTGCTGATGATCGGCAGCAGGGAGCCGGGGACGTAGACCTCGTTCCAGTCCTTCTTACGCTGCTCGACCGGACGGGACCTGGCGACCTCGCGGCCGTGGTTCAAAAAGCCCTTCGGGTCAGCCATTGATCGCCGCCTCCATCATCTTCTCGGTGATCTCGGTCTCGGACAGACCGGCTCGCTCGGCGGCGTCCTTGGCGGCGAGCACTGCCTTGTACGTGGTGGGGATGATCTTGCTGAAGCGCTGTACGGCGGTGTCCCACTCGGCGAGCAGCTTCTCGGCGACGGTGGAGCCCGTCTCCTCCTGGTGCCGGCGGACCACGTCGTGCAGCCACTGCTTGTCGTCGTCGTCCAGTTCGTGGACGGCGGACAGGTTGCCGGCGTTGACGTTGTCCCGGTCCAGGTCGATGACGTAGGCGATGCCGCCGGACATGCCGGCCGCGAAGTTGCGCCCGGTCTCGCCGAGGACGACCGCGTGTCCGCCGGTCATGTACTCGCAGCCGTGGTCGCCCACGCCCTCGGAGACGACCAGCGCGCCGGAGTTGCGGACACAGAACCGCTCGCCGGTACGGCCGCGCAGGAACATCTCGCCGCCGGTCGCGCCGTAGGCGATGGTGTTGCCCGCGATGGTGGAGTACTCGGCGAGGTGGTCGGCCGCGCGGTCCGGGCGGACCACGATCCGGCCGCCGGACAGGCCCTTGCCGACGTAGTCGTTGGCGTCGCCCTCCAGGCGCAGCGTGACACCGCGCGGGACGAAGGCGCCGAAGGACTGGCCGGCGCTGCCGGTGAAGGTGATGTCGATGGTGTCGTCGGGCAGGCCCGCACCGCCGAACTTCTTGGTCACCTCGTGGCCGAGCATGGTGCCGACCGTGCGGTTGATGTTGCGGATGGCGACCTGGGCGCGCACCGGCTGGGCGTCCTCGGCGCCGGAGGCGGAGAGCGCGTCTGCGGCGAGCTTGATCAGCTCGTTGTCCAGCGCCTTCTCCAGGCCGTGGTCCTGGGGGACGGCCTGGTGGCGGACGGCGCCCTCGGGCAGCTCGGGCACGTGGAACAGCGGCTCCAGCTCCAGGCCCTGGGCCTTCCAGTGGTTCACCGCGCGGGTCACGTCGAGGACCTCGGCGTGGCCGACGGCCTCCTCGATGGAGCGGAAGCCCAGCTCGGCGAGGAGCTCGCGGACCTCCTCGGCGATGTACCGGAAGAAGTTCACGACGTACTCGGCCTTGCCCGAGAAGCGGTCGCGCAGCACCGGGTTCTGGGTGGCGATGCCGACCGGGCAGGTGTCCAGGTGGCAGACGCGCATCATGACGCAGCCGGAGACGACCAGCGGGGCGGTGGCGAAGCCGAACTCCTCAGCGCCGAGCAGCGCGGCGATGACCACGTCGCGGCCGGTCTTGAGCTGGCCGTCGGTCTGGACGACGATCCGGTCGCGCAGGCCGTTGAGCAGCAGGGTCTGCTGGGTCTCGGCCAGGCCGAGTTCCCAGGGGCCGCCCGCGTGCTTCAGCGAGGTGAGCGGGGAGGCGCCCGTGCCGCCGTCGTGGCCGGAGATCAGCACGACGTCCGCGTGGGCCTTCGACACACCCGCGGCGACGGTGCCGACGCCGACCTCGGAGACCAGCTTGACGTGAATGCGCGCCTGGGGGTTGGCGTTCTTCAGGTCGTGGATCAGCTGGGCGAGGTCCTCGATGGAGTAGATGTCGTGGTGCGGCGGCGGGGAGATGAGACCCACGCCCGGCGTCGAGTGACGCGTCTTGGCCACCCACGGGTAGACCTTGTGGCCGGGCAGCTGGCCGCCCTCGCCGGGCTTGGCGCCCTGGGCCATCTTGATCTGGATGTCGTCGGAGTTGACCAGGTACTCGGAGGTCACGCCGAAGCGGCCGGAGGCGACCTGCTTGATGGAGGACCGGCGGGCCGGGTCGTACAGGCGCTCCGGGTCCTCGCCGCCCTCTCCGGTGTTGGACTTGCCGCCCAGCTGGTTCATGGCGATGGCGAGGGTCTCGTGCGCCTCCTGGGAGATGGAGCCGTACGACATGGCGCCGGTGGAGAACCGCTTGACGATCTCGGAGACCGGTTCGACCTCGTCGAGCGGGATCGGTCCACGGCCGGACTTGAAGCCGAAGAGGCCGCGGAGCGTCATCAGCCGCTCGGACTGCTCGTTCACGCGCTCGGTGTACTTCTTGAAGATGTCGTAGCGGCCGGCGCGCGTGGAGTGCTGGAGCCGGAAGACCGTCTCCGGGTCGAACAGGTGCGGCTCGCCCTCGCGGCGCCACTGGTACTCGCCGCCGATCTCCAGCGCCCGGTGCGCGGGCGCGATGCCGGAGGCCGGGTAGGCCTTGGCGTGGCGGGCGGCGACCTCCTTGGCGATGACGTCGATGCCGACGCCGCCGATCTTGGTGGCGGTGCCGTTGAAGTACTTGTCGACGAAGTCCTCCGCCAGGCCGACGGCCTCGAAGACCTGGGCGCCGCGGTAGGAGGCGACGGTCGAGATGCCCATCTTGGACATGACCTTCAGCACGCCCTTGCCGAGGGCGTGGATCAGGTTGCGGATGGCCTTCTCGGCCTCGATGTCCGGCAGGAAGGTGCCCGCGCGGACCAGGTCCTCGACGGACTCCATCGCCAGGTAGGGGTTGACGGCGGCGGCGCCGTAGCCGATGAGCAGGGCGACGTGGTGGACCTCGCGGACATCGCCGGCCTCCACCAGCAGCCCCACCTGGGTGCGCTGCTTGGTGCGGATCAGGTGGTGGTGGACGGCCGCGGTGAGCAGCAGCGACGGGATCGGCGCCTGCTCGGCGTCGGAGTGCCGGTCGGACAGGACGATGAGGCGGGCGCCGTTCTCTATGGCGGCGTCGGCCTCGGCGCAGATCGCCTCGATGCGCTCGGCGAGGGAGTCGCCGCCGCCGGAGACCCGGTACAGGCCGGAGAGGGTCGCGGCCTTGAAGCCGGGCATGTCGCCGTCGGCGTTGATGTGGATGAGCTTGGCCAGCTCGTCGTTGTCGATCACCGGGAAGGGCAGCGTGACGCTGCGGCAGGCCGCGGCGGTCGGCTCCAGCAGGTTGCCCTGCGGGCCCAGCGAGGAGTGCAGGGAGGTGACCAGCTCCTCGCGGATGGCGTCCAGCGGCGGGTTGGTGACCTGCGCGAACAGCTGCGTGAAGTAGTCGAAGAGCAGCCGCGGGCGCTCGCTGAGCGCGGCGATCGGCGAGTCGGTGCCCATGGAGCCGATCGGCTCGGCACCGGCCTTGGCCATCGGCGCGAGAAGGACGCGCAGTTCCTCCTCGGTGTAGCCGAAGGTCTGCTGGCGGCGGGTGACCGAGGCGTGGGTGTGCACGATGTGCTCGCGCTCGGGCAGGTCGGACAGCTCGATCTCGCCGGCCTCCAGCCACTCCGCGTACGGGTGCTCGGCGGCGAGGGCGGACTTGATCTCGTCGTCCTCGATGATGCGGTGCTCGGCGGTGTCGACGAGGAACATGCGGCCGGGCTGGAGGCGTCCCTTGCGGACGACCTTGGCCGCGTCGATGTCGAGCACGCCGACCTCGGAGCCGAGGACGACCAGGCCGTCGTCGGTGACCCAGTAGCGGCCGGGGCGCAGTCCGTTGCGGTCGAGCACGGCGCCGACCTGGGTGCCGTCGGTGAAGGTGACGCAGGCGGGGCCGTCCCAGGGCTCCATCATCGTGGAGTGGTACTGGTAGAAGGCACGCCGCGCGGGGTCCATGGAGTCGTGGTTCTCCCACGCCTCCGGGATCATCATCAGCACGGAGTGGGGCAGGGACCGGCCGCCCAGGTGCAACAGCTCCAGGACCTCGTCGAAGGAGGCGGAGTCGGAGGCGTCGGGGGTGCAGACCGGGAAGACGCGCTCGAGGTCGGTGTTCTCGCCGAACAGTTCGGAGGCGAGCTGGGACTCGCGGGCGCGCATCCAGTTGCGGTTGCCCTTGACGGTGTTGATCTCACCGTTGTGCGCGATGAAGCGGTACGGGTGCGCGAGCGGCCACGACGGGAAGGTGTTCGTGGAGAACCGGGAGTGCACGAGCGCGATGGCGGAGCCGAAGCGGCGGTCGGACAGGTCCGGGAAGAAGGGCTCGAGCTGGCCGGTGGTCAGCATGCCCTTGTAGACGATCGTGCGGGCCGACAGGGACGGGAAGTAGACGCCCGCCTCGCGCTCGGCGCGCTTGCGCAGCACGAACGCCCTGCGGTCGAGCTCGATCCCCCGGCTCTCCCCGGCACCGACGAAGATCTGGCGGAACACCGGCATCGTGGAACGGGCGGTGGCGCCGAGCAGTTGGGGCGCGACCGGCACCTCGCGCCAGCCGAGGACGGTCAGGCCCTCGTCGGCGGCGATGTCCTCGATCCGGGCCACGGCGGCGTCGGTGCCGTCCTCCGGCAGGAAGGCGATACCGACCGCGTAGCCGCCCGCCTCGGGCAGTTCGAATCCGGCCACCTCGCGGAAGAAGGCGTCGGGCACCTGGGAGAGGATTCCCGCGCCGTCGCCGGAGTCCGGCTCGGATCCGGTGGCGCCGCGGTGTTCGAGGTTGCGCAGAACGGTGAGGGCCTGCTCGACCAGGGTGTGGGACGCCTCGCCGGTGAGGGTGGCGACGAAACCGACGCCGCAGGCGTCGTGCTCGTTGCGGGGGTCGTACATACCCTGCGCAGCAGGGCGAGCATCCATGAACGACCAGTTCAGGCGGTCGCTCGGAGAATGCTGGGACGGCTGGCGCGGCGTACGCATCGGCTCTCCCGTCGTCGTCATGAGGCATGTGCTGGTGCCGAGGGACGACGTTGGCCCTCGCGTGCTGTGCTGAAAAGCTGGTGCAGATTACATGATGAAACGGTTCTCGGAAACCGGGACACTCCGTTTCAGCATGCGGACACCACACGGGTCGCGGCGGGGGTTCCGCGCCTGGCGGTGAAAGCTATGGAGACCGGGCCGGACAGATCAATGCCCGTCGGTCGATGGCGGGAAAAGGCCTCTTCGCCCGTCCCGCGGGCACGCCATCGGCCTCTTTGCCCACAGCGCTTACGGCTCATGCCCAGTCGTCACGCGGCCGAAACCAGCAAGAAACGGCTACTTATGCGGCTCCTCGCATAGGCACGAGGGGAATTATCCTATGGCGGTTCCGAAGAACGTACCCAGGGCGTACGTCACACCGGCCGCCGCGCCGCCGAGGGCGAGCTGCCGCAGACCGCTGTACCACCAGGAGCGCGCCGTCACCCGGGCCACCACCGCGCCGCACAGGAAGAGGCCGAGCAGCGACACCAGCACGGCCGGCCACAGACTGGCGGCCCCGAAAAGGTACGGCAGCACGGGCAGCAGGGCGCCCATCGCGAACGCGCCGAAGCTGGAGACGGCGGCGACGGCGGGCGAGGGAAGCTCGCCGGGGTCGATGCCCAGTTCCTCGCGGGCATGGATCTCCAGGGCCTGCTCGGGATCCTTGGACAGCTGCCGGGCGACCTCGCGGGCCAGGCCGGACTCGACTCCGCGGGACTCGTAGAGCGCGGCGAGTTCGGCCTCCTCGTCCTTCGGGTACGTACGCAGCTCGCGCCGTTCGACATTCAGCTCGGCCTCGACCAGATCGCGCTGGGAGGCCACGGAGGTGTACTCGCCGGCCGCCATGGAGAAGGCACCGGCGGCCAGTCCGGCCAGCCCGCTGAGAACGACGGTGTGCCGGCTGACGTCGCCGCCGGCGACGCCGGCCATCAGGGCGAGGTTGGAGACCAGTCCGTCCATCGCGCCGAAGACCGCCGGACGCAGCCAGCCGCCGTTCACGTCCCGGTGCGTGTGATTGTCGCGGTGCGCCACGTGCAGCGTCGCCTCGCTCTCCATGATGGTCACCTGCGTCCCCCAGAGTCTTCTTTGGACAAGTTCCACTCTTTGACATGCCCTAATCTACGCCTCCTCGCCCCGTCCCGCCAGCAAGGAAAGGCTGGGCTAACCTGCGGTTTTGCATGATCCGCTCGTTTGCGTGGATCGGCGCGCAGATGTCGACCGGGTGACGCTGGGGCCGGTGAGGCTGCGCCGGACACCGCACCGGGGACAGTTCCGCAAAGGGCTCCGCGCGTCTCTTCACGGGGCGCCCCCAAGAGGAGGGCCGCGTATGGCATCGACCGCCCGCATCCCCTCTGTCCCGGCGCCCGGCGACGCCCTGGGGCTCCGCGCGCGGGCGCGCGGAGCGCTGCTCGGCCTGGCCGTCGGCGACGCGCTGGGCGCCCCGGCCGAGAAC
This sequence comes from Streptomyces speibonae, assembly GCF_984686075.1. Classification (NCBI taxonomy): domain Bacteria; kingdom Bacillati; phylum Actinomycetota; class Actinomycetes; order Kitasatosporales; family Streptomycetaceae; genus Streptomyces; species Streptomyces speibonae. Next base: position 6,363,702 of record NZ_OZ480260.1, on the reverse strand, counting down.
ATGAAGCCCTCCGAGATCCGTGCGCGCTGGGGCCGCATCACGGGATACGTGACCGACCGCCCCGCGGGCACGGACGACACCGAGTACGCGATCTTCTCCGGTCTGCTGCTCGCCCGGCACGGCTCCGCGCTCACCCCGGCGCATGTCGAGGCCGCCTGGCACGAGTGGATCGCGGACCGCGCGGAGGGCCCCTTCCGGGGCGCCGGCTTCAGCGAGCGCGGCACGCTGGAGAACCTGCGCCGGGGACTGGCGGCGCCCATCTCCGCCCAGCACCGGCACGCCTGGAGCGACGGGCTGGCGATGCGGGCGGCGCCGCACGGGGTCTTCGCGGCCGGCCGTCCCGACGAGGCGGCCCGGCTGGCGGCGGTCGACGGCTCGGTCAGCCACGACGGCGAGGGCATCTACGGCGGCCAGGCGGTCGCGGCGGGCGTCGCGGCGGCGATGGCCGGGGCGCCGGTGGTCACGGTGGTCGCATCGGCGCTGGCGGTGGTGCCGGAGGACTCCTGGACCGCCCGCTCACTGCGCCGCGCCGTCACCGCGGCCCGCCTCGGCGAACGCGCGGTGCGCTCCGCGGTGGTGATCGGAGGCTATCCGTGGACCGACCTCGCCCCCGAGGCGGTCGCCCTCGCCTTCGGCGCGTACGCGGCGGCGGACGGGGACTTCGAACAGGCGGTGCTGACGGCCGTCAACATGGGCCGCGACGCCGACACGACGGCGGCGGTGGCGGGGGCGCTGGCGGGAGCGACCCGGGGCGTCGCGGCCGTCCCCGAGGCCTGGGCGGCGGCCATCACCCCGGCCCGGGGCACCTGCCTCCCCGCGATGGCAGGCCACCACGTCCTGGACATCGCCGACCTCCTCACCCCGGAGCCCCCGAAATGACCTCCCCCACAACAACCCCACCCACCCCCGCCCCCGACGAGACCCCCGCACCCGTCGAGAACACCCCACAGGAGCCACCCACACCCGCCCACACCAAAAGCCCCGCACCACCCCCACCCGCACCCGCACCCGCCGACGGCGAGGACGCCCCACCGGGGCCACCCGCACCCGCCCACGCCAAAAGCCCCGCACCGCCCCCACCCGCACCCGCACCCGCACCCGCACCCGCACCCGCCAACGGCGAGGACGCCCCACCGGGGCCACCCGCACCCGCCCACGAAAGCCGCACGGGTGGTGCGGGTGGGAACACCCCGGCCGAAGGCGAAGCCGAGGCCGAACAGCCACCCGCGCCGCGAGCCACCGCACCCGCGCCGCAGGCAACCGCACCCGCGCCGCACGCCACCGCACCCGCCAGAATCGAGGGCCTTCTCCTCGGCCTGGCCGCAGGCGACGCCGCCGGATGGCCCGCCGCCCGCCACCGCGCCGCCCGCATGCCCGAGTGGACCAGACGCCTCACCCGCGAACTCGACACCTTCGCCGAGCAGAACGCCACCACCACCCTCCCCGTCCCCATCGCCCTGAACCAGCCCTCCGAACCCCTCCGTCTCGGCCCCTCCGACGACGCCGAATGGGCGGCCTTCGCCGCGGAAGCCGTCCTGCGGGCCGGCGACGAGACCGCCTTCGGCGACCTCAGCCGCGAACGCCGCACCCGCGCCGCCATCGACCTGACCTGGAACACCGTCGCCGGCGAGATCGCCGCGGCGGCGGACCGCGCGCCCGAGACGGAGTCCGCCGTCCTCCCCCTGCGCGCCCGCATCTCCGTCCGCGCCGGCCTCGGCAACCTCGCCACCGGCCTGCGCCCGCCCGCCACCGGCCACGACAACCCGCACTACTTCGACGACGCGGCCTGCGTACGCGCCTGTGTGCTGGCCGTCGCCCACCCCGGCGCCCCCGCGGCCGCCGCCGACCTCGCCGAGTTCGACGCCCGCTACACCCAGGACGGCGACGGTGTGCACGGCGCCCGCGCGATGGCCGCCGCCGTCGCGCTCGCGCTGACCGGAGCGGAACCGCACGCCTGCGCCGCCGCGGCCTGCGCCGAGCTGCCAGAGGACACGGAGATCGGCCGCAACGCCCGGCACGCGCTGAAGCTCGCGGCGGCCGCCGACGGCGCCTTCGCCCTCGTACCGCCGCTGGAGCACCAGATCGTCGACCACGTGTACAGCTACGGCATCGCCGCCGCCGAGACCGTCCCGGTCGCCCTCGCCCTCACCGTCGCCGCCCGGGGCCGTATCGCGGAGGCGGTGCCCGCGGCGGCCTGTCTGTCCCGGGTCGCGGACTCCGCCCCCGCGCTCGTCGGCGCCCTCACCGGCGCGCTCGGCGGCGGCGCGGCGATCCCCGCGTCGTGGCGGGAGAGCTGCCGCACCCTCTCCGGCTGCGTCCTGCCCCGGCTCACCGGAACGGACCTGGTGGAACTCGCCGGGCTCCTGGAAGCCGCGTACCCGGCCCCCTCGGGAGGATGATTCCGGTCATGACGCGTGAACAGGAACAAAGCGGCAGCCGAGGTCTGCCGCTCGACGAACGGATCACCGGCGCCCTCGTCGGCGCGGCCGTCGGTGACGCGCTGGGCGGGCCGGTCGAGGGGTACTCCCCCGAGCAGATCGCCGAACGCCACGGCGGACGTGTGCACGGCGTCGTCGGCCCGTGGAACGGCGACGCGTGGCGCACCGCCCGCCCCATCGCGCCGTACCACAAGGGCGACGGCCACGTCACCGACGACACCCTGATGACGCACGCGCTGATCCGCGTCTACGCGCGGGTCCGCGACCATCTGGACGCCTACGCCGTCGCCGACCACCTGGTCCCGGACCTGATGACGCACCCGCGCTGGATCCCCGAGCTGGAGGCGGAGGCGATCCCCCTGCACCGGATCTTCCTCGCCGAGAAGTGGCTGGTGGCCCGACTGCACTACGGCCACGTCGACCCGCGCGAGGCAGGCGTCGGCAACATCGTCAACTGCGGGGCCGCGATGTACATGGCCCCGGTCGGCCTGGTCAACGCCGCCCACCCGTCCGCCGCCTACGCCGAGGCACTGGACGTCGCGGGCGCCCACCAGTCGTCGTACGGCAGGGAGGCGGCCGGTGTCCTCGCGGCGGCCGTGGCGGCGGCGTGCGCCCCGGGGGCCACGGCGGACTCGGTGGTCTCCGCGTGTCTGTCCCTGGCCAAGGACGGCACCCGCGCGGCGATCGAGAAGGTCTGCGAGGCGGCCGCGCGGTACACGGACTTCGAGTCGGCGCTGCGCCCGCTGCGGGAGGCGGTGGCCCCGTACGACACCGTGGGCCCCGACTACCGCTCCCCCTCCCTGGGTGCCCGGCGCCCTTCCCGGCTGCACGCCATCGAGGAACTCCCCGTGGCGCTGGGCATGGTGGTCATGGCCCGCGGCGACTTCCGGCACGCGGTGCTCGGCGCCGTGAACTACGGCCGCGACTGCGACTCCATCGCGACGATGGCCGGTGCCGTGACCGGCGCCCTCGGCTCACCGGTCCCCGAGGAGTGGGCCAAGACCGTGGCGGAGGCCAGCCGCCTGGACCTGTGGGAACCGGCGGCGACGCTCACCGCCGTGACCCGCGAGATCTTCGCGCGCGACGTGGCCCGTCGCCGCGCCCACGAGGAGGCGTTCGCCCGGCTGGGAGGCCCGGAATGCTCCGGCTGACCTGGGTGCAGCCGGAGGACCTGATCGGCCACGAGCTGCGCCAGGCCGCCCAGGACGGCCGCGAGCCCTCGGCCGTCGCCGCCCGCTGGCACGCGGCGGGCGGCTCCGAGGCCCCCCTCACCGCGGGCGCCTCCCCCGAACCGGCCCCGCCCCACCTGCGCCGCCTGGCCACCGCCCTCCTCGACGAACTCGCCGGCCTCCCCAGCTCGCTGGCCGGCGACGAACCGACCGACCTGGCCGGCATCCGCTCCCGGTGCCCCGACTGGCCGGCACGCCCCGCGAGCGGCCCCGCTCCGCGGCCCCCGCACCCCGCCGCCCTGGAAGCCGCCTGGCTCGGCAGAGCGGCCGGCTGCCTGCTGGGCAAACCGGTGGAGAAACTCCCCCTCACCGCCATCCGCGAGCTCGCCCGGGCCGCCGGCAACTGGCCCCTGACCGGCTACTTCACCGCCCGGGGCGTCCCCGGTGAACTCCTCGCACGGCACCCCTGGAACCGACGCTCCGCGGCCACCTCCCTCGCCGAGAACATCGACGGCATGCCCGAGGACGACGACCTCAACTACCCCCTTCTCGCCCTCCTCGTGCTCCGGCGCCACGGCCGCGCCTTCACCACCGGCGACGTGGCCCGCGTCTGGCTCGACGAACTCCCCGCCGGCCGCGCCTTCACCGCCGAACGCATCGCGTACCGCAATCTCCTCAGCGGCCTGGAACCCCCGCTGACCGCCCGCCACCACAACCCGTTCCGTGAGTGGATCGGCGCCCTGATCCGCGCGGACGTGCACGGCTGGACCAACCCCGGCGACCCGGCGGGCGCCGCCGCCCAGGCGCACCGCGACGCCACGCTCACCCACACCGCCAACGGCGTCTACGCGGCGATGTTCACCGCCGCCGTCATCGCCGCCGCCGCGGCCGCCCCCGCCGGCGGCCCCTCCGTCCACGCCTGTCTGCGCACCGGGCTCAGCGTCGTCCCGCCCCGCTCCCGGCTCGCCCGTGCCGTCCGGCAGGCCATCCAGCTGGCCCACGAGCACGCCGACTTCGCCACCGTCGTCGACCATCTGCACGCCCTGCACGCCGCCACCCACCACTGGGTGCACGCCGTCCCCAACACCGCCCTGATCGCCGCCGCCCTCACCCACGCCGACGGCGACTTCAGCGGCTCCGTATGCCGCGCGGTGTCGGGCGGCTGGGACACCGACTCAGGCGGCGCGACCGCGGGCAGCATCGCCGGTCTGCTCGCCGGTTCGCCCGACGCGCTGCCCGAACGCTGGACGGCCCCGCTGAAGAACCGTCTGGCCACCTCCGTCGCCGGTCTCCACGGCACCGGCTTCGACGCCCTGGCCCGTCTGACCCACCTGGAGGCCTCCCGCCCATGACGCCCTCCGACCCGGCCACCACCGCACCGGCCGCCCCCGCCCCCGCCGATCCCCCGCTGACGGGTCTGCGGGTGCTGGACCTCGCCACCCTCTTCGCCGGACCGCTCGCCGCGACCATGCTCGGCGACTTCGGCGCGGAGGTCATCAAGGTCGAGCATCCGCGCAGACCCGACCCGTGCCGGGGCCACGGCCCGTCGAAGAACGGCATCGGCCTGTGGTGGAAGGTGCTCGGCCGCAACAAGCGCACTGTCACCCTCGACCTGTCCACCCCCGGCGGCCGCGCCGTCCTCCTGCGCCTGGCCGGGACCGCCGACGTCGTCATCGAGAACTTCCGCCCCGGCACCCTGGAGAAGTGGGACCTGGGCTGGCCCGAGCTGTCCGCGGTCAACCCCCGTCTGGTCCTGGCCCGGGTCACCGGCTTCGGCCAGTTCGGTCCGTACGCGCACCGCCCGGGCTTCGGCACCCTCGCCGAGGCGATGAGCGGCTTCGCCGCGATCACCGGCGAACCGGACGCGCCGCCGACCCTGCCCCCGTTCGGTCTCGCGGACTCCATCGCCGGGCTGACCACGGCGTACGCGGTGATGACCGCCCTCGCCGCGCGCGAGCGCACCGGCGAGGGCCAGGTCGTCGACATGGCCCTGATCGAGCCGATCCTGACCGCGCTGGGGCCCCAGCCGACCTGGTACGACCAGCTCGGTCACGTCCAGCCCCGCACCGGCAACCGCTCCCAGAACAACGCCCCGCGCGGCACCTACCGCACGGCCGACGGCACCTGGGTCGCCGTCTCCACCTCGGCCCAGTCGATCGCCGAGCGGGTGATGGTGCTGGTGGGCCGGCCGGACCTGATCGACGAACCCTGGTTCGCCACCGGCGAGGACCGGGCCCGGCACGCGGACGTCCTGGACGAGGCGGTCGGCGGCTGGATCGCCCGGCACACCCGCGCGGACGTCCTGGCGGCCTTCGAGAAGGCGGAGGCGGCCGTGGCACCCGTCCAGGACGTACGGGACGTCATGACGGACCCGCAGTACCAGGCCCTGGACACGATCACCACCGTCGACGATCCCGAGCTGGGACCGCTGCGCATGCAGAACGTCCTGTTCCGGCTCTCCGCCACACCCGGCGCGGTCCGCTGGGCGGGCCGCCCGCACGGCGCGGACACCGAGGAGATCCTGACCGGCCTGGGCCTCACCGCCGCCGACCTCGCCGAGCTCCGCGCGGAGGGCGCTCTGTGAAGACCTTCCCGCTGACCTGGCTGTACGCACCCGGCGACCGTCCCACCGTGGTGCGCAAGGCGCTCACCTCCGGCGCCGACGTGGTGGTGATCGACCTGGAGGACGCGGTCGCGCCCGACCGCAAGGCCTACGCCCGTGCGGCCACCGCCGAACTGCTGCGCGACCCGCAACCGGTCCCCGTCCACGTCCGCGTCAACGCCCTGTCCGGGCCCTGGGCCCGGGACGACCTCGCGGCCGTCGCTCCCGCGCCCGGCCTGTCCGGCCTGCGCCTGCCCAAGGTCTCCTCCCCCTCCGACGTCGTACGCGCCGCACGCCTGGCGGTGTCCGCCGACGGGGGCACACTGCCCCTGTACGCCCTCCTGGAGACGGCCCTCGGCATCGAACGCGCCCATGCCGTCGCCGTCGCCCACCCGTCCTTGCGCGGCATCGCCATCGGGGAGACGGATCTACGGGCGGACCTGGGCGTACGTGACGACACGGGCCTCGACTGGTCCCGTTCCCGGGTGGTCGTGGCCGCACGGGCGGCGGGCCTGGCTCCGCCCGCCCAGTCCGTGCATCCCGACACGCGTGACCTGGAGGGTCTGAAGGCCTCCTGCGCCCGCGGCCGCGCCCTGGGCTTCCTGGGCCGCGCCGCGATCCACCCGCGCCAGCTCCCGGTCATCGAGCGGGCCTACCTGCCCACGCCGGAGGAGATCGAACAAGCGGGAACCGTCCTCAAGGCGGCCACCACGACCCGGGGCGCCCAGGCCCTCGCCAACGGCACCTTCATCGACGCGGCATCAGTAACAGCAGCCCACCGCACCCTGACCCTCCTCAAACACCGCTAACACCCCACACCGCCCCGCACCCGCCCCCGCGCCGCTCCCCACGCCCCTCGCGCCGCCCCCGCACCGGCCCCGCGGGCAGTCGTGCCTCCCCCAGAGCCTCAAGGGCCTGGGAGGTGCCCCCAGGGCGGCACGGGTGGGCGATGGGGGTACCTCCCGCTCATGGGGGTACCTCCCGCTCATGGGGGTACCTCCCGCTCGAGCGAAGCCGAGAGTGGGGGAGAAGCCGAGAGTGGGGGAGGCACCCCGCAAACGCCGGGCTGCGCCCCCCGGCCACACGCACCGAGGGCGCCCGGAAACCCCGGACGCCCTCGAAGCAGTACGACAACCGGTCAGCCCTTCTTGGCAGACCCGGCCCCGTCCTTGGCCCCCTCGGAGTCCTTGGAGTCCTTGGAGTCCTCGGAGTCCTCGGACGCGGACTCAGAACCCGCGGAGTCCGTGTCGGAGGAGTCCGAGGCGCCCTCCTCGACGGAGGAATCGGAGCCCCCCGGCTCCACCACTTCCTCCTGCCCCGGCCGCTTCCGCGCCGACACCACGATGTACACCACCGCCAGCAGGAACACGACGATCGAGGTCCAGTTGTTCAGCCGCAGCCCGAGAATCTCGTGCGCCTCGTCGACCCGCATGTACTCGATCCAGAACCGCCCCGCGCAGTACGCGGCCACGTACAGCGCGAACGCCCGCCCGTGCCCGAGCTTGAAGCGCCGGTCGACCCAGATCACCAGCAGCGCCACGCCGACGCACCACAGCGACTCGTACAGGAAGGTCGGGTGGTACGTACCCGGGACCCGCCCGTCGGATGACGACGTGATCTCCACCGCCCACGGCAGATCCGTGGGCCGCCCGTAGAGCTCCTGGTTGAACCAGTTGCCCCAGCGGCCGATCGCCTGGGCGAGGGCGATGCCGGGCGCGATGGCGTCGGCGTAGGCGGGCAGGGCGATGCCCCGGCGCCGGCAGCCGATCCAGGCGCCCAGCGCGCCGAGGGCGATCGCGCCCCAGATACCGAGGCCACCCTCCCAGATCTTGAAGGCGTCCACCCAGTCACGGCCCTCGCTGAAGTACAGCTGGTAGTCCGTGATCACGTGGTAGAGCCGGCCGCCGATCAGGCCGAAGGGCACGGCCCAGACAGCGATGTCGGCCACCGTGCCGGCCCGTCCGCCCCGGGCGACCCAGCGCTTGTTGCCGAGCCAGACGGCAACGAAGACGCCGATGATGATGCAGAACGCGTAGCCGCGCAGCGGAACGGGGCCGAGGTACAGCACCCCGCTCGACGGGCTGGGAATGTAGGCAAGTTCCATGGCAAGGTCGACGCTACCCTGCCGGACCGGCCGCGCGCCGGGCGGCCCGGCAACGGCTCCGTAACAGGGCGCCGGAAGTCCCTGGGGACCGGGGGCTATTCCTTGTTGGCCTCCTCGACCATCTGCTTCAGCTTCTCGGGCGTCATCGAGCGGTCCTGGTAGATGTTCCTGCCGTCGAACAGGACGGTCGGCGTACCGGTGAAGCCGTTCTTCAGGAAGGCCTCATGGGACTTGACGACCCAGGTGTTGTGCGTGCCGTCCTCGACGCAGGAGCGGAAGGCCGGGGTGTCGAGCCCGTCGACCTTGCCGGACAGCTCGATCAGCTTGCCCTGGTCGGCGAAGGCGTCGTCGGTCTCCGGGGGCTGGTTCCGGAACAGCAGGTCGTGGTACGCGGCGAACTTCCCGGCATCCTGGGAGCAGGCGGCGGCATTGGCCGCGTTGAGGGAGCCGGAGCCTCCCATGCCTCCGTCGATCAGGGTGACCAGGTGGTACTCGACCTTCAGCTGACCGGCGTCGGTCAGCTCGTGGATCGTGGGACTGTAGGCCTGCTCGAACTCCTTGCAGGCCGGACAGCGGAAGTCCTCCCACACCGTGAGCGTGGCCTTGGCGCTCTCCTTGCCGACCGGGATGGCCAGGCCGTCCTTGCCCAGGGCCCCGGAGGGCGCCACCACGGGGCCGGACGCCTCGCTCTCGTTGTCCCCCTCGGAGTCCCCTGAGTTGGCGGCGATGACTCCGACCACCGCCGCGAGTCCCAGGACACAGACCACGCTCGCGCCCACGACAACGGCGCGGCGGCGCTTCTCCGCCGCCTTGTGCTTCTCGCGCTCGGCCGCCAGCCGCTCCCTGGCGGTGCGCTTTCCCTCTCGGTTCTTCTCGCTCACACCCCGCAGAACGAACCGGGGAGGCGCACCGCGCCTCCCCGGTCCGAGGTCCACCCTTACGGGGGATCCGTATGACTGCCCGCCGCGGGCCCGTGGGTCACGCCCGCCCGCGCACTCCCCCGGCCAGATCACCGGCGAGGGCACGGACGGCCTCGATCCCGGCCGCGTCGTCGGGGGCGTCGAGCATCCGCTTGACGAAGGCCGACCCGACGATCACGCCGTCGGCGAAGCCGGCGACCTCGGCGGCCTGGGCCGCGTTGGAGACGCCGAGGCCGACGCAGACCGGCAGGTCGGTGGTGGCGCGGGTGCGCCGCACCAGGTCCTCGGCCTGCGCGCCGACCGACTCGCGGGTGCCGGTGACGCCCATCAGGGAGGCGGCGTAGACGAAGCCGCTGCCGGCCGCGGTGATCTCGGCGAGCCGCTCGTCCCTGCTGCTGGGCGCGACCACGAAGACGGTGGCGAGCCCGTGCTTCTCCGCGTGCTCCCGCCACAGCGCCGACTCCTGCACGGGCAGGTCGGGCAGGATGCACCCGGCACCGCCCGCCTCGGCGAGCTCGGCGGTGAACCGCTCGACGCCGTAGCGGTCGATGGGGTTCCAGTACGTCATGACGAGGATCGGCTTGCCGGTGGCGGCGTGCGCCTCCCGGACCGTGCGCATCACGTCGGCGATCCGGACGCCGCCGCGCAGGGCGATGTCGTCGGCGGTCTGGATGACCGGGCCGTCCAGGACGGGGTCGCTGTGCGGCAGGCCCACCTCGACGACGTCGGCGCCGCCCTCCAGGGCGGCCTTGACCGCCTCGATGCCGCCGTCCACGGTGGGGAACCCCGCGGGCAGGTAGGCGATGAGGGCGGCACGGCCCTCGGACTTCGCCGTGGCGAGGGTGTCGTTCAGCAGCTGCACGTTCCCGCTCACTTGGCGTCCCCCTCGATCTCGGCGGTGCCGCCGGCCTCGTCGGCGGCGACCTCGGCGTCGGTGTCGTACAGGCCGAAGTAGCGCGCGGCGGTGTCCATGTCCTTGTCGCCGCGCCCGGACAGGTTGACCACGATCAGGCCGTCGGGGCCCAGTTCCCTGCCGACCTCGAGGGCGCCGGCCAGCGCGTGGGCGCTCTCGATGGCCGGGATGATGCCCTCGGTGCGCGAGAGCAGCCGCAGTGCCTGCATGGCGGCGTCGTCGGTGACGGCGCGGTACTCGCCGCGGCCGCTGTCCTTGAGGTAGGCGTGCTCGGGTCCGATGCCCGGGTAGTCCAGGCCCGCCGAGATCGAGTACGGCTCGGTGATCTGCCCCTCGTCGTCCTGGAGGACGTAGGACCGGGAGCCGTGCAGGATGCCGGGCTCGCCCGCGGTGAGGGTGGCCGCGTGCTCGCCGCTGTCGATGCCGTGTCCCGCGGGCTCGCAGCCGATGAGCCGGACGTCCGTGTCGGGGATGAAGGCGTGGAACAGGCCGATGGCGTTGGAGCCGCCGCCGACGCAGGCGAGGGCGGCGTCGGGCAGGCGTCCGGCGCGCTCCAGAAGCTGGCGGCGGGCCTCGACGCCGATGACGCGGTGGAAGTCGCGCACCATCGCGGGGAAGGGGTGCGGGCCCGCGACCGTGCCGAAGAGGTAGTGGGTGTGGTCGACGTTGGCGACCCAGTCCCGGAACGCCTCGTTGATGGCGTCCTTCAGGGTGCGGCTGCCGGACTTCACGGCGATGACCTCGGCGCCGAGCATGCGCATCCGGGCCACGTTCAGGGCCTGGCGCCGGGTGTCGATCTCGCCCATGTAGATCGTGCAGTCGAGGCCGAAGAGCGCGCAGGCGGTGGCGGTGGCCACGCCGTGCTGACCGGCTCCGGTCTCGGCGATGACGCGGGTCTTGCCCATGCGCCTGGTCAGCAGGGCCTGGCCGAGCACGTTGTTGATCTTGTGCGAGCCGGTGTGGTTCAGGTCCTCGCGCTTGAGGAAGATCCTCGCGCCGCCGGCGTGCTCGGCGAAGCGGGGGACCTCGGTGAGCGCGCTGGGCCGGCCGGTGTAGTCGACGAGGAGGCCGTCGAGCTCCCGGGCGAACTCGGGGTCGGACTTGGCCTTGTCGTACTCGACGGCTACCTGGTCGACGGCGGCGACGAGGGCCTCGGGGATGAACTTGCCGCCGAAGGCGCCGAAGTAGCCTTCGGCTGACGGGACCTGACCCTCCGGGTCGGGGATGAAGAAGGTACTGGACATGCGGAAACCTCACGGTGAGTGCGTGGAGAAACACAGTGCGCCGTGGGGCGGGGGTGATGCGACGGCTGCGGGCCGTCCGTGGCTGGTCGCGCCCGCGCGGCGGAGCCGCACATGGGCAGAGCCCCGCGCCCCTAGGGGGCGCGCTGCCATCGCCGCCCGTTGACCTGGCCCGGCTCGTCGCCGATGACGTAGCGGACCCTGCGGCCGTGCACCCGGCGGGCGGGGGCACGACAGCCTCGGGGCCGACAGCCTCGTGCGAGTCGGGAGAGCTTCATCGCGGCCCAGCCTACCCGTGGATCAGCCGCGGCCGTGGCGCAGTGCGGGGTGTTCGCCCGCTGCCACCAGGTCGGAGACGGCTGTCTTGGGATCCTTGCCGGTGACCAGGGACTCGCCGACCAGGACCGCGTCGGCGCCCGCGTTGGCGTAGGCGATGAGGTCGTGCGGGCCGCGGACGCCGGACTCGGCGACCTTCACCAGGTGGGCGGGGATCTCGGGGACCACCCGCTCGAAGGTTCCGCGGTCGACCTCGAGGGTCTTGAGGTTGCGCGCGTTGATCCCGACGACCTTGGCGCCCGCGTCGACGGCGCGCTCCACCTCGTCCTCGTCGTGGACCTCGACGAGCGGGGTGAGCCCGATGGACTCGGCGCGCTCGATCAGCGACTCCAGGGCCGGCTGGTCGAGGGCGGCGACGATCAGCAGCGCGAGGTCGGCGCCGTACGCGCGGGCCTCCCAGAGCTGGTACGAGGTGACGATGAAGTCCTTGCGCAGCACGGGGATGTCCACGCGCGCGCGGACGGCCTCGAGGTCCTCCAGCGAGCCGCCGAAGCGGCGCTGTTCGGTGAGGACGGAGATGACGGAGGCGCCGCCCGCCTCGTAGTCGGCGGCGAGTCCCGCCGGATCGGCGATCGCGGCCAGCGCGCCCTTGGACGGGCTGGAGCGCTTGACCTCGCAGATCACCTTGACGCCGTCGCCGCGCAGGGCGGCCACGCCGTCCTTGGCCGCGGGGGCCTTCGCCGCACGCTCCTTGAGCTCGTCGAGGCTGACGCGCGCCTGCCGCTCCGCGAGGTCGGCACGGACTCCGTCGATGATCTCGTCGAGCACACTCACGCGAGCGGCCCCCTTCCTGACGGTCGGTCTGTCTTCGGTGGTCACAGCGATGGTATCCGCAGCAGGGCGTATGCCTCGCATCCGGTTGACGCCGGTCCCACTACCTGGACATTCACTCTTTGATCAAGGATGCAACCAGCCGCCGAACGGCAGGTTCCGGACAACCGTGAAAGCCAGCAGCAGTGCTCCCAGGGACCACAGGAGCACCGGTGGCGGGTCGATCCTCGGCGGCGGCCCGCCGCGCGCCGCACGGATCACCCAGACGGTCCACAGCGCGGCGAAGCCGGCGTATCCGACGACGGCGGGCGCGTTGGCCTGGAGGGCGGTCAGGAGGTCGCCGTGGGCGACGGCGTGGGCGCTGCGCAGTCCGCCGCAGCCGGGGCAGTACAGGCCGGTGAGGTGCAGCAGCGGACAGACGGGGTAGTGGCCGGGCTCGTTGGGGTCCACGGCCCCTACGTAGGCGAAGGCTCCGGCGACGGCGGCGAGCACGGCGGCGAGGGGGGCCAGCCGGGCCGCCCTGCCGCGGAGCACGCGGGGCACGCGCGAGGTGGGGGCGTTCACGCTGTGCATTGTGCCCCGGACGCGGGTCAGGGGCGGTGCCGGGCTCCGCCGTGCGGGCCCGCCGCCCCTGTCCCCGTGCGGTGTGCGGTGTGCCGCTCAGCCGTCGGCGCGGGCCGGCGTGCGGTCGCCGGTGACCTGGTGGACGGGGTGGTTGCTCTTCGGCTGGCCCATGCCCATCGAGCGCATGACGGCGCCGACGAGACCGCCGAGGAGGATCACGCCGATGCTCGCCCAGAAGCCCACGGGCTGGTCCATCACCATGAAGGCACCACCGGCGCAGAAACCGATGAAGGCGATGATGACACCGGTCCAGGCGGCCGGGGTGTGACCGTGGCTGCTGCCCGCCATTGCTTGCTCCTCGTTGCTGTGTGCGTGTCTGAGCAGGACGCTCGCTGTCATTGTCCCGCACACTCCGGACCGCCGTGCGCCGGGGTCACTGGGTCCCCGTGGGGTCCTCGCCGCGATCCAGGGCCTTCCAGAGGTCCTCCGGGCGGTCCGGGTCGGCCTCGGTGGTCTGCCTGCGGCGCGGTCGCGTCTGGGTTCCGCCCCGCTCGTAGCGTCCGGACATCGCCGGCCACAGCCTCCCGTAGCGCAGCGCCAGCAGCCCCGCCACCAGCAGCAGCACACCGCCCGCGACGGCGACGTACGGCCACGCGGTGTGGCTGAGCGACTCCACGGTCGCCGAGGTGTCGCCGGAAGCCTGTGCCGCCTGCTCGTCGAGCGCCCCGCGGTCCGAGGCTCCGAGCAGCGCCGCCGCGATCGTGCCCGCGCCGGAGAGCGCGAGCAGCGCGGCGACGGCGAACCGGCCGGCCCGGCGCACGGCGAAGACGGCCACGAGCGCGGCCAGCCCGACGACGGCCAGCGCGGCGGGGACGCCGGTGACGTCGCTGCCCTGGGCGGTCAGGGGGAACGGGCCGCCGGCCACCGTCGTGGTGCCCTCCGACCACCGCTGCCGGGTGGCGAGGAGGACCACGCCGGCGCCGAGGGCGCCGCAGAGCAGCGCGGCGGCGAGGCTGAGGCGGCCGGCCCTGGCGGTGGCGGCGGCCCCGGAACGGGGGGTAGGTACAGCAGTCACGACATCCACTATCGCCTGAACCCCGGGCGAACCGTCACCCGGGGTTCATTCACACCTTTCCCAGCCGGTTCGCGGTGTGCACCGCGCGGAGCACGGCCGCGGCCTTGTTGCGGCACTCGGTGTCCTCGGCGACCGGGTCGGAGTCGGCGACGATCCCGGCTCCGGCCTGCACGTACGCCGTGCCGTCGCGCAGCAGGGCGGTGCGGATGGCGATGGCCGTGTCGGAGTCGCCGGCGAAGTCGAGGTAACCGACGCAGCCGCCGTACAGGCCGCGCCTGGACGGTTCGAGTTCGTCGATGATCTGCATCGCGCGGGGCTTGGGCGCGCCGGAGAGCGTGCCGGCCGGGAAGCAGGCGGTGAGCACGTCGAAGGCGGTGCGGTCGCCGGTGACGCGGCCGGTGACCGTGGACACGATGTGCATGACGTGCGAGTACCGCTCGATGGACATGAAGTCGACGACCTCGACGGAGCCGGGTTCGCAGACGCGTCCGAGGTCGTTGCGGCCCAGGTCGACGAGCATGAGGTGCTCGGCGCGCTCCTTGGGGTCGGCGAGGAGTTCGTCGGCCAGGGCCTGGTCCTCCTGCGGGGTGGCGCCGCGGTGCCGTGTGCCGGCGATGGGGTGGACCATGGCCCGCCCGTCCTCGACCTTGACCAGGGCCTCGGGGGAGGACCCGGCCACGTCGAAGCCGTCGAAGCGGAACAGGTACATGTAGGGCGACGGGTTGGTGGCCCGCAGCACCCGGTAGACGTCCAGGGCACTCGCCGTGCAGTCCGTCTCGAACCGCTGCGAGGGCACGACCTGGAAGGCCTCCCCCGCGCGGATGCGTTCCTTGACGTCCTCCACGGCCCGCCGGAAGTCGGGACCGCCCCACCGCGCGGTGTACTCGGGCAGTTCGGAGGGCGGCAGCACGGCCGGCGGCTGGGCCACCGCGCGGGCGAGGTCGGCCTCCATGGCGTCGAGCCGGGCCACGGCGTCGGCGTACGCCTCGTCGACACCGGTCTCCAGGTCGTTGTGGTTGATCGCGTTGGCGATCAGCCAGACGGAGCCCTCCCAGTGGTCCATGACGGCGAGGTCGCTGGTGAGCAGCATGGTCAGCTCGGGCAGCTTCAGATCGTCCCGCTCGCCGGGGCCGATCCTCTCCAGGCGGCGCACGATGTCGTAGCCGAGGTAGCCGACCATGCCGCCGGTGAAGGGCGGCAGGCCCAGGTCGTGGGCGAGGTCGCGGGGGGTGTGCAGGGTCTGGAGGGTGGCGCGCAGCGCGGCGAGGGGATCGCCGTCCACGGGGACGCCGACGGGCGGGGTGCCCTCCCAGTGCGCCCGCCCGTCGCGTTCGGTGAGGGTGGCGGCGCTGCGGACGCCGACGAAGGAGTAGCGGGACCAGGACCTGCCTCCTCCAGTGCTGAACGCCTGGGAGGTACCCCCATCGGCGGACTCCAGCAGGAAGGTGCCGGGCCGTTCGCCGGCGAGTTTGCGGTAGAGCGCGACGGGGGTGTCGCCGTCGGCGAGGAGCTTGCGGGTGACCGGGATGACGCGGCGGTCGGTGGCGAGCTTGCGGAAGGTCTCGAGGTCCATGGCGGCAGACCCTACTGATCCGCGGCGGCGGCGTCGGCCACCAGGACGTCGGCGTCGAAGCAGGTGCGGGCGCCGGTGTGGCAGGCGGCGCCGACCTGGTCGACCTTGACCAGCACGGTGTCGGCGTCGCAGTCCAGGGCGACCGACTTGACCCACTGGACGTGCCCGGAGGTGTCCCCCTTGACCCAGTACTCCCGGCGGCTGCGCGACCAGTAGGTGCAGCGGCCGGTGGTCAGCGTGCGATGCAGGGCCTCGTCATCCATCCAGCCCAGCATCAGCACCTCTCCGGTGTCGTACTGCTGGGCGATGGCGGGCAGGAGGCCGTCGGGGCTGCGCTTGAGCCGCGCGGCGATCTCCGGGTCGAGGCGGCTGGGCCGGGACGTGCTGGTCATACCGGCCATTGTGCCGCGCCCGGACGGGCGGACCGGGCACCGTCCACTGGGCGGACCCGGCGCCCGGTCGTAGGCTGGCCTGCATGTCGACCCATGCCAAGCGTGAACGACTTCTTCTGGCCGATCTGCTGGAGACCACGGGCCCGGACGCCCCGACCCTGTGCGAGGGGTGGACCGCCCGGGATCTGGCCGCCCACGTGGTGGTGCGCGAGCGCCGTCCCGACGCGGCGGGCGGCATCGTGGTCAAACAGCTCGCGTCTCGCCTGGAGCGGGTGATGGCGGAGTTCACCGCCAAGCCGTACGAGGAACTGATCCAGCTGATCCGGACCGGTCCGCCGCGCTTCTCGCCCTTCTCGCTCAAGCAGGTCGACGAGCTGTCGAACACCGTGGAGTTCTACGTCCACACCGAGGACGTCCGCCGGGCCCAGCCCGAGTGGACGCCGCGCGAGCTGGACCCGGTGTTCCAGAACGCCCTGTGGTCGCGTCTCGAGCGCTCCGCGCGCCTGATGGGCCGCGGTGTGCCGACCGGCCTGGTGCTGCGCCGTCCGGACGGCCAGACGGTGGTGGCCCACCGCGGCACGCCGGTGGTCACGGTGACCGGAGAGCCCTCCGAGCTGGTGCTGTTCGCCTACGGCCGGCAGAGCGCGGCCGAGGTCGAGCTGGACGGCGACGAGAACGCCATCGCGAAGCTGCGGGAGACCGGACAGCTCGGCATCTGATCCGTACCCGAAAGGCGCAGCTCGTGATCAAAGTGGCCATGACCAGTGTGTACGTGGACGACGTGGCGAAGGCGCACGCCTTCTACACCGATGTCCTCGGCTTCGAGACCCGTACCCACCTGGATATGGGCGACGGCATGCTGTACGTCACCGTGGGGGCGCGCGAGGGCGCCCAGCGGGATCTGGAACTGCTGCTGGAGCCGGGGCACGGGTCCATCGCCGAGCCGTACCGGCGGGCGGTGCGGGAGTCGGGGCTGCCCGCGATCGTGTTCTCCGTGGACGACCTCCGCGCGGAGTACGAGCGGCTGCGCGGGGAGGGGGTCCACTTCGTGCAGGACCCGCGGGAGCAGGGTGCGGTGCTCTCCGCGGTCCTGGACGACACGGTCGGCAACCTCATCCAGCTGGCGCAGCCGCTGCGCTGACGTCACCGCACCGGGTGACCGGCCGCCCGCAGGGTCTCCTTGACCTGGCCGATGCGCAGGTCGCCGAAGTGGAACACCGAGGCCGCGAGGACGGCGTCGGCGCCCGCCGCGACCGCGGGCGGGAAGTCGGCGAGCTTTCCGGCGCCGCCGGAGGCGATCACCGGCACGCTGACGTGCTTGCGGACGGCGGCGATCATCTCCAGGTCGTAGCCGTCCTTGGTGCCGTCGGCGTCCATGGAGTTCAGCAGGATCTCGCCGGCGCCCAGTTCGGCGGCGCGGTGCGCCCACTCCACGGCGTCGATGCCGGTGCCGCGGCGGCCGCCGTGCGTGGTCACCTCGAACGAGCCGGAGTCGGTGCGGCGGGCGTCCACCGACAGGACCAGGACCTGCCGGCCGAAGCGTTCGGCGATCTCGCGGATGAGCTCGGGGCGGGCGATCGCGGCGGTGTTCACGCCGACCTTGTCGGCACCCGCGCGCAGCAGCCGGTCCACGTCCTCGGCGGTGCGCACGCCGCCGCCGACGGTGAGCGGGATGAACACCTGTTCGGCGGTGCGGCGCACCACGTCGTAGGTGGTCTCGCGGTTGCCGGACGAGGCGGTGATGTCCAGGAACGTCAGCTCGTCGGCGCCCTCGGCGTCGTACACCTTGGCCATCTCGACGGGGTCGCCCGCGTCGCGCAGGTTCTGGAAGTTGACGCCCTTGACGACCCGGCCGCCGTCCACGTCCAGGCAGGGGATGACTCGGACCGCCAGGGTCATGAATCCACGGCTCCTCTGAATGCTTCGAGTTCCACTGAGACCAGCACGCGCGGGTCGACGAAGCCCTCGACCACCAGCAGGGTGGTGACCGGGCGCACCTCGCCGAACAGCTCCTTGTGCGCGCGTGCGGCCTCGTCGACGTCCCGCGCGTGGGCGAGATGGAGGCGGGTGCGGATCACGGACCCGGTGCCGAGCCCGAACTCGCCGAGCGCCTCCAGGGCGAGGGTGAAGGCCACCTTGGCCTGTTCGTACGGGTCGCCCTCCCCGTGCAGCACATCGCCCCGGAAGGCGGTCGTGCCCGCCACCAGGACGCGGTCGCCCGCCGCGACGGCGCGCGCGGAGCCGAGGATCTCCTCCCAGGGGTTCTGGCCGCGCACCCGCCGTACGGCGTCGGACGTCATCGCCGCGCGTCCTTCTTCACGACGTGACCTCCAGGGCCTCTTCCAGGGTGAACGCCTTGGCGTAGAGCGCCTTGCCCACGATGGCGCCCTCGACGCCGAGCGGGACGAGCCCCGCGATGGCGCGCAGGTCGTCCAGGGAGGAGACACCGCCGGAGGCCACGACCGGGCGGTCGGTGGCGGCGCAGACGTTCTTCAGCAGCTCCAGGTTGGGGCCCTGGAGGGTGCCGTCCTTGGCGATGTCGGTGACGACGTAGCGGGCGCAGCCCTCCTTGTCGAGGCGCTCCAGCGTCTCGTAGAGGTCGCCGCCGTCGCGGGTCCAGCCGCGGCCGCGCAGCGTAGTGCCGCGCACGTCGAGGCCGACGGCGATCCTGTCGCCGTGCTCGGCGATGACCCGGGCGACCCACTCGGGGGTCTCCAGGGCGGCGGTGCCGAGGTTGACGCGGGTGCAGCCGGTGGCGAGGGCGGCGGCGAGGGTGTCGTCGTCGCGGATGCCGCCGGACAGCTCGACCTTGATGTCCATCGCCCCGGTGACCTCGGAGATCAGGGCCCGGTTGTCGCCGGTGCCGAACGCGGCGTCCAGATCGACCAGGTGCAGCCACTCGGCGCCCGCGCGCTGCCAGGCGAGGGCGGCCTCCAGCGGGGAGCCGTACGACGTTTCCGTCCCGGACTCGCCGTGCACGAGGCGGACGGCCTGGCCGTCGCGGACGTCGACGGCGGGGAGGAGTTCGAGCTTGGCCATGTCTCTACAGGGTTCCGATCCAGTTGGTGAGGAGCTGGGCACCGGCGTCGCCGGACTTCTCGGGGTGGAACTGGGTGGCCCACAGGGCGCCGTTCTCGACCGCGGCCACGAAGGGCTTGCCGTGGGTGGCCCAGGTGACCAGCGGGGCGCGCATCGCGGGGTTCGCCGTCTGAAGGGTCCAGTCGTGGACGGCGTAGGAGTGCACGAAGTAGAAGCGGGCGTCCGCCTCGAGGCCGGCGAAGAGCTCGGAGCCCTCCGGGACGTCCACGGTGTTCCAGCCCATGTGGGGGACGATCTCGGCCTGGAGCGGCTCGACCGAGCCGGGCCACTCGTCGAGGCCCTCGGTCTCCACGCCGTGCTCGATGCCCCGCGCGAAGAGGATCTGCATGCCGACGCAGATGCCCATCACGGGGCGGCCGCCGGACAGCCGGCGGTCGACGATCCAGTCGCCGCGCGCCTCCCGCAGCCCCTTCATGCAGGCGGCGAAGGCGCCGACGCCGGGCACCAGCAGCCCGTCGGCGTTCATCGCGCGGTCGAAGTCACGGGTGATCTCCACGTCGGCTCCCGCGCGGGCGAGGGCGCGCTCGGCGGAGCGGACGTTGCCGAAGCCGTAGTCGAAGACCACGACCTTCCTGGTGGTGCTCAAGGTCTACACCTCCAGCCGCAGAAGGCCCGTGACGAGACACATGGCGGCGCCGATGGAGAGCAGCACGATGAGGCTCGTGGGCATCTTCTGCTTGACGAACGAGATGATCCCGCCGACGAAGAACAGGCCGACGACGATCAGGACGGTGGACAGACCGTTCATGGCTTACAGCGCGCCCTTCGTGGAGGGCAGGATGCCCGCCGCGCGGGGGTCGCGCTCGGACGCGTAGCGCAGCGCGCGGGCGAGGGCCTTGAACTGGCACTCCACGATGTGGTGCGCGTTGCGCCCGTAGGGCACGTGCACGTGCAGGGCGATCTGCGCCTGGGCGACGAAGGACTCCAGGATGTGCCGGGTCATCGTCACGTCGTAGGAGCCGATCATGGGCGCCATGTTCTCGGGCTCGGTGTGCACGAGGTAGGGGCGGCCGGAGAGGTCGACGGTGACCTGGGCGAGGGACTCGTCCAGGGGGACCGTGCAGTTGCCGAAGCGGTAGATGCCCACCTTGTCGCCGAGCGCCTGCTTGAAGGCGGCGCCGAGCGCGAGGGCGGTGTCCTCGATGGTGTGGTGGGAGTCGATGTGCAGGTCGCCCTCGGTCTTCACGGTCAGGTCGAACAGACCGTGCCGGCCGAGCTGGTCGAGCATGTGGTCGTAGAAGCCGACCCCCGTGGAGATCTCGGTCCTGCCGGTGCCGTCGAGGTCGATCTCGACGAGGACGGTCGTTTCCTTGGTGGTGCGCTCCACACGCCCTGCGCGGGTCATGAACCTTGCTCCTTCTTCAACTCACGTACCGCGTCGAGGAACGCGTCGTTTTCGGCCGGGGTGCCCGCGGTGACCCGCAGCCATCCCGGTACGCCGTTGTCCCGGACCAGGACGCCCCGGTCGAGGATCCCGCGCCAGGCGGCGTGGGAGTCCGCGAACCGTCCGAACTGGACGAAGTTCGCGTCGGACTCGGTGACCTCGTAGCCGAGGGCGCGCAGTTCGGCGACCAGCCGGTCCCGCTCGGCCTTCAGCTGCTCGACGTACTTCAGCAGCGTGTCGGTGTGTTCGAGCGCCGCCAGCGCGGTCGCCTGGGTGACGGCCGACAGGTGGTACGGCAGCCGGACCAGCTGGACCGCGTCGACGACCGCCGGGTGGGCGGCGAGGTAGCCCAGGCGCAGGCCCGCCGCGCCGAACGCCTTCGACATGGTGCGGGAGATCACCAGGTGCGGGCGGCCGTCGAGCAGCGGCAGCAGCGAGTCGCCGTGGCTGAACTCGACGTACGCCTCGTCGACCACGACCATCGACGGCTTGGCGGCCTGGGCCGCCTCGTACAGCTCGAGGACCGTCTCCGCGGGGACCGCGTTGCCGGTGGGGTTGTTGGGGGTGGTGATGAAGACGACGTCGGGCCGGTGCTCGGCGATCGCCTTCCGCGCGGCGGCGAGGTCGATGGTGAA
Organism: Streptomyces speibonae; assembly: GCF_984686075.1. Classification (NCBI taxonomy): domain Bacteria; kingdom Bacillati; phylum Actinomycetota; class Actinomycetes; order Kitasatosporales; family Streptomycetaceae; genus Streptomyces; species Streptomyces speibonae. The sequence goes on along the minus strand of NZ_OZ480260.1, from coordinate 6,342,486 downwards.
GTCCTCGTTGCGCGGCCCGGAGATCCAGCCGGTGCCGGTGCCCCGGGCGATCAGGCCGTGCATCGAGTACGAGGGTTCGAAGCCGATGGCGGTGCGTCCCGGTCCGCCGAAGGTCTGCAGCAGCTGCTGGATGACCTCGTTGGAGCCGTTGGCCGCCCACACGTCGGCGAGGCCCACCGGGTGGCCGGAGGTCTTCGTCAGGTACTCGGCGAGCCGGGTGCGCAGCTCGACCGCGTCCCGGTCGGGGTAGCGGTTGAGGTGCCGGGCCGCCTCCCGGACCCGCTCGGCGATCCGCTCGACCAGCGGTTCGGGCAGCGGGTAGGGGTTCTCGTTGGTGTTCAGCCGTACGGGGACGTCCAGCTGGGGCGCGCCGTAGGGGGACTTGCCGCGCAGCTCGTCCCGTACGGGGAGATCGTCGATTGCGAAGCTCACTTGTTCTCAGGCACCTTCCAGCCACGCGCCATTTGTTCGTCTCCGGCAAACCTTGCCTTGATGGCCGCGCCGTGCGCGGGCAGGTCCTCCGCCTCCGCCAGCGTCACCACGTGGTGCGCGACCTCGGCCAGCGCGTCCTCGGTGTAGTCGACGATGTGGATGCCGCGCAGGAAGGACTGGACGGACAGGCCGGAGGAGTGGCATGCGCAGCCACCGGTGGGCAGGACGTGGTTGGACCCGGCGGCGTAGTCGCCGAGCGAGACGGGTGCCCAGGGGCCGATGAAGATCGCGCCCGCGTTGCGCACCCGGTCGGCCAGGGCGGCCGCGTCGGCCGTCTGGATCTCCAGGTGCTCGGCGCCGTAGGCGTCGACGACGCGCAGGCCCTCGTCGAGGCCGTCGACCAGGACGACGGCGGACTGCTTGCCGCCGAGGGCGGGCACGATCCGCTCGTCGGCGTGCTTGCTGGCCTTGACCTGCGGCTCCAGCTCCTTCTCGACCGCGTCCGCGAGGTCGGTGGAGTCGGTGACCAGGACGGCGGCGGCCAGCGGGTCGTGCTCGGCCTGGCTGATCAGGTCGGAGGCCACGTGCACCGGGTCGGCGGTGGAGTCCGCGAGGATCGCGATCTCGGTGGGGCCGGCCTCGGCGTCGATGCCGATCATGCCGGTGAAGTAGCGCTTGGCGGCGGCGACCCAGATGTTGCCGGGGCCGGTGACCATGTTCGCCGCCGGGCAGGACTCCGTGCCGTACGCGAACATCGCGACGGCGGTGGCGCCGCCCGCCGCGTACACCTCGTCGACGCCGAGCAGGGCGCAGGCGGCGAGGATGGTCGGGTGCGGCAGGCCGCCGAACTCGGCCTGGGCCGGGGAGGCGAGCGCGAGGGACGGGACGCCGGCCTCCTGGGCGGGCACCACGTTCATGATCACGGAGGAGGGGTAGACGGCCCGGCCGCCCGGCGCGTACAGACCCACGCGGTCGACCGGGACCCACTTCTCGGTGACCGTGCCGCCGGGCACGACCTGGGTGGTGTGGGTGGTGCGGCGCTGCGCGCGGTGGACCAGCCGGGCCCGGCGGACGGACTCCTCCAGGGCGGCGCGCACGGCCGGGTCCAGTTCCTCCAGGGCGCGCGCGAGCGCGGCGGCGGGCACCCGGACCTGGTCCAGCTTCACGCCGTCGAAGCGCTCGGCGAAGTCGATCAGCGCCGCGTCGCCCCGATGATGCACGTCCTCGCAGATGGGCCGCACCTTCTCCAGGGCGGCCGCGACGTCGAAGTCGGCTCGGGGCAGCAGGTCGCGCAGGGCGGGGCCCTCGGGGAGGGCGTCGCCGCGCAGATCGATTCGGGAGATCACATGCCCAATTCTCTCAGACCCGCGCGGTGGGCCGTCCGCACGGTCCATTGGCTGATACGAGCCCGTCGTGGTGACGGTCCGCGCACATTTTCGAGATCCCTTTCACTTTCCGTGTTCAACAGGTCACCGCACCGGGCATCACCGGTTGTACGAAGGGACGAACCGACGGGTATGTGAGGAGGAGGGGAGCTCCGTGACCCAGGGGGTGGGACCGGGCGGCGGAGAGCCGCCGGAGGACCTGACCGCCGCGGAGGCCGGCATGTGGCAGGCCTTCCGCAACGGCAGCGTGTACGACCTGAGCAGCGGCGACACCGTCGTCGACGACCCGCACGGAGGGCATCCGTGGGGACCGGAGCGCACGGTCCGGGCGCGCGTGATGTGCTGGCTGCTGCTGGACGGTCCGCCCGCGCTGGCCGGGCGGGTCTCGTCGTTGAAGCTGGTCGGGGTGCGGATCAGCGGCGTGCTGGACCTCGCGGGCGGCACGGTGGTGCCGTACGTGGAGCTGCGCGGCTGCCGCTTCGAGCGGGACGTGCTGCTGCCGGAGGCCCGCTTCACGACCATGCGGATGGTCGACTGCTCGATACCGCGGCTGGAGGCGGCCCGGCTGCACACCGAGGGCGATCTGCATCTGCCGCGCTGCCGGTTCCTGGGCGGCATACGGCTCACGGACGCCAGGATCGGCACGGATCTGCTGCTCAACCAGGCGGTCGTGCACCGGGACCGCAGCGGCCGCTCGATAGCGGCGGACGGGATGACCGTGGGCCAGGACCTCCAGGCGGAGATGCTGGAGTCGCACGGCGAGCTGAGCCTGCGCAGTGCGACGATCGGCGTCTCGCTGAGCCTGCGCGGGGCGCGGCTGGGCGACCGGCGCTCCCGGTTCGCGCTGAACGCGCCGCAGCTGACCGTCGAGCGCTCGCTGTATCTGACCCCGGCGGGGGTGGGCGCCCAGGCGCGCAGCGGGATGACACCGGCGCGCGGGACGCGGATCCAGCGGTTCGAGTGCGAGGGCGGGGTGCGGCTGGACGACGGGCGGTTCGGGGACGCGGTGGACTTCGAGGGGGCCCGGTTCACCTTCACCGACGAGCAGGAGCTGTCGCTGCGCCGGGTGCAGACGCCGGAGCTGCGGTTCCTCGGGGAGCGGCCGGCGCGCGGCCGGGTGGTGCTGTCGGGGGCGAGGGTGGTGAACCTGATGGACCGGGCGGACAGCTGGCCGGGCCCCGGCCGGCTGCACATGGGCGGCTTCACCTACGAGAACCTGGTGCCGCGCGGCCCGTTCCCGCTGGCGCTGCGGCTGCGCTGGGTGGACGCGGCGAGCGCCGAGTACAACCCGGAGCCGTACGAGCGGCTGGCCGCCGTGCTGCGGGAGGGCGGGGAGGACGAGGACGCCCGGGAGGTGCTGCTCGCCAAGCAGCGCCGCCGCCGCCAGAGCCTGCCGTTCGGGGCCAAGCTGTGGGGCTACGCGCAGGACTGGGCGGTGGCCTACGGATACCGTCCGGGCCGGGCCGCGCTGTGGATGGCGGTGCTGTGGGCGGCCGGTTCGCTGGCCTTCGCCCGCGCGGACCACCCGCCTCTGAAGAGCGACGAGCACCCGGCGTGGAACCCGGCGCTGTTCGCGCTGGATCTGCTGCTGCCGGTGATCGACCTGGGCCAGGTGGGCTTCTGGCAGCTGCGCGGCGGCTGGCAGTGGCTGTCGGCCGCGTTCATCCTGCTGGGCTGGATCCTGGCGACGACGGTGGCGGCGGGCGCAACGCGCACGCTGCGGCGCACCTGACCCCGACCGTGGGGCCCGTGGGGCCGGTGAGGCCCGAGAGGCCGTGTGCAACGTGAGGGGCCTTCTGCTTTTTACCGGGCCTTGACCGAACCCCGTACAACCTTCCACGAGTTCCGCGTGCCCTCTGGCGCCGCTGTGACCTGCGGACTTTCAATGGTCGGCACCATGGCTCTGCTGCACGCGTTCACCCGTACGTCCCGGGTGCGAGGCAAGTCGACGGGCACCGCCTCCCCCGTCCCCGCCGTGTTGCCCGGCGACGACGAGGTGCTCCTCGACGCACCCGACGACGTGCTGGGCCCGGCGCTGGTCGGGGCGGCGGCCGGGGACCACACGCCCGCCGCCGAGCTGCTCGCCGCCTCCCGGCGCAGGAGGGCCTGGGAGCACCGGGAGGGGTATGTGCGGCACCTGGCCCTGTTCGCGCGCTCGCGTCCGGAGTGGCTGGAGACCTGGCGCACCCTCGCCCCGCGCGACCCCGACGTCCTGCTGGTGGACGCCCAGCGGGCCGTGGACCGCGCCTGGGACTCGCCGGCGCGGGCCGAGCTGCTGCGCGAGGTGAGCCCGCTGATCACGGCCGCCGCGCGGGCGGACAGCCAGGATCCGGTGCCGTGGCGGCTGGCCCTGGACCACGCGCGTGGCGCGCGGGCCGGACACACCTACTTCGAGGAGCTGTGGGAGGCGGCGGTCCGGCGCGCCCCGCACCACCACGGCTGCCATGTGGCGGCCCTGCGCTATCTGGCGTCCTCCTGGCACGGTTCGCACCGGGAGTGCTTCGACTTCGCGGACCGGGCCGCGCAGGACGCGCCGGAGGGTTCGCTCACGCAGGCGCTGCCGCTGCGGGCGGCGTTCGGCTATCTGACGGACGGCTGCGGTCCCGAGGTGCCGAGGGAACGGCTCGACGCGGCGGCCGACCGCGCCGCCGGCCTGTCCGCCCGGCTGCCGGCCGGCCAGCCCTGGCCGGCCGAGCTGCGCAACCTGCTGACCTATGTCCTGATGCGGCTGGAACGCTGGCAGGACGCCCTGGAACAGCTCCGTCTGACCGGGCCCTACGCCACGTCCTTCCCCTGGGACCGGGGCGCGGACGACCCGCTGGGGCGGTTCCTGGAGGTTCGTCAGACCGTGCGCGCCGCGGTCGCGTCCGGCTCCTCCGCCGGCGGATCCGACGGCCTCGCCGCGGCCTCCGGCCGTCCGAAGGGTGGGCGGGGCGGACGACTCCGCTTCGGCGACCATTAGGCTTTTGGGTCGTGACCACCGTCCGGCTCCCGCTCTTCCCCCTGAACACGGTGCTGTTCCCGGGGCTCGTGCTCCCGCTCAACGTCTTCGAGGAGCGTTACCGCGCCATGATGCGCGAGCTGCTGAAGACCCCCGAGGACGAGCCACGCCGGTTCGCCGTCGTGGCGATCCGCGACGGCCACGAAGTGGCTCCGAGCTCCCCCGGGCTGCCCGATCCGACCGCCGTGCCCGACCGGGGCCCCACGGCGGGCTTCGGCTCCGATCCGCTGCGCGCCTTCCACAAGGTGGGCTGTGTGGCCGACGCGGCGACCGTACGGGAGCGGGCCGACGGCACCTTCGAGGTACTGGCGACCGGGACGACCCGGGTGCGGCTGCTGTCGGTCGACGCCTCGGGGCCGTTCCTGACGGCCGAGCTGGAGCCGGTGGAGGAGGATCCCGGCGAGGAGCCGGGGGCGCTGGCGGAGGGGGTGCTGCGGGCGTTCCGCCAGTACCAGAAGCGGCTGGCGGGGGCGCGGGAGCGCTCGCTGGCGACCGGTGCGGAGCTGCCCGACGAGCCGGGCGTGGTCTCGTACCTCGTCGCCGCGGCCATGATGCTGGACACGCCGACGCGGCAGCGTCTGCTCCAGGCGCCGGACACCGCCTCCCGGCTCCGGGACGAGCTGAAACTCCTTCGCACGGAGACGGCCATCATCCGTAATCTGCCGTCGTTGCCGGCGTCGGAGCTGACGCGCGGCCCGATGAGTCTCAACTGACGTACGACTGTGCGAGGTGCCGTCCGCGATGGCGAAGAAGTCCAGGAAGCAGCAGTCCGGGGGGACCCCGGCGACGGTGGCGCTCACCGCGGCGGGGGTGCCGTTCACGGTGCACTCCTACGACCACGACCCCTCCCACCCCTCGTACGGCGAGGAGGCGGCCGAGGCGATGGGGGTCTCGCCGGACCGCGTGTTCAAGACACTGGTGGCGGACGTCGACGGGACGCTGACGGTGGCGGTGGTGCCGGTGGCGGGCCAACTGGACCTGAAGGCGCTCGCGTCGGCGGCCGGCGGCAAGCGGGCGGCGATGGCCGACCCGGCGCTGGCGGAACGCACGACGGGCTATGTCCGCGGCGGCATCTCACCGCTCGGCCAGCGCAAGAAGCTGCCGACGGTCGTGGACGAGTCGGCCGTCCTGCACGAAACGATCTGTGTCTCGGCCGGCCGCCGCGGCCTGGAGGTCGAACTCACCCCGGCCGACCTGACCAGCCTGACAGCAGCGACCCTGGCCCCGATCGGCCGCGTTTGACGATCCGCGGGCAGTCGTGCCTCCCCCAGTGCCTCGAGGGCCGGGGAGGTCCCCCCCCCCCGGGGCGATGGGGTCCCCCCGCTCAGCCCCGACGCCGGGCACCGGCGCTACCTACGCCTCCCGCGGAGCGAACGGTTCCGGGTCCCGGGGACCGAACAGCGCCGTCAGCCCCAGATGCAGCACCAGCCCCGCGAACGGCCACGCCAACAACGCCCCCTTCGCACTCAGCTTCAGCGGCGCGTCGAACGTCACCCCCTCACCCACGCTCTTCGCCCGCGCGATCACATCCTCCGCGGGCCCGAGCCACACCCCCAGCCGCCACGCCAGCACCGACCCCAGCAGCCCTCCCACCGCCAGCGCCACCACCAGCGGCACACCCCCGCGCCGCCGCACCAGGAACACCACCAGCGCGCTCACCGCACCGAACGCCAGGGCGAGCAGCGTGAACGTCCCGTCCACCCCGACGGCCTGCTCACCCTCGGAGTCCCTGAGATAGACCGCCCAGTTGTCGCCGGTCACATTGCCCACCAGCGGCACACGCGGCGCCAGCCACGACCACAGCACCCCCAGCAGCACCCCGCCGAGCGCCACCGCCACCGCGATCACGGCGGCCTCCCGCAGTTCCTGCTTCATTCCGGGACCGTCCTCCTCGTGCCACCACCCATGCCGGGGATACCCGGGATACGGGGCCTGCCGGGCCGGATCGGGAGCGGAGGCGGACCCGCCGGAGGGCGGCTCCCACGCGTCCTGCGCGGAATGCTCGTGCGGGGGCGGCGGTGGTGTCAGAGGAGCGCTCACCCTGCCATCGTGCCAGGCCCGGCTGTGCGGCGCGTCACCGGACGGCTGCCCTGCGGTACGCCCACGTCGCCACGCCCAGTGAGATGACGCCGACCACGCCGCAGACGGCGAGGTCACCGAGGACATGGGCCCAGTCGGGACGCGGTCCGAAGGTCCGCGCGAAGGCCTCGACGCCGTACGTCGACGGCAGCAGGTCGCGGGCGAGGCGCACCGCCTCCGGCATCCGCTCCGGCGGCAGCACGCCCAGCAGCAAGGCCGCCGACATGCCGAGCTGGCCCAGCAGCGTGGCCAGCTCCGGCCGGGGCGCGAGCAGACCGAGCGCCGCGCCGAGCCCGGCGAGCGCCGCGCCCGCGAGCGGGATCACCGCGATCAGGATCCACAGGTGCGCCAGCGGCAGCCCGAACAGCGCGCAGCCGAAGACGGCGGTCACCACGGTCCCCGGCACGGTGAACGACGCGTACGCGCCCGCCGCGCCCAGCACCACGGCCGCCGGCGGCACGGGCAGGGTCGCGTAGTGGTCGAGCCCGCCGCTGGCCCGCAGCTGGCCGAAGTACTGGGCGAGGAGGTTCAGCGCGACGAACGCGACGACCAGCACCGCCGAGCCGGCGACCACGGCCTGCGCCTCGCCGCCGCCGTCCACGACCCCGCGCATGAGGATCATGATGCCGATGGACTGGAACGTCGCCACGAACAGCAGCGGGATCCGCGCGACCCGGGCCCGGGACAGCTGCGCCCGGTACACGGCGGCCAGCGACGGCCACAGCCGTGCCCGGGGGCCCAGCTCGGCCGCCACCGGGGCGCCCTCCCCCGCGGCCAGGGCGCCGCCCGGCAGGGCGTCGGCGGGTACGACACTCACGTCGTGCTGCTCTCCTTCGGTCGGAGGTCCGCCCGGATCCGCTCCGGAGGTCGCCCTGTTCCGTACGGATGACACGGCCCGTGCGCTCACGCCTTCACCAGCCCCTGCCGTGCGGCGCCGCCCAGCGCCAGGTAGACGTCCTCCAGGCTGGGCGTGGCCAGGGTGAAGTCGTCCAGGGCGGCGAACGCGGCCCCGCCGGTGACGGTGGCGACGATCGCGCGGGCCTCCTCGGGCGCCAGCCGCAGGGTCCAGCGGCGGCCGGACTCGGCGGCCCGGTCGCGCAGCGCGGCGACCTCGGGCACATGCAGCGGCGCGGCCTCGCGCCACACCAGTTCCACCCGGACCTCGCCGGCGACCTGCTCCTTGAGACCGGCCGGGGTGTCGCAGGCGATGACCCGTCCGCGGTCGAGGACCGCGACCCGGTCGAGGACGGTCTCGGCCTCGATGACGTTGTGGGTGACCAGCAGGACCGTCGAGCCGTGCTCGGCGCGGCGCCGGTCGACGGCGGACCACACCGCGCGCCGGGCCACCGGGTCCATGCCGGTGGTGGGCTCGTCGAGCACCAGCAGCGGGCGCCGTCCCACCAGCGCGGCGGCGAAGCAGGCGAGCCTGCGCTGGCCCCCGGAGAGCTTGCGCAGCGGGCGTGAGGCGAGCGGGGCGAGCCCCAGCTCGTCGAGGACGTCGTCGCGCTCGGCCCGCGCCCGGCGCACGTCGAGCCCGCGCAGCCGGCCGGTGGTCTCGGCGGCGAGGGACACGGTCAGCTCGTCCAGGGCGCTGGACTCCTGGCCGAGGTAGGCGAGGATGCGGGCGGCCCGCTCGGGGTGGCGCACGATGTCGTGGCCGAGGATGTCCACGCTGCCGCTGTCGGGTCGCATCAGGCCGGTCAGCTGGCGTACGAGGGTGGACTTGCCGGCGCCGTTCGGCCCGAGCAGTCCGAAGATCTCACCGCGCCGGATGTCGAGGGTCACGTCGTCGGTGGCCCGGACCTCGGGCGTCGCGGGAACCCCGCGCCGGCCGCGCGCCGCCGGGTAGGTCTTGGTCAGCCCGCGCACGGCACACACGACGTCACCGCCGTGCCGGAATGCCTGTACCGCGCGCGTGCTCATAAGGGACGAGCGTACGTTGTCGCCCCCGTCCGCCCGCCCTCGGGTCACCCTTCCGTCCCAGTGGCGTGACGCACTCCGCGCGATTTGGCTGTACTGCAAAGTCAAGAAGCGTGAGGACGTCGACGTCGTCGTCAACACCCACATCCACTACGACCACGTCGGCTGGAACACCGAGTGGCGCGACGGGCAGTGGGTGCCCGCCTTCCCCAACGTCACCTACCTGGTCCCCCGCGCGGACCACCGGTACTTCGACCCGGCGAACCCCGGCCGCACCCGGCCCCCGCGCGACGACCACGAACGCGTCCGCTGGGAGGGCAGCAGGCTGGTGTTCGAGGACAGCATCGCCCCCGTCGAGCGCGCCGGGCAGCTGGTGCTCTGGGAGGACAGCCACCGCATCGACGGCAACCTGCTGCTGGAGGCGGCACCCGGTCACACCCCCGGCTCGTCCGTCCTCACCCTGCGCTCGGGCACCGACCGCGCCGTCTTCGTCGGCGACATGCTGCACAGCCCCGTGCAGGTCCTCGTGCCGGAGTGGAGCAGCTGTTTCTGCGACGACCTCCGGCTCGCCGCGAGGACCCGCCGCGCCCACCTGGCCCGGGCCGCGGAGCAGCGCGAACTGGTCGTCCCGGCGCACTGGCCGGGACACGGGGCCGCCGAGGTCCGGCGGGAGGGCGACGGCTTCGCCATCGGAACGTGGGCCGGTTTCCCGCGCCCCTGAGGCGCCGGCCCGCTCATTCCCCGGCGGGTGCCCGCTCCGTGCCCGTGCGCTGGTCCAGCTCGCGCCAGAAACCCGCCCGGATGGCGTAGCGGTCGCGCTCGTCGATCTGGTCGTCCTTGTGGGCGAGCAGCCCGAAGCGGGCCGCGTAGCGCAGCAGTTCGCCGTCGACACGGTGCGGAATGCGCGGGTACATCGCGGACAGCTTCTGGATGTGGCTCTGGTCGCCGAGCCGCTCCACCCAGCGCCGGGCGAAGACCTGCCCGACCTCGAAGGGGTCACCGCCGACGGTGGTGATGTCCTCCTCGCGGTCCGCCCACCGCTGTTCCGCGGTGGTCAGCTGGGCGAGGGTCGGCATGGTCGCGGCATCGGGCGGCTCGGCCACGGGCCGGTCCACCCAGCCCTTGTCGGACGACCAGCGCAGCGTCGCGGAGGCGGGCTGCTGGGGCTGGTGCGGGCCGGGGCCGCGCAGCGCCGCCAGGTCCTTCGGGGTGGGCACCCCCTTCGTGGGCGCCCGCTCGGCGGTGCCGTTGTGCGCGGCGGCGGCCGGGTGCGGCGGTTCCTGCACGGTCCGCTCGGCCGCCGCGGCCAGCGCGGAGTCCGGCAGCGGGGCGGAGAGGATCGCGGCGATCTCGGGACGGGGCGCGGGCGGTGGCGCGCACACCCCGGTGAACTCCTTGGCGCGTACCGCCCGGGTGATCCACGCCCGGTCCAGCACACGGCGCTCGTCGGCCTCGGCGACCAGGTCCTCGGACTGGTTGTAGTCGCCGTCGGCGGCCTGCACGGCCCACAGGTGGACGGCGACGCCGTGCTCCTTGGCCGCCATCATCCCGGGCAGCAGATCACCGTCGCCGGTGACCAGCACGATGTCGGAGCAGGCGCGGTTGCGGGCCAGCTCGGTCAGCTCGGCGTGCATCGCGGCGTCCACGCCCTTCTGCGCCCAGCGGCCGTCACTGCGGGTCAGCGCCCCCAGCCGGACGGTGACCCGGGGCATCACGCGCATCCTGCGGTGCTCGGGCTGCGGAACGCGGTCGGGGGCGCCGTCGAACCAGTAGATGCGCAGCAGCGGTTGCCGCGTGTCGTTCTCGGCTCGTTCGCGCAGCCCCTGGATGAGGGCGGCGTGGTCCACGGTGATGCGGGACCGTGAAGGCTCCCCGGCGAGGAGACTGGCGGCGGCCCCCAGCAGATACCCGGCGTCCACCAGGACGATGCAGCGGTCCACGCGATCCACCCTCTTTCCGGGAGGTTTGCTTCGGGCTTGCTTCGAGTCTGCCCGACCTCGCCGGGGTTAACGGCCCGAACTCGATCTTCGGCGTGGCGTTTCCACACTTCCTCCCCCGGACCGCCCGGGTCACGCACGGTAATTGTCCGACATGCGTGGGTCATCGGACTGTGTGAATCTGATTCCGGCCCTGGCCCCTAGTCCCCCACAGGAGGCATCACCATGGCCAAGAACAAGAACCGTGACCGTAAGCAGCCCCAGGCCGAGCGCGCCCCGCGCACGTCGCAGTCGTCCACGATGGAGACGCCGGACGAGCAGCGCACCACGCAGGTCGTGCCCGGCGAGGTGGGCCGAGGCAAGGGCCGGCAGAAGCGCTTCGGCCACAACTGACATCCGTGTGACGGACCGTAGCGGCCCGGGTACGGGAACGAGGGGCGCACCCACCACAGGGTGCGCCCCTCACGCGCGTGGGCCGGACGGGATCCGCTAGCCCGCGAGGCAGGACGGTCCGAGGAGGACCTTCAGATCACCGAAGAGCGCCGGGTCCGGCTTGACCCGGTGCCGGTCGAGGCGCAGCACCGTCGTCTTCGTAGGCCCCTGGAGCTTGATCCGGACCTCGCTGTCGCCCTTGTGGTGGGTGAGGATCTCACCGAGCCTGCTGACCATCGGGGGTGTCACGCGGGTCGCCGGGATGGTGAGCACCACGGGCGCGTTGGTGCCCGCGTTGGACAGGTCGGGGATCATCAGCTCCATCGCGACCAGCCGCGGCACGTCCTCGCGCTTGTCGAGCCGTCCCTTGACGAAGACCACGGCGTCCTCGACGAGTTGCGTGGAGACGAGCTGGTACGTCGCCGGGAAGAACATGCACTCGATGGAACCGGCGAGGTCCTCCACCGTGGCGATCGCCCAGGCGTTGCCCTGCTTGGTCATCTTGCGCTGGAGGCCGGAGATGATCCCGCCGATGGTGACCACCGCCCCGTCGCCGAAGTCACCGCCGGTGAGCTGGGAGATGCCCGCGTCGGCCTTGTCGGACAGCACGTGCTCCAGGCCGAACAGCGGGTGGTCGGAGACGTAGAGACCGAGCATCTCGCGCTCCTGCGCGAGCAGGTACGTCTTGTCCCACTCGTCGTCGGTGAACTGCACGTCCAGGCCGAAGCCGGGCTCGTCGCCCTGGTCCTCGCCCATGCCGCCGAACAGGTCGAACTGCCCCTCGGCCTCCTTGCGCTTGACCGCCACCACGTTGTCGATCATCGGCTCGTACTGCGCGGTGAGGCCCTTGCGGGTGTGCCCCATGGAGTCGAAGGCACCGGCTTTGATCAGCGACTCCGTGGTCCGCTTGTTGCAGACGACCGCGTCGACCTTGTCGAGGTAGTCGGGGAACGAGGCGTACTTCCCCTTGGCCTTGCGGCACTTGATGATCGACTCCACGACGTTGGTGCCGACGTTGCGCACCGCGGAGAGGCCGAAGAGGATCACGTCGTCGCCCTGCGCGGCGAAGTTGGACTCGGACTCGTTGACGTTCGGCGGGAGCACCTTGATGCCCATGCGGCGGCACTCGTTGAGGTAGACCGCCGACTTGTCCTTGTCGTCCTTGACCGAGGTGAGCAGCGCGGCCATGTACTCGGCGGGGTGGTTCGCCTTCAGATAGGCGGTCCAGTACGACACCAGTCCGTACGCGGCGGAGTGCGCCTTGTTGAACGCGTAGCCGGCGAAGGGCACCAGCACGTCCCACAGGGCCTGGATGGCTTCGTCGCTGTAGCCGTTCTTGCGGGCACCGGCCTGGAAGATGGTGAAGTTCTTCGCCAGTTCCTCGGGCTTCTTCTTGCCCATCACGCGGCGGAGGATGTCGGCCTCGCCGAGCGAGTAGCCGGCGATGATCTGGGCGGCCTTCTGCACCTGCTCCTGGTAGACGATCAGGCCGTAGGTGACGTCCAGGACCTCCTTGAGCGGTGCCTCCAGCTCGGGGTGGATCGGGGTGATCTCCTGCTGGCCGTTCTTGCGCAGGGCGTAGTTGGTGTGCGAGTTCATGCCCATCGGGCCCGGCCGGTACAGGGCCGACACGGCGGAGATGTCCTCGAAGTTGTCCGGCTTCATCAGCCGGAGCAGGGAGCGCATCGGTCCGCCGTCGAACTGGAACACGCCGAGGGTGTCGCCGCGCTGGAGGAGGTCGAAGGTCGTCGGGTCGTCCAGGGGCAGCGCCAGCAGGTCGATGTCGACGCCCTTGTTGGCCTTCACCATCTTGACGGCGTCGTCCATGATGGTCAGGTTGCGCAGGCCCAGGAAGTCCATCTTCAGCAGGCCGAGCGACTCACAGCTCGGGTAGTCCCACTGCGTGATGGTCACGCCGTCGGTGTGCCTGACCCAGACCGGGACGTGGTCGGTGATGGTCTCGCTGGACATGATCACGCCGGCGGCGTGCACGCCCATCTGCCGCACCAGGCCCTCCACACCGCGCGCGGTGTCGATGACCTTCTTCACGTCCGGCTCGTTCTCGTACATCCCGCGGACCTCGCCGGCCTCAGAGTACCGGGGGTGGTCCGGGTCCGTGATGCCGGACAGCGGGATGCCCTTGCCGAGGACGTCGGCGGGCATCGCCTTGGTGATGCGGTCGCCCATCGCGTACGGGTAGCCCAGCACGCGCGCGGAGTCCTTGATGGCGTTCTTGGCCTTGATGGTGCCGTAGGTGCCGATCATGGCGACCTTGTCGGCGCCGTACTTCTCCGTGACGTACCGGATCACCTCGACGCGCCGGCGCTCGTCGAAGTCGATGTCGACGTCGGGCATGGAGATGCGCTCGGGGTTGAGGAACCGCTCGAAGATCAGACCATGCGGGATCGGGTCGAGGTCGGTGATGCCGAGGGCGTAGGCGACGATCGAGCCGGCCGCGGAGCCACGGCCGGGGCCGACCGCGATGCCCTGCTTCTTGGCCCACATGATGAAGTCGGCGACCACGAGGAAGTAGCCCGGGAAGCCCATCGAGATGATGGTGTCCATCTCGTACTCGACCTGCTTCATGCGGTCGTCCGGGATGCCGTCGGGGAACCGGCGGTGCATGCCCCGCATGGTCTCCTCGCGGAACCAGGACACCTCGGTGTAGCCCTCGGGGATGTCGAACTTGGGCATCAGGTCGCGCTTTTCGAACATGCCCGTGGTGTCGACCATCTCGGCGATCAGCCGGGTGTTGGCGCAGCCCTGCTGCCAGGCGTCCGACGAGTCGATGGCGTACATCTCGTCGGTGGACTTCAGGTAGTAGCCGGTGCCGTCGAACTTGAAGCGGTCGGGGTCGGAGAGGTTCTTGCCGGTCTGGATGCACAGCAGCGCGTCGTGGGCGCCCGCCTCGTGCGCGTACGTGTAGTGCGAGTCGTTGGTGACCAGCGGGGGGATGCCGAGTTTCTTCCCGATCTCCAGCAGCCCGTCGCGGACCCGGTGCTCGATGTCGATGCCGTGGTCCATCAGCTCCAGGAAGTAGCGGTCCTTGCCGAAGATGTCCTGGTAGTCGGCGGCGGCCTTGAGGGCCTCGTCGAAGTGGCCGAGGCGCAGCCGGGTCTGCACCTCGCCGGAGGGGCAGCCGGTGGAGGCGACGATGCCCTCGGACCACTGCGCGATGGTCTCCTTGTCCATCCGGGGCCACTTCTGCAGCCAGCCCTCGGCGTAGGCGTCGGAGGAGAGCCGGAAGAGGTTGTGCAGTCCGGTGCTGTTCACCGCCCACATCGTCTTGTGGGTGTAGCCGCCGGAACCGGAGACGTCGTCCCGCTTCTGGTGCGGCTGGCCCCACTGGATCTTGCGCTTGTTGCGCCGGGACTCGGGGGCGACATAGGCCTCGATCCCGATGATCGGGGTGACTCCGGCCTTCTGGGCGGAGTGGAAGAAGTCGTACGCCCCGTGCAGATTGCCGTGGTCGGACATGGCGATGTGCGTCATGCCCATCTCGTTGCAGGCGTTGAACATGTCCTTCAGCCGCGCGGCACCGTCCAGCAGCGAGTACTGGGTGTGGACGTGCAGGTGCGTGAACGGCGGCTTCGACACGGTGCGGCCTCCTGGGAGAACAGGCGGTGACGGGGGGACGGACGGTCCGGGGGTCAGCGTCGAAGTCTATGCCCAGGGACTGACACGACACGCCCGTCCCGACGTACCTTCGGGCGGTGGCGCGGGCACTCCCGTGCCCGGCCGCACGTTAGGCAGGGGACGGACCAGCCGTTCCGAGAATCTTGCACCTGGAGGCAGAAAGCGATGTCGGTCCCGCAGCTCAACGACGAGCACCGCGGCGAGGAGATCCTCGCCGTCCTCGACACCGCCTTCGGCGAGCTCCTCGCCGCCGACCCGGCCGCGTTCCGGGTGAAGTTCCGGAAGATGGCGGCGTCGGCGTTCGCCTTCTACCGCGGGACGGCGTGCCTCTTCTACCACGATCTGGACCCCGAGCGACGGGGCGGGCCCTACCTGGACGAGCGCACCTCGCGCGTGTGGATCCACGGCGATCTCCACGCGGAGAACTTCGGCACGTACATGGACTCCAACGGCCGCCTGGTCTTCAACGTCAACGACTTCGACGAGGCCTACGTCGGCCCCTTCACCTGGGACCTCAAGCGGTTCGCGGCCTCCATGGCGCTGATCGGCTACGCCAAGGCGCTCAGCGACGAGCAGATCGGCGAGCTGGTCACCATCTACGGAGCGGCCTACCGGGAGCGCATCCACGCGCTGGCCACCGGCGCCAAGAGCGACGAGGTGCCGCCGTTCACCCTGGACACCGCCCAGGGCCCGCTGCTCGACGCGCTGCGCGACGCCCGGTCGCTGACCCGGTTCGGGCTGCTGGACTCGATGACCGAGATCCGCGACTTCGAGCGCCGTTTCGCCCCCGGCGGCGGCGCCGTCGAGCTGGACGCGGCCACGCGCTACAAGGTGCTCGCGGCCTTCGACGGCTATCTGGAGACGCTGCCGGACGCCTCGCTGGCCCGCCCGGACTCCTACCGCGTGAAGGACGTCGTGGGCCGGCGCGGCATCGGCATCGGCTCGGCCGGGCTGCCGTCGTACAACATCCTGCTGGAGGGGCACAGCGACGCCCTGGAGAACGATGTCGTGATCTACATCAAGCAGGCCCAGACCCCCGCGGTCTCCCGGCACATCACCGACCCGGACATCCGGGACTACTTCCAGCACGAGGGGCACCGCACGGTCATCTCCCAGCGCGCCCTCCAGGCGCACGCCGACCCGTGGCTGGGCTGGACGGAGCTGGACGGCTCGGGGCAGCTGGTCGCCGAGGTCTCGCCGTACGCGGTGGACCTGGACTGGAGCGACATCGACGACCCGGAGGAGATCGCCCTGGTCGTCGCCGACCTGGGCCGGGCCACGGCGACGATGCACGCGGCGGCGGACGACACCTCCGGGGAGTCCCTGGTGCCGTTCTCCACCGAGCGCGCCATCGACGCGGCGATCGCCGCCGACGAGGACTCCCTGATCCCGCTGCTGGTCGACTTCGCCCACGACTACGGCGCCCGCGCCCGCGCCGACCACCAGATCTTCCTCGACCTGTTCCGCAACGGCAGGATTCCGGGACTGTAACCATCGAGGCATCCACAGGAACCCTTTAGGGATCCCTTACCGGAGCACGTGACACACTCGTTCCCGCCATGGACATATCCGGAACCCAGCTCAGAGCCGTTCGCGCGGCGCTGTTCACGGCTGTCGTCGTGACGCTCAGCAGCGCGTCGCACGTGCTGCTGTCCGGGGCTCCGCTGCCGGTGAACACGGTGGCCGCGGTCGCCGCCGCCGTGTTCCTCCTGGCGTACGCCCTGGCGGGGCGGGAGCGTTCCTTCGGGCGGATCGCCGCCCTGCTGATCCCGCTGGAGCTGGCCGCCGACACGGTCTTCACCACCGGCCAGCACGTCTGCTACGGCCGGATGGGCGGGCCCGTCGCGGGTCCGCTGCGGTCCGTCGGCTTCGACGTGCTGTGTGGCGACGGCGCAAGCGTCGGCGCACCGCTGGCCCGGGTCACCGGGCCCGCCGCCGAGGGCGGCGACCGGCTTGCGGCGCTGCTCGCCCAGGCCGACCCGGCCACCGCCTGGATGCTGCTCGGCGCGCACATCGGGGTGGGATTGCTGGCCGCCGCCTGGCTGCGCCGCGGCGAACGGGCGCTGGCCCAGCTGCTGAGCGCGATCACCGCGACGACGTTCCGTCCGCTGCTGCTGGCGGTCGCCGCGGTGAGCGTGCGCCGGGCCCCCGAGGCCCCGCGTCCGGGCCGTCCGGTCCGCCGTACCGCCGTCGCCCGGACCCTGCTGCTCGCACACTCCCTGGGACGTCGCGGACCGCCGTGCTCCGTCGCCGCCCGCGCCTGAGGCCGGCGGCACGACCCGAGCACCAGCGGTCCCCCGTACGTATTCCGCACACGACCCGTGTGCGTCCTTTGTGGAGACATCACCATGAGCAAGCGGAACAGCCAGGCGGCGAAGACGGCGGCCCGGGAGCGGCTGCGCCAGGAGCGCGAGCGGCAGGCGAAGAAGGCGAAGGCCAAGCGGCAGATCGTGGTCGCCCTGTCGGTCGTGGGCGTCCTGGCCGCGGCCGGCGGCATCGGCTACGCGGTCGTCCAGGCCAACAAGCCCAGCGCCTGGGAGGCGGCGAAGGACGCCGAGCTCGTCAAGCCGGCCAACAGCACCGGCGAGAACGGCACGACCGTCGTCATCGGCAAGCCGGAGGCGAAGAAGACCCTCGAGCTGTACGAGGACCCGCGCTGCCCGATCTGCGCCTCGTTCGAGCAGACGGTCGGCGAGACCATCGAGAAGGACGTCGAGGACGGCAAGTACAAGGTCCGCTTCATAGGCGCCTCGTTCCTCGACCGCAACCTGACGGGTGAGGGTTCCAAGAACGCGCTGAGCGCCCTGGGCGCGGCGCTGAACGTCAGCCCCGAGGCGTTCCTGGCCTACAAGAGCGCGCTGTACTCGGCCGAGTACCACCCCGAGGAGTCGGACGACAAGTTCAAGGACGACGCGTACCTGATCAAGGTCGCCGACACCGTGGACGCGCTGAAGGGGAACAAGGAGTTCCAGGCGGCCGTGAACGACGGCACCTACGACCGGTGGGCGCTGGAGATGTCGGACACCTTCGACGACAGCGACGTCCAGGGCACCCCGACGCTGATGGTGGACGGCGAGAAGCTCACCGGTGCCGACGGGAAGAACGCGCCGATGACGGTGGAGGAGTTCAACACGGCCGTCGACAAGGCGCTCAAGGGCTGATCCCCGGCCGTCCCGCGCACGGGGCGGCGGCACGCCGAGGAGCGGGTGAACGTTCACGAGTTCGCCCGCTCCGGTGCTCTGGCGTGTACCTGTCAGTAACCTGTTCGGCTGTGACCAGTCGACACGGACCACTCGAGAGCGCGGTCTCCGCCACCGCGGACGCCCACACCCCTCCTTCCCCGCGCCGCCGCACGGTCGTCAAGGCGGCCGCCGCCACCGCGGCGCTGGCCGGACCCCTGGCCGCCGCGCTGCCCGCCCGGGCGGCGCGGCAGGCCCCCGCCTTCCTGCACGGGGTCGCCTCGGGCGATCCGCTGCCGGACGGCATCCTGCTGTGGACCCGGGTGACACCGGTGCCGGAGGCGGCACCCGGCTCGGGGCTCGGACCCGACACCGAGGTGAGCTGGACCGTCGCCCGCGACAAGGCGTTCACCGACGTCGTCGCGCGGGGCTCGGCCCTCGCCACGACCGCCTCCGACCACACCGTCAAGGCGGACATCCGCGGCCTGCGGCCGGCCACCGACTACTGGTTCCGCTTCGCCGCCGGCGGCACCGAGTCGCCCGCCGGGCGCACCCGCACCGCCCCGGCCGCCGACGCCGCCGTCGGCGGCCTGCGCCTCGGCGTCGTCTCCTGCGCCAACTGGGAGGCCGGGCACTTCGCCGCGTACCGCCATCTCGCGGCCCGCGGCGATCTGGACGCCTGGCTCCATCTGGGCGACTACATCTACGAGTACCGCAGCGGTGACTACGGCACCCGCGGCACCGTCGTCCGCCCGCACTCCCCCGCCCACGAGATCGTCACCCTCGCCGACTACCGCCTCAGACACGCGACCTGCAAGACCGACCCCGATCTCCAGGCGCTGCACGCCACGGCACCGGTCATCGCGATGTGGGACGACCACGAGTTCGCCAACGACACCTGGTCGGGCGGCGCCGAGAACCACACCGAGGGCGCCGAGGGCACCTGGGCCGCCCGTCAGGCCGCCGCCCGGCAGGCCTACTTCGAGTGGATGCCGGTCCGCCCCGCCGTCGAGGGCACCACCTACCGCCGGCTGCGCTTCGGCAGGCTCGCCGACCTGTCCCTGCTCGATCTGCGCTCGTTCCGCTCCCAGCAGGTCTCCACCGGCGACGGCGACGTCGACGACCCGGACCGCACGCTCACCGGACGCGCCCAGCTGGACTGGCTGAAGGCGGGTCTGTCGGCCTCCGACACCACCTGGCGGCTGGTCGGCACCTCGGTGATGATCTCGCCGTTCTCCGTCGGCGCCCTCCCCGCGAGCCTGCTGAGACCCCTGGCGAAGCTGCTGGGCCTGCCGCAGGAAGGGCTCGCCCTCAACACCGACCAGTGGGACGGCTACACCGACGACCGGCGCGAACTCCTCGCCCATCTGCGGGCGAACGCCATCGGCAACACCGTCTTCCTCACCGGCGACATCCACATGGCGTGGGCCAACGACGTGCCGGTGAACGCCGGGACCTATCCGCTGTCGGCCTCCGCCGCCACGGAGTTCGTCGTCACCTCGGTCACCTCCGACAACCTCGACGACATCGTCGGGGTGCCCGAGGGCGCCGTCACCGCGCTCGCCTCGCCGCTGATCCGGGCCGCCAACCGGCACGTCCACTGGGTGGACACCGACCGCCACGGCTACGGCGTCCTGGACATCACCGCGGAGCGGGCGCAGATGGACTACTACGTGCTGTCCGGCCGCACGGGGCGGAACGCCACCGCGTCCTGGGCCCGCTCCTACCGCACCCGCAGCGGCACCCAGCGGGCCGAGCGCGCCTACGACCCGGTCTGATCCGGCCGGTCCGGCTCTCCGGCTCAGCTCTCCAGCGACCCGAGGAAGCCGAGCGCCACCCGCCAGGTGGCCTCGGCGGCCTCCTCGTCGAAGTCCGGCAGGTCGGGGTCGGTGTAGAGGTGGCCCGCGCCCGCGTACCGGTACACCTCCACGTCGGCACCGGCCCGGCCCATCCGCAGGTACCAGGCGGTGAGCCAGTCGTCCGTCTCGAACGGGTCCGGCTCGGCGACGTGCAGCTGCACCGGCAGCCCGTCCACCGCGGCGTTCTCCGCGAGGTCGGACGTGCCGTGCAGGAGCAGCAGGCCGCGTGCCCTGTCGTCGCCGAGGGCCAGCGTCTGGGCGACGGAGGCGCCGAAGGAGAACCCCGCGTACACCAGCCCGCGCCCGGAGTAGGGGGCGGCGGCCAGCACCGCCCGCTTCAGCAGCTCGTCCCTGCCGGTCTCCTCCTGGTACGCCATGCCCTCCTCGACCGTGTCGAACGTGCGGCCCTCGAAGAGGTCGGGCGTCCACACCTCGTGTCCCGCCGCGCGCAGCCGGTCGGCCGCCCGGGCCACCGCGGGCCGCGGACCGTAGGTCGGGTGAAAGAGCATGATGTTCATGCGGCCCATGGTGCCAGCCGGGTACGGTACGCCGGTCCCGGACCGCGGTCGCACCCGCGATGGTGCGAATCTCACATGTCCGCACCCGCGCGACCCGGTTAGGTTCGGGTCCGGCCCGGTTAGGTTCGGGGGCATGGATGACGTGCTCCGCCCCCTGATCGTGGTCGGCGGATCGATCGTGCTCACGCTGCTGCTCGGCTGGGCCACCGATCTGCTGCTGCGCAAGGCCGACCAACGCCACCCCGAGACGCCGCTCTGGGGCCTGCTGCGCCGCGGCCGTGTGCCCTACCAGATGGTCGTCTGCGCGGCCCTGCTCAGAGGGTCCTACGAGCAGGCGCAGCTGCTGAAGGACCACGCGGTCGGTGTCGGCCGGGTCCTGACGCTGGTGCTGATCGGCGCGGCGGCCTGGCTGGCGGTCCGGATCGCGGCCGCGGTCGTCGAGACCTCGTACTCGCGGTACGCCAGCACCCACCGCGAGCGGGACCCCGCCCGGGTGCGCCGGGTGCGCACCCAGGTGACGCTCATCCAGCGCGTGGTGACCGCGGTCGTCGGGGTGGTGGCGGCGGCCGCCATGCTGCTGACGTTCCCCGCGATGCGTGCCGCCGGGGCCTCGCTGCTGGCCTCGGCGGGCATCCTCGGCATCGTCGCCGGTGTGGCCGCCCAGTCCACGCTGAGCAACATGTTCGCCGGGCTGCAGATCGCCTTCGGCGACATGGTCCGCATCGGCGACACGGTGATCGTGGACGGCGAGTGGGGCACGGTGGAGGAGATCACCCTCACCTTCCTGACCGTCCGCACCTGGGACGAGCGCCGGATCACCATGCCGGTGTCGTACTTCACCTCCAAGCCGTTCGAGAACTGGTCGCGCGGCACCCCGCAGATGACCGGCACCGTATTCTGGCACCTCGACCACTCGGCCCCGCTGGACGCGATGCGCGAGAAGCTCCGCGACATCCTGCGGGACTGCCCGGCCTGGGACGGCCGCGCCTACAACCTGACCGTGACGGACTCCACGCCCAGCACCATGGAGGTGCGTGCCCTGGCGACGGCCAAGGACGCCTCCGACATCTGGACGGTGCGGGTCACGGTCCGCGAGCAGATGATCCGCTGGCTGGCCGCCGAGCACCCCTACGCGCTGCCCCGGGTCAACGCGGCCGACGCGGTGCTGCCGCCGGCCCACGGCCGGCACTCCTCCGACACCGTGCCGCCGGCCCGCCGGGTGCACCGCCATCCGAAGGAGCGCAGCGGTCCTCAGTGACCGCGTTCGGCGCCGCCGTTGACCTGGACGATCTGCGAGGTGATGTGTCCGGCGGCCGGGGAGGCCAGCCAGTGCAGGGTCGCCGCGACGTCCCCCGGCGTCCCCGCCCGCTTGTCCGACGTCTCGTCGGTCAGCTGGGCCCGCCGCTCCTCGTCCATGCCGTCGTCGCCGAAGAACCCCGTGTCCTCGATGTAGCCGGGGGCGACCACGTTCACGGTGATGCCGTGCGGGCCGAGGCCGCGGGCCAGGGCGTGGGCGTAGGGGTGCAGCGACGCCTTGGCCGCCGCGTAGGACGCCCGTCCGGAGCCGCGGTAGGCGGCGATGGAGCTGAGGAACAGCACCCGGCCGCCGGGCACGGCGAGCCGGTCCCGCAGGGCCTCGGTGAGGAGCACGGCGGTCAGCACGTTGAGCCGGAAGTTGACCGTCCAGTCGCGGGCGACCGCGTCGAGCGGGTCGTCGCCGCCCACCGGCGGTTCCAGCAGGCCGTTGCCCCCGGCGCTGTGGATCAGTACGTCCACGGCGCCGAACTCCCGGCCCACGAAGGCGGCCACTCCCCGGACGGCCTCCGGATCGGCCAGGTCGGCGGCGTAGGTGAGCGCGCCCGGCACCGGGGCCCGTTCCAGGACGTCCCCGCGCCGGCCGAGCAGCAGCACCTGATCGCCGTCGGCGGCGAACACCCGCGCGGCGGCCAGTCCGATGCCGGTACCGCCCCCGCTGATCACAACGTTCCGAGTCATGCCGAAACCCTACGAACCGACGGCCGCCGGCGCCGGTAACCCCGCGCGGTCACCGCAGACTCCGCACGTCCAGATGACGCAGCACCCGGTCCACCACCTCGGGATCGGCGCCCGGTTCGCTGCGGGCCGTCAGCACCTCGTGCCGGGCGGCGCTGAGCATCTCCGACTCGATGCGGCGCACCCGCTTCAGCCGCCGCGACCACTGCCGGGACGCCTCGCGCCGCTCGTCCTGCGCCATGTCCGGGCTGATCCGCACCCCGACGTCGTAGGCCCTGCGCAGCATCTGCTCGGACAGGTCCTCCGGCAGGTCCTCGACCTCCTCGATCTCCCGCAGTCTCCGCTTGGCCGCCTTCGCCGCCCGGACCGCCAGCTGCCGCTCGAACTCCTTCTCGCGCCCGGTGCCGCCGCGCACCCCGAGCCGGTTCACCAGCCACGGCAGGGTCAGCCCCTGCACCAGCAGCGTGGTCAGCACCACGCCGAACGCGATGAAGATCAGCTCGCTCCGGGCGGGGAAGTCCTCACCGCCGTCGGTCTCCAGCGGAAGGGCGAGGACCAGCGCGACCGAGGCCACCCCGCGCATGCCCGACCACCACATCACCACGGTCTCACGCCAGCTGACCGGGATGTCCTCACCGACGTCCCGCGCGGTGTGCAGCCGCTTCGTCAGCCAGGTCGCCGGGAGCAGCCACACCAGCCGGACCAGGACGACCACGCCCACCACCGCCGCCGACCAGGTGAGCAGCTCGCCCCAGTGGCCCTCCGCGGTGTCCACCGCGTTGTGCAGTTCGAGGCCGACCAGTCCGAAGGCGACACCGGTGACGAGGGTGTCCACGATGTCCCAGAAGGTGTGCGGCGAGCCGCGCCATGACGTCGTCGGCGTCGGTGGCGTACTCCACGAGGTACAGCGCGGTGACGAGCACCCCGAGCACCCCGGAGCCGTGCAGTTCCTCGGCCAGGACGTAGGCGGCGAACGGCACCAGCAGGGTCAGGGCGACCTGGAGGGTCGGGTCCCCGAGCAGGCCCATCAGCTTGTTGGTGCCCCAGCCGAGCAGGAGCCCGACCACGACCGCCACGACGGCCGACAGCACCAGGTCGAGACCGGCCTCCCAGGGCGAGAAGGTGCCGCTCACGGCAGCGGCGATCGCCACGTGGTAGAGGACGATGGCCGTGACGTCGTTGAACAGCCCCTCGCCCTCCAGGATCGACACCAGCCGGCGCGGCAGCCCCAGCTTCCCGGCGACGGCGGTCGCCGCGACCGGGTCGGGCGGCGCCACCAGGGCGCCGAGGGCGACGGCGGCGGCCAGCGGCAGCCCCGGCACGATCGCGTCGGCGACGACCGCCACGCAGAGCGTGGTGACGAAGACCAGCGCCACGGCCAGCAGGAGGATCGGCCTGACGTTCGCCGCGAACTGGCGCCAGGAGGTCCGGCGCACGGCGGCGTACAGCAGGGGCGGCAGCACGATCGGAAGGATCAGCTCCGGCGGGACGTCGATGTTCGGGACGAACTCCAGCAGCGCCAGCACGATCCCGAACACCGTCATCAGCACCGGTGCCGGCAGCCGCAGCCGCTCTCCGACGGGGACGCTCACCACCGCCCCGAGCAACAGGACGAAGAGCAGGGCCAGCTGATCCACGGTCAGCGCTCCCGGGGGGGTTCGACGATCCATCGGCGGCATTCAGCCTGCCACGTCGCCGCCCCGCCGGGGCGTCAGCGGGCTCCGGGCTCCAGCACGCGCCGCATCGCCCGGTGCGGCATCCCGGCGTCCGGGAACTCGGGGCCGTACGCCACGTAGCCCAGCCGCTCGTAGAAGCCGAGGGCGTGGGTCTGCGCGTGCAGGTCGACGGCGGTGAGCCCCAGGTCGCGGGCCGCCTGCTCGATGGCCCGCACCAGGGCCGCGCCGACGCCCCGGCCGCGTGCGTCGCGGGTCACCGCGAGCCGGCCCAGGGAGCCGGCCGCCGGGTCGCCGCCGTTCTTCGCCGCGGCGGCCGCGCCGTGCAGCAGCCGCCCGGTGCCGAGCGGTGTGCCGTCCTCCCCGATCGCCAGCACATGCACGGCGCCGGCGTCGTGGGCGTCGTACTCGATGTCCTCGGGGACGCCCTGCTCGGCGACGAAGACGTCCTTGCGCACGGCGAAGCACGCCTCGCGGTCCGCGGGCTCGCGCGCCACACGGACGACGTGGGGACGGGTCATGCGTAGGTCTCCTCGCGGACCCGGTCCAGGGCCTGCTGCAGGTCCTCGGGGTAGTCGCAGCCGAACTCCACCCACTGCCCGTCGCCGGGGTGCTCGAAGCCGAGCCGCACCGCGTGCAGCCACTGGCGGGTCAGCTTCAGCCGCTTGGCGAGCGTGGGGTCGGCGCCGTAGGTGAGGTCGCCGACGCAGGGGTGCCGGTGGGCGGCCATGTGGACGCGGATCTGGTGGGTGCGGCCGGTCTCCAGTTTGACGTCGAGGAGGGACGCGGCGCGGAAGGCCTCGATCAGGTCGTAGTGCGTCACGGACGGCTTGCCTTCGGCGGTGACCGCCCACTTGTAGTCGTGCTGCGGGTGGCGGCCGATGGGGGCGTCGATGGTGCCGCTGGTGGGGTCGGGGTGGCCCTGGACGAGCGTGTGGTAGCGCTTGTCGACCGTGCGCTCCTTGAACTGGCGCTTCAGCGACGTGTACGCGTACTCCGACTTGGCGACCACCATCAGCCCGGAGGTGCCGACGTCGAGGCGGTGCACGATGCCCTGGCGCTCGGCGGCGCCGGAGGTCGAGATGCGGTACCCGGCGGCGGCGAGACCGCCGATGACCGTGGGGCCGGTCCAGCCGGGCGAGGGGTGGGCGGCGACGCCGACGGGCTTGACGATCACGACCACGTCCTCGTCGTCGTGCACGATCTCCATGCCCTCGACCGGCTCGGCGACCACCCGCACCGGCGCGGGCGCCTGCGGCATCTCCACCTCGAGCCAGGCGCCGCCGCTGACCCGCTCGGACTTGCCGACCACCGAGCCGTCGACCGTGACCTTCCCCGCCGCGGCGAGTTCGGCGGCCTTGGTGCGGGAGAAGCCGAACATCCGGGAGATGGCGGCGTCGACGCGCTCGCCCTCCAGGCCGTCGGGCACGGGCAGGGTACGGATCTCGGGAATCGTGCTCACCCGTCGAGTATGCCGGACGGGGCCGACTACCCCGTACGCGCGTTCAGTCCTTGTGGACGGTGCCGTCCGGGTCGAGGCCACGGAACGACAGCAGCACGATGAGGATGCCGCCGCACACGATCGCCGAGTCCGCCAGGTTGAACACGGCGAAGTGCTTGGGCGCGATGAAGTCGACCACCGCGCCCTCGAAGACGCCCGGGGAGCGGAAGAGCCGGTCGGTGAGGTTGCCGAGGGCACCGCCGAGGAGCAGGCCGAGCGCGATCGCCCAGGGCAGGCTGTAGAGCTTGCGGGCGAGGCGGATGATCACCACGATCACGGCCGCGGCGATCACCGTGAAGATCACGGTGAAGGCCTCGCCGAAGCCGAAGGCCGCGCCCGCGTTGCGGATCGCCTCGAACCGCAGCCAGTCCCCGATGATCTCGATGGGCTCGTGGTGCTCCAGCTTGGCGACCACGATCATCTTGCTGATCAGATCGAGGGCATAGGCGAGCGCGGCGACGGCGAACAGCACGGCGATCCGCCGCTTGCCGCGCGGCCGCCCGGCCTCCGCCGCCGTCCCGTCGGTGCCGGCCGGCTCCTGCCCGTCCCGGGTCTGCTCATCCCGGTCCTGCTGCTCCCGGTCCGCGTCCGGGGTGTCCGGCGTACCGATGATGCGCTCCGCCTCTGCCACGTGAGTCCCTCAGCCTAGGTACCTGACTGAGGACGAGGGTACGGCACGCCCTGCGCGCCCGCCGATCAGTACCGGCGCTCCTGTTTCTGCTTGCACTCCACGCACAGGGTGGCACGGGGAAATGCCTGCATACGGGCCTTTCCGATGGGCTTGCCGCAGCTCTCGCACAGGCCGTAGGTGCCGGCGTCGAGGCGCTGGAGGGCGCGCTCGAACTGGCTGAGCATCTCGCGCGCGTTCGCGGCGAGCGCGAGTTCGTGCTCGCGCGTGATGTTCTTCGTGCCGGTGTCGGCGTCGTCGTCGCCCGCGCCGTCGCCGGAGTCCCGCATCAGGCCGGCCAGCGACTGCTCGGAGGAGGTGATCTCCTCGCGCAGCCGCAGCACCTCGGACATCAGCTCGGCCCGGGCCTCCTCGACCTCTTCCGGAGTCCAGGGTTCCTCGCCCGGACGGACCGCGAGCTCGCCCGGATCCGCCGCGACGAGCCGGGCCTTGGGTACGGCGGTCTTCGCCGCCGTGGCCGCCGTGGCCGCCGGGCCAGGGGTCTTCTTCGCACCCACCGTCGTCACTCCCGTCTGCGCCGCGGCCTCGGCCGCGTCCGCGTCATCGGCCGTGCTGTGCCCGGCCACATCCTGAGTGGACCCACCGGTCCTGCCGCCCCCGCCACGCGCCCGGCCCCGCGCGGACGCCGCCGCTTCGGGGTCGGCGGCCGCCGAGCGTCCAGGCGTCTTCTTCGCCGACGCCTTCTTCGCGGGGGCCTTGCGCGCCGCCTTCCGGCCCGGCGACTTCCGCGCGGAACCCTCCCCGGCAGGCGCCCCCTGCCCGGAGGCCCCGCCGGCCGCCTCCTCCAGTACCGCTTCCCGGACGCCCGCCTTCTCGGCGCCCGCCTTCTTCGCCGCCGCCTTCTTGGCAGCCTTCTTCACGGGGGCAGCCTCCGCCTTCTCGCCGGGGGCCTTGCGCGCCGCCTTCCGGCCCGGCGACTTCCGCGCGGAACCCTCCCCGGCAGGCGCCCCCTGCCCGGAGGCCCCGCCGGCCGCCTCCTCCGGTACCGCTTCCCGGACGCCCGCCTTCTCGGCGCCCGCCTTCTTCGCCGCCCCGCCGGCGGCCTCCCCGGACGAGGCCCCCCGCGCGGCGGCCGTCCTCTTCGACGTACCAGCCACCTCCGAAGCAGACGCCGCGTCCTCCCGTGCGGAACCCCCGGCCGTGCTCTCCTCCGGCGCCTTCCCCGGCGCCCCGCCCGCCTCCGAGGCAGGCCCCGACCGACGCCGGGCGTGCTCCGCCGCGCCCTTGCGGGTGGCGGCCTGTCCTGCGGGACCCGCCGACGCCGTCCCGCCCGTCTCCGGAGGAGATGCCGTGGACTCCCCTGTGGGATCCGTGCCCGGGGGCGGTGCCCCCGCCCCCGCCGACGCGGTCGTGGGTGCCTTCGCGCTCGGAGCCGGTCCGGGTCCGCCGGACGGCGCCGACTGCTGTACAGCGGTCTTCTTCGCCACCATGGCCGCGGCCCCTTCACATATTGTGATCTTGCGCGCGAATCGTGCTGGGACGATAAATCGACTCGAGTCCCTCGGCAACGGGGCGCACCGCCCGATTCCCCCGCCCCGCGGACGCCGCGCGGCGAGCCTGCATCCGTTGTGCCCAGCTCCCCGCCGGGTATGCCGACCAGGGGCACCTCCGCCGATCCCGAACACGCGTACCTCGCCATTCGGGGCATGTCAGGTCATACGCCCACCGGAAAACCGGCGGCCGCTGTCCGCTCCGCGCCGTACACTGGGCGGAGCGAAAAGCGTGGATGGGGACGAGTAGCGGCGTAGGCAGCCCGCAGCGACCCGGGGACGGTGTGAGCCCGGGGGCGAGCGCGACGTGAAGATCACCCCGGAGCCGCCGGAAGAAACCCCGCGAGGGGCGGTAGAACCGGCATCGCGACCCCAATGAGGGGGCTCACCGGAGCGGACGAAGCACCGGGGAGCCAAGGAGGGTGGTACCGCGGGAGCGCGCCGGACGGCGGCGTCGAGATCGACACAGCTCTCGTCCCTCCGGACGGAAGGCAGCAAGTCCGCCGGAGGAAGCCCGCTGATGACATCGCCGACGTACCGCCAGGTACCAGCCCAGGTCGATCTGCCCGCCCTCGAGCACGCGGTGCTCGACTTCTGGCGCGAGCAGAAGATCTTCGCCAAGAGCCTGGAGCAGTCCGAGGGCCGCCCCGAGTGGGTGTTCTACGAGGGCCCGCCCACCGCCAACGGCATGCCCGGCGCCCACCACATCGAGGCCCGCGTCTTCAAGGACGTCTTCCCCCGCTTCCGCACCATGCGCGGCTACCACGTGGCCCGCAAGGCCGGCTGGGACTGCCACGGCCTCCCCGTGGAGCTCGCCGTGGAGAAGGAGCTCGGCTTCTCCGGCAAGCAGGACATCGAGGCGTACGGCATCGCCGAGTTCAACGCCAGGTGCCGCGAGTCCGTGACCCGGCACACCGACGCCTTCGAAGAGCTCACGACCCGCATGGGCTACTGGGCCGACCTGCAGAACCCGTACCGCACGATGGACCCCGAGTACATCGAGTCCGTCTGGTGGTCGCTGAAGGAGATCTTCAACAAGGGCCTGCTGGTCCAGGACCACCGCGTCGCCCCCTGGTGCCCGCGCTGCGGCACCGGCCTGTCCGACCACGAGCTGGCACAGGGCTACGAGACGGTCGTGGACCCGTCCGTCTACGTCCGCTTCCCGCTCACCTCCGGCCCGCTGGCCGGCGAGGCCGCGCTGCTGGTGTGGACGACCACGCCCTGGACCCTGGTCTCCAACACGGCCGTCGCCGCCCACCCCGAGGTCACCTACGTCGTCGCCACGAACGGTGAGGAGAAGCTGGTCGTCGCCGAGCCGCTGCTCGCCAAGGCGCTCGGCGAGGGCTGGGAGCCCACCGGGCAGTCCTTCACGGGCACCGAGATGGAGCGCTGGTCCTACCGGCGGCCCTTCGAGCTCGTGGACTTCCCGGCCGAGGCGCACTACGTGGTGAACGCCGACTACGTCACCACCGAGGACGGCACCGGTCTGGTCCACCAGTCCCCCGCCTTCGGTGAGGACGACCTGAAGGTCTGCCGCTCCTACGGCCTGCCCGTGGTGAACCCGGTCCGCCCCGACGGCACGTTCGAGGAGGACGTCCCGCTGGTCGGCGGCGTCTTCTTCAAGAAGGCCGACGAGCGGCTCACCGAGGACCTCCAGCAGCGCGGCCTGCTCTTCCGGCACATCCCGTACGAGCACAGCTACCCGCACTGCTGGCGCTGCCACACCGCGCTGCTCTACTACGCGCAGCCGTCGTGGTACATCCGCACCACCGCCGTCAAGGACCGGCTGCTCGAGGAGAACGAGAAGACCAACTGGTTCCCGGACACGGTCAAGCACGGCCGGTACGGCGACTGGCTGAACAACAACATCGACTGGGCGCTGTCCCGCAACCGCTACTGGGGCACCCCGCTGCCGGTCTGGCGCTGCGAGGACGACCACCTCACGGTCGTCGGCTCGCTGGCCGAGCTCACCGAGCTGACCGGCACCGACCAGTCCGGCCTCGACCCGCACCGCCCGTACATCGACGAGGTCACCTTCGCCTGCCGCCACGACGGCTGCGGCAAGACCGCCACGCGCGTGCCGGAGGTCATCGACGCCTGGTACGACTCGGGCTCGATGCCGTTCGCGCAGTGGGGTTACCCGTACAAGAACAAGGAGCTGTTCGAGGCCCGCTACCCGGCGCAGTTCATCTGCGAGGCCATCGACCAGACCCGCGGCTGGTTCTACACGCTGATGGCGGTCGGCACGCTCGTGTTCGACAAGTCGTCCTACGAGAACGTCGTCTGCCTGGGTCACATCCTCGCCGAGGACGGCCGCAAGATGTCCAAGCACCTGGGCAACATCCTGCAGCCGATCCCGCTCATGGACCGGCACGGCGCGGACGCGGTCCGCTGGTTCATGGCGGCCGGAGGGTCTCCGTGGGCGGCCCGCAGGGTGGGCCACGGCACCATCCAGGAGGTCGTCCGCAAGACGCTGCTGACGTACTGGAACACGGTGGCCTTCCAGGCCCTGTACGCCCGTACGTCGAACTGGGCGCCGAGCGAGGCCGACCCGGCCCCCGCCGACCGTCCCGTGCTCGACCGCTGGCTGCTGTCCGAACTGCACGCGCTCACCGACCAGGTGACCCAGGCGCTGGACGGCTACGACACCCAGCGGGCCGGCAAGCTGCTGTCCGCGTTCGTCGACGACCTGTCCAACTGGTATGTGCGCCGCTCGCGCCGCCGCTTCTGGCAGGGCGACAAGGCCGCGCTGCGCACGCTGCACGAGGTCGTGGAGACGGTCACCAAGCTGATGGCCCCGCTGACCCCGTTCATCACCGAGCGGGTCTGGCAGGACCTGGTCGTCCCGGTCACCCCCGGCGCCCCGGAGTCGGTGCACCTGGCGTCCTGGCCGGAGGCGGACCTGTCCGCGATCGACCCGGAGCTGTCGAAGCAGATGGTGCTGGTGCGGCGGCTGGTGGAGCTGGGGCGGGCCACCCGCGCCGAGTCGGGCGTGAAGACCCGGCAGCCGCTGAAGCGTGCGCTGATCGCGGCGAGCGGCTTCGGCTCGCTCGGCCCGGAGCTGCACACCCAGATCACCGAGGAGCTGAACGTCGAGTCGCTGGCGTCGCTGTCCGAGGTGGGCGGCTCGCTGGTGGACACCACGGCGAAGGCCAACTTCCGTGCGCTGGGCAAGCGGTTCGGCAAGCGGGTCCAGGACGTGGCCAAGGCGATCGCGAACGCGGACGCCGCCGCCCTGTCCCAGGACCTGCGCGAGGGCACCGCCTCGGTGGAGGTCGACGGGGAGACGATCACCCTCGCCCCGGACGAGGTGATCATCACCGAGACCCCGCGCGAGGGCTGGTCGGTGGCGTCCGACGCCGGTGCCACGGTCGCCCTCGACCTGGAGATCACCGAGGAGCTGCGGCGGGCGGGCCTGGCCCGTGACGCGATCCGGCTGATCCAGGAGGCCCGCAAGAACAGCGGCCTCGACGTGGCCGACCGCATCGCCCTGCGCTGGACGGCCACCGACCCCGCGACGGTCTCCGCGCTGGAGGAGCACGCCGGGCTGATCGCCGAAGAGGTCCTCGCCACGGACTTCGCGCGGGGCGAGGCGGACGAGAGCTACGGCGCGCCGTTCACCGACGAGGGTCTGTCCCTGACGTTCCGCCTGCGCAAGGCGTAGTGCCCGGGGCGCATGCGCGAAGGCCCGGGCCCACCGGGAAAAATCTTGGCGGGCCCGGGCCTTCGGCGTTGTGTGCGTCGGACACCGCGCCCACGTCCGAACACGTGCCGCACCGCCGGGGGACGCGCGGAGCGAAAGAGCGGGGCCCCGGGTCGGTGAACCCGGGGCCCCGCTCTGAACGCTGCCGACTGCTACGCCGTATTCATGGCCGAAGGGCCGTCAGTTGTCGTCCTCGTCGATCAGGAAGCCACGCATCGGCGAGGGCGCCTGACCCATGGGCGACGGGCCCTGCGGACGGACCGGCGCCATGGGCTGGGTCATGGCCGGCTGCATCTGCTGCTGACCGCCGTACGACGGGCCGGAGGAACCGCCGGGGCCGCCGCCCATGGTCTGGTTGCCGCCGTAGGACGGCGCACCGGCACCGGCCGGAGCCATCGAGGGCGCCGGGGACGGCGGCAGCGAGGGCGCGGCACTGGCGGGCTGGCGCGGCGGGGCGAGCGAGTCGTCCGCCTGGGTCTCCAGCTGACGCAGCTGCGACTCCAGGTAGGACTTCAGCCGCGTGCGGTACTCGCGCTCGAAGCCGCGCAGGTCCTCGACCTTGCGCTCCAGCGTGGCGCGGGCGGACTCCAGGGAGCCCATCGCGACGCGGTGCTTCTCCTGCGCGTCCCGCTCCAGGGCGTCGGCCTTGGCGCGGGCGTCCCGCTCGAGACCCTCGGCACGCGAACGCGCCTCGCCCACGATCTTGTTGGCCTCGCTGCGGGCCTCCGCGATCGCCTGGTCGGCGGTCTGCTGGGCCAGCGACAGCACCCGGGCGGCGCTGTCGCCGCCGGGGCCTCCCTGACCGGGAAGACCAGGACCACCGGGGCCACCCATGGGACCGCCGGGACCGCCCATCGGGCCACCAGGGCCCATCTGCCCCTGCATCGGGCCGCCCTGGCCCATCGGCCCGGGACCCTGGCCCATCGGCCCGGGACCCTGGCCCATGGGGCCGGGACCCTGCGGGCCGCCCTGTCCGCCGGGGCCGGCGGGCAGTTGGGGAGCACCGCTCGGCAGCTGGGGCGGGCCACCCATGGGGCCACCCATCTGCTGCTGCGGCGGGCCCGATATGCCGGCGGGTACGGGAGCGCCGGGACCGCGCATGCCCTGCTGCGGCATGCCCTGGGGCGGTGGCCCCTGCTGCTGCTGTTGCTGCTGCTGCTGGTCCTGTGGCTCGGGAGGCTTGCGCATGTTCTGCTGGTTCTGGGCGGCAGCGCGCGTGGCCGCGGCCAGTTTGGCGCGCAGGTCCTCGTTCTCGCGGAGCAGGCGCGTCAGTTCGGCTTCGACCTCGTCGAGGAAGGCATCGACCTCGTCCTCGTCATAGCCTTCTCGGAGGCGGACGGTCGTGAACTGCTTGTTCCGCACGTCCTCGGGGGTCAACGGCATCTCTTCACCTCAACGTAGTCATCGGCAGTCGGCAAGACCGTATCGTCCACAGTCACCTCGCGAGATTGCCCACGATCGAGATCAGGATGTAGACGATGATCATCAGGACGAAGAAGGACAGGTCGAGCGCCACGCCCCCGAGACGCAGCGGCGGGATGAACCGCCGCAGAAGCTTCAGCGGTGGATCGGTGACAGTGTAGGTGGCCTCCAGGACGACCACCATCGCCTTGCCGGGTTGCCATGAGCGGGCGAACTGGAACACATAGTCCATGACCAAACGGAAGATGAGCACGATGAGGAACACCATCAGCGCGATGTAGATCACCTGCGCGAACACGCTCATGGCCTGTTTTTCCCTCTCCCCTGTGCACTGCTCGGTCCGGTACTGCGTCTCAGCTCTGGTTGAAGAACCCGCCCTCTGCGATGCGGGCCTTGTCCTCCGCCGTGACATCGACGTTAGCAGGCGACAACAGGAACACCTTCTGCGTCACCCGCTCGATGCTGCCGTGAAGACCAAACACCAAACCGGCCGCAAAGTCGACAAGTCGCTTCGCGTCCGTGTCATCCATCTCAGTCAGATTCATGATCACCGGGGTGCCTTCACGGAAGTGTTCCCCGATGGTACGGGCCTCGTTGTAGGTCCGGGGGTGAAGCGTGGTGATCCGGTAAGGCTCTCGTTCGGACACGACCTTGGGCATGATCACCGGTGCGTTCTTCTCCAGGCTTGCGCGTTCTTGTGTGATGGATGCCACGGGCGCGATCCGCGCCGGGCGTGGCGATTCCGCGGCGAGCGAAGCGGATCGGGCGACCGGTTCGCGCGGTGCGGGAGGGTGTACGACTCGTACCTCTTCATCCCTTTGCGACTGGTGTGCGCCGTGGGACTGGTGCGACGGCTCGTGCCGCCGGTGGTCCCGCTCGGGCTCCGGGTCGAGTTCGGGTTCGAAGTCGTCGTCTGGGTCGAATCCGCGGCCGTCGTACCCATCGTCCTCCACGAGGCCGAGGTAGACCGCCATCTTGCGCATCGCGCCGGCCATGCTCCGAGTCCTCCGCTCTGTGGTGGATCCGCTGACGACCGCCAAGTGCCCGCGATCCACTAGGTCTTTACGTCCGCTGTTCGGCGGAACTGACCATATTTTCTGCTGTGGTCCGACTTCTTGGCGACGTTACCCGAGCCTGGGGCGGACTCCGAGTACCGCGCTGCCGACGCGCACATGTGTCGCCCCGGCGGCCACGGCCTGTTCGAGGTCCGCACTCATCCCTGCCGAGACCATGTTCGCAGCCGGATGGGTCCGGCGCAGGTCGGTCGACAAATCCATCAACCGCTCGAACGCCGCCTGTTCCCGTCCGGCGTACTCCCCGGTGAGCGGGGCGACGGTCATCAGCCCGTCCAGCCGCAGCCCGTCGGCCCCGGCGACCAGGCCCGCCAACTCCTCGACCCCGCCGGGCGCGACGCCGCCGCGCTCGCCCCGCCCGCTCACCCCGGCGTCGAACGCCACCTGGATCAGACAGCCGATCTCGCGGCCGGCCCGCACGGCCTCCTTGGAGAGGGCCGTCACCAGCCGGGAACGGTCGACGGACTGCACCACATCGGCATAACCGACCACCGAGCGCACCTTGTTGGTCTGAAGCTGACCGACGAAGTGCCACGAAAGGGGCAGATGCGCACACTCCGCCGCCTTCGGGGCGGCGTCCTGGTCGCGGTTCTCGGCGACGTGGCGCACACCGAGTTCCGACAGGATCCGCACATCGCTCGCGGGGTAGGTCTTGGTGACCACGATGAGGGTCACCTCGTCGCGCGCCCGCCCGGCGGCGTCGCAGGCCGCCGCGATCCGCCCCTCCACTTTCGCCAGGTTCGTGGCGAGTTCGCCCTTACGGTCCGTCATGTCCCATCAGTCCAGCCACACATAGCCCGCGAGCCGCCCCGTGGTGCGGTCGCGGCGGTACGAGAAGTGATCCGCCGACTCCAGCGTGCACACCGGCGACCGCTCCCGGGCGCGCACCCCCAGCCGGTCGAGCTGGGCGTGCACGCCCGCGGCCACGTCGACCGCCGGCGTGCCCCAGCTCGTCTCGGCGTGCGCCGCCGGTTCGACGGCGGCCACCTCCGCACGCATCGCCCCGGGCACCTCGTAGCACCGGCCGCACACGGCGGGGCCGGTGCGGGCGACGATCCGGGACGGGTCGGCGCCGAGCTTCGCCATGGCCCGCACGGCCGCGGGAACGACCCCGGCGACCAGTCCGGGCCGGCCCGCGTGGGCGGCGGCCACCACATGGGCCACGGGGTCGGCGAGCAGCACCGGCACGCAGTCGGCGGTGAGCACCGCGAGGGCGAGGCCGCGCCGCGCGGTGACGATCGCGTCCACCTCGGGGACCGGACGGTCGCCCCAGGGTTCGTCGACCACGACGGCGTCGGCGCCGTGCACCTGGTTCATCCAGACCACGCGGGCCGGGTCCACGCCGAGGGACGCGGCGGCCCGTTCGCGGTTGGCGCGCACGGCGCCGGGGTCGTCACCGACGGCCCCGCCGAGATTGAGCTCCTCATACGGAGCGGCGCTCACCCCGCCCCACCGGTCGGTGAAGGCGAAGTGCGCGCCGCTCACGCTCTCGCGCCGTCCTATCACTTCAGGAAGTCCGGCACGTCCAGTTCCTCGGCCGCGCTGTCGTAGCTGCGCGACGGCGGGACCGGGGGCTGGGCGACCGGGATGTCGCCGACCGGCTCGGGTGCCACCGGCTCCGGCTCCTCCTTGGGCGTGACGCTGCCCAGCGAGCCGAAGGACGGGCGGCTCTCGGGCTGCCGGGCCGGGGCCGGCTCCTCGCGCTTGGCCGAGGACGATCCGAGGACGTTGTCCCGCTTGGAGGGCGGCTGGCCGCCGTCGAACCCGGCCGCGATCACGGTGACCCGGACCTCGTCGCCGAGCGCGTCGTCGATCACCGCACCGAAGATGATGTTGGCCTCGGGGTGGGCGGCCTCGCTGACCAGCTGGGCGGCCTCGTTGATCTCGAAGAGGCCGAGGTCGCTGCCGCCGGAGATGGAGAGCAGCACGCCGCGGGCGCCGTCGATGGAGGCCTCGAGCAGCGGCGAGGAGATGGCCATCTCGGCGGCGGCCACCGCGCGGTCGTCGCCGCGGGCCGAGCCGATGCCCATGAGGGCGGAACCGGCCTCGGACATGACCGACTTGACGTCGGCGAAGTCGAGGTTGATCAGACCGGGGGTGGTGATGAGGTCGGTGATGCCCTGGACACCGGAGAGCAGGACCTGGTCCGCCGACTTGAAGGCGTCCAGGACCGACACCTGACGGTCGGAGATGGACAGCAGCCGGTCGTTCGGGATCACGATGAGGGTGTCGACCTCTTCGCGGAGCTCGGCGATGCCGTCCTCGGCCTGGTTGGCACGGCGCCGTCCCTCGAAGGTGAACGGGCGGGTGACCACGCCGATGGTCAGCGCACCGAGCGAGCGGGCGATGTTGGCCACGACGGGCGCGCCGCCGGTGCCGGTGCCGCCGCCCTCACCGGCCGTCACGAAGACCATGTCGGCCCCCTTGAGGACCTCCTCGATCTCCTCGCGGTGGTCCTCGGCGGCCTTGCGGCCGACGGCCGGGTTGGCTCCGGCGCCGAGTCCGCGGGTGAGTTCACGGCCGACGTCGAGCTTGACGTCGGCGTCGCTCATCAACAGGGCTTGCGCGTCGGTGTTGATGGCGATGAACTCGACGCCCTTGAGACCGACCTCGATCATCCGGTTGATGGCATTGACACCACCGCCGCCGACACCGATGACTTTGATGACTGCGAGGTAGTTCTGCGGTGCTGCCACGTCGAAGGCCTCTCGCCTCGAGTTACGTGTCGCCGGAACGCAGCAGCACTGCCACGCCACGGTCCGACGACTGATGCCGAATGGGACGGTCCGTATCGCCGACCCGAACCCTAACGTTGAAGTTTAGGGTTACCAGTGTGTCTGTTCCCTGGAGTCTTCTGAACAGGACACTAAGTCGACAAGTGGCGCACGTTCAACGAACACGCCGAACCTCCCGTTTTTCTTTTCACCCTATGTGATCAGCCGTAGCGCTGCCCAACCAGGGTGCTGGCCTGCACTGATGCGCGTCAACTCCCTGATGACGCCGGAGCGCTGGGAACACTGACGTCGAAGTGCCGCGCGCGGGGCTCCGTTTTCATCAGCGCGGTGAGAGTACGGCCCTTCTCGGCGCCCTTCTCGCTGCTTCCCCAGTCGACCGTACGGCCGTCGGTCATCTCGAGCGAGATGTCGTCGTAGGAACGGACCTTGACGCTGCGCGTCGCCCGCGCCACGGACTCCGGAAGGGCGCCGGCCACCCGGACCGCCTCCCGGGTCAGCCGGTCCTCGCCGAAGCGGCGCAGACTCGCCGCCGCGGAACCGCTGCCGGTGGCCTCCAATTCCAGCCGGGCCACGCCTTCGGGCGCCTTGCTGACCGTGGCGAACCGGACACCCTCGTCGTCCACTTCGATGAACTTCCCCGCTTTGTGGATGACGAGAACGGGGGTGCGTTCCGTGACGTTCAGCCTGATTTCATGTGGCCAGGAACGGACCACTTCAACCGTGTCGATCCGGGGCAGTGCCTTCGCGAGCCGGGCCTCGATCGCGTCGGTGTCGACGGAGACGAGCTGTTCCCCCAGGGGCACGTCGGCGGCCTCGCGCACCTGGCCGGGTGTCAGAACGCCGGTCCCCGACACGGAGACCCGCTCGACCCGCACCAGGTCCGATCCGTAGAGCAGCCAGAACGTCCCGCTGCCGAGGAAGAGCAGGACCACGGCCAGTGCGATGATCCGACGAAGGCGCCGTCGGCCGAACCGCCCGACGGGCGGCGGGCCGGACGACTCCCGCTTGCGTTCACCGCGCTCCGCGGTGGTCGATCCGGCCACGCTCCCTGCCTTCCGTCATACGCGTCTAGCGGTGCGCACGGGCGGCGATCGCCTCGTACACCATGCCGACGAGCAGGTCGTCGGCGTCCCGGCGGCCGAACTCGGCGGCGGCGCGGGACATCTCGTACAGCCGGTGCGGGTCGGCGAGCACCGGCAGCACGTTCTGCTGCACCCACTCCGGCGTCAGTTCCGCGTCGTCGACCAGCAGTCCGCCGCCGGCCTTGACCACCGGCTGGGCGTTCAGCCGCTGCTCGCCGTTGCCGATGGGCAGCGGGACGTAGGCGGCCGGGAGACCGACGGCGGAGAGCTCCGCGACGGTCATCGCGCCCGCGCGGCAGAGCATCATGTCGGCGGCGGCGTACGCGAGATCCATCCGGTCCAGGTAACTTACCGGGATGTAGGGGGGCATGCCCGGCATCTGCTGCACCTGCGGCAGTTCGTTCTTCGGGCCGACCGCGTGCAGGATCTGGATTCCGGCCTGCTGGAGCCACGGAGCGACCTGCTGCACGACCTCGTTGAGCCGGCGGGCGCCCTGCGAGCCGCCGGAGACCAGCAGGGTCGGCAGATTCGGGTCGAGCCCGAACGCCGCGCGGGCCTCGGGGCGCACGGCCGCCCGGTCCAGGGTGGCGACGGAGCGGCGCAGCGGGATGCCGATGTAGCGGGAGTTGCGCAGCTTGCTGTCGGGCGTGGAGACGGCGACCTGGGCGGCGTAGCGCGAGCCGATCTTGTTGGCCAGGCCGGGGCGGGCATTGGCCTCGTGAACGACGATCGGCACCCCGAGGCGCTTGGCCGCGAGATAGCCGGGCAGGGCCACATAGCCGCCGAAGCCGACCACGGCGTCCGCCTTGGTGCGCTCCAGGATCTGCTCGGTCGCCTTGATGGTGCCCCGCAGCCGGCCCGGAACGGTGATCAGCTCGGGGGTGGGCTTGCGTGGCAGCGGTACGGCGGGGATCAGCGCCAGCTCGTACCCGCGCTCGGGTACGAGACGGGTCTCGAGGCCGCGCTCCGTGCCCAGGGCCGTGATGCCCACGGTCGGATCCTGCCTGCGCAGGGCGTCCGCGAGGGCGAGCGCGGGCTCGATGTGGCCCGCGGTTCCTCCGCCGGCGAGTACGACATGCACCGAAATTCACCGCTCTCCGGACGATCGCACCCGTGGGGTACGCCGTCGCATCGTGTTCCATCTCCGGGGCCGCTGAGAACCCCCGATCCGCTTTCTACCAAAGCGGGGTTGCCGCATCGCAAGCGCCATCCGAGCAGCGGGATCCTCACGTGCGAAGGCGATCAGCAGCCCGATGGCGAACATGGTCGGCAGCAGGGCGGATCCTCCGTAGGAGAACAGCGGGAGCGGGACACCGGCGATCGGCAGCAGACCGAGCACCGCACCGATGTTGATCACGGCCTGGGCCATGATCCAGGTGGTCACGCCTCCCGCGGCATACCTCACGAAGGGGTCCTCCGTGCGTCCGGCCACGCGGATACCCGCATAGCCTAGAGCCGCGAACAGGGCGAGCACCGACAGCGTCCCCGCCAGGCCCAGTTCCTCACCGGTGACGGCGAAGATGAAGTCCGTGTGGGCCTCGGGCAGTTGACCCCATTTCTCCACGCTCGCGCCGAGGCCGGAGCCGAAGATTCCGCCGGAGGCGAGGGCGTAGATCCCGTGTACGGCCTGCCAGCAGTCCACCGGGCCCGACTGGGGCTCGGTGGCGCCGAGGCAGGCGAGCCGGGCCATGCGGTTCTCGCTGGTGCGGATGAGGATCGCGCCGAGCAGCGCGGCGACGGACAGCACGCCGACGAAGAGCCGCGTCGGCGCCCCCGCCAGCCAGAGCAGGCCGAACAGGACCGCCGCGAGGATGATCGCCGTCCCCATGTCGCCGCCCAGCATGATCAGCCCGAGCAGCATGAAGGCGGCCGGCACCAGCGGCACCAGCATGTGCTTCCACTGGGTCAGCAGCCGCTTGTCCTCCTTGCGGGCCAGCAGATCGGCGCCCCACAGCACCAGCGCGAGCTTGCCGAACTCACTGGGCTGCAACTGGAAGGAGCTGCCGAGGGCGATCCAGTTCTGGTTGCCGTTGACCGCGACTCCTATCCCCGGCACCTGCACCAGGGCCATCAGGAAGACGGCGCCCGCGAGGATGGGGTAGGCCAGCGCGCGGTGCAGCTTCACCGGCATCCGGGAGGCCACCAGCAGCAGTACGGCGCCGATCCCGGCCGCCAGGAGCTGCTTGCGGAAGAAGTACGAGCCCGGCAGCGACATCTGCAGCGCCGTGATCTGGGAGGCCGAGTAGACCATCACCAGGCCCAGCACGGTGATCAGCAGACTGCCGCCGAGGATCAGGTAGTACGCGGTCAGCGGCCGGTCCCAGGCCCTGCGCGCCCGGATGACCAGGGTGCGCAGGGTGCTCTCGCGCGGCGGCCCGGCAACGACGGGTCCCCGCTCGGGCCGCCGCACGGGCGGGCGGCCGGTACGGCTACCGGGCATCCGGTCCTCCGCCCACTGCTGGACTACAGGCTCTGGACGGTCCCACGCGTCCCTCCCAAGATCGCCCGGCGTCAGGCGGCCGGGGGTCAGGCGCCGAGCTCGCGCACCGCCTGTGCGAACGCGTCACCGCGCTTGTTGTAGTTGGTGAACATGTCCATCGAGGCGCAGGCGGGAGCCAGCAGTACCGTGTCGCCGGGTTGTGCGAGCCGCCTCGCCTCCTGGACAGCCTGGAGCATCGCCCCAGTGTCGGTCCGCTCGAGGTCGACGACGGGTACTTCCGGGGCGTGTCGCGCGAGGGCTTCACGGATCAGGGCACGGTCCCTGCCGATCAGCACGGCACCGCGCAGCCGCTTCGCCGCGTCCGCGACCAGCTCGTCGAAGGTGGCGCCCTTGGCGAGGCCGCCGGCGATCCACACGATCGACTCGTAGGCGGCCAACGAGGCCCCGGCGGCGTGGGTGTTGGTCGCCTTGGAGTCGTCGACGTAGGCGACGCCGTCCACGTCGGCGACGTGCGCGATGCGGTGGGCGTCCGGGGTGAAGGCCCGCAGGCCGTCCCGTACGGCGCTCGCGGGCACCCCGTAGGCGCGCGCCAGGGCGGCGGCCGCGAGGGCGTTGGCGATGTTGTGCGGGGCCGGGGGCCTGACGTCGGAGACCTCGGCGAGCTCCTCGGCGTTCTTGTGCCGGTTCTCGACGAAGGCGCGGTCGACCAGAAGGCCCTCCACGACGCCGAGTTGGGAGGGTCCCGGGGTGCCCAGGGTGAAGCCGACCGCCCGGCAGCCCTCCTCGACGTCGGCCTCGCGGACCAGGTCCTCGGTGGACTTGTCGGCCACGTTGTAGACGCAGGCGACGCGATTGCCCTCGTAGACGCGGCCCTTGTCCCTGGCGTACGCCTCCATGGAGCCGTGCCAGTCCAGGTGGTCGGGGGCGAGGTTGAGCACCGCGGCGGAGTGGGCGCGCAGGGACGGCGCCCAGTGGAGCTGATAGCTGGACAGCTCCACGGCGAGCACGTCGTACTCCTCCTCGCCGAGCACCGCGTCGAGGAGGGAGACGCCGATGTTGCCGACGGCCGCGGTGCGCAGGCCGGCCGCCTCCAGGATGGCGGCGAGCATCTGGACGGTGGTGGTCTTACCGTTGGTGCCGGTGACCGCGAGCCAGGGGGCCGCGCCGGGCTTCCTGAGCCGCCAGGCGAGTTCGACGTCGCCCCAGACCGGCACTCCGGCCGCGTCCGCCGCCGCGAACAGCGGCTTGTCCGGCTTCCAGCCGGGCGCGGTGACGATCAGCTCGGTGCCGTCGGGCAGGGTGTCGCCGTCACCGAGGCGCACGGTGACGCCGAGCGCCTCCAGCTGCGCGGCCTGCTCGCGGGCGCGGGCGTCGTCGCCGTCGTTGACGACGGTGACCTTCGCGCCGAGCCCGTGCAGCACCTTGGCCGCCGGGACGCCGGAGACGCCGAGTCCGGCGACGGTGACGTTCTTCCCCTGCCAGTCGGTCACTTGTCCGCTGCCCATCCCGCGTAGAAGAGGCCCAGTCCGACGATCACACAGATGCCCTGGATGATCCAGAAACGGACCACCACGAGGACTTCGGACCAGCCCTTGAGTTCGAAGTGGTGCTGGAGCGGCGCCATCCGGAAGACGCGCTTGCCGGTGAGCCGGAACGAGC
The DNA here is from genome assembly GCF_984686075.1 of Streptomyces speibonae. NCBI lineage: Bacteria > Bacillati > Actinomycetota > Actinomycetes > Kitasatosporales > Streptomycetaceae > Streptomyces > Streptomyces speibonae. The sequence goes on along the minus strand of NZ_OZ480260.1, from coordinate 6,300,650 downwards.
CGACCTGGATGACCACCGACATGGTGATCAGCACGAACAGGCCGCCGAGGATGGCGAGCAGCAGCTCGGTGCGGGAGCAGATCGCGAGGCCGGCGAGGACACCGCCGAGCGCGAGCGAACCGGTGTCGCCCATGAAGATCTTGGCCGGCGAGGTGTTCCACCACAGGAAGCCCAGGCAGGCACCCATCAGGGCGGAGGCGACGACCGCCAGGTCGAGGGGGTCGCGCACCTCGTAGCAGGCGCCCGGGTTGGTGAGGGTCTGCGCGTTGGCGCACGACTCCTGGAACTGCCAGACGCCGATGAACGTGTAGGCGCCGAAGACCAGGACGGAGGCGCCGGTGGCCAGGCCGTCCAGACCGTCGGTCAGGTTCACGCCGTTGGACATCGCCAGGATCATGAACAGCGCCCAGATGACGAACAGCACCGGGCCGATGGTCCAGCCGAAGTCCGTGATGAAGGACAGCTTGGTGGACGCCGGGGTGTTGCCCCGGTTGTCGGCGAACTGCAGGGCCAGGACCGCGAAGGCGATACCGACGATCAGCTGGCCGGCCATCTTCGCCTTGGCCCGCAGGCCCAGCGAACGGCGCTTGACGATCTTGATGTAGTCGTCGAGGAAGCCGACCAGGCCCATGCCGACCATCAGGCCCAGCACCAGCAGACCGGAGAAGGTCGGCGCGGCGTCCGCCTCCTCGTCCACATAGCTGGTGATCACCTTGGCCAGGAAGTAGGCGGCGACGGTCGCCAGGATGAAGGCGATACCGCCCATCGTCGGCGTACCGCGCTTGCTGGCGTGCTCGCGCGGGCCGTCGTCACGGATGTACTGCCCGTACCCCTTGCGCGCGAGCAGCTTGATCAGCAGCGGGGTGCCGACCAGCGTCAGGAACAGGCCAATGACTCCTGCGAACAGGATCTGCTTCATCATCGGGCTGCGACCTCGCCCTCGGCACCGGTCTCGAGCAGCGCCTGCGCCACGCTCTCGAGCCCGACCGAACGGGACGCCTTCACGAGAACGACGTCTCCCGGGCGCAATTGACTGCGCAACAGGTCGACCGCCGCCTGTGCGTCGGACACGTGCACCGACTCCTCACCCCACGAACCCTCGTTATATGCGCCCAGTTGCAGCCAGGCGGCTTCCCTGCCCCCGACCGCGACGAGCTTGCTGACGTTGAGCCGGACGGCGAGCCGCCCGACCGCGTCGTGCTCGGCGAGCGCCTCGTCCCCGAGCTCGGCCATCTTGCCGAGCACCGCCCACGTACGACGCCCTTTGCCCATGGCCACCAGCGCGCGCAGCGCCGCCTTCATGGACTCGGGGTTCGCGTTGTAGGCGTCGTTGACGACCGTCACGCCGTCCGGTCGCTCGGTGACCTCCATGCGCCAGCGGGAGAGGGAGCCCGCCTCGGAGAGCGCGCGGGCGATCTCGTCTGCGGACATGCCCAACTCGTGGGCGACGGCGGCCGCGGCGAGCGCGTTCGACACGTGATGCTCACCGTACAGGCGCATGGTCACATCGGATGCACCGGAGGGTGTGTGAAGGCTAAAGGAAGGCTGTCCGCTGTCCGTGAGTCGCACGTTCTCGGCCCGAACGTCCGCTTCGTCGGACTCTCCGAAAAGGATCACCTTCGCCTTCGTACGGGTGGCCATGGCCCGCACGAGGGGGTCGTCCGCGTTGAGGATCGCGGCGCCCCCCTCCTCGGCCGGCGGCAGGGACTCGACCAGTTCGCCCTTGGCCTCGGCGATCCGCTCGCGGCCGCCGAACTCCCCGATGTGCGCGGAGCCGACGTTCAGCACCAGACCGACCCTGGGCGGGGTCAGACCGGTGAGGTAGCGAATATGGCCGATTCCGCGCGCTCCCATCTCCAGCACGAGGAACTTCGTCTCCTCGGTGGCGGTGAGCGCGGTGAGCGGCAGCCCGATCTCGTTGTTGAGGGAGCCGGGCGTGAAGACGGTCGGCGCCTTGCTCCGCAGCACCTGGGCGATGAGGTCCTTGGTACTGGTCTTGCCGGCCGAGCCGGTCAGCGCGACGAGGGTGGCCCCGAGCCGTCCGACGACGTGCCGGGCGAGGGCGCCGAGAGCGGCCTGGACGTCCTCGACGACGATCGCGGGCACGCCGACGGGGCGGGAGGCCAGCACCGCGGCCGCTCCCGCCTCGACGACCGCGGCCGCGAAGTCGTGTCCGTCCACGCGCTCGCCGGCGAAGGCGACGAACAGGCTGCCGGGACCCGCCTCCCGCGAGTCCCGGACCACCGGCCCGGTGACCTGCACGGACGGGTCCGGTATGTCGTGCGTCTGCCCGCCGACGACTGCTGCGATCTCGGCGAGGGAGAGGGCGATCACAAGTTCATCCCTGGGTCTTCTTGATGGCTTCGCGAAGCACCTGGCGGTCGTCGAAGGGACGCACCACCCCGGCGATGTCCTGTCCCTGCTCGTGGCCCTTGCCCGCGACCAGCACGGTGTCGCCGGGCTGCGCCCGGGCGACGGCGGCGGCGATCGCGGCGGCCCGGTCCTCGAAGACCTGCACCTCGCCGCGCTCGTGGGCGGGCACGGAGGCCGCGCCCTGGAGCATGGTGGCGAGGATCGCCAGGGGGTCCTCGGAGCGGGGGTTGTCGGAGGTCAGTACGGCGGTGTCGGCGAGCCGCGCGACGGCGGCACCCATGGGCTCCCGCTTGGTGGTGTCACGGTCGCCGCCGCAGCCGAGCACCACGTGCACCCGGCCCTCGGTGACCTTGCGCAGGGCGCGCAGCACCGATTCCACCGCGTCGGTCTTGTGGGCGTAGTCGACGACCGCGAGGTAGGGCTGTCCCGCGTCCACGCGCTCCAGCCGGCCCGGCACACCGGGGACGGCGGCGACGCCGTCGGCGGCGTCCTGCGGGTCGAGGCCGGCGACGGCGAGGGCGACGATCGCGGCGAGGGTGTTGGCCACGTTGAAGGGACCCGGCAGCGGCGAGCGGGCGGTGACCCGCTCGTCCTTGGGGCCGACGACGGTGAACGTCGAGTCCAGCGGGCCCACCTCGACGTCCTCGGCGCGCCAGTCGGCGTCGGGGTGCCCCTCGGCGGAGTAGGTGACGACCGGGACGCCGGCCTCCTTGACGAGGCGGCGGCCGTACTCGTCGTCCACGTTGACCACGCCGAGCCTGCTGCGCGCGGGCGTGAACAGCTGCGCCTTGGCCTGGAAGTAGTCCTCCATGCCGGAGTGGAACTCCATGTGCTCCGGGCTGAGGTTGGTGAAGACGGCGATGTCGAAGACACAGCCGTCGACCCGCCCGAGGACCAGGGCGTGGCTGGAGACCTCCATGGCGACCGCGTCGGTGCCGCGCTCGCGCATGACGGCGAACAGCGCCTGGAGGTCGGTGGCCTCGGGCGTGGTGCGCTCGGACTTGATGCGCTCGTCGCCGATGCGCATCTCCACGGTGCCGATCAGACCGGTGCTGCGGACGGTCTTCAGGCCGCCCTCGACCAGATAGGCGGTGGTGGTCTTGCCCGAGGTGCCGGTGATGCCGATCTGGAGCAGATCGCGGCCCGGGTGGCCGTAGATGGTGGCGGCCAGCTCGCCCATGTGCGCCCGGGGGTCGTCCACCACCAGCACCGGCAGTCCGGTGCGGGCGACGCGCTCGGCGCCGGACGGGTCGGTGAGCACGGCGACGGCGCCGAGGCCGGCGGCCTGGGTGACGAAGTCCGCGCCGTGGGCGCGGGCGCCGGGGAGGGCCGCGTACAGGTCTCCCGGGCGGACGGCGCGCGAGTCGTGGGTGATGCCCGTGACCTCGGCGGTCCGCTCCGGCGCTGGGGTACCCAGCTGACCGGCGAGTTCCGCGAGGGGTGTGGCGGAGACCTGAACCGGCCGGGGCGGTCCCGGATATGTCACGGGGTGGCCCTTCTGGGTGGATTGGGACTGATCAGCGTGTGGCACGGCGGTGAGCGTACCGGGCGCACCGGCCGGGGAGGAAAAGTGGGGCCCGCGCGCAGCGCGGTCCGGCGGGGGCGGCGGTGGGTGACGGGTGGGCGAGGTACGGGAGGGGTTCTGGTTCCCGGGGTCCGGGGTGATCGTTGTCACTGGGTGGTTCCTGGTGGCTCGGTGCTCGGTACGGGTCAGGGCTTGAAGGTGACCGGGAGGTCGGCGGGGGCGGCGCCCGTGGGCGGCACCTGGAGTGTCTTCAGGGCGAACGACATGACCTGCTTGTACACCGGACCGCAGATCTGGCCGCCGAAGTAGCTGCCCTGAGTGGCGTTCTGGATGACGCAGTAGACGGTGACCCTGGGCTTGTCGGAGGGCGCGAACCCGGCGAACGACGAGGTGTAGCCGTGGTACTTGCCGGTGGCCGGATCCACGCGGTTCGCCGTACCGGTCTTCCCCGCGACCCGGTAGCCCTGGATGCGCGCCTTGGTGCCGGTGCCCTCCTCGTCGTCCACGACCGACTCCAGCATCCGGGCGAGCGTCTTCGCCGTCTTCTCGCTGACGACCCGGGTCTCCTTGGGCTTCGGAGCGGGGGTGAAGCGTCCGTCGGGCCCCTTGGTGCCGCGGACGAGGCTGGGTTCGACGCGGACCCCGCCGTTGGCGATGGTCGAGTAGACGGAGGCGGCCTGCATGGCGTTGATGGAGACGCCCTGGCCGAAAGGAATCGTGTACTGCTGCGAGGTGGACCACGTGTCGGGCGGGGCGAGGATGCCCTTGGTCTCGCCGGGGAAGCCCAGTCCGGTGTGACTGCCGAGGCCGAACCTGCGCAGGTAGTCGTGGAGGACCCGGTTGGCCTCGGCCTGGGTCTTGCCGAGCTGCCCGGTGGCGAGGATGGTGCCGATGTTGCTGGACTTGGCGAGCACGCCGTTGAGCGTGAGGTACCACGTCGGGTGGTCGATGTCGTCCCTGAAGAGCCGGTCGCCGCGGTGCAGCCGGTTGGGCACGACCACATGCGTCTGCGGCGTGGCGACGTTCTCCTCGAGGACGGCGGCCATGGAGAGGACCTTGGCCGTGGATCCGGGTTCGAAGGCGTCCTGCAGGGCCGCGTTGCCGAGCGCCTTCGGGTCGGCCTCGGCGAGGTCGTTGGGGTCGAATCCGGGCGCGTTGGCCATGGCAAGGATCTCGCCGGTGCGGGTGTCCTGGACGATGACGTAGCCGCGGTCGGCCGCGGACTCCTTCACCTGCTTGCTGATGGCGTTCTGGGCGGCCCACTGGATGTCGCGGTGGATGGTGAGCTCGACGTCGCTGCCGGGCACGGCCGGGGTCTCGGTGGAGCCCGCGGTCGGGACCAGCCGGCCGCCGGACTGGGCGTAACGGATCTTGCCGTCCTCGCCGGCCAGCCGCTTGTCCAGCTGGAGCTCGATGCCGCCGGCGCCCTTGCCCTCGGCGTTGACCCAGCCCAGTATCCCGGCGGCGAGTTCGTTGTTGGGGTACACGCGCTTGCTGGTGGGCACGGAGAAGACGCCGGCCAGCACGTTGACGGTGGAGGCGTCGGTCTCCGCCTTCTTGGCGAGGGCGGCCTTCAGGTCCTTGATCTGCGTCCAGACCTGCGGGGTCCGGCGCCCGGCCAGCTTGACGTAGCGCAGCGACTTGTTCTCCGGCCGGAGCTTTTCGACCAGGTCGTCCTGGTCCGCGCCGAGGATCGGGGCGAGGAGGGCGGCGGCCTGCTCGGGGCCGTCGGCGACCTTCAGCTCCTCCGGGGTGAACATCGTGGGGTCGGCGGTGATGTCGTAGGCGTCCTCGCTGGTGGCGAGGGCCACGCCGTTGCGGTCGGTGATCTCCCCACGTTCCGCGGCCAGCACCTGGCCGACGTAGCGGTTGCGCTCGGCCTTGCCGGCGTAGGTGCTCGCGTCGACGGCCTGCACCTGGAACAGGCGTACGACGAAGGCGAGCATGACCAGGGTCAGGCCGACACCGATCAGGCGCAGCCGGGGCCGGTGGCTGCCCAGGCGGATGGTCTTCGGGGCCGCGGGGCGGGGTCCGGCGGGCCGGCGGGCCGGGCGGGCGCCCGGGCCGGGGCCGGGGCGCCGGGCGGCGTCCTGCCGGGCGGGCCGGGCGGGTCCGGGCACCCGGCGGCGGGGCGGTTCCCTGTCGGACACTTCCGTCACCTGCCGGGGGTCGCTGTGGAGGGGGTGGAACGGGGGCGGGCCGCCGCGGTGGGCGGCGGGGCCGTCGCGGTGGCCAGGGCCTCGGGGGCGAGGACCAGGGGGGCGCGGGCGGCGGAGGCGGCGGCGCTGGGCACGCCCTTGACCTTGCCGTCGGGGCCGAGGAAGGCGGGGTCCCCGCCGGGCACCATGCCCAGTTCGCGGGCGCGGCGCTGGAGGGCGTCGGGCGCGGAGTAGGCGTCGATGTCCCGCTGCAGGGCCTGTTCCTCGTCGGTGAGCTTCTTGGTCTCCCGCTTGAGGTCGTCGAGCTGGAAGGCGCCCTCGCTGAGGGCGGAGTTCAGCACCAGGAGGCCGATCAGACCGCCGCCGAGGAGCAGCACGACGAGGAGGACGAAGGGGGTGCGGGCCGCCTGGGCGCGTCCGGTGGGCAGGAACTGCGCGAGCCGGGCCGCTCTCCCCCTCAGCTCCGGTCGCCCCTTCAGTTCGGGTTTCCTACTCACTCACGCTCCCCTGAGTTCGCCTGTCCCGCCCGTACGCCGCCCGGCCCGTCACCCGCCTCCTGCGCGGGGATGCCTCACCGTCCGGGCCTCACCGTCCGCCGCCTCACTCGACGTCCTCCCGGATCCGCTCGGCGCCGCGCAGCCGCGCGGGGGCCGCCCGGCGGTTCTCCGCGATCTCCTCCTCGGTGGGAAGTTCGGCACCGCGCGTGAGCAGCTTGAGCCGGGGCTGGTACCGCTCGGGGACGACGGGGAGTCCGGGCGGGGCGGTGGTGGCGGCGCCCGCCGCGAACACCTGCTTGACGAGGCGGTCCTCCAGGGAGTGGTACGACAGCACGGCGATCCGGCCGCCGACGTCGAGGGCCTTCACGGCCGCCGGGATCGCCCGCTCCAGGACCGACAGCTCGCCGTTGACCTCGATCCGCAGCGCCTGGAAGGTGCGCTTGGCCGGGTTGCCGCCGGTGCGCTTGGCGGCCTGCGGCAGGGCGTCGCGGATCAGCTCGACCAGGCGCGCGCTGGTGGTGAAGGGCTCCTTCTCGCGCTCGCGCACCACGGCGGCCACGATCCGCTTGGCCTGCTTCTCCTCGCCGTAGGCACGCAGGATGCGCACGAGTTCGCCGGGCGGGTAGGTGTTGAGGACCTCGGCGGCGCTGACTCCGGTCGTCTGGTCCATGCGCATGTCCAGGGGGGCGTCCTGGGCGTAGGCGAAGCCGCGGCCGGCCTCGTCGAGCTGCATGGAGGAGACCCCGAGGTCGAACAGGACGCCCTGGACGCGCGGGACGCCGAGCCGGGCGAGGACGTCGGGCAGTTCGTCGTAGACGGCGTGCACCAGGGTGGCGCGGTCGCCGAAGGGGGCGAGCCGCTCGCCGGACAGGCGCAGGGCCTCCTTGTCGCGGTCCAGGGCGACGAGCCGCGCCTCGGGGAACCGTTGGAGCAGGGCCTCGCTGTGGCCGCCGAGGCCGAGGGTGCAGTCGACGACGACCGATCCCGGCCGCTCCAGGGCGGGCGCCAGCAGGTCCAGGCACCGCTGGAGCATCACCGGGACGTGTCGACTCTCGCTCAAGAGGCCCTCTCAGGTCCGGCGGCCCTTCACGCACCGCCGGGTTCCCCGCCCTCCCCCGGTGAAGGGGCGGCCGGCGCCTTCAGGCGTCGGCCGAGCGGCGGCGGGAGGAGGCCGAGCCGTACGTACGCGCCGCGCACGCGGGGAGATCCCCTGGTCGTGGCCGGGGTCTCCGGGAGACATCAGTGCAGCGGGCAGCCTTGTCTCCCGCTTCGCGTCACTTTAGTCCACGGCCCGGCCCGGTCAATCAACCGGCCTGCGCGTCGCGGTCCGCGCGGGCGAGTCAAGGGATATACCGGGTGAATCACCCTTAGGAGCAGGTCACACCACTCCTGTGGATTGCCTCACAACAAGGGTCATGGGCGGAGTTTGTCCCCTCTCACAACGGGCCTGTCACCCTCGTGACCATTACCGTCATGAGTATGACGACTTCCGCCTCGGTTCCCGCCGGCTCCACCGACGCCCCCGCCTCCTCCGGCACGGTCACCGACCGTCTGGTCGAGGCGAACGCACAGTACGCGGCCGAATTCACCGACCCCGGGATGGACGCCCGCCCCGTCCTGAACGTGGCCGTGGTGGCCTGCATGGACGCCCGGCTGGACCTGCACGCCGCGCTGGGTCTCGATCTCGGTGACTGTCACACCATCCGTAACGCGGGCGGTGTCGTCACCGACGACGTGATCCGCTCGCTGACCATCAGCCAGCGGGCGCTCGGCACCCGCAGCGTCGTGCTCATCCACCACACCAACTGCGGCCTGGAGTCCCTCACCGAGGACTTCCGGCACGAACTGGAGATGGAGGTGGGCCAGCGCCCCGCCTGGGCCGTGGAAGCCTTCCGGGACGTCGACCAGGACGTGCGCCAGGCGATGCGGCGGGTGCGCACCTCGCCCTTCCTGCTGCACACCGACGACGTGCGCGGGTTCGTCTTCGACGTGAAGTCGGGCCTGCTGCGCGAGATCGACCCGGCGTGACCCGGCCGCCCGCCCCGGGGACAATCTGAGTTCCGGAGCCGTTTCCGGTCGTAAGACCTGACATATCGCTGTCAGTTGTCCACAGGCGAGTGACACGAATCGGTAACGGCAGCAAGAATGCGGGAGTGGTGCCACGCGGAACTTTTCCGGGGTGGTGTCCGTGATTCGGGGTGGGCCGGTCCGCAGCACAGGCGTCGGCCCGGGACATTTGGGGTGCCCCGCTCCTGCACGGAGCGTGGGGAAAGGCCGAGGAGGGCCGGGTGACGACCTATGACGATCGAGCGAGCCTCACTGATCTGACCGCCGTCGTGGAGCGCGTGCGGGATTCGGTGGAAGGCGTGATCGAGGGAAAGCCTGAGGTCGTACGGCTCTCGCTGACCGTGCTGCTCGCCGAGGGACATCTGCTCATCGAGGATGTACCGGGAGTCGGCAAGACGATGCTGGCCAAGGCACTGGCACGGTCGATCGACTGTTCGGTGCGGCGGATCCAGTTCACGCCGGACCTGCTGCCCTCGGACATCACCGGGGTGTCGATCTGGGACCAGCAGCACAACGAGTTCGAGTTCAAGCCGGGCGCCATCTTCGCGCAGGTGGTGATCGGCGACGAGATCAACCGCGCCTCACCGAAGACGCAGTCCGCGCTGCTGGAGTCGATGGAGGAACGCCAGGTCACCATCGACGGCAAGACCTACGAGCTGCCCAGCCCGTTCATGGTCGTGGCGACGCAGAACCCGGTGGAGATGGAGGGCACCTACCCGCTGCCGGAGGCCCAGCGCGACCGTTTCATGGCCCGCGTCTCAGTCGGCTACCCGAGCGCGGAGGCCGAACTGCAGATGCTGGACGTGCACGGCGGTGTCTCCCCGCTGGAGAACCTCCAGCCGGTGGCGCACGCGCACGAGATCCTGAAGCTGATCGAGGCGGTGCGCGACGTGTACGTGGCCGACCCCATCCGCCGGTACGCGGTGGACCTGGTCGCCGCCACCCGCACGCATCCCGACCTCAGACTCGGGGCCTCGCCGCGCGCGACCCTGCATCTGCTGCGCGCGGCGAAGGCCTCCGCGGCCCTCGGCGGCCGGGACTACGCCCTGCCGGACGACGTGCAGGCGCTCGCCGTCGCCGTCCTCGCGCACCGGCTGCTGCCCACCGCACAGGCGCAGCTCAACCGGCGCACCGCCGAGCAGGTGGTGCAGGAGATCCTCCAGCAGACGGCGGTGCCCGCGGACACTCCGCGGACCGGCGTCGGCCACGGCACTCCGGACTACGGCCAGCAGCCGCCCCGGAGGCTGTGATGACCACCGCCGGCGCCGTCCGCACGGACGGCGACACGGGCGACCGGAGCGGGATCAGGACTGCCCTGGCGGGCCTCACCACCCGCGGGCGCTCCTTCCTGGCCGCCGGCGTGGCCGCCGCGATCTGCGCGTACGTCCTCGGCCAGAGCGATCTGCTGCGGGTCGGGCTGTTGCTGGCGGCGCTGCCGCTGGTGTGCGCGGTCGTGCTGTACCGCACCCGCTACCGCGTCGCCGGCAGCCGCCGGCTCTCCCCCGGCCGGGTTCCGGCCGGCTCCGAGGCGCGGGTCCACCTGCGGATGGACAACGTCTCGCGGCTTCCCACCGGCCTGCTGATGCTCCAGGACCGGGTGCCCTACGTGCTCGGACCGCGGCCCCGGTTCGTCCTGGACCGGGTGGAGGCGGGCGGGCGCCGCGAGGTGTCCTACCGGGTCCGCTCCGACCTGCGCGGCCGCTATCCGCTGGGCCCGCTCCAGCTGCGGCTGTCCGACCCGTTCGGCATGTGCGAGCTGACCCGCTCCTTCTCCACCTACGACACGCTCACGGTGATACCGCGCGTGGAGCCGCTGCCGCCGGTGCGGCTGAGCGGGGAGGCGATGGGGTACGGCGACGGGCGGCAGCGTTCCCTGGCACTGGCCGGTGAGGACGACGTGATCCCGCGCGGCTACCGCTACGGCGACGACCTGCGCCGGGTCCACTGGCGCTCCACCGCGCGCTACGGCGAGCTGATGGTGCGCCGCGAGGAGCAGCCGCAGCGCGCCCGGTGCACGGTGCTCCTGGACACCCGGGCCATCGCCTACGAGGGCGCGGGACCGGACTCGGCGTTCGAGTGGGCGGTGTCCGGCGCGGCCTCGGTGCTGGTGCACATGCTGGAGCGGGGCTTCTCGGTGCGGCTGCTGACCGACACCGGCACCTCGGTACCGGGCGAGGGGTCCGACGGCTTCGCGGGGGTGAACCAGGAGTCGGCGGACGCGGCCGGGCTGATGATGGACACGCTCGCCGTGGTGGACCACTCCGACGAGGACGGCCTGTCGCGCGCCTACGACGTGCTGCGCGGGGGCAACGAGGGGCTGCTGGTGGCCTTCCTCGGCGACCTCGACGAGGAGCAGGCCGCGGTGCTCGCCCGGATGCGGCAGCGCACCGGCGGCGCCCTCGCCTTCCTGCTGAACAGTGAGACATGGCTGCGGGAACCAGCCGATGTGTCCGGTCCGTTGGACAGGGGCGAGGGGCGGCTGCGGATGCTGCGCGAGGCGGGCTGGACGGCCCTGGGAGTGCCACGGGGCGCCTCGCTGAACGAGCTGTGGCGGCAGGCCGACCGGGAGCGGTCGGGCCTGGCCGCGGCGACCGGTGGGGAGGGACCGTGATCGGCGGGCGGGCGAGGCTGACCATCTGTGCCTGGGCGGCGACGCTGATGGCGGCGTGCGCCCTGCTGCCGCTGGTCGAGCCGTCGACCTGGATCGTCCAGTCGGCGTTCCTGCTGGCCGTGCAGTCGGGCGTGGGGGCGGCCACCCGCAGGGTGCCGCTGGCACGCCCGGTGACGGTGGCCGCGCAGGTCCTGGTGACGCTGGTGCTGCTGACGCTGGCGTTCGCGCGGGAGCATGCCGTCGCGGGTCTCATACCGGGCCCGGACACCTTCCGCTTCTTCGCCGATCTCCTGGAGGTGGGGGGCGACGACGTCAGCCGGTACTCGATACCGGCGCCGCTGTCCGACGGCATACGGCTGATGCTGGTCGGCGGGGTCCTGGTCATCGGGCTGCTGGTGGACACCCTCGCGGTGACCTTCCGCAGCGCGGCCCCGGCCGGGCTGCCGCTGCTCGCCCTGTACTCGGTGGCCGCGGGACTGTCCGACAACGGTATCGACTGGCTCTGGTTCCTGCTGGCCGCGGCCGGCTATCTGATGCTGCTGCTCGCCGAGGGCCGGGACCGGCTCTCCCAGTGGGGGCGGGTGTTCGCCGGCCCCGGCCGCGCGCCCCGCGACGACCGGCCCGGCGCCGTGGCACCGGTGCGCACCGGGCGGCGGATCGGTGTGCTCGCGCTGGGCATCGCCCTGGTGGCGCCGCTCGCTCTGCCCTCGATGAACGGCGGTCTGCTGGACCCCACCGGCTCGGGGGTCGGCGGGGGCGGCGGCGGGGGCGGCACCATCTCCGCGGTGAACCCGCTGGTGTCGCTGCGCGACTCGCTGAACGTGGAGGACGACCGCCAGGTGCTCTCGGTGCGCTCCGAGATGGCGGACACCTCGGACCTGTATCTGCGGATCGTCTCCCTGGACGACTTCGACGGCACCACGTGGAAGCCGTCCAAGCGGTCCATCACCGCGGTGCCCGACGGCACCTTCCCCACCCCGCCCGGTCTCGGCCCCGACATAGGACGCACGGAGATCGGCACGACGGTCTCCGTGGCCGACTGGTACGGCCAGACCTGGCTCCCGATGCCCTACCCGCCGAGCGGGGTCAGCATCCGGGGCGACTGGCGCTACGAGCCGGTCGGCATGACGCTGGTGGGCGATCACGGCCAGAACACGCGCGGCGTCACGTACGAGGTGCGCAGTCTGAACGTGCAGCCCACGGCGGAGCAGCTGGCCAACGCGGGGGCGGCGCCGCCGGCCCTGCAGCGCGAGTACACCGAGCTGCCCGGCTCGCTGCCGGACGTGGTGGCGGAGACCGCCCGTGAGGTCACCGAGGGCGCGGACAACGCCTATGCCCAGGCGCTGGCGCTCCAGGAGTACTTCACCCTGAACGGGGGCTTCGCCTACGACACCCAGGTCGACGTCGGCAGCGGCCCGCGGGCGATCGCCCGCTTCCTCCAGGACAAGCAGGGCTTCTGCGTCCACTTCTCCTTCGCCATGGCGTCGATGGCCCGCTCGCTGGGCATACCGGCGCGGGTCGCGGTGGGCTTCGCACCCGGCACCCCGCAGGCGGACGGCACCGTCGCGGTCGGGCTGCGGGACGCGCACGCCTGGCCGGAGCTGTACTTCGAGGGCATCGGCTGGACCCGCTTCGAGCCGACCCCCACCCGTGGCTCCGCCCCGGCGTACACGGTGCCGGACCCGGCGGACACCGCGGCGCCGGACCCGGCCCGGCCGTCCCAGGCGGAGTCCGAGGAGCCGTCCGCGGCGCCCTCGGAGAGCGAGAGCTGCTCCGCGGAGCGCAGGAGGCTGGACGGGTGCGGGAGCGAGTCGCCGCAGGCGGCCCTTCCCACCGGCGGCGACGGTCCGAAGTGGTACGCGCTGCTGCTGTGGGCGCTGGCCGGTCTGGCCGTCCTGGCGGTGCCGCTGTCACCGATGCTGTGGCGGCTGCGGACCCGGGCGGTGCGGCTGGGCGGACACGGCCGGTCGGAGGCGGACGCGGCGCCGCACACCCTCGCCGCGTGGGACGAGCTGACGGACTCGGCGTGGGACCACGGCATCGCGCCGGACGAGTCGCTGACTCCGCGCAAGGCGGCCGGCCGGATCGTGCGCCTGGGCCGGCTCGACGAGAGCGGGGCGGCGTCGGTGCACCGGGTCGCGGACGCGGTGGAGCAGGTGCTGTACGCGCCGCGGCCGCGGCCGGCGGCGGGGCTCGCGGATGACGTGCGGCGGGCGGTCGCGGGGCTGCGGGGCGCCGCGGGCCGGCGGCAGCGGGTGCGGGCGGTGGTCGCTCCGCGGTCGGTCGTGCGGGTGGGCTGGGCCGTGTCGGCGTGGTGGGCCGATGTCCGCGGCCGGCTGGTCGCGGCACGGCCGACGTGGCGACGGCCGTTCCGGCAACAGGGCTGAACGCTGGGCGCGGGGCCTTGCGAGTCCGGCGTGGGCTGTTTCGCCCGGGCTTCGCAGGGCCCCGCCGCCCCCGCGGGCAGCCGTGCCTCCCCCAGAGCCTGAAGGGCCTGGAAGGTACCCCCATGGGCGGTGGGGGTCCCCCCGCTCGAGCGGAGCCGAGAGTGGGGGAGGCACCCCGCAAGCGCCGGGCTGCGCGCCCCCGGCCCACACCCACGCAGCGGCGGCGCGGCCGCATACGGCGACGAAACACGGTTCAGGGGGTGACCACCAACGCGGTGGTCACCCCCTGAACCGTGTGTCTTCGTGGGGCGGGTGCGCGGCCTAGCGGCCGCCCTGCTCGTCGCGGCGCCGCTGCCAGCGCTCCTCGATGCGGTCCATCATGGAGCGACGCTGTCTGCCCCGACGGCTCGCCTGCGGGGTACCTGTGGCACCGGCGCCCTGCTCGCCCGGCTTGGGTGCCTTGCGCCAGCCGGTCACGGCGAGCACCGCGCAGCCCAGCATCACGAGGAATCCCACGACACTGAGCCAGACCTGCTGGGCGACCATACCTGCCATGAGGAGCGCAATACCCACGAGGAAGCCCGCGACCGCCTGGTAGACCCGTCGCCGGGTGTACGTACGCAGTCCGCTTCCCTCGAGCGCCGTCGCGAACTTGGGATCTTCGGCGTACAGCGCTCGCTCCATCTGCTCGAGCATGCGCTGCTCGTGCTCCGAGAGCGGCACGGAGTCCTCCTCATCGTGCAGTCGCCGGGGCGACCCGGGGGGTCCCTTCAGGATAGGCAGGGAATCGCCCCCGTGAAACCCGCCCCTCTGCGCCAATTGGCCAACCGGTACCAGCCATCACGTCCCGGCTCGCTGAGGCTTCTCATTCCCCGGCGGCCGACCCGTCATGCCGGGCGGTCTCCCTCGATCATACGGCGACCGGCCGCCATTCGGGGGGCCTGTGGCGGACTCCATGCGCGAGGGGGCCGCCGGACGCGCCGCTGATCAGCGGCGCGCCACCGTGCCCCCTCAGGCCTCCCGGGTCCCGGAGGCCCCCGGGGCCTCACCGAGCACATGGAGCTGCGTGGCCACGGAGTGGAAGGCGGCCAGCTCGGCCGCAGCGGCCTCCAGCTTCAGCAGGGCGTCCAGGGCCCCGGGCTCGGTGTCCACGAGGACACCGGGGACGAGGTCGGCGAAGACCCGCACACCGTGCACGGCGCCGACCCGCAGGCCCGCGCCCTGGACGAGTCCGGTGAGCTGCTCGGCCGTGAAGCGGCGCGGCACGGGGTCGCCCTCCCCCCATCGGCCGTTCGGGTCCTCGAGGGCCTGCTTGGCCTCGGTGAAGTGACCGGCGAGGGCGCGGGTGAGCACGGCGCCGCCGAGGCCCGCGGCGAGCAGGCTGAGGACGCCCTCGGGGCGCAGCGCCGCCACCGCGTTGCGGACGCCCTCGGCGGGGTCGTCGACGTACTCCAGGACGCCGTGGCACAGCACGGCGTCGTAGCCGCCGCGCTCGGCCACGTCGAAGAGGCCGTGGGCGTCGCCCTGGACGCCCTTGACCCGCTCGGCGACGCCTTCCTCGGCGGCGCGGCGCTCCAGCGCGAACAGCGCGTTCGGGCTGGGGTCGACGACGGTCACCCGGTGCCCGAGGCCGGCGAGGGGCACCGCGAAGTTGCCGCTGCCGCCGCCGGTGTCGAGGACGTCCAACACCTTGCGCCCGGTGGCCTCGGCCCGGCGTTCCAGGGCGTTCTGGAGGACCTCCCAGACCACGGCGGTACGGAGAGCGGCGCGGGGTCGCATCGGGTCCGACACGGTAGTGACTCCTCGGCGGGGCACCGCCTGGTGTTGTGGCGGGGCGGTTGGGCTTCAGGTGCTGTCCACCCTATGGCCTGCGGCGCGGGCGGCGGCCACCCGGCCGGGGAGTCAGCCCGCGTCCGGGATGCCGCCCGGGTCCTCGGGGTCGGTGCGGGGCGGGGGGAGGACCGGCTGGAGCGTCAGCATGCGCTCCACCAGGCGGAGGAACATGGCCACGTCGCGTATCAGGTCGTCCGCGTCGCGGGCGCTCGCCGCGCCCTGGATGCCGGCCTCGGCGCGGGCCCGGCGCCGGGCCCCCGAGGCGAACAGGGCGCTCCACTCGGTGAGCTCGGGCGCGATCTCGGGGAGCACTTCCCAGGCGCTCCGGATCTTCGCCCGGCTGCGGGGCGAGGTCTCGGGCCGGCCGCGTGCGGCGAGCACGGCGGCGGCGGTGCGCAGGGCGGCGAGGTGGGCCGTCGCATAGCGCTCGTTCGGTGTCTCGAGGACGGTGGCCTCGTCGAGTCCGGCACGGGCCTGGGCGAGCAGGTCGAGGGCGGCGGGCGGGGCCGCGGCGCGGCGCAGCACGGGGTGGATGTCGCTCGCCGGGCCGTTCAGTGAGGGGGCAGGGCCGGACGCGCGGCGCCGGCGGGCGGCGGCTGCGGACGAGTGGGCCATGACGAACCTCCTGTCGTCTTCGTGACGGCACGCCCCGAGACGGGGGGCCGTATGACACATCGTGAGGTATGCCACTGACAATCCGTTCTGACCTGCGCTTTTGCTTCGACTGTCAGTTCGGGCTAGTTTTTGCACTGACCAGTCAGTTCAAAATGGGGACGCAAAGTGGGGGGTGCTGTGGACGGTCCGCTCGGACTTGCCGTCACGGCCGACGACTTCGGCATCGAGGGACCGCGGGGCTGGGTGTTCCGCGGGGTCTCGGCCGACGCGGGGCCCGGCTCACTGATCGCGGTGGAGGGGCCGTCCGGTTCGGGCCGCACCTGCCTGCTGCTCGCGCTCACCGGGCGGATGCGGCCCACGGAGGGCCGGGCCGCCGTCGGCGGGCTGGAACTGCCCCGGCGCATGGCCGCCGTGCGCCGCCGCAGCGCCCTCGCCCACGTCGCGGGCGTGACCGATCTCGACCCGGCGCTCACCGTCGGGGAGCACCTGCGGGAACAGGCGCTGCTGCAACGGCGCTTCGGCGGCCCGTTCCGGCTCGCCCTGCCGCGGCCGCGGGAGGAGCGGGAGCGTGCGGAGAGGGAGCGCGTCGACACCGCGCTGGCCACCGCCGGACTCGGCCTCGCGACGCTGCCCAAGGGCCCGCGGACGGCCGTACGGGATCTGGAGCGGGTGGAGGCGCTGCGGCTGTCGCTCGCGCTGGCGCTGCTGGGCCGCCCCGGGCTGCTCGGCGTGGACGACACCGACCTGAAGCTCTCCCCCGCCGAACGGGACGAGATCTGGGCCCTGCTGAGGTCCGTCACCGAGACCGGCACCACCGTGCTGGCCGTGTGCAGCGAGGCTCCGCGCGACGCGGTCACGGTCCGCACCGCGGCCGCCCACGACGCGGCGGACGAGGCCGATACGGCCGACGAGGCGAAGGAGGCGGCGGCCGATGCGCTCGCCACGACTGGCCGCTCTTGAGCTCCGCCGCTTCGGCCGGGGCACGCTTCCCCGCGCGGCGCTGGTCGCCCTGCTGGTGCTGCCGCTGCTGTACGGCGCGCTGTACCTGTGGTCGTTCTGGGACCCGTACGACCGGCTGGACCGGATCCCGGTGGCGCTGGTGAACGACGACGAGGGGGCGACCGCCGACGGCGAGCGGATCACCGCTGGCGACGACATCGCCGGGGGGCTGCGCGACAGCGGCACCTTCGACTGGCGGGAGGTGAGCGCGGAGGAGGCCCGGCGGGGTGTCGAGGACGGCACCTACTACCTGTCGCTGACCCTGCCGGCCGACTTCAGCCGCCGCGTCGCCTCCGGTTCGGGCGACTCCCCCGAGGCCGGAGCGCTGCGGGTGCGGACGAACGACGCCAACAACTACATCGTCGGGCAGATCTCCCGGACGGTCTTCGGCGAGGTGCGCCGCGCGGCGTCCACGAAGACGTCGCGCACCTTCCTGGACCGGATCTTCGTCTCGTTCTCCGACATCCACGGCGAGACGGTGAAGGCGGCGAAGGGCGCCGACAAGCTCAGCGGCGGCATCGGGAAGGCGGAGAAGGGCTCCGAGGACCTCGCCGACGGCCTGACGGACGCCCGCAAGGGCAGCGGAAAGCTGTCCAAGGGCCTCAAGGACCTCCACAAGGGCGCGGGCGAGCTGGAGGACGGGGCCAAGAAGGTCGCGGCCGGGACGGGGCGGCTCGCCGAGAAGGTGAACGTGCTCGACACCGAGGCCGGCCCCTTCCTGAAGGACAACGAGAAGGCCATCGGAGCCACAGCGCGGTTCGTCGCCGACGCGGCCGGCGACCTCCGTGACGACCTCGGCGCGCTGAAGAAGGACGCGCCGGCCGCCGCGAAGGACGCCCGCGCGGCGTCCGCCGCCGTGAACGGTGTCCACAGGGCGCGCTGCGAGGAGGCCGTCGTGCCCGACGCCGCCTGCGCGGACCTGAGGACGGCCAAGGACGCGGTGGCCGCGGCGGCGACCGTCGCCGACGACGTCAGCGCCCTGGTCACCGGCCACCGCGAGGACCTCGAGAAGCTCGACGGCCGGCTGGCCACCCTGGAGAAGCAGGCCCGCACGCTCGCCGGCCGCGCCCCGCACCTCTCCGAGGACCTCGAGGACGCCGTGACCCGGATCAACAAGCTGAACACCGGGGCCGGCAAGGTCGCCGCCGGCGCGAAGAAGCTGCACAAGGGGCTCGGCACCGCCAAGACCGGCGCCCGGGACCTCGACAAGGGCGTCGGCGAGCTGAAGACGGGCGCGGACGACCTTCAGGGCGGCCTGTTCAAGCTCGTCGACGGCTCCGGGAAGCTCGCCGGCGGCCTGCACGACGGCGCGGGGAAGATCCCCGACTACGACGAGCGGGATCGCGAGCGGCGCACCGAGGTGATGGCCGACCCGGTGCGGCTGGTCTCGGACGAGCTGCACAAGGCGCCCAACTACGGCACCGGTTTCGCCCCGTACTTCATCCCGCTGTCGCTGTGGGTGGGCGCGATGGTGGCGTACATGCTGATCGCGCCGATGAACCGGCGTGCCCTCGCGGCGGGCGCCCCGGCCTGGCGGATCGCGCTCGCGGGCTGGCTGCCCGTGGTGGCGATCGGGGTGCTGCAGACGCTGGCGCTGATGTCGGTGCTGCACTGGGCGCTCGGGCTGCGGATGGCCAGGGCGGCCGGGACGGTGGCCTTCCTGTTCCTGGTGGCGGCGTGCTTCGCGGCGCTCGTGCAGTGGCTGAACGCGCGCTTCGGGGCGGCCGGCCGGATCCTGGTGCTCGCGTTGCTGATGCTCCAGCTGACCTCCGCGGGCGGCACGTACCCCGTTCAGACGAGTCCGCCGTTCTTCAACGCGCTGCACCCGTTCCTGCCGATGACCCATGTCGTCGAGGCACTGCGGCGGCTCATCTCGGGCGGCGGCCTCGGCCCGGTGTGGCAGGCGTGCGCGGTCCTGGCGGCCTTCACGGCGGGCGCCGTCGCGCTGACGGCGCTGTCGGCCCGTCGCCGTCAGGTGTGGACGATGGCCCGGCTGCACCCGGAGCTGAGCCTGTGAACCGGCACGCGGGGGCGCCTGTGAGAATCAAGGTCATGGAAAGCAGCAGCACCACGCCGGGCGGCAGTGCCCGCCGCGAGGCCACCCGGCAGAGGCTCTACGAGGCGGCCGTCACCCTCATCGCCGAGCAGGGCTTCTCGGCCACCACCGTGGACGAGATCGCCGAACGCGCGGGCGTCGCGAAGGGCACGGTCTACTACAACTTCGCGAGCAAGTCGGTCCTCTTCGAGGAGTTGCTGCGGCACGGGGTCGGCCTGCTGACCGCCTCGCTGCGGGAAGCCGCCGAGACGACCGCCGCGCGGGGCGGCAGCAAGGTCGGCGCCCTGGACGCGATGATCCGCGCGGGGCTGGTCTTCATCGACCGTTACCCGGCCTTCACCCAGCTGTACGTGGCCGAGCTGTGGCGCACCAACCGGGCCTGGCAGTCCACGCTGATGGTGGTGCGCCAGCAGGCCGTGGCGGTGGTCGAGGAGGTGCTGCGCGAGGGCGTGGCGAACGGCGAGTTCAGCGAGGAGATCGACGTCCCGCTGACGGCCGCCGCGCTGGTGGGCATGGTGCTGGTGGCCGCGCTGGACTGGCAGTCCTTCCAGCCGGAGCGCTCGCTGGACGATGTCCACGCGGCGCTGTCCCGGCTGCTGCAGGGGCGGGTCAGCGGCCGCCGCTGAGCGCCCCTGGGCAGACGGAGACGCCGGCCCGCGCCGGCCGCGTCCCCCGCGGCCGCCGGCCGGACCGGCGTCTTCGTCGCTCCCCCGTACGTCCCCCCGTGGACCCCGTTGCGGTCGTCCCCCGGGCTCCCCCGTGCCTCGCTCCCGCCGACGGAGCCGGCGGAAGGAGCGGATCGCGGGCCCGCCGCCGTTCCGGCGCCCCGTGTCGCCGGTTCCGTGCGGCCTGCCCCTCTCCGTGGTCTCCACTCTCCCCTTTCCGCGGGCCGCTCCCCATCCGCGCGCGTACTCAACCGGGCCACTAGGTACGGGTACTCACTCCTGCGCGCCCGCGCGCACGGCCGCCGGTCGCCGGCTGGGCCCCGGGGCGGGGGCGCGGGTACTCGGGGACGGACTGTCGGTGCCGGCGGATAAAGTCCCTGACATGGCACGGATTGCGGTGATCGGCGCCGGGATGGGCGCGATGGCGGCCGCCGCCCGGCTGGCCGTCGCGGGCCACCGGGTGGTGGTCCACGAGCGGACGGAGACGTACGGCGGTGCCCTGCGCCGGGTGGAGTGGGACGGGTTCTCCTTCGACACCGGTCCGGGGCTGCTGCCGCTGCCCGCGGTGTACCGCGATCTGTTCGTGAAGACGGGCAAGGAGCCGCTGGAGGCGTGCGTCGAGCTCGTCCAGGTGGATCCGTCCGCGTACCACGTGTTCGCGGACGGCTCCCGCGTGCCGCTGCCGGGCGCCTCCCGCGCGGGCGTCGTCTCCGCCCTGGAGGAGAGCCTCGGCCCGGCCGCCGCCCGGCGCTGGGGCGACTTCCTGGTGCGGGCCCGGGAGGCCTGGGACCGCACGCGCCGGCCGCTGCTTGAGGAGCCGCTGTGGCCCAACTGGCAGGTGCTGGCCGAGCGCGAGCCGTATCCGGCGGTCCCGCACAAGAGGCTGCTGCGCACGCGCACGGCGGGCACGCTGGCCGAGGTGGGCGCGTGGGAGCTGCGCGATCCCCGGCTGACCGCCCTGCTGGAGAGTTACGCGCTCGCGCACGGCCTCGATCCCCGCGCGACCCCGGCGAGCGCGGCCGTGCTGCCCTACATGGAGCACGCGTTCGGCACGTGGTACGTGCGGGGCGGCATGCGGGAACTGGCGCGTGCGGTGTACGAGCGGTGTCTGGCCCGCCGGGTGGAGTTCCGCTTCGGTACGGAGGTCACCGGCGTGCTGGAGAAGGACGGCAGGGCGGCGGGGCTGGAGTGCGCCGACGGCACGGTGACGGAGGCGGACCTCGTGGTCGCCGGGGTGGCGCCCGGGGTGCTGGACCGCCTGAGCCGGGGCACTCCGGTGCGCGGCGACGGCGGGGTTCCCGCCAGGCCCGGGGAGGCGAGCCGGGTGACGGTGCTGATGGCGCTGCGCGGCGGACGCCCGCAGGGCACACCGCACCGCACGGTGGTGCACGCGGTGGACCGCGAGGCGGAACTGACGGCGCTGTCCGGTGCGACGCCGGGCGGACTGCCCGAGCACCCCACGGTGACGGTCCTGCGGCCGGACGATCCCGCACTGGTCCCGGACGCCGGCCACGAGGCGGCAATGGTCACCGCGGTGGTGCCCGCGGGTGCCGCGGCCCCCGCGGAGGACTGCGCCGAGAAGCTGATCACCGCGGCCGGGCGGGCGATACCGGGTCTGCGCGACCGGCTGCTGCGGCACGAGGTGCGCACCCCGGACGACATCGCCGGGGAGACGGGCGTGGCGGGCGGTGCCGTGCCGGTCCCGGCGCTGGCGGCCGCGGGCGGTCGGCTGCTCCAGCCGTCCAACAGCACCCGGCTGCCGGGGCTGTTCACGGTCGGCGGCTGGTCCCACCCCGGCGGCGGGCTTCCGCACGCGGGGATGTCGGGGGCGCTGGTCGCCGGACTGATCGTGGAGGGGCCGGAGTTCCGCGGGTCCCAGTGACCCACCGGCGTGACCACCCGTCAGAAACGGTACTGCTCGTCGTACCCGTTGCCGTTGGTCTGGCCGTTGCCCTGGTACGGGTACTGCTGCTGCTCCGGCGGGAGTTCACCGCCGTAGGGGTCGTCGGTGCTGCGCTGCTGCGGGACCCACAGGCCGTTGGCCGGGGTCTCGCCGCCGTAGCCTGCGGCGTACGGGTCCTGGGTGTAGCCCTGCTGGCCGTACTGCTGCTGGTCGGTGTACCCGGTGTCGTACCCCGTGCCGCCGTACGTCGTGTTGCCGATGTACGGGTCGGAGTAGGCGGCGTACTGCTGGCCCGTGGTGTCGTAGCCCTGCTGCTGGCCGTAGCCGGAGTAGTCGTAGGCGTAGTTCTGGTCGGCGCCCTGGGCGGTCGCCGTGTACTGGTCCTGGGACGGGGCGGCGTAACCCTGGTCGCCGTAGACGCCGTAGGAGCCGGTGTCGTCGGGCATGGGCTGCGGCTCGTAGACGGACGTCGTCTCGGCGGCCGTCGGCCGGGCGGGGGTGAACACGTCGTCGCGCTCGTACTCCTCGTCCGCGCCGTAGGCGGCGCGGTCGGGGCCGTCGCCCTGGTCGCCGTAGTCGTCGCGGGACGTCTCCAGGTCGGAGACCTCCAGCGTCGGATCCTGGCGCCCGGCCTCGCGGCGGCCCTTGACGCCGGCCAGCATCGGCGCGTTGACCGCCCAGCCCGCCTGGAAGCCCCGGCGGAACGACAGCGTGACGTAGGTCTGGCCGACGGCGAAGGCCGCGGCGCCGAGACCGATCACGACGACGGACGGGATCAGCACGCCGAGCACGACGCCGAGGAAGCCGGCGAAGGCGAGCAGCCGCCAGCGCAGGCGCGCCTTGTACTGCAGCAGCACCTCGCCGAGCAACCACAGCGCGACGATGCCGAACGCGATGTAGAGGACCGTCCAGCCCATGTACGCCCCTCTCCCAGTGGTCGCTACGCAGTGTGTCGTATATCCGTGCGACCGGTCTAGGCCCGCGGTGGGTGGTGCAGGCCCAGGTTCTCGTAGATCTCCAGCGTCGCCGTGGAGTTGTTCAGCGTGATGAAGTGCAGTCCCGGCACTCCCTCGGCCAGCAACCGCGCGCAGAACTCCGTGGCGAAGTCGATACCAATGGAGCGTACCGCCGCCGGATCGTCCTTCGCTGTCAGGATCCGCTCTTTGAGGGCGTCGGGGAACGAGGCATTACTGAGCTTTGGCAACCGTTCCAGCATCTTCACGCTGGTCACCGGCATGACTTCGGGGATCACGGGGGTTTCGCAGCCCGCCGCGTGGACTCGGTCACGCAGCCGCAGATAGGACTCGGGCTGGAAGAACATCTGCGTGATCGCGTAGTCGGCGCCGGCCCGGCACTTGTCGACGAAGTGGGCGACGTCGGTGTCCCAGTCCGCCGAGCGCGGGTGCATCTCAGGGAAGGCGGCGACGCCGACGCAGAAGTCGCCCGACTCCTTGATGAGCCGGACGAGTTCGGCGGCATAGGTCAGGCCCTGCGGGTGCGGCACCCACTCGCCCATGGGGTCGCCGGGCGGGTCGCCGCGCACGGCGAGCATGTTGCGGATCCCGGCGTCGGCGTACTGGCCGATGATGTTGCGCAGCTCGGCGATGGAGTGGTTGACGGCCGTGAGGTGGGCGACCGGGGTGAGGGTGGTGTCGGAGGCGATCTGCTCGGTCGCCTTCACCGTGCCGGCGCGGGTGGAACCGCCCGCGCCGTAGGTGACGGAGACGAAGCTGGGGGCGACGGCCTCGACCCTGCGGAGCGCGTTCCAGAGGTTGCGCTCGCCCTTCTCCGTCTTGGGGGCCCAGAACTCGAACGAGTACGTCGTTTTCCCGGCGGCGAGCATGTCGCGCACGGTGCGGGCGCGATCAGTCCTGGTGGATGCGGTTCCGAGGGCCATACCCGCAGGTTAGCCAGGGGGCGGCGGTCCCCCAACCAGAAGGGGGAGATTTGTCTGATTTGTCGACTTGCTGTCCACAGTGTGGACAAACGTGAGACGGCCTGGGTGTCCGCGTCCCGGTCCGCGGGACGTCATCCCGTGACCGGGGCGGCTTCCCGCAGCCGCTCGGCGAACGCGGCGGCCGCCGCGCGCGGGTCGTCCGCCTCGGTGAGGGCACGCACCACCACGACCCGCCGGGCGCCGGCGTCCAGCACCTCGTCGAGGTTGCCGAGGTCGATGCCGCCGATGGCGAACCAGGGGCGGTCGGTGCCGAGGGCGGCGGCGTACCGGACCAGGCCGAGGCCGGGGGCGGGACGGCCGGGCTTGGTGGGGGTGGGCCAGCACGGGCCGGTGCAGAAGTAGTCCACACCGGGCTGGACGGCGGCCGCGGCGGCCTCGGACTCGGTGTGTGTGGAGCGGCCGATCAGGATGTCCGGGCCGAGGAGCGCCCGCGCGGCGGGGACGGGCAGGTCGCCCTGGCCGAGGTGGAGCACATCGGCGCCGGCGGCGTGGGCGACGTCCGCGCGGTCGTTGACCGCGAGCAGCTTGCCGTGCCGGGCGCAGGCGTCGGCGAGGACCGCGAGGTGCTCCAGTTCCTCGCCGGCCTCCATGCCCTTGTCCCGCAGCTGCACGATGTCGACGCCGCCGGCCAGGACGGCGTCGAGGAACTCGGGGAGGTCTCCCTGCCGCTTGCGGGCGTCGGTGCACAGATAGAGCCGGGCGTCGGCGAGCCGGTCTCGGACGGTGGCGGTCATACGGATGTCCCCCCGGGGAAGTTCGGTACTGCGCGGCCGACCGGGCAGACCCGGTGCGTCATCGGGCACCCCTGCGGACCGGGCCGGGAGCCCCCACCGCGACAAACCCTATGCCGCCCCGCCCACCCCCGGCACACCCACCCGGCCGACATCACGTCCGGACGGACGCAGCACCCCCGGCTCCGGCGGGCACCGCACGCTCCGAACGCCCGGACCCACACCCGTCCGGTGGACACCGACCGCGCGACGCCGTACGTCGCGTCGGAGCAGCCCGGGGACGAAGCACACCGCACGCGCGGCCGCCGCGCGTTACGCCCGCGCTGATGCACGCGCCCTCCGCCGACCTCACGCCCCGACTCCACACATCGCATCCGGGCGGACGCACACAACCGTCCGGGGACACGTAACGCCACACACGGACGCAGCGCACTCCGCACTCCGCCCACCTGGGCACCCGCGTCCGTCGGACGGTGGCGTGGACCTCCGGTACCAGGAAGTGGCGGACCCCACGGGCCCGGAACGGCGGCCCCATGGGCCGCCGGCAGCGGGCCCCACAGGCCGGGTGGGCGGCTGCCCCCACGAGCCGGGCCGGTGGCCCCCACGGGCCAGGCCATGGTGCACCTCCGGGCCCGGCAGTGGCGGGCGCGACGGGTTCGAAGCGGCGGACCCCACGGGCTCGGAGCGGCGGCGCCTTCGGCCGAACGACGGCGCGCACCTCCGGGCCGGACAGCGGCGAGCCCTGGCCAGTCCAGGGGAAAAACCCCACGAGCCGGGTGGCGGCGGACCCCACGGGCCCGGAACAGCGGCGCCTTCGGCCGAACGACGGCGCGCACCTCCGGGCCGGACAGCGGCGAGCCCAGGCCAGTCCAGGGGAAAAACCCCACGAGCCGGGTGGCGGCGGACTCTACGGGCTCGGAGCGGCGGCGCCTTCGGCCGAACGACGGCGCGCACCTCCGGGCCGGACAGCGGCGAGCCCCACGGGCCGGGTGGGCGGCTGCCCACACGAGCCCGGGCCAGGCAGTGGCGGGCCCCCTGGCGCGGAGCGGCGGGGCCCGTGGGCCGGGTGGCGGCGGATTCCACGGGCCGGGGGGGTAACAGGGCCCGCGGTCCCGGGGCGGGTGCCCCGGGGCCGTCAGGCGGTCGGTGGGGGGCTCAGACCGCGAGGGCCTGGGCGCGGCGCTTCACCTCCGTGCCGCGGTTCTCGCTGAGCGCCTGGGCGGGCGTGCCCGGCAGGGACGGGTCGGGGGTGAAGAGCCACTCCAGCATTTCCTCGACCGTGAATCCGTCGTCCCGCAGCAGCGTCAAGGTACCCGTCAGGCCCTTGACCACCTTGTCCCCGTCGATGAAGGCGGCGGGAACGTGCAGCGCGCGGTTCTCACCCCGGCGTACGGCGATGAGCTGGCCCTCCTTGACCAGCTGCCGGACACGCGTCACCTCGACGCCGAGCCGTTCGGCGATGTCGGGGAGGGTGAGCCAGGCGGGGACGAGAGCATCGATCTTTGCGTCAATCTCGGTCACGGGAACAAGCCTGCCACCTGCCACTGACAGTCGGAAGTCAGCCCCCGCCGCCTGGGCGGACGCGCCGGACGATTCACGCCGTCGCCGACTTCAGGGGCCGTCCGGGGTCGGCGATCAGCTCCGGGTCCATGGCCGTCCCCGCCTCGATGAGCCGGCGCCCCTGTGCCAGGTCCCGGGGCCGCCCGACCGCGAGCAGCGCGACCAGCCGGGAACCGCGCAGCCAGCACACGCTCCACGCCGGCTCGGCCGGGTCACCGCGCCGGACGGTCCGGTCGGCGTCCGCGTGGTGTCCCGCGTACTGGACGAAGCGTCCGAACTGCTCGGACCAGAAGTACGGCACCGGGTCGTACACCGCCGGCGCCCGGCCCGCGGCCTGGCCGAGGATGTTCGCCGCAACCGTGCGCGGCCCCTGGAGGGCGTTGTCCCAGTGGTGGACCAGCAGCCGCTCGCCGTAGCGGGCGGACGGGAAGGACGCGCAGTCGCCGACGGCGTACACGTCGGGCACGGAGGTCATCAGACCGCTGTCGGCCACCACCTCGCCCCGCTCGCCGAGCGCGACCCCCGAGCCCGCCAGCCAGGCGGTGGCGGGCCGGGCCCCGATGCCGACGACCACGGCACCCGCGGGCAGCCGCGTCCCGTCGTCCAGGACGACCTCACCGGGCTCGACACGCGCCACGCGCGCGCGGGTGCGCAGGGTGACCCCCGCCTCGGCGTACCAGGCGGCCATGGGGTCGGCCACCTCCGCGGGCAGCACCCCGGCCAGCGGCCGTTCCTCGGCCTCCACGACGGTGACCGCGCAGCCCGCCTCGCGGGCCGCCGTGGCGAACTCGGCGCCGATCCAGCCCGCGCCGACCACCACGATGTCGTGCTGCCGCGCGAGGACCGGCCGCAGCCGCTCGGCGTCGTCCAGGGTGCGCAGCAGATGCACCCCGGGGACGCCCTCCGAGCCCGGCAGCCGCACCGGTTCCGCGCCGGTGGCGATCACCAGGACGTCGTAGGGGACGACTCCGGCCTCCGTGTCCAGCTCGTGGTCGCCGGGACGCAGGCCCAGCACCTCGCAGCCGAGCCGCAGTTCGACGCCGAGCTCTTCGAAGTCCACGTCGAAGGCCGAGCTCTCGGCCGTGCCGAGCAGGACCGCCTTGGACAACGGCGGCCGGTCGTAGGGCTGGTGGGGCTCCGCGCCGATCAGGGTCACGGTGCCGGTGAAGCCCTGCTCCCGCAGGGCGGCCGCGGTCTGTACACCGGCCATGCCCGCGCCCGCCACGACGACACGCCGCGGCTGGGAACGTCCCGGTTCCTGCGTCTGCTCGCTCACCCGGTCACCTTAGACATCCGGCCCGGCTTCGACGGGTTCGGATTCCTCCACCACGCTCGTCCCGCTGCCCGGCTGCGACTCCCACTGCCAGCTCTCCTCCAGCCGCACCCGCCCGTCCGGCAGCTCGACGACCGTCGACACACAGTGCCCGCAGGACGTGGTGCCGTCCCGCTTGAGCTGGACGTAACGGAAGTCCAGCCGGTCCCCCGCGCGGGTGCCGACCAGGTGCCCGCGCACGACGTCACCGCCCGCGTAGTCGGCCCAGATCTCGCCGTCCCGCTCGTGGTAGACGAACCGGGTGCGGGTGCCGACCTGGCCCGGAGCCTGGTCGGCCACGGGGGCGAGGACGAGTCCGTCGAGCGAGCGTGCCACGCGGAGGCTCCCTTACAAGCGCGTTGACCCGAGGGCTAGGGTGGCCAACGTAAAGCACTCGCGGGAGCCCGGACGCACCGGGCTGAGAGGGAGGCTGGCGGCCTCCGACCGTACGAACCTGATCCGGGTCATGCCGGCGAAGGGAGGGGCTGGACGCCCATGTCGCCCACGCGTACCTCAGACGTCCTCGTCGTCGGGGGCGGAATCATCGGACTGGTCACCGCCTGGCGGGCCGCGCAGCGCGGTCTCGCCACGACCGTGGTGGACCCCGAGCCGGGCGGCGGCGCCGCCCAGGTGGCCGCCGGGATGCTGGCCGCCGTCACCGAACTGCACTACGGCGAGGAGACCCTGCTCGGCCTGAACCTCGCCTCCGCGCGGCGCTATCCCGCCTTCGCGGCCGAGCTGACCGAACTCACCGGCCACGACCTCGGCTACCGCAGATCCGGCACCCTCGCCGTGGCGCTGGACGCCGACGACCGCGCCCACCTGCGGGAGCTGCACGCCTTGCAGCAGCGCTCGGGCCTGGACGCGCAGTGGCTGTCCGGACGCGAGTGCCGGCGCCTGGAGCCGATGCTGGCGCCGGGGGTGCGCGGCGGGCTGCGGGTGGACGGCGACCACCAGATCGATCCGCGCCGGCTGGCGGCCGCCCTCGTCACCGCGTGTGAGCGCTCCGGCGTGACCGTGCGCCGCGCGTGGGCCGAGCGGCTCGTCGTCACGGGCGGCCGCGCGACGGGGGTCGTCACCGCCGACGGTGCCGAGCTGGGCGCCGGCCAGGTGGTACTCGCCGCCGGCAGCCTCAGCGGACGGCTCGCGGGCGTCCCGCCGGACGTGCTGCCGCCCGTGCGCCCCGTGAAGGGGCAGGTGCTGCGGCTGACCATGCCCGGGCACCACGGGCCCTTCCTGAGCCGGACCGTGCGCGCCGTGGTGCGCGGCAGCCATGTCTACCTCGTGCCGCGCGAGAACGGCGAGCTGGTGATCGGCGCGACCAGCGAGGAGCTGGGCTGGGACACCACGGTGACCGCGGGCGGCGTGTACGCGCTGCTGCGCGACGCCCATGAACTGGTTCCCGGGATCACCGAACTGCCGCTCGCCGAGACCCGCGCCGGACTGCGCCCCGGCTCCCCCGACAACGCGCCGCTGCTCGGCCCGACGGAGCTCGACGGGCTCCTGCTGGCCACGGGCCACTACCGCAACGGCGTCCTGCTGACGCCGGTCACCGGCGACGCCCTGGCGGACGTCCTGACCACCGGTGAACTGCCGCGGGAGGCGCGTCCCTTCACCCCCCGGCGCTTCGGCGCCGCCGTCCTCACGGAGCAGCCCGCATGAACATCTCCGTCAACGGGGAGCGCAGGGAGGTCGCTCCCGGCACGGCCCTCGACACCGTCGTCACCACGCTCACCGCGGCCCCGTCGGGTGTGGCCGCCGCCCTCAACGAAACCGTCGTCCCGCGCGCGCAGTGGCCCACCACCCCCCTCGCGGAGGGGGACCGGGTGGAGGTCCTCACCGCCGTCCAAGGAGGCTGACCATGGCCGACGATCCGTTCGTCCTCGGCGGTACGTCCTTCACGTCCCGCCTGATCATGGGCACCGGGGGCGCACCGAGCCTCGACGTGCTGGAGCGGGCCCTCGTGGCGTCCGGTACGGAACTGACGACCGTCGCGATGCGGCGGGTGGACCCCTCGGTGCACGGGTCCGTGCTGTCGGTGCTGGAGAAGCTCGGCATCCGCGTGCTGCCCAACACCGCGGGGTGCTTCACCGCCGGGGAGGCCGTGCTGACGGCCCGCCTCGCGCGGGAGGCGCTCGGCACGGACCTGGTCAAGCTGGAGGTGATCGCGGACGAGCGGACCCTGCTGCCGGACCCGGTGGAGCTGCTGGACGCGGCGGAGACGCTGGTCGACGACGGGTTCACGGTACTGCCGTACACCAACGACGATCCCGTGCTGGCGCGGAAGCTCGAGGACGTGGGATGCGCGGCGGTGATGCCGCTGGGGTCGCCGATCGGGTCCGGGCTGGGCATCCGCAACCCGCACAACTTCGAGCTGATCGTGGAGCGGGCGGGGGTGCCGGTGATCCTCGACGCGGGCGCGGGCACGGCGTCCGACGCGGCGCTGGCGATGGAGCTGGGGTGTGCGGGGGTGATGCTGGCGTCCGCGGTGACGCGGGCGCAGGAGCCGGTGCTGATGGCCACGGCGATGCGGGGGGCGGTGGAGGCGGGGCGGCTGGCGCGGGTGGCGGGGCGGATTCCGCGGCGGTGGTTCGCCACGGCGTCGTCTCCTGCGGAGGGCTTGGCGGTGCTGGATCCGGAGCGGCCGGCGTTCTGACGGTGCCGGCGTATCGACCGTGCCGGCGTATCGACCGTGCCGGCACCGGCTGGGCCGGGGGGGGCATCGCTTTCCGGCGCTTGCAGGGTGCCGTCTGCGCCCACCCTCCCCCACTCTCGGCTTCGCTCGAGCGGGGGGACCCCCATCGCCCCTGCGGCACGACTGCCCGCAGCTGTGCGCACGGCTGCCCGCGGCTGCGGCGTGCCACAGTGCGGCGACGCACGTCACAGGTCCGCTTCAACGTGGGGACGGCTGGGCGGGAGTGTCGGTCGTGCCTCGTAGACTCGCTGCGTGGACACGACCCTTCAGGACCCTCTGGTCGGGCAGGTGCTCGACGGCCGCTATCGCGTCGACTCCCGGATCGCGGTCGGCGGGATGGCCACGGTCTACCGGGCCGTGGACACCCGCCTCGACCGCGTCCTCGCGCTCAAGGTGATGCACCCCTCCCTCGCCGCCGACGCCTCCTTCGTCGAGCGGTTCATCCGCGAGGCGAAGTCGGTGGCCCGCCTGGCCCACCCGAACGTGGTGCAGGTCTTCGACCAGGGCACCGACAGCGCCTACGTCTACCTGGCGATGGAGTACATCCCCGGCTGCACCCTGCGCGACGTGCTGCGCGAGCGCGGGGCGCTCCAGCCGCGGGCCGCGCTGGACATCCTGGAGCCGGTGCTGGCCGCGCTCGGTGCCGCGCACCGGGCCGGGTTCGTGCACCGGGACATGAAGCCCGAGAACGTGCTGATCGGGGACGACGGCCGGGTCAAGGTCGCCGACTTCGGCCTGGTCCGGGCGGTGGGCTCGGTGACGAACACCACGGGCACCGTGCTCGGCACGGTCTCCTACCTGGCCCCGGAGCAGATCGAGCACGGCACCGCCGACCCCCGCGTGGACGTCTACGCCTGCGGGATCATGCTCCACGAGATGCTGACCGGTGAGAAGCCGCACGACGGCGACTCCCCCGCGATCGTGCTCTACAAGCATCTCCACGACGACGTGCCGCCGCCCTCGGCCGCCGTGCCCGGTATGGCGCGCGAGCTGGACGGACTGGTCGCCACGGCGACCGCGCGCGATCCGCAGGCGCGTCCGCACGACGCGGTGGCGCTGCTCGCGCGGGTCCGCGACGCGCGCGGCCGGCTGGATGACGAGCAGCTCGACGCGGTGCCGCCGCAGGCGCTGCTGTCGGAGCACGACCGGCACGACAACACGGACGACCGTACGAGCGTCATCCCGCGCGCGCTCACCATGGCCCGCCCGCTGCCCGTCAACGAGGACGAGAGCGCGGAGGTGCGGCACACCAGCCGGTTCCAGTCCCCGCCGCCGCTGCCGCCCCGGCGGCGTACGGCGCTCCGGCGCGGCCCGATGGCGATCGTCGTGGCCGCGCTGCTGGTGCTCGGCCTCGGCGCGGGCGTGTGGTACATCAACTCCGGCCAGTTCACCAAGGTCCCGCCGCTGCTGGCGAAGACCGAGAAGGAGGCCCGGGACCGGCTGACGGACGCCGGGCTGGACGTCGGCGAGGTGAAGGAGGCGTACAGCGACACGGTGGAGCGGGGCAAGGTGATCGCCACCGACCCGGAGGCGGGCGCCCGCATCCGCGGCAACGGCTCGGTGTCCCTGACGATCTCCCAGGGCCCCGAGACCGTGCGGGTGCCGGACCTCGACGGCTATGCGCTGGACAAGGCGCGGTCGGTGCTGGAGGACGAGGGCCTGAAGCCGGGCATGGCGACCCGGGAGTTCAGTGAGTCCGTGCCCGCCGGTTCGGTGATCTCCACGGAGCCGGGCAAGGGCACCAAGGTCCGGGCGGGCTCGGCGGTGGCGCTGACCGTGAGCAAGGGCAGCCCCGTGGAGGTGCCCGACGTGACCGGCGACGACCCGGACGACGCGCGGGCCGAGCTGGAGGAGGCCGGCCTGAAGGTGGAGATCGCCGCCGAGCGGGTCAACTCCGAGCACGACGCGGGCGCGGTGGCCCGGCAGAACCCGGGTCCCGGCGGACAGGCCGCCGAGGGCGACACCGTGACGCTGACGTTGTCCAAGGGCCCCGAGATGGTCGAGGTGCCGGACGTGGTCGGCGACAGCGTGGGCGAGGCCAAGGAGAAGCTGGAGGGCGCCGGATTCTCCGTGGATGAGGACCGCGGACTGCTCGGCCTGTTCGGCGACACCGTGCGGGGCCAGTCCGTGGACGGCGGCGACACCGCGCCGAAGGGTTCGACAATCACCATCGAGATCCGCTGACGGGAGGGGCCGTCCGGGGACCCCTCCGCGCATGACACCCTTGACGCGTGAAGAGTCACCCGTCCGGCCCCGTCCGCAACCCGATCGGCGGCCATGTACCCGTGGCCGGCGGCCTGCATTCCGTCGGCCTGTCCTACGCCCGTGAGCTGCGCGCCGAGACCGTGCAGGTCTTCGTCGCCAATCCGCGCGGCTGGGCCACCCCGGCCGGCAACCCGCAACAGGACGAGGCGTTCCGCGCGGCCTGCGCCGCCGAGTCGATCCCGGCGTACGTGCACGCCCCGTACCTGATCAACTTCGGTTCCCACACCGAGGCGACCGTGGAGCGGTCGGTGGAGTCGCTGCGGCACTCGCTGCGGCGGGGGCGGGAGATCGGCGCGCTGGGTGTGGTGGTGCACACGGGCAGTGCGACCGGCGGACGTGAACGGTCGGTGGCTCTCAGGCAGGTGCGGGAGCGGATGCTGCCGCTGCTCGAGGAGCTGACCCATGACGACGACCCGTTCCTGCTGCTGGAGTCGACCGCGGGCCAGGGTTCCTCGCTGTGCTCACGGACCTGGGACTTCGGGCCGTACTTCGAGGCGCTGGACGCCCATCCGAAGCTGGGCGTCTGTCTGGACACCTGCCATGTCTTCGCGGCCGGGCACGATCTGACCGGGCCGGCGGGGATGCACCGGACACTGGATCTGCTGGTGGAGACCGTCGGCGAGGGGCGCCTGAAGCTGATCCACGCCAATGACTCCCTGGATGTGGTGGGCGCCCACAAGGACCGTCACGCGAACATCGGCGCGGGACACATCGGTGAGGACCCGTTCCGGGCGCTGATGACGCACCCGGCGACCGAGGGCGTACCGCTGGTCATCGAGACGCCCGGCGGCAAGGAAGGGCACGCGGCGGACGTGGAGCGGCTGAAGAAGCTCCGGGACGGCTGAGGCGTACGGCGGTCAGAGCTCGGGGCCCTCGCCGGGTTCCTCCTGGTAGGAGTAGCGCTGTTCCTTCCAGGGGTCGCCGACGTTGTGGTAGCCGCGCTCCTCCCAGAAGCCGCGCCGGTCGGCGGTCATGTACTCCACGCCGCGCACCCATTTGGGGCCCTTCCAGGCGTACAGATGGGGGACGATCAGCCGCAGCGGAAAGCCGTGCTCGGCGGTCAGCAGCTCGCCGTCCTTGTGGGTGGCGAAGAGGGCACGCGAGGACATGAAGTCGTCGAGCCGGAGGTTGGAGCTGAATCCGTACTCCGCCCACACCATCACATGGGTGACGTCGGGCGCGGGCGGGGCGAGGTCCACGACGGCGCGGGCGGGGATGCCGCCCCACTCGGCGCCGACCATGCTGAACTTGGTGACGCAGTGCAGATCGGCCACCACGGTGGTGTACGGCAGGGCCGTGAACTCCTCGTGGGTCCAGCAGTGCTTGTCACCGTCGGCGGTGGCGCCGAAAACCCGGAACTCCCACCGCTCGGGGCGGAACTTGGGGACGGGCCCGTAGTGGGTGACCGGCCAGCCCTTCTGCAGTCGCTGCCCCGGCGGGAGCTCGAACCGCGCCGCTGCTTGTGATGCGCGCTCCCCCGATTCCCGTTCCGCCGGCTGACCCATGTCTCCATCCTGACAGACCGGGGGCGATGCCCCTGAACCGGTCCGGAAAGAATCGGGCAGACAGCAACAAAAACGACTGAGTATGTACTTACTTACTAAGTCAAGACTTACTGGACGATCTTCCTCGCCGGTGCAATCATGCGGCCCAACCTGCCAGTCCCCCGCGCGGAAGGAGCCCATGCGATGCAGGGCGACCCCGAGGTCATCGAATTCCTCAACGAGCAGCTGACCGCCGAGCTCACGGCGATCAACCAGTACTTCCTGCACTCGAAGCTGCAGGACCACAAGGGCTGGAGCAAACTCGCCGAGTACACCCGCGCCGAGTCCTTCGACGAGATGCGGCACGCGGAACTGCTCACCGACCGCATCCTGCTCCTCGACGGCCTGCCGAACTACCAGCGGCTGTTCCACGTCCGGGTCGGGCAGACCGTCACCGAGATGTTCCAGGCCGACCGGGAGATCGAGCTGGAGGCGATCGACCGGCTGCGCCGCGGGGTGGAGGTCATGCGCAACAAGGGCGACATCACGTCGGCCAACATCTTCGAGGCGATCCTGGCCGACGAGGAGCACCACATCGACTACCTGGACACCCAGCTGGAACTGATCGAGAAGCTGGGCGAGGCGCTGTACCTGTCGACGGTGATCGAGCAGTCCCAGCCCGACTCCTCGGGCCCGGGCACGAACGGCTTCTCGACCCCGTGACCGCGGGCCGGCGGGACGCTCAGGCGGCTTCGGGAAGCTCCGTGGTCAGCGGTGGCTCGCCCTGGTCGATCAGCTGCCGGCGAGGGCACGCACCGCGGCCGAGCAGCGCCTGGATGCGCCGTACGCAGCCGCCGCAGTCGGTGCCGGCCTTGCAGGCGGAGGCGATCTGCCGGGGTGTGCACGCTCCGGCCTCCGCGTGCCCCTTCACCTGTTCCTCGGTCACGCCGAAGCAGCTGCAGACGAACACGCGGGTCACCTCCCGACGAAGTGCTGGGTCGAGCCGTACCGACCCTGGATCGGTGAGGCTAACCTAACCTTACCTGGCGCCCCTGAGCACAAAAAGAGGGGGGTGGGGCGGCATCCTGTGTGATACGCGCCCCACCCCGTCCGCCGTGTCAGCGGCCGCCCGCCCTACTGGTCGCGGTACATCTCCGCGACGAGGAACGCCAGGTCGAGCGACTGGCTGCGGTTGAGCCGCGGGTCGCAGGCCGTCTCGTAGCGCTGGTGCAGATCGTCGACGAAGATCTCGTCGCCGCCGCCCACGCACTCGGTGACGTCGTCGCCGGTGAGCTCCACGTGGATGCCGCCCGGGTGGGTGCCGAGCTCCTTGTGCACCTCGAAGAAGCCCTTCACCTCGTCGAGCACGTCGTCGAAGCGGCGGGTCTTGTGGCCGGAGGCCGCCTCGAAGGTGTTGCCGTGCATCGGGTCGGTCACCCACGCCACGGTGGCACCGGAGGCGGTGACCTTCTCGACCAGCTCGGGGAGCTTGTCGCGGATCTTGTCCGCGCCCATCCGGACGATGAAGGTCAGCCGGCCGGGCTCCCGCTCGGGGTCGAGGCGCTCGATGTACTGCAGCGCCTCCTCGGCCGTGGTGCTCGGGCCCAGCTTGATGCCGATCGGGTTGCGGATCCTGGACGCGAACTCGATGTGCGCGTGATCCATCTGCCGGGTGCGCTCACCGATCCACACCATGTGGGCGGAGACGTCGTACAGGTGTCCGGTGCGCGAGTCGACGCGGGTGAGCGCGGACTCGTAGTCGAGCAGCAGCGCCTCGTGCGAGGAGAAGAACTCGACGGTCTTGAACTCCTCCGGCTCCGCGCCGCAGGCCCGCATGAAGTTCAGCGCCTGGTCGATCTCCCGGGCCAGCTGCTCGTAGCGCTGGCCGGACGGGGACGACTTCACGAAGTCCTGGTTCCAGGCGTGCACCTGGCGCAGGTCGGCGTACCCGCCGGTGGTGAAGGCGCGCACCAGGTTCAGCGTGGACGCCGACGCGTGGTACATGCGCTTCAGCCGCTCCGGGTCCGGGACCCGGGCCTCCTCGGTGAAGTCGAACCCGTTGACGGAGTCGCCCCGGTAGGTGGGCAGCGTCACCCCGTCGCGGGTCTCGGTGGGCTTGGAGCGCGGCTTGGAGTACTGCCCCGCGATCCGTCCGACCTTCACCACGGGCACGGCGGCGGCGTAGGTGAGAACGGCACCCATCTGGAGCAGCGTCTTCAGTTTGCTGCGGATGTGGTCGGCGGACACCGCGTCGAACGCCTCGGCGCAGTCGCCGCCCTGGAGGAGGAACGCCTCTCCCTTGGCGACGGCCGCCATCCGGGCGCGCAGCTGGTCGCACTCGCCCGCGAAGACGAGCGGCGGATACGACTCGAGGTCCGCGATCACTGCGCGCAGAGCCTCGGCGTCGGGGTACTCGGGCTGCTGCGCCGCGGGCAGGTTTCGCCAGGTGTTGCCAGCGCTCGCGCTGGTCTTAGCGTTCACGGTCACGGAACCCACATTACGGGGTCGGATCGGTCGTCCATCCCGGCGCTCAACAAATGAGACACGGGCCGCACGGGGCTGAGATGCGCTAGGGTCGTGGCCATGTTCGCGCACTCGACCCGCACCTGGTGGTGGACCGCTCTCCCGGCGGCCCACTGACTGCGCGTACGCACCGACTTCGCGAAGGCCGCCCGAGGGGCGGCCTTCGGCGTTTCCCGGGTCGTTCCTCCGGCGCTCATGACCGCCCGCTCATGACCGCCCGCTCATGACACCTCGCTCATGACCGAGACGAAACGAGGAACGCCCACCATGGACCTGGCACAGCTCCCCCACGACGACCGTCCCTTCGCCCTGCTGCGCCGCCGCACCCCGGGGCACGACCACGAGGTGGTCGAGCTGCTGATCGGCGCGGTCGCCGAACGGGAGCGCCTGGCCGACCTGCCGGAGGAGGGGCTGGCGCTGGTCCCCTTCCGGCAGATCCGCGAGCGCGGCTTCGACGTCCGCGACGACGGCACCCCGCTGCTGGTGCTGACGCCCGAGGAGCGTCACGAGATCCCGCTCGCCGAGGCCCTCGACCGGCTCCCGGCCCACGGTGTGCGCGTCGAGGGCGGCGGCTTCGACGTCGGCGACGAGGAGTACGCACGGATCGTCGGGCGGGTCCTCGACGAGGAGATCGGCCGGGGCGAGGGCGCCAACTTCGTCATCCGGCGGACCTACGAGGGCGAGATCCCCGGGTTCGGGCGGGCCGACGCGCTCGCGCTGTTCCGGCGGCTCCTGGAGGGCGAGCGGGGCGCGTACTGGACGTTCGTGGTGCACACCGGGGACCGGACCCTGGTCGGGGCCAGCCCCGAGGTGCATGTACGGGCGTCCGGCGGGACGGTCGTGATGAACCCGATCAGCGGGACCTACCGCTATCCGGCCGAGGGGCCGACCCCCGAGCACCTGCTGGAGTTCCTCGCCGACGGCAAGGAGATCGAGGAGCTGTCGATGGTCGTCGACGAGGAGCTCAAGATGATGTGCACCGTCGGCGACATGGGAGGGGTCGTCATCGGCCCCCGCCTGAAGGAGATGGCGCACCTCGCGCACACCGAGTACGAACTGCGCGGCCGGAGCTCGCTGGATGTGCGCGAGGTGCTGCGCGAGACCATGTTCGCGGCGACCGTCACCGGGTCGCCGGTGCAGAACGCCTGCCGGGTGATCGAGCGGCACGAGTCCGGCGGACGGCGCTACTACGCGGGCGCGCTGGCCCTCATCGGCCGCGACGAGGGCGGCGCCCAGACCCTGGACTCCCCCATCCTGATCCGCACCGCCGAGATCGACGCGGCCGGGCGGCTGCGGGTGCCGGTCGGGGCCACGCTGGTACGCGGCTCGGACCCGGCCGGCGAGGTGGCGGAGACCCACGCCAAGGCGGCCGGGGTGCTGGCCGCGCTGGGCGTGCGCCCGGGACGGCCGCGCGCGGAGTCCGTACGGCCGGGGCTGGCCGACGACCCTCGGGTGCGGGAGGCGCTGGACGGGCGCCGGGCCTCGCTGGCGCCGTTCTGGCTGCGGATGCAGGAGCGGTCCGACGCGCTGAGCGGTCACGCGCTGGTCGTCGACGGGGAGGACACCTTCACCGCGATGCTCGCCCACCTGCTGCGCGCCGCCGGTCTGGAGGTCACCGTGCGCCGGTACGACGAGCCGGGCCTGCGGGAGGCGGTGCGCGCACACGAGGGGCCGCTGGTGCTCGGCCCCGGGCCGGGCGACCCGTCCGACACGGCCGACCCGAAGATGCGGTTCCTGCGCGCGCTGACCGCCGAGGCCCTCGGCCGCAACCGGCACGGCGTCCTCGGCGTCTGCCTCGGCCACGAGCTGATCGCGGCCGAGCTGGGCCTGGAGACCGTACGCAAGGAGGTCCCGTACCAGGGGGCGCAGACGGAGATCGATCTGTTCGGGCGGCCGGAGACGGTCGGCTTCTACAACAGCTTCGTGGCGCGCTGCGACGAGGACACCGCGCGGGAGCTGGCCGCGCACGGCATCGAGGTGAGCCGCACGGCGGGCGGCGAGGTGCACGCGCTACGGGGGCCCGGCTTCGCGGGGGTGCAGTTCCACCCCGAGTCGGTGCTGACGCTGAACGGCGCGGCGGTGGTGCGGGAGCTGATGGGTCAGCTGCGCGGCACCAGCACGTTCTCGGACCGGCGGCCTTCGGTGTAGTCGACGACGTTGCCGACCGTGGTCCGCACGATCTGTGCGACGGCGTCCTCGGTGTAGTACGCCTGGTGGGAGGTGACGAGGACGTTCGGGAAGGTGACCAGGCGGGCCAGGGTGTCGTCGTCGACGGCCTCCAGCGACTTGTCGAGGAAGAACAGGCCCGCCTCCGCCTCGTACACGTCGAGACCGACGCCGGTGAAGCGGCCCTCGCGCAGTTCGGCGACGAGGGCCGCGGTGTCGACGAGACCGCCCCGGCTGGAGTTCACCAGGATCGCGTCGTCCCGCATCGTCTTCAGGGCGGCGGCATCGATGAGGTGCTGGGTGGCGGGCAGCAGCGGGACGTGCAGGCTGACCAGGTCGGACTCGGCGAGGAGCTGGTCCTTGGGTACGTAGGTCATGCCGAGCTCCCGGCAGGCGGGGTTCTCGGCGACGTCCCAGCCCAGCAGCCGCATGCCGAAGCCGTGGGCGATCCGGGCGAACGCCTCGCCGATCTTGCCGGTGCCCAGGACGCCCGCGGTGCGGCCGTGCATGTCGCGGCCCATCAGTCCGTCGAGCCGGAAGTCGAAGTCACGGGTGCGGGTGGAGGCGCGGACGACGCGGCGGTTGACCGCCATCGCGAGGGTCCAGGCGAACTCGGCGACCGAGTACGGCGAGTACGACGAGACCCGGGCGATGGTCAGGCCGAGCCGTTCGGCGACCTCCAGGTCGATGTTGTTGAAGCCGGTGGAGCGCTGGGCGACCATCCGGGTGCCGCCGGCCGCGAGACCGGACAGCACCTCGGCGCCGAGGTCGCAGTTGACGCTGGTGGAGACGGTCTCGTGGCCGGCGGCGATGGGGGCGGTGTCCGTGTTGAGGAAGACGTCGACGGCGTGCACGGTGTGGCCGGCCTCGTGGGCCGCCCGCTCGATGAGGGGGCGCTCGTCGGCCTGCACGCCGAACGCGAGGATCTCCACGGGTGCCCTCCGGGGGTGTGCCGGGTTTGTTGTTGTACCGGTGAATATACGGGGCCGGGGTGGGGGGGTGCTTGGGCCTGATGGGTCAGTGACCCGGGGTTGTGGCTGGGCGGGGGCGGGTGCGCAGCCCGGCGCTTGCGGGGTGCCGCCCGCGCCCACCCTCCCCCACTCTCGGCTTCGCTCGAGCGGGGGGACCCCCATCGCCCCAGCGGCACGACTGCCCGCGGCCTATGGGATCAGCCGAAGAAGACTCCTACCTCCTTGTAGAGGTCCGGGTGCACCGTCTTCAACTGGGCGGTCGCCGCCGCGATCGGCACCCGCACGATGTCCGTACCGGTCAGCGCGACCATCTTGCCGAAGTCCCCGTCGCGCACGCAGTCGATGGCGTGCAGCCCGAAGCGCGTGGCGAGCCAGCGGTCGAACGCGCTGGGCGTCCCGCCCCGCTGCACATGCCCGAGCACGGTGGTGCGGGCCTCGTTGCCGGTGCGTTTCTCGATCTGCTTGGCGAGCCATTCGCCGACCCCGGAGAGCCGGACGTGTCCGAAGGAGTCCAGCGACTGGTCCTTGAGCACCATGTCGCCGTCCCTCGGCACCGCCCCCTCGGCGACGACCACGATCGGCGCGTACGAGGCACGGAACCGGGACGTCACCCAGGCGCACACCTCCTCGACGTCGAAGGGGTGCTCGGGGATGAGGATGACGTTCGCGCCGCCGGCCAGGCCCGAGTGGAGGGCGATCCAGCCCGCGTGACGGCCCATCACCTCCACCACCAGGACCCGCATGTGTGACTCCGCGGTGGTG
This sequence comes from Streptomyces speibonae, assembly GCF_984686075.1. Taxonomy (NCBI): domain Bacteria; kingdom Bacillati; phylum Actinomycetota; class Actinomycetes; order Kitasatosporales; family Streptomycetaceae; genus Streptomyces; species Streptomyces speibonae. The sequence goes on along the minus strand of NZ_OZ480260.1, from coordinate 6,260,534 downwards.
TGCAGCCGGTCGATGGCCTCGGTGGCGATGCCGACGGCGGTGTCGAAGCCGAAGGTGTAGTCGGTGGCGGAGAGGTCGTTGTCGATGGTCTTGGGCACGCCCACGCACGGGATGCCGTACTCGTCGTGGAGGCGGGTGGCGACGCCGAGGGTGTCCTCGCCGCCGATGGTGATGAGGGCGTCCACGCCGAGTGCGGCGAGGTTGTCCTTGATCCGCCGGATGCCGTCCTCCTCGTTCAGCGGATTGGTCCGGGAGGAGCCGAGGACGGTGCCGCCGCGAGGCAGGATGCCGCGCACGGCGGGGATGTCGAGGGGGACGGTGTGCCCGTCGAGGGGCCCGCGCCAGCCGTCCCGGAAGCCGGTGAATTCGTAGCCGTACTCCTGGACGCCCTTGCGGACGATGGCCCGGATGACGGCGTTGAGCCCGGGGCAGTCGCCGCCTCCGGTCAGTACTCCGACCCGCATGGAAGTTCCCTTCGCCATGGTTGCCGAAATGCCGTTCGTTCCCACCTGGCACGGTACGGGTGATCCGGGTCACATCAACATGGTCGGGACGGTCAATTCCTGAGCGGGACGGGGTGGTTGGCGTCCTCCGGGGCTACTCGTCGTCCAGGCCGCGCTCTATGGCGTAGCGGACGAGCTCCACGCGGTTGTGCAGCTGGAGCTTGCCGAGGGTGTTCTGCACGTGGTTCTGCACGGTGCGGTGGGAGATGACGAGCCGTTCGGCGATCTGCTTGTAGCTGAGTCCCTTGGCGACCAGGCGCAGCACCTCGGTCTCGCGGTCGGTGAGCCGGGGCGTGCCCGGTTCGCCGTCGGCGGGGGCGGCTCCGGCCGGTTCGGAGGCGAGGCGGCGGTACTCGCCGAGGACCAGCCCGGCGAGGCCGGGGGTGAACACCGGGTCGCCGACGGCGGTACGGCGCACGGCGTCCCGCAGGTCCTCGGTGGAGGCGGACTTCAGCAGGTAGCCGGTGGCGCCGGACTTGACGGCCTCCAGCACGTCGGCGTGTTCCCCGCTGGCCGACAGGACGAGCACGCGGACGGCGCCGTTCGCGGCGACGACCTCCTTGCAGACCTGGACGCCGGGCTTGCCGGGCAGGTTCAGGTCGAGGACGAGGACGTCCGGCGCGGCGGCCTTGGCGCGGCGCACCGCCTGGTCCCCGTCGCCCGCGGTGGCGACGACCTCGAAGCCCGACTCGGACAGGTCGCGGGCGACGGCGTCGCGCCACATGGGGTGGTCGTCGACCACCATGACCTTGATCGGGTCCGGGTGCGTGCCTGTGGTGTCCGTCATCGCTGTTCCGCCTTCCCCCGCGAGTCGTTCGCTTCCTGCGTCTGTTTGGGCACCCTCAGTTCGACCTCCGTGCCCTGGCCCGGGACGGAGACCAGTTCCGCGCTGCCGCCGTGGTCGCGCAGCCGGCCCCGGATGGACAGGGCCACGCCGAGCCGTCCCTCCCCCTCGGCCTGGGCCAGCCGTCCCTCGGGGATGCCGGGTCCGTCGTCGCGGACGGTGACGATCACCTCGTCCGGTTCGTCCTCGACCAGGATCCAGGCGCGGGCCTGCTCGCCCGCGTGCCTGCGGACATTGTCCAGGGCGGCCCCGACGGCGGCGGCCACCTCCCGCGCGGCGGCCGGTGGCAGCAGCACCGGCGCTCCGGGCTCGGCGAGGCTGACCAGGGCGCCGGCGTGCGGGGCGAGCAGGGCGCGCAGGTCGACCGGCCCGTCGTCGCCGGTGCCGTCGTCCTCGTCCTGGTCCACGGCCCGTACGACCGCTCCCTGGGCGGCGTCCTCCGAGACCCGGGAGACCGGCACGAGGCCGCCGGAGACCAGGGTGCGCAGCGCCACCTCCTGCTCGCCGGCCATCCGGCCGAGTTCCGCGGCCTCGCCGCCGATCACCGCGCCGCGCCGCTGCACCATGGCCAGCACCTGGAGGACGCTGTCGTGGATGTCCCGCGCGAGGCGTTCGCGTTCCCGCGTGGCGGCCTCGATCTCCAGGGCGCGGGCGAGGGTGCGCTCGGAGGCGCGGGCCACCTCGACGACGTAGCCGATGGCGATGGAGGCGACCCAGACCAGGATCACGTTGTGCACGGTGTCGCGGGCGGGGCCGCCGCGCTCGATCAGGTTGGCGACGGCGACGAGGGTGGAGGCGAGGGCCGCCCAGCGCCAGCCGCCCTTGACGGCGAAGGCGAGCACCGATCCGGCGGTCCAGATGGAGGGCAGGGTCGGGCCGCCCGCCTGCACGCGGTCGTGGGCGTCGGCGACGGGGGTGAGCAGGATGCCGGTGAGGGCGAGGGTCAGGTCGGCGGTGAGGAAGCGCTTGGTGCAGGCGGCGGCGCTCGCGACCTTGGGCAGGGTGGCCAGGGTCCACACCACCAGGACGGCGTAGAAGCCGACGGCGAGCCAGGGGCGGGCGAACTTGTCGTACGCGGTGACGAACAGGCCGACCGCGTACATCATGGTGAGGACCCGGTAGCCGGCGAGCGCGCGCCACAGCGGCTGCTCGACCGACATCCGCATGACTCTCTCGCGCCTGGCCATGGTCCCCCCACTCACTCCCGCCCCGGGCTCCGGCTAAGGGCCGGAGCGTCCCTCGGTCCGGTCCCGGTCGGCCTGCTCCATCGCGGCCCGCAGCTTCTCGGCCTGTTCCTTCTCCGCGCGGGCGAGGGCGGCCTTCGCCGCCTTCTCCGCTTCCTTCTCCGCCTTGGCCGCCTCGGCGAGCTGCCGCTTCATGGCGGTGGCGTACATGTCGACGTACTCCTGGCCGGAGAGCTTCAGGATCTCGTACATGACCTCGTCGGTCACCGCGCGGAGGACGAAGCGGTCGTGCTCCATGCCCTGGTAGCGGCTGAAGTCCAGCGGCCTGCCGATCCGGATGCCGGGCCGCATCAGCTTCGGCACGACCTGCCCGGGCGGCTGGATCTTCTCCGTGTCGATCATGGCGACGGGGATCACCGGCGCCCCGGTGGCCAGCGCCACGCGGGCGAGGCCGCCCGGCTTGCCGCGGTAGAGGCGGCCGTCGGGCGAGCGGGTGCCCTCGGGGTAGATCCCGAACAGCTCGCCGCGCTCCAGCACCTCTATGCCGCTCTTGATCGCGGCCTCACCGGCGCCGCGCGCCCCGGAGCGGTCCACCGGGAGCTGGCCCATGCCTTTGAAGAAGGCGGCCGTCATCCGGCCCTTCACCCCCGGGGTGGTGAAGTACTCCGCCTTGGCGATGAAGGTGACCTTGCGGTCCAGTACGGCCGGCAGGAAGAAGGAGTCGGAGAACGACAGGTGGTTGCTGGCCAGGATGGCCGGGCCCTCGGCGGGGATGTTCTCCAGGCCCTCCACCCAGGGCCTGAAGGCGAGCTTCAGCGGCCCTCCGATGGCGACCTTCATCGTGCCGTACAACAACCGAGTGCCTCCTGTGCGTGTTGGTCAGACCATATCTCCAAGGGCCGCGAAAGGACCCGACGGCCCTGGTCGGTGTCAGTGCGGTCGCGTACGGTGAAGGTCCTGCAATCCGTGTGCCGTCCCGTCCCGGCCGTCCCGACGCGCCGGGCCCTTCCCACGAGTCCCCTTCCCACGAGACCCAGGAACAGGAGGCCGAAGGTGCCGCTCCTGACCGGAGCCGAGCCGTACCGCCACGAGGGCGGGCAGACCGCCGTGCTCCTCTGCCACGGCTTCACCGGTTCGCCGCAGTCGCTGCGCCCCTGGGCGGAGCACCTCGCCGCGCACGGCCTGACCGTCTCGCTGCCCCTGCTGCCCGGGCACGGCACCCGCTGGCAGGATCTCGGGGTCACCGGCTGGCAGGACTGGTACGCCGAGGTGGACCGGGAGCTGCGGCTGCTGCGGGACCGCAGCTCGCGGGTCTTCGTGGCCGGTCTTTCGATGGGCGGCGCGCTGGCACTGCGGCTGGCCGCGCGGCACGGGGACGCGGTGAGCGGGGTGATGGTGGTCAACCCGGCGAACAAGGTGCACGGCGTGGCCGCGCACGCCCTGCCCGTACTGCGCCATCTGGTGCCGGCGACGAAGGGCATCGCGAGCGACATCGCCATGCCGCGGAGCAGGGAGTTCGGCTACGACCGGGTGCCGCTGCACGCGGCGCACTCGCTGCGGAACTTCTTCCGTCTCGTCGACGGCGAGCTGCCGCAGGTCACGCAGCCGCTGCTGCTGATGCGCAGCCCGCAGGACCATGTGGTGCCGCCCGCCGACTCGGCGCGGATCCTCAGCCGGGTGTCGTCGACGGACGTCACGGAGATCCTGCTGGAACAGAGCTACCACGTGGCGACGTTGGACTATGACGCGGAGCGGATCTTCGAGGAGAGCACCGCGTTCATCGGCCGACTGGCGCCCGGCGCCGTCAAGGAGCGGGGTGCCGGTCTCGGCACGGAAGGGACGACCACAGGTGGCTGAGCACGACTCGGACCGTGAGGGCGGCCGCGAGCCGGAGGAGAAGGGCGTTCCCTTCGACGAGGCCGCCGCCTGGGAGGCGATCGTCGCCGGGTACGGCGACGAGCCGCCGGACCCGCCGGGCGCCAAGCCGTTCAAGTCCATCGAGGACCTGGCGCTGCTGGAGACCGAGGCCAACGACGAGGCGGAGACCGAGGCGCCCGAGAAGGCCGAGGACAAGCCCGCCAAGCCGCTCGGCGGCTCCGTCTCCTTCGCACCCGGCGTCGGCGGCGGGGGCCCGCGCGACTACAACGTGGCCGAGCCGGCGGACGACGACCTCGACGAGACGGACGAGGGCCACTTCGTCCCGCCGGAGCCGCCGCCGCTGCCGGAGACGGACACCACGTCGAAGTTCGCCTGGCTCGGTGTACTCGGCGGCCCGTTGCTGCTTCTGCTGGCGATCCTGCTCGGCTGGGAGATGACGTGGTGGCTGACCACCGTGTGCATCGGCGGCTTCCTGGGCGGCTTCGCCACGCTGGTGATGCGCATGCGCACGGACGACGAGGACGACGACGACCCGGGCCGGGGCGCGGTGGTCTGACCGCGGGCGGTGCTCGGCGCCCGTCTATGCGACGGCGGGCACCCGAAGAGCGGCCAGCACCGGCAGATGATCGGTGGCCGCCGCCAGATCGCGCTCACTCACCCCGGGCTGCTCCAGCGGCACCCCGCACCCCAGCACCTCGACGCCCTTGGTGACGAAGAGGGCGTCGATCCGCCGGTGCGGTTCGTCCCGGGTCCAGGTGTGCTCGCCGCCCCAGGGGGCCGCGGCCCAGCAGTCGGTGAGCGCTTCACCGAGCCGCCGGAAGGTACGCCCGCCCGGCCCCTCGTTCACGTCCCCGCCGGCGACGGCGTGCTCGACGCCCATGCCGGCGAGCCGGTCCAGCAGCATGCCGCCCTGCTCGTACCGCTCGTCGCTGCGCAGGGACAGATGACTGCTCACCACCCCGATCCGGGCCCCGCCGAACCGTACGACGGCGGTGGCGAGCCCGCGCCGGTGCTGCCCCGGGGTGAGCGGCAGCAGCACGTCCTCGGTCCGCTCCACGGTCGCCCGCAGCGAGCACAGCAGCGCGGGCCCGGCGGCGGTGGCACCCCCCGACAGGATCACCAGCCCGGACTCCGACGCCAGCCGGGCGAGCTTCTTGCGCCACCGGAAGAACCGCGGCGCCTCTTGCAGCAGGACGAGATCGGGCGCGCAGGCGCTGATCACCCGGGCGAGCGCGCCGGTGTCGTCCCGCATCGAACGGATGTTGTAACTCAGCACCCGAATCACGGCCGAACCATCGGCCTCGGTCCGGGAGCCGGGCAGTAACGGAGTCGTCCCCATGGAGATCAACATTACGCCGCCCCACCCCCGACACGTCAGTCAGCGCCACTCCCGCCGGAGGAATTCACGCCACGCGACCGGGGAGACGACGAACCGGGGACCGCCCTGTGTCTTGGAATCCCGCACATGCACCGCGCCGGGCGCATGCGCCACCTCCACACAGTTGCTGCTGTCTGTCTGTTGGTGTCCCTCTCGGACCCGCTTTGACATGCTCTCCCTCCTGAAGGAGGGAGATTCTGGCCTTCCGCCTGGTGCTGCGCCGCTACGCCGCACGGACTCCCGGTCGGATTCCACGGCTTCCTGCTTCGCTGCGCGGTGCCGGGACGTGTCCCGGTCTTACCTGCGCTCGACAGGCTGTCACGGCCAGTCCGGCCGCCTTGGCGACGTTGACCGCCGCGTTGATGTCCCGGTCCAGGACCGCCCCGCACGCACCGCAGGTCCACACACGGACGTGCAGGGGCTTGGGGCCGTCCTTTACGCCGCACTGCGAGCACACCTGGGAAGTCGGCTCGAAGCGGCCGATCCGGATGAAGGTGCGCCCGTACCGGGCGGCCTTGTACTCCAGCATGGTCACGAACGCCGACCATCCGGCGTCGTGGACGGACTTGGCCAGGCGCGTGCGCGCGAGTCCCTTCACCGCCAGGTCCTCCACCGCGACCGCTTGGTTCTCGCGGATCAGGCGCGTGGAGAGCTGGTGATGGAACTCGCGGCGCGCGTCGGCCACCCGCGCGTGAGCCCGGGCGACCTTCAGCCGGGCCTTGTTCCGGTTACTGGAGCCCTTCTCCTTGCGGGAGAGGGCACGCTGGGCCTTCTTCAGGCGCTTCTCGGCCCGGCGAAGGAAACGGGGGCTGTCAATCTTCGTGCCGTCGGAGAGGACCGCGAAGTGCCCGAGGCCGAGATCGATGCCCAGCCCGGGCGCGGCCTCCGGCAAGACTTCCTCCGGCCCGGTCTCCACGACGAACGAGGCGAAGTACCTGCCCGCGCTGTCCTTGACCACCGTCACCGTGGACGGCGTCGAGGGCAGCGTGCGCGACCACTTCACCTTCAGATCGCCGATCTTCGGCAGGCGCAGCTTCCCGCCGGTCGTGATCGACCAGCGGGCGTTGGCGGTGAACCGGACCGACTGCCGGGTGTCCTTGCGGGACTTGTACCGGGGCGCGCCCATACGGGGGCGCTTGCCCTTCAGGCCGTCGAAGAAGTTTCGGTACGCGGTGTCCAGGTCCCGCAGAGACTGCTGGAGGACGACCGCCGACACCTCGGCGAGCCAGGCCCGTTCCGGGGTCTTCTTCGCCTCGGTGATCAGCGCCTTGGACAGGTTCCCGGTCTTCGGGAACGGCAACCCCTGGCTGCGGGCGGTCTCCCGGGCGCGGAGCGCGTCGTTGTAGACCACCCGCACGCACCCAAACGCCCTCGCCAGCGCCGCGCGCTGACCGGCGCTCGGGTACAGGCGGAAGCTGTACCGAAGCTGCACGTACATCAGTGTACATAAAAGTCCTGGAGAGTACGCTTGAGAACATGACCGAGCAGTCCAACGAACTCTCCGTCGCCGACGCCCGGCGCAACTTCGCTGACGTCCTCAACGACGCCTCCGCGCGTGGCCGCATCACCTACATCACTTCCCGGGGGCGCCGCGTCGCGGCTGTTGTCCCATTGCCGGTGGCCGAAGCTGCTGAGCACGACGAAGACTGACCGGGGCTTTCAAGCCGGATACTGCGGCGCTCCGCGCCGCCACGACGGGATTGCCTTCACCTCCGCCCTGAAGGGCGTGAGCACTGGCCAAGATCCCGGTAGCTGCTCTAAACCAGTCCAGCTCGCTACGCGTCGTCATGGCCCTCCACGTACCCGAGGAAGTCGAGCCACGCAGACGCCGACGCCACGAACCGCGGTCCGTCCTGCGCCTTGGAATCGCGCACGTACATGGCAGCAGGCGCCTTCGCGACCTCCACGCAGTCATCTCCTTGAGATCCGCTGTAGCTGCTCTTGAACCAGTCCAGCTCGCTGTGGCTGCTCATAGCGCTCCTCGCATCTGGCGCAACAACTCCGCCGAGTCCGCCGGGGACAGGGCTTGTGAGCGCATCTTGGCATAGCGCATCTGCATCAGGCTGGTGTCTTTCGGGACAGAGATCAGCTGACCGGTCTGCTGCCCTTCCGAATACCCGAACCACTGATGTTCGGAAGTCTCCAGGAGGCGCATCGGCCCGTCCGTACCGGCGTGATACGGCTGCCGTAGCGGCATGATCTGCAGCTCCACGTTCCACATCTCGGTGGACGCGAGGAGGTGGTCGATCAGACCACGGGTGACGTCCTCACCGCCCGTGTGCCGGAGCAGTACCGACTCCTCGATGATGAAGCTGAACGCGATCGGTGGCCTGCGCCTGAGCAGTTCCTGGCGGGCCAGCCGGGCCGCGACCCGCTGCTCCAGTTGCTCCTCGCTCGGCGGGGGCGGCACGTTGAGCATCACGGCACGGGTGTACTCCTCGGTCTGGAGGAGTCCCGGCACCACCCGGCACTCGTACGTGCACAGGCCGACGGCTACCTCCTCCAGTTGGGCCCACTCCCGGAACCACACGGCGAGGCCGCGCTGCCGTCCGACGTGCCGGGCCATGGCCCGCAGGACCCCGAACGCGTCGAGTGTCTCCTCCGCCTGCTCGATGAAGGCGGAGGTCGGCATCCGCCGGCCCTGCTCGACCGAGGCGACGGATGCGTGCGAGTAGCTGAGCCGCTCGGCGAGCTGCTCCTGGGTCAGCAGGGCACGTTCGCGGAACGTCTTCAAAGCCGCCCCGAATGCCTTGAGACTGTCGGACGACTCAACCGTGCTGCCGTTCGCCATGACGTAACCCCCTTGCCGCGTTGCCGCACACCTTGCAGCCGTACAACGCGCGGACAGTCGGGCGGGGTTACGCGGCGACGGCCCTCACGGCCCGTACAAACCCCCGTGTACGAGTGGCTCTGTCGTCAGACGGCGACCACGTGCACGTCCGTGGGGGCGAGGGCCGCCAGGTAGGCGTGGATGTCTCCCGGGTCGGTGGTGAAGACGACGGCGCTGCCGTGCCGGGTCGCCGCCAGTGCCACCCAGGCGTCCACCGCGTCCGGCCGCTTCTTCGCAGGCAGGGTCGCTCGCCCCAGGGCGGTGCCGATACGCCGCCAGTCCACGATGTCCGGGGCCGTCGCACAGGCCAGACACTCCGGACGGCCCGCCTTCGTCTCACGCATGGGCGGTGCGGACGTACGAGCCTGGGGGACGGTGCAGTCCTTCAGTACCCCGGACAAGGCGTGCACCAAGGCCGGCTGCGGGCGCCACACCTGGGCGAGAACCGGGCCGAGCACCAGCGCCCGGTGCGGGAGTGTGCGGAGCCCTTCGTGGAGAGCCACCGCCTTCGCCTTACGGTCGGCGAGTGCGATGAGCATGCCGGTGTCGTAGACCGGTACCCGTGCACTCACGCGGCGTGGCCCGGGCGATGGCCCTGCCGGTCCCGGCCATGGGCGAGAGCGAGGGCCTCCTCGACCTCCCGGCGTTCCTGCTCCGTCAGTTGTGCGGCCGGTTGCGGGGTGGGTTCGTCAGGCCATACGTCCGCCGCCTGCTCCGCCTGAGAGATGACCGCGTCCACCTCGGCGAACTGCTCTTCTATGGCGTCGCTCTCGGCCATCTGCCTCGTCGCAGCGTGTACCAGGTACGCCGACACATCCATACCTGCCCGCTCCGCGTGCTGCCTGATGCGTTCGGCCTGGTCCTGCTCCAAGCTGATACTGATCCGTGTCTTGGCCACCCCACCACCATAATACGCGTATGACGCCACTGCCAGGCAGTCGTGCGCACGGAGAGCGGACCACTGCCAGGCAGTCGTGGGCACAGAGAGCGGGCCGCTGCGCAGCAGCCGACGACTGCGCCCGCCGTCCCAGAGAAGAACAGGGATGGCGGGCGCGATCGTTCGCGTCCAGAGGGTCACATGATGGGGTCCGGTTCGCGGGCCAGGTCGGCGGCGCCGACCAGGCCGGCCTTGTTGCCGAGCTGGGCGCCGAGGACGTCGGCGACCGGGCGCCAGTTGCCGCCGACCAGCCAGCGCTTGTAGGACTTGCGGATCGGGCCCAGGACCAGTTCGCCCTCCTCGGAGAGGCCGCCGCCGACGATGAAGGCGGAGGGGTCGAAGAGGGAGGCCAGGTCGGCGAGGCCGGCGCCGACCCAGCGGGCCAGCTCGCGGTAGGAGTCGACGGCCACCGGGTCGGCCTGGCGGGCGGCCATGGAGACGTGCTTGCCCTCGATACCGTCCGGGGTGCCGTCGCCCAGGGAGAGCAGGGTCTCCGCGTTCTCCGGGGTGGCGTTGGCGCGCTGCTTGGCGAAGCGGACCAGGGCGCGGCCGGAGGCGTACTGCTCCCAGCAGCCCTGCGAGCCGCAGCCGCACAGCAGCCCGTCCGGCACCATGCGGATGTGCCCGAACTCGGCCGCCACGCCGAAGTGCCCCCGGCGCAGCTTGTTGCCGATGATCACACCGCCGCCGAGGCCGGTGCCGAGCGTGATGCAGATGACGTTGCGGTGGCCTTTGCCCGCGCCGAACTTGTACTCGCCCCAGGCGGCGGCATTGGCGTCGTTCTCCACGACCACCGGGAGACCCACGCGGGCCTCGACCTTCTGCTTGAGCGGCTCGTTGCGCCAGTGGATGTTGGGGGCGAAGTAGACCTCGGAACGCTGACGGTTGACGTATCCGGCCGCGCCGATGCCCACGCCGACGATGTCGTGTCCGGCGCGTGCTCCTTCCACCGCGGAGGCGATGGCGTCCACGATCCCCTCGGGCGTGCCCGGGGTCGGCACCTTGTGGGTCGAGAGGATGTTTCCGTCCTCGTCGACCACTCCGGCCGCGATCTTGGTGCCGCCGATATCGACGCCGATGGTGAGTCCCATGAATCCCTCAGTTTCGGTCGAGCCCCGCTACCGCCAACGGTACCCGAGCCGCCGGGCCGAAAGGCCCGGTGTCCGCACGCTGGGCGGCCCCGCGAGGATCTTGGGACTCCGCCGGGACCCTGGAAGTCAGTCCAGGTCGATGTGCTCGCCGGGCGCGGTGCCCGGGTCGTCGCCCCGGTCCCGGCGCTCGTCCAGGTCGCGCGGATCGGTGTCGCGGGAGCCCGAGGTCCAGCGGCGCTCCTGGTCCTGCACGGCGGAGCGGTACGCGGCGAGGAGTTCGTTCCCGGCGGCGGCGAGGTGGTCGAAGACGTCCGGATTGCGTTCGATGACCGGCTCGACGGCCGCCTTGGCCTGCTGGACGACCTGCCGCACCACCTGCTGCGCGGCGGGTCCGGCGACGGCGCCCAGGAGCGGCGACTGCAGGCCGGAGAGCTTGTCGGCGACCGCGTCGACGAGCTTCTTCAGTTCCTCGGCGGCGGAGCCGGGCGGCGGGCCGTGCTGGGCGCGGCGGCGGGCCTTCTCCGCCTCCAGGTCCTCGGCGACGGCGGTCGCCCAGGCGTCGGCGTGGGTTTCAGGGGCGGGGCGGGTTTCGCTGTCGGCCGCCTGTGCGTCGTCCGCCGGCTTGTCGACGGTCTCGTCCCCGGCGTCTTCGGGCGGGGGGAGCTGTTCGCTCATGACGGACTCCTTCGACGGCGGTGGCCCCATCGACGTTACCCGAACGGCCGTCCCGGCTTCAGCGGGTACGCGGCCACAGTGCGGGATCCGGACGGAAGCGGATGCGCAGCTCGCCCTCGCGCAGCGCCGCGCCGTCGACCGTGCAGCGGCGCAGGGCGGAGGGCAGGGGGGCCGTGCGGCGGAACGGTCCGACGGTGACGATGATGTCGTCGCCGCGCCGTATCAGGTCGAGTTCGTCGCGGCGGGCGCCCGGGAGGGGGATGTGCCAGACGAGGACGCCGTCGTCGGCGAGGTGGTCGGTGACCGGCCAGTCCACCGTGCCGCTCACCGTGGGAACGCCGGGCACCGCGAGCCCGGCGAGGTCGTCCGTGCCGCGCGGGTCGCGGCCGAGGTGGGCGACCGGGTGGACGTCGTAGGACTCGCGCCACTCCTCCAGGATCTTGCGCTGCTGGGCGACGGGGGCGGCGAGCCAGCTGTCGCCGTCGCGCTCCGGCAGGACGCGGTTCGCGAGGAGCGTGTCGGTGCGCAGTCCGCGCAGGGCCAGTCCGAGGGTCGCGGTGCGGACGGCCTCGGCGCCGGCCGGGCCGGGCTCCGCGACCAGGCGTACGACGGTGTCGCGGTCGGCGAGGACGGCCTCGACGGCGGCGAGCTGCACGTCCAGGCGGGCCGCCGTCTCGTACAGCCGGTCGGCGGGCAGCGGGACGCCGGCGAGGCGGCCGAGCACGGGGCGCAGGGCGCGGGCCGCTTGGCGCTCGGGCGGGAGGAGACGGCGCAGGTAGCGGCGGAGTTCCTCGGGGAGGGCGAAGAGGGCGAGGGCGCGGGGGGTGGGTGGGAGGTCGACGACGACGAGGTCGGGGGGTGTGGTGTCGCCGGCGTCCGGGAGCGTTGCGTCGCGCAGGGCGCGGAGGGTGGCGAGTTCCTCGGCGCCGGGGAGGGGGCCGAACTCGTCGGGTTCGAGGCGGGAGGCGCCGAGGAGGTCCAGGGCGGGGGCGGCTCGGGTCTGGAGGGCGGCGAGGTCGTCGCGGAAGGCGGGGGCGGGGTCGATGTGGCGGAGGGTGAGGGTGGGTGGGGGGTTGTCGGCGAGGTCGCCCAGCACGGGGTGGACGGTGTGCGGGGGGTCGGTGGTGAGGAGGAGGGTGTGGGTGCCCTTGCGGGCTGCGGTCAGCGCGGTGGCGGCGGCGGTGGTGGTGCGGCCGCTGCCGCCGGGGCCCGTGACGAGGAGGGTGCGCATGGGGGTGAACGGTAACTGAGGCTGGGCGGGGATGGGTTCCGCTTACCCGCGCTTGCGGGGTGCCGCCTGCGCCCACCCGTGCCGCCCTGGGGGTACCTCCCAGGCCTTTAAGGCACTGGGGGAGGCACGACTGCCCGCAGCTACGGCGGCGTCGCTGCCCGCAGTTGCGTCCTACTTCGTTGATTCCACGCGCTTTTTCAGGCCGGCCAGGGCTCGGTCGATGATGACCTTTTCCGCCTTGCGCTTGATCATGCCGAGCATGGGGATCTTGACGTCGACGGTGAGGCGGTAGGTGACCTCCGTCGTGCCCGGGGCGGCCGGGGTGAGGACGTAGGAGCCGTCGAGGGAGCGGAGCATCTGGGACTTCACCAGGGTCCAGGAGACCTCGTGGCCCCCGGTCCAGGTGTACGCCAGGACCTGGTCGTCCTTGATCGCGCCCGCGTCCATGACGAGACGCACCTGCTCGGCGCGGCCCTCGGCGTCGGTCTTGAGGACTTCCGCCTCCTTCACCTCGCCCGTCCAGTCGGGATAGCGGGCGAAGTCGGCGATCACCCCCATGACGTCGGCCGGTGCCGCCTCGATCGTGATGCTCGAGCTGGTGTGTTCCGCCATCGCCGTGGCTCCTCCAGATGCGGGCCGGTAGTCGTCGTCGCCGTGCGGCGCACGCACGTGCAGCGGAAGGCTACCGTGCGCCGCACCTGCCGAACGCACCCGACCTGGGGCATCCGCACCCTTCCGGCCTCACCATTCGAGCGCCCAGGGCCGCCCGGTGCTCGCGAAGTGCCCCACGTTGACGCATTCGGTGGCGCCGATGCGCATGCGCCGCACCAGCGGCTGGTGGACGTGGCCGAACAGGGAGTACCGGGGCCGGGTGCGGCGGATCGCGTCCAGCAGGGCCCGGCTGCCGCGCTCGAAGCGGCGGGCGACGGTGTCGTAGACCAGGTCCGGCACCTCAGGGGGGATGTGCGTGCACAGCACGTCGACCTCGCCCACGGCCTCGATCTTCGCCGCGTACTCCTCGTCGCTGATCTCGTACGGCGTGCGCATCGGCGTGCGCAGGCCGCCGCCGACGAAGCCGAAGGTCCAGCCGCCGATCTCCACCCGCTGACCGTCCAGGACGGTGGTGCCGGGACCCGCGTACTCCGGCCACAGGGGCGGGATGTCGACGTTGCCGTAGGTGGCGTACGCAGGAGTGGGGAAGGCCGCGAACAGCTCGGCGTACTGTCTGCGCACCGCCTTCTCGATCGCGGCGGCCCGGTCCGTCTCGATGCCGGCCCAGAGCCGGCGCTGGAACTCGCGGGCCTCCTCGAAGCGGCGGGCGGTGCGCATCTCCACGATGCGGTCGGCGTTCTCGGTGCCGAACAGGTCGGGGAAGATACCGCGCGAGTGGTCGGCGTAGTCGAGGAAGAGCACCAGGTCGCCCAGGCAGATGAGGGCGTCGGCCCCCTCGCCGGCCCGTGCCAGGTCACGGGCGTTGCCGTGCACGTCGCTGACCACGTGCACGCGGTTCCGCCGGCTGCCGCCTGGTGTCGTTGCCATGGCGATCAAGGGTAAGCGTGTGCGGCCGACGTGAACAATGGCGGGCGGACCTGCGGTTACTGGCTCGTCGCTTCGGGGTTGGACTACTGTGCGCAATGAAACACCAACCTGTGTGACGCAGCGAACATCTGATGGGGACCCCCTGTCGTAGAGGCCATACCGACGGGTAACGTCCGGGCAGTCCAGTCGTGCTCGGGATTTCAACTTGTGAATTCGCGAGCACCCGCCCGAGCCTTGGACCGCACCGTCGCATCGCACAACGTCGTGGCGCCGGCGCCCTAAGAGGAGCAGCAGTCTTGCGCGAGTTCAGCCTTCCGGCCCTGTACGAGGTCCCCGCGGACGGCAATCTGACCGACATCGTCCGCAGAAACGCCGCGCAGCATCCCGATGTGGCCGTCATCGCCCGCAAGGTCGGCGGGACGTGGCAGGACGTGACGGCCACCACCTTCCTCACGGAGGTGCGGGCGGCCGCCAAGGGCATGATCGCCGCGGGCGTGCAGCCCGGCGACCGGGTGGCCCTGATGTCGCGGACCCGCTACGAGTGGACGCTGCTCGACTTCGCGATCTGGAGCGCCGGCGCGATCACCGTGCCCGTGTACGAGACCAGCTCGGCGGAGCAGGTGGCGTGGATCCTCGGCGACTCCGGGGCCAGTGCCTGCATCGTGGAGCTCGACACCCACGCGACGACCGTGGAGTCCGTACGCCACCGGCTGCCCGCGCTGAAGCACCTGTGGCAGATCGAGGCCGGCGGCCTCGAGGAACTGGGCCGGCTCGGGCAGGGCGTCACGGACGAGACGGTCGAGGAGCGCAGCTCGGTCGCGAAGGCGGACGACCCGGCGACCATCGTCTACACCTCCGGCACCACCGGCCGCCCCAAGGGCTGTGTGCTCACCCACCGCAGCTTCTTCGCCGAGTGCGGCAACATCGTGGAGCGGCTGCGTCCGCTGTTCCGCACCGGCGAGTGCTCGGTGCTGCTGTTCCTTCCGCTCGCCCACGTCTTCGGGCGGATGGTGCAGATCGCGCCGATGGTGGCGCCGATCAAGCTGGGCTGTGTGCCCGACATCAAGAACCTCACCGACGAGCTCGCCTCGTTCCGGCCGACGCTGATCCTCGGCGTGCCGCGGGTCTTCGAGAAGGTCTACAACTCGGCGCGGGCCAAGGCGCAGGCCGACGGCAAGGGCAAGATCTTCGACAAGGCGGCGGACACGGCGATCGCCTACAGCCAGGCGCTGGACACCCCGTCCGGGCCGTCGGTCGGCCTGAAGATCAAGCACAAGGTGTTCGACAAGCTGGTCTACAGCAAGCTGCGCGCCGTGCTGGGAGGACGCGGCGAGTACGCCATCTCGGGCGGCGCCCCGCTGGGCGAGCGGCTGGGCCACTTCTTCCGCGGCATCGGCTTCAGCGTGCTGGAGGGCTACGGCCTGACCGAGTCCTGCGCGGCCACCGCGTTCAACCCCTGGGACCGGCAGAAGATCGGCACGGTCGGCCAGCCGCTGCCCGGCTCCGTGGTGCGCATAGCGGACGACGGTGAGGTGCTGCTGCACGGCGAGCACCTGTTCAAGGAGTACTGGAACAACCCGGGCGCCACCGCCGAGGCGCTGGCCGACGGCTGGTTCCACACCGGGGACATCGGCACGCTGGACGAGGACGGCTATCTGCGGATCACCGGCCGGAAGAAGGAGATACTGGTGACGGCCGGCGGCAAGAACGTCGCCCCGGCGGTCATCGAGGACCGGATCCGTGCGCACGCGCTGGTGGCGGAGTGCATGGTGGTGGGCGACGGGCGGCCGTTCGTGGGCGCGCTGGTCACCCTCGACGAGGAGTTCCTCGGCCGGTGGGCCGACGAGCACGGGAAGCCCGCGGGGTCGACGGCGGCGTCGCTGAGCGAGGACCCGGATCTGCTCGCGGCGATCCAGTCGGCGATCGACGACGGGAACGCGGCGGTGTCGAAGGCGGAGTCGGTGCGGAAGTTCCGGATTCTTCCGGCACAGTTCACGGAGGAGTCGGGGCATCTGACTCCGTCGTTGAAGCTGAAGCGCAACGTTGTGGCGAAGGATTACGCGCACGAGATCGAGGCGATCTACGCGAAGTAGGCTCCGGGGCGTTCTTGGGGGGGGCTAATGGGGTGCCGGCTACGGTGCGGTGGCGAGTGCGGGTTGATTGTGGCTTGTCGCGCCCACGCGGCGGAGCCGCATAATGTCACAGCCCCGCGCCCCTAGGGGGCTGCCCCCCGGCCTAGTCTGCGGAGCAGCCGCTCTCAGAGGAGTTTCTTCAGTTCGTCCGCCAGTAGGTCCCAGCGCCATTTTTGTTCGATCCACTCTCGGCCGCGTTCGCCCATGCGTCGGCGGAGTTCCTCGTCGGCCAGGAGTGTGGTGACGCGGTCGGCCGTCTCGGTCGGGGAGTCGCCGGGGACGACCCAGCCGGTCTCGCCGTCGAGGACCGCGTCGGGGGCGCCTCCCGAGTCGCCTGCCACGACGGGCAGTCCGGTCGCGGATGCCTCCAGGTAGACGATGCCGAGGCCCTCGACGTCCAGGCCCCCGCGCCGGGTGCGGCACGGCATCGCGAAGACGTCACCGGCGCCGTAGTGGGCGGGCAGGTCGGACCAGGGGACCGAGCCGGTGAAGTGGACGGCCGCGGAGACACCGGTGTCGTGGGCGAGACGGCGCAGGTCCTTCTCGTAGGGGCCGCCGCCGACGATCAGGAGCACGGCGTCCGGCTGGGCGGCCAGGATCGCGGGCATGGCCCGGATCAGGGTGTCCTGGCCCTTGCGCGGCACCAGCCGCGAGACGCACACAACCACCGGGCGGTCGGTCAGCCCGAGGCGTGCCCGCACCTCGTCGCCGCCCGATCCGGGGTGGAAGGTCTTCTCGTCGACACCGGGCGGCAGTTGCACCATCCGCGCGGCGGCCTCCGGGGTGAGCGCCGAGGCGATCCGGGAGCGCGTGTACTCGCCGAGGTAGGTGATCGTGTCCGTGGACTCCCCGATCCGGCGCAGCAGTTGCCGCGCGGCGGGGAGCTGGGCCCAGCCGGCCTCGTGGCCGTGGGTGGTGGCCACGATCCGCCGCGCGCCCGCGCGGCGCAGGGCCGGTGCCATCAGGCCGAGCGGTGCCGCCGCCCCGAACCACACCGAGGTGCACCCGTGTTCGCGCAGCAGCCCGACGGCCCGCCGGGTGGCGGCCGGGGTGGGCAGCAGCATCGTCGTGCGGTCGCGTACGACGGTGAAGGGCTGCTCGGCGTCGAACGCGGCGGTCGCCTCGATGCCCTCCCGGGAGCGCTTCCAGGTGGAGGCGTAGACGACGAGGCGCTCGGGGTCGAGCCGCAGCGCCATGTTGTGCAGGAACGCCTGGATGCCGCCGGGCCGGGGCGGGAAGTCGTTGGTCACGATCAGGGTCTTGTGCATCGTCGCAGACCCTACCGAACGGTGCTTTCGCGGTACGCCACAGCGGTGCTCTGTGGCACGTACACCCGTGTCCGGGACATCATGGCCCCTCACGACAGCACACCGAACAGGCAGGGATCACGTGGAAACGACGGCCGCACGAGGGTCCCTGGCATGGCTCCTGGTCATCTGGGCGCTGACACGAACGGCACTGCTGCTGTGCGTGCTCAAGGTGATCGTCTTCCCGGGCCCCGACGTCACCAGCGACGTGTCGGTGATCTACCAGGGCTGGTACGACGTCCTGCGCACCGGAACGTTCCCGCAGGACGACGTGACCTGGCAGTACCCGCCCGCGGCGGCGCTGGCGATCCTCTCCCCCGGTCTGCTGCCGTTCCTGGAGTACACCACCGCGTTCTTCGTGCTGGCCTGCGCCGCCGACCTGATCGCGCTGGCGATGCTGCTGTACGCCGGGCGCGGTCCCGGGCGAGCGCGGCGCGGGGCCTGGGTGTGGGTGGCGGGCGTGCCGCTGCTCGGGCCGACGGTGTACGCGCGGTACGACGTGATGGTCACGGCGGTGGCGGTGGCCGGGCTGCTGGCGGCCGGGCGGCATCCGCGGGTGGCGGGGGCGCTGGTGGGGTTCGGGGCGCTGGTGAAGGTGTGGCCGGCGTTGATTCTGCTCGCGGTGCGGCGGCGCGGGGCGTGGGTGTCGGCGGCAGTGACGGGGGCCGGGGTGGCCGTGCTGTTCGCCGTGCTGATGCCGGGGGCGTTCGCGTTCCTCGGGTTCCAGCGGGACCGGGGGACGGAGGTGGAGTCGCTGGGGGCGCTGGTCTTCCACGTGGCGCGGCATCACGGCTGGGAGGGGCAGGTGCTGCTCAACTACGGCTCGGTGGAGTTCCTCGGGCCGTATGTGAGCTGGGTGAGCACGGGGGCGCTGTTCCTGACGGGGGCGGCGTTGGCGTGGCTGGTGCTGTGGCGGATGCTGGCGGGTCGTTTCGAGGCGCACACGGTCGCCGAGGCGGCGTTCGTGGGGGTGCTGATGTTCACGACCACGAGTCGGGTGATCAGCCCGCAGTACATGGTGTGGCTGGTGGGGGTGGGGGCGGTGTGTCTGTGCTTCCGTGGGAGCCGGATGGGGGTGCCGGTGGGGCTGGTGCTGGGGGCGTGTGCGGTGACGGTGCTGGAGTTTCCGGTGTGGTTCGGGCATGTGGTGGCGAGTGACGCGTTGGGGATCGGGCTGCTGGTGGTTCGGAACGGGTTGTTGGTAGGGGCGACGGTGGGGGCGGCTCGGGTGTTGTGGCGGTCGACCGTGCCGCGTCGGGGGGCGGTGGCTTCGGTGGCCGCGCCTGCGCGGGTAAAGGAGACTGCCGTGTCATCGTGAGCCGGGGGGTGTTCGCGCAGCCCGGCGCTTGCGGGGTGCCTCCCCCACTCTCGGCTCCTCCCCCACTCTCGGCTTCGCTCGAGCGGGAGGTACCCCCATGAGCGGGGGGACCCCCATCGCCCTGGGGGTACCTCCCAGGCCCTTGAGGCTCTGGGGGAGGCACGACTGCCCGCGGGTCGCGCAACCGGCCGCGGATCGCGGCGAGGGCCGCGGGGCGTCGGGAGGTCCGCGGGGCACCGGAAGGCCCGCAGGGCGCCGGAAGGCCCGCAGGGCGTCGGGACTAAGTCAGCGTTGTCTTGATGTAGTCGTGCCACTGGAGGGTGAAGGCTTCCGGGGTGGTGCCCAGGATGTGGGTCATGGCCGACTCGATCGCGCCGTCGCGGGTCTTGTGGGCGCCCACCGCGCGGTAGAACTCGCCGAGGCGCTGCTCGCCCCAGCGGTCGGCGATCATGCGGCAGGCCAGCCAGCCGCCCTCGTACGCGCGGGCGAGGCCGTCCGCGTCGCCCGAGAAGCCGAAGTCGTCGTCGGTGGGCAGGGCGTCCGGGATCTCGCCCTGGCTCACCGCGTGGGCGAGCTCCGGTGCGGCCTCGGCGGGCGTGCGGTCGCCGTCGCGGTAGCCGACCCAGTCGGCGAAGCCCTCGGACAGCCACAGCGGGGTCGCGGGTGAGGTGTGGGCGCGGGTGGCGACGTGGGTGGTCTCGTGGGTGAGGACGACCTGCCGGCCCGAGTCGCCGAGCAGCCCGAAGGCGTCCGGGTTGACGATGATCCGGTCCGCCGGCGTCCGTCCGTCCGCGGCGGTGGCGCCGGTGGTGACGGCGGCGATGCCCCGGTAGGAGGAGGCGGGCGAGCCCAGCAGGCCCGCCATGCCCTCCAGGGACTCCGGGACCATGACGAGGACCCGCCCGGTCCATTTGGGGCCCCAGGCGCCGGAGACGGCGGGCACCGCGTGGTCGGCCAGGGCGGCGTAGTCGCGCAGCTTGCCCTCCGGCTGGCCGACGCCCAGCACCAGGCTCCGTTCGCCCCGGACCGCCCGCGCCGGGCCCTGGTCCCACAGCTCCTGGCCGGATTTCCGGGCGGGGCGGTCGGAGTCGACGGACCAATGGCCGTCCCGGTCCCGGCTCAGGCTCAGGGAGCGGGCGGTGACGACCGGGGAGCGGTCGTAGCCCTCCACGCGGTAGCTGAGGTCGGCGGAGGCGGTGGCGCTGTCGCCGGTGCGGTCCAGGGAGGTGACACGGTAGGACCAGTCCGCGAGCGGGACCGCGCGCAGGCTGTCGAACCCGGCCCGGGTGCCGGTGCGGGCGTAGGCGGCGGCGTCCCGGTCGAGGACCGCCTCCGCGCGCCGGTCGAGGAGCGACTGCACCTCCGCGCGGGCGCCGTCGACGGCGCTGCCGCCGCCGCACGAGACCAGGGAGACCAGGAGCAGACACAGCGCGGCCCAGAGCGCTCCGGGTATCCGCCGTCGGCCTGCCACCTTTCCGAGGGTACGGGCGGACGGGCCGAACCGGTCAGACCCTGGTGACCGACGAGACGGGCATCATCCCGACCGGGTCGTAGCGCACGGGGGCGCCGGGGTGGGGCGCGTGGATCACCTGGCCGTTGCCCATGTACATCCCGACGTGGGAGGCGTCGGAGCGGTAGACGACCAGGTCGCCGGGGCGGGCCTCGGAGAGCGGGATCCGCCGGCCGGCGTACCGCTGGGCCTGGGAGGTGCGCGGCAGGGCGACACCGGCCTGCGCGTACGACCACTGGGTCAGTCCGGAGCAGTCGAAGCCGCCGGGGCCGTTGGCGCCCCACACGTAGGGCCTGCCGAGGGCGGAGCGGGCGGCGGCGACGGCGGCGGCCGCGCGGTCCGAGGCGGGGATGCCGGCCGGGCCGAGCAGGTCCGGGCGGTCGGAGCGGCCGGCCCGGTTCCAGGCGGCGCGTTCGGCGGCCGGGAGGGAGTTGAGCAGCCGGCGGGCCTCGGCGAGCTTGCGCTCGACGGTCCGCTTGTGGGCGGCGACGGCCTTGCGGCTCCTGTCCAGCGCCTCGAGCTTGCCTGCGGCCTCCGCGCGGTCCTGGGCGAGGGAGCGCAGGGCCGCCCGGAGCCGGCGGAGCTCGCCGGTCTGGTGGACGGTGATCCGGTCGAGGACGGAGGCCCGCTCCAGGTAGTCCTCGGGGTCGTCGGAGAGCAGCAGGGCGACGGCGGGTTCCAGGCCGCCGGAGCGGTACTGGACGCCGGCCAGCGTGCCCAGTGACTCCCGCATGCTGTTGACGTGGTGCTGTTTGCGGGCGATCCCGTCCTGGGCGGTGGCGATCTGCCGGCGCAGTGCGTCGGCGCGCTCGTCGGCCGCGTTGTACGCCTCGGTGGCCTTCTCGGCCTCCTGGTAGAGGCGGTCCACCTCGGCCCGGGTGTCGTCGTGCGGGGTCGCGGCGGCCGGGACGGCGCCGAGGGCGGTGGCGGCCGCGGACAGCAGGCCGAGGGCGACGACGGCGCTCCGGTCGGATCCGGAGGACGGTGCGGTACGGCGATGGGACCCCACGGGAAGCCGCGCTCCTTCCGCTGGCGGACAGGGAAACGCGGCAGACAGTAGCGTCGGCGGCGGCGAGGGTACCAACGGCCGGAGCGCGTACATACGGTGACGCCCCGCCTGTGACCTGCGTCGAAGGCGGGGCGGAGGGCGGATCGGCGCCGGTGCGATTCCCCCTAACGGGCGCACCGGGCCGGGGTGGAAAAGCCTAGACGCGGACGCCGAACATGAACGGGCCGCCGACGGTGCTCATCGACTCGTAGCGCACCACGGTGCCGGTGCGCGGCGCGTGGAGGATCTGGCCGTTGCCCGCGTAGAAGCCCACGTGGTGCAGGTCGTTGAACATGATGACCAGGTCGCCGACCTTGAGCTGGTCCACCGAGTAGATCCGGGTGCCGGCGTTGGCCTGGGCCTGGGAGGTGCGCGGCAGGGCGACACCGGCCTGCGCGTAGGCCCACTGGGTCAGTCCGGAGCAGTCGAAGGAGGACGGGCCGGTGGCGCCGTACACGTAGGGCGAGCCGAGCTTGCTCTGGGCGGCGGCGTAGGCCGCGGCGGCGCGTCCGGAACCGGCCGGGGCGTTGGAGGAGAGGGCCTCGCGCTCACTGTTGCGGGTGGCGCGGTTCTGATCCTCGGTGAGCTGCCTCTTCTCCTCGGCGGTGAGAGTGTTGAGCAGCTTCTGCGCCTCGGAGAGCTTGCCCTGGACTTCCTTCTTCTTCTTGCCCAGTTCGGTGCGGGTGGAGGAGAGGTCCTTGAGCTTCTCGGACGCCTCGGAGCGCTGCTGGGCGAGTTCGCGCTGCTTATCCTGGATCTTCTTCAGCGCGTCGACCTGCTGGGTGCTCAACTGGTCGAGCGTGGACGCCTTGTCGAGGTAGTCGTCCGGGTCGGCGGAGAGGAAGAGCTGCAGGGACGGGTCTATGCCGCCGCTGCGGTACTGGGCGCTGGCCATGGAGCCGAGGCCGTCGCGCAGGTCGTTGAGCTCCTTCTGACCCTTGGCGACGTTGTCCTGGATGGTGGAGATCTCCTTCTGGAGCTTCTCCTGCTTCTCCTTGGCGCCGTTGTACTTCTCGGTGGCCTGTTCCGCCTGCTCGTAGAGCTTGTCGACCTTGGCCTTGACCTCGTCCTTGCTCGGCTTCTCGCCGGGAGCGGCGTTGGCGGCCTGCGAGCTCATGACGACGGCAGCTGCGGCAGCGGTGGTGAGCACGGTCACGCGTGCACGGCTCGGCTGCTTGGGACGACGGTGGGACGCCACGGAGGCGAACTCCTTCTCGAAGAGTGATCGCGCGAGCGCGGGTTCGAAGGCAGACCCTAGTGATGTTCTTGTGATCAGTTCAAATCCCCGGACACAAAATCTTCGTTACAGCGGGTTTATTCGGCCTCAACTCACCTGCAGTGACGTCCGGCTGACGCTACGTTGCGTGACGGTTCCGTCAATTCGGGCATAGATCCGTTACGTTGCACGGGGGACGGATGTGAATCAGATACTAGGAAAGCCTCTTGAGGAGCACCGCCGACGCGACGGGGCGTGCGCCGGCGCGGGCGACCCCGTCGGCGACCTCCCGGTCGGTGGAGACGACGATGACGGGCCGTCCCGGCGGCTCCGCGCGCACCAGCTGGCGGATCAGCTCGTCGGCGGTGACGCCCGGCTTGGAGAACAGCACGCGCACGCCGCGCGGCGGCGCCAGCAGCACGGGGGCGGCCAGTTCGGCCCCGTCGAAGACGCAGGTGACCTCGGCGCCGGTCTGGGCGGCGAGCTGGGCGAGCTGGCCCAGCAGGCGCAGCCGCTGCTTCTCCAGGGGCATCTGGGGATAGCCGGTCTTGGTGACGTTGTAGCCGTCGACGACGAGATGGGCCTGCGGCAGCGCCAGCAGCTGGTTCAGGATGGCCGGGTCGTCCTCGGATAGCGCGCGGGCGGCGATGTCCTTGGGGGTCATGCGCCCCGGCTCCACGGCGTCCACGGTCTCGGCGGGGCGGACGGACACGGGAGGCAGCGCCAGCTCGCGCCGCAGGCCCTGGGCGGCGTCCAGCACGGTGTCCAGCAGCAGCCGTACCCGCATGTCCTCGACGCTGCGGCCCTCGCGCGCGGCCCGGCGCGCGGCCTCCAGCGCGGCCTCGGTCTCACCGAGCCGCGCCTTGAGCCGCCGGCTCTCGCTCTCGGCGGCCGACACCTGGGCGTGGCCCTCGGCGCGCACCGACTCCATCTCGCCCCGCAGCTTGCGCAGGGCGGCCTCGCCGCGCTTGATGTCGCTGTGCGCGGAGCGCAGCTTGCGGTGCAGCGACTCGGTCTCCTTCTTCGCGGCGTCCAGCTCGGCACGCAGCCGCTCGGTCTCGGACCGGGTGTGCTCGCGGGCCCGGGCGAGTTCGCCGCGCAGCCGCTCCAGCTCGGCGCGGGTCTCCTCGTCGGCGCGTTCGGCGTCGGCGCGCTGGGCCTCCTCGCCGGCGGCGGTCACCAGCTTGACCCAGCCGGGCGGGCGGAGCACATAGGCCGCGGCCGCCACGTCGAGCGGGTCCGCCGCCGGGGGCGGTGAGCCGGAGTCGAGGGCGCCGGTCAGTTCCGGCTGCGCTTCTCTGAGCTTCTCCCCGATGCGCTGCCGGAACAGCGGATCGGTCTCCAGCGCCGCCGCCATGGCGTTCCCGGCGAACTTGGCGCGGCGGTTGGGGGCGAACCGGGCGTACTGCCTCAGCTGGGTGGGCAGCTCGGCGACGGTGAGGCCGCCGAAGCCGTCGGCGACGATCTGGACGACCCGGCGGCGCACTCCGTCGGGCAGCGGACGGTCGAGCACCTCGGCGGCGCCGTCCTGCGGCCCCCCGCCCGTGGTCTCCACCATCCGTCACACCCCAATGCCTGTGCGCGGCCCCGCGTGGGGGCCGCCGTCAGCGGGGCCCGCTCCGCCTTCAGGAGCCGGCGCCCGGCCTGTCCACGAGTTCCACCTGGTCCACGGCGTTGCACCAGCGGCATCGCACCGACTCGATCGTCTCATCGAGCACCTTGCGCTCCTCGACCTTGGGCTCTCCGGCCAGGTCGAGGTGGACGTACTCGACGACCTTCGACGAGCGGGTCACGTCGAAGCGGGTGAGATTGCCGCAGAGGGAGCAGCGCCACCGCGTCGAGGCGGTCGGCAGAGGAACCGTCATCGTGGCTGTTCGCCTTCCTTCCAGTGTCCGTGACGCACCGACCGTCCGATGCGTGTGGCACGTAACCCTACGGCCTGGCGGGTCCCCGCCGCCCGCCCGTCCATGGCGGCGAGGCGGTATGGGCGGTTGCGTCCGGTTGCGTCATGCTCTGTGGTCATGGTCCGCAACTGGTGGGCGTCGGCCGCCACGGCAGTCCGGGGCACCTCCGCGCCGCTGACCCGCACCCTCATCGTGCTGTGCTGCCTGGTCTTCCTGATCGGCCCGGCCTCCGGACTCCACCCGGCCCACGGGTCCGGGGAGGAACTGCTGGCGGCGCAACGGGCCTATTTCCGGCGCTGGGGCGTCATCCCCGCAGACCTGTTCGAAGGGTCCCCCTGGGCCGTCCTCACCCCGGCCACGGCGCTGTTCGTGCACGGGAGCTGGGTGCATCTGCTCGGCAACATGCTGTTCCTCCACGTCTTCGGGGCGATGGCCGAGGCCCGGCTGGGCCGGGTGCGGTTCACCCTCTGCTACGCCGGGTGCGGGTATCTGGCGCTGCTGGGGTACGCCGCCGCCCATGCCCACTCCGAGCGTTCCCTGGTCGGGGCCTCCGGTGCGATCTCGGCGGTGCTCGGCGCGTTCCTCTTCCTGTTCCCGCGGGCGCGGGTCACCAGTCTTCTGCCGTTCCTGTTCTTCCTTCCGGTGCGCCTGCCGGCGTGGGTGGTGCTGCCGTTCTGGGCGGCGTTGCAGTGGGCGGCGGCGGGCCGGGCGGCCGACGGGCCCGGGGTGGCGTATCTGGCGCACCTGGTGGGGTTCGGGCTGGGCTTCGGCTGCGCGTGGGTGTGCCGGGGCGGGGCGACTACAGTGAAGTCCGCGTCCGTCCCTGCTCCGGCCCCCGAGGGAGAGAACCAGCCGTGATCACCGCGATCGTCCTCATCAAGACCAGCGTGGACCGGATTCCCGAGATCGCGGAGCAGATCGCCGCGCTGGACAGCGTCAGCGAGGTGTTCTCCGTGACCGGGACGTATGACCTCATTGCCATGGTGCGGGTGCGGGAGCACGAGGATCTGGCTGAGGTGATCCCCGGGCGGATCAGCAAGATTCCCGGGGTGGAGGGGACGGACACGCATGTGGCGTTCCGTACGTACTCCCAGCACGACCTGGAGGCGGCGTTCGCGATCGGCCTGGACAGCTAGGACGTTTTTCGCCCCCGCCGCCCCTTCCCGTCCCGAACCTGGGGGCTGCGCCCCCGGACCCCCCTGTCGGCCCTGCGGGCCTCGTCCTCAGACGCCGGACGGGCTGGAGCGCCTCAGGCAGGATTGGGCACGCAGCGGCCGTTTTCCGTGTGGTAGGTCCAGCGGGCGCCCTCGTGGACGAGTTCGCGTACCGCTCGTACGAAGCGTTCCACGTGTTCGTCCGGCGTGCCCGCGCCGAAGCTGACCCGGATCGCGTTCAGGGACGTCTCCCCCGGCGCCGCCGCCTCGGGCGCCCCGCACTCCCCCTGCGCCCCCGGATCGCCGCCGAGCAGCCGCCGCACCAGCGGGTGCGCGCAGAACAGGCCGTCCCGTACGCCGATGCCGTACTCCGCGGAGAGCGCGGCGGCGAAGTGGGAGCTGTTCCAGCCCTCGACGACGAACGACAGCACCCCCACGCGCGGGGCGTCGTCCCCGAAGAGGGAGAGGAACCGCACCTCGGGGACGTCCGCCAGCCCTTCGCGCACCGCGCGGATCAGCCGCTCCTCGCGCGCGGCCAGCGTGTCGAAACCGGCCTCGGTGAGCGCCTTGCAGGCGGAGGCGAGGGCGTAGGCGCCGATGACGTTGGGCGAGCCGGCCTCGTGGCGGGCGGCGCCGTCGTGCCACTCCACGTCCACTCCCCCGTCCGCGCGCCGGGTGACCGTGCGGCTGGCCCCGCCGCCCGCGAGGTAGGGCTCGGCGGCGCGCAGCCAGTCCGCGCGGCCGGCCAGCACACCGGAGCCGAAGGGCGCGTACAGCTTGTGCCCCGAGAAGGCGACCCAGTCGACGTCGAGGCCTCTCACGCTCACCGCGCGGTGCGGGGCGAGCTGGGCGGCGTCCAGCACGATGCGCGCGCCGTGCGCGTGGGCGGCGGCGGCCAGCTCCCGTACCGGCCACAGCTCACCGGTGACGTTGGAGGCGCCGGTGACACAGACCAGGGCCGGCCCGTGCGGGTCCCGGGCGGCGAGGGCACGTTCGAGGGTCTCCACGGCCCGGCGCGGGCTGCTCGGGGCGTCGAGGCAGGTGACGCGGGTGTCGCGCCAGGGCAGCAGGGAGGCGTGGTGCTCGGTCTCGAAGACGAAGACCTCGCAGCCGTCGGGGAGCGCCGCGGCGAGCAGGTTCAGGGAGTCGGTGGTGGACCGGGTGAAGACCACCTGGTCGCCGTCGCGGCAGTCGAGGAACTCCGCGACGGTCCTGCGGGCGGCCTCGAACAGGTCGGTGGAGAGCTGGGAGAGGTAGCCGGCGCCGCGGTGGACGCTGCCGTAGTAGGGGGCGTAGGCGGCCACGTCGTCCCACACACGCTGGAGGGCGGGCGCGCTGGCGGCATAGTCGAGGGCGGCGTAGGTGACCTCGCCGCCGGTGACGAGCGGGACGGTGACGTCCCGGCCGAGCACGGGCAGCGGACAGGACAGGGACGGGTCGGCGGCGACGGCGGAGACGGAGGCGGCGGAGGCGGACATGACGGAACTCCCGTGGGGCAGGCGGAATCCTCGCGCGAGCGGGTACGGCACGGCAGGGCGCGGTACGGCACGCTCGAGCGCGGAGGAGGAAGGAAAAGGGTGTGCGGAGGCGGGGCTCGGCAGCCCTAACGCATTCGCTTGCTCACGGAAAGCTCCTCGACGACCAGGACCCCTGGTGTTTCGAGGGGTCCGCGCTTGCCGTGAGCCCTGCTGCTCACGGCCTGGTCCTCACCCGGGGCACCCCGCCACGGACGGAGGGTTGCCGGACAGCCGGCCGGGGCCTGATGGCTGTCGCTCATGACCTGCCAGGAAAATACGTGAGGTGATCGATGTCCCGCAACCCGTGTCCGGATCGCGGGACATCCCACCGTCCCACCGCGGGGAACGCCTACGCGTTGCTGACGGCCACCCAGCGCTCCAGGACCCGCTTGGCGGCCCCCGAGTCGATGGCCTCGGCCGCCTTCGCCATGCCCGCGCGGATCTGCTCGGTGAGAGTGCCGGAGCCGGGCTCCAGGGCGACCAGGGCGGCCGCCGAGTTCAGCAGGACCGCGTCCCGCACCGGGCCCTGTTCGCCGTCCAGCAGCCGGCGGGCGACCTCGGCGTTGTAGGAGGCGTCGGCGCCGCGCAGGGCCTCGACCGGCACGAGGTCGAGGCCGACGTCACGCGGGTCGAAGGTCTGCTCGTCGACCTTGCCGTCGCGGACCACCCACACCTTGGAGGTGGCGGTGGTGGTCAGCTCGTCCAGGCCGTCGTCGCCGCGGAACACCAGCGAGGAGTGCCCGCGTCCGGCGAACACGCCCGCCATGATGGGGGCCATCCGGGGGTCGGCGACCCCGACCGCCTGCGCCTTGACCCGTGCCGGATTGGCCAGCGGGCCGAGAAAGTTGAACACCGTGCGGATGCCCAGCTGACCGCGGGCGGCGGCGACGTGACGCAGCGCGGGGTGGAACTTCACCGCGAAGCAGAAGGTGATCCCGGCCTCCTCGGCGACCTCGGCGACCCGGCGCGGGGTCAGTTCGAGGTTGACGCCCAGCTTCTCCAGGACGTCGGAGGCGCCGGAGGCCGAGGACGCGGCGCGGTTGCCGTGCTTGACGACCTTCGCGCCGGTGCCGGCCACCACGATCGAGGACATCGTGGAGATGTTCACCGTTTTCGCGCCGTCGCCGCCGGTGCCGACGATGTCGACCGTCGCGCCGGGCACCTCGATGACGTTGGCGTGGTCGTACAGCGCCCGTACACAGCCGGTGATCTCGTCGACCGTCTCGCCCTTGGCCCGCAGGGAGACCGCGAAGCCGGCGATCTGCGCGTCGGTCGCCTCGCCGCGCATGATCAGGTCCATCGCCCAGGCGGTGTCGTCGGCGGACAGGTCCCGGCCGTCCAGCAGTCCGTTCAGCAGAGCGGGCCAGGAGCGGCCCGCCGCGGTGTCGCCTCCAGCGGGGGTCACAGCGCTCATGGCCGCTCCTGATGGGTCGTGGATGAGTTCCGGGGGGCACGGGGACCGCGAGGTGCCCCGGGGCTCCACCCTATCCAGCTCCGGGGACGGCGAAGGGCCCCCGTCCGAAGAACGGACGGGGGCCCTTCGCCGTCGTGTGGCGACTGGGGTGAGGTGCTGCGGGCGATCAGTGGTGGCCGTGGCCGCTCGTGATCTCCTTGTACTCCTCGACGGTCGGCTTCGCGATCTGCGACTCCGGGCCGTAGTACCCCTTGCTGAGCTTGGCGCGCAGCTTCTCGGTCATCTTCACCTTGCGCCGGACGCCGTTCTCGTCGACCTCCGGGCCGAGCTCGAGCGGCTGGGGCTGCTCGTGCGCGGTGAGGGTGTACAGCTGCTCCTGGCTGAGCGGCTCGTGCACCTCGATGAACTCGCCGTGCGGCAGGCGCTTGATGATGCCCGACTCGCGGCCGTGCAGCACCTTCTCCTTGTCCCGGCGCTGCAGGCCGAGGCAGATCCGCTTGGTGACCACGAACGCCAGGACCGGCGCCACGAAGAACGCGACCCGGACGAACCAGGTGATGGCGTTGATCGACAGGTTGAAGTGGGTGGCCCAGATGTCGTTGCCACCACCGACCAGGAGCACGAAGTACAGCGTGATCCATGCGACGCCGAAGGCGGTGCGGGTCGGGGCGTTGCGCGGGCGGTCCAGGATGTGGTGCTCGCGCTTGTCGCCGGTGATCCAGGACTCGATGAACGGGTACACCGCGATGGCGACCAGGACCAGCGGGAAGATCATCAGCGGGATGAACACACCCAGGACGAGCGTGTGACCCCAGAAGTTGATCTCCCAGCCCGGCATGACACGGATCAGGCCCTCGGAGAAGCCCATGTACCAGTCCGGCTGGGCGCCGGTGGAGACCATGTCGGGCCGGTAGGGGCCGATGTTCCAGACCGGGTTGATCGTGGCGATCGCCGAGACGGCCGCCAGCACACCGAAGACCAGGAAGAAGAAGCCTCCGGCCTTGGCCATGTACACCGGGAGCAGCGGCATGCCGACGACGTTCTTGTTGGTCTTGCCGGGACCCGCGAACTGCGTGTGCTTGTGGTAGAAGACCAGGATCAGGTGCGCCACCACGAGGCCGAGCATGATGCCCGGCAGCAGCAGGACGTGGATCGAGAAGAACCGGGCCACGAAGTCGTCGCCGGGGAACTCGCCGCCGAAGAGGAAGAACGAGATGTACGTGCCGACGATCGGCACGGACAGGATCGCGCCCTCCATGAAGCGGATACCGGTGCCGGAGAGCAGGTCGTCCGGGAGCGAGTAGCCGGTGAAACCGGTGAACATGCCCAGGA
The DNA here is from genome assembly GCF_984686075.1 of Streptomyces speibonae. Taxonomy (NCBI): domain Bacteria; kingdom Bacillati; phylum Actinomycetota; class Actinomycetes; order Kitasatosporales; family Streptomycetaceae; genus Streptomyces; species Streptomyces speibonae. The sequence continues at coordinate 6,230,592 of NZ_OZ480260.1, read as the reverse complement.
CGAACAGCAGGAAGCCGAACAGCCAGTTGATCTCACGCGGCTTGCGGAACGCGCCGGTGAAGAACACGCGCATCATGTGCACGAACATGCCGGCCAGGAAGACCAGGGCCGCCCAGTGGTGGATCTGCCGGATGAGCAGACCGCCACGGACGTCGAAGCTGATGTCCAGCGTCGACTTGAAGGCCTCACTCATCAGCTGGCCCTGCAGCGGCACGTAGCTGCCGTGGTACTCCACCTCGTTCATCGACGGGTGGAAGAACAGCGTCAGGTACACACCCGTGAGGATGATGATGAGGAAGCTGTAGAGGCAGACCTCGCCCAGCATGAACGACCAGTGGTCGGGGAAGATCTTCCGCATGTTGGCCTTGGCCAGGGAGTAGATCCCCAGCCGGCCGTCAGCCCAGTCGGCGACCTTTTCGCCGGCCGGTGCCTTCCCGCGCGAGCGGGACTCGGGGGTCGTTGTGGTACTCATCCGCGCTCCCAGAAGGCAGGACCGACGGGCTCGTCGAAGTCGCCGAGCGCTTCGAGGTAGCCCTCGTCGTTCACGCCGATGCGCAGCTGCGGCAGGGCGTGACCGGCGGGACCGAAGATGACCCGGGCACCGTCGGCGAGGTCGAAGGTGGACTGGTGACAGGGGCACAGCGCGTGATGCGTCTGCTGCTCGTACAGGGAGATCGGGCAACCGACGTGGGTGCAGATCTTCGAGTACGCGAGGATGCCCTCGTGGGACCACTCGAGCGCCCGCTTGTCCTTGATGTCGTCCGGCTGGATGCGGACCAGCATCAGTGCGGCCTTGGCGATCTCGGTCTGGAAGCCGTGGTCGTGCTCCTCCAGGCCCTCGGGCTTGGCGAAGGTCAGGGAGCCCACGATGAGGTCCGACGGCCGCAGCGGCTCGTTGGTGTTCATGTTGACGAGCAGCTTGCCCTTGGACCACAGGGTGTGGCGCAGCTTGGTGCCGGGCAGCGGCCCGAGGTCACGCAGCAGCACCACGCCGGAGAGCGGGAACAGGGCGAGCGCGCCGAACATCGTGTTGCGGATCAGCTTGCGGCGGCCGAGCGCGGACTCCTTGGCACCCTGGCGGAAGTCGTCCATGACCTTCGCCTTGACCGAGGGGGAGGCCTCGATCGGGTGACGCTCGTCGGCGAGCTCGTGGTCCGACATCAGCGTGCGCGCCCAGTGGACCGCGCCGGCGCCGATGGCGAACAGGGCGACGCCGAGGGTCATGCCCAGCGCGAAGTTCAGCGCGCTGATGTGGCCGATGGGCCAGATGAAGACCGACTCGTCGACCGGGATCGTCACGTACGCGGCGATGAAGCCGACGGTGGCCAGCATCGACAGCGTGAACAGCAGGGCGACCGTGCGCTCGGACCGCTTGGCGGCCCGCTCGTCGATGTCCTGCACGCGGGGCTCGTGCGGCGGCAGGCCCGGGTCGGCGAACGGGTTCTTCTCGTCCGCCGCCTCTACGACGCCGAGGGCGGCGTCCTGCGCTGCGGGCAGGTTCTCTTCGGGAATGTCTTGGGTACTCATGACTTCTTGGCCTTTGCGGTCCGAGCGGCGACCCAGACGGCGACCGCGATCAGCGCGCCCAGTCCGAAGACCCACGCGAACAGACCCTCCGAGACGGGGCCGAGCCCGCCGAGGGAGAGGCCGCCGGGGCTCTCGGACTCATCGCTGTTGACCGCGTGCAGGTACGCGATGATGTCCTTCTTGTTCTGCTCCGACAGCGTGCTGTCCGGGAAGGAGGGCATGTTCTGCGGGCCGGTGAGCATGGCCTCGTAGATGTGCTTCGGCGCGACGTCCTCGAGGCTCGGGGCGTACTTGCCGTGCGTGAGCGCACCGCCCTTGCCGGTGAAGTTGTGGCACTGCGCGCAGTTGTTGCGGAACAGCTCGCCGCCCTTGGCGGCGTCGGCGCCCTCGGGGCCGTACTGCTCCTCGGTGGGGACGGCCGGGCCGGCGCCCAGGGAGGCGATGTACGCCGCCAGCTGGTCGATCTCGGCCTGGGTGTAGACGGCCGGCTTCGCCGGGACCTGCGCGGACTGCGAGGTGGCGGCCGGCATACGGCCGGTGCTCACCTGGAAGTCGACCGCGGCGGCGCCCACGCCCACCAGGCTCGGACCGTCGGAGGTGCCCTGACCGCCGGTGCCGTGGCAGCTGGCGCAGCCGACCGCGTAGAGCTTCTTGCCCTCCTCGACGGTCAGGGACTGGGCGGTTTCCTCGGCCTGCGCCTTGTCCGCGGGTGCGAACACGGCGTAGAGCCCCCCGGTACATGCCAGAGCGAGGAGTAGGACGACGAGCGCCGCCAGCGGGTGGCGTCGTCGTGCGGAGAGCTTTTTCACGGATTACCCCGGTGTCAGGATCTTCTGCGTCGATGCTTCTGGTTGGTGCGCTGCTTCCAGCGCGCGCGGATGCGGTCCCGCTACTTGATCATGTAGATCGTGGCGAAGAGGCCGATCCAGACGACATCGACGAAGTGCCAGTAGTAGGACACGACGATGGCCGCCGTCGCCTGGTCATGAGTGAACCTCCGGGCCGCGTAGGTCCGGCCCAGGACCAGCAGGAAGGCAAACAGGCCGCCCGTCACGTGCAGCCCGTGGAAGCCGGTGGTCAGGTAGAAGGCCGACCCGTACGCATCGGAGGAGAGGGACAGGCCCTCGTGCTTGACCAGCTCCGTGTACTCGAAGATCTGGCCGCCGATGAACACCGCGCCCATGATGAAGGTGACGATGAACCACATCCGGAGCTTCTTCACGTCACCGCGCTCGGCGGCGAAGACGCCGAGCTGGCAGGTGAGCGAGGAGAGCACCAGGATCGTGGTGTTCGTCGCCGCGAACGGGAAGTTCAGCAGGTCGGCCTTCTCCGACCAGAAGTCGGGTCCGGTCACCGATCGCAGGGTGAAGTACATCGCGAAGAGGGCCGCGAAGAACATCAGCTCGGAACTCAGCCAGATGATGGTTCCGACGCTGGTGAGGTTCGGTCGGTTGACCGACGGGTGCGCGTGCCCGGTGTCTACTGTCGTTGCTGTCGCCACGCCGACATTATGTCGGTCGCTTATCCCGCCCTCACTCCCGGGGGTGCCGTTCGGTGTGTTCCCCCCTCCTGGACTGCCCGGATGGCCCATCCGGGGCACGCGGCGGCCCCCTGTCGAAGAGGTGTCCGAACCAGTGTTGACAAGCGGTGGGACGGGGTAGCATCCGCGCCATCGGTACCCGAAGTTCCCGACAGAGTCGTGCCCTCTTTCTGACGCGTGGAGGAACAATGCAGGCGACCGCCACGGTGCTGGTCTACAGCGACGACGCCAACACCCGGGAGCAGGTGCGCCTCGCCACCGGGCGGCGGCCGGCTCCGGACGTGCCCGTAGTGGAGTTCGTGGAGTGCGCGACGCACGCGGCCGTCCTCACGGAGCTGGAGCGGGGCGGCATCGACGTGTGCGTGCTGGACGGCGAGGCCGTGCCGATGGGGGGCATGGGGCTGTGTCGGCAGATCAAGGACGAGGTGTTCAACGCGCCGCCGGTGCTGTTGCTGATCGGGCGTCCGCAGGATGCGTGGCTGGCGACGTGGAGTCGGGCGGAGGCGGCGGTGACCTTGCCGGTCGAGCCGGTGGAGTTCGCGTCGGCGTTGGCGTCCCTGCTGCGGGAGAAGCGGTTGCAGAGCGCCTAGGAGCTCGGTTCTTCCGGTGGGGCGGCGGCTGCGGCGCCCCTGCGGGGCTGCCCCTGAGGCGTCCTAAGCGGTTTGTGGCCTCAGGCGGGCCCGGTCGGACGTGCTCGGGGTCTTGTTGGTGGTGAGGGCGCTGCCCGCTTGCCACTTGGGCCAGTCGAGGTTCCAGTCGCCGAAGCCGTTGCCGAAGGGTTCCATGGTGTCGCCGGCCGAGTTGACCACCTCCACGATGTCGCCCTGGCGGACGGTGTCGAAGAACCACTCGGCGTTGGCGGTGCTCATGCCGACGCAGCCGTGGCTGACGTTGGCGTAGCCCTGGGAGCCGACGGACCACGGAGCGGCGTGCACGTACTCGCCGCTCCAGGTCACCCGGGTGGCGAAGCGGACGTCCAGGTCGTACGACTCCGCCGAGCCCTCGGCGATGCCGACGGTGCTGCTGCGCATGCGTACGAAGGGTTCCTTGGCGAGCACCACCTTGACGCCGTTGCGGGTCTCGAAGCCGGGCTTGCCGGTGGTGACCGGGACCTTCTTGATCTCCTCGCCGTTCTTGAAGAGCGTCAGCTGGTGCGCGGCGGCGTCGGTGAGGGCTATGACCCGGTCACCGGTGCGGAGCGTCAGCGGCTTGGCGGTGCCGCCCCGGAGCCGGTCGCCGACCTTGATGCCCTCCAGATTGCTGCGGACCTCGATGGTGGCGTGGGCGGGCCAGTAGTCCTTGGGCCGGTAGTGCAGCTTCTTGTCGTCGACCCAGTGCCAGGTGCCGGTCACGGCGGGCGTGGAGGTGACCTTGAGGGCGCGTTCCACGACGGCGCGCTGGGCCGGGTCCTTGACGGGTTCGTTCAGTTCGGCGGTGACGGGCTGGCCGACGCCGTACGTCCCCGCCTCGGGCCCGAAGGTGACGGCCAGCTTCTTGGCGGCGGCGGGCCGGCCGGTGGTGAAGGTGACGACCTTGCGGCCGGGGGCGCCGTCCTCGTCCTCGGTGCTCACCCGGACCGTGTACTGGGCGCCGGCGGCCAGCGGGGTGGTGCTGTGCCACCTGCTGCCGTCGGCGGCCAGTTCGCCCGCCAGGTGGCGTCCTGTGGCGTCCACGGCGGTGACGTCCGTGATCCGCCCGTCGGAGTCCTCGGCGACGATCTCCAGGGGCTTGTCGGGGTCGGCGGGCTTGCCCCCGTCGGCGGACACGCTGAAGGAGATCTGGTCCGCCGCGTCGTACGGCTCGGCGGACAGCGGATCGCCGTCGGAGGAGCAGCCGGTGACGCCCGCGCCGCCGAGGACGATCACCAGGAGGGCGCGGCCGGCGAGGCGGCTCCGGCGGGCGAGGCGGCTCCGGCGGGCGAGGCGGCTCCGGCGGGCGAGGCGGCTCCGGCGGGCGAGGCGGCTCCGGCGCGCGCCCGTGGCACGGGGGGACGTGGTGTGTCTCATGGCCTCACGCTAGGAAGCGGCGCGGGGCTTGGCTCACTGGACGGCCCGAACGGGTGAGGATCCGAGGGAAAAGCGGGGCCCGGACGCTCCTGACGGAGTGTCCGGGCCCCTGAGTGCCGTGCGGCGTGCTACTGGGTGCGGCTCTCACCGTGGTAGTACTCGAAGACCCAGCCCCAGATGCCCAGCAGGAGCAGCGGGGCCGAGAAGTACATCAGCCACCAGCCGATCGCGACGCCCATGAAGGCCAGGGCGCCGCCCACGGCGAGGAAGAGCGGCTGCCAGCTGTGCGGGCTGAAGAACCCGACCTCGCCGGCGTCGTCCGCGACGTCCGCTTCCTTGTCGTCCTGCGCGCCCACATCGACCCGCCGGGCGGTGAAGCCCAGGTAGAAGCCGATCATGATGCTCAGGCCGAACGCCAGGAAGAGGGCGGTGGTGCCGACCGGCTCCTTCGACCACACGCCGTAGACCACGGCTACGAGCAGGAAGAAGACGCTCAGCCACATGAACATCTTGCCCTGGATCTTCACTTGCCGGCCTCCTTGCCGCCGGAGAGGGCCTTCTCACCGTGACCGGCGTTCTCGAGCTCGTCGAGTGCGGCGATCTCCGGGTGGTGCAGGTCGAACGCCGGCGATTCGCTGCGGATGCGCGGCAGGGTGATGAAGTTGTGCCGCGGCGGCGGGCTGGAGGTCGCCCACTCCAGGGAGCGGCCGTAGCCCCACGGGTCGTCGACGCCGACCGGCTTGCCGTACTTGGCGGTCTTCCAGACGTTGTAGAAGAACGGCAGCAGCGACAGGCCGAGCAGGAACGAGGCGATCGTGGACACCGTGTTCAGGGCGGTGAAGCCGTCGGCCGCCAGGTAGTCGGCGTACCGGCGCGGCATGCCCTCGACACCCAGCCAGTGCTGGACGAGGAAGGTGCCGTGGAAGCCGATGAACAGCGTCCAGAAGGTGATCTTGCCGAGCCGCTCGTCGAGCAGCTTGCCGGTGAACTTCGGCCACCAGAAGTGGAAGCCGGCGAACATCGCGAACACCACGGTGCCGAACACCACGTAGTGGAAGTGCGCCACCACGAAGTACGAGTCCGTGACGTGGAAGTCCAGCGGCGGCGAGGCCAGGATGACGCCCGTCAGACCACCGAAGACGAAGGTGATCAGGAAGCCCAGCGTCCACAGCATCGGTGTCTCGAAGGAGAGACTGCCCTTCCACATGGTGCCGATCCAGTTGAAGAACTTCACACCGGTCGGGACCGCGATCAGGAAGGTCATGAAGGAGAAGAACGGCAGCAGCACCCCGCCCGTGGCATACATGTGGTGCGCCCAGACGGTCACCGACAGACCCGCGATCGAGATCGTCGCGCCGATCAGACCCATGTAGCCGAACATCGGCTTGCGGGAGAAGACCGGGATGATCTCGGAGACGATGCCGAAGAACGGCAGCGCGATGATGTACACCTCGGGATGGCCGAAGAACCAGAACAGGTGCTGCCAGAGCAGCGCCCCTCCGTTGGCCGAGTCGAAGATGTGCGCCCCGAACTTGCGGTCCGCCTCAAGAGCGAACAGCGCCGCCGCCAGCACCGGGAACACGATCAGCGCCAGCAGCGCCGTCAGCAGCACGTTCCAGGTGAAGATCGGCATGCGGAACATCGTCATACCCGGAGCACGCATGCAGATGATCGTGGTGATGAAGTTGACCGCGCCGAGGATCGTGCCGAAGCCGGACATCGCCAGGCCCATGATCCACATATCGGCGCCGATGCCCGGCGAGCGGACCGCGTCCGACAGCGGGGAGTAGGCGAACCAGCCGAAGTCGGCCGCGCCGTCCGGCGTGAGGAAGCCGGCGACCGCGATCAGCGAGCCGAAGAGGTACAGCCAGTAGGCGAACATGTTCAGCCGCGGGAACGCCACGTCGGGCGCGCCGATCTGCAGCGGCATGATCCAGTTGGCGAAGCCGGCGAACAGCGGCGTCGCGAACATCAGCAGCATGATCGTGCCGTGCATCGTGAACGCCTGGTTGAACTGTTCGTTCGACACGATCTGCAGGCCCGGGCGGGCCAGCTCGGCGCGCATGACCAGGGCCATGACGCCACCGATGACGAAGAACACGAACGACGTCACCAGGTACAGCGTGCCGATCGTCTTGTGGTCCGTGGTCGTCAGCCACTTGACGACGACCTCGCCACGGCTCTGGCGTCGCACGGGCAGCTCGTCCTGGTAGTGGGACCCTGCCGCCTCGGCGCCCTGGGGTTCGTTGAGGATGCTCACAGGATGTTCGCCTCCCGGTTCTTCTCGTGCTCCGTCTGGTCGATGCCGGCGGGCACGTAACCGGTCTGCCCCTTCTCCACAAGGTCCTTCAGGTGCTGCTCGTAACGCTCGGGGGAGACGACCTTCACGTTGAACAGCATCCGGGAGTGGTCGACGCCGCAGAGCTCGGCGCACTTGCCGAGGAAGGTGCCCTCACGGCTGGGGGTCACCTCGAAGGCGTTGGGGTGGCCGGGGATGACGTCCTGCTTCATCAGGAACGGCACCACCCAGAAGGAGTGGATGACATCACGCGAGGTCAGCACGAAGCGGACCCGCTTGCCCTCGGGCAGCCACAGGGTGGGGCCCGGGTTGTTGGTCTGCGGGTTCCGGGTACCGGGTACACCGCAGTCGTAGACACCGCCGGCGTCGGCCGGGAAGGCGTTCTTGTACTGGTCCGAGATCGCCTCGAGTTCCTTGGACGTCTTGGCGTCGCCCGTGGAGCCCTCGACGTTCTCGACGTAGTTGAAGCACCAGCTCCACTGGAAGCCGACCACGTTGATGGTGACGTCGGGGCTCTTCTCGAGCTTCATCAGCTCGGACTCGTCACGCGCGGTGAAGTAGAAGAACACCGAGACGATGATGAGCGGAACCACCGTGTACAACGCCTCGATGGGCATGTTGTACCGGGTCTGCGGAGGAACCTCCACCTTGGTGCGGCTGCGCCGGTGGAAGAAAGCACTCCACAGGATCAGGCCCCACACCAGAACGCCGACGACGAGCGCGGCGGCCCAGGACCCCTGCCACAGGGAGAGGATCCTCGGAGCCTCTTCCGTGGTGGGGGTGGGCATACCAAGGCGGGGGAAGTCCTCCCATGTGCAACCGGTGGCGGTCGCGAGGACCAGGCCCGCGGTCAGTGCCTGCAGCAGCTTCCGCCGCATCGGGCGCCGCGGCATGGGGTTACCTCCCACGCCCTTCGGGCCGTGGGGGAGGTCGGAGCCGTTGGGACTCACGTAGCGCCTTCCCGAGAGTCTCGCCCGCGCGGTTCGGCTGCGGCCTTCTCGCTGGTCGGTCGCCGCCCTGCGTCGGGCAGGGGTTTGGATGTTTATGCGGACCAAACCCTAGCCGACGCGTTTCGGGGCGCTGCGAGGAGGGGGGCCATACGCGCCGCGGGTTACACCGAGCGCCTCAACACCCGGGGGTGCGGGTTTGTGTGGCGGCCGCGGCGTCGTCGTGGCTGATCGCGCAGTTCCCCGCGCCCCTGGGGGGTTTAGCGTGGCTGTGTGTCCTACTTCGATGCCGCTTCCGCCGCCCCTTTGCATCCCGTTGCCCGGCAGGCCCTGTCGGCCTCTCTCGACGAGGGGTGGGCGGATCCCGCGCGGCTCTACCGGGAGGGGCGGCGGGCGCGGCTGCTGCTGGACGCGGCGCGGGAGGCCGCCGCGGAGGCGGTGGGGTGCCGGCCGGACGAACTGGTGTTCACGCCGTCCGGTACGCAGGCGGTGCACTCAGGGGTCGCGGGGGCGCTGGCGGGGCGGCGGCGCGCGGGGCGTCACCTGATCGTGTCCGCGGTCGAACACTCTTCTGTGCTCCATTCGGCGGAAGTTCACGAGGCCGCCGGGGGGTCGGTCACCGAGGTCGCGGTGGACCGCACGGGGGCGGTGAGTCCGTCCGGGTACGCCGAGGCGCTGCGGCCGGACACCGCGCTGGCGTGTCTGCAGTCGGCCAACCACGAGGTGGGGACCGTGCAGCCGGTGGCCGACGTGGCCGAGGCGTGCCGGGCGGCGGGGGTGCCGCTGCTGGTGGACGCGGCCCAGTCGCTGGGCTGGGGGCCGGTGGAGGGCGACTGGTCGCTGCTCGCGGCGAGCGCGCACAAGTGGGGCGGGCCGTCGGGGGTGGGGCTGCTCGTCGTACGCAAGGGGGTGCGGTTCGCGCCCCAGGGGCCGCGCGACGAACGGGAGTCGGGGCGGGTGGCCGGGTTCGAGAACCTGCCGGCGATCGTGGCCGCGGCGGCGTCCCTGCGGGCGGTGCGGGCGGAGGCGGCCGAGGAGGCGGCGCGGCTGCGGGAACTGACGGAGCGGATCCGGGCGCGGGTGCCCGGGCTGGTGCCGGACGTGGAGGTGGTCGGCGATCCGCGGCGGCGGCTGCCGGGGATCGTCACCTTCTCCTGTCTGTACGTCGACGGGGAGACGCTGCTGCACGAGCTGGACCGGGCGGACTTCTCGGTGTCCTCCGGGTCGTCGTGCACGAGCAGCACGCTGACGCCGAGCCATGTGCTCAAGGCGATGGGGGTGCTCAGCGAGGGCAACGTCCGGGTCTCGCTGCCGCCGGGGACGCGGGAGGAGGACGTCGAGCGGTTCCTGTCCGTGCTGCCGGGGGTGGTGGCGCGGGTGCGTGAGCAGCTGGGGGCGCCCGCGTCGACGGCGGAGGTGGTGACGCGGGAACGGGACGACGCGCTGGTGGTGGACGCGCTGGGCCGGCGCTGCCCGATCCCGGTGATCGAGCTGGCCAAGGTGATCGGGGACGTCCCGGTGGGCGGCACGGTCCGCGTCCTGTCCGACGACGAGGCGGCCCGCCTGGACATCCCGGCCTGGTGCGAGATGCGCGGCCAGCAATACCTGGGCGAAGAACCGACCCCCAAGGGCACGGCCTACTTGGTCCGCCGGACCACCTGACGCCCCAAGGGGCGCGCACGGCTGGACAACGCGGCCCACGACCCAACCAGCGCCACACGAAACCCCGCCTCTCGGGGGCGCGAGGAACCGCGCACGTCAGGGCCACGCGGGCCACGACCCGGCCAGGGCGCGGGGAACTCCGCATCTTGGGGGCGCGGGGAACTGCGCGACCAGCCCCCACGCACCCGCAGCCGTCACGGCACCGCACCCGCCGGGGCACCGCACCGCACCGCTCAGCTGAGGTGCGCCCGCACCTCATCCGCCGCCGCGTCCCCGTACGCCTTCATGAAGCGCTCCATGAAGTGCCCCCGGCGCAGCTGGTACTCCTGCGTACCCACCGTCTCGATGACGAGCGTCGCCAGCATGCAGCCCACCTGCGCCGCCCGCTCCAGCGAGACCCCCCACGCCAGCCCGGACAGGAACCCCGCGCGGAAGGCGTCGCCCACGCCGGTCGGGTCGGCCTTGCGCTCCTCCTCGGGGCAGCCGACCTCGACCGGCTCCTCGCCGGCCCGCTCGATACGGACCCCGTGCGCACCGCGCGTGGTGACACGGTGCCCCACCCGCTCGAGGATCTCCGCGTCGCTCCAGCCGGTCTTCGTCTCGATGAGCCCCTTCTCGTACTCGTTGGAGAAGAGGTACGTCGCGCCCTCCAGCAGTATCCGGATCTCCTCCCCGTTCATCCGGGCGATCTGCTGGGAGAAGTCCGCGGCGAACGGAATGCCCCGCGTACGGCACTCCTCGGTGTGCCGCAGCATGGCCTCCGGGTCGTCCGCGCCGATGGAGACGAGGTCGAGGCCGCCCACGCGGTCGGCGACCGTCTTCAGCTCGATCAGCCGGGCCTCGCTCATCGCGCCGGTGTAGAAGGAGCCGATCTGGTTGTGGTCGGCGTCCGTGGTGCACACGAAGCGCGCGGTGTGCAGGGTGTCGGAGATGCGGACGGATTCGGTGTCGACGCCGTGCCGGTCCAGCCAGGCGCGGTAGTCGTCGAAGTCGAAGCCGGCGGCCCCGACGAGGATCGGGCGGGTGCCGAGCTGGCCCATTCCGAAGGCGATGTTCGCGCCCACACCGCCCCGGCGCACGTCGAGGTTGTCGACCAGGAAGGACAGCGAGACCGTGTGCAGCTGGTCCGCGACGAACTGGTCGGCGAAGCGGCCGGGGAAGGTCATGAGGTGGTCGGTGGCGATGGAGCCGGTGACTGCGATGCGCACGGCGTGGATTCTCCTGGGGGAGGCGGATTGACACTTCACGCTACCGGGAGGGGACGACCCGTAGAAGCAGCCAAAACTACCCGATAGTAGATCTTTCTCCGTGACCTTCGCCGTGCATACGGTGCCGACATGACGAACATCAAGGTCCACGCCCCCGCTCCCGTCGATCCGGAAGGCGGACTGGCGTCGCTGCGCGGCGACTGCGCACGGATGGTGCCCCACTGGACGGTGCCGGAGCGGCCGGCGGCCAGGCCGGTGCCGCCGTCCTTGATCCACGGCGTGAGCGTGCCGCCGTCGTCGGCCCGGCTGCTGGACGCGATGTCGGAGTACGGCGACTGAGGCGGCGCCCGGGAACCGTGCGCTCCCCCGCTGCGTCCCATCGCTGTCCCTCGTAAAGGGGATGCGGGGTACGACCTTTCTCCAGCTCCGGTATGACCGGGCATGGGTCTACCGGGACAGTTGTGCAGCTGAAGGAGCGATGCGGTGAACACCGAGCGACCCGACCACGACGACGCCGAGGCGCGCGCCGCCGCCGGCAGCACGCGCGACACGGGGGGCGCTTCGGACAGGACGGAGGAGCCGGAGCGAACCGGCCCGGACGCCACCGCCGAGGACCGCCCCACGGACCACGCCACGGACCGGCCCGAGGAGCCGGCCGGGAACCAGGCCGAGGACCGGACCGAGGACCAGGCCGATGACCGGACCGAGGACCAGGGCGATGACCAGGCCGACAAGCCCGCCGGGCAGCGCCCCGACGAGCGCACCGAGGACACCCCCGAGCCCCGTCCGGAGCCCGCCGACGACGAGCCCGTCGTCGCACAGCACCCGGCCGGCGACAACGACGACGGCGACGGACACCGTCCGGGTGGGGAACCCGCCGAGGGCCCGGCCCGCCGGCGCTCCCCCGCGCTGATCGCCTCCGTGGCCGCCGCCGTGCTGCTCATCGGCGGGGGCGGGGCCTACCTGGCCGCCGACGCCGTCGGCGGTTCCGGGGACGGCGGTACGGTCCCGGGCGCCAACGGCGACGCCACTCCCCCGCCGCTCGCCCTCGACGGCCCCTCCGGGACAACCGCGAACGGCATCGCGCCGGGCGAGCCGAACCCGTACGGCCTCACCTACCGCGCAGCCGGCGCGCTCCCGGACGGTCCCGGCTCCGCTCCGGTGTACCGGGCCCGGGGGGAGATCACCGAGCAGCAGGTGCGCACGCTGGCGAAGGCGCTGGGGCTCGACGGCAAGCCGGTGGCGCAGGGCGGGGCCTGGCGGATCGGCGGACAGGACGGTTCCGGGCCCACGCTGCGGGTGGACCGGGCGGCCCCCGGGTCGTGGACGTTCAGCCGGAACACCCCCGGCACGGACAACTGCAAGGGCGCCACCTGCAAGCCGTCCGGCGGTGACGGCCCGGTGGTGGGCGAGGCCGCCGCGAAGAAGGCCGCCGCGCCCGTGCTGAAGGCCGCGGGGCAGGACGACGCGAAGCTGGACGCGAGCCAGATCATGGGCGGCAAGCGCGTGGTGAACGCCGATCCCGAGGTCGGCGGGCTGCCGACGTACGGGTGGACGACCGGCGTGGTCGTCGGCGCCTCGGGCGAGGTGGTCGGCGCGGGCGGCCGGCTCGCGGAGCCGGTGAAGGGGGACGTCTACCCCGTGGTGGACGCCGAGGAGGCGCTGGAGCTGATGAACGCGGCGCCGGGCGCCGGGCGCACCGCGGACATCGGCGGCTGCGCCACCTCCGTACCGCTGGAGGAGGACCGGCAGCAGGAGGAGTGCGGTCCGGCGACGAAGCCGGCCGGGGACACCGTCGAGGTCGGCACCGCGGTGTTCGGGCTGGCCGCGCACTCCGTGGACGGGCGGCCCGCCCTGGTGCCGTCGTGGCTGTTCGAGGTACGCCCCGCGGGCGCGCAGAAGGCGCTCACGGTGACGCATCCGGCGGTCGACCCGGAGTTCCTCGCCCCTCGCTCGCCTTCCGGTGAGGCGAGTGAGCGGCCCTCCCGGCCGGGTGACGAGCCCACCGGGACGCCGTCGACCCGGGAGGTCGGCGTGGAGGGGTACACCGTCGCGGGTGACGAGCTGACGGTGGTCTTCACGGGCGGTGTGTGCGCCGACTACAAGGTGACGGCGCGCGAGAGCGGTGACCGGGTGACGGTGCGGGTGACCGAGACGCCGTGGCCGGACAAGGTGTGCATCCTGATCGCCAAGCAGTACCAGGAGACGGTGCGGCTGGACGCGCCGCTCGGCGGCCGCGAGGTGGTGGACGCCGACGGCGAGCCGGTGCCGCTGCACAAGGACGGCGCCCGGCTGCCGGCGCCGCCGACCCGGTAGGAGCGGACGGAGAAGGCCCGAAGGCGGCGGCCCCACTGGATGGGGGCCGCCGCCTTCGTACGGTGCTGCCGGGGAAGGACCCGGCTCAGCTGAAGGAGTCGCCGCAGGCGCAGGAGCCGGTGGCGTTCGGGTTGTCGATCGTGAAGCCCTGCTTCTCGATGGTGTCGACGAAGTCGACGGTGGCGCCGCCCAGGTACGGAGCGCTCATGCGGTCGGTGACGACCTTCACACCGCCGAAGTCCTTCACCACGTCGCCGTCGAGCGAGCGCTCGTCGAAGAAGAGCTGGTAGCGCAGGCCGGAGCAGCCGCCGGGCTGGACGGCGACGCGCAGGGCGAGGTCGTCACGGCCTTCCTGGTCGAGCAGGGCCTTGACCTTGGACGCGGCGGCGTCGGTCAGGACGATGCCGTCGGTGACGGTGGTGGTCTCGTCCGATACGGACATCTACATCTCTCCCGGGTTGTACGGAGACTGCTTGCCGACGGTTGCAACCGGCGGGACCGCGGATTCATTCCGGGCCGGGCGCGTGATTTCCTCGCCTCGCTCTTCATGCTCGCACACGCGGTGCGGAGCGGAAACCGGCCCTGTGGCGCGGCGCAGCGCGTCCAGCACGGCGCGCACCGCCGCGCGCGGCGGTGAGCCGCGGCGGATCGCCGCCGTGATGGTGCGTGTCACCGGAGTGGCGAGTTCCCTGGTGACCACGCGGTAGCGGCTGTTCTCGACGGCCAGGCCGGGCAGCAGCGCGATCGACAGCCCTGCCTCGACGTGCTGCAGGGTCATCAGGTAGTTGCTGAACCGGCACACCACCCGCGGCTCGAACCCCGACCGGCGGCACAGGCGCTGGGCGAGGTTCGCCATGTACGACTGCGGCATGTCGAACGCCCATGGTTCGTCCGCGTAGGCGGCGAGGTCGGCGGCGCCGCGCCCGGCCGCGGGATGCCCGGGCGGGACCACCAGCAGGATCGGGTCCTCGGTCAGCCGTACCAGGTCGAGGTCCGGCCCCAGCGGCAGCTCGTCGAAGTCCGTGGTCGTGATGACGATGTCCGCGTCGCCGGTCCGCAGCGCGGGGACGCTCTCGTGCGGTTCCAGCTCCAGCAGCTCGATCTCGAGGTGCGGGTGCTCGCGCCCCAGCCGGGTCACCGCCGGCACGGCCATGGAGTGGATCGCGCTCTGGAACGCCCCCAGCCGCACCGGCCCGGCCGGTTCGTCGCCGAACCCGCGCAGCTCCGCCTCGACGCCGTCCATGTGGTCGAGGATGGCCCGCGCCCGCCGCGCGAGGATCAGCCCGGCCGAGGTCAGCCGCACCCGGCGTCCGGTTCGTTCGAGGAGCTGTGTGCGCGTCTCGGCCTCGAGCGCGGCCAGCTGCTGGGAGACGCTCGACGGGCTCAGGTTGGCGGCCTGGGCGACCGCCCGGACGGTGCCCAGCGTGTCGAGCTGGCTCAGCAGCCGCAGCCTCCAGGGATTCATCACGCTCCCCATTGTTGTGCGGTTCCGCCGAACAGAGAAGCCGGAAATGTGAGATGGACGTGCCGCTCGGGCGCGCCCTACCGTCGGGCCATGGCTGCTCCGACCACCGCCTCCCTGTCCGCCGATGCCTTCTGGGCCGATGCCGGCAGGCACCTCGTCCGCTACGGCGGCCGGTTCACCGACGAGATCATCGACCGCGCCGCCGGCAGTTTCGTGTACACCGCGGACGGCCGGAAGATCCTCGACTTCACCTCCGGCCAGATGAGCGCGATCCTCGGCCACTCGCACCCGGAGATCGTCGCGACCGTCCGGCGTCAGGTCGCGACCCTGGACCACCTCTACAGCGGCATGCTCAGCCGCCCGGTGGTCGACCTCGCCCGGCGCCTTGCCGGCACGTTGCCCGCGCCCCTGGAGAAGGCGCTGCTCCTGACCACCGGCGCCGAGTCCAACGAGGCCGCGATACGGATGGCCAAGCTCGTCACCGGCAAGCACGAGATCGTCTCCTTCGCGCGCTCCTGGCACGGCATGACGCAGGCCGCCGCGTCCGCCACCTACAGCGCGGGCCGCAAGGGCTACGGCCCCGCCGCGCCCGGAAACTTCGCCATCCCCGTGCCGAACGCGTACCGGCCCGACTTCACCACGGCCGACGGCGGCCTGGACTGGCGCCGTCAGCTGGACTTCGCCTTCGATCTGATCGACGCCCAGTCGACCGGCAGCCTGGCCGCGTGCCTCGTGGAACCGATCCTCAGCTCGGGCGGCGTCATCGAGCCGCCGGCCGGCTACTTCGCGGCCCTGCGGGACAAGTGCCGGGAACGCGGCATGCTGCTGATCCTCGACGAGGCCCAGACCGGCCTGTGCCGCACCGGGACCTGGTACGCGTTCGAGCGCGACGGAGTCGTCCCCGACATCCTCACGCTGTCCAAGACGCTCGGTGCGGGGCTGCCCCTCGCAGCCGTGCTCACCAGCGCCGAGATCGAGCAGGAGGCGTACGAGCGCGGGTTCCTGTTCTTCACCACGCACGTCGCCGACCCGCTGGTGGCCGCGGTCGGCAACACCGTCCTCGACGTCCTGACCGGCGACAGGCTGGACGAGCGGGCGCGGTCGCTCGGCGTGTTCCTGCGCCGGGGCCTGGAGGACATCGCCCGGCGCCACGAGGTCGTCGGCGACATTCGCGGCCGGGGCCTGCTCGCCGGGCTCGAACTCGTCGTCGACCGCGAGACGAAGCGGAGCTCGGACGAGCTGGGCGCGCGGGTCACCCGGCGGTGCCTCGACCTCGGTCTGCACATGAACATCGTCCAGCTTCCCGGCATGGGCGGTGTCTTCCGGATCGCACCGCCGCTGACGGCCACCGAGGAGGAGCTCTCGCTCGGCCTGGCCATTCTGGACGAGGCGATCGGTGACGCCAGCGCCCTTCTCTGAGCGTGCCGGTGGCGCTCCGGCGGGTTCCGGTCACGTCCGCGGGCCGCCGGGATTCACGTCACATGGACGCTATGGCCATCGTCAAAGTGACGTGAACCGGTTATGATAGATAGCGTCATTTCGACGAAAAGTCGCCAGAAATAGAAAGGGTGCGTGCCGTGACCACCGCCCAGACCCAGGAGCTCGACGTACAGCCGACGCCCCTCGCCCTGCTGCTCCTCGGCCGTGAGGCCGACCCGAAGAGCGAGCGCGGTGTGGAGTGTCCCGGCGACCTCCCCTCCCCGTCCGACCCGGACCTGGTGGAGCGCGCCCGCGTGGCGAAGGAGAAGCTCGGGGACAAGGTCTTCGTACTCGGCCACCACTACCAGCGCGACGAGGTCATCCAGTTCGCCGACGTCACGGGCGACTCCTTCAAGCTGGCCCGGGACGCCGCCGCGCGTCCGGAGGCCGAGTACATCGTCTTCTGCGGTGTGCACTTCATGGCCGAGTCGGCCGACATCCTCACCGGCGACGACCAGAAGGTCGTCCTGCCCGACCTCGCGGCCGGCTGCTCCATGGCTGACATGGCCACCGCCGAGCAGGTCGCCGAGTGCTGGGACGTGCTGACCGAGGCCGGGATAGCCGAGCAGGTCGTCCCCGTCTCATACATGAACTCCTCCGCCGACATCAAGGCCTTCACCGGCAAGCACGGCGGCACCATCTGCACCTCCTCCAACGCCCGCCGCGCCCTCGACTGGGCCTTCGAGCAGGGCGAGAAGGTGCTGTTCCTGCCCGACCAGCACCTGGGCCGCAACACCGCGGTGCGGGACATGGGGATGTCCCTGGAGGACTGCGTCGTCTACAACCCGCACAAGCCGAACGGCGGACTGACCGCGGACGAGCTGCGCGGCGCGAAGATGATCCTCTGGCGCGGCCACTGCTCCGTGCACGGCCGGTTCAACCTCGACTCGGTCAACGACGTGCGCGACCGCATGCCGGGCGTGAACGTCCTGGTCCACCCCGAGTGCCGGCACGAGGTCGTCGCCGCCGCGGACTACGTCGGCTCGACGGAGTACATCATCAAGACGCTGGAGGCGGCCCCGGCCGGCTCCAAGTGGGCGATCGGGACCGAGCTGAACCTGGTCCGGCGCCTGGCGAACCGTTTCGCGCCTGAGGGCAAGGAGATCGTCTTCCTCGACAAGACGGTCTGCTTCTGCTCCACCATGAACCGCATCGACCTCCCGCACCTCGTGTGGGCCCTGGAGTCCCTCGCCGAGGGCAACCTGGTCAACCGCATCGAGGTGGACAAGGAGACGGAGGCGTTCGCGAAGCTGGCCCTGGAGCGGATGCTGGCGCTGCCGTAGACCGCTGCCGCAGGCGGCGTTCCGGCACACGGGCATGACGAAGGCCCGGGTCCCCGCGGGGACCCGGGCCTTCACCGGGTGTGTCAGGCGCCGGCCGGTTCCAGCACCTCGGTCTCGCGGTCCTGCCGCTTGGCCGCCCGCTTCTTCGCGCGCCGCTCCTTGCGGAGCTCCAGCATCGCGTAGAGCGTCGGCACCAGCAGCAGGGTCAGCAGCGTCGACGTGATCAGACCGCCGATCACGACCACGGCCAGCGGCTGGGCGATGAAGCCGCCCTCGCCGGTGACGCCCAGCGCCATCGGCAGCAGGGCGAAGACGGTCGCCAGGGCCGTCATCAGGATCGGCCGCAGCCGGTGCCGGCCGCCCTCCAGCACGGCCTCGACGACGCCGTACCCCTGCTTGCGGTACTGGTTGACGAGGTCGATCAGCACGATCGCGTTGGTGACCACGATGCCGATCAGCATCAGCATGCCGATCATCGCCGGGACACCCATCGGTGTGCCGGTGACCAGCAGCAGACCGATCGCGCCGGTCGCCGCGAACGGGATGGAGACCAGCAGGATCAGCGGCTGGGCGAGCGAGCGGAAGGTGCCGACCAGGAGCATGAAGACGATCGCGATCGCGGCCAGCATCGCCAGGCCCAGGTTGAGGAACGCCTCGTCCTGGTCCTCGGTCACGCCGCCGATCTCCGCCGTGGCGCCCGCGGGCAGCGTCAGCCCGTCGATCTTCTGCTGGAGCTCGGTGCCCACCGCGCCCGTGTTGTCACCGGTCGGCGTCGCGGTGATGGTGGCCGCGCGCTGGCCGTCGATGCGGGTCATGGAGACGGGGCCGTCCACCAGCTCGACGGTGGCGACGTCGCTCAGCTTCACCGGGCCCAGGCGCAGGTTCTTCAGCTCCGCCACCGTGGTGGCCGGCTTCGCCGAGCGGATGACGATGTCGCGCTCGGTGTCGTCGAGGACGGCCTTGCCGGCGGGGACGCCGCGCACCGCCTGGGCGACGGCCGCGCCGAGGGTCTGGTCGTTGAACCCGGCCTCGGCGGCCCGGTCGTCGGCCTTCACGGAGATGCGGGGCACGCTCTGCGCCAGGTCGCTGGTGACGTCCGTGACGTCGTCCAGGGAGGCGACCGCGTCCCGGACCTGGTCCGCCGCCTTGCGCAGCACCTGCGCGTCGGCCGCCTTGACGACGACGCTGAGGTCCTGGCTGCCGAAGCCGTCACCGGCGGCGACGGTGGTCGTGCCGATGCCGTCGAGCTTCTTCAGGCCCTGCTGGATGCTGTCCGTGACGTCGTCGGAGGACGCGTCGTCCTCGAGCATCACCTGGTAGGTGGCCTGGTTGGTGTCCGTGCCGCCGCCGAAGGCCGCCATGAAGCCGGACGAGCCGATCGTCACCTGGTGGTCCTTGACGCCCTCGGTGTCCGAGAGCAGCTTCTCGACCTTCTCGGCCTGGGCGTCGGTCGCGGACAGGCTGGTGCCGGGCTTCAGCTCCTGACGGACGGTGAGAACCTGCTGCTGGCCCGGGTCGAAGAAGTTCGTCTTCAGCAGCGGCGCCATCGCGAACGTACCGATCAGCACGACGACGGCGATGGCGAGGCTGGACAGCCTGCGGCGGGTGGCGAAGCGCAGCACGGAGAGGTACGCGCGCTGAAGGCGGCTCCTGGCCTCCTTCTCCTCCGCGAGGCGGCGCGCCTCCTCGGCGTCCTCGGGCGTGCCCTTCGGGGCGCGCAGGAACCAGTACGACAGCACCGGGACGACGGTCAGCGACACCAGCAGGGACGCCAGCAGCGCGGCGGTGACGGTGAGGCTGAACGCGCCGAACAGCTCGCCCACCATGCCGCCGACCAGGCCGATCGGCAGGAAGACGGCGACCGTGGTGAGCGTGGCGGACGTGACCGCGCCGGCCACCTCGCGCACCGCCTTCATGATCGCTTCCTGGCGCTCCTCGCCGTAGCCGAGGTGCCGCTTGATGTTCTCCAGGACGACGATGGAGTCGTCCACGACCCGGCCGATGGCGATGGTCAGGCCGCCCAGGGTCAGCATGTTCAGCGACAGGTCGCGCGTCCACAGCACGATCAGGGCGAGGACCACGGACAGCGGGATGGACACGGCCGTGACGAGGGTGGAGCGCACCGACGCCAGGAAGACCAGGATCACCAGGACGGCGAAGAGCAGACCGAGGGCGCCCTCGGTGGTCAGGCCGTCGATGGCCTTGGCCACGGCCGGGCCCTGGTCGCTGACGACGGTGAGGTCGGAGCCGGCGCCCAGGTCCTCGCGCAGCTCGGGGAGCTTGTCCTGGACGGCGTCGGAGATGGCGACGGCGCTGCCGTCGTGGTCCATCGTCGCCATGACGGCGAGGCTGGGCCTGCCGTTGGTGCGGGTGAGGGAGTCGGCCCTGGCCTCCTCCTGGGTCACGGTGGCGACGTCGCCGAGGCGGACCGGCTCGCCCTTGCCGGGCTCGCCGGTGACCATCAGGTCCTCGATCTGCTCCAGCGAGGTGAATCCGCCGCCCACCTGGACGGTGCGGTTGGCGCCGTCCTCGTCGAAGGAGCCGACCGGGACGGTGGCCCCGCCGGCCTGGAGGGCCTGGGTGAGCGACTGGGTGGTCAGACCCGCCTTCGTCAGCTTCGCGGTGTCCGGGGTGACGGTGACCTGGAGGTCGCGCACGCCCTCGACCGAGACCTGGCCGACGCCGTCGATGCTCTCCAGCGCGGGGACGACGGTCCGGTCCAGCTCATCGGCGAGCGCCTGCTGGTCCTTGTCGGAGGTGACGGCGAGCACCACGGTCGGGATGTCGTCGGTGGACCCGGCGATGACCTGCGGGTCGACGGCGTCCGGGAGGCGGGCGCCGGCCCGGTTGACGGCCTGCTGGACATCGGCGACGAGCTGCTGGGTGTTGTTGCCGTAGTCGAAGGACGCCATGATCACGGCGTTGCCCTCGCTCGCCGTCGAGGTGACGCCGGAGATGGCGTCGACGCCCTCCAGAGCGTCCTCGAGGGGTTCGACGACCTGTGCCTCGACCACGTCCGGGGACGCGCCCTGGTACGGCGCGAGCACGGACACCATGGGCAGTTCGATGGTCGGCAGCAGCTGCTGCTTGAGCTGGGGTATCGCGATCGCCCCGAAGACGAGCGCGATGATCGACATCAGTCCGATCAGCGCCCGCTGGGCGAGGCTGAATCTGGACAGCCAGGACATGGTCAGGGTCTCTTTTCCGTGGAGCGGCAGAAGTCCGGGGAGCGGACGCGCGCGCGAGTGGGCGCCCGACTACACCCTGGGGCATCGCGGGGGGCCGATCCGTAGACCCGAGGTCCATTTCCTTATGCGGCGCATACTCCCGACGCAGTATGCCCCACCGCCGTCACTCCACCCTCGGACGGACCAGCCCCGACTCGTAGGCGGTGACCACCAGCTGGGCCCGGTCGCGGGCGCCGAGTTTGGCCATGGCGCGGTTGACGTGGGTCTTCACCGTCAGCGGGCTGACCCCGAGGCGTTCGGCGATCTCGTCGTTGGAGTGCCCGCCGGCCACCTGGACCAGCACCTCGCGCTCGCGCACGGTGAGCGACTCGAGCCGTTCGGCGCGGGCCGGGTCGTCGTCGCCGCCGGGGCCCTCCTGGGCGAGGAAGCGGGCGATCAGGCCCTTGGTGGCCGCCGGGGACAGCAGTGCCTCGCCCTCGGCGGCGATGCGGATGGCGTTCAGCATCTCGTCGGGTTCGGATCCCTTGCCGAGGAAGCCGGAGGCGCCGGCCCGCAGCGACTGCACCACGTAGTCGTCGACCTCGAAGGTCGTCAGTATCACCACCCGGACCCCGGCGAGTTCGGGGTCGGCGCCGATCATGCGGGTGGCGGCGAGCCCGTCGGTGCCGGGCATCCGGATGTCCATGAGCACGACGTCGGCGCGGCGCTCCCGGGCCAGCCGGACCGCCTCCGCCCCGTCGGAGGCCTCCCCGACCACCTCCATGTCCGGCTCGGAGTCGACGAGCACCCGGAAGGCGCTGCGCAGCAGCGCCTGGTCGTCGGCGAGCAGGACACGGATCGTCATACGGGCTCCAGCGGCGCGGTGGTCACGCGCGGCCGTCCTCGGCCGCGGACGTGCGGGTCTTGACGGGAAGGATCGCATGGACGCGGAAGCCGCCGCCGTAGCGGGGACCGGTGGTGAGGGTGCCGCGCAGGGCGGTGACGCGCTCGCGCATGCCGAGCAGGCCGTGTCCGCCGCCGGAGGCCGGGTCGTGGTCGCCGCCGCTGCCGTCGTCGAGGACGGTGATCTCGATGTGCGGTCCCACCCGGACGACGCTGACCTCGGCCCGTGCCTCGGTGCCGGCGTGCTTCTGCACATTGGTCAGGGCCTCCTGCACGATCCGGTAGGCGGCCAGGCCGACGGCGGCGGGAAGCTCGGTGCCCTGGTCGGCGCGGGCGACCTCGACGCGCAGTCCGGCGCTGCGGAACGTCCCGGCGAGTTCGTCGAGGCGGTCCAGGCCGGGGGCGGGCTCGGTGGGCGCCTCGGGGTCGCCGGACTGGCGCAGCAGTCCGACGGTGGCACGCAGTTCCTCCAGCGCGGAGCGGCTGGCCCCGCGTACATGGGCGAGTGCCTCCTTGGCCTGGTCGGGCCGCTTGTCCATGACGTGGGCGGCGACCCCGGCCTGCACGTTGACCAGGGCGATGTGGTGGGCGACCACGTCGTGCAGATCGCGGGCGATGCGCAGGCGTTCCTCGGCGACCCGGCGGCGGGCCTCCTCCTCGCGGGTGCGCTCGGCCCGTTCGGCGCGTTCGCGGATCGCCTGGACGAAGGCGCGCCGGCTGCGTACGGCGTCCCCGGCGGTGGCGCCGATGCCGGTCCAGGCGAAGATCGCCACGTTCTCCTGGGCGTACCAGGGCAGCGGGCCGACGGCCATCGCGGTGCCGGTGAGGACGGTCATGGTGAGCAGGCCGATCCGCCAGGTGGTGTGGCGGTCGGTGGCGGAGGCGACGGTGAAGAGCGCGACGACGGCGCACATGACGACGGGCGCGCGGGGGTCGCCGGTGACGGACTCGGCCACGGAGGCGACGCCGGCCAGGGCGAGCACCGTGCGGGGGGCGCGGCGGCGGAAGACGAGCGCGGCGGCGCCGAGGGTCATCAGGACCAGGCTGAGCGGGTCCGGGGTGCGGAGCTGCCAGCTGACGTCGTCGGGGCCGTGCGGCGCGACGAAGGATCCGGCGATCATGCACACGAGGACGCCGGTGGCGATGGCGGCGTCCAGCGCGAAGGGGTGCGCCCGGAGGTGGCACCGGGCGCGTGTCAGGGTGCTCACGGCTGTTTACGGTAGCCGGGCCTGGGCCGACCGGGTGAGAGCGCGCGCCCCCGGGCGTTCGGCACCGGGGGACGCATGCGGGTCCTGGGAGGGCTCAGGGCGCTCCCGGGATGAGGCCGTCGTCGCTCAGGAGCTCCTGGACCTCCTCGATCGTCGCGTCGGGGGACGGCAGGATCAGGTCGGACGGCTCCAGCACGTCGTCCGGTAGCGGCTCGCCGAGTTCGTGAACCTTGGCCAGCAGCGCCTTCAGGGTGGCGCGGAAGCCCGGCCCGTCGCCGTTCTCCATCTCGGCGAGCAGTTCCTCGTCGAGCTTGTTCAGCTCGGCGAGCCGGCTCTCGTCGAGCGTGACCTGCCCCTCCCCCATGATCCGTACGATCATGTCGCCCTCCTCGGCGTGGGCTACTGCTTGTCGAAGCGCGGGGTGTCCTGCCGCTGCTGCTGGGGCTGCTGCGCGGTCTCGCCGCCCTCGATGGCCTGTCGGTCACCGGTGCCGCCTCCGGCCAGCTCGGCCTTCATCCGCTGCAGTTCCAGCTCCACATCCGTACCACCGGAGAGCCGGTCCAGCTCGGCCTGGATGTCGTCCTTGTGCATCCCGGACTGGTCGTCGAGGGCGCCCGAGGCGAGCAGTTCGTCGATGGCACCGGCCCGCGCCTGGAGCTGGGCGGTCTTGTCCTCGGCCCGCTGGATCGCAAGGCCGACGTCGCCCATCTCCTCGGAGATGCCGGAGAAGGCCTCGCCGATCCGGGTCTGCGCCTGGGCGGCGGTGTACGTGGCCTTGATGGTCTCCTTCTTGGTGCGGAAGGCGTCCACCTTGGCCTGGAGGCGCTGGGCCGCGAGGGTGAGCTTCTCCTCCTCGCTCTGGAGCGTGGCGTGCTGGGTCTCCAGGTCCGTCACCTGCTGCTGCAACGCGGCACGGCGGGAGAGCGCCTCGCGCGCCAGGTCCTCACGGCCGAGCGCGAGCGCCTTGCGGCCCTGGTCCTCCAGCTTGCCCGACTGGGACTGGAGCTGGTTGAGCTGGAGCTCCAGCCGCTTGCGGGAGGTCGCCACGTCGGCGACGCCCCGGCGGACCTTCTGGAGCAGCTCCAGCTGCTTCTGATACGAGTAATCGAGGGTTTCGCGCGGGTCCTCGGCCCGGTCAAGGGCCTTGTTCGCCTTCGCGCGGAAGATCATCCCCATACGCTTCATGACACCGCTCATGGGCTTCGCGCGCCCCCTTCTGACGGACTCCAGCTCCAGCGACTGCAACAGAACCCACAGTACGGGCCCTGCATCCATTACCGCACTGTTCGGGGACGGATGCGCTCATCCCCAAGGACGACTGACTGCTCTCCCGATCCGGCGTGAGGAGTAGGTGACCCCCGGTGTCCACAGGCCGGACGGCCCGGAGACTCCCCACTACGTCCCCTCTGTCCTATTGAAAGACGTCCGGTGTTGCCGGATCGTTCCCCGCGGGGCTGGGGCCCAACCCCGGCCACCCCGTACCCTTGGGTTTTGTGTTCCGTAGCCGTGCCAAGGAAGAGAAGGCACCGGTCGCCGACGAGGCGACGGTGACCGGCTCCAAGCAGACCCGTCACCCGGAGGCCCCCAAGGGCCGCCCCACACCCAAGCGCAGCGTGGCCCAGTCGCAGCGCCGCAGTGTGGCCAATACGTCGATGACGCGCAAGGAGGCCGCCAAGCGGCAGCGTGCGGATCGTCGTGCCGCGCTGGAGCGTCAGCGCCAGGCGCTGGCCAGCGGCGACGAGCGCTATCTGCCCGCCCGTGACAAGGGGCCGGTGCGCCGGTTCGCGCGTGACTACGTGGACGCGCGGTTCAACATCGCGGAGTACTTCCTGCCGATGGCCGTGGTCATCCTGGTGCTGAGCATGGTCCAGGTGCCCCAGTTGCAGAACGCCGCGCTGCTGCTGTGGCTGGTGGTCATCGTGATGATCGTGCTCGACTCGATCGTGACCGGGTTCCGGCTGAAGAAGCGGCTGGCCGAGCGCTTCCCCGACGACAACCGGCGCGGTGCCGTGGCCTACGCCCTGATGCGCTCGCTCCAGATGCGCCGGCTGCGGCTGCCCAAGCCCCAGGTCAAGCGCGGGGAGCGGCCCTGAGCACGACGCCGTTCGCCGACGGCGCGGCACCGGACCGGCTGAGCGGGCTCGGCGGTCTGCGCGACGTCGTCCGGCAGAGGCTGGTGGCCCACCAGCTGGAGGAGCAGATAGTCGGGCGCTTCCCGGTCGGGCGGCGGCTGCGGGTGCTCGACGTGGGCATGGGCCGGGGCGCGCAGGCGCTCCGGCTGGCCCGGGCCGGTCACCACGTGACGGGTGTCGAACAGGACGCGGCGCTGATCGCCACCGCGCGGGAGACCCTTGCCGGGGAGCCGGAGGGCATCCGGGAGCGGATGCGGATCGTCGAGGGGCAGGCCGGGGACACCGGTGTGCACTTCCTGCCGGGCAGCTTCGACGTCGTGTTGTGTCATGGCGTGCTCATGGACGTCGAGGAGCAGCCCGACGCGCTGCTGGCCGGGGTGGCCCGGATGCTGGCGCACGGCGGGATGCTGTCCCTGCTGGTGCCCAACGGTGACGCGGCGGCGATGCGGGCGGGGATGTCCGGGGACTGGGCGGGGGCGCTGGCGGGTTTCTCCGCGGGGGCGGCGGCGTACGGGCTGAAGAGGCTGACGTCGACGCTGGCGGGGATCGGGGCGCCGTTGCACGCCTGGTACGGCGTGCGGGTCTTCACGGACGCGGTGGCGGACGATGCGGGGGTCCGGTCCGATCTGGACGCGCTGCTCGCGGTGGAGGCTCGGGCGGGGCGGACGGATCCCTACCGGGGGGTGGCGTCCCTGCTCCACCTGTGCGGAGTCCGCGGCTGACCCTTGGGCGGGTCGGCCGGCACCACGTTCTTCGCCCCCGCCGCCCCGTCCCGTCCCTGCGGGCTTCGCCCCCCCAGACCCCCCTTCGCGCCCACGCGGCGGAGCCGCACAGCGGTACGGCCCCGCGCCCTTGAGGGGCGCGGGGCCGTACCGCTGTGCGGCTCCCGGAGGGCTTACGCCTCTTCCGGGGCTTCCGCCTCCGGTTCCGGGTCTGTTTCCGCGTGCAGGCTCATCGGGCCGTAGATCTCCGTCGTGTCCTCCAGCAGCCGGACCTGGTCGGCGCCGCCCGCCGCCAGGGCCTTCCAGTTCTCACCGATCCAGGACTCGGCGTCCCCCTGTGTGGAGAACTCCTCCGGCGGCACCGCGGGCTCGACCTCCGTCCCGTCGGCCTTCTCGAACCGCCACGTCCATGCCGCCATGTACGCCTCCATCGGTATGACCACGCTGCACGACAGAAGCCGGATCTTGGTCCGGCTCCTGCCCCAGAGCGTAGTCGGACGCGCATCGGCTGGGGGCGCAGGTGAGAATCGGGGCGTGGAACTGACACTGCTCGGCACCGGCGCCCCCGCGGGACTCCCCCGCCCCGACTGCCCCTGCGCCGCGTGCGCCTCCGCGCTCGGTACCGACGCGCGCGCGGCCACCTCGGTGCTCGTCGACGGGGCGCTGCTGCTCGATCTCACGCCGGGTGCGGCCTTCGCGGCTGCCCGCGCGGGGCGTTCGCTGGCCGGCGTGCGCCAGGTGCTGCTGTCGCACCCGCACGACGGCCCGGCGGTCGAGGTCCCGGCCGGGCTGCCCCAGCCGGGCCGGGTGCCGGACGGACGGGAGTTGGCGCTGCTGACGGGCCATCGGGTGCGGGCGGTGGCGCTGGACTCGCCCGGCACCGGCTACGCGGTGACCGGGGCGGACGGGCAGCGGCTGCTGTACCTGCCGCCGGGCGGGGCGCCGGCCGGTCTCGAGGAGCCGGCCGAGCCGTACGCGATGGTGCTCTTGGACGTCGTGGGGCGCCCGGACGCGCTGGCGCGGCTGCGGGAGGTGGGCGCGGTGGGCCCGACCACGGATGTCGTCGCCGTGCATCTGGACCACGACGTGCCGCCGGGCCGCGAACTGCGGCGCCGGCTCGCGGCGGCCGGGGCGCGTGCCGTGCCGGACGGGACCGCGCTGGAGGTGGGCGCCTACGAGGACGTGCCCGATGTGCCCCGCCGGACCCTGGTGCTGGGCGGGGCGCGGTCGGGCAAGTCGGTGGAGGCCGAGCGGCGGCTGGAGTCGTATCCGGAGGTGCTGTACGTGGCGACCGGCGGGTCGCGCAACGGGGACACCGAGTGGGCGGCGCGGGTGAGGGCGCATCAGGAGCGGCGGCCGGGCTCGTGGCGGACCGTGGAGACGTGCGACCTGGTGCCGCTGCTGAAGGACGACGGCCCTCCGCTGCTGGTGGACTGTCTGTCGTTGTGGCTGACGGACGCGATGGACTCCGTGGAGGCGTGGGACGACGCCGAGTGGGCGGACGGCGGGGAGCGGGAGCTGCGCGAGCGGGTGCGGGCGCTGACGGAGGCGGTGCGCGAGACCCGGCGGAGGGTGGTCGCCGTGTCCAACGAGGTGGGTTCGGGCATCGTGCCCGCCACCGCGTCCGGCCGCCGGTACCGGGACGAACTGGGACGGCTGAACACCGCGTTCGCACAGGAGTGCGAGCAGGTGCTGCTGGTGGTGGCGGGCCAGGCGCTCGTCCTGCGCGGGTGACCCGGGCCGGGGGTCAGCGCTTCGGCGACCGCGGTTTCCGCGCGATGATCCGGTAGGCGTTGGCGAAGGGGGTGTGCCGCACCAGGGGCGCGAGCGCCAGGTCGGCCGCCGCCGCGACGACCACCAGCGGGGCGCCCGCGCGGAGCAGCACCCGGCGCAGGTGCCGCTGGAACGGGGCCGGCGGGATGGCACGCCAGGGGGTGTCCGGGGCGGGCAGCGCGTGGGAGAGGGCGAGGGCGGTCAGCCCGGCCAGGTCGTGCGGTACGTGGGCCGCGCGGTGCCCGTCCGTGACGAGCGTGCAGCCGTGTGCGCGCAGCTCCGCGCGGAGGTTGCGCCGGGGCAGCAGATGGAGCCGGCGGGGCTGGTCGTAGGGCAGCCACCAGCGGCCGAAGAGGGCGGCGAAGGCGCAGCGCGGGTCCAGGGTCTCGATGAGCAGATGACCGCCGGGGCGCAGGGCCTCGAGCGCCGCGTGGAGCTCCGCCCGGGGGTCCGTGGTGTGTTCGAGGTGGTGCAGCAGGCTGACCACGTCGTAGCGTCCGGCCAGCCGGGCCATGACCTTCGGGTCGGTCAGCGGCCCGATGTGCGCCTCCTCGACCCGGCCGAGCGCACGGGCCTTCTCGACGCGCGCGGTGAGGTCGGTGCCGTCGAAGGCGGTGTACGGGAAGAACTCCCGCGCGGTCTGCGGGAAGCGGGCGAGTCCGGTGCCGACGTCCAGCCAGCTCTCCGGTTCGCCGAAGGGCAGCATCGCGCGGGCGGCGGCGCGGCGGCGGTGCCGGACGGCGTGCAGGGCGAGGACGCGTTCGGTGGCGGGGTCGCGGGGGGCGCCGCGCACGGCCCGCCGGTAGAAGGCGAGGCCCTCGGCGGTGAGGCGGGGGTTCTGGAAGGTGTGGCCGCAGTCCCGGCACTCGTCGACGGTGAACAGACCGGGCCGGTGCCGGCGCAGGTCGCCGGTTCTCAGCCGGTTGCGCAGCCGCGCGGAGCCGCACCACGGGCAGTCCGCGCGGCGCGGCTCGTGCACCCGCGCGGAGCCGTGGGGGGCGGGGATCGCGGCGTCTGAGGGGGGTGCGGACATGGGCGGCTCCCGGCGTGAGGCGTATGGCGCGGACGATGTCCGGCAATCCGAGCAAAACGTTACGTATGGGAGGGTCCCGCGGGGTGGAGCGGCGCCGGGGTGGCGTGGTGGGGGTGAGACCCGGTGCACCGTGCTGACCGGGGGTCGCGTGGTGTTCGATCAGGGCCGGTACTGTTCGGCGAATGAGCTCGCTTGATATCGACGACTTCACCGATCTGATCGAGCGTCCGGACGGCGGGGTGCGCCGTGACGCGGAGGAGCGCCGGGAGCGCCAGGTCGTGCCGCCCGGCTCCCTGGGCCGCCTCGACGACCTGGGCGAGTGGCTGGCGGCGGCGCAGTCGGCGGTGCCGGTGCGGCCGGTCGAACAGCCGCGGGTGGTGCTGTTCGCCGGCGATCACGGGATCGCCGAGCTGGGTGTCTCCGCGCGGGCGGCGGGCAGCGCCGCGGAGCTGGTGCGGGAGGTGCTGGACGGCGGCCGTCCGGTGTCCGTGCTGGCACGGCGGCTGGGCGTGCCGGTCCGGGTGGTCGACATGGCCCTGGACTGCGATCCCGCCACGCTCCCCGAGGACGTCGTACGGCACCGGGTGCGGCGGGGCAGCGGGCGCATCGACATCGAGGACGCGCTCAGCGCGGAGGAGGCCGAGGCGGCGTTCCGCGCGGGGATGGCCGTCGCCGACGAGGAGGCCGACTCCGGTACGGATCTGGTGGTGCTCGGCGATGTGAGCGTGGGCGGCACCACGGCGGCGGGTGTGCTGGTGGCGGCGCTGTGCGGCACGGACGCGTCGGTGGTGACCGGGCGCGGCGGGCTGGCGATCGACGACCTGGCGTGGATGCGCAAGTGCGCGGCGATCCGTGACGCGCTGCGGCGGGCGCGGCCGGTGCTGGGCGACCAGTTGCGGCTGCTGGCGACGGTGGGCGGGGCCGATCTGACCGCGATCACCGGCTTCCTGCTGCAGTCCGCGGTGCGGAAGATGCCGGTGCTGCTGGACGGGGTCGTGACGGCGGCGTGCGCGCTGGTGGCGCAGCGGGTGGCGTTCCGGTCGCCGGACTGGTGGCTGGCGGGGCATGCGAGCGGGGAGCCCGCGCAGGCGAAGGCGCTGGACCGGATGGCGCTGGAGCCGCTGCTGTCGCAGGGGGTTGCCGTCGGGGAGGGAACGGGGGCGTTGCTCGCGCTGCCCTTGGTGCAGGGGGCGGCGGCGCTGGCGGCGGAGTTGCCGGTGCGGGAGGAGGAGGCGGTGCCTTCCGAGTGACCCGGAGGGGGTGACTGTCCGGGCGTTTTCCGCCCCCGCCGCCCCTTCCCGTCCCGCTCCTGGGGGCTTCACGCAGACCCCCGTTCGCGCCCACGCGGCGGAGCCGCACATCGGTACGGCCCCGCGCCCCTAGGGGGCGTTCGGTTTGCCGCCCAGCCAGTCCTCCATCGCACGGCGGGGGCCGGACCAGCGGCGGTCGTGGCGGTAGGAGCGGAGGATGGCGCGGGCGCGGGCCCGGGGGCGGTGGCGGTAGAAGCGCCGGGCCCACAGGGACGCCGGACGCGCCAGCCGTACCGAGCCGATCAGGGCCACGAGCGGGATGATCACGCCGAAGACCGCGAGCCGTGCCTTGCCCTTGGCCAGCGCGATCAGGGCGAAGAGGAAGTTGAGGCCCACGGTCCCGGCGACGCCCGCGCGGTTCTGGAGTTCGTCCTCGGTCAGGTCGTCGACGCCGAACGGCGTGAAGCCGGCCAGCAGCAGGCCGACCAGCGCGGCGGTGACGACGACCATCTCCACGCTCTGGCGGCCCTCCTCGGTCCAGTACACGTCGGCGAGATGCAGGATGAGCGCGAACTCGTCCAGGACCAGCCCCGCGCCCACGCCGAACAGCACCGCGCTGACCGCCGAGCCGAAGCCGTGCCGGCCGGCCGCCACCGCGCCGAAGCCGCCGATGACGGTGAGGATGACGCCGGGCACCACGTGGTGGACGTGCACCGAGCCGGCCGTGACGTTGCCGAACGGCCCCCGGCCCGCGCGGATCAGACGGGTGATGACCCGGGTGATGACGAAGGTGAGGACGAAGGCGGACAGCGCGAGAAGCAGCGGCAGCTTGCCCGGCTCGATGATGTTCCGGTCCAGCCAATGTCCCATATGGGCACTTTATCCACGGTCGCCGCCGGGGCCACGACGGCCGGAAGGTAATCTGCGCCGGTGCCCGACCCCTCCGCGCCCTCCGCCTCCCCCGCCGACGGCCTCCGCTTCGCCTTCGGCACGCTCACCGTGCTCCCGGTCCGGGTCACCCGCTGGGACCGGCCGGCCGCCCGCGCGGGGATGCTGTGCGCCCCGCTGGCCGGGCTCGCGGTCGGCGCCGCGGCCGCCGCCGCGGGGACGGCGCTGCTGGCCCTCGGCGCGGGGGCGCCGCTCGCCGCCGTGGCCACCGTCGCCGTACCGGCCGTGCTGACCCGGGGTCTGCATCTCGACGGACTGGCCGACACCGCCGACGGGCTCGGCAGCGGCAGGCCCGCCGAGGACGCCCTGCGGATCATGAAGCAGTCGGACATCGGGCCGTTCGGGGTGATCACGCTGCTCCTGGTCCTGCTGGCCCAGGCGGCCGCGCTGGCGCAGGCGTACGGGGACTCCTGGGCGCGCGGTGCCACGGCGGCCGTGGTGTCGGCCGTCGTGGCCCGGCTGGCCCTCACCCTGGCGGCCAGGGCGGGCGTGCCGCCGGCCCGTCCGGAGGGGCTGGGCGCGGCGGTCGCGGGAACGGTGCCCCTGGCGGGCGCGGTGCCGGCCGCCCTCGCGGTGGCCGGGGTGGCCGCGGCAGCGGGCGCGTCGACGGGGGCGCACGGCGTCGTCCTCGCGGTGGCCGCGGTCGTCCTGGCCGTCACCGCGGGCGAGCTGCTGCTGCGGCACTGCGTCCGCCGGTTCGGCGGGGTCACCGGCGATGTGTTCGGCGGGCTCGCGGAGACCGCGGCGACGACCGCGCTGGTCGTGATGTCACTGGGATGAAACGATCTCCCCGATCCAGTGCGTTCCCGCAGGTCTGGCGGCTACCGTGTCCGCCGAACTCACCACAGATCGGGGGATGTTGATGCCGAAGTTCCGTCGTGTCCTGGCCTGGTTCATCGACTTCGCACTGGTGGTCGCGCTGGCCTCGGCGCTCGCCGTGCTCACCTTCAACCGGATATCCGCGCTCGTCACCGACGTGCCCGAACTCGCCGCCCGCAGCGGCTTCGACCTGCTGACCTCACGCGGCGACGTGGTCGACGCCTCGGAGAACCTCGGACTGTCCCTGTGGAACAAGTCCGTGCTCTACGTCGAGCAGGCCTTCGGCCTGCTGATCGTCGCGACGTTCCTCTACCAGTGGGCCTGCCTCGCCCTCGCCGGGCGCACGATCGGCAAGGCGCTGACCGGGCTGAAGATCACTCCGCGGCTGCCCGGCCGCGCGGCGGTGCGGGCGGCGGTGACCACGGCCACCGACGTCGCCGTGTACGCCGTGGCCTGTGTGCTGCTCGTGGAGGGGCAGATCGCGCTGTCGGTCCTGGTGTGGGTGATCGCGGTGGCCCTCTTCCTGTTCAACGCGCTGCCCGTGCTGGGCCCGGCGCGCCGCTCCCTCGCCGACCGCATGGCGGGCACCACCGTGACCGGAATCAGCTTCAGCAGGCCCGAAGCCATGCGTCCGGTTCATACCGTCTGAGCGGCGAACTCAGCTTCGTACGCCGCGAGCCGGCGCGGAAGCGGCCGGTGGCCGACTCGCACTCGGCGTGGAAGACGGCCCTGTCCGCCTCGATGAAACGGGGTCAGCTCCTCGCACTCTCCGTACCGGGCGCGCTGTTCGTCGCCCGCGACCCCGGCCGTGGGCGAGCCCGGCCACGGGGCGGTCGTGGCACGGCTGGTCGCCGGCGATCCGGCTCCACCGCGTCGAAGCCCTCGTCCCGGCACACGCCGAGGCGCCGCGCCATGAGCGGCTCCAGTACGTCGGTCCGGGAAGTCGCCGGCGTCCGAGCGGAAGTCCTCCCAGGCGCAGGTGGAGAGGCGGCAGATGACCTTGCGGCCGTCGTGGTGCGGCTTCGCGACCGTGTCCGGGAAGTGGTCGAAGCCGTCGATGTCGTGGTTTCGGGACGTCGACGGAGGTGTCGGGCCGCCCGCTGAGCCGCCACTGCCAGGCCGTGCCCGGCCGGGGTCGCCGGCGGTCGCCGGGCGGCTCCTTGCCGTCGGACACGGGCGCGATGGTGCGGGACGCCGCGCCGTGACGAGCAGGGACGGCCTTCTCACCGGGCGTCCTCCGCGGGGGCGGGCCGCGCGGCATGGCCGCGGCACAGGAACGTCAAGGACGATCGTGTCCGCCCGGCGGGGCCCCGGCCGGTGCGCGACCTCACCGGAAGGTGAACCCCGCGGCAATGAGCGGACGCACACACGCGCGTAGTCTCGTCCCGAGTGTTCGCCGCACCGGGGAAGGCCCCGACGGGACCGCACCCGCTCAGCGCCATTAGGGTCGGCTGCCGGGCCCGGTCGACCCACACCTTTCGGCCACTGCAACTCCACATCGGAAGCGAGATTTCACCACCGTGACTGCTCTCACTCTCAGCACCGCCGCGGTCCCCGGCCTGCGGGCCGACGCGATCGTGATCGGTGTCGCCAAGAGCTCTGCCGCACAGTCCGCAGCCCCGGTCGTCGCACCGGGCGCCGAGGCCGTGGACCAGGCGTACGACGGCAGGCTCGCCGGCGTCCTGGAGACTCTCGGCGCGTCCGGTGCCGAGGGCGAGGTGACGAAGCTCCCCGCGCCGGCCGGCTTCAAGGCGCCGCTCGTGGTGGCGGTGGGCCTCGGCGCCCAGCCCGAGAAGGGCTCCGGCTACGACACCGAGGCGCTGCGCAAGGCCGCCGGTGTGGCCGCCCGCACCCTCGCCGGCAGCAAGAAGGCCGCGTTCGCGCTGCCCCTGGCGGACGCGGCCGACGCCGGCGCGGTCGCGGAGGGCGTGCTGCTCGGCGCGTACTCCTTCGACGCCTACAAGAAGAAGGACGACGGCGACTCCGCCGGGAAGGGCAAGAACGGCAAGGCCCCGCTCGCCGAGGCCGCGCTGATCGGCGGCAAGCCCCGCGACAAGGCGTACAAGGCCGCACTCGAGCGCGCCGCCGCCGTCGCCGAGGAGCTCAACCGCGCCCGCGACCTGATCAACACCCCGCCGAACGACCTGAACCCGGAGGCGTTCGCGGCCGTCGCCCAGGCGGCGGCCAAGGAGCACGGCATCAAGGTGCAGGTGCTCGACGAGAAGGCCCTCACCAAGGGCGGCTACGGCGGCATCCTCGGCGTCGGCGCCGGGTCGGCGTCCGGGCCGCGGCTGGTGAAGCTGTCGTACACCTCGTCCAAGGCCAAGAAGCACCTCGCCCTCGTCGGCAAGGGCATCACCTACGACTCGGGCGGCATCTCCCTGAAGCCGGCCGGCCACAACGAGACGATGAAGTGCGACATGAGCGGTGCCGCCGCCGTGTTCGCCGCGGTCGTCGCCGCCGCCCGGCTCGGCCTGGAGGTCAACGTCACCGGCTGGCTGGCGCTGGCCGAGAACATGCCGTCCGGTTCGGCGACGCGCCCGGGCGACGTGCTGCGCATGTTCAGCGGCAAGACGGTGGAGGTGCTCAACACCGACGCCGAGGGCCGGCTCGTCCTGGCGGACGCGCTGTGGGCCGCCTCGCAGGACGAGCCGGACGCGATCGTGGACGTCGCGACCCTGACCGGCGCGATGGTGCTGGCGCTGGGCAACCGCACGTTCGGGATCATGGCGAACGACGACGCGTTCCGCTCCACGGTGTACGAGGCCGCCGAGGAGGCCGGCGAGCCGGCCTGGCAGATGCCGCTGCCCGAGCACCTGCGCAAGGGGATGGACTCGTCCACCGCGGACATCGCCAACATGGGTGAGCGGATGGGCGGCGGGCTGGTCGCGGGCCTGTTCCTGCGCGAGTTCGTCGGCGAGGGCATCACCTGGGCGCACCTCGACATCGCGGGTCCGGCCTTCAACGAGGGCAGCCCGTTCGGGTACACGCCCAAGGGCGGTACGGGCTCGGCGGTGCGCACCCTGGTCCGCCTGGCGGAGCGGGCCGCCGCCGGCGATCTGAGCTGACGCTCCCTCGGGACGGCGGGGCCTCGCGCGCGGGTAGGGCGAGGCCCCGTCACCGGAAGCGGGACACCTCGTCACCGGAAGTGGGACGTCTCACACCACGGCCCCGCGTCTCGTACGGCCCCGACAAGTGCGAGGATAGGGCTCGGCAGGACAGGGCCCCCACCAAAGGGCCGAGAACAATGAGCGGCCGGACACCAGCCGCCGACCGGTCACTGGAGACCGGCGTGGCGCACATGCATGGAGGACGTGACGTGGCGAACGACGCCAGCACCGTTTTCGACCTAGTGATCCTCGGCGGTGGCAGCGGTGGTTACGCCGCGGCCCTGCGCGGGGCGCAGCTGGGCCTGGACGTCGCCTTGATCGAGAAGGACAAGGTCGGCGGTACCTGCCTGCACCGAGGATGCATTCCCACCAAAGCCCTGCTGCACGCCGGCGAGATCGCCGACCAGGCCCGCGAGAGCGAGGCCGTCGGTGTCAAGGCGACCTTCGAGGGCATCGACATCGCGGGCGTCCACAAGTACAAGGACGGGGTCATCTCCGGTCTGTACAAGGGTCTGCAGGGTCTCGTCGCCTCCCGCAAGGTGACCTACATCGAGGGCGAGGGCCGGCTGTCCTCGCCCACTTCCGTCGATGTGAACGGGCAGCGGATCCAGGGCCGGCACATCCTGCTGGCGACCGGTTCCGTGCCGAAGTCGCTGCCGGGCCTGGACATCGACGGCGAGCGGATCATCTCCTCCGACCACGCCCTCGTCCTGGACCGCGTGCCGAAGTCCGCGATCATCCTGGGCGGCGGCGTCATCGGCGTCGAGTTCGCCTCCGCGTGGAAGTCGTTCGGCACCGAGGTGACGATCGTCGAGGGCCTGAAGCACCTCGTCCCGGTGGAGGACGAGAACTCCTCCAAGCTGCTGGAGCGTGCCTTCCGCAAGCGCGGCATCAAGTTCAACCTGGGCACCTTCTTCCAGAAGGCGGAGTACACCCAGGACGGTGTCAAGGTCACCCTCGCCGACGGCAAGGAGTTCGAGGCCGAGATCCTGCTCGTCGCCATCGGCCGCGGCCCGGTCTCCCAGGGCCTGGGCTACGAGGAGGCCGGGGTCGCCATGGACCGCGGCTACGTCCTCGTCGACGAGTACATGCGTACCAACGTTCCGACCATCTCCGCCGTCGGTGACCTGGTCCCGACCCTCCAGCTCGCGCACGTGGGCTTCGCGGAGGGCATCCTGGTGGCGGAGCGGCTGGCCGGTCTGAAGACCGTCCCGATCGACTACGACGGCGTCCCCCGGGTGACGTACTGCCACCCCGAGGTCGCCTCCGTGGGCATCACCGAGGCCAAGGCCAAGGAGATCTACGGTGCGGACAAGGTCGTCGCCCTGAAGTACAACCTGGCGGGCAACGGCAGGAGCAAGATCCTCCAGACTGCGGGCGAGATCAAGCTCGTCCAGGTCAAGGACGGTGCGGTGGTCGGCGTCCACATGGTCGGCGACCGCATGGGTGAGCAGGTCGGCGAGGCCCAGCTGATCTACAACTGGGAGGCGCTGCCGGCCGAGGTCGCCCAGCTGATCCACGCCCACCCGACGCAGAGCGAGGCGCTCGGCGAGGCCCACCTGGCCCTGGCCGGCAAGCCCCTCCACGCGCACGACTGACGCCCTCAGTCACCGGGCGCGACGACACAGACTTCCGCACTTCTAAGGAGCAACCGAAACCATGGCGGTTTCCGTAACCCTGCCGGCGCTCGGCGAGAGCGTCACCGAGGGCACTGTCACCCGCTGGCTGAAGGCCGAGGGCGAGCGCGTCGAGGCCGACGAGCCGCTGCTCGAGGTCTCCACCGACAAGGTCGACACCGAGATTCCCGCACCCGCCTCCGGCGTGCTGTCCTCCATCAAGGTCGCCGAGGACGAGACGGTCGAGGTCGGCGCCGAGCTGGCCCTGATCGACGACGGCAGCGGCGCCCCCGCCGCCGCCCCGGCGCCCGCGGCCGAGCAGGCGGCCCCGCCGGCCCCCGCGCCGGAGCCGCAGGCCCAGCCGTCCACCGAGCAGCCCGCCCCCGCTCCGGCGCCCAGCGCCGAGGCCGCGGCCGGCGGCGGCTCCGCGCAGGGCACCGACGTGGTCCTGCCGGCGCTCGGCGAGTCCGTCACCGAGGGCACCGTCACCCGCTGGCTGAAGTCGGTCGGTGACACCGTCGAGGCCGACGAGCCGCTGCTGGAGGTGTCGACGGACAAGGTCGACACCGAGATCCCCGCCCCCGCGTCCGGCACGCTGCTGGAGATCGTGGTCGGCGAGGACGAGACGGCCGAGGTCGGCGCCAAGCTCGCCGTCATCGGCGAGGCCGGTGCCGCTCCGGCCGCCGCGCCCGCCCCGGCGGCCCCCGAGGCCCCGGCGCAGCCCGCGCCCGCCCCGGCCCCGGCCGCCCCGGCGCCCGCGCCGACTCCGGCTCCGGCTCCGCAGCAGGCCGCCCCGGCCCCTGCTCCTGCTCCTGCTCCTGCTCCTGCTCCTGCTCCTGCCCCGCAGGCTCCCGCGGCTCCGGCCCCGGCCGCCGCCCGGGCCACGGACGAGGGCGCCTACGTGACCCCGCTGGTGCGCAAGCTCGCCGCCGAGAACGGCGTCGACCTGTCCACCGTCAAGGGCACCGGCGTCGGCGGCCGCATCCGCAAGCAGGACGTCATCGCCGCCGCCGAGGCCGCCAAGGCCGCGGCTCCGGCCCCGGCCCCGGCCGCCGCAGCGCCCGCCGCGAAGAAGGCCCCCGTCCTGGAGGCCTCCCCGCTGCGCGGCCAGACCGTGAAGATGCCGCGGATCCGCAAGGTCATCGGCGACAACATGGTCAAGGCCCTGCACGAGCAGGCGCAGCTGTCCTCGGTGGTCGAGGTCGACGTCACCCGTCTGATGAAGCTGCGCGCCCTCGCCAAGGACGCGTTCGCGGCCCGTGAGGGCGTCAAGCTCTCCCCGATGCCGTTCTTCGTCAAGGCCGCGGCCCAGGCGCTGAAGGCGCACGCGCCGATCAACGCCAGGATCAACGAGGCCGAGGGGACCATCACCTACTTCGACACCGAGAACATCGGTATCGCGGTGGACTCCGAGAAGGGCCTGATGACCCCGGTCATCAAGAACGCCGGTGACCTCAACCTCGCCGGCATCGCCAAGGCCACGGCGGAGCTTGCGGGCAAGGTCCGTGGCAACAAGATCACCCCGGACGAGCTGTCCGGCGCGACCTTCACCATCAGCAACACCGGTTCGCGCGGCGCGCTGTTCGACACGATCATCGTGCCCCCGGGCCAGGTCGCGATCCTCGGCATCGGCGCCACGGTGAAGCGTCCGGCCGTCATCGAGTCGGAGGAGGGGACGGCCATCGGCATCCGCGACATGACCTACCTGACCCTCTCCTACGACCACCGCCTGGTCGACGGTGCCGACGCGGCCCGTTACCTGACGGCGGTCAAGGCGATCCTGGAGGCCGGCGAGTTCGAGGTCGAGCTCGGCCTGTAGACGTCGGCCGTCGAGGCATACGCCGTTGCCCCCACCCGGAGCTTCCGGGTGGGGGCATCTGCGTCCGGGGTCATTGGGGCGGCTGCGGGGCGACCGGGGTCCACGCGGCGTCGCACACGAGCTGGTTGCCGGGGACGGTGCAGAACGTCTCGACCACGGCGCCGGTGACGGTGATCACCTGGACGTCCAGGGTGTTCCCCTGCTCGGTCACCGTGACGGTGCAGGCGTTCGTCGGGGCGTCCTCGTTGTCCGACAGGTTGGACCACGTGTACGCGCCCGGGTTCGGCTGGAGGCCCCGGGTGCCGACCGAGATCAGCCGGTCCGGGTTGACGACACCGGTGTACTGCTGCGAGCCGCGGTTGTAGCTGTCGATGCTCACGCACGGCCCGGCGGGCCCGGGAGGACCAGCGGGGCCGGGAGGACCAGCGGGGCCGGGAGGTCCGGCAGGCCCGGGAGGTCCGGGAGGTCCTTGGCGCCCGGGAGGGCCGGGCTCGCCCTTGCAGGGGTCGTGGTGGCCGTAGCCGCACTTGCCGGGGTCGGGGCCGTCCCAGCCGAGGCCGGGGGCCGCCGCGACACCGGTTGGCGCGGCGCCGACCAGGGCGACGGCGAAGACCAGCGCGCCGCCCAGGCGGAGACCGTGTCGTCGGGCGCGGACCCGCGTGCGCGCGGGTCTGGGCCACTTGGCTCGCGTCATCGTCATTGTGTCCCTTCCGATCCGGGGGAGAATTGCAGGATCAGTGTGGGGACGGGCGGCTTGTACGACACACACCACCGGTCGGATGATCACACAATTCCACCTGCTCGGAGCAGGAGGGCGGCGTGTAAGTCTCGTCTCACCTGGGCGAAAGCGCCCCTGTGCGCCCCTCCGGCGCGGGCTCACAGCCGTATTGTCTAAGCGTCAAAGCCCCCCGGGGGCCTGTGGGCCCCTTCCTAAGGAGCCCTCATGACCGCGCCCGTCGTCCACTCGCTGCGCGAACAGATCCGCGAGCACATCCTGGAAGGGATCATCAGCGGACGATGGCAGCCGGGCGAGCGGATCGTGGAGCGGCGGATCGCGACGGAGCTCGAGGTCAGCCAGACGCCCGTCCGGGAGGCGCTGCGCGAGCTGGAGTCCCTGCGGCTGATCGAGTCGGCGCCGAACAAAGGCGTGCGGGTGCGGAATCTGACCGCCGCCGACCTGGAGGAGAGCTACCCCGTCCGGGCCGGTCTGGAGGCGATCGCGGCGGAGCTGGCGGCGGCACGTCTGGCGGAGGACTGCTCGGCGCTGGAGCCGCACGTCGCCGCGCTGTACGAGGCGGACCGGATGTCGGACGGGACCGGGCAGGTGCGGCACACGGTGGCGTTCCACCGGGAGCTGGTGCGGGCGGCGGGGAACTCGGTGCTGCTGCACACGTGGGAGGGGCTGGGGATCGAGGTGTTCACGGCGCTGTCGATACGGTGGCTGGGGACGGTGCAGCAGTCGTACGCGGAGGAGCACGAGGAGCTGGTGGCAGCGTTCCGCCGCCGCGACCCGCGCATCGCGGAACTGGTGAAGGCGCACGTGCTCGGGTGCGCGCCGCGGGCCTAGACCCCGTGGTGTTTTTCGCCCCCGCCGCCCCTTCCCGTCCCTGGGAGCTTCGCCCCCAGACCCCCCACGCGGCGGAGCCGCATATCGATACAGCCCCGCGCCCCTGAAGGGGCGCGGGGAACTGCGCGAGCAACCACGACTCACCGGCAGCCGCCGTACGACAGAACCCCCGTGCTCTTCCGCGCCCCAACACCCTCACCTGCGCAAACACCCCGAAGGGACAGTCACCCCGTGCCACCGTCGGAGACACCCCGTGCCGACTTTCTCGTGATCAAGAGGTTTTGACCCCCAACCCTTTGATCGATCATCGATCAGCGAGTTATCGTCACCAGTGGACTTCCACCGAAGTCTCCGCCCTGTCCTGCCAAAGACCAAGGGCACCCCGAACCCTTACCGATGAGGGAACCCCCTTCGACTGAGGAAGGCGGCGACATGACCGACCCCAACGCCATCCAGCCGAGCGAGCTCGACCAGCTCCCGGACCGCGACCCCGAGGAGACCGCCGAGTGGCAGGCCTCCCTGGACGCCGTCACCAAGGCGGCCGGGCCGCACCGTGCCGCGTACCTGATGCGCCGCACACTGGAGCGCGCCGAGGGCACCGGCATCGCGCTGCCGAAGCTCCTCGAGACCGATTACGTCAACACCATCCCCACCTCCGCCGAGCCCGCCGTGGACGGCGACGAGGCGATGGAGCAGCGGATCACCGCCTGGAACCGCTGGAACGCGGCCGCGATGGTGACCCGCGGCAGCACATACGGCGTCGGCGGTCACATCGCCACCTTCGCCTCCGCCGCCTGGCTGTACGAGACCGGATTCAACCACTTCTTCCGCGGCAAGGAGGGCGACGGCTCGGGCGACCAGCTCTACATCCAGGGCCACGCCTCCCCCGGCATCTACGCCCGCGCCTTCCTCGACGGCCGCATCGGCGAGGAGCAGCTCGACAACTTCCGCCGCGAGTCCGGCGGCAACGGCCTGCCGTCGTACCCGCATCCGCGCCGGCTGCCCTGGCTGTGGGAGTTCCCCACCGTCTCCATGGGCCTCGGCCCGATCTCCGCGATCTACCAGGCGCGCTTCAACCGCTATCTGACCAGCCGCGGCATCAAGGACGTCGCCGACTCCCACGTGTGGGCGTTCCTCGGCGACGGCGAGATGGACGAGCCCGAGTCGACGACCGCGCTCACCCTCGCCGCCCGCGAGCAGCTCGACAACCTGACCTTCGTCATCAACTGCAACCTGCAGCGCCTCGACGGACCGGTCCGCGCCAACTTCAAGATCGTGCAGGAGCTGGAGGCCCAGTTCCGCGGCGCCGGCTGGAACGTCATCAAGACGCTCTGGGGCACGGCGTGGGACGAGCTGTTCCGGCTCGACACCACCGGCGCCCTGGTACGCCGGCTGCGCGAGGTACCGGACGCGCAGGTGCAGACGTACCAGACGCGCGACGCCGCCTACATCCGCGAGGACTTCTTCGGCAAGGACCCGGCGCTCGTCGAGATGGCGAAGCTGCTGAGCGACGACAAGATCCTCGAGTGCTTCCACCTCTCCCGCGGCGGCCACGAGTCCCGCAAGGTCTACGCCGCCTACCGGGCCGCGCTCGCCCACAAGGGCGCGCCGACCGTGATCCTGGCGCAGACCGTGAAGGGCCACACCCTCGGTGAGGGCTTCGCCTCGAAGAACGCCAACCACCAGATGAAGAAGCTGACGGTGGACGAGTTCAAGGCGATGCGCGACCGCCTCGAGCTGCCGATCCCGGACTCGCGGTTCGTCGACGACGTGGTGCCCTACGTGCACCCGGGCGCCGACTCCCCCGAGGTCCGCTACCTCCAGGAGCGCCGCGCGGCCCTCGGCGGTCCCGCCCCGGCCCGCCGCCTGCACCCGGTCGCCCCGCTGCCCCAGCCCGCCGACAAGGCGTTCACCGCCTTCGACAAGGGCTCCGGCTCGCAGAACGTGGCCACCACCATGGCCTTCGTCCGCCTGGTCAAGGACCTGGTCCGCGACAAGGAGACCGGCAAGCGCTGGGTGCCGATCGTCCCCGACGAGGCGCGCACCTTCGGTATGGAGAGCCTCTTCCCGTCCCTCGGCATCTACTCGCCCATGGGCCAGACGTACGAGCCGGTCGACCGCGACCAGCTGATGTACTACAAGGAAGCCAAGAACGGCCAGATCTTCAACGAGGGGATCACCGAGGCCGGCGCCATGGCCGAGTTCATCGCCGCCTCCACGTCGTACGCGACGCACGGCGAGACGATGATCCCGTTCTACATCTACTACTCGATGTTCGGCTGGCAGCGCACCGGCGACCAGATGTGGCAGCTCGGCGACCAGCTCGGCCGCGGCTTCCTGGTCGGCGCCACCGCGGGCCGCACCACGCTGACCGGCGAGGGCCTTCAGCACGCCGACGGCCACTCCCCGGTCATCGCGGCGACCAACCCGGCGGCCCTGACGTACGACCCGGCGTTCGCCTACGAGATCGCGGTCATCGTCAAGGAGGGGCTGCGCCGGATGTTCGGCGAGGCCGAGCCGGGCGAGGACCAGAACGTCTTCTACTACCTGACGGTCTACAACGAGCCGCTGCCGCAGCCCGCCAAGCCGCAGGCGGCCGGCATCGACGAGGGCATCGTCAAGGGCCTGTACCGCTTCAACACGGCGGAGTCCGCGGGCCTGGCCCCGGCTGCCAACGGGCCGCGTATCCAGCTGCTCGGCTCCGGTACGGCGATCCACTGGGCGCTGAAGGCGCAGAAGCTGCTCGCCGAGGAGTGGGGCGTGGCCGCCGACGTGTGGTCCGCGACCTCGTGGACGGAGCTGCGCCGGGACGCCATGGAGGCGGACGAGGCGCTGCTGCGGGGCGAGGACCGGGTGCCGTTCGTGCGGCAGGCGCTGCAGGGCGCCGAGGGTCCGGTGCTGGCGGTCTCCGACTACATGCGCCAGGTCCCGGACCAGATCGCGCAGTGGGTCGAGCAGGACTACACGTCGCTGGGCGCCGACGGCTTCGGTCTGTCGGACACCCGTGACGCGGCCCGCCGCCACTTCGGTGTCGACGCCGAGTCCATCGTCGTCGCGGCGCTGGCCCAGCTCGCCCGGCGCGGCGAGGTCAAGGCCACGGCCGTGAAGGAGGCGCGCGAGAAGTACGGCCTGTAAGGCTGGTGACGGCAAGAGGCCCCCGCCCCCTCCGGCGGGGGCCTCTTGCATCATGGGCGCATGCGTGCTGCCCGGCTGATCAAGATGGTTCTGCTGCTCCAGTCCCGGCCCTCGATGACCGCCGCCGAGCTGGCGCGGGAGCTGGAGGTGTCGGAGCGCACGGTCACCCGGGACGCGCAGGCGCTGTCGGAGGCCGGGGTGCCGGTGTACGCGGACCGGGGGCGGATCGGCGGGTACCGGCTGGTCGGCGGGTACCGGACGCTCCCCCAGAGCCTCAAGGGCCTGGGAGGTGCCCCCATGACCGGGCTGGCCCGCGGCGAGGCGGAGGCGCTGTTCCTGTCCGGGGTGCCGGGGGCGCTGCGCGAGATGGGCCTTGAGGACGCGGCGTCGGCGGCCCGGCTCAAGGTGTCGGCCGCCCTGCTGCCCTCCCTCCGTGACGCCCCCCGCACGGCGGCGCAGCGGTTCCATCTGGACGCCCCCAACTGGTTCCGCGAGCCGACGACGCCCGCGCTGCTGCCGCGGGTCGCGGACGCGGTGTGGGACGACCGGCGGATCACCGCCCGCTACCGGCGCGGCGAGGGGGAGGTGGAGCGGGAGCTGGAGCCGTACGGGCTCGTGCTCAAGGCGGGTGCCTGGTACCTGTGCGCGCGGGTGGCGGCCGGGGGCGGGTCCTTCCGGGTGTACCGGATCGAGCGGTTCACGGCGGTGGAGGCGGGCGAGGAGCGCTTCGAACGGATGGCGGAGTTCGATCTGCCGGCGTTCTGGCAGGAGCGGGCGGAGCAGTTCGCGCGGTCGATCCTCAGGGACGAGGTCGTGCTGCGGCTGTCGGCGGAGGGGGTGCGGCGGCTCGGGCACGTCGTGGATCCGCTGTCGGCGCGGGAGGCGCTGGCGCGGGCGGGTGAGCCGGACGGCGGCGGGCGGGTGACGCTGACCTTGCCGGTGGAGTCGCTGGAGGTGGCGTACGAGCAGTTGACGGGGTTGGGGGCGGAGGCGGAGGTGGTGGGGCCGGCGGAGCTGCGGGAGCGGTTCGTGCGGGACGCCGCGCGGCTGGCGGAGATGTACGGGGCGTAGGGCTCGGCCGGGCTTCTCGCCCCCGCCGCCCCTTCCCGTCCCGAACCTGGAGG
Organism: Streptomyces speibonae; assembly: GCF_984686075.1. Classification (NCBI taxonomy): domain Bacteria; kingdom Bacillati; phylum Actinomycetota; class Actinomycetes; order Kitasatosporales; family Streptomycetaceae; genus Streptomyces; species Streptomyces speibonae. The sequence goes on along the minus strand of NZ_OZ480260.1, from coordinate 6,186,534 downwards.
GCTCCGCCCTCCCGGACCCCCCTTTTGCGCCGTTCCCCGCGCCCCTTCGTCACTCCAGGGTCGATGCTTGTGGCGTGATGGACGAGACGGAGTTCTGGGAGCTGGTGGACAGCGCTCGGGAGGATGCCGAGGGGGATCCGGAGGAGCAGGCGGATCTGCTCGTGGGGCGGCTCGTGCGGCTGGACCCGGAGGCCGTGCTGGATTTCGCCCGTCATTTCGAGTCCCGCTACCACCGTGCCTACCGCTGGGACCTGTGGGGCGCCGCGTGGGTGCTGCTGGGCGGGGCGAGCGACGACGCCTTCGACTACTTCAGGTGCTGGCTGATCGGCCAGGGCCGGGAGGTGTTCGAGGGCGCCCTGCACGATCCGGACGCGCTCGCCGAGCTGCTGGAGGACTTCGACGAGGAGCTCGACGGCGACGGCGAGGAGCTGGGCTACGCGGCGGACGAGGCGTACGAGCAGCTCACCGGGACGGTGGCTCCCGACCTCGAGCTGCCTCCGGCCCCGGCGGAGCCGGAGGGCACACCGCTCGACTTCGAGAACGAGGCGCTGCTCGCCGAACGCTACCCGCGGCTGTGGGAGCGGTTCGGGGGCTGAGCGCCCGCCGGTTCACAGACGCCGGTGCGGACTCGGTGTGTGTCTCAGGGGTGCGGCGTTGGCCTGCATGAGGGCGGAGGCGGTGTGGCACGCCGGGCCGAGGACGACGGCCGCGGCGGCGCAGAGCGCCGTCCAGGGGCGGCGCAGGGCGTCCGCCCAGGTGGTACTTCGGTCAGGGGTGTCGTTCATGGGTTCTGCTCTTCGTTCTGTGTGACGTTCTGCTTCAGGACGGTCTGTGGATCGTCGCGGGTGTCCTTCCGGAGGGCCTGCTCTGTGCTCTCGCGGCCCTGGATGCGGGCGGCGAGGGTCCTGATGTCCGGGAGGCGGGCCTTGAGGGCGGCGCCCGGACAGTCGGTCATGTAGCCGTCGCTGTGGGCGGCGACGGCGTGCAGCGTGGCGATGGTGCCGGCCGCGTAGCGGCTGCCGCCGTTGCTGGAGACCAGCCGCACCTGACCGCGCGGGTCGGTGCCGGACGTGCCGAGCTTCCAGGCGGACAGCTCGGCGATCGAGCGCAGCATCTCCTCCGGCACCTGAACCCCGGCGGAGAAGGTGCCGAGGGCGGCGATGCCGGTGCTGCGGTGGTTGAAGCCCTGGGTGTGGGCACCGGTGACGGGCCGGTCGGTGCCGCCGGCGCGGCCCTCGTAGATGGTGCCGCAGCGGTCGACGACGAAGTTGTAGCCGAGGTCGTCCCAGTCGCGGCCGGCGGTCTGGCCCTCGTACAGGGCCCTGATGATGCCGGGCGCGTCCGCGCAGTCGTAGCCGTTGGGCGAGTCGGTGTGGTGGATGAACACGGCGACGACCGTGTCGTCGTAGCGCGGCGGGGGCTGTTCGCGGGCGCTGCCGCCCAGCCAGACCGCGCGGGGCAGGATCACCGGCCGGGGGGCCTGGAAGGCGGGAGCCGTCCGCGCGACGGCGGAGGCTCCGCCGTCGGACCCGGCGGCCCGCTCGACGCCGTAGGCGCACAGCACCAGGGCGACGGCGGCGGCCACTCCCGGTACACAGCCGAGCGCGATCGTGGCGGCTGCGGGCAGGCGCCGGGAGCCGGGCCCGCCGGGTATCCGGGAGGGGCGGCGGCTCCGCGCTCCGCGCGGTCGTCTCGGGACACGCATGGTCCCACTGTGGGTCCGGCCGGCGCGGTCCGCGATCTGTGATGTGCCACTCGGTGGAACCATCGTCCCGGTCCGTGACGTTTTCCCCAGTGCGCGCGGTGTGCGTCCGCCCTGCGGATGCCGCACCGCGCGAGGCTGATCACCGGGCCCCTCCGCCTCGTATTGAAGGGTCCTGTGGTCCCGACAGAAAGGCGGCGTGCGTGGACCTGCTCGACATTCTGCTGGTGCTGGTCGTCCTCGCCCACGCGGCGTCCGGGTACCGGCGCGGGCTGCTGGCCGGCTGTGTCTCGCTGGCCGGTTTCGTGGGCGGCGCGGTCGTCGGCGTGTGGATCCTGCCGTGGATCATGGACCTGGTCACACCGGGGACCACCCGGGCGACGGTGACGGCGGTGTTCACGGTGCTGCTCCCGGCGGTGGTGGGCCATGAGCTGGCGGGGCGGCTGGCGCTCAGGCTGCGGCGCGAGCTGGACCGGGGGCCGCTGCGGGTGGCGGACGGGGTCGGCGGGGCGGTGGCCAACGCGGTGGCGGTGCTGATCGTGGCGTGGGTGGCGGCCAGTGTGCTGGCCGCGTCCTCGTCCCCGCTGGTGACGTCGGCGATCCGGGACTCACGGCTGCTGGGCGCGGTGCAGGACACGATGCCGGACACCACGCCGGGCTGGTTCTCGCGGGCCACCTCGGCGCTCACCGAGGCGGGCTTCCCGCAGGTGTTCAACCCGTTCGAGAACGAGTCGACCGCCGAGGTCGCCGCCCCCACCGGTGACAGCGTCACGGCGGCCGCCACCCGCGCCGCGCAGCGCAGCACGGTGAAGGTGGAGGGGGTCGCCGGCACCCAGGGGCGCGAGGGCAGCGGCTTCGTGTACGCGCGGGAGCATGTGATGACCAACGCCCACGTGGTGGCCGGCATCGACGAGCCGACCGTGCGCGTGGGCGGGGTCGGGCGGACGTACGCGGCGCGGGTGGTGCTCTTCGACCCGGGCAAGGACGTGGCCGTGCTGTACGTGCCGGACCTGCGGGCGCCGGTCCTCGCGTTCGACGACGACGCCGACCGCGGCGATTCCGCGGTCGTCGCGGGCTATCCGCAGGACGGCGACCTGAACCTGCAGGCGGCGACGGTCGCGGGCCGGGTGCAGGCGCGCGGGCAGAACATCTACAACGACGCGACGGTCACCCGCGAGATCTACTCCATCCGCTCCACCGTCCGCCCCGGCAATTCCGGCGGCCCGCTGCTGACCACGGGCGGCCAGGTGTACGGCGTGGTGTTCGCGCGCTCCACCTCGGACGCGGAGACGGGCTACGTGCTGACGGCCGACGAGGTGGCGGACGACGCGGAGCGCGCGGCGACGGCGACGGCGCCGGTGGACACGGGCCCGCTGGTGACCTCGTGACGTGTCCGCCGGCGCGGCACCGTCAGGCCGCCCGGGCCGTCGGCACCGGGTCCGCCGTGTGCAGCGGCCGGTTCACGCCGAGGTCGGCCAGGAGCGCGGCCGTGGCCCGCTGAGCCGAGCGCAGGGCGCCCTCGGCCGTCCCGGTGTCCCGGTGGTCCCCGCACACGTACAGCCCCGCCAGCAGCCGCACCGGACGCCCCAGATCGAACGGCGGGCGCATCGCGGGCACGGCGTCGGCGGTGTGGCGCACGGCCAGCGTCTCCCAGCGCGCCGTGGACACGCCGTACAGCCGCGCCAGGTGCATGCGTACGGCCGTGTCGATCCCCGGCACCGAGGGGCCGAGCACCGTGGACGTCACCAGGGTGCGGCCGGCCGGCGCCCGGGAGGGGTCGACCCGGCTCACGACGGCCGTGTACGCGACCGGCCCGCCGCGGTCGGCGTCCAGCAGCAGCGACGCCCCGGTGGCGGGCGGTTCGTCGGTGGTGTGGTGCACCACCGTCACCGGGTGGAAGTCGGGCACCCGCAGCCCGGGCAGCAGTTCGGCGGCCGCCCGCGCCCCGGTGGCGACGAGCACGGCGGAGCACCGGAACTCCCCGTGCTCCGCGGTCGCCACCGACGTGGTCGACACGGACGTCACCCGCACCCCGGTCCGCACGGTGCCGGGCGGCAGCGACCGCGCCAGCTGCTGCGGCAGCGCCTCGGCGCCGCCCTCCGGCAGACACAGCCGTCCACCGGCGTACGCGTGCAGCGCCAGGTCCGCGCACCGGCTGGACGTGGTGAGGTCGGGGTCGCACAGCAGGGCGGCGAGGAGCGGGCGCAGGAAGCCGTCGATGGTACGGGAGGGCAGGCCCCGGGCCGCCAGCGCCTCGGCGGCGGGCAGTTCGGGCCGGGCCAGCAGCCGTTCGACGGGTGTGCCCGCGAGCCGGGACAGCGCGGCGCCCAGTCTGGCCTGGTCCATCGCGGTGCCCAGCGGAGCGCCGCTGCGACTGCGCGGCACGGACACCTGCCGCCCGGGCACGGCCACCGGCCTTCTGGGACCGGCGCCCGCCCGGAGGGCGCGCACCGCATGGAGTGCGCCCCTCCCGCGCGCCCCCCGTGCGCCGGGCTGCACGCCCGCGCGGTGGTGCCGTCCGTCGCTGTGCAGCAGGACTCCTGGGTCGAAGGGCAGCAGCACCGGCGCGGCCTGCCGCAGTCCGGGATGCGCCGTGGACATCAGCCGCCCGATCCTGTCGAGCCGGAAGCCGTCGATCTTCTCGGTCGTCATGCGGCCGCCCACCTCCTGGGCGGCCTCCAGGACGACGGTGGTGACTCCTGCGCTGGTCAGTCGTCGTGCCGCGGAGAGTCCGGCGGTCCCGGCTCCCACGACGACGACATCCGCGTGGTACGTGGGCTCTGGCACGTGCCCCTCCTCGAGGTTGCGCGGGCGCTGGAGACGTCATGCCCTCAACAGGCCCCAGGGATACCCGAGTTCTGGTCGAGGTTAGGACCGTGATCGGCCGGCGGGTCAGTCGCGCATGGCCAGTGCACGGGCGCACGACGGTCGCATACGCACGCCGCATGGGCACGAAGTGGTCGATGAAAGCACAGTTTCAGGCAGCGGCCCGCACCGCGCCCTCGATCCGGGGGAACGCGAACCGGAAGCCCGACTCCAGCAGCCGCGTCGGCAACACCCGGGCGCTGCCGAGCACTTCCCCGGACATCTCACCGAGCACCGCCCGCAGCACCGGCGCCGGCACCGCGAACACCGCCGGCCGGCGCAGTACCCGGGCCATCGCCTCGGTGACCTCACGGTTGGTGGCCGGATGAGGGGCGGTCAGATTGAACGGACCGGACAGCCCTTCCCCCTCCAGAAGATGACGCAGCGCCGCCACCTCGTCGTGCAGGGCGATGAACGACCAGTACTGCCGCCCGTCCCCCAGCCGCCCGCCGAGTCCCGCCCGGAACAACGGAAACAGCCGCCCCCAGGCCCCACCGCGACGCGCCACGACCAGCCCGGTCCGCGCCAGCACCGTCCGCGCCCCCGCCCCCTCAGCGGCAGCCTCCCACTCCACACACAACTCCGGCAGAAACCCGTTCCCAGGCGGCGCACTCTCATCAACCACCCGATCCCCGGTATCGCCGTAGTACCCGATCGCGCTACCGCTCACGAACACCCCCGGCCGCACATCGGCGGGCAACCCGGCGATGGCCTCGGCAAGAGCGGCGGTACCCCGCACCCGGCCCACCCGGATCCGCTCCTTGTACGCCTCCGTCCAGCGCCGGTTGCCGACGCCGGCCCCCGCGAGGTTCACCACGGCATCGCACCCCGCGAGCCCCTTGGCGTCCACGACCCCCCGTTCCGGGTCCCAGGACACCTCGTCCGGCCCCTGGGCGGCCCGCCGTACCAGCCGTACGACCGTGTGCCCGTCCGCTGTCAGGGACCGGGCCAGGGCCCCACCGATGAGCCCGGACGCCCCGGCCACCGCGATGCGCGCTCGTTCCATGGCTTCCATCCTGCCCCGCCGACCGTAAAGTGCCCACATGCCACACATACGCGTCGCCCGCCCCACCGACGAGGGCGACCTGGCCCGCCTGGACCGCGAAACCTGGTCCCCCGCCCACGCCGTGACCCCGCAACCCCGGCCGCACGACACGTTCTTCACCGAGAGCGCCGGCCCCGGAGCCCACCACGTGGCCGAACACAACGGCCGCCTGGTGGGCTACGTCCGCCTGGGCCACCCCACCGAACTGGCCTCCAACGCCCACGTACGCCAGATCCGTGGCCTGGCCGTAGCAACCGAGGCAAGAGGCCTGGGCATAGGCCGCGCCCTGCTACGAGCCGCCATGACAGAAGCCAGAAACCACGGTGCCCGCCGCATCACCCTCCGCGTCCTGGGCCACAACACCACCGCCCGCAGACTGTACGAGTCGGAGGGCTTCGTGGTGGAAGGCATACAGCCGGGCGAGTTCTTCGTGGCCGGCGACTACGTGGACGACGTCCTCATGGGCCGCCCACTGATCTGAGCGGCCGCGCACGGCGAGGAGGGGACGGGGCCTCAGTGGCTGGCGCGTCCGCGCCGGTCACCCCCACCAGCAAGCTCGATCGCGCCAGTCCGAGGACGGACACCCCCGCCCCGGCCCCGCACCACCCACCCCCCGTGGGCGCTACGCGCACCCCCACCGAACGGCCAGAGGCGCCGCAGGCATGGAACGCGCACCCCCACCATCCGCACCGCACCGACTCTCACACATACGCGGCCGTCCGATCCCGATACGTCCGCACAGGAGCCGCATCCCGATAGGGCTCCAGCTTCCGCTCGAAGTCACGGACGTACTCCACCGCCCGCACCGACCGCATCTCGGCCGCCTGCGCCGCCGCCTCCGCCGCCAGCTGGCAGGCCTGGTCGAGCTCGCCCAGACCCAGCCGGGCCGTGGCCAGCACCACCCGGCAGAACAGCCGGCTGCGCGCGAACCCCGGCGCCCGCAACTGCAACGAGCGCTCCGCGTGCTGCGCGGCCGCCCGGTACTGCTGGAGATCCCGGTGGCAGTGCCCGAACTCGTCCGCGAGCTGCGCCTCGTCGAAGGAGCGCGCCCAGAACGGCACCTCGTCCCCGGCCCGCGCCCCCTCCAGCGCACGCTCCGCACGCACCAGCGCGGCCGTGCAGGCCCGCACCTCCCCCAGCACCCCGTGCCCCCGCGCCTCCGCCGCGTGCAGCAGCGCCTGCACGGCGGGCGGCGCGGAACCCCCCGCCCCCTGCTGGGCGACACGGGCGAGCTGCACGGCCTCCCGCCCGTGGCCGAGGTAGACGGCCTGCCGGCTCATGGTGACCAGGACGTACGCACCGTAGGCCCGGTCCCCCGCCGCCTGCGCGAGCCGCAGCGCCTGCACGAAGTAGCGCTGGGCGAGCCCGTGCGCGGCGATGTCGTACGACGTCCACCCGGCCAGCCGGGTCAGATCCGCGGCGGCGGCGAACAGCCGGCGCCCGGTCTGCTCGCCATAGGTGCCCCGCAGCATCGGCTCGCACTCGTGCTCGAGGTACCGCACCAGGGCCTGGCGGGCGTGCCCGCCCCCGTACGCGTCGTCGAGGGTGCGGAACAGCTCCCCCACCGACCGCAGCGCGGCGATGTCGCCGCCGGTGACCCGGTGCCCCGGCCCCCGCTCCGCCGCCGCCCCGGCCCCGCCGCCCCGGCGGGCGGCGGCGAGCACGGACGCCGGCACCACCGGCCTGCCTCCCGGCCGCCCCTGCGCGGGCACCCGCACCGGCGGCTCCGCGGCCGCGCGGGCCACCTTGTCGTCGGCCCGCCCGATCAGCCAGTCCCGGCTCGGCACCACCAGCCCCGCCGAGGTGAAGGCGATCTTGCGCAGCTCCGCATGGCTGCCGGAGTCCTTGCGCCACAGCCCGCTGACGATGTCGACGGCCTCCTCGGGGGTGGCCGCGAACTCCAGGCCCGCGTAGACGGGCGCGCAGGCGTCCAGGCCCAGGTCCTGCGCGGTCAGACGGCGCCCGAGACGCCGGGTGAAGACCTCGGCGATCAGGGCCGGTGTCGTCCCCCGCGGCTGCTGGCCGCGCAGCCAGCGGGTCACGGATGTCTTGTCGTATCTCAGGTCGAGCCCGTGTTCGAGACCGAGCTGGTCCACGCGACGGGCGAGTCCCGCGTTGGAGAACCCCGCTTCTGCGATGAGCGCGGCGAGCTGTCGGTTGGGGGTGCGCTGCGCGGGTCGTTCCGTCATCTGCGGTGCGGTCTCCTGCCTTCCGGCTCCTGTGGTGCCCGGATTGCCTGTGAGCAGCCCTTATGGCCTTCATGGACGGCGCGAATGTAGCGGAGAGTAAGCGCACGATCGCACACTTCCACCATCGTTCATCCGATCGTGTGAGAATTGCCCGAAAGCTGACGACAGCTGACGACAGGAAGGCCGCAGACTGCCCCCCGCTCGAACGGTCGTACAGTGGCGTGGGCGCATGAAGCGCCTGATGACCTTCCGAGGAGGCGCGTGCGGTGAGTGGGTTGCGGTTCGTCCGGATGGGCTTCGGGGCCGAGGCCGTCGACTATCAGGTGGCCTGGGACGAGCAGCGCCGGGTGCACGCGGCACGGTTCGCCGACGAGGTGCCCGACACCGTCATCCTCCTGGAGCACCCCCCGGTCTACACGGCCGGCCGCCGCACCGAGCCGAGCGAGCGCCCGCTCGACGGCACGCCGGTCATCGACGTGGACCGCGGCGGCAAGATCACCTGGCACGGGCCGGGCCAGCTGGTGGGCTACCCGATCCAGAAGCTGCCCCGCCCGGTGGACGTGGTCGCCCACGTCCGCCGCCTGGAGGAGGCCCTGATCCGCACCTGCGCGGAGTTCGGCCTGGAGACCACCCGGGTGGAGGGCCGCAGCGGCGTCTGGGTCCTGGGCGACCCGGTCGAGCAGCGCCCCGCCCGATATGGAGGGGCAGCGCGCAGCGCTTCGGCTGAGGGTGGTGGCGGGCGACGGGCGGGCCTCTCCCTCGACTTCGACCCCCGGCTGCACGACGACGAGTTCGACCCGCGTCTCAACGGCCCGGAGTACGCGCCGTCCAACGCCGGCCAGCGCCGCGAGGACCGCAAGATCGCGGCGATCGGCATCCGGGTGGCCAAGGGCGTCACGATGCACGGCTTCGCGCTGAACGTGAACCCCGACAACAAGTGGTTCGACAAGATCATCCCGTGCGGGATCCGGGACGCGGGCGTCGCCTCCCTCGCGGCCGAGCTGGGCCGGGACATCACGATCGAGGACGTGCTGCCCGTCGTCGAGCGGCACCTGCGCGACATCCTGGAGAACGCGGAACTCAAGCCGCGGGAGATCGAGAGGACACCGGCGTGACGGCACGGGCACACGTGACGGCACCGGCATGAACGGCACCGGCATAAAAGGTGCCCGCCGGACGTTGCACGTCACGGTGCCACAGGCCGACGAGACCCAAGCCCGCCCGCGATCAGCAGGCAGACACCCTCGCCGGACATGCACATCAACGGGCGTACGCTTGAGCACGCCGAAGAATCAACGCTAGGGAGCCGGTCGTGTCCGCAGTCGCACCCGACGGACGCAAGATGCTGCGCCTGGAGGTCCGCAACAGCCAGACCCCCATCGAGCGCAAGCCCGAGTGGATCAAGACCCGGGCGAAAATGGGCCCCGAGTACTCCAAGATGCAGAACCTGGTCAAGAGCGAGGGACTGCACACGGTCTGCCAGGAAGCCGGCTGCCCGAACATCTACGAGTGCTGGGAGGACCGCGAGGCGACCTTCCTCATCGGCGGCGACCAGTGCACCCGACGCTGCGACTTCTGCCAGATCGACACCGGCAGGCCCGAGGCCCTCGACCGTGACGAGCCGCGCCGGGTGGGCGAGTCGGTCGTCACCATGGACCTGAACTACGCCACCATCACCGGCGTCGCCCGCGACGACCTGGAGGACGGCGGCGCCTGGCTGTACGCGGAGACCGTGCGCCAGATCCACGCGCAGACCGCCGACCGCGCGGAGGGCCGCACCAAGGTCGAGTTGCTGGCCCCCGACTTCAACGCCGTGCCCGAGCAGCTCGCGGAGGTCTTCTCCTCCCGCCCCGAGGTCTTCGCGCACAACGTCGAGACGGTGCCGCGGATCTTCAAGCGGATCCGCCCCGGCTTCCGCTACGACCGCTCGCTGAAGGTCCTCACCGACGCCCGTGACTACGGTCTGGTCACCAAGTCCAACCTGATCCTCGGCATGGGCGAGACCCGCGAGGAGGTCAGCGAGGCGCTGCGGCAGCTGCACGACGCCGGCTGCGAGCTGGTCACCATCACCCAGTACCTGCGCCCGTCCGTGCGGCACCACCCCGTGGAGCGCTGGGTCAAGCCGCAGGAGTTCGTGGAGCTGAAGGAGGAGGCCGAGCAGATCGGCTTCTCCGGCGTGATGTCCGGCCCGCTGGTCCGCTCCTCGTACCGCGCCGGCCGGCTGTACCGCATGGCCATCGAGCAGCGTGAATCGACTGCTCCGCAGCGGGGCGGCGCGTACGCCGCCTCCCAGGCGGTCTGACAAGACCCCCGGACCCACACCTCCGACGACGTGTGAATTCACGCACAAGGCCCTACCGGCCAGTAAAGGCCGAGAGTACGCGGTCCCGACCGTCCTCGCAGATGAGGGCACAGGCCGGGACCGCGTCGCCGTTCCGGGGCCTCGCGTGGAGGCTTCATGCCTGTTTGACCGGCCGGTCACGCCCTGGTAACACCAGTCGGTGAGCCTGGAACCACCGCACGCACACCCCTACCCGTCGGCACCGAGGGAGACCTCCACCATGCAGGCCGCGCCTGTCCGCGCCACCGCCATCCCGTCCTTCACCACCGCGTTGCGCGCCGTCGAGTCGCTGCTCATGAGCGGCGGCCAGCGCACCGCCCGCCGCAACGCCTGGACCTCCGTCCTCGAGGACCGCCGTCGCGCCAAGGACCGGATCGAGGTCCAGCGCGTCCTCGACCGGACCCCGGCCGCCCGCCCCTGACCCGCACGCCGCAGATCCACCCCGGCACTGCCGTCGAGGCCGCTCCGGGGTACACGTAGACTTCACGGCATGGCGAGGAAGGAAACCGCAGCGGACGCTGCGAACCCCGGGCGACTGAAGCAGATCGCCCTGACCTACAAGATGACCCGCAGGGCCGACAAGAAGATCGGTCTTGTACTCGCGGCTGTCGGAATCGTCACCTTCGGTGTCTTCCTCGCGATCGGCTTCTTGATCGGGCACCCCATCTATCTCGGCATCCTGGGCCTTCTGCTCGCCTTCCTCGCGACGGCGATCGTGTTCGGGCGCCGGGCCGAGCGAGCGGCCTTCGGGCAGATGGAGGGACAGCCGGGCGCCGCCGCGGCCGTGCTCGACAACATCGGCCGGGGCTGGACGACGACACCGGCGGTGGCGATGAACCGCAGCCAGGACGTGGTGCACCGGGCGGTCGGCAAGGCCGGCATCGTGCTGGTCGCCGAGGGCAACCCGAACCGGGTGAAGAGCCTGCTGGCCGCCGAGAAGAAGAAGATGAACCGCATCGTCGCGGACGTCCCGGTGCACGATCTGATCGTGGGCACGGGCGAGGGCCAGGTCGAGCTGAAGAAGCTGCGCACGACCATGCTCAAGCTCCCGCGGGTGCTGACCGGCCCGCAGGTCACCGCGACCAACGACCGGCTGCGCGCGCTGGGCGACCTGATGAGCAACATGCCGCTGCCGAAGGGCCCGATGCCCAAGGGCATGAAGCTGCCGAAGGGCGGCGGCCCGCGCGGCCGCTGAGCTCTTCCCGACATGACGAGGGGCGCCGGAATTCCTTCCGGCGCCCCTCGTCATGTCGGGACCTCGGACCCGAGCCCCCGGCCGGGTCAGACCCGGACCTCCACCGTACGGGCCAGCCGGTCGTGCAGACCGCGCCCGTCGCGGTCCCAGATCAGGGCCGGCACGGCGAGGCACAGCAGCGCCGAGCGCACCAGCCCGCGCAGCGGCTCCACCCGGCCGCTCTCCACGGAGACCACCCGCAGCCCGAACAGACGCTTGCCCGGGGTGAAGCCGACCGTGCCGACGGTGAGGACGCTCAGCACCAGGAACACCAGCAGCGCCCAGTTACCGGTCGTCTGTCCGTCGTAGCCGTCGGTGATCAGACCGTATGCGATCAGCATGCACAGACCCCAGTCCACGGCGAGGGCGCCGAGCCTGCGGCCGGGGCGGGCGATCGAGCCCGGTCCGTGCTCCGGCAGCCCCAGCTGTTCGCCCCGGTAGCCGAACTCGGCACCGGCTTCCTCCAGCGCCGCACGCGGGCCGGACAGCCATGATCCGATTGCTTGCCTGTTGTCCACCCGTCCACGGTACTGCGCCCGGTGATGACCGCAGGACGGCGGGGTGCGTCGGGGCTACCGTGGGAGCGAGCCCGGTTAACTTGTGCGAAACAAATGGGTCACGCATGAGAAATGACCCGTCCCTAGGGTCGAGTGCAGCGTGTGCCACCCGCACTGGCCGCACGAACGATCTACCACCCCGGCGGGACGGTCGGGAGTAGGAGGAGCTGGATGTTCCAGAACGCCGACGAGGCCAAGAAGTTCATCGCGGACGAGGACGTCAAGTTCATCGACGTCCGCTTCTGCGACCTGCCGGGTGTGATGCAGCACGTCACGGTGCCCGTGGAGGCGTTCAACCCGGACGACGAGCTGGCCTTCGACGGATCCTCGATCCGTGGTTTCCAGGCCATCCACGAGTCCGACATGGCGCTGCGCGCCGACCTCTCCACGGCCCGGGTCGACCCGTTCCGCCGCGACAAGACGCTGAACATCAACTTCTTCATCCACGACCCCATCACGGGCGAGCAGTACTCCCGTGACCCGCGCAACGTGGCCAAGAAGGCCGAGGCCTACCTCGCCTCGACCGGTATCGCGGACACCGCGTACTTCGGTCCCGAGGCCGAGTTCTACGTCTTCGACAGCGTGCGCTTCAAGACCTCCGAGAACGAGTCCTTCTACCACATCGACTCCGAGGCGGGCGCCTGGAACACCGGCGCGCTGGAGGACAACCGCGGCTACAAGGTCCGCTACAAGGGCGGCTACTTCCCGGTCCCGCCGGTCGACCACTTCGCCGACCTGCGCGCCGAGATCTCCCTGGAGCTGGGCCGGGCCGGCATCCAGGTCGAGCGCCAGCACCACGAGGTGGGCACCGCGGGCCAGGCCGAGATCAACTACAAGTTCAACACCCTGCTGGCCGCCGCCGACGACCTGCAGCTCTTCAAGTACATCGTGAAGAACGTCGCCTGGCGCAACGGCAAGACCGCGACCTTCATGCCGAAGCCGATCTTCGGTGACAACGGTTCGGGCATGCACGTCCACCAGTCGCTGTGGCTGGGCGGCGAGCCGCTCTTCTACGACGAGCAGGGCTACGCCGGCCTGTCGGACACCGCCCGCTACTACATCGGCGGCATCCTCAAGCACGCCCCGTCGCTGCTGGCCTTCACCAACCCGACGGTGAACTCCTACCACCGCCTGGTGCCGGGCTTCGAGGCCCCGGTGAACCTGGTGTACTCGCAGCGCAACCGCTCCGCCGCGATGCGTATCCCGATCACCGGGTCCAACCCGAAGGCCAAGCGCGTGGAGTTCCGCGCCCCGGATGCCTCCGGCAACCCGTACCTGGCCTTCTCGGCGCTGCTCCTCGCGGGCCTGGACGGCATCAAGAACAAGATCGAGCCGGCCGAGCCGATCGACAAGGACCTCTACGAGCTGGCTCCCGAGGAGCACGCGAACGTGGCCCAGGTCCCGACCTCCCTCGGCGCCGTGCTCGACCGCCTCGAGTCCGACCACGAGTTCCTCCTCCAGGGCAACGTCTTCACGCCGGACCTGATCGAGACGTGGATCGACTTCAAGCGCGAGAACGAGATCGCCCCGCTCCAGCTCCGCCCGCACCCGCACGAGTTCGAGATGTACTTCGACGTGTGACCGGCCCGCGAAGCCCCCGTCTCCGGAACCTCTGGGGGCGGGGGCTTCGTTGTCTGTCCTGAAAGCTTCCTTCTCCACGGCGGGGGAGGGATCCTTGATGGGACACCGCTGCTCGAAAGAAGGTCACGGGGATGTCCGAAAGGGACGAGGAAGAGCGGGAGTTCGACCTCAAGTGGGCGGACGGCGCCGAGCACAAGGAGCCGTCGGCGCGAGCCCGTATGCTCGCGGCCCGCTGGAAGGACAACCCGCCGGGACCGGTGCCGTTCCGCGGCGAGCCGGAGCACCGGGGACGGGGACGGCGGCTACGGGGACCGGCGGCGGGCCGCTCCTCCTGGGTGTCGACGGCCGTGGTGCTCGGCTGCGTCGTCGCGGTGATCGTGCTGCTCGGCTACATCAACTTCCGCCCGTACTGACCCCCCGGGCCCGCGCCCCTAGTCGCTCCGGGCAACCGCCACCGTCGGGGAGGTGCGGGAGGCGCGCAGGGCGGGCACCGTTCCCGCCGCGGCGGTCACCAGGACCAGGGCGGTGAAGACCGCCGAGAGCTGCCCCACCGGGACGGTGAACGGGGCGCTCGCCTCGGCGACCCGGACCACCAGCCAGGAGTACGGCACCCCGAGGGCCAGACCGAGCAGTCCCCCCAGTGCGCCGTGCAGCGCGCACTCCACCGTGACCATGCGGTGCACGGCCGCCCCGCCGAGCCCCAGGGCCCGCAGCAGACCGAACTCCCGCTTGCGTTCGACGACGGTGAGACTGGCCGTGGTCGCGACGCCGACGACCGCCACCAGGACCGTCAGGCCCAGGACCAGGACCGCCATGGTGGCCGTCGTGCGCAGGTCGTCCGAGGCGGTGTCCTCGGCGGCGGTGTCCTCGGCGATGACGCGGCCCTCGCCGCGCTCCGGGCCGGTCAGCGTGCCGGTGATGGCCCGCTGGGCCCGGATCCGCCCCTGGGCGCCGTCCTCGGCGGCGTCGGCGGTGACCGTGGTGGGCGCCGGGTCCGCTCCCATGCGGGTGAGGTCGGCGGCGGGGACGAAGAACTCGCCTCCGTAGGGTCCGGCCCCGGGCAGCGTCGCCGCCACGGTGAGCTGGACGGGGCGGCCCTCGAAGGTGAGCGTCACCCGGTCGCCGGCCCGGACGTCGAGGTCGTGGGCGGTCTCGGCGTCCACGACGACACGGCCGGGTCCGAGCCGGTCGAGGGAGCCGGTGCGGGCGGTCAGGCCCGTACCGGAGCGGACGGTGGCGAGGTCGAGGTCGGAGATCGTCGCGGTGCGGGTGCCCTCGACGACCTCGGCCCTGCGGAACGCGGTCACACCGGCGAGTTCGGGGCGCCGGGCCAGGTCGGCGGCCAGGTCGCGGTCCAGGGTGTCGCTGTCCCTGGGGTACAGCTGGAAGTCGGCGGGGGTCTCCACCGCCTGCCGGTACCGTGCGTAGGCCTCCAGGGAGGCGAGGCAGGTCAGGGTCGAGCCGACCAGGCAGACGCCGAGGGCGACGACGACCGAGACCGAGGCGGCCCTGCGCGGCGCGCCCCCGACGCCCGCGACCGCGAGACGGCCGGCCGCGCCGGCGCGCCGCAGCGGCACGGCGAGGGCCGACAGCACCGGCCGCACCAGCAGGGGGCCGAGGGCGATCAGGGCCAGGAAGGCCAGCCCGCCCGAGAGCACCACGGCGGTCAGCGCGGCGAACCGGTCGTAGTCCCCGTCGCCCGGCTCGGGGAGTCCGCCGTACTGCTGCCGGGCGAGGAGCGCGGCACCCGCCGCGCACAGCAGGCCGAGCAGGGTCCGGCCGATGCCGGTCGCCCTGCCGTCCTCGTCGGACGCCGCGCTGCGCAGGGCCTCCAGCGGGGAGACCCGTGCGGCGGACAGGGAGGGGGCCAGGACCGCCAGGACGGCGAGGAGGCCGGTGCCGAGGACGGTGAGGACGGCCTCCGCCGGCGGGAGCTGGGCGGGGGCGGTCAGGTCGTGACCGAGTCGATCGGCGACCGGGGGGACGAGTTGTCCGCAGGCCCAGGCCGCCAGCACGCCGATGGTGCCGGCCAGCAGGCCGACCGCCGCTCCTTCGGCGACCAGCGCGGCGGCGAGCCGTCGCGGGGTGGCCCCGATGGTGCGCAGCAGCGCCAGTTGGCGTACGCGCCGGGTGAAGACGATGCGGAAGGTGGAGGTGGCGACGAGCACGGCCGCGCCGACGGCGACGGCGAGGAAGACGGAGACCAGCTCCAGGGTGTCCTTCGCCTCGGCGACCGCCGCGCGGGCCTCCTCGTCGCGCACCGCGTCCCCGGAGCGCACCTGCGCCCCGGGCACCGCCTGCCGGATCCGCTCCGCGAGCGGGGCCGCGTCACCGGACGCGGCGGACGCGGCGCCGGCGCCGATGTCGATGCGGGAGTAGCCGGAGACGCCGAGCAGTTCGCGCAGCGCGGGTCCGGGGGCGTATCCCGTGGGCTCCGCGTCGTCCGTGGCGGTGCTGCGGACGACGCCGCTGACCTCGACCTCCACCCGTCGGGTGGACTCGCCGTCGGTGTCGGGCTGCAGCAGGACGAGCGGTGAGCCGGGGGCGAGGCCGAAGTCGCGCGCGGCCCGGGTGTTGACGGCGAGCCGGTCCGGCCCGGAGGGATAGGTGCCCTCGACCAGCCGGACCTCCGCCAGGGCTCCGCTGCCGGGGTCCGCGGACAGGGTGAGATAGCGTTCGACGGCGCTGCCGCCCAGCGGGGCGCCGCCCTCGATCCGGCCCACGGCCTCGGTGACCCCGGGCGTCTCGCGGATCGCGCGGAGACGGTCCTCGCCGAGTTCCTCCTCGTCGCCGGGTGTGACCACCACCGACACCGCTTCGGGTGTGCCGCGGAAGTTGTCGACGACGGTCGCGCCGATGATCTGCTGGGCGGTGACGGCTCCGAAGACGACGAACGCCGCGATCAGCAGCGACACTCCGGTCGCCGCCGAGCGTCCGGGCCTGCGCAGGAGTTCCGCCACCTGGGAGCCCAGGACGGTCGCGCGCCACGGGGTCCTCATCATCGCCTCCCCGCGGTGCCGGCGGCGGGCCGTCCGGAGTCGGCGTGGTGCTCGTCCTTGACGACGCGTCCGTCCGCGAGGGTCAGCACCCGGTCCGCGTGCCGTGCGGCCGCGGGGTCGTGGGTGACCATGACGACCGTCTGGCCGAGGTCGTCGACGGACCGGCGCAGCAGTTGGAGGACTTCGGCGCCGCTGCGGGAGTCGAGGTTGCCGGTGGGTTCGTCGGCGAAGAGCACGGCCGGCCGGGCCACCAGGGCCCGGGCCACGGCGACGCGCTGCTGCTGGCCGCCGGACAGCTCGGCGGGGCGGTGGGAGAGCCGGCCGGTGAGACCGAGGACGTCGCAGAGGTGGTTCACCAGGGCGCGGTCCGGGCGTCCCCCGGACATGGTGACGGGCAGCACGATGTTCTCCAGGGCCGTCAGCTGCGGCAGCAGGTTGAACGACTGGAAGACGAACCCGATCCGCTCCCGGCGCACCCGGGTCAGCCGGCGGTCGGACAGCCCGGTGATCTCGGTTCCGTCCAGGACGATGCTGCCGGAGGTGACGGTGTCGAGGCCGGCGACGCAGTGCATGAGGGTGGACTTGCCCGACCCGGAGGGGCCGACGACGGCGGTGAACCGGGCGCGCCGGACCGCGACGGACACGTCGTCCAGGGCCCGTATCTCGGTGGTGCCCTGACGGTAGGTCTTGACCAGGCCGGTGGCGGTGATGACGTCGTCCGGTGCGGGGCCGCCGGCGGCGGGGAGCGCAGACATGGGGACGGTTCTCGCAATCCGGGTCAGGAGCCGAGCGGCGGCATGGTGAGGGTGACGCCGGAGTCGTTGCAGTGTCCCTGGGCCTTCTTCTCCAGGTCCTTGACGTCCTTCGCCGAGGGTGTCTCGGGGGACTTCTGGGCGGTCGCGAGCGCCCATCCCTCGTACTGGGAGATCTTCAATCCGAGGTAGCCGTCCTTCATGTGGGCGCGACGCTCGTCGCCGGTCTTGCGCCACCACTTCTCCGCGTCCGCCTCGGGGGCGGTGGAGATCTCCTCGGCCTCGGTAATGATGCGCTGCGCCATCCGGCAGTCGTCGGCGGACGCCTGGCTGAGCTCGTCGCGGTCCAGGTACCAGTAGCCCGCTCCGGCGGCCAGGGCGACGACGACGGCCGCGGCCGCGCCGATGACGAGACGGTTGCGCTTGCGGTCGGCGGTGGTGGGCATGGTGCTCATCGGGTCCTCCAGGGTCTTCTCGGCCGCGTCCGGTTGGTGTTGCGGCGGTAGTGAGAAGTCTGGAGATCCGGGGCCCGTCGGGGATCGGGTGCCAGAGGGAAACCGGATACGGCCGTTCCGCCCCGCCGGGCGGGGTGGTCCCTGCCCCCGTGGGGGGAGGGGACGGGGCCGTTTCTGCACCCTCAGGGGGAGGGACGGACCAGCCCGGACTCATAGGCGAACGCGACGGCCTGGGCGCGGTCCCGCAGGTGCAGCTTGGCCATGAGGTTGCCCAGGTGGGTCTTCACGGTGGCCTCCGCCACGTAGAGGTCCGCCGCGATCTCGGCGTTGGAGCGTCCCCGGGCGACGAGGGCGAGCACGTCGCGTTCGCGTGCGGTGAGGAGGCCGAGCCGCTCGGACTGCCCGTTCGCCGGTGCCAGCCGGTCCGAGACGCGGTCGAGGAGCAGCCGGGTGATGCGCGGGGCCACCACCGACTCCCCCGCGGCCAGCACCCGGATGGCGTTGACGACATCCGTGGCGGGGGCGTTCTTCAGCAGGAAGCCGCCCGCTCCGGCGCGCAGGGCCGCGAACGCGTCCTCGTCGTCGTCGAAGGTGGTCAGCACCAGGACGCCGGGCGGGTTCTCCCACCGCATCAGCTGTTCGGTGGCCTGTATGCCGTCCATGACGGGCATCCGGATGTCCATGATGACGACGTCCGCCTCGACCTTGCCCAGCAGGTCGAGGGCGTCCGACCCGTTGTCCGCCTCGCCGACGACCTCGATGTCGTCCTGACCGGCCAGCACCATCGAGAAGCCGGCCCTGATGAGCGGCTGGTCGTCCACGACGACCACCCGGATCGGCCTGTCCGCCTGTGTCATTCCTGTGTCCTTGCTGGTATCGAGGCACGTACGTGCCATCCGCTGCCGAGCCGGGGGCCGGCCTCGAAGCTACCGCCGGCGAGTTCCACCCGCTCCCGCATGCCCACGAGTCCGTTGCCCCCGGACTGGCCGA
Organism: Streptomyces speibonae; assembly: GCF_984686075.1. Taxonomy (NCBI): domain Bacteria; kingdom Bacillati; phylum Actinomycetota; class Actinomycetes; order Kitasatosporales; family Streptomycetaceae; genus Streptomyces; species Streptomyces speibonae. Next base: position 6,167,824 of record NZ_OZ480260.1, on the reverse strand, counting down.
CGGGGCGGCCCGCGAGGGTGCCCGCTCCGTCGTCGATCACGTCGATCTGCAGTGTGCCCCGCTCCTCGCGGAGCCGGATGTCGACCCCCGCCCCGGCCCCGGCGTGACGGAGCACGTTGGTGAGGCACTCCTGGACGATGCGGAAGGCCGTCATCTCCTCCGCGGGCGACAGCCGTCCCGCGCCGACCTCGAGCGAGACGTCCACGGTCAGCCCGGCGGCCCGGGCGCGTTCGGCGACGACCTTGATCTCTTCGAGGGTGACCAGCCGCCGCGGCGGGCCGCCGTCGGCGGATGCCAGGTCGCCGGAGTCCGGGTTGCCGCCCTCGCGCAGCACCCGGACGATGCGGTGCATGTCGTCGATGGCGTCGCGGCCCGTGGCGGCGATGGTCTTCAGCGCGTTCTCGGCCATCTCCGGCGACTTCCGCAGCACCGTCCCGGCGCCGTCGGCCTGAAGGATCATCACGGCCAGGCTGTGCGCGACCACGTCGTGCAGTTCACGGGCGATCTCGGCGCGTTCCCGGGTGGCGGCCAGCCGGACACGCTGCTCCTGTTCCCGCTCGGCGTGCCAGGCGCGGGCGGCCTGGCTCTCGGCGTAGAGGCGCCGGGTGTGCAGGGCGAAGGCGGTCAGCCAGACCGTCAGCGTCAGCCCCCAGAAGACCATCAGTGTCTCGGCGTCGGCGAACGGCTCGATGCCGAGGGCCGGAAGGCCCACCGTCCCGGCGCCCGTCGCCAGCAGCACCGTGCCGCCCGCGGCATACGGCATCCAGGTGGTGCGGGAGTGGTGGACGACCGACATCATGGCGAACAGCACGGCCACGTCGTACGAGGCGGGCGCCGACGCCAGCGGTTCCTCGGGCAGGTCGTGCAGGGCGAACTGGACGGCGCACAGCGCCAGGACGGCGGCCATCACCGTGCCGGGGTGCTGTCTGCGGGCCAGCATGCTCAGGGCCATCGCGGCGCCCACCAGCGTGTCGTAGTCGCCGTTGTAGTACCAGGTGGCCATCAGGACCACCGAGGCCATGGCGATGTCGCAGGCCCGGGCGAGGAGGCGTCCGTAGCGGCCGGACGGCGCCAGCCAGGACGACGGAACCGGGACCGTCCTCTGCTCAGCCAACCGTCGTACCTCTCTCCTCCGGCAGGGGTGCGCCCGCGCGGACGACGACGCAAAAGCCGTCGGACCGGGGCGACTTCGGGCCGGGACGGTACCCCCGCCCCGCCCCATACTGCCTCAGCGGACGGCCGGTGTGCGGCACGGTGATGCCGGGCGCCCCGGCTCGGGGGTGCCCGGCATCGGTCGGGGTTTCAGCGGTTGTAGCGCATGAACGCGCGCACCATGTGGCACGTGGTGTCCGACGGCGGGTGCACGCCGATCAGCGCCGCGGTGCTCCGTATCGTCTCGTTGCGCGCCTGGTCGGGCAGGTAGACGCCGGAGTCGAGCAGGGCGATGGCGAGGCGCATCGCCTTGAGCCGGCGGTTGTGGGTGACGTACCAGTGACGCGGGCGGCCGGGCGGCAGCGGACGCTTCGCGACGGGGGCACAGGGCGTTTCGAGCAGCACGGGACGCTTCGCGGTGGACTGGGTGGGCTTCGGCTTCAGTGCGGCAGCGGGCACGGGCATCCTCCTGTCGCGGTCGGGTGGCTCGCCGGAGCCCACGACGACTTCGGCGATTCCCTCGAACACTGCTTCCAGTCTACTGCCCGCCACTGACATTCATCAGACCCGCTCCGGCCAATAAATGTGCAGGTGGAGAAGGGTTTTGTCGCTGCGTCACGGCACTCCCGCGCGTCACCCGCGAGACGCCTCAAAAATCGAACAGAGGGAACCGGCGTACCGTGTGCGGTATGGAGATCTGGATCAATCCCGCCTGTTCCAAGTGCCGTTCCGCGCTCAGCGTGCTCGACGCCGAGGGGGCGGACTACACCGTGCGGCGGTATCTGGAGGACGTGCCCGGTGAGGAGGAGATCCGGGAGGTGCTGGAGCGGCTCGGGCTCGAGCCGTGGGACATCACCCGGACCCAGGAGGCCGTCGCGAGGGAGCTGGGGCTGAAGGAGTGGGCGCGGGACGCCGCGACGCGGGAGCGGTGGATCGCGGCCCTCGCCGCGCATCCCGGGCTGATCCAGCGGCCGATCATCACGGCGGACGACGGCACGGCGGTCGTCGGCCGGACGGAGGAGGCGGTCCGGGACGCCCTCTCCCGCGGAGCATCCGTGTGACGCAGGCCACTTGGACGAGTTGGCTCGACTGCTGAGTAACTCCGTTCGGTATCTCGTACATAGCGGCGTACGCCCCCCTACCTCTTCGAGGAGGCGCGCATGTCGCGCAGGAGAACGCTCGGTACGAAGAAGAAGCTCGCACTGTTGCTGAGCGCCGCCACGGTGGCGGGAGGCGGCGCCTTCGTCATGGCGACCACGTCGAACGCCACTCCGCCGGGGCCCACCACCAAGTCGGCGGCGGACTCGACCGTCTGCCAGGGGCTCGCCACGGCGCTCGGCAACAACGAGCGGTTCATCGAGGGCCAGCGGGCCAACCCCGATGCGCAGTCCGAGGCGCGGATCGCCAACCGCGAGGCGGTCATCGCCCAGATCAAGGTGCAGCAGGAGGCGTCCGGGTGCGCGGTTGGGGAGTCGGCTCAGGGCTCCCAGGCCGGACAGCCGGAGCAGCCCGCTCCCTCCCAGCCGGAACAGGGCCAGGGCGAGCAGGCCGGTGGTGACGCCGGCGCCGCCGTGGGCGAGCAGGTGTGCAACGGCTCCACCGTCACGCTCTCCGGTGAGGACGGCGCCCCGGCGGCGTCCAGCAACCAGTTCCCCGTCGGTACCCAGCTGAAGGTCACCAACCTGGACAACAACAAGTCCACGACGGTGGAGGTCACCTCGGTGTCCGGCAGCTGTGTGCTGCTCAACAACGCGGCCTTCGAGCAGGTCCGCGAGGAGGGCAAGTTCCTCATCCGCCGCGCGGTGATCGAGAAGGTGGGGTGAGGGATCGGATGCCATGAAGGGGCCGCCGCTCCGGGGTCGGGAGCGGCGGCGCCTTCGCATGGCGCCTTCGCATGCACTCCCTGGCCTCCGTACGCCCTCACGGAGTGACGCGGGGCACAGCGGCGCCCGGTAACACGGGGTTCACATGCGGGCAATGGCCGGGAAATCGCCTGTTGACAGGCTGCGGGGCATCGACAGCGGCGCCCCAGTGCCGCAGCGCCGCAGCACCCGCACAGCGCCCAGACCCACCCCGAAGGATGTGGACCGTGAGCTTCAAGGCCGAGTACATCTGGATCGACGGCACCGCGCCGACCGCCAAGCTGCGTTCCAAGACGAAGATCCTGGGCGACGAAGCCAAGGGCGCGGACCTGCCGATCTGGGGTTTCGACGGGTCCTCCACCAACCAGGCCAAGGGGCACGCCTCGGACTGCGTGCTCAAGCCGGTCTTCGTCTGCCCGGACCCGATCCGCGGCGGTGACGACGTCCTGGTGCTGTGCGAGGTCCTCAACACGGACATGACGCCGCACGAGTCCAACACCCGTGCCGCGCTGGCCGAGGTCGCCGAGAAGTTCGCCGCGCAGGAGCCGGTCTTCGGCATCGAGCAGGAGTACACCTTCTTCAAGGACTCCTACCCGCTCGGCTTCCCCAAGGGCGGCTTCCCGGCCCCGCAGGGCGGCTACTACTGCGGCGTCGGCTCCGACGAGATCTTCGGCCGTGACGTCGTCGAGGCGCACCTGGAGAACTGCCTGAAGGCGGGTCTGGGCATCTCCGGCATCAACGCCGAGGTCATGCCCGGCCAGTGGGAGTTCCAGGTCGGTCCGCTGGCCCCGCTGGACGTCGCCGACCAGCTGTGGGTGGCCCGCTGGCTGCTCTACCGCACCGCCGAGGACTTCGACATCGCCGCCACCCTCGAGCCCAAGCCGGTCAAGGGCGACTGGAACGGCGCCGGCGCGCACACCAACTTCTCCACCAAGGCGATGCGCGAGTCCTACGACGCGATCATCACCGCGTGCGAGTCGCTCGGCGAGGGCTCCAAGCCGCTGGACCACGTCAAGAACTACGGCGCCGGCATCGACGACCGCCTCACCGGCCTGCACGAGACCGCCCCGTGGGACAAGTTCTCCTACGGCGTCTCCGACCGCGGCGCCTCGGTGCGCATCCCGTGGCAGGTCGAGCAGGACGGCAAGGGCTACATCGAGGACCGCCGTCCGAACGCCAACGTCGACCCGTACGTGGTGACCCGTCTGCTGGTCGACACCTGCTGCACCGCGCTGGAGAAGGCCGGCCAGGTCTGATCCGTACCGCAGTCGTACCCGAGGGGCGTCCGCCGTGACCGGTGGACGCCCCTCGCGGCATGTCCGCCCGTGTGGCGGGCCGCCGGGTCTGCCGACAGCAGATACCCGTTCCCCGGGGCGGCCCGGGCGGGCAGAGTCCCGGTATGAGACTTCTGTTGCTGGGCGGTACGGAGTTCGCGGGGCGGGCCCTGGCCGAGGCGGCCCTCGGCCAGGGCTGGGAGGTGACCGTCCTCCACCGGGGGCGGCATCCGTCACCGCCGGGCGTACGGACCCTGCTGGGCGACCGCACCGCGCTCGACGGCCTGGCCGCGCTCGACGAGGCCCCCGGCGAGTGGGACGCCGTCGTCGACACCTGGTCGGCCGCCCCGCGCGCGGTGCGCGACGCGGCGCCGCTGCTGCGGGGCCGCGCCGGGCGGTACGTGTACGTGTCGAGCTGCTCGGTGTACGACTGGGCGCCGCCCGCCGGGTACGCCGAGGACGCTCCCGTGGTGCGGGGCGCCCGTGCCGACGCGGACGTCACGGACTACGCGCGCGACAAGCGGGGCGGCGAGCTGGCCGCCGTGGACGCCTTCGGCGCGGACCGGTCGGTGCTGGTGCGGGCGGGACTGATCATCGGGCCGTACGAGAACGTGGGCCGGCTGCCCTGGTGGCTGAACCGGATGGCGCGCGGCGGCCCCGTCCTCGCCCCCGGCCCGCGCGAGCTGCCGTTGCAGTACGTCGACGTCCGTGACCTCGCCGAGTGGGTCCTCGGGGCGGCCGAGCGGGAGCTGAGCGGGCCGTACAACCTGATGTCCCCGCAGGGCCACACCACCATGGGCGAGCTGCTCGAGGCGTGCGTCCGGGTGACCGGCGGTGCGGCGCAACTGCGGTGGACCGCGCCGGAGGTGATCCTCGAGGCGGGCATCGAGCCCTGGACGCAGCTGCCCGTGTGGGTGCCGCCGGGCACCGACCTGCACGACGCGCTGCACTCTGCGGACGTCTCCCGGGCGCTCGCGGCGGGGCTGCGCTGCCGTCCGGTCGCCGAGACGGTGGCCGACACCTGGCGCTGGCTGACGGACCTGGGCGGCTCCGCGCCCCAGCGCCCGGACCGGACCGTCAAGGGGCTCGACCCGCAGGTGGAGGCGAAGGTGCTGGGCACGGTGTGAGGCGGACGCGGCTCCCGGTGGGCGCCGGCGGCTTCGAGATCGCGGCCGCCGTGGGGCCGGGCCCGGGCCGGCCCGGGCGCTCGCCACAGCACGAGCCCGACGTGGCGGCCGCCGCCGGGCTGGTGGTACATCTTCACCCAACTGGGCCTGGAGGTCTCGGACGACGACAACCGGCGCGTGCCGGCGGTTCTCGCGCATCCCGACCACGGCCGGTGAAACCGGACCGGCCGCTTCACCCCGGGTGGGTGATCCGCAACTCCCAGTGTTCCAGGGGCTGTTGAAACCCCTGGGGCCGTAATGAATTCTCACCGATTTCCGAGCCGGGTGAACACCCGTGGGGCGACTGCCGTACTCAAGGGAGCCGCTTCACTCCTAACGGGCGCCTCGAAGCCCCGCACTGGGATGCCCCGCAAGGAAGTCAGAGGAGTTCCATGGGACGCAACACAAGAAAACGCCGCACGCCGCTGGCCACCAAGGCCATTGCCGCAACGGCGGCCCTAGCGCTCGGTGGGGGCGGGCTGATCTGGGCCAACTTCTACGCCTCGGCACACGAGGAGAACGGAGGCCATAACCGGACGAAGTCGCGTGGCGCCCAGGTCGCCACGATCGACTGCCCGGACGTCGGCCAGCAGCTCTCGAACGTGCCCGACCGGGCCCGCGGTGAGGTGGACGGTGAGCTGGCCTCGATGGACCAGCAGATCACCGACGCCTACCAGCGGCTGGTCACCACGCGCCGGGCCCAGGCCGGGGATCCGCAGTTCGTCCAGAACTCCATTCTGGGTCCGCTCAAGGACCGGCGGAAGGTGCTGATCGACCGCATCAAGCTGCAGATCAACCGCGCGGGCGGGCAGGCCGACAGCAACCTGGACCGGCTGGCCGGCTGCACCGGCCGCCCCGCCGACCAGCAGCAGGGCGGCGGCCAGAACGGAGACGGCCAGGACGGCGGCCAGGACCAGGGTGACGGCGGTCAGAACCAGGACGACAACGGCAACGGGGCAGCGGGCCCGGTGGCCGAGGACTTCATCGACATCAACGACGTCCAGCCCAACTCCCGCGATCTGCAGAACGGGCTGCCGGCCAACGGGGACACCGGTTCCACGGGTACCTTCACCACGGAGTGCGGTACCAACGAGAACAACAAGTTCAACAGCGACAACCTGATCGCGGCCCCGGGTGTCGACAACGGCGCGCACCACGTGCACGACTACGTCGGCAACCAGGACAACGACGCCTTCTCCAGCGACGAGGACCTCGCCAACGCCGACACCACGTGCCAGAACCAGGGCGACAAGTCCACGTACTACTGGCCGGTGCTGCGGCTCCAGGACGGCACCGAGGAGTTCGACGCCAACGACCAGGGCGGCGGCGCCGAGGGCAACGTGGGCCGGATCCTCAAGCCCCAGCAGGCCGAGCTGAGGTTCGTCGGCAACAAGCAGGGCGACGTCGTGGCGATGCCGAAGTTCCTGCGCATCATCACCGGTGACGCCAAGTCGTTCGTCAACGGCAACGCCAACGCCAACACCTCGTGGAGCTGCACCGGCTTCGAGGACCGGCAGGTGACGGACAAGTACCCGCTGTGCCCCGACGGCAGCCAGGTCGTGCGGACGACCAACTTCCAGAGCTGCTGGGACGGCCAGAACATCGACAGCGCCAACCACCGGGACCACACGGCGTTCGTCCAGGCCGACGGCAGCTGCCCGAACGGCTTCCAGGCCATCCCGCAGCTCCAGGTCCGCCTGGTGTACGACATCCCGACCCCGGTCATCGAGAACGGCCAGGTGCGGGAGCCGTACGCGGTGGACAGCTTCCCGGAGCAGCTGCACAAGCCGATCACCGATCACAACGACTTCATCAACGTCATGGACGAGAACCTGATGAACCAGGTGGTCGAGTGCATCAACAGCGGCGAGGACTGCAAGTAGGTTCCGCCGGACGCCGATGAGGGAGGGCCGGTGGCGGGGATTCCCGCCACCGGCCCTCCCTCGTGTCGTGCGTGTGCGTGGCCCGGCGGGGGTCAGCCGTGGTGGCCGGCGTGCCCGCCGCCGCCGTCACCGGAGCCGCCGTCGTGCGATCCGCCGTCGTCCGAACCGCCGCCGTGGTTCATGCCGCTGTGGTCCGTGCCCTGCTCCACCGTGCCGCCGAGGCGGGTGCGCAGGTCGGAGACCACGTCCTCGTGGCCGACGGCGACCCACTTGCGGCCGACGAGGTAGTAGCCGCCGTAGTCCTTGGCCGTGTTGAGCCACTCGCGCTGGCCGCGGTCGGTGGCGAAGGTGGCGAGGACGTACTTCTCGCCGCCCTTCTTGCACAGCGCCTGGCGGATGGTGTCGGCGTCGGTCTGCATGTTCGGCTCGCACTCCACCTCGGCGGCCAGGTGCTCCAGGCTGCCGGTGGCGGTGGGCGGCACCTCGTCCCCGCCGTCGCCACCGGATCCGCAGCCCGTCAGCGCGAGAGCCGCCACCGCGCCGGTCAGCGCGAGCATCGGTCGGGTCAGCCTCATGTGTTCCTCCGGTCCATGGACGGCGGCATCGTGACGGCGGCACGCCGCACGGAGCCCCGGCACGGGGCCCTCCGCCTTCGATACGTCCCGAAGGCCCGCCGTGCTCAATGCGGCCCGACGCAGGTGACCATCGACCGGCTCGCTCGTTCTGCTGGACGTGCAGTCACAGGATGTCGTCCCGCCCTCGGTGCCCTCCTCCTCCCCGGCCGGTCCGGGGGTGGACGTCGAGCAGGCCGAGGCCGCTCTCGTCGAGCACTATCCGCGGCTCGTCCGGCTCGCCTACCTGGTGCTTCCCGCCCGTATCGGCCGGAGCAGGCGGGTGCTGACCGCGCACGCCCTGGTCCAGCGGGCGCTGCCCCGCGGCCGCACCCCCGCGCCGGTGATCCCCGCCCAGTCGGCCGGCCGCCCCGGGGACCCCGGCTACGCGCTGGTCCGGTTGCAGGTGGTGCGCACCGCGCTGCAAGCCGGCCTGCCGCTGCGGCGTGCCGCCTGGCCCAGGCGGGCGCAGCTGCCGCCGCTGCTCCCCCAGGTGTGGGGGCTGAAGCTGTTCCCGCGCCCGGGCGGCGCCGACGAACTCGCGCTGGACCAGCGGCTGTCCGCCCTGTCCGGGCCGGCCCGCGCCGCCCACGCGCTGCGCGGCCTCGAACGGCTCCCGGACGGGGACGTGCGCGCGGTGCTCACCGCCGCCGGCGTCACCGACGTGGACGCCGCGCTGGCCGAGGCGGACCGGGCCGGCGACGCCTACCGGCTGCTCGACTCCTGCGAGTTCGACCCCTGTTCGCTCCAGGCCCGGCCCACGGACCTGCTGCGCCGCCGCCGTCATCTGAAGGCCGCGCTGGTCGGCGGGGCGGCGCTGGTGGTGTGCGGGACGCTGATCGGCCTGCCGGGCGACGGCTGGGGTCCCGACGGCGCCGCCGCTCCCCCGTACGCGCGGAACCCGGCCGCGCAGGCCGCGCTGGACCCGGGGAAGCTGACCCGGGTCTCCCCCGGCGCCTGGAAGACCTCCACGCGCACCGACTTCTCCGTGTGGCCCGCGCGCGGCCGGCTCACCGACGACCGGGCCCTGCTGCGCCGCGCCCTCGCCGTCTGGGCCCGCCCGGGGCGCACCGTACGGGTGTCGGCGACCCCGGGCACCCCCACCGGCGGCCCGGCGGGACCGCCCCAGCTGCTGTACGCGGGGACGGTGGGAACGGCGCGGGTGGTGATCCTCCACGACGGCCTGCGCGTCGTGCGCTACGCCGAGCCGGCCGACGGCACCGCCGGTGCCGCGCTCGACCTCGCCCGGGTCGACGGTGCCGGGCGGGGCGGGTCGAGCGCGGTGGTGCTGAGCCGGACCGACGGCAACATCCGCTATCTGACGGCCCCCTGGGTGCGGAAGGCGGGCGAGCGCGACCTGCGCGAGCCGGGCTCCGGCACGATGGCCCTCGCCCTCGCCGACGGAGTGACCGCTCCCCTGGCCGGTTCCGCGTCGCAGAACGGCTCCTGCACCTCGTGGAACGTGCTGGAACTGACCGACGCCACCGGCACCCGGCTCCTGGCCGACCTCGGTGAACTGGTCCCGGCCCGGCTGACCGCCGGGCGGCCCGGCGCGGTCACCGAGGCGTCCACCGCGAAGGCGCTGCGCACCTGGGCGCCGTACGCCTGCACGCTGGCCGCGATGCGCTCGGCGGGCGTGCGGAGCGTGAACGCCTGGGCGTTCGCCGAGCAGCCGCTGCCCGGCACGCACCGGCGGGCGGAGTGGGTGTGCACCCGCGCGGAGACCTGGCGGGGCGGCGGGGCGCGGGTGCTGGCGCAGTTCCACCCGCCCGGTGCCCGGTTCGGCGCGGTGGCGGCGAAGGGCGAGAGCGTGCCGGAGTGCGGGAAGCGGGCGCCGCGGGTGCTCGCCGGGGTGCTGTGGAAGTCCGAGGGCGGGACCTGGTACCTGCTGGCCGCCGGCAGTCCCGACACGGTGAAGGTCGAAGCGACGGGCGGGGTCGAGGGATCGGCCCGCGGGCATCTGCTGACCCTTCGCGCGAAGAAGGGTGCCCGGGCGGACCTGGAGGGCAGACTGGAGAGCGGGCGGTCGATCAGCGGGCTGCGATGACCGGATGAGCACCGCCGGCTGGTCCGGGCCGAGACAGGCCGGAATCGATCGGTAAGGTGTTCGTATGACTACCGGGGTGCGGCGCAGGATGGGAGTCGAGGAGCGACGGCAGCAGTTGATCGGCGTGGCCCTCGAACTGTTCAGCCGGCGCTCCCCCGACGAGGTCTCGATCGACGAGATAGCGTCGCGGGCGGGCATCTCCCGTCCGCTGGTCTATCACTACTTTCCCGGCAAACTCAGCCTGTACGAGGCGGCGTTGAGACGTGCCTCGGAGGATCTGGCGTCCCGGTTCGTCGAGCCGCACGAGGGCCCGCTGGGGTCGCGGCTGCGGCGGGTGATGGCCCGGTTCTTCGACTTCGTGGAGGAGCACGGGCCCGGTTTCGCCGCGCTGATGCGGGGCGGTCCCGCGGTGGGCTCCTCGGCCACCAACGCGCTGATCGACTCCGTACGGCAGGCCGCCTATGACCAGATGCTGTCGCACATGGGCGTGGTGGGCGCGGCGCCGGCGCGGCTGGAACTGGTGGTGCGCTCCTGGATCTCGCTCGTCGAGTCGACGGCGCTGATCTGGCTGGACGGGCGGCGGGTGCCGAGGGCCGAGCTGGAGGCGCAGCTGGTGCAGGACTTCGCCGCGCTCGCTGCCGTGGCCGCGGCGCGCGACGAGGAACTGGCGGCGCTGCTGCGCGAGTCGCTGAAGAACGAGCCGGGCGACGGGCCGTTCACGGACCTGGCGGTCCGGCTCATCGCGCTGGCGGGCCGGTGAGCACCCGCCCGACGTGGGCTCTGGTCGTCGAGACGACCCAGGGCATCGGGCAGCGCAAGCACATGGTGGCCCGGGTGCTGGCACATGTCGGAGGGTCCCGCGAGGAGGCGCTGGCGGAGCTGGAGCGGCAGGCCCGCAGCTACGTACCGGAGCACCCGTCGAGCCCTCGGCGCCGCCGGCTGCTGCGCACAGGTGACGGCTTCCTGCTCGTGGTCGAAGGGGCGTGGCAGACGTTCGCCACCCGGTTCACCGTGGCGGAACTGCTGGAGGACTCCGCGGCGCCCGCCGTCCCGGAACCCGTCGTCGAGGCGACCCCCGTCCCGGAACCCGTCGTGGAGGCGCCACCGCCCGCCCCGCCCCGCCCGACGGCGGAGCAACTGGCCGAGCTGGACGCGGACGGGGTGCCGGTGCTGCCGTCGTGGCTGGGCCGCCGCGACCTGTCCTGAGGCCTACTCGCCCTCGAACTTCCGGTACGACGCGTCCAGGTCGCGTACCTCGGCGGAGGCGTGCAGCACCTTGCCCCCGTCCGGTTCGACGTACTGCCGCAGCAACTCCAGGACGGTTTCGGTGAGCCGGGCCTTGGTCGCGTCGGTGCGGCCGGCCAGCAGGCCGATGCCGACGTGCACGAGGGCGTGTCCGCCGGCGTCGGCGCCGACCACGACGTCCTCGGTCCGCCGGAACCGGGTCTTGCACGCCTGCGGCTTGGCGGCCGCGATCTCCACGACGGCGGTGTGCAGGTCCCGTGCGAACGCGGGCCGGTCGAAGCCGTCCGCCAGGTGCTCGGAGTAGTCGACGGTGATCTGCGGCATGAGCCCTCCTGTTCCAGGTCAGGAGGGCTCACCCTAGCCGCAGCCGTGCACCGGGGCGTCAGCCGGCCCTGGTGAACACGGCGACCGTGCGGGCCGGAACGGTGAACGTGCCGGTGCCCTTCGCGTAGGACGAGGTCTTCACGACCGCGTCCCCGCCCGCCGCCTGCACCGGGTGCAGGCCGTAGGCCGTCCCGGCGAGCGCGGCGACGCGCTGCTCCTGCTGCTGCGGCGTGGCGTTGAGGACGACGACCAGATGGCCGAGCCGCATCGTGATCACGCCGGGTGTCTCGTCCTTGCCGGAGAGCGGGAAGGACAGCCGGGAGCGGACCTCTCCCGCCGTGTCGAGGGAGAAGACCTTCTCCGTCGAGCGGATCTTCAGCAGGTCCCGGTACGCGGCCGAGGCGCCCTCGATCTGCGGGCAGCCGACCTGCACCGCGCCGAGCAGCGGTTTGGCGTAGGGCCACTTGTCCTTGTTGTCGGCGGCCGGCGGCAGACCCCGGCCGAAGCCGTTGCCGTCCGCGCAGTTCCAGTGGATGGCGTTGAACCAGTCGCCGCTGTCGTAGGAGTTGCGGTCCAGGGACTTGGAGCGCAGCAGGTCGGTGCCCGCCTGGGAAAGGGCCGGGCCCTGGGAGAGAGTGGCCGTCGCCATGGCGAGGACCTGCATGCGCGCCCGGTCCGCGGCCGGGGTGTCCTTCGGCAGCTTGAAGGCGAGCGCGTCGAACAGCGACTCGTTGTCGTGCGCGTCCGCGTAGGCGAGGGCGTCGCCGGGCGCGTCCGCGTATCCGGCGGGCGAGCCGTTGTAGTCGACCTGGGAGCCCTTGACCTCCTTGCCGCTGGTGTCGGTGAAGGTGAAGTCGGCGAGGTTGCCGCTCAGGCCCACCTTGATGAGGTCCTGGTAGTGCAGCAGGCGGGCCTTCTGCTCGGCCTCGGTGCCGTTGCTCTCGGAGGAGTTGGGGTCGGTGTACAGACCGGAGGCGAAGCCCTGCACGCCGGGGTCCTCGTCGAAGGGGCCGCCGCCGCGCACGGCGTCACGGGCCCGGTCGGAGAAGGTGGCGATGCCGGTGCCGGCCATGTTCTTCTGGGTGGCCTGGACGAAGCGGGCGTCGTCGGCGATCTCGCCGAAGTTCCAGCCCTCGCCGTACAGGATGATCTTCTTGCCGTCGACGCCGTCCTTCTTGAGGGTCAAGGCGTCGAGGGCCTTGCGGACGGCGAGCATGTTCGCCTTCGGGTGGTGGCCCATGAGGTCGAAGCGGAATCCGTCGACCTTGTACTCCTTGGCCCAGGTGACGACCGAGTCGACGACCAGCCTGCCCATCATGGCGTTCTCGGGGGCCGTGTTGGCGCAGCAGGTGCTGGTGGCGACCGAGCCGTCGGCGAGGAGCCGCTGGTAGTAGCCGGGGACGATCCGGTCCAGGACGGAGGTCTTCGCCTGGCCGCTCGCGGCGGTGTGGTTGTAGACCACGTCCATCACGACCCGCAGGCCGTCCTCGTTGAGCGCCTTGACCATCTCGCGGAACTCGACGGTGCGGGCGGTGCCGTCCGGGTCGGTGGCGTAGGAGCCCTCCGGGACGGTGTAGTGGTACGGGTCGTAGCCCCAGTTGTAGGCGTCCTTGGCGGCCGTCCTCGCCACGCACTCCTGCTGCTTGTCGGAGTCGGCCGGGTAGGAGGCGAGGTCGCAGTCGGGGTTCTGCCGGTCGGACTTCTTCTCGGGGATGGTGGCGATGTCGAAGGCCGGCAGCAGGTGCACGTAGGAGGTGCTGGCCTCGGCGAGCTCGCGCAGGTGCTTGCGGCCGTCGCTGTCGGGGTCGGTGAAGGCCAGGTAGGTGCCCCGGTGGCCGGCCGTGCGGTCCGCCACGGAGAAGTCCCGGATGTGCAGCTCCTGGATCTGCGCGTCCTTCAGCGGCACCGCCTTCGGCTTGTCGTACGCCGACCAGCCGCGCGGCTTCAGGGACCGGTCGCCGAGGTCGACGACGAGGCTGCGCTCGGAGTCGGTGGTGAGGGCGACCGAGTAGGGGTCGGTGACCGTGTTGGTGGTGACCTTCTGCGTGCTCGGTGCCCAGACCTCGACCTTGTACCGGTACGCCTTGCCCTTCCAGGAGCGCGGTCCGGTGACGGACCAGACGCCGGTGCCGTCGTCGCGGCGCATCCGGACGGTGCGGTCGCCGATCTCCAGGGAGACCTGCCGCGCCGTCGGCGCCCACACCGAGAGGGTGGGCCGGCCGTGGCGGAACACCGGGCCGAGCTGCGCCTTGGTGGCGCCGGCGGCGTACAGGTCGTCGAGGACGCCCGCGATCTGCACACCGGTCGCCGCGAGCACGGCCCCGGTGGCGGCCCGCTGGGTCGCGACGACCTGGCCGCGCAGGGCCTCGCGCACCCGGTCCCGGTCGCGCGGGTCGACGGACCATGCGGTGCCGTCCTTCAGATGCGGGAACTTCGCCTTCTGGGCGTCGGTGAGCTTCGCGCTCGTCAGCCGGATCCAGCGCGCGTCCTCGCTGGTCAGCGCGCCGTCCCGCACCGTGATGGAACCGGTGCGGGAGGCGAGGAGCTGGGTGGAGGCGGCGGCCTCGGAGCCGTCCCAGACCACGGTGTCGCGGTCGATCCAGACCGCCTTGGAGGTGGCGAGGTCGAGGGCGGCCGCGGAGCCCGCGGGCTGCGGCAGCAGGTACTTCTCCTGGCCGTTCAACAGCCACACCTCGTGGCCGTTGGCCTTGAGGTCCAGCGACTGGTCGGACGGGAGGTCCTTCTCGTCGCCCTTGTGGATGATGTAGCTGAGGCTGGTGGCACCCTCGGCGAGCGGCACCTCGAAGACAGCGCCATAGGCATCAGTCTCCACCGGCTGAAGGGGCTTCGACCAGTCGGTGGGGTCCGCGGCGCCGGTCCAGGTGTGCAGGCCCCAGCCGTCGTAGTTCCCGTCGGCGCGGTGGTAGTGGAGCACCGCCTTGGCCGGGTCCGGGGCCGGGTACTCGGGCCGTTCGGTGGTGACGGTCTCCTCGCCCTGCTCGATCCAGACCTCACCGGTGGTGGTGAGGTCGATCGTGCGGTCGGCGGCGACGTCCTTGGTGCCCTCCTTGTCGATGACGAGGAAGCCGAGGTCGGACGCGCCCGGCTTGAGCTTGACGTAGGCGAAGGCGCCGTAGGCGTCCCGGCCGGTGAAGGGGTGGCTGTCCGGCCATTCGGTGGCCTCGCCGTCCGCCAGGTCGCCCCAGGCGTACAGGCCCCAGTCGTCGTAGTCGCCGTCCGTGCGCTGGTAGTGGACGATCGCGTAGTCGCGGGAGGCCGCGGTGGGCGGCTGCGGCGCGGGCGGGGTGCCGGTGGCGGAGGCGGCCAGGGCGCTCGCGGTGCGGCCGGCCGAGTCGGTCACGACGGCCTTGTAGCGCAGGGCGGTGCCGGCGGGGACGTCCTCGCCGATGGTGTGGGTGACCTTGTAGGGGGCGTGGTCGGCGGAGCCGAGCCTCTGCCACTTCCCGTTGCCGGTCTGGGCGGCGAAGACCACCCGGTTGAGGCGGCCGCCCTGGACGTCGGCGGTGACCTCGACGGTGCCGGTGGCGCCCGCCTCGGGTGCCTTCAGGGTGATCGCGGGCTTCGTGGCGGGCTCGGCGAGCGGTCCCGCGGCCTTGAGGACGATGGCGCGGCCGGCCGGGACGGAGACGGTGATCTTCTTGTCCGCGTCGCTGCGCACGGTCGCGTCGGTGCCGTGGATGCCCGTGAACGTCATCCGGGCGGAGCCGGTCGCGAAGGTGGCCTCACGGGCCTCGTCGGCGTTGTTGAAGGCGACCACGTACTCGGTGGTGTCCTTGCCGGTCCCGGTGCGGGAGAAGGCGTAGACGCCCGCGCCGTCGGCGGCGTACCGCTCCTGCTGGATGCCGTCGGTGAGGGCCGGGTGCGCCTTACGGAGCCCGGCCAGGGCGCTGATCTGCCGGTAGAGCGGCGCCCGGGTGTCGTAGGTGTCCTCGGCGTGCGTGCGGTCGGTGCCGATGAGGTCGTCGTCGAGGTAGTCGGCGGTGCGCGAGGCGAACAGGGTCTGGCGGGCGTCCTTGTCGCCGCCGGCGCCGGTGAAGCCCTGCTCGTCGCCGTAGTAGACGACCGGGTTGCCGCGGCTGAGGAACATCAGCTCGTTGGCGAGCATGTCCTTCTTCAGCAGTTCGGCGTCGGAGGCGTCGGGGTTGTCCTGCTTCAGGAACGTCCCGATGCGGCCCATGTCGTGGTTGCCGAGGAAGGTGACCTGCTCGTAGGCGTTGGCCTTGTCGGTCGTGTACTTGTAGTCGTCGGCGAAGACCGAGGCCAGCTTCTTCGCGCTGCCGCCCTGGGAGGCGTACTGGCGGGCCGCTTCCTGGAAGGGGAAGTCGAGCGTGGCGTCGAGGCGGCCCTCGGTGACGTAGGGGGCGGTGACGTCCGTGTCGGCGGAGTACACCTCGCCGAACATGAAGAAGTCGTCCCGGCCCTTCTTGGCCGCGTAGGCGTCCAGGGCGGTGGCCCACTGGGTCCAGAACTCCATGTTGACGTGCTTCACGGTGTCGATCCGGAAGCCGTCGATGTCGAAGTCCTTCACCCACCGCTGGTAGATCTTCTCCATGCCGCTGACGACCTCGGGACGCTCGGTCCACAGGTCGTCGAGCCCGGAGAAGTCGCCGTACTCGGCGGACTCGCCGGCGAAGGTGGAGTCGCCCCGGTTGTGGTACATCTCCGGGTCGTTGAGCCAGGAGGGGACCTTGATCCGCTTCTTGGCTGCCGGTACGACCGGGGTGCGCGGGAACGAACCGGCGTCCACGCGCGGGAACCTGCGGCGGCCGTCGGCGTAGTCGGCGTCGTCGAAGGGCACGCCGTCCTTCGTCAGGTACGGGAAGGCGCCCTTGGAGAGGTAGTCGTAGGACTTCTCCTTGTAGTCGACGACGTCGGCGGTGTGGTTGGTGATGACGTCGAAGAAGACCTTCATGCCCTTGGCGTGGGCCTTGTCGATGAGGTTCTCGAGGTCCTTGTTGGTGCCGAAGTGCGGGTCGACCTGGGTGAAGTCGGTGATCCAGTACCCGTGGTAGCCGGCGGAGGCTCCCCCAGTGCTTGATGCCTGGGAGGTACCCCCATTGCCGGTGCCCTGCACGGGCTGGTTCTTGAAGATCGGCGCCATCCAGATGGCGGTGGTGCCGAGTCCCTTGATGTAGTCGAGCCGCTTCGTCAGGCCCTTGAGGTCGCCGCCCTGGTAGAAGCCCTTGTCGGTGGGGTCGTACCCGGTGGTGAGGCGGGAACCGGTCAGTCCGCCGCGGTCGTTGCGGGTGTCGCCGTTGGCGAAACGGTCCGGCAGGACGAAGTAGAACTGCTCGCGGGTCAGGTCGTGCCGCGCGGGGGACTTGGCGAGCTTCGCGTCCGAGGGTGGCGCGGGGGGTGTGCCGGCGGTGGCGGCGAGCGGCTGTACCAGGGCGGCGGCGAGTGCGGCCACGGTGACGGCGGCGACGCGTCGCCCCCGCGCGGTGCGGCGCCCCGGGGGCGCGGGCCATCTGGGTATCAAGGCAGTGAACTCCTTGCGCTTACGGCTCATTGGGTCCGACCCCACGCCACAGTGGTGGCCTGTTTCGGCCACATCACCGGAGCGTCGGCGTGACCGTATCGCCGTTGAAAGCTTTACAGCAAGGGTCATGAAAGTAACGGTAAGGACTTGCAGCGCGCGGCGCCCCGCGCCGCCGCCCGTGAACGGCGGCGCGGGGCGCGCGCGTTCAGCAGCCGGACTTGCCCGCGTACACCGCGAGGGCGGTGTTGGAGCCCAGGGTGGCGGTCAGCCGGCCCGAGCCGTCCACCGTCACCGGGGCGTTGTTCTGGACGTCGCAGTACGTGCCCGCCGGGAGGGAGGTCTGGTAGGTGCGGGTCAGCGGGCCGGACTCGTGGTTGATGGCCACGAAGCCCTTGCTGCCGCGCCCGAAGGCGATGGCGTCGCCGCCGTTGTCCCACCAGTCGGTGACCGCCTGCCCCCGGGTCGCGTTGCGGAAGGCGACCATGGACTTGATCTCCGGCCAGGCGTGCTGGCACTTCCAGCCGTTCTGCCAGCAGGCGTCGACCCGGCCCCCGTTGGGCGGCCCGGCGTCGTGGTCCGACCACTCGTAGCCGGAGTTGATGTCCGGGGCGCCGTACGGCCAGGCCAGCATGAAGACGTTGGCCAGGGTGTAGTGGGCGTTGTCCTTGTAGGACAGCGTGCTGCCGTTGCGCTCGGTGTCGTGGTTGTCGACGAAGACCCCGGCGACGGAGCTGTTCATGTAGCCCCAGCCCTCGCCGTAGTTCTTCAGGTAGGCGAGGTTCTCGTTGTTGAAGACCCGCTTGAGGTCGTAGGCGTAGCGGAACTCCTGGACGTCGCCGTTGCCGGTGTACTCGGTCGGCTGGACGGCTTCTCCGGCGCCGTGAATGACCTCCTGCTTCCAGTACACGTTCGGATTGGTGAGCCGGGACTTGATGTCGGCCAGGTCGGCCGCCGGCATGTGCTTGGCCGCGTCGATGCGGAAGCCGTCCACACCGAGCGAGAGCAGGTCGTTCAGATACCCGGCGATGGCTCCGCGGACGTAGTCCTCGCCGGTGTCGAGGTCGGCGAGGCCGACCAGTTCGCAGTTCTGGACGTTCCAGCGGTCCCGGTAGTCGGTGATCTGCGCGGTGCAGTTGTCGAAGTCGAAGGAGGAGTACAGGCCGGGGTAGTCGTACTTGGAGTACGACGAGCCGCCGGTGCCGGTGCCGCTGCCCGCGGACATGTGGTTGATCACCGCGTCGGCGACGACCTTGACGCCGGCCGCGTGGCAGGTGTCGACCATGTTCTTGAACGCGGCGCGGTCGCCGAGCCGGCCGGCGATCCGGTAGCTCACCGGCTGGTACGAGGTCCACCACTGCCCGCCCTGTATGTGCTCGGCGGGCGGGGAGACCTGGACGTATCCGTAGCCCGCCGGACCGAGGGTGGTGGTGCACTCGCGGGCGACGGAGGCGAAGTTCCACTCGAACAGGACGGCGGTGACGTCCTTGGCGCCCGGCGGGGAGGCCTCCGCTCCAGTCGGGGCCATGACAATGGAGGCGGCCGCGAGGGCGACGGCCCCGGAGAGGGTTCTGCGTGCCATGTGGGGTGCCTTCTTCATCGAAGGGTGTGGGGATACCGCCAGGCAAACGGAGTGAAGCTTCTTGCAGAAAGCTTCAACAACCTTGCGGCAACGCAGATGGTAGAGGCCCGCCGCCCAAAAGGGCAGCGGGCCGTACCCACTTGTATGAAAAAGTTGCGGACCGAACCTCTCAGGCCGTGCCGAACCTCAGGCCGTGGTCCACCACACGGTGGTGTCCGCCGGGACCTCCGTCCCGCCGGCCGTCTCCGTCACCTCACCGCTGGCGAGCAGCACCCTCCCGTACGCCGGGACGGTCACCGCCTCCCCCGTGGTGTTGGCGACGCACACGAACTCCCCGCGCCGCAGGGCGAGCACACCCTCGGGCGCCCGCAGCCACTCCACCGCGTCGCCCGCGCCCAGGTCGGGGTGGTCCCGGCGGACGGCGAGCGCGGAGCGGTACAGCTCCAGGGTCGCGCCCGGGTCGCCGGTCTGCGCCTCGATGCTCAGTTCGCCCCAGCCCTCCGGCTGCGGCAGCCAGCTGCCGCCGTCGCCGAAGCCGTAGGAGGAGCCCTCGCGGGTCCACGGGATCGGCACCCGGCAGCCGTCGCGGAAGCCGTCCTGGCCCGCGCCCCGGAAGTACGCCGGGTCCTGGCGCACCTCGTCCGGCAGGTCCACGACGTCCGGCAGGCCGAGCTCCTCGCCCTGGTAGACGTACGCCGAGCCGGGCAGCGCCAGCATCAGCAGCGTCGCCGCACGCGCCCGGCGCAGGCCCAGCTCACGGTCGCCGGCCAGGCGGATCTGGGTGCCGAGGCCGGGCGGGTTGGCGAAGCGGGTGGCGTGCCGGGTGACGTCGTGGTTGGACAGCACCCAGGTGGCGGGGGCGCCGACCGGGCGCATCGAGTCCAGGGTGCGGTCGACGACCGCGCGCAGTTCCTCCGCGTCCCAGTACGTCCCGAGGTACTGGAAGTTGAACGCCTGGTGCAGTTCGTCGGGGCGCACGTAGTTGGCGGTGCGCTCGACGGTCGGCGTCCAGGCCTCCGCGACGAAGATCCTCTCGCCGGCGTACTCGTCGAGGACGTGCCGCCACTGCCGGTAGATGTCGTGCACACCATCCTGGTCGAAGAACGGCATGACATCGTTGCCCAGCAGCTTGAGCTGCTCATGGGATCCAAGGTCGGGAAGCCCTTCAGCCTTCACCATGCCGTGTGCGACATCGATACGGAAGCCGTCCACGCCCATGTCCAGCCAGAACCGCAGGATGGAGCGGAACTCGTCGCCGACCGCCGGGTGCTCCCAGTTGAAGTCGGGCTGCTCGGGCGCGAAGAGGTGCAGGTACCACTCGCCGGGCGTGCCGTCGGGCTCGGTGACCCGGGTCCAGGCGGGGCCGCCGAAGATCGACTCCCAGTCGTTGGGCGGCAGCTCGCCGTTCTCGCCCTTGCCGGGCCGGAAGTGGTAGCGCTCCCGCAGCGGCGAGCCGGGGCCCTCGGCGAGGGCACGCTTGAACCACTCGTGCTGGTCGGAGGAGTGGTTGGGCACGAGGTCGACGATGATCCGCAGGCCCAGCGCGTGGGCGTCGCGGATCAGCGCGTCGGCGTCGAGCAGGGTGCCGAACATCGGGTCGACGGCGCGGTAGTCGGCGACGTCGTAGCCGGCGTCGGCCTGCGGGGAGGCGTAGAAGGGGCTGAGCCACACGGCGTCCACGCCGAGGTCGCGCAGGTACGGCAGGCGGGAGCGGATGCCTTCCAGGTCGCCCATGCCGTCGCCGTTGCTGTCGGCGAAGCTGCGCGGGTACACCTGGTAGATCACCGCGTCCCGCCACCAGTCGTGGCGCCGGGCGACGGTGGCGACGGCCGCGTCGGTGGTGGGGGTCGGGGCCGGGGCGGCGGAGTGCTGCTGACTCATGTCGTCCTTGATACGGGTGTCGTCGGGTGGCGAGTGGACCGGCGGCGAGGGGGACGAGGCGGCCGCGGTGGCAGCGGGGTCGGATGGCCACCGCGGCCGCCTCGGGCCTTATCCCTTCGTGCCGCCGGCCGTGAGTCCGGTGACCAGGTTCTTCTGCACGAGGTAGAAGAACGCGGAGACCGGTATCGCGATCAGGACCGCGGTGGCGGCCATGAGGTTGCGCTGTGCGTCGTGCTCGCTGACGAAGCTCTGCAGACCGACCGCGAGGGTGTACTTCTCGTCGTCGAGCATGAACGTCGTGGCGAAGGCGACCTCGCCGAAGGCGGTGATGAAGCTGTAGAACGCGGCGACCGCCAGCCCGGGCTTGGCGAGCGGCAGGATCAGCCGCGCGAACGTGCCGAAGGGGGTCAGCCCGTCGACGCGTCCCGCCTCGTCGATCTCGAACGGGATGGTGTCGAAATAGCCCTTCATCAGCCAGGCGCAGTACGGCACGGCCGTCGAGCAGTAGACGAGTACCAGTCCAAGGTACGTGTCGATGAGCTGCAGGTCCGAGAGAATCTGGTACATCGGCACCATCAGGACGGCCACCGGGAACATCTGGGTGACCAGCAGCACCCACATGAACTTCCTGTAGCCCGGGAAACGCATGCGGGAGGCGGCGTAGCCGGTGGTCGCGGCGACCAGGACACCGATGACCGTGGTGCCGAGCGAGACGATCAGCGAGCTCTTGAGCCAGTCGAAGAAGTTCGTGTTCTGGAGCACGAACGTGTAGTTGTCGAGCGTCATCTTGCCCCAGATGCCGCCGGGACGCAGATAGTCGTCCTTGTCGGGGCCGAGGGACAGGAACACCAGCCAGGCGACCGGGAACAGCGCGATCACGCTCGCGACGATCAGGACGCCGTGCGAGGTGAGGCGGGCCGCGGGGCTGCTCTCGCCGCGCCGGCGCACCGTGCGGGCCGGGCGCGGGGCTCCGGCGGGCCGGTCCGCGGGAGCAGCGGTGGTGACGGTCGGGGTGCTCATGGGGACTCCTGCCTCAGATCGCGAGCTGCTGCTCATTGCGGTTCAGCCAGCGGCGGTAGAAGGAGGTGAAGACGATCAGGACGGCCAGCAGCAGCATGCCGTAGGCCGCGGACTCGGCGAACTCGCGCGGCTGCTGTCCGAAGCCGAGCTGGTAGGCCCAGGTGACCAGGATCTGCGCGTCCGGCGCGGTGTTGCCGAAGAGCAGGAAGATGATCGCGAACTGGTTGAAGGTCCAGATGACACCGAGCAGGACCACGGTGGAGCTGACCGAGCGCAGGCCGGGCAGGGTGACGTGGCGGAACCGCTGCCAGGCGCTCGCGCCGTCCATCTCGGCCGCCTCGTACAGGCTGGCGTCGATGGACTGGAGCCCGCCGAGCAGGGAGATCATCATGAACGGCACACCGCACCAGGTGTTGACCATGATGGCGGCGACGCGCTGCCAGAAGGTGTCCTCCAGCCATGCCGGGGTGGGCAGGCCGAGGAAGTCCAGGCCGGAGTTGATGATGCCGGCGTCGGCGAGCATGAAGCGCCAGCCGAAGACGGTGACGAAGGTGGGTACGGCCCACGGCAGGATCAGCAGCAGCCGGTAGAGGGTGCGGCCGCGCAGCTTCTGGTTGAGCAGCAGGGCGAGGCCGAGGCCGATGCCGTAGTGCAGGGCGACACAGGCGGCCGTCCACACGATCGTCCAGATGAAGTGCGACCAGAAGCGGTCGTAGGCCGTCTCGCCCCACAGGATGTCGGCGTAGTTGTCGATGCCGACGAACTTGTAGGTGGCCTCGATCTCGTTGACGCCGATGGTGCGGGCCGAGTTGAGGCTGTCCGCGTCGGTGAGCGTGAGGTAGAAGCCGTAGGCCAGGGGGTACAGGACGATGACGCCGAGCACCAGGGCGACCGGCGCGATCATGGCGTAGGCGTACCAGTGCTTCTGGTACGCGTGCTTCAGGCGGCTGACCGGCCCGCGGCGGGGCGCGCGGTCACCGCGGCGCTTGCCGGTCGCGCGGTCGATGGCGACTGTCATGGTTCGGCACCTTCTGGATGATCACGATCAAGGAGTACGGCACACAGGCCGGCGGCCGCCGGACCCTCCCCTCCTGGAAGCGGGTCCGGCGGCCACGCGGGCATTACTTGCTGAAGTCCGGCACCAGCTTGGCGATCGCGATCTCCGCGTCACCGAGGCCCTTGTCCAGGGATTCCTTGCCGCTCGCGATCTGCGGGAGCTCGTCGTCCAGCGGGGTCCACAGCGAGCTGTACTCGGGCAGGGCCGGGCGCGGCTGGGCGGCGGAGAGGACCGTCTGGTAGCCGGCGATGCCCGGGTCGGCCTTGACCTCGTCGGTGTAGGCGTCGTCGCGCGTGGGCAGCGTGGAGTTCTTCAGCGCGATGGTCTCCTGCGCCTTCGCCGAGGTCATGAAGTTCACGAACTTCAGCGCGGCCTCCTGCTTGTCCTTGCCGGAGCCGGCGTAGACGGAGAGGTTGTGGCCGCCGGTGGGGGCGCCGGCCTTGCCGGTGGAGCCGGCCGGGACGGTGGCGATGCCGAGGTTGTTCTTGTCCTTGAAGGCGGAGCCCTTGTAGAAGTTGGTGATCTCCCACGGGCCCTGGATGATCGAGGCGACCTTGCCGTTGACGAACGCGTCCTGGATGTGGGCGTAGGCGTCGGCGGTGACGTCGGCCTTGTGCAGGCCCTTGCCGTCGAAGAGGTCCAGCCAGGCGCCGTAGCCCTTCTCGGCCTCCGGCGACTTCACGGTGATCTTCTTGGCGTCGGCGTCGACCGTGTCGGTGCCCTCGCCGTACAGGAAGGGCTGGGCGTAGTAGGCGGCGGTGGAGCCCCAGTAGCCGTCGACGCCGGTCTTGTCCTTGATGGTGGCGGCGGCCTTCTTCAGGTCCTCCCAGGTCTTGGGGGCCTCGACGCCGGCCTTCTCGAAGAGCTCCTTGTTGTAGACGAAGGCGAGGGTGTCGGTGGTGAACGGGACACCGTAGGTCTTGCCCTCGTACTTCGCCTGCTCGATCAGGTTGGGCTTGAACTTGTCCTGCTCGGCGAGGGCCTCGGTGCCGTCCAGCGGCAGGAAGAAGCCCTTCTTGGCGAAGGCGGGGGTCCAGCCGACCTCGGAGCGCAGCACGTCGGGGGCGCCCTTGGAACCGGCGGCGGTGTCGAACTTGTTCTGCGCCTGGTCGAAGGGGACGTTGACGTACTCGACCTTGATGTCCTTGTTGGCGGCCTCGAACTCCTTGACCAGGGCCTGGTAGGTCGGCGCCTCGTTGGTCGCGTTGGAGGTGTCCCACCAGGTGATGGTGACCGGACCGCCGGCCGAGTCGCCGCTGTCGCTGTCCGAGCCGCAGGCCGTCGCCGCGAGGGCGAGGGACGCCACCAGCGCGGTGGCCGCTATGCCACGCCGCATGAGGTTCTCCTTGAGGGTTAAGCCCGTGAGGTGGGCCCTGACGAGGGCCCGCGGGCCGGCCCCGTCTGCCGTCCCGCTGACTTGCCGACCGCGCCGTTGCCGCCGCCGGGCGACGTGAACGTAACAGCGATGGAACCGTTCCGAAAGACCTTGCAGAAAAGTTTTGCAAGAGACGCCCAGAGTTATCCCGCCGTGACCTCTCCTCGACCGTTGCGCGACCCGGGTTTCCGCCCGTACGACAGGGGTTCGGACTGTTGTGCAAGACTCTGCAAGCACTTGCCATCCGTTGCCGCCGGAGGAATCATCCCTTGCGAAGCGGACGCCGACCACGACGTGAGGGATCGCGATGACCCAGCAGCCCGCAGCGGGCCGTTCGACGGCGCGCACCAGGCGTCCCATTGGTGTGCAAGGGGAGAAACGGCAGATACAGTCCGGTCCTGTGACCACACGGCTTGCTGATATCGCTGCTCAGGCGGGGGTGAGCGAGGCGACCGTCAGCCGGGTCCTGAACGGGAAACCGGGCGTCGCCGCCACCACCCGCCAGTCCGTACTCGCCGCCCTCGACGTCCTGGGCTACGAGCGCCCGGTACGGCTGCGGCAGCGCAGCGAGGGCCTGGTCGGGCTGATCACCCCCGAGCTGGAGAACCCGATCTTCCCGGCGCTGGCCCAGGTCATCGGGCAGGCGCTGACCCGCCAGGGCTACACCCCGGTGCTCGCCACCCAGACCCCGGGCGGGTCGACGGAGGACGAGCTGACGGAGATGCTCGTGGACCGCGGGGTGGCCGGCATCATCTACGTCTCCGGGCTGCACGCCGACACCACCGCCGACATGCAGCGCTACGAGCGACTGCGGGCGCGGGGCGTGCCGTTCGTGCTCGTCGACGGCTTCTCGCCGAAGGTGCAGGCGCCGTTCATCTCCCCCGACGACCGGGCCGCCATGGCGCTCGCCGTGACGCACCTCGCCTCCCTCGGGCACACCCGGATCGGGCTGGCGCTCGGGCCGAAGCGGTTCGTCCCGGTGCAGCGCAAGATAGAGGGCTTCGTCCGCACCGTGCAGGAGCAACTGGGCCTGAGCGCCGAGACGGTCGAGACCGAGCTGATCCAGCACTCGCTGTACACGCTGGAGGGCGGCCAGGCCGCCGCCACCGCGCTGATGGACCGCGGCTGCACGGCCGTCGTGTGCGCGAGCGACATGATGGCGCTGGGCGCGATACGCGCGGCCCGCCAGCGCGGCCTGGACGTGCCGAAGGACGTCTCGGTGGTCGGTTTCGACGACTCGCCGCTGATCGCCTTCACCGACCCGCCGCTGACCACCGTCCGCAAGCCGGTCCCCGCGATGGGCCAGGCGGCGGTGCGCACCCTGCTCGAGGAGATCGGCGGAACGCCCGCGCCGCACAGCGAGTTCGTGTTCATGCCGGAGCTGGTGGTGCGCGGTTCGACCGCTTCCGCCCCCGGGGAGCGACATCGTCCTTAGGGCGGAGGAACGCCCCTTCGCGCACTGCCACGGGAGGACGGCCGGCACCTGTCCCTGAGGGAGAACATGCGGGCCGGACCCGTCCGAGGGATGATCCGGGTAGGACGTCTTTTCTGGCAGACTTTGTGCCCATGGGTGACACGACCGTGACAACGCTGAGCGGCCGGGAAGAGGCCGCAGCGCACCCCGTCGCGGAGGAGCCGACGGGGCCGGGCTTCCTGCGTCACCGGCGCACCCCCCGGCGCCCCCGGCTGTGGTTCGAGATCCTGCTGATCGCGGTGAGTTACTGGACGTACTCACTCATCCGCAACGCCGTTCCCGAACAGCGCGCCGAGGCGCTGCGCAACGCCGACTGGATCTGGCGCCTGGAGCAGCAGCTCGGCGCGGCGTTCGAGGAGTCGGTCAATCATGCCGTGAACTCGGTGACTTGGCTCGTCATCGGCATGAACTACTACTACGCCACCCTGCACTTCGTGGTCACGCTGGGTGTTCTGGTGTGGCTCTTCCGTAGTCACCCGGGCCGGTACGCGGCGACCCGCCTCGTCCTGTTCACCACGACCGCCATGGCCCTGGTCGGCTACTACCTGTATCCGCTCGCCCCGCCCCGGCTGATGAACGGCCAGGACTTCATCGACACCGTGCTGGTCCACCAGACCTGGGGGTCGATGGCCTCCGGCGATCTGAAGAACATGTCCAACCAGTACGCCGCCATGCCATCGATGCACATCGGCTGGTCGGTGTGGTGCGGTCTGACGATCTTCGCGCTGGTGTCCGTCCCGTGGGCGCGCGTGCTGGGGCTGCTCTACCCGGCGCTCACCCTGGTGGTCATCGTCGCCACCGCCAACCACTTCTGGCTCGACGCCGTGGGCGGCCTGGTCTGCCTGGCCGTCGGCTACGGCATCGCACGCCTCTGGTACGGCCGGCAGCCGTACGCCCTGCCGCGACGGGTGCCCGAACCGGAGAAGCGAACGGAACGGGGGGAACGGGAGCCTGAGCGGGCTCCGGTGCCGAAGCAGGGGTGAGCGCGGCGGGGACGGCCCGAG
This sequence comes from Streptomyces speibonae, assembly GCF_984686075.1. NCBI lineage: Bacteria > Bacillati > Actinomycetota > Actinomycetes > Kitasatosporales > Streptomycetaceae > Streptomyces > Streptomyces speibonae. The sequence continues at coordinate 6,141,370 of NZ_OZ480260.1, read as the reverse complement.
CCCCGCCGTCGCACGGGGCGCCGCCCCTCACGCCCCGCCGTAGAACAGCTCCTCCACCACGCCCCGGGCCCGCCGTGCCGTGCGCCGGTACGCGTCGAGCATGTCGCCGGCGTGGCCGGGGCCGTAGCCGAGGTAGCGGCCGACGGCGCCCAGTTCGCGGGGCTGGGTGGGGAAGGTGTCCCCCGCGCGGCCCTTGACCAGCATCACCGCGTTGCGCACGCGGGTGGCCAGCACCCACGCCTCGTCGAGGATGGAGGCGTCGTCCTCGGAGATCAGTCCGGTCGTACGGGCGGCGGCCAGCGCCTCGCGCGTGCGGGTCGTGCGCAGCGCCCGCTCCCGCGCGCCGTGCCGCAGCTGAAGCAGCTGCACGGTCCACTCGACGTCGGACAGCCCGCCCGGACCGAGCTTGGCGTGCAGCTTGGGGTCGGCGCCGCGCGGCAGCCGTTCGGACTCCATCCGGGCCTTCAGCCGCCGGATCTCACGGACGGCCTCCTCGTCGAGCCCGTCGGCCGGGTAGCGCAGCGGGTCGATCAGCTCGATGAAGCGGCGGCCGAGGTCCTCGTCCCCGGCGACATGCTCGGCGCGCAGCAGCGCGTGCCGCTCCCACACCAGCGACCAGCGCCGGTAGTACGCCTCGTACGACGCGAGGGTGCGCACCAGCGGCCCCGACTTGCCCTCCGGGCGCAGGTCGGCGTCGATCAGCAGCGGCGGGTCGGAGCTGGGGATCTGGAGCAGCCGGCGCATCTCGGCGACGACCTTGCCCGCCGCCCCGGCCGCCTCCCGTTCGTCCACGCCGTCGCGCGGCTCGTGCACGAACAGCACGTCCGCGTCGGAGCCGTAGCCCAGTTCGTGCCCGCCGAAGCGGCCCATGCCGATGATCGCGAAGCGGGTGGGGAGGGTGTCCCCCCAGCCCTCGCGGACCACCGCGCGCAGCGTGCCGGCGAGGGTGGCGGCCGTCAGGTCGGACACCGCGCCCCCCACCAGGTCCACCAGGGCGCCCTGGTCGGCCTCGGCGGGCTGGGACTCGGTGCCGTAGGAGCCGACGATGTCGGCGGCGGCCGTACGGAACAGTTCCCGGCGGCGCACCCCACGGGCGGCCGTGACGCCCTGCGCGGCGTTGTCGGCGCGGCGGACGGCGGCGAGGATCTCCTGCTCCAGATGGGCGCGGGAGCGGGGGGTCAGTCCCCCGCCGTCGCCGTCGCCGAGCAGCGCCACCGCCTCGGGGGCGCGCATCAGCAGGTCGGGGGCGAGCCGCCCGGCGGACAGCACGCGGGCCAGGTTCTCGGCGGCCGCGCCCTCGTCGCGCAGCAGCCGCAGGTACCAGGGGGTCTTGCCGAGCGCGTCGGAGACCTTGCGGAAGTTGAGCAGGCCGGCGTCCGGGTCGGCGGAGTCGGCGAACCAGCCGAGCAGCACGGGCAGCAGGGTGCGCTGGATGGCGGCCTTGCGGGTGACGCCGGAGGCCAGCGCCTCCAGGTGGCGCAGCGCGGCGGCCGGGTCGGCGTAGCCGAGGGCCACCATGCGCTCGCGTGCCGCCTCCGGGCTGAGCCGGGCCTCGCCGGGGGCGAGTGCCGCGACGGCGTCCAGCAGCGGCCGGTAGAACAGCTTCTCGTGCAGCCGCCGTACGACGGAGGAGTGCCGCCTCCACTCGCGGATCAGGGTGGTGACCGGGTCGGTGCGCAGGTCGAGGGAGCGGGCCAGGCGCCGCAGGTCGGCCTCGTCCTCGGGGACGAGGTGGGTGCGGCGCAGCCGGTGGAGCTGGATGCGGTGCTCCATGGAGCGCAGGAAGCGGTAGGCGTCGTCGAGCTGGGCGGCGTCCGCGCGGCCGACGTACCCGCCGGCGGCGAGGGCCTTCAGCGCGTCGAGGGTGGTGCCGCTGCGCAGCGAGGAGTCGGCGCGGCCGTGCACCAGCTGGAGCAGCTGCACGGCGAATTCCACGTCGCGCAGCCCTCCGGGGCCGAGTTTGAGCTGGCGGTCGACCTCGGCGGCGGGGATGTTCTCCACCACGCGGCGGCGCATCTTCTGCACGTCGGCGACGAAGTTCTCCCGCTCGGCGGCCTGCCAGACCAGCGGCTGGAGTGCGCGCACGTACTCCTCGCCGAGGGCGAGGTCGCCGGCGACCGGGCGGGCCTTGAGCAGCGCCTGGAACTCCCAGGTCTTGGCCCAGCGCTGGTAGTAGGCGAGGTGGGAGGCGAGGGTGCGCACCAGCGGCCCGTTGCGGCCCTCCGGGCGCAGGTTGGCGTCGACGGGCCAGATGGAGCCCTCGACGGTGGTCTCGGAGCAGATCCGCATCATGTGCGAGGCGAGCCGGGTCGCCGCGCGCAGCGCCTTGTCCTCGTCGGCGCCGTTCACGGCCTCGCCGACGAAGATGACGTCGACGTCGGAGACGTAGTTCAGCTCGTGTCCCCCGCACTTGCCCATCGCGATCACCGCGAGCCGGCACAGCCCGGTGTCCTCGGGCGCGGCCGCCTCGGCGAGGGCGAGGGCGGCGCGCAGGGTGGCGGTGGCGAGGTCGGCGAGCTCGGCGGCGGTCTCGGCGACCTCGATGGTGCCGCAGACGTCCCGGGCGGCGATGGACAGCAGGCAGCGCCGGTAGGCGACGCGCAGGGACACCGGGTCGTCGGCCGAGGCGAGTCCGCGTTCGAACTCCTCGATGCCGGGGTGCAGGTCGCGCGGCTCGTAGGTGACCAGCGCCTGCCAGTCGCTCGGGTGGCGGACGAGGTGCTCGGCCAGTGCCTCGGAGGCGCCGAGCACCCCGAGCAGCCGGTCCCGCAGCGGCTTGGCGGCTATCAGGGTGTCCAGCAGCTCCTGGCGGGCGGTGGCGCCGTCCTGCGCCTCCAGCAGCCGGACGAGTCCGAGCAGGGCGAGGTCGGGGTCGGCGGTCCGGCCGAGGGCGTCCAGCAGGATCGGGTCGCTGCGCACCGGCGCCAGCTCGTCGCTGTCGAGCAGCCGCTCGGCGGCGGACGGATCGGTGAAGCCGTGCCGCAGCAGCCGCGTGAAGATACTGCTCCTGCGCCCCGGCGCCGACGTCATGCCCGGCCTCCCTCGTGCCTCGCGGATCTCGGTGGTACGGCCATGAGCCTAGCCGGAGTACGGGCGCGCGGCGCTGGTGTGGCCTGCGACGGGTTCCGGCCCTGGACGGAGGTGGAGCGGCTGATCAGCGGGGCGGAGCCGTTCTGGACCTCCACGGTCCGACCCGACGGGCGCCCCCATGTCACACCGCTCCCGGCCGTGTGGTCGGCGGCGCGCCGCACTTCCGCACCGGACCGGAGGAACGCAGGGCCCGCAATCCGCCGGAGAACCCGGAGTGCGGCCGCACACCGCTCCCGGCCGTGTGGTCGGCGGCGCGCCGCACTTCCGCACCGGACCGGAGGAACGCGGGGCCCGCAATCCGCCGGAGAACCCGGGGTGCGGCCGTACGGGTTCCTGACGACGCGCGGCTGCGCGGCTGCGCGGGCCGGCAGCGGCAAGGGAGGAGAACGTGCCCCGGTGTTCTCGGTGGCGCCGCGGACCGTTTTCGGTTTCGGTAAGGGAGAGCCGTTCCGCCGGACACGGTGGCGGTTCGCCTGAAGCCGTGCGCGACGAAGGGGCCGGAGTATCCATGGACATGACCCTCGAAGTGATCCCGCTCCCGGTGAGCGACATCGACCGGGCCAGGGACTTCTACCGGGACAAGGTCGGCTTCCACGTCGACATCGACCAGGAGGTCGTGCCGGGCATGCGTATCGTCCAGCTGACCCCGCCGGGGTCCGGCTGCTCCATCGCCCTCGGCGGCGACGGCCTCTGGGCCACCGTTCCGGGCGGCTCCCCGCCGGCCCCCGGCTCCTACCGGGGCCTTCAGCTCTGCGTCGCCGACATCGGGGCCGCCCACGCGGAACTGACCGCGCGCGGCCTCGACGTCTCCGAGCCGGTTCAGTACTCCCCGTCCGACGGCGCCACGTTCATGCACTTCGCGGACCCGGACGGCAACGTCTGGGCCATCCAGGAGTTCCGCCGCCGGGCCACGGAACCGCTGCACCAGGTGCTGGCGAAGCAAGCGGAGGGGTAGGCCCCCGCTACCGGTCCACCGGTCTACCGGTCCACCGGGTCGGGCCAGCCCGGGACCGGGTCACCGACGTCGTAGGCGGCGAAGAAGGCCGCGACGGCGGCGGTTTCCTCCGCGTCCGGCTGGTCGTTGGTGCACTCGGGCCCGGCCCACGCGCCGGACATGACCTTGGAGCAGGGGCTGCCGGGACCGAGGTCGGGGAGGGACAGGATGTGCCCCAGTTCGTGGACGGCGATACGGGAGGGCCGGTACACGGTGGCGTCGCCGGTCTCGAGGTAGACCCAGCCCCGGCCCAGTCCGTTGACGTAGACGTGCGACCCCGTGCCGGTCGCGGTGGTGTACTCCTTGACCCGCAGGGCCGCCGGGGTGTCCTGCTCGACGAATCTGATGCCGGGCACGGCGTCGTTCCAGACGTCCATGGCATCGCGGACCGCGTCCGTGTACGACCCGGCGAGGAGCAGGTCGATCGCGATGACCTCGGGCTCGGCCTCGGCGGCCTGGGCCGGGGCGACGCTCCCTGCGACGACGGCCGAGGCGCAGAGGGCGGCGGTCAGTAACTTCACCATTCGACGGGGCACAGCGGGACCTCCCGAACCGGTTCCGGATCACGACGCCGGAAAGTTATCGGAGGGAGATCGGCACGGGCCATCAGGCGAAAAGGGGCATGCGGAGGAAATGCGTACACAAACGGGACGCATGATTCCGGTGCATCTAGGACCGGCTCCGACCTAGATGGTCCCTAGCGTGGTCTCCGGAACGAGGGAACGACGGAACAACGGAACAACCACGGATCCACGGAGGCCACCTGTCATGACCGTGAACGAGACGACCACCCCCGCATCGGCCGCTTCCCCGGAGGTCACCGGTGAGCGGGCGGACCTGCTGGAGACGCTGGCCAAGCACCGGCACTTCCTGCGCTTCACCACCCGCGACCTCACCGACGAGCAGGCCGGGCTGCGCACCACCGCGGGGGAACTCTGCCTGGGCGGTCTCATCAAGCACGTCACCGCGTGCGAGCGGACCTGGACGGAGTTCATCCAGCACGGCCCCTCGGCGATAGGGGACTTCACGGCCAAGACCGAGGAGGACTGGGCCCGGCGGGAGGCGGAGTTCCGGATGCTGCCCGGCGAGACGCTGGCCGGCGTGCTGGCGGACTACGCCGAGGTGGCCCGCCGGACCGAGGACCTGGTCGCCTCGCTGCCCGACCTGGACGCCGCGTGGCCCCTGCCGAAGGCCCCGTGGTTCGAGTCCGACGCGCGGTGGACGGCCCGCAGGGTGCTGCTGCACATCATCGCCGAGACCGCTCAGCACGCGGGCCACGCCGACATCCTCCGCGAGTCCCTGGACGGCGCGAAGAGCATGGGCTGACCGGCGCGCCGTGGGGGGCGAGGGCACTCCCCCCACGGCGCCGGCCGGCCGCGCCTACAGCACCGGCAGCAGGTTCTTCAGTTCGAAGGCCGTGACCTCGGAGCGGTACTCCTCCCACTCCTGCTTCTTGTTGCGCAGGAAGAAGTCGAAGACGTGCTCGCCGAGGGTTTCGGCGGCGAGGTCGCTGCGCTGCATCAGGCTCAGGGCCTCGCCCAGGTTCTGCGGCAGCGGCTCGATGCCGAGCGCGCGGCGTTCCGCGTCGGAGAGGGCCCAGACGTCGTCCTCGGCGCCCGGCGGGAGCTCGTAGCCCTCCTCGATGCCCTTCATGCCGGCCGCCAGGAGCAGGGCGTAGGCCAGGTAGGGGTTGGCCCCGGTGTCGATGGAGCGGACCTCCACGCGCGCCGAGCCGGTCTTGCCGGGCTTGTACATCGGGACGCGGACCAGGGCGCTGCGGTTGTTGTGGCCCCAGCAGATGTACGACGGGGCCTCGCCGCCGGCGCCCGCGGTGCGCTCCGAGCCGCCCCAGATGCGCTTGTAGCTGTTGACCCACTGGTTGGTGACCGCCGAGATCTCCGCCGCGTGCCGCAGCAGGCCGGCGATGAAGGAGCGGCCGACCTTGGAGAGCTGGTACTCGGCGCCGGACTCGTAGAACGCGTTGCGGTCGCCCTCGAAGAGGGAGAGGTGGGTGTGCATGCCGGAGCCCGGGTGCTCGGAGAAGGGCTTGGGCATGAACGTCGCCTGGACGCCCTGTTCGAGCGCCACCTGCTTCATGACCAGGCGGAACGTCATGATGTTGTCCGCCGTGGAGAGCGCGTCCGCGTAGCGCAGGTCGATTTCCTGCTGGCCGGGGGCGCCCTCGTGGTGGGAGAACTCCACCGAGATGCCCATCGACTCCAGCATCGTGATCGCCTGGCGGCGGAAGTCCATGCCGACGTTCTGCGGCGTGTGGTCGAAGTAGCCGGAGTTGTCGGCCGGGGTCGGGCGGGTGCCGTCCACGGGCTTGTCCTTCAGCAGGAAGAACTCGATCTCCGGGTGGGTGTAGAAGGTGAACCCCTGGTCGGAGGCGCGGGCGAGCGCGCGCTTGAGGACGTAGCGCGGGTCCGCGAAGGACGGGGAGCCGTCCGGCATGAGGATGTCGCAGAACATACGGGCCGTGCCGGGGGCCTCGGCGCGCCACGGGAGGACCTGGAACGTCGACGGGTCCGGCTTGGCGATCATGTCGGACTCGTACACCCGGGCGAAGCCCTCGATGGCCGAGCCGTCGAAGCCGATCCCCTCGTCGAACGCCTGCTCCAGTTCGGCGGGGGCGACGGCCACGGACTTGAGGAAGCCCAGCACGTCGGTGAACCACAGGCGCACGAACCGGATGTCGCGCTCCTCCAACGTCCGGAGCACGAATTCCTGCTGCTTGTCCATCTTCCGATTCCCCATCCTTGCCGGTCAGGCCGCCGGTCCGCGCCCGCCCCACGGGAGACGAGCGAGCTGACGAGCGGGCACACGCGCATCCCACCACACCAGCGTTTCATACGCGTTGCCGGCCTCGGTCGGACGACCGGCCGTGACCGGAACGCCGCGTGCACGACAGCACACGACAGGTGTACCGCTCCGGGGGCCATCCTGCCCGTTCGGGGCCGGGTTCGTAACGGGTGGGGAGGGTCGGGCGGACAGGGGGTGGCGCGCGGGAGAGGCGGCGCGCCGCTCAGGGTTTCGGGGAGAGGCCCAGCAGGAGGGGGCGCGTGGGGCCGGCGACGATGTCGGCCACGGTGAGGGGGTCGAGGGTGGCGTAGAACGCCTCCTGGGCCCCGCGCAGGGCGCCGCGCAGACCGCAGCCGGGGCTCAGCGGGCACGGGGTCGTGGTGGACGTCCCCTCGCAGTCGACGACGTCCCCCTCGCCCTCGAAGGCCCGGACCAGGGCGCCGACCGAGGCGGTGCGGCCCTCCTCGGTGAGCGCCAGGCCTCCGCCCCTGCCGCGGCGGGCCGTGAGCAGGCCCATGTGCTGGAGTTCGGCGACGACTTTCGCGGTGTGGGTGTACGGCACGTCCATCGCCGTGGAGACGTCCCGCGTGGTCGGGTGGGAGTCGCCGGTCACGGCGAGGCGCATGAGGACCCGCAGAGCCAGGTCGGTGGAGCGCAGGAGCCGCATGGCATGCAGGGTAGGTAATACGCATCTGGCATTCAAGAATTCCGGGGCCCCGGTGCTCTACGACGGACCTCGCTTCCCTATTACGATCAGTTGATCCGTTCGTCATTACGATCAGTTGACCCGTTCAGTTGATCCGTTCGTCCCACTCCTCTCCCGAAGGGCACTCCCATGGGCTCCGCCAAGAAGAGCAGCGCGGCACGCACGGCACGCATAGAGGAGATGCGGCGCGCCGAACAGGCCCGCGAGCGGCGTGCCCGGCTCCTCACCATCGGCGCGAGCGTGGTCGTCGTCGCCGGACTCGTGGTCGGCGGTGTGGTGCTCATCCAGTCCCAGTCGGACGACGGCGGGAGCGGCTCGGCGGACGCGTCGAAGAACGCGGGCACGTTCACCACCGGCGCGGACGGCGTCCGTACCTGGGACGGCGAGCTGGGGCGCAATCACGTGACCAAGTCCGTGGACTACCCCGTCACGCCTCCCGTCGGCGGTGACCACAACCCCGTGTGGATGAACTGCAACGGGGACGTCTACACCGACGAGATCAACAGCACCAACGCCGTGCACTCGCTGGAGCACGGAGCCGTGTGGGTGACGTACAACGGGGACGCCGGGAAGGCCGACGTCGACGCGCTCGCCGCGAAGGTGAAGAAGACGCCGTACACGCTGATGAGCCCGGTCGACGGGCAGAAGGACCCGATCATGCTCACCGCCTGGGGCCACCAGCGCACGGTGACCGGTGCGGACGATCCGAACGTCGACGCGTTCCTGGAGAAGTACGTCCAGGGTCAGCAGACGCCCGAACCCGGGGCCGCCTGCACGAACGGGCTGTCCAAGTGAGGCAGTTCGGGCTGATCGCCGGCGCCGCGGCCACCGCGCTCGTCGCGGCCGGTGCGATCACCTTCGCGGTGGCCGGGGACGACGGGTCGTCGTCGGGCACGGTGCCGTCGGCGGACTCCGCGGACGCCGGGTTCGCCCGGGACATGGCCGTCCATCACCAGCAGGCGGTCGAGATGTCGTACGTGGTGCGGGACCGCACGGACGACGAGGAGGTCCGCCGGCTCGCCTACGACATCGCCCAGACGCAGGCCAACCAGCGGGGCATGCTGCTGGGCTGGCTCGATCTGTGGGAGCTTCCCAAGGTGTCCTCGGATCCGCCCATGACCTGGATGGGCATGGGCGACGCGGCCTCCGGCAAGGACGGTGCGCTGATGCCGGGGATGGCGACGAACGCCGAGATGGAGCGGCTGGGGTCGCTGGGCGGGAAGGCGGCCGAGGTCTTCTATCTCCAGCTCATGACGGACCACCACAAGGGCGGGGTCCACATGGCGCAGGGGTGCGTCAGCGCGTGCGAGGTGGGCGCGGAGAAGCGGCTCGCGCGCGGGATGGTGGAGGCGCAGGAGTCGGAGATCGCGCTGATGGGGCGGATGCTGAAGGAGCGGGGGGCGCGGGCGCCGGGGCAGTAGAGGTGCGGGGGCAGTAGAGGTGCGGGGGCAGTAGGGGGGCGAGGGGCAGTTTGGGTGCGGGGTGAGTCTGGTGCGCTCCGCGACATCGTGTCGGTTTGACGATTACACTGGGCCCCGTGCCTCAACTACGTCTCGCCCTGAATCAGATCGACTCGAGCGTCGGTGACCTCGCCGGCAACGCCGAAACGATTGTCCGCTGGACCCGGCACTCCGCCGAACAGGGGGCGCACCTCGTCGCGTTCCCGGAGATGGTGCTGACCGGGTACCCCGTCGAGGATCTCGCCCTCAGGTCGTCGTTCGTGGAAGCGTCGCGGGCCGGCCTGCGCGCGCTCGCGGCGCGGCTCGCCGAGGAGGGGCTCGGCGGTCTTCCGGTGATCGTCGGGTATCTCGACCGCAGCGCCGCCGCGCAGCCCAAGTACGGGCAGCCGGCCGGTGCGCCGCAGAACGCCGGCGCGGTGCTGTACGGGGGTGAGGTGGTGCTCGGCTTCGCCAAGCACCACCTGCCGAACTACGGCGTCTTCGACGAGTTCCGGTACTTCGTGCCCGGCGACACCATGCCGGTGGTACGGGTGGGGGGTGTCGATGTCGCGCTCGCCATCTGCGAGGACCTCTGGCAGGACGGGGGGCGGGTGCCCGCGGCGCGGTCGGCGCGGGCCGGGCTGCTGCTGTCCGTCAACGCCTCGCCGTACGAGCGGGACAAGGACGACACCCGGCTGGAGCTCGTGCGCAAGCGGGCGCAGGAGGCCGGGTGCACGACCGCGTACCTCGCGATGATGGGCGGGCAGGACGAGCTCGTCTTCGACGGGGACTCGATCGTGGTGGACCGGGACGGTGAGGTGGTGGCGCGGGCGCCGCAGTTCGCCGAGGCGTGCGTCGTGGTCGATCTGGAGCTGCCCGGTGCGGTGGCCGACGCGCCGGAGGGGGTCGTGGACGACGGGCTGCGGATCGACCGGGTGGTGCTGTCGGAGGAGCCGGCGCCGGCGCACGACGCGCACGACGCGGGCGAGACGGGCGAGACGGGCGAGGCGGGCGGGAACGCCGGGGGGTACGCCGCGCGGCTCGACGACGACGAGGAGGTGTACTCCGCGCTGGTCGTGGGGTTGCGGGCGTATGTCCGGAAGAACGGGTTCCGGTCGGTGCTGATCGGGCTGTCCGGAGGGATCGACTCGGCGCTGGTCGCCGCGATCGCCTGCGACGCGGTGGGCGCGGAGAACGTGTACGGCGTGTCAATGCCGTCGAAGTACTCCTCGGAGCACTCCAAGGACGACGCGGCGGAGCTGGCGCGGCGGACCGGGCTGAACTACCGGACCGTGGCGATCGAGCCGATGTTCGACGCGTACATGGGGGCGCTGGAGCTCACGGGGCTGGCGGAGGAGAACCTCCAGTCGCGGCTGCGGGGGACGCTGCTGATGGCCCTCTCCAACGAGGAGGGGCACATCGTGCTGGCGCCGGGGAACAAGTCGGAGCTGGCGGTGGGATACTCGACGCTGTACGGGGACTCGGTCGGGGCGTACGGGCCGATCAAGGACGTGTACAAGACGTCGGTGTTCCGGCTGGCGGAGTGGCGCAACCGGGCGGCGGTTCAGCGGGGGCAGACGCCGCCGATTCCGGAGAACTCGATCTCGAAGCCGCCGAGTGCGGAGCTGCGGCCGGGGCAGGTGGACACGGACTCGCTGCCGGACTATCCGGTGCTGGACGCGATCCTGGCGCTGTACGTGGACCAGGACCGGGGGGCGGACGAGATCGTCGCGGCCGGGTTCGACGCGGAGCTGGTGACGAAGACGCTGCGGATGGTGGACCGGGCGGAGTACAAGCGGCGCCAGTACCCGCCGGGGACGAAGATCTCCCCGAAGGGCTTCGGCAAGGACCGCCGCCTTCCGATCACGAACGGCTGGCGCGAGGGCTGAATGCGAATGCCTGCGGCGCAGCTGCGGGTGCGGTGGGGGTGCGCGTAGCGCCCACGGTGGGTGGGTGGTTGCGGGGCCGGGGCCATCCGCGCGGTCCGCGGGCAGTCGTGCCGCTGGGGCGGCACGGGTGGGCGCGGGCGGCACCCCGCACGCGCCGGGCTGCGCGAACAACCCCCGGCCCGCACCAGCACCGGGCACCCGCAGACGCGCCGGCGGTGCAACACCCACCCGGCCCACAAGAAGCGCCGTGGGTTCAGTCGGCCGGGGCGGCGAGCCTTACGCGGGCTGCGATGGGCAAGTGGTCGCTCGCCGTCGCCGGGAGGGTCCAGGACGCCTCCGGCTCCGCCCCCTTGACCAGGATCTGATCGATCCGCGCCATCGGGAACGACGCCGGCCAGCTGAACCCGAAGCCGCTGCCCACAGCCCCCTGCGTGGACCGCATCTGCGCGGTCACGGCGTTCAGCGCACGGTCGTTCATCGTGCCGTTCAGATCCCCGAGCAGCACCACGTTCGGCAGACGTTCCGCGGAGATCGCCTTCCCCAGCGCATCCGCGCTCCGGTCACGCTGCCGTGCCGTGAACCCGGCCTCCATCTTCACCCGGACAGAGGGCAGATGGGCGACGTAGACGGCCACCCGCCCGGCCGGCGCCGCCACCGTGGCACGCATCGCCCGCTTCCAGCCGAGGCGTATGTCCACGGACCTCACGTCACTCAGGGGGTACTTGCTCCACAGACCCACGGTCCCGACCACCGCGTGGTGCTTGTACGTCGACGCCAGCGCCGACTTGTACGCCGGTACCTTCGACGCCTTCAGCTCCTCCAGGGCCAGCACGTCCGCGCCCGAGGCGGCCACGTCGCGCGCCGTGCGCGACGGGTCCGGATTGTCGGCGTTGACGTTGTGGGTGGCCACCGTCAGGTCGCCGTTCTCGGTGTTCTTGTCGGTGAGCAGACCCCCGAAGAGGTTGAGCCAGACGGCCACGGGCAGGATCGTCGCGATCAGTGCCGTCGCCGACCTGCGGAGCACCGCCAGGGCGAGCAGCACCGGGATGAACAGGCCCAGCCAGGGCAGGAACGTCTCGACCAGGCTGCCCAGGTTCCCGATCACGTTGGGGATCTGCGAATGGGCCGACATGATCAGGGCCAGCAGGCCCGCGCCCGCCGCCACGAACAGTCCCCGCCGCCAGATCCGGCGGTCCCCGCGCCAGCCCTCGCTCACCCGGTCCCACAGGCGTCGAAGGCGGGAGGCCGGCTGCTCGGCGCCCGAGCCTGAATCGTCCGTCTCCGTCACGTACGCCTGCTGCGCCATACCGTCGCCTCACTACCTGCCGTGCACACCGTCACCCCCGTGCCCGTAAGACCCTAGGGGATGATCGGTTCCTTTCCTGCCGCCGCGAGGCGGCCGTCCGGGAGCGAGGACGTCGGTGGGCGCTCGAGGGGTTCCGGTGAGGCGGAGGAGAGCTCCATCTGTCATCGAACGAACACAAAGAGGCCCGCAGGGCGTCCCCGACGACCGGGAATCGCCCGGGGCATGACGGTCGGACGGCTACTGCGGTTCGCTGCCCGGAAGAGAGCTCTCCTCTTTCCTCTCGGTCGTCTTCTTGATGAAGAACAGGATGGCCACGGCCAGGAGCATCACGCAGCCGATCACCTCGAGGCCGGCGGTGAAGTTTCCAGTCTTCTCACGCAAGGCTCCGGTAAGGGCCGGCGCGAAGAATCCGGATGAGTTCGCGATGGCCGCGATGACGCCGATCCCCACCGCGGCGGCAGGGCCGGCGAGGAATGCCTTCGGTATCTGCCAGAGGATCGGCAAGGCGGAGAGGGAGGCGGCGACGACCACACTGAGCGCCGTCATCTGGAGAACCGGCGTAGGGGCGTGCGGAGCAGCGATGACCGCGACGGCACCGATCGCCAGGGCCACTCCGGAATACCCGATGCGGTTTCCGGTCCGGTCCGAGGCACGTCCGGTGAACCACATCGCGATCACGGCGACCGCGTAGGGCAACGCGGTCAGCAGGCCCACTTCGAACGAGGAGAAGTCGATGCCGTATTCGGTTTCGAAATCCGTCATGACCTGCGGCATGAAGAAGCTGAAAGCGTTGAGGCCGAAGAGGTTCGCGAAGAGAACCGCGCCCACGAGGTAGGTGCGAACGTCTCGCAGCGCGTTCGACCGGTGGGACGAGCCGGCCTCGAGGGCTCTGTCGTTCTCCTGTGCGAGAGCGTTCTCGAGTGCTCTGATCTCGCTGTCGTTGAGCCAGCCGGCGTCCCGGGGGCGGTCCGGAAGAATGAACAGCACAAGGAGACCGACCAGTATGGTGGGCACGCCGTGGGTGAGGAACATCACTCGCCAACCCTCGAGCCCGAACCATCCGTCCAGGGTTGAGATGGTCCAGGAGGACAAGGGTGCTCCGACGATGATGGCAATGGGCGCGGCGAAGTAGAACTGTGCCGTCAGGCGACCTCGGTACTCGGCCGGGAACCAGGTGGTGAGGTAGAGAATGACCCCTGGGATGAACCCGGCTTCCGCGATTCCGAGCAGAATACGGATGGCATAGAAGCTCGAGTCGCCCTGCACAGCCGCCATGACGGCAGTGACGGCACCCCAGGAGACCATGATGCGGGCCAGCCACAACCGGGCTCCCACCCGGTGCTGGATCATGTTGCTCAGCGGTTCGAGCAGGCAGTAGCCCAGAAAGAACAGCCCTGCCCCCAGTCCGAAGGCAGCGGTGGTCAATCCGATGTCCTCGCGCATCCCCTCAGCGGCGAAGCCCGCGTTCACACGGTCGAGTTGCGAGAGGAAGTACATGAGGCCGAGGAGCGGGATGAGCCGCCGGGCGGCCTTGCGCACAGCTGGTTCGGTCGCAGGATCGGACCGGAGAATTGATTCTGCCATCAGAGAAACGTTTCCCTTCTCGGTTTCCTCTACTGAGTCTGCTGACGGAGGCGGCCGTAGACGGGTTTGCCCGGCAGAGCATCGCCGAGAAGGGCTCCGTCACGAACGACGAACTCTCCTCCCACGAGAACATGGACCATTCCCGTCGAAGGTTTCGTTGTATGCGAGTAGGAGGAGCGGTCGGTAATTCTTTCGGGATCGAACAGGACGATGTCCGCGTCGGATCCGGCCTGCACTCGGCCCTTCCGGCGGAAGGCATCGGATGTGGACTCGAGCAGTTGGGCGGGGAGCAGGGAACCGCGGCGGACAGCCTCGGACACGCTGACGGTTCCGGTCTCTCGCACCAGCCAGCGCAGCATCCGGGAAAAGCAGCCCGCGGTCCTGGGGTGTGACTGCGCCTCCCTGGGCAACGGCCACGTTTCCTCGTAGAAGACGCCGTCGGGCCGCATCGGGGGGACGGCGTCCGAGGCGATGACCACCTCGGGGCGGGCCAGTATCTCCCTCAGCAGTCGCTTTTCCTCGTCCACTTGCTCGTCGAGCAGATCGACGATGACGAGGGCCCCCGGATCCTTCTCACGCAAGCTCTTGAGCTCTTCCGGGCCGGACAGCCGCTGCCCGGACGCCACGTGCGTGACAGCCGTGGCCGGAAGGTCCAGGCGGGCCAGTGCCGCGGGGTCCAGGAAGGAGGCTCCGACCGCTGTGCACCCGGAGCCGTACGGATACGCCTCCGTGGACACACGCGCGCCGCGTTGGTGCGCCTCCTCGACGAGTTTCATCCCTGCCTCGGCCAGGCGGTGCGTCGTGCTGTTGAGATGGCAGAAGTGAATATGCGCCCCCGTTTCCGAGGCGGCGGCCACCAGCTCCGCGCCGGCGTCCAGCGCGGATCCGGGAGATTCGACCGCGGCCCATCGGGCATGGGTGAAGGCAGGCATGTCCCAGTGGGCCGCCAACGCGGCGAGTCGTATGTACTCGGCCGGATCCGTTTCCGGTGCGTACCCGAGTGCGACGCCCACGCCGAGCGCCCCGGCATGAAGCTCGCTCTCCAGCTGCCGCACGATCCCGCTCACGGTCGAGGGCGAGTGCCGGCGACGCCAGTTGTGCAGCCCGGCGTGGTCGAGAAAGGCGCGGAAGGGAGTGCTCATGGGCTCTGTCGCGTTGTCGAGAAGCCGTGCCCTCGTCGCGGTCCACGACGCGGAGTAGCCGACATTGATGGGGCACCCGCGTCTTTCCGCCAGTGCATAGGTGGCCGCTACGGAGGCGGCGCCCACCTCGAGCTCCAGGGCGGTGGTGACACCGTCCAGGGCCTGCAGACGGAGACCTGCGAGCGTCTGCGCATGACTGTGCATGTCGATGAAACCCGGAGCCAGCACCAAACCGCTCGCGTCGATCCGGACGCCGCCCCGCAACGGGGCCTCTGACACACACGCAATGCGTCCCTGCCGTATGCCCACGTCACGGGCGGCGTCCAGGCCGGTTTCCGGGTCGATCACGCGACCTCCCGAGAACACCAGGTCATAGGCGTCCGAGTACCCGGCCCGGTGCGGTGGGGAGTTACTGTGAGTTGGCTGAAATGTCACGAGAGGGTCGCCCTCCAATCGGTCATGACCAGGCTCACAGCGGTGCCGGATAGGCTGCGTGACCGGCAGGAAAATCCCTCGAAGGGCTGATCCGGTGCAAGAAAACCCCGAGAGTGATGCTGTGCTGAGCGAATCCGACATGGAGATCGTCGATGCGCTGCAGGTCGGTCCGCGCGCCACCTGGACTCAGTTGGCCGGCGCCCTGGGGGTCTCCGCCTCCACGGTGCAGCGCCGCTGGACTCGGCTTCAGCGGTCGGGAAAGGCCTGGGTCAGTGTCGCGTTCGGCCCGCGTCAGTACGGACGTATCGTCTTCGCGCTCGTGGAGCTCGAATGCGACCCCGCCCGCGTACTGGAGGCGGCGCAGGCACTGGCTGAGATGCCACCGGTGATCTCGGTCGCGGTGACGACGGGCGAGTACGACATCTCCGCGATCGTGCTCGCCGAGAACCTGACCGCCATATCGGGTCTGCTCCTCCGCGACATCCCGGGCGTCGTCGGCGTACGCAGGCTGCGGAGCGACATCGGGACCGAGTGGTTCGGGGGTACCCGCTGGCGTCTGGGCGCCGTCGAGCCGGGTCGGCTGCGCGCCCTGCGGGACGCCGAGAGGGCGGAGTCCCCTGCCGTGTCCCGCATGGACCGGAGGGACGGAGCGCTGTTCGCACTGCTGAGCATGGACGGCCGCATGAGCTACGCGGAGCTCGGGCGTCGGCTCGGCGAGAGTGAACTCGCGGTCAAACGACGCCTCCACCTGCTGCAGCGCGGCCACGACATCGTCTTCCGGTGCGACGTGGCCCGCCGTCTGGTGGGCTCCCAGACCGTCGTGATGATCAGGATGGCCGTTCCGGAGAGGGACCTGCACCGGGTCGGCGCCACGCTGAGGAACTGGCCGGAGTGCCGCCTGTGTGCCTCCGTGGTCGGCACAGAGAACATCGTCTTCGCCGCTGCCCTCAATTCCGTCTCACATCTGACCCGGCTGGTCGCGAAGATCGAGCACGAGTTGCCCACGGCGCGAGTGACCGAGCGGAACGTGACCATTCGTACCGTCAAGGTGTACGGGCGATTGCTGGACGGCAGCAGCCGCTGTGTCCGTACGGTCCCCATCGACATCTGGCAGGGGCCGGACCCGCTCGGCTGACAGCGGCCGAGCGGATCGTCCCGGCCGTCATGACGCGCTTCGGGCCCTCATCGGTCGCCGCCGGGGCGCAGCCCTTCCAGGAGGGTGTCCACGATGCGTTCGGCGAGGTCGTCCGGGAGGTCGGCGTCCGGACGCATGACCGTACGGACCAGGATCGGGCCCACGACGATGTCGTTGAGGAGTTCCAGGTCGACGTCGGTGCGCAGTTCACCGTTCTCCTGCCCCCGGCGCAGCACCTCGAGGCCGAGCCTGCGGCGGGGCAGGATGACGGTCCTGTGGTAGGCCGCCCAGAGGTTGGGGCTGCTCTTCATCTGGGCGTGCACGTTGTGCAGGATCGCCGAGGTCCGCCCCGCCAGGCCGCGCAGCCGCAGCGCCTCCAGCAGGACGACGAGGTCGTCACGCATGGAGGTGCCCGGGAGTTCGGGGTCGGGCAGCTCGGCGGCGCGCATCACGTCGACGAAGAGGTCCTCCTTGCCGGTCCAGCGGCGGTAGATGGTGGCCTTGCCGACGCCGGCGGTGCGGGCGATGCGCTCGATGGAGAGCTCCGCGAGGGGCACGCCGTCCTCCAGCAACTTCATCACCGACTCGATGATGGCGCGTTCGACCGCCTCGCTGCGGGGGCGGCCCCGCGGCGGCGCCTCCTGCCGGGGACCGGTGTCGGCCGGACTCACGTCGTCGGATCCTTTCGGTGGGCTGCGGTGATTCTGCCCGGTGGGCGCCGGCACCGGCCCACCGGGCGTGCGTTTTCAGTCCGCCGCCGTCACCAGCTCCTGGTCCTCGTCGTCCCCTTCGGGCGTGGGCGGGCGGCCGGGCAGGAAGACGGCGACGACGACCGCGCCCAGCACCGCGACGGCCGCTCCCCACAGGGAGGTGACGTGCATGGCGTGCAGGAACGCGTCGTTGGCGGCGTCGGCCAGGGCGTCGGCGCGGGGGCCGATCCGGTCCGCGACGGCCAAGGTGGCCTCGATGGACTCCCCGGCCGCGTGCCGGGCGCCGGGCGGCAGCAGGCCCAGCTTGTCCTCGATGTCGTTGCGGTAGGCGGTGGACAGCACCGAGCCGAGTACGGCGATGCCGAGGGCGCCGCCGACCTGGCGGAAGGTGTTGCTCAGCGCGGACGCCGAGCCGGCCTTCTCGCGCGGCAGGGCCTGCATGATGACGACACTGACCGGGGTCATCACATGGGCCATGCCCGTGCCCATCAGGAGGAAGATCACCTCCAGGATCCAGATCGGCGTGTCCCCGTCCAGGGTCGCGAAGGCGGCCAGCATCGCCGCGAGCAGGAGCAGGCCCGCGGTGGTGGTGGCCTTGTTGCCGAACCGGTCCACCAGCAGGCGCGCCCGCGGCGCGAAGATCATCTGGGCGGCGGCCAGCGGCAGCATCAGCAGACCCGTCTCCAGCGGCGAGTAGCCGCGCACGCTCTGTGTGTAGAACACGGCGAAGAACGTCACGCCCATGAGCGCGAAGAACACCAGCGCGATCGCGACGATCGCGGCGGAGAACACCTTGTTCCTGAAGTAGGTGATGTCGATGGAGGGGTGGTCGCTGCGCTTCTCGAACACCACGAACGCGGCCAGTACGGCGAGACCGGCGCCGATCGTCGTCAGCACGGTGGCGTCGGTGAAGTCGGCGAGCTGGCCGCCCTTGATGATGCCGTAGACCAGCAGGACCAGGCCGGCCACCGACAGCACGACGCCGACGGGGTCGATCCGGCCGGGTTGCGGATCGCGGGAGTCGGGCACCAGCCACAGCATCAGGCCGACGGCGAGGACCACGATCGGCACGTTGACCAGGAAGACCGAGCCCCACCAGAAGTGATCCAGAAGCAGTCCCCCGGTGATCGGGCCGATGGCGATGGCCAGGCCCACCCCGCCCGCCCAGATGCCGATGGCCTTGGGCTGTTCGTCGCGCTCGAAGACGTTCATCAGCACGGCCAGGGTGGCCGGCATGACGAACGCCGCGCCCAAACCCATCACCGCGCGGAAGCCGATCAGCTCGGCCGGTGAACCGGAGAACGCGGCGAGCGCCGAGCCGATGCCGAACACGGCCAGACCGCCGATCAGCACCTTCTTGCGGCCGAGCCGGTCGCCCAGCAGCCCCGCGCTGAAGAGCAGGCCCGCGAAGACGAGGGTGTAGGAGTTGATCGCCCACTCCAGCTCGCTCTGCGTGGCGCCCAGACCGGTGGGGGCGGGTGTGGAGATCGTCTTGACGGCGACGTTCAGGATCGAGTTGTCCAGGACGACGATCAGCAGGCTCAGCATCAGCACGCCGAGGATCGCCCAGCGGCGCCGGTGCACGGCTTCCGGGACCCGGCGGGCAGGGGCGGCAGGAGAAGTCATGGGATGCATCGTAGCGACTTTCGATACGAGACCGTCTCGTATTGGATGTCTTTTTGCCCAGTTCTTGCCCGCGCTCGGGCGCCTCTGGCCCTCGGGCGGCACAGGTGCCACCATGGATGTGGTCCGGGGACGCCGTCAGGGCGCCTCGAGATGACGTGTTGGGAGACGGTTCCATGACGCAGCTTTCGGCTGCCCAGACCGGGACGACATCCGGTTCCTCCGACGGCAAAACGCTGTACGGGGGCAAGGGCACTCGCCGTATCACTGTCCGTGACATCGCCGCCGCCAAGGAGCGCGGCGAGAAGTGGCCCATGCTCACCGCGTACGACGCGATGACCGCGTCCGTGTTCGACGAGGCCGGCATCCCGGTCATGCTGGTCGGCGACTCGGCGGGCAACTGCCACCTCGGGTACGAGACGACCGTGCCCGTCACCCTCGACGAGATGACCATGCTGTCCGCCGCGGTCGTCCGCGGCACCTCGCGCGCCCTGATCGTGGGCGACCTGCCCTTCGGCTCCTACCAGGAGGGGCCGGTGCAGGCGCTGCGCTCGGCGACCCGGCTGGTCAAGGAGGCCGGTGTGGGCGCCGTCAAGCTGGAGGGCGGGGAGCGGTCGCACCGGCAGATCGAACTGCTGGTGGAGTCCGGCATCCCGGTGATGGCCCACATCGGACTGACCCCGCAGTCGGTGAACGCGATGGGTTACCGGGTGCAGGGGCGTGGTGAGGAGGCGGCCCAGCAGCTGCTGCGGGACGCCAAGGCCGTGCAGGACGCGGGCGCGTTCGCGGTGGTGCTGGAGCTGGTGCCGGCGGAGCTGGCGGCCGAGGTGACGCGGGTGCTGCAGATTCCGACCGTCGGGATCGGGGCGGGGGCGCAGACGGATGCGCAGGTGTTGGTGTGGACCGACATGCTGGGGCTGACGGGCGGGCGCGTGCCTCGGTTCGTCAAGCAGTACGCGGATCTGCGTGAGGTGATGAAGGGGGCGGCGCAGGCGTTCGCCGAGGACGTCGTCGGCGGGGCGTTCCCGCAGGAGGAGCACTCCGTGCACTGAGCGCTCGCGCCGGCATTGAGCCATTGCGGCACCATCCGCGTCGGCCCCGCTGATCTTCCCCCGTCGGCGGGGCCGACGCATGTCCGGGTGCGCGGGGGTGCTTTCGCAGCCCGGCGATTGCGGGGTGCCGCCTGCGCCCACCCTCCCCCACTCTCGGCTTCTCCCCCACTCTCGGCTCCGCTCGAGCGGGAGGTACCCCCATGAGCGGGGGGACCCCCATCGCCCTGGGGGTACCTCCCAGGCACTTAAGAGGCACGCCTGCCCGCAGCTATGTCCTGTCGGCAGGATGTCGGTGGTTTGTCGGTGGGGGGTGGGAGCGTCTCTTCCATGACGCGAAACGACATGGAATCGGGGAGCGCCGTTTCCGTACGGGGGCTGGTCAAGCACTACGGGGAGACCAAGGCGCTGGACGGGGTCGACCTGGACGTGCGGGAGGGCACCGTCATGGGGGTGCTCGGGCCGAACGGGGCCGGGAAGACCACGCTGGTGCGGATCCTGTCCACCCTTCTGCCGCCGACGGCCGGACAGGCCACCGTGGCCGGGTACGACGTGGTCCGCCAGCCGCGGCAGCTGCGCCGGGTGATCGGGCTGACCGGGCAGTACGCCTCCGTGGACGAGAAGCTCTCGGGCTGGGAGAACCTGTATCTGATCGGGCGGCTGCTCGACCTGCCCCGCAAGGAGGCACGGACTCGTTCCGACGAGCTGCTGGAGCGGTTCTCGCTCACGGAGGCGGCCCGGCGG
Source organism: Streptomyces speibonae (assembly GCF_984686075.1). Lineage (NCBI taxonomy): Bacteria > Bacillati > Actinomycetota > Actinomycetes > Kitasatosporales > Streptomycetaceae > Streptomyces > Streptomyces speibonae. The sequence goes on along the minus strand of NZ_OZ480260.1, from coordinate 6,120,722 downwards.
CCCGTGGCCACCTACTCCGGCGGCATGCGGCGCCGGCTCGACCTGGCCGCCTCGATGATCGGCCGGCCGGCCGTGCTGTACCTGGACGAGCCGACCACGGGGCTCGATCCCCGTACCCGCAACGAGGTGTGGGACGAGGTCAAGCGGCTGGTCGGGGACGGGGTGACGGTGCTGCTGACCACGCAGTACATGGAGGAGGCCGAGCAGCTGGCGTCCGAGCTGACCGTCGTGGACCGGGGCAAGGTCATCGCGAGCGGCGGCATCGAGCAGCTGAAGGCCAAGGTCGGCGGGCGTACGCTGCGGATCCGCCCGGCCGATCCGTTGCAGCTGCGTCCGCTGGCGGACACCCTCGACGCGCAGGGCATCACCGGGCTCGCCGGCACCGTGGTGGACCACGAGCGGGGTGCGGTGCTCGTGCCGGTGCTGAGCGACGAGCAGCTGACCGCCGTGGTCGGCACGCTCACCGCGCGCGGCGTCACGATCAGCTCCATCAGCACCGAACTGCCCAGCCTGGACGAGGTGTTCCTGTCCCTCACCGGCCACAGTGCCAGTGCCCCGCAGGACGCCGTGCCCGCCGAGACCCACGAGGAGGCGGTCGCCGTATGAGCGCCACCGCTGTGACCACCGAACTCCGCGCGGACACGCGCATCACGCTGCGTGCCCACCTACGGCACACCGGTGCCCTGATGCGCCGCAATCTGCTGTGGATCCGGCAGGACCCGGAGTCGATGTTCGACGCCGTGCTGTTCCCGATCGTCTTCACCCTGCTGTTCGTGTATGTCTTCGGCGGCTCGATCGGGCAGTCGCTGGGCGGCGGACAGGACGCCTACGTGCAGTACATCGTGCCGGGGCTGATGGCCATGATGGGCATGAGCATGGCCCAGGGGGTGGGCACCGGGTTCAACCAGGACTTCAACACCGGGGTGATGGACCGCTTCCGGTCGCTGCCCATCGGCCGTGGCTCGGTGCTGTTCGCGAAGATCTCGGTCGAGATGGTACGGATGCTCATCGCCACCACGATCCTGCTGGTCGTCGGGGTGCTGGTCGGCTTCGACATCACCCACTGGCCGGGGCTGTTCGCGGCGATGGGGCTGTCCGCGGTGTTCGGCTCGGCCCTGATGTGGGTCTTCCTCACCCTGGGTGTGGTGATGAAGAACGCCCAGTCGGTGCAGGCGATGGGCTTCCTGGTGCTGATGCCGCTGCAGTTCGGCTCGTCGATCTTCGCGCCGCCGCAGTCGATGCCGGGCTGGCTGCAGAACTTCACCGAGTACAACCCGCTGTCCGCGCTGGCGGACGCCGCGCGCGGGCTGATGGTGGGCGGCCCCGTCGCCCACGACCTGTGGATGACGCTGGCCTGGTCGGTGGGGATCACGGCCGTGATGGCGCCGGTCGCGATCCACAAGTTCCGTACGAAGACCTGATCAGGCGGGCTCGAGCAGGACGGCGGCCTCCTCCGGGGAGAGGCCGCCGCCCTCGGCGTACGCGGCGTCGTAGGCGTCGCCGAGGACCGCCCGGATGCGTTCCTCGGCGCGTTCGCGCACCGCGCGCTCCATCCGCACGGGCCGGTGTCCGGGCGGCAGCCAGGAGTCGGCCGCGCCGACGCAGCGGGCCGCGTCCCGGGCGTGCCGTCCGCCGTCGATCCCGGCGAGGGCGATGGCGGCCGTGGTGACGTACACCGAGCGCATGTGGGGGGCGATGGCGGCGGACAGCGGGTCGCCCGTGTGCCGGATCGCCTCGCGGAGGATCGCCAGGCCCTCGGCGTCGTTGCCGTCGACCACCTCCGCCCAGCCCTCGGCCCCGAGGATGAACGCGTCGAAGACGACGTAGTGCGCGATGCGGAACTCCTCGCGCAGGGCCCGCAGATGTTCCCGGGCCTCGGCCGTGCGCCCGTTCATGCAGAGCCAGCCGGTCAGGAAGAGACGGGCGGCGGGCAGCGCCTCGGTGTGCCGGCCCCGCGCGTCGTCGATGACCTCACGCAGCAGCCGTTCACCGCGCTCCGTCTCGCCCGTCTCCAGCAGCGCGCTGCCCAGCCGGGCGGTGAGGACGGCCGTGTGGGCCCGGGCGCCGAGTCGTCCTGCGTGCTCGATGGCCGCCTCGTAGTCGGCGGCGGCTTCCCGGTGGTCCCCGGCGCGTTCGCGGGCCTCACCGCGTGCGGAGAGGGCCTCGGCGATGCCCCAGGTGTCGCCGAGCCGCCGGTGGATCTCCAGGGCCTCGTCGGCGTCGCGGCGGGCGTCGCCGGCCCAGTCGCTGCGGTTGGCCAGGAAGTTGGCGCGCAGCTGGAGGTTGCAGGCCAGCTCCCACTCGAAGCCGGGGTTGGCCCGGCAGGTGCGGATGGCCGCGTCGACCACGTGGTGCAGCCGCTCCACGTCACCGGTCAGCATCACGGCGAACACCCAGAGCAGACCGGGCGGGCGGCAGACCTGCGGCATGCCCGGCTCGTAGGCCGCGGCGGCCAGGCGCAGTTTGTGCTGGGCCTGCGGGGTCTGCCAGTCGTCGAGTTCGGTGTCCATGTGGGCCAGATGGATCAGGTGCAGCCCGCGGCGGGCCTCGGCGAGGACCTCTTGGCTCATCGGGGGCGGGGTGTCGGTGCAGCGCTGCCACAGCGGGGCGGCGGGCGGCAGCGGCTCGGTGAACGGGTCGGGGCCGAGGGCCATGACCTCGCGGCACCAGTTGCGGGCCTCGATGCGCAGGTCGCGCATCTGCCAGTACCAGCTCAGCGACAGGGTGACGCACAGCGCCTCCTGCTCGTCGCGCAGGGCGATGGCGTGGCGCAGGGCGGTGCGCACGTTCTCGTACTCCCGCTCCAGCAGGGCGATGCCGGCCACCTGGTGCGGGCCGCGCAGCATCGGCTCGGCGGTGCGGGCGACCTCGCGGAAGTACGTCAGGTGCGCGCGCTCGGCCTCCGCGCGGCGGCCGGTCTCGTCGAGGCGTTCGCGGGCGTACTCGGCGACGGTCTCCAGCAGCCGGTAGCGCATTCCGCCGTCACCCGAAGGGACGGCCACCACGAGGGACTTGTCGACGAGGGAGCCGAGCGCGTCGAGCGCGACCGGTCCGCAGACGGCCTCGGCGGCGGCGAGGTCGCAGCCGCCGGCGAAGACCGACAGGCGGACCAGGACGTCGCGTTCGTCCTCGTCGAGCAGGTCCCAGGACCAGTCGACGACGGCCCGCAGGGTCTGCTGGCGGGGCAGGGCGGTGCGGCTGCCGCCGGTGAGCAGGCGGAAGCGGTCGTCGAGCCGGTCGGCTATCTGGCGCGGGGTGAGCATGCGCAGCCGGGCGGCGGCGAGTTCGATGGCCAGGGGCAGTCCGTCGAGGCGGCGGCAGATCTCCGCGCAGGCCCGCGCGGTGTCCTCGTCGGCGTCGGTGCGGAAGCCGGGGCGGGCCGCGGCCCCGCGGTCGGCGAGCAGGCGCAGGGCGACCGGTTCGGGCAACGGCTCCACGGGGCGCAGCAACTCCCCGCGCACGCCCAGCGGTTCGCGGCTGGTGGCGAGGACGGTGAGGTGGGGGCAGCGTTCCAGCAGCGCCTCGACGAGGCGGGCGGCCGCCTCGACGACGTGTTCGCAGTTGTCGAGGATCAGCAGCATGCGCCGGGGGCCGCAGTGCTCGGCGAGCCGCTCCAGGGGGTCGGTGATGCGTTCGGTGACGGCCCGCATGGTTTCGGCGCCCGCGCCGTACAGGACGGTCTCGCGGGCACCGACGGCGGTCAGGACGGCCTGGGGGACGGCGCCGGGATCCTCGACGGGAGCGAGTTCGGCGAGCCACACACCGTCGGGGAGGCTCTCCCGCAGGGATTCGGCGGCCTCCTGGGAGAGGCGGGTCTTGCCCGCGCCGCCCGGTCCGAGGAGGGTGACCAGCCGGGCGGCGGCGAGGTCCGCGTGGAGGGTCTCGATGTCGCTCTCGCGTCCGACGAACGAGGTCAGCCGGGCCCGCAGATTTCCGGGCGGACCGGCTCCGCGGACGCCGGGTGCGGGCTCCGGCGCGGGCGGGGGCGCCAGCAACTCGGCGTGCAGCGCCCGCAGTTCGGCGCCGGGGTCGGAGCCGAGCCGGTCGGCCAGCAGACGGCGTACGTCCTCGTAACCGGCGAGGGCCTCGGCGGTGCGTCCGGTGTCGCGCAGGGCGCGCAGCCGCAGCGCCTGGAGGGACTCGTCGAGGGGGTGGGTGTCGCACAGCGCGGTGAGTTCGGGCAGGGACCGCTCGGCCTCGCCGAGGGCGAGGGCGGCGGTGTGCCGGGCGCGCAGCACGTCCAGGTGGCGGGTCTCGACGCGGGCCGCCTCCGCGGTGCCGTCGGGCAGGCCGGGCAGGGCCGGGCCGCCGTGCCACAGGGCGAGGGCGTCGTCCAGGACGACGGCCGCCTTGGCGGGGTCGCCGTCGGACAGGGCGCGCCGGCCCTCGTCGGCCAGCCGCTCGAAGCGGTGCAGGTCGACGTCGTCGGGCGCGGCGGTCAGCCGGTAGCCGCCGTCGGCGGAGGCGATCGCGTCGGCGCCGAGCACCCGGCGCAGCCGGCCGACCAGGGCCTGCAGCGCGCCGGTCGCGTCGGCCGGCGGGGCACCGTCCCAGACCCCGTCGACCAGCAGGCCCACGGGGACCGTGCGCCCCGGCCGGAGGGCGAGCACAGTCAGCAGCGCGCGCAGCCGCGCCCCGCCGACGGGGACGGCGGTGCCGTCGGGGCGGAGTGCCTGGGTGGTGCCGAGGATGCGATAGCGCACGGGGTCCATTGTCTCCGGAGGTCGGAACCGGTGAAGGGGCGGCGGGGGCGCCCTGCGGGCACCGGCGAGGGCGGCGGGGGCGCCCTCCGGGCACCGTGCGGCCGTGCCGGGGCCGTCCCACCCTGCACGGAACCGGGGGCCGGCGCGAGACGTTTTCCCGGTGCGCCCGGTACGGTCGGGCGGTCCCCCGCGTGCCCGTACGCGTGCCCGACAGTCCAGGGAGTCCCATGACCACCGCCGCCACCCGCCACAGCGACCGGAGGATCAGTCCGGTCTTCCTGGGGATCCTGGCCGTCACGGCGGTCACCGGATGGGCCACCTGGACCGGGTTCGCGGCCCGGCCCGGCATCGCGGTGTTCCTGTTCGTGACGGCCGCCTGGATCGTCTCCCTGTGTCTGCACGAGTACGCGCACGCGCGCACCGCGCTGCACAGCGGTGACATATCGGTCGGCGCCAAGGGCTATCTCACGCTGAACCCGATGAAGTACACGCACGCCCTGCTGAGCATCGTGCTGCCCGTGGTGTTCGTGATCATGGGCGGGATCGGTCTGCCGGGCGGTGCCGTGTTCATCGAGCGCGGCCGGATCCGGGGGCGGTGGCGGCACAGTCTGATCTCGGCGGCGGGACCGCTGACGAACGTGCTGTTCGCCGTCGTGTGCACGGCGCCGTTCTGGCTGGACGCGCTGGACGGCGTACCGGCCGACTTCCGGTTCGCGCTGGCGTTCCTGGCGCTGCTCCAGGTGACGGCGGCGATCCTGAACTTCCTGCCGGTGCCGGGGCTCGACGGCTACGGCGTGATCGAGCCGTGGCTGTCGTACGGCGTGCGGCGCCAGGTGGAGCCGTTCGCGCCGTTCGGTCTGCTGTTCGTGTTCGCGCTGCTGTGGGTGCCCGAGGTGAACGGCGTGTTCTTCGACATGGTCGACGCGCTGCTGGGGACGCTGGGGATCCACGAGTTCGAGACGTACTGCGGGTACGACCTGTTCCGCTTCTGGCGCGATCCGAACGGGGTCTGCTCGGTCAGCCCGTGACCGGCCCGTCGTTGCGCCCGGCCCGCCCGCGCCGCACGTAGTACCAGGTCATGTTGGACGACAGGCCCGCCAGCAGCACCCAGACGACGCCGATGAACACACTGCCCCGGACGAAGGAGACGACGGCCGCGGCGACGGCGAGGAGGCACACGGCGAGGGCGTAGAGGGCGAGGCGGGGCATGGGCGGGGGCTCCTGTCGGGGGACACTGCTACGGCGTCCAGTGTCCCCCATCGGCTCATACGTCCGTGACGCGGAGCCCGGCGTGTGCCTTGTAGCGCCGGTTGACGGAGATCAGGTTGGCGACCAGCGACTCCACCTGGTGGGCGTTGCGCAGCCGGCCGGCGAAGATGCCCCGCATGCCGGGGATGCGTCCGGCCAGCGCCTGCACGGTCTCGACGTCGGCCCGGACCTCGCCGAGCACCATCACATCGGTGTCGATCTCGTCGATCTCCGGGTCCTGGAGCAGGACGGCCGACAGGTGGTGGAAGGCGGCGGTGACCCGGGAGTCCGGGAGCAGCGCGGCGGCCTGCTGGGCGGCGCTGCCCTCCTCCGGCTTCAGCGCGTAGGCGCCCTGCTTGTCGAAGCCGAGCGGGTTGACGCAGTCGACGACCAGCTTGCCGGCCAGTTCCTCGCGCAGGGACTCCAGCGTCTTGCCGTGACCGTCCCAGGGCACGGCGACGATCACGACGTCGCTGCGGCGGGCGGTCTCGGCGTTGTCGGCGCCCTCGATGCCGTGGCCGAGCTCCTCAGCGGCGGCCTGCGCGCGCTCGGCGGCGCGGGAGCCGATGATCACCTTCTGGCCGGCCTTGGCGAGCCGGTAGGCGAGGCCCTTGCCCTGCGGCCCGGTGCCGCCGAGCACGCCGACGACGAGCCCGGACACATCGGGCAGGTCCCAGGGGTCCTTGGCGGGGGCCTTGGCGGGGGCCTTCGCGGGCTGCTGTGCGCTGTCGGTAGAGGTCATGGGCCGACTCTACGTCCGTGACGGCGGCGTTTCCGGCCCGGGTGAGCGCCGTCACGGAGCGGCGCGCGCTTGTCCCCGGGTCGGGCGAATCGGGGGCGAACGGCGGGACACCGGCGAGCGGTTGGGGCAGGATGCGGCCGCATGGATGCCGTACGGGTCGCGCTGCTGCGGGACGTGCTCGCCGGGACGCAGTGGCTGGGCGCCACCCGGCACTTCGCGGGGGCGCTGCGGGGGTCGGTGGTCTCGCACGGCGGGGGGCTGCTGCTGGTGGGCACGCCGGACTACGAGCCGTGGCACCTGGCGGCGCATCTGGTGGACGAGGCCGCGTGGTCGGGTACGCCGGAGCTGGCCCCCACGCTGGTCCGGCACGGCGCGCGCCCCTCCGATCCGGCGCATCTGGCGGTGGGCCCGGGGCGGCTGGAGGCGGCGCGCCGGGGCGAGACGCTGCTGGTGGTGGCACCCGGGGAGCCGCCCGCCCCGCTGCTGGAGCGGGTCTGCGACGCCCGGCGGGCCGGGGCGACACTACTGTCCCTGGGCCCCGGCGAGGGGGAGCTGCCGGCGCTGGCGCACGAAGTCCTGCCGGTGCCCGACGGCTCGGAGCTGGATCTCGACACGGTGCAGCACCTGGTGAGCGCGGCGGCCGGGGAGAACGCCCTGCCGGCCCGCAGGGGGCCGCGCCGCTTCCGGGACCGGCTGTCGCGGCTGGCCGACCTGCTGACGGCGCCCCCGCCGACCCGCTGGTAGCCGGGCTGCGCCGGTGTCAGTCCTCGTCGCCTCCCGCCGCCGGGGCGTCGTGCCACTTGGGGTCGTTCTCCCACTGGAGGTTGCGCTCGCGGGCGGTCGCCATGGCGTGCTCGGCCTCGGTACGGCTCGCGTACGGGCCGAAGCGGTCCTTGGCGGGGCACTCGGGGCCCTCCTCGACCTTCTGGTGCTCCAGGCAGTAGTACCACTCGCCCGGCTTTCCGACCGTCCGCTTCTTGAACAGGGGCATGACCGGCTCCTCTCGCGTTCGCCATGAGGATGGTCCCCCATCGCCGCTGAATTAGACTCGCCGGCATGTCTGGCCAGTCACTGCTCGTTCCGGGGGAGCTGTCCCCCACCCGTTCCGTGCCCGGGAACATCCGTCGTCCCGAGTACGTCGGCAAGCCCGCCCCCACGCCGTACACCGGACCGGAGGTGCAGACGCCCGAGACGATCGAGGCGATGCGGACCGCCGGGCGGATCGCCGCGCGCGCGATGGAGGAGGCCGCGAAGCTCATCGCCCCGGGCGTGACGACGGACGAGCTGGACCGGGTGGCGCACGAGTACATGTGCGACCACGGCGCCTACCCGTCGACCCTCGGCTACCGGGGTTTCCCGAAGTCGTTGTGCACCTCGGTGAACGAGGTCATCTGCCACGGCATCCCGGACTCGACGGTGCTGCGCGAGGGGGACATCGTCAACCTGGACGTGACGGCGTACATCGGCGGGGTGCACGGCGACAACAACGCCACGTACCTGGTCGGGGAGGTGGACGAGGAGAGCCGGCTGCTGGTCGAGCGGACGCGTGAGGCGCTGAACCGCGCGATCAAGGCGGTCCGGCCGGGCCGGCAGATCAACGTGATCGGCCGGGTGATCGAGTCGTACGCGAAGCGGTTCGGGTACGGGGTGGTGCGCGACTTCACCGGCCACGGGATCAACTCGTCGTTCCACTCGGGCCTGATCATCCCCCACTACGACAGCCCGCACGCCACGACGGTGATCCAGCCGGGGATGACGTTCACGATCGAGCCGATGCTGACGCTGGGGACCCACGAGTACGACATGTGGGACGACGGCTGGACGGTCGTGACGAAGGACCGCAGGCGCACGGCGCAGTTCGAGCACACGCTGGCGGTGACGGACACGGGGGCGGACATCCTCACGCTGCCGTAGCCGCCCGGCACGCCCGCTCCGGGCCCGCTCTCTTCCGGAGGGCGGGCCCTCGTTTGTGCGGGGATGATGGAGGGCACAGTTCCCGACAAGTCGTCGGCATGACATTGACTTAGGTAAGCCTAACCATAGAAAATCCGACCATGGACTCCTTCTCCAGCCTCATCCGCACCGCCTCCCACGAGCAGCACGTGGAGGCGGAGACCTCGACGTTCATGAGCGACCTGCTCGGCGGCCGGCTGGGCGTCGACGCCTACACGCGCTACACCGAACAGCTGTGGTTCGTGTACGAGGCGCTGGAGGCCGGTGCGCAGGGCCTGGCGTCGGACCCGGCGGCGGGCCCGTTCATCCGCCCGGAGCTGTTCCGGCTGGCCGCGCTGGAGCGGGACCTGGCCCACCTGCGCGGCCCCGGCTGGCGCTCCACCCTGACCGCCCTGCCCGCCACCCGCGCCTACGCCGACCGGGTGACCGAGTGCGCCCGGGACTGGCCGTCCGGCTACATCGCCCACCACTACACCCGCTACCTGGGCGACCTCTCCGGCGGCCAGATCATCCGCGACCGGGCGGAGAAGACCTGGGGCTTCGCCCGCAAGGGCGACGGCGTCCGCTTCTACGTCTTCGACCAGATCCCCAACCCGGCCGCCTTCAAGCGCGGCTACCGCGAGCTCCTGGACGCCGTCCCGGTGGACGACCTGGAGAAGCAGCGCATCGTGACCGAATGCAAGCGGGCGTTCGCCCTCAACACAGCGGTCTTCCGGGCCCTGGGCGAGGAGTTCCCGCTGTCGGCGTGAGCGCCGCCACCTTCACAGGAACCACTGCCGTGCCATCTCCGCGCGCAGCTCCGCGGTCCAGCGCCGGTACGCGGGAACCTTGCTCAGCGCATCGAGCGCGACCGTCTGTCCCAGCCGGGCGAAGGCGTGCTCCGCGTCGCGTCGCCCACCGAGTGCCGCCTTCAGTACGGCCTTCGGGTCGGCGATCTTCTGCACATCGCGCGGCACCTTCCACGCGGGGTCACGCGTGGGCACCGATTCCGCGAGCGCTTCGGGGTCCGCGAGCATGCACGCCTCGGTCTCCCGCACCGGCACCAGGGCCACGATCCGGTGGGCGTCACCGGGGAAACGCTCGCGGATCGCCTCGACCTTGCTCCGCTCGTTGTGGTCGTGGTGGATCACCACGATGTCGAAGTAGTGGAGCAGGTCGGTCACTTCACTCGTCACCAGGTCCCGGTGCGCGACGGTAGGCACTCTCCGGCGACCACTCCCGAGTAGTCGAAGCCGACCGATGCCTCAAGGGCGAGTTCGGCGACCTGCCGGTCGATCAGCGGCACGAGAAACCACTGGTCACTCGCCCCCTCCGTGAGCAGGGCCAGGCTGAGATGTCTACGCCCCACGCGCGTACCGCCCGTGCTCGCCCGTCCGTACGGTCAGCGGTTCCGACGGATGCACGCGTAGGGACGGGCCCTCGTCGAACTCCAGCAGTACGGCCGGGGCACCCCCTCCGCGCTGGTCACGGCGTACGCGGGTGACCGTGCGCCACTGGCCCCACACGCGTACCTCCTGGTCAGCCCCGACCAGAACCGCCGCTACCTCGCGCACCGCGGCGCCGACGACGATGTCCGGAGCCTTCAGCTCCGCGAACACCGTCTTCCCGATCCCGGCCGGGCGCTCCTCGCAGCCCCAGCGGTGTGCGAGCGCGGCGACCAGGAGCAGCCCTCGTCCGCCGGTCTCGTCCTCGCGCGGTTCCCGCACCTCGGGCCGGCCGCCTCCGGCGTCGCTCACCTCCAGCCGCAGCAGCCCGTCGGCCACGGAGCGGATGATCCGCACGCCCACCTGCCGGTCGCCCGGCGCGGGCACGCGCAACGCGTTGGTGACCAGCTCCGACAGCACCAACTCGGCGCTGTCCAGCGTCTCCTGGCCCACCCCCCAGTCACCGAGCACGCTGTGCAGCAGGGCCCTGGCCCGGGGAACGCTGCGGCGGCTGCGGGGCAGGCGGAAGGAGATGTCGTTCGACGAGGTCATGGGAGGGCTCCTCAGCTTTCGACGTCCGCGGCGAAGTCCGCTCGCTGGGCGCGGCGTTGGGGTGGCACACGTCGACAGACTGAACGCGCACTATGCGGACTAGCAACGTTTCCAGTAGAGATGGGCCGGAATTTCCACCTTTCGAGTTATGGCACGCACATCCCATCCATTCCGCTGCTAGAGGTGTTGCCATGTCTGCGAACACCACCGCTTCCAGCCCGTCGACCGTCCTCGGACGCCAACTCGGCGACGAGTTGCGTCGGCTGCGCGAGGCCGCCGGGTTCACCACCACCCAAGCGGCTGGGGCGCTCGACTGCACCAAGGGGAAGATCAGCCGCATCGAGAACGGGCGGGTGACGGTCCGGATCCCGGACCTGACCGCCATGCTGGTCGCGTACGGAGTCACGGACGCCGACGTCCGCACCCGGCTCGGCACGCTCGCCCGCAAGGCCAATCGCCGACGCAGGCAGGGGTGGTGGAGCCAGTACGGGTCCGTGCTTGCCGACACCTACCGCGACTACATCGCACTCGAAACCATGGCCGGATCGATCCGCACCTTCCAGGCGCAACTGGTGCCGGGCCTGCTGCAAACGCCCGAGTACATCCGCGCCGTGACGGTGGCGTCACATCAGTGGCGAACGGCGGACGAGATCGAGCAGTTCGTGCAGGTGCGTCTCGCCCGGCAGGAACGTCTGGTCAGCGACTCCCCGCTCGAACTGTGGGCCGTGCTGTCCGAAGCCGTGCTCCTGCAACAGGTCGGAGGTCCGGAGGTGATGGCGGCGCAGTTGGAACAGCTTCTGATCGCGTCGGAGCAGCCCAATGTGACTGTCCAGGTCCTGCCGTTCTCACGCGGAGCCCATGCGAGTATGTTCGGGCCATACGTAGTACTGGGCTTCCCGGAGGAGGCGGCGCTCGACGTCGTGCTGGCGGACAACCCCACCGGCTCCATGTGGCTGGAGCGGGAGACCGAAGTCGCGCGCTACCAGGAGTTGTTCGACGCCGCTCGCACGTCCGCGCTGTCCCCTGTGGAATCCCGTACCGTCATCCGCCGCCGGGCCGAGGAGCACAGGACATGAACACCGCACGCCACGGCACGCCGGACCTGTCGGGCGCGACGTGGCGTAGCAGTACCTACAGCGGCGGCAACAACGAGTGCCTGGAACTCGCCCACAACATCCCCGCCCTCGCTCCCGTCCGCGACAGCAAGAACCCCACCGGGCCGGTGATCGCCTTCGGGCGGAGCGCCTGGGGGGCGTTTCTCGCGCGGCTGCGTTGACGCCCCGTCAGCGTTCCAGGTGGACGCGGCCGCCGACTTCCGTCCAGCCCTCCGGCTGGGGGGCCGTGAGGATCTGGGAGCCCGCGCCCTGGGTGATGTTCAGGGCGCGGCCCAGCCGGTCGGTGAGCAGCAGCGCCGCCGCGCCCGTCGCCTCGTCCTCGTCGATGCCCCCGGTGCAAGCACCGGCTCCACCGGAGCGGCTGTCGCCGCGCTCATCGATACGGCCGGGGAAGGCGCGGGCGCGGACGCGGCCGGCCGGCTCGTCCAGCCACGCCCAGGCGTAGATCCACTCCCCCTTCGGCGGCACGGGAAGGTCGTCGACCTCCGCGGCGGTGGCGTACTGCCGCAGGGTGCGCGGCGGTACCCACTCCGCACGCGCCTCGATCCAGCAGAACTCCCCGTCCTGCCGGGCGCCCACCACCCCGGCGGGCACGACCAGTTCGGGCACGTCGAGCAGCCAGGCCGTACCGACGCAGGGGTGGCCGGCGAAGGGCAGCCGCAGGGTGGGGGTGTAGATGTCGATCACCCCGCGCTCGGGGTCGTCGACGAACACGGTCTCGCTGAAGCCGAGTTTCGCGGCGAGGGCCTGGCGGTCCGCCCGCTCCGGCAGCACCGAACCGTCGCGGACGACACCGAGTTCGTTGCCGTACCCGCCCCGGGGCCCGCAGAAGACACGCAGCACGTCGTAGTCAGTCACGGGGTGTATTCAAGCATCGCCAGGGGTGGTGGGTCGGCGTGCCTGGCAGCATGTCGACCCCCGCGACATCAACCGTCAACGCTCGTTTCCGTGCGGGAGTCACAGTTGAAGGGCGTCGGGTCGTTCGACCCGTCCACGAGGCAGACCTTGATGCCGATGGACTGACCTGCCAGGACGTTTCCGAAGGGGTCCCAGGAAACCAGGCCTTCTCCGGCGGCTCCCCCACCGTAGTACTTGCTGCCGAGCGCGACTCCGTCGAGCCATGCCCAGGCCTTCACCCCGTGTCCGTCGGCGCAGAGGTCGCGGATGTAGATGAAGTCGTCGTTGGGTCCGCCGCCGGGTGCTCCTTCGCCGTAGTCGATGAAGTCGGCAGAGCCGCAGTAGTCGTAGGTGTTCACGTCGAAGCTGTCGTCCACAGACGCACGGGCGGGGCTCTCCTGACTGGCCTGTGCCGCCGGCGTTCCGCACAGTGCGACAACTGCGGCCGCGGCTGCGAGCGTTGCCGTGGTTCGTCCGCGCATGTGCCCTCCTGCTCTTCGTGGGTGATTCATGGGTGACGGCACGTACGCGCCCGACGCGCTGCATGCCCTTCGGCATGACGTGGCGGCGCGGTGAGCTGCGCCGTCGGATGTGCCGCCATGAGCATGTTCGGCCCGTGCCCGACTGGACAAGGGGGGCGATCAGCCCCGGACAACTCTTGCTGCGTCCGGACTGGTCAGAGACCTGTCCGGATTCTGTCCGGCGCGTGTCCGGCCTCCGTCCTGATGCCCGTCACGCCCCTGCGGCATCAGAGCCGCCGACACCGGCACCCATCCGCTCACGGCCAGGCAGGCCCGGGTGCTCACCCAGCGCTCCCCTGCTGCTGCTCGACGAACCGACGGCCGCGCTCGGCCTCGCGACGCACTGCACCACGTGACACGGCGCACGACCGGCCCGTGGAGCCCTTTCGGCATCGAGCACCGGCGCGGACAGCCGGTCCGATATCGGGCCGATGCCGTGTGCCGGGTCACGGTGCGGACGCGGTCCGCGGTCCCCGCGTTCACGCGTTCGGCCGCCCCGGTAGGGTTCGCCTCCGGGAAGGGGAAGGTGAAGGAACCGGATGAGCAGGGATCTCGGCCTTCGAAGGCTCCGCGGGCGGCGCCGGCTCGGCACAGGCGTGCTCACGGCCGCGTCGTTGACCGCTTTGTCGCTGACGGCGAGCGGCTGTGTGGTCGTGCACGGTGAGCGCGAGGTGCTCCCGTCCGCCACCCGCGCCGAGGCCGCGAAGGCGCTGGAGGAGTTCACGGCCGCCTACAACGCGGCCGACAAGGCCTACGACAGTTCCCTGGACGCCGATCACACCACCGGCGCCCTCGCCGACATCGACACGGCGCGGCTGAAGGCCGGGCGGACCAACAACCCGGAGGGCAATCCCCGGCACGAGCCGCTGGAGCTGACGGACGCGAAGTTCGCCATTCCCGCGAAGGCGGGCTGGCCGCGCTGGTTCCTGGCGGACGCGGCCGGGAACAAGGGCGGCGAGACGCGCTGGCTGCTGGTGTTCACCCGCGACGCGGTGGACGATCCGTGGGAAGCGGCGTACGTGACGCTGGTGGCGCCCGAGGACATACCCGAGTTCAAGACGGACGGGGACGGCTGGGCGGAGGCCGTGCCCGCGAACGCGTCCGATGTGGCGGTGCCGCCGGGCGAGTTGAGCAAGGACTACGCGACGTTCCTCGGGGACGGCGGGGAGGCGTTCGCGGACGGCCCGCACACCAGCGGGTGGCGCGAGGCGCGCGAGAACAAGGCGGAACGGCCGGGGCTGGCCCGGCAGTACATCGACGAGCCGCTGACGAACGGCGACTACGCCCCGCTGGCGCTGCGCACGAAGGACGGCGGGGCGCTGGTGTTCTTCGCCACGCGGCACTTCGAGAAGCAGACCGCCGCGGAGGGGGCGTCGGTGCCGACGCCGAACAAGGATGTGCTGGCGCTGACGAGCGGGGAGATCAGGCAGTCGCTGACGATGGAGTTCGTCTCCAGCGAGGTGGCGCTGGATCCGGCCGACGGGGCGGTGGAGGTCCTGGGGAGGGTCCAGGGGCTGACGTCGGCGAAGGGCGAGTAGGGCGGCCGGTTCAGCGGCGCAGGGGCCAGGCCGTGCCGGCCTGGTCGGAGTGTTCGCCGGCGTGGCGGGCGCAGGAGTCGGTGAGGAACTCGAGGAGGCTCAGCGGGTCGGGCAGCGCGTGCTCGGGGCCGCGCACCCAGTGCACCGACCGGCCGTCGTCGCCGGGGAGCCGGGCGGGGGGTACGAGGACGTAGGAGCCGCGGCAGTGCCAGCGCAGGCCGGGGTGCTCGTCCATGGTCTCCGGGTGGCAGTCCAGCTCGCACGGCCACCACTCGTCCTCGTCCTCGGGGGTGCCGCGGGTGAGGGTGAAGAACAGCATGCGGCCGTCGTCGCTCTCTGCGACCGGGCCGACGTCGATGCCGGCGTCGAGCAGCCGGGTGAGTGCCTCGCGGCCGGCGTCGAGGGGGACGTCGAGGACGTCGTGCACCATGCCGGTCGCGGTGATGAAGTTGGCCTGCGGCTGGTGGCGGGCCCAGCGCTCGATCTGGGCGCGGTCGGTGGTGGACTGCGTCTGCCAGGCGAACGACACCGGGTGCCGGGCGGGGGTGGGACAGCCCACACGGTCGCAGGAACAGCGGTATCCGGCGGGGTGGGCGGCGGGCGCGAGCGGCAGTCCCGCCTCGGCGGCGGCGAGCAGCAGGGCCTCACGTCCGCCTTCGTCGGCGGTTGGCTGCGGGCGTCGTCCGCGCAGCCACTGGGAGAGTCTGCCCTGTCGGCCGCTCCGGCCGCCGAACTCCGCGCTCATCTATCCCCTCGCCTCGCCGTCGTGCGCATCAGCATGCCCTATGGTCCCACGGTCGCGGCCATCGGGGTCCCTCACCCACAATCCGCGCAGGTGGGACGAGGGGGACCGGAGCGGACGAGAGGGGCCCGGACGGGCGAAGGGGACGCCCGCGCGGGCGCGCGAACCGGGCGCGCGCGGTGGTGCGCCGGGTGTCATTGCGGACCGTGCCGGGAGGTACGCCCCTACCGTGGTCGGCATGGTCACATGGATCGGGTCGACGGGGCTCGCGGCCGCGGCTTCCGTGGTCTCGCTGACCCTCACGGGCGGACACGGCGGCAGCCCGCCGCTGGAGTGGGGCCGCGGACCGCTGACGGTCGACTCTGCCCCGGATCCCGTACGCCGCCCATCGGGGCGGGGCGCGCGAGGTGCCCGAGAACAGCATGTCGGGGCTGATGGCGGCGTACCGGCGCGGTACGGCGCAGGTGCTCGACTTCGACACCCGGGTGCTGCGGGACGGCACACCGGTCGTCCTGCACGACGCCACCCTGGACCGCACCACCTCCGTGGACGGCAAGGTCCGGGACCTGGACGCCGGGGAGTGGCGGGACGTACGGCTGCGGCCGCGCGACCGGCTGCCGGGGAGCTGGCGCGCGGAGCGGCCGCCGACGGTCGCCGAGGTGCTGGACCGCTTCGGCGGGCGGATCGTGCTGATGCTGGAGGTGAAAGATCCGCGCGGCCTCGACCGGGTGGCCGGGCTGATCCGGTCACGCGGCCTGACCCGCTCGGTGTTCGTGAACACCAACGACCCCGAGGTCGCCCGCCGGGTCCACGGCCTGGGCCTGACCGCGCAGCTGTGGCGCTCGGCCCGCCAGATGCGCACCGACCGCCCCGAACGCTGGCGCTCCTACGTCGACCTGCTCGACGTCGACATCAAGGCGCGCGACGCCGACCTGCGGCGGGCGGTGGACTCGGGCATCCCCCGGGTCTGGGCCCACACGGTCGTCACCCCGGCCCAACGCGACCGCGCCCTGGCCCTCGGCTGCAACGGCATCATCACGGACGCCCCGGGACGCCTGGCCCGCCACCGGACACCCGTTCCGGGGTCGGTGACGGCGGCACTGGGGCGGTAGGTCTACCGCGAGGGTTTACCACGCGGGCCCGGAAGTCCATCCGGCGTTTGACGTCCCGGGCCCCTCGTCCGGTGCAGGGTGGTGCGCAGCAGATTTGTCCCGTACAGATCAACGAGGGGGAACCGATGAAGCGCAGATTCCTGGCGCTGCTGGCCGTGGTGTTCGCGGCGGTGCTGATGACACCGTCCGGGGCACACGCCGGCGCGCAGACGGACGACTGGGTGCGGACGAGCTCCAACCTCACCCTGCCGAACTGGCGCAACGCGACGAGTCACGTCGGCGGCGTGTATCAGCAGACGTACATCCAATGGAACAGCAGCGGGGACGTGGTCGTCGCGGGGTCGGTGTCGGACACCAAAACGGACGGCTACTGCGGGGCGATCCAGATCCGCTACCGGATCTCGACGTCTTCCGGGCAGTGGTCGGGCTGGCACCACCGGAAGCTCGCACCCGCCGTCGACTGCACCACCAACGGCAAGGCGGTGAGCAGCCACTACTGGCTGTCCCGCTATCCCACCAAGGATCTGCAGGCCCGCGCCTGCCACGCGAACTCCAGTGGCGCGATCCTGCACTGCGAGGGCACCTGGCACTGAGGCCCCGGAACCGCCCGGAACCGCCCGGCACCGCCCGGCACCCCGTACGGCCCGTCTCCCGCTCAGCGGGGGGCGAGGCCGTACAGGGCGTAGTCGACGAGGGTGTCGGTGTAGTCGTAGCCGATCGGGCCGGTGTGCTGGAGCCAGCGCTGGGCGAGGGGGGAGACGAAGAGTTCCAGCGCGATGCGCGGGTCGATGTCCGGGCGGACGTCCCCGGCCTCCTGGGCCGAGCGCAGGCGGTCGACGTAGAGCCGGAGCTGGGGCTCCAGGAGCCGGGCGACGAATCTGCGGCCCAGCTCCTCGTTGACGACGCCCTCGGCGGCCAGGGCGCGGGAGGGGGCCTCGAAGGCGGGGTCGCGCAGTTCGTCGACCGTGGCGCGCAGGACGAGCTTGAGGTCGGCGGCGAGGTCGCCGGTGTCGGGGATGGCGTACTGCCGCTGGCCGGCGGTGCCCCCCTGGCCCCGGGCGGCCTCCTCCGCCGCCTGGTCGCTCAGGTCCAGGAACGCCTCGAGGAGCACGTCCGCCTTGGACGGCCACCAGCGGTAGATCGTCTGCTTGCCCACGCCGGCGCGGGAGGCGATGCCCTCGATGGTGGTCTTCGGGTAGCCGACCTCGGCGACCAGGGCGAGGGCGGCATCGTAGATGGCCCGCCGGGAGCGCTCGCTGCGGCGGGTGGCGTCGGGGGCGGTCTGGTTCTGGGCCATGGGTCGAATTTACCAGGATGGCAAGACGGTGCGTCTCGCCACGGAGGGGGAGTGTGGGTCAGGCGTCGGCGGCCGGGGGCCACGGGTCGCCCCAGTCGGTGTCCCGGGCCGCCCGGTACAGGTCGCCGTGGCGTTTGGTGACGGTGGTCCGGCGCAGGGAGGGCTCCGTCTCGCAGAGGTCGAGGAGCACCTGGCCCTTGCGGATCTGCGGCCTGCGGACGATCCGGGCGGGGGCCGGGGCGGCCGGGACCCGGGTGGCGGCCACATAGCTGAACTTCTCGTCCTCGTAGGCGAGGGAGCCGCCCTTGACCTGGCGGTGCAGCGAGGAGCGGCTGACCCGCGCGGAGAAGTGGCACCAGTCCGTGCCCGGGGCGATGGGGCACGCGGCGCTGTGCGGGCAGGGCGCGGCGACGTGGAAGCCCGCGGAGATCAGGCGGTCGCGGGCCTCGATGACCCGGGCGTAGCCGTCGGGGGTGCCGGGCTCGACGATCACGACGGACCGCGCGGCGCGGGCGGCGGCGTCGACGAGGGCGGCCCGGTCGAGGGCCGTGAGCTCGTTGAGTACGTAGGAGACGGTGACGAGATCGGTGTCGTCGAGGGTGAGCTCCGCACCGATGCGGGAGCGGTGCCAGCGGACGGCGCCGAGCGCGGGGTTCGCGGCGGCGAGCTCCCGGCCGAGGGCGAGCGCGGGTTCGGCCCAGTCGAGGACGGTCACCGGGCGCTCCCCGTCCCAGGTCGCGCTCACCGCCCAGGCCGCCGCGCCGGTGCCGCCGCCGACGTCGACGTGGGAGCCGGGCGTCCAGCCGGGCACGGCGTCGGCGAACGCCTCCAGGGCCGAGCGCACCGCCTCGAAGGTCGCGGGCATGCGGTAGGCGGCGTACGCGGCCACATCGGCGCGGTCGCGGAGGATGGGCGCCGCGGTCGGGGTGGCGCCCCGGTAGGCGGCGATCAGCCGCTCGACGGCCTGCGCGGCCTGCCGCGGCGGGAGCCCGTCCAGCAGCCCCGCGAGGGCGGAGCGCAGGGTGTCGGCGGTGCGCGGGGCGGTGGCGGCGTCGTTCACCCGGTGAGTCTACTGAGCGGAGCCGCCCGCTTTGCGCACCGCCCGCGCCACCCGGGTCGCCGCGAGCGCCCTGGGGGTGCTGTCGGGCGACCGCGGGCGGCGGGGGTGGACCGTGTTGGCCAGGAGGATCACGAAGGTGTCCGTGGCCCGGTCCAGGACGAGGGACGTCCCGGTGAAGCCCGTATGGCCGGCGGCGCCCCGGCCCGCCAGCTCCCCCATGAACCAGGGCTGGTCCAGGGCGAAGCCCAGGCCGGGCGGTCGGAACAGCAGGTCCACGAAGTCCGGGCCGAGGATGCGGGCGGGGCCGTAGGAGCCGCCGGCCAGCAGGGTGCGGCAGAAGACGGCCAGGTCCCGGCCGGTGGAGAAGAGGCCGGCGTGGCCGGCGACGCCGCCCAGCGCCCAGGCGTTCTCGTCGTGCACCTCGCCCCGCAGCATCCCCCGGTCCGCCTTGGCCCACGGCCGCCGCTGGTCCTCGGTGGCGGCGGCGGACGGGCACGGTCCGAAGGCGGTCGCGGTCATGCCGAGGGGCCGCGTGATGCCGTCCCGCACCAGGACGTCGAGCGGGCGGCCGGTGAGGCGTTGAAGGACGTGCTGGAGGAGCAGCATGTTGAGGTCGGAGTAGCAGTAGGTGCCGGGCACGCCGACGGGCCGCTCCGCGCGCAGGAGGGCCAGCCGTTCGGCGTCGTCGGCGCAGGCGTACAGCGGGAGTTCGGGGCGCAGCCCCGAGGTGTGGGTGAGCAGTTGGCGGACGGTGATGCCGTGCCGTACGGCGGCGGTGAAGTCAGGGAGGTACGCGCCCACGCGCGCGTCGATGCCCAGCGTGCCCCGCTCGATCTGCTGCACCGACGCCACGGAGGTGAACAGCTTGGTCAGGGAGGCCAGGTCGAAGGGCGTGTCGACGGTCATCGGCACCCGTGCGGACGGGGGCAGTTCGACGGGGGTGTCCGTCTCCTCGTCGTGGGCGGCGTGGCGCACGGCCCAGCCCGCCGCCTCCCGCACGGCGAGCACCGGGCCGCGCCCGACGACCACGACGGCGCCCGCCGCCCAGGGGCGTGCGCCGTCGGTGCGGGCGTGGACCTCACGGACCAGGTGCCGGAGTTCCCCGGCGTCGAGCCCGGCCCGTTCGGGCGTGCCGTGGCGGAGTCGCGGCGTGCTCAGATGCCCCCGCCCTTCGCTCCCGTCCGTCCGTTCCACGGACGGCACATTCCCAGGAAGCAGCCCATCGCCACCAGCGCGGCGACCAGTTGGACGACGGCCATCGGGACGGCCGTGTCCTCGCCCGCGACGCCCACCAGCGGTGAGGCGACGGCGCCGATGAGGAAGGCCGTCGTACCGAGCAGGGCGGACGCGGAGCCGGCCGCGTGCCGGGCGCGCATCAGCGGGAGGGTCTGGGTGTTGGGCAGGATGACGCCCATCGCGGACATCAGCACGAACAGCGCGGCGGCCATGGGCACCAGCCCGGCGTCGCCGAAGGCGCCCAGGGACAGCATCAGCAGCACGACCGCGGCGGCGATCACGACGACGAGTCCGATGCCGAGCACCTTGTCCAGGCGGACCCGGCCGACCAGGATCTTCCCGTTGACCTGCCCCATGATCATCAGGCCGACCGAGTTGAGCCCGAACAGCAGGCTGAACGTCTGGGGGGAGGCGCCGTAGATCTCCTGGATGACGAACGGGGAGGCCGCGACGTAGGAGAAGAGCGAGGCGAAGCCGAATCCGCCGGCGAGCATGTAGCCGGTGAAGACCCGGTCGGCGAGGAGCCCGCGCATCGAGCCGAGGGTTTCGCCGATGCCGCCGCCGTGCCGCCGGGCGGCGGGCAGCGTCTCGGGCAGCTTGGCCCAGACGACGGCCGTCAGGGCGAGGCCGACGACGGTGAGGACGGCGAAGACGCCCCGCCAGTCCGTGACCCGCAGGATCTGCCCGCCGATGAGCGGCGCCACGATCGGCGCGACGCCGGAGATCAGCATCAGGGTGGAGAAGAAGCGGGCCATGGTCACGCCGTCGTACAGGTCACGGGCGACCGCACGCGCGATGACGATGCCCGCGGCGCCCGCCAGGCCCTGCGCGAGCCGGCAGGCGACGAGGAGTTCCACGGTCGGCGCGAACGCGCACAGCGCGGTGGCGACGACGTAGACCGCGAGGCCGGCGAGCAGCGGCCGGCGCCGTCCCCAGCGGTCGCTCATCGGACCGACCACCAGCTGCCCGAACGCCATGCCGGCCAGGCAGGCGGTGAGGGTGAGCTGGACCGTCGCCGCGGGCGCGTGCAGGGACCGGGTGACCTCCGGAAGCGCGGGGAGGTACATGTCCATCGCCAGCGGCGGGGTGGCGGTCAGGCCGCCCAGGAGAAGGGTGACCAGCAGGCTGGTACGGCGTGCGGTGGTGGTGCGGGTGTCCGGCGGGAGCGTGTGCCCGCCTCTGACGGCCGCTGTCGCTGCTGTGTCCGGCACCCTGCTTTCTGTCGTATTCGGTATGTATGCCCCACCCTCAGGCACGTGACCCCTCCCTTTTCATGCCATCGGCTCCCTATGCTCTCAGCTCGTACGGAGTGCTCGGACATCGACGACGATCCCATGGGAGCGCTCCCGAGAGTGTGGATGAACCGAACGTTGAGACAAGACACGAGCAAGGTGGGACGAATGACCGAGCGGAGAACGCGCTGGGGGATCCTGGCGACCGGCGGGATGGCCGCCACGTTCGTGGCGGATCTGGTGGACATGCCGGACGCGGAGATCGTGGCGGTGGCGTCCCGCTCGGCGGAGTCGGCGAAGGCGTTCGCCGACCGGTTCGGGATACCCCGGGCGTACGGCGACTGGGAGTCGCTGGCGCGGGACGAGGACCTCGACGTCGTCTACGTGGCCACACCGCACTCGGCGCACCGGGCGGCGGCCGGGCTGATGCTGGAGTCCGGGCGGAACGTGCTGTGCGAGAAGCCGTTCACGCTGAACGGGCGGGAGGCGCGGGAGCTGGTCGCCCTCGCGCGGGACAACGGGCGCTTCCTGATGGAGGCCATGTGGATGTACTGCAACCCCATGGTGCGGCGGCTCAAGGCGCTGGTCGACGACGGCGCGATCGGCGAGGTGCGCAGCGTCCAGGCGGACTTCGGCCTCGAAGGCCCGTTCTCCGCCTCGCACCGGCTGCGGGACCCCGCGCTGGGCGGTGGCGCGCTGCTGGACCTCGGCGTGTACCCGGTGTCGTTCGCGCAGCTGCTGCTCGGCGAGCCGTCGGACATCGCGGCGCGGGCGGTGCTGTCGGAGGAGGGCGTCGATCTGCAGACGGGGGCGCTGCTCTCCTGGGACGGCGGCGTCCTCGCCTCGCTGCACTGCTCCATCGTCGGGGGCACGGCGGCCTCCGCGTCGGTCACCGGGTCCAAGGGCCGGATCGACATTCCGTACGGCTTCTTCTTCCCGGACCGCTTCACCCTGCACCGGTCGGGCCGTGACCCCGAGGAGTTCGCGGCCGACCCCGCCGACGGCCCCCGGAGCAGCCTCAAGCACGAGGCCGCGGAGGTGATGCGGGCCCTGCGGGCCGGGGAGACGGAGTCGCCGCTGGTACCGCTCGACGGCACCCTCGCCGTGATGCGGACGCTCGACACGATCCGGGACCGCGTCGGCGTCCGCTACCCGGGCGAGGGCGCTCGGGCCCCCGAGGTCACGCCGGCTTGAGCCCCGGCTCCCCCGCCTCCGTCACGAAGGAGGCGGCGGTGGTGAGCGGCGCGCCCTGCGTGGTCACGTGGGAGACCGTCCTGAAGTCGGCGCGCGCCCGCTCCCGGCCGAGCGTCACGGTCGTGTAGCCGCGCAGCCCGCTGTAGAACTTCATGTGCGGGTTGGCCGCCGTGATGGTCTCCCAGTTGGCCGGCTTCGCGGCGCCGTCGCCGCCGCTGGAGACGGAGGTCGTGACGATCTCCGTACCGACGGTGCGGGAGTCGGGGTCGGCGAAGTCGCGCTTGATGTCCATGGCGTAGTGCACGTGCACGTCGCCGGTGAGGACCATGAGGTTCTCGACACCGGCGGCCTGCGCGCCGGCCAGGACCCGCTCGCGGGAGGCGGGATAGCCGTCCCAGGAGTCCATGGAGACCTTCGACGGCGGTGTGGTGGTGTCGTGCCGCTGGGAGAAGGTCACCTGCTGGGGCACCACGTTCCACAGGGCGTCCGACCGGCGCCAGCCGCTCAGCAGCCAGCGTTCCTGGGCGGCGCCGGTGAGGGTGCGCGAGGGGTCCTCGGACTCGGGGCCCGGGTACTGCCAGCCGTCGCCGTAGGCCTGGT
Organism: Streptomyces speibonae; assembly: GCF_984686075.1. Taxonomy (NCBI): domain Bacteria; kingdom Bacillati; phylum Actinomycetota; class Actinomycetes; order Kitasatosporales; family Streptomycetaceae; genus Streptomyces; species Streptomyces speibonae. Next base: position 6,097,556 of record NZ_OZ480260.1, on the reverse strand, counting down.
TCGAGCGGTACTGACGGGTGTCGAGCACGTCGAACTGGGCCAGCCGGCCCCAGTGCAGACGGCGGTACAGCCGCAGATCGGGGCCGTCGGGGAGCTGGGGGCGGCGCAGCGGCATGTTCTCCCAGTAGGCCCGGTAGGCGGCGGCCCTGCGCAGCAGGAACTCCTCCGGCGGGACGCTGTTCTCCGGGATGCCGCCGGCGTAGTTGTTCTCGGTCTCGTGGTCGTCCCAGGTGACGACGAAGGGGTGCGCGGCGTGCGCGGCCCGCAGGTCGGGGTCGGACTTGTAGAGGGCGTACCGCAGCCGGTAGTCCTCGAGGGTCACCGTCTCCCGGGCGAACAGGCCGGGGAGGGTGCCCGCGGGGTAGGCGCGGGCGCCCGCCACGTCGTTGACGGCGTACTCGTAGAGGTAGTCGCCGAGGTGGAACACGACGTCCAGGTCCTCGTCGGCCAGGTGCCGGTAGGCGGTCCAGTAGCCCTGGTCGTAGCGCTGGCAGGAGACCACGCCGAAGGTCAGTCCGGCGGCCCGGCTGCGGCGGGCGGGGGCGGTGCGGGTGCGGCCGGCCGGGCTGACGTGGCGGCCGGCGCGGAAGCGGTAGTAGTAGACCTGGCCGGGGGCGAGGTGGCCGGCCTCGACGTGCACGGTGTGGTGGAACTCGGGGTGGGCGGTGGCCCTGCCCCTTCTGACGACGCGGCGGAAGCGCTCGTCGAGGGCGAGTTCCCAGTCGACGGCGACCCGTTCGGCGGGCAGTCCGCCGTCGGCCCGGTACGGCTCCGGGGCCAGGCGGGTCCACAGCAGGACGGAGTCGGGGTGGGGGTCGCCGGAGGCGACGCCGAGGGTGAAGGGGTCGTCGGTGATCCGTGCGGCGTCGAGTTCGGCGGCGGCCGCGGTGCCCGTTCCGGGCACGTTGACCGTGAAGGCGAGCGCGGCGGCGGCGCCGGTGGTGGTCAGGAAGCGCCGGCGGCCGATGTGCCGGGCGGCCTCCCGCAGTTCGGGTGCGTGCGATGACTGGCGGACCTCGGATGTCATCCTGTTCCTCCCCTGGCGTGTGGGTGCGCAGGGAATTCGAGCGGGCGGGGACGACGTCCGGTTGACGCGTACACACCGTCCGGATGACGGTCGTATGAGTTCCGCATGGCGGACCCTCCCGTACGCTGCGGGGCCATGAACGCCAAGGAAACGGACGGACGGGCAGGGGTCGCGGTGGTGACCGGGGCGGGTTCCGGCATCGGGCGCGCGGTGGCGGTGGAACTGCTGCGCGCGGGCTGGTCGGTGGCGCTGGCGGGACGCCGCGAGGAGACGCTGGAGGAGACCGCGGCGCTCGCCGCGCGGGAGCCCGGCGGGGGCGGATCGCTCACCGTGCGGACGGACGTGTCACAACCCGAGGACGTGAGCGGGCTGTTCGCGGCGACGGTCGCGCGCTTCGGCCGCGTGGACCTGCTGTTCAACAACGCGGGGACGTTCGGCCCCGGCGGGGTGCCGGTGGAGGACCTGCCCTATGAGGCCTGGCGGCACGTGGTGGACACCAACCTGAACGGGGCGTTCCTGTGCGCGCAGGCGGCGTACCGGCAGATGAAGGAGCAGGATCCCCAGGGCGGCCGGATCATCAACAACGGCTCCGTCTCGGCGCACGCCCCGCGCCCCCGTTCGGCCGCCTACACCGCCACCAAGCACGCCCTGACGGGTCTGACCAAGTCGCTGTCGCTGGACGGCCGGCCGTACCGGATCGCGGTGGGGCAGATCGACATCGGCAACGCGGCCACCGACATGACCCGGCGCATGGAGACCGGCGCCCTCCAGGCGAACGGGCGGACCGTGCCCGAGCCGGTGATGGATGTCGCGGACGTGGCCCGCACCGTGCGGCACATGGCGGAGCTGCCGCTGGAGGCGAACGTGCAGTTCGCGACGGTGCTGGCGACGGCGATGCCGTACGTGGGGCGGGGCTGAGGGCGGCGGACCGGCCGCGCTGACGCAGCCTCGGGGGACATATCTTCCACAAACGGAGTTTCAACGTCCGCCCCATTGCCGCCGGTAGTGGACTTATGCTCAACTCTCCTACACCAAAGCTTCACACTTGGAGTAGAGGGCTTCCGCAGGCCATGTCCCGGGGGGAGGCGGCAGTCGTTCCACACCGTCGGGTTGGGGGTGGACCCGCGCGGGACCGCGGGTACGCACCGGTGGGTGGAACGGCTGCCGCACATCCGCGGCAGCCGCCCCCACCTCACGCTGCGCGCCTGCCGGTCAGGCCGAGGAGAGCGCCGACTCGATCTCCTTGATCCACGCCTCGCTCTTCTCCGGGTCGTTGAGGCTTCCCTCCCAGGCCTCCCGGTCCATGCGGTGGTCGGCGGGACCCGCCTTGAGGATGACGAGGATCTCCCGGGCCGTCGCCCGCAGTTCATCGTTCACTCCGGACTGGGCGTTGACGTCCGGGCCCGCCGCGAACTGATAGAGCCTGCGCGCCATGGCCTTGCGTTCGCCGGTCTCCGCCTTCTTCCAGAACTTCAGGGCCTCCCGCATCGCCTCGCTGCGGGACATGGGCTTGTGCTGAGCCGCGTCCTCCGACTCCACGGGCTCCGCGTGGCGTTCAGGGTGGCGGGCACTGTCGTAGCGGTTCTTGGCCGCGCGGCCTCCCTTGTAACCGGCGACGCCGAACAGGATCAGCGCCGCGCTCCCCGCGAGGGCCCAGCCGACCGGGCTGGTCAGCAGCGCTCCGCCCATGCCGATGGAGGTCGCCGTCGCGATGGCTCCCGCGGCCCTGGTGGTCTGGCCGACGGCGGTGAGCGCCTGCTTGACCTCCTTGTTGCGCTGCTTCTTGAGGGCGTACTTGTGCACCTCGGGCAGTTCCTCGTACAGCGCCTTCCGGTCCAGCTTGTCCGTTTCCCGCTTGAGTGCCGCACCGGCCTCGGCCAGCGGCTTCGTCGCCTCGAAGGCGGCGTCGATGGCCGCTGCGAAATGGGCCACCGGGGCGTCCTTCTCGGTCACGTACCTGTCCAGCGCGGCGTGCGCTTCGGCCGTTGCCCCCTCGGCGTTCACCAGCGCCTGCTTCAGCTCGCCCATCGCCTCCTCGCCAGGTACGGCGGGCATGGCGACGTTCTTCAGTTTGCGCCGCTTCCTGTCCGTCGTCACGGTGCGGACCGCGGCCCGGCCACCTATCACCAGGCCGGTCGCACCGCCCGTGGCGCCGGCCACCGTGCCCACCGGTCTGGCGACGCTCATCGCCTCCTCGATCCTGGCCGCCTGCCTGGCGATGAGCAGGGCCTCACTCACCGTGCCGGCGGCGCCGAGACCGGAGTCGGCCGCCGTGCTCTTGGCCTTCTTGTTCGCGGTGTGGAAGGCGGCCCCGCTCCCGTGCTCCTTGGCTTCCTTCCGGGCCTCGCGCGCCTCCATGCCGGCGACCACGGTCTCGAGGGCCTCGGCACCGGCGCCCACCGCCACGGCACCCATCCCCGAAGCGGCGACGTCCTGTCTCAGACCGGCGTTGTTGGTGACGTAGGCCTTGCTGAGGAAACCCGCGTTGATGGGGGAATGCACGTTACTGACCCAGGTGTCGAGCTGCCCGAAAGCTTGCTGGGCCCTTTCGAGTGCATGGGCGACACGGTCGTGAAAGCTCTTCTTCTTCTTCGCCGGCGCCTCGCTGGTCGCGGGCTCCTGCGTCCCCGAGGCCGCGGTCGTGGCCGTGCCTCCGGTGTTCCCTGTGTTCCTGGTGTCCTCAGTGGTTCCGGTCGTCCCGGTCGTCCCGTTCCCGCCGGACCGCATGACGGTCACCGCGGCCCGGTTGCCCGCGGTGCGCTGGATGTCCAGGAGGGCACGCTCCCGCGAGGTGGCGAGCCCGGACGGGCTCTGCCGCCGCGACACCGGCCGCGCTCCGGTCGCCGATGGGTGAGTCAGGGTGCGGTGTGCGGGAGTACTCAAGGACGTTCCCCTTCGCGGACCGGGCTGGGTCAGGGATGGTAGCCGGGGGGTGAACTCCGCCACACGCACCGTTAGTTGATGTTTACCTATCCGTAACGGTGCCGTCGCGCCGGCGCGGTGCGCCGCGGGGTGGCCGCGGACCGGCGCCGCGCCAGATCGCGGGCCGCCTCCGGCCACCGCGGGTGGGTGAAGTCGAAGCCCGCGTCGAGCAGCCGGCCGGGGACCACCCGCCGGCTCTTGAGCAGCAGTTCCGTGTCCGAGCGCAGGGCGAAGGCGCCCACCTCGGCCATCCACCGCGTCGCGGGCAGGCCCACCGGCCTGCGCCACGCCCCGCGCAGGTCGCGCATGAACGCGCGCTGCGGCACGGGCCCGGGGGCCGCGAGGTTCACCGCGCCGGTGAGGTCGTCCCGGTCGATGAGGAACTCCACCGCGCGGACGAAGTCGTGGTCGTGGATCCACGACACGTACTGTGCGCCGCCCGCGACCGGCCCGCCGAGGCCGAGGCGCGCCAGCCACGACAGGACGTCGAAGACGCCGCCCCGGTGGGGACTCATCACCATGGCGGCGCGCAGGGCCACCTTGCGGGTGTGGGGGACGGCGGCCGCTTCCTGCTCGCGCTCCCAGGCCCTGGCGATGTCGACGCTGTAGGACCAGTAGCCCGGAACGCCCGGCTCCGTTCCGCCGATCACGCCGGTCGCCTCGTCGTGGGGCGCGTCGAAGCGGTGGGCGTAGACGGTGGCGGTGCTCATCTGGAGCCAGACCAGTGGCGGCCGCGCCGCGGCGCCGATCGCCTCGCCGACGGCGCGGGTGGACAGCACCCGGGAGTCCATCATGGCGCGGAGGTTGGCGGGGGTGTAGCGGCAGCTCACACTGCGCCCGGCCAGGTTGATCACGACGTCGCTGCCGTCGACCGCCTCGGTCCACGGGCCCGGTGTCCGGCCGTCCCAGTACACCTCGCCGGGCCCCGCGGGGCGCCTGGTCAGCATCACGACCTCGTGCCCGGCCGCGCTCAGCGCGCGGTTCAGCACGGTCCCCACCTGCCCGGTTCCTCCGGGTATCACGATCCTCATCGGCCCCGCCCTTCGACGGGACCACCCTAACCCGTATTTGAACACGTTCAAAAACTGGGCGCCGACCCCGCCCGGACGTGGCGGAGCCCGGGAGTCGTATCCAGCTCCCGGGCCCCTGGGGATGCCACCCAATTGCGCACGCCGGTGGCGTTTAAGAGGACGGATCAGTCATCAAGCCGTCGTGTTCTTCCTTTGAACTACCGCGCCGCGAGAGAGGCGCAGACGAGATTCGAACTCGCATCCGATGGCGTTGTCCGTCCCCGGTCGATCCGGCGATCGGCGGCAATGCTGAGACTGGAGCGAGAGTCTGAGATTGACCGCGGCCGCCGTCTCGGCGAGCCGCGCTTTCAGGCTGAACTTCAGTTTCAGCTTGCGCTCCTGGCACGCACCGGTCCTCAATCCGGCCCGTGCCCCGTAGCGCACCCCCGCGCTCGCACGCGGGGGCGTTCTCGGTCGTGGTACCCGTGTCCGGCGTCAGCCGAACAGGTACCCGAACACCGCGTCCCCGACCCGCTGGTCGGTGACCTCGGCGCTGTTGGCCTCCTCACGGGCGAACTTGACCGCCTGCTGGAGCTTCTCGACCCGCTCGACGAGCTCGTTGACCCGCCGCGCGGGGAGCGCACCGGAGAACTTCACGGTCGTCCAGTACCCGATGGGCACGTCCTCGTAGTACACCTCGACCTGCGCCGGGTGCTTGTCGGTCGCCTCCGCCTTGACGTGGTTGCGGGGCACCTTCTTGGTACGGATCGTGCGCACCGGGTCCGTCTTCCACCAGTCCGTGGACGGGTCGTGGGACCAGGACTCGGCGGCGTCGAGGGTGGGGAGCTTCCTGACGAAGGTGTGCAGGTCCGTGAGCTGCTTCTCCAGGAAGAGCAGGTAACTGACCGGCGCGTCGGCCACGAGGGTGCGCCCGTCGACGGTGACGTCCGCCCGCGCCGTGCAGTTCGCCCAGTCCTTGGTGGCGGTCACGTCGAACAGCCGGGTCAGCGAGGCGGCCATCTCCCGCAGCACGTCCTCACCCTGCACCTGCACCCGGGTCGACTCGGGCGGCAACTGCTCGCCCTCCTCGTCCTTGGGCTGGTAGCTGCGCGAGATACCCGCCAGCAGCGCGGGCTTCTGCACCTTGTGGTGCGCGGCGGTGATGTCCTGGAGCGCCTTGCTCTTGACACCCTTTTCGACAGCGATGATCTGATTCAGCTTCGCCACGTGGCTCCCCCTTCGAACACCAGGGAACCTACCCGTCCCGGACGTCCGCGTCCGCCGATTTTCCGCCCGCGCCCCACCGCGACCGGCGCTCCCGTGCGGAACGTTGACCGTCCACGGCATCGCGTGGGTACGGTACCCACGCATCGGGGAACGCCTTAACCTGACAGACCCGGGCAGTGGGGCGCTACGGCACACGGCCCGGCGTACGCGTGAGGGGGCACGTGGACATGGCAGGAGAAGGACCGGGGTTCTCGGACCCGGCCGCCCGCGGAGCGGGCACGGCGCCGTGGCGGATGCGGGTACTGGCCGTCCCCGACACCGCGCGGGCAGGAGAGTTACCGGAACTGCGGCCGGCCGGCGGCGGCATCGTCACCGATCCGCCGAGGACCGGGACCGGCACCGTGCCCCGGCAGCTGGGCGGCCCGTCCCGGACCGCCGTCGCGGGCGCCGCCGTACTGCTCACCGACCACCTGGCCGTGACCTGCGCCCATGTGGTGGAAAGCGCGCTGCGGTGCGGTCGCCTGGACGACGCCCCGGAGGGCGCCTTCCCGGTGGACTTCCCCGCGCACCCCGGGCACCGGGTGACCGCCCGCGTGGCCCCGGGCGGCTGGTTCCGGCACCCGCCCGCCGCCGACCTGGCCGTACTGGCGCTGGACGGTCCTTCTCCCCCGGGCGCCGCCCCGGCGCCCGTCGCGGACGGCACGGCCGGTGACGGTGCCGAGGTCCTGGTGTACGGGCACCCCGCCGCCGTGCCCGACGGGGTGTGGGCGCGGGCCAGGACGGTGGCGGTGGGCGGGGCGCACCCGGGCTGGATGCAGCTCGACGGCGACGACGGCCGGGGCGCGCGCATCGAACGCGGCTTCAGCGGCGCGGGGGTCTTCGACGAGGCCAGGGGCCGGGTCGTGGGCGTGGTGGCGTCCGTGCTGAACGCGGTCGGACCGGCTCCTACGCGCGTCGCGTGGATGATCCCCCTCGCGCTCCTCGCCGGCACCCCCTTCGCGCCGGCGCCGCCGCCCGCGGCCGGTGCGCCCGCGGCCGCGGCCGTGTCCGTGTCCGTGGACGCCTGGGACCTCGTCGACGTGCTCATGGCCACCGGGGCCGCCACCGCCGACGCCCGCGGCCTGCTGTCCGTGCTGCCCGCCGGCATCTCCGGCACCGTCCCGCGCGACGACGTACCGCGGTTGCAGCTGTTCCACCTGGTGCGCCGGTGCGGTGACTTCACGGACGGGCCCGCCGCACTGCTGCGCGCCGTGCGCAAACTCGAGGGCGACTCCGTCACCGCACGGGACTTCGCCCGCGCGGCACGCGCCCTGTGGCCCGACCGGTTGGACGGCGATGTTTGACATGTCGCAGCGCCCTTGGTGGAGCCCGGGTGCGGGCGACCCGGTCTCCCGCACCGAACGCGCCGCGCAGCTCGTCGACGCGCTCATGAAGGTGCCCGTCCTGGACACGCTGCGCTCGCGCCGGCTGTGCGTCGAGACCGCCCTGGAGCGCCTCGGACAGCGGCTGTCGGTCGCGGAGTTCGACGAGAAGAAGCCCCATCTGGTGGAGATGGTGAAGGTCTTCGGGGGTGTCCCGGAGGGCTGGCGGGAACTGACCGGCGCGGTACGGTTCCTGGCCCACTACGACCTGCCCTCGGAGCAGGCGGCCGCCCTGGCCGTCGGCCCCGCCCCGCACCTGGGCGACTCCGAGCAGCGGCGCGAGCTGGCCTCGCTCCTGGCCGGCCTCGACCGGCAGAACGTGCCGGAACTGGAGCGGATCTTCGCCTTCGCCGCCGGCGACGGCTTCGGGCCGCTGCCCGCGAGCGTGCGCACGGCCTGGGAGGCGTACGAGCTGCTGGAGAACTGCAATGTGCCGCCCGACGGCGTCTCCCGCAGCGTGCGCTTCGTGCAGGAGGTGGCCTACGTCGTCGGGCCCGAACTCGGTGACGCGCTGCGCCAGTGGCTCAGCCGGGACGTGCGCGCGTCGGTCGACGAGGGCGTGGAGGCCATGCGCCTGCTGGACAACGTCCGCCGGAGCACGGGCCGTTGGCAGGATGCGGCGGAGGGGACGGCCTATGTCGTGGTCCGGCTGCATCCGTGCGAGGACTCCGCCGAGCAGGTGTGGCTCACCTGCTGGACCAGTACCGGCGGGTCCTGGGAGCCGCGCCAGCGCGACGACCGGCGGCTGCCGCTGAGCGACGTGCCGGCCCGGGTGGCCGCCCTGGTGGACCAGGAGGAGGCGCGGCTGCGCCATCACCGGGGAGGCGTGGTAATCGAGTTCATCCTTCCGGTGGACATGGTCAACACCCCGGTGGAGGAGTGGCCGCGCGCGGCTCCCTTCGGCTCGGCGGCCCAGGACGCGGCCTTCGCCGCGCCGTTCGGGATGGAGTACAAGGTCGTCATACGCAGTCTGGAGCGGATGGACGCCCTGCATCTGCACCGGGTGTGGAACGAGCGCTGGCAGGTGCTCACCGGAGGAGGCGCGGCGAGCGTGCACCGCTGCGAGAAGGGCGACGGGGCCCAACGTCATCATCTCTACGCGAAGTTGAAACAGGACCCGTCCATCGCCCTGATGACCCTCGGCTCACCGCCCGACGACGAGGCGGGCCGGCGTGAGCTGGTGCTGGGATTGCAGGTGGGTCTGCCGGTTCTGCTGTGGGCGCACGAGGGGGCGCTCAGCGACCGGGAGCACGCCGTGGTGCACACACTGTCCGACGCGGGCGGCTGGGATGCGCTACTCGACCATGTGACGCGCTTGCACTTCTCTCCCGGAACACGGGACGATGGGCGCGAGGACGCCATGCGTTCTCGCATAGCTGTGCTGTGGGACGATCCGAGCCGCCTCCCCGAGGTCCCGGAATCGGCGGGTTGAGCTCTCCGCCCGTCCGGGCATACGTCAACTCGCGGCAGAGCGCGGGATGTTGGACGGGGAGGTGGCTCGGTCGTACGGATGTGCACCGCTCCGCGCACGACTCAGGTTTGGGGGGACGGTCGATGGCCGACAGGGGTCTGCACGATCCGGCAGCGGCCGACGGCACCGTCGTCGATCCCGGTGCCTGGCACATCTACCGGGGCACGGGCCGGCCGCGTGAGGACACACCGGGCGCCGACCTGCTGCCGCCTCCCCCGCCCTGGCGGCGTTTCTCCGGCGGACCGCTGATCGAGGAGCCGGCGCCGCAGGACGAGGCGGAGTTCACCCGCCGCCTCGGACCGGCCGACGGCCCCGTGCCGCGCACCGCCTCCACCCAGGAGAAGGACCTGGTCAACGCCGCGCTGATGCTGCGCCGCCCGTTGATCGTCGCCGGCCCGCCCGGCATCGGGAAGTCCAGCCTCGCCCACCTCATCAGCCGTGAACTGGGCCTCGGCCGGGTGCTGCGGTGGAACATCACCAGCCGCAGCACCCTCAAGGAGGGCCTCTACGCCTACGACGCCATCGGCCGGGTCCAGGAGGCCGCCGCCCGTGGCGCGCTGCTGGGCGCCGCCACCGGGGCGTTATCCGGGGGGACGGACGGGGAGACGGACGGCAAACCCTCCGCCGAACCCGTCGCCGACGGGCCGCACAACATCGGTGACTACATCCAGCTCGGCCCGCTGGGAACGGCGTTGCTCCCCCGCTCGGTGCCACGAGCGCTGTTGATCGACGAGATCGACAAGGCCGACGTGGATCTCGTGGGCGACCTGTTGAGCGTGTTCGAGGAGGGCGAGTACCGGATTCCCGAACTGGCCCGCATGCGCGCCCGGATGCCGGATGCCGAGGTACACACCGACGACCCCGACGGCACGGCGGTCGTCCACCACGGGATGGTGCGCTGTGCTGCGTTCCCCGTCGTCGTGATCACCAGCAACGGCGAGCGCGTCCTGCCGCCGGCGTTTCTGCGCCGCTGTCTCTATCTCGAACTCCCCCCGCCGGACGCGGACCAGCTCGCGTCGGTGCTCTCCGCCCACCTGGCCGACGGCGACGACGAGCACCGTGCCGTCATGATCCGGGACTTCCTGGCCCGCTCCCGGACCAGCGGCACCCTCGCCGCGGACCAGTTGCTGAGCTCGGAGTTCCTCCGCACCGCCCCGTCGGGCCCCGACCAGGACTCCTGGAGCGAGTTGTTGCACGCGTTGTGGCGGCGGCTCGACGGGGCAGGGACTGGAGGATGAGCCGCTCGCCCTTCCCAGGCGGCGGGGCGCGTGACGGTGTCGGACCGGATGCCGCTTCGGGGTCCGCGACGCGCACCGGCCGGGACCGCTCGGCGCCGCTCTGGGACGAGGCCGGGGACGCCGTCTGGCTGGCGATGCAGCGCGAGAGGCTGATCCTCCGGGCCGCCGGGGCACCCCCGCCCGAGGCTCCGGCACAGCACACGGCACGGGTCGAGCCCCCGACCGCCGACGACACCCCCGCGCCCCAGGTGGTCCGGTCGCCGAAGCCCACCCCCGCTCCCCGGGAGACCACCACCCGCACCGACGACCTCCGGCCGCCCGAAGAAACCGGACCGGCGCCCGTACCCGTCCCCATACCCGTGGGCGACACCGGCGCCTCGGCCCGGCCCGGTCCCGCCGGCCGGTCGGCGGAGCGGCTGGAGAACCTGCTGGTGGAGCTGGGCAAGAAGCTGGCTTTGGACGACTCCCGCTCCATCGAGAAGTCGGTGCTGCCCCTCAAACAGCGGGTCGGCTCGCCGCACCGGCAGGTGCTGGACGAGGAGCGCACCGCCGAGACCGCCGCCGAACAGGGCGTCTGGCTGCCGTTCCAGCGCCCCGCCGAGGAGCGCTGGCTGACGCTGACCCTTGTGGTCGACACCGGGGAGTCGATGCGGCTGTGGGCGCCGACCGCCGAGCGGCTGCAGGAGACCCTGCACGGCTCCGGCGCGTTCCGGGACGTCCGGCTGCTCCACTGGCCGACGGGACCGCGCTCCGCCGATCCGATGCCGCCGGGCGACGGACGCCACGTGCTGCTGGTCCTCTCCGACCTCCAGGCCGTGCGCTGGGCCGACGGCAGCGCCCACCGCGCGCTCGCCCGGTGGGCCGGCGCGGCCCCCACGGCGGTCGTGCACGTGCTGCCCGGCCATGTGTGGGCCCGCACCGGTACCCGCACCCGCCGGCTCCGGCTCACCGCGCCGGGCCCGGCGGCCGCCAACGCCACCTGGTCCGCCCGCCACGACGACCTCGCCCTGGACCTCGACGACTTCCACACCGGCGCGGCGGACGGACTCGGGGGCGGCCCGGCGGACGGACTCGGGAACGGTCTCGCGGACGGCTACACCCCCGGGCCGGGACCCGGCGCCGCCGGCCGGGGCATCGCCGTACCGGTGGTGACGCTGACGGCCGAAGGGCTGGGCCGGTGGGCGCGCTTCACCGCGGGCGGAACGACCGGCGCGTGGGCCACCCGGGCCCTGTGGGTGTCCCCGACGGCCGGCGGCCCGACGCTGGTGGCCCGTCAGGACCCGGCTCGCCTCGCGGCACCGCCCGAGGTGGCGGCCCGCACCCTGCGGGCCCAGCTGTCCCCCACCGCCTACCGCCTGGCCCGGCTGTGCGCCGCGCTGCCGCTGCTCAACCTCGCGGTGCTGCGCATGATGCAGGCCCGGCTGCTGCCCGAGGCGCGCACCTGGCACGTGGCCGAGCTGCTGCTCTCCGGCATCCTGCGCCGGGTCCCCGGCGACCCCGGGGCACCGGCCCTGGCCCGCTCCGAGCTGGAGCTCGGCACCGAACTGCGCAGGGAGCTGCTGTCCGAGGGGACGAAGGGGGAGACGGCATGGGCGATGACCCTCATGTTCGATTCCCTGGCCGCCGCGGTGCAGGGCCCCTTGGGGCAAACCTTCGGTCAGCTCGGGGGAATCGTCCGCGATCCGACTCGCGCTTCCCGTTTTCCCATGGAAGCTTTACCACCATGGATTTCCTCTGTTTTTCCCGCATTCGCGGCCATGTCCGGCCCTTATGCGACGGCCTTGCACGAGCTCAGTGTCCGCGTTTCCCCGGCGCCTGAGCCCTCGCCCGCCGTGGCGCCACAGCCCCCGGGGGAGACGACCTCCGACGGCCCCGACGTGGTGACCGTGGTGGCCGACGTACCGGAAACCGAAGAAGAAGGGACCATTGTAGTGACCGGCTTGCAGTCCGCCGAAGTCGGGCAGAGGAGTGACGGGCTGCAGAAGCCGCCACCCGTCTGGGGCAATGTCCCTCCCCGAAACCGGGCCTTCACCGGCCGTGTCCAGCTCCTCGAGGATCTCCATCGCAGGTTGCAGGAGGGCACCACGGCCGTGCTGCCCGAGGCCCTGCAGGGAATGGGCGGCGTCGGCAAATCCCAGCTCGCGGTCGAGTACGTATATCGCCATCTCCACGAGTATCAGGTCATCTGGTGGATTCCGTCCGAGCAGCCGCAGCAGATCCGCCAGTTCCTGGTGATGCTGGCGAGCAGGCTCGGAGTGAGTGTCGGCAGCGGGGAGGCCAACAGCGCCGTTCCCGCGGTGATAGAAGCACTGCGTATCGGCGAGCCCTACAAGAACTGGCTTCTTGTCTTCGACAACGCAGAAAATCCCGAGGCCGTGCGCGAATTCTTTCCGACAAACGGACCGGGCCGCATTCTCGTCACCTCCCGCAACGCCCAGTGGGCCGCCTCGGCGCGCCCGCTCGAGGTCGATGTCTTCACCCGCGAGGAGAGCAAGGCACTGCTGCAACTGCGTGCCCCCACCCTGGACGACGAGACAGCGGACCGGCTCGCCGAGACACTCGGCGACCTGCCCCTGGGCATCGAACAGGCGGCCGTGTGGCTGTCCGAGACCGGTATGCCCGCCGACGAGTATCTGCGCCTGTTCGAGCAGCAGGCCAGTGAGCTGATGAACAGCGACCCGCCGGCCGACTACCCGCTGACCGTGGCGGCCGCCTGGAACGTGTCGCTGGACCGGCTGCGCCGCAACCACCCCGCGGCCCTGCAACTCCTCCAGGTGTGCGCGTTCTTCGCCCCCGAGCCGATCTCCCGGCGGCTGCTCACCGGCGTGCGGGACGCCCCCGTACCGGCGGAACTGAGCGCGGCGCTCAGCGACCCGATCAAACTGGGCCGGGCCATCCGTGAGATCAACCGCTACGCGCTGGCCCGCATCAACCACAACACCAACACGATCCAACTGCACCGCTTGGTCCAGCGGGTGCTCATCAACCAGATGTCGGACCCGCTGAAGCGGCAGATGCGCGAGGGCGCCCACCGGCTGCTCGCCAAGGGCGACCCGGACGAGCCGGAGGCCTCGCACCAGTGGCAGCAGTACGGCGATCTGCTGCCGCACGTGCTGCACAGCCGCGCCGTCGAGTCGACCGACCCCTGGGTGCGCCAACTCGTGCTCAACGAAGTGCAGTACATGTTCTCGTGGGGCGACCACCAGGGCTGCGCCGATCTGGCGAAGCTGACCTACGACACCTGGCGGGCGCGGGACGGGGAGAACGCCGAGCAGGTCTTCGCCGCCGCCAAGCCGTACGCCGACGCGCTGCGCATCCTGGGCCGCTACTCGGAGGCGTACGAACTGGACCAGCGGACCCTGTCCGGCATGACGGAGGTCCTCGGTCCCGAGCACGAGTCCACCCTCGAGGTCACCAGCATGCTCGCCTGGGACCTGCGCCTGCGCGGTGACTTCTCCCGGGCCCTGGAGCTCGACAAGCACGTCTTCGACACCTGCACCCGGCTGTTCGGGCCGAACGACGTGACCACCCTGGTGGCGGCCCACCGGCACGCGCTGAACCTGCGGTTCATCGGCGAGCTGGGCGAGGCGCTCGCACTGGACCGGGACACCTACCGCCGCAGAGTGGAGGAGTTCGGCGAGAACTCCCTCAACACCCTGTCCACGATGGCGGCCGTCGCCCTCGACCTCCAGGAGGGCGGGCACTACCTGGCCGCCCGCGACCAGGCGCGCGACGTGGCGGACCGCTACCAGTACAACTACGGCGAGGCCCACCCGCACACCATGGCCGCCCTGCGCCTGCTGTCGGTGACCGAGCGGCGGGCCGGCAACCACGACCGGGCCCTGGAACTGTCCGGCCGTGCCCTCAACCTGTTCCGGACCCGGTACGGCGACAAGTACCCGCTGACCGTCTCCACGCTGGTGGCCCACGCCATCGACGTACGCCAGAGCGGTGACCTGGAGAAGGCGCTGCTGCTCGGACAGCAGGGGTACGAGGGGTTCGAGGCGCTGCTCGGCCACGACCACCCGCACACCGTCGCCGGGCGCGTCAACCAGGCGATCTGTCTGCGGCTGTCCGGCCAGGTCGAGGCGGCGCACGGGATCGACACGCAGGCCCGGCAGCGTCTGGTGGAGACCGTGGGCGAGGACCACCCCAACGCGCTCGCCTGCTCCTCCAACCTCGCCGTCGACCTGTACGAACTGGGCGAGGTCCAGGCGTCGGTGGACCTCGCGCGGCGCAGCCTGGAACAGGGCCGGGCCCGCTTCGGCACCGACCACGACCACCCGGTCGTGCTGGCCACCGCGCTCAACCTGGCGCTCGGCCTGCGGCAGTTGGGCCGCCACGAGGAGGCGGAGGAGCTCTACGCCGACACCCTCGCCCGCTACCGCTCGTCCCTCGGCGAGGACCACCCGGCCAGCCGCGCGGCGGAAGACGGCCGCACCGCCAACTGCGACATCGACCCACTCCAGATCTGACCCCACCCCCCCCCGGCCCGGAAACCGCACACACACGCGCCTCCGGCGCCGGGGGTGTGCGACTCCGGTGCCGGGGGTTGCGCGGCTGAGTTTTTGGGCGCTTACGGCTCCGGAGCCGGGCGGCGTGCCGCCCCGCGCCGGGCGGTGTGCGGCCCCAAAGCCGAGCAGCGTGCGGCCGGGTGCTGGGCGCGTACCACCTCGAAGCCAGGCCGTGTGCCGCCCCGCGCCGGGCGCGCACGGCCCCAAAGCCGAGCAGCGTGCCACCCCGCGCCGGGCGATGTGCGGCCCCAAAGCCGAGCAGCGTGCGGCCGGGTGCTGGGCGCGTACCACCTCGAAGCCAGGCCGTGTGCCGCCCCGCGCCGGGCGCGCACGGCCCCAAAGCCGAGCAGCGTGCCACCCTGTGCCGGGCGATGTGCGGCCCCAAAGCCGAGCAGCGTGCGGCCGGGTGCTGGGCGCGTACCACCTCGAAGCCAGGCCGTGTGCCGCCCCGCGCCGGGCGCGTACGGTCCCCGTGCCGGGCACGCACGACCCCCGTGCCGAGCACGCCCAGCCCCGTGTCGAGCGTGCGCGGTCCCGTGCCGAGCACGCGGGGCCCCGTACGGCCCGCGTGTCGGGCACGCGGGGCCCTGTGCCGGGCCCGGTGCCGGTGTTACTCACTCAGCCAGGTGCACAGTTTCACCGGCTCCAGGGGGGAGGTGCCGTCTGCCTGGAGTTCCAGGGCGAGGGCGCGGACCAGTTCCGGGCGGGCGTGCAGGCAGGGTGTGGCGGCGGTGGCGTCCGCCGCGTGCAGGGCCAGCGCCAGCCCTGCCCAGGCGGGGTGCGCGCCCGGGTCGTCGGAGAGGACCGCCTGGTAGCCGCGCAGCGCGCCGGTGACGTCCCCGCCGACGAGGGCGTGGTCGGCGGCCAGCAGGGCGGGCCGGCGGTCGTCGGCGGCGTCCGCCGTCGTGAGGGAGCCGTCGGCGAGGAGCAACCGGCGCAGTTCACCGCGCGGTTCGCGCCGGCCGCCGTCGGACGCCCGCACCGCCGGCTCGGCGGCGCCGTCCACCCCGCGCGCGGGCCTGCCCGACCGCCAGCGCTCCGCCAGTTCGCGGACCTCGTCCGGGTGGGGGCGCAGATGGTGCAGCCGCCAGGTGATGCGCAGGTCGGCGCTCTCCGCGCGGGCCAGCGCGAGCGGGTACGACGGCACCGGCTCCCCGGCCCAGGGGGCGGTCCAGGAGGCCAGTCGGGCGACGAACCGGCGCCCCCAGTCGGTCAGCCGCGCCTGCGCGCCGGGCTCGCTCAGGGACCGCAGCGCCTGCGCCACCGCGTCCCGCCACACCGCGAACTCGAAGTGGGCGAGGTCGGCGCGGCGGCCGCTCAGCGCGTGCCGTTCGACCCGCCAGAAGTCGGCGACCCCGGCGAAGGCGTACACCCCGTGCACCAGCCCCGCGGTGGGCCGCGGGTCGCTGCGCCAGGGCGCGTAGAGCAGCGGTTCGCGCGGTTCCGGCCGCCGGAACAGCCCGACCTGGTGGACGAGGCTGTTGAGGACGGAGTGCCGGGCCTCGTGCACCAGGGTGGCGGCGAGTTCGGTCGCGTCGTGGGGCTCGGACAGGACGACACCGCCGACGGCCTCCGAGTACGAGGCGCTCTCGGCCCGGAAGCGGGGGGTGCGCGGCAGCGGCGCGAGGGTGCGCAGCGAGAAGGACAGCAGTCCGGCGGTCCCGGGATGGCGTGCGGCGAGCAGCCGCCCGGCGTCGTCCAGGAGGCGGCGCCACGTGTCCTCCTCGGGGCCGGTGAGGGGCGGGCGCGCGGAGTGCAGCTCCCGGAAGTCGCGGTACGGGTCGCAGTCGTCGAGCACGAGGGCATACGGCGCTTCGTCACCGCCCGGATGCCGGCGGACCGTGCGCACGGGGTGCCAGCGCCCACCGGGCGGCGCGGGCTGCTCGGACAGCCGTATCAGGCGCGTGCCGAGGGTCAGCGTGGCCCCCGCGTCCGGGGCCGTCTCGAGTACGGCGGTGGCGTACTCCATGTGCGGGCCGGGGAACTCGGCCCGGCCCAGCGTGGGCAGGCACACCGTGCCGGCGCGGGCCGGGACCCGTACGAGGGCGTCCACCCCGGCCCGTACGGCCGCGACGCCCGCCAGCGCGTGCAGATACCCCGTGTCCTGCCACAGCGGCCGCCCGCCGGGCACGTCGGGCGGCTCCCCCGACCGGAGCCGGGCCAGCAGATCCACCGCCCACACCCCGACCGCGGGATGCGTGAGGATCTCCGACACGACCCGGGCGTCGGCGGCCTCCGCGCGCAGCAGCAGCGCGACCGCGTCGGTGACGGGCGGCAGCGGCCCGGGATCCCCGGCGGCGACGACCGCCGCGGTCACCCCGCGCAGCATCAGCATCCGCCGGCTGCGCTCGCCGAGGCTCAGCCGCCCCGCCGTCCCCGCTCCCACCTGTCCGGCCGCCACGGCGTCGAGATCGGCCACCGGAAGGCGGTGCCGCGCGGTACCGCCGGCCGGTCTCGATGTCGCCCGGGACATCGGGCGCTCAGTCCTCGGGGGCGTCGCACCGCACGGGGGAGAACGGGCTGGGGTACGGGCCTCCGGCGCTCTGTCCCGCCGCTTCCCGGGCGAGCTCCGCGAGCAGTGCCTCCTGCGCCTTGGCTATGGGATCGCCGGACAGGGCCATTGCTTCCCGAAGACCACAACCGCTGAGATCGACAAGTCCGCTCTCGATGTCGGTCGTAGAAGTCCTCACGTCAGGCTTCCCCCTGTCGGCTCCCGCTGGTGACCCGGCGCGCGCGGACGCACCTCTTCCCATAGTGGCGGGCGCGCAGCCGTGCCGAAAGGGCTCCTGGCGGCCACGGAGGCCGGAATCTTTCGATCAGACCCGCCGTACGGCCGTCGGTGTTCCCGCCGGTCCCCCTGATCGCTACCGTGGGGCCCGGTCCGGCCGGACGGCCGAGGGGGAGGCAGCATGCTGGTCAGATTCGACCTGGACGACGACGATTTCGTCATCGCGGACATCACGGTGAACGAGGGCACGGTCGTGGACGCCGCCACCCCGTCCGACCTGGTGGCCCGCGCCACCGGATCCTTCACCACCGCCCTGGAACAGGTGCGCAGCGCCGCCGCCCTCACCGTCCACCGCATGCGCGACCTCCCCCAGCGGCCCGACGAGGTCACCGTGGAGTTCGGCATCCAGCTGGACGCGGAGGTGGGCGCGGTACTGGCCCGGACGGGGGCGCAGGGTCATCTTCAGGTGCAGCTGACGTGGCGGAACGACAACGGCCTGGACGAGCCACGGGATGAGCGCCCCGCGACCGCCGGGAACTCTTGACCTGCACGTCTGCCCGGTGAGGGTGGTACGCGGGCGCGCCGTACGTAGGGCACAGTGGAGCGGTACAACAGCGTCGGCGGAAGCACGGCGGCGACAGCAGGCAAGGCACCCCCTCGCCCCGTGAAGCCCTGAAAGAGACGGGACATGACGTCGCCATCGACACCGAGATGTACGCGGTCGAGCTCCAGAAGGTGAAGGCGTACGTCGCCCTGCACAACTCCTACGGCGTCGACCTCAACGAGACGGCGGTGGAGCTGGCGGAGGTGTCGTTGTGGCTCAACACGATGCATCCGGGGAAGGAGGCGCCGTGGTTCGGGCTGCACCTGCGGCGCGGCAACTCGCTGATCGGCGGCCGGCGTGAGGTGTACCCGCCGGAGAAGCTGAAGAAAGGGGCCTGGCTGGGGACGACTCCTGAGCGCTTCCCGCTGACGGAGGCAGGCGGCGGCCTCCCGGTCACGGTGACCGAGCGCACGACCCGCAGCGGGGCGGCGCAGCGGGTCACGGAGAACGCCGTGCACCATTTCCTGCTTCCGGCGAAGGAGTGGGGCGCGGTCGCCGCCGAGAAGGAGGCGAGGGCCCTCGCCCCGGAGGCGGCCCGGACGCTCGCCGCCTGGCGCAAGATGATCACACGAACGCCCACCGCCAAGCAGGCGGAGCGGCTCCAGGCGCTGGCCCGGCGCGTGGAGTTCCTGTGGGACCTCGTCGTGCGCCGCCTGGAGATCTCCGAGCGGGACATCTCGCGGCGGATCCCGGTGTGGGGCGCGGACGAGTCTCAAACCGACCTGGGAGTACACCACTCCCCTCCGCACCGAGCACGAACGTCGTGCCGCCCACGTCGAACTCGACGCTCTGGTCGCCGTCTGGCTCGGCATTACCGCCGATCAGCTCACCGCAATCTTCAAGTCCCGCTACCCCCAGCTCCACGACTACGAGTCGGCGACCTACTTCGACGCCAACGGCCGTAAGATCGCCGCCGACTTCAACACCTACGGACACGGTCAGACCAAGCAGGACTATTTCGATCTCCTCGCCCACCTGGAGGACCCGGAGAGCACCCCGCCCCCAGCCGGCTACCAGGCCCCCTTCTACAAGGCCGACCGGGAGGCCGAGATGCGGGCTGCGCACGCGCACTTCCAGGCGCGGCTGGACGCCGAGATCGCCGCAGGCCGCTACCGCCCATGACACGCCTGTGCCCTGTGACTCCCCACGGAGCCACAGGGCACAGGCGTAAGGCGACGACTCAGCCGATCCGATCGGCGGTGAACCCGACGAACGCGGCCCACGCCTCCGAACCGACCGCCAGACCAGGACGGTTCGTGTCCTTCGAGTCCCGCACATGCACGGTGTGCGGGCAGGTGGCCACCTCCACGCATTCACCGCCCTGGGCTCCGCTGTAGCTGCTCTTGAACCAGGCAAGTCGGCCAGTAGCTGTCTCTTCGACGTTCACATCTCTCCCAGCGACTTCTCGATGAAGGCCAAGGACTCACGAGGAGTGAGAGCCTGTGCTCGGATAATCCCATAACGGGCCACGATCCCGCGGACCTCCGTCAGCCCCGTGACGATTGTGCTCCGTCCCTGTGCTTCCAGGTAGGCGACTGGCTCCCCGCCCTCTCGATGCAGCACCGTGAAGGGCCCGTCCACCGCTGCGTTGTCTTCCCTGTCCAGCGGCATGACTTGGATCTCAACGTTGCGGAGTGCTCCAGCAAGCAGCAAGTGTTCCAGTTGGCCACGCAACACCGTCGCTCCACCAAAGGGCCGACGAATCACTGACTCATCGATGACGAAGCACAGCAGGGGCGCAGGCTTGCGGCTGAAGAGGGCCTGGCGCGTAAGCCTCGCCGTCACTTGCTGCTCAACGACTTCTTCGTCCAGCAGCGGCCGCCCCATGCCGAACACTGCACGCATGTACTCCTCGGTCTGAAGAAGTCCCGGCACCGCCTGGTTGGCGTAGATCTGCACCTCAACCGCCTCCGCCTCCAACCGCGCCGCGTCCCGGAAGAACGCCGGGTACTGCGCCCGCGCGACCTCGTCCTTCATCTCCTTCAGCAACCCACCCGCGTCCAGCAGTTCATCCACCTCGTCGATGAACCTCGGCGGGGCAATCCGCCGCCCCAGCTCGTAGGACGTGATGGTGGACGGCGAGTACCCCGTCCGCGCTCCGACCTCCGGCCGCTCCAGCCCCGCCCGGAGCCTGCACAGCTTCATCTGCCGCCCGAACACCCGCAGGATCCCCGTCCCGGGCTCCGGAGGAGCCGCCTCCGGCTCCTGTACCTGCTCACTGGTCATCAGCTCACCTCCACCGGACGCCACGCTAGGCACCTGGGACACGAGGGAATCGGTGAACGACCGTGGTTCACCAGAACGAGTGCGCCGGTCACCTGTTGTGATCACGGTGAACGGCCCCTTACCCTGACCCGTGGAAGGGCGGACTTGCCAAACGCCTTTCTACGCAATTGCGTTACAGGTCTCAGGGGCCTGGTGGGGGAGTTGCGGGACCGACGTCCCGCTCGGGCGCGACATCGTGCCAAGGCACTAACCGCATACACGGCCTGAACGTCGGCAGGGCCTCAGTTGATCACAGGTGACACCCCACAGGGGGTGCGGTGGTCGATCTGGGACCTGCCACGCGCTTGCTCAGCTCGGCCACCCCGACAGAAGGGAACCGGGCACGTGGACTCCCAGGCCGTCCTCTGGTTGCTGGCATGGGGTGGGGTGGCGTCCATCCTCCTCTTCGTCCTGCAAGGACTCGTGCAACAGCTCTGCGCCTTCATAGACGCGTGCCGCCCACTCGTGGACAAGCTCCGCGGACGGTCGGGCTCCGCACCGGCCGAGCGGAGGGCCGGTCCGCGCGATTCTTCATAGACGTGCTTCGTCCCGTAGCGGATCCGCTACTGTACGGGACGTTCCGCCCATGATCGGAAGGGTGAGGGGAGTACGGGATGCCGGGCGAGACGCCCACCGCCGCGGACGAACCGGCCGTCGAGTTCACCGACACCGGCGTCAGCACGGGCATCGAGGCCGAGGACATCGGCGAGGCCGGCCGGATGCCCTTCGATCCCGAGCTCATCGACGTCACCCCCCGCAATCCCACGGTCGACCTCGTCCTCAGGCGGCTGAAGCGCCGGCTCCTCGACCTCCAGCCGGACTTCCAGCGCCGTTCGGGCATCTGGAACGACACCGCGCAGAGCCGGCTGATCGAGTCGCTGCTGCTGCGGATCGCCCTGCCCACGCTCTACGTGGCGGAGGAGGCGGACGAGTCCTGGTCGGTGGTCGACGGTGTGCAGCGCCTCACCAGCATCGTGCGCTTCGTGAAGCCGGAGGCGGCCGGTCTGAAGCCGCTGCGGCTGGAGAACCTGGAGTACCTGACCCAGTACGACGGCGCCCGCTTCGAGAGGGTGTGAAGCGCCGGTACCCGATCAACAAGGCGTTGTTCGAGGTTCAGGCCGTCACACTGGTCGGGTACACCGGAGAGGAAGTCAACGCTCTCGTAGCGCAGAAGGAAGTCGTCAACGAGAAGTTCAGGAAGCTGATGGACGACCCCCGGTTCTGGGACTCCATCTCCTCCGGCACCGGCGACGCCGACAAGGTCAACTACCGCTTCCAGTCCATGAAGGACTTGTTCCGCGACGTACTGAGTGCTTGACTTACTGACCCTCACCAACTTCAAGGCGTTCGCCCGCCAGGAGATCTCCCTGGCCCCTTTCACCCTGCTCACCGGGCTCAACTCCTCCGGCAAGAGCTCCGTTCTCCAGGCACTCGCCCTGCTGCGGCAGTCGTACGAGTCCGGTGATCTCGCCCCGGTGGGAGGCGGCGAGGCGGGGCTGCTGCTCAACGACGAGCTGGTGCAGCTCGGTACCGGCCAGGACGTGCGGCACGAGGCGTACGACGACGCCACCGGCCCGCACATCGCGCTTGCCCTGCGGGGCGACGGTGCGACGGCGCGGTGGACCGCCGTCTACGAGCGCGAGGCGGACCACCTCAAGCTGGTCCCCGATGAGCAGGGCGTTCAGCGGGAGCCCTCCGCGCTGCTGCCGAGCCTCTTCGGGCCAGGATTCCAGTACCTGAAGGCCGACCGGGTCTCTCCGCAGGTCAGTTACCCCCGATCGCACCACGCGGTGACCACCCGCGGCTTCCTCGGCCCACACGGCGAGCACACCGTGAACTACCTGCGCACCCACCAGGACGAACCGGTGACGGGCGAGGCGCTACGGCTCCCGGACGCCGCCTCCACCACCCTCCTCGCCCAGACCGAGGCGTGGATGCAGCGGCTGTGCCCCGGGGTCCGGCTGGTGGCGGAGGACATCCACGGCACCGACACCGTCCGGCTCGGCTACCACTTCGGCAGCGGCTTCTCCGAGTCCAACCGGTACCGGCCCACCAATGTCGGGTTCGGGCTGACGTACGTACTGCCGGTCGTCGTGGCGTGTCTGTCGGCCCGGCCCGGGAGCCTGATCCTGCTGGAGAACCCCGAGGCCCACCTGCTCGAATTTCCGGCCGCGGGCGTTCGCCGTTACCGCGTGACCTGGTCCTGAACATAGCGAACATGTCCGGGACGATCGAGGGGAACACGTCGCCTGTCGCTCTGACGAGCTACTGACGGTCGCAGGAATGCCCACTGATCCGACTATGGGCGGCGAGTGGCGCGACTTTGGCATGCGGTACGCCGAGCGCGTCCCCGCCTTCCGGGCGATACCCCGCAGCCGCCGTCGACGATGGCCCTGTCCTGCGAATGCGAAGTCTGGTGCCTGAAATCGGTACTCCCCATTTTCTCCGGCCAATTCGCGTCACGTGTGGCGATCGTGAGTTCGGTTTTCGTGTTTCCTCTTCCGGAGACGACAGGGAAACACTTGCCCGGCGCCATGGAGAGCTGGACGCTCGGTGCCGTGGACACGTCCGCCGGACTGTCCACGTTCTCGACATCGACCGGTGTCGTCCGGCGCAGTTCCAGGCACGAAGGAAGAATCCATGGCACCTTGCCCTGTCCCGCCCACTCACGATCTGGAAGTCACAAAGGCCGTCTATTCCGTAGGCCGCGCTCTCGGGGTTTCCGACAAGGTGATGCTTGCCGGTTTCGAGGCCGGGTGGGTCGAATCCCACATGAACAATCTCCCTTGCGGGGACCTCGACTCGCTCGGTGTTTTCCAGCAGCGTCCCAGCCAGGGCTGGGGCACTCCCGAGCAGATCATGAACGTGTCGTACGCAACTCGGCAGTTCTTCGTCCGCGCCGTGCGCGTCGAGCAGGAGTCCCCCGGTCTGACGGCCGGTCAGACAGCACAGCGGGTTCAGCGATCAGCCTTCCCTGACCGGTACGACCGGGCCGAGGCGAAGGCCCTCGCGCTGTTGGATGAGGCGGCCCGGGCAGTTGGTCCTGGGCGCCAGGGCATGCCTCGGTTGTGTGTGGGGGTGCCGTCGGTGGTGGACACCGGATCGGGCATGGTCATCTTCGGGGTGGAGCCGGGCGGGGGCGTCACCCACCGCTGGCAGAACGCCCCCGGCGGCGCCTGGTCGCCCTGGACGTCGCTGGGCCGCCCCGCCCCCGGTGCCACCGGACGCCCCTTCGCCCTGGTGGGCCGCTACGGCAAACTCGCCGTGTTCGTCCGCGGCGCCGACGGCGCCCTGTGGCACACCTGGCAGTCCGAACAAGGAGCTTGGGCCCCGGACTGGGTCTCGCTCGGAGGCCGGCTGGCCTCCGATCCGGCGGTGGTGCTCAGCCCGAACAACGCCCTGTCGGTCTTCGCCCGCGACCCCGGCGGCCGGGTGACGCACACCTGGCAGCACGACGCCGACGAGGGCCACGTGTGGCATCCGAACTGGGTCGATATGGAGGGCGCCGTCCAGGGCCGGCCGACCGTGCTGGTCGGGCGGGACGGCGGCATGGTCGTGTTCGCCCGCGCCGCCGACAACACCCTCGCCCACCGCTGGCAGACCGGCACCGGCGGCCCCTGGTCCGACTGGGCCGGCCTCGGAGGCCGGCTGGCCTCCGATCCGGCGGTGGTGCTCAGCCCGAACAACGCCCTGTCGGTCTTCGCCCGCGACCCCGGCGGCCGGGTGACGCACACCTGGCAGCACGGCGCCGACGAGGGCCACGTGTGGCATCCGAACTGGGTGGACATGGAGGGCGCCATCCAGGGCCGGCCGACCGTGCTGGTCGGGCGGGACGGCGGCATGGTCGTGTTCGCCCGCGCCGCCGACAACACCCTCGCCCACCGCTGGCAGACCGGCACCGGCGGCCCCTGGTCCGACTGGGCCGGCCTCGGCGGCCACCTCACCGACGACCCCGCCGTCGTCCTCAACCCCCACAACACCCTGTCCGTCTTCGGCCGCGCCCCGAACGGGCGTGTCACCCACACCTGGCAGCACGGCGCCGACGAAGGATATGCCTGGCACCCGAACTGGGCCGACATGGAAGGCAACCTCACCACCGACGCGGCGGATGTTCTGCTGGCGTGATGCCTGTCGTATGGCTGCGAGCGCAACACTGTGCGCCCGACAACCGCGTCCGCCGAGTTCACTCTCCACGGGCACCGGCCTGCCCGGTGCCCGATGGGAGCCGCACGTCGAATTCGCTACTGAGTACTCGCGCATTTCCCGCATTCCACGAACAAGAAATCAACCTAAGGAGCGGAGCGTCCATGAGGCCGCGCCCGAAATCTGATGCAGCACACCTCGCACGCAAGAGCCGGTCGCGTGTTTACCCGAGGCGCCGGTACCGAATTCGTCGACCGCACCGGCGGATGATTCCCATCCCGTTCATCGCAGTGCCAGCACTGCCCCTGATCGTGATCGCATCACCGCTGCCGCACGCGGAGACATCCCTGCTCGCGACCGCCGCCACTACCTGCGCCGCCGCAGTCGGACGCCTCGCCTGGAATTTCCTCATCCAGCACCGCACGTCGGCCTGATGGACGCCGCCCAGCCCACGGCCAGCACTCCCGCCGTGGTGCTGGCCGCGCGGGTCAGTTTCCTACCCCTCAGCAACCAAGTACGCGGACCGATATCCCAGTTGTCGGTGGCACCGACACGCTCGCAGCCGGTTCACGCAGATCGGAGCCTGATGTCCCTGCACCGCGTTACGCGCGGATTCGTGCGCCGTCTTGGGGGCTGGGATGGCCGTCTTCGACGACGAGGTCAGTGGCCAGCTCGTTGAGAGAGACCCGGGTGGTGAAGACTGGCTCTTCGTCCCGATGCCTTGAACTCGCTGGTCGTTGAAGGTGCAGAGCCCGTCGATCACTCGGTCTGGACGGCGCGGCTGCCGAGGTCGGGGACATGCAGAGGCCCAGCGCAAATGCGCTGGGCCTCTCGCCGTCTCTGCGGTGTGTCAGGGGCGGGTGGCGATAATCGCCTCTGTGCGGATTACCTCCTCGAAGCCGCCCTCGGGCTGGAAGGCGAGCAGGGCCTCGCGGAGGTCGCGCTCGAACGCGTCCTTGTGGTCGCCGAGCTGGGCAGGGCTGGAGTAGGAGAGACTGAAGACCCAGCCGATGACTTCGTCGAGGGTGCGGGTCAGGGTGCGGTCCCAGCGTGTGATGTCGATGTTGGAGAACGGGCTGCGGGCCAGCACGTCCTGGTGGCGCTCCTTGGGGTGGCTGTAGGTGCCAGAGCCAGCCGCCGCTCGGGGCCGAGGTAGCGGGTGCGGACCTCGGCGACCACGTCGAGCCAGGGGGCAGGCTCCAGGCCACCGGGGGCACCGCCGGAAGCGAGGACGACGGCTCCGTTCGGCTCGATGAGCTGGTCGAGGTCGCGCAGGGTCTGGTCGCGATCCATCCAGTGGAAGGCCGCGCCCATCACGGTCAGCAGCACCGGCCCGATACCCATACACTGCGACGGCCGCAGGACTACTTCCACCGTCACGGCCGCCCGCCCACGCCGAAAGGGATGCGGATGGCCTCGTCGTAGTTGCCGACCTTGCTCTGGTCGTGCCAGAGGAAGGCGGCCCCGCCGTGTCGGCGCGTGCAGTCCAGCCGCAGCCGGAGGACCTCGGTGCACCGACGGCCGGTGAAGACCAGGGCCTCCCAGGCGTCCCGCAGGCCGCGGTCGTTGGGGTCGCAGCGGGCGGCCAGCAGTTGTAGGTTCGCCTCGGCGGCCAGGGCCCGGGCCACCGCGTCGGGGAATGGGCTGCGGGCCCGGGCGGTGCCCGAGCCGCCGGGCGGGAACGCGACGATGAACCTGCGCGACAGTCCGAGCGCGTCGGCTCTCCCGTCGTCGAGGGCGGCTCGCAGGATCATGCGCGCGTGACCGAAGACGAACCGCTGGGTGTGCGCGGTGACGGTGCTCGGCTTTCCGTCGGCGAGCACGATGCCCAGCGAGGGCAGGCCCTCGCGGGCCCGCTTGGTGTAGTCGGCGACGAACCGCCGGGCGTGGTCCTCAGTCAGCAGCCTCGGGTCGCGCCCGCCCTCGGGGGCGGCCGCTTCGAGGAAGGTGCTCAGTTCCACGCAGGCGCGTCGGCCCATCTCCAGGTGGCCGGGGCTGCGGGGCGCCCGCGGTCGGCGGAGCCGGTCCGCGATGTCGTCCCAGAGCAGGTCCCGAAGCCAACGTTGGGACACGGCGGTGAGGTCGAAGTTGCTCTGCCGCTGGCGGTAGCGGACGCCTTGGTCTCCTCGGGGGTGTAGTAGACCAGCCGCAGCTCGTTGAGGAACTCGCGCAGGATCATCCGGTGCTGCCCGTTGAACGAGTCCTGGTCCTTTGCCAGATCGACGACGGAGGGCACTCCTCGCTCCCGGACTTTCGTCGCCAGGCTCTGCAGCCACCATGTGGGCCAGAAGGTGTGGCTCGCCCGCTGGGTGTGCGCGAAGATGCCCCACTGGAACTCAGCGCGGACCAGGGGCGGCAGGCCCAGCAGGTTGACCGTGCCGAGCCAGGCGATCGCGGGCTCGGTCGCACACCAGCGGCGGAAGGCCGCCTCGTCCGCGCAAGAACGGCCGGCTGGCCGCCGATGGGACGGCCGTGCACTACTTCCGCCGCAAGGGACAGAGCACGGAGGTCGTCAGTCCGGTCATCGGACCGGACGGCACGCTCTCCGAGTGGCCCGAGGGGTTCTTCGACGAGTGGGAGAACTCCCTGGACCAGTTGCTCGACTGATCCAGGGGGCGTGTGAGATGAGACGGCACGATCGACAAGGGGGTTGGGGCGTGCCATTGCTGGTGTTTCTCAATGAACGGTCCTGTGCGTCGGACCACGGACCGGACAAGGTCGCCACGGGGATGCGTACCTTCGTGGACGTACTGCGGGAGTTACGCCGATGGCGGGACATCAGCCTCGCCACCCAGAGTCCTCTCGACCAGGCCGAACTGGCCCGCGGCTACTACTACGCCCAGTGGCGCAACGACGCGCGCAACAAGGACCAGCACCGCTACATCCAGGCGATGCGCAACCGCTGCACGACCTTCCAGGCGACCCTCCACGCGTCCGCCGCGACCGACCGTGCCGGTATCTGGCACCGGCACGAGGGGGTGGACGCGCACGGGCTCGGGGCGGCACGGATGACGGACGGGATCGCCGTCAGCCTGCCGCTCGACCCGGCCTGGGACGCCTACTGACTGGAGTTCACGGTCGAGGAGCTGACAGAGGACCCTGTCTCAGGGGACATTTCGGCCGACGAGTACACCGACAAGGTCCGGCACGCGTCACGCGTGGCACACCTCGAGGAACACGAGCTGTGGGGCCGCCGGGAAGGACTCGGCGCCGTCTCCAGCGGAGCGGAACTGTGGGCGGGGCGGGAGGACTTCTTCCCCAACCTCCAGTTCCTCCCCCGGGTGCGGGACGACCTGGAGAACCTGGACCCGAAGTGGTTCAAGGGGGCCCGCAGGCTCCTTCGGCAGCTCCAGGAGACCGCCGCGGGATGGGACCCCGTTTCCTCCCCCACGGGGCCGCACTGGGAGGCCCCCAGCATCCGGCCGGAGCACGAGAACGCGCGCAGGAACCGATACTGGGACGATCTGGACGGCGAGCGCCGCTGCTTCGAACTCCACGGGAATCTCAACCGGAACGCCGGGCGCGTCTACTTCCGGCTGGTGCACGAGGAGAAGGCGATCCGCATCGCACACATCGGCCGCCACCTCTGACGCCCCGGCCGACCCGGTCGCGGGGCGGCAGACGAGTCGGGCTGTACGCCGGGTATTCCTGGAGCACCTTTCTGACCTGCGCTTTCGCGGGCCGGATCGGTTGTGACCTGCTAGGTCGGGTTGCAGAGGCGATCGGAGGCAGTCAGAGGAAACCGCTCTGATTCGACCCGGGTTCGACCCGAGCTGCTCGGAGCCAGTCAGAGGCAATCGCCCTCTGTTTGGCCCCGAATCGGCCGAGGTCGGGGCGGTGTCGGATGGGTCAGGACTCCTCTGGCGGCACTCCGAGTCGATCTCGGTCGAGCCGCGATGGGGACGCCTGCCTCCGCTGAGGAGCCAGGCATACGAAGGCCTCCAGGACGGCCATCCTGGAGGCTTCGCTTGGCACCGATTGGAGGTCGGTTCCGGACGCCACCGTGGTTTTAGCGGGCCGGGGTGGCGTCCACGTCCTTGCGAGACGACCCCACAGTGCCACACCACACCCACCAGGCAGACCCATCCCGACGGACATTTCACCCGAGCGAGCGACTGGGGCTTCACCGGCTGCCTCCGGCTGCGGCTGACCTTGTCCTGCTCGGAGACCTCACCGGCCGCTACGCGGCGGGCAGTTACAGCAGGCTCGGATCCGACGGCCAGACTGTGGTCCTGCGCGAGGACCGGCAGGGGGCGGCCGAGCACGGGCACCGGATCACGGCGGCTATCGCCTGCCACGTCGCCCGCGCCGGCGGAACCGTCGACGAGCTGACCCGGCTGCTGCTCCACCCCGACCACGAGGGTGGCCGGCACGCCCGGCACATCGCGCTCCGCTCCGGGCAGGCGCGTGCCCTGGACTACATCCGCCGGGTGTGGGCCAGCGCCTCGACCGCAGTCGACAGCACCAGGGCGCTGGGCTCCCGGCACGAGGCGTACGAGGTCCTCGCTGCACTGCGCGACCGGATCGAGACCACTCCTTGGCGCGGCGAGCGGGGTCGGACCGCGCTGCGGGTGCTGCGGGCCCATCTGAACTTCGCCGAGACCGCCGGCGGCCCGCTGCACCACGCCAGTGAGCGGCAGACCGCGGAGGAGGCAGGGGTCTCGCGGACGACGCTGCGGGTGGTCTACGAGACCGTTCTCAAGCCGGGTGGCTGGCTGCGCCGGCTGCGGGTCGGCCATGGCCGGGAGGGCTCCACCTGGTACCTCGCCGACGGCAACGCCCCCGCTTCGCTGTCTCGTTTCCGGACCACTCAGTACCCCCCCGACCCGGCACTTGAGGAGTGGCCCACCCCTGAGACACGGGCGGCGGCCGACATCGACTCCACCGTCATCAGCCGCCTGATGGGCCACGACGCCTTCGCCCACCACGGCCTCGGCAGCTCCGCCCTCATGATCATCGGCGCGCTGCACGCCCGGCCCGCCCAGACCATTGGCGAACTCGTCGGCTCGGCATCGGTGTCCCGGGCCACCGCCTACCGGACCTTGCGACGCCTGGCCGACCACGGCCTGGTGCACCACAGCGGAGAGACCTGGATCCTCGCGCCTCGCGCGCTGGAGGGCTTCGGTACCAGCCTGCCAGATGCGGTTCCCGCACCGACCGCGCCCCCGGCACAGGGCTGGGACGCGGTCGCCCAGCAATACGGCACCGCGGGCGTGGCAGCCCAGCGCAAAGCGCTGCACGCTGCCGAGCGCTCGGCGTACCGGGAGGCACTGGAGCGGCTGGCGGAGCACCGGGGCAAGGCCATGGTGATCGTCCGCGACGGAGGCCAGGTCCTGGTTCCCGCACCTCGCCCCGACGAGATCCCTCCTGCGTGGCACGCCCCCGGCGGCTGTGTCCTCGACCCGGTCACCGGCCGCCCTGACGCCGAATGGCGCGTGGCCACCGACGGTCGGCTGATCCTCATCACCCCATCGGACCAGCGCAGTTACGACGAGCTGGCCGCCGCCCATGCCGAAGCCCTCAGCGAATGGGAGTCCGCCGCATGAACCCAGAGCCCCCAGTCACATCCGATGCGAGCGAGACGGTGACGCCCGAGTCCCTGCGCAAGCAGTACGAGTCCGGCGCCACGGTCGACGAACTCGTGGCCAGCAGCGGCTTGTCGTACGGCACGGTGCTCAACCGGCTGCACGAGGCCGGGACCGAGATGCGTACGTCGTGGCAGACCCGTCGGATGCGCCAGGATCCACAGGCGCGCCAGCGTCTCGCGGCCCACCTGCGCACCCTGTACGAGCAGCATGGCGCGACCCTCACCGAGCTCGCTGCGGCGGGGGCTGGGACGAGGCGTGCTGCCCGGCGCCTGCTGATCGAGGCCGGCGGCGCTGTGCGCACCACGCAGCAGACGATGCGGATGCGCGCCGCAATGCGAGCCGCCGAGCGGCAAAGGCTCGCGGTATCCCTGCGGGCACGGTACGACGCTGGCGCCACGGTCCCGGACCTCGCCAAGGAGTGCAACTACTCGGTCGCCACCGTCTACCGGCTCCTGCACCAGGCTGGCACCCGGATGCGTCCCCAGCACAACCACGGCGAAGCCCGTGACCCGAGGAAGCGGTCATGAGCGGCCCCGCCCTGTCGGGTGTCCCCCGCCATGCCCGACAGATCAAGAAGTCGGCCGTGCGCCATCCCAGGCGCAGTACTGCAGCGCGAGCCCCTCCGACATCGGCAAGCAGCCGCCACCGAATGTCGGCCCTCTTACCGACGCACATAGGACAACTCACCTTTCCAGTTTCAGGAGATCAAGCACACGTGAACGAGAACACCCGTCACAGGGCCCTGGCCGCGGCCACAGCCCGCGCCTGGGACGCCTTCGTCATCGTCGTCGGCATGCTCAAGGGCGGCACCGGCAAGACCACCTCCGCCTGGTTCATCGCCCTCTACTACGCCGTCGTCCTCGACCTGCCGACGCTGCTCCTGGACGCGGACGCAACCAGCCAGTCCGCCTATGACTGGTTCAAGGTCGCCCAGGCCGAGGGCTTCGAGATCCCGGCCAACCTGGTGGTCGAGCGGTACCCGTTCGACGACATCGCCGAATACATCCGTGAGAAGCGGTCCGAGTTCGGAGCAATCGTGGTCGACGCCGGCGGCGGCAGCGCGAAGTTGTTCCACGAGGCTGTTACCGAGGCGAACCTGCTGCTCGTGCCGGTCGCCCCCACCAAGATCGAGCGCCGCAAGCTCGTGGCCACCTTCGACGAGGCCGAGCGCGCCGCCGCCCGCAACGAGCGCGACGTCACCGCCCACGTAGTCCTCGTGAAGGCCGACGACCGCACCAGCCTGCCCCGCAACGCAAAGGACAAGCTGCTGGAGCCCGAGAAGGGCGAGGGCATCGGCCCGGACCGCGACGAGCCCTTCCCGCTCGCCGAGACGACTATCCACTCCTGGGTGCACTACATGGAGGCCTTCGGCGAGATCCCGACCGAACTGAGCGAGTACGCCGAACTGATGAAGGAGCTCACGGCATGAGCGAGCGCATGAAGCCCCCGGCCCGCCGCACGGGTCGCACCCTGGGCGGGGCCAAGAAGTCGGCCCCGCCACCCCCTCCCCCGGCCGCCGAGCTCACCCCCGAGCAGTACGCCGCCGAACAGGCCGCCGCCCAGGGCCAGGGCCGTCCCGCTGCCAGCGAGCCGCAAGTTCAGACCGCTCCTTCCGCCGTTCCCATCCCCGAGGGATCGGCACAGGGCCGGACCGAGGCGATGCCCGAAGTGGCGCAGACCTCAGCCCAGCCGACTGCCGACGTGCCGAGCGGCCCCGTGCCGGAGCCGGCCACCAGTCAGCCGGTTCGCCCGGCCGTCGTCGCCCCCGAGGCGGGGACGGCGGTCGGTGGGGAGCCGGTGGAGCGGCACATGCCGCCTGTGGTCCCGGCTCCCGAGCCTGCAGCACCTGCGGTCCAGGCCACGCAGCCGGCCGAACCTGTTGCGCAGCATGGTCCGCCTCCTGTCACGTCCGCGACTGCTGGTGCGGCTCCGGCCGCCGAGGTGGCCATTCGCCCGGCCGTTTCCCCGGTGGCAGGCGGCACCGCATTCCCGGTGAGGACCGAGGGTCCGGGGGCTCACCAGGAACAACAGGAGACTCGATCGCAGGAGGATCCCAGCGAGGGAACGCCGTATGCGCACGGTCCCGGCCGTCCCAAGGATGTTCCCGAGGTCGCCGTCGTTCTCAACCAGCGGATCATCGCGCGGGAGAGTCTCGACTCTTCGGTTCCCGCTGCGTTGAAGCTGAAGAAGCGGATCAAGCGCTTCGCGCTGGACAACGAACTCGATCACCTGCCCATCGGCGACATTGTCTCGGTCGCACTGGACGAGTGGCTCACCGCCCGCGGCTTCTGACCCGACCGCACGGCACGGGGCGGCCACCCCCACGCAAGGGGGCGGCCACCCCGTGCCGACTATTCCAATAGCCCAATAGGCGGCTAGCTATCCGCCTATCCGGACCGACCGGAGCAACTCGTGCCCGATCTCGCCCATCACGCCCGACGACTGCGTGAGATGGCCGACGCATTGGAAGCGCAGTCCCAGCCCGCTGAAGACCCATTCACTCCACACCCGAACACGCTGGAGATCATCAGCAATCGCCACACCAAACGCGGACAGCTCAACTACGCCGTCCCCGATGCCCTCCAGCTCCAGAAACGCATCCGCCGATACAACGCCGATCACGACATGCCCCACGGCGACATCGTCGCCCTCGCACTTGACACGTGGCTGCGTGCTAAGGGCTACCCACCCGACCTCACCTCGCCCAAAGCCGAAGCACGCTGATCACGCGGCCGACTTCACTGCCATGCCCCCTCGGTGGTAAGTCCCGCCGGGGCGCCCCCGCCCGTACCCGCCAAGCAACTCGCGGCCGGGCCGACGGCCTGCCCCTCACCGCGACCGGCAACAACGGCTCCAGCAGAGATCTCCTCATCCCACACCGAGATCATCACGGCGCAGGGTCAGGAACAGGGCTGAGAAGAGTAGACAGAGGGACTACTCCTCGGCCCGGCGCCTCGGCAACATCGCGGAGGCCGGACGGCCGAAGGCAAGCTCTACTATGGCGCTGCGTATTGCAGTCCCGCCAGCGGACGCGCCCGTACCGCGATCGAGTTCGCCTACGCCCAGCTCGGCAAGCCCTACGAGTGGGGATCGACCGGCCCGAACTCCTACGACTGCTCCGGCCTCACCGGCGCCTCCTGGCGCACCGCCGACGTCTCACTGCCCCGCACCGTCAACCAGCAGTACAACGCGGGCCGGCAGGTCGCCCGCTCCGACCTCCAGCCCGGGACATCACCTACTGGTACAACAACAGCCAGCACAACGGCCTGTACATCGGCCACGGCAAGGCCATCCACGCACCGCGCACCGGCAAGAACATCGAGATCACCAACCTCGCCTCCATGCCGTACTTCGCGGCCACGCGGCCCTGAATCCCGGACGGCGTAGCCGCCTCGTGCCCTCTCACCCACTCGCCCAGCGGTCTTACTCGGCTTGTCGCACGCGCCGTTCGCGGAAGCGTCCAACCGGCTGATGTCACGGCCCCTTGGTCAGCAGCAGCGTTGTGCTCACCCGGCCGCCATCAGTGAACGGATTGTCCGTGACGTCAAGGCCGAACAGGACGTAGAGATGCCGCAGGGCCTCATACGCATCGCGCTCCGGGTCGCCCAAGGCGTGCCAACTGTGGTTCCAGTCATCGTTGGTCGCTGGCTGCGGTGAGCCCCGGAGCGGAAAGTTCGGGTCGTCCCCGGCTGCAAGGGTGCGGGCCGGCGGACGTGCGAACTCGGTGGCCACAATCCGGTGTGTCCACGAGCCGTCTACCAACGGCAGAACGTGTTGGTCGACGAGCCGGAAGTACTCCAGCGTGATTTCGGTAAGCACGAAGACACTGATCCTGCGGTCCGCACCGCCGGAGTAGCGTTCCATGGCCCAGCCCAGCATGTCCCGCGTCGCGGCCACGGCCGCCGTGACTGCTCCGTCGGACTCAATCCACAACCCGCGCCGTGGAGGCTGAGTGAGGAGGAGTCCACCGTCGTGGGCCTCGGGCTGGTGGTAGACCGACGCGAAGTTGAAGCCTTGGGTGCCACGCAGCGTGTCCTGGTTGCGCAATACGTTCCGCAAGCCGCCAGTGGCGTGCATACCGGGGACAAGCCCCTTCGGGTGGTCGGGCGTGCTCTGAAAGAACAAGACCGGTACGTCGTCCAGGTCCAGGCGGGCTCGCAAAGAAACCCGTGTGGCCTCCCGGTCTGCGTGCGGCTCCGGGGCAGGTGGGGTCGTGGCGGGTTCCCGTCGCATGCGCAGGCCGTCGCTCAAGAGCCGGTACGCCTCGTCCGGCGAAAGGTAGGCCGTGGTGTCACCGTTGCGGATGGGGACCGTCCAGCTTCCTTTGACGAACCTGCCGTCCTCGGTCAGCCCCCGAGTGACCAGCGCCCACCGGTCGGACTCGGGCAGCGCAGCCACCTCGATCACCAGGTAGTGACCGGATGCGTCGGGGTCATCAGCGGCGTGGTCGAACCACAGGTAGTTCACCTTGAGCAGCGGGCGCACGTATTCGGTGATGACGTCCTTATACGAGGTGCTGTTGACCAACGACTTCGCGAAGGGTGTCAGCTTCTCCGCGACCTCGTAGAGCTCGGTCGGCCGCTGCTTCGCCTTGAGGCCGCACACGATCAGACCGCCGCCGGCGTTGGCAAACGCTGCGACGTCCTTCGCTAGTTCGAACTTGCCTTTCTCAGTGGAAAGGTCGTACGGCCCTTTGGGGCCGACGCTCTTGAAGTCGACCCACTCGCTCTCCGGTGTGCCGAGGATCTCCTGAGGCTGCTGCCTGGTGAGCAGGGAGACGAGGTGGGCGGGGCTATCAGCGGCCATGCGCCCAGAGTCTACGAGCGCAAGCGCACGAGTTCGGGCGGAGACGAGAGCGTTCATGCTGTCGCCCACCGTCACTTCCCGGCGCCGGGGCCAGCCGGACAGAACCGGCCCCGGACCAAGCACAGCGGTGGCGGTCAGCTCTGGTACGCGACCAGCGTCATCATGCCGACCTCTCCGTGGTACGCATTGTGGCAGTGCAGCATCCACTGCCCGGGGTTGTCGGCGTCGAAGATGACTGACAGCTTCTTCTTCGGCAGCACGATCGATGTGTCCTTGCGCGGGCCGTTGTCCCCGAGCTGGTAGGTGTGGCCGTGCAGGTGCATCGGGTGCCACATCTCCGTGGTGTTGACGAAGTCCAGCCGGACCCGCTGCCCTTCTTCGATCGTGAGCGGATGCGCGGTCGGGTCGTCCATGTCGTACGCCTTGCCGTTGATAGCCCAGTTGTACTTGTCCATGCCGCCGGTCAGCTCGACGCGGTGTACCCGGTCCACCTTCTTGGACGGCAGACGGACGTCGTCGTTCGCGCGCAGCTGGGACGCCGTCAGGATCCTGCCGTTCAGCTCCTCCGGGCGGACGGTCGCCTTCGGCGCAGTGCCGGATCCCGTACGGACCAGCGCCATGCCGGTGGCGTCCTTGCCCTCGGCCAGCGCAACGAGCGGGAAGACGCCGTCACCGAGGGTGACCAGGAGGTCGTACCGCTCCCCCATCCCGATCAACAGGGCGTCGACCTGCTGGTGCTCGACGGGGAAGCCGTCGGTGTGGGTGATGGTCAGCTTGTGGCCGTCCAGCGCCACTCGGTACGCGGTGTCGCCTCCCGCGTTGATGATGCGCAGCCGGACCCGCGTGCCGGGCTTGCCCTGGTAGACGGCGGGGTCGGCGGGGACCTGGCCGTTGACCAGGTGGTACGGGTACTTCACATCGCCGGCGTCGCCGCCGAGCAGCTCGCTCTCGGCGCCCATGAGCATGAACTTCATCGACATCCCGCCGGAGGAGGGCGAGGCGGACGGGGGCGCGGAGTCCTCCCCCATGTCCATGCCCCCCATGTCGTGGCCCTCGTGGCCGCCGGAGGTGGAGTCGCCGCCCATCTCCATGCCGCGCATACCCTGCCGCAGCTCGGCGAGGACTTCGTCGGGGGTGCCGGTGACGCCGTCGATCCAGTCGTCCAGGACGACGACCCATTCGTCGTCGTACGACAGCGGCTCCTCGGGATCCTCGACGATCAGCGGCGCGCACAGCCCCCGGTCGAGCTGGACGCCGACGTGGGGATGGAAGAAGTACGTGCCGGGGGCGTCCGCGATGAAGCGGTACGTGAAGTTGGCACCCGCGCGGACAGCCTGCTGGGTCACTGGGGGTACGCCGTCCATGTCGTTGCGCATGGCGATGCCGTGCCAGTGGATGGACGTGGCGGTCCTGTTCGGCAGCTGGTTGGAGAGTTCGGCGGCCAGGGTGTCGCCGACGGACAGCCTGATCTCCTTGCCCGGGGCCTGGCCACTGAAGGCCCAGCTCTTCGCCATGACGCCGCCGCCGAGGTCGAGCATGGCGGCCGCGGCGGTCAGGGTCGCCTGCTGCGTCCTGCCGGTGCCCTTCCGCTTCTTCTCGGCTGCGGCGACCACCGCGCCGAAGGGGTCGACCAGAGCGGGGGTGCTGTTGGAGCCGCTGCTGCAGGCGGCGAGCGCGCCGGCGCCCGCGACGCCGAGCCCGGCGAGCAGGACGGAGCGACGGTTGATGCCGTTCATGGGTGTCCTCGATCTCAGAGTACGCATACGGAAGTTGGCGTGCTGAGACGGCTCCTCAGCATGACAAAGGCACTAGACGAGTCATTCCGATGTGATCAGTGGTCGTAGGCGATCAGGGATCGCATGACCGGCTGTCCGGTCTTGTGGTTGTGCCAGATCGCCGCAGCCAGCGCGAGGACGCGCTGAGCGACGCGGGTAGCGACGCCCTCGAAGGTCCGGCCGCCGTGCTGTTCCAGGTCGAGCTGGCCCTTGAGGGTGTCGTTCACCGACTCGATCAGCTGCCGCACCGACTTCAGCAGCGACTCGCCCGCGCGGCGCTTCTCCCGTTTGAACGACGGCCGCAGCAACGCCGCCCCGCGCAAGGCCAGATCGGCCTCGAACTCCTTGGAGGCGAAGCCCTTGTCCGCGATGAACAGCAGGCCGGGCCGGCCGGTGACCGCGTCCGGCTCGCGATCCAGCATCGCCATCAACACTTCGCGCTCGTCCAGCTTGGGGTTGGCCAAGGCCCACAGGATCGGCATGCCGGTCGGGGTGCACACCAGGTACAGCCGCAGGCCCCAGAAGAACCGCGAGTGGCTGGCGCAGTACCCGTATCCGGCCCAGCCGGCCATGTCCGACCGCTTCACCGTGGGCCGCGAGCGGCCGCACTCCACCGGGGTCGAGTCGACGATCCAGTGGTTGTCGAACCAGAAGTCGGTGTCCGCTGCAAGGAGTCGTATCACGCGCTTGACCAGCGGCAACGCTGCCCGCAGCCGCTTGTTCCAGCCCGGCTGCTTCGGCACGTACGGGAACATCGCGCCCAGCCGGGAGTGGACGAACCGCAGCCATCTGGACTCCGAGGCGAAACCCAGCATGGCCTGGGCGACGGCGAGGCAGACGAGTTCGGAGTCCGTCAATCGCGGCGGGCGGCCCAGCCATCGGGTATCTCCAATCTCGTCATCGATCTTCACGTACAGTGCGGTCAGCAGGGCGTCCAGGTCATTCGTCACAGATCGATCTTGGACGCCCTGTCTGTGTTCCCGGACGCACCGTCAGCATTCGGAATAACTCGTCTAGGAAGCCGTTGGG
Source organism: Streptomyces speibonae (assembly GCF_984686075.1). Lineage (NCBI taxonomy): Bacteria > Bacillati > Actinomycetota > Actinomycetes > Kitasatosporales > Streptomycetaceae > Streptomyces > Streptomyces speibonae. The sequence continues at coordinate 6,059,788 of NZ_OZ480260.1, read as the reverse complement.
CACGGCCTAGATGCGCAGCTGAGAGAGAACGGACAGGTCCGGGGGCGCTCGGTTCACTGTCCCGGCGGCCTTGGGCCCGGTAGCGACACCGACAGGCACAGCGAGACCCCACGGCACCGGGGTCTCCATCGGTGGCGGCAGCTTCACGACCTCGAAGCTCGCGGTCGCGCAGTGCTGCATGGTCATGCCGGCGCAGGGCGGGCTGTCGGCACTGCTCTTCGTCGGAACGGCGGCCGTCGTCGGCTCTGCGGCCTGCGCTGCGGCGCTGCCGTGCCCATGCCCGGACATGGCCGTCGCCGGTGCGGCATGGCTGTCCGACATCGCCATGCCGGGCGTCATCACGTGTGCGGCGGAGGAAGGGTTCGAGCCGATCGCTGCGCCGGCGGTCTCGTGGTGAATCAGTACGGCGAGTGCCGCGAGGAGAGCGATGACGGCAGCACGCGCCCAGCGGCCGGCGCCGTGCGAGGCGTGGATCCGCGGGGCCCAGGCTCCCGGTGCTGTCATCGCTTCCCTCAAAGTTCCCGGTGAGACGACTGGCCGCCAATATACCCGTAGGGGGTAAGCCGCACTCCCGGAACAGCCTCTGTCGCACCCCTCAGTGGTGGCCCCCTCGCCCCCTCACGCCTGAGGCACGGACACCGCGCCCGGCGCGATACGGCTCTCGCTCTGCGCCCGCTGCTTCCGCTGCCCGAATGGACTGACGCCCCGCGGCTTGTACACCGCAAGGACCATGGCGAGCAGCAGCACGACCAGCGCCAGTACGGAGTGCAGCACAGGTGAGAAGTTGCGCACCGAGGACAGCTCGACCTCCGGGTCGGCTGCCATGTGCGCCATCGACCTGAAGGTCCCCATGTAGATCAGCAGTACGACGGTGGCAACCACGTTGATCAGGAGTTTGAACAGGACCCAGTAGTGCCGGAAGAGGCCCCAGGGCGTACCCAGCGACTGGATGATGCCGGTGAGCAGCGCGGCGAAGGCCAGGGGGAGAAGGGCGTACCAGGCGGCCGGCTCCATCACGAGGTAGACCCCGCGTACCGTCGCCGGGTCCTGGCTGGTCAGGCCGATCACCGACAGAGCGAGAAAGGCAAGGACCGCGCCGAGCCAGCCGACCGAGGACGTGACGTGCACGATGAGAGCCAGCTTGCGCAGGCGAGGCGGCATCGTCATCCGGTGCCTCCTGTGGCCGGACCGGTGGTTGCAGTGACGCCGCCGAGCGGAGCCTGTCCGCCGAGGTGACGGCCCGGACCGTGGTTGCCCGGGATCAGCAGCATGACCACGACGAGAAGGGCCACGACCAGCGTGACGAGCCCGGACACCTTCACCCAGCGCGGCACTCCCCCACTCGGGCCGCTGACGGAAGACTCAGCGGTCTTGTCGCGAGCGTCCGGCTCCTGAGACGGATCCACCATGACGGGTTCTCCTTGTTCTCGCCCAGGCCTGGGCGGCGTGCCGTGCGAACGACCCCAGATTTATCGATACACATTGTCGCCATCAAACCATAGTGCCGCATGATCGGCATCGCGTACGCTTTCCGCGTGCCGAAGCTGTGGAACGAGACGATCGAGGCGCACCGCCGGGACGTGCGCGACGCCATCCTGGACAGCACCGCCGCCCTGGCGACTGAGAAGGGCCCGCTGTCGGTGACGATGTCTCAGATTGCGGAGAAGGTTGGTATCGGGCGGGCCACACTGTACAAGTACTTCCCGGACGTCGAAGCGATCCTGCACGCCTGGCACGCGCGCGAGATCGCCGGTCACCTCGACCAACTGACGGGAGTCCGGGACCGCACCGAAGGACCCGGTGCCCGCCTCGAAGCGGTGCTGGAGGCCTACGCCCTCATCACCCACGAATCGCACGGCCACCACGACACGGACCTCGGCGCGTTCCTGCACCAGGACAGTGGCAACCACCTTGCCCACGCGCACCAGCACCTTCACCACATGGTTCAAGAGCTGGTGACCGAGGCAGCACGGGCCGGCGACGTCAGGGACGACATCCCGTCGGCGGAGCTCACGCGCTATTGCCTCAGCGCCCTCGCCGCAGCACGAACCCTGCCGTCCGAGGCCGCCGTGCGGCGCCTGGTCACGGTCACCCTGGCAGGCGTGCGCCCTCCCCAGCACTGAGGCCCCCAGGGAAACTCCCTTCCGCTGAACGCCTCTTGGCTTCGCTACGTACTAAGGGCATCCGTAGATAGCAGCCAGAGGACGACGCACGTCGACGTGCTCGCGCATACGGCGCGGGCGATTGCCGGTCGACGCGGAGGGCACCAATGGGAAGTCCCGCTATGGCCTGGACGCTGGCGGCGGTGGCCGCACTCGTGGCCGTCGTGAGCGCAGCCCGACTGGCCGCTGCCGACAGCGGAGAGGCCCGGTTCGCCGCCGGAGGCGACGTCCTCATGGCCGGCGGCATGGCCGCGATGTTCCTGCCCGCGATGGCCGCCAGTTTCGGGAACCACAGCCTGTGGTGGGTGGCGGGGTTCGCCGCCGTCGGCCTCGGCAGCGTGGGCCTGGCCATACGCCACGCTCGGCTGCACGGCTGGCGGCACGGCCGCCGCTGGGCGCATCACATCATCGGCAGTGCCGCCATGGTCATCATGACGCTGGCCATGCCGGGCAGCGACTCCGGGCCGGTCCTGGCACTGGGCGGGCACTCGATAGCCGGTACGGGGCACGGGCACGGATCCGCCGGGACGACCCACGGCCACGAGATGGCGGGCATGGCCGGGGACGCGGGCAGCACTGGCCACTCCTCGGGGATGACTGCCCACGACATGACGACCGGCGCCACCGAAAGCGCCGCCGCGGGAGGATCGGCCTCTGCGTGGCGTGTGGTATTGATCGCTCTGGCCCTGTACTTCCTGCTCTCGATCGTCGCGTCCGTATGGGCGCGGCTCCGCGGCACCGAAGAGCGGGCAGGTGCGGGCCGCGGTGCAGGCAGGGGACGCTGGGCACGGAGACTTCTCGCCCTGCCCGACGCGATCGTGGTGTTCGTCGCATCCCTAGCCCTCTCCGTCTGGGACACGGCCCGGCTGGGAGGGACCAAACGCCGGGCACATGCGGCAGGGGGAAACCGGAGCCGCCGTCGCCCTCCCGGCACATCACCGGGCGCGGCCCTGACGGCCCACATCGGCATGGGCGGCACCATGTGCACCATGCTCGTCATGATGGCCGCCTGACCGCCCGTCGCGGGTCAGTGGCCGCCACTCAACGCAACAGCCAAGCGCTTCTTGAACGTCTTACCGCCGTCCTTCGACTCGAACACCCCGGTCTGAGTGGCGGCAAGGACATGCTCTGCGCCGACAGCCGTAAGCGCCTGCGGCTGGCCACCCGGCACGGTGGCGACCTTCTTCCACGTGGTGCCGCCATCCGTACTGCGGCTCAGGCCACCAGAGGTGTCGATGCCGTAGAGGCCGTCCTTCGCGGTCCAGGACAGGAAGGCCATCACCGGCTCCTTCCCCCGGGCGAAGGTTTTCCCGCCGTCGCTGCTGCGGGCGACGCCCTCGGCCGTGGTGGCCAGGATGACGCCAGGGTCTGTGGGGCTGACTGCTATGTCCAGGGCTTCGAGCCGCGCCCCGTCCTTCCAGGAGACGCCGTCCTTGGTCGTGCGCACCAGGCCGTTGGTGGAGTCGTAGCCGTAGACGGTGCCGTGGACGAAGTCCAGGGCGTGGAAGTCGGACTCGCTGGACAAGGACAGGGACTTCCAGGTCTTGCCCGCGTCGGTGCTCTTGATGAGCCCTTTGTTGCCGCCGGAGGTCGGGTGGCCGCTGGCGTAGAACGTCTTGTCACCGGCCACGGTGAAGCCCATGAAGTCGTCCTTGCTGTCGCCCACCACCTCGGGCTTCCCCTTTGCGTCGGGCGTGTAGACGCCTTCGTGGGTGGCGACGTAGAGACGCTGGTCGGCCGGGTCCAGTCCGAGACCGTGGATGTGGCTCATGGTCGTCCCGGAAGCGGCGGACGAGCCGGTCGATTCTGCGCTGTCTCCGCTGTCGGAGCATGCGGCCAGGGTGAGGGTGAGAGCCAGGGCAGTGGCTGCCACTACGGCGGGGCGCTTGTTCATGATTCCTCGGGGTGCGTACGGGAGCGACGACCGCCGCAGCGGTCAGCCGGCATAGGGAGATGACCGCCCGGGCTCCTCAGGTGCGTGCCTCGGAACCCTGGGCGGTCAGTGGGTGATGCTCAGAGCCGGTCGAGGATCTTCTCGAACTTTTCGACCTCGGCGGACTGGGTTTTCACGACGTCGGCGGCGAGCTTCTTGGCCGTGGCGTTACGGCCGTTCTTCTGCTCGTCCTCCGCCATGGTGATCGCGCCCTTGTGGTGCTCGGTCATCATCTCCGCGAACATCCGGTCGAACTCGGTGCTCTTGGCGGTCTCAAGCTTCTGCATGTCCTCGTCGGACATCATTCCGGACATCCCAGACTCGTGGTCCATGCCGGGCATGCCCTCCTCAGCGGACTCCGGCTTGCCCCAGGCCTTCAGCCAGGACTTCATGGTCTGGATCTCGGGGTCCTGGGCCTTCTCGATGTCCGCGGCCAGGGTCTTGCTCTCCACGTCGGAGGCCCGGCCGTCCGCGAGCTTGGCCATCTCCAGGGCCTGCTCGTGGTGCGGGATCATCATCTGCGCGAACGTGACGTCCGCGTCGTTGAACGCGCCGGGCGCCGGGTTGTCACCCGCCGTCTGGCTGGACGTGGCGGAAGCGGAGTTGCCGCTCCCGTGGTCCATGCCCTCCATGTCGTCCCCGCCGCAGGCGGCGAGGAGCAGCCCGCCCGCCGTGATGGCGCCCACCATCGTGAGACGGCGGCGGAGGCGACGGCTCTGGGCGTGCTTGTCGGCAGTCATGTGCGAATACCTCTTGTGGTCAGTTCTGTCTGTGTGGGGGCATGCGCGTCTGGCGCGGGCAGCACTGAATGGGCCGCGCGACGGGTCGGCCTATATCCGCAGAACTGACAACCGAGAGAGGAGCGGTCTTGGCGGCGGAATGCTGGGGCGCGCCTGAACCATCGATCGAGCGATAAGAGCGGTCAACCGCGCCTGCCGACCGGCCACCGCCGCACGCAGGAACAGCCCGAGCAGCCACACGGTGAGCACCGCAACACACACGGACATCACGTCCGTGCCGCTCGGCATCTCGTGCACCGGCAGTGTGGCAGCCGGCGCCGCGCTCCCGTGCTCGGCCATCGCCTCGGTCTGGGCCGGGGCCTCAGCGGCTGCGGCCTCTCGGGCCATGCCGCCCTGGTACGCACTTGCCACAGCAGGGATGGTGCCGCTCATGCCGTGCCCGGACGACTCTTCCGGGTGGCCCATCGTGTGCATGGCGAACACGCCCAGCGAGAGCACGACGACCAGCAGCAGGTGCCCGAAGGCCCCACCTGCGCGCAGTCGCCCGCTCATACTCAGCCTGCCCTCCGTACTCGACCGTCCGCGATACTACTAAGTGACTTGGCGCTGGGGCGCCGCCACTCAGGTCTCGGGTCGAGGCCTGGCCCATCCCCTGCTCGTCGACGTCGAGACACGTCGTCCGGTGGATCTCCTGCCTGGCCAGCCACGACCTGGGAGTGAGAGGCTGCGGACGCGCCGAAGGGCGGTGTGGCGCCGCGGGAAGCGCCGTTCCATGTGGGGCGTCGGTGCCGGTGTTGCAGTCGCTGCTCCGGTTGCCGCCTCGGCTCGCGTACAGCGGTTCAGGTGTCCGGGATCAGCTCGTGCCGAGCATCTTCCGCATTTGGGTGATCTCCGCGGTCTGGGCGGTGATGATGTCGTCGGCGAGGTCCTTGGCTGGGGCGTAGGCGCCTTGCTTCTTCTCGGTCTCGGCCATCTCGATAGCGCCTTCGTGGTGTTCGATCATCATGGTCAGGAACATGGTGTCGAATGCCTTGCCGGAGGCGTCTCGCATGTCGTCCATCTGCTGGTTGTCCATCATGCCGGGCATGGACGAGGGGTCGCCGTGATCCATGCCGTCCATTCCGTCCATGCCTTGCGGGACGTTCTCGCCCCAGGCCGTCAGCCAGGCGGACATGGTCTTGATCTCCGGGTCCTGCGCCTTTTTGATCTGTGCGGCGAGGGCCTTGACGTTGCTGGAGGAGGCCCGGGTCTCGGCCATGTCGGCCATGACGATGGCCTGACGGTGGTGCGGGATCATCCCTTGGGCGAAGGTGACGTCGGCCTGGTTGTGCTCGCCTGCAGGGACGGAAGCGGATGTGGTGGGGCTGGGCGAGGTGACGGCCGTGCCGGTGTCGCCGTTGCCGCCGCAGGCGGCCAGGACGAGCGCGGCGGCCGCTGCCGTGGCGGCCAGGGTGGTACGGCGAGTGAGGGAAGCGTTCGCGTTCATGGGGGGGGAGCTCCTGGGATCGGAAGGGGATCAGGGCATACCTGGACGCGGCGACAGGCCCGTGCATGAGGCGGCGTGCCGCGGGGCGTTTCCTATATCCGCAGGAGTTGGAGTTCGGCGAGCGAGGGCGGCGCGCGTTCGCCTGCGGGCTGGTACGGCACCGGGGTGAGGGGCTGTGCTGCCGTGGCGATACCGCTGGGTACCGAGGCGGCCAGGGCCGGGATCACGGCGGGGCCGGGGATCGCCCCCGCGGCGCACATCTGGTCCGCGTGGCTTGCGTGCCGATCTGCGCTGCCGCAGTCATCGGTATGGCACGCGTACGACTGATCTGCATCAGCCACCATCTGGCGCGAGGCATGCGACCCGGTGTGTCCGGAGGGGGCCTGGCTCGCGAACGTCAGGCCGTGCATGCCCACAAGCGCGACGAGCACCGTGAGCACCAGCAGCGCCCGCAGCCGCAGCGTCGGCTGCGGGCGCGAAGACGACGTCGGCGTGCTCGGGCTCACAGCGTCATCGTAGGCGCGGCCGGGGCCAGGTGCGCGGGCTTGCAGCCGTGGTCTCAGCGCACGGTGAGGGTGCCTTTCATGTTCGGGTGGATGGTGCAGAGGTAGGAGTAGCTGCCGGCCTTGGACGGAGCGGTGAAGGTGACTGTTGCGCCGCCTGTGATGTTGCCGGTGTCGAACGTCGTCTTGTCCCCGGTGGCGGTCACGGTGTGTGGGTCCGAGTCGCGGTTTACGACGGTGATCTTCGCTCCGGGGCGTACCTGAAGATCCGCCGGGCTGAAGGTGAAGTTCTCGATCACGATGCGCGCCGTGCCGGTTCCGTCGCTGGTTGCGGCGGATGAGGGGCTGGTGGCGGGGGCGGTGCCGTTGCCGCCATTTGAGCAGCCGGCCAGGGCGAGCAGGGTGAACACTCCTGCCACGGCGCGAGCGGCGCGGCCCCGGCGCGGAGAGGTGGGTGACATGCGGGGCGGACCTTTCGGGCGAGGGCTGTGGGGTCAGAGCGCGGCCGTCGGTGGGCCATCGCACTCAGGTTCGCCGCCCGGGGCGGCGCTCGCCATGGCGGTACGGCCGTCCGCGTCGCCTGTTCGCCTGAAAGCCGGCGTGGAGCCCGGCGCAGTACGGGCGCGGGTACGGGAGTCAGCGGGGTGCAGTGGCGGCGTGGCGGAACAGGAGGGCCGCAGCGGTGGTGAGGGCGGCCAGCCAGGCGATGCCGAGGAGCAGGGCGCCGGTTTCGTCGAAGGTGGGAGTGAGGGCTGCGTCGATGAGGACGCGGCCGGGGCCGTAGCCGGGCAGGGCGTGGGCCCAGGTTGGGGGCTGAGGTTGCAGCATCGGGCTCTGTTCGATACCGATGTCGAGGAAGGGCACCAGGAAGGCGATGAGGACGCCGCCGACGCGGCCGAAGATCGGGCCGATCAGGACGCCGATCAGGGCGTAGGTGAGGGCGATGAGGGTGTTGGAGGCGATGTAGAGGCCCCACTGGCGGGCCTCGAACACGGTTGCGGTGACGGCGAGGGAGGCGGCGGTCGCGAGCAGCGCCAGCAGGCTGACGACGGCCAGCCGGGAGGCGAGCAGGCTGCCGGGACGGAAGCCTGCCAGGGCCAGGCGCTGGTCGGCGGAACGGGCGCCCAGGACGGTGAACAGTCCGGCGAGGGTGGCCAGTGAGGCGATGGCGATCGGGGCCATGGTGCCGCCGTGGACGTCGGGAAGCCAGACCTGTTGAGAGAAGGCGCGGCCGTGCTCGCGCACCGTCATGGAAGTGAACTCGTCGGGGGTGGTGGCCACCGCGAGGAGGACGAAGACCACGGGTACGGCGATAAGCAGCGCCCACAGCACGCGGTTGCGTCCCGTCTCCCGCAGGCCCATCCGCACGCCTGCCGCCACCTGGTCGACGGCCGAGCCGGGTCGGGCATGGCGGCGGGGCCGGGCGACGCGGCTGGTGGCGATGATCACCGTCCAGCCGACGGCGGTCGCAACGACAACCCAGGCCAGGGCCCAGCCGAGATCGCCGATCCGGCCCGCGTGGTGGGAAGGCAGGTCGATCATCCACAGGGTCACGAAGTGGGTCGGCAGGACGCGGGTCACCGGCCGGTCCGCCGCGCCGATCGCGGGACCGAAGAACACATCCAGGATCCACACGAACAGCACCAGCACGGTGCCGTTGACCGGGTTCGCGACCAGGACGCCGATCAGTGCACCGATCGCCAGGTAGATCACCGCGAACATCAGCGTCCCGGCCAATACCCGCCCCGGATCGTCCCCGAGTCCGGTCCGCAATTGAAGGGCCAGCAGGGCAGCCGCGGCGGCCAGCAGTGCCAGTGCCAGGCCGGTGGTCGTACGGGCGGCGACCAGACGGGAGGGGGCCAGTCCGGCCAGGACCAGGCGGCGGTCGGCCGCGCGGGCGCCGCGCATCTGGAAGTACATGGCGATCGCGGCGATGAAGGAGGCGGCCCACCCGGCGGTGGCGGTCTGCACTGCGGGACCGCCGGGGCCGCCGAGCAGCTCGGCGGCATCCGCCATCGGTCCGGCGGCCACGACCACGAACACCACCGGCACGAGGACCAGCACGAGCAGGTTGACCGGGGTCCGGGCGGCCTCGATGAGGAACCTGCGGGTGAACGGCGCGGCGGTCACCGTGGCACCGCCCGCCCGTCCCGCAGCTGAACGATTCGGTCGAAACGCTCCTGGTCAGTCACGAAGTGACTGATGATCAGCACGGAGCGGCCCGCCTGGCGGCGCTGGCCGACCAGGTCCCAGAACTTGAGGTAGGTGTCGAAGTCGAAGCCTGCGTACGGCTCGTCCAGCAGCAGCACCTCGGGGTCGGCCAGCAGCGCCAGGCCCAGGTTCAGCTTGGACAGGGTCCCGCCGGACAGTTGGTCCGCGCGGGTGGCGGCGTAGCGTTCGAAGCCGAGCGAGGTGTAGATGTCCTTGCGCGAGCGTCGCTCCGCCTCTTGGGGCAGGCGGTAAGCGCGGCCGAAGAGCTCGAAGTGCTCGTCGCAGGTGAGGCGTTCATAGACGATCGGCTCCTGCGGGCAGTAACCCAGCCGCCCGCTGCGGGTAACGGTGCCGGCGTCCGCGGCCAGCGCGCCGACCAGGATTTTCATCAGGGTGCTCTTGCCGGAGCCGTTCTCCCCGACCAGGCCGACCACTTCGCCGGGGGCCAGGGTGAGGTCCACGCCCTTAAGTACCGGTATCCGGTGCGAGGCCGGCCACAGGCCACGCCGGTAGGTCTTCTCGACCCCGGTTGCCTCCAGGGCCGCGCGGTCGGCGCTCTGCCGGGCGGGTTCGATCACGCTGGTGTGCGGTGCATCGGTCGGCTTGGGACCGCTGTTCCGTGTTTCCCGCCGCTCCCGGCCGCTCACGGCCCGCTCCCGGCCCGGGATGCCGTCCCGTGCGTGCGGCGGCAGGTCGCGAAGGGTGTCAGCGTAGGCGTAGACCAAAGCGGCAACGATGCTGGTGGCGCCCCACAGACCCCAGGCTGCCGCGGACGCGTCAGCGGCAAGGAGCGCGGGAAGGGGAAGCAGACCGGCCGCGAGGAGGACGGGGGCGGCGCGGTGGATGAAGCGGACCAGGTGCGCGGCGTCGCGCCTGTGGCGCCGGGTGAGATGCACCGCGCACACGGCGGTGGCCAGGTCGCCGAGGACGATCAGAGTCCAGACGAGGGCTTCCATGCCAGGTCACCTCCGCGTGGCTCGTGAGTCGGGTCCACGTGCGGACCCGGGAGTGCTGGGGGTGCCGTGCTTCGTGGCGGGCGGCGTCCTGTGGGGCCGCCTGGGCCAGAAGGCGGGGGTGCCGGCGGCGTAGACGGTCCACTGCTCGCCGAACCGGTCTGCGACCTCGCGTTCCTCGCTGCGGGCGAGGCGGGCGTACACGTACACCAGGACCGGGAACATGATCAGGGTGGGGATGGTGGGCCACTGCAGCAGGAACCCGATCATGATGAGGAGGAAGCCGTCGTACTGCGGGTGGCGCACCCAGGAGTAGGGGCCGGTGGTGGCGAGGTGGTCGTGCTGGGCGGCCTCGTGCAAAACCTTCCAGGCGGCGGCGATCAGCCAGAAGCCGACGCCGATGGCGACGTAGCTGGCGAGGTGGAAGGGGCTCAGGTGCGGATCGCCCTGCCAGCCGGTCAGGTCGTTCCACAGGTGACCGCCGGCGTGGGTGTCCTTGAGCAGCGGGAACTGGTTGCCGAGCCAGCCGCCCAGCAGGTAGATGGTCAGCGGGGTGCCGTACATCTCGGTGAACAACGCCACCAGGAAGGCGCTGTAGGCGCCCATCGCTCGCCAGTCCCGCTTGCTTTTCGGGTGGAAGAAGCTCGCGGCGAAGACGATGAACAGCAGGGTGTTGAGCACCACCAGCGGCCACAGGCCGTATGCGGCATCCGCCATCACGTCCTCCTCGTCGAGGCTGTGCGATTGGTGACTGGTCTGCGTCGGCCGCGGGCGAGGCCGCTCATCCGGTGCTGGTAGGTGGCCTCGTCAATACGGCCGTGCAGGCGCAGGCCGACGCACCATCGCTCAGCGTCTTCCAGAGCGGCGCGCCGACTCCGAAGGCGTGCCAGAGGAGGGCAGCGGGGCTCGTTCGGCGTGATCAGGCGCGCGATGTCGTAGATCACGCCCGCCAGGATCAGCGTGCCGATCGAAATGGCTATCACGGCGCTCATGGCGTTCTCCTCGCCATGCCGTCGAGGCGGGGATCCGGCCGGTTACAGCCGGCCTCCGGGGTGCTGGTGGTGGTCGTGCTTGCGCAGCGAATCGCTGTCGTCGGTGTGCTGGTCACCACCGCCGTGGCCGCCGTGCATGCCGCGCATCATGAAGAACATCATCAGCGGGCAGGCGACGACGATGGCGAGGAGGGCGAGGCTGCCCAGGGGCATGCCGAGCACCAGGGCGCCGACGAAGGCGATGGCGACGGCGATCGCGTACAGGCCGTAATTCCGGTTGTTCCTCATGGCGGGGCCTCCGCCTTGGGAGGGCGGGTCAGTGTTTGGTGAGAGGGCCCGAAGAGCGCAGGGCCGTCAGGCGTCGCTGGTACTCCTCCTCGTTGATCTCGCCGCGGGCGAACCGCTCGGCGAGCAACTGTTCGGGCGAGGGACTGGCCGGGCTGTGAGTGTGCTCGTGGGGGCGGCCCAGGGCCCTAAAGAGCAGGACGGCGGCGGTGATGATCAACGCCCAGAACAGGATCATGCCGGCCGACATCGCGAACCAGCCCCATCCGCTGACGTCGTGGTCGTACCAGAACATCATCACCATCACGTCCCCAGGTCACCCGGGCGGCGGGCGCAGGGCCCGCGTTGTCCGGCCTCGTTCTTGTGTTGCTTCCAGGGTCCTCCCGTTCTGGCTTGAGGGCCCAGGGTCCACTGGTCCCGGGCGGGGGTCCGGTCAGCCCCTACCTGGTTGGGGTAGCCGCGAGCGAGGCTGGAGGGAGTGAACACGCAGGGAGGCCGATCTGCCATGGATGTTGCCGATGTCGTCGTGGTGGTCTCTGCGGCGGTGCTGATCGCGGGTCTGGGCTGGTTCTTCTTCGGTCCGCGCAGGGCCCGCACCGCGCTGATCGAGGGCGGGATGCAGCGGGTGGAGGTGACCGTGCGGGGCGGCTACAGCCCCGACGTCATCAAGGTCCGCCAAGGGGTGCCGGTGGAACTGGTCTTCGACCGGCAGGAGAGCGGGGAGTGCACCTCCCGGGTGGTCTTCCCCGACCTGCGGGTCAGCGCCGGGCTCCCGGCGTACACGCGTACCACCGTGCACCTCAGCCCGGATCAGGCTGGTTCGTTCGGCTTCGCATGCGGGATGAACATGATCCACGGCACGCTACTGGTCGAACCGGCAGACGGTTCCGGCGCCCCGGAGACCGCCTCGGACGGTGAAGGCCGGACAGCGGCTGCCACCACGACTGCTCCTGCTGGGCCGGCGACCAGTTTGCCGGGCGGCGAGGCCGCGGCAGCCGAGGCGGAGGCCGCGGAGTCCGCCGAGCGGCTCGCGGAGATCGCCGACCTCACCCGGCGGGTCGCCCTCGGCGCGGTGCTGACCGCCCCGGTGCTCTTCGCCGTCATGGCGCACGAGCTCTTCGGCGCCGACTGGGTGCCGGGCTGGCTGCTGAACCACTGGCTGCAACTCGTGCTGATCACTCCGGTGATGCTCTATACCGGCTGGCCGATCCACTCCACCGGCTGGCTCACCTTGCGCCACCGCGGCGCGGACATGAACTCCCTGATCACGCTGGGTACCACGGCCGCGTACGGATACAGCCTGGTCGTCACGCTCGCCCCCACCCTGCTGCCCGAGAACGTGCGCGAGGTGTACTTCGAAGCGGTCGGGGTGATCCTCACTCTGATCCTGCTCGGCAGGCTGTTGGAGGCGCGCGCCAAGGCCGGCACCGGCGAGGCCATCCGCGCGCTGCTCGGGCTGCAGGCCCGCACCGCCCGCGTGATCCGTGACGGCACCGAGACCGAGATCCCGGTGGAGGACGTCGCGGTCGGCGACGAGGTGCTGATCCGGCCCGGGGAGAAGGTGCCGGTCGACGCGGAGGTGTTGTCGGGTTCCTCAGCGGTGGACGAGTCCATGGTCACCGGCGAACCCATGCCGGTCACCAAACGCGCCGCGGACACGGTCATCGGCGCCACCGTCAACGGAACCGGATCCCTGCGGGTACGCGCGAGCAAGGTCGGCGCCGACACCATGCTCGCGCAGATCGTCCGCCTGGTGCAGCAGGCCCAGGCGTCCAAGGCGCCCATCCAGCGGCTCGCCGACGCGGTCTCCGCCTACTTCGTGCCCGCCGTCATCGCCATCGCCATCGCCACCTTCGCGCTCTGGTACACGGTGGGACCGGCACCGGCACTCACCCTCGCGCTGGTCTCCGCAGTCGCCGTTCTGATCATCGCCTGCCCGTGCGCCCTGGGCCTGGCGACCCCGCTGTCGGTCATGGTCGGCACCGGCAAGGGCGCCCAGGCCGGCATCCTCATACGTTCCGCCGAAGCCCTGGAAACCGCCCACAAGCTGGACACCGTGGTGCTGGACAAGACAGGCACCGTCACCGCCGGGAAGCCCGTGCTCACCGACGTGCACACGGCCGAGGACTTCCAGGAGAACGAACTGCTGGCCTTGGTCGCAGCGGCCGAGGCGGACAGCGAGCACCCGCTCGCGGCGGCGATCGTCACCGGGGCCCGGGAACGCGGCCTCACCCCACGTGCGGCGGGCGGCTTCGAGTCGGTCACCGGCAAGGGCGTACAGGCCACCGTCGACGGCCGCGCCGTCCTGGTCGGCACCGCCCGGCTGCTCTCCGACGCCGGCATCAATACCACCGCGCTGGCCCCGGTCGCGGCCGAGCTGTCCTCCCAGGGCAAGACTGCCGTACTCGCGGCTGTCGACGGCCGCGCGGCCGGAGTGCTCGCCGTCGCCGACACCGTCAAGGACGACTCCACCCAGGCCATTGCAGCCCTGCAAAGGCTCGGCCTCGACGTGGTCATGCTCACCGGCGACAACGCCCGGACCGCCGCCGCGATCGCCGCACAGGTCGGCGTGGACCGGGTGCTGGCCGAGGTGCTGCCCGAGCACAAGGCGGACGAGGTCCGCCGCCTGCAGGGCGAGGGCCGCAGGGTGGGCATGGTCGGTGACGGCATCAACGACGCCCCGGCGCTGGCCGCCGCCGATGTCGGGCTGGCGATCGGCACCGGCACCGACGTGGCGATCGAGGCCGCCGACATCACCCTGATCTCCGGCTCCCTGACCGGTGTCGTCACCGCGATCCGGCTCTCGCGCGCCACGATGCGCAACATCCGGCAGAATCTGTTCTTCGCCCTGGTCTACAACGCCGTCGGCGTCCCCCTCGCCGCAGGCGCCCTGTTCCCGGTGTGGGGCATCCGCCTCAGCCCGATCATCGCCGCCGCCGCCATGGCCCTGTCCTCCTTGTCGGTGGTCACCAACGCCTCGCGCCTGCGGCGCTGGCACACCAGCCCGCTGCCGCCCTCCGCAGCGGCAGCGGTCGAACCAGGGGTCGAGCCGCGGACGGAGACACCGGCTGATCACGCGCCCCAGTCCGCCACGACACCGGAGGGCGAAGTGAGCGACAAGCGTCCCAGCCACGACCATCCACGCGAGTCCGCCACCGCTGTCACTGACCCGGTGTGCGGCATGCAGGTCACCCCGGAGACCGCGGCGGAGCGTCACGTGATGGACGGAGAGCGGTACTACTTCTGCTCCGCCGGATGCGCTGCCACCTTCTGCGCCGACCCGGACCGCTACCGGGCATCTGCTGCGCACGGCACGGCACAAGGAGATGAGACCAGGTGACCACCATCTCCGGCCCTGCAGGTACTCCGGATCCGGCACCGGGCGCGGCCCCGCACGGCTACGCCGACCACAAGTCCGACCATCTCGCCCGGCTGCACAAGATCGAGGGCCAGGTACGCGGGGTCACCCGCATGGTCGACGACGACCGGTACTGCATCGACGTCCTCACCCAGATCAGCGCCGTCACTCGAGCCCTGCAGGAAGTCGCACTCGGCCTGCTCGACGACCACGTGCGGCACTGCGTGACCGACGCCGCCCGCTCGGACCCGGCCGCGGGCGAGGCCAAGCTCGGCGAACTCGCCCTCGCCCTGCGCCGCACACTGCGCCTGTGACCGCCTCCGCGGCCCCAAGGCCGGACACACCCCACGGGGGTATATTGAGCGGGCGGCGAGCTCCTACCCACAGGGCTCGGAAAGGAGAAGTCCGGGTGGAGGCGATGGCGACACAGTCAGCCCGCGCGGGCGCCGTGCGCTGGGCGCGCGGCGTCGTCATCGCCCTGTGCGCCGCCCTGGCCGTACTGGTCCACCACGAGACCGCCGCGATCGCTGTCACCTCCGCGCCCTCCACCCCGCATGCCGGGCACGTCATGCCGGGCATGGCGTCCTCGCCCGCCGACGCGAAGCCGATGAGTTCCGCCGCCGGCCACACGGACGTGCCCGGCGCGAGTACGTCCGCGCACAGTTCTCCCGACAGCGCCTGCGCCACTGCGGGCATGCAGCACTGCACCACTGCGAGCGTCGAAGTGGTCAAGCTCGCTGTGCCACCGCAGGGGCTTGCCGGGCAGTCGGCAAACCCGTACCAGGCCCGATCCGGCCCGGTGTCCGCCGGGACGATCGGCCGCGCGCCACCCGACCTGTCGGTCCTCTCCCAGCTGCGCATCTAGGCCGCACCCACGGCACCCGTGTGCCGTCTCGCGTCCGCGACCCCACCTGCAGCTCGAACAAGAGGACTCACATTGTGAACAGCATCAACCGCCGCTCCGTCCTGCTCGCCGGACTCGGCGCCGCCGGCGCGGGCGCGCTCGCCGCCTGCAGCACCTCCGGCAGCACTCCCGCCCTGGTCAGCCCGTCCGGCTCTCAGGTCGTCCGCGTGGAGAAGAAGCGGGCCGGCACCGGCAGGGAGCAGAAGATCACCCTGACCGCCGTGCCCGCCATGCTCGACCTGGGCGGTGGCGTCCGGGCCAAGACCTGGACCTTCGACGGCCGCACGCCCGGCAAGGAGATCCGGCTTTCCGCCGGAGACACCCTGGCCGCTGAGCTGTCCAACCAGTTGCCGGGCAAGATCACCACCTCGATCCACTGGCACGGCATCGCGCTGCGCAACGACATGGACGGTGTGCCCCCGGCCACGCAGACCGCCGTCCGGGCCGGGTCCAACTTCACTTACCGGTTCGTCGCCGACGCCCCGGGCACGTACTTCTTCCACCCGCACGTCGGCGTCCAGCTCGACCGCGGGCTGTACGCCCCGCTGATCGTGGAGGACCCGCGCGAGCCGCTGGCGTACGACGACGAATGGGTCGTCGTTCTCGACGACTGGGTCGACGGCGTAGCGGGTACCCCCGACGAGGTCTTCGCCGAGCTCAGGCAGGGCATGGGCGGCATGGACATGGGCGGCGCCTCCGGCTCGGGCATGGAGGGCCACGACATGCACAGCATGGGGGACACGGGTGAGGACGCGGCGTCCCCGTCCCCGTCCTCCTCGTCGGGCGGAATGTCGTCGAGGTTCATGCTCATGGGCGCCGAGAGCGACCTGCTCGGCGGCGACGCCGGTGATGTGAAGTACCCGTACCACCTGGTCAACAGCCGCATCCCGGCCGACCCGGACGTCTACACCGGCAAGCCCGGCCGCAAGGTGCGCTTGCGGATCATCAACGCGGGCTCCGACACCGCCTACCGGGTCGCGCTCGGCGGCCACCGGCTGACCATCACCCACACCGACGGCTTCCCGGTCCAGCACCAGCAGGTGGACGCCCTGCTCATCGGTATGGGCGAACGCTACGACGTCCTGGTTACCCTCGGCGACGGCGTCTTCCCCCTGGTCGCCGCGGCCGAGGGCAAGAACACCGGCGGCATGGCTCTGGTCCGTACGGGTTCCGGCCGCGCACCGTCGGTGTCCGTACGGCCGAAGGAACTCAACGGCCTGATCATGACCGCCTCCCAGCTCCGCGCGGCCGACGACGTGCGCCTGAAGTCCGCCAGGACCGACGTCACGCACCAGATCAAGCTCACCGGCGGCATGATGCACTACAACTGGGCCATCAACGGCAAGCCCTTCGACATGGCCAACCCGGATGCGAACCCGATCCTGATGGAGGAGGGCCAGCGGGTGCGGCTGGACTTCGTCAACGACACCACCATGTGGCACCCGATGCACCTGCACGGCCACACCTACCAACTCGGCGACTCCGGTCCCCGTAAGGACACCGCGATCGTCCTGCCGAAGAAGAAGCTGTCCGTCTTCTTCGATGGCGACAACCCCGGCCAGTGGATGCTGCACTGCCACAACGCCTACCACGGCGAGGCCGGGATGATGGGAATCGTGGCTTACCGGGCGTGACCTCGGGTTGGGTGGCATGCGGAGTGCTTGCGTGCCATCCAACCGCCGTTGCCGGGGAACGTGACCAAGAGAAGAGATGCGAGCGCTGCCCGAGCTGTGGCGCCAGGCGCCCTGGAACCGCGAGAGGCAGGTCATCGGACCGGTGTGGGAGCGGACGCCCCTGCCGCCGGCCGGTCAATCCCTCCCGTTCCAGATGAAAGGCAGTGCGCCGCAGCGCCCCGGCGAACGCGGGCCCTTCCGGCTTCCCCGCGGCCCGCAGGCGAGCGATCCTGAAGGCATGGAGATCGAAGTCCTGGTCGTGCCCGGCTGCCCCAACGAGCAGACCGTCGCCGACCATCTGCGGCAGGCGCTCGACGACATCGGGCTGCGCGAGACCGGGTTCACCACGCGCGTGATCGCCGACCAGACCGAGGCCGAGCGCGACGGCTTCACCGGCTCCCCGACCATCCTCGTCGACGGGCGCGACCTGTTCACCGAGCCGGGCCGCCCGCCAGGGCTGGCCTGCCGGGTCTACCGCACCGCCCAGGGCCTTGCCGGCGCGCCCGACGCCGGTCAGCTGCGACGGGCCCTCACGGCCGTGGCCGAGGCCTCCCCGCACTGAGCGACACGTCCCTCCACACGTCCCCGGGCGCTCCCTTCGGGGTTCGCGTTGGCTGGAGAGGGCCGCAGCGCGGCGCAGGCGCACCTGTCAGAAGGTGGCCGCGGGTTCACAGGCCGGGGGCGCCCCAGAGCGGGAACCAGCGGGTCAGGTCCTCCTCGACGCGCAGGTCGTCCTTGACCGTGGCCTTGACCTGGAGTTCCAGCGGGTTGTCGCGTTTCTGGCCGGGCAGCGGAGCGAACGGGTAGAAGGTGCCGCGCTTGTAGAGGTAGACCAGCGCGAGGGGGCGCAGCTCAGCGTCGTGGAACGTGACCAGGGAGCACAGCAGTTGCGGGCCGAAGCCGCTGTCCTGCAGGGCGGTGTTCACCGCGTGCAGGTCGCTCACGAGGGCGGGCAGGTCGCCGGGGCCGCGACGGGAGAGCAGCCAGGAGTAGCCGTAGCTGTCACGGCTGAACTCCACCGGCACGCCGGCCCGTTCGGAGTCCGCGTCCAGCAGGGCCCCTACGTCCTGCTGGACTTGGGCGAATGCCCCGCCCTCGATGGCGGCGAAGCACACCGAGCCCGCTCCGGTCGAGGTGAAGCCGCTCGCGGCCTGGAGGGTGATCGCGGCCGAGGGCAGGCCGAAGAGCTGGTCCAGGTCGGGCTTGACCGGCTTGGTCCGGCCGAACAGGACGTCCAGGAAACCCACGGGGCCGTCAGCTCCTTCTGCCTGGGCCCGGCTCGGGCGGGAAACGCCGGGGCGGGCGGCCGGGACGGTGGTGGGTGGTCATGCCGCCTCACCCAGCTCCACAGAGATGGCCGCGAGCGCCTCCAGACGGCGTTCCAGGCTGGGGTGGGTGGAGAACATGCTGGCCAGCGCCGTGCCGGGCCCGAGCGCGGGGGTGAAGAAGAACGCGTTGAACGCCTGCGCGGTGCGCAGATCCTGGGTGGGAATGCGGGCGATGTCGCCGCTGACCTTGGTCAGCGCCGAGGCCAGTACCGAGGGTTTCCCGGTGAGCATGGCCGCAGCGCGGTCGGCGGCCAACTCGCGGTAGCGGGACAGTGCCCGGATGAGCAGGAAGCTGAGGGCGTAGACGAGCGCGGACACCGCCATGACGATGGCGAGCAGGGCGGCGGTGTTCTGGTCACGGTTGCGTCCGCCGAACAGCTGGGAGTAGAAGGCGAAGCGGACGATGAGCCCGGCGATCACACCCAGGAACGAGGCGATGGTGATCACCGCGACGTCACGGTGTGCGACATGGGACAGCTCGTGGGCGAGGACGCCTTCGAGTTCATCGGTCTCCAGGCGGCGCAGTAGTCCGGTGGTCACGCAGACGACGGCGTGGTCGGCGTTGCGGCCGGTGGCGAACGCGTTGGGCAGGTCCATCTCGGAGACGGCCACCCGGGGTTTGGGCATGTCCGCGGTGGCGCACAGCCGGTCGATGACCCCGTGCAACTCGGGCTGTTCCTCGCGGCTGACGAAGCGGCCGTGCATGGCGTACAGGGCGATCCGGTCGGAGAACCAGAACTGCGCGACCAGCAGGGCGGCGGCGATGACGACCACCAGGACGACGGACTTGAGCAGCACGATCAGCGCGGCGATGAACGCCACGTACACCAGCCCGAGCAGGAACATCGTGACCGCCATGCGGGCGGTCAGCTGCCGGTCGGGCTCGAAGCGGCTGCGCATCGTCATCACCCCGGGATCAGGCCCTCGTCGGAGAGCAGTTCGCGCACCTGCGCGAGGCTGGTGTCCGCATCGGGCAGCACCAGGTCGGACGGTGTGATCCTTTCGTCCGGCAGGGGTGTGCCGAGGCTGCGTACTGCGTCCAGCAGGGCTGACAGGGCGGCGGTGAACGCGGTCTCGTCGCCCGCGTCCGCGGCCGACTGCAGCGCCGCGTCCAGTTCGTTGAGCCGGTCAAGGTGCTCTTCGGTGATCTCGTACTGGCCTTCGCCGAGAATCCGCATGATCATGACGTTGTCTCCTGGTCCGGCGGTGCCTGCCTGGCTCCGCCGCCCTCCACGGCCGGCGGTGTGGAAGCCGCCGGGAGCTGCGCCTTCATCATGGCCAGTTCCTTGTCGACGTCGCTGCCTGCGGTGACACGTTCGAGTTCGGCCTGGATGTCGTCACGGCCGGCCGGAAGGGTGGCGTCCTCCAGCGCGCCGGAGGCGAGCAACTCATCCAGCGCACCGGCGCGGGCCTGCAGCTGCTCGGTCTTGTCCTGGGCCCGCTGCATGGCCAGACCCACATCGCCCATCTCCTCGCCGATGCCGGTGACGGCCTCGGTGATGCTGGTCTGCGCCTCGGCCGCGGTGTAGGTGGCCTTGATCGTCTCCTTGCGGGTGCGGAAGCTGTCGACCTTCGCCTGCAGGCGCTGCGTGGCGAGGGTGAGCTTCTCCTCCTGGTCCTGCAACGACGCCTGCTGGGTCTGCAGGTCGGTGATCTGGGAGGCCACGGCGGTGCGCCGGGTCAGGGCCTCGCGGGCGAGATCCTCGCGCCCTGCGGCGAGCGCCTGCTGGGCCTGTCCCTCCAGCTTGCCGCCGGACTGCTGCAACTGGCTGATCTGCAAGTCGACGCGTTTGCGGCTGGTGGCCACATCGGCCACGCCGCGCCGCACCTTCTGCAACATCTGGAGCTGCTGTTCGTAGGAGTAGTCCAGGACCTCGCGGGGGTCCTCGGCCTTGTCCAGGGCCTTGTTCGCCTTGATCCGGAACAGGGCGGCGATGCGGTGAGCGATGCTGCTCATGACGGCCGCCTCCTCTCGATGGGGTGAGGAATCAGCCAGGCCACACGGCGGACACCTTCAGGCTCCGGCCCGGTGGTCCGGGCCGCAACCTCGATCCCTGGGGTACTCGGCCATCCTCGCCCCGCGATACCCAGCGGGGTAGGGACCAGCGGTCCCCACTCGGGGCCGGTCGGGCCCTGCACCGGGTCCGCACCCCGGGAGCAGTCTCGCCGAAGCCGACCAGTACCGCTGTGCAGAGTTTCCTGCTCGGCGGCCAGCAGCCTGTTCGGGCTCGCGTTCTGCAGAACTTCGACGTCGCCGACCCGTTCTTCCGCCCCTCATGCGCTCACCCACGGCAGCGTGCGTTGCACGAGAGATGGCACGGGCGCAGGCTGCTTGATGACGAGGGGAGTCCTTCGATGACCCAGCACCCGCCTACCACAGAGGTCGATCGTCCAGTCGTCGGCTCGTACCCGACCTACACCGGCGCCCAGCGCGCGGTCGATTTCCTGTCCGACAGCAGATTCCCGGTGGAACGCACCGCGATCATCGGCTCGGACCTCCGCATGGTCGAGACCGTCCTCGGCCGGCTCACTCGCGGCCGGGCCGCCCTGGCGGGGGCCGGCACCGGCGCCTGGTTCGGGCTGCTGGTCGGGCTGCTGCTGTCGGTGTTCTCAGCCGGCAACCACCACGCCTTGGTACTGATGCTGAGCGGACTGGCCTACGGCGCCGTCTTCGGCGCGGTCTTCGGGTTCGCCGGTCACGCCCTCAGCGGCGGCCACCGCGACTTCTCCTCCCGCAGCCAGATCGTGGCCGCCCGCTACGACGTGGTCGCCGACGCCGAGGTCGCCGAGGAGGCCAAGAACCTGCTGATCAAACTAGCCTGGCGCGAAGAGTGACCTGCCGTCGGCCTTGCCACCACGGGCAGCGCTGCGAACACCCCTGTCTCTCGCAAGGGCCTCGCCACCGGTCGGCCAGACTCCACGTGCTCGACGGCTCTGCCCCTCAGCCGTCCCGGACTCACTCGCTGAAGGAGGAGTGACCGTGCAGCACCACGCGGATCATCAACATCACGAAACGTCCGGGCGCGAAGATCCCGGTAAGGAGCGGACCACAGCAGTTCTGGATGTGCGCGGCCTGGCCTGGGCGTCCCAGCAGAGCACCGTCACCGCTGCGCTGGGCCGGCGGCCTGGCGTACTTCAGGCCGAAGTCAACCCGGTCGCACAATCGGCGACGGTTGCCTTCGATCCGCGGCGTACGTCACTGGCCGAGCTGCGCCGCTGGGTGACCGAATGCGGCTACCACTGCAACGGCCAGTTGGTGCCGTCCCATGTCTGCGATCCGATGGCCGAACCGGACCCTGCTGTCGAAGCGGCTGAGGACCGTCATGCGAATCCTGAGGGCCATGCCGCGCGGGTGGCCGTTCCAAGCGCACCTGCGGAGCACGCCGACTACGTCGAGCACGCGGCGGCCGAGGCTCCCGCCGAGGCCGAGGAGATGCCGACACCGCACGAGCTGATGGGACACGGCGGCCACGAGGCCATGTCGATGGCGGCGATGGTGGCCGACATGCGCAACCGCTTCCTCGTAGCGCTGCTGTTCTCGATCCCCATCGTCATCTGGTCACCGATCGGCGAGGACGTCTTCGGTCTGGACGTCCCTGTGCCCTTCGGGCTGCGCCAGGATGTCTGGGCGCTGCTGCTGAGCCTGCCGGTGATCTTCTACTCGTGCTCGATCTTCTTCGACGGCGCCGTGCGCGCGCTGCGTGCCCGCACCCTGGACATGATGGTGCTGGTCGCGGTCGCCGTCGGCTCCGGCTGGACGTACTCGCTGATCATCACGCTCACCGGGGGCGGCGACGTCTTCTACGAGGCGGCTACCGTGCTGGCCTCGTTCGTGCTGCTCGGCCACTGGTTCGAGATGCGCGCCCGGGGCGGCGCCAACGACGCCATCCGCACCCTGCTCGACCTCGCCCCGCCCAAGGCACTCGTCGTGCGTGGCGGGCAGCCGGTGGAGGTGCCCACCGCCGAGGTCGTGGTCGATGACCTCCTGCTGGTCCGGCCCGGAGCCAAGATCGCCGTCGACGGGCTCGTGGAGGAGGGCGAGAGCGAGGTCGACGAGTCGATGGTCACCGGGGAGAGCCTGCCCGTGCACAAAGCCCCCGGCTCGCAGGTCATCGGCGCGACCATCAACGCCAACGGCACGCTGCGCGTGCGCGCCACCAAGGTCGGCTCCGACACCGCCCTGGCCCAGATCGTCAAGCTCGTCCAGGAAGCACAGAACTCCAAGGCACCGGGCCAACGGCTCGCCGACCGGGCCGCGTTCTGGCTGGTCTTCGTCGCCCTGATCGGCGGCGCCGCGACGCTGGCCGTCTGGCTGCTGGCCACCGACCGCTCGCTGGGCACCGCGATGCTGTTCGCCATCACCGTCGTCGTCATCACCTGCCCGGACGCCCTGGGTCTGGCCACCCCTACGGCCATCATGGTCGGCACAGGACTGGGGGCCCGGCGCGGGGTGTTGTTCAAGAACGCCGTCGCCCTGGAGGCATCGGCCGGAATCCAGACCGTGGTCATGGACAAGACCGGCACCCTGACCAAGGGCGAGCCGGAGGTGACCGACCTGATCACCATCCCGGGAACGGACGAGGACCAATTGCTGCGGCTGGTCGCGGCGGTGGAGCGCGAGTCCGAGCACCCGCTGGCCGAAGCCGTCGTACGGTACGCCGAGAGCCGGGCCGTGGCGGCAGTGAGCGCGCGGCACTTCGAGAACGTCCCCGGCCACGGTGCGACCGCTGTCGTAGACGGCCACCGGGTCGCGGTCGGCAACCGCGGACTGGCGTTGCGCGAAGGCGTCGATCTCGGGCAACTGGCCGCCCGGCGCGAGGCGCTGGCCGCCACCGGCCGTACCGTCGTCGTCGCCGCCGTCGACGGACGGGCGACGGGCCTGATCGGCATCGCCGACACGCCCCGGGAAACCTCGGCCGACGCCGTGGCCGAACTGCACGCCCTTGGCGTCGAAGTGGTCATGCTCACCGGCGACAACCAGGCCACCGCCGAGCGGATCGCGGACCGTCTGGGCATCGACACCGTCATCGCCGAGGTCCTGCCCGGGGACAAGGCGGCCAAGGTGGCCGAACTGCAACACGGCGGCCTCAAGGTCGCCATGGTCGGCGACGGCGTCAACGACGCACCCGCCCTCGCCCAGGCCGACCTCGGCATCGCCATCGGCGCCGGCACCGACGTGGCCATCGAGACCGCCGACCTCGTCCTGATGCGCTCCGACCCCCTCGACGTGCCCACCGCCCTGCGCATCGGCCGCGGCACCCTGCGCAAGATGCGGCAGAACCTCGGCTGGGCCATCGGCTACAACGCCATCGCGCTGCCCATTGCCGCGGGCGTCTTCGAGCCCGCCCTCGGCCTGGTGCTGCGGCCGGAGATCGCCGCGCTGTCCATGTCCGGGTCCAGCATCATCGTCGCCGTCAACGCCCTCGCCCTCAAACGCCTGCACCTTCCCGGCGCGGCACCGTCGCCCGCCGACCAACCTGCCGGCGCCCCAGCCGCCCTCGCCACGAGCGAAAGCGCCGGGCTCGACACCGGCCACCGTGCCACCTGACCTCCAGGGCTACGGGGCCGGGGCTACGGGCGACAGGGCCAGGGTCGGCCTGCCCGTCGTACCGAACCGCGCACACGAGCTCGAGGACCACCGGGAAACCGGGGAGGGCCCGACAGAAGTCGAGTACGGGCAAGGTGGATCTGCCGTCGGGCAAGGTCAAGGTGACCAGCGAGCAGCCGCTGGATCCCGCTGCCGTCGCCGCCGCGGTCGACGAGGCCCGCTACGAGCTCGTCGGCGGCGAGAGCCGGTGAACCGGCGGGCGGAGTTGCTGCGCCGAGCCGTCGGCCCCCGTCGCCAGGCTCACGGCTGCGGCGTTCTCCACGCCGCGGACCCGCCTCACGGAGCCCGGAGCCGCCCCGGCTCGAAAGCCCTGCAGGTGCGGCAACGCACCCACGGTTCGCTGACCTGCTCCGGTCACGTCGGTTGAAGCCGCGGTCGCGGCCGAGGCCGCTTCGCCCTTCGGTCCTGCGAAGACGGCTGGACCTGCCGGGCGCGCCCCCGGCAGGTCCAGCCGCAGTGCTGTACGCGGCGCTGAGTCCGTCAGGCAGCCGGTGCGGACAGCTCCGCGCCCCGGCCGGCCGAGGCAGTGGCCCTCGGCTCCAGGACACGCTCGGCGAGGTACCCGAAGAGCAGGCCGAAGGCCGCCCAGAGCAGGGCCTGGACGCCGAGGGAGGCCATGCGGAACTCCCACAGGTCTGTGGCCGGGAAGCCGTTGGGCACGTTGTCCCCGGACGGCAGGAACACCATCGCGACCGTCACGGCCGCCAGGAAGGCCAGCCCGGCGGCTGTGGAGGCGTTCCAGTTGCCCCAGCCGGGGGCGAGGCGGCGGCCCAGCAGCACGGCCGCGATGCCGAGCAGGACGCTCAGCGCGATCATCAGGAAGTACAGGGCGGTCCGCTGGTCCAGGGTGTCGGGGTTGCCGACGGCGGGCGGGTTCGCCGGGTACTTGAGGGTGGGCACCAGGTAGACGGTGAGGAACGCGGCGAGTGCGGTCAGGGCGGCCGTGGCCCGGGCGCCGAACTGGCCGATCCGGCCCAGCGCGAAGCAGAACGCGAGGGCGGCGATGCCGCCGACGGCCACGCCGAAGACGAGGACGCCGGTGGCCAGCCCCGCGGTCGACTGCACCGACCGGCTGACCAGCTCCTCCCCGCCGGCGGCGTGGTGGGAGTTCGACTCCTCGAAGGCGATCGCCGCGTCGACCGACCCCTCGCCGACGAAGTACGCGAAGGCGAAGGTCAACATGCCGGCGCCGAGGCCCGCGAGCATGCCGCGCACCAACAGGGCTCGCACTATTGCGGAGTTCATGGGTGTCCGCTCCCCGTCAGTGGCAGGGGAAGCCGAGCAGGTGACGGCCGTCGTGCACCCACTCGTGGACGCCCTCGCCGGAGAAGACGGCGAAGGCGCCCTGCTCGGCGCCGACGAAGTAGAGCAGGACGAGCATCAGGAGGCCGAAGAACACAGCCCAGGGCAGGATGGCTCGAACGGGCAGCGGGGCTGTGACGGGCAGGGCGGCGGGGGCAGGGGCGGCAGTGGACTGCGCCATGGCGAGACCTCCTCGGGAACACGCGTCCCGTGTCATGTGGAGCACTCGACGACGGCATCGGGTCTGACTCACCGCCATCCCCCTGCATCCCTTTGGGGCAGGAGCCTGCGGCACACAGTGGCGCGACCGTGCCGGGCTTGCACCGGACTTCCGAGGCGCCGTCGTCCTTGTCGCCCAAATCGTAGGGGCACGGCGACAATCAGCCAACATGGCGTGCGCCACCTACCATGGGCCGGCCGGTGCGGACCCGGCGAAGGGGGCTCTCATGACAATCCGGCTCACGCTGTTGTGCGCCGCCGCGCCCATCGCGCGCGAGGTGCGCTTCGCCGACACCCCGCTCGACGAGCGGGCACTGCGGCAGGCGCGCACAGCCGCTGGATCCCTGCCCACAGCGACCGTCCGATACGCCGCGCCCTCGCAGCGGTGCCGCCAGACCGCCGAGGCGCTGGGATGGGACTCCGCCATCACCGAACCGGCGCTGCGCGACGTGGGCATGGGCCGCTGGTACGGCCGTACGCCGGAGGAACTCGCCACGGCGGACGCCGCCGGGTTCACCGCCTGGCTGAGCGATCCGGAGGCCGCACCGCACGGTGGCGAGTCCGTGGCCGACGTGTGCCGCAGGGTCGCCGAATGGCTCGATGCGCTGTCGGCCGATGCCGGGCGGGTGGTGGCCGTGGTCGAGCAGGCGGTGGCGCGTGCCGCGGTGATCCGCGCGCTGGACACCCCGCCCGCGTCGTTCTGGCGCATCGATGTGCCTCCCCTAAGCGCCGTATCGCTCACCGGGCGGGCCAGGCGGTGGAATCTGCGGATGGGAGCCGTCGTGGGAAGCGGAGACAGCTGACGGTAGGCGCTGGCCCGGTGGTATGGAGGGACTGCCTGCCCGAGCCGCGTCGCACGACGAGGGCTACTCACCACCGTCCGGACGCAGACAGCTTGCCGCCCGGTCATCGAGCACCGGTACATTGATGCGCCGCGACAGTAGAGGGAAGGTGCCATATCGGCGCCACGGCGAGATGACGGAGCGTATGAGCTACAGGGCCAGGGCGGAGCGAGGCGTCGTCGGGCGCCTGTTCCTGCTGCTGCTCCTCGCCCTCGGCCTGATGCACCTCCTCGCCCACGCAGGCGACACCGGCATCGGCCACGAGCGCGAGACAGTCGCTCATGCTCACGCGGTTCAGTCCGAGCCGACCACACCGGGTGAGGCGATCCCGCTCGTCGCGACGGCGTCCGTCGAGCACGACCATCACGGCACCGAGGGCACGACGGATCTCGGCCTCTGCGCGGCTGTCATCGGCTGCTGCGCTCTGCTGGCGATTGGCGGTAGGCGACTCCGCGGTCGCCGCATCGCCCTGCTCCCCCTGCGCAGGAGGCGAAGGCGAGCCGCGCGGTCCGGCCTGTTCCGACCACCAGATCCACGTCTTTCGCGAGGCGTCGGTATCGCGCAGCTGGCAGTCCTGCGGATTTAGGCCGCCGACACGGCGTGCAGGCCGTGTCCTTCTTCGTGCGACGTCGTACGACGCAATCAGGCACCACCCGGGGTCCGGCACCCTTCGCGGTCCGGGCCGGGCGGCGTACGCCTGGGCACTCCTGCCGCTGATCCGACGCATCCCTGCCACGCATGCCCCCGGCGGACCGGGCACGCCTTGCCGCGTGCCGGCCGACCCGCGAAAGGCCCCTCCTCGTGACTCAGCCCCACCTCGTCGACCGTGTCGGCGTGCCCGCCCAGCCGCAGGCACGCCACCCTCGCCCGCAGCAGTACCAGCAGCAGCCCTCGTATCAGCCGCACCCGCCACGCCAGCAGCGGCCGCATGGCCATGTCCGACCGGATGTCCAGCCCGCTCCAGCTCCTACGGTCTCGGAGTCCAGCCCGCGTCAGCACCAGACGTCGGAATCCCACACCCCTCCCCCGACCGGTGGCCGCCGGGCACGTCGGCGGGCGAAGAAGCGGACACCGGTGATCGGTGACTACCTGGGATACGCCACGACGTTCGTGGGTGCGGGTCTGATCAGTGGCGCGGTGGTGCACCATCCGCTGGATCCGGACCGGTACACAGTGATCGCGTTGGTCGGTGCGGGCGTGTTCCTCTGCGCGACCCTGCTGAACGAGTTCATCCTCAAGCGGCAGCGGCCCAGCGCCTCGAAGGTGGTCGCGATCGTGCTGGCCTCGCTAGCGCTGTCGTTCGGCATCGGCATGCTCAGTGGCGGGATGCAGCACTTCGAGGACTTCCCCGAGCGGGCGGCGATGCTGATCCCGTTCGGGCTGGCGCTGTCCTTCGTGGCGTACGTGCTGCGCTACGACCCCGCGCGCTGGCGCAGCATCATCGGCCCGACCGGGTTGCTGGTGCTGGTCACCGCGGCAGTCGCGTTCGTCGGGCTGCGCGGTATCGCCGCCGACATGGCCGCCGAGTCGGGCAGTGGCGGCCACAGCCACGGCGAGGAGACCACGAGCGAAACGGAGACGGCGAAGACAGACGACGGTCATACGCAGGACAGCCACACCGAGCACGCCGGAACGACGGCGCCCGAGGCCTCGCCCAGCGCCGAAAGCACCGGATCCGGCGCAGGCGAGGAAGAAGCCGGTCACGCGGAGGACGGACACGCCCACTGAGTCGGAGCGCCCGTGGCCGGGGCTGCTAGCAATGGACACCTGCTGCGGCTCCCGGCAGCGGTGGAGCGATCACTTGATCCGGTTCACCGTTTCTTCGGCCGGGCGGAGTTCCAGTCGGTGGTCAGCCCTGCGGTCACCGCGTCGAAGCGATGGCGGTCGGCCTCTGAGAGCTCGGCTTCTACGCCCAGACGAAGGTCATCAACAGCCTCGCGTTCTCCCTGCCGCTGTCCTTCGGTGTCGGCCTGGTCGGCGGCGGCATCCAGCATTTCGAGCAGTTCCCCGAGCGCAGCGCCTGGATTACCCCCATCGGCCTGCTCATGTTCGTACGTCGCGTTCGTCGCCAAGAACTCCAAGGGCCGCTGGCGGCACCTCCTCAGCTCGTTCGCGGCCGTCGTCGTCATTGCGGCCCTCGCCTGGCGGGGGATGACCGCCCTCGCCGGCTCCATCAGCTCCGACGGCCACAGCCACGACCACGGCTCCACGACCAAGACCCCCGCAGAGCCGGACCGGGCTCCGTTGAGGAGGATCAGACTCCCGTTGAGCAGGACACCCGGCCGAGCCGGCATCATACGTCCCATAGCCACTGACCCGGGTCCGGCACCTCGTAGCCGTTCTCGCAGGCCCACGCGGACCACGCTGGGCTCGTACTCCCGCTCACGGCGCTTGCGCGTGCCGTCGGCGGGCCCGGGATGCGGCGCGTTCTAGCGAGTGCGCCGCTCGGCGAGGCGTCCCTCCAGCCGGTTCTCCTCGCTGGTGCTTCCCCAGCTCGCCGCGGCGGGTGAGGGCCCTTGACCAAGTACGCCGACAATCCCTCCATACGGGAGTCCCGACGGATCGCCGACCTCAACCCTGGTCTTCGGCGCCATCACCACAAGCACTCAGGTGGGGCAAGCTCAATCCGCCCAAGCCACGCCGCTGCCCGATGCGGGTGGTCGGCAACGAAAGGCACCGCGCGCCGCTCGCTCTCGCAGCGTGACCGACCTCGATCGGTGATCGATCACTAACTGGCACTTCGGGGAGATGACCCGCACCTCGAACCTCCGGTCCGGCGAACGCCGGCGCAGCACTTACGACAGTCCGAGGACGCGCATGGCCAGACCGGCTGTCGGCTTGGGCCCGAACGAGGTGGACTTGCGGGGCAACCGCACTCCGGCACCGGCCAGTTCCCACACCGTGTCCTCGCTGATCGCGGGCAGCAGAAGCGCGCTGCCGCTGTCGGGTCCGGCCACGGCCGCGGTGGCCTGGGGGAGGTCGTGGACATACGTCACGGCACCTGGCAGGTCGGGTACGGACCAGGTGTGGCGGAGCAGCAGGTGGTCGCTGACGGCAGCGGGGAGTTGCGCCCACCGACTGGGATGGCCGGCCAGGGCTTCGTGCAGGGCCAGAGGGTCGGGATCGGTGATGGTCCACGCCTGCTCTGCACCGGTGAGTACCAGTTCACCGGGCTCGGGCGGACGCGGCCCTGTGGGAAGGGGCAGAACCCGGGCCACCTCGGACGCGGCCTTCGCCGCCTTCTCCGGTTCCAGTCCGGTCATCACACGGTGGATCGCGGAGAGCTGGAGGGGGTACGTCGTGGTGTCGACGAGCAGGGTGAGGCTGCTGTCCCAGGGGCTGCCCGCGTCGCCGCTCAAGTGGAGACAGGCGGCGTGGCGGTGGTGGCCGTCGGCTATGAGGGCCTTACCGGTGGACAGGCCACTGGTGAGGAGCGAGAGTTCCGTGGCGTCCTCGCACGCCCACAGCCGGTGGGTGAGCTCTCCGACGCGGGCCACGGCGACCGGTGCCCGACGCGTCACGTGCTCCGCGACCTGCGCAGCCGTCGACTCCGCGCCTCGGCAGGCCACCAACAGCGGCTCCAACTGGGCACGCAACCCCGCCATATGGCCAGCACGCTGCCGGACCACGTGGGCGGACACGTCTTCGTGCGGCAGCAGCTGCCCTCCATGGCGTGGCAGCACCAGATCACCGATCAGGCCACGTTGCAGGATCCGGGCGCCCCGCTGCTGTTGGTAGACGTACAGGGCGGGCCGCTCGTCCCGGCGGAGCACGCCGCGTCGCAGCCAGCGCCCCAGTTCCCGGGCGGCGGCCTGCGGCGCGTCCGCGTACAGGAGTCGGGCCACGTGGTGCGGATGACGCCGGAGTTCGCGGGCGCGGGTGGCGCCGAGGTCGTCGTAAGGCGGAGCGAGGAGGTCGGTCAGATCGCCGACGCGGTCCGTGTCGTAGCGCACCGCCCGGAAGGGCCGGAGCTGCAACGGGGTCGGCTTCGCGATGGGCTCGGCAAAGGTGGGCATCAAGAACTCCAGGAAGAGGGCACGGCCCAGCAGGGGCGGGGCACCGTGTGGTGCCCCGCCCCTGGGCCAGCGGGCCGGTGGGTCAGACGGTGGCGGGCAGCGGCTCGGAGGCGGGCGGCGCCGCCAGTCGGCCGGTGCGGTGCAGGCCGTACAGGGCGGCCGCGCACGCCAGGCCGAGCGCGATCAGCGTGATCCACGGCAGCGCGGGCATCCCGGCCGCGCGGGCGGCGTCGAGCGCGGCGCCCGTGCCCAGATTCCCGACGGTGATACCGATGCCGCAGATCGTGTTGTAGAGCCCGTAGTGGGTGGCGACGAGGCGGTCACCGGAGAGGCGGACGATGGTGTCCATCTCGAAGGGGTAGGCGATCATCGTGCCAATGGCCAGCAGCAGCGCGGCGAGCGTCGGCGGCGCGGCCGCGAGCAGCCACAGCCCGATCCCGGACTCCGGTACGGGGACGGCGGTGGCGAGCAGGAGAGGTACGAAGGCCAGGCCCATCGCCGCCAGCCCACGCACGAGCGCCTGCCCGGGCTCGTACCGCTCCTTGCACCACGCCGTCACCCGCGTCTGGCAAAGGATCGTGCTCAGCCCGGAGACCGCGAAGAGCATGGCCACCGCCGCCGTGCCGAACTTGCCGTCGCCGCCGAGCCGGCGCACCTCCAGCGGCAGCGCCAGATAGACCTGGAAGGTCAGGACGTACGAGCCGATCATGGCGACGGAGAAGAGCAGGAACGGCCGGTTGGCGAGGATGCCGCGCCACTGGGCGAGCACACCTGGACCGCCGTCGCTCTGCTGCCGCTTGGCGTCCTCGGCCCGCCGGGCGGGCAGCGCGCGGATCTGTACGACGCTCAGCAGCGCGAAGATCCCGGCTGCCACCAGGCAGGTGACGCGGAAGTCCACCCCGGTCAGCACCATGCCTACCAGTGGGCCCAGCAGGATTCCCGCCTGGTAGAAGACGTTGAACAGGGCGAACGCCTCGACCCTGCGCTCCCCGGCGTCGGCCGCGAGGTAGGCCCGCACGGCCGGGTTGAACAGCGCCCCGGCCAGCCCGGTGGCCGCCGAGGCGGCGAGCAGCGCAGGCAGCGAGTCCACGAGCCCGAGCGTCGCGAACCCGAGGGTGCGCAGGACACAACCGGCGACGATCATCGGCTTGTAGCCGAGCCGGTCGGCGAGCGTGCCGCCGACCAGGAACATGCCCTGCTGGCTGAAGTTCCGTACGCCGAGGACGAGTCCCACGATCCAGCCGGCCAGGCCAAGCGTGCCGGACAGGTGGGCGGCCAGATACGGCATCAGCATGTAGAAACCGAGGTTGATGGTGAACTGGTTCACCATCAACAGCTGGACGCTGCGCTCGTACGACCGGACCCGCGTGAGCAGCCCTTTCACCGTCCCTCCTCCGACGAGTCCGACCCAGCGCCCAGGGTGTCTGAGGCGTCCGCAGCGAAATCCTGCGCTGTGTCCTGCAGGGTGAGGGGATCGACCACGGTGGTGCACCGGGTCCAGCGGGTGACCTCCTTCTCGTCCAGGCGGCCGATCAGCTCCGGTTCGGGCGCCGGAGGCGCGTCCAGCAGGCCGTGGGCGGCGCAGTAGTCGTCGTCGTAGACCGTCCCCAGGTAGCGCTGCGGGCCGTCGGGGAAGACCGCGACGACCCGTGCGTCCGCGGGCATCGTCCGGGCCAGCCAGCCGGCCACCAGCGCGACCGCGCCGACGCTCCACCCGCCGGTGGCGTAGTGGGAGGCGGCCAGTTGACGGCAGGTCCACACGGCCTCCTGCGGGGCCACCCAGTGGACCTCGGAGAACTGCTCGTAGGCGACGTTGCGGGGGTAGATACTGGAGCCGAGTCCGCGCATCAGCCGGGGCCGGGCGGGCTGACCGAAGATCGTCGAACCCGGTGTGTCCACACCGACGACGGTCAGCTCGGGGTAGAGCTGCCGCAAGACTCGTGAGACGCCGGCCGAGTGGCCGCCGGTGCCGACGCTGCACACCAGTACGTCGATGTGGCCCATCTCGGCGGCGAGTTCGAGGGCCAGTGGGGTGTAGGCGGCGACGTTGTCGGGGTTGTTGTACTGGTCCGGGCACCAGGAGCCGGGGTGCTGCTCCAACAGGCGCTGCACGCGGTCACGGCGGGCCTGCTGCCAGCCGCCCGAGGAATGCGGCTCGGAGACGACGTTGACCTGGGCGCCGTACGCGGTCAGCAGCCGGGTCATGGACAACTCCAGTCCCGGATCGGTGACCAGGGTGACCGGGTGGCCGTACACCATCCCGGCCAGGGCCAGTCCGAGGCCCAGCGTCCCGCTGGTGGACTCGATGATCCGGCCGCCGGGCCGCAGGTCACCACGGGCCCGGGCCCGCTCCACCATGTGCAGCCCCGGACGGTCCTTGATGCCGCCGGGGTTGAACCCCTCCAGCTTCGCCCAGAAGCCACGTCCGGCCGGGGCCAGCGGCTCCGACACGCGCAGCAGCGGGGTGTTGCCCACCAGCCCGGACAGGGCGGACTGGCCCGAACCGGTCGCGGTCTTGGTCAATGAAGGCATGTCTGTGTTGTCACTCTCGCTCGATGAATGCACGGGTGCGGGTTCATCTCGCGCCCCATGGCGACAGAGCGGACCGTGGGTCGGTCCGCGCTCAGGCCATGAGTGCGCGGCAGCCGACGAGGTCGGTCGGCTGCGAGCGAGTGGTCTAGATCCGCCAGCGAGACGTACGGACGAGCGCCACACGGCCGGTGCGCGCGCTGCGACGTCTGCGGGATTCATGCCGTACGAGCGGTCTCCCCGCCGCCACGGACGTGGCGACGAGCACGACGACAGCCAGCGCGGCGAGGGGAAGATCCTCGATCGACTGGGCCGCCGTACGGATGACGACGTCCATCACGCAGTCCTCGGCCCCGTGGGGAGCATGGGGCCCGTGAGGCTCTCCGCCTGCAACCATCGCCGATGAAACGGTGGGGACGGGCACCGACCCGTGCGTCTCCTCGGGCACTCCGTGGATGACAGCGCACAGAATGAGCGCGATCACGAGGGTGCCGCGGATCGCCGAGAGGAGTCGGCGCCACCGGGGCGAGCCGCACGAGGCCCAGGGAGCGTGCGAGGGCATACAGGAAGGTGTCGGCACAGGTCCTCCGCGCTGCTGCCGCTCTCCGACGAGGACGGAGGGAGGCGCAGACATGGGTGGGGGCAGGACAGCTTCGACGAACGTGACCGGCCCATCATGGGCACGGAATCGGGAGCTCGTCGCGCGTGATCAGCCGAACCGGTGACACCGGCGGGCCGGTTGGAGGACTTGGTACTCCTAGACCTGCTGCACCACGGAGGCTGCTCTCAGAGCCGCGGGGGACGCCCCGCCCATGGGCCCACCAGATGCAGGCACACGCACGACCGACGCATCGTGGGCACCGTTTGATTCGCGAATCGACGCTGCAAAGCAGGGAGCGGCCAGGGCAGGCCCCTGCTGAGGCTGCCCGGATACACACTGCTCGCCAGGATGAGACGACTCGTGATCACCATGATGGCCGGCCGCTTCCGCAGTGAACCGGGTTCCAGACTCAGCGCCAGCATGGCGAATGTCATCGGCCGACAGTGCCGCAGGGGTTGATGCGCTGGTGGAGAGGTGTCCGTTGGCAGTCTCCACGTATGCGCCGTGCGACACGAGGACGCCGAACAGGAGCACGGCCAGGGCCAGCACGCGCAACAGCGGACCCGCACCGAAGCGGGTCCTGTCCATGCGCCAGGATGACCAAGCCGTAACCATGCCGTGATCCTAGCGGCTCTTCGGCAGTGATCGACCACCAGTCCTAAAACATCGGGTTAACTCGTCAGGTGAATGGCTGGTTTGCTGCGGCGAGTATGCAGACGGCACACGTGCCGCAGCAGCGCGCCTCAGTGTGCGTGTGCCCGGCTCCGTCCTCAGCGGGCTCGGCCTGCGAAGGCTTCTCGGGCTCATCCACTGCGCCGCCCGCATGCACCGTGAAGGCTGCCGTGCGCACGGTGCCCTCGTGCTGGAAGTCCAGGAACAAGCGGTACGCACCGGCGCTGGGCGCCGTAGCCGTGAAGGAGACCTCGGATGGCGAAGACCGCGAGCGCCAGGCCGGCGGTGACCGCGGCGGCTCCCAGCACGTCGACGGCACCGCGACGGCTGCCGACGGCGGGCAGGAGCTTGGTGGCCGCGAGGGTGGCGACGCCGTAGAGCGCCATGGCCTTGCCGAGCTCCTTTGGGTCGTGCGCGAAGAGCATCATCAGCAGTGTCATGGCCGACGGCGCGATCAGCGCGCCGCCTACGCCCTGAACGGCACGGCCGACGACCTCCACCCACGCCGTCTGCGCGGCTGCGGCGACGACCGAGCCGGCGATCAGCACGGCCAACCGGTGTTGAAGATCTTACGGGCGCCAAACAGGTCGGAGAGGCGGCCGCCGAGCAGCAGCAGCCCGCCGAAGGCGATGACGTAGGCGTTGAAGACGCCCGGGCCGGTGCCGCAGAACCCTGAGTCCAACCACGGCACGCGGGGCGACGGCGCCGCGCCCTCACGGACGGGAACGCCATGCCGCCACATCACCGCCTTCACCAGAACCAGTGGTTCCAGGCAGAGCAGTCAGCGAGATGCTCTCGCCGGTGGTCACTGAAGACGAGGGCTACCTCGACCTGCTGCGCGAGCCATGTCGCCGATCCGACCCGCAACGCGGACGGCGCGCCGCCGGGCGGCCATCGGTGCGCGAGTGCACCCGAGCGAGTCGGCAAGAAGACACCTCGTACATGTACTTCCGAATGCATCCGGCACCTGAATGTCCACTCCAGACCGGCATCGGACCACATTCAACACCCGGAATGCCCTGATCTGTCGCATAGATAGTGGACAGGGGCGACAATACGCGGGCCCAAATTCGACCCGGGTAGTTTGTTCAGCGAGAAAACATGGCCTCTGACCTGCGAAAATAAAGAGTGGCAGACGAGTCAGGCTATACGCCGGGTTCTGTTCCGGCGGGTCCTCGCGGGCCCGCCGGCGACGGCCATCCATCTAGGGCCGGTGTTGCCACCGGCCTCGTGCGGTCTACCCGCGGACTCGGGCGGGCAGCCCTCGAGCGTCCGCGCAGAGACGCTTCCGAAGAGGCGTCTCCTCTTGACCTTGCTCCGGGTGGGGTTTACCTAGCTGCCCAGGTCACCCTGGGCACTGGTGGTCTCTTACACCACCGTTTCACCCTTACCCGGCGCCTGAGCGCCGGGCGGTCTGTTTTCTGTGGCACTGTCCCGCGGGTCACCCCGGGTGGCCGTTAGCCACCACCCTGCCCTGTGGAGCCCGGACGTTCCTCGGGAAGTCCCGTGAGGGACTCCACGCGGCCGTCCGCCCGGCTCGTCTGCCGTATGGACCATGGTACCCGCCGGACGGCGGGCTTCCGTTCCGCGTTGGCCAGGACCGAGCCGGTGAGGATCAGGGCGAAGGCGGCCAGGACGGTCGCGGTCAGGGTCTCGTCCAGGAAGAGGGCGCCGGCCGCGACCGCGATCGCCGGGTTGACGTAGGTGATGACCGAGGCGCGGATCGGGCCGGCCTCCTTGATCAGTTCGAGGAAGGCCACGAAGGCCACCGCCGTGCAGACCACGCCGAGGGCGGCCAGGGCGCCCAGGGTGTCGGCGGAGGGCAGGGACGCGGGGCGGGTCGCGGCCGCCGCGGGGGCGTAGACGAGGGCGGCCAGGGCGAGGCAGGGGGTGATGAGGTGGAGGGTGGGGACGTCCTTGAGGTGGCGGTTGGCGATCAGCGGGGCGGTGGCGTAGCCGACGACCGTGACCAGGACCTCCGCGAGGGAGAGGGCGTCGCCGCCGGTCAGATGGGGCAGGGTGAGGACGCCGACGCCGCCGAGACCGAGTGCCAGACCGGTGATGCGGCGGGCGCCCAGCGACTCCGCGGCGCCGAAGAAGCGGGACAGCAGGACGCCGACGATCGGCACGCCCGCGATCAGCAGGCCGGCGGTGGAGCTGGAGAGGTGGCGTTCGGCGTCGGTCAGGGTGTACCAGGGGCCGACGATCTCGATGACCGCGAACGCCAGCATCGGCTTCCAGTGGGTGCGTATGTTCCGGGCGAGGCCCGGCTGGCGCAGCGCGAAGGGGAGCAGGAGGAGCGCGCCGAGGGCGCAGCGGGCGAACACCACCGCCGACGGGGACACCTCGTCCACCGCCACCTTGATCATCAGATAGGGGATGCCCCAGACCACTCCCATCAGGGAGAACAGGAACCAGCCGCGTGCAGTCATGCGGCGAGTGTCGGGCCGGTCAGCGTCCGGCGTCTTGAACGCTGTTGCGGTACGCCGCCGGGGTGACCCCCAGCACGCGGCGGAACCAGCGGGTCAGGTGCGCCTGGTCGGCGAAGCCGACGAGGGCGGCCGCCTCGGCCGGGCGCACCCCGGCGTCGAGGAGGGCGCGGGCCCGGGTCACCCGGTACTGGGCGAGCCAGGCGTAGGGCGGCACCCCCATCGTCGTACGGAACGCGCGCAGGAGTTGGTAGCGGGAGAGGCCGAGGCCGGCGGCGAGGTCCGCCAGGGACGGCGGGGCGAGCAGTTCGTCGGCGAGGCGGTCGCGGACAGCGAGGGCGATGGGGCCGGCGCCGGGGACGGTGTCGTCGTCGCTCGCGCGGGCCGTGGAGTGGCGGCGGGCGAGGGCGGTGAGCAGCCAGGGCAGGCGTGACTCCGCCTCCAGGGGGTCGGGGTGGGCGCTGAGGTCGGTGTGCGTGCGGCGCAGGGCGGCGGCCAGCTCGGGGTCGTCGAGGACGGGTTCGCGGAAGTGCGGGAGGGCGGTGCCGAGGGTGCCGTCGGTGAGGAGGGCGGGGGCGGCGTAGAGGGCGCGGTAGGAGTAGCCGTCGGGGGCGGCGGGGCCGCCGGTGTGCATCTCACCGGGTTCCAGGACGACGATCGACCCCGGCCCCGACACGATGCGCCCGCCCCGGTAGGCGATGACCTCCAGCCCGCCGACGGTGACACCGACCGTGTACTCGTCGTGGGCGTGCGGTGCGTACTCGTGCCGGTTGAAGCGGGCGGTGAGCAGATCGAGGGAAGGCCCGCACCGACCGAGCCGCGCCCTGGTCCAGCGCGCCTGTTCCCGTCCGTCCTGCACGGCTCGCACCCCCTGTCCACAGGGGATCAGAGGAAGTCGGCGGTGTCCAGGTCGAAGGAGAACGGAGCAGGAAGGGACAGGGGCTTGCCCAGGGGGCGGGTGCACCGCTCGCGGTACTCGTCCTTCTCCGGGTCGCTGAACAGGGTGATCGCGGAGGCTTCACGGTCGACGAGGAGGTAGAGGGGGATGCCTCCAAGGGCGTAGCAGCGGCGCTTGGCCTCTCGGTCCACTTGAGGCTTGCTGGAGGTCACCTCCACCACCATGGCGACGCCGTCGCAGGGCATCCAGGAGTCGGCTCCCCGATAGAGGCGCGCAGCCGTGGGAGCGAAGGTACCGTCCGGGGTGACGTGATTTTTGGGGCAGGCTCCGCCGCTCTTCAGCTTCAGGCCCTTGTTCCCGGAGAAGTCCATGTCGGTACGGGACCGCCTCATCACCTGCTTCATGATCAGATTGATGTAGTCCTCATGATCCCCGTCCGGCGGCGGCGTCACAACGATCTCCCCCTCGATCAGCTCAGCCCGGAAACCCTCCGGGGTGTCCAGGGCGAGAAAGCCCTCGAGCAGGACATCCGCCTGCGAGAGCGGCTCATGGGCCATGGCAGTCATGTCACGCCCCTCCTTCGGTCGCTCGCCAGACTGGGACATCGGGTGATCACCTGTCCGTGAGATCGGGAATCCTTCCCTCGATCGTGGCACAGGGACACGAGCCTCGGCAGGCGCCACGACATCTGCTTGACCCTGTCGTAGCGGCAACGTTTCTACTGGGGGCATGCGGATCGGAGAGCTTGCGGCGGTTGTGGGGGTTACCACACGGACGGTGCGGCACTACCACCATCTGGGGTTGTTGCCGGAGCCGGAGCGGCTGGGGAACGGGTATCGGGACTACACGCTGCGGCATGCCGTCGTGCTGGCGCGGGTCAGGCGGCTGACCGAGCTGGGGCTCGGGCTGGCCGAGGTGCGGGACGTACTCGCGGACGACGCCGGCAAGGACCTCGCCGAGGTGCTGACGGAGCTGGACGAGGATCTGGCGCGGCAGGAGGCGGCGATCCGGGAGCGGCGGGCGCGGTTGCGGACGCTGCTGGAGTCGGAGGACGAGCTGACCGCCGAGGGGCCGGTCCCTCCGGAGCTGGCCGCGCTCTTCCGTGACACCGCCCATCTGTCCGACTCCCCCATGGCCGCCAAGGACCGCGAGCTGCTCGCGCTGATCGGGACGTCGGCGCCGCCGGAGGAGCGGGAGCGGCTGATGGGGCTGATCGGCTCGGTGGCCGGGGCGCCCAGCGGGGCGGAGCGGGCCGCGGCCGTGTACCGGCTGCTCGACGAGCTGGCGGAGGCGGACCCGGACGACCCGAGAGTGGAGGATGCCGCTCACGCGCTCGCCGCGTGCGTGCCGGCGGAGCTGGTGCCGCAGGGGGCACTCGACGAGAGCGACAGCTTTCTGCGGGCCTTCTACGCCGACTTCGCCCCGGCGCAGGCGGAGGCGATCCGGCGGGCCCTGCGGATCGTGGGGGAAGGGCGCCGGTCGTGAGGGCCTTGCGGGTGGGGCTGCTGCTGGCCCGGCACGAGCTGCGGCTGATGGCGAGTCTGGGGTTGTGGCTGGCGCGGCGGGCGCACGGCATCGGTGGCGGTACGGCCTTCGGGTACGCGGGCGGGCAGGCGGCCGTGATGTTCGGGTTGGCGTTCGTGTGCGTCATCGAGACGGTCGCGATGTCCGTGCTCCTCGACGACTGGCCGGCCGTGCACGCCGTGGTGCTCTTCCTGGACGTCTACACCGTCGTCTTCGTCATCGCGCTGCACGCCGCGTCCGTCGTCCGTCCCCATGTCCTGGACGCGGATGAGCTGCGGATCCGTCGCGCCGTGCACGTCGATCTGCGGATACCGCTGGAGCGCATCGCCTCGGTCCGGCGTGAGCTGCGGATGACGCACGAGGAGGCCGAGGGCGAGCTGGACCTGGTCATCGGCTCGCAGACCACCGTCACGGTCGAGCTCACCGAGCCGGTCGTCCACGGCACCTTCTTCGGCCACCGCCGCGAGATCCGACTGGTCCGCTTCCACGCGGACGACGCCGACGGCCTCGTCCGTGCCCTCGGCGCACGGCCAGCTGCAGCTCCTCTCTCCGGTGATAGCGTCTAACCGACAGCTGTCAAAGGGGGACACGGCACGTGACGGCCAGAGGCAAGGAGGGGCGGACGCCCCGCGAGCGGTACCGGAGCCAGGTGCGCGCGGAGATCAAGGAGCGCGCCTGGGAACAGATCGCCGTCTCGGGCGCGCCGGGGCTGTCGCTGAACGCCATCGCCAAGCGGATGGGCCTGAGCGGCCCCGCGCTCTACCGGTACTTCTCCGGACGCGACGAACTGATCACCGAGCTGATCCGGGACGCCTACCGGAGCCTCGCCGACGCCTTCACCGCCGCCGCGGAGTCGGGCGCGGACCTCGCCGGTCTGGGACACACCCTGCGCACCTGGGCGCTCGCCGACCCCCAGCGCTACTTCCTCGTGTACGGCACCCCCGTCCCGGGCTACCACGCCCCCGACGACATCACGCTGATCGCGCAGAGCATCATGGCGCGCCTGCTCGACGCCGCACAGCTCGTGACGGACCCGGCGGACCCCACCGCCCTCGACGGTCACCTGGCGCAGGAGGAGCACCGGCGCTGGGCCGGGGACCACCCCGCCGAACCGGCCGTCCTGCGCCGCGCGCTCACCTTCTGGACCCGCCTGCACGGTGTCCTCTCCCTGGAGCTGGCGGGCCACTTCAGCGGCATGGCCTTCGACCCCGCGCTGCTCTACGGCGCCGAGCTGGACGCGCTGGCGCACCCCGTAGCCTGACGGACAGGCTCGACCGAAGGAGTACGTGTGCTTGTCCTGCTGCCGCCGTCCGAAGGCAAGGCCGCTTCCGGCCGCGGTGCGCCGCTGAAGCCCGAGTCGCTGTCGCTGCCCGGGCTCACCGCCGCGCGGGAGGCGGTGCTCGCCGAACTGGTGGACCTGTGCACCGGCGACGAGGACAAGGCACGCGAGGTGCTCGGGCTGAGCGAGGGGCTGCGCGGCGAGGTCGCGAAGAACGCGCGGCTGCGGACCGCCGGGGCCCGGCCCGCCGGGGAGATCTACACCGGGGTGCTCTACGACGCCCTGGACCTGGCGTCCCTCGACGCGGCGGCGAAGCGGCGGGCGGCGCGGTCGCTGCTGGTCTTCTCCGGGCTGTGGGGCGCGGTCCGGGTCACCGACCGGATCCCCTCCTACCGCTGCTCGATGGGGGTGAAGCTGCCCGGGCTGGGCGCGCTGAGCGGGCACTGGCGTGCGCCGATGGCCGAGGTGCTGCCCGAGGCCGCCGGCAAGGGGCTGGTCCTCGATCTCCGGTCGGCGGCGTACGCGGCGGCCTGGAAGCCGAAGGGCGAGGTGGCGGCGCGGACGGCGACCGTACGCGTGCTGCACGCGCCGACGCGGAAGGTGGTCAGCCACTTCAACAAGGCGACCAAGGGCCGCATCGTACGGAGCCTGCTGACGGCCGGGGCGGCGCCGAAGGACCCCGCCGAGCTGGTGGAGGCGCTGCGCGGCCTCGGGTACGAGGTGGAGGCAGCGGCACCGGCACGGGCGGGGGCGGCGTGGTCGCTGGATGTGCTGGTGACCGAGGTGCACTGACGTGCGGTGGCGTGCGCTGGCATGCACTGGCGCGCACCGGCGGTGCACTGATGATCGTATTGCAGAGTGTGCAACGACCTTTGCGTGCTCTGCATCGGTGAGGGCAGGATGACCGCATGAGTTCTCCCCTGCCCCCGGCCCCCTCCCCCTCGGTTCTCGACCTCGCGCCCGTCGTGCCCGTCGTCGTCATCGAGGACGTCGCCGATGCCGTACCGCTGGCGCGTGCGCTGGTGGCCGGCGGGCTGACGGCGGTCGAGGTGACGCTGCGGACACCCGCCGCGCCGGCCGCGATCCGGGCGGTCGCCGCCGAAGTGCCGGAGGCCGTGGTCGGCGCGGGGACGGTGATCACGCCGGGGCAGGTGGACGAGGCGGTGGCGGCCGGGGCGCGGTTCCTGGTCAGCCCGGGGTGGACGGACACGCTGCTGGAGGCCATGCGGGCGTCCGGGGTGCCGTTCCTGCCGGGGGTGTCGACCGCCTCGGAGGTGGTGGCGCTGCTCGAGCGCGGGGTGCGGGAGATGAAGTTCTTCCCGGCCGGGGCCGCGGGCGGGACGGCGTATCTGAAGTCGCTCGCCGGGCCACTCCCCCAGGCCCGTTTCTGCCCGACCGGGGGCATCGGCCCCGACTCCGCGCCGGAGTATCTCGCGCTGCCCAACGTGGGCTGTGTGGGCGGGAGCTGGATGCTGCCGGCGGACGCGGTGGCCGCCCGTGACTGGGCGCGGGTGGAGGCGCTGGCCCGCGAGGCGGCGGGGCTCAGGCCGTAAGCCGTGACTTCTGTTGATCCTTGCGGTGCCAGGGCGACTGCTGTGTCGTTCGGGCCCTCCGGCACGAGAGAAGGGCCAGGGCGAAAACGCTGCCTCGGCAGCCCACGACTCGCGTGGGAAGGGAGGACGGTCCGCCTCGAGAGCCCGTGCTCGGAACGATCGTTTGTGGCGGGTTTTTGATCAAGCGGATAGCGTGTCGTGAGCTGTTCCTGACGACACGGGGGTGTCGACGATGTCGTTCGACGACGAGTGGGCCTCGGCCAAGACGGCCGCCATGCGCGTGAACAACGCCGGCGGTGACGGCGGTTCGAAGCCGAAGCCGGGTTCTGCCGACTATGTGGTGGAGGACGACGAGCTCGGCGACATCGGCCACGACGCGTTCGGTCTCTTCAACGGCCTCGAGTCGGGCGGGAAGCACGCGGCAGCGGCGAGCGAGACGGCGGGATCGAGCCTGACGG
The DNA here is from genome assembly GCF_984686075.1 of Streptomyces speibonae. NCBI lineage: Bacteria > Bacillati > Actinomycetota > Actinomycetes > Kitasatosporales > Streptomycetaceae > Streptomyces > Streptomyces speibonae. The sequence goes on along the minus strand of NZ_OZ480260.1, from coordinate 6,017,330 downwards.
GTGATGGCTTCGACACCGGTACGGCGCTGACCGAGGTGAAGCGGACCTGGGACACCCAGGTCAGGACCCTCCTCCAGGCATGCGCGCACATCTCCAATCACCTGGATCACACCAAGAAGTCCAGAGCGAAGGACGACGACTGGATCCAGGCTCAGCTGCGCATCATCGGCCCAGTGGTGCCCGGGGAGGACGGCGCCGTGTCCGCCTCGCAGATCGACAAGTACTTCCGCTGAGGAGCAGCAGCCGCCATGCCCACCTTCGAGCAGCTCCTCAACGCCAAGCTCGGCCCGCTCGACACCGCGGTCACCGAGTGGACCGAGATGATCACCAAGCTGAAACAGCTCCAGACCGACGCCAAGGCCATGAAGACCAAGTCCGACAAGGCCACCTGGAAGGGCGAGAACGCCAGCGTCACCAAGGAGTTCGTCACCAAGACGGCCAAGGAGTTCAACGACGCCGTCACCGAGGCCGAGTCCGTACGCGACCTCCTCAAGGACGCCCACGCTCTGCTCAAGACCGCTCAGCGCGACCTCAAGGCCGCGTACGAGAACCCGCCGCCGGGCATCACCGTCTCCCCCGACGGAGTGCTCAGCCACACCGTCCACCCCGACCGCCGGTCCAAGGACAGCACCGACCCCGTCGCCACCGAGGCGCAGTTCGACCACTACCGCAAAAAGCTGGAAGGCATACTCCAGCGTGCCGCCGAAGCGGACGAACTGTGCGCCTGGGGCCTGCGTGCCCTGATCAAGAACCACCCCAACGACTTCGGCAGCACCGACCTCGGCGGAGTCGCCGACGCCAAGAAGATGCGCGCGGAAGAGAAGCAGCAGGCCGAGAACGGCCGCGAAGCCGCCAAACTGTACGCCCGCTGGGAGCACCTCGACGACAAGGAGCGCGAGCGGCTGCTTCAGCTGGCCGAGGGCGGCAAGGACTCGCCGGCCTTCGCCGAGGAGCTCATGACGAACCTCAGCTACCGAGGCCGGGAGGAGCAGGAGGCGGTGCTTCTGCTCGCCGGCGGCCTGGAGAGCGGCGGTCGTGACGGCCAGGTCTCCGGCACCGACGCACGCCTCTACAAGGCCCTGTCCGGCACCCTCGCCACTGCCACCGGCCCCGACTCCGCGATCGGCTCCCCCGGGGGCGTCACCTCGGCCTGGACCGACAGGCTCATCGCCACGGCCCGCGACGGCAACGGCCTGCCCGCCCGTCACCCGGGCCGGCTTCCGGGCGGCGCCGCGGGGCTGAACACGCTCACCACCCTGATGGCCGCCGACGTCGGCGACCCGGCGTACGCCCCGAAGGCAGGGCCCGGCTCGTCCGGATCCGACCAGAGGGCCAAGGACAAGGACGATCCCCGATTCGACGCGGCGTTCCTCACCGAGGTCGGCGACACGATCAGGGAGTGGGAGACGCACACCGACGATCCGTACGAGGGCGTTTACGAGAACTGGCAGGGCACTCAGGAGGACCCGATGAAGGGTCTGATGAACGCCATGAGCCGTAACCCGGCCGCCAGTACCGCCTATTTCGACCCGAACACCGGTGACAACCTGAAGTATTTCCTCGAGGACCGCGACTGGCCGGGCAACTCCGTGGAATCCAAGATGCCCGACGAGTTGGTCAGGACCTCGGCCCGCGCCGAATTCGGTGCTGCCCTGGAAGCCGCCGCCACCGGCCGCGAACCGGGCTCGCCGCTCGCCCAGGCCCCGGCCCGCCACGACGGCGCACAGTCGGCGATCTTCGAGAACACGATCGAGCACTACGGCAAGGAGACAAAGGGCGATCAGGGCAACATGCCGGCCGCCCTGCGCACGTCGATGGGCTACATGATCGGTGACTACTCCGGCGACGTGCACGAAATCCTCGGCAAGAACCTCAATGGGCATTCCACGTACAACGATCTCGATCTGGACCGTGGTGACCTGGTCCGCGTCCTTCGCGCGACCTCGGAGGACGGCGAGGCGTTCGGTGTCATCCACCGTTCACAGGCGACGTTGATCGGCGAGGGCCTGCACGAATTCCCCGCCGACTCCTACCGCAAGTCCGACCCGGAACTGCATGCCTGGGTCAAGCAGTCCTCGTCCGTGCTCGGCCATCTCGACGGTGTCCGTGCCGATGTCATCTACGACCTGGGCCAGGCCGAGAAGGACGCCAACAGCTGGGACAAGATGATGCGCTACCACGCCCTCGGTGCACCGGTCACGGGGATTCCCCTCGTCGGCGACTCCATCCAGCGGATGGTGGACGTCGGCACTGCCCAGTACCTGGGCGAGGAGAACACCAAGGTCGACAAGCAGGTCCGGGAGGACCTGGTCAAACACTTCGACTACGGGCAGAAGGAGATGGACAGCCTGCTGGAGCAGATGGCCCGCAGCAAGGGGCTCGAGCCCGAGGAACTGGACATGAGCCCCGGCGAGTTCGAGGACAATATCCAGCGGCTCAACGAGGAGTGGTACCAGCACGGCCTCAAGGACTCGGACTTGAAGATGGGCGAGCGCTAGATGGACAAGAAGCGTCTGGTTCTTCCCGGCACGCTGGTCGTCGCGGCCGCCGTCGTGGCGGCGGTCAGCCTGTGGCCCGATCCGAAGGACGACATGCGGGAGCAGAATCTCTGCTGGGGTTCCCTCACCGAGAAGACCGCGGGCCTGCTCAACGACGGCAAGGCGGGCACGACCTCCGACGACGTCATGGGAGGCAGCAGCGGGAAGGCGGAGAAGGACGACCGGGTCTTCGGCACCGTCTGCACCGTCACGCGCGAGAACCCCGGTGGTGAGACGTACCGGGAACAGTACGCTCTGACCGCCACCACCAGCGACGGAACCAGCGAGGCTCCGAAGGGGGCGACACCGCTCGGCGGCGGCTACCAAGGCTGGCTGACCCTGCGGCACTCGGTGCTACGGCTCCCCGAGGACTGTGTGAGCAAGATGGGTTCGACCAACAGGTACGGCGAGCTGCTGCTGTCGGTCTATCCGCAGGTGAACATCCACGAGAACTGGAACACCGGGTCGGTGACCGCCAAGAGCCGCACCATCCTCCTGGAAAGTGCCGCCAACCTGGCGAAGCAGTACGACTGCGCCGCCTGACCGCCCCCGCGGCCTGAGGCCGCCCCCTGGCCTGCGCCGTCGGGGCCGGCCAGGTGCCCCTAGCGCAGGTGCGAGGTGTCGTTGAACAGGCGGACGCTGGCGTTGCCGTCGGCGTAGTACGCCACGGCGGAGAGTGAGGCCGCCGACAGTTCCATGCGGAACAGGGCCTCGGGCGGGGCGCCCAAGGCCAGCCGTACGAAGGTCTTGATCGGCGTCACATGGGTGACGAGCAGGACCGTACGTCCGGCGTACGCCGCGATCAGCTTGTCGCGCGTGGCGGCGACCCGCGCGGCGGTGGCCGCGAAACTCTCGCCGCCGCCGGTGGGTTCGGCGTCCGGGGAGGACAGCCAGGCGTTCAGGTCCTCGTGGTACCGATCGCGGACCTCGCCGAAGGTGAGGCCTTCCCAGGCACCGAAGTCCGTCTCGCGCAGTCCGTCGTCGACGCTCACCGCGAGACCGAGGCGGGCGGCGATGATGCCGGCGGTCTCGCGGGTGCGGGCGAGGGGGGAGGCGACGACCGCCTGCACCGTGCCGCGCCGGGCGAGCACGGCGGCGGCCCGCTCGGCCTGCTCCCGCCCGATGCCGGAGAGGGAGGGGTCGCTTCCGCCGCTGCCGGAGAAGCGCTTCTGCGGAGTCAGCGGCGTCTCCCCGTGCCGCAGCAACACGAACGTGGCCGGCGCGCCCATGTCCGGCCCGGCCCAGCCGACGGAGGGCGTGGCCACGGCCCGCGCGGCCCGCCGATCGGCATCCACCCCGGTACGGGCCTGAGCACCCCCGTCGCGTCCGGCATCGGCGTTCCCGCGTCCCGCCCGCTCACCGGCCCCGGCACGGTCGGCAACGGCACCCTCGGCGCCGGCTGCTCCGGCAACCGCATCCGAGGCGCCATCCGTCACACCCGGCGGCCCAACCGCCGCATCCACGGCACCCTCGGCCGCCCCACCAGCACCGTCGGCCCCGGAGGCAGCGGGCGCACCCGCCACCCGCGCCGACCGGACGTCCGCGTCGCCCGCAGCACCGCCGGCAACCGCATCCGAGGCGCCATCCGTCGCGCCCGACGGCCCAACCGCCGCATCCACGGCACCCTCGGCCGCCCCACCAGCACCGTCGGCCCCGGAGGTCGCCCGGGGGGCAGCGGGCGTACCTGCCGCCTGCGCGGCCCGGACGTCCGCGTCGCCGGCGGACGCCGCACCCGTACCGCGAGCCCCGGCGCGCTCGGCCACCGCATCTCCGGCGCCGTAGGTCACGCCCGAAGAGCCACCCGCCGTCCGCGCATCCGCATCGTCCGCGGACGCAGCGCCGGTACCGCCGATGGGGGCACCCGCCCCGGCAGCGGCACCCGCGCCCCGGCCGCCGTCGGCCGCGTCCCCCGCAACGCCCCCGGCGCCGTCGGCCGTACCCTCGGCCACCTCACCGGCGCCCGCGCGGCCCCCGCCGGCCGCGCCCGACAGCGCCGCGCGAACTCGGGCCGCGCCCGTCCTCGCGTCGCCGGGCGGGCCCGACGGTTCGGGTGGACCGGACAGGTCGGCGCGGGACGTCGCGGGCGACCACTGTTCGCCGCGCCTGCCCGCGTCCATCGCCTCGTTGGCGAGACGGTCCGCGTGCTTGTTGCGCTCGCGCGGGATCCACTCGTACGTCACCCGCTCCCGCGGGAAGACGCGGGCCGCCTCCGCCGCGAGCGGCTTCATCGCCGGGTGCTTGATCTTCCAGCGGCCCGTCATCTGCTCGATGACGAGCTTGGAGTCCATCCGGACGTGCACCCGCGCCCCCGGGTCCAGTTCGCGGGCGGCGGTGAGGCCGGCCAGCAGGCCCCGGTACTCGGCCACGTTGTTGGTGGCGACACCGATGTACTCGGCCGCCTCCACCAGCGTCTCCCCCGTCGCCGCGTCACTCACCACGGCGCCGTAGCCCGCCGGGCCCGGGTTGCCCCGCGACCCGCCGTCCGCCTCGACGATGAACTCCCGCACGGCCCGGCCGCCTACAGCCCCGACTCCGACGTACGCACCAGGATGCGACGGCAGTTCTCGCAGCGCAGCACCGTGTCGGGGGCGGCGGCCCTGACCTCGTTCAGCTCGGTGATGGCGAGTTCCTGACGGCAGCCCTGGCAGGTACGGGCGTACAGCTTGGCCGCGCCGATGCCGCCCTGCTGCTCGCGCAGCCGGTCGTACAGGCTCAGCAGCGGGGCGGGCACGGAGCCCGCGACGACCTCGCGCTCCTTGGTGATCGAGGCGACCTCGCCGTCGATCTCCTCGAGCGCGGCGTCCCGGCGCGCGGTCGCGTCGTCGATCTTCCCCTGCACGGAGCCGACCCGCTCGGTCAGTTCGGCGACCCGCTCCTGCGCGGACTCGCGGCGCTCCATGACCTCCAGGACGACGTCCTCGAGGTCGCCCTGCCGCTTGGCGAGGGAGGCGATCTCGCGCTGGAGGTTCTCCAGGTCCTTGGGCGAGGAGACGGCACCGGAGTCGAGGCGCTTCTGGTCGCGGGCGGCGCGCTGGCGCACCTGGTCGACGTCCTGCTCGGCCTTGGTCTGCTCGCGGGCGCAGTCGCTCTCCTCGGTCTGCGCGGCGACGAGCAGGTCGCGCAGCTGGGCGAGGTCCCGGTTCAGCGACTCGATCTCGGTGTGCTCCGGGAGCGACTTCCGCTTGTGCGCGAGCTGCTGGAGGCGGACGTCGAGGTCCTGGACGTCGAGAAGTCGGATCTGGTCGGCGGGCTCGGCGTTCAGTTGGGGGCTCCAGAGGGGTCGGTGGTTCGGGACGACGCCGCGTGGGCGGTCCAGGGGTCGGTGACCGTCCGCGAGACATGGACCCGCAGGTCCCATCCGTGGCGGTCGGAGATCTCGTCGAGCTGGGCGGCCGCCAGCTCGCACCAGGGCCATTCGGTGGCCCAGTGCGCCGCGTCGAGCAGCGCGAGAGGACTGTGGGCGCGGGCCTCGGACGCCGGGTGGTGGCGCAGGTCCGCGGTGAGGAAGGCGTCCGCACCGGCGGCGCGGACGTGGTCGAAGAGGCTGTCGCCGGAGCCGCCGCTGACGGCGACCGTACGCACGATCGCGTCGGGGTCGCCGGCGACGCGGATGCCCTGCGCGGTGGCGGGCAGCCGCTCGGCCGCTCGGGCGGCGAACTCACGCACGGTGACCGGGTGGTCGAGCTCGCACACCCGGCCCAGCCCGCGCCGCCCCCCGGGGTCGGAGGGGTCCGGCACCAGGGGCCGTACGACCCTGAGGTCCAGCGCGCCGGCGAGGGCGTCGGAGACACCCGGGTCGGCGGTGTCGGCGTTGGTGTGGGCGACGTGCAGCGCGATGTCGTTCTTGATGAGGGTGTGCACCACGCGGCCCTTGAACGTGGAGGCCGCCACCGTGGTCGTACCGCGCAGGTAGAGCGGGTGGTGGGTGACCAGCAGGCCGGCGTCCAGCTTCACCGCCTCGTCGACGGTCTCCTGGACCGGGTCGACGGCGAACAGGACCCGCGTGACCTCCTGTTCGGGCTCGCCCACGACGGTGCCGACCGCGTCCCAGGACTCGGCCCGCTCGGCGGGCCACAGGTTCTCCAGCGCGGCGATGACTTCTGACAGACGAGGCACGTCTGCAAGGCTACCTGGCTGTTTCGCACGGGAGTACCGGCTCCGTGGAGCACACCTCCCTCCCCCTCCTCAGGAGAATCGTTCCTGGAGCACCCTTACGTGTGAAGCGGGTCCCACCCGTCCACCGTCGGGGCGGGCGAAAACTACCGTTCGTCACCGGAGGTGACCGAACGATGACGGTCTGTGCCATCGAACCTGCGGCGGGACACGAGGACGGAGCCGGGCGGGCGGGCTGCACCATCACCGCGGACGGTTGCTACGCCGCGCGCCTCGCCCTCGCCGGTGAATCCTTCTTCCCGGAGCGCTGGACCCTGGACGGCCCCGAGCCGTACGCCGTTCCGCTGCCCGGCAACCAGCCCGAGGAGCCCGGCACCGAGGTGCAGCCGCTGAGCGACGGGCGGGTCCTGATCCACCGGCTGGTGGAGGGACGGCACGCCTTCTCGCTGCTGTACCCGGCCGGCCCCGGCACCGGCGAACTGCCGCTGGGCACGGTCGAACGCCCGGACGAGGCCACCCGGCTGCGGCTGCTGCCGCCCGCCCCGGACGGGGAGCGGGCGTACGCCCTCGCCGCGGGCCCGCGGTCGACCACGGTGTGGCGGGTGGCCGGCGGCGCGTTCGGTCCCGAGCGGGTCGCGGAGGTCCCGGGCCGCTGCTCGGGCGGGGTGTGGCTGGACCGGGCGGGGCGGATGCTGGCGCTGGACCGGGAGAGCGGCGGGCACACCAAGGCGGTCGTGGTGGACCTGGAGCGCGGCGGCGAGATGTCACCGCTGCTGGAGATCGCCGAGGACAGCGACGACCGGGTGCTGCTCGCCGACCCGGACAGCGGGCTGCTGCTGCTCCGCTCGGACGCGCCCTCGCCGGGGCGGCACCGGCTGGGCTGGGGGGTGCTGGGCAGCACGCTGCCGGTGCGTTTCCCTGAGTGCCTGCGGGTGCCGGACTGCACGGTGACGCCGTTCGCGATCCAGCCGGGGCAGATGTTGACACCGGAGGGCTGTGCGGTGGCGCTGCGCGTCGACGGCGCGCTCGGCAGCTGGGTCGGGGTGTGGCGGCCGGCGGAGCGGCGGATGCTGCACTTCCCCGCGCCCGCCGGGTGGTTGACGGGCTCCGGGCTCTGGACGGCGGACGGCGAGCTCCGGCTGCCGTACGCCAACCGGTCGGTGCCGTGCGGGGTGGCGGTGCTGCGGATGCCGGGGCGGGAGCGGCAGGCGGAGGGTCTGGACGTCCAGCCGATCCCTGACATGCCGTCAGCTCGTGACGGCGGTCAATCACTCGCGGCCGGCGGGGACTCGGTGACACCTCCGGGTGAACTTCCGCCCGAGGGCGCGGGCGACGGCCATGACGGCTCCTCGGCGCCCCGGCCCGTACCCCTTCAACAGGCGCCTCTGGGGCGGCTTGTAACGAAGTAGTGGCGGTCGGCGTGGTCGCCTGGATCCGGGGTGCGGTGGGCCGGTTAGACTCACCCGGCTGCAGGAAAGATCATGTCTACGGGGTGAATTCCTTCCGATGAACGACGTCAGGACGAACGAGGCGCAGTCCGCCGAGGACGGGCAGGTCACTGCCGGTCGCGGCAGGCACCGGGGGCCGGTTTCCACGCAGGACGGGGAAACGTCGCCGCGTGGCCGTCACCGCCGGCCGGCGCAGGAGAACGAGCACGCGGAGGCGGCCGCCTGACATACCGTCAGGTGCTGCCGCGCGGCCGCATCGCACCACGAACGGCCCCGCCCGTCGCACACCGACGGGCGGGGCCGTTCGCCGTTCCTCCGGGGCGGCTCCGCCCCACGGCTCATCCGTGTCCGACGGTGGTGTCCGTGAGCACCGGCGCGTCCTCCCGTTCGACCGCGCCCACGGTCACGCGCACCTCGCCGTCCCCGCGCCACATCCTGATCCGCAGCGTCTCGCCCGGGTACACGACCCCGGCGAACCGGGTGGCGCAGGAGCGGACGCGGGTGACGTCGCCGTCCAGCAGCGTGTCGACGACCGCCTTGAGGGTCATTCCGTAGGTGCACAGCCCGTGCAGGATGGGCCGGTCGAAGCCGGCGCGGGCCGCGAACGCGGGGTCGGCGTGCAGGGGATTGCGGTCACCGGAGAGGCGGTAGAGCAGCGCCTGTTCCTCGCGGACGGGCACGTCGAGGGTGCGGTCCGGGGAGCCGGCGGGCGGCTCGCGGCGCACGGACGGGCCCCGGTCGCCGCCCCAGCCGCCCTCGCCGCGTACGTAGATCTCCGCGTCGCAGGACCACAGCGGGCCGTCGCCGCCGGCGGCCTCGGTGCGCACGACGAGGACGGCCGCCCTGCCCTTGTCGTGCACGGCGACGATCCGGTCGGTGAGGGTGGCGGTGCCCTCGGCGGGCAGTGGGCGGTGCACGGCGAGCGACTGTCCGCCGTGCAGGACGCGGGCGAGGTCGACGTCGGCCCCGGGCAGGGACAGCCCGCCGATCGCCCCGGGCGGTCCGCCGCCGGCGACGGTGGCGAAGCTCGGCAGGACGTGCAGCCGGGACTCCAGTGTGTAGCGCAGCTCGCCGGGGTCGGTGGCGGAGCGGCCCGCGCCGATGCCGAGGTGGTAGAGCAGGACGTCCGAGGCGGTCCAGGAGACCGTGCGGGTCCGGGGCGGGGCGGCGAGCGCCTTGGCTGCGTCGACGGGCATGTCTCTCCTGGTCGCGGGCGGGCGCGGCCACGGGAACGGCCCCGGCCCGGGACATTTGTCCTGCCGGAGACCGTACAGGCGGCTCTGTCGGGCGGTGCGGGCCCGCCCGTACCGTCGGGAGGGACGACGGACGAATGGGGGATCAACAACATGGTGAACGACATGTCGACGACTTGCGACACCCACGCGTGGTGGCATCTCGGGCGGCGCGGATCCGGGAAGGAGGAGAGGGCACAGGAGGCGGGAGAAGTGCCGGACGTCGTCCGGCTGCTGCCGTGGCTGCTGCTCGGGATGGGCGCGTTCTCCAACCTCTTCCAGGGCACCACACCCAACCCGTGGATCGGCGTCGCCGGTCTGCTGGCCTTCAACTCGCTCTACATCTTCGTGGCGTGCGGCGCCCATCCCTGCGGGCGGTACGAGACGCGCTCCAGACAGGTCGCGCTCGGTCTGCTGGCCGCGGTGACCTGTGCGCTCGCCATCGGGTACGGCGGCGGCTGGCTGCTGTTCTTCCCGCTGCTCGGGCTCGCCACCGGCGTGGTCCTGCGCGGGCGCCGGCTCGCGGTCGCGGCGGCCGCCGTGACCGTGGTGGCCGGGGCGGTCTCCTTCGCCCACGACGGCTGGGGCGGCCTCACCATCCTCTACGTGACCGCGATCTCGACGATGGTGACGGCCACGCTGCTGCGGCTGGCGGAGACGGTGCGTGAGCTGCGTGCGGCGCGGGAGGAGCTGGCCCGCCGGGCCGTGGAGAAGGAGCGGCTGCGCTTCTCCCGCGACCTGCACGACCTGCTCGGGCACACCATGTCGCTGATCGTCGTGAAGTCGGAGGCGGCCCGCCGGCTGGCGCCGCGTGATCTGGACGCCGCGCTCGCCCAGGTGACCGACATCGAGTCGGTCGGCCGGCAGGCGCTCACGGAGATCCGCGAGGCCGTGACGGGCTACCGGGAGGGCGGCCTGGACACGGAACTGGACCGGGCGCGCTCGGCGCTCACGGCGGCGGGTGTCACCGCGGTGGTGCGCCGCTCGGGCCCGCCGCTGGGCCCGCGCACGGAGGTGCTGCTGGGCTGGGTGGTCCGCGAGGCGGTCACCAACGTCATACGGCACAGCGCGGCGCGCCACTGTGAGATCACGGTCGCGGCGGCACCGGAGCGGGTCGTGCTGACCATCGCCGACGACGGCTGGGGCGCCCCGGGGACGGAGACGGGCGGGACGGGTCTGCACGGGCTGACGGAGCGGCTCGCGGCGGCGGGCGGCAGCCTGCGGACCGGCGCGGACGGGGGTACGCGGGGGCGCGGGGACGACACGGAGGGCGCGCGCCGGGGCTTCACGCTTCGGGCGGAGCTGCCGACGGACGCCGGGGATGCCGGAGAGCGCCCTGATGTCGCCGAGGACGGCGGTACGCGCGCGGAGCCCGTGGGAGCGGGAACCGGAACGGCGGACGCCCGCGGCTCCGCCGGGCTCGCGAGGACCGGGGTCTGAGCGGCCGTGACCGCCACGAGCAGGCGCACACCGCCCTCCGCGTCCTACGCTGCGGATGTGAGCGACATGCCCCGCGACCACCGGCCCGCCAAGTCCGTCCGGGTGCTGCTCGCGGAGGACCAGAGGATGATGCGCGGCGCGCTCGCGCTGCTGCTCGGGATGGAGCCCGACATCGAGGTGGTGGCCCAGGTTGCCGCCGGTGACGTGATCGTGGACGCGGCGCTCACCCACCGCCCCGACGTCGCCCTCCTCGACATCGAGCTGCCCGGGATGAGCGGCCTGGACGCCGCCGCGGAACTGCGGGACCAGGCGCCGGACTGCCGGGTGCTGATCCTCACCACGTTCGGCCGGCCCGGCTATCTGCGGCGGGCCATGGACGCGGGGGCCGCCGGTTTCCTCGTCAAGGACGGGCCGGTGGAGGAGCTGGCCTCGGCGATCCGCCGGGTGCTGACCGGGGAGACGGTGGTCGATCCCGCGCTGGCCGCCGCGGCGCTCAGCGCGGGGCCCAGCCCGCTGTCGGCCCGTGAGTGCGAGGTGCTGCGGGCCTCGGCGGACGGGGCGACCGTCGCGGACATCGCGAGCCGGCTGCACCTGTCGGAGTCCACGGTCCGCAATCACCTCTCGGCGGCGATCGGCAAGACCGGCACCCGCAACCGCATGGAGGCCCTGCGCGAGGCCCGCCACCAGGGGTGGCTGTGACCGGGGCCCGGCGCGGGCGTGGGGCTCAGTGCGCTTCGGCGGGACCAGGGCATCAGTGCGCTCCGCCGAACCAGACACCCACCGCACCCGACCGACCCGGGACCAGGGCCCCGCGCACCCCGACCTAAACCACGGTCCCTCGCGCCCCGGCCCGAACCAGAAGCCCACCGCACCCCGAGCCGAACCAGGGCTCCGCGCCCCGACCCAAACCACGGCCCCACGCACCCCGACCCAAACCACGGCCCAGCGCACCCCGAGCCGAACCAGGGCTCCGCGCCCCGACCCAAACCACGGCCCCGCGCACCCCGACCGGGGCCAAAGGTCCGATGTGCCCCCCCGGGGCCAGGGCTCAGTGCGCTTCGGCCGCCGCCCGGCGGGGCAGCCACGCCCACATCAGGACCGCCCCGGCCGCCAGGACGACGGTCCCGACGCTGAAGACCAGGGCGTAGCCGTCCGTCAGCGCCTCCGGTGTCCGGACTCCCGCGGTGTGGGCGGCGGCGATGGTCGACATGACGGCGAGGCCCAGCGAGCCGCCCATCGTGCGGGAGGTGTTGACCAGGCCGGAGACCAGCCCGGCCTCCCCCGGCGCCGCGCCGGACGTGGCCAGCGCGGCGAGCGGGGTCCCGGCGAGGCCCGCGCCCAGCATCATCAGGATCCCGGGGAACATGATCGCGGTGAGGTACGCCCCGTCCGCGGTCATCGTCGACTGCCAGCCGAAGCCGGTCAGTGAGACCAGCGCGCCGAACACCGCGACCGTGCGCGGTCCCGCCGTACGCATCAGACGCGGTGCGAGTTTGGAGCCGAGGACCACGGCGAGGGAGCTGGGCACCAGGGCGAGGCCCGCCTCGAGCGGGGTGTAGCCGAGGACGTTCTGCGCGTACAGGGTCATGAAGAACCACATGCAGAACATCGCGGAGCCGCTCAGGAACATCGCGACGTTCGCCGATGCCACCGAGCGCAGCCGCAGCAGCCCGAGCGGCATCAGCGGGGCCTTGGAGCGGGCCTCGACGAGGAGGAAGAGCGCGATCAGGGCCAGTCCCGCGGCCAGCGGCACCAGGGTGGCGGCGGCCGTCCAGCCCTCGGCCTCGGTCTGGGAGATGCCGTACGCCAAGGTGGCCAGGCCCGCCGTCACCAGCACCGCGCCCGGCAGGTCGAGCCGCCGCCCGTCCCGGGCCCGGCTCTCCGCCAGCCACCGGGCGGCCCCGGCCAGCACCACCGCGCCGACGGGAACGTTGATCAGCAGCACCCACCGCCAGGACAGCGCGTCGACCAGCAGCCCGCCGACGAACCCGCCGGCCGCGCCGCCGCCCGCCCCCACGGCCGTCCAGGTCGCGATCGCCCGGGCCCGCGCCGCGCCCTCCGGCACGGCCGAGGTGACGATGGTGAGCGTGGAGGGCGCCAGCACGGCGGCGCCCAGCCCCTGCGCCGCCCGCGCCAGCAGCAGCTGCCAGCCCTCCTGGGCCAGCCCGCCGGCGAGTGAGGCCAGGGTGAACAGGCCGAGGCCGATGAGGAACATGCGCTTGCGTCCGTAGAGGTCACCGGCGCGGCCGCCGAGCAGCATGAAGCCGGCGAAGGCGATGGAGTAGGCGTTCACCACCCACTGCAGGCCCTGCGCGTCGAGGGCCAGGGCGGTCCGCATGGACGGCAGCGCGACGTTCACCACCGAGATGTCGAGGACGACGAGGAACTGGCCGGCACAGGCCAGCGCCACCACCAGCCACATGGGGGGCGAGGTGCGGCGGTCGGGTATGCGGGCGGTGTCGGTGGCGTCGAGCATGGGGGTCATGCTCTCAACCATCCGGCCACCCACGCATCGGCATTTCGGCCGACGCGGCCTCGTACGCCGGGTCTAGGCCGGGGTGGGCCTCCTCACCAAGGAACGGTCAAGAATTCGTTAGGGGGCCGAAACATCGGAATAGTTGCCTCGGTGTACGGGGTTCGGCGTACACGTATCGACTTGCCGGCACCGGAGGCACCCTTCATGACGCACACGACGACGTCCGACCGCCCCGTCGGCAGAGCGGCCGGGACCGTGGTCCCGGTGCTCGCCTTCGCGGGCATCACCGTCGCGGTGATGCAGACCCTGCTGCTCCCGGTCGTCAAGGACCTGCCGCGGCTGTTGGACGCCTCCCCCGCCGACGCCAGCTGGGTCCTGACCTCCACCCTGCTCTCCGGCGCCGTGGCCACCCCGATCATGGGCCGGCTCGGCGACCTCCACGGCAAGCGGCGCATGCTCGTCGCCAGCCTCGGGGGGATGGTGGCCGGCGCGCTGATCAGCGCGTTCACCAGTGACCTGATCCTGATGATCGTCGGCCGCACGCTGCAGGGCGTGGCGATGGGCGCGATCCCGCTGGGCATCGGGCTGATGCGCGACATGCTGCCGCGCGAGCGGCTGGGCTCCGCGATGGCGCTGATGAGCTCCTCCATAGGCGTCGGCGGCGGTCTCGCGCTGCCCGCCGCGGCGCTGGTCGCCCAGCACGCCGACTGGCACGCCCTCTACTTCGGCGCCGCGGGACTGGGCGCCCTCGCCATCGTCCTCACCCTGGCCGTCGTACCGGAGTCCCCGGTGCGGGCGCCCGGCACCTTCGACCTGCCGGGCGCGCTGGGGCTGTCCGCCGGGCTCGTGCTGTTCCTGCTCCCCCTCTCCAAGGGCAGCGACTGGGGCTGGTCCTCCGGCACCACGCTGGGGCTGCTCGGCGCGGCGGTCGTGGTTCTGCTCCTGTGGGGCCTGATGGAGCTGCGGGTCTCCGCGCCCCTGGTGGACCTGCGGACCACCGCCCGCCGTCAGGTCCTGCTCACCAACCTCGCGTCGATCATGGTCGGCGTCTCCTTCTTCGTCGTCTCGCTGGTCCTGCCCCAGTTGCTGCAACTGCCGGCCGCGACCGGGCACGGGCTCGGCCAGTCCATGGTCGTCGCGGGCCTGTGCGTGGCCCCGCTGGGCCTGACGATGATGTTCACGGCTCCCCTCTACGCCCGTCTGTCCGCCCGGTACGGCCCGAAGACCACCCTCATCATCGGCCTGCTGGTCATCGCGGCGGGCTACGGCGGCGGCCTCGGACTGATGGACGCCGCCTGGCAGACGGTCGTCACCTCGACGGTCATCGGCGCGGGCATCGGCCTCGCCTACTCCTCCCTGCCCGCGCTGATCATCGGCGCGGTCCCGGCGTCGGAGACCGGCGCGGCGAACGGGCTCAACACGCTGATGCGCTCCATCGGTACGTCGGTGTCGAGCGCCGTCATCGGCATGGTGCTGGCGGTCACCTCGGACACGGTGGGCGGTGCGGAGATCCCGACGCTGCACGGCTTCCGCCTCTCCTTCATGATCGCGACGGCCGCGGTGGCCGTGGGCCTGCTCCTCGCCGTGTTCCTGCCCGCCGGACGCCCGCCGGCGCCGCAGCTGCGGGCCGGCAGCGAGGACGACGCCCCGCGCGGCTTCCGGGGCCGGGTCCTGGACGCGGCGGGGGTCCCGGTCGCGTGCGCCCGGATCAGCCTGACCGACCGCCACGGCCGCCCGGCGGGCACCACCGTCTCCGCCGCCGACGGCACCTACGCGCTCACCGTCCCCGGCCGGGGCGCCTACGCCCTCACCGCCCACGCCCCCGGCCATCCCCCGCTCACCTCCCCGGCCACCCACACCGGCGAGCACGACCCGATCGACCTGGACCTGTCCCTGCCGGGAGAGACGGTCACGGCGTAGTCCCGGGCGCCCGGAGCGAGGCGGCGTCCGCCGCGCCCCCTCGCTCCCGTTACCCCTCGGTACCCCCGGCGCGTCGTCCGGCGGGCGGTGCGGCAGCATGGGCCCGTGGACACACGTACGACCTCACAACAGGCACGCACCCTGCCGACGGCACCCGAACCGGGGATCCTGGCCGCGTTCGAGGCGGCCAAGGGGTTCATGCCCGTGGACGAGGGGCTCGCCCTGTACGCGGCGGCGGTCGAGGCCGGCCGGATGGGGCTGCCCCTGCTGGAGATCGGCTCCTACTGCGGCCGTTCCACGGTCCTGCTCGCCGACGCGGCCCGCGCCGCCGGGGTCACGGCCCTCACCGTGGACCACCACCGCGGCAGCGAGGAGCAGCAGCCCGGCTGGGACTACCACGACCCGGAGACCGTCGACCCCGAACTGGGTCTGATGGACACCCTCCCCACCTTCCGGCGCACCCTGCACCGCGCGGGCCTGGAGGACCACGTGGTCGCCCTGGTCGGCCGCTCCCCCCGCGTCGCCGCCCTCTGGGCCGCCCCGCTCGCCCTCGTCTTCATCGACGGCGGCCACACCGACGAGCACGCCACCGCCGACTACGAGGGGTGGGCCCCGCACATCGCCGAGGGCGGCCTCCTCGTCATCCACGACGTCTTCCCGGACCCGGCGGACGAGTTCACCGGCCAGGCTCCCTACCGCGTGTACCTGAGGGCACTGGCGTCCGGCGCGTTCACGGAAACCTCGGTGACCGGCTCCTTGCGCGTCCTGCGGCGCACGGGCGCGGGCGTCTGATCCCCGACGCTAGGGTGACTGCGTGTCGTACACAGGTCCCGAATTCGATCAGCCCCCGCCCCCGCGCTCCCGGCGTCGCACCCTGACCGTGGCGCTCGCCGCGCTCGTGCCCGGGGCGCTGCTCGGCTGGGCCGTGTACGCGGCCGTGGGCGGGTCGGGGGACGGCACGGGCTCGGGCAGCGCCGCCGCCTCCTCGTCCGCCGCGTCCCCCACGCCGTCGCCCTCGTCCGCGACGTCCGGGAGCACGTCGCCGTCGGCCGGTCCCGAGGACAAGGCACCTTCGGCCTCCGCACCCGCGAAGTCCCCGTCGGCCTCCGCCTCCGCGCCCGCCGCTACCGGCCCGCTCAAGGGCAAGGTCGTCGTCATCGACCCCGGTCACAATCCGGGCAACGTCCGGCACACCTCGGAGATCAACCGGCAGGTGGACATCGGGACCAACCGCAAGGCGTGCGACACCACCGGCACCGCCACCAACGACGGCTATGCCGAGGCACAGTTCACCCTCGACGTCGCCCACCGGATGCGTACGCTGCTCGAACAGCAGGGCGCCACCGTGAAACTGACGCAGGACGCCGACCGGCCGTTCGGGCCGTGCGTGGACGAGCGGGCCCGGATCGGCAACAACGCACAGGCCGACGCCGTGGTCTCGATCCACGCGGACGGCTCCGGCACCGGGAACCGCGGCTTCCACGTCATCCTTCCGGGCAGTGTGCACGCCGGCGCGGCCGACACCCGCCCCATCGTCGAACCCTCCCGCGAACTCGGCGAACGCATCGCGGGCAACTTCGTGCGCGTCACCGGCAGCGCGCCCTCCAACTACGTCGGCGGCGGCACCGGTCTCGTCACGCGTAAGGACCTGGGCGGTCTCAATCTGTCAACGGTTCCCAAGGTGTTCATCGAGTGCGGCAACATGCGCGATAGCAAGGACGCGGCACTGCTGACCAGCGGTGCCTGGCGGCAGAAAGCGGCGCAAGGGATTTCCGAGGGAATCGTGAGTTTCCTGCGCGGGTAGGGGTCAGCGCGCTGATCCGGGCGGACATCCCGATCCCGCGGACGATAGTGTCGTCCGTACGATGAGGGGCGCCACCCCCGCGCTTCGCACCGGACGCTTCGGGCGACATGGTGACAGCGACGCCTCTTCCGACGACGAGACGACCTACGAAGGACCTGAAGTGAATATCCGCTCCCTCACTCGAGGCGACGGCGTGGTGATCGGAGCAGCGGTATTGCTGTTCATCGCGTCGTTCCTCGATCTCTATTCGATCGATGGCGCCCCGGACAGCGCGGACATCCCCAACCTGTGGGACAGCGGGCCCGTGGTGCTCGGCATCGTGCTGGCGGGGATCATCGGTGCCGCGCTCGTCGTCGTGGCCCGGGGGCTGCCTCAGCCGCGCAAGATCGTCGGCCTCGACCTCGGCCAGTTCGGCGTCGGCTTCACGGTCTTCGCCGCGTGGTGCGCGCTCGGCAACATCTTCGACCCGACCGGTGGATTCGACGGCGAGGGTGGCTTCTCCGACGACATCGGCGCCGGCACGGGCCTGATCCTCGCCCTGATCGCCACGCTCGTCATGGCCGCCGCCGCCGTCGCGACCCCCCTGGTCCCCGCCCTCAAGGGCTCCCTCCTCCCGGCCGCCGGTCCCGCCGCCGCCCCGCAGCCGTACGGCGCCCAGCCGCCCGGTGGTTACGGCTACCCGGGTGCCGGTGCGCAGCAGGCGTCCTTCGGTGGCCAGCCGCAGCCGGGCCATCCCGGTCAGCCCGGGCAGCAGCCCTTCCCGGGCCAGCCGCAGCAGGGGCAGCCCGCCGCTCCCGCGCCCGCCGGTGACTTCTCGCCGTTCTGGTTCGCCGTGCCGGTGCCGCGTCCGCTCTACCCGGAGGACGGCTCGCCCACGCCGATCGCGGAACTCGCGCCCGGTACCTGGTACCTGGCGGTCGAGCAGCGCGGCCAGTCGCTCATCGCGCAGACGCAGGACGGCCGTCGCGGCGTTCTGCAGGACACGTCGGGTATCCAGCGCGGCTGATCCCGGCCCCCTCCTCGTCACGGCCCCCCGCCCTTCCCGGGCGGGGGGCCGTTGTCGTCGGTGCCGCCCGCGGCGGGCACGTGGCTCGTTTAACCGAACCCCATAGTTAAAACTAAATCCACTGGTACTACTCTTCGGGCAGGACAGAGCGCCCTCCACGGGCGCCCCATGTCAAGAAGGGCATGCCACATGGGAGCAGCACCCAGACCACCCGGAACCAAGCGGCCGCGGCTGATCGCCCGCGGCTGGGTCCAGGCGGCGGTACTCGTCACGCTCGGCGGTTTCTTCGTCCTCGGTTTCCTGGCGATCCGGACCTATCAGGCCCAGCCCCCCATACCCGAGCGCACCGTCACCGCCGCCGGCGAGGTCGTCTTCACCGGTGACGACGTCCGCGAGGGACAGAAGGTGTTCCTGCGCACCGGGCTGATGCAGTACGGATCGATCTACGGCCACGGCGCCTATCTGGGCCCGGACTTCACGGCCGACTACCTCAACCGCAGCGCCACACTGGTACGCGAGTCCTACGGCGGCGACTCGGCGGACGCCCACGAGCGCACGGTCGACGACTACCGCACCAACCGCTACGACGCCTCCACCAGCACCCTGGTGTGGAGCGACGCGCAGGCCGCCGCCTTCGCCGAACTGACCGAGCACTACGCCGGCCTGCTCGGCAGCCCCGACGGCAAGCAGGGCCTCAAGCCGGACGCGATCACCGACCCCGGCGAGATCCACGACGTCACGGCCTACTTCGCCTGGACGGCGTGGACCGCCGCGGCCGAACGTCCCGGCCACGACTACTCGTACACCAACAACTGGCCCTCCGAGCCCCTGGTCGACAACGAGCCGACCGGTCACACCGTGACCTGGAGCGTGCTGTCGCTGATCTTCCTGCTGGTGGGGACCGGTGCGCTGTTCGCCGCCTTCGGACGCTGGAACTTCCTCGGCTGGCACCACCGCGACCATCGCGAGCTGCGCTTCCACTCGCCCGACCGGGTCACGCTCACCCCGGCGCAGCGCGCCACGGCGTGGTTCTTCCTCGTCATGGCCGCCCTGTTCCTGGTCCAGGTGCTGCTCGGCTCCGCCGCCCAGCACTACCGGGCCGACCTGCAGAGCTTCTTCGGCGTCCCGCTCGACCGCTGGCTGCCCTACAACCTGGTCCGCACCTGGCACACCCAGCTGTCGATCTTCTGGGTGGTCACCTCGTTCCTGGCGATCGGCATCTTCATCGCCCCGCTGATCTCCCGCGGCTGGGAGCCCCGGCGGCAGGCCCTGCTGACCCGGATCCTGCTCGGCGCGCTGGTCGTCGTGGTCGTCGGCAGCCTGCTGGGCGAACTGGCCGGTCAGCGCGGCTGGCTCGGCGACCTGTGGGCCCAACTGGGAAACCAGGGCTGGGAGTACCTGGACCTCGGGCGCGTATGGCAGGTCCTGCTGACCCTCGGCATGGTGATCTGGGTCGTCATCCTCTTCCGCGGGCTGCGCCGCCGCCTCCGGGGGGAGAGCGTCGCCAACATGCCGTGGCTGTTCTTCCTGGCCGCGCTCGCCCTGCCCGCGTTCTACGCCGTCGGCCTGCTGGCCAGTCCGGACACGCAGTTCACCGCCGCCGACTTCTGGCGCTTCATCGTGGTGCACCTGTGGGTCGAGGACTTCATGGAGCTGTTCACCACCGCGACGGTCGCCTACCTCTTCGTCCTGCTCGGTGTCGTCCGCGAACGGGTGGCGCTGTCCGTCATCTTCCTCGACATCGTGCTGTACGGCGCGGGCGGCGTGATCGGCACCATGCACCACCTGTACTTCTCGGGCGAGCCCGCCGAACACCTCGCGCTCGGCGCCACGTTCTCCGCCCTCGAAGTGGTGCCCCTGCTCTTCCTCACCGTGGAGGCGTGGAGCTTCCTGCAGATGGGCGCCCGCCGCCACAGCCCGTCGGGCACGCCCTTCCCGCACCGGTGGGCGGTCATGTTCCTGGCCGCGGTCGGCTTCTGGAACTTCCTGGGCGCCGGGGTGTTCGGCTTCCTGGTCAACCTGCCGATCGTCTCCTACTACGAGATGGGCACCGGACTGACGGCCAACCACGCGCACGGCGCGATGATGGGCGTCTACGGCATGCTCGCGGTCGGCTTCGCGGTGTTCGCGCTGCGGTATCTCATCCCCGAGAACAAGTGGTCGGACCGCTGGCCCCGGCTCGCGTTCTGGTCGCTCAACCTGGGCCTGGCGTGGATGTCGTTCGCCACCCTGCTGCCCAGCGGCGCCCTCCAGTTGTACGAGGTGGTCGAGAGCGGCTACGCGGACGCCCGCAGCCTCGGCTATCTCCAGGGCGACACCAACGTGTTCCTGGAATGGCTGCGCCTGCCCGGAGACGTGGTGTTCATCGTCGGCGGTGTGCTGCCGCTGCTGTGGATGACCTGGCTGGGCGTACGCCACCGCGTCGGCCGTACCAGGCAGCCCGGGGACACCGAGGTGAGCCTGCTGTTCACCGAGGTGGGAGCCGACACCGACGGTGAGACGGAGAGCGAGACGGACGGCGACCCGGACGGCGAGACGGACGGTGCGAAGGAGGTGTCCCCATGAGCGGCGAGACCCTGCTCGCCGCCGGATACGTGACCCTGCTCCTGCTGGTCGTGATCGGCCTCGACGTCTACGGCCGGCAGAGCACCGGCGCCTGGGAGTCCCGGATCTTCGCGGGCTACCACCGGGCGGCCGGGCGGACCCCGGAGCGGGCGGACCCCCATGAGTGGCCGCACTCGGAGGTGCACCGCTTCCACCGGGCCGTCTCGCTGTTCGTCTCCGTGGTGGCCCTCGTGCTCACCGGCGCCGAGGCGGTCCGCCACCACGCACCGGCGGAGGCCGCGCTGCTGGCCGCGGTGGCCGTGCCGCACGGTGTGCTCCTGGCCCTGCTGGGGCGCAGGCTGCGGCACGCCAAGGTCTCACCGCCCGGGTGAGCGGGGCCACGGCCCTACACGGTAGGGGTTAGAAACAGATATTCCTGTTTCTAACCCCTACGGTTGTATCATCCTGACATGACCCCACGAGGCCCGCTCACCGACCCCGGCACCCATGCTCCGGCCCAGCGGGGAAAGCGTGCCGCCGTCCTGCAACTGCTGCGCGAGGCGGGCAAGCCCCTGAGCGCCGCCGACACCGCCACCCGCGTGGGCGTGCATCTCAACACCGCCCGCTTCCATCTGGACGCGCTCGTCGCCGAAGGCCTGGCGGTGCGCGACACCGCGCCGCGCGACGAACCGGGGCGGCCGAAGGTGGTGTACTCCGCCGTCGCCGCCGAGGGCCCGGACGGCTCCCGCAGTTACCGGCTGCTCTCCGACATCCTCCTCGGCGTCGTCTCCTCCACCGTGGACGATCCGGTGGCCGCCGCCACTCGGGCCGGTCACGCGTGGGGCTCGTATCTGACCGACGCACCCGCCCCCACCGAGCGGATCGGCGCGGCGGAGGCGGAGCGCCGGCTGGTGGCGACCCTGGAGGCCGTGGGCTTCGCGCCGGAAGCGGTGACGGAGGCGGTGGAAGAGGCGGGCACGGAGGAAGAGGCAGCGGCGGAGGCGGGCCCGGGCGGGGCCGGCGGGCGGAAGCTGCGCCTGCACCACTGCCCGTTCCGTGAAGTGGCCGAGCGCCGCCCGGACATCGTGTGCGCCATCCACCTGGGCCTGATGCGGGGCACGGTGGAGACGCTGCGGGCCCCGCTGGCCGCCGACGGCCTGGAGCCCTTCGTCACCCCGCACGTGTGCGTGGCGACCCTGCGCCGCACGGACGCCGCCTGAGCCCCGGCACGGCTCAGCGGCCGACGGGCTCCCCCTGCTGCTGCGCGCCTCCGGTCTCCTCCCCGATCCGGGCGATCAGCCCGTCGAGCACCTGCTCGGCCTGCTCCGGGTCGAAGTCCTCCCCCAGCCGTTTGCGCACGCCGTCGTCGCTGAGGAGATGATGCACGGCCGGCGTCACGCCCTGCCGCGCGAGACAGTTCCGGGCGCACTGCAGCACACATCCGTCGACGGCGATGACCGGCCGGCCGCTGCGGGCCTTGCGGACCAGGCTCGGCACGTCCCCGCCGACGCCCGCGATGCACGACATCTCGGCGATGCCGCGCCGGTCGAGCTGGACGGCGATCCAGTTGGTCATCTGAGCCGCGCTCGAGCAGCCCGAGCAGGAGTAGACGAGCGGCAGATCACGGCGGCGTTTCACAGGGGACCTCACTCACAACGGCGGGGATCGCACGGTGCGTTCCCCCGCAGCGTAGGAGCGGTGGCCCGGCGGACGCAGGGGTCCGTCGGGCCACCGCCCGGGGCCGTTCGGCCCCTTCGGCCCGGTCGGCGCACGCGGTTCGGCGCAAGCGGTTCGGCGCACGCGGTTCAGCGCACGCGCAGGATGCCGTGCGCGCCGCGTTCCGCGTCGGTCATGACGTGGGTGACGAAGGGGTAGTTGCCGGGCTCGGGCAGGGTCAGTTCGACGAATCCGCCCGACGCGGGCGCGAGATCGAGCACCTGCGCGCCACCGCGCTCCCGGTTCCCCGGCCGCAGCTCGTAGGCGCCCTCGCGGAACACCGTGTCGAACTGCCCGCCCACCACATGGAAGGCACTCGGCACGTTCGGTCCGGCCGTCAGCACCCAGATCCGTACCCGCTCGTCGGCCTTCGCGGTCAGCGGGTCGTGGTCGTACTGGTTGGCGTACCCGTTGAAGGCGACCATGTCGGGCTCCTTCGCCTTGAGTTTGTCCGCGTCGGCGGTGCCGTTCTGCTCGCCGAGGTAGAACTCCGACTGGACCAGCAGGTATTCGCGGTCCACGCGCGGCAGCCCGGGCGGGTCGATGACGACGGCGCCGAACATGCCGTTGGCGATGTGCAGGGACATCGGCATGGTCGAGCAGTGGTACATCCACACCCCGCTACGGGTGGCCGTGAAGCGGTACGTCAGTGACTCGTCGGGCCCGATGGTACGCATCGGCTTGTCCGGGGCGAGCGCTCCGGCGTGGAAGTCGACGGAGTGGCCGATGGTGCCGTCGTTGACGAGGGTGATCTCGAAGGTGTCACCGACGCGGCCGCGCAGCACGGGCCCGGGGGCCGTTCCGTCGAAGGTCCACAGCGTCTGCCGTACGCCGGGGGCGACTTCGGTCTCCGTCTCCTTCACGGTGAGGGTGCGCTTGTGCACGGTGGGCCCGGACGCGTCGCCGGCGGGCGGGAGCTGGGCGTCGCGGGCGGTGAAGCCGTCGGCGGGTTCGGCCATCGGGTCGAAGGCGTCGGCGGCGGAGGTGCCGTCGCCGTCGGGGGCCGTCCCGGTGTGGTCGTGCGCGGTGCCGTGCTCCTGGGCGTCGGCCGCCCGTCCGTCGTCGCCGCCGCCGGTGACCCGTACGGCGAACACCATGCCCATCTGCCGGTGCCCGACCACCGAGCACCAGCCGTCCAGGTTCCGTCCGACGACGCCCGCGTCCAGCGTCGCCCGCTTCCCCGGGGCGATCCGGTCGGTGCGGGCGCCGGTCTCCAGGACCAGGTCGTGGGTGTCGTCACCGGTGTTGTGCAGCTCGATCACCAGGCGGTCGCCCGCGGGCACGTCCACGGTGGCCGGGGAGAAGCGCATGTTCCGCACCGTCACCTCGACGGTGGTCGTGCGGCCGGTCGGTGTCACCTCGCCGCCGTCCGCGCTCGTCGCGGCGGACCGCTCCAGGACCGGCAGCGACCGCACGTCCGCCGCGCCACCGCCCGCGACGGCCAGCATCACGACGGCGAGCCCGAGGGCCACGCCCCCGAGCACCCGATGCGCCGGAGCGGGGGCGGGCCGGGGCGCCGGCTCGGCCGTCGAGCCCTTCCGCCGGTTGCGTATGCCCCGTACGACCGTGAGCAGCAGCAGGACGAGGAAGTACAGCAGCATCACCAGCAGCAGCACCGAGCAGACCACCCGGACCATGGACGGCACCGGCAGGACGCAGAGCAGCAGCGCGGCGTTGGTGATGGTCAGCCGGGCGGGCCAGGCTCGTTCGAGCCCGGCGGTGGCCGCCCGTACGGCCAGGGGGCCGCCGCCCAGGACCACGGGCACGAGGAAGCTGAGGGCGCCGAGCAGCACCTGGGCGATCCAGCCCGCGGCGAGCGGCGCGGTGAGCAGCGACGTGCGCTCCCCCACCGTGACCCACGAGGTCGTGGAGAGGAGGATGCCGGCCAGGGCGAGCAGGGACCCGGCGAGCCAGAGGCTGCCCGCGGCCACCGACCAGGCCGCGAAGGAACTCGGGGCCTTCGCCCGGGCCTCGCGCACCCAGGGGATGCCGGCGACGACGAGCCCGGCGGCGTAGGCGGCCACGCCCGGGGCGGCCAGCGGCGGGGGGCCGAGCAGCGCGGCGGCGACGGCCGCGCCGAGCCCGGCGAGCAGGACGGGGAGGGCCCGGCGTCCGGCCCGTTCCGCGCCGTCGGCGACGCGGGTGCGCAGCATCGTGGGCCACAGGGTGATCAGGGTTCCGGCCACGGTGAGGCCGACCCAGCCGAGCAGGTTGATCATCTCGTGGGCGAGCAGCAGCCGTTCCGGCAGGTCGCCGCCGAGGTCGCCGCGGGCCATGACGACGCCCAGCGCGGCGCCCACGGGCAGCAGGGCGGCGGCGGCGATGTAGTAGCGCACGGTCATGGAGAACCGGCCGGGCAGCGCCCGGCGCAGCAGGCGGACCAGCCAGCAGGCGTGGGCGGTGACGGCGGCCGCGACGAGGCCCGCGCCGACGAGCACGACGGGCCAGCGGTCGGTGAACATGCCGCCGATCACGGCGACGGCCCCGGCGTTCAGGCAGACCAGCCGCAGTGCGGCGGGGGCGCCCCGGTTCGCCTCGGGCAGCCGGAGCACGGACGCGGCGAAGTGCCCCGACCAGATGACGACGGCGTTGGTGACCGCGCCGAGGAGGAGGGTGTGGACCAGGAGCCAGGAGGCGTGCGGCAGGAAGTGGTGGGCGCTGCCGACCCCGGCGAACAGCGCGAGCCAGGCCACCACGATCGCGTTCACTCCGAGGTGCCACAGGGCGCGCGGGGAGCGGCCGGGCGGCTTCGGGGCGGGTGCGTTCGCGCTGGGGGAGGACAGGTGCGTGGTCACCGGGTGTTCCTCGGGTCGGCGTGGGCGGGTGCGACGGGTGGAGCGGATGAGGCGGCGCGCCGGGTGGCCGCGACCGACGCGGTCGCCGCCGTGAGGACGAAGAGCAGCACCGCGGCGATGTTGAGGGCCCCGCCGAGCTGCCAGGCGCCGTGGATCTCCCGCAGGTCGCCAGCGAGGACGCGCAGGGCGAGGGAGGCGTGCAGCAGCCAGGCCGCCACCGCGAGGCCGGGGTGGTAGGGCAGCGGGCGGCGCAGTACGGCGGGCAGGATCACCGGGGCATGCGCCATGATCATCGACATCACGAAGCCGAGGAACACGGCGTGCACCACGGCGTCGTAGCGGCTGCCCTCGACGACGGGACCGCCCAGCAGCCACAGGGCGCCGGCGAGGCCGAGCCACGCGTACCCGGCGAGCAGGCAGGCGGCGGTGAAGCGGGGCAGTCCCGTGGAGCGCAGCAGCCGGCGGGCGACGTCGTGGACGCCGAGCCAGGCGACGAGGGCGAGCAGGGCGGCGCCGAGGAGGAGGGTGCCCGTGGCCGGCCACATCAGGGTGGCGACGGTGCCGGTGGCGACGGCTGCGACGCAGGCCAGGAAGGTTGGTTCGGCGTGCGGGGTCAGGGCCGCCACCCGGGCGAGTTCCAGGCGCTCGCCCGCGATGGTCAGGACGAGGAAGGCGGCCAGCCAGGGCAGCATGCGGGGGACGTCGATGCCGCCCAGCCACAGCAGTGCCGCACCGAGCGCCGATACGGCACCCGCCGCCTGGGCGAGCAGGGCCGCGCTCGGCTGCCGCCGCCAGAAGCGCACGTACAGCGCGGTCAGTACGGCGGTCCCGGCGACGAGCAGCAGCCGCGGGACGGCCAGGTCCACGGGGCCGAGCAGCAACAGGCCCCCGGCGCCGAGCGCGGCGGGGGCCAGGTAGGGCCAGCGGCCGCCCAGCGCGACGGCGCGTTCCAGCGCGACCAGCGTGCCGGCGAAACCCAGGACCAGCAGCACCCCGTGCACCTGGGGCAGACGCTCACTGGTGACCGGGGCGGGGAGTCCGAGCAGCAGGAGGGCGGCATCGAGCCCGGCGAGCAGACAGGCCCCGGCGGCGACGAGCAACGGCGCCCGCCGGGCACCGGCCCGCCGGGCCTCGGCACCGAGGGGGGTCACGGGGCCACCTCCGGCAGGCCGGCGCCGTACGAAGGGCGCGCGGACGGGGCGACGGTGCCCGGGCGCGGGCCCCCGCCGGGCGGGGTGCCGGGACCCGGCCGCCAACAGCCCACCGACGGCGTACCGCCACCGGACAGCACCGGCGCGCACCCGGCGGAATTCCGGCGCACGACAGCACCGGCACACGCCGACCGCACCACCACGCCACCCGTCCCACCCGCCGCTGAGACGCCACCGAAGGCGCAGAAGCACCCACCCGGCGACATGCCGACGCCGTGCCGCGCACGCACCCCCGACCAGGCACCGCCGGCCGGACGGAGACAGCCCTCGGGCCGAACACCGACGCCCGACCGCCCACCCACGCACCCGGCGGAATTCCGGCGCACGACAGCACCGGCACACGCCGACCGCACCACCACGCCACCCGTCCCACCGGCCGGTGAGGCGCAGCCGGAAGCGTAGGAGCGCCCACCCGGCAGCGCGCCGGCCATGCCGTGCCGCGCACGCATCCCCGGCGAGGTGCCCCCGGGCGGGACGTCGGCGCGCGCATGCCGGGCCGTCACGACGCCTCCCCCGGGCCGGCGTCGGCGCTGCCGCCCCGCCCGGTCGGCGGCGGGCCCGTGTCCAGGTGGAGGCGGCAGGCGTGGGCCTCGGCGAAGGGGAGGAGTTCGATCTCCTGGCGGTCCTCGCCCAGCGCGGCGAGCGCGGCCCTCGCCAGCCCCTCGTGGACGCCGCAGATGACGCCGGGGTGCTCGCGGGCCGTCTCGACGAACGGGCAGCGCGGCAGCCGGACCGCGCGTGCCTCCGCGTCGGCCTCCGGGGCGAAGCCGATCTCCCCGAGGAGGTCGAGCAGCCGCTGCCGTGCCTCCCGCGGGTCGGCCGACGGCTCCTGCCCGGCGGTGAGCACGCGCCCCCAGTCCTCGCCCGCCGCGAGCGCGTCCCCGCGCGGATCGGCGCTGGTGCGGGCGATCCGCGCGGCCAGTACCGCGGCGAGCCCGGCGTACTCCCGGGCGGGGGACTCCTGCGGCGGGCGGGCCCGGTAGCGCCAGGCGGGCCGGCCGCGTCCGGCGGGGGCGGAGCGTTCGCGGGCCGCCAGGCCGTCGTCGACCAGGGCGTCCAGATGCTCGCGCACGGTGTTGACGTGCAGCGCGCACACCTGGGCGAGCACGGTGGCGGTGACGGGACCGGACTGGCCGCGCAGGTACTGCAGGACGCCGCGCCGCTGCCGGGACAGCGGGACGCGGTGCGATCCGCTGCCGGGAAGTGGGCCGTTATTTTCCACGGTCATGTCCGTACTATATTGCAGGTACCGGCCCGGTCCATTCGGACGGGTCGCCCACGGCTGGAAGGAACGGCCCCCTGATGAGCACCCTGACCCTCGCATCGGACCCGAAGGACGCGGCGGCCGTCGAAGCCGTCGAGGCCCATCACGCCCAGCTGGCCGGTGAGCTCGCCGGACGGGTGGCGATGCTGATCGCCGCGGCGGACCGCGACCCGGCCGAGGCCGGCGAGGTCCGCGCCGGACTGGTGGCCTTCTGCGACCGGGACCTGCTCCCGCACGCGGTCGCCGAGGAAAGCACCCTGTACGCCGCCGCCCGCGACCTGCCCGAGGCCCGTCTCCTCGTCGACGGCATGCTCGCCGAGCACCGCCGGCTGACCGCCCTGGTCGACGCGCTGCGCGAGTCCGGACCCGCCGTGCGGACGGCGGCCGACGCCCGGGCGCTCCAAGTGCTGTTCGAGGAGCACCTGGACAAGGAGAACGCACTGATCCTGCCGCTCCTCGCCGGTGCCCCGGACATCTCACTGGCCGATCTGCTGGGCGGCATGCACGAACTGCTCGGCGGCGGCGAGGAGACCGAGGGCGAGTCCTCGGGCGGCGGCTGCGGCGGCGGTTGCGCCTGCGGCGGCTCGGACGACGCCGACGTGCCCGAACTCGACGTCCGTGAGGTCCCCCACGCGCTGCGGCACGCCACCGTCTTCGGGGCGCTCGGCGCCGTGAAGGCCGGGCGGTCCATGCTGCTCGTGGCGCCGCACGACCCGTTGCCGCTGCTGCGGCAGATCGAGGACCGCAACCCCGGTGTCTTCGCCGTGGAGTACCAGGAGCGCGGCCCGGAGGCGTGGCGGCTGCTGCTCACCCACCGCTGAACCTCCGGCCCGGCCCCGGACGTTGCGGGTTTCAACCGGCCGTTCGGGGCCAGTCGGAAGGTATGTCCCCTCGATATCGCACTGGTTCCAACTCCGCGGGGACGGCCGTCGCGGTGATCGCGGACATCATGGCCGTCATCCTCGGACTGTGGATTCTGATGTATCTGCTGGACGCCAACCGGGCCAACGACCTGGTCCGGTTCGTCCATGACGCGGCCGACTGGCTGGCCGCCTGGTCGCGTGATCTGTTCACTTTCGACGAGGAGTGGGCCCGGGTCGTCGCCGGCTACGGACTCGCCGCCGTCGTCTATCTGTTCATCGGCCACGCCATTGCGGGCCGGCTGGGCCGGCGCTGACCGGCCGGTCCGGTCGCGGCCGCGTCTACGCGTGCGCGCAGCAGTCCGGGTCCAGTCCCTCGGGCAGGCGGTCGCCGCCGAAGACCGCGCAGGTCGGCTCGTGGCCGCCGAGCGCGGAGACGGCCAGCAGCAGTGAACCGGCCGTCCATGTCGTCAGCTCGCGCGGCCAGACCGCGTCGTCGTCGAAGACGTACCCCGTCCAGTACAGTCCGCTCTCCGGATCGCGCAGGTGCTGGATCGACTGGAGCACCTCCAGCGCACGGTCGGACTCGCCCACCGCCCAGAGCGTCAGGGCGAGTTCGGCCGACTCACCGCCCGTCACCCACGGGTTGGGCACCACGCAGCGCACCCCGAGGCCGGGCACGACGAACCGGTCCCAGCCGTCCTCGATCCGCGCCTTGGCCTCGGCGCCGTCCAGCGCGCCGCCGAGCACCGGGTAGTACCAGTCCATCGAGTAGCGGTCCTTGTCCAGGAACCGCTCCGGGTGCCGCCGGATCGCGTGCCGCAGCGCCCCCGCCGCCAACTCCCAGTCCGGCTGCGGCTCTTCGCGCTGCTCGGCGATAGCGAGGGCGCAGCGCAGCGCGTGGTGGACGGAGGAGGATCCGGTGAGCAGGGCGTCCGCCGCGGGCGTGCCGTCGTCGTCGCGCCGCCAGCCGATCTGCCCGCCGGGCTGCTGAAGCCGCAGCACGAACTCCACCGCCGCGCACACGGCCGGCCACATGCGGTCGAGGAACGTGTCGTCACCGGTGGAGAGGTAGTGGTGCCACACCCCGACCGCGATGTAGGCGACGAAGTTGGTCTCCCGGCCCCGGTCGGTGACGTCGCGCGGGTCGCCGTCGGCGTAGGCGGCGTACCAGGAGCCGTCCTCCAACTGGTGCCGGGCCAGCCACAGATAGGCCCGCTCGGCGGCCTCGTGCTCGCCCGCCGCGTCCAGGGCCATCGCCGCCTCGACGTGGTCCCACGGGTCGAGGTGGTGACCCCGGAACCACGGGATCGCCCCGTCCTCCCGCTGCACGGCGAGGATGCCGGCGACGGTCGCCGCGGCCTGCTCGGCCGTCAGGACGCCGGGCAGGACGAGGTGTTCGGTCCGGGGCGACCGGGGGGACCTGGAGGTGGTCACGCGGCGTCCGCCTCGGCGCGCGGCAGGTGCGGCTTGGTCGCGTACGCCACGAAGCTCTTGCCGATCAGCGGGTTGAGCGCCTGCTCGGCGACCCGGGTGGCCAGCGGCTTCTTCATGATGTCCCACACCAGCAGCTTGTGGTACGCCCGCACCGGCAGCGCCTTGTCGTTGTCCACGCCGAACGCGCACTTCAGCCACCAGTACGGGGAGTGCAGCGCGTGCGCGTGATGGGTGCCGTACGGGCGCAGGCCCGCCTCGCGGATCCTGCCGAGCAGTTCGTCCGCCTTGTAGATGCGGATGTGGCCGCCCTCGACCTCGTGGTAGGCGTCGGAGAGGGTCCAGCAGACCTTCTCCGGGCCGTAGCGCGGCACGGTGATCGCGATCCGTCCGCCGGGCTTGAGCACGCGCACCATCTCGGCGAGCACGCCCTTGTCGTCGTGGATGTGCTCCATCACCTCGGAGATGATGACGACGTCGAAGGACTCGTCAGGGAAGGGCAGGGCGAGGGCGTCGCCCTCCATGGCGGTGGCGGTGGCCCCGGCGGGCGCCTCCCCGGCCTCCTTCATCGCCGCGAACCACTTGGCGACCTCGCGGATCTCCTCCCCGTTCTGGTCCAGCGCCACGACCCGCGCACCGCGCCGGTAGCACTCGAAGGCGTGCCGGCCGGCCCCGCAGCCGAGGTCCAGGACACGGTCGCCCGGGGCGAGCGGGAACCGGGAGAAGTCGACGGTCAGCACGTGGCCCTGCTTTCACGGTCGGAACGGTCGGAGTGGCCGGAGCGGTCGGAGGCTGCGGAGGGTTCAGGCCTGCGGGAGAGGCCGTCGGCCGCGTTCACCGGGACGGGGGCGGAGCCCGCGTCGGCGGGGGTGTCGAGGGTGGCGTCACCTGCAACGCCCGGCGCCTGCCCGCGCGGAGCCGAAGCCCGTGCCGGAGCCGAAGCCCGTGCCGGAGCCGAAGCCGGTGCCGGAGCCGGAGCCGAAGCCCGTGCCGGAGCCGAAGCCGGAGCCGGAGCCGAAGCCCGTGCCGGAGCCGGAGCCGGAGCCGGTGCCGGTGCCGTCGTACGCGTCACACCGCCGGCGTCGCCCCGCCCGGCCGCGCGGTCCATCGCCTCCCGGTAGTGCGCCACCGTGCCCTCGGCCGCGCGGGCCCAGGTGAAGTGCCGCAGCACCCGCTCGCGCCCGGCCGCGCCGAGGCGGGCGCGCAGCTCCGGGTCGCCGAGCAGCCGGGTCAGCGCGGCGGCCAGCGCCCCGGACTCTCCGGGCGGTACGGCGAGACAGGTCTCCCCGTCGCGCCCGGCCACCTCGGGGATCGCGCCGCCGGTCGTGGCGACCAGCGGGGTGCCCGTGGCCATGGCCTCGGCGGCGGGCAGGGAGAAGCCCTCGTACAGCGACGGCACGCACGCGACCTGCGCCGAGCGCACCAGGTCGACCAGTGCGGCGTCCGAGATGCCCTTGACGAACTCGACGGCGCCCTCAAGGCCGTACCGCTCCATGGCCTGGGCGACGGGTCCCTCCTCGGGCCGCTTGCCGACCACGACCAGGTGGGCGTCGGGCTGCTCGGCCCGCACCTTCGCCAGCGCCTCGACGAGGAAGACCAGCCCCTTCAGCGGCACGTCCGCGCTGGAGGTGGTCACGATCCGGCCGGGGACGACGGCCACCGAGGGATCGGGGGAGAACAGGTCGGTGTCGGCGCCGATGTGGACGACGTGGATACGGTCCCGCCGTACGCCGAGATCGTCGATGATCTCCTGGCGCGAGGTGCCGGAGACGGTGAGCACGGACGGCAGGCGGCGCGCCACGCGTTTCTGCATCCGGGTGAAGGCGTACCAGCGGCGCACCGAGTAGCGCCGCTGCCAGTTCTCGGCGGCGTCCAGCTCCAGCCGCCGGTCGACGGTGATGGGGTGGTGGACGGTGGTGACGAGGGGGGCGCCGAGGTCGCCGAGGAGGCCGTAGCCGAGCGTCTGGTTGTCGTGGACGACGTCGAAGTCGCCGCGCCGGGCACGCAGATGGCGGCGGGCGCGCAGGGAGAAGGTCAGCGGCTCGGGGAAGCCGCCGGTCCACATCGTGCCGACCTCGAGCGCGTCGACCCAGTCGCGGTACTCGTCGCGCCCGGGGGTGCGGAAGGGGTCCGGCTGGCGGTAGAGGTCGAGGCTGGGCAGCTCGGTGAGGCTCAGCCCGTCGTACCCCTCATCGAGTACGGGGTAGGGCTGGGCGCCGATGACCTCGACGCGGTGTCCCAGGCGGGCGAGTTCGCGGGAGAGGTGGCGTACGTAGACGCCCTGGCCGCCGCAGAACGGGTTTCCCTTGTAGGAGAGGAGTGCGATCCGGAGCGGTCGCAAGCCGTCGGATGCGGGGCCCGCCGAGGGCCCGGCCTGACTGGCCTCAGCGGTCACTCTGGGCCCCCTTCTGCCTGCACTGTCCCGCGAGATTACGCCGGGACGCTAACCTAGAACAAGTTTCAGAGTTGATCGTTCGGAGGATCCGAATCTACCGGCAGGTAGGGATGCTGTGAGCAGTGGATCAGGTGATTCACGCCACGGCGGACGGCGTGCCATGCTGTCCGATCATCAACCCTCACCGACTGTCACGGACGGGACCCATGCCCGCGGAAGTCCACAGGCCCCAGGCGCCCAAGAAGGCGAAGCCGGCAGCGGGCGCCGCACGCCCCGACCCGGCCGCCGGGCGCGCCGACTCCGCCTCCCCGCTCACCGAGCGGCAGGAGGCCCGCCGGCGCCGCATCCTCCAGGCGTGCACGCAGCTCGCCGCCCGGGGCGGCTTCGACGCGGTGCAGATGCGCGAGGTCGCGGAGTCCTCCCAGGTGGCGCTCGGCACGCTGTACCGCTACTTCCCCTCCAAGATCCACCTCCTGGTCGCCACGATGCAGGACCAGCTGGAGCACCTGCACGCGACGCTGGCCAAGAAGCCGCCGGCCGGTGACACCCCGGCCGAGCGGGTCGCGCAGACCCTGATGCGCGCCTTCCGCGCGCTCCAGCGCGAGCCGCACCTGGCGGACGCGATGGTGCGCGCGCTGACCTTCGCGGACCGCAGCGTGAGCCCGGAGGTCGACCAGGTCTCCCGGCTGACCACCCGGATCATCCTGGACGCGATGGAGCTCACCGACCCCACACCGGACCAGCTGGCGGCGGTGCGCGTCATCGAGCACACCTGGCACTCGACGCTGATCACCTGGCTCTCGGGCCGCGCGTCCATCGCCCAGGTCAGGGTCGACCTCGAGACGGTGTGCCGGCTGATGGACCTGTCGGCGACATCGGGAACACCCGACACCGACTGAGCGCCACCGGGGTCGAAACTTTCGACACCCCGCCGCCGGCCCGGATGACCCACCCCGAGCACGAGACACCTCAATCGGCCAACTCCCGCTCCACCCCGCCCGGATGGTTGACCCCTGCCCCATCCCTCCGTATCGTCTCCGCAGCAATCGGAGCCGAGTCCGAAATTTTCGCACCACCGCACAGTACGTACACAGCGCACAGCACGGCATTCCCGCCCGCCGAGTCGCATCGCACGGGCCCCATCGAAGGGAAGGCATGCGCATGATCGGAATGCGAAAGCGAAGGCGATCGAGAAGACCGTTACCCCCCGGCACGAGGACCACAGGCGCCCCCTCCCGACGCCGGCTCCGCGCCGGCCTCGGCGCCACGACCACCGCCCCGCTCACCGTCACCCCGCTCGCGGCACTCCCCCAGACCACCGCCCACGCCGCCGACACGCTGGGCGCGGCAGCGGCCGGACAGGGCCGCAACTTCGGGGCCGCCGTCGCCGCGAACCACCTCGGTGAGTCGCAGTACGCCACCACGCTGGACCGCGAGTTCAACTCGGTGACGCCCGAGAACGAGATGAAACAGGTCGGCGCCTGTACGGCCGCCTGACCGGCCCGCCCCGAACCGCCCGCACCCGCGGCCCTAGACGAGTTATTCCGAATGCTGACGGTGCGTCCGGGAACACAGACAGGGCGTCCAAGATCGATCTGTGACGAATGACCTGGACGCCCTGCTGACCGCACTGTACGTGAAGATCGATGACGAGATTGGAGATACCCGATGGCTGGGCCGCCCGCCGCGATTGACGGACTCCGAACTCGTCTGCCTCGCCGTCGCCCAGGCCATGCTGGGTTTCGCCTCGGAGTCCAGATGGCTGCGGTTCGTCCACTCCCGGCTGGGCGCGATGTTCCCGTACGTGCCGAAGCAGCCGGGCTGGAACAAGCGGCTGCGGGCAGCGTTGCCGCTGGTCAAGCGCGTGATACGACTCCTTGCAGCGGACACCGACTTCTGGTTCGACAACCACTGGATCATCGACTCGACCCCGGTGGAGTGCGGCCGCTCGCGGCCCACGGTGAAGCGGTCGGACATGGCCGGCTGGGCCGGATACGGATACTGCGCCAGCCACTCGCGGTTCTTCTGGGGCCTGCGGCTGTACCTGGTGTGCACCCCGACCGGCATGCCGATCCTGTGGGCCTTGGCCAACCCCAAGCTGGACGAGCGCGAAGTGCTGATGGCGATGCTGGATCGCGAGCCGGACGCGGTCACCGGCCGGCCCGGCCTGCTGTTCATCGCGGACAAGGGCTTCGCCTCCAAGGAGTTCGAGGCCGATCTGGCCTTGCGCGGGGCGGCGTTGCTGCGGCCGTCGTTCAAACGGGAGAAGCGCCGCGCGGGCGAGTCGCTGCTGAAGTCGGTGCGGCAGCTGATCGAGTCGGTGAACGACACCCTCAAGGGCCAGCTCGACCTGGAACAACACGGCGGCCGGACCTTCGAGGGCGTCGCTACCCGCGTCGCTCAGCGCGTCCTCGCGCTGGCTGCGGCGATCTGGCACAACCACAAGACCGGACAGCCGGTCATGCGATCCCTGATCGCCTACGACCACTGATCACATCGGAATGACTCGTCTAGGGGAGCCGCGGGTGCGGGCTCCGTCCCACCACCGCCGTGACCGAGGTCACGGCGGTGCTCACCTCCCTCTCCCACCTCGCTCGCGCCTCGCGACCGCACCCGTCGGGCCGCTCCTTACGCCGTTCATACGTGCGGGTAGAGTGGCGGCGTCGTCATCACACCCGTACGGGGGGAAGCCGGTGCAATTCCGGCGCTGACCCGCAACCGTGAGCCGTCCGCGAGACGGTGAGCCGGACTGCCCCGCACGGTCGTGACCGGCTCACGTGCCCGGCAGCCCGCCGGCGCACGGGCACCGTCGAGGTATACGGAGCCGAGCCGCCGGGGTGTCCCGCGCTGCCCGGCCCTCTTCAGGGAGAGGCACCCGCCCGATCATGAATGTCCGCCGCAGCGCCGCGGTCCTGGCCGCCGTCGCCGTGATCGGCGCCGCCGCCGCACCGGCAGCCGCCGCCGATTCGTCGCCGTCCCCGTCACCGCTTCCCTCCGCCCTGTACGGCGACAGCGACCCGCAGTACGACGGCGTCTGGCGCCAGTCGCTCGCCCTCCTCGCGCAGCACACGGCCGGCGTCGAGCCGCCGAGGAGCGCCGTCGACTGGCTGACCGGCCAGCAGTGCGCGGACGGCTCCTTCGCCCCGTACCGCGCCGACCCGTCGAAGGCGTGCGACGACAAGACGATGGTCGACACCAACCAGACCGCCGCCGCCGTCCAGGCCCTCGCCGCGCTCGGCGGCCACGACGACGTGACGAAGAAGGCCGTCGGCTGGCTGAAGTCCGTGCAGAACGAGGACGGCGGCTGGGGTTACACCGCGGGCGGCGCCAGCGACACCAACTCCACTTCGGTCGTCATAGGCGCGCTCGCCGCCGCCGGCGAGCAGCCGGCCGAGGTGACGAAGGACGGCAAGTCCCCCCACGACGCCCTGCTGGCGCTGGAGCTGCCCTGCGAGGACGACGGCGGGGGCGCGTTCGCCTTCCAGCCGGACAAGAAGGGCAAGCTGATCGCCAACGCGGACGCGACGGCGGCGGGCGTGCTCGGTCTGCTGGGCGCGGGCCTGGCCGCGAAGCCCGGTCAGGACGGTACGGCGCGGGACGATGCCGCCAAGGACGGTGCGGACGGCTGTGAGGAGGCGAAGACGCCCGAACAGGCCGCCGCCAACGGCGCCGCGTACCTGACGGACGCGCTGGCCAAGGACAGTCATCTCGTCTCCGCCCTCCCCGGCGCCGAGGACCAGCCCGACTACGGCAACACCGCCGACGCGGTCGTCGCGCTCGCCGCGCAGGGCGCGACGGAGCAGGCGGGCAAGTCCCTGGCCTGGCTGCGGAAGAACGCCGGTGACTGGGCCGAGCAGAGCGGCCCCGCCGCCTACGCCCAGCTGATCTTCGCGGCCCACGCCACGGGCGCGGACCCGCGCGCCTTCGGCGGCACGGACCTGGTGCGGCAGCTGACGGCGACGGGCCCGGCCGCCGAGAAGACCACGCGGGCGGCGAAGGACGAGGAGCAGAAAGGCGAGTCGGACTCGAGCAGCATGAGCGTCTGGTGGGTGGTCGGCGTCTGCCTGGTCGCCGGTATCGGCATCGGCTTCCTGATCAGCGGCCGCAGGAAGCAGCAGTCGTGATCCGCCGGGCCACCGCAGTGTTCCTGGCCGCGCTCCTGCCCCTGCTGGCAGGAGCGGGCCAGGCCCAGGCCGCCGGCTACCGCTACTGGTCCTTCTGGGAGCGCAGCGGCACGGCATGGACGTACGCCACCCAGGGCCCGTCCCTCGCCCGCCCGGCCGACGGCGACGTCCAGGGCTTCCGCTTCTCCGTGAGCGAGAACTCCGCGGACGCGGTGAAGCCCCGGGGCACGGCGGACTTCGACACCATCTGCGCGAAGACCCCGGCCCGGGACGGCGAGAAGCGCGTCGCCCTGGTCCTCGACTTCGGCACCCCCGCGGACGCCCCGTCCGGCGAAACCCCGCCGGCCGGCCGCACGGCCTGCGCGCAGGTCCCCGAGGACGCGACGACGGCCGATGCCCTGGCCGCGGTGGCGGGCCCCCTGCGCTACGACACGAACGCCCTGCTGTGCGCGATAGCGGACTACCCGAAAAAGGGCTGCGGAGAACAAATCTCCCAGAAAAACCCCACCGCACCTCCGGAGAACAACGCGAGCCCATCCGACTCGGGGCCGTCAGTGGGCCTGATAGCAGGCATCGCAGTGGTCGCGGCCCTGGCAACAGCAGCAATCTGGCAGGCCCGCCGCCGTGCGTAACGATGGCAGCCGCGGGCAGTCGTGCCTCCCCCAGTGCCTGAAGGGCCTGGGAGGTACCCCCAGGGGCGATGGGGGTCCCCCCGCTCGAGCGAAGTCGAGAGCGGGGGAGGGTGGGCGCAGCGGCACCCTGACAGCGCAGGAAGGCGCCCCCACCCCCGCCCAGCCCCAGCGCGCGCACGCGAACCTGCACCCCGGCGCCTGGTGGCTCTGGTCCCTCTCCCTCGGCACCGCCGCCACCCGCACCACCAACCCCCTCCTCCTCACCCTCCTCATCACCACCTCCGCCTACGTCGTGGCGACCCGCCGCCCCCACACTCCCTGGTCCCGCTCCTACGGCGCCTTCGTCAAACTCGCCGCCGCCGTCCTCCTCATCCGCCTCGCCTTCGCAGTGATCCTCGGCTCCCCCATCCCCGGCACGCACGTCCTCGTGCACCTCCCCGAAATCCCCCTCCCCGACTGGGCCCAGGGCATCCGCCTCGGCGGCAAGGTCACCGCCGAAGCCCTCACCTTCGCCCTCTACGACGCCCTCCGCCTCGCCACCCTCCTCATCTGCGTGGGCGCGGCGAACGCCCTGGCCAACCCCTCCCGCCTCCTCAAGTCCCTCCCCGGCGCCCTCTACGAACTCGGCGTGGCGGTGGTCGTGGCGCTCACCTTCGCCCCCCACCTCATCGCCGACGTACGGCGCCTGCGTGCCGCCCGCCGTCTGCGCGGCCGCCCCGACAAGGGCCTGCGCGGCCTGCTGCACGTGGGACTCCCGGTCCTGGAGGGCGCGTTGGAGCGCTCCGTCGCCCTCGCCGCCGCGATGGACGCGCGCGGATACGGCCGTACCGCCGAGGTCGCCCCCGCTGTCCGCCGCACCACCGCCGCCCTCACCCTCGGTGGTCTGCTCGGCGTCTGCGCGGGAACGTACGGACTCCTCACCGCCGAGGGCGGCACCTACGGCGCCCCCGTCCTCCTCGCCGGCCTGGCCTGCGCCCTCGCCGGCCTCTGGCTCGGCGGCCGCCGCACCCTGCGCACCCGCTACCGCCCGGACCCCTGGAACACCCGGGCCTGGCTGGTCACCGCGTCCGGAGTCGCCGTAGCCGCTCTCCTGACCCTCGCGGCGTCCCGCGACCCGGCGGCCCTGCACCCCGGTGTGGTCCCGCTGGTCGCCCCCACCCTCCCCCTGTGGCCGGCGGCGGCCATCCTGATCGCCCTGCTCCCGGCCTTCATCACGCCGGCCCCCGCCCCCGTGCCCTCCCACAAGGAGCCGACGACGTGATCCGCTTCGACAACGTGTCGGTGACGTACGACGGCATGACGGAACCCGCCGTCCACGGCGTCGACTTCGAGGTCCCGGAGGGTGAACTGGTCCTCCTGGTCGGCCCGTCCGGCGTGGGAAAGTCGACGGTGCTGGGCGCGGTGAGCGGCCTGGTCCCGCACTTCACCGGCGGCACCCTGCACGGCCGGGTCACCGTCGCGGGCCGCGACACCCGCACCCACAAGCCGCGCGAACTCGCCGACGTCGTGGGCACGGTGGGCCAGGACCCGCTCTCCCACTTCGTGACGGACACGGTGGAGGACGAACTCGCCTACGGCATGGAGTCGTTGGGCCTCGCCCCCGACGTGATGCGCCGCCGGGTCGAGGAGACCCTGGATCTCCTGGGCCTGGCCGGCCTCCGCGACCGCCCCATCGCCACACTCTCCGGCGGCCAGCAGCAACGCGTGGCCATCGGCTCGGTGCTGACCCCGCACCCTCAGGTCCTGGTCCTCGACGAACCGACCTCCGCGCTCGACCCGGCGGCGGCCGAGGAGGTCCTGGCGGTCCTCCAGCGCCTGGTCCACGACCTCGGCACCACGGTCCTGCTGGCGGAGCACCGCCTGGAACGCGTCATCCAGTACGCCGACCAGGTGGCCCTGCTGCCGGGCCCCGGCGAACGCCCGTGGCTCGGCACCCCGGCGGAGGTGATGGCGGTCTCCCCCGTCCACCCCCCGGTGGTCGGCCTGGGCCGCCTGGCCGGCTGGTCCCCCCTCCCCCTGACGGTCCGGGACGCCCGCCGCAGGGCAGCAGCGCTGCGCACCCGCCTGGCCCCCCACGAGCCGGTGCGGCAGCACAACCCGGCACCCCCGCCCCCCGCCACTCCCACCCGCCGCCTGTTCCAGCGCACGAAGCCGGACCACCACGCACCGCCCGCCGCCCCCGTGGCGGAGGTCCGCTCCCTGGCCGTGCGCCGCGACCGCGTCCAGGCCCTGCGCCACGTCGACCTGACGGTCGTACCCGGCGAGACGATCGCGTTGATGGGCCGCAACGGCGCGGGCAAGTCGACGCTGCTCAGCGCGCTGGTGGGGCTGGTCGCCCCCGCCTCGGGCTCGGTCCGCACCGGCGACGCGGTCCCCCACCGCACCCGCCCCCGCGACCTGGTCCGCCGGGTCGGGCTGGTCCCCCAGGAACCCCGCGACCTCCTCTACGCCGACACGGTCGCCGCGGAATGCACGGCCGCCGACCGCGACGCGGAGGCACCCGCCGGCACCTGCCGCGCCCTGCTCACGGAACTCCTGCCCTCGGTGGCGGACGACACCCACCCCCGCGACCTGTCCGAGGGCCAACGCCTGACCCTCGCCCTCGCCGTGGTCCTCACGGCCCGCCCGCCCCTGCTCCTCCTCGACGAACCGACCCGCGGCCTGGACTACGCGGCGAAGGCCCGCCTGGTGAGGATCCTGCGCGGACTGGCGTCGGAGGGCCACGCCATCGTGATGGCGACCCACGACGTGGAACTGGCGGCGGAACTCGCGCACCGGGTGGTCCTGCTGGCCGAGGGCGAGGTGATCGCGGACGGCCCGTCGGCGGAGGTGGTCGTGGCGTCCCCGTCCTTCGCGCCGCAGGTGGCGAAGATCCTGGCCCCGCAGCACTGGCTCACGGTCTCCCAGGTCAGGGAGGCACTGCGATGACGACGACACTCACGCGGCGCACGGACCGCCAGGCCCGGGCGATCCGTCTGGGCCCCCGCTCGTGGCTGGCCCTCGCCCTGGTCAGCGTGGTGGGTGTGGTGGGCTTCGGCTGGCCGTTCCTTGCCCCGCCCACCTCCACACTGAACGCACACGCCCAGGACGCGCCGTGGCTCTTCGCGGGCCTCCTGGTCCTCCTCGTGGCGGTCGTGGCGGCGACGATCTCGGAGTCGGGCCTGGGCCCGAAGGCGGTGGCGATGCTGGGCGTCCTCGCCGCCACGGGCGCGGCCCTGCGCCCCATCGGCGCGGGAACGGCCGGCCTGGAACCCATGTTCTTCCTCATGGTCCTCAGCGGCCGGGTGCTCGGACCGGGCTTCGGCTTCGTCCTCGGCTCGGTGACGATGTTCGCGTCCGCGCTGCTCACGGGCGGTGTCGGGCCGTGGCTGCCGTTCCAGATGCTGGCGATGGGCTGGTTCACGATGGGCGCGGGCTTCCTGCCGGGCGCCGACCGCCTGCGCGGCCGCGCGGAGGTGTGGCTGCTCGCCGGGTACGGCTTCCTGGCGGCGTTCGCCTACGGCACGGTGATGAACATGGCGGGCTGGCCCTTCATGTCGTCCCTGGCCTCGAACATCTCCTTCTCCCCCGACGCGCCGCTCCCCACCAACCTGGCCTGCTTCGTCGCGTACTGCCTGGCCACGTCCCTGGGCTGGGACCTGGGCCGGGCCCT
Organism: Streptomyces speibonae; assembly: GCF_984686075.1. Lineage (NCBI taxonomy): Bacteria > Bacillati > Actinomycetota > Actinomycetes > Kitasatosporales > Streptomycetaceae > Streptomyces > Streptomyces speibonae. The sequence goes on along the minus strand of NZ_OZ480260.1, from coordinate 5,976,727 downwards.
GGTCACGATCGTCCTGACCCTCACCCTGGGCACGCCGGTCCTCAAGGCCCTCCGCCGAGCCACCCGCAGGGCGGCCTTCGAGGCGCCGGTCACATTCAAGGACGCCCCTGAGCAACCCGCCGGACACGCTCCGTCCGCAGGACGGTGAACCACCCCACATGACCCGCATCACATACGACCGCCCCCCGTAGAAACCGCCCCGCCCCCCGCAAGCCACCCACCATCCTCCCCCCATCCCCTCCGACCTTCGGTAGTAAAAGGGACCTTTGCGGACATTCCCGGGATTTGCTTCTGTGGAGCCGTCGCCGGGCGCCGACGAATCCCACGGGATCGCGGCGCCGACACATGCCCCCGCCGCACACCACGGCATCCGGCACGGCGTCACGCGACCGCCCCGATCCCGACCGAAAGGCCGCCTGTGTCCGCCGCTTCCTTCCTCCGCACCGTCTCCGCCCCGAAGAAGACCCTCGCCGGCGCCGCCCTGGTCGCCGCCACCTGCGGCACCCTGATCGCCGCCGCGCCGGCCCAGGCCGCGGCCCCGACGAGCGCGTCCTCGGCCCAGGCGACCGCGAAGAAGATGATCGGCAACTCGGCCGAGTTCCAGTGCTTCTCGAAGATCGTCGAGCACGAGAGCGGCTGGAACCACACCGCCACGAACGCCTCCAGCGGCGCCTACGGCCTGGTCCAGGCCCTGCCGGCCTCCAAGATGGCCTCGGCCGGCTCCGACTGGAAGACCAACCCCGCCACCCAGATCAAGTGGGGCCTGGACTACATGAAGGACCGCTACGGCAGCGCCTGCGACGCCTGGTCCTTCTGGCAGACCAACCACTGGTACTGACAGCCCCACACCCCCCATACCGAAGGCGGCGACCCCAAGATCCCCGGGGCCGCCGCCTTCGCCGTATGAGCCGCCTGCTACTCAGCGCCGAGGATGCGCAGGCCGTGATGAAGCCGGAAGTCCTCGTAGTCCTTGACGTTGAGAGTCGCAAGCGGCAGGTCGTACGTGAGCGCGATTGCGGCGATCCACATGTCGTTGGTGGGGCGAGGCCGACCTCGCTGTATCCCTGCTGCGGAGAGCCGTCCCCAGGCGGTGGCGGCGGCCTCGTCGCCAGGAAGAACGGGAAGGTCGGCGAGCCAGTCGGCGAGCTCCTGGCGGCTGCGGGCGCCCCAGTGACGGATCTCCATCCACTTGGTGAGTTCACCGTAGGTCACGAAGGTGATCAGCGGCTTGCGGCCGATGAGCCGGGTAGCAAGAGGGCCGGTCAGCTTGCGCTTGTGCAGCAGGATGCGACGTCGGTGTCAAGGATGACGGGTTGCATGCTGAGACCTCAGGCTGCGTCTCGGTGGCGCTCCGCGTACGTGAAGGCAAGGAACTCTCCCAGCTCCGTGTCCGACTCGAAGGTGTCGGCGGCAAGGTCGTCCAGGGAACGGATCGGCTGAGTACCCTTCGCCGCCAGAAGCTCCTCGACCGACAGGCGCGGCCTGGGCTGCGCACAGGTGAAGTCGTCGGGGGCGGGCGTACTCATCAGGACCTCCAGCGGAAAAACCGGCTCCGCTGCCAGCATACGGTCGGCGCCACCTGCTGACATTCACTTCCGCGCCGCGAGCGACACCCCGAGCACATGTACAGCAGCACTCACCCCGGTCGTCATGGACGCAGGGGCCGACTTTGGAGCCGTTCACCCTCCGGCCAGGGCAACGGCGATCACTGGTCGCCGCTCAGGTAGCGGGTGAGCATGGCCACCAGTTCCGTTTCCAGGCGTTCGACCTCGATGGGTTCCGGGGCCGCCATGAGCTTGTGGGTGTTCATCTCGATCGTGCCCACGACGAGTTCGGCCGCCACGTCGAGGTCCCGGACGTGGACGTCCGGGTGGCGGGTGAGCAGGTCGCGTACCTGTCCCACCCGGAGTTTGCCGTGGCGGTCGATCGCTTCGATCAGGTCTTTGGAGACCGGCGCTTCCTCGATCATGATGCGCAGGAGCTGGGGATCGTCACGGTGGTGGTCGATCGCGTCACGGACCAGTGCGCGCACTGTCTCACTCAGGCTGCCGGGGGATCGGGCCAGTTCTTCGGCACCCGCCCACGGGCCACGGTCGATGTGGCGCACCAGCAGCTCGGCGAGGATCGCGTCCTTGTTCGGGAAGTACTGGTACAGCGAGCCGATGGACATACGGGCGTGTTCGGCGATCCGGTTGGTGGTGCCGGCGGCGTAGCCGTACTCGGCGAAAACGTGAGCAGCGGCGGTGAGGATGCGCTCGCGGGTGAGTTCCGCACGGACCTGACGGGGCTTGCGACGTGGGGTGAGGCGGCGGTCGGCGGATGTCATGCGGGGGTCCTTCCGGGCGGCGGAATGCGAGTAGCCAAAAGGTGAGTCTTTACTCAGAATAGGTATGTGACCTGCGGAAACGATAGATCAAGCGATCGTGGCGCGGCGCAGTGACTCCCCTTTCCTTTCTCCCGGCCGACAAGGAATCCCATGCAGCACACACGCCCGTTTGACTCCGTCCGTCTGCTCTCCTCCGTCGATGAGGTCGAGGCGGTCGTCGGACGTCCGGCCGCGATGATCACGCGCAAGCAGATCGGCCACCTCGACGCCGGGTGCCGCGACGTCCTGGCGCACAGCCCCGTCGCGGCCTTCGGGTATCGGGACGTGGACGGCACCGCGCGGACCACCTTCGTCGGCGGCGCGCCAGGATTCGCGCGCGTGCACTCGTCGAAGCGGTTCTCCTTCCGCGTTCTCGGGCCGGGCGTCGCACGCGGCCCGGTGTCCCTGTTCTTTCTGCTGCCCGGCGTGGGCGAGGTACTGCGCGTCAACGGCACCGCGTCCGCCCTCGACGGCGGGGAAACAGCCGTGGACGTCTCCGAGGCGTACGTGCACTGCGCGCAGGCCGTCATCCGGTCCGGGCTGTGGGAGCCGTCGCCGGGCCCGTTCCTGGTGGCTGAACACGTCGCGGGTGACGGGCCGTTGGCCGGTGCCGGGGTGAGTGAGTTCCTTGCCGCCTCACCGTTTATCGCCCTGTCCTCCTGGGACGCCGGCAACGGCAGTGACACCAGCCCCCGCGGGGAACGTCAGGCGGTCGCCCGCATCCTGGACGACCGGACTCTGGTGCTCGCCGACCGCAAGGGCAACAAGCGCGCCGACACCCTGCACAACCTGCTCCAGGACGACAGGGTTTCGCTCGCCGCGCTCGTTCCCGGCCGCAGCGGCGTGCTGCACCTGCGCGGACGTGCGGCGATCACCGATGATGCCACGCTGCTGGAAACGATGGCGCTGCGCGGCGTGCCACCGCATCTCGCGCTGCTCATCCACGCCGAGCACGCCGAGCTGAGCAGCAGCGACGCCGTGGCCGGCGCACGGCTGTGGACGCCGGACGGCCGGGCCGGCCGTGGCCGGGCACCGGACATGATGGCCCTGGGCAGCGCCCACCTGGCCGCCGGCTCCGCCGAGTCGGGGCGTAGGTCCGCAGGGCTGATCAAGGCCATCACCGCCCTTCCGGGCGTGAGTTGGCTGATGCGGAAGGCCGTGGACCGTGCCTACGTCTCCTGGCTGCGCAAGGAAGGCTACGACGGTGTCCGGGCGCCCGCTGGCCGTCACCACCAAGCGGCAGCGGAGGAGGGGCCGCTGCGGGCCGTGCGCGTCTGCGGGATACGGCAGGAGACGCCCAGTGCCCGGACGATCGTCCTCGAGGACGCGGGTGGGGAGGGCAAGCCCTTCGACTTTCGTCCCGGGCAGTTCTTCACCCTGGTCACGGACATCGACGGGCGTCCGGTACGGCGCGCCTACTCGGCGTCCTCCGTACCCGGCGGTCCCCGCCTGGAAGTCACCGTCAAGCGGGTGGAGGGCGGGGTCTTCTCCACGCACGCCCATGGGGTGCTGCGGCCCGGGGACCGGCTCGCGGTGCGCGGGCCCTCCGGCACCTTCCACACGCCGGCGCCGGTCCCCGGTCAACTCGTGTTCATCGCGGCCGGCAGCGGCATCACGCCCGTGATGAGCATGATGCGTTCCCATCTGTCCGACCCGGCGGCGGGCGGCAGGATCGGCCTTCTCTACAGCAGTCGCACCGCCGAAGAGATCATTTTCCGGGAGGAGTTGGCCCGGTTGGAGAAGGACCATGCCGACCGGCTGACCGTCACTCACGTTCTCACCGGCCGTGACGGCCGGCTCGACGCCGACGGCATCCGCCGGTGGGTGACCGGTCTGCCTCAGCGGTCCGATCTCGCGCAGTACTTCACCTGCGGTCCCGAAGCGATGATGGACACCGTCCAGGACGTCCTGCGCCGGCTCGGCGTGCCGGACGAGCGCGTGCACCAGGAGCGGTTCACCAGCAGCGCCGACGCCGCTCCCGGCGCCGCGGAACCCCAGCAGATGGTTCTGGAGAAGGACGGGAGGCCCGTCGGAACCGCCGTGGTCGAGCCCGGTCAGACCCTGCTCGACGCCGGTCTCGCCGCGGGGCTGCCCATGCCGTACTCCTGCACGGTCGGCAACTGCGGTGAATGCGTGGTGCGTCTGCGCGCCGGTGACGTCACCCGGCCCGAGCACACCTGCCTCACCCCTCAGCAGAAGGCCGAAGGCCACGTGCTGGCCTGTGTCAGCTGCCCGCTGTCCCCGGTGACCCTCGACATGGGCGACCTCACGGCAGCGGACGGCGCCGGACCGTCATGACGCCGCCGCCCTTCCGGTCGTGCGGTCCGCGTCGCCGGGCGGGCCCGCGGCGATGCGGTCCGCTATCGCCTTGCCGAGTCCGGCCGTGGTGCCGGAGCCGCCCAGGTCGGGGGTGACCACGGCCGGCTGCTCGTCCAGCACGCTCTCGATGGCCGCCACCACGTGCGCGGCCGCCTCGGGCTCGCCGAGGTGGTCGAGCATCATGGCGCCGCTCCAGATCTGCCCGACGGGGTTGGCGACCCCGCGGCCGGCGATGTCCGGGGCCGAGCCGTGCACCGGCTCGAAGAGGCTGGGGAAGGAGCGCTCGGGGTTGATGTTGGCGCTGGGGGCGATGCCGATGGTGCCGGTGCAGGCCGGGCCCAGGTCGGAGAGGATGTCGCCGAACAGGTTGCTGGCGACGACCACGTCGTAGCGGTCGGGCTGGAGGACGAACTTCGCGGTCAGGATGTCGATGTGGTCCTTGTCCGCGCTCACCGCCGGATACCGGGCGGCCATCCCGGTCGCCCGCTCGTCCCAGTACGGCATCGAGATCGAGATCCCGTTGCTCTTCGTCGCCCAGGTCAGGCGCTTGCGGGGGCGGGAGGCGGCGAGGTCGAAGGCGTACCGCAGCACCCGGTCGACCCCGATCCGCGTCATCACCGTCTCCTGCACCACCGTCTCCCGGTCGGTGCCCTCGAAGATCCGGCCGCCGATGCTGGAGTACTCGCCCTCGGTGTTCTCCCGGACGACGAGGAAGTCGATGTCACCGGGCCGGTGATCGCGCAGCGGGCTGCGCACGCCGCGCAGCAGCCGGACGGGGCGCAGATTGACGTACTGGTCGAATCCGCGCCGCAGCTGGAGGAGGCTGCCCCACAGCGACACATGGTCGGGGACGACCTCCGGCCAGCCGACGGCCCCGAAGTAGATGGCGTCGAAGCCGCCGAGCACGTCCCGCCAGTCATCGGGCAGCATCGTGCCGTGCTCGAGCCAGTAGTCGGCGCTGGCGAAGTCGAACTCGGTGACGTCGAGCCGGAACCCGTGGACGTCGGCGGCGGCGCGGAGGCTTCTCAGTCCCTCGGGGACCACCTCCCGTCCGATTCCGTCCCCCGGAATCACGGCGATGCGATAGCTCTGCGGCACGAATTCACTCCCAGTCCACGGATCCCCGCGCGGGCCCGGTGACGAGCACTCCGTCCGGAGGCGTCCGGTCGGCGCGCGGCTGGGTCCCACCTTGGCCAGCGGTGACACGCGGGAACAAGGCCGTGGCCGGCAAGGTACGTTTTCCCCCATGGAAAGCTCCCGGCGTTCCGGTCGCCCCTGGTCCAAGAGCCGTTCCGCCATGGACGACCTGCAGTTCTTCCACGTGGTCGCCTCGAGCGAGACGCTGACGGCCGCCTCGCGGGAACTCGGCTGCTCGCTGCCCGTCGTCAGCAAACGCCTCAGCGCGCTGGAGCGCCGCCTGGCCGTCAAGCTCGTGCAGCGCGGCGCCCGCCGGCTCGTGCTGACGTCGGAGGGCGAACTGTACGCGGCGCGCGTCGAGGCGATTCTCGACCAGGTGCGCGAGCTCGAGGACACGATCACCGACACGGCCGGGGCGTTGCGCGGGTCCCTGGTCGTCGAGGCCACGCTCGGTCTGGGCCGCACCCACATCGCGCCGCTGCTCGGCGAGTTCGCGGCGGCCCACCCGGAACTCCACGTCCGGATGCAGACGTCCGCGCTGCCGCTCAGGCCCCACCAGCGGGAGTTCGACGTGGCCGTCCACGTGGGCCTGCCGCCCGACTCCTCGCTGCGCATGCGGCGTCTGGCCAGGAACCGGCGTGTGCCCTGCGCGGCCCCGTCCTACCTCGCCGAACACGGCACACCGGCCGGTATCGAGGACCTGGCCCGGCACAACTGCATCGTGCTGCGCGAGAACGAGAGCGATTTCGCGCTCTGGCGCTTCGGGGACGCGGACCGTCCCCGGCACGTACGGGTCCAGGGCAGTCTGTCGAGCAACGACGGTGACGTGGTGACCGGCTGGGCCCTGGAGGGCCGTGGTGTGATCATGCGCTCGGAGTGGCACGTCAGGCCGCATCTGGAGCGGGGCGAGCTGGTGCGGGTCCTGCCGCATCTGTCGACACCGGCCGCCGACATCTACGCCCTCCTGGCCGAGGACGGCCATGTCCCGCGCCGCGTCAGCGCGCTCATCGACCACCTCGCCGAGCGGCTCCCGCAGCGACTGGAGCAGACCCAGGACCGGTGACCGGTGGGCGGTGACCGTGACCGGTGGCCGGTGTGCCTGACGGTCCCGGCGCCGAACCGTCAAGAAACCCTCAAGTCACCTGTGCGGGCATCGTCAGGTCCGCTCAGAAGTATGTGGCGGGTCGTCTTCCGCAACCATGAGGGGATCATTGATGGCTACGCTCTTGTACCGCCTGGGCGCACTGGCGGCCCGCCGGTGGCCGAGGATGCTGATCGGGTGGCTCCTGGCCCTCGGCGCACTGGTCGGTGTGGGGGTGTCCTTCGCGGGCTCGTTCACCGACAGCAGCTCGATTCCGGGCTCGCCGGCCCAGACCGCCCTGACCAAGATGGAACGGCACTTCCCGGAGCCGGACGCCCAGTCGGCGCAGATCGTCTTCCAGGCCCCGGCCGGACGCAAGGTCACCGACGCGGGGCTGAGCGGACCGATGGAGGCCACGCTGGAGGCCGCGGGCCAGGTGCCCGGGGTGCGCGAGGTCAGTGACGCGGCCGAGAGCGACGTCTCCGAGGACGGACGCACCGCGGTCGCTCGGGTCACCTTCACCACCAAGGCGGAGGACGACGTGCCGCAGGGCACGTTGGACGCCGTGAAGGCCGCGGGTGAGGAGGCCCAGCAGGCGGGGCTGCGCACCATCTACGGCGGTGAGCCGTACGAGGAGTCGCATCCGCCGGTGGGCCCCAACGAGCTGATCGGCCTGGGCGTGGCCCTGGTCATCCTGGTGATCACCTTCGGGTCGCTGCTCGCGGCGGGGCTGCCGCTGCTCACCGCCGTTCTGGGGATCGTCGGCACGATGGCCGCGATGCTGGGTCTGGCGGCCGCGTTCGGCGTCTCCGACAACGCGCCCACCCTGGCGATCATGCTGGGACTCGCCGTCGGCATCGACTACGCCCTGTTCATCGTCTCCCGGCACCGTGCCCAGCTCGGCGCCGGTATGCCGGTGCGGGAGTCCGTCGCCACGGCCACCGCGACCGCGGGCAGCGCCGTGATCTTCGCCGGGGCCACGGTCGTCATCGCGCTGTCCGGTCTGGCTGTGGCCGGTGTGCCGATGCTGACCTCCATGGGTCTGGCGTCCGCGGGAGCGGTCGCGGTCGCCGTCGTCACAGCGGTGACCCTGCTGCCCGCGCTGATGGGAATGGCCGGCCACCGGCTCGCCCCCAAGACACCCAAGACACCCAAGACACCCAAGACGCGGCGCACCCTGCGCAAGGCGGCGCACGGCGGCCGTACGGCCCCGATGGGCGTGCGCTGGACCGAGGGCGTCCTGCGCCACCCCGTACGCCACCTCATCCTGGGCACCGTCGCTCTGATCGCCCTGGCCCTGCCCGCCATGCAGCTGAAGCTGGCCCTCACCGACGAGGGTTCCGCCGCCACGAGCACCTCCAGCCGCCAGGCCTACGACGTGATCAGCGACGCGTTCGGTCCCGGCGCCAACGGTCCTCTCGTCGTCCTCGTCGAGAACGACGACCCGGCCGCCGTCACCGCCACGGCCACCGCCGTCGAGAAGGAACTGGGCGGGGTCCGGGGCGTCGCGGACGTCAGCGGCATCGACACGGCCGAGGACGAGAAGGCCGCGCGGATCCAGATCATCCCCGCCACCGGGCCGCGCTCGGAGGAGACCAGCAGCCTCGTGTCCCGGCTGCGCGCCCAGATGGAGCCGCTGGCGCAGTCCAGCGGCAGCTATGTCGCCGTGACCGGTATGACCGCGGTCAGCATCGACGTCTCCGACAAGCTCAGCGGCGCGCTCCTCCCCTTCGTGATCGTCGTCGTCGGCCTCTCGCTGCTCCTGCTGATGGTCGCGTTCCGGTCGGTCGCGATCCCCATCAAGGCGACCCTCGGCTTCCTGCTGTCCGTGGGCGCCGCCTTCGGGGCCACCGTCGCGGTCTTCCAGTGGGGCTGGCTGGCCGGCCCACTGGGTGTGCCCAGCGAGGGCCCGGTGGCCAGCTTCGTGCCCATCATCGTGATGTCCGTGCTCTTCGGACTGGCCATGGACTACGAGGTGTTCCTCGTCTCGGCCATGCGCGAGGACTACAACCGCCACCGCAACGCCCACACGGCCATCGTCGACGGTGCCCGCAACGCCGCCCGAGTGGTGACGTCGGCCGCGCTCATCATGATCTCGGTGTTCATCAGCTTCCTGTTCTCCCACGACCCCGATATCATGCCGATCGCCTTCGCCCTGGCCTTCGGAGTCCTGGTCGACGCCTTCCTGGTCCGCATGACCCTCGTGCCGGCGGTCCTGGCACTCCTCGGGGACCGGGCCTGGTGGCTGCCGCGCCGTCTCGACCGTGTGCTGCCCCACCTCGACGTCGAGGGCGAGAGCTTCCACGCTCCCGAACCGGCGGCCCCGCACGCCCCCGCGAAGGAAACCGCCCGGGCAGGCGTGTGACGTGACAATGGTCAGCAGAGCCGATACCGGGGCATCCGACCGGTCCGCCGCACCGGCGGCCACGGCAGACATCGGGCGGCCGCAGCCGCCACCAGGAGCAGACATGAACGCCGTCACCCCGCCGGGTACCGCCGACCGCGTCCTCGTCATCGACGACGACCCCGGTATCAGGCGCCTGCTGATCTCGGCACTGCAATTCGCCGGATTCGAGGTCGACGTGGCCGGCGACCTGAGCGAAGCCCTCGACCAGGTCGCCCGCCGTTCGCCGGACGTCATCGTCCTCGACGTGATGCTCCCGGGTGCCGACGGCTTCGAGATCCTCCAGCTCCTGCGCGACCGTGCCATCGACGTACCCGTGCTCTTCCTCACCGCCCGGGACGCCGTCGAGGACCGCGTCCGGGGACTGCGTCTGGGCGGCGACGACTACGTCACCAAGCCGTTCAGCGTCGTCGAGGTCGGCGCCCGCCTCCAGGCGCTGCTGCGCCGCGCCAAGAGCGGGACGCCGGCCGTGGACGACACACGTCTGCGCTGCGGCGACCTCACCCTCGACGACCCCCGTCACGAGGTCCGCCGGGCCGGGGAGATCATCGACCTCTCCCCCACCGAGTACCGGCTGCTGCACTACCTGATGAGTCATCAGGGGCAGGTGCTCTCCCGCGCCCAGATCCTCGAGGCGGTGTGGCAGTACAACTTCGGCGGGGACTCCGTGGTGGTCGAACGGTTCATCTCCAATCTCCGGCGCAAGATCGACCACGGCCGTACGCCGCTGCTGCGCACCGTGCGCGGCGTCGGCTACACCCTCCGAGAGCAGGACGCCACGTGAGACTCCGCGGCCGTCTTCCCTGGGCCTCCTCCAGCGTCCGTCTGCGGCTGCTGGCCGGGCTGGCCGCCCTCCTGGTCACCGGCCTCCTCGCCAGCGCCGTCATCAGCGCCTTCCTTCTGGAGGACTTCCTGGACAAGCGCCACCAGAACACCCTCGAAGCCAACGCCGATCGTCTGACCCGGGTCCTCGCCCGGGGACCGCAGACCGCCGACGCCGACCAGATCGGCGCACTGCTCGGTTCGCCCATGGGCACGGTGGCCGTCGACGAGGACAACGACGTCCTGCTGAGCACCGGCTCGGCGGCCCGGGCCGCCGAGGAGGTGGCCGAGGTCAGCGCGACGGCATCGGCGGGAGACGTGGTCAACCTGAAAGACGGCGACCTCAGCGCCGTACGCATCCCCAGTCCCGGTCTGGTCATCGACCGTGGGGAAGCCGAGGGCACCGTGGCACCGGCGGCCGTCGTCCTCACCATCGACACCTCCATCGACGACGCCACCACCGACGCGCTCATCAGGCGTCAACTGGTGCTGATCGGCGCTGCGTTACTGGTACTGCTGGGACTGTCCGTGGTAGTGCTGCGCCTCGGTATGCGTCCGCTGGCCCGGATGGCCCGCAGCGCCGACGCCATCGCCGCGGGCTCCCTGACCGAACGGCTGCCCACGCACCGCAACGGCAGCGAGGCCGACCTGCTGGCCAAGGCGGTCAACCGGGCGTTCGACGCCCAGGCCCGCGCGGAGGCGACCGTCCGCTCGCTGGCCGCCGACACCTCCCACGAACTGCGCACCCCGCTGTCCACCATCTCCGGCTGGCTGGACCTGCACCGCCAGGGCGGCCTGTCCGGTCCCGGCCTGGAGACCGCGCTGGAGCACATCGAGAACGAAGTGGGCCGGATGCGCCTGCTCGTGGAGGACCTGTCCCTGCTCGCCCGCCTGGACGCCGGCCGGCCCGTGGAGCAGGACGACGTGGACCTCACCGCCCTGGCCGCCGGCGTCGTCGACGACGCCCAGATCATCTACCCGCAACGCGACATCGCCCTGGCGCCGGCACCACCCGCACCCGTCACCGGGGACGCGCCCCGTCTGCAACAGGTCGTGCGCAATCTCGTCGGCAACGCCGTCCAGCACACCCCGGCCGGAACCTCCGTGCGCGTCGAGATCACCCTCGGCCACGAGTCCGTGGAGCTGAGCGTCATCGACAACGGCCCGGGCATCTCCCCCGAGGACCTGCCCCGCGTCTTCGAGCGGTTCTGGCGCGCCGAGGCGAGCCGCAGCCGCGCCTACGGCGGTTCCGGGCTCGGCCTGGCCATCGTGGAAGCCATCGTCCACGCCCACGACGGGCAGGTGGACGTGCGCTCGGAGCTGGGCGTGGGGACCACCGTCACCCTGCGGATCCCGCGCACCCCCCGCCCCTGACGCGGCGGGTTCGGCCCGCATTTTTGGACAGCCCGGACTGTACAGCCAAGGTTGTGCAGTCTGGGCTGTCTATCTACGCTCAGGGCATGACGACGGACGAGAAACCCTTGACCGAGGCGGCGGTGCAGGCGGCCGGCGACATCTGGGTGGTGGTCGGCCGGATCCGCCGCAAGCTGCGGGCCCTGGAGGCGGCCGAGGAAGGGATGCGCAGGGACGGGGACGGGGAGCGGCAGCCGTCCCCGCCGCAGAGCTCCGTCCTGCGCCGCCTCGACCGGAACGGCCCCGCCTCCGCCAGTGAACTCGCCGCCGCCGAGGGCGTACGCCCGCAGTCCATGGCCAAGACGGTCCTCGCCCTCGAAGCGGCCGGGCTCGTCTCCCGCAGCCCGGACCCCGAAGACGGGCGACGCCAGGTCGTCTCGCTCACCGACCGGGGGCGCGAGCGGCGCAGGGGCGAGCGTCTCGCGCGTCAGGCGTGGCTGGCCCGCGCCCTGGAGGAGCACGGCACGGAGGAGGAGGTGCGGGCGGTCATCACCGCCATGGCGTTGCTCGACCGGGTGGCGCAGGCGTGACACGGACCGCCGGGCCCACACGGCGCCGGGCGGGGAAGGACGGCTTCGACCGCCGGCTGATCGCGCCGATGGTCCTCGGGTCGGTCCTCAACCCCGTCAACTCCTCCATGCTCGCGGTCGCGTTGGTGCCGATCGGGCATGCCTTCGGCGCGCCGCCCTCGCAGACGGCGTGGCTGGTGTCCGGCCTCTACCTCGCCACGGCGGTCGGTCAGCCGGTGATCGGCCGGCTCGTCGACGCGTTCGGTCCGCGCCGGCTCTATCTGCTGGGCACCGCACTGGCCGGCCTCGCCGGGCTGCTGGGCGCGCTGGCTCCGAACCTGTGGGTCCTGGTCGCCTCCCGCGTCCTGCTGGGCTTCGGCACCTCCGCGGCGTTCCCGGCGTCCATGTCGCTGCTGCGTTCCGAGTCCGAGCGCACGGGCCGCGGCAACCCCGGTGGCGTCCTCGCCGCGCTGTCCGTCTCCAACCAGGTCGTCGCGGTCGTCGGCCCGGCCCTCGGCGGGCTGCTCATCGGCGCGGGCGGCTGGCAGCTGATCTTCGGCATCAACGTGCCTCTGTCGCTGATGTGCCTGGTCCTGGGCGCGCTGCGGCTGCCCCGCGCGACACCGGCGGGCGGGGCGGCACCCATCGACGTTCCGGGCATGCTGTGGTTCGCGGGGTCACTGACCGCGTTCATGTTCTTCCTGATGCGGCCGGCGGTCGCGTCCTGGTATCTGCCGGTGCTCGGCCTGGCGGCGGGCGCGGTGTTCGTGCGCCGTGAACTCGGCACCGCCCGGCCGTTCATAGACCTGCGCGTGCTCGGCGGGAACATACCGCTGCTCGCCACGTACATCCGTCAGTGCCTCGCGTACACGACGTCGTACGCCTTCTTCTACGGCTACAGCCAGTGGCTCCAGGAGGGGCGGGGGCTCAACGCGTCGCAGGCCGGGCTGCTTCTGGTGCCGCTGTCGGCGACGGCCATCGGTGTCACCGTCCTCACCGGGCGCCGCGGCCGGATCCGGGGCAGGCTCGTCGCCGGAGCGCTTCTGCAATGCCTCGGCTGTGCGGCGCTGTTGCTGCTGCACGACGACAGCCCCCTGTGGCTGCTCGTCGTACTCAGCGCGGTGGTCGGCATCCCGCACGGGCTGATCGGGCTCGCCAACCAGAACGCCCTGTACGCGCAGGCGGACCCGGCGCGCATGGGCTCCTCGGCGGGCCTGCTGCGCACCTTCATGTACGTCGGCGCACTGTTCGCGGCGGCGGCGAACGCCGTGTTCTTCCGCGACGGCGCCACGAGTTCCGGACTGCACGCCATGGCCTGGCCGCTCATCGGCGTGGCCGCCGTGTTCCTGGTCCTGTGCACCGTTCGGACATCCCGAGACGACGTTGACGGTCTGAGTTAACGGCAATAACTTATCGTCCTTCACTCAGATGGGAGCCGCCCGTGCCGACACTCGCAGCGGAAGACGTCTACGCGCTCGCGCCGTACGCCCGGACCCTCGGGGTCGTGTTCGACGAGATGACGCCGGCCGGCGTCCGGGCCACGCTGGCCCACGACCACTCGCTCTCCACGGTGGGCGGCGGTCTCCACGGAGGGGCGTTGATGGGCCTGGCCGACGTGAGCGGCGCGGTGTGCGCCGCGCTCAACGGTCCGGCCGGTGCCGCCCCGGCCACCGTGGAGTCGACCACGCACTTCCTCCGGCCGGCCCGCACGGACGTCATCGCCACGGCCCGTCCCCTGCGGGTGGGCCGCAACACCGTCATCGAGGTCGACGTGCACGACAGCGAGGGCGAGTTGTGCGCCCGGGTGACCCAAGTGGTCACCGCCGTCAAGCCGAAGTGACCGGCTCCCGGGCCCGCGCCGCCAAGGGCGAGGGCGGCCTGCTCCGCGAGCAGCTCCTCGACGTCGCCGGTCGACTGCTCGAGGAGGGCGGTGCCGGGGCGCTGACGATCCGTGCCGTGGCGACCAGCGCGGGGGTCACACCGCCGGCCGTCTACCTCCACTTCGCCTCGAAGAGGGAACTCGTCCACGCGACCTGTCTGCGGGTGTGGAACTCCCTGTTCACCGAGCTGGAAGCGGTCTCCCGGGGCGTCGCGGACCCGGTGACGGCGCTCCACGAGATCTGCGTCGCCTACATCTCCTTCGGGCTCGGCCATCCCGCCCAGTACCGCCTGGTGATGGACGGCGAGGCCACCGAGGCCAGCCGCCGGAACGCGGACGCGTGTTTCCGCTACGTCCGGGACAAGGTCGCGGCGTGTGCCGAGGCCGGAGTGCCGGTGGCGAGCACCACCGAAACGGCCCGGATCCTGTGTGCCGGCCTTCACGGCGCGGTCGCTCTCCTGATCCACCAGGAATGCCCCGACGCATGGCCGGCCGACCCCGCCCGCTACGCCACCCGGGCCGCGTCCTCGGCCGTGCACGGCGCTCTCCTCACCGCGGCCCAGCAGTCACGGCCCTCGATGTCCACCGTGATCCGTCCGGCCCCCGGCACCACGATGCCGTGCTCGTAGGCGTACGTGATGAGCTGACCGCGGTGACGGGCGCCGAGCTTGGTGAGCATGTTGGCGATGTGGGTCTTCACGGTCAGCGGGCTGAGACCCAGGTGACGGGCGATGGCGGACCCTTCCTGGCCGACCGCCAGCAGGGTGAGGATCTCCCGCTCCCGCCCCGACAGCGGCGCGGCCATGCGCGCGCCCACGGTCCGGCGTACGTGCGCCTCGACGGTGGGCGCGGTCTCCAGGACCACGACGAGTCCGCCGCCCAGCACCGTCTCCAGGGCTCCCGTCAGCTGGGCGGCGGTGATGCCCGGGCCCAGCACCCCGGTGGCGCCCGCCCGCAGACAGGCGTCGGCCTCCCCGATGTCGGAGACACCGAGGACGAGGGTGCGGGCGGCCGCGGCGGCGAGGGAGACGACCTCCGGGAGGTCCGGTCCGCCCTCGGTCCGCAGGGAACGGTCGAGGAGGACGGCGTCCGGCCGTTCCCCTTCGGACCCGAGCAGCTCGGGCAGTTCGGTGTGGCCGGCGGCCTGTCCGACCACCGTCACGCAACCGCTCCGCTCGACGACTTCGGTGACGGCCGCGCGGACGAGGTTCGGACCGCCGGCGAGAACTAGGGTCTGCATGGGTGGGCTTTCATCTCGGCACCGCTCGGTTGAGGCCTTGCGATCCGATCCTGCTGCGCGGGCTTGACGGACGCCCGCGGTTGCACCTGACGGGTTCTTGACGGTCCGTGCCACCGGCGGTCCGCCCGCTGCCCCACCATCAACGCCGATGACCGGGCCCCGGGGGCTCGCGCCTCCCCGGCCCGGTCATCGGCGTTGCGACGTCAGGGCGCGATCCCCACACCGCCGATCCGGCTCCAGGCGCGCTCCTGGGCCGCGGACATGGCGGGCCAGTGTGCGCCGCCGGGCCGGGGCCGGACCTTCGCCGCGAACGGCTCGGGACGGAAACCGGGGTCGTGGAAGCAGCCGGTTCCGTAGGCGCGGTCGAAGGCCTCGCAGGTGGAACCTGGCGGTCCCTTGAATCCCGGCTCCGGCAGGCCGTCCGCGCGTGGCACGTGACCCGTGGGCTCAGTCCGACGGAACCGTGAGGGCCCCGTCCGGTACGGGCAGCAGCGCCAGCGGGACATGGTGCTGGCCGGAGTGGACGTCGCGGTCCCGGAGCGAGGCCTGGCCGACCGGGCGCGGGAAGGAGATCTTGACGACGTTCAGGGAGGGGATGCGGAACATCTGGATGTCGTCCTCGTCGACCCCGTACAGCTCGGCGATCCTGCGCTCGTCGAGGAACGACGGGTCGGCGGCGATCGCGTAGCCGTCCGCGTCGCGCATGAACAGTTCCATGGTGACCCAGAAGGGTCCGGCGTTCTTGGACCGGACCTCGTGCGCGAGGTCCGCCAGGGTGGTGGGGGTGCGGTCAGCCACGGTGCGGGGTCTCCTGGATCTCGATGCGGAACATGTCGGTCGGGCTCGTGGTGTCCACGACGTGGTTGAGCACGAACTCGTAGGCGGGCCCGCGCTCGATCTCGGCCGGTGAGGTGGCGAAGGCGAGGCTGGGCAGATAGCTCATGTCGGGTGTCGGAAGGTGCAGCATCAGCGGGTTGGCGACCTTCGCCACGGCGGTGGCGGTGCTCTGGTCCGGGGCGTTGACCAGGAGCATGACGCCGACCTCGCGCGGCGGTCCCTCTGCCGGGTCGAGGTCCCCGAGGACGGCGTTGTAGCCGTAGAGGCGCACGTCGAAGGCGTACTTGTCCTCGCTCAGGCCGAGGGTCTGGGCGACGCGCTGCGTGGTGATGGTGCGCAGGAGGTCCGCCCAGTCGTCGATGTGCTCGAGGATGTGCGGGTCGCGGATCGCGGTGAACGACATGGTCTCGTAGCCGGTGACACGGGCGCCTTCGAGCTTGACGGTGTGCTGGTCGGCGACGTGGAAGCGCGACCCTTCGACCCGCACCCGGCGGTCGTCGAGGGCGGTGTAGGTGGCGTCCCGGACGTCGAGGGTGCCGTCGGGCTCACGCATTTGGAAGGGGTCGACCGTCTCGTAGAGCATGTGGGCGGCGACCAGGATCGGGGTGCAGGCGACCGCCGGGTCGAGCGGTTCGATGGTGAAGCCGTCGGCGTCGATGGTGGCCAGCACTCCCCCGGCCCGGGGGTCGGTGGTGCACTGGCCGCCGCATTCGATGATCTTGCCGGCGTGCCAGGAGGGTCCGGCGGGCATGCCCTTCATCAGCGGGTAGGCGGCCGCGTTGGCCGTGTCGGTGGCGCGTCCGGCGAGGACGACCTGGGCGCCGGCCTCCAGGGCGGCGACGATGGGTTCGTGGCCCATCATGGCCACGATGTGCGTGCAGCTCTCGAGGGTCTCCGCCGTCAGCTCGCCCAGGGGCGGCAGGGCGTGGATGCGGCCGGCGTCCAGATGCCCGACGAGGGTGGCGGCATCCTGTTCGCTGTAGATGCGGGCGACCCGCAGGCCGAGCCCCTCCTCGGCGAGTATCTCGGCGGTGATCCCGGCGATCCAGTCGACGCCGGCGTCGGTGCCGCTGGTGCCGCAGGAGCCCACGATCAGCGGGATGCCGGCCCGCGCGGCCGCTTTGAGCAGGACGCGCAGGTCGCGGGCGACGGCCGCGCGCGTGGTCTTGGGCTGTGCGGACCCGAGATAGTAGGGGCCCGAGTCGGTGCTTCCCGCGTCCACGGAGATCACGTCGGCACCGAGCGCCAGGCCGCGTTCGACGGTGGTTTCGGGGAAACCGGCCCCGAGCATGCCGGTCGGTGCCAGCACCTTGATGCTGTCGACCTGTTCGTTGTCCATGTTCCTCTTCCTTCTGGGCTTCGTTCCCGGTGTCCGGCGCGTGGTCGGGCCGGCGATCATCCGAGGTCGCCGACCGTCGGTGTGGGGGCGGCGTTCACGGCGAAGCGCGGCCGGCCCTCCAGGGCGGCCACCAGTTCGGCCGCGCCCTCCCGGCCCGCGGCGGCCCGCGCCTCGGCGGTCTGTCCCGCCATGTGGGGGTGGACGACGATGCCCTCGACGTCCCGCAGAGGGCTGTCGGCGGGCAGCGGCTCCTCGCCCACCACGTCCAGGGCCGCCCCGGCGATCCGTCCCGTACGGACCGCGTCGGCGAGCGCCTGTTCGTCGACGACGGCCCCGCGCGCGGTGTTGACCAGGACCGCGGTCGGTTTCATCCGCCGGAAGGCGTCGGCGTCGAGCAGGTGTCGGGTCCGTTCCGTCAGCGCGGTGTGCACGGAGACGTAGTCGGAGGCGGCCAGCAGTTCAGGGAGCCCGGTGAACTCCACCGAGGGGTCGGTCCGCTCGCTGTCGGGCACGCCGGTCACACAGAGCACCCGCATGCCGAAGGCCCGGGCGAGCGGCACCACGGCGCGGGCGGCGGCCCCGTATCCGATCAGCCCGAGGGTCGCCCCGCGCAGCTCGTGGCCGTCCTGCCGGGGCCAGCCGCCGGCCGCCACTCCCGTCGCGCTCTGCACGAGCCGCCGCGCCGCCGCCAGGAGCAGCCCGAGGGTGTACTCGGCGACGGCGCCGGCGTTGATGCCCGGGAGGTTGCTCACCGTGATGCCGAGTTCGCGCGCGGCGGCCACGTCGATGGAGTCGTGGCCCACGCCCGTGCGGACGACGGCCCTCAGGCGCGGGGCCCTGGACAGGACGTCGGCGGTGAAAGGTTCGTTCGCGGCGACGAGTGCGCCGTCGACGCCGTCGAGGGCGGCCACGAGGTCCTCGGGGTCGCGACGGCCGGTCATCGGCGCGTGGACGGTGGTGTGGCCGTGCTCGCGCAGGTACCGGTCGACCTCGTCGCCCGGCCGCAGGTAGTCCGTCGTGATCAGGATGCGGGCCACGGGTGGTTCCTCATTTCTTGCTGCGCTGTCGTGCGGTGCGGGGCGGCGTCGGTGGTCACGGGACGGGGGCCGGGACGGCGCGGCGCCGCAGGGTGGTGATCCTCATGACGACGAGGATGGCGAGGGTGGCGACGAGGGCGATGTCGAGGAGCATCAGCGACCAGCCGGTGATGTCGACCATGGCGCCCACCAGCGCGGGACCGAGGAAGCCGCCGCTCGCCCAGCCGACGGTGTACAGGCCGGCGTAGGTACCGAAGACGCGGGCCGACGGGGCGAGGTTCCACAGCACCACGACCGCGTTGACGAGGAAGCAGGTCGCGCCCGCCGCCGCCAGGCACAGGGCCACGGCGGCACCGGTCGGTGTCCGGACGATCGTGCCCAGCACCATGGCCGCGGCGAAGACCGACATGCCCGAGGCCATGACCCGCAGCCGTCCGTAGCGCTCGGCCAGGACCGCGGCGGGGTAGGCGGCCACGATGAACGCGATGCCGCTGGGCAGGGTGAGACCGCCCGCGGCTCCCCGTGACATGTCGAGTGCTTCCATGCCGTACGGCGTCATCAGGGAGCGGGACGCCGCCCACGCGCCGCCGAAGAGCAGGATGGCGAAGAGGATGAGCAGCCGGCTGCGGTCGGTGTCCTTGAGGATCTCCAGGAAGGTGTCCCGCACCCGTGGGTCCTTGCGATCCGCCGCCTTCGCCTCCTGGCTCTCCGCGACGGCGGCCCGGTAGGCGTCGGACCGGCTGTCACGCACGGTGGCCGCGAGCACCAGGACGGAGACGAGCATGATGACCGCGGGGACGGCGAACGCCACGTTCGGGTGGTCGTCGACCAGGAAGATGCTCAGGAGCGCGGCGACGATGGCCGTGACGCTGGAGGCGATCTTGACGGCGGCGTTGGCGCGGCTGCGTCTCCCGGGCGGGATGAAGTCGGGGACGAGCGCCTCGGCGATCGGTTTGAAGGTGTTGGCCACGAGTGCGTAGCTGAACATGATCAGGACGAGCAGCGGCAGTGACGCCGCCGTGTGCGGTATGACGACGAACAGGGCGGCGGCGATCGGCATGCCGACGACCAGGTAGGGGATGCGCCGGCCCCAGGAGGTCCGGGTGCGGTCGGACCGGTTGCCGATCCACGGCTGGATGAAGATGCCGAGCAGGTTGTCCATGCCCATCAGCAGGCCGACGAGGGCCGCGCTGGTGAGGTGCTCCTTCAGGAGCGGGGGGACCTGTGATTCGTAGAAGTTCCACGTCGACTCCTGGGCGAACACCGCCAGAGCGACCAGGAACGTAATACGTCTGGTCCCTTGTCGCTGCCCTTCGGACGTCATCGTCGTCATGGGGTCGTCCCTTCGCACCGCCACCGTACTGGAGGCTGCTGGATGCACGTGATCAATGTGTGCAGAGGTGACCGGACACCTCGTCCAAGCGCCCGCCCACCGTGTGGGCCCACCTTGGCCAGCGACGACACCCCGAACAAGACACCCACCGGCAAGGCACCCTTTCCCCGCCGGAAAGCCGTCGCGCACCCACCCCATACGGAAGGTGGCGGCCCCGCTGTCGCCGGGGCCGCCACCTTCACCATTCAAGGAAAGCAGGGCAAGCGCCCTGCCGGAGACCTCTCATGCGGCCTCGTGATGCGGGGTGAGCTCGATGGTCAGGTCGGCATCGAGGGCGCGGGCCAGGCGTCGCAGGAGCGGGATGGTGGGCACGGTACCGCCGCCTTCGATCCGGGAAATCTGAGGCTGCTTCATCCCACAGCGTTCGGCCAGTTCGGTCTGGGACAGACCCAGGGCGGTGCGGCGGTCGTAGACCATCTGGCCGAGATCATGAGCCAGTTCGGCCTCCTCGTACAGTCGGTCGTATTCGGTGTTCTCCTCGACCGCTTCACCGAGGAGCTTGCGGTGGCGGCGGGTCCTCCACTCTGCGTGCTTCATCGCAGTTCCTCCTTGATCGGGCGGCTGTAGATGTCATGGTCAGCCGCCGGGGCGTGACCGGCCTCGCATGCGGCCTGCACGGCGCGGGCCCGATCCACCTCTGCCGTCTCACGCATCTTCGTCTTACGGAAGACGGTCAGAAGTACGACACGGCGGTCGGGGGCCAGCCAGTAGGCGATGCGCTGAGCGTTGCCGCCGAGGTCGAAGCGCAGTTCGCGAAGCTTGCCACCGAGGTGGCGGGTGTAGGGCTCCCCGAGAGTGGTCGCGTTCTCGGCGAGGCGGTCCACCTTCTGCTCGGCTATCACGTAGTGGTGGGCGGGTAGGTTCTCCAGCCAGAGGCGAACCTCGGGCTCGATCTCGATCGTGTACCGCTCACCTGTCATAACGTCGATGATATATGGCTCAGGTGTTATACACCAGGAACATCGACGACGAACAGCGCGGCCGCGATCGGCATGCCGACTCGGCATCCTGGCCGTCGCCAACCCAGGTTCAGGGAAGCCGAGCCAGGGATCCTGCGGATGACTTCCTCAACGGGCTGCGCACCTCGCTCCCAGTCATCCCAATCCGATTCAGGGGAATAGTGCGGATAGAGCTACGCAGCTCCGGCAACGCAGTCAACGAACTTCCGCAATGAGGTGTTGACCAACCTGGTATTTATTCGCCGGGAACACGCAGGTTGAAGCGTTCCCCTCTTAACCTCAACAGCTGAAACGTGTATGCAGCACTCCGGGACCGAGATGGAGCGCCGAAAGCCTCGGCAGGCGTTGGCGCATCTGTTCGTCATCGTCGAAGTCGAACAACTCCCCCATGCCCTCACCGTCCTCCGCTTCGGTGGTGGCGCAAGCATCGGTGTAGGCCACCCAGTCCTCCCAGAAGACCTCCGAGTCACCGGTCAGTCGCCATACGCCGTGGACACTACGAAGTTGAAGCCTTCATCGAAAATGACGTCCTGATCCCTGTCCGCCGCTGCGCTACGCACCGCAGGATGCTCGGCGAGTGAGTCGGGGCAGGCAAGGCCGACAGATGGTCGACGACACGTCGAGTGGCTTGCCACTGTCCTGAGCAGCCTCCAGCACGCGCCAGAATGTTTCGGTGTCCATGGTGGGCAGTCTGCTAGGGCACTATCACGGAGAGGTGCCGGGTGTGTGACCTTTTCCCTCTCTATCGGTGACGGGGACGACGCGACAGAAAACGGCTACTCGCCCGGACGCACAGAACGTGAGAAGTGGGACGCGTCGGACGGCTCAGCCGAGGATGAACGGGATTCTGTTCGCCAGGGGGCCGAGGGTGGTGAGTTCCCCGGTGGTCGGTGGGCGGCGGCCTGTGCCGATGAGGAGGGCGTCCGTGTCGGGGAGGCCGGTGGGGAACGCCGTGCCGGCGATGCGTTCCAGGGCCTCGCGGGCTGCCGAGAGGGTTTCCGCGGGGGGCTTGGGGGACGACGGCAGGTGGGCGATCAGGTCCAGGTGGTGCAGGGTCCATTCCAGGACGTACGCCGAGAGGTAGTCGGCCGCGGTCAGGACCTTTCCCTGCGTACTCACGCGGGCCGTCCGGTCGGCCAGTACCGCGGCGCGGGCGGCCGCCGAGCCCACGTCGTCCAGGTGGAACTTCAGCAGGGCCGGGTCGCCGTACGCCGCCGCCAGGCGCGGGATCAACGCGTCCAGCGGGTCGTCGCCCGTCGGCGGATCCACCAGGTTCCAGTACGTCGTCGCGTCCGCCGTCGGTTCCGTGTCGGCCGGTGTGACCAGCGTGATCAGGACGTCCTGCGCGTCGATGACCAGGTGACAGACCAGGTCGCGTACCAGCCAGCCCCGGCAGCCGGACGGCCGGTCGAAGTCCTCGTCCGGTACCTCGGCGACTGCGGCGAGCAGCACCGTCCAGGAGCGTGAGAAGTGATCCATCAGGGCCGTTCGGTGGCGGTCGTCCAGTTCAGGAAGGCGGTGAAGGCGGTGGGGCTGGCCGTGACGGTCACGTCGGCCGGAACCTTGGAGTCGCGGACGGCTATGCGGCGAGGGGTCACCGCCACCTCCACACAGTTGCCACCCTGGTCACTGCTGTAGCTGGACTTACGCCAGTTCATCTCCATAGCGTTCCTCCATCACACGCCGGATCAACTCCGCCGAGTCCCTGAGTGAGAGTGCGGCAGCCTGGAGATGATCGTAACGGAGCGAACAGTCATCCACAGTGTCCGGATGTGCGGTTGGGTGTGCGCTGCCGTAGCCCTCGGTATAGACGATGGCCGGGTCGTGCGCGAACCGGTAGACGTCGAACGAGCCGGTCATCCCCGCGTGCGCCCCGCACCTGAACGGCAACACCTGAATGTTGACCGCCGGGTTGTGCTCGAACGACAACAGATGGGCCAGTTGTTCACGCATGGTCCCCGGACCGTCGATCTCCAGGTACAGCGCCCCCTCGAAGAGGATCACCCAGTAAAGGGGCGGATTCTCCCGCTCGAAGATGCGCTGACGGTCCAGCCGCACGGCGGTCCGGTCGTCGAGGTCGGACGTGTCCAAAGCTCCCAGCACGGCACGCGCGTACGCCCTGGTCTGCAGCAGACCGGGCACCATGCCCATCTCGAAGGAGTAGATGCCGGTCGCCCTCGCCTGCAACTCCGCCACCTGGCGGAACCATCCCGGAAGTTGATGCCGCATCACCAGCGCGACGAGCCGCGACAGCAATCCCCCCGTACCCAGCGCCGCATCCACCCGTTCGCTGAACTCCTGCGTCGGCAGCTTCCTTGCCGTTTCGATCTGGCCCACCAGTGAGCCCGTGTAGTTGACGATGTCCCCCAGTTGCCGCTGTGTCAGGCCGGCGGCCTCTCGGTGGCGGCGGAGTTCGAAGCCGTAGTAGTCCAGCGGTGACGCGCCCGGGTCGAGGACGTTGATGTGGGTCACGGGGAGCCCCTCTCGCGCAACTCGGCCCACAGCGGGACCGGTTGTATTCGTTCCGTAGCCGAGCGTAGTCAGCGGAGGTCAGCCTTGAGGGGTGAACGAAGACATTGACCTCGGTCCCCCCACCCTGCTCGCGCCCCGCAGCGACCGGTACGCCATGCGGCTCACCGCCGGTGAGCACTCCGCGCGGCACGTCCGGCGCATCGTCCGGTCGTTCCTGCGCGAGTGGGAGATGGCCGAACTGTCCGACGACGTCGAACTCGGCGTCACCGAGCTGCTCGCCAACGTCGTACGCCATGTGCCCGGCCGGCGCTGTGCGCTGCTGTTGCTCAGGCAGCCGGGCGGGGTGCGCGTGGAGGTGGCCGACGGGAGTGAGGAACTTCCGTGTGCGCGGGTCGGGTCGGCGCCGGATACCGAGAGCGGGCGGGGCCTCGTGCTGGTGGACGCGGTGAGCGAGAAGTGGGGCGTCCAACTCCGGCCCTGCGGCGGGAAGTCGGTGTGGTTTGAGTGCGCCGTCGCCGTCCGGCCGTGAGCGGGTTTACCTTCGGTGCGGCGTCCAGCGCTACCGTCGGGCTGGAGTTGTCGGCCGGCCGTCCAGCACCTCACAGGAGCTCATGGACGGCCGGCGGTGGCTGGTGCTCACGTAGACAACGCGTAGGCGCCCCACACCGCGCGGAACAACGTCTCCGGCCTTTTCCACGTCTACTTGATCGTGCCCCCTGCCGAACTCGCCCTGATCCAGCGCGCGGAGACGACCTCCGGGCGGGCGCGCCCCCTTCGCGACTTCTGCCGGCGTCATCGTGTTCCGCTCGTCGCGACGCTCTCCGCGCTTCCCCTCTACGCCTTCTGGTGGGGTTTCCTCGCCACCGGCGGCGGTGATCTCGCGGCGCAGGTGGCGTGGGCCGAGTTCGTGGCGCGGCACGGGAGTTCGGCGTACTGCCTGTTCTGGTACGGCGGGATGCACACCGCCAACTACAGCCTGATATCGCCGTACTTGATGGCCGCGCTCGGCGTGCCCGGCCTGACCGTCGCGTCCGGTCTCGCCGCCACCTGGATCGCGGCCGTCCTGGTCCGGCGTGCCCAGCGGCGAAGAGCCCTCGGACCCGCCCTGCTCGCCGCCCTCGCGCTGTGGTGCAACGTCGCCTCCGGGCGGACGACCTTCGCTCTCGGCGTCGCCTTCGGGCTCGCCGCGTTTCTCTTCCTGGGCCAGGAGAAACGTCTCGTCATCGCCGGTTCCTACGCCGCCCTCGCCACCATGGCGTCCCCGGTCGCCGGGCTGTTCCTCGCCGTCACCGGCGCCGGGTACCTGCTCGCCCGGCGGCCCGGCCGTGCCGCCGCCCTGCTGCTGCCGCCCGCCGCCGTCGTCGGGGCGACCGCTCTCCTGTTCCCCTTCCACGGCGAGCAGCTCATGCCCGCGGCCCGCATCTGGCCGCCCGTGCTCCTGGGCGCCGCCGTCGCGCTGCTCACCCCCGCCTCCTGGCGCGTGGTCCGGTGGAGCGGCGTCGTGTACGCCGCCGGGACCGTGGCGGTGTATCTCGTGCCGTCCCCGATCGGTACGAACATCGAGCGGTTCGCCGAGTACGCCGCGCCCGTCGCCCTGCTCCTCGCGCTCCTCGCCCGGCCGGGGCCGCGCGGGCCGCGGCGCGGTGCGCTGGTGGCCGTCCTGGTGTTCTCCGTGGCGTGGACGGGCCAGAAGACCGTCGACGACCTGAAGGTCTCCACGGCCGTGCCCGACTGGGCGGCCGGGACCCGGGGCGTCGTCGAGGCGCTCGAACGGCTCGGCGCGGACACCACCCGCGTCGAGGTCGTCCCCGCGCGCAACCACCGGGAGGCCTCCGCCCTCGCGCCCCATGTGCACCTCGCGCGCGGCTGGAACCGGCAGCTGGACATGGAGCGGGCGCGGCTGTTCTACGACGGGTCCTTCTCCGCCGCCTCCTACCGGGCGTGGCTGGACCGCTGGGCGGTGGGGTTCGTCGTGCTGCCGGACGGCACGCCCGACGGGTTCGCCGAGGAGGAGGCCCGGCTGATCCGCCACCACCGGCCCGACTGGCTGGTGCCCGTCTGGCGCGACGCCCACTGGCAGGTGTTCCGGGTCCGCGACGCCGTACCGCTCGTCTCCGCGCCCGGGCGCGTCGTGCGGACCTCCGGCGCGGAGCTGGTGCTGCGCGTGCCGCGGCCGGGCACGGTGACCGTGCGGGTGGCCTATTCGCCGTGGCTGCGCGCCGACGGCGGCGGATGTCTGAGCCGGGAGGGCGAGTTCACCCGGCTCACCGTGTCGGCGCCCGGCGAGTACCGGATCAGCTCGGAGTACGGCCCTTCGCCGGGACCGGCGGTTCGCTGCTGAGCCCCTCGGCCGCCGCCGTCGTCGTACGGGCGCGCGGGCCCTGGAGGAGGTACGTCAGGCCGAAGCCGCCGCCGACGACGAGCGCGCCGCCGACCGCGTCCAGGATCCAGTGGTTGCCGGTGGCGACGATCGCGGCGGCCGTGAACAGCGGGTGGAGCAGGCCCAGGGCCTTCATCCACAGCTTCGGCGCGAGGATCGCGATCACCAGCCCGCACCACAGGGACCAGCCGAAGTGCAGGGACGGCATCGCCGCGTACTGGTTGGTGAGGTGGGTCAGGGTGCCGTAGTCCGGCTTGGAGAAGTCCTGGACGCCGTGGACGGTGTCGATGATGCCCAGGCCCGGCATGAGGCGGGGCGGGGCGAGCGGGTAGAGCCAGAAGCCGACCAGGGCGAGGATCGTGGCGAAGCCGAGCGCCGAGCGGGCCCAGCGGTAGTCGACGGGGCGGCGCCACAGGAGCAGGCCGAGGACGGTCAGCGGGACGAGGAAGTGGAACGACGTGTAGTAGAAGTCGAAGAACTCCCGCAGCCAGCCGATCTTCACCACGGCGTGGTTGACGGCGTGCTCGATGTCCATGTGGAGCACGCGTTCGAGGTCGAGGATCTGCTGTCCGTGCTCCTCGGCACGGTCCCGGCCCGCCGAGTTGCTGCCGCCGGTCGCGGCGAGGCGGATCCTGGCGTACGCGGCGTAGGTGACGCGGATCAGCAGGAGCTCGAGGAGGATGTTCGGGCGCAGCAGCACCCGGCGCAGGAACGGCACCAGCGGGACGAAGGAGAAGCGGGCCGGGACGGGCGGGGCGTACGGGGTGGGAACGGGTGCGCGGAAGTACTCCGAGGTGCGGGAGAGGAAGGGGACCGCGGTGGCGGCGGCCAAGGCGGCGAGCAGGACGACGTTGTCGCGCACCGGGTACAGGAAAGCCATGTTCGGCAGCATCATCTTGGCCGGCAGCGTCATCACGAGGACGACGGTGACGGGCCAGACCATGCGGTCGCGGGCGCGTCTGCCGGCCCGGCCGACGACGGCGAGGAGCACCCACAGCAGCTGGTGCTGCCATGCGGTGGGGGCGACCGCTATGGCGGCGCAGCCGGTGACGGCGACGGCGAGCAGCAGCTGGCCGTCGTGGGCGTAGCGGACGGCGCGCCTGAGGGCGAGGGTCACGACGGCGGCGCCGAGGAGGAAAAAGAGGCCGATCTCCAGGGGGCCTTCGAGGCCGAGGCGGAGCAGCGCGCCGTGCAGGGACTGGTTGGCGAGGTCGTCGGCGGGGCCGCCGAGGCCGGTGCCCGCGAGGTGGTGCACCCAGTAGGTGTAGGAGTCCCGCGGCATCGCGGCCCAGGCGAGCGCGGTGGTGACGGCGAAGGTGGCGCCAGTGGCGGCGGCGGCCCGGCGGCGGCCGGTGAACCACAGCAGCGGGGCGAAGAGGAGCAGGGTGGGCTGGAGGGCGGCCGCGACGCCGATGAGGGCGCCGCCGGCGCGCTGCCCGCGGGCCACGAAGCAGCCGAGCAGGACGAGCAGGACCGGGATGATGCTGGTCTGGCCGAGCCAGAGGGTGCTGCGGACCGGGAGGGAGAGCATCAGCAGGCTGACGGCGACCGGTGCGGCGAGGATCGCGGTGCGGCGGCCGACCGGCTGGGGCAGGGCGCGGGCGGCGATCAGGCCGAGGGCGACGACCAGCAGCAGGGTGCCGAAGGTCCAGCCCCAGCCGAGGGCCTGCTCGGCCGTCCGGGTGAGGGGTTTGAGCACGAGCCCGCTGAAGGGGGTGCCGGTGAACTCGGTGGAGTCGTAGAGGGAGCCGCTGAGGTGCAGGACGCCCTCGGGGCCCACCCAGGTGTCGAGGACGGTCAGCCGCTCCGTGCTGGGGGTGCTCAGGACGACGGCGACCTGGCGGACGACGAGGACGGCGGCGAGCAGCCACAGTCCGAGGCGCGCCGCGCGCAGCCGTCCCTGAGTGCCGTCGACCGCGGTCGCCCCGAGAGCATCCGTCGGTCGCCCACTGTGCTCCGCGTTCGCCACGCCTCGTCGGCCTCCCGCCCCGTTTCGCCCCGCGCGTCCCATGCGCGGGGGTTCGCTCTTGCGCACCCTATGGGGTCGCACCACCCCTGGACAGGGACGCGGGAAACCGCGGCTTCACCTGACGGCCCTCTCACTTTTGTCCGGATGACGATAGTCCGCGCAGTGTGCGATCGCCCGGGGGCGACGCGAGAAGGATCACAACCGGACACGGGTGCGGGCCGCCCGGCGCACCGCCGCGTGCCTGTTGACGCCGCATTTCCATGCAGTATGCAGCTGATCGGCTTCAACGTCTCGGTGTCCGTGTTCGGCGGCACGACCCCGCTGGTGGTCACGGCACTGATCGGCGCGACCGGCGATGTGATGATGCCCGCCTACTACATGATGGCGGCGGCCGTGATCGGCGGGTTCGCGGTGTGGCGGATGGCCGAGTCGGCGGGCCGCCCGCTGCCGGGGTCGCCGCCGTCGCTGGAGCCCGGGGCGGACGTGGGCGCACCGGCCGCCCCGGAGGCCGGGACACACCGGTGAGGCGACGGACGGGGAGCGGACGTGCGGCGTATCTTCGCAGCGTTACCGGTGGGACGGGCTGACCAGTCGTACGGAAGGTGCAAGGCGCATGAGCGAGCCGCAGGTCTGGCGCACGGTGGACGACTACTTCGCCGACCGCCTGCTGACCGACGCCCCCGACGACGCCCTGGCCGCGGCGCTGCGCGACAGCGACGCGGCCGGGCTTCCGCCCATCGCGGTCTCCGCGCCCGCGGGCAAGCTGCTCCAGCTCCTCGCCCAGGTGCAGGGCTCCCGGCACATCCTGGAGATCGGCACGCTCGGCGGTTACAGCACCATCTGGCTGGGCCGCGCCCTGCCCGCCGACGGGCGGCTGGTCTCCCTGGAGTACGACCCCCGGCACGCCGAGGTCGCCGTGCGCAACATCGCCCGCGCGGGGCTCGACAAGCAGGTGGAGGTGCGGGTCGGGGCGGCGCTGGAGTCGCTGCCCCGGCTGGCGGACGAGAACCCGCCGCCGTTCGACCTGGTCTTCATCGACGCGGACAAGGCGAACAACCCGCACTACATGGAGTGGGCGCTCAGGCTGACCAGCGCGGGCAGCCTGATCGTCCTGGACAACGTCACCCGGGGCGGCCGGGTGGCCGACCCGGACAACACGGACCCGGACGTGGTGGGCACCCGCGCCGCCCTCGACATGATCGGCACCCACCCCCGCCTGACGGGCACGGCGATCCAGACCGTCGGTTCCAAGGGCTGGGACGGGTTCGCGCTGGCGCGCGTCCTGGCGTGAGCGCGGCGGCCGCTGCCTCCTAGACGAGTTATTCCGAATGCTGACGGTGCGTCCGGGAACACAGACAGGGCGTCCAAGATCGATCTGTGACGAATGACCTGGACGCCCTGCTGACCGCACTGTACGTGAAGATCGATGACGAGATTGGAGATACCCGATGGCTGGGCCGCCCGCCGCGATTGACGGACTCCGAACTCGTCTGCCTCGCCGTCGCCCAGGCCATGCTGGGTTTCGCCTCGGAGTCCAGATGGCTGCGGTTCGTCCACTCCCGGCTGGGCGCGATGTTCCCGTACGTGCCGAAGCAGCCGGGCTGGAACAAGCGGCTGCGGGCAGCGTTGCCGCTGGTCAAGCGCGTGATACGACTCCTTGCAGCGGACACCGACTTCTGGTTCGACAACCACTGGATCATCGACTCGACCCCGGTGGAGTGCGGCCGCTCGCGGCCCACGGTGAAGCGGTCGGACATGGCCGGCTGGGCCGGATACGGGTACTGCGCCAGCCACTCGCGGTTCTTCTGGGGCCTGCGGCTGTACCTGGTGTGCACCCCGACCGGCATGCCGATCCTGTGGGCCTTGGCCAACCCCAAGCTGGACGAGCGCGAAGTGTTGATGGCGATGCTGGATCGCGAGCCGGACGCGGTCACCGGCCGGCCCGGCCTGCTGTTCATCGCGGACAAGGGCTTCGCCTCCAAGGAGTTCGAGGCCGATCTGGCCTTGCGCGGGGCGGCGTTGCTGCGGCCGTCGTTCAAACGGGAGAAGCGCCGCGCGGGCGAGTCGCTGCTGAAGTCGGTGCGGCAGCTGATCGAGTCGGTGAACGACACCCTCAAGGGCCAGCTCGACCTGGAACAGCACGGCGGCCGGACCTTCGAGGGCGTCGCTACCCGCGTCGCTCAGCGCGTCCTCGCGCTGGCTGCGGCGATCTGGCACAACCACAAGACCGGACAGCCGGTCATGCGATCCCTGATCGCCTACGACCACTGATCACATCGGAATGACTCGTCTAGTGCCGCGGCAGGCAACGTTTGCCCGTCAAGGAGCGGCGTCCGGTGCGTGCTCTCGGCGTGCCGGCCGGAAGTCCTCGTACTGGACGTACTTGGGCTTTCGGCCGGTGCGGCGAGAGTGCGTGCCGGGCGTCGCGACGGGGCGAACGTTGCCTGCCGCGGCACTAGACCTCGTGGTAGAAGCCCACGTTGACGCTGCGCGGGGCGGTGCGGTCGTGGATGACGATCTCACCGCTGCCGCCCCGGGGCAGCGGGACGGTGCCGCCGTAGGTGACCGGGTGGGCGTACTCGCCGATGGTCAGCCGGACGTCGGAGGAGGGCTCGGGCAGGGAGCCGCGCAGCCAGGTCACCTGCCAGGTGCCGTCCTGCGCGCAGCTGAACTCCAGATGGACCCGCGAGACGAACAGCCAGTCGTCCGGCGTCGAGAGCCGGCACACCGACTTGTCCCGGCCCACCCGCAGTACGGCGCCCGGCTCGCTGGGCGCGTCGGCCATGAGCATGCCCGCCGTGGCACCGGCTTCCTCCGCGGACACCGCGGCCATGGTGAGTTCGAGCACTCTGCTCCTCCTGAGACATCGTGCGGGCCGGGTCGGCTCGCCGCCGCCGAATGATAAAACGCCCGGCCGCGTGGCGTCCGGCACAATGAACTCATGACCGAGCGAAAGCCACCCGGCGTCGACTTCGAGAGCTGGGTCGACAAGCAGATCCGCGACGCGGACGCGCGCGGCGAGTTCGAGCAGCTGGCGGGAGTGGGCAAGCCGCTTCCCCGCGAGGTCGAGGGCACGTACGACGAACTGTGGTGGGTCAAGCGGAAGATGGCCCGCGAGGGGTTCTCGGTGCTGCCGCCGGCGCTGGCGCTGCGCAAGGAGGCGGAGGACGCGCTGGAGGCCGCGCTCGCGGCCCCTTCGGAGCGGATCGTCCGGAAGATCATCACGGAGATCAACGCCAGGATCAGCGACATGATGTTCAAGCCGCCGCCCGGGCCCCCGCTGGGCAAGAAGCCGTACGACGTCGAGGACGTCGTACGGCGGTGGCGGGAGCGCCGGACGGCGGCGGGCGACTGAGGCGGGGAGGGCCGGGACGGCTTCAGACGTGGAGCAGCCGGTCCGCCAGCTCGCGGTAGTCCCGCAGGGCGAGGCGCAGTTGCTCGGTGTCGGTCGCCGCGGCGTGCTCCCCGTCGCCGGTCTGCCAGGACCGGCGGAGCGTACGGCGCCGTTCGGTCACGGCGTCCGCGAAGCGCTCGGCCAGCTCCTGCAGGACGTGATCGGCCTCCCGTACGGCGTCACGCGGGGCGTCGACGAATCCGGCGACGGCATCGTGCAGCCGCGCGGTGAGCGGGTCGGTGTCGTCGTGGGGAAGGAGCGGGTGCCCGGGGGCGGAGGCCGTAGGGCGCGCGCCTCCTTCGGGGTGCTCGCCACCCGGGCCGGGGCGGGTCGCGTCCTCGCCCTGGTACGACGTGCCCGTCGCCTCGCGCACACCGGAGGCGTCTCCCCGGATGTCCGGGGCCGGCAGGCTCTCGGCGCCGGGGCCCGTGTCCGGGGCCGTGGCCGCGCGGCGCGCTTCTCCGTCGGGGCCGGGCCGGTTCGGGGTGGTGGGGTGGCGTTGGGTCCGGTGGGGCATGGTGGTCAGCTCTCCTTCGCCTGGCGCCGGTGGAGCGGGGACGGGGTGCGGTGGCCGCGCCGGGCGGCCGGGGCCGTGCGGTCGCCGTCGGGCCGGGAGGGCCGGACCAGCTCGTCGAAGAGCGCGCGGGCCTCGACCATCGCCTCGCGCATCTCCTCGGTGCCCGCGCCGCCGTCCTGCGCGCCGTTCGCGCGGGCCTGGGCCACGCGGTGCACGCGCCGGTAGCCCTCAACGTGGTGGGCGTGGTGCACGGACAGCGCCGCGAGCTGGTCCTCGTAGTGCCCGTCGGCGGGGAAGCCCCGCGCGCCGGCGAGTTCGGCGATCAGCCGGTCCGCCTCGGCGACGGCGTCGCGCGGCGCGTCGACGAACCGCTCCTGCGCGGCCGTCCAGCGCGCCTCGTACCGCTCGCGCTCGCCGGGCTCCAACGCCCGTGCGCGCAGGTCGCCGTGGCGCTCGACGCGCTCGGCGAGCTCCCGCTCGGCGGCCTTGGCGTCCCCGTCGTGCCGGGTCAGGGCACGGTCGTACTCGGGGCCGAAGCGCCGCTTCAGGCTCGCGCCGTGCCGCGGACCGCGGGCCCGCAGGGTCAGTACGGCCGCGGCGGCGACAACGACCGCGACAATCACGATCAACGCAATGATCAGGCCAGTGGACATGGATGCCTTCCGCGTTCTCAACCGGACCGGCACTCCTCGCGAGCCGGTTCCTCCTCCGGGTTGCCCGATGCGACGCGCACAAACTGCGCGGTGCAGGCGTCACCGCGACCGGGCCGCGGAGCCCCGCACACGCACGCCGAATTCACTTGCGCGCCCCCCGTGCGGCGCGTCGAGAATGCGCGCATGACCTGGACCGTCGCCCCGGAACCGTACGACTCGCCCGTCGCCCTCGCGCTCTGGCGGGCGTACTACACGGAGGTCAGCGACCGCTGGTATCTGCTGCACGAGGGCCGCCGGACCGACCCCCGGGAGCTGGAGCGGGAGATCGCCGCCGGGACGGGGGCCGGCCTCGTGCCGCCGCGGGGGCGGCTGCTGGTCGCCCGGTACGCGGGTGAGCCCGCCGGGAGCGCGGGTTTCCGGCTGCTGGACGGCGCCACCGCCGAGCTGACCCGGGTGTTCCTGTACGCGGGAATGCGGGGCAGGGGCGGGGCGGGGCTGCTGGTGGGGGCCGCCGAGGACGCGGCACGGGCGGCGGGGGCGACCCGGATGGTGCTCGACACGCGCGGTGACCTCGTGGAGGCTCGGGCGCTGTACGCGCGGCTGGGCTACACGGAGACCGCGCCGCACAACGCCGAACCGTACGCCGAGCACTGGTTCGCCAAGCGGCTCGGCTGACGGGACGTCAGCCGGCCGGCTGCACCGCGTGCTCGTCCTGCGGGCGTTCCCCACGCGAGCCGCACAGTTCGTCGTTCAGTTCGTGGACCAGCCGCACCAGGTCCGTCGGGCGGTCCGGCCCCCACCAGTCGCCGAGCAGCTCGGCCAGGGACTCCTCCCGGGCCCGCGCCAGCCGCTCGGCCGTCTCGCGGCCCTCCTCGGTCAGCACCATGTCGACGCCCCGGCGCACGGCGAGGTGCCGGCTCTCCACCTGGCGGGTGGCCTCGAGGACGACGCTCAGCGGGACCGGGGTGCGCTCCGCGAGCCGGGCCGGCTCGACCGAGCCGTGCTTCCTCATCCGCAGCAGCAGCCAGCTCGCCGCGGGCAGCAGGTCGTAGCCCGCGCGGTCGGTGATCTTCCGGTAGATCTCGCGCCGTCCCTCGCGGGTGCCGAGCACCGACAGCGCGCGGCACACCTCGTCGTAGGAGGACCGCTCCACGGGGTTGCTGGCCAGGGTCTCGGACACGTCGGGCGCGGTGACCGAGGCGCGCAGCCGGTCCTCCTTGAGGAACCAGGCGAGCGCGAAGCCGAGGAGGGCGACCGGGACGGCGTACAGGAAGACGTCGGTGATGGCGTTGGAGTAGGCGTCGAGCGCGGGCGGGCGCAGCGCGGCCGGCAGGGCCTGGATGCCGCGCGGGTCGGCCTCCAGGGTTCCGGGGGACACGCCGGGCGGCAGGTCCGTTCCCCGCAGCGCCGCGGTGAGTTCGTCGCCGAGGCGGGTGGCGAAGATCGTGCCGAAGATGGCGACGCCGAACGAGGCGCCGATGGAGCGGAAGAAGGTCGCGCCGGAGGTGGCGACGCCGAGATCCTCGTAGGGGACGGCGTTCTGCACGATCAGCACGAGGACCTGCATCACCAGGCCGAGTCCGAGGCCGAAGACGAAGAAGAAGGTGCTCATCAGCGCGGTGGAGCTGTGCGCGTCGAGCTGGTGGAGCAGCAGCAGGCCGAGGGCGGTGACGGCGGTGCCGGCGATCGGGAACACCTTCCAGCGGCCGGTACGGCTGACGATCTGGCCGGAGCCGGTGGAGGACAGCAGCATGCCGGCCACCATCGGCAGCATGTGCACGCCGGACATGGTGGGCGTGATGCCGTGCACCACCTGGAGGAACGTCGGCAGGTACGTCATCGCGCCGAACATGGCGAAGCCGATGATGAAGCTGATCACGGCGGAGAGGGTGAAGGTGCGCACCCGGAACAGCTTCAGCGGCAGTACGGGTTCGGCGGCCCGGCGTTCCGCGGCCACGAAGGCGGCGAGGAGCACGGCGCCGAGCACCGACAGGACGATCACCTGGGGCGAGCCCCAGCCCCACGTGGTGCCGCCGAGGGAGGCGACCAGGACCAGGCAGGTGGCGACGGAGGCGATGAGGAAGGTGCCGAGGTAGTCGATGACGTGCTTGGTCCTCCGGCGCGGGATGTGCAGCACCGTGGCGATGACGGCGAGCGCGACGATCCCGACGGGGACGTTGATGTAGAACACCCAGCGCCAGCTCAGATGCTGGGTGAACAGTCCGCCGAGCAGCGGCCCGAGCACGCTGGTCGTGCCGAACACCGCGCCGAACAGGCCCTGGTAGCGGCCGCGTTCCCGGGGCGGGACGAGGTCGCCGACGATCGCCATGGACAGCACGATGAGTCCGCCGCCGCCCAGTCCCTGCAACGCGCGGAACCCGATCAGCTGGGTCATGTCCTGCGCGGCGCCGCACAGCGCCGAGCCGACCAGGAAGATGACGATGGCGGTCTGGAAGAGCCGCTTGCGTCCGTACTGGTCACCGAGTTTGCCCCACAGCGGGGTGGCGGCGGTGGAGGCCAGCAGATAGGCGGTGACCACCCAGGACAGGTGCTCCAGGCCGCCGAGGTCGCTGACGATGGTGGGCAGCGCGGTGGACACGATGGTCTGGTCGAGGGCGGCGAGCAGCAGGCCGAGCAGCAGGGCGCCGATGGAGATGAGGACGTTGCCGCGGGGGGCGGGCTGCGCGTCGCCGGCCATGAACACCTCCACAGGTTCTGGTTTCCCATCCATCGTGATCGGTGTGACCTGTTATGGCCTGTTGAGTCCGGCCGGAAGTTCGCATTCCGGGGGCGCGCGGGCGGGAGTGTGAAGAAGATCTGCATAATCTCTGGAGTTCGCGAGGGGAGGGACCACACGTGGATCAGCCGAACGGCACCCCGTGCCCGGAGTGCGGTGCGCGGAGAAACGGGGACAACACGCCTTCCTGCGCGTGCACGACGCGTGCGTCCGACGCCCTCCGCGACGCACGCACGGCGGAGGCCGCGGCGGCGGAGGACTTCGACCCGCTGCGGATCAGGCCGTACGTCGAGCTGGACGGGGCGACGAGAACGCCCCGGAGTACGCCGGACGGGTCGCCGGCACCGAGCCGCACGGACGCCTCCGGCCGGCCACGGGAATCCGCGCCCGGCGCCGCCGCCGACGAGGGCGACCCCTCGCCCACGGGCGAGAGCGACTCCCTCACGGTCGGTGGCAGCGCCGGCACGAGCGGGCCCCATATCCAGGCCGGCGGACGTGACACCTCGACGGACGGCCCCGACGTCCCCCCGAACGGGCCCGGCGCCCACACGGGCGGTGGCGGCACCTCCGCAGGCAGGGGTGGCCTCTCCGCGAGCGGGCCCCACCACGCCCCCACGGGCGACCTCAGCCTCCCCGCGAACGGGCCCCACCCCTCAGTGAGCAGGCCCGGCGCCCACACGGGCGGCGGCGGCTCCTCCGCAGGCGGGACCGGCCTCCCCGCCAACGGACACGGCACCTCCCCAGGCGGGCCCGGCCACTCTGCAAGCGGGCCGCACATGGAGGTCGGCGAGCGTGACACCTCCGTGAGCGGCACCGACGTCCCCGCGAACGGGCCCCACGCCTCGGTGAGCAGGCCCGACGTCCGCGCGGGCGGGGATGGCGCCTCCGCGAGCGGAAACCCAGCCTCCACGGGCGTGCCCCGCGGCCCCGCAAACGGGCACGGCGCCTCCGCAAACGGGCCCCACGCCTCAGTCGGCGAGGCCGGCGCCCTCACGGGCGGGGCCGGCCCCTCGGCGAGCCCGCGCCCCGTGAGCGGTCACCACGTCTCTCCCGGCGGGCCCCACGAACCCGCGAACGGGCATGACGCCTCCCCGAGCGATCCCCACGCCACCGCGAGCCGGTCCGGCCTCCCCTCAGACGGACACGGCACGTACCCGGGCGGGCCCCGCACCTCGGTGAGCGGGACCGGCGCCCCTGCGGGCGGGGGTGACTCCTGCACCGGCGGGGTTGGCTCCCCGGTGAGCACATCTCACTCCCCTGCGAGCGAGCACCCCGCCTCCCCGAGCGATCGCCATACCTCCGCGAGCGGGCCACACACCTCCTCGGGCGGGCAGCCCCACGCCTCCACGGGCTGGACCGGCGCCCCCGCAGGCGGGGCCGGTTCCTCGGGGAGCGCGCCTCACGCTCCCGTGGGCGGGCACCACGCCTCCCCCGGCGGGCACCACGTCCCCCACGACGCGTCCCCGGGCGGACCCGACACCCCCGACAGCGGGCACAACCCCTCCCCGGACGGGACCGGTTTCTCCACAGGCGCGCCTCACGCTCCCGTGAGCGGGCACCACGCCTCCCCCGGCGGGCACCACGTCCCCCACGACGCGTCCCCGGGCGGACCCGACACCCCCGACAGCGGGCACAACCCCTCCCCGGACGGGACCGGTTTCTCCACAGGCGCGCCTCACGCTCCCGTGAGCGGGCACCACGCCTCCCCCGGCGGGCAGCCCCCCGCGTCCACCGGCGGTGACGGTGCTTCTCCGGCGGTCGACGAGACGATGACGTTGCGGGCCGTGGGGCCGGGGGCGGGGAGGGTGTTGCCGACGCCCCTGGGGCCGGCGGCGACGCGGCCGAGTGCCACGGACCTGGACCTGTTCGACAGGACCCAGCCGATCGCACGGGTGCCCGACGTGGCCGCGCCGGAGAGCCCCGACGAGGTGCCGCCGGGCCGGCGTCGCCGGGGCGTGCTGTTCGCGGTCGCCGGGGCCGTCGTCCTCGTCGTGGGCGCGGCGGGCTGGGCGAGCGGGGTGTTCTCGTACGAGACGCCGTCCCGGAACGACTCGGCGCCCGAGGAGGTCCGGGAGGGCGTGCCGGATCCGTCCTCCGAGGCGCCGTCCGCCGAGCCGACGGGCGGTGCGTCCGCCACCGCGCCGACCACGTCGGCCTCCCCCTCCGGCTCCCCCTCGACGAGCGCGAGCCCCTCGGCCACCGCACCGTCGCCCACCGCGTCCAGCGCCTTGCCGACCGCGTCGG
Organism: Streptomyces speibonae; assembly: GCF_984686075.1. Lineage (NCBI taxonomy): Bacteria > Bacillati > Actinomycetota > Actinomycetes > Kitasatosporales > Streptomycetaceae > Streptomyces > Streptomyces speibonae. Next base: position 5,939,627 of record NZ_OZ480260.1, on the reverse strand, counting down.
ACCGGGCGGCCGAGCCGTCCCCGACGGGGCCGGCGTCCTCCGCGCCCGTGGAGGCTCCCGGCTACGAGGACGGCGGCGACGACGGCGACGACACCCCGCCGGTACTGCGCCGCGGCGACCGGGGCGGGGAGGTCGTGGAGCTCCAGCAGCGTCTGAAGCGGGTGTTCCTCTACCACGACGAGCTCCACGGCCAGTTCAACCGCCGTGTGGAAGAGGCCGTTCGCACCTACCAGTGGACGCGCGGGATCCGCGAGGAGATGGGGGTGTACGGGCCTCAGACCCGGGCCCGGCTGGAGGCGGAGACTCCGGAGCTCTGAGCGGCGCCGGGCCCCCGCTCCCGGCCCCGCTACCGCGTGATGTGGAGGCGGATCGTGCCGTCGGGGGCGGCTTCCGCGCGTACCTGGGTCAGGTCGCGTACGACGACGTCCGGTGCGTGGAGGCCCGCCCGGGGGCCGACGCCCACGACGCGCATGCCGGCCGCGCGCGCCGCCGTGATGCCCGCGCCGGAGTCCTCGAAGACCACGCAGTCGGCCGGGTCGACGCCCAGTTCCGCCGCGCCCTTCAGGAACCCCTCGGGGTCGGGCTTGCTCGCGCCGACGGACTCCGCCGTCACCCGCACCCCGGGCTGCTCCAGCCCGGCGGCGGCCATCCGCGCCGTGGACAGGGCGACGTCGGCGGAGGTGACGAGGGCGTGCGGCAGGCCCGCGAGGGAGGCGAGGAAGTCGCGGGCGCCCGGGACCTCGACGACGCCCTCGGTGTCGGCGGTCTCCTCGGCGAGCATGCGCGCGTTGTCGGCGTAGTTCTGCTCCATGGGCCGGCCGGGCAGCAGCAGGGCCATCGAGGCGTACCCCTGGCGTCCGTGCACGACCTTCATGACCTCGTCCCCGTCGAGCCCGTTGCGGTCGGCCCAGCGCCGCCAGACCCGTTCGACGGAGGCGTCGGAGTTGACGAGGGTGCCGTCCATGTCCAGCAGAAGGGCGCGGGCGGTGAGTACGGCGGTGGCCGTCATCGGCAACTCCAAGGAGCGTGGGGCGGTGGGCCGGGAGGGGACAAGGCGGCCCCGCCCGCCGGTCAGGGAGAACGGGCGGGAGCCACTTTGTTCACTCACGGTACAAAACAGTCCGGGCATCCCGCCACCGCGTTCGCCGACCGTTCACCGACATGTAGGGCGGACGTCACCCGCGACGCACCCGCGACGCCCGCCCCGGCACGGGTCAGCCGGCGACCGCCTCCCACAGGCTCCACACCCCGAGCCCGAGCATCAGCAGCGCCGCGATCCGCGTGATCAGCCGCAGCGGAACGCGCTTCATCAGCGCCTTCCCGCCGACGATACCGAGCGCGGCCACCGACCACAGGGCGAGCACCGCCCCCAGGGCGACGGAGAGCGGATCGTCGTAGCGGGCGGCGAGGTTGGCCGTCATGATCTGCGTCAGATCACCGAACTCGGCGACGAGGATCAGCATGAACCCGGCCCCGGAGACCTTCCAGAAGGACTGGTTCTCCGGCTTGCGGACGTCCTCCTCGCCGTCGTCCTTCTTGAACAGCAGCATCGCCGCGCCGCCCAGGAAGAGCACGCCGGTGAGCGCGTGCACGAGCTGCTGCGGCAGCAGGGTGAGCACGCTTCCGGCGGCCACGGCGAGCGCGACGTGCACCGCGAAGGCGGCGGCGACACCGGCGAAGACGTAGGAGGCCCGGTAGCGGGTGCCGAGGACGAGTCCGGCGAGCGCGGTCTTGTCGGGCAGTTCGGCGAGGAAGACGACGCCGAAGACGACGGCCGTCACGGTCAGACTGATCAACGGTTCCTCAATCGGTCGGGGCTGCCCCACCGAGAGTGCTGTGCGGCCTGCGCGGGACACCTCGGCACGGCAGCACACACGGCGCCCGTGCCGGGAGGCACGGGCGTGCACTGCTTGCCGAAGGTCTCGCCGGCCGGCCCCACGTCGTGGGGCCCGCCTCCGGGCGCCGGCTCAGGCGGGCTGAGCAGTATGTCGACGGTCCGGCACAGGGCTACTCCCCTTCTGCACCGCCCATGGTACGCGAGGCCCGCGCGAACCCCGGGCGCGGAACCTTCACACGCGAACCATGGACGTGTCATGGGCGCGTCATTAGCTTCTTACCGGATCCACCCCTCCCGGCAACGCGGCGAGGCGAGCATTCCCCTGCCCGCACGCCAAACGCCCCACCCCACAAGGGAGTTCGCATGTCGAAGTTCTACGCGCGTCGACGGCTCGGCACGGCCGCGGCGCTCACCGGACTCATAGCCGCCGCCGGCCTGTTCAACGGCCCGGCCGCCTCCGCCGCCCTGCCCACCCCGGTCAGCGCCGCCACCGCCCGCGGCTACCTCGCCACCCTGGACGTGCGCACCGAGAACCGCACCGGCTACGACCGGGACCTGTTCCCGCACTGGATCACCATCAGCGGCACCTGCAACACCCGCGAGACGATCCTCAAGCGCGACGGCTCCAACGTGCGCACCGGCTCCTCCTGCGCCGCCACCAGCGGCAGCTGGTACTCCCCCTACGACGGCGCCACCTGGTCCGCCGCCTCCGACGTCGACATCGACCACCTCGTTCCGCTCGCCGAGGCCTGGGACTCCGGCGCCGGTGCCTGGTCCACCGCGCGGCGCCAGTCCTTCGCCAACGACCTGACCCGCCCGCAGCTCCTCGCCGTCACGGACAACGTCAACCAGTCCAAGGGCGACCAGGACCCGGCCACCTGGATGCCGTCGCGCTCGGCCTACCGGTGCACGTACGTCAGGGCCTGGGTGCAGGTGAAGTACTACTACGACCTGTCCGTCGACGCGGCCGAGAAGTCCGCGCTGCAGAGCCACCTCGCCACCTGCTGACGCGCGCCCCGTGAACTGCCGGGTGCGCAAATCTCCCCGGCGGCCTCCGTCGCTGCGTACCGTACGGGGCGACGGAGGGAAGGGGTCACCATGGCCGGACTGCGGCTCGGACCACTGCTGAGGTACGCCGACGGCTCGTCCGCGACCGTCTGGGTCGAGACCGACCGCCCGGGCACCGTGGAGGTGCGCTGCCCGGACGGGCCCGGCGGGACGGCCGGCACCTTCCAGATCGCGGGCCACCACTACGCGCTCGTGCGGGTCACCGGACTCACCCCGGGCACGGCCACCCCGTACGAGGTATTCCTCGACGACGCCCGCGTGTGGCCGCTGCCCCAGGACCCGTTCCCGTCCTTTCCGCCCTCCGTGATCACCACCCCGGGCCCCGGCGACCGGACCCGCGTCGCCTTCGGCTCCTGCCGCTGGGCCTCCCCTCCCCGGGGCGAGCACGACCCCGTCGGGCCCGACGCCCTGGACGCGCTGGCCAAGCGCATCGCCGCCGACCCGCAGGGCGAACGGCCCGACGTCCTGCTGCTCCTCGGCGACCAGGTGTACGCCGACGAGACCTCCGAGGCCACGCGGAAGTGGCTCGCCGCCCGCCGCGACCTCAAGGACCCGCCGGGCGACCAGGTGGCGGACTACGAGGAGTACACCCACCTCTACTACGAGTCCTGGCTCGACCCGCAGGTGCGCTGGCTGCTCTCCACCGTCCCCACCTGCATGATCTTCGACGACCACGACGTGATCGACGACTGGAACACCTCCGCCTCCTGGGTCGAGGACATGCGGGCCACCCCGTGGTGGCGCGAGCGGGTGCTCAGCGGTCTGATGTCGTACTGGGTGTACCAGCACCTGGGCAACCTCTCCCCCGCCGACCTGGAGGCCGATCCGCTGTACCGGTCCGTCACGCAGAGCCCCGACGGCACCGACATGCTGCGCGCCTTCGCCGCCGCGGCCGAGGCGGACGCGACCGCCGCGCGCTGGAGCTACCGGCGCGACTTCGGCCGGGTGCGGCTGCTGATGGTCGACAGCCGCGCGGCCCGCGTCCTGGAGGAGGGCCGGCGCGCGATGCTGGACGGCTCCGAGGCCGCCTGGCTGCGCGCCCAGGCACTCGACGACCGCGGCGCGTACGACCACCTGCTCATCGGCACGTCCCTGCCCTGGCTGCTGCCCCACCTCGTGCACGACGTCGAGGCGTGGAGTTCCGCGCTGTGCCGGGGCGACAAGGGGCCCCGCTGGGCCCGGTTCGGGGAGAAGCTGCGGCGCGCGGCGGACCTGGAGCACTGGTCGGCCTTCCCGGAGTCGTTCGACGAGCTGGCGGAGCTGCTCGCCGAGGCCGGCACGGGACCTCGGGCGCCGGCGACGGTCTGCGTGCTCTCCGGAGACGTCCACCACGCGTATGTCGCCGAGCCGGACTGGCCGGGGCGCGCCGCGCCGGACGCCCGGGTCGTGCAGCTGACCTGCTCCCCGGTGCACAACTCCATCCCCTGGTCCATCAGGCTCGGCTTCCGCTTCGGCTGGAGCGCCGCCGCCCGGGCGCTCGGGCGCGCGTTCGCGCGGCACGGCCGCCTGGGCCGGCCCGCGGTCGGCTGGCGCAAGGCGGGCGGGCCGTGGTTCGGCAACCAGCTCATGACGCTGACGACGCACGGCCGTTCGGCGGTACTGCGGCTGGAGCACGCGCAGCGCCAAGAGAGCGGGGTGCGGCTCAGGAAGGTGACGGAGACCCGGTTGAGCGGGTGAGCCCGCCGGAACCTGTGAGCCCGCTGTGAACCATGGGGTGTATTCGGTCACGCGGTGCGAGGGGACAACCGGACGGAGACCCCGCTGACATGCGGCGGCAGGCGTGTGACCAGCGGAATCCGGCTGATTCCGTGGCCGAATGTTGAACTTGCAAGTAAGACAGGGGCGCTCCTAGCGTGGAGCGTGCGACTCGGCTCCGCCCTCCGGACCGACCCCCTCCCGGGGCCGGCCTGACCGAAGGAGACCCTCCGCATGATTGGACGCCTCAACAGCGCCCAGCCCTATGTCATGGGCATGTTCCGTATGGTCGTCGGCCTGCTCTTCGCCTGCCACGGCGCCGTGTCCCTGCTCGGCGTACTCGGCGGCACGGACGGCAACGGCGGCACCGAAGAGCTCGGCGCCTGGCCCAGCTGGTACGCGGCCATGATCCAGCTCGTCGGCGGCACCCTCGTCCTGTTCGGCCTCGGCACCCGGGCAGCGGCGTTCATCTCGTCCGGCTCGATGGCGTACGCGTACTTCAAGGTCCACCAGCCCGAGGCCCTGTGGCCGATCGAGAACCACGGTGAGAGCGCGGCCATGTTCTGCTGGGCCATGCTCCTGCTGGTGTTCACCGGCTCCGGAGCCTTCGGGCTCGACCGGCTGCTCACCCGGCGTACGCCGGCGCACGGGCGGCGGGCGACGGAGCAGACACCGGTGACCGCCTGATCGTCCCGGTCGTTCCGGCCACCCCGGTCGTTCCGGCCACCCCGGCCGTCCCGGCCGACCCTGCCTCTTCGGGCAAACGCGTGCGTCCTCCCCGCCTCCCCCGGGGAGGGCGCACGCCGTCACCACGGGCAGGAACACATCGGTCACGGGACGCTCCGGCCCCCCGTGACCCTTCCGTCACCTACCGGGCGTACGCTGTATGGCTGTCAACGGCCACTCCTGCCACCTCTGCCGCCCCCTCCGCGACAGCGCGGGCACGGTTGGCCCACGGGGGCGTTGCGGGGAGTTCGGGTGGAGAGTCTGGGGTCGCTGGTCGGCAGCCCATGGATCTATGCGGTCGTGGGCCTGTCGGTGCTGCTCGACGTGTTCCTCCCGGTCCTGCCCAGCGGGGTACTGGTGATCACCGCGGCCACGGCCGCGGCGGCGGGGACGGCGACCGACGTGCCCGACATCCTGGTGCTGACGCTCTGCGCCGCCACCGCCTCCGTCCTCGGTGACCTGGTGGCCTACCGGCTCGCCTGGCGCGGCGGCCCCCGCCTCGACCGGGCCATCGCCCGCTCCCGGCGGCTGACCCGAGCGCAGGAACGTCTCGGCGCGGCGCTGGCCCGGGGCGGGGGCGCGCTGGTCGTGCTCGCGCGGTTCGCACCGGCCGGCCGCTCGGTCGTCTCCCTCGGCGCGGGCGCCGCGCGCCATCGTGCGCGGGACTTCCTGCCCTGGTCCGCGGTGGCGGGGCTGTCGTGGGCCGCGTACAGCGTGGCGCTCGGGTACTTCGGGGCGCAGTGGCTGGGGGCGACGTGGCTGGCGACGGCGGTGTCGGTGGGGGCGTTGTTCGCGGCGGGCGCGGGGGCGGGGTTTCTCATGCGGCGGAAGCCGCAGGCTTCGGGGGTTTCGTAGGGAGGTACTCCCATCGCCCACCCTCCCCCACTCCCGGCTCCGCTCGAGCGGGGGACCCCCATCACCCTGGGGGGACCTCCCAGGCGCCCTTGAGGCACTGAGGGAGGCACGACTGCCCGCAGCTACGAGGCCCTGCTTGCTCCTCGGATTTCCAGGCCGTTCAGCAGGGCTGCCGTTGCCTGCGTGATGGTTTCGACCGCCTCGTCGAACACCTCACGGTTGTGGGCTGCCGGTGACCGGAAGCCGGACACCTTTCTCACGTACTGCAGGGCCGCGGCCCGGATCTCCTCCTCCGTGGCCTCCTCGGGAAGTACGGGCGGACGCAGGGTCTTGATACTCCGGCACATGCCCCCAGTCTGACGCGGACCACGACCGTACGGTCGAGTAACTCGCTACTCAAAATCGAACAGGAGTATCATTGGGCCGTGGCTGCGACCTATGACTTTCCGAGTGACCTCCTCGCCGGTCAGGAGGAACTGCATCAGGTCCGGGCCGAGTTGTCGGCCCTGCTGAAGCGGCTCCCCTGGTCGGTCGAACCCCTCGACGGCTTCAGCGACGACAACGGCTGGCGCAAGATCGAGCGCCCCGCGTCCCCCGGCTGGAGCGAGGACGAACAGGCCGAGGTGGAGAAGCTCCGGCGGCGGGAGCACGAACTCGCCGTGTTCGTCAGCACGCACCGCTACTGGACCGAGCTCACCGGGGCCGACCGGATACACGCCCGCTCCGCGCTGAAGCACGTCCACGAGGCCGTGGCCGAGGGGGCGGAGGAGTCACCGTAGGGTGACCGGAGAACGCGAAGGCCCCCGGTGCTCGCTCCGGGGGCCTTGGACTGCGGTGGGCGCGGACGGTTTCGAACCGCCGACATCCTGCTTGTAAGGCAGGCGCTCTACCCCTGAGCTACGCACCCGATGCCCGGGCGGCGCGCCCAGGTCGAGTCGACAGCCTACATGGCCCGGGGCGCGGTGCGGCAAACCCGTATCGGGGGGTTAGCCCCACCCCGGATCCGGTAGTGGCCCGGATCCCCGGCCGGGCCCCGCGTCCGTACGGTTCGAAGTGCGCTCGAACAGGGCTGGGAGCGCCGCCGTCCGTTCCAGGGGGAGACCGTCATGACCCGTACGTCCCGCATCCGCACCGTCACGTCCACCGCCGGCCGGGCGGGTTCCGCGCGACGGCCGCTGGCCCTGGCCGGGGCGGCCGTGGTGCTCGTCGCCGGGCTGAGTGCCTGCGGGGCGTCGGCCGCCGAGGACGACGACCCCGACCACCGGTCCTTCGACCTGCCCGGCACCACCCTCACCATCGACTCCGACGAGTCCGCCCTGGAGATCGTCGCGGCGGACGGGCACGCCTCGGGGAAGATCGCGGTCACCCGGTGGTTCCAGGGCAGCGTCGCCATCGGCTCGAAGGCGAAGGTCACCTGGTCCATGGACGGCGACCGGCTGGTGCTGCGCGAGAAGTGCTCGGGCATCATCGCCGACTGCTCCACCAAGCACCGCATCGAGGTGCCCCGCGGTGTGTCGGTCAAGGTCGTGGAGAGGGACGGCAGCGTGCGGGCGCGGGGCTTCCGCGACCCGCTGAGCATCCGCACGACGGACGGTTCGGTCCGGGTCACGGACTCCAGCGGGCCGCTGGAGCTGCGCGCGGGCGACGGTTCGGTGCGCGCGGAGGTCACCTCGCGCACGGTGCGCGCCCGCACCGGCGACGGCTCGATCCACCTCGAACTCGGTGCCGTACCGGACCTGGTGGAGTCCCGCAGCGGTGACGGCTCCCTCACCATCGACCTGCCCCGGGCCGGCTACCGCGTGGACACCGGCACCGGGGACGGCGCCGAGGAGGTGTCGGTGCCCCGCGACGACTCCAGCTCCCACCGGGTGACCGCGCGCACCGGCGACGGAAAACTCACGGTGCGCACGGCGGACTGACGGGGCCCGTGTGTTCGTCCGCCGCCGGTGGGAGAATGGCACCGGGCAGGGCGGACGACAGTACGGGAGAGGGATGTGACGGCGACACCAGCGCGGCCGTACTCGCCGTCGGGGGCCGGTGTGCCTCGCATACGCCCTGCCGTGCCCCCCTTCCGGCCGGGGTCACGTCCGCGCCGGGCACCCGGCCCGCTGCGGGACGCGCTCACCCTGGTGGGGCTGCCGCTGGTGGCGGCGCTGGCGCTGCCCGCCGCGTTCGCCGGCGGCGGCACCCGGCGCTGGTTCGGCGGACGGGCCGAGAACCAGCGGGCGGAGGCGCAGGCCGCCAAGGACGCGGCGGCGGCCGCGTTCTACGAGCTCGACACCGCCCAGCGCGACCTGCGGATCTCCATCGAGACGATCACCGCCGTCGACGCCTCCCCCGCCGCCCGCCGCGCCGTCTCCGACTTCGAGGCGCTGGGGCGGCGCATCGACGAGGCCAGTCACCAGTACATCAGCGCCGTCGACGCCCATGACCTGGACCGGGACGATCTGGAGGCGTCGGCGGCCTCGCAGGCGCGCGCCGCACTGACCGCCGCCAAGGAGGAGCTCGGGCGGGTCAGACAGGAGCTCGACCGGTTCGCCGAAGGGCTCGGCCCTCTCCTCGGCACGGCGGAGACCCAGCTGGCCCGGCTCGCGCCCTCCGTCGAACGCGCCCGGCAGTCGCTGCTGGCCGCCTCGAACGCCCTCGACACCGTACGCGGCTCGGGGCTGCGCGCCGACGACCTCGCCGCCCGGCTCGCCGCGCTCTCCCCGGAGCTGACCAAGCTGAACCAGGGCGCCGGACAGCACGGCGTGCCGCAGAGCCTGGAGCGGGCCGAACGGGTCACCCGCGAGGCCGAGGCGGTCCGTGCGGAGGCCGAGCGGCTCCCGGAGCGGGCCGCCGAGATCGACCGCCGGCTGGTCTCCCTGCGCACCCGCGCGCAGGCCCTCACCACCCGCTCCGAGCAGGTCGAACCGGTGCTGAGCGAACTGCGCCGCCGGTTCACCGCCGCCTGCTGGCAGGACCTGCAGAACGTGCCCGAGGTGGCCGGGGAGAACGTGCGCCGGGCCGAGGAGCGGCTCGCCGAGGCCCGGGCCGCCCGCGAGGAGCAGCGCTGGGCGGACGCGACGTCGCTGCTGTCGACCGCGCGGGCGCTGCTGAACACGACCGACGAGGCCGTGTCGGCCGCCAGTGACCGCCTGCAACGGCTGAACGCCGTGCAGAAGGACCCGGAGCAGGAGATCGAGCGCACCCGGTTCGCCATCCGGGACGCCCAGCGTCTGGCGATGGCCGGCCGCACCACCCCCGATCCGCGCCATGCCCGGCCCCTGGACGACTCCGTGGCCCGGCTGGAGCGGGCCGTCGCCGGTCTGGAGGGGCGCCACCCCGACTACTGGCACTTCCTGACGGAGACGGAGGCGGTACGGACGACGGTGAGCCGCGTGGTGGCGCAGATCCGCGAGGAGCGCGGCGGCGCGCACTGACCGGCGCGGTCCTGCCCGGTTAACCTGTGCCCATGCCTCGCTACGAATACCGCTGCCGGACCTGCGGCGACACCTTCGAACTGAGCCGTCCCATGGCGGAGTCCGCCGCACCCGCGGCCTGCCCGTCCGGCCACGACGACACGGTCAAGCTCCTGTCCACGGTCGCAGTCGGCGGCACCACCTCCGCCCCGGCCCCGGCCCCCTCCACGGGCGGTGGCGGCTGCTGCGGCGGCGGCTGCTGCGGCTGACCCCGGGTGCCCCCGGACCCCCGGACGCCCCCTGAATCCTCCTGACCCCCGGACGACCGCCCTGGCCGGCACCGCCCCGGGGCCGTCTTCCGGGGGGTGCTCCCGGACCGCCGCCGGATCCCGCCCTGCCTGGGGCGCCCTGGGGGTCACTTCCGGGCCCTCACCGGGCCGCGCCCCGCCTTGAGCCACCGCCGAGGGGCCGCTTCCCGGCCCCTCCCGGGCCGCCGCGTCGAGCGAACCCCTGGCCGCTGCCTCCCGCATGGGACCGCGCCCCGCTTTGAGCCCCCCTGGCGCCGCTTCCGGGCCGCCGCCCTGGACCGTGCGTGCCGGGGCCTGGCCACCGGGCGTGGTTGCACGTCGTCTTGCAGCGCAGCCCGCTCGGGTCGCGGTGCGCGGTCAGTGCGGGCTGCGGACCGTTCGCAGGAACTCGCGGAGGATGCGTTCGCCGGCCAGGACGCCCCGTTCGGGGAGGGCCCTGACCGCGGGGGCCGTCCAGTCGGCTTCGGCGAGTTCGCCGTGGCCGGGGCGCCAGCCCCGGTCGGCGGCGAGGAGCAGGTCGGCGTCGAGGAGCGAGTCGCCGGCCGCGAGGGTGAGGTCCGCGCCGGTGCGGCGGGCGACCTCGCGCATGGCCGCGCTCTTGGTGAGCGGCTTGGGCACGGCGTAGATCTTGCGCCCCTGGAGGGACACCGTCCAGCCGCGGTTCTCCGCCCACACGGCGAGTTCCTTCACCCACTCCTCGCGCAGCAGTTCGCGCTCGACGACGAGGTAGACGAACAGGTCCTCGGCGACGCGGTGCTTGCGCAGCCACACCGGGTCGGCGGTCCGCAGCAGGTGCTCCTGCACCTCGGCCAGCGGGGCGCACTCGTCGGCCAGCCGGGCGAGCACCCGGGTGTGCCAGTCCCGGTCCGTCTCGCCGTCGGCCAGCAGGTGGCCGCCGTTGGCGCAGATCGCGTACGCGGGCGGCGGGCCGGGGAGGTTGATGCGCTGGTACTGCTTGCGGGTGCGGGTCGTCGTGGGGACGAACACGGCCTGGTCGCCGAGGTCGGTCAGGAGCTGGGCCGCCGTCTCGGTCATGAAGGACAGGGGCCTTGCCTCGTGGACCTCCACGCACAGCAGCCTCGGCGCCCGCGCGTCCGGCATGGTCAGGGCGAGGGCCGCCGCGGAGTAGATGAGGGTGCGGTCGAGGTCGCTGGCGACGACGGCGGGCATCAGCGGGTCACCGCCTTGCCGTCGGCGCCGGTCGCGCCCCGGGTGTAGCGGGGGTGGATCAGCCCCACACAGGTGTACGGCAGGCCGTCGACCTCCTCGACGGGGACGCCCCGCTGGCGCGCGAGCAGGCGGACGTGGTCGAGGTCACGGCCGGCCCCGGTGCGGGCCAGTATCTTCCAGGGCACCCGGCGCAGCAGCACCCGGGTGGTCTCGCCGACGCCCGGCTTGACGAGGTTCACGTCGTGGATGCCGTACTCCTCGCTGATGCGCTCGACGGCCGCCCAGCCCTCCCACGTCGGCGTGCGGTCGGCGGAGCGGAGTTCCTTGGCCTCGGCACAGGCCGCGTCGGCGACCTCCGGGAAGCGGGCGGAGACGGCATCCAGGAACGCCACGGACAGGTCCACGCCGGCGAGTTCGCGGTAGAACTTGGCGCCGTGGAAGTCGTCCGGGCCGACCAGGTCGGCGCGCAGCACGGTACGGGAGATCAGGCCGGAGACGGTCGAGTTGAGGCAGGCGGAGGGGATCAGATAGTCCTCGCGGGTGCCGTAGGTCCGTACGCAGGAGCCGGGGTCGGCGAGCACCGCGATCTGCGGGTCGAAGCCGGTGCCGCCCCCGGTCTTCTCGAACTCCTCGATCGCCTGGGCGAGTTCGCGGGTGATGGCGCCCTTGCCGGTCCAGCCGTCGACGAACACGACGTCACGGGGGTCGTGGTGGGCGGCCAGCCAGCGCAGCGCGTTGGCGTCGATGCCGCGGCCGCGGACGATGGAGACGGCGTAGTGCGGCAGGTCGAGCTGGTGGCGGTGCCCGGCCCAGCGGCGCATCAGGATGCCGACGGGGGTGCCCGCGCGGGCCAGGGAGACCAGCACCGGGCGGGGGGAGCGCTCGGCGAGGACGGTCTCGGTGACCACGCCCACCGCGTGGGCCAGGCGGGCCGCCGACTCCTTCAGCGCCGTGTGGAAGAGCTCCTGGTACTGCTCGCTGGGCTGGTACTCCACGGGCAGCGACTCGGCGTAGTGGGCGCCGCCGCTCTGGATGGCCTCCTCGCGCTCCTCGGTCGGCGCCTCCAGCGTCACGTCCGAGAGGTCCTGGAGCAGCCAGCCGACCTCCTCGGGCGCGTACGAGGAGAAGGCGGGGCCTCTGAGGGGCTCGGGCAGCATGGGGGCGGGCCTTTCGGGGACGTCCTGGGCTCCGGGTATGTACGACGGTACGACCGCGAGGAGGACGTGCGGGGTGTGCGCGGCCAGCCGGGCGAGGAGGCCGCCGGGGGCGTGCAGGGCGGGGGTGTCGGCGGCCGAGTCGACGACGGCGACGACCGCGTCGAAGCCGCCGCCCGCGACGTTGTAGGCGTAGCGCTCGCCGGGGCCGTCGGCGGGGTCGTCGTGGGCGGGGAAGACCAGGCGGGTGCGTATCGCGTAGCCGGGGTCGTCGACGGCGAGGACGGGTGAGCGGGTGGTGGTGGAGAAGCGCACGTCGAGGCCGGCGGTGCGCTCCAGCTCGGCGGCGAGGCGGAGCGGGGTGTACATCAGCTCCTCGAAACCGAGGACGAGGACGCGGTGCGCCGTCGCGGGGAGGGCGTGGGTGAGGTTTGCCGCCAGGGTGGGGAGGGCGGCTTCGAGGCGGGCTCGGTGGGCGGGGGTGAAGCCGTGGCGGCCGCCGTCGGGGAGGCAGGGGGGCCAGCTCAGGTCCACGCGGGTGACGTGCGTCGCCGTAAGGTCCGGGTGCGGGTCGTCGTGGGCGGGCCTGTCGTCCGGGTGAGGGCCGTCGGTGGCTGATCGCGCGGTTCCCCGCGCCCCTGACGTGTGCTGGTGTTCCCCGGCGCTTCCAGGTCGGCGGTCGGGCGCCCCGCCCAGGGGCGCGGGGAACCGCGCGACCGGCCCCGGCGCGCCCGCATCCGCATCGCCACCGTCCGTGGCGCCTTCGTAGCGCGCCACCAGCTCCTGGCCCTTCTCCAGGACACCGTCCGGCAGCCGCACCGTGCCCGACGCGGTCGTCACCAGGTCGACGCGCGCCCCGATCTCCCGGGCGAACGCCTCCAGCCGCCCGGCGTCCTCGGGCGAGCGCATGTCGACGAGGGCGACGACGACGTACCGCGTGCGCGGATACCGGGCGTGCAGCGCGCGCACCGTGTTCAGCACCGTGTTGCCCGTGGAGAACTCGTCGTCGACCAGGACCAGCGGCCCGTCCCCGGCGAGCAGCCGCCGGTCCTCGGGGAGCAGCAGGTGGGAGGTGGCGTGGGAGTGGGACTCCTCGAAGCCTCCGGCCGTCGCCGTCCCCGCGACCGGGCGGCGGGTGGAGTGCAGATACGGCGCCGTGCCCAGTCCGTCGGCGACGCAGTGGCCGAGCCCGGTGGCGGTCTCGGCGTAGCCGAGGACAACCGCGTCCGCCGCCGAGTCGCCCAGCAGCTCCCGCACCCTGCGGCCGAGGGCGGCACCGTGGCCGTACACGACGGACGGCGACTGGGGGACGTGCTTGCCCAGGACGTTGGACACGAGCAGGTGGGCCCGCTTGGGGTTGCGGCGCAGCGCCAGTCCCAGCAGGTCGGGCAGGCTCGCGTCGCCGGTCAGCTCGACCCCGAGCCGCCGGGTGACCCAGCTGCCGGACCATGTGTTCACCGCGTTCTCCATCCCGGTCAGTCGCCCAGCCCCGCCGCGAGCAGTTCCACGAAGCCGATGTCCTCGTTGGCCACGCCGAAGACCTCGGCCCGCAGCAGGGTCCGCTCGGCCCAGGCGCGGTGCGGCTTCACCTCGTTCATCTTGTTCGTGTACGCCGACCTGAGTACACCCCCGCCGTCGCGTTCCGGACGCAGGATGTCCTGGGCGTCGCTGTACTCCTCGTGGCTGACCACGGACAGTGCGTGCACGGCCAGCACGTGGGAGGGGTGGATGACGGTCTTGCCGAGCAGTCCGTTGGCCCGGTCCAGGGAGATCTCGCGCAGCAGGCCGTCCATGGCGTGCTCGATGAGCTTCTGGCGCAGCGCGACGGCCTGCACCTCGTGGAAGGGGCTCTGCCGCAGCAACGGCTTGAACATGCGCTCCTGGACCCGGAAGTACTCCCAGACCGGCCCGGTGACGGTGAACCCGGTGCCGTCGGCGCGGCCCAGCATGTTCACCACGTCGGAGATGACGGAGGCGACGACCTGGATGTCGTAGGCCGTGATGTCGGGGCCCCGGCGCAGGCCGTAGGAGGAGCAGAAGTCGGTGACGCCCAGGCGCAGGGCGAGGACGCGGTCGCGGTACTTGTCGACGGCGCGGAAGATGCCCTCGAGGGTTTCCATGCGGGATTCGCGGTAGAGGAGCTCGGGGGACTCCAGGACCGGCATCGCGAACAGCCGGTGGCCGGTCTCGGACTCGGCGGTGGCGAGCGCCTCGAGGAAGGGCAGGCCGCGTTCGGCGGTGAACTTCGGCAGGACGAATCCGGACAGCAGCCGGACGGCGGGACCGAGCCGCCGGGCGAGGTCGGGGATCTGCTCGGGGAACCGGACACGGATGAACAGCAGCGGCAGGTCCGCTCCGGGGCGCGCGGCCAGGTCGGCGAACTGGCGTACGAGGTTCTCCTCGCCGGCGGCGACGTCGGCGTCGTTGATGGAGTCCTCCAGGCACAGCACCATCGAGACCACGCCACGCCCGGCCTGTTTGACCACGTCGTCCGCGAGACGGGGTCTGGTGGCCGGACTGTAGAGCGTGGCCCCCAGCGCGGCGGAAAGCATCCGGGCCGGGGAATCGTGTGTGAACTCCCCCGGCTCCTGATGGAAAAGACGTTTCCGCACAGCAGGGGCGATGTGCCCGAAGTGACGCATGGAACTCCCCCGTGGCCTAGTGGAATCAGTGATATGTGTCAAAAGGTGGCCGGTAATAGTACGTAGATATCCATGTCGGCGGTTCCCACCCGGCATGAACATCTGGTAACCCAGCCGTAGCGGTTCCCACCCGCGTTGTCGTGACCAGGACGGAGAGGGCAGGATGATCCCATGACGCACGCGATGCTGAAGGGGTCGAACGTCCCTCTCGAGGCCACCACCGTACGCGCAGTGCTGCGCTGGTCGCCCGGGCAGGGGGTGCCCGACGTCGACGCCTCCGCGCTGCTCCTCGGTCTCGACGGCCGTGTGCGCTCCGACGAGGACTTCGTCTTCTACAACCAGCCCCGGCATCCGTCCGGGAAGGTGTGGCGGCTCGGCAAGAAGCGCGTGGCCGAGGGGCTGACCGACACGATCCAGACAGACCTCGCCGGTGTCGACGCCGGCGTCGGACGGATCCTGCTGGTCGCGTCGGCGGACGGCGTCGCCTTCGACCAGGTGCGCGCGCTGCGCATCCTGCTGTACGACGCCCAGGCCGCCGAAGGGGAGGCGCTGGCGTACTTCGACATCAAGCCGGAGACCGGCGAGGAGACGGCGCTGATCTGCGGTGAGCTGTACCGGCGCGGGGACGGCTGGAAGTTCCGCGCGCTCGGCGAGGGCTACAGCAACGGGCTGGAGGGGCTGGCGACCGACTTCGGCATCTCGGTGGACGAGTCGGAGGCCGACGGGCCCGAGCCGGCCGACGCCACGCAGCAGGCGCCCGCCACGATCCAGACCCAGGACCAGGCCGACGCGTCCTCCTCCGAGGCCCCGACCCAGCGCCAGGCCCCGCTCGTGCCGCCCGAGGTGTCCGCGCCGCTGCCGCCGGAGCAGCCGGCGGGGGTGTCGGCGGGCGTGCCGTCCCAGCCCGCGTACGGCTATCCCCCGCAGCAGCCCCCGGCCACGCAGCCGGCCTACGGCTACCCGCACCCGGCCGGCCCGCCCGCCCATGGCTACCCGCCCGCGCCCGCCACGGCCGCCGCGGGAGCCCCGTCGGGCTACGGCTACCCGCCGCCGGCCCCGGCGGCCCCCGACCCGGACTTCCGCCTCCCGCCGCAGGGACCGCAGTTCATCGGCCGTTAGCGGGCACGGACCGGTGCAGCGAGGGTCCGCTCAGCGGCCGGCCTTGCTCTTGAAGCCCCGGCCCCACTGAAGGCCCCAGCCGTACAACCGGTCCAGTTCCGCCTGGAAGCCGTAGACGAACTTCACCTCGCGGCGGACGAGGATCTCGTTCTTGACGTTCTCGATCATCACCACCGCGCAGGAGCGGGCCTGGGGGTGGCGCTCGTCGAGGCCGATCTCGATCCGGGGGCCGTTGCTCGGGTACAGCGTGACGACGGCGTGCGTCCGGTCGAACGCGGGGGTCTGGTCGTAGATGTACGCGAAGATCAGCAGGCGTTTGATCTGCTCGCGGTGGTCGAGGTTGACGTACATCGTCTCGCCGGAGGCCGAGCCGAACCGGTCGTCGCCGCTGAGCTTGACGTACGGCGGCGCGTTGACGTCGCCGAGCAGACCGCCCAGGGGCTGGACCACGCCCTTGGCGCCGTCCTGGAGCTCGTAGAGACAGCCCAGGTCGAGGTCGACGTTGACCATGGACTGGCTGTGGCCGACGACCTCCGGGGGTTTGAGCGCCTTCAAGGGGTGGCGCAGCAAGCTCTCCCGCTGGGGGCCGCCGAAATCGGAGGTGCGCATCCGCCAGCTCAGATTGATCCGCAGATGGCCGGTGGCCGCCCCTTGCTTGGTCAGTGACACCTGAGCGTGCCGTTTGGTCAGCTCGATCGCGTTGGTGGCCGCGTTGCCCGAGTCGAAGGCGCTCTCGCTGCCGCGCCGCAGTCCGTCCAGGAAACCCATTCCCGCCCCAAGTCCGCTTGTCGGCCCCCGCCCCGGCCGCCGGGCACGCCTGTGCCGCGGACGGCCGACGGGGCGGCCCCGAGGAGTGGTCCTCGTGGCCGCCCCGTCGAGAGCGTTCCTCACCCGGAGGGCTGTCACACCCCCGAGGAGACCTCAGTCTTCTCCTCGGGTTTTCCCTCCGCCTCCGCCAGCGCCCGGTTGCGGCGCACGGAGGACCAGAAGGAGGCACCGATCAGGACGACGCCGATCAGGCCGGTGACAATCTCGTTGATCTCGTACTGGATCGTGACGAGCAGGATCATCGCCAGCGCGCCGATCGCGTAGTGCGCGCCGTGCTCCAGGTACACGTAGTCGTCCAGGGTGCCCTGGCGGACCAGGTAGACCGTGAGCGAACGGACGTACATGGCGCCGATGCCGAGGCCGAGCGCCATCAGGACGATGTCGTTGGTGATGGCGAAGGCACCGATCACACCGTCGAAGGAGAAGGACGCGTCGAGCACCTCGAGGTAGAGGAACATGAAGAACGCGGCCTTGCCGGCGAGGGCGACCGCCGAGCGTGGCTTGCCTTCCCGCTCGGCCTTCTCCTCCTCCTCGTGTTCACGTTCCTCCTCCTCTTCGAGCTTGTCCTCGAAGAATCCGGAGAGGCCGCCCACGACCATGTAGGTGATCAGACCCGCGATACCGGAGAGCAGGACCGTGCCCGACTTGTCCACATGCGCGCCGCCGTGCTGGTGGGCGTTGGTGGCGAAGGTGATGGCGGAGATCAGCAGGATGATGAGCGCGATGCAGACGGACAGCATGTCGATCTTGCCGAGCTTGGCCAGCGGGCGCTCCAGCCAGCCCAGCCACTTGATCTCCCGCTCCTCGAAGATGAAGTCGAGGAAGATCATGAGCAGGAACATGCCGCCGAACGCGGCGATCGCCGGGTGCGCGTCGGTGACGAGCTCCTGGTAGCGATCCTTGTCGCTGAGTGCGAGGTCAACGGCCTCGATCGGCCCGAGCTGCGCGCTGACGGCGACGATGACGACGGGGAAGACCAGCCGCATACCGAAGACGGCGATCAGAATGCCGATGGTGAGGAAGATCTTCTGCCAGAAGGCATTCATCTTCTTCAGGATGCCGGCGTTGACCACCGCGTTGTCGAAGGACAGCGAGATCTCGAGGATCGAGAGGATCGCCACGATTCCGAAGGCGGTCCACCCCCCGAAGAGGATCGCTGCGACCAGGCCGAGCGCGGTGACCGCGAACGACCAGCCGAAGGTTTTCAGAACCACTGGCTACCCCAGGTGTGTGTACGGGTCTCCCCCGCTGCCGTAGTCGGCTTTACGAAACGTTGACTCCGAAGTCTAGAGCGATGCCTCGCAGCCCCGACGCGTACCCCTGCCCCACTGCACGGAACTTCCACTCGCCCTGGTAGCGGTAGAGCTCGCCGAAGATCATCGCGGTCTCGGTGGAGGCGTCCTCACTCAGGTCGTAGCGGGCCAGCTCCTGGCCGTCCGCCTGGTTCACCACACGGATGAAGGCGTTGCTGACCTGGCCGAAGGCCTGACCGCGCTCGTCGGCCATATGGATGGAGACCGGGAAGACGATCTTGTCGCACTGCTGCGGCACCTTCGAGAGGTCGACCAGCAGGGACTCGTCGTCGCCGTCGCCCTCACCGGTGAGGTTGTCACCGGTGTGTTCGACGGAGCCGTCGGGGCTCTTGAGCTGGTTGTAGAAGACGAACCACTCATCCCCCATGACCCGGCCGCCGGCGCACATCAGCGCACTGGCGTCGAGGTCGAAGGGTGCTCCGGTGGTGGAGCGCGCGTCCCAGCCCAGACCGACCATGACCTGCGTGAGGTTGGGTGCGGCCTTGGACAGGGAGACGTTTCCTCCCTTGGCAAGCGTGACGCCCATACTGCTGGTCCCCCTCCGTTGTGATGGTTCTCAGGTGCTTCTGCGCGTCCGGCGCCGCACGTAAACCGTGCGGCGCCGGGCGGTGCGGCCGCGGGCGGCGGCCCGATGCGGGCGTCGCCGCCCGGGTCGATGTCTCAGACGTTCACGCTCAGACGTTCACGCCGAAGTCCTGCGCGATGCCGCGCAGGCCCGAGGCGTAGCCCTGGCCGATGGCGCGGAACTTCCACTCAGCGCCGTGCCGGTACAGCTCGCCGAAGACCATCGCGGTCTCGGTGGAGGCGTCCTCCGAGAGGTCGTAGCGGGCGATCTCGGCGCCGCCGGCCTGGTTGACGACGCGGATGAACGCGTTGCGCACCTGGCCGAAGGACTGCTGGCGGTTCTCGGCGTCGTAGATGGAGACCGGGAAGACGATCTTCTCGATCTCCGCCGGAACACCGGCCAGGTTGACCTTGATCTGCTCGTCGTCGCCCTCGCCCTCACCGGTGAGGTTGTCACCGGTGTGTTCGACGGAGCCGTCCGGGCTCTTGAGGTTGTTGAAGAAGACGAAGTTGGCGTCGCTGCTGACCTTGCCCGAGCTGGTCAGCAGCAGGGCGCTTGCGTCCAGGTCGAAGTCGGTGCCGGTCGTGGTACGGACGTCCCACCCCAGTCCGACGATGACCGCGGTCAGGCCCGGCGCCTCCTTGCTCAGCGATACGTTGCCGCCCTTGCTGAGGCTGACTCCCACGAGTCCTCCATTGGTGTCCAGGGGCGGGGTGCCCCGTAGTGCGTTCGATGTCGGATCAACGAGTAGATCCTAGTGACGGGTTCCCGGAGCTCGCAGACCCTGGAAGCGAACAATCACAGGGTGTCGAGCGCCTTGACGTACTCGGTCAGGTCACGGGCGTCGGGCAGCGCGTTGACCACGGTCCAGCGCACGACGCCCTCCTTGTCGATGATGAAGGTCCCGCGCACGGCGCATCCCTTGTCCTCGTCGAAGACGCCGTAGGCCCGCGAGACGCTGCCGTGCGGCCAGAAGTCGCTGAGCAGCGGGTACTCCAGATTCTCCTGCTCGGCGAAGACACGCAGGGTGTGGATGGAGTCGTTGGACACCGCGAGCACCTCGGTCTCGCGGTCGGAGAACTGCGGCAGGTGGTCGCGGACCTCGCACAGCTCGCCCGTGCACACACCGGTGAAGGCGAACGGGTAGAAGAGCACCACCACGTTCTTGCGGCCTCGGTAGTCGGAGAGCCGCACGGTGGCCCCGTGGTTGTCCTTGAGTTCGAAGTCCGGGGCCTTGTCGCCGACCTGGATCGCCATCGTCGTGTTCATCCCTTCGGGGTGGTTCACTGCGCCCACCCTACGCAGGGAGTACGACAGCCCCGCGAATGGGCCGACGCCTGTGGCGGCCGACCCGTCCGGGGGTGATTCACCGCTTGGACTTGGCCGCCTTGGGCGTCGCCAGCCGGCTGCCGCTCCAGTCCTTGCCGACGCTGACGCTCTTGGACGCCGTCAGCCCCGCAGTGGTGGCGGCCTCCGAGATGTCGCTCGGCTCGACGTAGCCCGCACGGCCGGTCTTCGGCGTGAGGAGCAGGATCGCGCCGCCCTCTTCGATGTACGTGCCGGCATCCACCAGCGCATCCGTCAGGTCGCCGTCGTCGTCGCGGAACCACAGCACAACGGCGTCAGCCACGTCGTCGTAGTCCTCGTCGACCAGGTCACTCTCAATGACGCCCTCGATGGCCTCGCGGAGCTCCTGGTCGACGTCGTCGTCGTAGCCGATCTCCTGGACCACCTGCCCGGGCTGGAACCCCAGCCTGGCGGCAGGGTTCGTCCGCTCCTCCGCGTGGTCCGCGGTCGCGCTCACGGGTTGCCTCCTGATCATGTCTTGGGAATATCTCAGCCACGCGCGTGCGCGAAGCATTGGCCGTAGTCCACACGGGCGGGACGGATCGCGCAAGTACCCGGCCGTGGTGACCGCCGAAACGGTGACGATCCTGGCCGGGTCACCGCAACTCCAGGCACACCATCATGGCCCGCAGTGACACACACCACACCTTTGTGCCCCGTTTGGCCCTTTGGGAACCGTCCATGTGTACGAAGACTCGAATGGACGAGCCCCGTACCCACCGTAGTGGCCGCACCAGCGGATTACCTCCCGGTAGAGATGACGTCGGCGGCCCCGGGGTGGACCATGGGGAGCGGCGCAAACCGGGCCGTATCAGCGAAACGGCGGCCCTTTCACGGCCCTCTGACAGGTAAGGAACAGCGTGGCTTCCGCATCCGATCGCAACCCGATCATCATTGGCGGCCTTCCGAGTCAGGTTCCTGACTTCGATCCCGAGGAAACACAGGAGTGGCTCGACTCCCTCGACGCCGCGGTCGACGAGCGCGGCCGGGAGCGGGCCCGCTATCTGATGCTGCGACTGATCGAACGTGCCCGTGAGAAGCGCGTGGCCGTCCCCGAGATGCGCAGCACGGACTACGTCAACACGATCCCGACCCGGGCCGAGCCGTTCTTCCCGGGCAACGAGGAGATCGAGCGCAAGATCCTCAACGCGACGCGCTGGAACGCCGCCGTGATGGTCTCGCGCGCGCAGCGGCCGGGGATCGGGGTCGGCGGCCACATCGCCACCTTCGCGTCCTCCGCGTCGCTGTACGACGTGGGGTTCAACCACTTCTTCCGCGGCAAGGACGAGGGCGACGGCGGCGACCAGGTCTTCTTCCAGGGCCACGCCTCGCCCGGCATCTACGCCCGCGCCTATCTGCTGGACCGGCTCAGCGAGCGGCACCTGGACGGCTTCCGGCAGGAGAAGTCCAAGGCGCCCTACATGCTGTCGTCCTACCCGCACCCGCGGTCGATGCCCGACTTCTGGGAGTTCCCGACCGTGTCGATGGGGCTGGGCCCGATCGGCGCGATCTACCAGGCGCGGATGAACCGCTACATGCACGCGCGCGGGATCGCGGACACCTCCAAGTCCCACGTGTGGGCGTTCCTGGGCGACGGCGAGATGGACGAGCCGGAGTCGCTGGGCCAGCTCACCATCGCCGCGCGCGAGGGCCTGGACAACCTCACCTTCGTGGTCAACTGCAACCTTCAGCGGCTCGACGGCCCGGTGCGCGGCAACGGGAAGATCATCCAGGAGCTGGAGTCGGTCTTCCGGGGCGCCGGCTGGAACGTGATCAAGCTGGTCTGGGACCGCACCTGGGACCCGCTGCTGGCCCAGGACCGCGACGGGGTGCTGGTCAACAAGATGAACACCACGCCGGACGGGCAGTTCCAGACGTACGCCACCGAGTCGGGCACCTACATCCGTGAGCACTTCTTCGGCGACGACCACCGGCTGCGCGCGATGGTCGAGCACATGACCGACGACCAGATCCTGCACCTGGGGCGCGGCGGTCACGACCACCGCAAGATCTACGCGGCGTACAAGGCGGCCCTGGAGCACAAGGGCCAGCCGACGGTGATCCTGGCGAAGACGATCAAGGGCTGGACGCTGGGTCCGAACTTCGAGGGCCGCAACGCCACGCACCAGATGAAGAAGCTGACGGTCGACGACCTCAAGCACTTCCGGGACCGGCTGCACCTGCCGATCTCCGACAAGGACCTCGAATCCGGTCTGCCGCCCTACTACCACCCGGGCCCGGACACGGAGGAGATGCAGTACATGCACGACCGCCGCAGGTCCCTGGGCGGCTATGTGCCGACGCGGGTGGTGCGGTCGAAGCCGCTGCGGCTGCCCGAGGACAAGACGTACGCGACCGTGAAGAAGGGCTCCGGTCAGCAGTCCATCGCGACGACCATGGCCTTTGTCCGGCTCCTGAAGGACCTCATGCGGGACAAGGAGATCGGCAGGCGGTTCGTACTGATCGCGCCGGACGAGTACCGCACGTTCGGCATGGACTCGTTCTTCCCGAGTGCGAAGATCTACAACCCGCTCGGCCAGCAGTACGAGTCCGTGGACCGGGAGCTGCTGCTCGCCTACAAGGAGTCGCCCAACGGGCAGATGCTGCACGACGGCATCTCCGAGGCCGGCTGCACGGCCTCGCTGATCGCCGCCGGATCGGCGTACGCCACGCACGGCGAGCCGCTGATCCCGGTGTACGTCTTCTATTCGATGTTCGGCTTCCAGCGCACCGGTGACCAGTTCTGGCAGATGGCCGACCAGATGTCCCGCGGTTTCGTCCTCGGCGCGACCGCGGGGCGCACGACACTGACCGGTGAGGGGCTCCAGCACGCGGACGGCCACTCGCAGCTGCTGGCGTCCACGAATCCGGCGTGCGTCGCGTACGACCCGGCCTTCGGCTACGAGATCGCGCACATCGTGCGGGACGGGCTGCGCCGGATGTACGGCGGGGACGAGCAGCATCCGCACGGCGAGGACGTCTTCTACTACCTGACCGTCTACAACGAGCCGATCCGGCACCCGGCCGAGCCCGAGAACGTGGACGCGGAGGGCATCATCAAGGGCCTCTACCGCTTCAGCGAGGGCCCCTCGGGCTCGCTCCCGGCGCAGATCCTGGCGTCCGGGGTCGCGCTGCCGTGGGCGATCGAGGCGCAGCAGATCCTCGCCGAGGAGTGGAACGTCAAGGCGGACGTCTGGTCGGCGACCTCCTGGAACGAGCTGCGGCGCGAGGCGGTGGACTGCGAGCGGTACAACCTGCTGCACCCGGAGGAGGAGCAGCGCACGCCGTACGTGACGCGGAAGCTGGCGTCGGCCCGGGGGCCGGTGGTGGCGGTGTCCGACTGGATGCGGTCGGTGCCGGACCAGATCGCGCGCTGGGTGCCGGGGACGTACCAGTCGCTGGGCGCGGACGGCTTCGGTTTCGCGGACACGCGCGGGGCGGCCCGGCGGTTCTTCCACATCGACGCGCAGTCGATCGTGGTGGCGGTGCTGACGGAGCTGGCGCGGGAGGGGCACCTCGACCGGTCGGTGCTGAAGCAGGCGATCGACCGGTACCAGTTGCTGGATGTCGCGGCGGCGGATCCGGGGGCGGCGGGGGGCGACGCGTAGCGCCTCCGGCGGGGGCGGGGTGGGCGACTGCGGGTGCGGGGGTTCTGTTTTCGCGCAGTTCCCCGCGCCCCTCAGGTGGGCTGTCCTGCCGTCGGCTCGGTGGCGCGCGGACGCCGCAGGAAGGGGGGCCGACGGTAGAGCGGCGGCTGCGGGTGCGTCGGGGCCGGGCGCGCAGTTCCCCGCGCCCCTCAGGTGAGCTGTACTACCGCCGGCTCGGTAGCGGGAGGGGCGCCGCAGGAAGGGGGCTGCTGCGGGGGTGTCGGGGCCGGGCGCGCAGTTCCCCGCGCCCCTCAGGTGAGCTGTACTACCGCCGGCTCGGTAGCGGGAGGGGCGCCGCAGGAAGGGGGCTGCTGCGGGGGTGTCGCGCGGTTCCCCGCGCCCCTTAGGTGGGCTGTCCTGTCGTTGGCTCGTTGGGAAGGGGGCCTTCGGTGGTGTGCCGGAGGCCCCCTTCTGCCCTCTTGTGGTCAGAGCATGGCGTAGCCCTGGCCGGCCGCTCCGGTCAGGAGGAGGAGGGCCAGGAGCGTGTCGATGGCGCCCAGGACCAGGGCGACCAGAGCCCAAGGTGAGCGGGAACCCGCCCAGCTGCGGCCCATGGAGAGCCATCCGCAGACCATCGCGGCCGGGCCGAGGACGATCCCCAGCACGAAGAAGCCCGCGACGGCGCAAATGGCTCCGATGATCCCGAGCGTCGCGCGATCCGGCCCGGACCGTGACCACGTCCGGCCACGTGTGCGGGGGTGCCTGCGCGTTCCGTGTCCGAAGCTCGCCATCATCAACTCCCTGAAGGGTTGGCTGACATGGCGGGTACCCCCGCATCGGCGGTGAATTCACGCCGTACGTACGCCGCCTGAGGCCGCTGCATGCGCGCTGCCCCCCTCCAGCAGCGCGCCGCAGCCGGCGTCCTCCATGCCCTGCGGAGGACGTGACCCAATGTGACCTGCGGCGCCCGGTGAAGGGGCGGGATCACCGCATCGGTTCACCCTGATGAGCGAAACCGCGTCACACGACGGTCCGTCAGATGTGGCCGACGCCCGCGCCGGCCTCCGCGTTCGCCCCGCGCTTGGTGAGGAACGCGACCAGGATCGCCACCGCGGCGACTCCGGCGGCGACCAGGGACGCCAGGCTCATGCCGGAGAGGAAGGTGTCGTGGGCGACATCGGTGATCTTCGCGGCGATCTGGGCGGGTGTGCCCTCCGTCACCGGCGGAACACCGACCTGAACGGCCTCGGACGCCTTCCCGGCCTGCTCGGGGGTGAGCGGCGGAAGGCCCGCCTCCGCCCAGTTGCCCTCCAGGTCCCGGTCCACCTTCGAGGCCATCACGGCGCCCAGCACGGCCGTACCGAGGCTGCCGCCGACCTGCATGGCGGCCTGCTGGAGACCGCCGGCGACACCGGACAGCTCCAGCGGCGCGTTGCCCACGATGACCTCGGTGGCACCGACCATGACCGGGGCGAGGCCGAGGCCGAGGAGGGCGAACCAGAGCGACATGACGCCGCTGCCGGTGCCCTTCTCCAGCGTCGACATGCCGTACATGGCGAGGGCGGTGCACGCCATGCCGCCGGCCAGCGGGATGCGCGGCCCCACCTTGGTGATCAGCACGCCCGCCAGCGGCGAGCCGACGATCATCATGCCGGTGAGCGGCAGCAGGTGAAGTCCGGCGTCGACCGGGCTCATGCCGTGCACGTTCTGCAGGTAGAAGGTGACGAAGAACAGGCCGCCCATGAAGGCGATGGCCATCAGGACCATCAGCACGACACCCGCGGACAGCGGGACCGAGCGGAACAGGGCCAGCGGGATCAGCGGCTCCCCGACCCTGGTCTCCCAGAGGGCGAAGAGCCCGAACAGGACCAGCGAGCCGATGACGAACGACCAGGTGCCGAGGGAGCCCCAGCCCCACTCCGGAGCCTTGATCAGCGCCCAGACGAGGCAGAACATCGCGGCGGACAGCAGCGCGATGCCGAGCACGTCGAAGGAGCGCGGGGCGTTCTCCGCGCGGTGGTCGAGCAGGATCCACGCGCCGAGCGCCACGGCGAGGATGCCGACCGGCACGTTGATGAAGAACACCGACTGCCAGTTGACGTGCTCGACGAGCACACCGCCGAGGATGGGGCCGCCGGCGGTGGAGGCACCGATGACCATGCCCCAGATGCCGATCGCCATGTTGAGCTTCTCGGCCGGGAACGTGGCCCGCAGCAGGCCGAGCGCGGCCGGCATCAGCAGGGCGCCGAACAGGCCCTGGAGCACCCGGAAGCCGATGACCAGCCCGATGCTGTTGGACAGGCCGATCGCGCCCGAGGCGACGGCGAAGCCGACCACGCCGATGAGGAAGGTCTGCCGGTGGCCGAAGCGGTCACCGAGCTTGCCCGCGGTGATCAGGGAGACGGCGAGGGCGAGGAAGTACGCGTTGGTGATCCACTGCACCTCGGCGAAGGTGGCGCCGAGGTCGCTGGCGATGGCCGGGTTGGCGATGGCCACGATGGTGCCGTCCAGGGCCACCATCATGACCCCCACGGCCACGGTCACAAGGGTGAACCAGGGATGTCCGCGCAGCCCCGTGCCCGGCGTCGCGCCCGAGGGGGCGGCCGGCGGCCCGTCGTCCGGGCCCGCCTTGTCGATGGTGGTCTGACCAGTCATGCGATGAGGCTAATGTCAGCGGCTGACAGTTGACAAACCAGTTCACTAGTCGGTGACTGACACAACACTCGCGTATAGCCTGAACTGCGAGGGCAGTTCAAGGAGGGGCACATGAAGACGGCCGGGGCCGCCGTGGGCACGCTGCCGCGGCCGAACCTGCGGGAGCGCAAGAAGCAGCGCACCCGGGACGCGCTGGTCAGGGCCGCGCTGGAGCTGATCGCCTCGCGCGGGTACGAGGGCACGACCGTCGACGACATCGCCGCGGCCGTCGACGTCTCGCAGCGCACCTTCTTCCGCTACTTCGCCAGCAAGGAGGACGTGGCGTTCTTCGTCCCCCGGCTCGCGGAGTCGCACGTCGTGGAGGCGGTGCGCGCCCGCCCGCCGGGCGAGGCGCCGCTGGAGGCACTGCGCCGGGCCGTGCTGGACAGCTGGGACACCATCAACGAGGCCGTGGAGCAACTGGTCCCGCTCGAACTGCACCTGCGCATCCACCGGGTCATCGAGTCGACGCCCGCCCTGCTCGCCGCCCATCTGCGCCGCGCGACCGAGCTGGAGGAGGAGCTGGCCGGGATCATCGCCGAGCGCGAGGGGCTCGACGTGGACACCGACCCCCGGCCGCGCATCCTGGTGGCCGCGGTCGGCGGAGTGATCCGCGTGGCGGAGCGGCGCTGGTCCGCCGGTGACGACTTCACCGTCACGGCCATGCGGGAGCTGATGACGACCTGCCTGGACCATATGGGCCCGGCCCTCGCGGGGAACTGGCGTACGGAGTGATCCCCGAGGCGGCGCACCGAAACGTGATACCGGTCACTTGATTCACGCGAGACACTCCCGTTCTCCTAGTGTGTCCCTTCAGTGACTTCCTTCGACACCTCCCAGCCGCTGAACGTATGGCGCGCGCTGCTCGCGCTCGCCGTCGTTTTCGTGATGCTGGCGACGACCGGCTGGACGGCGTCGCGTCATCAGCGCCACCCCGCCCCGCTCCAGGCGTCGCTCACCGCGTGGGAGGAGGGCCGCATAGCCGGCCACCGGCTGCCGGACCCGCAGTCGGCGCCCGCGCGGCTGGCCCGGTTCTTCGCCTCCCTCTCCGAGGGACAGCGCGACCGTCTCGCGCACCGCTATCCGCTGGCGGTCGGCAACATGAACGGCGCACCCGTCGAACTGCGCTACCACGCCAACCGCATCGCGCTGGAACGGGCCCGCGAGGTCGAGCTCGAACGCGTGCACGACAGCCGCCTCACCCCCGCCGGCCAGGACCACGCCGCCCGCCGGCTGGACCGGCTCACGGAACTGACCCGCCCGGGCCGGAACATCCTCGCCTTCGATCCCGCGGGCCAGGGCCGGGTCGCCGAGGTCTTCGGCGATCTGCGGGACGCCGAGCGGGTCTCGGTGGTCGTCCCCGGCGTCGACACCGACCTGCTCACCTTCCAGCGCACGCACGGCCGGTACTCGGCCCCCGTCGGCATGGCGAAGGCACTGTACGCGGCCGAGCGCGACGCCGTCCCCGCCACCCGCACCGCCGTGATCGCCTGGGCCGACTACACCACCCCCAGCGGGATCGGTGTGGACGCCGCCACGGCGATGCGCGCCGAGGACGGCGCCCGGCGGCTGAACGCGCTGGTGCGCGCCCTGCCCGGGACCGCGCCGGTCGCGCTGTTCTGCCACAGCTACGGCTCCGTGGTGTGCGGGGTCGCCGCGCGTTCCCTGCCGGGGCGGGTGGCCGACATCGCGGTGGCCGGCAGCCCCGGCATGCGGGCCGAGAAGGCCTCCCAGCTACGCACCTCCGCGCGGGTGTGGGCGATGCGCGACGCCGACGACTGGATCCAGGACGTGCCGTACCTGGAGCTCGGCGGGCTGGGCCACGGGGCCGACCCGGTGGCCGACGGCTTCGGCGCGCGGGTGCTGTCGGCGCGGGACGCGAAGGGTCACGCCGGGTACTTCGTGCCCGGCACGGACAGCCTGCGCAACTTCGCCGGGATCGGCGTTGGCGCATATGACACGGTCTCCTGCGCGCGGGAGGACGGCGTCTGCCGGGCAGGTTTGTCCCGTACGACCACTACCGGACGCGCGTAGAGACGGAGATACTGCGGTATGCCCGGGGAGGGGACGGAGAAGCTCGTGCCGCATACGATGAGCCGCATGGGTGATGTACTGGCCGGATTTCATGCCGCCTGGGAGTTCGAGTCCGACTCCGTGCTCATCCGTTACGAACGGGGGATTCGAACACCCAAGCTGTTCCAGGCACTCGGGCAGCGCCGGGTGCCGCTGGAGGCGATCGAGGGGGTGACCCTCACCCCGGGCAAACGCGGCACGGTGGTGCTGCGCGCCGAGCTGCGGCCGGGCGCGGATCCGCTGATGGAGGCGGCCGCGGGGCAGTTGAAGGAGAGCAGCGACCCCTACCGGCTGGTGCTGCCCGGCGAGCGCGAGACGCTCGCCGAGTACTACGCCGACGAACTGCGCGCCCGCCTCACCGAGTCCGGCCCCTCCGAACGCCATCTGGTGGCCGCGCCCCGGGTGCCGCTGCAGTTCAAGGCGTACGACGGGAAGGCCGCGTTCGACGGGAAGGCGGTGTCCTTCCGGTGGTTCTGGACGGGCGCGTCGTCGGCCAAGTGGAAGGCCGGGGACCAGCGTTTCCCCGTCGGTGAGCTGAGTGGCGTGGAGTGG
Organism: Streptomyces speibonae; assembly: GCF_984686075.1. NCBI lineage: Bacteria > Bacillati > Actinomycetota > Actinomycetes > Kitasatosporales > Streptomycetaceae > Streptomyces > Streptomyces speibonae. Next base: position 5,910,693 of record NZ_OZ480260.1, on the reverse strand, counting down.
CGGTCGCCCGAGGTGTTCGAAGGACACCTGCGGCTGCTGCGGCGGGACGCGGGGGCTCCGCCGGCGCAGCCCGACCAGGACCCGGCGGCGGTGGTGTTCGGGCTCGGGTACGGGCCCGTGCACGAGTCACTGCCGTTCGCGGCGGCCGTGCTGGCGGCGCTGCGCAGCTGTGCGCCGGTGCCGGCGATACCCACGGCGCGTGCGCGCCGCGACCCCGCGGACATCGCCGAGCGGATCCGGCACTTGGGGGAGCTTCATCAGGCGGGGCTGGTGACCGATGAGGAGTTCTCCTCCAAGAAGGCGGAGTTGCTGGCGGAGCTGTGAGGCTCCCCCCAAGCGGGGTGCCGCCGGAGCGGCACCCCTTCCGCTACTCCCTGCCCGCCGAGGTGAACGCCATGTTCGCGTAGCGGGGGCCCGCGACCTTCGCGGCGATGAGTTCGAGGAGGGCCAGTTCCTGCTCCGTCAACGTGATACGGGTCGCCGAGGTGTTCTCCTCCACGCGGGCCGGTTTGCGGGTGCCCGGGATGGGGACCACCGGGAGGCCGTGGACGGCCGCCTGCTGGTGGACCCAGGCCAGGGCGATCTGCCCGAGGGTGGCGCCGTGGGCCTCGGCCACCGTGCGGACCGGCTCCAGCAGGGCCGCGTTGGCCGCCGCGTTGTCACCGGTGAAGCGGGGCATGGTGCGGCGGAAGTCGTCGTCCGTCAGGTCCTGGGTGGCGTCGGTGAAGGAGCCGGTGAGGAAGCCCCGGCCGAGCGGGGAGTACGGGACGAGGGTCACGCCCAGTTCGCGTGCGGCCGGTACCACCCTCGCCTCGATGTCCCGGCTGAACAGCGACCACTCCGACTGCACGGCGGCGATCGGGTGCACCGCGTGGGCGGCGCGCAGTTCGCCGGCCGTGACCTCGCTCAGGCCCAGCTGCCGGACCTTGCCCTCGCGCACCAGCTCGGCCATGACGCCGACGGTCTCCTCGATCGGCACGTTCATGTCGCGCCGGTGCATGTAGTAGAGGTCGATCACATCGACGCCCAGGCGCCGCAGGCTCGCCTCGACCGAGCGGCGGATGTACGGCGGGTCGTTGCGGATGATCCGCCTGCTCGGGTCGTCCGGGGGGATGGACAGGGCGAACTTGGTGGCGATGCGCACCTCCTCCCGGTGCGCCGCGAAGAACGGGGCGAGGAACCGCTCGTTGTCGCCCGCGCCGTACGCGTCGGCCGTGTCGTAGAGGGTGACGCCCAGTTCGAGGGCGCGTTCCAGCGTCGCCCGTGAGGCATCCGCGTCCGACGGGCCGTACGCGAAGCTCATGCCCATGCAGCCGAGGCCCTGGACGCCCACCTCCGGTCCGCCGTCGCCCAGTGCCGCCGTGCCGATCGTGCCGTTGGTCATCATGTCCTCTCAGACACCGGGGCCCGCCCCGCGTCCGCGTAGAAGCTGATCTTCCGGTCGAGTACCGCGAGCGTGCCCTGGAGCTCGGCGATCCGGGCCAGCACGTCCTCGCGGGTCTCCTTGAGCAGCTCGAAGCGCTCGGTGTACGTGTGCTCGCCCGCGCGGACGAGTTCCGCGTACCGCACCATGTCCGCGACCGGCATTCCGGTCAGGCGGAGCTTGCCGACGAGGGCGAGCCAGTCGAGGTCGCGGTTGCTGTAGCGACGCTGTCCGGTGTGCGAACGGTCGATGTGCGGCATCAGTCCGATGCGCTCGTACCAGCGCAGGGTGTGGGCCGTCAGCCCGGTGAGAGCGGCGACCTCGCTGATCGTGTACCGGTCCGCGCCGTCCGGCCGCCGGTCGCCCTGCGGGGGTCCGGCGCAGTTGTCGGCGCTGGTGTCCGTGGTCTCCGTCTCCGTCTCCGTCACGGTCATGGACCCACGCTAGAACCTTGGAGTGCACTCCAGGCAAGCGGCGCGGGCCGGAAACGGACGCTTCGCCGGTCCGGGCCCCCGGCGGTGCCCGCGCGGCCACCGCTTAGGCTCGGGGGCATGTCGCTGAAGAGCCTCGCGCTGATCGAGAACTGGCCGGTTCCCACCGCCGCGGCGGGTGCCGTACGGGCGGACGGTACCGTCCTGGGCACGCACGGCCCCGCCGCCCACCGCTTCCCGCTGGCCTCGGTCACCAAACCGCTGGCGGCCTACGCGGTGCTGGTGGCGTACGAGGAGGGCGCGATCGAGCTGGACGAACCGGCGGGCCCGGAGGGCTCGACGGTCCGCCACCTGCTCGCGCACACCTCGGGGCTGGCCTTCGACGAGCACAAGGTGACCTCGGCACCGGGCGAGCGGCGCCTGTACTCGAACGCCGGGTTCGAGCAGCTCGGCGACCACGTCGCGAAGGCGACGGAGATCCCGTTCACGGACTACGTGGGGCAGGCGGTGCTGGATCCGCTGGGGATGACGGCGACCTCGGTGGCGGGCTCGCCGGCCAAGGACGGCGTGTCCACGGTGGACGACTTGCTGCGCTTCGCCGCCGAAGTCCAGGCCCCGCGCCTGCTGGACCCGCGCACGGTCGCGGAGGCGATGACCGTGCAGTACCCGGGGACCAAGGGTGTCCTGCCGGGTTACGGCCACCAGAACCCCAACGACTGGGGCCTCGGCCTCGAGATCCGCGACGGCAAGTCCCCGCACTGGACGGGCACCTCGTCCTCCCCGCGCACCGTCGGCCACTTCGGCCAGTCGGGTACGTTCCTGTGGATCGACCCCGACGCGGGCGCGGCATGCGTGGCCCTCACCGACCGCGCCTTCGGCCCCTGGGCGACCGAGGTCTGGCCACCGTTCACGGACGCGGTACTGGCGGAGCTGCGCGGCTGAGGCCGGCCGGCGGCTCAGGGGTAGGAGAAGGAGTTCCGGTCGCAGTGGCGATCGGCGCCGAACGCTCCGTCGCGCAGGCACACCTTCAGCACGTAGGTGCCGTTCTGTGCGTAGAAGGAGGTTTCGGCGCACGACCCCGTGCCGTTCGCCGCATGCAGAGTGACCACGTACCCGTCCGGCCTCGTGAGCTGGGAAACGGTACGGAGTCCGTCCTTTTCCCCCGCGTCGCAGGTGAGCTGCTCCATGATCGAGCCGGTCGTCACGACGCTGTAGCCCCAGCCGCCGCGGGGCGAGGAGCCGGAGTAGGTGATCCACGTCCACCCGTCGTCGGCGTACGCGGGGGTCGGGGCAAAGGCCACGGCTGCCGCGACGGCCGCGGCGGCGGCCGCCGTCGAAGCGGGTCGGAACAGTTTCATCGTCGGGCTCCCGTCAATCCGGTGGCTGGAACCCGATGAGCGTGTCGGCCCGGCGACGCCCGGATCAAGAACAGGACGCCGTCCCGGACACTCCCCCGCTGTTCGGCCTGGTCACGGCCTTGTCCGAGGCGAGATCCGGACAAGGCCCGAGACGACCGCGCCGTCAGGGACGCGTCGGCGGCGCATCCGGAACGGGCAGGGCCCACAGCACCCAGAACCCGTTCTCGTAGGCGCAGTAGTAGTTCTGGTACCCGTGCCTGAGGGCGTACTGCCCGTCCTCCACACAGGCGAGCTTGTCGCGCCACCCGGCGATCTTGTGATAACCCCACTGATCGACCTCGACTGCGGCCGCCGAACCCGCGGCCAGCGGGAGGGCGAGAGCGGCGGTACCCAACGCGACGGCGATACGCGAACGCCACGACTTCATATGTCTCTCCTTATGAAAGGGGCCGGACCCAAGTGGTGCCGACCGGCGACCCTCAGGGCCACCGGTCGGCGCGGTACGACTGTGCCCGTCACATGGGCCGGTCGGCGTCCACGACGTACAGGTTCCAGTACGGGTCCTCCCAGACGCAGAGGTAATCGGAGTAGCGCCCGGAGGCGATGGCATTCCATCCGTCCACCACGCACTCGGCATAATTGGGCGTACCGCTGATCGGGTGGTACAGCCCCCCGTTGGCTTCGGCGGCGGAGGCCGAACCCGCGGCCAGCGGAAGGGCGAGAGCGGCGGTACCCAACGCGACGGCGATACGCGAACGCCACGACTTCATTTGTCTCTCCTTATGAATGGAACCGAACCGGACCGTTCTGGTCCCGTCGGCCCTCTGGACGGTCTGCGACCGCTAAGACGGAGATCCACAGCGCCGGGTTCATCCCCCAGGCAAACCAACTCAGACACCAACACGCCCCCGCAACTTGCCAGTTCACCCCCCCCGACCGCCACCGCACCGGCGCCGCTCGGCGAGAAACCGCACGGCACCGCTGCCACCGGGCGGCGGACCGACCACCGACACCAATCCGCGGACCTCGGTTCAGATGGACGAACGACCGGCCTGGGTGTCCATGGCGGCACGGGTCACCGCTGGGCCGTTATGGCCCTCTTGCCTGTCATGCGGGTGTTGTGGGGACTCGGTGGGGTGGTCGGTGAGGGGCGGACGGGGAGGGCGGGGGCTGGGGCAGGGGGGCGTGGGGAGTGGTGGTTGCGGGTGGCCCATGGGGGGACGGCGGTGAGGAGGAAGTCGATTCGGTCGGCGAAGCGGGGTTCGGGGACGGGGAGTTCGATGGTGGGGTGGCGGTGGTAGTGCGAGGTGACGGTGTCGGCGACGTAGTTGGTCAGGGCGTCGATGCGGTGGGGGCGGCGGCGGTTGCCCGGGGTGGCGAGTTCGCTGAGTATGCGGAGCACGGTGGAGAGTCCGGCGTCGAAGCGTATTTCCGTGGGCGGGCACGCTCCGGCGACGGTGAGGGTTTCCGGTTCACCGGCCTCGGGGGTGCGGTCGAGGTGGGTCTGCCGGGCGTAGAAGGCGGCGGCGTGCTGCTCGCCGCGGATGCGGTGGTGCAGGGAGAGGGTGTAGCAGGCCGGGGGGTGGCCGTCGCCGGCGGCGTACTGCCACCAGAAGCGGGCACCGTCCTCGATGCCCGCGAGGTGGAGGGCGCAGCCCAGGAGCCAGGCGCTGTGGTGGTCGGGGACCTGGTCGGTGAAGAAGGCCAGGACGTCGGGGGTGAGCGCGACGACGGCCGTTTCGCACAGCGTGTGGAGTTGCCGGGCGGCGGCCGGGTCGGTGCGTCCGTCGCCGGCGGGCGGGTGTGCGGCCGGCAGCGGGGCGGGGCGGGTGCCGTCGTCGTGGGGGACGGTGTCGTCGGGGACGTCGGAGCCGTGGTGCAGTCGGGCTCGGGCGAGGAGCTGGTCGATGGCAGACATGGCGGTCGGGGTCACTCCCGGGTGTCGGGGGCGTCGAGGAGGGCCTCGACGGTGGCGCGGGCGTGGTGGTCGACGGCGCGGGCGATGGCGGGGCTCAGGCCGAGCACGTCGGGGATGGTCCGGTCGGGGATGCCGCACAGGTGGCGCAGCACGGCGACGTCCATCTGGTCGTCGGGCAGGCGGCTGATGGCGGCGAAGAGGTCGATCAGTTCGGACAGGGCGATCATGTGTCCGGGGTCGTGGCTGGTGCGGATCTCCCGGGTGGCGAAGACGGCGGCGCGCAGGTCGGGGCGGCCTTCCCAGCGGTTGGTGCGGAGCATGACCCGGGAGCGCAGCAGGCGCCAGGCGTAGCGGTTGAGGTTCGCGCTGGCCGTGGCCTCGTCCCAGCGGAGCCACAGGATGTCGTTGGCCTCCGCGACGACGCCCCGGGCCCGCTTTTCGGTCAGGAGCCAGGCGCGGGCGTAGGCCAGGTAGGGCTCGTGCATGGTGTCGGTGAACACCTGGTAGGGCAGCGGAGGATGCTCCGCCTCGTGGGCGACCTGCTCGATGCAGTGGCGGATCCAGTCCGGGCCCTTGTCGGCCTCACGGGCGGCGGCCGCCCACAGCCGGCACATGGGTGCCGCGGGTATGCCCAGGGCGCGGATCACGCTGAAGGTGATCTCCCAGGCGGGGTAGTAGCCGTTGCCGCGCAGGAGTTCGCTGATCCGGGTCTTGGAGTAGCCGGACAGGTCGACGAGCTCGTCGAGGGTCAGGCCGCTGGTGCGGTGCACGCTGCGGACGGATTCGAGCCAGGCGCGGTGCAGCGGGCCCGCGGCCGGGGAGATGGGGGCCGGCGGGCGGCCCCGTCTGGCGCTGTGGGGCCGCGGCTGGGCGGCATCGGACGACGACATCACCGCGGCGCCTCCTGACCGCCGTGCCCGCCGGCCGGGCCCTCGGACGGGGACGGGGGGACGTCGGCGGGTCGCGCTCGTCCGTCGGACGCCGTGACCGCCTGGACGACCTGCTGCACGAGCAGGCCCAGGGAGGGCAGCAGGACCGCCGCGGCGGCCGCGTGCCCCAGCACGGTCATCACCGTGCTCCACGTGAGGGCCGCCGCCAGTACGACAGCGGCCACCACCTTCTTACTCGACATCGCACTCGGTTTCTGTGAGTGAACGGCTAACAGGCCCTCCGTCAGGTGGTGCTGAAGCACCCTCAGGAAGGGACCGTCAGAATGACCGCACTCAGCCCCTCCACGCTATGTGATCATGGGATTACGGAACAATAAGAAGATTCGCCACCGCGCGCTACGCCCCGCCACCCGCTCCGCGGCCCTCATAGCGTGTGTGTTCACCCCATTGAGGGGGAAACGGCACTTCTGCTCTGCAATTGCACGCGATCCCGCATCATGGATGTCCCAAGGCGCCACTCGACGCCGCACCGGTGCGGCCCCCTGTGCTGAAGAAGAAAAAAGAGGGGGCCGCACCACCCCCGGTCCGCCTCAGGCGCCCCGCATCTCCCACAGCAGCAGTTCCGCCGGAGCGGACGCGCGGGCCTCGATGCCCTCGGCGTCCGTGATCCGGGCCGCGTCGCCCGGGGACAGGAGCTCGCCGCCCAGGGTCACCTCACCGCGTACGACATGGACGTAGACGTACGCCGCGTCCGGTACCGCCGTGCGCTCCCCCGGTGCCAGGCGGCGGACGTGGAGCATCGAGGCCGCCTCCGGCAGGGCGTACGGGGTGGCGTCCGCTATGCCGCGGACGACGTCGTAGGAGGGTTCGCCGCCGGGCTCCAGCGGGGCCAGCCACATCTGGAGGAAGGTCAGGGGGGCCGAGCCCGCGTTGCGCTCCACGTGGCGGACGCCGGACGCCGCGCTCAGGCGCTGTACGTCACCGGGGCGGATCACCGTCTCGTGGCCCGCGGAGTCGCGGTGGGTCAGCTCGCCCTCCACCACCCACGTGACGATCTCGGTGTGGCTGTGCGGATGCTCGTCGAAGCCCGCGCCGGGCGCGAGGCGCTCCTCGTTGCAGGCGATCACCGCCCCGAAGCGGAGGTTGCCGGGGTCGTAGTGGGGGCCGAAGGAGAAGGCGTGGCGGGACTCGATGCCGGCCGCCGGATCGCCGCCCTGGTAGCGCTCGTGCGCGCGCCGTACGTCCATCACGCACCCCACGGTAGGCCCTGCCCGCCCCGTGCCCGCGGCCCGATCCCCCGGGCCGGGCCCGACCCTGGGCGACGCCCTCCCGTCCGGATAAGGCAGTCTTGTCCCCGTGCCCGAACCCGAAACCAGCACCAACGCAGACTCAGCACGCCCCGCCCATCCGCATGCCGCGACGCTGAAGCGGCTGGAGCGCTCGTCCGGCAGTCTCGCCGCACAGGCGATCGCACGGATGGACGAGACGCTGCCCTGGTACCGGGCCATGCCCCCGGAGAACCGCTCCTGGATCGGCCTGGTCGCCCAGGCGGGCATCGCCGCGTTCACCGAGTGGTTCCGGCACCCCGACGCCCCGCAGGCCATCTCCACCGACGTCTTCGGCACCGCGCCGCGTGAGCTGACCAGGGCGATCACGCTGCGGCAGACCGTGGAGATGGTGCGCACCACCATCGAGGTGATGGAGTCCGCCATCGACGAGGTGGTGGCGCCCGGCGACGAGAACGTGCTGCGCGAGGCGCTGCTGGTGTACGCGCGGGAGATCGCCTTCGCCACGGCCCAGGTGTACGCGCAGGCCGCCGAGGCACGGGGTGCCTGGGACGCGCGGCTGGAGTCGCTGGTCGTGAACGCCGTGCTCAGCGGCGAGGCCGACGAGGGGGCCGTGTCACGGGCCGCCGCGCTGGGCTGGAACTCGCCCGAGCACGTGTGCGTGGTGCTGGGGACCGCGCCCGACGGCGACTCGGAGCTGACCGTGGAGGCGATCCGGCGGGCCGCCCGGCACGCCAAGCTCCAGGTGCTGACCGGGGTGCTCGGGGACCGGCTCGTGGTGATCGCGGGCGGCAGCGACAACCCGCTGGGCGTCGCGAAGTCGCTGATCGGACCGTTCGCGGCGGGACCCGTGGTGGCCGGGCCCGTGGTGCCGGACCTGCAGGCCGCGACCCGGTCCGCGCAGGCCGCCGCAGCGGGCCTCAAGGCGTGCCCGGCGTGGCAGGACGCCCCGCGCCCGGTCCTGGCGGACGATCTGCTTCCGGAGCGCGCGATCGCCGGAGACCCGTCCGCGCGCGAGCAGTTGGTGGAGGAGATCTACAGACCGCTGGAGGAGGCCGGTGCCGCACTGCTGGAAACGCTCAGTGTGTATCTCGAACAGGCGAGCAGTCTCGAGGGCGCCGCGCGCATGCTGTTCGTTCATCCCAACACCGTTCGTTACCGGCTTCGACGTGTGACAGACGTCACCGGATGGTCACCCTCCGATGTACGCTCTGCCTTCACCCTGCGAATCGCGCTGATCCTGGGGCGTCTGGTCGATGGCGATCTTCAGTCCTAACATTTTGTCGAGGCCCCACAAAACCCCCCTCCGTTCTTCGTCCTTGTCCCCACGGGCGGCCGTGGCCGTCCCCAAGAGAGAGTGTGAGAGTGCTCGTACTCGTCGCTCCCGGCCAGGGCGCCCAGACGCCCGGCTTCCTGACTGAATGGCTCGATCTCCCCGGTGCCGCGGACCGCGTCGCCGCGTGGTCCGACGTCATCGGACTCGACCTCGTCCACTACGGCACCAAGGCGGACGCGGACGAGATCCGTGACACGGCCGTGGCCCAGCCGCTGCTGGTCGCGGCCGGGCTGCTGTCCGCCTCGGCACTCGGTGCCATCTCGGACGTGGCGCCCGGGGCCGTCGCCGGTCACAGCGTCGGCGAGATCACCGCGGCCGTCTTCGCGGGTGTCCTCGACGACACCGCCGCACTGTCCCTGGTCCGCAAGCGGGGCCTGGCCATGGCCGACGCCGCCGCGACCACGGACACCGGCATGGCGGCGCTGCTCGGCGGCGACCACGAGACCACCCTCGCGCACCTGGAGAAGCTGGGCCTGACCCCGGCGAACATCAACGGCGCGGGCCAGATCGTCGCGGCCGGCACCAAGGAGCAGCTCGCCGCGCTGGAGGCGGACAAGCCCGAGGGCGTGCGCCGCGTGGTCCTGCTCAAGGTCGCCGGCGCCTTCCACACCCACCACATGGGCCCGGCGGTCGACACACTGGCCACGGCCGCCGAGGCGCTGACGCCCGGCGACCCGAAGATCACCTACGTGTCGAACAAGGACGGCAGGGCCGTCACCTCCGGCACCGAGGTGCTCCAGCGTCTGGTCGGCCAGGTCGCCAACCCGGTCCGCTGGGACCAGTGCATGGAGACCTTCAAGGAGCTCGGCGTCACCGCCCTCCTCGAGGTCTGCCCCGGAGGCACCCTGACCGGCCTCGCCAAGCGCGCCCTGCCCGGCGTGCGGACGCTGGCCCTGAAGACCCCCGCCGACCTCGACGCGGCCCGCGAGCTCATCGCCGAGCACGCCGCCTGATCGCCCGAAGGAGCCGACCCGCATGGCGAAGATCAAGCCCAGCAAGGGCGCCCCGTACGCGCGCATCCTCGGCGTGGGCGGCTACCGGCCCACCCGGATCGTGCCGAACGAGGTGATCCTGGAGACGATCGACTCGTCCGACGAGTGGATCCGTTCCCGCTCCGGCATCGAGACCCGGCACTGGGCCTCCCCCGAGGAGACCGTCGCGGCGATGTCCGTCGAGGCGTCCGGCAAGGCGATCGCGGACGCCGGGATCGACGCCTCGCAGATCGGCGCCGTCGTCGTCTCCACCGTCTCGCACTTCAGCCAGACGCCCGCCGTCGCCACGGAGATCGCCGACAAGCTGGGCACGGACAGGGCCGCCGCCTTCGACATCTCGGCCGGCTGCGCGGGCTTCGGCTACGGGCTCACCCTGGCCAAGGGCCTGGTGGTCGAGGGATCCGCGGACTACGTGCTGGTCATCGGCGTGGAGCGGCTGAGCGACCTGACCGACCTGGAGGACCGGGCCACGGCCTTCCTGTTCGGCGACGGCGCCGGCGCGGTGGTCGTCGGCCCGTCCAAGGAGCCCGCGATCGGCCCGACCGTGTGGGGCTCGGAGGGCGACAAGTCCGAGACCATCAAGCAGACCGTGCCGTGGACGGACTACCGCGACGGGACCGTCGAGAAGTTCCCCGCGATCACGCAGGAGGGCCAGGCGGTCTTCCGCTGGGCCGTGTTCGAGATGGCGAAGGTCGCCCAGCAGGCGCTGGACGCGGCCGGGATCACCGCGGACGACCTGGACGTCTTCATCCCGCACCAGGCCAACGTGCGGATCATCGACTCGATGGTGAAGACCCTGAAACTGCCGGAGCACGTCACGGTCGCCCGTGACATCCGCACCACCGGCAACACCTCGGCCGCCTCGATCCCGCTCGCTATGGAGCGGCTCCTGGCGACCGGTGAGGCGAAGAGCGGCGACACCGCGCTCGTCATCGGCTTCGGGGCGGGTCTCGTGTACGCCGCAACGGTCGTTACCCTCCCCTAGGCACTCCGTGCCGGATGATCGAATCCGGCACGGGCACCGCAGAACCCGCCGCTCACGCGGCGGGGGCCACAACCGCTGGAATCACAACGAAGGAGCGCCACCATGGCCGCCACTCAGGAAGAGATCGTCGCCGGTCTCGCGGAGATCGTGAACGAGATCGCCGGCATCCCGGTTGAGGACGTCCAGCTGGACAAGTCCTTCACCGACGACCTGGACGTCGACTCCCTGTCCATGGTCGAGGTCGTCGTCGCCGCCGAAGAGCGCTTCGACGTCAAGATCCCGGACGACGACGTCAAGAACCTCAAGTCGGTCGGCGACGCCACCGAGTACATCCTCAAGCACCAGAGCTGAGCCCTGCCGGGCCTTCGTCCGTACGGAGGCCCGGGGGCCGGCCGGCCCGGCCCCGCCACCCGGCGGTGGCGCCGTACGAATCCTCGTAAAACCGTTGGAGAAAGCATTCCGATGAGCCCGACCAATCGCACCGTGGTCGTCACCGGTATCGGCGCAACCACACCGCTGGGTGGCGACGCAGCCTCAACCTGGGAGGGGCTGGTCGCCGGACGTTCCGGCGTCAGGCTCCTGGAGCAGGAGTGGGCCGCCGAGCAGGCGGTCCGCATCGCGGCACCGGTGGCCGTGGAGCCCACCGAGGTCATCCCCCGGCCGCAGGCCCGCCGCCTGGACCGCTCGGCGCAGTTCGCGCTGATCGCGGCCAAGGAGGCGTGGGCCGACGCCGGTTTCGAGGCCAAGGCCGGCGAGGACACGAGCGTCGACCCGGACCGGCTGGGCGCGGTCATCGCCTCCGGCATCGGCGGCGTGACGACCCTGCTGGACCAGTACGACGTGCTGAAGGAGAAGGGCGTACGCCGCGTCTCCCCGCACACCGTCCCCATGCTGATGCCGAACGGCCCCTCGGCGAACGTGGGCCTGGCCGTGGGCGCCCGTGCGGGCGTGCACACCCCGGTCTCGGCCTGCGCGTCCGGCGCGGAGGCCATCGGCTACGCCATCGAGATGATCCGCACCGGCCGCGCCGACATCGTCGTCGCGGGCGGCACGGAGGCGTCGATCCACCCGCTGCCGATCGCCGCGTTCGGCAACATGATGGCGATGTCCAAGAACAACGACGACCCGCAGGGCGCCTCGCGCCCCTACGACGTCGCCCGCGACGGCTTCGTCATGGGCGAGGGCGCGGGCGTCATCGTCCTGGAGTCCGCCGAGCACGCCGCGGCACGCGGCGCCCGCGTCTACGCGGAGGCGGTCGGCCAGGGCATCTCCGCCGACTCCCACGACATCGTGCAGCCGGAGCCGGAGGGGCGGGGCATCTCGCACGCCCTGCAGAACCTGATGGACCGGACGGACCTGAACCCGGCCGAGATCGTGCACGTCAACGCGCACGCGACGTCCACGCCGGCGGGTGACATCGCCGAGCTGAAGGCGCTGCGGAAGGTGTTCGGGGACGACGCGGACCACTTCGCGGTCTCCGCGACCAAGTCGATGACGGGTCATCTGCTCGGTGGCGCGGGCGGGGTGGAGTCGGTGGCGACGGTGCTGGCGCTGTACCACCGGGTGGCTCCGCCGACGATCAACGTCGAGAACATCGATTCGGAGGCGGAGGCGAACGCGGATGTCGTCCGGGGCGAGGCACGGAAGCTGCCCGTGGACGGGCGGATCGCCGCGTTGAACGACTCGTTCGGGTTCGGTGGGCACAACGTGGTGCTGGCGTTCCGGTCCGTGTGACCGGGGCCGGTCAGTGAGGGAGGGCCTCCGCCTTTGTTGGGTGGGGGTCCTTTCTCGTGCGGGTGTGCGGTCCGGGTTCTCTCGTCCCCCGGACCCCCCTTTTTTTTTGCGCAGTTCCCCGCGCCCCTGAACGGCTACACCACTTGGTGGAGCCAGCGGACCGGGGCGCCTTCTCCCGCGTATCTGAACGGCTCGAGTTCGTCGTCCCAGGGTTTGCCGAGGAGTTTGGCGATTTCCGCTTCCAGGCTGGTCTCTTCGGTCCGGGAGCGGACCAGGGCGGCGCGCAGGCGGTCCTCGGGGATGAGGATGTCGCCGTGGATGCCGGTCACGGCATGGAAGATGCCCAGGTCGGGGGTGCAGCTGTAGCGCTCGCCCTCGACGGTGGCGCTGGGCTCGGCGGTGACCTCGAAGCGCAGCATCTGCCAGCCGCGCAGCGCGGAGGCGAGCTTGGAGGCGGTGCCCGCCCGGCCCTGCCAGGAGAACTCCGAGCGCCAGGTGCCGGGGGCGGCGGGCTGGCGGATCCAGTCCAGGCTCACGCGCGTGCCGAGCACTCCGGCGACGGCCCACTCGACGTGCGGGCACAGCGCGCGTGGCGCGGAGTGCACGTACAGAACTCCACGAGTCGTCACCGGAACCTCCGGGCTGAGCGGGTCGTCTTGAGGGCGAGGCTACCGTGCGACGGCGCAAGGAGTGTGACGTACCGTCCGTCCCGGTGCCGGGAAACCGTCGCCATTCACCCGGCAGGACGCCTGTGCGGGAACTCCCGTGCGTTGTGGAAGGTGAGGGGACCCGCACACCGACACGAGGGGAGGCGACGGATGGAGCAGGCGACGCGCGGGGGGACGCGCCGTTCACGGACCGTGCTCGCGCTGGTGACGGCCGCAGCCCTGGGCGTGGCGGGCTGCGACGCCGTCGGCGGCGACTCCCCCGCCCCGTCCGGGACGCAGGCGAAGCAGCACCGCCCGTCCCCGAAGCCCACTCCCCTGTGGGACGCCTCCCCGGACTCCGTGGCCGCCGTCGGCGACTCCATCACGCGGGGCTTCGACGCCTGCTCGGTGCTGTCGGACTGTCCCGAGGTGTCGTGGGCGACGGGTGACAGCGAGAAGGTCGACAGTCTCGCCGTACGGCTGCTGGGGCGCACGCAGGCGGCCGAGCGGAGCTGGAACCACGCGGTGAGCGGGTCCCGGATGGCGGATCTGCCGGGCCAGATGGCGCGGGCGGCGGAGCACTCCCCCGAGCTGGTGGCGGTGATGACCGGGGCGAACGACGCCTGCCGGGACACCACGGCGGCCATGACGCCGGTGGCCGACTTCCGTGCCGACTTCCGCGAGGCGATGCGGACGCTGCGCGAGGCGCTGCCCACGGCGCAGGTGTACGTGGCGAGCGTGCCGGATCTGAAGCGGCTGTGGGCGCAGGGGCGGACCAGCACCCTGGGCAAGCAGGTGTGGAAGCTGGGCATCTGCCCGTCGATGCTGGGCGACGCGGACGCGATGGACGCGGCGGCGACGCAGCGGCGCGAGACGGTGCAGAACCGGGTGGAGGACTACAACGAGGTGCTGAAGGAGGTGTGCGCCGAGGACCGCCGCTGCCGCTTCGACGGCGGCGCGGTGTACGCGTACCGCTTCGGCACCGAGCAGCTGAGCCACTGGGACTGGTTCCATCCGAGCGTCGACGGACAGGCCAGACTGGCCGAGATCGCGTACCGGACGGTCACGGCGAAGAACTGATGGCTATTGTTTCGCACATGAACGAACTCTTCGGCACACTTCCCAACGGCACGCCGGTGCACCGTTGGACCCTGCAGCGGGCGGGCGTACGGGTAAGGATCCTGTCGTACGGCGGGATCGTCCAGGACGTCGAGGTGCCGGACCGGGACGGGCGGACCGGGAACGTGGTGCTGGGGTTCTCCGACCTGGAGGGCTATCTCCGGTATCCGAAGCCTTTCCTGGGCGCCCTCATCGGCCGGTACGCCAACCGGATCGCCGGCGCCCGCTTCCCCCTCGACGGACGCACGTGCACCCTGGCCCCGAACGACGGCCCGAACTCGCTGCACGGCGGGGCACGGGGCTTCGACAAGCGCGTGTGGGCGGTCACCCCGGTGGAGCACGGACTGCGCCTGTCCCTCGTCGCCGAGGACGGCGAGGAGGGCTTCCCGGGCCGGCTGGAGGTCACGGTGACGTACACCCTCGACGAGCGGGGTGCGCTGGGCATCGCCTACGAGGCGGTGACGGACGCTCCGACCCACGTGAACCTCACGAACCACTCGTACTGGAACCTGGCGGGCTCCGGCAGCGCGTCCGGGCACGAGCTGCGGCTCGCGGCCTCCCGCTACACCCCGTCCGACGCGGAGCTGATCCCGACCGGTGAGCTCGCCGGCGTCTCCGGCACCCGCTTCGACTTCCGCGAGGCGCGCAAGGCGGGCACCGGGTACGACGACAACTTCGTGCTCGACAAGGGGGTCACCGCGACGCCCGAGGAGGTGGCCGAGCTGTACGACCCGGCGACCGGCCGCGTGCTGACGGTGGCGACCACGGAGCCCGGGATGCAGCTCTACACCGCGGACCACATCGGGGAGCCCTTCATCCCCGGGGCCGGCATCGCGCTGGAGACGCAGCACTTCCCCGACTCGCCGAACCGGCCGGAGTTCCCGAGCACGGTCCTGCGGCCGGGTGAGGTGTTCCGCTCCGAGACGGTGTACGGGTTCGGCGCGCGGTAGCGGTGGCCCACCGCACACATGAGCCCCGGTCCGGGGTCAGGGTCCCGGGCCGGGGCTGCTCATGTGGGCACCGCCCGGGTTCGACGGTAACCGCTTCCGCGCCACGGCGGCCTCCCATCAGGCTGCCCGCTTGAATCCCGTACGAACCTTTCACATCCGTTCCGCGTCTTCCGTTACGCGACCCGCACCCCACCCCATGGCGTGGACCACTGCGATCACGCGATACTGCGGCCTCCGGCATTTCGTACCCCACATCGACGGAAGGCCTCAACTCCCTTGACTGCACGACGTGTTCGCATCGGTGTCCTCGGCCTGGCCCTGCTGACCGGTCTCGCCGCCCCCACCACCGCGGCGACCGCGGCCGGCCCGGCCGCCGCCGCTCCCACCGTCGAGGAACAACGCCTCGACGGCGCCGCCCCCCAGGAGATACTCCGCCGCTCCGGATTCGCCGACGCGGCACCGGACCTCGCCCGCGCCCTCGACCGTGCCCGCACCTACGCCCAGGCCCGGCACGCCGTGCTCCGCCAGGGAACGGAGCTGTGGCGCAGAGCGGTCGCCCGGGCACAGGGGCGCGGCCCGGCCGCCGGGGACCTCAGCCGCGACGACGACCGCCCGCTGTACTGGGCGCGGCTCGGCATGACGCGTGAACTGCGCGCGTGGCAGCCGGACTTCCGGTTCAGGGAGGACCAGCGGGCGCGGCTGCTGGACGCGCTGGAGCGCACCTCGCGCGGACAGACCACCGTCCACTATCCGCACCGCAAGGGGATGAAGCGGATCCTCGTGACCGGCTTCGACCCGTTCACCCTGGACCGTGACATCCGCATCTCCAACCCGTCCGGCGCGGCAGCGCTCGCCCTGGACGGCACGGTGATCGAGACCCCGCAGGGTCCGGCGCGCATCGAGACGGCCGTGTTCCCGGTCCGGTGGCGGGACTTCACGGCCGGCACGGTGGAGCGGGCGCTGCGGCCGCATCTGCCGAAGGCCGACCTGTTCACCACGGTGAGCCAGGGCCGGGTGGGCCGCTTCGACATCGAGCGGACCAACGGGGCCTGGCGGGGCGGCTTCGGCGACAACGAGAACACCGGCCGCCCGGAGACGGTCCCGGTCTCCGACCCGGCCACGCAGCCGCAGTGGACGTCGACCACGCTGCCGTACGCGGAGATCGTCGCCGCGGACACCGGGCGCTTCCCGGTGTACGACAACACGGAGGTGACCGAGATCCCGGCGGGCGGCACGGAGGCGGTGCGCCGCCCCGACGGACCGACAGCCGGCTCCACCGCCCGCGCCGGGGGCGGCGGCGACTACCTCTCCAACGAGATCGCCTACCGGGCGACCCTCCTGCGCGACCGCCTCGGCCTGCACACCACCCTGCCGGGCGGCCACGTCCACACACCCGTCCTTCAGTTCGGCGCCGGCAACACCACGGAGATCACCGACCCCCAGTTCGTCCGGAACCGGCTCGACATCATCGACCAGGTGCGGTCGATCGTGACCGTGGCGATCGGCGCGGACCGCGACTGACGCACCTCCGGCCGGGGACGCCTCACTCCGGAACGAGGCCCGCCTTCTCGGAGCCGTCCCCGGCCGTCTCCTCCCCCAGCAGGTCGCGTGCCATCAGCGTGGCTCCGGCGACCGCGCCCGGCATCAGGAACACGGCGACGAACGGAACGACGAAGGCGACCGCCAAGGGGGTGCCGAAGCCCCAGACGAGCGTCTTGCGGGACCGCAGCAGCACGAGCCGCTCCCGCAGCTCCACCCTGCGCCGCTGGAGCGCGACGGAGGTGAGCTCCTCGGTCAGGAAGAACCCGGTGACGAAGAACCCGATCACCGGCACCACGGTCTGCCCGGCCACCGGCACGAACCCGAGCGCGAACAGCAGCACGGCCCACACCAGGGCGCGCACCACGATACGGAGACCGTCCCGTGCGGAGATCCACAGGTCGCGCAGCAGGGGCAGCCCCGACGAGGGCGCCGTGCCGTCGGGCGAGACATCGCGGTCGACCCGCTCGGAAAGGCTCTCGTAGAACGGCTGCCCGATGAACAGGGTCATCGCGGTGAACGTGACAACGGACAGCAGCAACCCGAGCGCGAACAGCACCACGGTGAGAAAGCCCCGGAACAGCCCAGCCCACGGGCTCGGCCAGTCCTCGGCGAAGGGCGTCGCCCAGGTGACGAAGTCCGCGCCCCACAGTGCCAGCGCAACGAGCGCGGCCGCGTACAGCACCAACGTGATGGCCCCGGGAAGCAGCCCGAACCCGTACTGCCTGCCGTGCCTGCCGACCCACTGCTGGCCCTTCACGAGGTACCGGAACCCCACCCCAAGATCACGCATGGCTGCACTGTAGCGGGGAGCCGGGAACGGCCGCCGACGGCGGGGAGGGGACGGGACGGGGGTGTGCGCCCGCAGCGACTGGCGCGTCCGCGCCGGCCTCCCCCACCAGCAAGCCCCATCGCGCCAGTCCGAGGACGTACACCCCCGGCACGGCCCCGCACCACCCACCCACCGTGGGCGCTACGCGCACCCCCACCGGAGGGACAGCGGCGCCGCAGGCATACGGCCACCGGGCCGCACCCGAACGACGGCCCGTCAGAGCTTGACGATCATCTTCCCGGTGTTGTCGCCGCGCAGCACCCCCAGGAAGGCCTCGAGGTTGTTCTCGATGCCCTCCACGACGGTCTCCCGGTACTTCAGCTCGCCCGAGCGCACCCACGGCCCGACCTCCCGCACGAACTCCGGCTGGAGGTCGTAGTGGTCGCCGACGAGGAAGCCCTCGATACGGCCCCGGGTCTGGATCAGCCGGGAAAGGTTGCGCGGGCCGGGGGCGGGCTCGGTGTTGTTGTACACCGAGATCATGCCGCAGACCGCGATACGGCCGTCCCGGTTGAGGCTGCCGATGGCCGCCTCCAGGTGGTCGCCGCCGACGTTGTCGAAGTAGACGTCGATCCCGTCCGGGGCGGCGGCGCGGAGCTGCTCCCGCACGGGGCCGTCCTTGTAGTTGAACGCGGCGTCGAAGCCGTACTCGTCGACGAGCAGCTTCACCTTCTCCGCGGAGCCGGCGGAGCCGATCACCCGCGAGGCGCCCTTGAGCTTGGCGAGCTGCCCGACCTGGCTGCCGACGGCGCCGGCGGCACCGGAGACGAAGACGGCGTCGCCCTCCTTGAAGGCGGCGGTGCGCAGCAGTCCGGCATAGGCGGTGAGCCCGGTCATGCCCAGCACACCCAGGTACGCCGAGAGGGGCGCGGCCTCGGGGTCGACCTTGACGGCGTTCCTCGCGTCCACGACGGCGTACTCGCGCCAGCCGAAGAAGTGCAGGACGTGGTCGCCGACGGCGATGCCCTCGGCGTTGGAGGCGACGACCTCGCCGACGGCGCCGCCCTGCATGGGCTTGCCCAGCTCGTACGGGGCGACGTAGGACTTCGCGGCGCTCATACGGCCGCGCATGTACGGGTCGACGGAGAGGTACGCGTTCCGTACCAGCACCTGGCCCTCGGCCGGGGCGGGGATCTCCGCCTCGAGGAAGGCGAAGTCCTCGGGCTTGGGCCAGCCGACGGGCCGGCTCATCAGGTGCCACTCGCGGCCGGTGGTGGGGGGTGTGGGGGCGTCGGGCATGGCCTGGCACCTTTCGTCGAAGTATTTCAGTACCTGAAACAACCATGGTGCTGAACATTTCAGCCTGTCAAGCAAGTGGGTACCCTGGAGAGCATGGCCACACCACCGCGTACCTCATCCAGCCGGCCCGATGCGCTCACGCTGGAGGTCGTCGACCTCATCGGCTCGGTCGTGGCCCGGTACCACGAGGAGTACGAGGAAGCAGCCGCGGGTCACGCGCTGACGGGGGCGCAGGCGAGGCTGTTGAGCCTGCTGTCGCTGGAGCCGCTGCCGATGCGGAAGCTGGCGCAGCGGTTGAAGTGCGAGCCGTCGAACGTCACGGGGATCGTGGACCGGCTGGAGGCGCGGGCGCTGGTGGAGCGGCGGCCGGATCCCGCGGACCGGCGCGTGAAGCTGGCGGCGGCGACGGATGAGGGGCGGCGGGTGGCGCGGAGCCTGCGGGAGTCGCTGCGGTTCGCGCGGGAGCCGCTGGCGGGGCTGTCGGAGCCGGAACGAGTGGCGCTGCGCGACGCCTTGCGACGCATGCTGACAGCGGACTGAACGCCTGCGGCGCCGCGGCGGGTTCGGTGGGGGTGCGCGCCTGAATGCCTGCGGCGCAACTGCGGGTGTGGTGGGGGTGCGCCTCTGAATGCCTGCGGCGCAACTGCGGGTGTGGTGGGGGTGCACGCCTGAATGCCTGCGGCGCAACTGCGGGTGTGGTGGGGGTGCGCCTCTGAATGCCTGCGGCGCAACTGCGGGTGTGGTGGGGGTGCGCGTAGCGCCCACGGTGGGTGGGGGTGCGGGGCCGGGCCGGGGGTGTACGTCCTCGGACTGGCGCGATTGAGCTTGTCGGTGGGGGTGAACGGCGCGGACGCGCCAGTCGCTGCGGGCGCACACCCCCGTCCCGGCCCCTCCCCGCCGTCCGCGCCTGCCGCGCTCCGCGCGCTCCGCGTGATCCGCGACGCCGCTCCCCGCGCCATCCGCGCGCTCCACGCCGCCATCCGCGCGATCCGCGGCCTGCTGCCGCCAACCGCGGGCAGTCGTGCCGCTGGGCGGCACGGGTGGGCGCGGCGGCACCCCGTAGCGCCGGGCCTTGCAGACACCCCCCGGCCCACGCCGGCGCGGCCGGCGTTCCGGCGCTGGGTGCGCAACCCGCCCCGGGGTTACAGCGCGCCCCCCGGCAGGGTTACGTGCACCACCACAGGAAGCGGTCGCAGGTTTCCGTGGGGGTGGGGTCCGGTTCCGGCTTCTTCGTCGTGGGGTCCGGCTCCGGCTGGGACGGCGGGTCCGATGGCGTCGTCGCCGGGGCGTCGTCGGACGACGGCACGTCCGCCGACGCGGGAGCCTTCGACTCCGTGGTCTCCTCGTCCGGCGACGCGGACGCCGACGCCGAGCCGGACGCGGACGCCGACGCCGAGCCGGAAGCACTCGAACTCGCCGACGCCCCCGGCGTTTTCACCTCCGTCGCGGCACTCGACGACGCGGACGGTTTCACGTTCGTCGAGCCGCCGTCCGGCGACTCCCCGGCAGAAGCCGGCTCCCGCTTCGTGCCGGGCGCGTCGAGGCCGAGCTCCGCCAGGCTCAACCCGCCCGCCGCGAGCACGAACCCCGCCGCGACGAGCAACGTCCGGTTGCGCCGCCGCCGGTGCGCCGCGGCCTTGCGGTCGCGGCGGCTCTGCCCCGCGGAGAGATCCTCGGCCCGCCGGCCTCGCGGCGCCGGTTCCTCCGGCTCCCCGTCGGGCCCGCTCTCCTCGGCCGGGTCCGGCCCGGCGGCCGGCTCCCGCGGCGGCGGGGCGCTGGGCGTCTCGACGGGCGTGCCGCAGCCGGGGCAGGCCAGGGCGCCATTGAGGTGCCGTTGGCACGGGTGGCAAAAGTCCATGACGCGGGAAGGTTAGGTTCCGCTCGGGTCCGGTTCCTAGGGCTTGCTGTGAAGGTTTGGTGCGGACCATTGCCCATAGGTTTCGAACCTGTCGAAACCGTTGTGCGCGTAACCCATTGACACCCCCACCACCCCCTCCTTACTGTCACGCCAGCATTTCGAACGGGTGACGAAATATCGAACAGGCAAGGGGCGAACAGCCGTGCGCATCACCGGAATCAGCACACACGTGGTCGGGACGCCGTGGCGCAACCTGACCTACGTCCTGGTGCACACCGACGAAGGGCTCACCGGAGTCGGCGAGACCCGGATGCTGGGCCACACCGACGCCCTCCTGGGGTATCTGAAGGAAGCCGAGGCCAACCACATTCTCGGATCCGACCCCTTCGCCGTCGAGGACCTCGTCCGCCGGATGAAGTACGGCGACTTCGGCCGCGCGGGTGAGATCGTGATGTCCGGCGTCGCCGTGATCGAGATGGCCTGCTGGGACATCAAGGGCAAGGCCCTCGGGGTCCCGGTGTGGCAGCTGCTCGGCGGCAAGGTCACCGACAGGGTGAAGGCGTACGCCAACGGCTGGTACACCACCGAGCGCACCCCGGACGCGTACCACAAGGCCGCGCGCACGGTGATGGAGCGCGGGTACCGGGCGCTGAAGATCGACCCGTTCGGCACCGGGCACTTCGAGCTGGACCAGCAGCAGACGCTGTACGCGGTCTCGCTGATCGAGGCCGTGCGCGACGCCATCGGCCCCGACGCCGAGCTGATGCTGGAGATGCACGGCCGCTTCTCCCCCGCCACCGCCGTCCGCCTCGCCCGGGAGCTCGCGCCGTTCCGGCCGGCCTGGCTGGAGGAGCCGGTGCCGCCGGAGAACCTCAAGGCGCTCGAGAAGGTCGCCGCGAAGGTCGACATGCCGGTCGCGACCGGTGAGCGCATCCATGACCGCATCGAGTTCCGGGAGCTGTTCGAGAGCCAGGCGGCCGACATCCTGCAGCCCGACGTCGGCCACATCGGCGGCATCTGGGAGACCCGCAAGCTCGCGGCGACCGCGGAGACGCACTACATGCTGGTCGCCCCGCACAACGTCGGCGGCCCGGTGCTCACCGCCGCGTCCCTCCAGGTCGGTTTCACCGCCCCGAACTTCAAGATCCTGGAGCACTTCAACGACTTCGCGGACGCGGAGATCAAGAAGGTCGTCAAGGGCGCGCCGCGGGTGGATCCGGAGGACGGCTGCTTCCATCCTTCCGACGCGCCCGGCCTGGGCGTGGAGCTGGACGTCGACGCGGCGGCCGAGTTCCCGCAGCAGCAGGCCCGGTTCGACCTGTGGGCCGAGGGCTGGGAGCAGCGCAAGCCGAAGGGGACGCAGTGAGCACCGCCGTCGTCGTCGAAGGTCCCGGCGAGCACCGGCTCGTACCGCACGAGCCGCGCGAGCCCGCGCCGGGCGAGGCGCTGGTGCGCGTCCACGCGGCCGGCATCTGCGGCAGCGACCGCGAGGTGTACCAGGGCAACCGGCCCGAGGGGTACGTGCGTTATCCGCTGACGCCGGGTCACGAGTGGTCCGGGACCGTGCGGCGGGTGGGTGCGGGCGTCCCGGAGTCGCTGGTGGGCCGCAAGGTGGTCGGTGAGGGGTTCCGCAACTGCCAGGTCTGCGACCGCTGTCACGCCGGTGAGACCACGTTGTGCTCGGCGGGGTACGAGGAGACCGGCTTCACCCAGCCGGGCGCCATGGCGGCCACGCTGACCCTGCCGGCCCGGCTGCTGCACGTCCTGCCGGACGACGCCGATCTGAGCGCCGCCGCGCTCCTCGAGCCGGCCGCCTGTATCGCGGCCGCGGCGCTGAAGGCGCACGCCGTTCCGGGCGAGCGGGTCGCGGTGGTCGGGACGGGCACGCTCGGCATGTTCGCCGTGCAGTTCCTGCGGGCGGGATCGCCGTCCGAGCTGCTGGTCGTGGGCACCCGGGGCGACCGGGAGGCGCTGGCGCGGCGGTACGGGGCCACCGGGTTCCGTACCAAGGACCAGCCGCTGCCGGACGGCTTCGACGTGGTGATCGAGACCGCCGGGTCCGCCGACGCGGCCCGTACGGCCGCCTCGTTGCTGCGGCGCGGCGGGCGGCTGGTGCTGACCGGCATCCCGGCGCCGGGTGCCGACGGGCTCGACCCGACGGATCTGGTCGTACGGCAGCTGGAGGTACACACCGTCTTCGGGGCGCCGCCGGATGCCTGGGCGCACACCGTGCGGGTGTTCGCCGCGGGACTGCTCGATCCGCTGCCGCTGGTGACCCATGAGCTGCCGCTCGCCGACTTCCCGCGGGCCATCGCGCTGGTGGGATCCGGCGATCCGGCCGTGGGCAAGGTCCTGCTGCGTCCCTAGCGCGTGCGCCGGTACGGGGGTCCCCGTACCGGCGCACCTCCCCACCGACCCGCACCCCGAGGTGCGAACCTCGTCCGATATACCGAACACGAAGGACAGCCCCGTGACCGACGCTTCCCCCCAGGCACCCCGCCGGCCCGGTGAGCAGGTGCTCACCGCGCTCGGACTGGGCGCACCCGACCTCGATCCCGCCGACGCCTCGCCGCACGCCTTCCCCGGCGGCGGCCGCTGGCGCACCGAGATTCCCTCGTGCGAGGGGCCCGAGGCGCTGGCGGTGGTACTGAAGGAGGCCTCGCGCCTCGATGTGCCGATCCACCGGATCAGCCAGGGCAGCGGGGTGTGGATGCTGACCGACGCCGAGATCACCGAGATGGTGAAGGCCACCGGGGAGCGGGACATCGAGCTGTGTCTGTTCACCGGCCCGCGCGGCACCTGGGACATCGGCGGCTCGGTCCGCACCGACTCGCACGGCGCCGGACTGCGCGCCCGCGGCCACGACGCGGTGGCCGGCTGTGTCGAGGACGCGGTGCGGGCCACGGAGCTGGGCGTCAGGTGCCTGCTGGTCGCCGACGAGGGCGTGCTGTGGACGCTGCACCGCGCGCGGGCGGCCGGTCTCCTCCCGGCCGACACCACCTTGAAGGTCTCGGCGCTCGCCGGGCCGGTCAACCCGGCCTCGTTCGCGGTCTGCGAACGGCTCGGCGCCGACTCGGTCAACGTGCCCAGCGATCTGACGCTCGCTCATGTCACCGAGATACGCCGGGTTTCGGCCGCTCCGATGGACATGTACATCGAGGCGCCGGACGACCTGGGCGGTTATGTGCGGATGTACGAGGTCGCCGAGCTCATCCGGCGCGGCGCCCCGCTGTACCTGAAGTTCGGCCTGGCGAAGGCGCCCGGGATCTACCCGTACGGGCACCAGTTGCGCGAGCTCACCCTGGCCACCGCCAAGGAGCGGGTGCGGCGCGGCCGGCTGGCGCTGGACCTGCTGGCCCGGCACGGGGCGGACGGCGAGATGGCGCCGCTCGGCTCCCGGCTTCCGGGGGAGCTCCGCCGGTTCGAAATTTCGTCATAACGTTACGGAAACGCGGCTTCACAGAAGTAGACACAGCCGCGCACAATCCAACACATCCCTTCCCGGTCTCCTGGTTCCACCTCCCGGAAAGCGCACCGCTCGTCCGGACCGACACCGCCCAAAGATCAAGGATGATCATGATGCGTAACCGCAGAGCAGTCCTCGCCGCCATAGCCGGAGCAGCCTCCCTGGCCCTCACCCTGTCCGCCTGCGGTCAGAGCAGTGAGGGCGGCAGCGAGGAGGACAAGGGAGGCTCCGAGGGAGCCACCATCGGCATCGCGATGCCGACCAAGTCCTCCGAGCGCTGGATCGCCGACGGCGACAACGTCGTGAAGGAGCTCGAGTCCAAGGGCTACAAGACCAAGCTGGTCTTCGGCGAGGACGACCCCGACCAGCAGGTCTCGCAGATCGAGAACATGATCACGCAGGGCGTGGACGCCCTGATCGTGGCGGCCATCGACAACAAGTCGCTGAACAACGTCATGCAGCAGGCGAAGGACGCCGACATCCCGGTGGTCTCCTACGACCGCCTCATCCTCGGCACGGAGAACGTCGACTACTACGCCTCGTTCGACAACGAGAAGGTCGGCCAGCTCCAGGGCACCTACATCGTCGAGCAGCTCGGCCTGAAGGACGGCAGCGAGAAGGGCCCCTTCAACATCGAACTGTTCGCCGGTTCCAACGACGACAACAACACCCGTTACTTCTTCAACGGGGCCATGAGCGTCCTGCAGCCCTACATCGACAAGAAGCAGCTCGTCGTCAAGTCCGGCCAGGCGGACCTCAATCAGGTCACCACCCTGCGCTGGGACGGCGGCACCGCGCAGAAGCGCATGGACGACATCCTCACCTCGGCCTACCGCAGCGACCGGGTGGACGCGGTGCTCTCGCCGTACGACGGCATCTCCATCGGCATCCTGTCCGCCCTGAAGTCGGACGGCTACGGCACCAAGGACAAGCCGCTGCCGGTCGTCACCGGCCAGGACGCCGAGGTCGCCTCGGTGAAGTCGATCATCGCCGACCAGCAGTCGATGACCGTCTTCAAGGACCTCCGCGAACTCGCCAAGGTCGCCTCCAACATGGTCGACGCCCTGCTCAACGACAAGAAGCCCGAGACCAACGACACCAAGAGCTACGACAACGGCGCCAAGGTCGTCCCCGCCTACCTGCTCGAGCCGGTGGCGGTGGACAAGGACAACTACAAGAAGGAGCTCGTCGACTCCGGCTACATCACGGAAAGCGACCTCAACTGACCGCCGTAACCCACTGATTGGAAGGCACGACCATGGCGGGACCCGTCCTGGAAATGCGCTCGATCGTCAAGACCTTTCCCGGCGTCAAGGCGCTGTCGGACGTCAGCCTGACCGTCCAGCGGGGCGAGGTCCACGCCATCTGCGGCGAGAACGGCGCCGGCAAGTCGACCCTGATGAAGGTCCTCTCCGGCGTCCACCCGCACGGCAGCTACGAGGGGGAGATCCTCTTCGAGGAGGATCTCTGCCGGTTCAAGGACATCCGGGCCAGCGAAGAGCGCGGCATCGTGATCATCCACCAGGAGCTGGCCCTGGTGCCCTACCTCTCGATCGCCGAGAACATCTTCCTCGGCAACGAGCACGCCACCCGCGGCTTCATCAACTGGAACGAGACCCTCAGGCACGCCGCCGAACTGCTGCGCCGGGTCGGGCTCGACGAGCACCCGGAGACCCGCGTCGCCGACATCGGCGTGGGCAAGCAGCAGCTGGTGGAGATCGCCAAGGCGCTGTCGAAGAAGGTGAAGCTGCTCATCCTCGACGAGCCGACCGCGGCGCTCAACGACGAGGACAGCGGCAAACTCCTCGACCTGATCCTGCAGCTGAAGGACCAGGGCATCACCGCGATCATCATCTCCCACAAGCTGAACGAGATCCGCAGGGTCGCCGACTCGGTGACCATCCTGCGGGACGGGCGGACCATCGAGACGCTCGACGTGAAGGCCCCGGAGACCACCGAGGACCGGATCATCAGCGGCATGGTCGGCCGCGATCTGGAGCACCGCTTCCCGGAGCGCACCCCGCACCATCCGGAGGAGGGCACCGCGCCCGCCCTGGAGATCCGCAACTGGACCGTGCACCACCCGATCGACCAGCAGCGCAAGGTCGTCGACGACGTGTCGCTGACCGTCCGGCGCGGCGAGATCGTCGGGATCGCCGGTCTGATGGGCGCCGGCCGCACCGAGCTGGCGATGAGCATCTTCGGCCGCACCTACGGCCGGCACGCGGGCGGCACGGTCCTCAAGGACGGCAAGGAGATCCGTACCAGGACCGTCCCCGAGGCGGTGGGACACGGCATCGCCTACGTCACCGAGGACCGCAAGCACTACGGCCTGAACCTCATCGACACCATCAACCGCAACATCTCGCTCAGCGCCCTCGGCAAGGTCGCCACGCGCGGTGTGGTGGACGAGCACCAGGAGCGTCAGGTCGCCGAAGGCTTCCGCACGTCCATGAACATCAAGGCGCCGACGGTGTTCGAGCCGGTGGGCAAGCTGTCCGGCGGCAACCAGCAGAAGGTCGTACTCAGCAAGTGGATCTTCGCGGGTCCCGATGTGCTGATCCTCGACGAGCCGACCCGCGGCATCGACGTCGGCGCCAAGTACGAGATCTACACGGTCATCGACCGACTGGCCGCCGAGGGCAAGGCGGTCGTCTTCATCTCCTCCGAACTGCCCGAGCTGCTCGGCATGTGCGACCGCATCTACACGATGGCCGCAGGACGGCTGACCGGTGAGTTCTCGCGGGCCGAGGCCTCCCAGGAATCGCTGATGCGTCAGATGACGAAGGACAAAGAGGTATCCCGATGAGCACAGTCACCGACAAGACCCCGGCATCCGCGCCACCGGGCAAGAACGGGGCGGGCGGCGGTGACGGCCTGCTCCAGCTGATGCTGGACGGCATGCGCCGCAACATGCGGCAGTACGGCATGCTGATGGCGCTCGGTCTGATCGTGGCGCTGTTCGCGGTGTGGACCGACGGCGACCTGCTGCTGCCGCGCAACGTGTCCAACCTGGTGCTGCAGAACAGCTACATCCTGATCCTCGCGATCGGCATGATGCTGGTCATCATCTCCGGGCACATCGACCTGTCGGTCGGCTCACTGACGGCGTTCGTCGGCTCCATGGCCGCGGTGTTCATGGTCAGGAACGATCTGCCCTGGCCGGTCGCGGTGGTGCTGTGCCTGGCCGTGGGCGCCATCGCGGGGGCCGTACAAGGGTGGTTCATCGCCTACGGCGGCATACCGTCGTTCATCGTGACCCTCGCGGGCATGCTGACCTTCCGCGGTCTCACCGAGATCTTCCTGGAGGGCCAGACCCTCGGCCCGTTCCCGCGCGGCCTGCAGAAGATGGCCAACGGCTTCATGCCCGAGGTCGGTCCGGAGACCAACTACCACAATCTCACCCTGCTCCTCGGCTTCGCGCTGATCGCCCTCGTCCTCTTCCAGGAGGTGCGCGACCGCCGGCGGCAGAAGGAGTTCGACCTCGACGTCCTGCCCGGCAAGCTGTTCGCGCTCAAGCTCGTCGCGCTCGCCTCGGCCGTCCTCGTGGTGACGCTGCTGCTGGCCAGCTACAAGGGCGCCCCGATCGTGCTGCTGATCCTCGGCGCGCTGCTCGTCGGGTTCGGCTACATGATGCGCAACGCCGTCATCGGCCGGCACATCTACGCCATCGGCGGCAACCTGCCCGCGGCCAAGCTGTCGGGTGTGCGGGACAAGAGGGTCACCTTCCTGGTCTTCCTGAACATGGGCATGCTCGCGGCCCTTGCGGGTCTGGTGTTCGCCGCCCGCTTCAACGCGGCCTCTCCCAAGGCCGGTCTCAACTTCGAGCTGGAGGCGATCGCCGCGGCGTTCATCGGCGGCGCGTCGATGGCCGGCGGTGTCGGCACCGTGCTCGGCGCCATCATCGGCGGTCTGGTCCTGGGCGTGCTGAACAACGGTATGAACCTCGTCGGCGTCGGCACCGACTGGCAGCAGGTCATCAAGGGCCTGGTGCTGCTGGCGGCGGTCGGCTTCGACGTGTGGAACAAGCGCAAGGTCGGTTCGTAAGTCGGCTCGGGCCCCGCCGGACGGCGGGGCCCCTTCCCCTTCGGGAGCGGCACACATGGAACTGAGCAGACGCACGGTCATGGCAGGAGCCGGAGCGGCGGCGGCCGGGGTGGCCGCCGGCACCGCCCTCGGCGGGACGGCACACGCTTCGGCAGGCAGGGGGAGGCCGGTGAGGAGGCTCTTCGGCCGGCTCGCGGACGGCACCAGGGTGCACGCGTGGTCGCTGGCGAACGGCGGCACCCGGATGGAGGTCCTCTCCTACGGCGGCATCGTGCGGTCCCTGGAGATCCCCGACCGGCGCGGCCGGCGGGCCAATGTCTCCCTGGGCCTGGCCACCCTGGAGGAGTACGTCGACTCCAGCCCGTACTTCGGCGCCCTGATCGGCCGCTACGGCAACCGGATCGGCCAGGGCCGCTTCACCCTCGACGGCACCGCGTACCAGCTCTCCGTCAACGACGGCGACAACAGCCTGCACGGGGGCGAGCGGGGCTTCGACAAGCGGGTCTGGGACGTCGAGCCGTTCACCCGCGGCTCCGACGTCGGCCTGCACCTGTACTACACCGCCGTCGACGGCGAGATGGGCTACCCGGGCACCCTGCGGGTGAAGGTCACCTACACCCTGACCCGCGCCGGCGACTGGCGCGTGGACTACGCGGCGACCACCGACCAGGCCACCGTCGTCAACCTCACCAGCCATGTCTACTGGAACCTGGCCGGCGAGGGCAGCGGCTCGGTCCACGACCACGAGCTGTCCATCGCCGCCTCCCGCTACACGCCGGTCGACTCCGGGCTGATCCCCACCGGGGAACTGGCGCGGGTCGCGGGCACCCCGTTCGACTTCCGGCGGGCCAAGCCGATCGGCCGGGACATCCGCACCGCGCACCAGCAGGTGCTGTACGGGCAGGGCTTCGACCACAACTGGGTGCTGGACAAGGGCATCACCCGGCGCCCGGAGCATGCCGCCGTCCTGCGTGACCCGTCCTCCGGCCGCACCCTGCGCATCGCCACCAACGAGCCGGGGCTGCAGTTCTACTCCGGCAACTTCCTCGACGGCACCCTGGTGGGCTCCGGCGGCCGGGTGTACCGGCAGGGCGACGGGCTGTGCCTGGAGACCCAGCACTTCCCGGACTCGCCCAACCAGCCGTCGTTCCCGTCGACCGTGCTGCGGCCGGGAGAGACCTACCGGACGACGACGGTCCACTCGTTCGGCGTCTGAGCCGCGCCTCCGCCCGGCGCCCCGGCGATTACATTTTCCACACATGAGCTGAACGGCCGTGCGCCCTGCTCCGTACTCCTGGGTGGCCCGTGCTCCCCCGCACGGGCCACCCAGGCATGACGGGCCCGTTACGTCCCCGGCGGGCCCGCCGCACACGGAGGTTCCATGGCCGACAACGTCACCTCGCTGTTCCGCAGCACCACGGCGCACAGTCCGTCGATGGCGGCGCTGACACGGGAGAGCGACGGGGCCGGCCCGGTGGACTTCTGCATCCCCTGCAATCCGTACTTCCCCACCCCGGCCATGTTCGAGGAGATGGCCGGCCGGCTGCGCGACATCATCACGTACTACCCGAGCAGCGCCGACACCATCACGGCCGAGCTGTGCAGCCTGCTCCAACTGCCGCCGCAGTGCGTGGCGATGGGCAACGGCTCCACGGAGCTGATCACCTGGATCGACCATCTCCTGGTCCGGGAGTCCCTCGCCGTCCCCGTCCCCACCTTCGGCCGCTGGACCGACCAGCCGATGGAGACCGGCAAGCGGGTCGACATGTTCCCGCTCCAGGAGTCCAGCGGCTTCGCCCTCGACCTGGCGCAGTACGCGGAGTTCATCCGGGCGCGCGGCACCCGGGTCGCCGTCATCTGCAACCCGAACAACCCCGACGGCGGGTTTCTGCACAAGCACGCGATCGTGCAGTTCATGGACGCGATGGCGGATCTGGACCTGGTCGTGATCGACGAGTCGTTCCTGGAGTTCGCCGACGCGGAGAACGAGCCGAGCGTGGTGCAGGAGGCGATGCTGCGGCCCAACGTCATCGTGCTGCGCAGCCTCGGCAAGAACTTCGGCCTGCACGGCATCCGGTTCGGCTATCTGGTCGCCAACCCGGCGCTGGCGGGGCGGGTGCGCTCGATGCTGCCCAAGTGGAACCTCAACTCCTTCGCCGAGCACGTGGTGTTCATGCTGAAGGAGCACGGTGCCGAGTACGCGCAGAGCCTGCACCAGGTGCGCCGCGACCGGATGGACATGTCCGGCCAGCTCTCCTCGCTGCCCGGGCTGACGGTCTACCCGTCACAGGGCAACTTCCTCTTCGTGCGCCTCCCGGTGGGCGCCGAGGGCACCGTGGTCAGGGACCGGATGCTCACCGAGCACCGGATCCTGGTCCGTGAGTGCGGCAACAAGATCGGTTCCTCCAGCCGCTTCCTGCGTCTCGTGGTACGCCCCCAGGTGGACGTACGTCGCCTGGTGTCCGGCCTGGAACAGGTGCTCTACGGGACGTCCAGGAGGGGAGCCGCCGTGCCCGAGCAGGCCACCGGGACCAGCTACAGCTCGGGCACGGCGGCAGTGGACCGCCTGGTGAGCGAGACCAACGGGGCGGGCATGCGCGGGCTCGCCGCTCAGGCCGCCGGTGCCGGCGTTCCGGGGCTCGCCGCCGCTCCGTCCGCCGGCACCGGCATGCCGCTCCCCGCCGCGGCGTCCACCGTGAGGTCGGACCCGCCCGGCGGGATGCCGGTGCCGGCCGCAGCCGGCATCGCGGCCCAGCCGGCCCCCCAACCGGTCCCCGAGCAAGTCCCCCAGCAAGTCCCGCAGCCGATTCCCCAGCCCGCACCGGCACCGGCCCCGCAGCCGGTCCCCCAGCCGGTGCCGATACCGGAACCGGTCCCGCAGCCCGCCCCGATGCCGGCTGCCGCCCAGCCCCTGGCCCCGGCGGCCCAGACGCCGTACCCCACCGGCCCGACCCCGCCCGGCGTCCCGGCCCGCGGCGGCCTGACGGCCGCCCAGGTCCGCGGCACCGACGGCCTCTCCACGGCCCCGGCGACAGGCTGGCCGGGCGCCCAGGCCGCCTGGCCGGAACCCGCGGGAATGGGCCGGACGGGCTGAGCACGGACGCAGGGACCCGGGCCGTACGGGCAACGGGACCCCAACGACCGGTGACCGTCCGCGAACGGCGGGCACGCCCGGGGCCATGGCGACAGAGCCGGACGGACACCAACGGAGTCCCGGGCCGCGGGCGCACGCCGCGGGCCCCGGCGAAGGCGACCGTGCCGGGGCCCCGGCGAGGGGGAACGTCGGGGTCAGGGCTCGTCGGTCAGGAGGAGTACGCGTTTGCGGTAGGAGAGGGTCATGCCCAGGGCGAAGGCCGCGGGGAGGCCCGTGCCCATGATGAGGAAGGGCCACCATGAGGTGTCGAGGGCGTCGGGGAGGTCCGCGAACAGCGGGAGCAGCATGAGGGCGACCAGCGGGAGGAAGGAGAGCATCGCCCAGGCGAAGCCGGCCATCGCGGCCAGCCGCCGGGCCTCGCCGCGGGCGATGCGGCGGGAGATGTCCGCCGACCGCGTCCAGTCCTCCCCGCGCAGTTCCTCCCACGCGGCGCGCAGCAGGGCGACCTCGCGTTCCAGGTTCACGGTCGCGTCGTCCAGGTACATCAACTGGAGCCGCTTGCCGTCGTCCCGGTAGGCGTAGGAGACGAAGTTCGGCTGGGACGCGTTGTCCTGGACCACCGCGCCGGGGTTGATCTCGACCCGGATGTCCTGGATCTGCGACCAGGCCAGGCGCCGGGTCCGGAAGAAGCCGCGGATGCGGATGCCTTTGAGGTCCGCGGTGGTGCTCGCGCGCGTGGAGGCGGTGACGAGCCAGGCGAGGAGCGCGAGGAGCGGCAGGACGACCGACCATTTCACCGCCGCGGAGAAGTCGTCGGTGACCCAGAGGGCGAGCACCCCGGGCAGACAGGCGAAGGAGACGGCGACCACGATGCCGGTGGTCCGGCCGCGGCTGATCCGGTACTCCCGTGGCAGTGAACCGGCACTCATACAGACACCCCCGATGCCTCCGGCGTATCCCGCCGCGCGGCTCTGTGCGATGGATTGTGAGACTCAAGTCGCAGTGGTGCAAGGGTTGTTGAGGCAAATGGCGGGAGCGGGCCGACCGGCGGTCTCGCGTCGGTCCGCCCGCTCCTCAGGGGCGGGTCAGCCGGCCGGGCACTCCTTCCAGGCGAGGTGGTACACCGTGCTGATGTCTCCGTCCGTGGAGTCCATCGTCATGAAGCTGACCTCGTCGGACGAGCTGCCGGCGCTCACCCGCAGCTCGGTGTTGATGTTGAAGTTGCGCTGGACGCCGCAGGGCGCGTAGACCAGCTGCGCCCAGTCGGTCTCGTCCGTGGCCTGCCAGTTGTCGTCGTACGGGCCGGAGAAGGGGTGCGAGCGGTACTCCGTGTTCGGGGAGCCCTGGAAGTAGTACGACGCTCTCTGCGTGCCCCTCGCGCCCGGCTGGAGCGCGGCGAAGCCGCGGTAGTCCGCGCTGGCGATGGCGTAGGTGAAGCCGGCCGGCACATGGACGAGCAGGCTGAGCTGGCAGTTCTTGCGGGACGCCGTGGGATCGGAGTTCCCGCCGGCCTGGGCGAGATAGTCGCTGTAGGTCACGGTGAACGCGGTGTTGTCGGCCGAGACGGCGACGGCCGCCGTGCCCTGGGGGCATCCGGATCCGTTCACTGTGGCGACCTTGATGACGATCTTGTCCGGGGGCGGGTCCTCGAAACCGGTCGACGGGTTGTGCGCGGGGAGCGCGGCAGCGAGGAGCGCCGCGGTCGCGGCGCCCATGAGCAGGCCACCAGCCATGGAGTGTCTCCGTCCTTCCGTGGGGGGTGATGGTTGAAGCTTCATGTACATGCCAATTCCGCAGGCACATGCGCTCCCGGCTTCGTGAAGGAGGCATGAAGGTGCGGTGAAGACCGGGAGCGCTCGCATCGTATGGAGCACCGCGACCGCCGGACAGGGCGAACTCAGGCCATTCACGTCCGCCATGACGCGGCGGGACACAAAGGGACGTACCGGGAGCGTCCTGTGAACGACGGGGTTCGCGTTCGTGGACAATGACCCCCCTGGCACGGC
Organism: Streptomyces speibonae; assembly: GCF_984686075.1. NCBI lineage: Bacteria > Bacillati > Actinomycetota > Actinomycetes > Kitasatosporales > Streptomycetaceae > Streptomyces > Streptomyces speibonae. The sequence goes on along the minus strand of NZ_OZ480260.1, from coordinate 5,877,543 downwards.
GTGTGGCACCACAACAGGAGGCGCTCCCTTGGAGCTCAGCAGGCGCACCTTCACCGCTCTGGCCGGTACGGCGGCGCTCGGTCTGGCGCTGGCCGGAAGCGGCGGAGCGGCGACCGGCACGCGCGAACCGCGCGGTGTGCCGACCGGCCCGCCTCCGCCTCCGCCGCGCGCGGACGGCAGGCGGCACCGGATCGGCTCCGACGGGCATTGTCTGCTGGTGGACGGCCGCCGGCTGGTGCTGTGGTCGGCGGAGATGCACCCCTTCCGGCTGCCCAGCCCCTCCCTGTGGCGGGACGTCCTGCAGAAGCTGCGCGCCCACGGGCACAACGCGGTGAGCGTCCCCGTGCCGTGGAATCACCACTCCCCCGCGCCCGGGAAGCACGACTTCACCGGCGTACGGGACCTCGACCTGTTCCTCGGCATGGCCGCCGAGGAACACCTGTACGTCATCCTGCGCCCGGGTCCGTACCTCGGCCCCGAGGTGGACGCCGGCGGTCTGCCCGGATGGCTGGCGGCCGTCGACGGGACCGCGCGCACCGACGACCCGGAGTATCTGCGGCACGCCGACGCATGGCTGACCGCCGTCAACTCCATCGCCGTACGGCACCTGTTCACCGCGGGCGGCGGCACGGTGCTGCTGTACCAGCTCGAGGACGGCGGCACGGCCACCGCGGGTGATCCGGCCCGGCGCGCCGGTCTTGCCCACCTGTACGCCAAGGCGCGCGCCGACCGCATCGACGTACCCGTCCTGCACGGGGACGGGCGGTTCGGCGGCCGCGAGGGCGGGCCCCGGACGCCGGGGCTCCGCTGCGGCGCCGGGTACCGGCGCAGCGGTCATCTCACCGACCTGGCCCGGGGGTTCACCGCGCAGAGCGTCGGCAGGGTGTTCGGCGGCACGTCGTGGGGCTGGCTGCCCGGGCCGGGGCTCCCCGCCTCGTACGGCTCGGGGGCGCCGGTCGACGAGGGCCGCGGGGTCACCCCGGCCATGGCCCCGCTCCAGCAGTTCGGGCATCTGGTGCGCACGGTGCCCGACCTCGCCCGCCTGAACCCGGTCGACGGGACACGGGCGGCGGACCAGCGGCTGACGGTGCGTCACCTGGCCAACCCCGACACCGGCGCCCAGGTGTACGTGGTGCGCAACGACTCCGACGAGGAGGTCCGCTCGGCACTGCCGGGCACCGGCGTCAAGGTCCCGGTCACCGTGGCGCCGCGCGACGCCAAACTGCTCGTCTCCGGACTGCGCCTGGGCCGGCGGAAGCTCGCGTACAGCACCGCGCAGCCGATGCTGAGCATGGCCGCCGGCCGGACGGACGTCGCCGTGTTCGTCGGCCGCGCCGGCGAGCAGGCGCAGATCGCGCTGGACTGCGACACCCAGCCGGAGGTGCTGCGCGCGGACACCCAGCCCGCGTGGACCTACGACCGGGGCCGGCTCAACATCGTCGTGCCGCTCGGCGTGGGCGGACTGAGCCGGGTCCTCCTCAGGGGCGGGGACTCCGAGGTCCCGATGGTGCTGCTGTTCGCCGACGACGCGACCGCGCTGCGCCTGTGGCCGTACGAGACCCCCTCCGGCTCCCTGCTGGTCTACGGCCCGGCGCTGCTGCGCTCGGCCGAGCTGCGCGGCTCCACCGTCCATCTGACCGGCGACGTCGTGATCGAGACCGGGGTGGAGGTGTGGGCGCCGCGCGGGATCACCTCCGTGACCTGGAACGGCCGGCCGGTGCCCACCTACCTCGGCCGGGCCGGGAGCCTGGTGATGGAGGGGATGATGCCGGAGGTGGCCGAGGTGCCGCTGCCCGGACTGGGCGGCTGGCGGCGCCGGGGCGGAAGCCCGGAGTCCGAGCCGGACTTCGACGACTCGGCGTGGACGGTGGCCGACCGCACCGCCACCCACAGCACCACGCCCGTGCCCGCGGACGGCCCGGTGCTTTTCGCGGACGACTACGGCTTCCACTACGGCGACGTCTGGTACCGGGGACGGCTGACCGACACGCGCGGTCTCACCTCGGTGTCCCTGTCCTACCGCACGGGTCCGCACGGCCTGCTGATGGCCTGGCTGGACGGGCGGCCCCTGGGCGCCCACCGCATGCCGGTGCCGGAGGAGGACACGGCGGCGCGGGACACCCGGACGGCCACGGCCGCCTTCCCCCTGCCGGAGGAGCTGCGAAGGCCCGGACGGCAGGTGCTGTCCGTGCTGGTGCGGCCCATGCAGCACGGGGCGGACGAGGCGGCGCGGGACCCGCACAAGACCGCGCGCGGGCTCGTGGCCGTCGGCTTCGAGGGCGGGTCGCGGGACGTTCAGTGGCGGATCCAGGGCGCGGTGGCGCCGGACCGGGTGCGCGGACCGCTCAACAACGGCGGGCTGCACGGCGAGCGGCACGGCTGGCACCTGCCGGGGCACGACGACCGGGACTGGCGGGCCGTGGACTTCCCGCGCGCGGAGCGGCGACAGGGGGTGGCCTGGTACCGGACCGAGTTCCGGCTCGGCATCGATCCGGACATCGACGCCTCGGTCGGGCTGACGCTCGACGACGACCCGGAGCGCGCCTACCGCGTCCAGGTGTTCCTCAACGGCTGGAACATGGGCGAGTACCTCAACGGGGCGGGCCGGCAGCACACCTTCGTCCTGCCGAACGGGATCCTGCGCACCCGGGGCACCAACACCCTGGCCCTGGCGGTGCTGTCCGACACGAGCACGCTGTCGGGGCCGGGCGAGGTGCGGCTGACGCTGCTCGGCGCGGCGCGGGGCGGGGTGCCGGTGGGGGCGGTGGACTCACCGGGGAAGTGAGCGGGCCCGTCACGCCAGCCGGATCACGTTCCAGGACAGCGACTCCAGTACGGCGGTGAGGCGGCCGCCGTCCAGGGTGGTGCCCGCTGCCGCGCGCGGGGTGACCCGGTCGGGCTCGGCGAGGGTGTTGCCGGCGTCGGGGTCGGCCTCGGCGAGGACGCTGTGCTCGACGACGGAGGTCACCGCGAGGGCGCCCACCGTCACCTCCAGGGGCAGCGGGGCGGTGCGGTCGCGGTTGACGGCGAAGACGGTGACCGTGCCGTCCTCGGCGCGTACGGCGGTGGCGTGCAGGAGGTCGGCCTCGCCGTACTTCTCCGTCTCGTACACCGGTGAGTCCACGCGGACGTCGAGGACCTCGCCGCGGCCGTACCGCGACGCCTGGGCGAAGGGGAAGAACGTCGTCTGCCGCCAGGCCGGGCCGCCGGGCTCGGTCATGATGGGGGCGATCACGTTGACGAGCTGGGCGAGGCAGGCGACGGCCACCCGGTCGGCGTGCCGGAGCAGCGCGATGAGCAGCGAGCCGACGACGACGGCGTCGGTGACGCTGTAGTGGTCCTCGAGGATGCGGGGGGCCTCGGGCCAGTCCAGGGCGGCGACCTGCTCCCCGGCGCGGGACATGTACCAGACGTTCCACTCGTCGAAGGAGAGGGTGATCCGCTTCGTCGACTTCAGACGGGCGCCGACGTGGTCGCAGGTGGCGATCACGTTCTCGATGAAGGACTCCATGTCCACGGCGGAGGCCAGGAAGGAGTCCACGTCGCCGTCGAGGGGCTCGTAGTAGGCGTGCAGGGAGATGTGGTCGACGAGGTCGTAGGTCTCCTTGAGGACCGTCGCCTCCCACTCGGCGAAGGTCGCCATGGACTGGCCGGAGGAGCCGCAGGCGACGAGTTCGACCCCGGGGTCGAACTGGCGCATGGCGCGGGCGGTCTCGGCGGCCAGACGGCCGTACTCCTCGGCGGTCTTGTGGCCGGTCTGCCAGGGGCCGTCCATCTCGTTGCCGAGACACCAGAGCCCGATGCCGAAGGGCTCCTTGTCGCCGTGCGCGGCGCGCAGGTCCGAAAGGGCGGTCCCGGAGGGGTGGTTGGCGTACTCCAGGAGTTCCAGGGCCTCGGTGACGCCCCGGGTGCCGAGGTTGAGCGCCATCATGGGTTCGGCGCGGGGGCCGAGCTTCCTGAGGAACGCGATGTATTCGGACAGGCCGAAGCGGTTGGTCTCCGTCGAGCGCCAGGCGGGGTCGAGGCGGCGGGGGCGGTCCGCCACGGGGCCCACGGAGTCCTCCCACCGGTAGGCGGAGACGAAGTTGCCGCCGGGGTAGCGGACGGCGGTGACGCCGAGTTCCCTGACGAGGTCGAGGACGTCCGTGCGCAGGCCCTCGGCGTCCGCGGCGGGGTGGCCCGGCTCAAAGATGCCGGTGTACACACAGCGGCCCAGGTGTTCGACGAACGATCCGAAGAGGCGGGGGTTCACTTCGCCCACGGTGAAGGCGGGATCCAGGGTGAAACGGGCGGTGCGCACGGTGACCCCTTCCTCTGTTCGGCATATCGGATAGTGCTCGCAACTTCGAACGTGACCGTAAGGGGGGATGTCCGGGCACGTCAACGAGACGGGCGGGATCCGGACGGGACTTCGTCTCGTACACACGCTCGCCTGACGGGCACACGTCCATCCGCGTAGGCTCGAACGGCCCTGGTTCCGGCGGGCGAGGAGAGCGAGGAGACGCGATGGAGTTCGCGGACGCGGCCCTGGGCCCGGCCTCGCTCCTGAGTGAGCTCTACACGTCCTTCTGGTGGATCCCGGCCCTCGTGCTGGCCGCCGCCCTGGCCATCAAGCTGCCGACGATCATCAGGCTGTGGAACGACCCGCTGCTGCGCGCGGTCGGCGGTCTGCTGCTGCTCGCCTGCGCGGTGTTCGTGTTCGTCGCGCCCTCCACGATCGTCTGGGTGAACCGCGTCACCGGCGTGCCCAACATCTCGGCGCCCTGGGTGTATTCCCTGCTCACCGCGTTCTGCGGATCCTGTCTTGTGCTGATCGTCGCCTGGCGCGACGGCCCGTCGGAGCGCTCCGCCGCCACCCGCAGGGCCACCCGCCGCGTCCTGTGGGCCTACGGAGGCGTGATCGTCCTGCTCTGGGTGCTGTTCGCCCTCGCGGACGTGCCCGTGGAGCGCACCCGGGACCTGGACACCTACTACGCCACCACGCCGTTCATGCGCGAGGAGATCCTGCTGTACCTCCTCGCGCACACCGTCGCCGGGCTCATCACCTCGAAGCTGATCTGGAACTGGATCCGCACCGACGGACTCGACGCATGGCTGCGCTGGGGACTGAAGTTCCTGGGCATCGGCTACGCGCTGAACCTCGCCTTCGACGCCGCCAAGCTCACCGCCGTGGGGGCCCGTTGGACCGGGCACGACCTGGACCGGCTCAATCTCGACGTCGCGCCGGCGCTGGCGTGTCTGTCGGCCGTGTCGATCGCGGTCGGCTTCATCCTGCCGCACGCCGGCCAGTACCTCCACGCGCGCTGGCGGATCCGCCGCGCCCACCGGCGGCTGCGGCCCCTGTACCTCCTGATGCGGACCGTGCACGGCTCCGGCCTGCCGTTCGTGCTGCGCGCCGGCCCCGAACTGCGCCTGACCCGGCGGGAGACGTTCATCCGTGACGTACTGCTGCCGCTGGCCCGTCGGACCGACGAGCGGCTGCGCGAGCGGTCGTACGCCGCCGCCCGGGGCCTGGGCTTCGCGCCGCAGCGGGCGAGGGCGCTCGCGGCGGCCGTCGTGATCCTCGACGCCGTCGAGGCCGGAACCGGCCGGGACGACGGCGCCGGCGGCCACGGGCCCGACACCACGCAGCTGCTCCACGAGATCGGGGCCGTCTCACGCGCCCTGCGCCATCCCGACGTGATCCGGGAGGTCCGCGCCCGCGCGGTGGCACCCGGGGACACCGTGGCGGTCACGGAGTGACCGTGCGCCACGTTCAACTGGCCGGGAGGGCCCACACCTTGGCATATTGCACAAGTGACCGAGCCACGCCCAGGGGAACAGGGAGACAGCGGTGCGTACCAGGAAGGAGATGCGTCGTCTCGCTGACGCCCTCATCGACCCCATCCGGGTGGAGGTGCCGGCCGATCCCGAGGTGCTGTTCGACGCGCTCGTCGGCTCCGTCAGCGCCTGGCGCGGACGTGAAGTGGTGGTGCACCGGGCGGCGTTCCCCCCGCACACCGCTAGCGGACTGTGGCTGGAGCGGGAGGGCCACGACGACGTGGTGGTGGACGAGCGGGCCGCCGTGTGGCACCAGATCGTGATCTTCTGCCACGAGGTGTGGCACATGAGCCGCCGGGAGCCGGCCGCGCAGGGCGCCGGCGGGTCCCTGCCCGTCGCCGCCCGCACCGACTTCAGTCTGGCCGAGGAGCAGGAGGCGGACCGCTTCGGCATGCTGATGGGGCGCCGGCTGCGCACCTGGCTCGACGCGTCCGCCGACCCGGTGTACGCCCCGGGCGGCGCCGGCTCCGCGGACCCGCAGGACCTCGCCGGACGCATCGGGGCCGCGCTCAACTACCGCGGGACGAAGAGATGAACGGCCTCATCAACTACGTCAGCTGCGGGGTGCTGTGGCTCGGCCTGCTGGTGAAGGCGCCCGATCTGCTGCGGCACCGGCGCGATCCGTACCTGCGGGCGATCTGCGCGGTGCTGGGCCTGGCGGGGCTGTGCTTCTTCCTCGGGGCGCCGCCGACGGTGGGCGCCGTCAACCGGCTCGGCGGGGTGCCGAACCTGGCGGCGCCGGTCACCTATGCGGCGATCACCGGGTACTGCGCCGCCTCGCAGGTCCTCATCGTGCACTGGCGCGGCGGGCCCCGGGTGCGCCGCACCGCCCGCCGCTGGCTGCTCGCCTACGCCGTGGTCGTCCTCGGCATCGCGGTGACCTTCGCCCTCGGTGAGGCGCCCGTGGAGCGCCGGACCGACCTGGACACGTACTACGCGACGACCCCGTACATGGCCCAGATGATCGTGCTGTACCTGCTGGCGCACCTCATCACCGTGACGGTCACCGCGGTCTCCTCACTGCGCTGGGCGCGCCGGGTGCGGGGCCGGCTGCGGGCGGGGCTGCTGCTGCTCGGGGCCGGTTCGCTGTGCGGGGGCGGCTACAGCGTGGCCAAGCTGATCGCGGTGGGGGCCCGCTGGTCCGGACGGGACTGGTCGGCGCTGAGCACCACCGTCTCCCCGGCCGCCGCGGGACTCGGTGCCCTGCTGACGGTCGTCGGCGTGCTGGTGCCGCTGACGGCGCCCCGGCTGGGCGAGTGGCGGCAGGCCGGCCGGACGTACGCCCGGCTCGGGCCGCTGGAGGACGCGCTGGACGATCTCCTGACCCGCCGGGCCCTGCGGCTGCCGCGGCCCCGGTTCGCCTCCCCGACCACCCGGCTGATGTGGCGCCAGACCAGCATCCACAACGCGCTGAGCCATCTGGACGCCTATTTCGACCAGGACCTGTTCGACCGGACCCGGGCGTGCGCACTGGTCACCACGGGCGATCCGGAGCGGTCCGAGGCCGCCGCGTGGGCCGCGGTGATCACCGCGGCGCTGCGGCAGGAGGCGGACCCGGACCGGCCGGCCCCGCCGCCCGGCACGGACGGCCGGTTCCCGGACCGGGTGCCCGGTCCCGCCGTGCTGGCGCGGATCGCCGACGCCCTGGCCGGCGCCGGCCCGGTGCCCGCCGCCTCCGCCGTGCCGAGCGGGACGACGACGGCGGGGACCGTGTGAACCGGGGTGCGGAAGTGAGAAGGGGGCCGTCGTGAGCCTCGTCGTCTATCTGGCGGCCTTCGTCTTCGGAATGACCTCCGCGCTGCTGCTGCGCCGCCCGCGCAGGGCCATGCGCAACCCGCTGCTGGTCTCCACCTGTGTGGCGATCGTGCTCGGGGCGCTGGTCTTCGTGTGCGCCGCCCCGGCCACCCTGTCCACCGTCAACGAGCTGACCGGCGTCCCCAACTTCGGGGCACCGCTGACCTACGGCATGCTCTCCGCGTACAGCTGCGCGGTGCTGGTGCTGCTGATCAACTGGCGGGGCGGTCCGCGTGCGCGGGTGCGGCGCAGGGTGCTGCGCACCGTCGCCGCCTACGGTCTGCTGGTAGTGGCGATCGTCGTGCTGTTCGTGCTCGCCGAGGCGGACACCGAGCGGCTGACGGACCTCGACACCTATTACGCGAGCACGCCGTTCATGCGGGAGATGATCCTGCTGTACCTGGTCGGGCACAGCGCGGCGATGCTGGTGATGTGCGCCCTCTGCGTCAAGTGGGGGCGCGAGGTCGGCGGTCCGCTGCGGGCCGGGCTGCGGCTGATCCTGGTGGGCGCGCTGCTGGACGTGCTGGGCTTCCAGGCGGCCAAGTACACGGCGATCGTGGCGCGCTGGACGGGCCACGACCTCGACTTCCTGTCCACCACGGTGGCCCCGCCGATGGCCTCGCTGGCCGCGCTGCTGTGTTCGGCCGGGTATCTGCTGCCGTCCGCGGTCGCCCAGTGGCGGGCGCTGGGCGACCACCGGCGGCTGGCCCCGCTGTGGTCCCTGGTGAGGTCGGCGTCCACCGCGCCCAAGCCGCCGACCGACTGGTGGCAGCTGCCCCAGGCGCGGCTGCAGTGGCGCGAGGTGTCGATCCACGACGCGTTGCTGGCGCTGGCACCGTACTTCGACCACCGGGTGCGCGAGCGGGTGCGGGACCGCTCCCTGCGCGCGGGCCGCTCACCCCACGAGTCGCGGCTCGCGGCGGAGGCGGCGATGCTCGCCGACGCGGCGCGGCGGGCCGCCGCCCGCGAGGAACCACCCCAGACGGGCTGCAGCTACCGGCTGCACGCCACCGAGGTCTCCGGCACCGGCGGACTGGTGGAGCTGGCCGAGGCGCTGCGCGGGCAGCCCGGCGCGGGCGCCGCCTCCGACGGTGCCGTGCCGTCCTCCCTGACCGGATCCAGGACCGAACCCGAGGAACCCCATGTCGCGTAGAGCTGTCGTCATCGGTGCCGGTCTCGCCGGCATGCTGGCCGCCGCCGTGCTGTCCGCCGCGGGGGCGGACGAGGTGATCGTGCTGGACCGGGACGAGCTGCCCGAGGGGCCCGAGCACCGCCGGGGGCTGCCGCAGGGGCGGCACGCGCATCTGCTCATGGCGGGCGGCCTGGAAGCCATGGAGGAGCTGCTGCCGGACGCGGGGCTGCGGGGGCGGCTACTCGCCGCCGGGGCGCACGAGATACCGCTCAGCTCGGGCATGCTCGCCCTCACCCCCGACGGCTGGCTGCGGCGCTGGCGGCGCGCGGGCCCGGCCATGCTGACGTGCAGCCGCGCGCTGGTGGACTGGGTGCTGCGGGAGACCGTACGGGAGCAGGCAGCCGTGGAGATCCGCAAGGCGGCCGTGGTCGGTCTGACCGGTTCCGCCCGGCGGGTGCGCGGGGTGCGCGTCGCGGCGCCCGGCGGGGACACGGATCTCGAGGCGGACCTGGTCGTCGACGCGAGCGGGCGCGGCACCCGGGTGGTCAGCTGGCTGGGCGGGCTCGGGCTGACCGGGGTGCGGGAGCGGGCCGTGGACTCCGGGCTGGTGAACGCCTCGCGCCTCTACCGGGTGCCGGAGGGGGCGGAACGGTTCCCGCTGACGATGGTGCAGGCCAATCCGTACGTCTCCCGGCCGGGCCGGAGCGCGATGGTCCTGCCGATCGAGGGCGGCCGCTGGCTGGTGAGCTGCGGCGGATCGCGCGGGGGCGAGCCGCCGGCCGACCCGGAGGGGTTCCTTCGGTACGCGCTGGACCTGCCCGACCCGATCGTGGGGCGGCTGATCTCCGGGGCGGAGCCGCTGGGCGATGTGCATCTGAGCCGCTCGACCAGCAATGTGCGGCGGTATCTGGAGAAGCTGCCGCGCTGGCCGGAGGGGTTCGTGGTGCTGGGGGACGCGCTGGCCACGTTCAACCCGGCGTACGGGCACGGGATGTCGGTGGCCGCGTTCGGGGCGCGGGTGCTCGGCCGTGAGCTGGCCCGCTCGCCCGGTGGTCTCGGCACGCCGGGGCTGGCGCGGCGGGTGCTGCGGGGTACGGCGCGGGCGGCGGACGCGGCGTGGTCGGTGGCCGTCAGCCAGGACGTCATGTACCCGGGGGTGCGGGGCGGCGCGCCGACGGTGGCCGACCGGGTGGTGTCGGCGTACTCGCGTCGCATGATGAAGGCGGCGACGGGGTCGTACGCGGCGGCGTCGGTGATCTGGGAGGTCACGAGCCTGCGGGCGGCCCCGACGCGGATGTTCCGCCCCGGGGCGGTCCTTGCGGCCCTCGCCGGGTCCCCGCTGCCGCCGTCCACCGAGCCGCCGATGACGACGAGCGAACGGGCACTGCTGCGGTCACTGGATCGCTCGGGGATGTGACCCGGGGGCTGCCCGGACGTCTGTTGTCCGGGCTTGCGCGGGGCGCGGACGATGACGGGGGCGGCGGCGGCGAAAGAGGTGGCCGTGGGGGTTCCTGCGCGGCCGCCGCTCACCGGGTACGTCACGCTCTCCGACCGGGATGGGGTCATCACCGGATGCAACAGCACATCGCCTTCATCGGCCGCGACGGCAGCGGTCACATCAATCCGACACTGCCCTGGGTGGCCGAACTGGTCAGGAGAGGACACCGCGTCACCTACGCGGCCAGCGCGGCCTTCGCCGACGCCGTCCGGCGGGCCGGGGCCCGCCACTTACCGCTGCCCGACGCCGAGTTCCAGCACCAGGGCAAGTCGGGTGAGAGCGCCCTGCGCCGGCCCGACACGGACATCGTGGCGATGATCACCGACCTTGTCCTCGCGCACACGGAGCGCGAACTGCCGATCCTGCGCGAAGGGTTCGCCGCCGATCCGCCGGATGTGATCTGCTACGACGCCAACTCCCTGGCCGGTGTGACCCTGGCCGGAATGCTCGGTGTGCCCGCCGTGCAGATACGGCCCTCGTTCGCGGCGAACGAGCACTACTCACCGCTGCAGGAGTTCGTTCCCGACCCGGACCGGCTGGCCGCTTCGTCCGCCGCTGCAGAGGCCCGGGTGCGCAAGTACACCTCGGCCTTCGGTGTCACCGGGACCCTGGGCACCATCCTCACCCGTGTTCCCCACGAACTCTGCGTCGTCTGTGTGCCCCGGGAGTTCCAGTACGCGGGCGACACCTTCGACGACCGCTACGTCTTCGTCGGGCCGTCCGAGTACACCCGTACCGAGTCCGGCAGCTGGGAGCCGCCGTCGGCGGGCACACCCCTGTTGTTCATCTCCCTCGGGACGATGATGAACCAGAACCCGGAGTTCTTCCGCCTCTGCATCGAGGCATTCGGCGACACCGAGTGGCACGTGGCGATGGCTGTCGGAGACCGTGTCGAGCCGGCCGAACTCGGGCGCATACCCGACAACTTCGAGATCCGCCCCTACTTCCCCCAGCTCGACGTGCTCAAGCGTGCCGACGTGTTCGTGACCCACGCCGGCATGAACTCCACCATGGAAGCGGTTCACCACCAGGTGCCCACGGTCGCCGTGCCGCAGACGCCGGAGCAGGTGGGCAACGCGCGCCGGCTGCGGGAGCTCGGTCTGGGCGTCACCCTGGAGGAGCGGACCGCCCCGGTGCTGCGGGAGGCCGCGCTCGCCGTGCACCGGGACAAGGACATCAGGGCGGCCCTGGCGGACATGGCCGAGTCGTTCCGCGCGGCCGGTGGCGCCTCCGCGGCGGCCGACGCCATCGAGCAGCTGATGAAGTAGGAGGGCGACGACCGGCCGCTCCCCGCGCTCAGCCCGCGAACGCGGGCTGAGCGACGCCCTTGCCGGCTCCCGGGACGACCAGGACGGAGCCCGCCAGGGGGTGGGGGGCGGTCAGGCCCACCCGGGCCGTAGTGATGTAGAGGTCCGTCAGGTCGGGGCCGCCGAACGCACAGGCCGTGACCAGCGGTACGGGCAGGCGGATCTCGCGGTCCAGCGTGCCGGAGGGCGTGTACCGGCGTACCGCGCCCCCGTCCCACAGCGCGACCCACACACAGCCCTCCGCGTCGACGCACAGCCCGTCGGGGAAGCCCGCGCCCTCCTCGATCGCCGCGAACGAGCGCCGGTTGCTGATCCGGCCGTCCGCCTCACCGACGTCGAAGACGTCGACGCGGCGGGTCGGGGAGTCGATGTAGTACATCAGCCGCCCGTCGGGGCTCCAGCCGGTGCCGTTGCTCACGGCCACGTCGTCGAGGAGGACCTTGACCGTGCCGTCGCCGGTGACGCGGGACAGGGTGCCGCCGCAGGGTGCCTCGTCGTAGCGCATGGTGCCCGCGAAGAGGCTGCCGTCGGGGGCGACGGCGGCGTCGTTGCCGCGGCGGCCGGGCACGGGCTCGTAGTGCAGCCAGCGGAAGGTGTCGTCGGGGTCGACCAGGCCGATGCCGTCGCGCAGGTTGAGGACGAGACCGCCGCCCGCGCGGGGTTTGGCGGCGCCCACGTGCTGCTCGGTACGGCGCACGGTGCGCCGGCCGGTGGCGGGGTCGTAGGTGTGGACGCGGGAGCCGAGGATGTCGATCCACAGCAGCCGGCCCGTGGCCGGGTCCCAGGTGGGGCCCTCCCCCAGGGTGGCCTCCTCGCGGACGGCGACCTCGTACGTGTTCGTCATGCGGCACTCCGGTGGCCCAGGCGTTCGGACAGTTCGGCGGCGCCCTTCACGGCGAGCTGCTCCAGCTCGCCCAGGCGTTCGTCGCTCCAGCGACTCATCGGTACGGAGATGGACAGTGCGGCGACCACCTGCCCCGTGCGGTCGCGCACGGGCGCGGCGACGCAGGAGACGTCCGGGTTGGACTCGCGGCTCTCCACGGCGACGCCCCGGGTCCGGATCTCCGCGAGCGTCTCGCGCAGCACGGCCGGGTCGGTGATGCTGTTGGGGGTCATCGCGGGCAGCTCCGCTCCGTCGGGGAGGCGCGCGCCGAGTTCCTGCTCGGGAAGGGAGGCCAGCAGCATCTTGCCGACGGAGGTGCAGTGCGCGGGCAGCCTGCGCCCGGCCGCCGAGACCATCCGCACCGCGTGGGTGGAGTCGACCTTGGCGATGTAGATGACGTCGGTGTCCTCCAGGATCGCCACGTGCACCGTCTCGTCGCAGGTCTCGGCGACGGACCGGGCGACCTGCCGGCCCTCGGCGGCGAGGTCGAGTTGCTCGGCGTAGCGGGCGCCGAGCTGGTACGGGCGCACGCCGAGCCGGTAGCGTCCGGGCTGGCCGGCCACGGGGACGATGTACTTGCGGGCGGCGAGCGTGGTCACCAGCTCGTGGACGGTGGTGCGCGGCAGCTGGAGCCTGCGCACGATGTCGGGGGCGGAGAGCGTGCCGTCCCCGTCGAGGAAGAGCTCGAGTATGTCGAGAGCCCGGGTCACGGCTGGTACGAGGCGTCCCACGACCTGCCCCCTCCCTAATGTGTCTCAGGCGCCTGCGATGCGTTCGATATTTCAACAGGCGATCGGCATGACGAACACAGGCTAGTCGCAGCCCGCACCAAGGGGCAATGGGTGAGCCGCCGGCGCGCGAGCCGTCGCGAGCAGCGCCCCCCGTCGCATCCCGCGGCCGCTGCTCGTCCTCGGGCGACGGCCGCCGCCCGGGCGGGCCCCCGGTGGGCGACGATGGGTTCCGTGCCCACCGGACGACGCCCCACTGAGCCCTTCACCCCGCGCGACTTCCAGCTCGTGCTGCTGCGCCGCATGGCCGATCACAATCCCGGGCCGGTGGAGGACGCCCGGCGCGAGCTGGGCGCCTCCCTGACCGAGATGCGCGAGGCCAACAAGCGCTGGCAGGCGATGGTCCGCTCGCCGCGTTCCCGGCCGGCCCTGTCCCGGTACCGGTCCGTGCTGGGCGAGCCGGAGTCGCGCGCCCCGCGCCGGATCGGCGACCTGGACTGCGAGGCGTGGCTGTGGCGGCTGCCGCTGTGGCCCGCGCTGCGCTTCGAGGTGCTGACCCCGGCGGCCGGCGGCGCGGTGTGGAACGCGTGGCTGGTCCGGGCGCCGGGCGCCCGGCCGCCGGTGCTGCGCACGGTGGAGGACCTCACGCCCTGGTCCTGCACGGTGGACGAGGCGGCCCGCGCCTTCGCCCCGGCCCGCCCGCTCGAGGGCACGGCACCGACCCGGTGGGGGCTGGCCTTCACGGCCCCGGACGCGGCGGGGGTACGGCACGAGGTCGTCGCCGAGTTCACGTGGGGGCTGCTGCAGCGTACGGCGGTCAGCGAGAAGCGGCCTTGAGGACGTCCTCCACGACGCGCGGCATCGACTCGGGGTGCAGCCACAGGAACAGGTTCGGTTCGACGAGCTCCAGCTCCATCACGCGGGGCCGGCCGTCGTCCCCGTCCACCAGGTCGACGCGCGCGTACAGCAACTCGGGCCGGCCCGGCACGCAGGCCATCGCCTTCCTGGCGATCGCGGCCTCCTCCAGGCTCGGCGTCCACTCGGTGAGTCCGGGGTGGGCGGTCTTGCGCTGGTCGTAGGGGGTGCCCTGGGCGAGGACGGGGCCCTTGCGGCTGGCGTGCAGCAGGGTCCCGCCGAAGTACTGCAGTGCCCGCTCCCCGGTGGTGTCGATGGCGCGCAGATAGGGCTGCACCATCGCGGTGAGCCCGTCGGCGTGCATGCGCTCCAGGTGCCGTACGGCCGTGGCGTGCTCGTCGGGGGTGTAGCGGGCGGCGAACCGGGCGCCGGCGCCGGAGGCCGGTTTGACGACGTACTCGTGGTCGCCGGGGAGGTCGAGAGGGTCGCCGGGGGCCAGGTAGCGGGTGTCCACGACGGGCACCCCGGCGCCGGCGAGGTCGGCGAGGTACCGCTTGTCGGTGTTCCACCGCACCACGTCGGCCGGGTTGGCCAGCCGGGTGACCGCGGCGCACCGCTCGGCCCACGCGGTGAACTCCGCCGCCCGCCAGCTGTAGTCCCAGGTGGAGCGGATCACGACGAGGTCGAAGGCCGCCCAGTCCACCCGGTCGTCGTCCCACACCTCGGCGGACGCCCGCGCCCCGGCGTCCTCCAGCGCCCGCACCAGGGCCGGCAGATCGCGGTCCTCGGCCACGTCGGGGCCGGGTGCGCAGGTGACGAGCGCGATACGGGGCACGGCGACTCACTTCCTCGTACGAACAGTCGATCGACGTGCAGGCTAGCAGTTCGGTTTCTGGGAGTTCTGTGTGAATTCGGCCGCCGTCCCGCCGGCCGGTCCGCCGTGACCTGCGGTTTTCCGGCGGCCCGTGGCGGGGGTTCCCAGGGGGCGTTCAGAAACGCCCAGACCGGTCCAGACGGCCCGCCCACGGTGGGTGGTGCGCGGCGGTCCGACGGCGCGCGCACCCCGCACACCCACCATCGGTTCTGGAGTGACTGTGATCGAAGTCCGCGGACTCACCAAACGCTACGGCGAGGTCCTGGCCGTCGACGACCTGACGTTCGCCGTCCGCCCCGGGGAGGTGACCGGGTTCCTCGGCCCCAACGGCGCCGGCAAGTCGACCACGCTGCGGATGATCCTGGGCCTGGACGCCCCCACGTCCGGCGCCGCCACCGTCGGCGGCCGCCCCTACGCCGACCACCCGGCGCCGCTCAGGGCGGTCGGCGCGCTGCTGGACGCGGGCGCGGTGCTGCCCGGCCGTACCGCCCGGCACCATCTGCTGGCCCTCGCGGCCTCCAACGGCATCCCGCGCCGGCGGGTGGCCGAGGTGCTGGCGGAGGTGGGGCTCGACGGGGTCGCCCGGCGCCGGACCGGCACCTTCTCGCTGGGCATGCGGCAGCGGCTCGGCATCGCGGCGGCGCTGCTGGGCGACCCCCCGGTGCTGGTCTTCGACGAACCGCTCAACGGCCTCGACCCGGAGGGCATCGTCTGGATCCGCGGGCTGATGCGGCGGATGGCGGCCGAGGGACGCGCGGTGCTGATGTCCAGCCACCTGATGAGCGAGATAGAGCTCACCGCCGACCATCTCATCGTCATCGGCCGCGGACGGCTGGTCGCGGACACCGCCATGCGGGCGTTCATCGACGCCCGCTCCGGCCGGGAGGTCCTGGTGCGCAGCCCGCAGGCGGCCGCGCTGCGGCGGATGCTGTCCGCGGCGGTCCAGGTGCGCGAGGACGGCGCGGACGGACTGGTGGTGACCGGTCTCGACACGGCCGAGATCGGCGCGCTGGCCTCGGCGGGCGGGGTGGAGCTGCACGAGCTGACCGCGCGTCAGGTGTCCCTGGAGCAGGCCTTCATGGACCTGACCCGCGATGTCGTCGAGTACCACACGGAACACGCACCCGACGGGGCGAAGGAGACGGTCCGATGAGCGCGAGCACCATGAGCGCCCCGGCGCCCGCGGCGGGCCGGGCGACGTTCGTGCACTGTCTGCACGCCGAGTGGATCAAGATCCGTACGATGCGGTCGACCCTCGCCGTCGTCCTGGGCACGGTGGCCTTCGGCATCGGGCTGGCGGCACTGGGCGGCACGGCCGCCGGCGACGAGTACCCAAACCTGAGCGCGGCCGACCGCGCCTCCTTCGACCCGCTGGCGATCAGTCTGCGCGGCTATCTGCTCGCCCAGGTCTCGCTCGGCCTGCTGGGCGCGCTGGTGGTCACCTCCGAGTACGGCGCCCGTACGATCGTCGGCACGCTGACCGCCGTACCGCGGCGGACCCGGGTGCTGGCCGCCAAGGCCGTGACGCTGATCGCGGTCGCGCTGCCGGTGGCGCTGCTGATCTGTCTCGGCGGGTTCCTGGTCGGGCAGTCGGCGCTGGCGGACGCCGGCGCCCCGCATGTCGCCCTGTCCGATCCGGGGTCGCTGCGCGCCGTCCTCGGCGGGGCGCTGTATCTGACGCTGGCCGCGCTGTTCGGGCTGGCGACCGGCACGGTGATCCGCAGCACGACGGCGACGGTGACGACCCTGTTCGGCGTGATGCTGATCGTGCGGGGCTTCGCTCCGGCGCTGCCCGGGGCGCTCGGTGACTGGACGGTGAAGTACTGGCCGCCCATCGCCGGCGGGCAGATCGTCACCGGCTACCGCGACCCGGACCTGCTGGCCCCCTGGCCCGGTCTCTCCATGATGGCGGTCTGTGTGGCGGTCCTGCTCGTCGCCGCGTTCGCCGCCTTCCGCAGGCGGGACGCGTAGCGCGCGGACCCTGGACACTGGAGGCCGGCGATCAAGGCGGGAGTGGACGGATGACGGCATCCGAACGGCTGCTGGTGGTGGAGGACGAACCGACCCTGCGGGAGCTGCTGTCCGCGAGCCTGCGGCTGGCCGGGTTCGACGTGGTGCCGGTGGAGACGGGGGCGGAGGCGCTGGCGGCGGTGCGGGAGCGGCGCCCGGACCTGATCGTGCTGGACGTGATGCTGCCGGACTTCGACGGCTTCGAGGTGGTACGGCGGCTGCGCGAGCAGCACTCCGCCGCGCCTCCGGGGCATCCGCCGGTGCTGTTCCTCACCGCCAGGGACGCGCCCGAGGACCGGATCGGCGGGCTCAGGGCGGGCGGTGACGACTATCTGACCAAGCCGTTCAACCTGGAGGAGCTGGTGCTGCGTATCCGCGCCATCCTGCGCCGCACCGGCGGCCGTCCGGCGGACGGGCGGCTGGTCGTCGGGACGCTGGAGCTGGACCCCGACAGCCACCAGGTGATGCGGGACGGGCGGCCGGTGCAGCTCTCGCCGACCGAGTTCAGCCTGCTGCGGGTGCTGATGGAGAACGCCGGTCAGGTGCTGTCGAAGGCCCAGCTGCTGGAGCTGGTCTGGCACTACGACTTCGGCGGTGACGACAGCATCGTCGCCTCCTACATCAGCTATCTGCGCCGCAAGGTGGACCAGGACGACCCGAAGCTCATCCACACGGTGCGCGGCACCGGGTACGTGCTGCGCAGGCCCCGGCCGTGAGGTGGGGCGGGGTGGGGGCGCTGCGCGGCCGGGTCTCGCTGCGCGGGAGGCTGCTGGCGATCTCGCTGGCGCTGCTCGTGATGGCGCTGCTCGGCGGCAGCGCGCTGGTGGTGACGCTGCTGCAACGGGACCTGGTCGGGCAGCTGGACGACCGGCTGCGCACCGCCGCCACGGTCACCTCGCGCTTCGCCGGCCTGGCCGACCTGGCGCGTGACCTGACCCCGCAGGCGCGGCAGAGCGTGGAGCAGCGGCTGACCGGCGACATCCATGTCGTCCACCTGGACCCGGACGGCCGTGAACGGCGCACGGTCCGGCCGGCCGTGGCGAACCCCCCGGTCCTGCCGGAGCTGGACTCGGCGGCCGTCGCCGCGCGCGACGGGCGGGCCTTCGAGGTGCCCGCCCGGGACGGCGGACCGGCCTGGCGGGCGGTCGCCCTGCCGCTCGAAGGACCGGAGGCGGACGGGGGGAGCGTCGTGGTCGCCGGTTCGCTCGCCCAGGTCGACGCGACGATCCGGCAGCTCGGCACGCGGGTGCTGGTGATCAACACGCTCGTGCTGGTGCTGCTCGGCGCGGCGGGCTGGTTCGCGGTGGGGGTCGGGCTGCGTCCGCTGCGGCGGATCGAGACCACCGCGGCGGCCATCGCGGACGGCGACCTGTCCAGCCGGGTGCCCGGGCCCGCCGACCCGCGCACCGAGCTGGGCCGGCTGACCGGGGTGCTCAACGGCATGCTGGACCGGATCGAGGAGGGCGACGCCGCCCGGGCGGCCGCGGCGGAGCAGATGCGCCGCTTCCTCGCGGACGCCAGCCATGAGCTGCGTACCCCGCTGTTCGGCATCAAGGGGTTCACCGAGCTGTACCGGATGGGCGGCATGCCCGAACGCGCCGATGTCGACGCCGCGATGGGCCGGGTCGAGCGGGAGGCGGGACGGCTGATCCGGCTGGTCGAGGACCTGCTGCTGCTCGCCCGGCTCGACGAGCCCGCGTCCGCCGCGGACCCGCCGCTGCGGCTCACCCCCATGGACCTGCGCACGCTGGCCGCCGACGCGCTGCACGACCTGCGCGCCCTCGACCCCGGGCGGCCCGTCACCCTGACCGGGCCCGGCGGCGGCCCGCCCGGCGGCGCGCCGGTGCTGGGCGACGAGGCGAAGCTGCGGCAGGTGACGTCGAACCTCGTCGGCAACGCGGTCGCCCACACCCCGGCCGGCACCCCGGTCCGTATCGGGGTCGGCACGCGCGACGGGCTGGCCGTCCTGGAACTGCACGACGAGGGGCCGGGCATGTCCGCCGACCAGGCCGCCCGTGTATTCGACCGCTTCTACCGCGCCGACGCCGCCCGCAGCCGCACCGGGGACGGGGGCGCGGGGCTGGGCCTGGCGATCGTGCGGTCCCTGGTGACGGCCCACCACGGCCGGGTGGAGCTGAGCACGGCCCCGGGCGAGGGCGCCACGTTCCGTATCCTCCTTCCGCCGCACCACGGATGAACCGGCGCTTGACCTTCACCTTCGGGGAAGCCCCAGCATCGATGGCGGAACGCGGAAGACGCAGCAGCACGCAGGAGGACGGGGATATGGACATGCTGACGATCGGCGCCTTCGCGAAGGCGTGCCGGCTGTCCCCCAAGGCCCTGCGCCTGTACGACGAGCTGGACCTGCTGCGCCCCGCCCGGGTGGACCCGGACACGGGCTACCGCTACTACGCGGTCGAGCAGCTGGAGCAGGCCCGTCTGGTGGCGTGGCTGCGCCGCATGGGCATGCCGCTGGCCGAGATCCGCCGGGTCCGCTCGCTGGACGACGCTGCCGCCGCCGTGGAGATCCGGGCGTACTGGGCCCGGGTGGAGGCGGAGACGGCGGTACGGCGGGACCTCGCCGCGTTCCTTGTCGATCACCTGACGCAAGCATCGAGAAGGGACACCGCCATGAGCACACTGGAGCTGCGCTACTGCGCCCACACCGACCGGGGCCTGGTCCGGCCCGCCAACCAGGACGCGGCGTACGCGGGCGGGCGTCTGCTCGCCGTGGCCGACGGCTTCGGCCCGGCGGGGGCGCCGGCGAGCAGCGCGGCGGTGGAGGCGCTGCGGTTCCTCGACACGCGGGAGATACCGGCGGGCGGGGTGCTGAACCTCCTGGAGGACGCGGTGCAGGGGGCCGCGCAGGCGGTCCGGGACGCGGCGGACGGCTCGGCGGAGGCGGGCACCACGCTGACCGCCCTGCTGTGGACGGGCTCCCGCCTGGCGCTGGTGCACATCGGCGACTCGCGTGCGTATCTGCTGCGGGAGGGGGAGCTGTTCCGCATCACCCATGACCACACGGTGGTCCAGTCGATGCTGGACGAGGGGCGGCTGACCCCGGAGGAAGCGGTCTCCCACCCCCAGCGCACCCTCCTGCTGAAGGCCCTCACGGGTACGGAGGCCACCACGTCCTCCCCCGACCTGCGCCTCCACGACGCCCAGCCGGGCGACCGCTACTTCCTGTGCTCCGACGGCCTCCCGAGGGCCGTCCCCGACGACACGATCACCACCCTGCTGACCACGTCCCCTACCCCCGCCGAAGCGGTCCACACCCTGATCGCCCAGGCCAACACAGCAGGCGGCCCGGACAACATCGCCTGCGTAGTAGCAGACGTGGTGACAACGGCCTAGCGCTCCCGCGGGCAGTCGTGCCTCCCCCAGTGCCTTAAGGGCCTGGGAGGTACCCCCAGGGCGGCACGGGTGGGCGCGACGGCACCCCGCAAGCGCCGGGCTGCGCGAACACCCCCGGCCGGCAACCACACCGGTGCACCCGCCCCCGCCCCCGGCGCACCCGCGGCTACCGCTCCTCCGCCTCCGGGTCCCAGTCCAGCAACCGCACCTTCGCCACCGTCCGCACATGCCTGCGCATCGCCGCGGCGGCCTGCCGGCCCCGCCCCTCCGCAATCGCGTCGAGAATCGCCTGATGCTGCGCAAGGGACCGATGCGGCCGCCCCGGCTGACGCAGCGACTCGTTGCGGCTCTCGGCGATCTGCTCGGCGATCGACCGCATGAAATCCGCCAGCAGCCCACTGTGCGCCGCCGCCGTCACCGCCGCGTGGAACCGCCGGTCCCCCTCCACACCGCCGCCGCCCGCCTCGATCTCCTCCGCCATGTGCGCGAGCGCCGCCCGCATCGCGGCGAGGTCGTCGTCCGTGCGGCGCTCGGCGGCGAGTTCGGCGAGCTTCGTCTCCAGCGCCTCCCGGGCCTCCAGCACGTCCGGGAGGCGCCGGCGGCGTTCCACCATGCGGTCGACCGGCTCGACGTCGAGGCTGTCCCGTACCAGGTAGGTGCCGCCGCCGTGCCGGGCCTCGACCAGGCCCTGGACCTCCAGGACCACGATCGCCTGCTTCACGGAGGCCCGGCTGACCCCGAGCCGCTGGGCCAGGTCCCGTTCGGGCGGCAGGCGGTCGCCGGCCCGCAGGCCGCCCTCGGTGACGTACTGGCGCAATCGGTCCAGCACCTGTTCGTACAGGCGCTGTTTCGTCATGGGGCGCAGGGCGTCGGTCACGGGGTCCCCCTCTCGTCGGGAGACTAGCACCGGGCGCGACCGAAATGGCCAAGTGGCTGAACCAATTTCTGCGCGACCCCTTGACGGCACCTCCCGCGCACCGCACGCTTTCCAGCCAACCGGACCACCCCCCTCCAGCGACAAGTGGTTCATCCACTCGGCCACTCGGGAGCCCGCATGTCCCCCGAACTCATCTCCGTTCTCGTCCTGGCGGTGGTGTTCGTCATCGCCACCACCCGCTCCGTCAACATGGGCGCACTGGCCTTCGCCGCCGCGTTCGGGGTCGGCACGCTCGTCGCCGACCTCGACGCGGACGGCGTCTTCGCCGGTTTCCCGGGCGATCTGTTCGTCGTCCTGGTCGGCGTCACCTATCTGTTCGCCATCGCCCGCGCCAACGGCACCACCGACTGGCTGGTGTACGCGGCCGTCCGGCTGGTGCGCGGGCGGGTGGCCCTCATCCCCTGGGTGATGTTCGCCCTCACCGGCGCGCTCACCGCGATCGGCGCGGTCAGCCCGGCCGCGGTCGCGATCGTCGCGCCCATCGCGCTGAGCTTCGCCGCGCGGTACCACATCAGCCCGTTGCTCATGGGCGCGCTGGTGGTGCACGGCGCCCAGGCCGGCGGCTTCTCGCCGATCAGCATCTACGGCTCCATCGTCAACGGCATCGTCGACCGCGAGGGTCTCCCCGGCAGCGAGATCACGCTGTTCCTCGCCTCGCTGCTGGCCAACTTCGCCATCGCCGTGGTGGTCTTCGTCGTCTGCGGCGGGCTGAAGCTGTGGCGCCAGGGGGCCGTGACCGACATCGGTGCGGGCCCGGCCGAGGCGCCGGGAGGGAAGGACTCCGGCGGTGGCGGCGGCTCCGGCGCCCCGGGGACGGGCGGCACCGGAACCCGTACCGCCCCGGCCCCCACCACGGTGGGCACCCTCCCCGACGCCCCCGCGGCCGTCGCGCCCACCGTTCCCGTCATCGCCACCCTCGTCTGTCTGGTCGCCCTCGTCGTCGCCGTCCTCGGCTTCGACCTGGACGCCGGTCTCACCGCCATCACCCTCGCCGTGGTGCTGAGCACCGCCTGGCCGGAGGACAGCCGCAAGGCGGTCGGCCAGATCGCCTGGCCCACGGTCCTGCTGATCTGCGGTGTGCTCACCTACGTCGGTGTCCTGGACGAGATGGGCACCATCACCTGGGCCGGTGAGGGCGTCGGCGGCATCGGTGTCCCGCTGCTCGCCGCGGTGCTGCTCTGCTACATCGGCGGGATCGTGTCGGCGTTCGCCTCCTCCGTCGGGATCATGGGCGCGCTCATCCCGCTGGCCGTGCCGTTCCTCGCCCAGGGCGAGATCGGGGCCGTCGGCATGGTGGCGGCGCTCGCGGTGTCGGCGACGGTGGTGGACGTCAGCCCGTTCTCCACGAACGGCGCACTGGTCCTGGCCGCCGCTCCCGACGTGGACCGTGACCGCTTCTTCCGGCAGCTGATGGCGTACGGCGGAATCGTCGTCGCGGCGGTCCCGGCGGTGGTGTGGCTGGTCATGGTCGTGCCCGGCTGGGGGTAGGTCGCCGACGGCCCGAGCACCTGACAGCCTTCGAACGACAGCAGTTCCACAGAAGGAGCATGACGCGTGTCCTCTCTCTTCCCGGCTCTGACCGACGGCCCGGCCGACCGGCCCGCCCTGCGCTTCGGTGAGCGCTCACTGACCTACCGGGAGCTCGCCGCCGCGGCGGGCGCGGTGGCCGGGGGCCTGAAGGAGGTGCGCCGGGTCGCCGTGTGGGCCACGCCCACGATGGAGACCGCGGTCGCGGTCACCGCGGCGCTGCTCGCCGGGCAGGCCGTCGTGCCGCTCAACCCGAAGTCGGGCGCCAAGGAGCTCGGGCACATCCTCTCCGACAGCGCCCCCGACCTGGTGCTCGCCGCCCCCGGCGAGCAGCTGCCCGCCCCCCTGGCCGCCCTGCCCCGGCTCGACGTCGACCCGTCGGCCGGGGCGGCGGCCCCGGGTTCCCTCCCCGACGACCGCGCCCGGGACCCGGAGGACCCGGCGCTGATCGTCTACACCTCCGGCACCACCGGCCCGCCCAAGGGCGCCGTCATCCCCCGGCGCGCGATCGCCCACACCCTGGACGCCCTCGCCGACGCCTGGCAGTGGACCGGCGAGGACGTGCTGGTGCACGGGCTGCCCCTGTTCCATGTGCACGGCCTGGTGCTCGGCACGCTCGGCCCGCTGCGCCGGGGCGGCTCGGTGCGCCATCTGGGCAGGTTCACCACCGAGGGCGTGGCGCGCGAGCTGAACGACGGCGCGACCATGCTGTTCGGGGTGCCGACGATGTACCACCGCGTCGCCGAGGCGCTGCCCGGCGCGCCGGACCTGGCCGCGGCGCTGGCCGGGGCGCGGCTGCTGGTGTCGGGCTCCGCCGCGCTGCCCGTGCACGACCACGAGCGGATCGGGGCGGCGACCGGACGCCGGGTCGTGGAGCGGTACGGCATGACGGAGACGCTGATGAACACCGCCGTCCGCGCGGACGGCGAGGCCCGCCCCGGCACGGTGGGCGTGCCGCTGCCGGGCGTGGAGCTGCGGCTGGTGGACGAGGAGGGCTCGCCGGTGACGTCGTACGACGGTGAGACGGTCGGCGAGATCCAGGTGCGCGGGCCGAACCTGTTCACCGAGTACCTCAACCGGCCGGACGCCACGGCCCGGGCCTTCACCCCCGACGGCTGGTTCCGCACCGGCGACATGGCGGTGCGCGACGCCGACGGCTATGTCCGCATCGTCGGCCGCAAGGCCACCGACCTGATCAAGAGCGGCGGCTACAAGATCGGCGCGGGGGAGATCGAGAACGCGCTGCTGGAGCACCCGGGCGTGCGGGAGGCCGCGGTCACCGGGGAGCCGGACGACGACCTGGGCGAGCGGATCGTGGCGTGGGTGGTGCCGGCGGACCCGCTGTCCCCGCCCGCGCTGGACGAGCTGGCCGACCATGTGGCCGGGCGCCTGGCCCCGCACAAGCGCCCGCGCGTCCTGCACCATCTCGAGGCCCTCCCCCGCAACGACATGGGCAAGATCATGAAACGGGCGCTGGCCCGTGGCTGACCGCTTCTCCGCCCGTGAGGCCGTCGCCGCCCTCGCCGACGACTTCACCGAGCTGTCCTGTCCGGACCGGCCGTCGCCGCCGGACGGCCCGCTCGGCTGGCCCGGCTACGACACCGCCCGCGCCCGCGCCGCCGAACACACCGGCGAGCAGGAGTCCGTGATCTGCGGCACCGCGAGCATCGGCGGCACCCGGGCGGTCGTCGTCGCCTTCGAGTTCGGCTTCCTCGGCGGCTCCCTGGGCGAGCGCACCGGCGACCGTCTGGAGGCCGCGTACGCGCGGGCGCGCGCGGACCGGCTGCCGGTGGTGCCGCTGGTCGCCACCGGGGGGAGCCGGATGCAGGAGGGCATGCTCGCGCTCACCCAGCTCCAGCGGGTGGCGCGGGCGTCCGCGCTCACCCGGGAGGCCGGGCTGCCGCAGATCGCGGTCCTGCGGGACCCGACGACCGGCGGCGGGTGGGCCACCCTGGGCGCGGGCGCCGACGTCGTCCTGGCGCTGCCCGGCGCCCAGGTCGGGTTCGCCGGGTCCCGGGTGCGGCCGGCGGACGCGGACCCGGCGGCGTACACGGCCGAGGCGCAGGTCGCGGCGGGCGCGGCGGACGCGGTGGTCCGCCCCGAGGAGCTGCGGGACACCCTGGGCCGCTGGCTGCGCCTGCTGACCCGCCCCTCCACCGCGCCGGCCCCGCCGCCGCCCGCCCTGGGCGCGGCGGACCTGCCGGACACCGGCTGGGAGGCGGTCCGCCGCGCCCGCTCCCCCCGCCGCCCCCGCGCCGCCGCCTATCTGGACGCCTACTTCACCTCCCGCGTCACGATCGGCGGCGACCGCTGCGGCGGCACGGATCCCGACGGAATGCTCTGCGGCTTCGGCGAACACCAGGGCCGTACGGTCGCCTTCGCGGCGCAGACCGGGGCGGCCACCCGTCCCGCCGGGTACCGCACGGCCGCCCGGCTGGTCCGGCTCGCCGGCCGGCTCGGCATCCCGGTGCTGACGCTGGTGGACACCCCGGGCGCGGCCAACGACGCGGAGGTGGAGCGGCAGGGCGCGGGGGCCGCGATCGCCGACCTGTTCGGCGCCGTGGCCGCCGCCCGCACCCCCGTCACCACGCTGGTGGTCGGGGAGGGCGGCTCCGGCGGCGCGCTGGCCCTGGCGGCGCCCGGCAACACCTGGGTCACACCGGACAGTTACTTCTCGGTGATCGCCCCGGACCTCGCGGCGGCCATCCTCAAACGGCCGCCGGAGCAGGTGGAGGAGACGGCCGCTCAGCTCCGCATCCGGCCGCAGGACCTGGTGGAGCTGGGCGTGGTGCGCGGGATCGTGGGCACCGGCGGTGACGGATGGGTGAAGTCGGGCGGTTGACCGTCACCGGGTGAACGCCGTGCGTAGCATGGGGTGTTCACGCAAGGCTTCACGCAGTCGTACACAATCGGGGGCACGTCGCGCGATGGACGGATTGATGCAGTTCACCACCGAGAGCGGCGCCGCTGTCGTGGTGGAGGGGGTGGAGGACGAGTCCGGGGCCCGGCTCGTCTCACGGGACGGCACCCCGGCCCAGGCGGCGCGCACCTTCGAGGGCGCCCTGGAGGGGGTGCGGACGGCCGCCGAGTCCGCCCTGCGGGTGTTCCGCGACGGCTCGCTGCGACCGGACGCGGTGGAGCTGGAGTTCGGGGTGAAACTCACCGCGGAGGCCGGTGCCGTGATCGCCAAGGGAGCGGCGGAGGGACATCTGGTCGTCAAGCTCAGCTGGGCGCCGGGGACGGACCGTGAGGCCAGCGGCCGCCGATGAACAGAGCGGCCTGGCACACCCGGATCCAGTGCGGGAAGGCCGTGGGCTCCGGCTTCCTCGTCTCGGCCCGCCAAGTGGTCACCTGCGCCCATGTCGTGGCGGCGAGCGGCACGGCGGCGGTGACGGTGAGCTTCCCGCACCGGCCCGACCTGGGGGAGCTCACCGCCGGGGTGGCCGTCCACGGCGGCTGGCGGGGCGGCGTCACCGACCCCGGGGATTTGGCCGTACTGGAACTGGAGCGGGACGTACCGATCACCCCGGCGGTCTTCGCGCCGCCCGGCGCCGGACGGGAGACCCCCGCGCCCGAGCTGGCCGCGTACGGGTTCCCGCGCGGGTACGACGAGGGTTCGATCGCGCACTGCCGCGCGGCGCGGGGTCCGTTGATCGCGGGCGAGTGGGTGCAGTTGGAGGCCGTCTCCGTACAGGGACAGCCGCTGGCCGACGGTTTCAGCGGTGCGGCGGTGCAGCTGCCCGACGGTTCGGTGGTCGGCATGGTCACGGCGATCGCGGGCGGCCGGGACGGTCGCGTGGGGCGCATGCTGCCCACCGAGGTCATGGCCCGCTACTGGAGCGGCCTGGGCGAGCTGGTGCCCTCACCGGACCTCACCCCGGCCCGGCTCAGGGAGCTGCACCACCTGGTGCGGCGGGCCGAGCGGGAGAACCGGACGGCCGACACCGGCCGGCTGTACGCCGACGCCGTCGGCCCCCTCGGCCCCGATCTGCCCGCGGGCGGTTTCGCGTCCCTGGCGTCCCTGGCGGTCCATCTGCAGCTCGAAGTACCGGAGGCGGTGCCGCAGTTCCTCGTCCGGCTGCGGGAACTGCTGGAGGGTGCGGAGAGCGGGTGCGGTGCGGCGGGGACGCCCGGGACGCCCCCGGAACGGCCGCCGGGCCGCGCGCCGGCCTGGTCGCCCATCGTCGTGGAGATCGAGCACAGCGGGGCCGGCCCCGACCAGGTCACCGTGGAGGTGTCCGCGTACCGCGACGGGCAGCGCCGCCCGGTGGGTGCCCGCCGGCTGCCGCGGTCCGCCGTACGGGCCTTCGTCCAGGAGCACATCGACCAGGCCGTCACCCAGCTCGCCCCGGGGGCCGACGAGTTGCTCGCCTTCGTCCTCCCGCGCGGCTGGCTGAACGAGCCGGTGGCGCGCTGGGAGTGCGGCGCGGACGACCCCACTCCGCTCGGCTGCGCCTATCCGCTGGTGGTGGCGGACCGCACCCGCCACCGCAGCGGGCGGATGCGCCATCAGCTGCACAAGAAGTGGCAGAAGCTGGACGGCGGTCCGGCGGCCGTGCACCGCATCGACTGCGGCACGCGGGAGCGGGGACCCAGTCTGCGCAAGCGGCTGTGGGACGACGGCACCGATCTGATCGGCTTCGCCTCTCCCCCCGACGCCGCACGCGAGCACTTCGAGGTCGGCCTGAACGTCCCCGTCCCCGTGCTGCTGTGGCCCCGCGCGGGCTGCCCGGGACCGGACCACGAGGGCCCCTGCGGGGGCGGTGCCTTCCTCGACGCGCTCACCGCGTCCGTCGCCGGGGTCCCGCCCGCCGACCTGCCGCACCACCTGCTGTCCCTGCGGCTGACCGCGGACGCCCACGACGAGGCGGACGGGCACTGGGCGGGCGACGTGCAGCTGCTGTGGGACGACCCGCGCTGCTTCCCCGAGACCCCCGCACCGCTGCACTCACCCGTCGCCTGACCGCCCGTCAGGGCCCACCGCCCGCCGAGACCCCACGGAGAAGGAACCCATGCCCCTGTGGCCCGTCTACACCGGCACCGAGGAACCGCACGACGGCATCGACCACCTGCCGCCGCCCCCGCCCTGGCGCGCCTTCGACGGCGGTCCCGCGCTCGACCCGCCCGACGAGGAGGCCGACGCCGCCGCGGTCTCCCCCGACCGCACCCATCGCGCCGCGACCTACCGGGCGACACCGCAGACGGTCCAGCTCGTCAACGCCGCCCTGTATCTGCGCCGTCCGCTGCTGGTCACCGGGCCGCCCGGCACCGGCAAGTCCTCGCTGGTCTACGCGGTCGCCCGCGAGCTGCGGCTCGGCCCGGTGCTGCGCTGGAACATCACCAGCCGCAGCACCCTGAACGACGGCCTCTACCAGTACGATCCGCTCTCCCGGCTGTACGCGGAGCGGCGCATGGCCGGGCAGTCCGCGCAACGGTCCGACCGGGCGCCGGACGGGGCGGCCGCCGGTGACCCGCCCGGCGACCCGTCGGGCGTGGAGGACCATCTGCGGCTCGGCCCCCTGGGCACCGCGCTCCTCCCCTACGCCCGCCCCCGCGCCCTGCTCATCGACGAGATCGACAAGAGCGACCTCGACCTGCCCAACGACCTGCTGAACGTGCTGGAGGAGGGCCAGTACGAGATCCCCGAACTGGCCCGCACCGCCCGGCACCGCCCCGAGGGGAAGGCCGAGGTGATGATCGACGGCACCGGGGAACGGGTACCGGTCCGGAGCGGCCGGGTGCGCTGCCGGGCCTTCCCCTTCGTCGTCCTCACCAGCAACGGGGAGCGCGAGTTCCCGCCCGCCTTCCTGCGCCGCTGCGTCACGCTGAAGCTGCGCCAGCCGGACGACCACCAGCTCGCCGGCATCGTCCGCGCGCACCTCGGGGAGCCCGACACCTACGCACAGGGCCTGATCGAGCGCTTCCTGGCCCGCTCGGGCGCCGGCGACCTGGCCACCGACCAGCTCCTCAACGCCATCTACCTGGCGCACAGCACCGGACTCGGCGCCGAGTCCCTGGA
The DNA here is from genome assembly GCF_984686075.1 of Streptomyces speibonae. Lineage (NCBI taxonomy): Bacteria > Bacillati > Actinomycetota > Actinomycetes > Kitasatosporales > Streptomycetaceae > Streptomyces > Streptomyces speibonae. The sequence continues at coordinate 5,848,805 of NZ_OZ480260.1, read as the reverse complement.
CGACCTGGCCGAGCAGCTGATGCCGTACCTCGGGCGGACCCCGCAGGCCGATGCCTTCTGACCCGCCCGCGCACCACCCCGGCTCCCCGGACCCGCTGGCCCGGCTGGCCGACGTCCTGGGCCGGGCGGCCGGCGGTGTCCGCCCGACCTCGCTGGAACTGGCCGAACTGCTGTGGCTGGCGCGGACGATGGAGCACCGGCCCGACGCTCCCGCGCGCCCGCCCCGGCCACCCCGCGAATCCGCCGCCCCCGGCCCCGCCGTTCCCGACCCGCCCTCCGCTCCCCCGCCGCCCGCTCCCGCCCCGCCACCACCCCCCGCCCAGGCCGAACCGCCGCGCGCGCCCCTGCGTCTGCCGTCCCCGGCGGACCCGGACGGCCCGGACCGGGACGGCTCCGACCCGTCCTCCGAGCTCCCGTCCGAGGAACCGCACACCGCCCTGCTCGCCCCGGCGCCCCCGATGCTGCGCCGGCCCCTGGCACTGCAGCGGTCGCTACGCCCGCTCAAACGCCGGGTCGACGCACCGCTGGGCAGCGAACTGGACGAGCGGGCGACCGCCGACCGCATCGCCCGCCTCGGCGCCACCCCCGACTGGTGGCTGCCGGTCATGCGCCCCGCCCGGGAACGCTGGCTGCGGCTCACCCTGGTGCACGACACCGGTCCCACGATGCCGGTGTGGCGCCCGCTGGTCCGCGAACTGCACACGGCGCTCGCCCAGTCCGGCATCTTCCGCACCGTCGCCCTGCTCTCCGTCGGCGCCGACGGCACGGTGCGCGGCGCGGGCGCGCACACCCCGGCCGACGGCCGCGAGGTCACCCTGGTGATCAGCGACTGCATGGGCCCGCAGTGGCGCGCCGGCCGCGCCGGCGAGCTGTGGTACGGCACCCTGCGCCGCTGGTCCCGCCGGATGCCCGTGGCCGTCGTCCAGCCGCTGCCCGAACACCTGTGGCGGGACACCGCCCTGCCCGCCACGCCGGGCCTGCTCTCCGCCCCGCACCCCGTCGCACCCTCCGCGACACTCGCCTTCACCCCCTACGACTTCACCCCCTACGACGCCTCCGGCCCCGGCCACCGGCTCCCACCGGAGGGAATGCTCCCGCTGCCGGTGCTGGAACCGGCCCCCGAGTGGCTGTCGAACTGGGCCCGGCTGGTCGCCGCGCCGGGCGGGACGGCGTTCCCGGGGGCCGTGGCCGACCTGCGTCCCGCCGTCCTGGCGGACGCCGGCCACCGTGCGGACCTCGGCCGCCTCACCCCCGAGGAACTGGTCCTGCGCTTCCGGGGCAGCGCCTCCCCGGAGGCCTTCCGGCTGGCCGGCCACCTGGCCCTGGGCCGCCCCGATCTGCCGGTCATGCGCCTGGTGCAGGCCGCCATCGACCCGGACCCGCGGCCCCAGCACATCGCCGAGGTCATCCTCAGCGGGCTGCTGACCGCCGTCCCGGGTCCCCCCGGCTCCTACGCCTTCCGTCCCGGCGTACCGGAGCTGCTGCTGCGCAGCCTGCCCCGCTCGGCCCGGTACGACACCGCCGCCCTGCTGGAGCGCGTCGGTGCCCTGATCGAGGACCGGGCGGGCCGGGTGCCGGGAGAGTTCCAGGCGTTCGTCCCGGCTCCGTCGGGCACGGCGGCCGGTGTGGACGGTGAGGCGTTCGCGTCGGTCAGCGAGGACAGCGCCCGGCGGATGACGGGGGGCGAGGTGTCGGCGGCGCCGCCCCGCCTTGGTGAGGTCGAGGGGGTCGTGGGGGGCCGGTACCGGCTGGTGCGGCGGCTCTCGACGTCCGGAGGCCTCTGGCAGGCCGAGGACACGCGGGCGAACGGGACGGTGGTCCTGCGGCTGCACTGGACGGTCACCGAACCGGAGCGCCGTACGGCGCTGCTGCGCGACGTACGGCTGCTGGACGGGCTCGGCCATCCGAACCTGGTGCGGGTCGTCGGGACCGGCTTCCACTCAGGCGTGCCCTTCGTCGTCATGGAGCAGTTGGACGGCGTACCCCTGAGCTCCCTCGCAGCGCCGAACGGTTACGGTCTGCCGCCCACGTTGCTGGTATCGGTCGGCGCGCAGCTCGCACGGGCCCTCACCGCGGTGCACGCCGTGGGTCTGACCTGCGGCGGGCTCAATGTCTCCCGGGTGATGCTGCTGCCCGACGGAACGGTGAAGCTCACCCTCGCCGAACCCGGCCGGACCCCGGGCGCGGCGGGGCGGGCGCAGGATCTGCGGGCGCTGGGCGAGCTGCTGCTGATGCTGACGCGGGGATCCCCGCGGCGGCCCGTTCCCGTGGAGCCGGACGACCTCGGCCCTCTGCCGCCGGAGCTGCGGGCGACGTACACGCACGTTCTCGAACTGCTGATGTCCTCCTCCCCGGAGAAACAGCTGCGCGGCAGGGACCTGCTCCTCGACCCGGAACTCGAGCGCCGGGCCGAAGCGGCCTACACACGGCGCTTCTACCGGATGCTCGGCCCCTTCGGCGTCGAACTGGACAGCGGGCCCGCCGACCTGGGCCCGAACGAACGCGCCGTGCTGGCCATGCTGCTGTTCCAGCACGGCCGCGCGGTGCCGTTCGGCGAACTCCAGCAGGGCGTGTGGAGCGCACAGGAGAGACCGCGCGACGCCTCGAAGGTCCTGGACGCCACCGTCGCACGGCTGCGCCGTGTCCTGGGCCCGGGAGTGCTCGGGACGCTTCCCGACGGCTTCGTCCTGCACACCAGCCCGGACCACGTGGACCTGCTGCTCTGCGAGAGCCTGGTCCGTGGCGCCGACGAGGCGCGCAGAGGGGGCGACCTCGCCGAGGCGCGCACGCTGCTCTCCGACGCGCTGGCCCTGTGGAGCGAGGGTGCCGTCCTCGCCGGTGTGCCGGGCCCCGCCGCCCGGAGCGCCCGGACCCGGCTGGCCCGGCTCCGTCTGGACCTGCACCGCAAGCTCGCGGAGACCGACCTGGACCTCGGGGAGGCGGAGCGCGCGTCCGAGGACCTCGGACGTCTGGTGGCCGCCCACCCCTTCCGCGAGGACCTCCGCCGCCTCCACGTCCTTGCGCTGCGCCTTCAGGGGCGGACCGAGGAGGCCCTGGCGGCGTACGAGGAGTACGAAATGGCCGGCGGGCAGGATCCCGAACTGCTCGCCCTCGGGCGCGAACTGCGCGGGGAGGCCGCCGACGGCACACCGCAGTTGCCGCCTCTCGCCACCGAGGAACCGGCCTACGACCCGCTCGCCGCGCCGGACGAGCTGCCCGACGGCGTCTATCCCGCGTGGGATCCGTCCGGTGACGGGCCTTCGGCTGCGTCCTCCGAGCCCGTCGAGTCCGGCCCGGCGCACCACGGCCACGCCCGCACCTGCCTCCGTTTCGACCTGGTGGACCCCGTGTCGTCCGACACGCTCGCGGCCCTGGGGCGGGCGGTCACCCGGATCCTGACGGCCTGCGGCCTGCCGTACGGGGCCTATGAGCTTTTCGGGCAGGACGAGAGCTACACGGTCGTCGTGTGGTCGATCCCCCTCGCGGAGCCACTGTTGCGTGCCGCCCTGCGGGGGTTCCCGGACATGCTCAGGGAAGTCGGGCTGCCCCGGCTGATGGTGACCGCGTGGCGGGCGTGGCAGGAGAGCAGGGGTGAGCTGCCGGACGAGCCGGCGGTCCGTGCGGTACTGGTCTCCTCCGGTGCGCACGGCGTGTTCGCCCTCGCCCCGTCCCTGCGGAGGGAACTGGCGCGGGACCGGGACCTCGACGCCTTGCTCCGGCCTCTCGACGCCGGCGACGGTGCGGCGGGCTGGTACGTCACCGTCCCCCGCGGCCCCGCCCCGACGCCTCCGGTGCTGGGTCCCTATCCCCTGCCCGCCGGACATCTCCCGCCCTCGCTGGGCCTGACGCGGACGGTCGTCTACGGACGGCCCGGTGAGGAGTGGGACACGGTCCGGGAGCACGACACCGACCACTACTACGAGGTCGATCTGGCCGAGCGCAGGACGGTGCTGGAGGCACAGGGCGAACCGGGCCCGGCGCAGACGTTCGTGGCCGTGGTCCAGGGTGAGGCCGTCTGGCGGGTCTCCGACCCGGTCGCCCTGATCGAGGAGGGCCCGCGCGACCCGGAGGGCTTCCTCGGCAGCCACTTCCTGAAACAGGTGCGGGAGGTGGCCCGCCGCCTCCCCTCCGACGGCCTGTGGCGGCTGCGGCAGACGCTCATGGACCGGCTCGGGCTCCACGACGTGCCCGGTTGCGCCGTTCGCTGGAAGCTCACGGTCAGTGCCCAGCCGCTCGGGCCGGGAGCACGGCCCACGGTGACCGACCCCGCCGCGATACTGCGCGCCGCCGACGCGGTGATCCTCGGTTTCGACGGCACCCTCACCACGCTGTGGCCCCCGTCCCGGGCATCCGAGATCGTGCAGGACCTCGCCCGCCTCGCGGGCGACGAGCGGGAGCGTCCGGACGGCCTCACCCCTGCCGGGCTGCTCCGGGAGCTGGCGGACCACCCCTCGGTGCAGCAGCTGCGGGTCGAGCTGAACCGCTACGAGTCGGCGGCCGCCCACACCGCCCGCCCCGAACCCCTGTCCGTCGACCTCGTACGGGAGCTGTCCGACCGGCGGCTGGGCCTGGCCGTGGTCACCGATCACGCGGCGGACGCGGCCGACACCTTCCTGATGTACGCGGGTCTCGACCGCACCCTGCGGGGCGGGGCGCACGGCCGGTCGGCCGACCTGGCGCGGCTGATGCCACATCCGGACGTGCTGCACCGTGCCCTCCGGCGGCTCGGCACGACCCCGGACCGCTGCGTGATGATCGGGTCGACCGCCGTCGAGAGCGCCGCCGCCGCGGCGGCGGGCGTGCCGTTCATCGGGTGCCGGCACGCCGAGGGCATCCTCCGGAGCTCCGGCCCGCCGTGTCTCGTCGTGGAAGGGCTGGGCGCCGTGCTCGACACGGTCCGCTCCCTGCCGCCCCGCAGCACCTCCTGACCCGCGGTCAGGGTCCGCACCCCCCGTTCGGCGGCCCCCCACCCGGCCGTCCAGGAAAGGCGCCCGCCCCGCCCGCCGCGCACGATGCCTGAGAGGTCCGCCGCCCGGCGGGCCGCCGGCTCCGCACTCGGGAGGGTCTGCCGTGACCGCAAGTCTGGAGCAGCTGCGCCGCTGCCACTTCGCCGTCGACCTGGGGGCGGCCCGTACCCGGGTGTATGTCAAGGGCGCCGGACTCGTCGTCGACGAGCCGTCCGTGGCCGCCGTGAACACGCGGACCGGCGCGCTGATCGCGGTCGGTGAGTTCGCGGAGAAGATGACGGGCCGCACGCCGGGTTACATCCGGGTGGTGCGGCCGGTGAACGGCGGCACGGTCGTCGACATCGAGATGGCGCAGCGCATGCTGCGGCAGCTGATCGGGGACCGGACCCGCCGGGCGCTGCGCCGCAGGCCGCGGCTGCGGGCGGCGGCCTGCACCCCGCACGACGCCGATCCGCTGGCCCAGCGCGCCGCGATCGAGACGCTGGTCGGGCTCGGTGCCCGCCGGGTGGAGCTGGTCGACACCCTGATCGCCGCCGCCGTGGGCTGCGGTCTGCCGGTGGAACAGCCCGAGGCCACCATGATCATGGTGTGCGGTGCGGCGGCCACGCAGGTGGCGGTGCTCTCGCTGGGGTCGATCGTGCAGGCGCAGCGCATTCCCGTCGGCGGCGAGGCCGTGGACAACGCGATCGTGCAGCATCTGCGCCACCAGCACGAGCTGATGCTGCCGAGCCAGTCGGTACGGCCCCTGCAGCTCACCCTGTCCGGCAACGGGCTCACCCCGCAGGGTCCGGAGTCGACGGAGATCCACGGGCGGGACGTCGCCACCGGCCTCGCCCGGACCGTGAAGGTCGACACGGCGGCGGTGCGGCGGGCCATCCAGACGCCGCTCACGGCGGTGCTCGACGGGATCGGGAAGGTGCTGCGGGAGTGCCCGCCGGATCTGGTCGCCGACCTCGCCGACCGGGGCATCATGATGGTCGGCGGCAGCGCCCTGCTGCCGGGTCTGGACCAGATGCTGCGTCAGGCGACGGGCATGCCGGTGCACATCGCGGAGCGGCCGGAGCTGTGTGCGGTGGAGGGGCTGGGCGCGATGCTGGAGGGCAGGATCGCGCCGCTGGTGCTGGACCCGCTGGGCGCCTGACGGCGGCGGGGGCCGGTCAGCGGGAGAACCAGCAGCGGATCGTGGTGCCTTCGTCGCCGGTGTGGACGCGCACCAGGTCGGCGAGCAGATGGACCATCAGCAGTCCGCGTCCGCCCCGCTGGTCGCGGGGTGCGGGGCGGCGCCCCGCGAGGGGGTCGGTGATCCGTCCGCGGTCGCGCACCTCGCACAGCACGTGGCCGCCCTCGCCCCAGACCCGCAGGACGCCGAAGCCACCGCCGTGCACCACGCTGTTGGTGGTCAGCTCGGCCGTGGCGAGGGTCAGGTCCTCCAGGGGAAGACCGGAGAGGCCGAGCCGCCGTGCCTCGTCCGCGGCGGCGTGCCGGGCCAGGGGGAGGGAGCCGGCCGCGAACGGGTAGGTCAGGGCGTCCGCGACGAGCGGCAGCGGCGCGTTGTGGCGGGCGACGGCCGCGTCGGGGGCGTACGCGGCGCTGTGCCGGGCGGTGCGGGAGCCGGCGGGGATGACGGTGGGGTGAGTGGTGCGGGCGTCGTCGAGGACGTGGGCGGGCAGCCGTGCGGCGTCGTAGGGGCAGAGGATGGTCGCCGCGCGGCCCCGGAAGGCGGCGTTGATCAGCGCCTCGTGCTGGACACAGGCCGGGTACTCGGCCGGGGTGCGGCCGGCCCACACCGGCTCGCCGACGATCCGCGCCCGGTGTCCGGCGGGCAGCGCGTCGGCGAAGGCGCGCAGCACGCCGGGGATGATCCGGCCGGGGTTGCGGCCCGCCTCCCGCATGTCGAGGAGCCGGACGGCCTCCGCGTCGGCGCCCAGCGCGTCGCGGATCAGCCGCAGCCGGTCACCGGGCACGGCGACGGCGACGGGCTCGCCGGAGGCGAGTCCCTCACGCACGAAGGGGACGGTGCCGTCCAGGTACTCCTGGTCGTCCCGGTAGAAGAGGGCGGGGTGGTGAAAGGGGTCGGCGTCGGCGTGCGGGGGCGCGGCGCGGGTGCTCATGACATCGCCACCTCGCTCGCCACCTCGCTCGTCGCCCCGCTCGTCGCCCCGCTCGTCGCCGGGCCGGGCCGGGCGGCACCCGCGGGCGCGCCGGCTCCCGCGGCGTCGGCGGACGTCACCTCGGACAGCTTCAGGTCGTACACGGCATCACCTTCGCGCACCGCCCGTTGCGGGGCGCGCTCCCAGATCGTGTGCGTGGCCGGACCCGATCTCCCCGGCCGCTCGCATCCCACGGCATCCTCGCAGCGGATGCACGGTCAGAAACGTTTCGTCCCGGGATCCCCGGGTCCACGCGGCGTTCACTGCCGACCGCCGGACGCACATCTCCCCACGTTTCCGGGGGTCCGCCTACCCCGGTCGTATCCCGGCCATTCCCGGTCGCGGTGTGTAGTACGCCGCACGGTGGGCAGGCGCACCCGGAACGCAGCCGGAACCGTACGCGGCCGCACCGCACGGTGCCGGGGGCGGCCGGACCCGCACGAACCCCAGACGATCCACGAGTACCGACGAGGCGGTGACATGAGCTCCGCTGCACCTCTCCCCCTCCCGGGAAGGCAGAACCCCTTGGTCATCGGCGGACGCATGGACGCGGACCGGGCGCTGCTCACTCCGCGCGGCGAGCTGGTCCGCGGGTGCGCCGAGGCGCTGGCCGAGAAGCTGGCCGGGCTGCCCGTCGGCACGGCCCGGATCGACCTGGACATGAGCGGCGTGCACTTCATGGACTCGGCGGGGCTGGAGTTCCTCGAGGTGCTGCGCGACCACGGCCGGCGGCGCCGCCTCCCGGTCACCGCCACCCGCTGGAACGGCCAGCCGCGCCGCATCCTGGAGCTCGCCGGCCTGGACACCACGGACCCGCTGCGCTCCCCCGCCCCGCACGGCACACCGCCGCCGGCCCCCTCGGCGGTGGCGCGGGAGCGCGAGGAGCGGCTGCATCTGCTGCAGGAGGAGGTCGAGCAGCTCCGCCAGGCGATCGCCTCCCGCCCGGTCATCGACCAGGCGCGCGGCATCCTGATGGCGACGTACGGCTGCACCTCGGACGAGGCCTGGCACATCCTGCGGGAGGCGTCGCAGCTGGCCAACACCAAGCTGCGCGCGGTCGCCGAGTCGCTCACGGCCTGTGCGGCGACGGAGGGTACGCCCCCGCCGGAGGAGGTGCGCATCGCGCTGTCCCGGGCGGCGGCCCGCCGCTCGTCACGGTGAGCCGGGTGGGCACGGGGGTACTCGTCGGGCACGACCGGCGCGACGAGGAGGCAGCACGATGACCGACCACACTCCTTCCCAGGCCGAGGGCGACCGGGACGACGCCGAGTGGACCACCCCCGACATCCCCCACACCACCCCCTCCCAGGCGGAGGGCGAACGCGACCCGTCGGACGCCCCCGACGCGTCGGACGACGACGCGGGGTGAGCCGGGCACAGGCGCGGCGCCGCCCATGGTGCCCCTGGCGCGGACGCGGGCCCTTCCTCGGCAGGTTGGGACAGTGCCTCGCGGAGGGCGTGTGGTGGGGCGGGTGGGACTCGAACCCACGGCCGACGGATCATGAGTCCTTTTCTGATCTTCCGATCCGTCCCCGCTCTTGCCTCGATCCTCCTATAACCGCAGGTCAGATGCACTTCGCCGTTCTGGCTCTGCTCCGGCCTTCCTGATCCTTCCGGGTCCTTCCGTCCACTGCGTGTCCACTGGCGGTCCGCAGAGCCTCGAGGGGAACTGGGGAACGGTCGGGCGGCATCAGCCCAGGTCGAGTGATGGGCCCCCTTTTGCCACCCTCCGGCAGCGGAATTGCCTTCCGACGGGGAGAGCCGTCCCCTGTCCCTGTCGTTCTCCCATTGCCGATGAGCCCTCTGCCGGAGCCCTTTCACAGCCCGTGCCGGTCAAGGATGCTCATCAGTCGGCGCCAGCGCCGTAGCGGGCATGCTGCGGACCGCGGTCTCACCCACACCGCCGCTTTCGCCCATCTCACGGGGGGATGCGCCTGGCTCGGTGGGGCTGCTGGCTGCAGCGCGCACCACTGAGTCACGGTGATGACAAAGGAAACCCTGCCACAACTCCCGTCACTCGGTGGGCAACCACTGGGGCAGGCGCACCTGGCAACAGCCAATCGCCCGGGCCCGTCACAACCTACGTACGCGAACACCGGGAAGGTCGTCGAAGCGCGCTCGCTTGTCATAGGTGACTACTGTGCGTGCGGTGGTCAGGGCGGTTGCCGCGATGATCAGATCGTGGGCTCCTCTGGGCTGGCCGGCCCTGCGGACGTGGGCGAGCAGTCGCGCATGAGCCCGCGCGATGTCCACGGTGTACTCCTCGACCGGAACGGTGGCGAGGATGGCGTCGACGAATGACTGGCGGGCAAGCCGGTTGGTGTCGTCGGCCAGTTCGACGCCCTGGAGCAACTCCGCGGCCGTGATGGCGGCGATCACCGGGTCGTCATCGTCCGCGAGCACATGGTCGAGGACGACTTTCCGGCGCTCGACCGCGATCAATACGCCGGTGTCCAGGATCAGTCGTTCCACGGATCGTCCAGGGTCAGCAGATCACGGGTGGCCATCACATCGCCCTCGAAGGCGTCGTCGAGGGTGTCGACATAGGGCAGGAGAGCATCCTTCACCGCACGGCCCGTGGCTTTGGGCGCCGGACCGAGCACGGCCAGGCGTTTGCCCCCGCGGGTGATCACGATGGTTTCGCCGCGTTCCGCGCTGTCGAGCACGGAAGCGAAGTTCCGTGATGCTTCGGTAGCGGTCATCGTCTTCATGACCTCATACTCTCAGAGAATCTGATACTCGACAAGGCGGAGGCGGAGCCGTTGACGACCTCCCCTGCTTGACGTTCGATATCTCAGCCCGAACAGCGGCCGAAGGAAGAGCGGGTGCCCGGCAGACTGGGGCGGGGTGGACAGTGACGGCGCCGACGGTCAGGCCGTCGGCTTCCTGCGGATCCACTCCATTTCCTCGCGTCCCCTGCGCGTCCCCTGAATCTTGCTTTCGGCTTCACTGCGTAACCACCAGCAGCCGAGCTTGTTTCCATATCGCCGCAGGTCAGAGCCTCGACGAGAGCGCCCAGACACCCGCCGTGACGCCCAAGGCAGTACTCGTGAGCAGCGGATTCTCTCCGTTGGGGCCGATTAGGTGACTCAGGGGCACTGAACAGACGTTTCCGCAGGTCAGGGCACGATACTGGTGGGGCGGGTGGGACTCGAACCCACGGCCGACGGATTATGAGTCCGCTGCTCTAACCGGCTGAGCTACCGCCCCATAGCGGCGTGTCGCGTACATGTGTGCGCGCCGTCTGCCGCAGCATAGCCGCTCATACGATCTCCTGCTTCGGATGGTCGGCTGCGTACGGCCTTGGTGACCATGGAGACCACCGGCGGGCCCCGGACGGTTCCCGCGGACATGAAAAAGGACCCCTGCGGGGGTCCTCGTTCAGCATGCTCCCCCGACTGGACTCGAACCAGTAACCTGCCGGTTAACAGCCGGCTGCTCTGCCAATTGAGCTACGGAGGACCGAGCTCCCCCGACTGGACTCGAACCAGTAACCTGCCGGTTAACAGCCGGCTGCTCTGCCAATTGAGCTACGGAGGAATGCCTCGTTGCATCGAACGCACCTACCTGGGTAACCGCCAGGGGGCGCGCGCTCGCTGCGACACATACATTAGCGCAAGCAGGGGGGTGCTCCGCCAATCGGTACTCCCCGGCGCCGTCGCCGCACCGGAGACCTACGCAGACTGGAACAACGGGAAGGGTGGCCGCCATGCGTTACCGGCTCACGTTCGTCGCCGGAGTCGTCCTGGGTTACGTGCTGGGCACGAAAGCCGGGCGCGAGCGCTACGAGCAGATGAAGAAGCAGGCACAGCAGCTTGCACAGAACCCGGCCGTGCGCAACACCGCGGAGAGCGCGGCGCAGCAGGGGCGCGAGTTCGCGGACAAGGCGTACCACGCGGTCAGTGACAAGGTCGGCGACCGTATGCCCGACTCGGTCGCCCAGCGGGTGCACGCCCTGCGGGAGCGCACCGCGCACGGCCCGGCCGAGGACGACTGGGGCACCAGCAACACCTGACGGTTGCCCCGTCCGGCGGCGCCCGAGCCCCACCCACCCTCCTCATGCGGCAAAATCGCCGTATGGGGATAGTCGCCGGGCTGGACAGTGCGCCCGATTTCACTCGCATCGTCGTCTGCGACACGGACACCGGGGCCGTGCTCAGGCAGGGGTATGCCCAGCATCCGGTGCAGACCCCCGACGGTGGCGGCCGCCCCTCCGACGTCGACCCGCAGGCCTGGCTGCTGTCCCTGGGCGAGGCGGCGGGCGGCGGTCTGCTGGAGGGCGTGCAGGCCATCGGCGTGTCCGCGCAGGCGAACGCGCTGGTGCCGCTGGACGCGCAGGGCAACACGGTGCGGCCCGCGATGACCGGCGGCGACAAGCGGGCCCAGGTCGCGGCGGCCGATCTGATCGACGCGCTCGGCGGGCGCGAGGCGTGGGCACAGGCGGTGGGTTCCGTGCCGGGGGCCGCGCAGCCGGTGACCAAGCTGCGCTGGCTGGCGCGCACCGAGCCGGAGAACGCGGCGCGCACCGCCGTACTGCTCCAGGCGCACGACTGGCTGGTGTGGCAGCTGCTCGGCCGGCCGGTGCGGCGGACCACCGACCGGGGCGCGGCGTCGGGGACCGGCTACTGGGCGGCGGCCACCGGCGGTTACCGGCCCGACCTGGTCGAGCTGGCGCTCGGGCACCAGGCGATGCTCCCCGAGGTGATCGGCCCGGCGGACGCGGCCGGTACGACACCGGAGGGGCTGCTGATCTCCGCGGGTACCGGCGAGACGATGGCGGCGGCGTTCGGGCTCGGGATCGGGCTGGGCGACGCGGTGGTGTCGCTGGGCGCCTCCGGGTCGGTGATGGCCGTGCACGCCGAGGCGCTCGTCGACCAGCAGGGCATGATCACGTCGCTGGCCGACGCGACCGGCATGCACCTGCCGGTGGTCACCACCCTCAACGCCGTACGGGCGCTGCGCGGGGCGGCGGAGCTGCTCGGGCTGCCCGATCTGGAGAGCCTGTCCGAGCTGGCGATGAAGTCGACGCCGGGGGCGCACGGACTGGTGCTGCTCCCCTATCTGGAGGGTGAGCGCACGCCGAACCTGCCGCACACCGCCGGGACGCTGGCGGGGCTGCGGCGGGAGTCGATGCGGGCGGAGCACCTGGCGCGGGCCGCGTTCGAGGGGATGCTGTGCGGGCTCGCGGACGCGCTGGACGTGCTGCGCGGCCGGGGCGTGGACGTGCGGCGGGTGTTCCTGCTGGGCCCGGCCGCGGAGCTGCCCGCGGTGCAGGCGGCGGCGCCCGCGCTGTTCGGGGCGCAGGTGGTGGTGCCGCAGCCGGCGGACTACGCGGCGATCGGCGCGGCCCGGCAGGCGGCGTGGGCGCTCGGTGTGTCCCAGGGCACCCTGGATCCGCGGACGCCGCCGGTGTGGCAGGGCGCGGTGGCGCAGGTGCTGGATCCGGGCGAGGAACTGGCGGTGGGCCAGGCGGTGCGCCAGCAGTTCGTGGCGGTGCGGGAGCAGACCCATCCGGGGGCGTTCCGCATGTAGCGGCGGTGTGGCGTTCAGCGGGGAGCGCCGGGGGCGCGGACCGGGAGCGCGGGAGCCGGTCCGCGCCGTGCGGAAGCCGGTTTAAATCGGTTGAGGTAACGCGGGTGGAGTGTTCGACGATAGGGGCCACGGGCAACCAATCGCCCGTGTCGACCACCCGAGAGATTCAGCGTGCTCATACGACTCCTGCGGTCCCATCTGCGGCCCTACAAGAGACCCATCACCCTGCTGGTGCTGCTGCAGTTCCTGCAGACCTGCGCCACGCTCTACCTGCCCACCCTCAACGCCGACATCATCGACAACGGAGTCGTCAGAGGTGACACCGGCTACATCCTGAGCTACGGCGCCCTGATGGTCGGCATCTCGCTGGCCCAGGTGGTGTGCAACGTCGGTGCCGTGTTCTACGGCGCCCGGACGGCGGCCGCGCTGGGACGGGACGTGCGTGCCGCCGTGTTCGACCGGGTGCAGTCGTTCTCCGCGCGTGAGGTGGGTCACTTCGGCGCGCCGTCGCTGATCACCCGTACGACGAACGACGTCCAGCAGGTGCAGATGCTGACCCTGATGACGTTCACGCTGATGGTGTCGGCGCCGATCATGTGCGTGGGCGGCATCGTGATGGCGCTCGGGCTGGACGTTCCGCTGTCCGGGGTGCTGGTCGGTGTGGTGCCGGTGCTCGGCATCTGCGTGACGCTGATCGTGCGCCGGCTGCGCCCGCTGTTCCGGGCGATGCAGAAGCGGCTCGACACGGTGAACCGGGTGCTGCGCGAGCAGATCACCGGCAACCGGGTCATCCGCGCCTTCGTGCGGGACGACCACGAGAAGGGGCGGTTCCGCACCGCCAACACCGAGCTGACCGATGTGTCGCTGGGCGCGGGCAACATGCTCGCGCTGATGTTCCCGGTGGTCATGACGGTGGTGAACCTGTCGTCGCTCGCGGTGGTGTGGTTCGGCGCGCACCGGATCGACAGCGGCGGGATGCAGATCGGTGATCTGACGGCGTTCCTCGCCTATCTGATGCAGATCGTCATGTCCGTGATGATGGCCACGTTCATGTTCATGATGGTGCCGCGCGCCGAGGTGTGCGCCGAGCGCATCCACGAGGTGCTCGACACCTCCACGAGCGTGGTGCCGCCCGCCGCGCCCGTCACCGAGTTGCGCCGGCACGGGCATCTGGAGATCCGGGGCGCCGGTTTCCGCTACCCGGGTGCCGAGGAGCCGGTGCTGCGGTCGGTCGACCTGGAGGCGCGGCCCGGCGAGGTCACCGCCGTGATCGGCTCGACCGGCAGCGGCAAGTCCACGCTGCTCGGGCTGGTACCGCGGCTGTTCGACGCCACCGACGGCGCCGTGCTGGTCGACGGGGTGCCGGTGGCGGACATCGACCCGGCGCTGCTGGCGCGGACCGTCGGTCTGGTGCCGCAGAAGCCGTACCTCTTCGCGGGCACGGTCGCGACGAACCTGCGCTACGGCAATCCGGACGCCACCGACGAGGAACTGTGGCACGCGCTGGAGGTGGCCCAGGGCAAGGACTTCGTGGAGCGGCTCGAGGGCGGCCTCGACGCGGCGATCGCCCAGGGCGGGACGAATGTCTCCGGCGGTCAGCGCCAGCGTCTGGCGATCGCCCGGACGCTGGTGCAGCGGCCCGAGATCTATCTCTTCGACGACTCCTTCTCCGCGCTCGACTACGCCACCGACGCGGCCCTGCGCACCGCCCTCGCCCGGGAGACGGCCGAGGCGACCGTGGTGATCGTCGCCCAGCGGGTGGCCACCATCCGCGACGCCGACCGGATCGTGGTTTTGGACGAGGGCCGGGTCGTCGGCACCGGCCGGCACCACGAGCTGATGGCGGACAACGAGACCTACCGGGAGATCGTGCTCTCCCAGCTGACGGAAGCGGAGGCTGCCTGATGGCGGGGCCCGGAGGACGGATGATGGCCGGCGGCGGCCCCGACCAGCGGTCGATCGACTTCAAGGGGTCGAGCAAACGGCTGATCGCCCGGTTCCGCCCGGAACGCCTGACGATCGGCGCGCTGCTGGCCTGTGTCGTGGTGAGCGTGGGCCTGAGCGTGATCGGGCCGAAGATCCTCGGCGCGGCCACCGACCTGGTGTTCGACGGAATCGTGGGCCGGGACATGCCGGAGGGCGCCACCCGGGAAGAGGTCCTGGAGTCGATGCGCGAGCGGGGCGAGGGCGATGTCGCCGACATGCTCCGCGGCACCGACTTCACCCCCGGTGAGGGCATCGACTTCACGGCGGTGGGGCAGGTCCTGCTGGGGGCCCTGGCGGTGTTCCTGGCCGCCGGTCTGCTGATGGCGGTGGCGACCCGGCTGGTGAACCGGGCCGTGAACCTGACGATGTTCCGGATGCGCGAGGACGTGCAGGCGAAGCTGTCGCGGCTGCCGCTGTCGTACTTCGACAAGCGGCAGCGCGGCGAGGTGCTCAGCCGCGCCACCAACGACATCGACAACATCGGGCAGACGCTCCAGCAGTCGATGGGCCAGCTGATCAACTCGCTGCTCACCATCATCGGTGTGCTCGCGATGATGTTCTACGTCTCGTGGATCCTGGCGCTGGTGGCACTGGTGACGGTGCCGCTGTCGTTCGTCGTGGCCACGCGCGTGGGCAAGCGGTCGCAGCCGCACTTCGTGGCGCAGTGGCGTACCACCGGCCGGCTCAACGCACACATCGAGGAGATGTACACCGGGCACACCCTGGTGAAGGTGTTCGGGCGGCAGGAGGAGTCGGCGAAGCGGTTCGCCGAGGAGAACGAGGCGCTGTACGAGGCCGGGTTCAAGGCGCAGTTCAACAGCGGGATCATGCAGCCGCTGATGATGTTCGTGTCGAACATCAACTATGTGCTGGTGGCGGTCGTCGGCGGGCTGCGGGTGGCGTCGGGGTCGCTGTCCATCGGGGACGTGCAGGCGTTCATCCAGTACTCGCGGCAGTTCTCGATGCCGCTGACGCAGGTCGCGTCGATGGCCAACCTGGTGCAGTCGGGCGTCGCCTCCGCCGAGCGGATCTTCGAGCTGCTGGACGCGGAGGAGCAGGAGGCGGACGTCTCGCCCGCCGAGCGGCCCAAGGCGCTGCGCGGGCGGGTGGCGCTGGAGCACGTGTCGTTCCGGTACGACCCCGACAAGCCGCTGATCGAGGACCTGTCGCTGACGGTGGAACCGGGCCGGACGGTCGCGATCGTCGGACCGACGGGAGCCGGCAAGACCACGCTGGTGAACCTGCTGATGCGGTTCTACGAGGTGTCCGGCGGGCGCATCACCCTCGACGGGGTCGACATCGCGCGGATGTCCCGGGAGGAACTGCGCTCCGGCATCGGCATGGTGCTCCAGGACACCTGGCTGTTCGGCGGCACCATCGCGGAGAACATCGTCTACGGCGCGTCCCGTGAGGTCACCCGGGAGGAGATCGAGGAGGCGGCGCGTGCCGCGCACGCGGACCGGTTCATCCGTACGCTGCCCGACGGCTACGACACGGTGATCGACGACGAGGGGGCGGGGGTCAGCGCGGGCGAGAAGCAGCTGATCACGATCGCTCGGGCGTTCCTGTCCGATCCGGTGATCCTGGTGCTGGACGAGGCGACGAGCTCGGTGGACACGCGCACGGAGGTGCTGATCCAGAAGGGTATGGCACAACTGGCGCACGGCCGTACGTCGTTCGTCATCGCCCACCGGCTGTCGACGATCCGGGACGCGGACACCATCCTGGTGATGGAGAACGGCTCGATCGTCGAACAGGGCGCCCACGAAAAGCTCCTGGCCGCGGACGGCGCCTACGCCCGCCTGTACAAGGCCCAGTTCGCGGAGGCGGTGGCGGAGGTCGACTAGGGACCGTCTGTCCGGTCCGGGGCGGGCGACGCCCCGGACCGGGCGCGGCGTCAGAGCCGGCGGTAGTAGACGGCCACGGGGAGTGCCACGCACCCGAGCTTCTCGTAGAGGGCCCGGGCCGGGGCGTGGAAGGCGTCCCCGCCGGTGCCGATCTCGACCACCTGGGCGCCGAGCCGCCGCATCTCGCCGAACGCGTGCTCGCACAGGGCGGTGCCCACGTGGTCCCGGCGGTACGGCGCCGCGACGGCGAGCAGCTCGATCCGGCCGCTGCGGCGGGCCGGGTCGACGTGCCACGCCACGTACCCGGCGACGGCGCCGCCGGTCTCGGCGACGGCGACGTACTTGTGCTGTTCGGGGTCGTGGAGTTCGCTCACCTGCCTGCGGTAGTCCTCACGCCAGTCGCCGTGCTGGTTGGCGAAGGCGGCCTCGCCGACGAGGGGGCGGAAGGAGTCCTCGTAGAACGGCCGGAAGGTGTCGATGGTGAGCTCGATGAGCCGTGCCTGGTCGGGACGGCCGTATGCGCGAATGAGCATGGAAGGGTGCCTCTCGGACCGAGGGGATCGGACAGCGGCGATCCGGCTCGCGGCCTGCGATGCGGCGGCGGGCCGTCCTCAGCGGCGCGTACGGCCGGCGGCGAAGCACTCCATGCCCGCGATGCTACTCCCCTCGTGCGGCCGGGGCTGCACGGGTTGTCACAGCTTCCCCGTACTGTCGAGGCATGGAAGGCACCGCACTCCCCGCCGCGTACGACGCGATGTCCGTCGCCCGCTGGGCCGCCGAGCCCGACAAGCGCCCCGGGCGGACCGCCTTCCAGCGTGACCGCGCCCGCGTCCTGCACTCCGCGGCGCTGCGCCGCCTCGCCGGGAAGACGCAGGTCGTCACGCCGGGTGAGCACAGCCAGGTGTGGGACGCCAGTCCGCGCACCCGCCTCACCCACTCCCTCGAATGCGCGCAGGTCGGCCGTGAGCTCGGCGCGGCGCTCGGCTGCGACCCCGACCTCGTCGAGGCGGCCTGTCTCTCCCACGACCTGGGGCACCCGCCCTTCGGGCACAACGGCGAACAGGCGCTGAACGAGTTCGCCGAGGACTGCGGCGGCTTCGAGGGCAACGCCCAGTCGCTGCGCCTCCTGACCCGTATCGAACCCAAACGGTTCACCCCCGAGGGCTCCGTCGGCCTCAACCTCACCCGGGCCACCCTCGACGCCGCCACCAAGTACCCCTGGCCGCGCGGCGCCCACCCCACCGACCCGGACTCCCCCAAGTTCGGGGTCTACGAGGACGACCGCCCGGTGTTCGACTGGGTGCGCGAGGACGCCCCCAACAGCCGGATCTGCTTCGAGGCCCAGGTCATGGACTGGTCCGACGACGTCGCCTACTCGGTGCACGACGTGGAGGACGGCCTGCACGCCGGCCACATCGACCCGGGCTGCCTGCACGCCGAGCCCGAGCGCCGGGAGGTCTTCGCCGTCGCCGTGGGCCGGTACGTGCCCGCGGACACCGACCCCGGGGAACTGGCCGAGGCCCTCGACCGCCTGCTCGCCCAGGAGTGGTGGCCGCACGGCTACGACGGCACCGCCGTCGCCCAGGCCCGCCTGAAGGACGCCACCAGTCAGCTCATCGGCCGCTTCTGCCTGGCCGCGGAGGGCGCCACCCGGCAGGCCTTCGGCAGCGGACGCCTCACCCGGTACGCGGCCGAGCTGGTGGTGCCGCGCAGCACCCGGATGGAGTGCGCGGTCCTCAAGGCGGTCGCCGACCGGTACGTCATGCAGCGCGCCGAGCAGGAACTGCTCCGCGCCGACCAGCGCGTCGTCGTCGTCGAACTGGCCGAGGCGCTCACCGCCCGCGCGCCCGAAGGGCTGGACCCCCAGTTCCGCGCGCTGTTCGACCGGGCCCCGGACGACCGCGCCCGCAAGCGGGTGATCGTCGACCAGATCGCGTCCCTGACGGACGCCTCGGCGCGCTCGCTTCACGCGCGGCTCACGGGGCAGGGATGACCCGCATGGCCTGATCGGGTCACTCCCCCTTCCGGCATCATTCTGGGTGCGGGACGCTCGCAGATGGCTACACCGTTACAAGGAGGCATCACGTGGTCGACGCGGATCAGACTTTCGTCATCGTGGGAGGCGGGCTGGCCGGCGCCAAGGCGGCCGAGACGCTGAGAGCGGAGGGCTTCACCGGCCGCGTGATACTGATCTGCGACGAGCGCGACCACCCGTACGAGCGTCCGCCGCTGTCCAAGGGGTACCTCCTCGGCAAGGAGGAGCGCGACAGCGTCTTCGTGCACGAGCCCGCCTGGTACGCGCGCCACGACATCGAACTGCACCTCGGCCAGACCGTCGACGCCATCGACCGGGCCGCGAAGACCGTCCGCTTCGGCGACGACGGCACCACCGTCCGCTACGACAAGCTGCTGCTCGCCACCGGCGCCGAGCCGCGCCGCCTGGACATCCCCGGCACCGGCCTCGCGGGCGTCCACCACCTGCGCCGCCTCGCCCACTCCGAGCGGCTCAAGGGCGTCCTCACCTCCCTCGGCCGGGACAACGGCCATCTGGTGATCGCCGGCGCCGGCTGGATCGGCCTGGAGGTCGCGGCCGCGGCCCGCGAGTACGGCGCGGAGGTCACCGTGGTGCACCGGGGGCAGACCCCGCTGCACTCGGTCCTCGGTCCCGAACTGGGCCAGCTCTTCGCGGAGCTGCACCGCGAGCACGGCGTGCGCTTCCACTTCGGCGCGACGCTCACCGAGATCACCGGTCAGGACGGCATGGTCCTCGCCGCCCGCACCGACGACGGCGAGGAGCACCCGGCGCACGCCGTCCTCGCCGCGATCGGCGCGGCCCCGCGGGTCGCGCTCGCGGAGGCCGCGGGACTGGAGCTCGCCGACCGTGCGGACGGCGGGGGCGTCCTCGTCGACGAACGGCTGCGGACCTCCGACCCGGACGTCTACGCGGCCGGTGACGTGGCCTCCTTCCCGCACGCCCTGTTCGGCACGCGGCTGCGCGTGGAGCACTGGGCCAACGCGCTGAACGGCGGCCCGGCCGCCGCCCGCTCGATGCTGGGCCGGGAGGAGATCTACGACCGCGTTCCCTACTTCTTCACCGACCAGTACGACCTGGGGATGGAGTACTCGGGGTGGGCGCCGCCGGGCTCCTACGACCAGGTGGTCATCCGGGGCGATGCGGGGAAGCGGGAGTTCATCGCGTTCTGGGTGAAGGAGGGGCGCGTGCTGGCCGGGATGAACGTGAACGTGTGGGACGTCACGGAGCCGATCCAGGCGATGATCCGGTCGCGGGGGCCGGTGGACACGGAACGGCTGGCGGACCCGCATGTGCCGCTGGAGAGTCTCCTCGGCTAGCCGGGCGGTACCACGGCGGCCAGGTGTTGTCGGCGGGGCCCCGTAGAATTCACGCGTGGCTGGGCGGATCAATGATGAGGATGTGAAGGCGGTTCGGGACGCGGTCCCGATCGACGCCGTCGTGTCCGAGTATCTCCAGCTGCGGGGCGCGGGGGGCGGGAACCTCAAGGGACTGTGCCCCTTCCACGACGAGAAGTCGCCGTCCTTCCAGGTCAGCCCGAGCAAGGGACTCTTCCACTGCTTCGGCTGCCAGGAGGGCGGCGACACCATCACGTTCGTGATGAAGATCGACCACCTCTCCTTCTCGGAGGCGGTCGAGCGCCTCGCCGGACAGGCCGGCATCACCCTGCGCTACGAGGAGGGCGGGTACAACCCCACCCACCAGCGCGGCGAGCGCATCCGCCTGGTCGAGGCCCACAAGATCGCCGCGGAGTGGTACGCGGAGCAGCTCGCGACCTCCCCCGAGGCGGACACCGGCCGGGTCTTCCTCGCCGAGCGGGGCTTCGACCAGGCCGCCGCCCAGCACTTCGGCGTCGGCTACAGCCCCCAGGGCTGGGACCACCTCACGCGCTTCCTGCGCGGCAAGGGCTTCAGCGACAAGGAGCTGCTCCTCTCCGGCCTCTCCCAGGAGGGCCGCCGCGGCCCCATCGACCGCTTCCGCGGCCGGCTGATGTGGCCGATCCGCGACATCGGCGGGGACGTCGTCGGCTTCGGCGCCCGCAAGCTCTACGAGGCGGACAACGGGCCCAAGTACCTCAACACCCCCGAGACCGCGATCTACAAGAAGTCCCAGGTCCTCTACGGCATCGACCTGGCGAAGAAGGACATCGCGAAGGCGTCCCGCGCGGTGGTCGTCGAGGGTTACACCGACGTCATGGCCTGTCATCTCGCGGGCGTCACGACCGCCATCGCCACCTGCGGCACGGCCTTCGGCGGCGACCACATCAAGATCCTGCGCCGACTGCTGATGGACAACGGCAGCGCGCGCGTGATCTTCACCTTCGACGGCGACGCGGCCGGCCAGAAGGCGGCCCTGCGCGCCTTCGAGGACGACCAGAAGTTCGCCGCCGAGACCTACATCGCCATCGCCCCCGACGGCATGGACCCCTGCGACCTGCGGCTCGCCAAGGGCGACGAGGCCGTCGCCGACCTGGTCGAACCGCGCACGCCGCTCTTCGAGTTCGCCCTGCGCCAGGTCGTCCGGCGCTACGACCTGGACACCCCGGCGGGCCGCGCCGCCGCCCTGGACGAGGCGGCCCCCATCGTCGCCCGCATCAAGAACAGCGGCGCACAGCACGAGGTCGCCGTCGAACTCGCCGGGATGCTGGGCATCCTGGACACCCAGTTCGTGGTCAAGCGGGTCGCCCAGCTGGCCCGCTGGGCCCGCGAGCGCGGCGGCAAGGGCCCGGCCCCCGACCGCCGGCAGCAGCACGGCGGCGGGCCGCAGCAGTACGCCCCGTCCGCCGCCCCGCGCGGCCCCGCCCTCAACCTGCGCAACCCGGTCTTCGCCACCGAGCGCGAGCTCCTCAAGCTCGCCCTCCAGCGCCCGGAGCTGGTCTCCCCGGCCTTCGACGCGTACGGCGTCGACGAGTTCACCGCCCCGCCCTACGCGGCCGTACGGCAGGCGATCATGGACGCGGGCGGCGCGGAGTACGGCGTGCAGGACCCGCAGGAGTATCTGGTCCGGGTCCGCGACGCCGCGCCCGACGACACCGTCCGCGCCATGGTCACCGAGCTCGCGGTCGAGGCGATCATGCTGCACCGGGGGGTCAAGGAGGTCGACGAGACCTACGCGGGTGCCCAGCTGGTCACGGTGCGGCGGCGCGCCGTGGAGCGCCGGATCCGCGACATCACCAGCCGTCTCACCCGTCTCGGCGCCCACGGCGACCCGGCCGAACTGACCTCCGTGCAGAACGAGTTGTGGGTGCTTCAGCAGTACGACCAGGCGCTGCGGGAGCACGGCGCGGCCGCCCTGTGAGGCGGTCCGCGTAATCGCCCGGTCACGCACCGGACTCAAAAAGTCACCGCACGCCCCTCGTGGGGACGATGTGTCGTACCCCACACTGGGGGGCGGTGCCTGAGTCCTCGGAGCGCGGCCGACCCGTCCCCGACGGGTCCCGGACATCCGCGGTTCCGCCCATCGCGTACGGGACGGACAGCGGCGAGGCCGCCGACTCCGCCCCCGAAGTACCGCTGCCGTCCCCCCTGGCAGCGATCATCCTGGAGGTCGCCCCGGTGCAGACCCAGACCCAGACCCTCACCGAGCCCGACGCGAACGTGCTCGTCGCCATGCCGGCGCAGGGCCGCGTCGCGCACCACCCCGAGACGCCGCCCCAGCCGCCCGAGCCGGCCGAGCCGTCGGAGCCGGCCGGGCCCCCGGCCGATCCCGTCGACGCCTCCGAAGCCACTGACGCCACTGCCGTCGTGGGTCCGCGCGCGCCCGTGCGTCCCGAGACCGGCGGGCCCTCCTCGGACCTGTTCCGCCAGTATCTGCGCGAGATCGGCCGCATCCCGCTGCTGACCGCCGCCGAGGAGGTCGAGCTGGCCCGCCGCGTCGAGGCGGGGCTGTTCGCGGAGGAGAAGCTGCGCCGCACCCCCGATCTCGACAGCAGGCTCGCGCTGGACCTGGACCGGCTGGTCGTCATGGGCCGGATGGCCAAACGGCGGCTGATCGAGGCGAACCTGCGGCTCGTCGTATCCGTCGCCAAACGGTACGTGGGCCGGGGCCTGACCATGCTGGACCTGGTCCAGGAGGGCAACCTCGGGCTGATCCGGGCGGTGGAGAAGTTCGACTACGCCCGGGGGTACAAGTTCTCCACGTACGCCACGTGGTGGATCCGCCAGGCGATGTCCCGGGCGCTGGCCGACCAGGCGCGGACGATACGGGTGCCGGTGCATGTCGTCGAGCTCATCAACCGGGTGGTGCGCGTGCAGCGGCGCATGCTCCAGGAGCGCGGGTACGAGCCGACCCCGGAGGAGGTCGCCGCGCACCTCGATCTGCCGCCCGAGCGGGTCGGGGAGGTGCTGCGGCTGGCGCAGGAGCCGGTCTCGCTGCACGCGCCGGTGGGCGAGGAGGACGATGTCGCGCTCGGCGACCTCATCGAGGACGGGGACGCGGCGAGTCCCGTCGAGTCGGCGGCGTTCCTGCTGCTGCGGGAGCATCTGGAGGCGGTGCTGTCGACGCTCGGGGAGCGGGAGCGGAAGGTGGTGCAGCTGCGGTACGGGCTGGTGGACGGGCGTCCGCGGACGCTGGAGGAGATAGGGCGGATCTTCGGGGTGACGCGGGAGCGGATTCGGCAGATCGAGTCCAAGACGCTGAACAAGCTGCGGGATCATGCCTTCGCGGATCAGCTGCGGGGGTATCTGGACTGAGGGTTGTCTCGCCCCCGCCGCCCCTTCCCGTCCCGTCCCTGGGGGCTTCGCCCAGGGCTTCGCCCCCAGACCCCCTTTGCGCCCGCGCGCCTCTTGCCCCTGACCCCCTCAAGAGGCTGACGCGAGCTCCAGGGAGGCGGGGGACGAGGTGGTGTGCAAGGACTCGTCGTAGCGGTGGAGGAGGAGACGGGGCATGGCCGGGTGGGTGCCCAGGGGGGCGGAGGCCGTTCCCGAGGCCGCCGCCGCGCACTCCGCGGCGAAGCGGCCGGGGGCCGTGAAGTAGGAGACGACGGCCACGCGGTGGCGGCCGCGGGCGGCGAGGGTGCGCACGGCGTCGGGGACGGTGGGGTCCGCCGCGGAGGCGTAGGCGGGGACGACGGGGACGCCGAGCCGGGCGGCGAGCAGGCGCGCGGTGCGGCCCGTGTCGGCCCTCGACCCGGGGTCGCGGGAGCCGGCCGCCGCGAGGATCACCGCGCTCTCGCGCCGGGCCGCGGCGTCGGCCGGGGTGTGCCAGCCGGCCTCGGTGAGGCGGGCGTGGAGGGCGTCCACGAGCAGGGGGTGCGGGCCGAGCGGGGCGGCGACGCGGGTGTGCAGCCGAGCACGGGCGGCCATCCCGGGGATGTCCCGCTTGACGTGGTACCCGCGGCTGAGCAGCAGCGGGACGAGGACGGCCGCCTCGGTGCCGCGCGCGTCCAGCTCGGCGAGCGTGTCGGGGAGCAGGGGCGCGTTGAGCTCGATGTGGCCCAGGTGCACGGGCAGGCCGGGGCGCAGTGCGCGCACCCCGGCCAGGAGCTGCCGTACGGTGCTCAGCGCCCGTGGGTCGCGGCTGCCGTGCGCCACGACGACGAGAGCGGGTGGGTTCATGGTGTACGGCGTCATGCACCGATCGTCGGCGCGGGACGTTGCCGTCCCGTTGCGCGGGGATGACGGGTGTTTTCCGGGGGTTCACCATGTGGACCACGGGGTGTGTGAGCGTGGTTGACCTGCGGTTCCATGTGATCGCGTGAGGGTGGTCACAGGGGGTGGGGTCAACCGCCGGGGGGTGGTGGGGCGTCTCTCGGGGTCGAGGAGCGACCGGGGAGGGGCCGTCCGATGCGCCGTTTCGCAGTCCGCCGTCCGCGTCTGCCGCGCACCCGTACGGGGCAGCGACGGCTGGTGCAGGCGGTGGTGGCGGTGTGCGTGCTGGCGCTGCTGCCGGCGACC
This sequence comes from Streptomyces speibonae, assembly GCF_984686075.1. Lineage (NCBI taxonomy): Bacteria > Bacillati > Actinomycetota > Actinomycetes > Kitasatosporales > Streptomycetaceae > Streptomyces > Streptomyces speibonae. The sequence goes on along the minus strand of NZ_OZ480260.1, from coordinate 5,824,397 downwards.
TGGCTGCGGCTGACCACGGGCGACCGGCTGCGCACCACCGCGGATGTGCCGCGCACCGAGGTGGCCGTGGTGTTCGGCGCCGGGCTGTGGGACGGGGAGCCGTCGCCGTATCTGGCGCACCGGCTGGACGCGGCGGCGCGGCTGTACCGCGCGGGGCGGATCGAGGTGGTGCTGGTCACCGGCGACAACAGCCGGGAGGACTACGACGAGCCCGACGCGATGCGCACGTACCTGACCCGGCACGGGGTGCCCGACGAGCGGATCGTCAGCGACTACGCGGGCTTCGACACCTGGGACTCCTGCGTCCGCGCGAAGAAGATCTTCGGGGTGGACCGTGCGGTACTGATCAGCCAGGGTTTCCACGTCCGCCGCACGGTGGCCCTGTGCGAGGCGGCCGGCGTCTCCTCGTACGGCGTGGGCGTCGACGAACCCCACAACGGCGTCTGGTACTACGGCGCCGTCCGTGAACTCCTCGCGGCCGGCAAGGCGGCCCTGGACGCGGCCTTCCGCCCGGACCCGCGGTTCCTGGGGCCCAGGGAGGCCGGGGTGGAACGGGCCCTGACGGCGGCCCGTGCGGAGCGCGCACGGTGATGACCGACCACGCATACCGCGGGGGCGCGGGCGCCTCACCACGGCCGGAGGCCGGCTGGGAGGGCGTCGTACCCGGGGTGTAACAGCGGTCGGCGTGGTGCGTAACACCTGCGGCTCAGGGTGAGCGGTATGCAGAACACCGTGACGCCCACGCACTGCCCCTACTGCGCGTTGCAGTGCGGGATGAATCTGACGCCCGCCCCGGACGGGGCCGGCGTCGAGGTGAGTGAGCGGGCGGACTTCCCGGTGAACCGGGGGGCGCTGTGCGGGAAGGGGCGGACCGCTCCGGCCGTACTGTCGTCGGCCGTGCGGCTGACCTCGCCGTTGGTGCGGTCGGCGGGAGGTGAGCTGGTGCCGGCCTCCTGGGAGGAGGCGCTGGACCGGATCGCCGGGGAGCTGGGGCGTACCCGCGCGCAGTACGGGGCGGACGCGGTCGGGGTGTTCGGCGGGGGCGGGCTGACCAACGAGAAGGCGTACAGCCTCGGGAAGTTCGCCCGGGTGGTGCTCGGCACCTCGCAGATCGACTACAACGGGCGGTTCTGCATGTCGTCGGCGGCGGCCGCCGGCACCAGGGCGTTCGGACTCGACCGGGGGCTGCCGTTCCCGCTGGAGGACATCCCGAGGACGGGCTGCGTGATCCTGGTCGGGTCCAACCCGGCGGAGACCATGCCGCCGTCCCTGCGCTACTTCACCGAGCTGAAGGAGAACGGCGGCACGCTGATCGTCGTCGACCCGCGCCGCACGAAGACCGCCGAGCAGGCCGATCTGCATCTGGCCCCGCGCCCCGGCACGGACCTCGCGCTGGCGCTGGGCCTGCTGCACCTCGTCGTCGCCGAGGGGCGCACGGACGAGGAGTACGTCCGCGAGCGCACCGTCGGCTGGGAGGAGACCCGGGCCTCCGCGATGGCCCACTGGCCGGAGTACGTGGAGCGGATCACCGGCGTCTCCGTGCCCCAGCTGCGGGAGGCCGTACTGCTGTTCTGCGCGCCCGGGTCCGCGATGGTGCTGACCGCGCGGGGGCCGGAGCAGCAGGCCAAGGGCACGGACACGGTGAGCGCGTGGATCAACCTCGCCCTCGCGACCGGGCGGCCCGGCACCCCGCTGTCCGGGTACGGGTGCCTGACCGGGCAGGGCAACGGGCAGGGCGGCCGCGAACACGGCCAGAAGGCCGACCAGTTGCCAGGCTACCGCAAGCTGACGGACCCGGCGGCGCGGGCGCACGTCGCCGGGGTGTGGGGGGTGGACCCCGACACGCTGCCCGGGCCGGGGCGCAGCGCGTACGAGCTGCTGGACGCGCTGGGCACGGACATCCGCTCGCTGCTGCTGATGGGGTCCAACCCGGTGGTGTCGGCGCCGCGCGCCGCGCACGTCGAGGAGCGGATCCGTTCGCTGGACTTCCTGGCCGTGTGCGACGTGGTCCTGTCCGAGACGGCCGCGCTCGCCGACGTCGTGCTGCCGGTGACGCAGTGGGCGGAGGAGACGGGGACGACGACGAACCTGGAGGGGCGTGTGCTGCTGCGCCGCCGGGCCGTCGCGCCGCCGGAGGGCGTCCGCAGCGACCTGGAGGTCATGCACGGACTCGCCGCGCGGCTGGGCGGGGAGCGGAACCTGGAGAAGGGGTTCCCGACCGACCCCGAGGAGGTCTTCGACGAACTGCGCCGGGCCAGCGCGGGCGGCCCCGCCGACTACTCGGGGATCACCTACCGGAGGCTGGCCGAGGAAAACGGCGTCTTCTGGCCCTGCCCGGCCCCGGCGGACGAAACCGGCGCGACGACCGACGCCGCGACCGAAACCGCACCCGCCGACGGACCCGGCGCCGCAACCGGCCCCGGCACGGGAACCACGGCCGCCACGGAGACCGGCGCAGACACCCCCGTCCGGCCCCGCCCCGGCACACGAGCCAGCGCCGGAGGCGCCCCGGACGCCGCGTCCAGTGACCTGCACGGCCGCCCGGCACCGGCCCACGCGCCCGGCACCGGAACCACGCCCGCCGACGGAATCGGCGCCACAACCGGCCCCGGCACGGGAACCGCGGGCGCCGGGGCCGGCGCTCGCGTTCATCCCGGTACGCCCCGGCTGTTCCTCGAGCGGTTCGCCACCGAGGACGGGCGGGCGCGGTTCGTGCCCGTGTCGTACCGGGCGATCGCCGAGGAGCCAGACGAGGAGTACCCCGTGCTGCTGACCACCGGGCGGGTCGTCGCGCAGTACCAGTCCGGTGCGCAGACCCGCCGGGTCGACGAGCTGAACGCCGCCGCTCCCGGCCCGTTCGTGGAGCTGCACCCGCGGCTCGCGGAGCGGCTCGGCGCGGCCGAGGGCGACCCGGTGGCCGTGGTGTCCCGGCGGGGGCGGGCGGTGGCGCCGGCGCGGATCACCACGGCGATCCGCCCCGACACGGTGTTCATGCCGTTCCACTGGGCCGGTGAGGGCCGGGCCAACACCCTGACCAACCCGGCCCTCGACCCGACCTCCCGGATGCCGGAGTTCAAGGCGTGCGCGGTGCGGCTGGAGGCCGTTCAGCCTGATCTTGCAAGGAACCCCGGGTCCTCAGACCCGGGAGGAATTGCATCCTGAGCCGGGCGGCGCGGAGCGCCGCCGCATCGCTCTGGAATGTTCCCAAACGATGGTGCCGCGCTCAGTCTGGGGGCTTCTGGTTCTCGATGTAATCCTTGACCACGGCCAGTGGTGCACCGCCGCAGGAACCGGCGAAGTAGGACGGGGACCAGAAGTGTCCGCCCCATAGGTACTGGTTGATGTGGGTGGGAAAGTCCTGTCGCAGGCGGCGGGCGGAGACGCCCTTGAGGCTGCCGACGAGCCGGGACAGGGCGATCTGGGGCGGGTAGTGCACCAGGAGGTGTACGTGGTCGGTCTCGCCGTTGAACTCCCGCAGCTCTGCGCCGAAGTCCTCGCACACCTTCCGCATGACCTCTTCGCACCGGGCGAGGATGGTGTCGGTGAAGACCTTCCGTCGATACCTGGGGGTGAAGACCAAGTGCGCAAGGAGGGTGTAGACGACGCTTCTTCCCCTGTGTACGTAGGGGTTTGGTTCCCATCGAGGTGACATAGGTCAATGTCAGGATCGCTGGCATAAAACTCGTCGTGCAGGTGAAACTCACGCCGGATGCCGTGCAGGCATCGGCCGTTGGGGGGACCCTGCGCGCGGCGAACGAGGCCGCGAACTGGGTGTCGGCGGTCTCGTTCGAGCACTTCGGGCTCAAGGGCTCGGTTCGTGAGCTGCGCAAGCTGTGCTGCGCCCCGGCGAGCGCAACCACGACCTGTTGCTGCGCGGCCGCACCCTGCGCGAGGAACCCGGCCGGCTCCCGGACGCGACCCTGTACGAGGGGCCCGGCTATCCGTACGCCGTCGAGGAGCCGGGCGGCGGCGGCACCGTGGCCGGGGAACTGGTGACCGCGCGGCCGGAGGCGTACGCGGGGCTGCTCGCCGAGCTGGACCGGCTGGAGGGGTACGTACCGGGCGGCTCCCGCAACCTCTACGAGCGGGTGGTGCGCGAGGTCCTCCAGGGAGGCGGACGGCACACCCGTCCGCGCGTGGGTCTACGTCGCCGCCCCCGCCGTCGCCGCGGAACTGCGCTCCCGTGGGAAGCCCGTCACGGGCGGGCAGTGGCGGGGCGGGGTGATGTGAGGTGAGTGAGGTGAGGTGAGAGGTGCGGTCCTAGACCCGCCCGCGCGGTCGTCGCGCGCGGACGCCCCACCGGGGGCGCGGCGACCGTTCCGGCAGGGTGCTCTGGACGAACAGGGCGCCCAGCCCGAGCACCCCCACGCCGAACGCGCACGAGCCGATGACGACGTCTCCACGCTCCGCGCGCTGGGCCGCGCGCTGCTCGTCGAAGGTTCTGGTCTCGTTGCTGTCGAGATCCGGATAGCACCGGTCGCCCGGTCGCATCGGCGAGGGGTGCTCCTCACCGTCCGGCCCCAGGTTGACCCCCGGGCAGAACACGTCCTTCGTGTAGGCGTGGTTCGCCAGTCCCCCGACGGCCTGGAACATCCCCCAGATCACGAGGGCCCACAGCGCCAGCACGACCGCGGTGCGCAGCCTCATCCGGCCTCACCTCCCCGCCCGCGACCCTAGTGCCTCCCGTTCCCGCCCGCCCCGGTCACCCGTTCATCCCCCGCGCCGCGCACCTTCGGGTGCTTCTGCGATAGCGGTTCGGCGCGGCGGCCGTGACCTGCTGAAACGCGGCGGATTCCGCAGCCGTACGGGTGCGTCTGACACCCGTTCAGCCCGCCTCCTGACGCCTCCTCAGGAAGCGGGGTCGGCATGGTGGGACTTACCTCGGAACAGCAGGGACGCGACCGACGGCGGCACATGGGGGTGCCGCGGGCCGCTCCCCTTCGTGAGCTCGAGGGAGCATCGATGCGACGTACCGCCCGGCCGCTGACCGGCGTCACCGGCAGGTCCGCCCTGACCGGCGCCGCCCTCGCCGTGGCCGCCGTGGGGCTGCTGGCCGCCCCCGCGCACGCCGTGCAGCCCCGCGACGCCTCGGCCGGGGACCTGGAGCTGTACCCGTCCTCCGTCGTGCCCGGCGCGCAGGTGACCGCGAACACCGCGGCGTGCGGCGAGGAGGACACGGTCCGGGGCGACGCCTCCGCCGTGGGCGCGGGACGCTTCACGCTGACGCCGAGCACCCACGAGCGGGACGCGATCGGACAGTTCCAGGTGCCGCCGAGCGCGCAGCCGGGGACGTACCAGATCGTCGCGACGTGTGCCGGCGGCGACCGGCGGGTGGCGGGCGACCTGCTGGTCACGCTGACGCCGGAATCGCAGCAGGTGCACCCGCGGGGAAGTGTGAAGACGGGGGTCGGCGGCGCGCTGGGCCACGACCCCGTACAGACCGCGGCCGGTGTGACGGCTCTCGCCGTCGCCGCCGCGGGCGGTACCTGGCTCCTGCATCGCCGGGCGAGAGGCGACGGGATCTGACGGGCACCCTCCGCTGCCCGTCCCCGCCGGTACCGCACGTTCCCCTCCCCCTCCGGGTCCGACGCCCCTCGCGGCCCGGAGGGGGTACGGGGCCGATCCGAGATGAGGTCCAGTCCGTGATGCGCCGCAGCTTCCGCCGCCGGGCCGGGGGCCCGAGCAACGCAGCGATAACCGCCGTCACCGTGCTCGCCCTGTGCTCCGGGACACTGCTGCTGAGCGGCGGGAGCGGAGGCCCCCCGCCGCAGCCGTCGGCCGCCCAGGCGCACACCGGGACCGACGCCCGCAGCGCCGCCCGGCCCGCGGCGCCCGCGCTGCCGCCCTCGCCGCCCGACCGCGTGCGCATCTCCGCGATCGACGTGGACGCGCCCCTGACCGGCCTCGGTCTGACGAGCACCGGCAGCCTCGGCGTCCCGCCCGCCGACCGGGAGAACCTCGCGGGCTGGTACGAGTCCGGCACCACCCCGGGCGAGCGGGGCACCGCGATCATCGCGGGCCACGTCGACAACGCCGACGGCCCGGCCGTCTTCTACTCCCTCGGCGCCCTGCGCAAGGGCAGCACCATCGAGGTGGACCGGCGCGACGGGCGGACCGCGGTGTTCACCGTGGACGCGGTCGAGGTCTACGACGCGCGGGACTTCCCCGACCGGAAGGTCTACGGCGCGGCGCCCCGCCCCGAGCTGCGCGTCATCACCTGCGGCGGGGGCTACTCCCGCACCACGGGTTACCAGGGGAACGTGGTCGTGTACGCGCACCTGACCGGCGCCCGCTGACCGTCACCTCACCCGGGCGTGACGTCCCCGCACTGTTCCGAGGTGCGCACCACGCCGAGAACCACCGGGTAGTCGGTGATCTGCCGGTTCGCTCCGGGCCGGGTGGTGCAGATCCGCCACCCGGCCGGATCGTCCACCGGACGTGCCTGCCCGGTGGCGTCCTCGAAGACGATGTCGGTCCCGGGACCCATCTGTTCCTGTGCCCGCCCGGCGTTGCCGCCGATGACATCGGGCATGACGGCGGCGACCGGCTCGGCGTCCGCCGGACTGCCGGACTCGGTGACCCGCGCGCTCGTCCCGGGGGCGTCGGAGGGGTCCGGGGGGTTTGGCGCGGAGCCGGCGGAGCAGGCGGTGGCCGCGCACACGAGGGCGGCGGCGAGGACGGGTCTCCAGGGCTTCACGCGGTCGTGCTCCTTCTGTCTGTCCGCCTGTCTGTCCGTCTGCCTGTCGGTCTGTCTGTCGCTCTGTCGGTCTGTCCGACTTTCTGCCCGACTGTCTGTCGGTCCGTCTTCTGTCGCTAGGCCAGCCACTGTTCGTACGCCAGGTCGGCCACCAGCGCGAAGACGACCGTCAGCAGGACGACGCGGACGAAGCCGCTGCCCTTCTTCAGGGCCGTGCGGGCGCCGAGCGTACCGCCCGCCAGGTTGAACACCGCCATCAGGGCCGCCAGCTGCCACAGCACCGCGCCCTGCCAGGCGAACATCGCGAGGGCGCCGGCGTTGGTGCAGCAGTTGACGATCTTGGCGGTGGCGGACGCGGTGACCAGGTCGAGGTGGAGCAGGGCGGTGAGGGCGAGGACGAGGAAGGTGCCGGTGCCGGGGCCTATGAGCCCGTCGTAGAAGCCGATGCCGAGGCCGCCCAGGCCGATCGCGGCGAGCACCTGGCGGCGGGTGACCGGGCCGGCGGCGGGGGCCGTGCCGAAGGAGGGGCGCAGGATCACGAAGGCGGCGACGGCCAGCAGTACCACCATGATCACCGGCTTGAGGACCTCGGTGCTCATCCCGGCCGCGAAGAAGGCCCCGCCCGAGGACCCGGCCAGCGCGGCCAGGCCGATGCGCACGGCCGTCCGCACGTCGACCGGCGCCCTGCGGGCGTAGGTGACCGCGGCTCCCGTGGTGCCGACGATCGCCACCGCCTTGTTGGTGCCCAGGGCGTGCGCGGCCGGGGTTCCGGCGGGGAGGCCCAGCAGCAGGGCGGGCAGGAGCAGCAGCCCGCCGCCGCCGACCACGGCGTCGACCCAGCCTGCGGCGAGTGCGGCCAGGCAGAGCAGGACGACCGCGGTGAGGGAGATGTCGGGCATGACCGCGACCCTATGGACGAGATAGATGGTACGTCCATCAAGATGAGCGTTTATTGAGGTTGCGGGCGGGACGGGGCGGCACCGGCGGGGGCTCCGGGCCTGGCGGCGGGCCCGCGGGCGGGCCCGCCCTCCTCACACCCGCCGCCGTCCGCCGCTGAGATCAGCGTTCCGCGCGGGAAACAGAAGGGATGCCGACGGGAAACACCCGCACCGCACGCTCAAGGGCATGACCTCGAATGAGCGTGTGGTGGTGATCGGCTCCGGCCTCGCGGGCGTACGACTCGCCCGCCGGCTCGGCGAGCTCGGCACGCCCGTGACGCTGATCGGCGAGGAGGAGCACCGGCCGTACAACCGGGTGCTGCTCGCCGAGGTGCTGGCGGGGCGCTACAGCCCCGAGGTGATCGCCCTGCCGGCGCCCGCGGAGCTGACCCGGGCCCGGGTGACCGGCATCGACCGCGCCGCCCGGACCGTCACCTGCGCCGACGGCACGGTGGTGGAGTACGGCCGCCTGGTCCTGGCCACCGGCTCCAACCCGGTGCTGCCGCCGCTGCGCGGCCTGTTCACGGCGGACCACGAGCTGCCCGAGGGCGTGCACGCCTTCCGCACCATGGACGACTGCCTGGGCCTGGCCAAGGCGGTCCGTCCGGGGGTGCGGGCGGTGGTGATCGGCGGCGGGCTGCTCGGTGTCTCCGCGGCCCGTGCGCTCGCCGTGCGCGGCGCCCAGGTCGTCCTCGCCCAGCAGGCCGGGCGGCTCATGGAGCGCCGGCTCGACCCGGCCGCCTCCGCGCTCATCGAGCGGTATCTGACCGGCCTCGGCGTGGAGGTGCACACCGAGTGCCGGGTGCGGGACGTGCGCTGCGTCGCCGGCGCCGTCCGCTCGGTGGAGATGGCCGACGGCTACGCCCTCGACGCCGACCTCGTGGTGCTCGCCTGCGGCGTCCACCCGCGGGTGGGGCTCGCGCAGGCCGCTGGGCTCGAGGTCGGCAAGGGCATCCTCGTCGACGACGAGCTGCGCACCTCCGACCCGTCCATCCACGCCGTCGGCGACTGCGTGCAGCACGCCGGCACGGTGTACGGGCTCGCCACCCCGGCCCTCGAACAGGCCGACGCGCTCGCCGCGCTGCTCGCCGGGGACACCACCGCCCGCTACACCGGCACCCGCTCCCTGACCCGGCTCACCCTCGCCGGGCCGGACAGCCCCTTCGACCTGGCCGCGTTCGGCGAGACCGAGGCGCTGCCGGGCGACGACGTCGTCCAGCTCACCGACGCCACCCGCGGCACCTACCGCAAGGTCGTCGTCCGCGACGACCGCCTGGTCGGCGGGGTCCTGGTCGGCGAACTCGGCACCGTCGGCGCCCTCGCGCGCGCCTGGGAGGGAGCAGAGCCGCTCCCGTCCGACGGCGGGCCCCTGCTCCACCTGCTCACCCATGACGGAGGCTCCTGATGCCCACGGACACACCGACCATCGTGCTCATCGGCCACGGCATGGTCGGCCAGCGCTTCCTCGAGGCGCTCGCCGAGCGCGGTCTGACCGCCACGCACCGCGTGGTCGTGCTGTGCGAGGAGCCGCGTCCGGCGTACGACCGTGTCCAGCTCACCTCGTACTTCTCGGGGAAGACCCCCGAGGACCTGTCCATGACGGACACGGCGTTCATCGAGACGCACGGCATCGAGCTGTACGTCGGCGACCCCGCGCTGAGCGTGGACCGCGAGGCGAAGAAGGTCACCGCGAAGTCCGGCAGGGTCGTCGGCTACGACATCCTCGTCCTCGCCACCGGCTCCTACCCGTTCGTGCCGCCGGTTCCCCACAAGGACGCCCGGGGCTGCTTCGTCTACCGCACGATCGAGGACCTGCTGGCGATCGAGGAGTACGCGCGGACGTCGACGACCGGCGCGGTGGTCGGCGGCGGGCTGCTCGGTCTGGAGGCGGCGGGCGCGCTCAAGGGCCTCGGGCTGACCACCCACATCGTGGAGTTCGCGCCCCGGCTGATGCCCGTGCAGGTCGACGAGGGCGGCGGCGCGGCGCTGCTGCGCACCATCGAGGACATGGGCCTGGCCGTCCACACCGGCGTCGGCACCCAGGAGATCGTGGCCGGCGCGGACGGCGCGGTCACCGGCATGAAGCTGTCCGACGGCTCCGAACTCGCCACGGACATGGTGGTGTTCTCCGCCGGTGTCCGCCCCCGCGACCAGCTGGCCCGTGACTGCGGCCTCGACGTCGGTGAGCGCGGCGGCATCGCGGTGGACGAGCAGTGCCGTACGGTCACCGACCCGCACGTGTTCGCGATCGGCGAGTGCGCGCTGGCCGCCGACGGCCGGGTGTACGGGCTGGTGGCGCCCGGCTACGAGCAGGCGGAGACGGCTGCGGCGACGATCGCGGCGGACGAGTCGTCGTTCACCGGCGCGGACCTGTCCACCAAGCTGAAGCTGCTCGGCGTGGACGTGGCGTCCTTCGGCGACGCGCACGGCACCGCCGAGGACTGCCTGGACGTCGTCTACTCCGACTCCCGGGCCGGCCTGTACAAGAAGCTCGTCATCGGCCGGGACGGCACGCTGCTCGGCGGCATCCTGGTCGGCGACGCGGAGGCGTACGGCACGCTGCGCGCCTTCACCGGCTCGGTGCCGCCCGTCGCCCCGGAGGCGCTGGTGCTGCCCGCGGGTGCCGGGGCCCCGGCCCAGCTCGGCCCGTCCGCGCTGCCCGACGACGCCGTCATCTGCTCCTGCCACAACGTCACCAAGGGCACCATCCGCGGCGCGGTCACCGAGCACAGCTGCACCACCGTGCCCGAGGTGAAGAAGTGCACCAAGGCCGGTACCGGCTGCGGCAGTTGCGTCAAGGTGCTGGGCCAGCTGGTCAACGCCGAGCTGGAGGCGAGCGGCGTCGAGGTCGACAAGGGCCTGTGCGGCTGCTTCTCGCAGACCCGCGAGGAGCTGTACGAGATCGTCCTGGCCCTGCGCATCGCCTCCTTCCAGGAGCTGCTCGACCGGCACGGCCGCGAGGCCGCCCGGGGTGGCGACGGCTGCGAGGTCTGCAAGCCGGCGGTCGGCTCGATCATCGCCTCCCTCGCCCCGGCGATCGGTGCCAGTACCTACGTCCTCGACGGCGAACAGGCCGCCCTTCAGGACACCAACGACCACTTCCTGGCCAACCTCCAGAAGAACGGCTCGTACTCGGTCGTGCCGCGCATCCCCGGCGGTGAGATCGCGCCCGAGAAGCTCATCGTCATCGGGGAGATCGCCCGGGACTTCGGCCTCTACACGAAGATCACCGGGGGGCAGCGGATCGACATGTTCGGCGCCCGCGTCGAACAGCTCCCGCTCATCTGGGCCCGGCTGGTCGACGCCGGCTTCGAGTCCGGCCACGCCTACGGCAAGTCGCTGCGCACCGTGAAGTCCTGCGTCGGGCAGACCTGGTGCCGCTACGGCGTGCAGGACTCCGTGCGCATGGCGATCGACCTGGAGCTGCGCTACCGGGGGCTGCGCTCCCCGCACAAGCTCAAGTCGGCGGTCTCCGGCTGCCAGCGCGAGTGCGCGGAGGCCCAGTCGAAGGACTTCGGCGTCATCGCCACCGCCAACGGCTGGAACCTGTACGTCGGCGGCAACGGCGGCGCCACCCCGCGCCACGCCGACCTGCTCGCGCAGGACCTCTCGGACGCCGAACTGGTCCGCCTGATCGACCGGTTCCTGATGTTCTACATCCGCACCGCCGACCGCCTGGAGCGCACCAGCGTCTGGCTGGAGCGGATCCCCGGCGGCCTGGACCACGTACGGGACGTGGTGGTGCACGACTCGCTCGGCATCTGCGACGAGCTGGAGGCGCTGATGGCCGCTCATGTCTCGCACTACCGCGACGAGTGGGCCGAGACCATCAACGACCCGGAGAAGCTGGCCCGTTTCGTGTCCTTCGTGAACGCGCCCGACACCCCCGACCCGGTCGTCGCCTTCGTGCCCGAGCGCGACCAGATGAAGCCCGACCTGCCGCTGCTGAACATCGGCCTGCGACCCGCCGACGACATCCTGGAAGGAAGCTCTACGCGATGACCCTGGCCCTGGAGACCACCGATCTGAAGGTTCAGCTCCGCCTCACGGACGACTGGTTCACGGTCTGCGACCTGAGCGCGCTGCTCCCGGGCCGCGGGGTGGCGGCCCTGCTGCCCGACGGCCGCCAGGTGGCCGTCTTCGCCGACCGCGCCGGCCGCCTCTACGCCATCGACAACCGCGACCCCTTCACCGGCGCGGCGGTCCTCTCCCGCGGCCTGACCGGCACCCACCGGGGCCGCCCCTTCGTCGCCTCGCCGCTGCTGAAGCAGCGCTTCGACCTGGAGTCGGGCCGGTGCCTGGACGACGACACGGTACGGGTGACGGCGTACGAGGTGAAGGCGGCCTGACCCGGCGGGGCGGCTGTCGACTTCCTGTCGGGTTGCGGCGGCACCTTCAGCGGGCGCGGTGCATCGGGTTGCATCGGTCAGGTCCGTTTCAGGTACCGCTGCGATCCGTCATGGAGGTCCGGACATGAACCGGAACCACGACCCGCTGCCCCTTCCGCCCTCCCGGCGCGCCGTGCTCGGCGGCGCCGCCGTCGCCGCCGTCGCGGTGGCGGCCGGCGCCGGCCCGGCGCGCGCCACGGGCCACCGGCCCGAGTGGCCGTGGCCGGCCGAGTTCCCCCTGCCGGACGGCTGGCTGCCCGAGGGCATCGCCATCGGCCGCGCGCCCTACGCCTACCTGGGCTCCCGCGCCGACGGCGCGATCCTCCGCACCGACCTGCGCACCGGAAAGGGCGAGGTCCTGCACGAGGGATCCCCCGGCCGGGTCTCCATCGGCCTGAAAGCGGGTCACGACGGCCTGCTGTACGTCGCCGGCGGCGGGGGCGGCACCGCTCGTGTCGTCGACGCCCGCACCGGCGCCCTGCGCGAGACGTATCAACTCACCGACGCGGCCTCCCCGTTCATCAACGACGTGGTGCTGTTCCGGGACCGCGCCTGGTTCACCGACTCCCGCGAGGCGGTCCTGTACGGCGTCCCGCGCGGGCGGGGCGGCCGCGTCCGGGCGCTGCCGCTCACCGGCGACTGGGAGCAGCTGCCCGACGTCATCAACGCCAACGGCGTCGTGAGCACCCCGGACGGGCACCGAGTGATCGTGGTCAACGGCGCGTCGGGCGAGCTGCACCGGGTGAGCCTGCGCACCGGGCGCACCGCCCGCATCGCGCTGTCCGGCGCCCAGGACGTGGTGAACGGCGACGGGATGGTCCGCGTCGGCCGCACCCTGTACGTGGTGCAGAACCGGGCGAACATGGTAACGGTGTTCGAGCTGGACGCCCGCGCGACGAAGGCGACCCTGCGCCGTACGATCACCGACCCGCGCTTCGACGTCCCCGCCACCGCCGCCCGCTTCCGTGACCGCCTCTATCTGGTCAACGCGCGCTTCACCAGCCCGCAGACGCCGGAGACGACGTTCACGGCGGTGGCGGTCCCGCTGCGCCCGGCCCGCCGGCCGCGCCCGCGGGCGTAGCGGAGAGCTACCGTCCGGTCACGTCACGTTCGTATCACAGGAGCTTCATATCCCCGCCACACCGTGCGCACGGCAGTAGCTTCTGCACTCTCGTACCATGCACACGCATACGCCCGATCTGGGGGGCTCCTCACCATGAACCCGTTCCGTACCTCCGCCGCCGCGATCCTCGCCGCCCTCGCCCTGGCCGCCGTACCGGCCACCGCAGTGGCTCACGACGGCAACCACCCGTTCAAGAACTGCGCCGACGCGTACGAGAACGGGTACAGCAACATCACCAAGGGCGACGACCACTACGGCAAGCACCTGGACCGCGACAACGACGGGATCGGCTGCGACCAGCCGCCCGCCGGCTTCACGCCGCACGAGGAGACCGGCGGGGACAGCGCCGCGGAGGAGGAGAAGACCGGCGGCGAGGAGCAGAGCGGCGGCGGCACCGACCTCGCCGAGACCGGCGGCAGCGACACCACCCCCTACATCGCGGCGGGCGGCGCGGCCGTCGTCCTGCTGGGCGGCGGCCTGATGATCGCGGCCCGCAAGCGGCGCGAGAACCGCTGAACCGTACACGGCGCGCCGCCCGGCACGCACGGAGGAGCGGCACCCCCGCACGGGTGCCGCTCCTCCCTTCGTGATCCGGGGCCGTCGTCGATCGGTGAGGGTGGTCGGGTGACAGACGACGGACCCGGGGTCCACTGGCCCGGAGGGGCTCTCTAGCGGTGGTCGCTGCCCTTCGAGGTGACCGCCGCGCGGCCGGCCTCCAGGCGGGCGACCGGGATGCGGAACGGGGAGCAGGAGACGTAGTCCAGGCCGACCTCGTGGAAGAAGTGGACGGACTCCGGGTCGCCGCCGTGCTCGCCGCACACGCCGAGCTTCAGGTCGGGGCGGGTCTCCCGGCCGGCCTTGGCCGCGGCCTTCACCAGGGAGCCGACGCCGTCCTTGTCGATCGTCTCGAACGGCGACACCCCGAAGATGCCCTTCTCCAGGTAGGCCGTGAAGAAGCTCGCCTCCACGTCGTCCCGGCTGAAGCCCCACACCGTCTGGGTGAGGTCGTTGGTGCCGAAGGAGAAGAACTCGGCGGCCTCGGCGATCTGACCGGCGGTCAGCGCGGCGCGCGGCAGCTCGATCATCGTGCCGATCGAGAGCTTGAGGGAGGTGCCGGTGGCCTCCTCGACCTCGGCGATGACCTTGTCGGCCTCCTCGCGGACGATCTCCAGCTCCTGGACCGTGCCGACCAGCGGGATCATGATCTCCGCGCGGGGGTCGCCCTTGGCGGCCCTGCGCTCGGCGGCGGCCTCCGCGATGGCCCGTACCTGCATGGTGAACAGCCCGGGGATGACCAGACCGAGGCGTACGCCGCGCAGGCCCAGCATCGGGTTCTGCTCATGCAGCCGGTGCACGGCCTGGAGGAGGCGCAGCTCGTTCTCGTGCGGCTCCTGCCGGGACTCGGCGAGGGCGACGCGCACCGACAGTTCGGTGATGTCGGGGAGGAACTCGTGCAGCGGCGGGTCGAGCAGGCGGATGGTGACCGGGAGGCCGTCCATCGCCTCGAAGAGTTCCACGAAGTCCCGCTTCTGGAGCGGGAGCAGGGCCTTGAGGGACTCCTCACGCTCGGCCTCGGTGTCGGCGAGGATCAGCCGCTCGACCAGCTCGCGCCGGTCGCCGAGGAACATGTGCTCGGTGCGGCACAGGCCGATGCCCTGGGCGCCGAAGCGCCGTGCCCGCAGCGCGTCCTCGGCGTTGTCGGCGTTGGCCCGCACCCGCAGCCGGCGCTTGCGGTCGGCGAAGGCCATCATCCGGTGCACGGCCTCGACGAGCTCGTCGGCGTCGTCGGCGCCCGGGTGCATCCGGCCCTCGAAGTACTCCACGACCGGCGACGGGACCACCGGTACCTCGCCCAGGTAGACCTTGCCGGAGGAGCCGTCGATGGAGACGAGGTCGCCCTCCTCCACCACGTGCCCGCCCGGGACGGTCATCCGCCGGCGCTTGGTGTCGACCTCGAGCTCCTCGGCGCCGCAGACACAGGTCTTGCCCATGCCGCGGGCGACGACGGCCGCGTGCGAGGTCTTGCCGCCGCGCGAGGTGAGGATGCCCTCGGCCGCGATCATGCCGTCGAGGTCGTCGGGGTTGGTCTCGCGGCGGATCAGGATGACCTTCTCACCGGAGCGCGACCACTTGACGGCGGTGTAGGAGTCGAAGACCGCCTTGCCGACCGCCGCGCCCGGGGAGGCGGCGATGCCGCGGCCGACCTGCTCGACCTTGGCCTCCTCGTCGAAGCGCGGGAACATCAGCTGGGCGAGCTGGGCGCCGTTGACGCGGGCGAGCGCCTCGGCCTCGTCGATCAGGCCCTGGTCCACCAGCTGGGTGGCGATACGGAAGGCCGCGCCCGCGGTGCGCTTGCCGACGCGGGTCTGGAGCATCCACAGCCGGCCGCGCTCGATGGTGAACTCGATGTCGCAGAGGTCCTTGTAGTGGTTCTCCAGGGTCTCCATGATCTGCATGAGCTGGTCGTACGACTTCTTGTCGATCCGTTCCAGCTCCGCGAGCGGGACCGTGTTGCGGATACCCGCGACCACGTCCTCGCCCTGTGCGTTCTGGAGGTAGTCGCCGTAGACGCCCTGGTGGCCGGAGGCGGGGTCGCGGGTGAAGGCGACGCCGGTGCCGGAGTCGGGGCCGAGGTTGCCGAAGACCATGGAGCAGACGTTGACGGCGGTGCCCAGGTCGTGCGGGATGCGCTCCTGGCGGCGGTAGAGCTTGGCGCGCTCGCCGTTCCAGGAGTCGAAGACCGCCTTGATGGCGAGGTCCATCTGCTCGCGCGGGTCCTGCGGGAAGTTCCGGCCGCACTCGCTCTTGACGATCTTCTTGAACTTGGTGACCAGCTTCTTGAGGTCGGCGGCCTCCAGCTCGGTGTCGTCGGTGACCTTCTTGGCGGCCTTGGCCGCGTCCAGCGCGTCCTCGAACAGCTCGCCGTCCACGCCGAGGACGGTCTTGCCGAACATCTGGATGAGGCGCCGGTAGGAGTCCCAGGCGAACCGGTCGTCACCGGCCTGCTTGGCCAGGCCCTGCACGGACTTGTCGGACAGGCCGATGTTGAGGACGGTGTCCATCATGCCGGGCATCGAGAACTTGGCGCCGGAGCGGACCGACACGAGGAGGGGGTCGTCGGCCTGCCCGAGCTTCTTGCCCATCCGCGACTCCAGGGCGTCGAGGTGCGCACTCACCTCGTCACGCAGTGCCGCCGGCTCCTCGCCGCTGTCGAGGTAGGTCTTGCACGCCTCGGTGGTGATGGTGAAGCCGGGAGGGACGGGAAGACCCAGGTTGGTCATCTCGGCGAGGTTGGCACCCTTGCCGCCGAGCAGGTCCTTGAGGTCCTTGTTGCCCTCGGTGAAGTCGTAGACGAACTTCACGCCCTCAACACTGGTGCCCGGTTGGGTTCCGCGGGGATCTTTGTTTTCCGACACGGGTCTCGACTCCTCGAGGACGCGGTGGCTGCCCTGACGGCGAGGAATGTACCCAGATCAAAGGCGTCTGGGTACGTCCACTTGTGGGTCTTGCGCCTGTCATCCCTCGCGCGCCAGCGGATTGAAAGTCAAGGCTTGGCAAGCGGTCGCGAACGAGTGTTTTCACTTCTTGAACGCACCACCCCGCCTATCGGGTCATCGAGTGCTCAGATGAGCGGCATTCTCCACGTTTGATTTCGCTCGATGAACGATCAAGAGATGGCACTGAGTGCCACCCTTTGAGAAGTGCAGCCGCTCAAGATCCGCTCATCTGAGCGCAACCCTTATCAAGGGTGGCGAGAATCACGCTGCCACACCGCGCCGGATTCCACCATGCGGACCCGCCCCCGCGGGCGGCGCGCACCCCCGCCCGCACCCCGAAGTCCCCGGTCAGCTGAACGCACCGGGCGGCCCGGCCGTACGGAACGACGGCGGACCCGGACCCCCACGCCGGGTCCGCCTCCTCACCGGCCTCGGTACGGAAGGGACCTCCCGGGTTGCCTGTCTCCACACGCGTCCTCGGACGTGCCCGCATCCGCCTGCGCGCCCTGCGCATCGCGCACCCCGGCGCCGCCCGCGCCCTGCGCCGGAGCCTCCACGTCCTGGCCGCCGTCCTCGTCGTCGGCGCCCTGCTGCTGCCCAACTCCGCCCCGGCGCTGCGTCCGAACCGCTTCACCCGCATCCCGGCCGAGGCGATCATCGGGGCCGTCCTGGTGCTCGCGCTGCCGCGCCGGCCGCGCGTCGTGGCGGCCACGCTCTGCGGGGCGGGCATCGGCGTCCTGACCGTGCTGAACCTGCTGGACATCGGGTTCACCGAGTATCTGGGCCGCGGCTTCAACCTCGTCCTGGACTGGGGGCTGCTCGACGACGGCCTGTCCTACGTCGAGGACTCGCTGGGCGGCACGGCGGCCACCGCGGCGGCCGTCGGCGCGGTCCTCCTCGCCGTGGCCATCGTGGTCGTCATGGCGCTGGCGGCGGTCCGGCTCGGCAATCTGCTGGCCCGGCACCGCGCCCGCGCCACCCGGGGCGCGCTGATCGCGGGCACCGCGTGGGTCACCTGCACGGCCCTGGGGCTGCAGATCGCCGGGGTGCCGGTCGCCTCCGACCGGGCCGCCGGGACGGTGAAGGGGCAGACCGAGCGCGTGGTGAACACCCTGCGCGACGAGGCGGCGTTCGCCAAGGAGGCCAGGGCGGACACCTTCGGCGCCACTCCCCCGGACCAGCTGCTGCCCGACCTGCGCGGCAAGGACGTCGTCATCGCCTTCATCGAGAGCTACGGCCGCAGCGCCGTCGAGGACCCGGAGATCGCGCCCGGCGTCACCCGCACCCTCGACGCCCGCACCGCCGCGCTCGCGCAGGCCGGCTACCGCGCCCGCTCCGGCTGGCTCACCTCGGCGACGTACGGCGGCAGCAGCTGGCTGGGCCACTCCACGGCGCTGTCCGGCCTGTGGATCGACAACCAGCAGCGCTACCGCACCGTCACCAACGGCGACCATCTCACCCTCACCAAGGCGTTCCGCAAGACCGGTGCCTGGGAGACCGTGGGCATCATGCCCGGTGTGCAGAAGGCCTGGCCGGAGGCGGAATGGTACGGCCTGGACCGGGTCCACGACGCCTTCGAGCTGGGCTACCGGGGGCCGAAGTTCAGCTGGTCGACCATGCCGGACCAGTACGCCCTGGAGGCGTTCGAGCGGCTGGAGCACGGCAGGAAGCACGACCGGCCGCTGATGTCGGAGATCATCCTCACCTCCAGCCACCAGCCCTGGGCTCCGATCCCGGAGCTGGTCGACTGGGAGGACCTCGGCGACGGTTCGGTCTTCGACGCCATCCAGCGGGCGGGGCTGAAGTCCTCCGACGTCATCGCCGACTCCGCCGCCTCCCGGCGGGAGTACGGCAGGTCGATCCAGTACTCGGTCACCAGCCTCACCCAGTGGCTGGAGCGCTACGGCACCGACGACACCGTGCTGGTCTTCCTCGGCGACCACCAGCCGATCGCCCGGGTCAGCGGCCACGGCGCGAGCCGGGACGTGCCGGTGACGATCGTCGCCAAGGACCCGGAGGTGCTGGCGAAGACCGACGGCTGGAACTGGACCGAGGGGCTCAGGCCCGCGAAGGACGCGCCGGTGTGGCGGATGAGCTCCTTCCGCGACCGCTTCCTGACGGCCTTCGGCTCCGTCCCGCATCCCACGACGGGCTGATCAGCCGCCGGAGGTGTCGAGTTCCGCGTCCTCGCCGACGCCCGCGCAGTCGTAGGGGTCCTTCAGCCAGCCGTCGGGCAGCACCACCCGGTTGTTGCCGGAGGTCCGGCCGCGGGGGCCGTCGGCGCCGGCGGGCCAGGGCTGGTCCAGGTCCAGCTCGTCCAGCCCGGCGCGCAGTTCCGCCGGCGAGGAGGTGACCGCGAGCCGCTTGCGCATCTGGGAGCCGACCGCGAAGCCCTTCAGGTACCAGGCGACGTGCTTGCGGAAGTCGACGACACCGCGCGACGGGTCGCCGAGCCACTCCCCGAGCAGCGTGGCGTGCCGCACCATGATGTCGGCCACCTCACGCAGGGTGGGCCGCGCGTAGGCGTCGGGGCGGCCCTCGAAGGCCGCGACCAGGTCCGCGAACAGCCACGGCCGGCCGAGGCAGCCGCGGCCCACGACCACGCCGTCGCAGCCGGTCTCGCGCACCATGCGCAGGGCGTCGTCGGCGGACCAGATGTCGCCGTTGCCGAGCACCGGGATCTCCGGGACGTGCTCCTTCAGCCGGGCGATGGCGTCCCAGTCGGCGGTGCCGCCGTAGTGCTGGGCGGCGGTGCGGCCGTGCAGCGCGATGGCGGTCACGCCCTCCTCGACGGCGATCCGGCCGGCGTCGAGGTAGGTGAGGTGGTCGTCGTCGATGCCCTTGCGCATCTTCATCGTCACCGGCAGGTCCCCGGCGCCGCTCACCGCCTCGCGCAGGATGGACCGCAGCAGGTTCCGCTTGTACGGGAGGGCGGAGCCGCCGCCCCTGCGGGTCACCTTGGGGACCGGGCAGCCGAAGTTGAGGTCGATGTGGTCGGCGAGGTCCTCCTCCGCGATCATGCGGACGGCCTTGCCGACGGTCGCCGGGTCGACGCCGTAGAGCTGGATGGAGCGCGGCTGCTCGGTCGCGTCGAAGCGGATCAGCTGCATGGTCTTGTCGTTGCGCTCGACCAGCGCCCGCGTGGTGATCATCTCGCTGACGAACAGCCCCTTGCCCCCGCTGAACTCTCTGCACAGGGTGCGGAACGGCGCGTTGGTGATCCCGGCCATGGGGGCGAGCACGACCGGCGGCAGCACGGCGTGCGGTCCGATGCGCAGGGTCGTGTTCACGGGCGTGCTCGGGGTCGGCGAGGGCATGGGCATTCCCCCATTGTCCCGCATGCCGCTGTCCCCCATGCCGCGCGGGACCCGGGACCCGATCCCGCACGATCGCACAGGATCATTAGTTAGACGCACTATCGAAATGGGCGTACGATGGCGCCCATGCCCGAGCTCAGCCACGGCCGACGCCAGCTGGTGCTCGCGATCTGCTGCATGAGCCTGCTGATCGTGAGCCTGGACAACACGGTCCTCAACGTCGCCCTTCCGGCCATGCAGCGCGAGTTCCGCGCGAGCACCTCGGGACTGCAGTGGACCATCGACGCGTACACGCTGGTCCTGGCCTCCCTGCTGATGCTCGCCGGCTCCACGGCCGACCGGATCGGCCGGCGGCGGGTGTTCATGTCGGGCCTGGTGGTCTTCACCCTCGGCTCGGTGCTGTGCTCCCTCGCGCCCGACCTGTCGTGGCTGGTCGCCTTCCGGATGGTGCAGGCAGTGGGCGGCTCGATGCTGAACCCGGTCGCCATGTCGATCATCACCAACACCTTCACCGACCCGCGCGAGCGGGCCCGCGCGATCGGCCTGTGGGGCGCGGTGGTCGGCATATCGATGGCCGCCGGTCCGCTGGTCGGGGGCGTGCTGGTGGAGTCGGTCGGCTGGCGCTCCATCTTCTGGATCAACCTGCCGGTGGGCCTGGCCGCGCTGCTCCTCACCTGGCGCTTCGTCCCGGAGTCCCGGGCACCGAAGGCTCGCCGCCCCGACCCGGTCGGACAGGTCCTGGTCATCGTCCTGTTCGGCGCCCTCACCTACGCGATCATCGAGGCCCCGCACGCCGGGGCGACGGCGGTCGCCCCCTACGCCGTCCTCGCCCTGGCCGCCCTCGTCGCCCTGTTGCTGTACGAACCCCGCCGCCGCGAACCCCTCATCGACCTGCGCTTCTTCCGCTCGGCTCCGTTCAGCGGGGCCACGGTGACGGCGGTGACCTCGTTCGCGGCGCTCGGCGGGTTCCTCTTCCTGTCCACGCTGTATCTCCAGAACGTGCGGGGGCTGAGCGCCCTGGACGCCGGTCTGTGGATGCTCCCGATGGCCGTCCCGACCTTCCTGTGCGCCCCGCTGTCCGGGCGGCTGATCGGCACCCGGGGGCCACGGCTGCCGCTGCTGATCGCGGGCACCGCGATGACCGTGAGCGGGCTCCTCTTCGCGGTCTTCGAGGCGGAGACGTCGAACGTCACGCTCTTCACCGGGTACGTGCTGTTCGGCATCGGCTTCGGCTTCGTGAACGCGCCCATCACCAACACGGCCGTCTCCGGCATGCCGGTCGCCCAGGCGGGGGTGGCCTCGGCGGTCGCCTCCACCAGCCGGCAGCTGGGCCAGGCGCTCGGGGTGGCGGTGATCGGCGCGGTGCTGGCGGCCGGGGTGGGCTCGTCGTCGTACGCGGAAACGTTCGTGCCGGCGGCGCGGCCCGCGTGGTGGATCCTCGCGGCGTGCGGCCTGGCGGTCCTGGTGACCGGCGCCCTGACCTCGGGCCGCTGGGCCCGCGCGACCGCCGAACGCACGGCGCTGCGGCTGGAGTCGGCGGAGCTCCGGCAGCACACCGGGGTCGTCGCCTGACCCGCGCACAACCTCCGCGGGCGTCGGTCCCTGTTGATGTTGCTTTTGCTGCACACTCCTTGTCGTCCCCGAACGGGGGCACGAGTACGGCGACACCGACCCGCCGACCGCCGGAGGCACCATGCCGCAGCTCGACACCAGCAAGGTCAGCCGCTGGGATCTGCACGGCCGCGAGCACACGGTGCGTGTCCAACGCACCGGCGTGCAGCGCACGATCAGATGTGACACGTGCGGCTGGCGCAGAGGCGCCCAGTTCCTGCCGTGGCTCAAGGCGCAGGAGCATCTGGCCCAGGCGCACCAGGCGACGGTGGACCCGACCGCCGCCTGACCGGCGTCACGCCCGCAGCCCCCGCACCAGAAGGTTTACGGCCGCCGCGAAGTCGGCGTCCGCCTCGGGGCGCTCCCACTCCGGGGCGTATGCCGGGTCGTGGAAGCGGCCCGTGGTCTGGAACAGGGCGCGGGCGGCGGCCGCGGGCTCGGTGGCGGCGAAGTCGCCCGAGGCCACGCCCGCGGCGACGATACGGGTCAACTGGCCCGTCAGCTCGGTGACATGGTCGGCGACCACCGCGCCCTGCCCGGCCACCAGCACCGAGTACGTGGCGAACAGCTCCGGATCGTCACCCGCCTTGCGGCGCTTGGCGTCGAACAGGGCGGCGAGCCAGTCGCGCAGCCGGGACTCCGGGTCCCGGTCCTCGTCGGCGACGATCCCCCGCAGCGCGTCGGACGTCCGGTCCAGCCAGCGCTGGGTGACCGCCTCCCGCAGCGCCGCCTTCGTACGGAAGTGCCGGTAGACGCTGCCGTGGCTGACGCCGAGCGCGCGGGCCACGTCCACCACGGTGGCCTTCGCCGGGCCGTGCCGGCGCAGCACCTCCTCGGTCGCCTCGAGGATGCGCTCGGCGGTCAGGGGGGCGCTGGCTGGCATGTCTGGACCCTACCCGGGGGCCGGTTCACTCCTTCGTGCCGAGGTGTGCCATCTGCGGCGCCGGGTAGCGGTCGCCCGCCGCCGAGCCCTCCGGCACGGCCCGCTCGATCGCGGCGAGGTCGGCCGCGTCCAGGGTGACGTCCAGCGCGCCCAGCGACTCCGTGAGCCGCTCCCGGGTGCGGGCGCCGACCAGCGCAACGATGTCCTCGCCGCGTGAGAGCACCCAGGCGATCGCGATCTGGGCGACCGAGACGCCCTTGGCCGCGGCGACCTCGCGCAGCGCCTCGACGAGGTCCAGGTTGTGCCGGAGGTTGTCGCCCTGGAAGCGGGGCGAGCGCGCCCGGAAGTCGTGCGCGGGCAGCTCGCGGTCCGGGGCGAAGTGGCCGGAGATCAGCCCCCGGGAGAGCACGCCGTAGGCGGTGAGGGAGATGCCCAGCTCACGGGTGGTCGGCAGGATCTGCTCCTCCACGGCGCGGGAGATCAGCGAGTACTCGATCTGCAGGTCCGTGATGGGCGCGGTGGCGGCGGCCCGGCGGACGGTGTCGGCGTCGACCTCGCTGAGGCCGATGTGCCGCACATGGCCCTTCTCGACGAGCTCCGCGATCGCGCCGACGGTCTCCTCGATGGGCACGTCGGAGTCGGCGCGGGCGATGCGGTAGACGTCGATGTGGTCGACGCCGAGCCGCTGGAGCGAGTAGGCGGCGAAGTTCTTCACGGCGGCCGGGCGGCCGTCGTAGCCGGACCAGTTGCCGTCCGGGTCGCGCAGGGCGCCGAACTTCACGCTGATCAGCGCGCCGTCGCGCAGGCCGGCCGGGGCGGTGCGCAGCGCCTCGCCGATCAGCAGCTCGTTGTGGCCCATGCCGTAGAAGTCGCCGGTGTCGAGCAGCGTCACACCGGCGTCCAGCGCCGCGTGGAGGGTGGCGATGGCCTCGTCCCGGTCCGCCTCGCCGTACAGCGCGGACATGCCCATGCAGCCGAGGCCGAGGGCGGAGACCCGGGGGCCGGTGGTTCCGAGGGGTCGGGTGTGCGTCGTCATGCCTCCACAGTGGCACGCGGGACGAGGGAATGACAGATATCAATATCTGTCAGTTTGCTATCTGTCAGTTTGCCATCTGTCAGTCGACGCCCCGCCGGGCCGGCGCCCCCGAACAGGACCACCCCCAGCGGAACCGGGTCGGCTGGGGGTGGCAGGTCCGGCGGCCGTCAGCAGCCGGTCAGCCGCGCCGCGAGGTAGCCCTCGATCTGGTCCAGCGACACGCGCTCCTGCTTCATGCTGTCGCGCTCGCGCACGGTCACCGCGTTGTCGTCCAGGGTGTCGAAGTCGACGGTGACGCAGAACGGCGTGCCGATCTCGTCCTGGCGGCGGTAGCGGCGGCCGATGGCGCCGGCGTCGTCGAACTCGATGTTCCAGTTCTGCCGCAGCGACTGGGCGAGCCCCTTGGCCTTGGGCGACAGGTCCGCGTTGCGGGACAGCGGGAGGACGGCCACCTTCACCGGCGCGAGGCGGTGGTCGAGCCGCAGCACGGTCCGCTTCTCCATCTTGCCCTTGGCGTTGGGCGCCTCGTCCTCGACGTAGGCGTCGAGCAGGAAGGCGAGCATCGCCCGGCCGACACCGGCCGCCGGCTCGATGACGTACGGCGTCCAGCGCTCGCCGGCCTCCTGGTCGTAGTAGGCCAGGTCCTGGCCGGAGGCCTTGGAGTGGGCGTTGAGGTCGTAGTCGGTGCGGTTGGCGACGCCCTCCAGCTCGCCCCACTCGCCGCCGCCGAACTGGAAGCGGTACTCGATGTCAGCGGTGCGCTTGGAGTAGTGGGAGAGTTTCTCCTTCGGGTGCTCGTACCACCGCATGTTCTCCTCGCGCAGGCCGAGGCCGGTGTACCAGTTCCAGCGCTGCTCCATCCAGTACTCGTGCCACTTCTCGTCCTCGCCCGGCTTGACGAAGAACTCCATCTCCATCTGCTCGAACTCGCGGGTGCGGAAGATGAAGTTGCCGGGCGTGATCTCGTTGCGGAACGACTTGCCCATCTGGGCGATGCCGAACGGCGGCTTGCGCCGCGAAGTGGTCTGCACCTGGGCGAAGTTGGTGAAGATGCCCTGGGCGGTCTCGGGGCGCAGGTAGGCGATCGAGCCGGAGTCCTGCGTCGGGCCGAGGTGGGTGGCGAGCAGACCCGAGAACTGCTTGGGCTCGGTGAAGGTGCCCTTGTTGCCGCAGTTGGGGCAGTTGAGGTCGGCGAGGCCGTTCTCCGGGGCGCGGCCCTTCTTCTCCTCGTACGCCTCCTCCAGGTGGTCCGCGCGGAACCGCTTGTGGCAGGAGGTGCACTCGGTCAGCGGGTCCGTGAAGGTGGCGACGTGACCGGAGGCGACCCACACGTCCGGGGCCAGGATCACGGAGGAGTCGATACCGACCACGTCCTCGCGCGAGGTGACCATGTAGCGCCACCACTGGCGCTTCAGGTTCTCCTTGAGCTCGACACCCAGCGGTCCGTAGTCCCAGGCGGCCTTCGTGCCGCCATAGATCTCACTACTGGGGAATACGAAGCCACGGCGCTTGCTCAGGCTGACGATGGTGTCGATCTTGTCGGCGGCCACGGTGCTCTCTTCATTACGACGACGGTGACTGACTGGTGCGGCGCGAAGCGCCTCGATGGGGGGGTGGTGGTCGGGAGACGGGCGGGCGAAGCGAGATTGCTTCCAGCGGAGTTCTCAGGCTACCGGCGGGGCATGCCCCGCGACCAATTCGGTGCCTCTCGCAGCACCTCACTGAGCCTTGTTGACAACGGTTTCCATATTAGTTGAAAATGGGTGTCATGAACGCACGACGACGCCCCATATCCGCGGCCGCGCTGGCCACGGTCGCCGCCCTCGGTCTCGGCACCCTCACCGCCTGCTCCTCGGACAGCGCCGCCGCCGGCAACACCGACAAGTTCGACGTCGTCGCGTCGTTCTACCCGATGGCCTTCCTCGCCGAGCAGATCGGCGGCGAGCACGTCAACGTCACCAGTCTGACCGAGCCCGGCCAGGAACCGCACGACCTGGAGATCAGCGTCAAGCAGACCGCGCAGCTCGAGGAGGCCGACGCGGCCCTCTACCTCAAGGGGCTCCAGCCCAGCGTCGACGAGGCCATCGGCCAGTCCGGGATCGACACGAAGATCGACGCGAGCACCCTGACCTCCCTGGAGGAGCACGGCACCGAGGCCGGCCACGAGGAGGAGCACGCCGACGAGCACGGCCACGAGCACGAGGGCGGCCAGGACCCCCACATCTGGCTCGACCCGGTCAAGTACGCCGAGGTCGCCGAGGGCGTCGGCGAGGCCTTCGGCAAGGCCGACCCCGACCACGCCGCCGACTACGAGAAGAACACCGCGGCTTTGGTCGGTAAGCTCGACGACCTCGACAAGAAGTTCGAGACCGGCCTCGCGGACCGGAAGACCGACGTCTTCATCACCACGCACGCCGCCTTCGGCTACCTCGCCGAGCGCTACGGCCTGGTCGAGGAGGCCATCAGCGGTCTGGACCCCGAGTCCGAGCCCAGCGGCGCGCGTGTGAAGGAACTCGGGGACATGGCGAAGGAGGACGGCGTCACCACCGTCTTCTACGAGACGCTCGTCAGCGACAGGACCGCCAAGACCCTCGCCGGCGACGCGGGGCTGAAGACGGACGTCCTCGACCCGGTCGAGGGCATCACCGACGAGTCCCGCGGCGACGACTACTTCCAGGTCATGGAGGCCAACCTCACGGCCCTGCAGAAGGCCATGGGCGCCCCATGACCGACGAACACCGGAGGACGGCATGACGACCGAGCCCGTCATTTCCCTGCGCGGGGTCCACGCCGAGCTGGGCTCGCGCCCCGTCCTGCGCGGCATCGACCTCACCGTGCGCCACGGTGAGGTCGTCGCGCTGCTCGGCGCCAACGGCTCCGGCAAGTCCACCGCCGTGCGCAGTGTCATCGGCCAAGTGCCCGTCACCCGCGGCGAGATCGAGCTGTTCGGCACGCCGCGAACCCGGTTCCGCGAGTGGGCGCGCGTGGGGTACGTCCCGCAGCGCACCACCGCCGCGAGCGGCGTCCCGGCCACCGTCACCGAGGTGGTCTCCTCCGGCCGCCTGGCCCGCACCCGCTTCGGCCTCTTCCGCAAGGCCGACCGCGAGGCCGTACGCCGCGCCCTGGACCTGGTCGGGATGGCGGACCGCGCCAAGGACTCCGTCGACGCCCTCTCCGGCGGCCAGCACCAGCGGGTCCTCATCGCCCGCGCGCTCGCCGCCGCACCCGAGCTGCTGATCATGGACGAACCGATGGCGGGCGTGGACCTGGCCAGCCAGGAGGTCCTCGCCGAGACGCTCAGGCACCAGGTCGTCGAGGGCGCCACGGTCCTCCTCGTCCTGCACGAGCTGGGCCCGCTGGAGCCGCTGATCGACCGTGCGGTCGTGCTCCGCGACGGCTGCGTCCTGCACGACGGCGCACCCCCGAAGGCCGTCGGCCAGCATGCACTACCCGGCCACGACCACGTCCACCCGCACGCACCGGCGGGCACCGAACCGATCCGCACGGGACTGCTGAGCTGATCCGATGGAATTCCTGAACTACGCCTTCATGCAGCGGGCGCTGCTCGCCGCCGTCCTGGTCGGCATCACCGCCCCCGCCATCGGCATCTATCTGGTCCAGCGCCGCCAGGCCCTCATGGGCGACGGCATCGGCCACGTGGCGATGACCGGCGTCGGCCTCGGCTTCCTGCTCTCCTGGTCCCCGGTGTGGATGGCGACCCTGGTCTCCGTCCTCGGCGCGGTCTTCATGGAACTGGTCCGCTGGTACGCCAGGACCCGCGGCGACATCGCCCTCGCCATGCTGTTCTACGGCGGTATGGCCGGCGGCGTCATGTTCATCAACCTCGCCCCCGGCGGCTCCACCTCGAACCTCTCCTCGTTCCTCTTCGGCTCGCTGTCCACGGTCTCCGAGTCCGACGTCACCGCGATCTGCCTGCTGGCCGCGTTCGTGATCGTGGTCACCGTCGGTCTGCGCCGGCAGCTGTTCGCGGTCAGCCAGGACGAGGAGTTCGCCCGGGTCACGGGCCTGCCGGTGCGCTTCCTCAACCTGCTCACGGCGGTCACGGCCGCGGTCACCGTCGCCGTCGCGATGCGCGTGGTCGGGCTGCTGCTGGTCAGCGCCCTCATGGTGGTACCGGTCGCGGCGGCCCAGCAGCTCACCCGCAGCTTCGCCGCCACGTTCGCCATCGCCGTCGCGACCGGCGTCGCCGTGACCATCGGCGGCACGGTCACCTCGTACTACCAGGATGTGCCGCCCGGTGCGACGATCGTGCTGCTGACGATCGGCGCGTTCATCGCGCTGACCGTGCTGGCCACGCCGCTGGCCCGCCGCCGCGCCCGGGCGCTGGCCGCCGCGCAGCCCGGCGGCGACCCCGCGGAATGCGCGATTCCGGCCAGTCGTTCCGGAGGGCACGGGGCCGGACCCTGACCGGTCCGCGCCCGGACTGGCACAATGGCCCGGGCAGAGGCCAGACGTGAGGAGGCATTCCCGTGACGACCGCAGGACCGCCCGTGAAGGGCCGCTCCACCCGGCAGCGTGCCGCCGTGGCGGCGTGCCTTCAGGAGGTCGACGAGTTCCGCAGCGCGCAGGAGCTCCACGACATGCTCAAGCACAAGGGCGACTCGGTCGGGCTCACCACGGTCTACCGCACACTGCAGTCCCTCGCCGACGCGGGCGAGGTCGACGTCCTGCGCACCGCCGACGGCGAGTCCGTCTACCGCCGCTGCTCCACCGGCGACCACCATCACCACCTGGTCTGCCGCAGCTGCGGCAAGGCGGTCGAGGTCGAGGGCCCGGCGGTGGAGAAGTGGGCCGAGGCCATCGCAGCGGAACACGGCTACGTCAACGTGGCCCACACAGTAGAAATCTTCGGCACCTGCGCGGAGTGCGCGGAAGCGTAGCTGCGGGCAGTCGTGCCTCCCCCAGAGCCTCAAGGGCCTGGGAGGTACCCCCAGGGCGATGGGGGTCCCCCCGCTCGAGCGAAGCCGAGAGTGGGGGAGGGTGGGCGCAGCGGCACCCGGCAAGCGCCGGCAGAGAACCCACCCCCGGCCGGCACCGGCACAGGTGCACCCCTCCAGCGCACGCAAGCGCACCCGCACCGCCCCTACCGCAGCGCCGCACGCCCCACCCCCGCCAGCGCCAGCACCCCCGCACCGATACCCACCAGCGCCCGCCCCGTCCCCAACGGCACCAACAGCAACGTCCCCAGCACACCCCCCGCGAAAATCCCCACCACCGTGGCAGTCCACCGCACCCGAGCCATCCGCTCCCGAGCCGGCATCCCCCGCCACACCACCCGCGGCCGCTCCGACAGAGCATTGAGCAGCTGAGCGAACGCCGTCTGGCTCAGCAACGTCGGCATCCCCGGCACATGCACCCGCAACACCGTCGACGCCCGCAGCCCCATCGCCAGCGCCACCCCCGCGACCACCACCAGATCGGCGTCGGCCCCGTCCCCGGCATCCCCCGTGCCGTGCCGCACCAGCGCCACCACCCCCGCGCCGACCAGCAGCGCCCCCTCCGCCACCAGCCCCACGGCGAACCACCGCCACCCCCGCGCCGCGAACCACCTCAGCAGCACCGCCCCGAGCCCCGCCCCCACCAGAAACGCCCCGATCGCCGCAGCCGGCCGCGCCACCGGCACATCCCCCTCCCCGGCCAGCGCGAACGACAGGAACAGCACATTGCCGGTCGCCAGCGCGCAGAACACCTTCCCCATGGTCAGGAAGCTCACGGCGTCGACCGCACCCGCGAACACCGTGAGCACCGTCAGCACCATGGTGCGCCGCACTTCCAAGGGGGACACATCGGACATACCGCCAGCATGAACAGCACACCCCCGCAGCACCGCTACGACACGCGGCCCCGCTCAGGACTCCTGACGGCCCTCCATGGCCAGCAGCTCCTCGTTCGGAACGGCCCCGCCGAACCGCCGGTCCCGCGAGGCGAATTCCAGACACGCCCGCCACAGGTCGCGCCGGTCGAAGTCCGGCCACAGCACGTCCTGGAAGACCATCTCGGCGTAGGCGCTCTGCCACAGCAGATAGTTGGACGTCCGCTGCTCACCGCTCGGCCGCAGGAACAGGTCCACGTCCGGCATGTCCGGGTAGTACATGTACTTCTGGAGGGTCTTCTCGGTCACCTTCGACGGATCGAGCCTCCCCGCCTTCACGTCCTCGGCCAGCGCCGCCGCCGCGTCGGCGATCTCCGCGCGCCCGCCGTAGTTCATGCAGAAGTACAGCGTCAGCCGGTCGTTGCCCTTGGTCTGCTCCTGGGCGACCTGCAACTCCTTGGCCACGGACTTCCACAGCTTGGGCATCCGCCCGACCCACCGCACGCGGATCCCCAGCTCGTCCAGCTGGTCGCGGGTCTTGCGGATGAAGTCCCGGTTGAAGTTCATCAGGAAGCGCACCTCGTCCGGCGAGCGCTTCCAGTTCTCGGTGGAGAAGGCGTAGAGCGAGATCGCCCCGACGCCCATCTCCAGCCCGCCCTGGAGCACGTCCAGCACCCGCTCGGCACCGACCTTGTGCCCCTCGGTGCGCGGCAGCCCCCGCTCCTTCGCCCAGCGCCCGTTGCCGTCCATGACGATCGCCACATGCTTCGGGACCAGCTCGCCGGGGATCTTCGGAGGCCGCGCGCCCGACGGATGCGGTTCCGGCGTCCTGTACTCCTGGCGCTGATGCCCCAGGAACCCGCGTACGGCCATGCCTGTCGTCTCCTCTGGATGTTCGTTTCGGCTGCGCGCGTCACTTCTCGACGTACCGGAGCGAGCGCAGCCCGCGCTCCAGATGCCAGTGCAGGTAGGCGGAGACCAGCCCGCTCCCCTCGCGGACGTACCGCGCCTCGCACGCGTCCGCCGTCTCCCAGTCTCCCGTAAGCAGCGCTCCGAGGAGTGCCAGGGCCTGGGGCGAGGGCACGACGCTGCCGGGGACGCGGCAGTCGGGGCAGATGGAGCCGCCCGACGCGACCGAGAAGAACCGGTTGGGTCCGGGCATCCCGCACTTCGCGCAGTCCGTGAAGCTCGGCGCGTACCCGTTCACGGCGAGGGAGCGCAGCAGGAACGCGTCGAGCACGAGATGCGGCGCGTGCTCGCCCCGGGCGAGCGTCCGCAGCGCGCCCACCAGCAGCAGATACTGCTGCACCGCCGGCTCGCCCTCGTGGTCGGTGAACCGCTCCGCCGTCTCCAGCATGGCCGTCCCGGCGGTGTAGCGGGCGTAGTCCGTCACGATCCCGCCGCCGTACGGCGCGATCGTCTCGCTCTGCGTGCACAGCGGCAGACCGCGCCCGATCAGCTCGCTCCCCTTCGAGAAGAACTGCACGTCCACATGCGAGAACGGTTCGAGGCGCGCACCGAACTTCGACTTCGTCCGGCGCACGCCCCTCGCCACCGCGCGTACCCGCCCGTGACCGCGCGTGAGCAGGGTGATGATCCGGTCCGCCTCACCCAGCTTCTGGGTGCGCAGCACGATGCCGTCGTCGCGGAACAGACTCATGGCACCCATTCTCTCCTACGTTCAGGGCACCTCCCCGCGGCTGCGGGCATTGGCGTACGCCGTCGCCGCGCGCAGCCGCTCGGCCGCGGTGGCCTGCCGTACGACCTCGGGGTCGGCGTCCCACTCCCGGCCGCCGCCGAAGGGTCTCAGCTGGACATAGGGCCCCTCATGCCCCATGACGATGCCGATCCGCTCGGTCCCGGTGTCCACGACGTACGCGCCGACGGGCGGCTTCACCGCAGCACCGCCGCGATGAGCCTCGCGGTCGCCACGGAACACCGCCCCAATTCCACGAGCGGACAGGGCGCCTCACGCGCAAGACTCACCGGGTCCAACCCCAGTGACGGCAGTGAAATTCCGGCCTTCGCGAGTGCCGCCCGCAATTCCTTCACCACTTCCTCCGCTTCTTCGACGCAGAGCGCCGCGTGTTGTGCCGTCAAGCTGATTCCCTTCCTCTCGAGTTTCACTCTTCGTATGCCAACAGTGACGGAGGGTGTCTACACTTCGGAAGTGGTCCGCGCTCTACAAGTCCGGCGCTGCACAAAGGGGTTGATCAATGGCCAACGGTTCGCGTCAAGCGGCGTGGGAGTTCTTCGGGGCGGAGCTGAAGCGACGCCGGGAGGACGCGGGGTTCACGCAGGTGGAGCTGGGGACGAGGGTGTTCGTCTCCGGCGGTTACATCGGCCAGTTCGAACAGGCGGTCCGCAAACCGCAATTGGACGTGGCCCAACGGATTGATGAGTCACTACAAACCGACGGCTTTTTCGAACGGCTCTGGCGCAAACTCATCAAGGAGCAGCCGTACGCGGAGTACTTCGCACACGCCGCAGAGTTGGAGCGGCTGACGACAAACGTCTGCGAGTGGGCACCGACCGTGGTCCCGGGGCTCCTCCAGACATCCGAGTACGCCCGCTCGATCTACTTCGCGAGCGCCCCACTCGCCACGGACGAGTACGTCGATGAAATGGTCGCACTTCGCATCGCGCGTACTCAGCTACTCAAGGACGCTGCACGGCCGGTGTATTGGGTGCTCCTTCACGAAGCCGTACTACGCGTCCCGGTCGGCTCTCCCGCAGTCATGGCCCAGCAGTTGGATCACATCGCGGAGACGGCGCGCAGCCGCAAAGCCCTGGTGCTGGTGTTGCCGTTCTCTGCTGGCGCACACCCGCAGATGGGCAAGGCGATGAAGCTCATGAAGTTCGAGGACGCACCACCAACCGTCTATACAGAAGGGGTGCTGTCAGGCAGTCTGCTGGACGATCCGGCTGTAGTGAAGCGGGTACAGGCGGATTACGATCTTCTCAGGGCCGCGTCTCTGCCACTGGATGCGTCCCTGGACATGATCGAGGCGGCGGCGGAGGGCTACCGACGATGCGCGAATTCGACCTGACCAACGCTTACTGGCGCAAGAGCACTTACAGCGGCGGAAGCGGCGCAGAAGATTGCGTCGAAGTCGCCCACGACTTCCCCGGCGTCGTCCCCGTCCGGGACAGCAAGTCCGGGACCGCCGGTCCCGTGATCGTCGTCGGGTCGGCCGCCTGGGCGGAGTTCATACGTACCGTCGGGGCCATGGCCTGAAAAGAGGGGCCGCGACCCCGCCCGACCTGTCAGGGCGCCAGGGCCGGTCTCCGGGGGCTGGTGGCCAGGCGCAGGCCGAGGTCGACCAGGGTCCAGCCGAGGCGGGTGCGGAGGGGCCGCGGGCGCCGGACCGAGGCGGCGAGACGGTGGGCCTCCGCCTCCGCACGGAGCTCGGCGGCACGCGCGCGGTGGACGGCGAGATGGATCTCCGGGTGCATCGGGCAGCCTCTCAGTCCGTACGGGTGGGGAAGAGGTGGGTGTGGACGCGCACCTGCTCGGCGTCCGGCGTGCCGGCCTCGGGGGCCTTGGCCCGGTAGCTCTCCAGCAGCTCGTGCATCTTCTGCTTCAGCTCCTCCGCGAGGTCGGGTGTGAGGCTGAGCGTCCAGTCGCTCAGGTCCCAGGCGCCGCGCCACTGTTCGGGCCAGTCGCCGTTCGTGCCGAGCCAGGTCGCGATCTCCCGGGTGTGCTGGTTGGCGACCTCGTGGAGGAAGAGGTCGGCGGCCCCCCGGATCTCGGGGTCTCCGTCCCTGACCAGGGCGTCGTCGAACCGCACGCCTTCGTGGGCCGCCCGCCACCACCGCTCGCGCCCCTTGCCGTGCTCCGGCGCGTCCTCCACGAAGCCGTGGGCGGCGAGCTGACGCAGGTGGTAGCTGGTGGCCCCGCTGGACTCGCCGAGTCTCTCGGCCAGTTGGGAGGCGGTGGCCGGCCCGCCGCGCCGCAGCGCGTTCAGCAACTGCATGCGCAGCGGATGCGCGAGTCCGCGCAGCGAGCGGGCGTCGAGGCGGCGGAGCGCGGGTTCACGGGGCTCGTCCATGGGTCCGAAGATAGCTATGCAAAGAAACCGTTGCAAGGATTCCTTTGCAACGATTTCTTTGTGAGTCGATGAGCTGCCGAAGACGCCGTTGGCGTGACGTTTCGGCCCGGGCGCAACCGCGGAAGCGGCCCGCGGGCTCCTGTACCGCAGAAGCGACACCCTTGGGTGAGGAGACCGACATGACCGCGACCGCCGCTTTCGCCTACGGCCCGCACCACGACTTCGTCGACCCCTACGCCGTCGAGGACGGCACGGGCCCCGCCTGGTGGCCCCCGGCGGAGGGACAGCCGGCCGGCGACTACCTGCTGGCCCCGCCCCACCCCGCCGACCGCG
This sequence comes from Streptomyces speibonae, assembly GCF_984686075.1. Taxonomy (NCBI): domain Bacteria; kingdom Bacillati; phylum Actinomycetota; class Actinomycetes; order Kitasatosporales; family Streptomycetaceae; genus Streptomyces; species Streptomyces speibonae. Next base: position 5,790,689 of record NZ_OZ480260.1, on the reverse strand, counting down.
TCGACACCCCCATCGGCCCGCGCGACCGCCGCAGGCTCGAGCTGCACGCCGCGCTGACCGCCGCGGGCATCCCGCCGCGTCCCGAGGACCGCGAGGCCATCGAGAGCCTGAGCGCGCTGTCCGCCGGCATCAACACCACCATCCAGCGCTGGCTGCACCACACCCTGTGAGCCGCCGGGCTCACGCCCTCCCCGGCGCCACCAGTCCCGACTCGTAAGCCACAATCACCAGTTGGGCCCGGTCCCGGACGCCGAGCTTGCCCATGGTCCGGCTCACGTGGGTCTTCGCGGTGAGCGGGCTGAGCCCCAGCGACTCCGCGATCTCGGTGTTGTTCAGGCCCCGGGCGACCAGGGCGAGCACCTCGCGTTCCCGGTCGGACAGGCACTCGGGGCCTGCGGCGACGGGCGCGGACGGGGTGCGGAGGAAACGTTCGATCAGGCGGGCCGTGGGGCCGGGCGAGAGCAGGGCGTCGCCCGCCGCGACCGTGCGGATGGCGTCGAGGAGTTCGGCCGGTCTGGTGTCCTTCACCAGGAAGCCGGAGGCGCCCGCGCGCAGCGCGTCCACGATGTTCTCGTCGGTGTCGTAGGTGGTGAGGACGAGGACCCTGACGCCCGCGAGATCGTCGTCGGCGGCGATCAGCCGGGTGGCCTCGATGCCGTCGAGGTCGGGCATGCGGATGTCCATGACGACGAGGTCGGCGCGCTCGGCGCGGGCCAGTTCCATCGCCTGCCGGCCGGTGGCGGCCTGGCCGACGACCTCCATGTCGGGCGCCGACTCGACGAGCATCGCGAACGCCTCCCGTACGAGGGTCTGGTCGTCGGCGAGCAGCACGCGGATCGTCATCGGGCCGTTCCTTCCCGTGTCGCGGTCGTCAGCGGAAGCGTCGCGGTCACCCGGAAGCCGCCGCCCTCCCCCGGTCCGGCGTCGAGTGTGCCACCCACGCTGCGGGCCCGTTCACGCATGCCGACGAGGCCGAATCCGGGGGTGCCGCCGGGGGTCGGGCCGGTGCCGTCGTCGGTGACGGAGAGATGGAGGGTGCCGTCCTCCTCGCGCAGGTCGACGCGGACCGCCGGTTCGGGCCCCGCGTGCCGTACGGCGTTGGTGAGGGCCTCCTGAACGAGCCGGTAGGCGGCGGCGCCGACGGCGGGCGGGACGGGGCTCTCGACCCGCACGGCCGGTTCCACGCGGGCGCCCGCCAGGCGCGCGGTCTCCACCAGGTCGGGCACGCCGTCGAGCCCGGCGAGCGGACCCCGGGTGTCCCCGGGGCCGCCGTTGTCGCGCAGCACCTCCAGGGTCGTACGGAGTTCCCCGCGTGCGGTGCGGCAGGTGTCGGCGATGTCGTCGAGGGCCTTGGCGACGGTCGCGCGGTCGAGGCGTTCGGGGTCGGCGGCCAGGACGTGCGCGGCGACGGAGGTCTGCACGCCGATGAGGGTGATGCTGTGCGCGAGCAGGTCGTGCAGGTCGCGGGCGATGCGCAGGCGTTCCTCGGCGACCCGGCGGCGGGCCTCCTCCTCGCGGGTGCGCTCGGCCCGTTCGGCGCGCTCGACGATGGCGGTGACGTACTGGCGGTAGAAGCGGACGTCGACGCCCAGGAAGAGCACGGCCACGACCCAGCCGGTGATGCGGATCAGCTCCACGATGCCGTCGGGGTTGGTGAGGGCGTTCATGGTGAGGGTCGTGCCGATGAGGACGGTGCCGAGGAGCAGGGTGCGGCGCGGGGTGCCGGTCGCGGCGACCGTGTAGAGGGCCACCATGGACCCGGCGACGGGCGCGATGTGATTGTTGTCCAGGGCGTGGTACGGCACGACCGGCGCCATCGCCAGCAGCAGCACCAGCAGCGGGCGGCGGCGGCGCCACGGCAGCGGCGCGTGGGCGGCGAGCAGCAGCGTCCAGCCGAGCGCGTCGGGCCGGCGGCCGTGGTCGAAGAGCAGCGCGACGACGAGCGCGGCGGCGGCGGTGCAGGCGGCGAGGAACGTGTCGTTGCGGAGGGCGTGCGGGGCGGTCAGCGGGTCGCGGCTGATCGCCGCCATGATCCGCTCGCCGGTGCGGGGGCGTTCCTCTTCCTGCGCTCTCTTCGTCTGCACGGGGTCCATCCTCCGGGAGGAGGGCGCCCCTCCGGGAGGGAGGGGCGCCCGGTTCGCGTGCGGGCTGTTACACCGGTTCCGGCTGCCGGGCGGGCGGGGCCGGCTCCGGGGTGCGGGAGAGCCTGCCGGGCCACCACAGCCGCCGACGCAGCAGCACGCTCGCCGTGGTGACGAGGTAGGTCCGCACGAGGAAGGTGTCGAGGAGGACGCCGACCGCGATGACGAAGCCGAGTTCCACCAGCGGCACCAGGGGCAGCGTGGTGAGCACGGCGAACGTGGCGGCGAGGACGACGCCCGCGGAGGCGATCACGCCGCCCGTGGTGCGCAGGGCGGTGAGCGCGGCGTCCTCGGGCTCGGCGCCGTTCAGGGACTCCTCGCGCATGCGGTGCAGGAGGAAGATGCCGTAGTCGACGCCCAGGGCGACCAGGAACACGAAGGACAGCAGCCCGAGTCCGGGGTCGGTGCCGGCGAAGCCGAACAGCGGCTCGAAGACCAGCCCGCCGATGCCGAGGGCGGCGCCCCAGACGGCGGCCACGGCGCCGAGCAGCAGCAGCGGCGCGACGAGGCTGCGCAGCAGCGCCACGAGGATGACGAACACGGCGGCGAGCACCAGCGGCACGATCACCTTGCGGTCGCGTGCCTCGCTGTCGGCGAGGTCGATCTGCTGGGCGCTGGGGCCGCCGACGTAGGCGCCGTGGTCGTCGAGCGCCTCGCGCAGGGCCTCGATGGTGCGGGTCTCGCCCGGTGACTCGGGGGCGGCGGTGGCGAACACGGTGATCTCGGTCCAGCCGTCGCCGCTGCGTCCGGCGGCGGCGTCCGCGACCCCCTCCGTGGCGCGGGCCTCGGCCAGGACCGCCTCGGCCCGGTCGGCCGGCGCCATCACGGTGAGCGGCTGGGAGCTGCGCTCGGGGTACTCCTCGGCGAGGGTCCGCATCGCGGAGATGGACTCGGGGCGTTCGGTGAAGGAGTCCTCCTGCTTGAGGTCGCCGCCGAGGTTGAGGGTGCCGAGGGCGAGCGCGCCGAGGAGTACGGCGCCGCCCGCGAGGACGGTGGCGGGGCGCCGTGCGGCCGAGGTGCCCATGGCGGCGAACAGTGACCGGCGCGCCTTGGGCGTGCTGCCGAAGGCGGGGATCAGCGGCCAGAAGACGCGGCGGCCGAGCAGTACGAGGACCGCGGGCAGCAGGGTCGTCATGGCGACGAGCGCGGCGAGCACCCCGATCATGCCGACCGGGCCCATGCCCCGGCTGCTGTTGAGGTCGGCGGCGAGCAGGCAGAGCAGTCCGGCGGCGACGGTGCCGGAGGAGGCGAGGATCGCCGGTCCGCTGCCGCGCAGGGCGGCGCGCATGGCGTCGTACGGCCGTTCGTGGCGGCGCAGTTCCTCACGGTAGCGGGAGACGAGCAGCAGGGCGTAGTCGGTGCCGGCGCCGAGCACGAGGACGGTCATGATGCCGCCGCTCTGGCCGGTGATGGTGACGTCGAACAGCTCGTGCAGCCCGTACCCGGCGGCCATCGCCACGGCGGCCGCGACGCCCGCGACGGCGAGCGGCACCAGCCACAGGAACGGGCTGCGGTAGATCAGCACGAGCAGCACGGTGACGACGCCGAGGGTGGCCATCAGCAGGGTGCCGTCGATGGTCTCGAACACCTTGCCCATGTCGGTGTTGAGCGCGCCGGGCCCGCCGACCTCGACGCTCAGCCCGCCGCCCCCGTCGGCGATCTCGCGCACCCCGTCGACGAACGCGTCCCTGGCCTCCTCGTCCTGCCCCGGCTCGGTGCTGGAGACCGGGTACATGAGGGTGCTGCCGTCCTCGGAGTCGATGCCCCGCGGCCGCTGGGAGAGCTCGAAGCCGCTCTCCACCTCGGCGACCTGCCCGGCGGCCACCTCCCGGTCACCGGCGGTCAGCCCGCCCTCCCGGTGGTACACCAGCACCAGATCGGTGGACTCACCCCCGGGCAACTCGTCCTGGATCCGGGCCACCTGCGTCGAATCGGCACTGTCGGGCAGATAGTCCACCGCCCGGTTCTGCTGCACCTCGCCGAACTTCCCGGCCAGCGGCCCGACCAGCACGAGCGCGGCCAGCCACAGCCCGACCACCGCCCACGGCACGACCCGCCGCCGCCCGGCACCTGTACTTCCGGCCCCCATGAGACGGCCTCCCCTCCCACTCCGATATCCGAAAACGCCCTCCCAGCCTCCCGTCGAGGAGAGCCCCGGACGTCGGGCGCAAGGGCGAGTTGGGGGGTACTGCGGGGGGCGGCCCGGGGGCGGCGGTACTCCCGCGGGAGTATCAGGGGACCGTCTCAGTGGGGCCCGGCAGCGACCGCCTGCCCCGTCTCGATCAAACGTGTCCGGCGGGCGCGGTGAGGTGCCTGACGGTGTCCAGGGTGTCCCGGATGTGCTGGGCGAGGGTGTGCCGGCCGGGGTGGTCGACCCAGCGTTCGAAGGCGACCTTGAACGCGGCGATCCCGATGTCCGCGGCGAGTGCTGCGGTGGTGGCCTCCAGACCGCGTTCACGCAGCGCCTGGGTGAGCGTGGAGGCGAGTGCGGCGAGTTTGGCCAGTTCGCGTTCCTGGAGTCCGGGGTTGGCGGCGATGACGGTCTGGCGTTGCCGTACCAGGTCCTCGCGTTCTTCGTAGACGGGAACGGCTTCGATCAGGGCGCGGGTGACCACCTCGAGCGGCGGGAGCGGGACGGGGGCGGCGGCCGTGGCGTCCGCGAGGACGGTGGGGAGGGGGCTGTCGCTGGGGAAGAGGACTTCCCGTTTGTCGGCGAAGTGCCGGTAGAAGGTCCGTTCGGTCAGCCCGGCGCGGCCGGCGATCTCCGCGACGGTGGTGGCGTCGAAGCCCTGGTCGTTGTAGAGCTCCAGCGCCGCTTTCTCCAGGCGGCCTCGTGCGTCGGGTTTCCATCGGCTCATGCTCCGACCCTACCCCCGCGATGACAGACTCTGACGTCAAAGTGATGACAGGGACTGACATCGCAGGTACGGTGATGTCACGAACTGACATCAGTGCCCTCCGCCCCCGGGTGGGGAGCCTGCAGCAGGAAGGCGCACATCATGCGCGTATTCGTCACCGGAGCCTCCGGACACGTCGGCTCCGCCGTCGTCCCCGAACTTCTCGAAGCGGGACACCAGGTCGTCGGCCTGGCCCGCTCGGACAAGTCCGCCGCCGCGTTGACGGCTGCCGGTGCCGAGGTGCACCGAGGCGACCTCGACGATCCCGACGGCCTCGCCGCGGCCGCCGCCGCGGCCGACGGCGTCATCCACCTGGCCTTCAAGCACGACGCCATGTTCGCCGGCGACTTCGACGGCGCGGTCGCAGCCGATCTGCGCGCCATCGACGCCCTCGGGGACGCGCTCGCCGGCACAGGCAAGCCTCTGGTGGCCACGTCGGGAACCGTGCTGTTCGCCTTCGCGGGGCTGAAGGACACCCTCACCGAGGACTTCGCGCTCGACGCGGGCCCGCGGATCGACGCCGAGAACGCGGTGGTCGCACTCGCCGAACGCGGCATCCGCTCGTCCGTCGTCCGGCTCACCCCGACCGTGCACAGCGCGCTCGACCACAACGGCTTCATCCCGACCTTCATCTCCATCGCCCGGTCGAAGGGCGTCGCCGCCTACGTCGGCGACGGGGCCAACCGCTGGTCCGCCGTCCACACGCTCGACGCGGCACGCCTGTACCGGCTGGCGCTGGAATCCGCGCCGGCGGGGTCACGGCTGCACGCCGTCGGCGACCAGGGGATCACCTTCCGGGAGATCACCGAGGGCATCGGCCGCGGGCTGGACCTGCCCGTGGTCAGCATCCCGCCGACCGAGACCGAGGCCCACTTCGGCTTCCTGAGCGCCCACGCCCAGGCCGACAACCCGTCCTCGAGCAAGCTGACCCAGGACCTCCTCGGCTGGAAGCCCGTCCGGCCCGGCCTCCTCGACGACCTCGCCCAGGGGCACTACTTCGACGCCCCGGCCACCACCACCCACTGAACGCACCCCGGCCCGCTCTCCAAGACCTGGAGTGCGCGCCGCCTCGCCGCACCGACGGCCTCACCACCCTCCCGCGCCTCGACGCAGACCCCACCCTCGAAGGAAGAGCCATGCCCCGCTCCCGACCCGCGATCGACAGCGAACTGGCCGCAGCACTCCAGGCCATGCCGATCGGCCCGAACGGCATCTTCGACCTGACCGACATCCCCGCCACCCGCCAGGCCGTCCGCGCGCTCGCCGAATCCGTCGCCGGCACCGTCCCTGACGAGCCCACCGTCGCCACCCACGAGATCCAGGTGCCGCGCGCCGAAGGCCCCGACGTCCCGATCCTCCTGCTGCGTCCCCGGAACCCGACCGGGCCGTTGCCGGTCCTCCTGTGGTTCCACGGCGGTGGGCAGGTGCTCGGCTTCGCCGCGCAGGACGCCCCCTGGCTCAAGCCGCTGTCCGCGGCGCTCGGCTGCGCCATCGCGCTCGTCGACTACCGCCTGGCCCCGGAGACTCCCGCGCCCGGCGCCGCCGAGGACGGATACACCGCCTACCGGTGGATCAGCGACAACGCCGCCGATCTCGGCCTCGACCCCGCCCGGATCGGCCTGGCCGGCCAGAGCGGAGGCGGCGGCATCGCCGCCACCAGCGCCCTTCTGATCCGCGACCGCGGCGCGGAAACCCCCCTGTTCCAGCTGCTGATGTACCCGATGCTCGACGACCGCAACACGACCGAGTCGAGCCGGGAGATCACCGACATCGGCATCTGGGACCGCTCGACCAACATCCTGGCCTGGCGGACCGTCCTCGGCGACCGCACCGGCACCGAAGACGTCACGCCCTACCACGCCGCCTCCAGGGCAACCGACCTCGCCGGCCTGCCCCCGACCTTCATCGGCGTCGGCGAACTCGACGTCTTCCGCGACGAGAACCTCGACTACGCCGCGCGCCTGCGCGCCCACGGCGTCCCCGTCGAACTGCACCTCTACCCCGGCGCCTACCACGCCTTCGACCTGTTCGCCCCGCGGTCCCACCTCGCGACGAGCTTCCACCGCGCCCTGAACGACTACCTCGTCCGGCACTTCACCAAAGCCCCGGCAACGCCGACCGCTTCGTGACGTGTCCTCACCCGCGCCCGGGCCCGGCTCCGGTCAGGACGGGGTGCGGGCCGCTGCTGCCAGGAGTCGGGTGATGTCGTCGGAGCAGATGGTGAGGGCCGCGCCGACCGTGGCGAGGGCGTCGCGTTCGGCGGGGGTGTAGGGGCCGTCGGCGAGGGCGATGCGGGCGCCCTGGAGGAGGATGGACTCGCGGCCGGGGCCGGCGAGGTGGGGGGCGAGGGGGTCGAGGGCCTCGTGGAGTTCGATGGCCAGGCCCGCGGCGCACGGTTCGCCGGTGAAGCGGCCGGTGTCCGCCTCCAGGGCCTCGACGAGCGCGGCCAGCTGCTCCTCCGTGCAGTCGTCGAAGCCGGCCGCGCGCACCCCGACGGCGGCCGTCTCCAGGGAGGCGCGGGAGCCGGTGCCGCCCGCGGTGAGGACCGCGAGGGCGACGGTGTGGACGGCGTCGCGCAGCATCGCGGAGAAGCGGGTGGTGGTGGGATGGTCCAGGACGTCGGTGCCGAAGTGTCGGCGGCAGGCGGCGCACTCGACGGTCGGCGCGGACGCGCCGCGCGGCAGCACGGGCACGCCGAGCAGGGTGAAGCGGCGCCGTCCGGCGAGCCGCTGGTAGTTGCGGTCGCCGCCGCAGCCGGGACAGAAGAACTCCCCGTCGCCGACGGCAGTCCACGCGGTGCGGGTGCCCATCAGTCGCGACAGTCCGACAGCGGCGGCACGGCCGTTGGGTCCCCGTTCTGGCAGCACGTCGCACCTCCATCAACGTCACAGCACCATCGCCGCGCTTGCGTGATGTTAGCCACATCATTGAGGCTGAGTCAGTACCCCGGACGAGACCTTTCCGTGACCTGCACACTCATTGGCCGGTAAACGACGGGGCTCCGCCCGCCGAAATCGGCGGGCGGAGCCCCTCAAACCCCACGAAACGGCTGTTCAGCGCGACGCGCGGTTGACGGCCGAGACGACCGCCTTCAGCGAGGCCCGCGTGGTGTTCGCGTCGATTCCGATCCCCCACAGAACCTTGTCGCCGATCGCGCACTCGATGTACGAGGCGGCCTGCGCGGAGGCGCCCTCGCTCATGGTGTGCTCCTGGTAGTCCAGCAGGCGTACGTCGATGCCGACGCCCCCCAGCGCGTGGAAGAAGGCCGAGATCGGACCGTTGCCGCTGCCGACCAGGGTGGTCTCCTCGCCGTCGATGGTGGCCTCGACCGTCAGGGTGTCCACGCCGTCGCGGTCGGTGGTGGACTGGCCCGCGGCGACCTGGATACGGCCCCAGGGGTTGTCCGGGTTGGGCAGGTACTCGTCCCGGAAGACCGCCCAGATGTCGGCCGGCGTGATCTCGCCGCCCTCGGCGTCCGTCTTCGCCTGGATGATCTTGGAGAACTCGATCTGCATCCGGCGCGGCAGTTCCAGCTTGTGGTCGTTCTTCAGGACGTAGGCGATGCCGCCCTTGCCGGACTGCGAGTTGACACGGATGACGGCCTCGTAGGAGCGGCCGACGTCCTTGGGGTCGATCGGCAGGTACGGCACCGCCCACTCGATGTCGTCGACGGTGACGCCCCTGGCCTTGGCGTCCGCCTCCATCGCGTCGAAGCCCTTCTTGATGGCGTCCTGGTGGGAGCCGGAGAAGGACGTGTAGACCAGGTCGCCCACGTACGGGTGGCGCGGGTGGACCTCCATCTGGTTGCAGTACTCCCACGTACGGCGGATCTCGTCGATGTCGGAGAAGTCGATCTGCGGGTCGACGCCCTGGGAGAACAGGTTCATGCCCAGGGTGACCAGGTCGACGTTGCCGGTGCGCTCGCCCTGCCCGAACAGACAGCCCTCGACGCGGTCGGCGCCGGCCATCAGCGCCAGCTCGGCGGCGGCGACGGCGGTGCCGCGGTCGTTGTGCGGGTGGACGGACAGGCAGACGTACTCGCGGCGGGACAGGTTGCGGCCCATCCACTCGAAGCGGTCGGCGTGCGTGGAGGGCGTGGAGCGCTCGACGGTGGCGGGCAGGTTGAGGATGATCTCGCGGCCCGGTCCGGGCTGGTAGACGTCCATCACCGCCTCGCAGACCTCCAGCGCGAAGTCCAGCTCGGTGTCGGTGAAGATCTCGGGGCTGTACTGGTAGCCGAACTCCGTCTCGTCGCCCAGCAGTTTCTCGGCGTACTCCATGACCAGCCGGGTGCCGTCGACGGCGATCTGCTTGATGTCGTCCCTGGAGCCGCGGAAGACCACGCGGCGGAAGACGGGCGCGGTGGCGTTGTACAGGTGCACGGTGGCGCGCTTGGCGCCCTTCAGGGACTCCACCGTCCGCTCGATCAGGTCCTCACGGGCCTGGGTCAGTACGGAGATGGTGACGTCGTCCGGGATGGCGCCGGGCTCCTCGATGATGGAGCGTACGAAGTCGAAGTCGGTCTGGCCGGAGGCGGGGAAGCCGACCTCGATCTCCTTGTAGCCCATCTTGACCAGCAGGTCGAACATCGCGCGCTTGCGGACGGGCGACATGGGGTCGATCAGGGCCTGGTTGCCGTCGCGCAGGTCGGTGGAGAGCCAGCGGGGGGCGGTGGTGATCCGCTTCTCCGGCCAGGTGCGGTCGGGGATGTCGACCTGCTCGTAACGGCCGTACTTCTGGATCGGCATGGAACTGGGCTGCTGGCGGTTTGCCATGGTGCGTGGGCTCCTCGGGGGTCCGCGGGGTGTCCTGATGGACGGCCGACGGCGCAGCGCCGAACTCCGCGGGGAGGGGGTCGGCCTCTACTGCGGACCCTCACCGCGGCAGCTAAGGAGAAGCAGCCCGAAACGCATGATGCTCCGCAGCTTAACCGAGACGACCACCGTGCGAGGGTCCGTATCAGTATGCGGGACCGGAGGGACGAAGGGGACCAAAAGTGCCGTATACCACTTGCTGTGCGTCCCGGGGGGCGGGTGGTTCCGGATTTCACCAATCATGATAGCGGGGGGTGACATGTCAGTGACGCAGTGCGATGGTTCCGGCATGACCACCAACGGGGGCATCGAGCCCGTCTTCTGCACCATCGTCCCGCCGCACGTCCTCGACCGGCTCGCGCAGGCCGAGGACCCCGTGCTGCACGGCCCCGCCCGCCGGACCCTGCGGCGCGACGCCTACGAGCGCACCCAGCGACGGCTCACCACGGTCGTCGGCGCGCCGGCCGTCGCGACCCTCGCCGAGGTGCAGCCCGGCACACCGCGCCGCACGGTGTACGACGCCCGGCACGGCACCGACCTGCCCGGGCACACGGTGCGCGGCGAGGGCGACGAGCCCGGCCAGGACGCCACCGTCAACCGCGCCTACGCCGGTCTCGGCGCCACGTTCGAGCTGTTCCTGACGGCGTACGGCCGGGACTCGATCGACGGCAGCGGACTGCCGATGGACGCGACCGTGCACTACGACGAGGACTACAACAACGCCTTCTGGAACGGCGAGCAGATGGTCTTCGGCGACGGGGACGGCGAGATCTTCCTCGACTTCACCGTCTCCGTCGACATCATCGGCCACGAACTCGCCCACGGCGTCACGCAGTACACCGCGAACCTGGACTACTTCGGCCAGTCCGGCGCGCTCAACGAGTCGGTGTCGGACGTCTTCGGCGCGCTCATCAAGCAGTACACGCTGGGCCAGACCGCCGACGAGGCCGACTGGCTGATCGGGGCCGGCCTGCTCGCCCCGCGCGTCACCGGCACGGCGCTGCGCTCCATGAAGGAGCCGGGCACGGCGTACGACGACGACGTGCTCGGCAAGGACCCGCAGCCCGCGACGATGGACGACTACGTCCGCACCGGCCGCGACAACGGCGGCGTGCACATCAACTCCGGCATCCCCAACCACGCCTTCTACCTGGCGGCCACCACGCTCGGCGGGCATGCCTGGGAGCGGGCCGGACAGGTCTGGTACGACGTGCTGACGGGCGGCGAGCTGGATCAGAACGCGCAGTTCACGGACTTCGCCACGCTCACCCTGAAAGCGGCGCGCGCCCGGTACGGGGAGGGCGAGGAGCTCCAGGCGGTGACGAAGGCGTGGGAGCGGGTGGGGGTGCGGACGCTGTAGTTCCGTACTAGACACGGACCCATGCGTATTCAGGTGCGGCGCACGGGCGGGTTCGCGGGGATCGAGCGGCGGGCCGAGGTGGACACCTCGGGGCGGCCCGACGCCGACGAGTGGCGCGCCCTGGCCGAGGCGGCCCTCGCCGCCGGCCGGGGCACCCCGCCCGCGGGGGTGCCGGACGGCTTCAGCTACCGGATCACGGTGGACGGAAGGTCGGTGTACTGCGCGGACCCCCGGCTGACCCCCGAGCAGCGCCGGCTGATCGGCCGCGTACTGAAGGAAGGCGCATAACGCCCGTGCGGCGCGATGGCGTTGACTTCCCTCCTGGTCGGTGCGGATGATCCGGGCCATGGCGACGACGAACCCGATGCCCCGCTTCCCGGACGGCTTCCTGTGGGGTGTGTCGACCTCGGCGCACCAGATCGAGGGGGCGGCGGACGAGCGCGAGCCCTCCGTGTGGGACGAGTTCGAGGCGGAACCCGGGCGGGTGCGGGACGGCTCGACGGCGGCGGTCGCCTGCGACCACGTCCACCGGCACGCCGAGGACGTGGCGCTGCTGGCCGGGCTGGGGGTGGACGCGTACCGCTTCTCGATCTCGTGGCCGAGAGTGCTGGTCAAGGGGGGCCTGGACTTCTACGACCGGCTGGTCGACGACCTGTGCGCGGCGGGCGTGCGGCCGGTGCCGACGCTGTTCCACTGGGATCTGCCGGCCCGTTTCGACTGGCTGGAGCGGGACACGGCGGAGCGGTTCGCGCAGTACGTGTCCGAGGTCGCGGAGCGGCTGGGCGACCGGGTGCGGAAGTGGATCACGCTCAACGAGCCGGCCGAGCACACGCTGCTGGGGCATGCGCTGGGCGTGCACGCGCCCGGCCGGGCGCTGCTCCTGGACGCGCTGCCGGTGGCCCATCACCAGTTGCTCGCGCACGGTCTTGCGGTACGGGCGCTGCGGGCGGCGGGCGCGGACGACATCGGGATCGCCAACTCCCACGCGCCGACCTGGCCGGCGTCCCAGGACGAGGCGGACGTGGCGGCGGCGGACTTCTACGACGCGCTGGTGAACCGGATGTTCGCCGACCCGCTGCTGCTGGGCCGCTACCCGGAGGGCATCGGCGAGCTGATGCCGGGCGACGTGGAGGCGGACCTGACGGTCATCGCCGAGCCGCTGGACTGGTACGGAATCAACTACTACGCGCCGACGCGGGTGGGCGCGCCGCAGGGCACGGAGGTCGACTTCGGCGGTGTCCGGATGCCGGCCGAACTGCCCTTCTCGGTACGGCGGATCGAGGGCCGCCCGGAGACGGACTTCGGCTGGCCGGTGGTCCCGGAGGCGCTGACGGAGGTCCTCACCTCCTTCCGCGCCCGCTACGGCGACCGCCTCCCGCCGGTGGTCGTCACCGAGAACGGCTGCGCGTACGACGGCCGGGACGACCGGGACCGGGTCGCCTTCCTCGACGCCCACATCCGCGCGCTGCACCGGGCGATGGAGTCGGGTGTGGACGTACGCGGCTACTTCGTGTGGTCCCTGCTGGACAACTTCGAGTGGGCCGAGGGCTACGCCCGCCGCTTCGGCCTGGTCCACGTCGACTACCCCACCCGGACCCGCACCCCGAAAACGTCCTACGGCTGGTACCGGGAACTCCTGCGCGAGCAGCACCGCTGACCGGCTGCCGCCGGGGCGAGCGTTCCGCCGTGTCCCTCCGGCGCACCCTCCCGGGCGCCCGCCGGAGAGCCCCGAGCCACGACAGCCTCCCGAATCCTGCTGCCCGCCCTCGACAACCATCGCGGACCCCCGCCGCACCGGACCTGCGGCTCCCGCCCCGCAGCGGCCATACCCAGCCCCGAACCCCCCGCGGTACGCAACCCCAGCAGCGTTGCCCGCCCTCGGCGGCCAGCCGGCAGCCCCGACCGCACCGGACCTGCGGCTCCCGCCGCGCAGCGGCCATTCCCAGGGCCCCCCGAACCGCTCGCGCTACGCGACACCGACGGCGCCGGCCCCTCGCCAACCAGCCGCGGACCCCGGCCGCACCGGACCTGCGGCTGCCGCCTCCCAGCGGCCATACCCAGCCCCGAACCCCCCGCGGTACGCAACCCCAGCAGCGATGCCCGCCCTCGGCGGCCAGCCGGCAGCCCCGACCGCACCGGGCATGCAGCTCCCGCCCCGCAGCGGGCATTCCCAGGGCCCCCCGAACCGCTCGCGCTACGCGACACCGACGGCGCCGGCCCCTCGCCAACCAGCCGCGGACCCCCGCCGCACCGGACCTGCGATTGCCGCCCCGCAGCGGCCATACCCAGCCCCGAACCCCCCGCGGTACGCGACGCCGACGGCGCCGGCCCGTTCTCGGCAGTCAGCGGGGTCCGGGCCGGACAGGGGGTCGCCGCCGCCCAGCGGGGCGGGGCGTCAGAAGCCCAGGCGGCGGAGTTGTTTCGGGTCGCGTTGCCAGTCCTTGGCGACCTTGACGTGGAGGTCGAGGAAGACGGGGGTGCCGAGGAGGGCCTCGATCTGTTTGCGGGACTTGATGCCCACGTCCTTCAGGCGCTTGCCCTTGGGGCCGATGACGATGCCCTTCTGGCTGGGGCGCTCGATGAACAGGTTGGCGTGGATGTCGAGCAGGGGCTTGTCGGCGGGGCGGTCCTCGCGCGGGAGCATCTCCTCGACGACCACGGCGATGGAGTGCGGCAGCTCGTCGCGGACGCCCTCCAGCGCGGCCTCGCGGATCAGCTCCGCCACCATGACCTGCTCGGGCTCGTCGGTGAGGTCACCCTCGGGGTAGAGGGCGGGGCCCTCCGGCATCAAGGGGATGAGGAGGTCGGCCAGCAGATCGACCTGCTGGTTCGCCGTGGCGGAGACCGGGATGATCTCGGCCCAGACGATGCCCAGCTCCTGGCCCAGCCGGTCCACGGCGATCAGCTGTTCGGCCAGCGTCTTGCCGTCCACCAGGTCGGTCTTGGTGACGATGGCGATCTTCGGGGTCTTCTTGATACCGGCCAGTTCCTTGGCGATGAAGCGGTCGCCGGGGCCGATCTTCTCGTTCGCGGGGAGGCAGAACCCGATCGCGTCGACCTCCGCCCACGTGGTGCGCACCACGTCGTTCAGCCGCTCGCCGAGCAGCGTGCGCGGCTTGTGCAGCCCGGGGGTGTCCACCAGGATCAGCTGCGCGTCCGGCCGGTGCACGATGCCGCGCACGGTGTGCCGGGTGGTCTGGGGCCGGTTGGAGGTGATCGCCACCTTCTGCCCGACCAGAGCGTTCGTGAGGGTGGACTTGCCCGCGTTGGGACGGCCCACGAAGCAGGCGAAACCGGCCCGGTGGACGGCTTCGGCCGGCTGCTCGGATGACTGGGTACGAACACTCATGGCGCCCATTCTCCCTGATGCGGGAGGGCCCGCCGTACCACCGTCCGGAACGGGCCGGGCGGGGGCTCCCGTGCGGGCCCCCGCCCGGCCGTGCGTCCGCCCGGCGGATCAGTCGAAGACGAACGGTCCGGGCGACTGCGGCGCGGTCGCCGTGCAGGTGATGGTGATGAAGCCGAACGCGGTCACCTTCAGCGTCCCGCCGAACGCCTCGAGGCTGTCGCCGGAGGCCACGGTCCCGGAGAGCGGACCGACCTCGAGCGCGTCACCGGTCGACATGGCCGGGTTCTTGGTGCCCTTGAAGACGCTGGTGCCGCCGCCGGCCTTCACCATGGTCAGCTCCGAGACCAGCGAGTCCTTGCTGATCGACAGGGGCGCGGTGACCGCGGTGGTGTTGATGGTGATGGTGGCGGACGTGCCGCTCTGGGTGGCCGTGAGGGTGGCGTCGCCGCCGCCCCAGCTGCCGCAGTCGGCGTTGACCGTCGCCGACCCGGGGGCGACGGCCGCGGCGCTGGGGGCGAACACGAGCCCGCAGACCGCCAGCGCACCGGCAGCCAGGGACACGCCTGTTCCGAATCGCTTGCCTCTCATGGGATCCGGCTCCCTTTCCGTGTGGGGGGAACTCCGTGGGGGGAATTCTGTCGGGGGAACTGTTCGATTCCGTTCGGAGGAACTGCGGTTCTATTGATGCGCGGGAGGCAGTGCGCGACAAGGTTGAAATCTGGCCTATTTACCGGCGGTAACAGGGCACGGTTCGGCCACGCCGGATCAGCCCGCGCTGACCGTCTCCCGGACCGTTCCGTCGGGGCCCGCCACCAGCACCGGAGTCCCGGCCCCGCCGAGGTCCCGTACGGCGGCCACGTCCTCGGCCGGCACCGAGCCCGCATCCGTCACCACGGCTGCCGCCTCCAGCGACGTCGCACCCGACGCCACGGCCATCGCCACCGCCGTCCGCAGGGCGCTCAGCCGCAGCGAGTCCAGGGCCACGGTGCCCGCGACATACGTCCGCCCGGTCTCGTCCCGCACGGCGGCCCCCTCGGGCACACCGTTACGGGCCCGCGCGGAACGGGCCAGGGTGACGATCTTGCGGTCCTCGGGGTCGAGGTCGGTGTTCTCGGTCATGGGAGGAGCATAGGAAAGCGGGTGACGTCAGATGTGAGGGCGCCCCGGTTCGGGCTGCTCCGGGCCCGCGGACAGGTCGGCGACACAGCGGAGGAAGGAGGTCCAGGCGGCTGGTGCGACACCGACGACGCCGTCGTACCTCCGCTTGGAGTCACGGACGAGGACCTCACGGCCGGTGTACGCGACTTCCACGCAGGTCGACGCGGTATTCCCACTGGCTCTGCTCTTGCGCCATGCCCATGACCCGCTCAACCCTCGACCTCCACCCCGGTTGCGGACGGTCCAGCCGGGGTGCCCCCGTACAGCTGTCGCGGGGACACGCAGCAGCTTCCCCAGAATACCGCCGTGTCCTCCGTGGACAGGCACGACAATCCCGCCAACTTGCTCAGCCATGCGGCAAGTTGGCGGGCGAGCAGTCACTCAGGCGGGATCCAGCTGCAGCAGCCCCTCCAGTTCGTCCCCTCCCTCACCCACACGCTCCGCGAGGCGGCGGAGGACCACATCCACTCCGTCCTTGAGCGCCAGATCCTCAAGAGCCCAGAACCGCTCCAGATAGCGCCTGATCTCCTCCGAGGACTCCTGGTGGTAGGAGACACCGCGGGAGTCCTCGATGAAGAGAGCGTCCTCCATCTCCTCGGCCTGGAACTCGAACAGGGTGAAGGGCCCCTGGATACCGGGGTGGGCGCCGACACTGAACGGGAGGATCTGGACGGTGACGTGGTCGAGCAGGGACAGATCCGCCAAGTGCTCCAGCTGTGCCCGCATCACGCCCCTGCCTCCGGTCACCCGGCGCACCACGGATTCGTCCAGGACGAAGAAGAACTGACGTCCGTCGGCCCCCTCCAGCAGATCCTGCCGCGCAAGCCGCGCCTCCACGCCGCGATCGATGGCCTCGTCCGACGCGCTCTTGTCGAACGCGTGCATCACCGCACGCATGTACTCCTCGGTCTGCAGGAGTCCGGGGATGACGAGCGAGTTGTACTGCCGGTTGATCCAGGCGGCCGACTCGAGCGCGAGGAACTGCAGGAAGTCCTTGCTGTACAGATCCCGGTACTCGGCGAACGGCATCCGCCGGCTCCCCCGGGCCATATCCAGCAACTCCTCGAGCTTGCGCCGGTCCGTGATCCCGTACGCGGCGGCGAGCGGACGCAGGTCGTTGACCGAGATGCCCACCTCTCCCGCTTCGATGCGGATGACTTTGGACGGACTCCACTCCATCCGGTCGGCGACCTCACGCTGCGTCAGCCCGATGGCCACGCGGGCCTTGCGGAGTTCGCTGCGCAACCGCAGGCGTAGCAATGCCGCACTCGTCACGACCATGTTTGCTCACCTCCCCATCGGATCCAGCAATGCGCAACATAGCAGGTGTACATATGCCTCATCGATACCTTTCGAAAAGGACGCGCCGGAACGGCTGCCATACGTCGCCCCAGGGGAGAGGACTACCACAGTCAGTGGGAGCCTGCACTTCGACTTGAGTCAATCTGCTACCTGGCATATGGGATGGTCCCTTTTAGATGTCACACAAAGCAGAGTCGCAACAAGCACTGTCCAATCCGCACCCTTCGGGTTACGCTGTCCAGCGTACCGCTTGTCGAACCGCCCATGTCGGCAAGGGAGTTGATCAGCCATCAGCGCGCTCAGCGGACACCGTGCGTACACGTCGAGGCCGTTGCCCCTCCTCCTGACAGCGCCCGTTCGCGGTTCGCCGAGCCTCGGCGACGGACGGAGCCGAGAGGAGCCGATCACCGATGCCGGACCGTCAGGAGGAACAGGAAGGAGAGCGCCGCCCGGAGCGAGTCGCACGCACCTGGGGTAAGCGGGTGGCCCCGGCCCTCCCGCTGATCAACCTCTTCATCGCGATACACAAGATCGTCGACGAGTGGGTTCTGCCCTGGATGTGACAGCAGTCAGCCCCGACCTGAAGGGCCGGGGCCGAGAGCGGCGGACGCCGTAGGAAGACGCTGCCGTTCCGAGTTTCCCTGGCAGGCGGCCCGGAGCGGTGGCGTCAGCGAACCGTGCACCCATTCTGCCGCCGGCCACCCGGCATGGCGAGGGGCCGGTCAGGCCAATTCGGTGTGCGCCGGGGGGACGCCCGCGTACGTCACGCCCGGTCGAGGCGGAGGCGTTCGGCGCGTGGGAGGCCGGCCACGACCAGGTCGTAGGAGTCCTCCACCAGTTCCCTGACCAGGCGGTCGGGGAGGGAGCCGTCCGCCGTGACGGTGTTCCAGTGCCGCTTGTTCATGTGGTAGCCGGGGACGATCAGACCCGGGTGCTCGGCGCGCAGCCGGACCGCGTCCTCGGGGTCGCACTTGAGGTTCACCGTCAGCGGCCGCCGGTCCAGGGTGGACAGCGCGAACAGCTTGCCCCCGACCTTGAAGACCGAGGTCTCCGGGTTGAAGGGGAAGTCCTCCACGGCCGCGTTGAAGGACAGGCACAGCGTGCGCAGTCGTGCCGGGGTCACTCCGTCCCCGCCTCCTCCTCCGCGGGCGGCTCCACGGGGCCCACCGGCTCGACCAGCACGGTCACGATCTTGTTCCGGCGGCCGGCCGCGGCCTCCGCGGTCAGCCGCAGCGTGCGCGAGTCGGGGAGCTCGACCAGGGACGAGGCGCCCGCGATCGGCACCCGGCCGAGCTGTTTGGCGAGCAGTCCGCCGACCGTCTCCACGTCCTCGTCGTCGAACTCCTCCAGCCCGTACAGCTCGCCGAGGTCGGTGATGTCGAGGCGGGCGGTGACCCGGTAGCGGTCGTCGCCGAGCTCCTCCACGGGCGGCAGCTCACGGTCGTACTCGTCGGTGATCTCGCCGACGATCTCCTCGAGGATGTCCTCGATGGTGACGACGCCGGCGGTGCCGCCGTACTCGTCGACGGCGACGGCGACGTGGTTGCGTTCCTTCTGCATCTCGCGCAGCAGGTCGCCGGCGTTCTTGGTGTCGGGCACGAAGAACGCCGGGCGCATCGCCGTGGACACCAGGTCGTTCTCGGCGTCCCGGTTGATGTGCGTCTTGCGGGCCAGGTCCTTGAGGTAGACGATCCCGACGATGTCGTCCTCGCTCTCGCCGGTCACCGGTATGCGGGAGAAACCGGAGCGCAGGGCGAGCGTGAGGGCCTGCCGGATGGTCTTGTACCGCTCGATGACCACCAGGTCGGTGCGGGGCACCATGACCTCGCGCACCAGCGTGTCGCCGAGCTCGAAGACCGAGTGCACCATGCGGCGCTCCTCGTCCTCGATCAGCGACTCCGCCTCCGCGAGGTCCACCATCGCGCGCAGCTCCGCCTCGGAGGCGAAGGGCCCGCGCCGGAAGCCCTTGCCCGGGGTGAGCGCGTTGCCGATGAGGATCAGCAGCGACGGGATCGGACCCATCACCCGCGCCAGCGGCAGCAGGACGTACGCGGCGGCCGTGGCGGTGTTGAGGGGGTGCTGGCGGCCGATGGTGCGCGGGGAGACCCCGACGGCGACGTACGACACCAGGACCATGATCGCGATGGCGATCAGCAGGGCCTCGGCGGTCCGGTCGAACTCCCCGAGACAGCCGTAGGTGATCAGCGACGCGGCGGCCATCTCGCAGACGACGCGGACCAGCAGCGCGACGTTGAGATAGCGGGTCGGGTCCGCGGCGATCTGCGCGAGCTTGTCGCTGCCCCGGCGGCCGGACCGTACGGCCTCCTCGGCGCGGAAGCTGGAGACACGCGCGATGCCCGCTTCCGCGCAGGCGGCCAGCCAGGCGACCACCACCAGGGCGATCGCGCCGAGCACGAGGGTCGGACTCATGACACGGTGGGGGCCGGGGAGGGGCCGGTGAGGCCCTTCTCCGCACGCCAGCCGTCCACGATGGCGGCCTGCAGGCCGAACATCTCGGCCTTCTCGTCCGGTTCCTCGTGGTCGTAGCCGAGCAGGTGCAGTACACCGTGGACGGTGAGCAGCTGGAGCTCCTCGTCCATGGTGTGCCGCGTCTCCGCCTCCGCGCCCTGCTTCGCGGCGACCTCGGGGCAGAGCACGATGTCGCCGAGCAGCCCCTGCGGGGGCTCGTCGTCGTCCTTGGACGGGGGCCGCAGCTCGTCCATCGGGAACGACATGACGTCCGTCGGGCCGGGCAGGTCCATCCACTGGATGTGCAGCTGCTCCATGGCACCGGCGTCCACCACGATCACCGAGAGCTCGGAGAGCGGGTGGATGCGCATCCTGGCGAGCGCGTAGCGGGCGATGTCGAGGATCGCCTGCTCGTCGACCTCGGTTCCGGACTCGTTGTTGACGTCGATCGACATCTGGTGCTCGGTCTACTTCCCCTTGTGCCCGGACGTGCCCCGGCCGCCCTTGTGGGTGCCGTTCCGCGTGCCGTGCTGGCTGTCGTACTGCTCGTACGCGTCGACGATACGGCCCACCAGCTTGTGCCGGACGACATCGTGCGACGACAGCCGGGAGAAGTGCACGTCCTCCACGCCCTCCAGGATGTCCTGCACCTGCCGCAGACCCGACTTGGTGCCGTCGGGCAGGTCGACCTGGGTGACGTCACCCGTGATCACTATCTTCGAGTCGAAGCCCAGGCGGGTGAGGAACATCTTCATCTGTTCGGGGCTGGTGTTCTGGGCCTCGTCGAGAATGATGAAGGCGTCGTTGAGCGTGCGGCCGCGCATGTACGCAAGCGGCGCGACCTCGATCGTCCCGGCCGCCATCAGACGGGGGATGGAGTCGGGGTCGAGCATGTCGTGCAGCGCGTCGTACAGCGGGCGCAGATACGGGTCGATCTTCTCGTAGAGCGTGCCCGGCAGGAAGCCGAGGCGCTCGCCCGCCTCGACCGCGGGCCGGGTCAGGATGATGCGGTTGACCTGCTTGGACTGCAGGGCCTGCACCGCCTTGGCCATGGCGAGATAGGTCTTGCCGGTGCCCGCCGGGCCGATGCCGAAGACGATGGTGTGCTTGTCGATCGCGTCCACGTAGCGCTTCTGGTTGAGCGTCTTGGGGCGGATCGTGCGGCCGCGGGAGGACAGGATGTTCTGCGTGAGCACCTGGGCCGGGGTCTCCTCGCCCTCGCCCTCCCCGTCCCCGCTCGCCTTGAGCATGGCGATCGAGCGTTCCACTGCGTCCTCCGTCATCGGCTGCCCGGTGCGGAGCACCAGCATCATCTCGTCGAACACGCGCGAAATGAGAGCGACTTCCGTGGCGTCGCCCACCGCGCTGATCTCATTGCCCCGGACATGGATGTCGGCCCCCGGGAAAGCCTTCTCGATCACGCGCAGGAGGGAGTCTCCGGACCCCAGCACGGTCACCATGGGGTGCTGGGCGGGGACGGTGAACTGCACTCTCGCCTGTCCCTGCGCGGCGGTGCGATCTGTGGGTGTCTGAGTCATGGGCCGGCTCTGAAGGCCTGCGGATCCTCCTCTTCACGGCCGCGCAGCTGTGGGCGGCCTCGCCTTTCCCAGGGTACGACGGAGGGGTGGCAACTCCGTAGGCCTTTTCGCACGGGCGCCCCCCGTGGCACCCGCGCGGCGCACCCGTCTCCTCAGGCCGACCGGCCGAACCCGATGGTCGGCACCGCCCGCCGCACCCGGCGCCACCACGCGCCGAGCTCCGTCCACCCCGGCGCCGACAGCGAGCCCCCGAACTCCTGCACGGACAGCGCCCCCGTGGCACCCGCGCGGCGCACCCGTCTCCTCAGGCCGACCGGCCGAACCCGATGGTCGGCACCGCCCGCCGCAGCGGCCACGGCCGCCCCAGCTCCCCCGACACCAGCCCCGCCAGGAAGGCGTAGCGGCGCAGCGCCGACGGCTCCTGCCCCTCGACCGACCGCACCCGGCGCCACCACGCGCCGAGCTCCGTCCACCCCGGCGCCGACAGCGAGCCCCCGAACTCCTGCACGGACAGCGCCGCCGTGAGCCCCGCGAAGGCGAGCCGGTCGGCCAGCGGCCACCCGGCCAGCGTCCCCGTCACGAACCCGGCGACGAACACGTCCCCCGCCCCCGTGGGATCCAGCGCCTCGACCTCGATGGCCGGCACCGAGGCCGTCTCCCCCGTGCGCCGGTCCACCGCGTACGCGCCCTCCGCCCCCAGGGTGACGACCGCGACCGGCACATGGTCGGTGAGGGCGTGGGCGGCCGCGCGCGGGCTGTCCGTGCGCGTGTAGCGCATCGCCTCCTCCGCGTTGGGCAGGAACGCCTCGCAGTGCCGCAGGTCGGGCAGCCGGTCCAGGTCCCACGCCCCGCTGTCGTCCCAGCCGACGTCGCCGAAGATCCGCGCCCCCTTGCGGGCGGCCTGGGCGATCCAGGGCGCGCTGCGGCCGGGCGTGAGGGACGCGACGGCGGCACGCGCGCGGGGCGGGCAGTCGGGCGCGGGCTCCTCCGGGGGCGGCTCGTGACCGTGGGAGACCATGGTGCGCTCGCCCTCGTAGGCCATGGAGACGGTGACGGGCGAGTGCCAGCCGGGGACGGTGCGCGACAGGGAGAGGTCGATGCCCTCGCCCTGCTCCAGCGCGTCCCAGCAGTATTCGCCGTAGTGGTCGTCGCCGAAGGCCGCCGCGAGGGAGGTACGCAGGCCGAGGCGGGCCAGGGCGGTGGCCATGTTGGCGACACCGCCGGGGCTCGACCCCATCCCGCGCGCCCAGGACTCGGTCCCGCGCACCGGGGCGGAGTCGAGCCCGGTGAAGACGATGTCGAGGAAGACGGTGCCGGTGAGATAGACGTCCCAGGGCGGGTCGTCCGGTGTGCGCAGGGCGGCGAGGGGATCGAGCGGGCACGAGCGGTCCGGACCCTTGACGCGTGCCTTCCCGGTGGACCCCATCACGGTGCTCCCTGACATGGTGCGGATCAGGCCAGTGTGCACCACCGCACCGGCATCGTGACGCCCGTCACTCCCGACCCGCCCGTCGGGGGATCACCAGCGCGGCACCGACGGCGGGGTCCAGTCCGGGTCGGCGATCTTCATGGCGGCCGCGTCGTCGCGGTCCCGCAGCGAGCCGTCGTCGTCGAGCCACCGCTGGTGGAGGGCGGCGAGCCGGTCGCGGTCGAGCTCGACGCCGAGGCCGGGGGCGTCAGAGACCCGCACGGTGCCGCCCTCGAAGGTGACGCGCTCGGTGAGCACGTCCTCCGACTGCCAGGGGTAGTGGGAGTCGCAGGCGTGGTGCAGGTTGGGCACGGTCGCCGCCACCTGGGTCATCGCGGCCAGGCTGATGCCCAGGTGGGTGTTGGAGTGCATGGAGACGCCGACGCCGAAGGTGCGGCAGATCGCGGCGAGCTGCTGGGTGTTGCGCAGCCCGCCCCAGTAGTGGTGGTCGGAGAGCACGACCTGGACGGCGTCCTTGACGAAGGCCTCCTTGATCTCGGCGAACGTCGTCACGCACATGTTGGTGGCGAGCGGCACCGGTGTCCCGGCGGCGACCTCGGCCATGCTGGGGGTGCCGAGGGTGGGGTCCTCCAGGTATTCGAGGACGTCCCCGAGTTCCTCGGCGACCTTCAGCGACGTCTCGACCGACCAGGCGCCGTTGGGGTCCAGGCGCAGCGGGTGCCCGGGGAACGCGGCGGCGAGGGCGCGTACGGCCGCGATCTCCTCGTCCGGCGGGAAGACACCGCCCTTGAGCTTGAACGACGTGAACCCGTACCGCTCCTTGAACCGGCGGGCCTGCTCGACGACGCCGGCCGGGTCGACGGCGGCGCCCCAGTCGTCCTTCTCGGCCGCCACGCCCTCCGGGTGGTCCGCCCACCTGTAGAAGAGGTACGCGCTGAACTCGACGGCGTCGCGCACCTTGCCGCCGAGCAGCGTGTGCACGGGCAGGCCGAGGCTCTTGCCGACGGCGTCCAGGCAGGCGACCTCGAGCGCGGAGAGCACGGACAGGCGCAGCTTGTCGGCGGTCTGCACGCCGCGCAGCCCGCCCACGTCCACCTGGCCGGAGACCCGGGCCTCGTCGACGGCCACCTCGTCGGCCTCCACGTAGAGCCGGTTCAGGTCGTCGGCCCGGTGGCCGACCAGCCGGTCGGCGAGGGGGCGGGCCAGCTCCAGGTACTTGGAGTCGCCGTAGGTCTCGCCCAGCCCGGTGGTCCCGTCGGCGGTCACCACCTCGACGATCAGCCGGGGCGTGTACGGCTGGTGGACGCCCTGGGTGTTCAGCAGCGGCGGGTCGGCGACGAGGATCGGGGTGAGGCGGACTTCGGTGACGGTCAGATCGCCGGAGCGGGAGGTCGGCGTGGTCACAGGGCGGCTCCTACGAGGTCGAGTCCGGTGGTGAGCAGGGCCTTGAGGTCGGCGAGGTCGCGGTCGGCGGGGTCGGTGAGCGGGGCGCGCACGGGGCCGACGCGGTGTCCGCGCAGCCGGGCCGCGGCCTTCACCAGGGACACCGCGTAGCCGGGGGTGCGGTCGCGCAGTTCGACGAAGGGGACGTAGAAGCCGCGCAGCAGCTTGTCCAGGGTGCCCTCGTCGCCGTCGCGCAGGGCGGCGAAGAAGGCGTTGGCGATCTCGGGGGCGAAGGCGTGCACGGCGGAGGAGTAGGCGGGGACGCCGACGGTGGCGTAGGCGCGGGCCTGGATCTCGGCGGTGGCGGCGCCGTTGAAGAACAGGAAGTCCTCGGGGGCGGCGAGGGTGAGGCGCTGCATCCGGTCGAGGTCGCTGTGGCCGTCCTTGAGCCCGATGACGTTCGGCAGGGCGGCGATCCGCTTGAGCGAGTCGGCGGTGTAGGCGACCTGGCCGCGCTGGTAGGTGACGAGCGGCAGGCGGGTGCGGGCGGAGATCGCGGCCAGCTGGGCGACGAGGCCCTCCTGCGGGGCGGCGACCAGGTAGTGCGGCAGTACGAGGAGGGCGTCGGCGCCGGCCTCCTCCGCGATCCGCGCGAACCGCGTGGCCTGCGCCCAGCCGTAGCCGACGCCGGCGACGACCGGGATCCGGCCCGCGGCCTCCTCGACGGTGATGGTGACGACCTGCCGGTACTCGTCCTCGTCCAAGGAGAAGAACTCCCCGGTGCCGCAGGCGGGGAAGACGGCGCCGGGCGCGGTGGCGATCCGCTGCGCCACATAGGCGCGGAAACCGTCCGGGTCCAGGGAGCCGTCGTCGTGGAAGGCCGTGAGCGGGAAGGACAACACCCCGTTCGCCATGCCGTCCTCCAGGCGTCTCGCCACGGAGGCCCTGTCCGTCGTATCGGTATCGGGGCTCACCCTCGCTCATCTCCCTATGTAGATGGCATCCATGTATAGAAATGCAGGCTACGTACGCGAACGAGGGCGCGTCAATGGTCCGGTCGCCGCCTCCTCCCGCCGGACTACCATCGGCGCATGCCGGAGACAGGGTCCGCCGCAGGGGGCGTGCGCGAGGTGAAGTCCGCCGCGCGCACCGTGGAGCTGCTCGAACTGCTCGCCGCGCGGGGTGACCGCCCGGCCCGCCTCCAGGAGCTCGCGGACGCCCTGGAGGTGCCCCGCAGCTCGATGTACGCGCTGCTCCAGACCCTGGTCTCGCGCGGCTGGGTCCGCACGGACGTCACCGGCTCGCTGTACGGCATCGGCATCCACGCGCTGCTCACCGGCACCGCCTACCTCGACTCGGACCCGCGTGTGCGGGCCGTACGGCCGTATCTCGACGAGGCGTCCGAGGCGCTGGGCGAGACGATCCACATGGGGCGCCTGGACGGATACGACGTGGCGTATCTCGCGACGCGCGAGTCCCACGAGTACCTGCGGACCATCAGCCGGGTCGGACGGCGGCTGCCGGCCCACATGGGCGCGCTCGGCAAGGCCCTGCTGGCGGAGCGGCCGGACGAGGAGCTGCCCGAGGGCCCCTACGACGCGGCGACCCCGCGCACCCACACGTCACGCGAGGCGCTGGCGGCGGATCTGGCGGGGGTGCGGGAGCGTGGCTACTCGGTGGACCGCGAGGAGGGGCTGCCCGGCATCGTCGGCTTCGGCTTCGCCCTGCGGTACGACACACCGGCGCAGGATGCGATCAGCTGCTCGGTGCCGGTGTCGCGGCTGACGCCGGAGCGGGAGGAACGGATCGTCACCGTCATGCGCGAAACCCGCACCAAGATCGAAACCACACCCCCACCCACCAACGGCTCCGTCCACTGGCGCTGACCCCGCCCCGCACACGCACCCCCACACCGGGCCCCACGAACACCCCGCGATCCGCGGGCCCGCCCCTGCGCCGGGCTGCGCGAACACGGGCCCGGGCGCCCCGCCCCGCGATCCGCGGGCAGGATGGCGCCACAAGCGCCGGGCTACGCGAACACGGACCCGGGCACCCCGCCCCGCGATCCGCGTCGCCGCCGCGATCCGCGGGGCGCGACGGCACCCCGCCGGCGCCGGGCTGCCACACACCGCGATCCGCGGGCAGTCGTGCCTCCCCCAGTGCCTTAAAGGCCTGGGAGGTGCCCCCAGCTCCGCGTCAGCGGCGTTTGGGGAGGGCTACGCGTTGCAGGTCGTGGGCTACCGTCAGCTCGCCCGAGTAGCCCGCCGCCCGCGCCTGGCGCGAGAACTCCTCCGGGTCGGAGTAGCGCTGGCTGAAGTGGGTGAGGACAAGGTGCCGTACCCCCGCGTCCCGCGCGACCCCCGCCGCCTGCCCCGCCGTCAGGTGGCCGAACTCCTCCGCGAGTTCCTTCTCCTCGTCGAGGAACGTCGACTCGATCACCAGCATGTCGCACCCCTCCGCCAGCGCATACACCCCCTCACACAGCCGCGTGTCCATGACGAACGCGAACCGCTGCCCGCGCCGCACCTCGCTGACCTCCTCCAGCGCAACCCCCCGCAGGGAGCCCTCGCGCTGGATCCGCCCGACGTCCGGCCCCGAGATGCCGCGCGCCGTGAGCCGCTCGGGCAGCATGCGCCGGCCGTCCGGCTCGACGAACCGGTACCCGTACGCCTCGACGGGATGGGACAGCTTCCGCGCCTCCAGCGTGTAGCCGGGCGTACGGGCGACCACCCCGTCCGCGTCGACAGGCGCCTCCACCAGCGCGACCGTCTCGCGGTAGGCGGTCGCGTACCGCAGCCGGTCGAAGAAGCGCTGCCCGGAACGGGGGTAGTGCGCGGTGATCCCGTGCGGCACCTTGTCGAGGTTGACGCGCTGGATCACCCCGGCGAGCCCGAGGCTGTGGTCGCCGTGGAAGTGGGTGACGCAGATCCGGTTCAGGTCGTGCGCCGCGACCCCGGCGCGCAGCATCTGCCGCTGGGTGCCCTCGCCGGGGTCGAACAGGATGCCCTCGCCGTCCCAGCGCAGCAGGTAGCCGTTGTGGTTGCGGTGCCGGGTGGGAACCTGGCTGGCGGTGCCGAGCACCACCAGTTCACGCACGGACAAGGCGGGTTATCCGGGGGGCCATTCGAGACCGCGGCCGCCCAGCACATGGGCGTGCGCGTGCCACACGGTCTGGCCGGCCCCGCTGCCGGTGTTGAAGACGATCCGGTAGCTCTCCAGCTTTTCCTCGTCCGCGACGGCCTGTGCCTCCCGCAGCACGTCCGCGGCGATCCGAGGCGCTTCGGCGGCGAGGGCGGCGGCGTCCCGGTGGTGCTCCTTGGGGATCACCAGCACATGCGTGGGCGCCTGGGGATTGATGTCCCGGAACGCGAGGGTCGTCTCCGTCTCCCGCACGATCGTCGCGGGGATGGTCCCGCCGACGACCTTGCAGAACAGGCAGTCGTCCTGAGGTTCCCCAGCCATGCACCCTCCTCGAGCCGCCGATCACCTTCGAGCATCGTACCCGCGGGCCGTCGCCCGTTCCCCGCTCACGGCAGGGCCGGCGGCTCCTTCGCGGGCGACGTCTCCAGCGCGGCGAGCGCCAGCCGCACCGCCTCGTCCAGTTGTACGTCCCGGCCCGCCGCGTGGTCCTGCGGCCGCTGCACCACCTCGACGTCCGGGTCGACGCCGTGGTTCTCCACGCCCCAGCCGTACCCCTCCAGCCAGAAGGCGTACTTCGGCTGGGTCACCAGCGTCCCGTCGACCAGCCGGTAGCGGCTGTCGATGCCGATCACGCCGCCCCAGGTCCGGGTGCCGACCACCGGTCCGATCCCGAGCGCCCGGATCGCCGCGTTCACGATGTCGCCGTCGGACCCGGAGAACTCGTTGGCGACGGCGACGACGGGCCCCCGGGGCGCGTCCCGCGGATAGCTCTCCGCCCGCATGCCGCGCGGCAGGTCCCAGCCGACGATCCGCCGGGCCAGCTTCTCCACCACCAGCTGCGAGGTGTGCCCGCCCCGGTTCTCCCGCACATCGACGATCAGCCCCTCGCGCAGCACCTCCACCCGTAGGTCGCGGTGGATCTGCGCCCAGCCGGGCGCCTGCATGTCGGGCACATGGATGTAGCCGAGCCGCCCGCCGGACCGCTCCAGCACGTACGCCCGCCGGTCGGCGACCCACGCGTGGTAGCGCAACGGCTCCTCGTCGGAGAGCGGCACGACCACCGCGTGCCGCGGCTCGCCGCCGCCCGCGGGCGACACGGTCAGCTCGACGGGCTTGCCCGCCGTGCCCACCAGCAGCGGCGCCGGTCCGGTCACCGGGTCGACCGCCTGCCCCGCGACGGCGACGATCGCGTCCCCGACGCGTACGGCGACGCCCGGCGCGGCCAGCGGCGAGCGGGCGTCGGGGTCGGAGGTCTCCGTGGGCAGGATCCGGTCCACCCGCCAGCTGCCGTCCTCGTGGCGGGAGATGTCCGCGCCCAGCAGTCCCTGCCGCGGACCGTCGCCGACGTACCCGCGCGGGGTGACGTAGGCGTGCGAGGTGCCGAGCTCGCCCTGCACCTCCCACAGCAGGTCCACCAGGTCGTCGTGGGTGGCGAGCCGGCCGAGCACGGGCCGGTAGCGGTCCAGCACCCCGTCCCAGTCGACCCCGCTCATGTCGGGACGCCAGAAGTTGTCCCGCATGATGCGGCCGTTCTCGTCGAACATCTGGCGCCACTCGGCGGCCGGGTCCACGAACTGCCGGATGCGTCCGAGGTCGACGGTGATGTTGCTGTCGCTGTCGTCGTCACCGGAGGCGCGCCGGTCGCTGGGCACCACCTTCAGCCGTCCGTCGGTCCACAGCAGCACCCGCTTGCCGTCGCCGCTGACCTCGAAGTGGTCGGCGCCCACGGCGAGATGCTCGATGCGCTGCTGGGCGAGGTCGTAGCGCTCCAGGTCGGTCTTGGGGTCGGGGTCGTCGGGCGTGGCCCGGGACGCGCCGAGCACGCCCCGCACCGGGTGCCGCAGCCACAGCACCCCGTCCTTGGCGGCGCGCAGGTTGGTGTAGCGGGCGGCCTCGACCGGGAACGGCACGATGCGGTCGGCGAGGCCGTCGAGGTCGATACGGGTGGTGGGGGTGCCCTCGCTGTCGGGTGTCTCGTCGCGGTCCGGCGTCTCGAAGGGGCGTCCGTGCCGCTGCGGCCCGAAGGGGGACGGGGTGGTCGCCGCGAGGGTGATCAGATGCGGGCGGACCCCTTCGACGAAGGCGAGGTCGAAGACGTGCTCGTCGTAGACCGGGTCGAAGGAGCGGCTCGACAGGAACGCCAGGTGCTTGCCGTCGAGGGTGAAGGCGGGCGCGTAGTCCTGGAAGCGCAGCGGGGTCGCCTCGGTGACCGACAGGTCGGTGGTGTTGGCGAGGCGGAGCTGGCTGAGCGGGCGCGGGCCGGGGTGGGCCCAGGCGAGCCAGGCGGAGTCGGGCGAGAAGACCAGCCCGGAGACGTCGCCGTCCTCGCTGCGGTCGACCTCCCGGACCTCGCCGGTCTCCCGCTCGACGAGGAGGAGCCGGCCGTCATGCGAGGCGATCGCGGCGCGGCTGCCGTCGGGCGCCATGGCGAGCTCCACCACCCGGCCGAGCTGCCCGGCGGCGAGCCGGCGCGGAGTCGCCCCGGGGGCGAGGCCCGTGGCGGGGGCGAACTCCAGGGCGTCCTCGCCCTCGGCGTCGGTCACCCACACCACCCATTCCTCGCCGTCCGTGCGGAAGGTGCGGGGGCGGCGGGCCCGTACGCCCGGTGTCGCGGCGAGCGCGCGGGCGGGACCGGAGCGGTGGGTGACCCAGTGGACGGTGCCGCGCACACAGACGGCGCTGCCGCGCGCGGTGTGGTCGGGGGAGGCGGAGCCGAACCAGCGGGCCGCGTTCACCGGGTACGGCGTCAGGTCGACGCGCTGCCCGCCGAGCCGGATGTCCAGGCGGCGCGGCTCGGCCCCGTCGAGGTCGTCGAGGATCCACAACTCGCCGGCGCTGGAGTAGACGACACGGGTGCCGTCGGTGGCGGCGTGGCGGGCGTAGAAGCCTTCGAGGGGGGTGTGCCGGCGCAGGTCGGAGCCGTCGGCGAGGGAGGAGTACAGCGCTCCGGTGCCCTCGTGGTCGGAGAGGAACGCGATCCTGTCCCCCGCCCACAGCGGGTACTCGATGTTCCCGTCCAGGTCCTCGTGCAGCCGTACGAACTCGCCGTCGCCCTCGCGGTCGATCCACAGCTTGCCCGCGGTGCCGCCCCGGTAGCGCTTCCACCACGCCGCCTCGCGGCCCATCGGCGCGGACAGCAGCACGGTGTGCGGGCCCTGGGCGACGTCGCCGACGGGGCCGTAGGGGAGGGTGGTGGCGGGGCCGCCGTCGAGGGGGACGGCGCGGACCCAGGTGCGGCGCAGGCTGGCCTGGCCCTGGGTGCTGATCGCCAGGACCCGTCCGTCCGCCGTCCAGCCGCGCACCTGGGTCTTGAGGCTCCCCCAGTGGGTCAGCCGGCGCGCGGGTCCGCCGTCGACGGGCGCGACGTGCACCTCGGGGGCGCCGTCGCGGGTGGAGGTCCAGGCGACGGTGGTGCCGTCGGGCGAGATCCTCGGATGGTTCACCGGCACGTTGTCGGCGCTGACCCGCCAGGCGCGGCCGCCGTCGAGCGGGGCGAGCCACACGTCGTCCTCGGCGGTGAAGGCGACCAACTCGCCGTGCGGATGCGGAAACCGGAGGTAGGCGGCGGATGCGACCGATGCAGGCTGTGTCACCCGATCACCCTATGCAGGAGGGGGCTCTCCTGGACAGGGGTTCCGATCACTTGCCCTCGACGGGGCGACAGGACGGGTACTGGTCGCACCACACGGTCGTCGTGACGGTCACGGTGACGGCGGGGCGGGGGCCGTCGCCGCCGCTCTGCGTGGGCTGGTTCACCCGGGGCGGTGAACTGCCGTCGCAGTTGCCCAGGCCGTCGACGCGGAACACCTGCTTCCCGTCCACCTTCGCGGTGAGGTTGCCGCGCACGCAGGCGCCGTTGATGGCGTGCGTGACCTCGCCGGTGACGGTGATCTCCTTGCCGCTCCCGGTCTCGCCCTGGCAGTCGACGGAGGCGGCGGCGTCCTGGTCGCCCTGGTCGTCACCGAAGGACGCGGTGCAGCTCAGCCAGCGTACGTCGGCCTTCCGGTCGTTGAGCGCGTCGGTCACGGCCTCGTCGGTCGTGATCGCGATGGCCGCGGAGCTCAGTCCGCCGCCCTCGCAGGCCGCGACGCCGGTCACGGCGACCGCGGCGAAGCTTACGGCGGCCGCCCGCCGCGCCCAACGTGCCCCTCGCGGAGCCCTGTTCATCGCCCGCATGCACGGCAGCCTGCCACCGCCCCGGCGAAGGCGGTAGGGCGCATACGGCCACACTGAGTGCCCCGGGGGCGCTGCAATTCAGCCCCTCCGGCGTTTGAGGAGCGGGGTCCGGGGCGGAGCCCCGGGGCGGGACGGGAAGGGGTGGCGGGGCGGGACGGGAAGGGGCGGCGGGGCGGGACAGGAAGGGGTGGCGGGGGCGAAAACACCCCCCTTACGACCACCGGCCCGTACGCCCCAGCAGCAAGGCCGCCGCGGCCGTCCCCGCCGTCGACGTGCGCAGCACGCTCCGTCCCAGCCGGTACACCCCCGCACCGGCCCCCTCGAACAACGCCAGCTCCTCCGGCGACACCCCGCCCTCCGGCCCGACGACCAGCACGATGTCCCCCGACTCGGGGAGCTCCGCCGCGGCCAGCGGCTCCGCCCCGCTCTCGTGCAGCACCGCCGCGAACTCCGCTTCGGCGAGAAGTGGGACAACCTCCTTGCTCGTCACCGCGTCCGCGACCGACACGAACCGCACCCGCCGTGACTGCTTGCCCGCCTCCCGCGCCGTCGCCCGCCACTTCGCCAGCGACTTCAGCCCGCGCTCGCCCTTCCACTGCGTGATGCACCGCGCCGCCGCCCACGGCACGATCACGTCGACGCCGACCTCGGTCATCGTCTCCACGGCCACCTCGCCCCGGTCGCCCTTGGGCAGGGCCTGGACGACGGTGATCCGGGGCAACTCCTCGGGCTCCTCGGTCACTTCACCGAGCCGTACGATCAGCCGATCCTTGCCCTCGGTGCCCTCCACCTCGCCCTCGGCCCAGCGCCCCGCGCCGTCGGTGAGGACGACGTGCTCACCGGCCCGCAGCCGTTTCACGGAGACGGCGTGCCGTCCCTCGGGACCGTCGAGCACGTACCGGCCGGTGCCACCCTCGGCCGGAGCGCCGAAGTCGTCGACGACGAACACCGGCGCGGTCATCGGACGCCTCCCACCGACAACGACGTCCGGGCGGCGGCGAGTTCGGCCGCCAGGACCTCCACCAGCTGCCCGGCCGGCAGCTCGCGGGCCATGCGGTGGCCCTGGCCCGCCCACAGCGCGAGCCCCTGCGGGTCACCGGCCTTCGCGGCGGCCTTGCGCAGGGGCGCGGTGAGATGGTGGACGTCCGGGTAGGCGGCCGGCGCGTACGGGCCGTGCTCGCGCACGAAGCGGTTGACCAGGGCACGGGCCAGGCGGCCGGAGAAGGCGCGGGTCAGCTCGGTGCGGGTGTACAGGGGGCTGGTGAGGGCCTGCTTGTGCAGGGCGTGCGCGCCGGACTCGTGGGCGGCGAGGAAGGCGGTGCCGAGCTGGGCCGCGGCCGCGCCCGCCGCGAGGACGGCGGCGATCTGGGCGCCGCGCATGATGCCGCCTGCGGCGACGACCGGGATGCCCACGGACTCATGGACCTGCGCGACGAGGGACAGCACGCCCAGTCCTGAGCCCGCCGCCTCCGGGAGGTCCCGGTGGGTGCCCTGGTGGCCGCCGGCCTCGACGCCCTGCGCGATCACCGCGTCCGCGCCGGCCCGTTCCACGGCGCGGGCCTCCTCCGCGGTGGTGGCGGTGACCAGCGTGAAGGTGCCGACGCGGCGCAGCGACTCCAGCACCTCGCGGGAGGGCACGCCGAAGTGGAACGACACCACCGGCACCGGGTTGTCCAGCAGCACGGCGAGCTTGGCGTCGTAGCCGTCGTCGCGGCCGCTGTCGGGGTCGCCGAGTTCCGTCTCGTACCAGGAGGCCTCGCCGGCCAGCTGATGGGCGTAGACGCCGACCGCGGCGGGGTCGGCGGTCTCCGGCTGCGGCAGGAAGAGGTTGACTCCGAAGGGCCGTGCGGTCAGCCCTCGCAACTGCTTGATCTCCTGGTACATCCCGTCCGCGGTCTTGTACCCGGCGGCCAGGAAACCGAGCCCGCCCGCCTCGGACACGGCCGCGGCGAGCTGTGGCACGGCGACACCGCCCGCCATCGGCGCCTGCACGATGGGGTGCGGGAAGAGATCGGTCGGTACGGAGGACATGACGGCATGTTGTCACGTCCCCCGGCCAACTCCGAATCGTCCCTTCCCCTTGGCATAAGCCACTTTTCGGCAGGGCCGCGGACACGAGCCCCACGGCCGTCCGCAGACGCCGTCACCGCCCGTTGAACGCGTCCTTCAACCGCGAGAACAACCCCTGCTGTCCGGGCTGACTGTGCCCACCCGGGGGCCGACCCCCGGACCCCCAGCAGCACACCACCACGACCCCGGCGCCACCCGGTCACCGCCCGTTGAACGCATCCTTCAACCGCGAGAACAACCCCTGCTGCCCAGGCTGACTGTGCCCACCCGGGGGCCGACCCCCGGACCCCCAGCAGCACACCACCACGACCCCGGCGCCACCCGGTCACCGCCCGTTGAACGCATCCTTCAACCGCGAGAACAACCCCTGCTGCCCAGGCTGACTGTGCCCACCCGGGGGCCGACCCCCGGACCCCCAGCAGCACACCACCACGACCCCGGCGCCACCCGGTCACCGCCCGTTGAACGCATCCTTCAACCGCGAGAACAACCCCTGCTGTCCGGGTTGGAACTGCCCCGTCGGGCGTTCCTCGCCGCGGAGTTTGGCCAGTTCGCGCAGGAGGCGTTCCTGTTCGGGGTCGAGCTTGGTCGGGGTCTGGACCTCGACGTGGACGATGAGGTCGCCCCGGCCGCCGCCGCGCAGGTGGGTGACGCCCCGGCCGTGCAGCGGGATCGACTGGCCGGACTGGGTGCCGGGCCGGATGTCGACCTCCTCCATGCCGTCCAGCGTCTCCAGCGGCACCTTGGTGCCGAGGGCCGCCGCGGTCATCGGGATGGTGACCGTGCAGTGCAGGTCGTCGCCGCGCCGCTGGAAGGTGGCGTGCGGGAGTTCGTGGATCTCCACGTACAGGTCGCCGGCCGGGCCGCCGCCGGGTCCGACCTCGCCCTCGCCGGCCAGCTGGATCCGGGTGCCGTTGTCGACACCGGCCGGGATCTTGACCGTGAGCGTGCGCCGGGAGCGGATGCGTCCGTCGCCCGCGCACTCCGGGCACGGGGTGGGGACGACGGTGCCGAAGCCCTGGCACTGCGGGCAGGGGCGGGACGTCATGACCTGGCCCAGGAAGGACCGCGTGACCTGCGAGACCTCACCGCGGCCGCGGCACATGTCACAGGTCTGCGCGCTGGTGCCGGGCGCGGCGCCCTCGCCGTTGCAGGTGGTGCAGACGACCGCCGTGTCGACCTGGATGTCCTTGGTGGTGCCGAACGCGGCCTCGTCCAGCTCCACCTCGATGCGGATCATCGCGTCCTGGCCCCGGCGGGTGCGCGAGCGCGGCCCGCGCTGCGACGCCGTGCCGAAGAACGCGTCCATGATGTCGGAGAAGTTGCCGAAGCCGCCGGCTCCGAAGCCGCCCGCGCCACCGCCGCCGCCGGCCTGCGAGAGCGGGTCGCCGCCGAGGTCGTAGACCTGCTTCTTCTGCGGGTCCGACAGCACCTCGTAGGCGGCGTTGATCTCCTTGAACCGCTCCTGCGTCTTCGGATCAGGATTGACGTCCGGATGCAGCTCGCGGGCGAGCCGCCGGAAGGCCTTCTTGATCTCCTCCTGCGACGCGTCGCGGCGCACGCCGAGTACGGCGTAGTAGTCCGTGGCCACTACGACTCCGCCAGGATCTGTCCGACGTACCGTGCCACTGCGCGTACCGCTCCCATCGTTCCCGGGTAGTCCATGCGGGTCGGTCCGACCACGCCGAGCTTGGCAACAGCCTCGCCGCCCGAACCGTAGCCGACCGACACGACGGACGTTGAGTTGAGTCCTTCGTGGGCGTTCTCATGACCGATTCGGACGGTCACGCCCGGATCCTTCGCCTCGCCGAGCAGCTTGAGGAGCACGACCTGCTCCTCCAGCGCCTCAAGGACGGGCCGGATCGTGAGGGGGAAGTCATGTCCGAAGCGGGTGAGATTGGCGGTACCGCCGATCATCAGCCGCTCCTCGTTCTCCTCGACGAGCGTCTCCAGGAGGGTGGAGAGCACCGTGGAAACCGTACCGCGGTCCTCGGCCTCGAAGCCCTCCGGGAGGTCCTCCACCAGACTCGGCACATCCGTGAACCGGCGGCCCGCTACCCGGCTGTTCAGCCGCGCCCGCAGGTCCGCCAGGGACGACTCGCCGAACGGCGCCGGGCAGTCGACCATGCGCTGCTCGACCCGGCCGGTGTCCGTGATCAGCACCAGCATCAGCCGCGCGGGCGCCATCGACAGCAGCTCCACGTGCCGCACCGTGGACCGGGTCAGCGACGGGTACTGCACGACGGCGACCTGCCGGGTGAGCTGCGCGAGCAGCCGTACGGTCCGGGCGACCACGTCGTCGAGGTCGACGGCGCCCTCGAGGAAGTTCTGGATGGCGCGCCGCTCGGGCGCGGTCATCGGCTTGACGCCGGCGAGCTTGTCGACGAACAGCCGGTAACCCTTGTCGGTGGGGATGCGCCCGGCGCTGGTGTGCGGCTGGGCGATGAAGCCCTCCTCCTCCAGGGCCGCCATGTCGTTGCGCACGGTGGCCGGGGAGACGCCGAGGTTGTGCCGCTCGGTGAGCGCCTTGGAGCCGACCGGCTCCTCGGTGCCCACGTAGTCCTGGACGATGGCGCGCAGTACCTGGAGCCTGCGTTCACTGAGCATCGCGCACACCTCCAGTAGCTGTCCGCCCGGTCATGTCTCTGGCACTCTTCGCACGCGAGTGCCAGACTTCCCCGGCCCAGTGTACGGCCGGGGGGTACGCACCGGGCAAGGCCGGTCCCGCCGCCCGTCGTGCCGGGCGGCGGTGTCCTCGATAGCGTCCCGTCATGACCGTGACTTGGGAAGAGTCGGGATGGGAGCAAGTGGCGCCGGGGGTGGGCCGGCGCCGGCTGCCCGGGTGGGACTGCACGGCGGGGCTCGTGGTGGGGTCGGGCGGCGTGCTGCTCGTCGACGCGGGGTCCGCGCCGGCGGAGGGCGCACGGTTGCGGGCGGAGGCGCAGGCGCTCACCGGCCGCCGTGTGACGCATCTCGCGCTCACCCATCCCCACTTCGACCACATTTTCGGGGCGGGGGCCTTCGCGGGCGCGGAGGTGTTCGGCGCGGTGGGCATGGACACCGTGCTGACGGCGCGGGGGCGGGCGGAGCTGCGCGCGGACGCGGTGCGCCACGGGCTGGACGCGCGGGTCGCGGAGGAGGCGGTGGACGCGCTGGTCCCGCCCCGGCACATGGTGAGCGGCGAGTGGACGCTCGACCTGGGGCCGGCGGGCGACCGGCCGGTGCTGCTGGCGAACGTGGGCCCGGGCCACACCGCCCACGATCTCGTGGTCCTGGTCCCCGGCGACCCGGAGGTGGTGTTCTGCGGCGACCTGGTGGAGGAGTCCGGGGAGCCGCAGGCCGGGCCCGACGCCGTACCGGAGCGGTGGCCGGCCGCGCTGGACCGGCTGCTGGCGCTGGGCGGCGAGGACGCGCGGTACGTGCCCGGTCACGGAGCGGTGGTCGACGCGTCGTTCGTGCGGGCCCAACGCGACGCGCTGGCACGGCGTTTCGGCGTGTCGGACTGATCACGGCGGGCGAAATCCTCGTATCGTCGCGGGAATGCGCCAGTACTCCGCCGATCTGACCCCTCCGTGGAAGAAGCCGCAGCCCGTCCCGGAGGTGGCCGCCGAGCCCGGGCTGGTGGTGGAGGAACCCGGCTCCGGCTTCTGCGGCGCGGTGATCCGCTGCGAGGCGGGGACGGTGACGCTGGAGGACCGCTTCGGCAAGCACCGGGTGTTCCCGCTGGAGCCGCGGGGGTTCCTGCTCGAGGGGCGCGTGGTGACGCTGGTGCGGCCGGCGTCCGGCCCGGCCCGGCCCACCCGTACGGCGTCGGGGTCGGTGGCCGTTCCCGGCGCACGGGCGCGGGTGGCCCGCGCGGGGCGCATCTACGTGGAGGGGCGGCACGACGCCGAGCTGGTCGAGAAGGTGTGGGGCGACGACCTGCGGATCGAGGGGGTGGTCGTGGAGTACCTGGAGGGTGTGGACGACCTGCCGTCGATCGTGGCGGACTTCGCGCCCGGTCCGGACGCGCGGCTGGGCGTGCTGGTGGACCATCTGGTCCCCGGCTCCAAGGAGTGGCGCATCGCGGAGTCGGTGACGAGCGAGCACGCCCTGGTGGTGGGCCACCCGTACATCGACATCTGGGAGGCGGTGAAGCCGGCGTCGGTGGGGATCGAGGCCTGGCCGCGGGTGCCGCGGGGGCAGGACTGGAAGACGGGGGTGTGTGCGGCGCTGGGGTGGCGGGTGGCTCACACGGGAGAGGCGTGGCAGCGGATCCTGGGCTCGGTGCGCACGTACAAGGACCTGGAGCCGGAGCTCCTGGGGCGGGTGGAGGAGCTGATCGACTTCGTCACGGGTGGTGATGTGGCTTGACACCCTTGTAGGTACCGAACTCGGTGGTGTCCAGCTCGACGCCCAGCTGTTCCAGTGGCAGCGGCGCCCCGAATCGAGTGACCCGCTGGACCTGATAGTCGGCACCCTCGCCGCGCCCGGCCGGCTCCGAGTAGAGGACGCACTGCGCCATGACCGGGTCGATGATCAGGTAAGCGGGCACTTCACCTGCGGCGTAGATCAGACGTTTGACGCCGTAGTCCCTGTCCACGCTGGTCTTCGAGACCACTTCCACAGTGATTCACTCCGCCGAGTGATCAGTCCACCAGGTCCCTGACCACCGCATCCGCCAGCAACCGGCCGCGCAACGTCAGCACGGCCCGCCCCGCCTCGTACGGACCCTCCTCGAGCAGCCTGTCCGCGCGTGCACGGCGCGAAGCCGCCAGTCCGTCCTCCCGCAGCAGCGACAGCGGTACGCCTTCCCGCAGCCGCAGTTCCAGCAGGATGCGCTCCACCCGCCGGTCCTCGTCCGACAGGACCTCACGCCCCGCCCCCGGCGACCGTCCGCCGGCCAGCGCCGCCGCGTACGCGCCCGGGTGCTTGACGTTCCACCACCGCACCCCGCCCACGTGCGAGTGCGCGCCCGGGCCGGCGCCCCACCAGTCCGCGCCGCGCCAGTACAGCTCGTTGTGCAGACAGCGGCCGGCGTCCGACGTGGCCCAGTTCGACACCTCGTACCAGTGGAAACCGGCCGCCGACAGCATCTCCTCGGCGATCAGGTACCGGTCGGCGTGGACGTCGTCGTCCGTCATCGGCACCTCGCCCCGCCGGATCCGGCGCGCCAGCTGCGTCCCCTCCTCCACGATCAGCGCGTACGCGCTCACGTGGTCCGGCCCGGCCCCGACCGCCGCGTCCAGGGACGCCCGCCAGTCCGCGTCGGACTCCCCCGGCGTGCCGTAGATCAGGTCGAGGTTGACGTGCTCGAAGCCCGCCGCCCGTGCCTCGGCGACGCACGCCTCCGGGCGCCCGGGGGTGTGGGTGCGGTCCAGCACCTTCAGCACGTGCTGCCGGGCGCTCTGCATACCGAAGGAGACCCGGTTGAAGCCGCCCTCCCGCAGCGCCGCGAGATACGCCGGGTCGACCGACTCGGGGTTCGCCTCCGTCGTCACCTCCGCGTCCGCCGCCAGCCCGAACTCCTCCCGGATCGCCCCCAGCATCCGCACCAGGTCGCCGGCGGCGAGCAGGGTCGGCGTACCGCCGCCGACGAACACCGTGCGGACCGGACGCGGGTCGTCGCCCAGCACCTTGCGCGCCAGGCGGATCTCGTCGATCAGGGTCTCGGCGTAGTTGTCGCGGGAGGCCAGCACACCGCCGGTGCCGCGCAGCTCGGTCGCGGTGTAGGTGTTGAAGTCGCAGTAGCCGCAGCGGGTGGCGCAGTACGGGACGTGCAGGTAGAAGCCGAGGGGGCGGTCGGCGGCCCCGGCGAGCGCGGACGCGGGCAGCGCGCCGTCGGCGGGGACGGGCTCGCCG
The DNA here is from genome assembly GCF_984686075.1 of Streptomyces speibonae. Classification (NCBI taxonomy): domain Bacteria; kingdom Bacillati; phylum Actinomycetota; class Actinomycetes; order Kitasatosporales; family Streptomycetaceae; genus Streptomyces; species Streptomyces speibonae. Next base: position 5,751,621 of record NZ_OZ480260.1, on the reverse strand, counting down.
TCGGGGAGTGCGGAAGGCATGTGCTCCATTGTCCCGCACCGGGCGGGTCACTCCGCCGGGTCACTCCGCCTGGAGCACCAGCAGGGCGAGATCGTCAGCGGGCGGGCGGGCGCCGAACTCGTGCACGAGCTGGGTGATCCGTTCCGCTATCAGCTCGGCCTCCATCCCCGCGCAGCCCGCCAGGGCCGTGGCGAGCCCGTCGCCGTCGTCGAACTGGCGGGAGCCCGAGCGCCGCTCGGTGACCCCGTCGGTGACGCAGAGCAGGGTGTCGCCGGAGTACATCTCAAAGGTCTCACTGGTGTACGCCGCATCCTCGACCACGCCGAGCAGGGTCTGCGGCTGCGCCACCGGGCGGACGCCGCCGTCGGGGTCGAGCAGCAGGGGCAGGGGGTGTCCGGCGGAGGCGAGGGTGCAGCGGACGCCGCCGGGGAAGGGGACGAGCTCGCCGTAGAGGAGGGACAGGAAGCGGGTCTGGGGGCCGTCGCCGGGGGCGGTGGGACGGGCGCCGGCGGCCACCAGCGCGCGGGCGGCGGCGTCGGCGGCCTCCGTGGCGTCGTCGAGGAGGAGCTGGTTGAGGCGGTCGAGGACGTCGGCGACGCGGTAGCCCTCGCGGGCGAGCAGGCGCAGCCAGGGCCGGGCCAGGCCGATGACGACGGCCGCCTCCGGGCCCTTGCCCTGCACATCACCGACGGCGAAGCACCAGCGGCCTCGGCCGGCCGGGAAGAGGTCGTAGAAGTCGCCGCTCGGGCCGCCCTTGTCGCAGGGCTCGTAGACGAGCGCGCTGCGCACGCCGGGGATCTCGGCGACGGCGCCGGGCAGCAGGCCGCGCTGGAGCACGGCGCTGATGGTCGCCTGGCGGGCGTACTGCCGGGCGGCCCCGATGGCGAGGGCGACCCGCCGGCCGAGGTCCTCCACGAGGCCGGTGATCTCGTCGGGGAAACGGTCGATCCCGCCCCGCCCGATCACCAGCGTCCCGAGCGGCCGCCCGCCCGCGACGAGGCGGTAGGCGAGAGCGGTGCCGGCGCCGCCGTCGTCCGGCGGTGCGTCGCACCCGTCGTCGTCCGGTCCGTCCAGGGCGGCGCCCGGCCACGTGTACGGCACGGGGCCGGAACGTAATGGGTCGCCGGGGTGGGGCGGCCGCTGTTCCAGGGCGCGGCTCAGGCCCTCGATGCGGTTCTCGCTGGCGTGCCACACGCGGGCGAGACGGGGACCGCCCGCCCGCCAGCCGGCGTGGCCGGTGGCCTCGTCCTCCAGCCACACGGCACACCAGTCGGCCAGCCGGGGCACGATCAGCTGTCCGGTGAGGGAGGCGACCAGGTCCTCGTCCAGCTGACCGGCGAGCAGGTCGGAGGCCTCGGCGAGGAAGGAGAGGGCACCGCGCCCCAGCCAGGTACCGTCCCGCCCGTGCCGCCGCGCCAGCCAGTCGTCCCCGTACGACCCCCCACGCCAGGCATCCCGGCCCCCCACGAGCACCGGCTCCCGCAAGCCCTCCACGTCACGCGGACCACCAACGTCTTGCACATCCCGCACGACGAACGCCTCCGCGAAGCCCCGCGCAACATGCGGCTCGCTCGAATCCCCGGGGGCCCGCGGACCTGCCGAGCCCTGCGCGGCATGCGGGCCGCCCGGATCCACGGAGGCATGCGGACCCTCCAAACCCCGCACGGCATGCGGGCCTTCCGAGCCCCGCAGGGCTTCCGGCTCGCTCGGGTCCCAGGAGGCACCCAGGTCTGCCGAACCCTGCGCGGCGCGCGAGCCGTCCGGATCTCGGAGCGCGTGCGGCGCGGCCGAGCCCTGCACGGCATGCTTCTCTGCCGAACCCCGCAGGGCATGCGGCTCGCTCGGATCTCCGCTGGCATGCAGGTCTGCTGAACCCTGCGCGGCATGTGGAACGTCCGGATCCACGGAGGCATGCGGACCCTCCAAGCCCCGCACGGCGTGCCGGCCTTCCGAGCCCCGCACGGCGTGCGGCTCGCTCGGATCCCAGGAGGCGGAGGCACCCAGGTCTACCGAACCCTGCGCGGCATGCGGGCCGTCCGGATCCCTGGGGGCATGCTGCTCTGCCGAGCCCCGCACGGCATGCGGGTCAGCCGAACCCCACACGGCATGCGAACCGCCCGGATCCACGGAGGCATGCGGACCCTCCAAGCCCCGCGCGGCATGCGGGTCAGCCGAACCCCACACGGCATGCGAACCGCCCGGATCCACGGAGGCATGCGGACCCTCCAAGCCCCGCGCGGCATGCGGGTCAGCCGAACCCCGCACGGCATGCGAACCGCCCGGATCCACGGAGGCATGCGGACCCTCCAAGCCCCGCACGGCGTGCCGGCCTTCCGAGCCCCGCACGGCGTGCGGCTCGCTCGGATCTTCGTCGGCGGGCAGGGCTGCCGAACCCCGCGCACTGTCCGGGCCCTCCGAGACCCGCCCGGCGTCCAGGTCCCCCGAGCCTCGCGCGGCGCGCGCGTCTGCCGGACCCCGCGTGCCGCGCGAATCCGGGGTGGGGGTTTCGGGCACTCGCAGGTCGTGTGCCGAGGCGTGCGCCTCGGTCTGTTCGCCCGCCGCGCGCTCCCCCGGGGACAGTCGCGCCCAGACGGTCTTGGTGCCCGGGCGGTAGGTGATCCCCCAGGACTCCGAGAGCGCGGCGACCAGGCGCAGGCCGCGGCCGAACTCGGAGGTGGCGTGCGCCGGCGGCACCTCCGGTTCGTCGCCGCGCGGGGCGCGGGAGGGGTGGTGGTCGGCGACCTCGACGACGAGTGCGCCGGTGTCCTCCTCCAGCCGGCAGATCAGGCGCACGTCGGTACCGGCGTGCACGACGGCGTTGGTGACCAGCTCGCTGGCGACGAGCGTGGCGTCGTCACCGACGCGGCCGGTGAGCCGGCCGGCGCCGGGCACCGGGAGCCCGGCCCACTCGGTGAGCGTCTTGCGCAGCAGGGCCCGTGCGGCACCGGGGGCAAGGGGACTTCCGGACAGGGTCGCTTCCACCCGCGTACGCCCGCGCGCGTCGGAGACACGCGGGGCGGTCTCCCGCTGGGTCGGAATGGCCCGCATGGGCGGCTCCCCGGGCAGTTCGTACGAAGAGAACTCGATCGCTGGTGACAGGGTGACAGACAGACCCCACCCATAAGCAAGCAGTTACCGAAGTGGCCGCCGGGGAGGGGACCCCTCCGGCACACCTGATCAAGATCGGTCGAAAAGTCGTCAACTTTCGGCCACGGACCGCGCCGTTGCTCCGCACGGGTGACCTACGGAGCGCGGTACGGGACCCGGCCGGGGAAGCTGGCGCCATGGCCCCTTCCTTCATACGGCGGCTCGCCGTGGCGCTGCTCGTGGGGTTCGTCGTCGTACCCGGTGTGTCCGCGGCGACCCCGGCGGGCGGAAGAACCGGAACCTGGCGCGGCGGACCCGTCCCGGCCGCCGGCGACCCCCTGCCGGCCCTCGAGCAGGCCGCCCGCCCCCTGCGCACCGTGGAGGCCACCGGCCCCCTCGACGACCTGCGCCCCTTCGGACAGGCGGTCGGCGACGCCGTGCTGGTCGGCATCGGCGAGGCCGCCCACGGCTCCCGCGACTTCGTCACCTTCAGGCACCGGGCCCTGCGGTACCTGGTCGAGGAGAAGGGCTTCCGCTCCTTCGCCCTGGAGGCCAACTGGAGTGCCGGGATCCGCCTGGACGATCATCTGCTCACCGGTCGCGGCGATCCCGTCCGGATCATGGCCGAGGAGTTCCAGAACGCCTTTCTGCTGCTGCACAGCCAGGACTACCTGGACATGATCCGCTGGATGCGCGCGTACAACGTCGCCCACCCCGACGACCCGCTGCGCTTCACCGGCAGCGACAGCAGTTACGCCGGACCGGACATGTACGACCGGGTCATCGACCACCTCCGGCGGGCCCACCCCGACCTGCTGACCGACGTCACCGAGCTGTACCGCGGACTGCGTCCCACCGTGCCCGTCGGCGAGTGGATGCGCGCCGCCTCGACCGCACCCCTGGACGAGCGCCGTGACCGCGCCGAGCGCACCGGCCGCGTCCTGGCGCTGCTCCGCGCCCGCGAACCCGCCGGTGCCGGCCACGCCGACCGCACCGAGCACGCCTGGGCGCTCCGGCACGCCACCGTCATCGACCAGGTGGCCCGCCTGTACGCCTTCGATCTCACCGACCCCGAGGACGTGGCGGCGGCCATGATCCACCGGGACACGGCCATGGCGGAGAACAGCCTCTGGTGGCACCGCCACACGGGCCACCGGATGGTGCTCGGCGGCCACAACAGCCACCTGTACACCCGCACCTCCAACCCACTCCTCCCCGTCACCCAGGGCGAGGTGCTCCGGCGGCGACTGGGCGAGGGCTACCTGGCGGTGGGGCTCTCCTTCGACCGGGGCGCCGTCCACGCCACCGAAGAGGGCCTGCAGAACCCGGTCGACGCGGACGTCAGGCGGTTCGCGGTGGAGCCCGCCGCTCCCGGCACCCTCGAACACACCCTGGACCGGGTGGGGCACCGCGACTGGTTCATGGACCTGCGCACCGCACCGGCCGCCGCCCGCGCCTGGCTTGGCACCACCCTGCCCAAACGGGAGATCGGCACGGATTACCCCCCGCCCGGCGACCGCGTCACCATGCTCGCATCGGCGGACCTGCTGGTGCACCTGCACGAGATCCGGCCGAGCCGGCGGCTCGACCGGGAGGCGTCCGCACAGCGCGCCCGCCCGCCGGCCGGGTCCGCCGACCCGCTGCCCGCCCTGCAGCAGGCCGCCCGCCCCCTGCGCACCGTGCAGCCCACCGGCCCCCTCGACGACCTGCGCCCCCTGGGCGACACGGTGGGCGACGCCCGGCTGGCCGGCATCGGGCAGGCCGCGCACGGCGGCCACGAGTTCCTCGCCTTCCAGCACCGGGCGTTCCGGTACCTGGTCACGGAGAAGGGCTTCCGCTCCTTCGTCCTCGAGGCACCGTGGAGCACCGGGCTCCGCCTGAACGACCACGTGCTCACCGGCCGCGGCGACCCCGCCCGGATCATGTCCGAGGAGCTGCACAACGCCTACCTCTTCATGCACACCCGGGAAATCCTGGACACGGTCCGCTGGATGCGCGCGTACAACGTCGCCCACCCCGGCGACCCGCTCCGCTTCGCCGGCAACGACAGCAGCTACGCCGGACCGGAGCTGTACGACCGGGTCACCGACCACGTCCGGCGGGCCCACCCCCATCTGCTGCCCGCCGTCACCGAGCTGTACCGGGGACTGCGTCCCACCGCGCCCGCCGGCGCGTACATGGAGGCCTACATCGAGGAACCACTGGCCGTGCGGCGGGAGAAGGCCGAACGCACCGGCCGCGTCCTGGAGTTGCTGCGCGCCCAGAGCCCCGCCGGGCGGAGCGGGACCGCCGACGAGCACGACCTGGCGGTGCAGAACGCACACGCCGTCGACCAGGTCGCGCGCCAGTACGCCTTCGACTACGACGACCCGGCCGACGCACGCGAGGCCATGGCCTACCGCGACACGCTGATGGTGGAGAACACCCTGTGGTGGCTCCGGCAGACCGGTGACCGGACCATGCTGGCCGCCCACAACGGCCACGCGTACCTGGAGGGTTACACCCCCGACTACCCCCTCATCCAGGGCGGCCTGCTCCGCGCGGCGCTGGGCGACGACTACCGCGTGGTGGGCCTGGCCTTCGGGCACGGCTCCTTCCACGCCACCGACGCGGGCGTCAGCGAACCCCGCGACGAGGACGTGAAGGTGTTCCACGCGGGGCCGCCCGCCGCCGGGACGGTCGAGCACACCCTGGACCGGGTGGGCGGCCACGCCTGGTTCCTCGACCTGCGCACCGCGCCGCCCGCCGCCCACGCCTGGCTGGACACGCCCCGGCCCAAACGCGAGATCGGCACGCACTGGCCCCGGGACCCGGACCCGGTCGACCTGGTCCGGTCGGCGGACGCGGTGGTGTACGTACCCGGGATCCGGCCGAACCTCCTGCTTCCGCGGGTCTGATGACCCGCGGCGCCGGCGACGGGAAAGGGGCGGGTCCCGGGACCCGCCCCTTCATCGTCCGTCTCGCTCGCTCACGCCTCGCGTGTGCCCTCGTACATCTCCTCGATGAGGTCCTTGTACTCGCGCTCCACCACGGGACGCTTCAGCTTCAGGCTCGGGGTGATCTCGCCGTGCTCGATGTCGAGGTCGCGCGGCAGGATGCGGAACTTCTTGATGGTCTGCCACCGCTGGAGGCCCTCGTTGAGCTGCTTGACGTAGCCGTCGACCATCTCGACCGTGGCGGGCGCGGCGACGATCTCGGCGTACGGCTTGCCCTCCATGCCGTTCTCGGCCGCCCAGGCGGTGATGGCGGCCTCGTCGAGGGCGATGAGGGCGGTGCAGTAGTTCCGGTCGGCGCCGTGCACCAGGATGTTGGAGACGTAGGGGCAGATCGCCTTGAACTGTCCCTCGACCTCGGCCGGCGCGATGTACTTGCCGCCGGAGGTCTTGATGAGGTCCTTCTTGCGGTCGGTGATGCGCAGGTAGCCGTCGGCGGAGAGTTCGCCGATGTCGCCGGTGTGGAACCAGCCGTCGGGCTCCAGGACCTCGGCGGTTTTCTCGGGCAGGTTGTGGTAGCCCTGCATGATGCCGGGGCCGCGCAGCAGGATCTCGCCGTCGTCGGCGATGCGCACCTCGGTGCCGGGCACCGGCTTGCCGACGGTGCCGGTGCGGTAGGCCTCGCCGGGGTTGACGAAGGAGGCGGCGGAGGACTCGGTGAGACCGTAGCCCTCCAGGATGTGGATGCCCGCGCCGGAGAAGAAGAAGCCGATGTCGGGCGCGAGGGCCGCCGAGCCGGAGATGCAGGCGCGCAGGTTGCCGCCGAAGGCCTCGCGGATCTTGGCGTAGACGAGCTTGTCGGCGACGGCGTGCTTGGTGCGCAGGCCGAGGGGGGCGCTCGCGGTACCGGTGCGGCGGAAGTTGTCCTGGGTGACCCTGCCGTACTCGCGGGCGACCCCGGCGGCCCACTGGAAGATCTTGTACTTGGCGGCCCCGCCGGCCTTCGCCTTGGCGGCGACGCCGTTGTAGACCTTCTCGAAGATGCGGGGGACGGCCGCCATGTAGGTGGGTTTGACCACCGGAAGGTTGTCGATGATCTTGTCGACGCGGCCGTCGACGGCGGTGACGTGGCCGACCTCGATCTGGCCGGAGGTGAGCACCTTGCCGAAGACGTGGGCGAGCGGCAGCCACAGGTACTGCACGTCGTCGCCGTTGATCAGGCCGGTCGCGGCGATCCCCTTGGCCATGTAGGACCAGGAGTCGTGCGGCAGCCGGACACCCTTGGGGCGGCCGGTGGTGCCGGAGGTGTAGATGAGGGTGGCGAGCTGGTCCTTGGTGATCGCGGCGACCCGCTCCTTGACCAGCTCCGGCTCCTTCTGGAGGCGGGCGGCGCCGCGCTTCTCCAGTTCGGCGAGCGTGATCACGAAGTCGTCGGTGTCGACGCCGGCCGGGTCGATGACCACGACCCGGGTGAGGTCGGGCAGCTCCGCGCGCTTGGCCACCGCCTTGGCCGCCTGCTCGGCGTTCTCCGCGATGATCACCCGGCTCTGGGAGTCGGAGAGGATGTAGGCGGACTCGTCGGCGTTGGTCTGCGGGTAGATCGTGGTGGTGGCGGCGCCCGCGCAGAGGATGCCGAAGTCGGCGAGGATCCACTCGACCCGGGTCGAGGAGGCGAGGGCGACGCGCTGCTCCGGCTCCACGCCCAGCTCGATCAGGCCGGCCGCGATGGTGTGGACCCGCTCGGCGGCCTCCGCCCAGGTGAGCGACTTCCACTCGTCCGGGCCCTCGCCCGAGGCGGGCGGGACGGGGTAGCGGTAGGCCTCGGCGTCCGGTGTGGCCGCCACACGCTCCAGGAAGAGGGCCGCCACGGACGGCGGTCGGTTCTCGATCAGTGTCTGTGTGTCGCTCACGACATCCTCCGGGGCCCGCGACGGTGCGGCTGGCTCAGTGCGGCTGGGGTTTGCTCGCGGCGTTGTTTAACTCGCGAGTAACTATCGAGCACGGACAGAGTAAAGGTCCACCGGCCCCGGCGTAAGGGGCCACGGCCTGTCACTTCGTACAGAGAGCTACCCGACCGACGGGCCGGGCCCGCCGCACTCGCGTACGACGGGCCCCGGTTCCGCCCGGTTTGCGGAGTGACCCGCAGTAACCCCCGGCTACTTCTTGGCCTTGCCCGATCCCGCGCCGTCATCGCTGGAGAGGACGGCGATGAAGGCCTCCTGCGGAACCTCCACGGAACCCACCATCTTCATCCGCTTCTTGCCTTCCTTCTGCTTCTCCAGCAGCTTGCGCTTACGGGAGATGTCACCGCCGTAGCACTTGGCGAGGACGTCCTTGCGGATGGCGCGGATGGTCTCGCGGGCGATGACCCGGGAGCCGATGGCGGCCTGCACCGGCACCTCGAACGCCTGGCGCGGGATGAGCTCCTTGAGCTTGGCGACGAGCCGCACGCCGTATGCGTACGCCTGGTCCTTGTGGGTGATCGCGGAGAAGGCGTCCACCTTGTCGCCGTGCAGCAGGATGTCGACCTTGACCAGGCTGGAGGTCTGCTCGCCGGTGGGCTCGTAGTCCAGCGAGGCGTAGCCGCGGGTCTTGGACTTCAGCTGGTCGAAGAAGTCGAAGACGATCTCGGCCAGGGGCAGGGTGTAGCGGATCTCGACGCGGTCCTCGGAGAGGTAGTCCATGCCGAGCAGCACACCGCGGCGGTTCTGGCACAGCTCCATGATCGAGCCGATGAACTCGCTGGGCGCGAGGATCGTGGCCCGCACCACCGGCTCGTAGACCTCGTCGATCTTCCCCTCGGGGAACTCGCTGGGGTTGGTGACGGTGTGCTCGGTGCCGTCCTCCATGAGGACGCGGTAGACGACGTTGGGCGCGGTGGCGATGAGGTCGAGGCCGAACTCGCGCTCGAGGCGCTCACGGATCACGTCCAGGTGCAGCAGGCCGAGGAAGCCGACGCGGAAACCGAAGCCGAGGGCGGCGGAGGTCTCCGGCTCGTAGACCAGGGCGGCGTCGTTGAGCTGGAGCTTGTCGAGGGCCTCGCGCAGCAGCGGGTAGTCGGAGCCGTCCAGGGGGTACAGGCCCGAGAACACCATCGGCTTGGGGTCCTTGTAGCCGCCGAGCGCCTCCTCGGCGCCCTTGCTCTGGGTGGTGACGGTGTCACCGACCTTGGACTGGCGGACGTCCTTCACACCGGTGATCAGATAGCCCACCTCGCCGACGCCGAGGCCGTCGGCCGGCAGCATCTCCGGCGAGTTGGTGCCGATCTCCAGCAGCTCGTGGGTGGCGCCGGTGGACATCATCCGGATGCGCTCGCGCTTGCTGAGCTGGCCGTCGACGACACGGACGTAGGTGACGACACCGCGGTAGGAGTCGTACACCGAGTCGAAGATCATCGCGCGGGCGGGGGCGTCCTTGACGCCGACCGGGGCGGGGACGTCGGCGACCACCCGGTCCAGCAGCGCCTCGACGCCGAGACCGGTCTTCGCCGACACCTTCAGCACGTCGTCGGGGTCGCAGCCGACCAGGTTCGCCAGCTCCTCGGCGAACTTCTCCGGCTGCGCGGCCGGCAGGTCGATCTTGTTGAGCACCGGGATGATCTGGAGGTCGTTCTCCATCGCCAGGTAGAGGTTGGCGAGGGTCTGGGCCTCGATGCCCTGGGCGGCGTCGACGAGGAGGATGGTGCCCTCGCACGCGGCGAGGGAGCGGGAGACCTCGTAGGTGAAGTCGACGTGGCCCGGAGTGTCGATCATGTTGAGGATGTGCGTGCTGCCCTTGTCGTGGGTCGGCGCCCACGGCAGCCGCACGGCCTGGGACTTGATCGTGATGCCGCGCTCACGCTCGATGTCCATGCGGTCGAGATACTGGGCACGCATCTGCCGCTGTTCGACCACACCGGTCAGCTGGAGCATCCGGTCGGCGAGCGTGGACTTGCCGTGGTCGATATGCGCGATGATGCAGAAATTGCGGATCAGCGCGGGGTCGGTACGGCTCGGCTCGGGCACATGGCTGGGGATCGCGGGCACGCAGGGTCCTGATTCTTGAGGCGTCCGCATACGTGTGCTTGTCCGTCTGCGGTCTCGGGTCGGATCGATACGTAGCCTCCATGGTCCCACGGGTGGGGACCCGGGACGGGTTTGGGCCACGGAATGGGCCGCTGCTAATGTGGGGGGCTGTGTCTCATGCCCTCTCAGCGCGAGGCACACCCAAGAAAATCACCCGGTACCGAGCCGTGCGGCTCCCGCGCGGTCCCGTACCAGAACCTGTAGAGGCTCATTCGTGGCGAACATCAAGTCCCAGATCAAGCGGAACAAGACCAACGAGAAGGCCCGGCTGCGCAACAAGGCCGTCAAGTCCTCTCTGAAGACCGCGATCCGCAAGGCCCGCGAGGCCGCCGCCGCGGGTGACGTCGAGAAGGCCACCGAGTACCAGCGCGTCGCCGCGCGTCAGCTCGACAAGGCCGTCTCCAAGGGCGTCATCCACAAGAACCAGGCCGCCAACAAGAAGTCGGCGCTGGCTCAGAAGGTCGCGGCCGCCAAGGGCTGAACCACTCTGATCTGATCGCCGGCGGGACCCGGGCGGGCCCTCTCTCATCCGCCCCCTGTCCGGCACCCCGAGCTCGTACGCGGCCTGCGTTCGCCACGCGGGTACGAGCTCACCGGCTTCACCGGAAGGCCCCGCCCCCACCCTTCCCCAGGGTGCGTGAGCGGGGCCTTCCGCTGTTCGGCTAACCCCTGCCCCGCGACCGGGCCGCGCGGGCGATGGTGACGACCGCCTTCTCCAGGGCGTACCCCGGGTCGTCGCCGCCGCCCTTGACGCCCGCGTCGGCCTCGGCGACCGCGCGCAGGGCCACCGCCACGCCGTCCGGGGTCCAGCCGCGCATCTGCTGGCGCACCCGGTCGATCTTCCACGGCGGCATGCCCAGCTCACGGGCGAGATCGGCGGGCCGGCCGCCGCGCGCCGACGACAGCTTGCCGATCGCCCGTACGCCCTGCGCCAGCGCGCTGGTGATCAGCACCGGGGCCACGCCGGTCGACAGCGACCAGCGCAGCGCCTCCAGCGCCTCCGCCGCGCGTCCCTCGACCGCCCGGTCGGCGACCGTGAAGCTCGACGCCTCCGCCCGCCCGGTGTAGTACCGGCCCACGACCGCCTCGTCGATGGTGCCCTCGACGTCCGCGACCAGCTGGGAGACGGCCGAGGCCAGCTCGCGCAGATCACTGCCGATGGCGTCGACCAGCGCCTGGCACGCCTCGGGCGCGGCGGACCTCCCGGCAGCCCGGAACTCGCCGCGCACGAAGGCCAGCCGGTCCGCCGGCTTGGTCATCTTCGGGCACGCCACCTCCCGCGCCCCCGCCTTGCGCGCCGCGTCGAGCAGGCCCTTGCCCTTGGCGCCACCCGCGTGCAGCAGCACGAGGGTGATCTCCTCGGCGGGCGACGCGAGATACGCCTTGACGTCCTTGACGGTGTCGGCCGACAGGTCCTGCGCCTGCCGTACGACCACCACCTTGCGCTCCGCGAAGAGCGACGGGCTGGTCAGCTCGGCGAGGGTGCCGGGCTGGAGCCGGTCGGGGGTCAGCTCGCGTACGTCCGTGTCGGCGTCGGCCGCCTTCGCGGCGGCGACCACGTCCCGCACGGCGCGGTCGAGCAGCAGCTCCTCCTGGCCCACGGCGAGCGTCACGGGGGCGAGGGGGTCGTCGGATCCGGTCTTCCTGGCCATCGCGACAAGCATCCCACGCCCCACCGACAACGCCGTCGGCTACGGCTCCTCCCGCCAGCCCTCCCACTCGGCGGCGAAGTCGTTCAGCTCGCCGGGGTCCAGCCGCCCGGCCTCGTCGCGCAGGACGACGAGCCACTGCGCGTCCTCCGCGTCGTCCTCGCCGGCGAGCGCGTCCCGCACCAGCCGGGGCTCCTCGTCCACGCCGAACCGTTCCCCGAGGGCCTCGGCCACCTCTCCCGCGGCGTCACGGTCGGGCAGCACCAGCACATGTCGCACATCACTCACGCGGGCCATTGTCGGGTACCGCCCTCAGCCGTCCCCTCCCGTCCCCCTCATCTCCCTCACCGTCGGCACCGTGCCCAGCGACGCGATGCCGAACCGGTCCCGGTAGAGCGCCAGCACCTCCTCGTCCGCGGCGATCTCCCGTTCCTCCCGCGTCCCGTCCGGCGCGGTGACCGTGAAACGCCGGCCGCTGAGCGTGATCCGTCCCCCGTCCTCGGTGATCCGGGAGCACACGAGCGACCGTGTGAAGTGGGAGCGCGGGGAGCTGCTGTGCCACCAGGCCCCGGCGGTGAAGTCGCCGAGCGCCCTCGGCCGCACCTCCAGCCGGTACACCGGCCGGCCGTCGCGCAGCACGTCCAGGTCCGCCGCCTCCACCGTGCCGTGCCCGCCGCGCACCCCGGCCGCGTCCACCCCGGCCTCGACGATCCGGAACCTACCTGCGGGATCCTCCTGCTCCCCCCGCTCCCCGAAGGCCGGCGGCAGATGGAAGTGCGCCCCGAAGCCGACGTCGGCCAGCCGGTCGCCGCCGTCCACCGTCCGCACCCGCAGGGCGAGATGGTCGTACGGGATGCCGAGCCGGCCCCCGTCCCCGTAGACCCGGGCGGCGAGCAGCGTGACGTCGTAGCCGAGCGCGGCGAGCAAGGCGCCGAACGCGCCGTTGAGTTCGTAGCAGAACCCGCCCCGGCGCCGCTCCACGACCTTCTCCAGCAGCCGCTTCTCCTCGAGCACGATCTCCTCACCGAGGTGGATGGAGAGGTTCTCGAACGGCACGGTCCGCAGATGCCGCAGATGCAGCTCGCGCAGCGCGTCCACCGTGGGCCAGGCCGGCTGCTCGACACCGAGCCGCCGCAGATACGCGTCGACCCCGGCGGTACTGATGCCCTCACTCATACCCCCAGTGTCGCGCCCGCGACGGCTCTTCTCCTCCGTTCCCCGGCTGAAGGCCCTCCCGCTTTCCCGGGAGGACCCATGGTTCACCTCTCGCCGCCGTCCCGGAGGCACCGCCATGTCGCGGGGTCGACGATGCCGGACTCGACAACGGAGCCGCGGCAGTGGTCCCACTGGAAGTTGTCGACCGCGAAGGAGGTCACCGGGCCGTAGACACCGTCGAGAGCGTCGCCGTAGTAGCCCCACCAGTCGAGCAGACACTGGATCTCGCGGACGCGGTCGCCCGAGGAGCCCATGCCCAGGGAGACATTCCACGCCCAGCTGTAACCTGCCGTCAGTCCCTCGTAGTTGGCGCTGGTCCGCCACCAGACCAGACACCGCGACTGCGCGTCCGTATCGGCGGACGGAGCGAGGCGCTGGGACGTGGCCGCCGCGGACACCGCGCTCGTGGGTGCCGGGGATGCGGCTGCCGCCGTCGGCGCGAGGACACCGGCGGCGAGGAGCAGGGTCGCGGCGATGGCACCGACCACGCCGTTCTTCCGGTCTCGTAACTTGTCGGCCATGTTCGTCCTCCCATTCGTGGTGGGGCGTGAACCTCCGTGCATGACCCGGCTCGCGATCCGCTCCGGGCACCCCAGACCCTGCCGAAACCGACCGCGCGACGGCTACGGCAGTGAGCTGTCCCGGACAACGACGGCTTGTCCGGGCTGGCCACGGCCTGTCCGGAATACGCGTCCGAGCGCTTGCCCGTTATTTATGGGTCAACGCGGTGTCCGGAGGCGGTGAATCTCCAGAATGACGGCCGTTCCAGCGACGGATCGGTCCTCGTGCATGGTGATCACCTGGCCGGACCGGAGGTGCTGCCATCGCAGAGGGTCGAGCGGGGCGAGCCGCGCCGAGGATCGTCCACCGGGTTCCAAGAAGGGCATGAACTCCACCCAGAGCCGGGCGATGCCGAGGTCGGGTTCGCCGCTCGGGGTTCGATCTCCGATGTTCCACATCGGCCGCAGAACGCCGGCCCCGTCGAAGGAGGTCCGTCGTCCTGGGGCTCGTGACCGGCGCGGTAGTGGCCTGGTGCGCGCCCGTGCCGGCTCCCACCGCGGACCTGCGGGAACAGGCCGGGTGACCGTCCCTCCCGGCCGACGATTCAGGGAAGACCGCCGTGCCGGGTCACCGCCAGGGGGTGTTCTCCGGTTGCGGTGCCGGTCACCGCCAGGGCGCCGTCCTGGTCCGTGCGCAGGACCGTCGCGCCGTCGGCCGTCAGGGCGGTGATCGTGGTGGGGGACGGGTGGCCGTAGGTGTTGTCCTTTCCTGTGCTGATCAGAGCCAGGCGGGGGGATGCGCGGCGGATGAGGGCCGGGGACTGGTGGGCCGAGCCGTGGTGGGCGACCTTGAGGACGTCCACGTCGGTCAGGCGGTCGGCGACCGGGGCGCTCGCCAGGGCGCTTTGGGACGGGGGTTCCAGGTCGCCGAGGAGCAGCAGGCGCAGGCCGGCCGTGCGGACCAGCATGGCCACGCTCGCGTCGTTCGGGCCCTCCGCCGCCGGATGCGCGCCCGGCGGCGGCCACACCACCTTCCAGGACAAGTCGCCCGTACGACGTTCCTCGCCCGCGACGGCGTGCGTCACCGGGATGTCCTCGGCGGCCGCGATTCTTCGTACGAACGCGGCCTGGTCGGCGGGCTCTTCGAACGCAGTTGTCCCGATGCCGCCCACCTCCCGTCCGCGCAGCACACCGGGCAGGCCCGCCACGTGGTCGGCGTGGAAGTGGGTCAGGACGACGAGCGGGACGCGGTCGACGTCCAGGGAGCGCAGGCAGCGGTCCACGAGGGCCGGGTCGGGTCCGGCGTCGACCACCACGCCGGAGCTCTCCCCCGCCGCCAGTACCAACGCGTCGCCCTGACCGACGTCGCACATCACCATGCGCCAGCCGGGCGGCGGCCAGCCCGTGACGGCCCGGGTCAGGGGCCGTGGCTGCACCACCAGCAGGAGCAGAAGGAGTGCGCAGGCGGCGGACCACCAGGGGTGGTGCAGCAGGCGGCGGCCCAGGACCAGTGCGGCCGCGGTGGCGGCGCCGAGGGTCGCCGCGCCGGTCCAGCCGCCCGGCCAGTCCACTCCCGCGCCGGGCAGCGCCGCCCCGGTCCTGGCGACCTGCGCGAGCCACTCCGTGGGCCAGCTCGCGCACCAGGCCAGTGCCTTCGCCGCCGGCATCGCCACGGGCGCGGTGGCCAGCGCAAGGAAGCCCAGCACCGTGGCGGGTGCCAGCGCGAACTCCGCGAGCAGGTTGCACGGGATCGCCACCAGGCTCACCCGCGCGGCGAGCACGGCCACCACCGGTGCGCACAGTGCCTGCGCGGCGCCCGCGGCGGCCAGCGCCTCCGCGAGACGGGGCGGGACGCCGCGCCGGCGCAGGCCCGCGCTCCAGCGCGGCGCGAGGGTGAGCAGTGCGCCGGTGGCCAGCACGGAGAGCAGGAAGCCGTAACTGCGGGCCAGCCAGGGGTCGTAGAGGACCAGGAGCAGGACGGCCGTCGCGAGCGCCGGGATGAGGGATCTGCGGCGGCCGGTGGCGAGTGCGAGCAGGGCGACGGATCCGCAGGCGGCGGCCCGCAGCACGCTGGGGTCGGGGCGGCACACGACGACGAAGGCGAGGGAGAGCGCGGCGCCCAGGAGGGCCGTCGCACGGAGGGGGATGCCCAAGCGGGGCGCCAGGCCTCGGCGTTCGGTGTGCTGCGCCAGGCCGGACGGGCCGAGGAGCAGGGCGAGGAGGATGGTGAAGTTCGCGCCGGAGACGGCGAGGGTGTGCGTCAGGTCGGTCTCCCTGAACGCCTCGTCCAGCTCCGGGGTGAGGCGTGCGGTGTCGCCCACGACCAGACCGGGCAGCAGGGCACGCGCGTCCTCCGACAGGCCGTCGGTCGCCTCGCGCAGGCCGGCTCGCAGGCGGCCTGCCAGGCGCTGGGGGGCCGAGGGGCCCTCCACCGTCTCCGGTCGTTCGTCTGCGTCCTTCACTCGCAGGACGGCTGCGAAGCGGTCGCCGCTCGCTCTCGCGGGGGCGAGCCTCGCGTCGATCCGCAGCCGGGTTGAGGGCAGTAGGTCGAGCCAGGGGGAACCCCTCTCCGGGTGGGGTGTGTCGATGATCAGGAGTACGGGGGCTCGGGTTGTCTGCGCCGCTTCGTTCGGACTCTGTACGTGTCTCACCTCGGCCTCGATCAGTACGGACCGCCGGGCCATGTGGTTTCCGCTCACCCTGGGCCGGGTGAGCCGGGGGTCGGCTGTGATCTCGACCTCGGCCGTGGCCCTCGCGTACGCCCGCGCCAGCTCGGGTACGGGGCCGCGCCGCAGGTCTGCGCCGTGCAGGCCCGCCGAGCCGGCGGCAGCGGCGGCGCACAGCAGCGCGGCGGCGACGGCGTGGGCCGTGGCGCGTCCCCGGCGTGTGAGGCGGCTGCGGGCCAGGAGGAGTACGGCCGCCGCCGGCACGGAGACGATCACCGTGCCCGTCGCCAGGGCGGGCGGTGCGTGCAGCATCAGGGCCGCCGTGGCCCACGCGGTCAGGGCGGGTGGGACCAGTCGGAGGTCTGTGGGTCCCTCCTGTCTCGGGTGTGCCGCGCCCAGGCGTTTGCCGGACGCGGCGTGTACGGGGCGGCGGGTGGGGGGTGCGGGGATCTGCGGCGGGTCCGTCGTCCGTGGGGTCATGGCCGTACGAGGTCGCGTAGGTCCGCGAAGCGGCGGTCGCCGATGCCGTTGACATCGCGCAGTTCGTCCACCGAGCGGAAGCCGCCGTTGCGGGTGCGGTGGTCGACGATGTGCTGGGCCAGCACGGGGCCGACTCCGGGGAGGGTTTCGAGTTGGGCCAGGGTGGCGGTGTTCAGGGATACCGGGGTCGGGGGGCCGTTTGCCGCCGTGCCGGACCCGGACCCGGTTCCGGTTCCGGATGCGGGGGGTGCGCCGGGTGGGGCGGGGCGTCCTACGACCAGTTGTTCGCCGTCGATCAGGAAACGGGCGCGGTTGAGGGTGTCCGTCTTCGTTCCGGGACGTACTCCGCCTGCGGCCTTCAGCGCGTCCTCGACGCGGGATCCCGCGGGCAGGCGGTGGATGCCGGGCTCGCGCACCTTGCCGCTGACATCGACGACGATCTCCGGGGCCGGCGAGGCGTCGTTCGGTTTCGTTGCGCGGGCCGGGGCCCTGTTCCCGTGCGGTGCGGCTGCCCGTACCACCTCCGGGGCCTTGACCGGCTCGGTGCGGCCTGCCCAGAAGTGCTGGACGGCGAAGGTCAGGACGAGGGCCAGGAGGGCCGACAGTGCGATCACGCTGCGTCGTTGCAGACCGCAGTGGGTCTGCACCCACAGGGGGAGACGCTCCCGTAGTGCCAGGGCGGTGCGGTGCCGTTGTGGGGTCTGGGGCTCGTCCGGGTCGAGGGGTGGCTCCGGGGGATCTTGGCCGAGGGTGGGCGTGAGTGAGCGCACGGGGATGGTCCGGCTGCCGGCTACTGGGCGGAACGTGCGAGGCGGTGGCGCGGGGTTCGCTGGTGCTAATGCCCAGCTCGGAGTTCGTTCGGTGCTCGGCGTTGCTGTGGGCCGGGGGGTCGTTGCGCAGCCCGGCGTTTGCGGGGTGCCTCCCCCACTCTCGGCTTCGCCGAACAGTTGCTCTGCCCGGCGGCGGAGTTCATCTGCCGGAGGTGGAGAAGGGCGCTCGCGCCCCCGTGCCCGGTAGCGGGGGCGGCCCGGGCGGCGGTGGCGGACTCGGTGGTCGGAGGCGGGGGCGCGGCCCGGGCCGCTGGTGGCGCGTGCGGTGCGTGAGCGTGATCGGAGTGCCATGTGACGAGCGTGCGGCACAGCGGTCCGGTCGCGATGATCTTGGTCGTTTTCCGGGGATTACCGGCCGGTTGTGGACAACTTCGTCACCCGTACGAGGCGCGGCCGTCGTCTCAGCGGGCCGAGACCACGACGCCCAGCAGCCCCGGCCCCGTGTGCGCACCGATCACCGCGCCCACCTCGCTGACATGCAGCTCGGCCAGTTTCGGCAGCCGGTCGCGCAGCCGGTCCGCCAGGGCCGAGGCGCGCTCGTGGGCCGCGAGGTGGTGGACGGCGACGTCGACCTCCGCCCCGCCCGCCCGGTCGGCGGCGATCTCCTCCAGGCGGGCGATCGCCTTCGACGCCGTCCGCACCTTCTCCAGCGGTTCGATGCGGCCGCCCGCCAGCTGGAGCAGCGGCTTCACCGCGAGGGCCGAGCCCAGCAGTGCCTGGGCGGCGCCGATCCGCCCGCCCCGGCGCAGATAGTCGAGCGTGTCGACGTAGAAGTACGCCGACGTGCCCGCCGCCCGCTTCTCCGCGGCCGTGACCGCCTCGTCCATGGTGCCGCCCGCCTCCGCGGCCTCCGCCGCCGCCAGCGCGCAGAAGCCGAGGGCCATGGCGATCATGCCGGTGTCCACCACCCGCACGGGTACGGGTGCCTGGCGGGCGGCGAGGGCCGCCGCGTCGTAGGTGCCGGAGAGCTCGGCGGACAGATGCAGGGAGACGATGCCGGTCGCGCCGGATGCGGCGACCCTGCGGTAGGTCTCGGCGAAGACCTCGGGGCTGGGCCGTGACGTCGTCACGGGTCGCCGCTTCTGCAAAGCCTGGGCCAGCGAGCGGGTGGAGATCTCGGTGCCCTCCTCGAGGGCGCGGTCGCCGAGGACCACGGTCAGGGGTACCGCCGTGATGCGGTGCCGCTCCATCGTCGGGGCCGGGAGGTAGGCCGTTGAATCAGTGACGATCGCGACATGGCGGGACATGAGCTGGAGGTTACCTGGCGTAGTGTCCGGGCGGCAGCCCGGGCCCGCGGGCCCGGTGCGGCCGTGGCCGGATCGGACGGTCCGGACGGTGCCCACGTGGGGCTCTGCGCAGTGCTCACGTGAGGCTCTGCGTGATGCTCACGTGCGGCTCCACCTGAGCACCTGCGTGAAGCCCTACGTGGTGCTCTCGGGGCGGGGTTTCTTCTCCCAGGGGTAGGCCCGCCGCGGCGCGGGCGGGTCGAGGGCGGCCCGGGTGGAGTCCCGTTCCGGCTCCCCGCCGGCGGGCTGCCGCGGCGGGTCCGCCGGTTCCGTTTCCGGCCAGGTCTGGCCGGCCGACCGGGCCGTGTCGGCCTCGGGGGCCTCCGGCCAGCGCGGGGGCGCGGGCTGCGCCTCCGTGGTGGTCCAGTGCCGCAGCGCTCCGGCCTCCATGTCGATCTGGCCGCTCAGGGAGTCCAGGTCGTCCTCCGCGAAGCGACGCGTGCGGTCGCGGACCGCCCAGCGCAGGGAGTCCGCGGAGCCCGTGATGCGCTCGGTGCGCTCGCGCAGCTCGGGCAGCCGCGCGGCGAGCGTGGTGCGGTCCGGTTCGGACTCCAGGCGCCTGAGGTCACCGTCCAGCTCATGGCCGTGCGCGCTGAGCCGACGGAACAGGTCCAGGGACTCCTTGAGGGAGGCGTCCTCGGTGGCGGCGGCCTCCAGCGCGTCCTGTGTGGCGCGCATGGAGGTACGCAGCTTCAGGCGGAGCTGGGCGATCTCACCGGCCGGGCCGGACTGGGCGAACGCCTTGGCCCGCAGCGTGTGGTCCTCGACCGTGCGGCGGGCCTGCGTGATGTGCCGGTCCGCGCTGCGCTTGGCGGCGCCGACCACCTTCACCGTGGCGTACACACCGAGCGCCACGAAGAGCACGAAGAGCAGGGCGATCACTGCGAACACCGCTTCCACGAGGCTCCTCCTCCAGGCTCTTCGGCCCGTCCCGGCGCGTCCGGCACGCTCCGCGCCGTACTCCAACGGTAAACGCAACGGGCAGGTCGGGAGTTCCGACAGAACCCCGAACCTGCCCGTAGGGGACTACCCCGAGCCCCACGCCGCGACTGCAGGCGCGGAGCCCGCCCCGTTCATCTCACGAACCTCACGCCGGAACGATGTTCACCAGCTTCGGCGCCCGCACGATGACCTTGCGGATCCCGGCCCCGTCCAGCGCCGCGACGACCCGCTCGTCGCCCAGCGCGGCCTTCTCCAGTTCGTCCTCGGAGATGCCCGGGGACACCTCCAGCCGCGCCTTGACCTTGCCCTTGATCTGCACGACGCAGGTGACGGTCTCGTCGACCACGTACGCCGGGTCGGCGACCGGGAAGTCCTGGTGCACCACCGAGCCGGTGTGGCCCAGCTTGCGCCACAGCTCCTCGGCGACGTGCGGGGCCAGCGGAGCCACCAGCAGCACCAGGGGCTCCGCGACCGTGCGCGGCAGCGCGCCCGACCGCTTGGTCAGGTGGTTGTTCAGCTCGGTGACCTTGGCGATGGCGGTGTTGAAGCGCATGCCCTCCAGGTCGCCGCGCACTCCGTCGATCGCCTTGTGCAGGGCGCGCAGGGTGTCCTCGTCGACATCGTCGGTGTCGACGACGGTGACCTCTCCGGTCGCCTCGTCGACGATGTTGCGCCACAGCCGCTGCAGCAGCCGGAACTGGCCGACCACCGCGCGGGTGTCCCACGGCCGCGAGACGTCCAGCGGGCCCATGGCCATCTCGTACAGGCGCAGCGTGTCGGCCCCGTACTCGGCGCAGATCTCATCCGGAGTGACCGCGTTCTTCAGGGACTTGCCCATCTTGCCCAGCAGCCGCGTGACGCGCTCGCCCTGGTACCAGTAGGCGCCGTCGCGCTCCTCCACCTCGGCGGCCGGTACGGCGATGCCCCGGCTGTCACGGTAGACGTAGGCCTGGATCATGCCCTGGTTGAACAGCTTGTGGAACGGCTCGGCCGAGGACACGTGCCCCAGGTCGTGCAGCACCTTGGACCAGAAGCGCGCGTACAGCAGGTGCAGCACGGCGTGTTCGGCTCCGCCGACGTACAGGTCGACGCCGCCGTGCGGCATGCCCTCGCGCGGGCCCATCCAGTACCGCTCGACCTCGGGGTCGACCAGCTTCTCGCTGTTGTGCGGGTCCAGGTAGCGCAGCTCGTACCAGCAGGAACCGGCCCAGTTGGGCATGGTGTTGGTCTCGCGGCGGAAGCGGCGCGGGCCGCGGCCGTCGCCCAGGTCCAGGGTGACGTTCACCCAGTCCTCGTTGCGGGACAGCGGGGTCTCGGGCTGGGTGTCGGCGTCGTCGGGGTCGAAGGTGCGCGGGCTGTAGTCCTCGACCTCGGGCAGCTCCAGCGGCAGCATCGACTCGGGCAGCGGGTGGGCGATGCCGTCCTCGTCGTAGACGATCGGGAAGGGCTCGCCCCAGTAGCGCTGCCGGCTGAACAGCCAGTCGCGCAGGCGGTAGTTGACGGTGCCCTCGCCGTGGCCCTCGCTCTTCAGCCACTCGGTGATGCGGGCCTTGGCCTCGACGACGCCCAGGCCGTCCAGGGAGACGCCGGGGCCGGAGGAGTTCACGATCTTCGCGTCGTGGGAGACGAAGGCGTCGTCCCACGTGGCGGGGTCGGTGCCGCGGCCGTCGGTCGGCTCGACCACGCAGACGACGGGCAGTTCGAAGGCCCGCGCGAAGGCGAAGTCGCGCGTGTCGTGGGCGGGGACGGCCATGATCGCGCCGGTGCCGTAGCCCATCAGGACGTAGTCGGCGATAAAGACCGGAACCCGCTCGCCGTTGACCGGGTTGGTGGCGTACGCGCCGATGAAGACGCCGGTCTTGTCCTTGGCCTCGGCCTGCCGCTCGACGTCGGACTTGGCGGCGGCCTGCGCGCGGTAGGCGGCGACGGCCTCGGTGGGCGTCGCGTGGCCGCCGGTCCACACCTCGTGGGTGCCCTCGGGCCAGGCGGCCGGGGTGAACTTCTCCACCAGCGGGTGCTCCGGCGCCAGCACCATGTAGGTGGCGCCGAACAGGGTGTCGGGGCGCGTGGTGAAGACGGTGATGTTCTCGCCGTCGATGGGGAAGTCGACGCGGGCGCCCTCGGAGCGGCCGATCCAGTTGCGCTGCTGCAGCTTGATGGCCTCGGGCCAGTCCAGGGCGTCCAGGTCGTCCAGCAGGCGGTCGGCGTAGGCCGTGATCCGCATGTTCCACTGGCGCAGGTTGGCCTTGAAGACCGGGAAGTTGCCGCGCTCGGAGCGGCCGTCGGCGGTGACCTCCTCGTTGGCCAGCACCGTGCCCAGGCCGGGGCACCAGTTGACGGGCGCGTCGGAGGCGTAGGCCAGGCGGTACTCGCCCAGCACGTCGGCGCGCTCGGCCTCGGTCAGCTCGCTCCAGGAGCGGCCTCCCCCAGAGCCTTCGGCCTGGGAGGTGCCCCCGGGCAGCGCGCGCTCACCGGACTCGAACTGTGCGACCAGCTCGGCGATCGGGCGGGCCCTCTTCGCCTCGTCGTCGTACCAGGAGTTGAAGATCTGCAGGAAGATCCACTGGGTCCACTTGTAGTAGTCCGGGTCGATCGTGGCGAACGACCGGCGCCTGTCGTGGCCCAGGCCCAGCCGGCGCAGCTGGACCTGCATGTTCTTGATGTTGGCCTCGGTGGACACGCGCGGGTGCGTGCCGGTCTGCACGGCGTACTGCTCGGCGGGCAGGCCGAAGGCGTCGAAGCCCAGGGTGTGCAGGACGTTGTGCCCGGTCATGCGCTGGAAGCGGGCGAAGACGTCGGTGGCGATGTAGCCCAGGGGGTGACCGACGTGCAGGCCCGCGCCGGAGGGGTACGGGAACATGTCCATGATGTACTTCTTGGGCCGGGCGACCAGGTCCGGGTCACCGGCCAGGTCGCCCACGGGGTTGGGCGCGTCGTACGTCCCCTCGGCGTCCCAGAAGTCCTGCCAGCGTGCCTCGATCTCGGCGGCCAGGGCGGCCGTGTAGCGGTGCGGCGCGGCCTCCGCGGCTGCGGGGTTCGTCTCGCTCATGATCCTCAATGCTCCATCGATCGTCTTCGCCTGCTGCTGCGACTGCCGGAAATGAAAAATCCCCTCACACAGGAGGGGACGCCGCGCCGATTCCGACCTGCCGGTCACCGGCGGTCGGGACTGATCAGCGCGGCTCGCTAAGCAGAAGGCGTACGGCACGCATGGCGCCAGGGTACCGCAGCCTCCGATCTCACCGCGACGCACTTCCCGGACATGTTGACCATGGGTCAAAGATTACTTCGCGTAACAACCACTAAGGGACATCACAGCGACCACATCGTCTTTTGATAACAGCGCAATAACTCAAACCTCGTACTGATGGGTACGACGAGGCTTAGAGTTCGGCAGCGGGACCGCTTGACCGAACCGTTCGGAGTTGCCCCCATGAAGCCTCGTCCAGACAGCAGCCCACCCCCCGCGCGGGGCCGGTCGGCTGCCACTCCGTCGCGCCCGCTCCACGTCGTGATGTCGGGAGGTAGGTCGTGAGGCCGGACGACAGCACGGCGGACGACTGGTTCCTGGAGTTCCTCAACTTCGGCGTCGGCGTCCTGTCGCTCGTGTGCCTCAGCTGTTCGGTCATCTGGGGGCTCATCGCCCAGGACCGGATCGTGCTCGGCCCCCGTCAGCGGATCCTCGCGCAGGCGGTGCACCGCACCACCGCGGTCGCCTCGATCGTCTTCCTGCTGATCCACATCGTCATCAAGCTGGTCCTGGACCACACCACGTGGATCGCCGCGGTGATCCCCTTCGGGCTGGCCCTCACCGACGACGAGGCCGTCACCGGACGGTCCTTCCTGATCGGCCTGGGCACGCTGGCCGGCCTGCTGATGATCTTCGTGGGCATCACCGGCATCCTGCGCAACCGCTTCGCCTCCCCGGCGCCCGTCGCGGCCCGCTGGCGGGCCATGCACATGCTGGCCTATCCGGCCTGGTGCGCCGCGCTCGTGCACGGCCTCTACGCGGGTCGCGCGGCGAAGCCGATCTTCCTGATCCTCTACGGGCTGTCCGTGCTCGGCGTCCTGGCGGCCCTGGTGGTGCGGGCCTCCCCGCCCCGGGTCAAGCGCAGAATCGCCGACCGGATCGCCGCGCTGATCGACTCCGACCCGCAGCGGGAGCGCGAGGAGCGGCTGGAGGAGAGCAGGGCCCGGGCGGCCGAGCCGTCCCTGGCCGGTTACGGCGGGCGCGGCGCCGCGCGGGACGACGGGCGGGCCCGCGGAGGCGGCGAACGCCCCCTGTACGAGACCGGCGAACGCCCGCTGTACGAGACCGCCGAGCGCGCCGCCCCCGCGCCGGAACCGGGCAACGGCTTCGCGGCCGCCTACCGCGCGGTGTCCTCGCCCGGCCAGCCGGCGGGCGGACCGCCGCCCCTCGGCGACGCGACCGCCCGCATGGAGCTGCCCGACATGCAGCCCACGGAGGCCATCCCGCGCGTGGACGGCCCCTCCAGCACCTCGGGCAACTGGCCGATCCCGTCCCCGCCGCCCGTCGGCGAGGCCCCGCCGTCGGCGTACGACCCGCTCAACGACACCGGATACAACATCCCGGCCTATGACAATTCGGCCGCCTCCGGCTACGGCTCGAGTGATGTGTACGACACCGGTGAGACGAACGGCCTCTACGGCACGTACAACCCGAATGACACGTACAACAGCGGTCCCACCCCTGAAACACCCTCCGGTGCGCCGTCGTCGTCCTACGACTTCGACGCACCGGGTTCCGGCGAACCCTGGAACACTCCGTCCGGAGGCTATAAGTGAACGAGGCTCTGCCCGACGTACCCGAAGTCCGCGTGGTCGGCCTTCCTCAGCTGACGTCGGGCTTCGACCTTGTCGACCGGCTCGATCTGCCCATGCACCTCAAGGTGCACGGGCCGCTCGAGCCGCTGGGCGGCGAGCAGCTCGCGCAGCTCGCCGAACGCATCAACCTCAAGGGCCGCGGCGGCGCGGGCTTCCCCTTCCACAAGAAGCTGCGCTCGGTGGCCGAAACGGCGATCAAGCGCGGCGTCCGGCCGGTCGTCGTCGTCAACGGCAGCGAGGACGAACCGGCCTGCCGCAAGGACACGGTGCTCATCAACCGTGCCCCGCATCTCATCCTGGACGGCGCGCTGCTGTGCGCCGAGGCCATGGGTGCCCGCACGCTCGTGGTGGGGGTCACCCGTGAGTCCACCCAGCGCTCGATGGAACAGGCGCTCGCCGAGCGCGGCCTGAGCAACGGCCGCCGCTCGGCGCTGCGCGCCCGGGTGCAGCGCAACCCGGTCCGCATGGTGACGGGGGCCGCGGCCTCCCTGATCCGCTCCATCGACGGCGGTCCGGCCATTCCGCCGGGCCGCAAGGTCAGCGCCTCGAGGAACGGCGTCGGCGGCGCACCCACGCTGCTGTCCAACGCCGAGACCTTCGCCCAGCTCGCCATCGCCGCGCGCATCGGCCCGGAGCGCTACGGCAACACGGGCCTGTACGACGAGCCGGGCACCGTGATGCTCACGGTGTCCGGGGCGGTGGCCCGGCCCATGGTGATCGAAGTGCCGACGGGCGTGCCGCTGCGCTACGTCCTCCAGCTCGCCGGCGGTCCGCCGGTGCCGCAGGGGGTGCTGACGGGCGGCTACCACGGCAAGTGGATCGACGCGGCGACCGTCAACGAGGCGATCGTCTCCCGCAACTCGCTGGACGCGGTGGGCGGTTCGCTGGGCGCGGGCGCCATCCTGCCGATCAGTCAGGACACCTGCCCGCTGGGCGAGTCGCTGATGGTGGCGAAGTGGCTGGCGGAGGAGAGCGCCGGCCAGTGCGGCCCCTGCTACCTGGGGCTGCCGGCCGCCGCGCGGGGCCTGGAGGACATCCTCAACGGCGGCGGGCCCGCCGCCCTGGAGGCGGTCAAGCAGGTCGCCAAGAACGTCAAGCGGCGCGGCGCGTGCTCGCACCCGGACGGCTCCGCGATGTTCCTGGAGTCGACCATCAAGGCATTCACCGACGACCTGGCCGCCCATGTCCTCGGCAACGGCTGCGGACGGCCCGTGGCGGGCGTTCTGCCGCTCTTCGAGGGGGGCAGGGCCCCTACGGGCATCCCGGGCGGCGGAGGCGAGGAGAACGGCCCCAGCCGGCAGAAGATCTACGTCGACTGGACGCTGTGCCGGGGCCACGGTCTGTGCGCGGACATCCTGCCCGAGGTCTTCCAGCTCGGCGCGGACGGCTTCCCGACGGTGGCTCAGGCGCAGGTGCCGCGCTTCGCGGAGGCCAAGGCGCTGCGCGCGGTGCGCCGCTGCCCGGCGCTGGCCCTGCGCATCGAGGACGAGTCGCCCCAGGCCAAGGCGCCGTCGCGCAATCTGCCGGTGCTCTCCCAGGGCCGCGGGCGGCGCGCGCTGGGCCGCTGACGGCACCGCCCGGGGCGGCCTGCGGGCCGCCCCGGTGCGTCGGCCGCTCCCCCGTGCCGTACAACGAGCGAGGGCGGACCATCCGTTCGGATGATCCGCCCTCGACTTCTGTGGAGCTAAGGAGAATTGAACTCCTGACCTCCTGCATGCCATGCAGGCGCTCTACCAACTGAGCTATAGCCCCGTGCCCTGCTCCGCCCGGTTTCCCCGGCGGCGCAGCCAACTTTACACGGTCGACCCGGGCCAACACCAAATCGGTTTTCGCCGCACTCGCCCATGTCCGACATGACCGGACCGGTCAGGCCGTCACGAACGAATAGAAACGCTTGAGTGTGCAGTGCTCTTCCAGGAGCCGGCCGTAGATCGGCTCGCCCTCGAGTTCGCGGTACGTCTCGATGGGGTCGCCTTTTATGATCAGCGCCCGTGCGCACTCCTCGCACCAATACTGGTAGTCGGGATTGAGCGGTTCCATGTCACGGACGATCGGCGTCCCGCTGCCGCACCAGTCGCACTTCCGCCTGTGTGCACCCATCGGTCAGCTCCAGCTGTGGCCGCAGGCCGTGCACACGTAGGAGATCCCGCCGTTGTCGCCGAGCACCTGGGCGACGTGGGCGGAACCGCAGGAAGGGCAGCTGAGCCGGGTCGAGGTCCGTCGGGTCGACACCGCTCCGAGGAGGTGGTCGACCTCCTCGAGGATGCTCGCTGGCATCACAACTCCCTCCCGTCGGGCCGCGCCCCCTTCCGGTCGTTTGATTCTGCCACGACCGGGCCAACACGGTCAGCGACGCCGGGGTACCGGTCAGGACACGGCACGGCGCCTCGCAGAGGTATACGCCTCAGGGACCGGTCCTGCTCATCTGCGGACAACGAAAAAATCCCGCCTCCCTGGGAGGAGGCGGGATCTTCGTCATGTGGAGCTAAGGAGAATTGAACTCCTGACCTCCTGCATGCCATGCAGGCGCTCTACCAACTGAGCTATAGCCCCGAGCCACACGGTGTGACCGTTTGGCGTTCCGTCCCGCTCGGCGGGCCGAACAAGAAGAACTTTAGCCTGCCACCTGCCAGAAAGTGAAATCCGCCCCCGCACCGGTTCACCCACCCCCCGCCCCTCCCGGCCCCCGGCCCTCCGAGCCACGGCCCGACGGGCCCCGACGTGCCGGAACACGGTCCCCGAACCCGGGCCCAGGGCCGCCACGGCACCTCGCACGCGAGCGCTCCCGTGACGCCCGGCACCCCGCCCGCCCTCAGGGACCCGGGCCGTCCGATCACGGGCCCCTGGCCCCTCGAGACCGGCCCCACCGCAGAACCCCCGACGGAACCACGGGCCGCCTGGCCGCGCTCCTCGCTCCGGGTCACGCGCCCAGGCCGCCCGGCATGAGTCACCTCGGACGGCAGCGTCCCGGGCGCCTGACCGATGTGCCCGGACCACGCCGTCCCCGGCCTCCGGGTCCCGTACCGCACGGACACGGCCACGGAGGCCGGCCGCCGGGGACTGGGGTGGTGGCGCCGTGGGGGTTCAGTCGTCGTCGCCGAGGACCGGTTGGGGGAGGGTGCCGGCGTTGTGTTCCAGGAGGCGCCAGCCCCGGGCGCCCTCGCCGAGGACGGACCAGCAGCAGTTGGTGAGGCCGCCCAGGCTCTCCCAGTGGTGCGGGTCGAGGCCGAGCAGGCGGCCGATGGTCGTGCGGATGGTGCCGCCGTGGCTGACCACGACGAGCGTGCCGTCCTCCGGGAGCTTCTCGGTGTGCCGCAGGACAACGGGGGCGGCGCGGTCGGCGACCTCGGTCTCCAGTTCGCCGCCGCCCCGGCGGACGGGCTCACCGCGCTTCCACGCGGCGTACTCGTCGCCGTACCTGGCGATGATCTCGTCGTGCGTCAGGCCCTGCCAGACGCCCGCGAAGGTCTCCCGCAGCGCCTCCTCGTGGGTGACGTCCAGTCCGGTGAGCGCGGCCAGTTCGCCGGCCGTGGCGGCCGCCCGCTTCAGGTCGGAGGCGATGACCGCGTCGGGCCGCAGTCCGGCCAGGAGCCGGGCGGACCGGCGAGCCTGGGCGATGCCCTCCTCGGTGAGCTCGACATCCGTGGAGCCCTGGAACCGGCGCTCCACGTTCCAGGCCGTCTGACCGTGCCGCCACAGGATGACGCGGCGGCCCCGGCGCCCGGACCCGCGCACCTCACCGGTGGCGCTCACCGCCAGTCACCGCCCGCCTGCGCCGCCTCCTCGGCCTCTTGGAGCCTGGCGTGCTCGGCGGCCTTGCCGCGGGTCGCCTGGGCGTCCTCGGGCAGCTCCAGCTCGGGGCAGTCCTTCCACAGCCGCTCCAGGGCGTAGAAGACGCGCTCCTCGCTGTGCTGGACGTGGACGACGATGTCGACGTAGTCGAGCAGCACCCAGCGGGCCTCGCGGTCGCCCTCGCGGCGGACCGGCTTGGCGCCGAGCTCCTTGCTCAGCCGCTCCTCGATCTCGTCGACGATCGACTTGACCTGGCGGTCGTTGGGCGCGGAGGCCAGCAGGAAGGCGTCGGTGATGGACAGCACGTCACTGACGTCGTAGGCGACGATGTCGTGCGCGAGCTTGTCGGCGGCCGCCTGGGCTGCGGTACGGACGAGCTCGAGGGAACGGTCGGTTGCGGTCACTGCGTGGCTTTCGATCGGCGGTCACTTGACTCCAAGGGTCTCACGACCGCCGGGCGCACCCCACGTGATTGAGGGGGTGCGCCCGTGAAAGCGCCCGGCCGCGTTACGAGCCCGGGTCGTAGTCCTGGCCGAGGACGACCGAGACGCGGGCGTTCGCGGAGGTCTTGCCCTTGCTCACGGCGTCCGCGTCCAGCCCCAGGGTCTTGGCGACCTCGGCGGCGTTCGCCTTGTCCGCGGCGTCCGCGTAGACCACCTTCGACGTCGCCTGCGGGGCGTCGGCGGTGCCGGCCGAACGGAAGGTGAAGCCGCCGTTGAGGAGGACCACGCGGGCCTTCTCGGTGGAGTCGTCCGCGCCGGTGGCGTTGCGCACGGAGACGCTGACCGCGGCGTTCGGGTCGGGGCTCTTGGCGGTGCCGCCGAGGATGTCCTTGACCACGCTGTCGCTCGCCTCGGCGGTGAGCGTGCCGTCCTGCTGCACGGGCAGCAGCGCCGTCTTGTGGTCGCCGCCCTTGGCGAGGTCGGAGAGCCCGGCGA
Source organism: Streptomyces speibonae (assembly GCF_984686075.1). Classification (NCBI taxonomy): domain Bacteria; kingdom Bacillati; phylum Actinomycetota; class Actinomycetes; order Kitasatosporales; family Streptomycetaceae; genus Streptomyces; species Streptomyces speibonae. The sequence goes on along the minus strand of NZ_OZ480260.1, from coordinate 5,722,394 downwards.
GGAAGGCGCCGAGGTCCTTGTCGGTGAGCGGCGGCTCGATGATCTGCCCGAGGGTCTGGATGGTGGTCGTGGCGGCGTCCGGCTCGGAGGTCAGCTTGCGCAGGACCCCGTGCAGCACCTGCCCGAACCGTTCCAGCTGGGCGTTCTGGGCCTCGTCGGAGCCCCGGTGGGTGGCGTAGGCGACGGCCATCTTGCCGCTGAGGGTCTGGCCCTTGCCCTTCTTGACCAGGGGGGCCTCGCCCTTCTTCTCCGCGTCCGGGTCGGGCACGTCCGTGTCGGTGTCGATCTCGATGTTGCCGACGAGGTCGACGAGGGTGAGCAGGAAGGGGGTGTCCAGCCGCCACGTGCCCTCGATGTCGGTGCCGAGGACGGTGTCGAGCGCGGTCCGGGTGCCCTCGGAGCCGTCGTCCTCGACGGACTTGGCGAGTGTGGTGGTGCTGCCGTCCTCGGCGGTGAGGGCGAGGGAGTTCGGCAGCAGGACGGTGGTGCCCTGCTTGGCGGTGGTGTTGTCGACCAGCAGGGCGGTGGCGGTGCCGCCCCGCTCGGTGTCGTGCAGATGGACGACGATCACGTCCCGCTTCTGGGCGCCCGCGGAGGTCGTGGTGCCGGTCTCCGTGCCGGAGGACAGTCCGGGCAGCTTCCCCGCGTACCAGAGGTAGCCGACACCGCCGGCCGCGACCAGGGCGAACACCACGACGAGGGCGACGATCCGGCTGCGGGCGCGGCGCCGGGCCTCCTCGCGCCGCTCGGTGCGGTTCTCGGTGAACTTGAGCCAGTCGATGACGTCCTCGGAGTCGTCGTCGGGCTCCTCGACGAAGGCGAACTGTTCGGTGTGGTACTCCCGGCCGCCGGGCTCGTCGGGGCCGTGCTCCTCGTCGACCGGGCCGGCCTGCTGCGGGATGTGCGCGGTCTGCTCGGTGACGCGGGGCTGCTGTCCGGTGCCGGGGGCGGCGGCGTGCGGGGCCTGCCCGTAGGGGTCGTACGACGGCTGCTGGTGACCGCCGGTGGCGTACGGGTCGTAGCCGTCGTAGGAGTCGTACGACGGGGCCTGGGGCTGCTGCGGGGCGGGGGTGCCGTGCGTCCCGTACGGGTCGTAGGACGGCTGCTGGTGGCCGCCCGTGGCGTACGGGTCGTAGCCGTAGCCCTGCTGCTGGTAGCCGTCGTACTGCTGGGGCTGCTGCGTCTGCTGGGACTGCTGGGCCTGCTGGTCCGTGGCCTGGCGGTAGACAGGCCGGCCGTACTCGTCGTAGCCGACGAGCTCGTACGGGGCTCCTCCCCCGTATCCCGCGTCGCCCCCGTATCCCGCGTCGTATCGGTCGTTCACCGGTGCCCCTCTCGGCTCACTCGCCGCGGTACAGCTGGCGCTTGTCGATGTAGCGCACGACTCCGTCCGGCACCAGGTACCAGACGGGTTCTCCCTTGGCGACTCTCGCACGGCAGTCCGTGGAGGAGATGGCGAGGGCGGGAACCTCCACAAGGGAGACACCGCCCTCGGGAAGCCCGGCGTCGGTCAGGTGGTGGCCGGGCCGGGTCACGCCGATGAAGTGTGCCAGGGAGAAGAGTTCCTCGCTGTCGCGCCAGGTGAGGATCTGGGCGAGGGCGTCGGCGCCGGTGATGAAGAACAGGTCCGTGTCCGGATTGAGTGCGCGCAGGTCGCGCAGGGTGTCCACGGTGTAGGTGGGGCCGCCGCGGTCGATGTCGATGCGGCTGACCGAGAACTGCGGGTTCTCGGCGGTCGCGATGACCGTCATCAGATAGCGGTCCTCGGCGGCGGAGACCGCGCGGTGGCTCTTCTGCCACGGCTGCCCGGTGGGGACGAACACCACCTCGTCCAGGTGGAACTGCGCCGCGACCTCGCTGGCCGCCACCAGGTGCCCGTGATGGATCGGGTCGAAAGTGCCGCCCATCACGCCCAGACGGCGCTTGCCCTGTGTGGCCGGGCCGCTGCCGGGGCCGGTAGGCATGTCCTGCTCTCCCATGCGTGCAGACCCTACCGGCCCCGCCTGAGCGCCCCGTCCGCCAGTGCCCCCGGGTGACCGGGGATCAGCGGTCGCGGTTGAAGCGGGTGGTGATCCACAGCAGGAGCAGCAGGGCGAACAGCGCCCCGCCGCCGGTGAGGTAGGGGCTCAGGCTCTCGTGGTTGCCGCCGTGCTCTCCGCCCTCGGCGGCGAGGGTGACCAACTGGGCGGCGGTGCTGGGGAAGCTCATCTCGGCAGAACCTATCGCGTGTGGGCGGGATAAAGACGTGCGTCCGCTCATCGTAAGCGGGCGCCTCGGCGGCGATCACGCCGACTCCGCCGTTGTGGGCGCGGCCGTCCCCGGCGCCGGGCAACCTCGCGCGGCGCTCAGTCGTCCTTCCGGCTGTGGCCGCGCAACAGCGGCCACGCGGTCGGCGCACCGCCCACCAGCATCACGACCAGAACGACCCGGAGCACTGTCCCGCACCTCCCCGGCTGTGGCGCCGCACTGCCCGTCCGCGGTATCTGCGCCTAGGCTGGGTATCGCCGCGGGGGAGCGAAGGGCCCGCACAGGTCACTCAGACGCCCATGGGGGAAACATGTCCGACGGCCATCAGCACAACGGGCACGAGAACGTGCCGAGCAGGCAGCGCAGGCGCTTCCCCGGGATCTCCTCGCGTGCGTACGAACATCCGGCCGACCGCTCCGCGCTGGTGGCGCTGCGGAAGCTGAGCGGCTTCGACACGGTCTTCAAGGCGCTGAGCGGGCTGCTGCCCGAGCGCAGTCTGCGGCTGCTGTTCCTGTCCGACTCGGTGCGCGTCTCCGACCGGCAGTTCGCCCACCTCAACGACATGCTGCGGGACGCCTGCTACATCCTGGACCTGGAGAAGGTCCCGCCGATGTACGTCAACCAGGACCCGAATCCGAACGCCATGTGCATCGGCCTGGACGAGCCGATCATCGTGGTGACCACGGGGCTGGTGGAGCTGCTCGACGAGGAGGAGATGCGGGCGGTCATCGGGCACGAGGTCGGGCACGCGCTGTCCGGGCACTCCGTGTACCGGACGATCCTGCTGTTCCTGACGTCGCTGGCGGTCCGGGTCGCGTGGATCCCGCTGGGCAACTTCGCGATCATGGCGATCGTGACGGCGCTGCGTGAGTGGTTCCGCAAGTCGGAGCTGTCCGCGGACCGGGCGGGGCTGCTGGTCGGGCAGGACCTGACGGCGTCGATGCGCGGCCTGATGAAGATCGCGGGCGGCAACCACCTGCACGAGATGAACGTGGACGCCTTCCTGGAGCAGGCCGACGAGTACGAGGCCGGGGGTGATCTGCGCGACTCCGTGCTGAAGATCCTCAACGTGATGCCGCGCTCGCACCCGTTCACGACGGTGCGCGCGGCCGAGCTGAAGAAGTGGGCGACATCCCGCGACTACCAGCGGATCATGGACGGCCACTACCCGCGCCGTGACGAGGACAAGGACGCCTCGGTGCGCGACTCCTGGCGGGAGTCGGCGAGCAGCTACGCCGGTGAGGTGAAGAACTCCAAGGACCCGCTGATGAAGCTGGTCAGCGACATCGCGGGCGGCGCCGGCGACCTGGGGGGCCGGGTCCGCCGGGGCTTCGGCGGCTTCGCGTCGGGCCCGAAGCAGGGCCCGCGTGACACGGACACCCCGACGGACACGGCCAACGGCGACTCCCCCCGCGACGACACGTGAGATTCCCCGCGAGCGGGACCTGAGATCCCCCCGCGCGGGGGCCCGCCTGAGGCCCGCCGTGCGACGGCGCCCGGGCTCCCGCCGGGTCCCGGCACCGGAGTGCCGTGCACGAGCCGGCCACGGGCCGGGGCCTGACGAGCGCCCACGGGCCGGGGTCCAAACCCCCGGCGCAACGGCGCCCGGAGTTCCCCGGGTCACAACGTCCGGTCCGCGGCACCGGAGTGCAAGTCGCCTGCCAGCCGCGCGACGCGACGCTTGGAATCCCCGCGTCACGGTGTCCGAGGTTCGTCGGGCGTGGGGAGGGGTGTTCACGGGGTGGGTTGGGCCTCGGGGGCCAGGGCTCCGCACAGGGCGGGGGCTGTGTCCGTGGTGTAGGGGTCGGTGCCGGCCGGTTCGTTCCGTTCGGCCTTCTGGCCGGCGAGGAGCGGGCGCAGGCGGGCGGTGGTGTCCTGCGCGCAGGACAGGGGCCCGGCCTGGACCCGGGCGGTGACGAGTTCCGCCTGGTGCAGGCGCAGGTCGTCGTGGTCGAAGCGGAACTGCAGTGCCCGGCGGACCGTGAACAGGGACGCCTCGGCGTTCCCGCCGGAGTCCGCCGGGCGCAGCGCGTAGACGAAGGTGTGGTCGGTGGTGACCTCGAGGGTGCCGGAGTCGGCTTCGGCGGCCTGCATGGTGCCGTGGGCCCGGATGCCGTCGTCGGCCAGTTCCACGTGGGCGGGGTCGAAGCGGACCAGCCATCCGGTGGGCGCGTGCCGGCCGTCGCCGGCGGGCCGGTCGAAGCTCCGGTCGAACTGCTCCAGCTGGCCGGAGTCGACCAGCACCCGCACGGGGCGGGTCTCGCCGCCGGTGAGCACGCCCGGGTCGAGGGAGGACCGTACGACGTAGTCCTTGGCGGTGAGCAGGGCGGCCACCACCTGGTCGTCGGAGAAGTGCGCGGTGTGCCGGGAGGCCGGGAGGGGCACCCCCTCGGCACCGGCGCGGAACTGGGCCGCCGGACTGCTTGCGTACAGGCGTTCGACGTCGGCGGTGCCGGGCACCTCGCCCTTCGGCGCGAGCGGGACGACGGTCATCCGCAGCGGCTCGGCGGGCGCGTCGGCGACGGGGGTCCGGTAGGGGTGGCGGACGCCCATGTAGACGGCGGTGCCGAAGGCCACCGCGATCAGCAGGACCAGGACCAGCGCCTGCCGGGACAGTCCGCTCCGGCGCCGGGGCGGGCGGCGGCGCACGGCCGGGGCGTGGTCGGTGATGCGCTCCTGGGCGGAGTACTCCTGGAGCCGGGCAGCGCGGACGAAGGACTCGTCGAAGACGACGGACCTGTACTCGTCCTCTCCGCCTCCCGGGGCTCCCTCGGGCGTCCCCTCGGGCGGATCCGAAGGCCCTCCCATATCTTCAGGGTAGGTTCGGCGAGGGCCCGGTAAACGCCCCGCCGGACCGGAACTTCTGACAGGTCCCCACCAAGCCGGCGGCGGGTCTCACGGGGTGCCCGGCGGGATCACCGGGACGGTCGGCCGGGAGTAGTCCGCCGACGCGGAGGGGGTCGCCGCTCCGCCGCGGTCCACGCCGGTGGAGGCGGGCGGCGGGACCGGGTCCTGGCGGTTGGACGAGGAGCCCCGGTAGACCGCCGAGAAGGCGAGCGCCACCATGCCGATGCCCATCACCAGGGCGAGCACCCAGGCGACGGGGCGGTGCCAGCGCACCGGCCCGCCGTAGCCGCCCGGGGAGCCGTGCTCGTCCTCCAGGGCGTCGGCGTCGTCCCAGTCGTCGTCGCCGTGGCCGCCCCGGTAGCCGCGGTAGCCGTCGTCGTAGCGCTCGCCGCGGGCACGGCCCCGGCGGGCCTCGGCCTCGGAGGCCTCGGCTCTCGCCTCGGCGGCGGCCAGGAGGCGTTCGACGGCGGTCGGCTCGTGCACCTCGGCCGCACGTACGAAGGCCTCGTCGAAGACCACGGAGGCGAACTCTTCGTCCGACACCCCGCGGTCGTGGTCGTCGTCGGGCTCCCAGCCGTCAGGGAACGGCGTGCCCCCCACGTCCTCCGGCACGGATCCAGAGTAGACCTGGGGGGTCAATTTGGGCAGACGGTATGGAAATTCATCCGGCTGCTGAGACCGCCCCTGAGACGCCCCCGGCCACGACTCCCCCGCGCGGCCGCCCGTCAGCGCCGTACGTGGCCGTCGCCCGTGACGATGTACTTCGTGCTGGTCAGCTCGGGCAGGCCCATCGGGCCGCGGGCGTGCAGCTTCTGCGTGGAGATGCCGATCTCGGCGCCGAAACCGAACTGGCCGCCGTCGGTGAACCGGGTGGAGGCGTTCACCGCGACCGTGGTGGAGTCCACCAGCTGGGTGAACCGGCGGGCCGCCTGCTGGGACGTGGTGACGATGGCCTCGGTGTGGCCGGAGGTCCACAGCCGGATGTGCTCGACGGCCCGGTCGAGCGAGTCGACGACGGCGGCGGCGATGTCGTAGGACAGGTACTCGGTCTCCCAGTCCTCCGTGGTGGCCTCCACGACGGAGGCGCGGGAGTCCTTGGCGTACGCCATCACGCGCTCGTCGGCGTGCACGGTCACCCCGGCGTCGGCGAGGGCGTCCAGGGCGCGGGGCAGGAACTCGGCGGCGATGTCCTGGTGGACCAGGAGGGTCTCGGCGGCGTTGCACACGCCGACCCGCTGGGCCTTGGAGTTGACCAGGATCTCCACGGCCATGTCGAGGTCGGCCTGCGCGTCGACGTAGACGTGGCAGTTGCCGGTGCCGGTCTCGATGACCGGGACGACGGACTCCTGGACCACCGTGTTGATCAGGGAGGCGCCGCCGCGCGGGATGAGCACGTCGACCAGGCCCCGGGCGCGCATCAGCTCGCGCACGCTCTCGCGGCTCTCGCCGGGCACCAGCTGGACGGCGTCGGCGGGCAGCCCCGCGCCGTGCACGGCGTCGCGCAGCACCCGCACCAGCGCGGTGTTCGACCGGTACGCCGAGGAGGAGCCGCGCAGCAGGACCGCGTTGCCGGACTTCAGGCAGAGGGCGGCGGCGTCCACGGTCACGTTCGGCCGGCCCTCGTAGATGATCCCGACGACGCCGAGCGGCACCCGGACCTGGCGCAGATCGATGCCGTTGGGCAGCGTGGAACCGCGCACGACCTCGCCGACCGGGTCGGGCAGCGCGGCCACGTCCCGTACGTCGGCGGCGATGGCGCGCACGCGTTCCGGGGTGAGGGTGAGCCGGTCGATCATTCCCTCGCTGGTGCCGGCCTCGCGGGCCTTCGCCACGTCCTGGGCGTTGGCCTCGACGATCTCGCTCGTGCGGACCTCCAGCGCGTCCGCGATGGCGAGCAGCGCGTCGTCCTTGGTCGCGCGCGGCAGCGGCGCGAGCGTGGCGGCGGCGCCCTTGGCCCGGTAGGCGGCCTGGTTGACCGGGGACATCGAGTCGTACGGCGAGAGCGTGGTCATGCAAGGAAGGGTAGTGCGGCCGGACGGCGGCACCGGCCTTCATCCCGAACCATGAGACACGGGTTCAAAACGGGTGGACACCGACAGGGGTGGCCAGGACCGGCCCGTTCCCCGCGGCGACGCGCTGGTGGTAGGTGGCCCGGTCGATGACCTCGAGGCCGACGATCTCCCAGGGCGGCAGGCCCGCGGTCTGCCGGTGCTCGCCCCACAGGCGCAGCGCCACGGCGGCCGCGTCGTGCAGGTCGCGGGCCTCCTCCCAGTAACGGATCTCCGCGTGGTCGTCGGCGTAGCGGCTGGTGAGCAGGAAGGGATGGTCGTGGGCGAGCTGCTCCAGGGCCCGCCGCACCTCACCGGCCGGGGCCGGCGCCCCGGAGACGCTGAGGGTGACGTGCCACAGGCGCGGCAGGTCGGGAGGCTCGCCGCCCGGGAAGCGGTCACCGGACGCGACGCTGGTCAGGGCGCGCTCGTCGCCGGCCGCACGGGAGCCGGAACCACCGCGAGACGCCGTCGTACCGGGGCGCACTCGTCTCACGGCGGCCTCCTCCATACGCGGACCGCCCGGGGGTCGGGCGGGCTTGTCCCTTGCGACAAAGTTGAGCAGGCCGCCGCGGATCGCGGGGCACTTTTGCGGAACGTCCACCACCGAGGGCGGACGTTTCGGCCCATTACGGATGCAGGACCACCAGATCGTCCCTGTGTACGACCTCGCGTTCGTACCCCGGTCCGAGCTCCCGGGCGAGTTCGCGGGTGGAGCGGCCGATCAGGAGGGGGATCTCCTTGGCGTCGAAGTTGACCAGCCCCCGCGCCACGGCCCGCCCCTCGCGGTCCCGCAGCTCCACCGGGTCGCCCGCGCTGAAGTCGCCCTCGACGCCCGCGATCCCGGCCGGCAGCAGGGACTTGCGGCCCTGCACGACCGCGCGCACGGCACCGTCGTCCAGGGTGAGCGCGCCCCGCGGGGTGGAGGCGTGCTGGAGCCAGAGCAGACGGTCGGCGGAGCGGCGGCCGGTGGGGTGGAAGTAGGTGCCGGTGTCGCCGCCGGAGAGGGCCTCGGCCGCGTGCACCGCGCTGGTCAGCACCACCTGGATCCCGGCGGCGGCGGCGATCCGGGCCGCCTCGACCTTGGTGACCATGCCGCCGGTGCCCACGCCCGCCCTGCCGGCGCTGCCGATCTCGACGTGGGCGAGGTCCCCGGGGTGCCTGACCTCCGCTATGCGGGAGGTGCCGGGGCGGGCGGGGTCGCCGTCGTAGACGCCGTCCACGTCGGACAGCAGCACCAGCAGGTCGGCGCGGACCAGGTGGGCGACGAGGGCGGCCAGCCGGTCGTTGTCGCCGAAGCGGATCTCGTCGGTGGCCACGGTGTCGTTCTCGTTGACGACCGGGAAGGCGCCCATCGCCAGCAGCTTGTCGAGGGTGCGCGAGGCGTTGCGGTGGTGGGCGCGGCGGCTCATGTCGTCGCTGGTCAGCAGCACCTGGCCGACCCGTACGCCGTAGCGGGCGAAGGAGGCGGTGTAGCGCGCGACCAGCAGGCCCTGGCCCACGCTGGCGGCGGCCTGCTGGCGGGCGAGGTCGGTGGGGCGGCGGCGCAGCCCCAGCGGGGCGAGCCCGGCGGCGATGGCACCGGAGGAGACCAGCACCACCTCGCGCTCGCCCCTGCCCACCCGTCTCCCGCCACCACCCTCAACCGAGGTGCGGGCCACCCCCTCGTTTCTGGTCTTGGCCAGGACGTCCACGAGGGCGTCCACCCGGTCGGCGTCCAGACCGCCCGCCGCGGTGGTCAGCGACGACGAGCCGACCTTGACGACGATCCTGCGTGCCTCGCCCACGGCCTGCCTCGCGCCTGCCACCTTGCCGCCCGTCCCCTCGTGCCGATCACTTCACCCGTCACGCAATCTACGCGAAGCGGAGCGAAGGCCGCTCGGCGGTCCAGGGTCCGGGACGGCGGGCCGCGACGCACGGCCGGTCCGCGCGCCGGCGCTTCCCGGACACGCGCGTGTCGTCCGGCGGCCGACGGGCGTTAACCCGGCGCACGCCTCTGACGACCCTGGAGTGACCGCAGTGCCCCATCCCACGTCCCGTCGGCGGTTCAGGGCGGGATTCCGCCGCCACCGCTTCCCACTGCTCCGTCCGCCCGGCCGTACCGTCCTCGCCAAGGCGCTGGTGGCGGCCGCCCTCGTCGGCGCCTGCGCGGTCCAGGCCGTCGCCGCCCTCGCGCCGCACCTGCCGCTGCTGGTCGCCGCGACCGTGCTGTCCCTGGTCGTCGAGGGTGCGCTGTACCGCTGGCAGCGGGGTCTGCTGTCGGTGTTCGCGAAGGCCCACGCGGACCTCACCGTGCGCCACGTGGTGCGCGATCTGCTGCTGGTCGTGGGGCTGCTGCGGCTCGGGGAACAGGACCGGGAGACGCGGTACGCGGTGGTCGTCGCGGGGCTGCTCGCGTTCTACGCCCTGCACTGCGCGGTCCAGGCGGTGTCGGTGCTGGTCCGCCGTACCCGCACGCTGCCCGTGGTGACCCGGAACATCGACGCCTCCGCGCTGCGGCTCTCCCCCGCCCCGCCGGCCCTGCTGCGCCGGCCCGGGCACCGGCTGCTGGTGTTCGGCCTGCCCGCGACGGCCGGACTGGCGGCGACGGCGGCGACCGACGACATCCGCTGCGCGGCGGCCGGTGTCGCGCTGTCGCTGGCCCTGGCCCTCGCCGGGCTGGCCGTCCTGCTGCTGCGGCTGCTCCCCGGGCGGCGCCCGGCCGGCGAGCAGGAGGTGCTGGACTGGTTCGACGCTTGGCTGGCGGAGTACCGGCCGACGGTCGGGCTGTACTTCTCCGGTGGGGTGGCCTCCGCCTACCAGGCCGACATGTGGCTGGAGCCGCTGGCCCGGCTGGACGCCCGGCCGGTCGTCATCCTGCGGGAGCGGTTCATGGTGCCGAGGATCGCGGCGACCGACATCCCGGTGGTGTGCCTGCCGAAGGTGCCCACGCTGATGCGGCTCGAGCACTCCACGCTCCAGGTGCTCCTGCACCCCTCCAACTCCGGCAAGACCTCGCAGGTGCTGCGCATCCCCACGATCAAGCACGCCTTCGTCAACCACGGGGAGAGCGACAAGCTGTCGTCGTGCAATCCCTACGCCAAGGCGTACGACGAGGTGTGGGTGGCCGGTCCGGCGGCGCGCGAGCGGTACGCGCTGGCCGACGTGGGCGTCGAGGACAAGGACGTGGTGGAGATCGGCCGGCCCCAGCTGGACGCCGTACGCCCCTACGCGGGCCCGCCGGCCGGGCGCCCGACGACCGTGCTGTACGCGCCGACCTGGGAGGGCTGGGACGGCAACCCGGGCAACACCTCGGTGATCGCCGCCGGGGAGAACCTCGTGCGGGCGCTGCTCGCGGACCCGGGCGTGCGGCTGCTGTACAAGCCGCACCCGCTGACCGGCTCGGTGGACCCGCGGGCGGCCGCCGCAGACCGCCGCATCCGGGAGCTGATCCACGCGGCGAACCGCTCGCGCTCCTGTGCGCCCTCTCCGGAACTGCTCCGTCTCACCGCCGAGTTGGACCGGCTCACCACGGCCGGGTTCCGGGCGGGCGCCGACCAGGTCGAGCGGATGCTCGCCCAGTCCGCCCCCGCACCGGGCCGGGCGGAGGCGGTGGCACGGGCGACGGCGGACTGGGAGGCGGCCTACTGGGCGTCGCTGCCGGACGACGCGCACCGGATCGTCGACGACGCCCGCCCCTCGCTCCACTCCTGCTTCAACGTCGCCGACCTGCTGATCAGCGACGTGTCCAGCGTCATCACCGACTTCCTGGCCGGCGGCAAGCCGTACGCCGTCACCAACACCGGCGACCTGCCGGAACCGGCGTTCCGCGCGGCCTTCCCCACGGTGACGGCGGCCACCGTCCTGACGCCTGACGCGGCGGGGGTCCCGGCCCTGCTGGATACGGTCCGGCATCCGGAGAAGGACGAACTGGCGGCGGCTCGCACGGAGTTGAAACTACGGCTGCTGGGCCCGGCGCGCCCTTCCTCCCAGGAGCGCTTCGCGGCGGCGGTGACGGCGCTGTGCGCCAGGTCCGGCGAGCACCGGGCACGGCAGCGGACCCGGTCCGCGGCGGGCATCCCCGGGCCCCGGGGCACGGCCGAGGCGTCGTCGCCCGCGCCCTCGGACCCGCCGGCGGGGGCGGCTAGCCGTGGAGGTGGCGGCGCAGATAGTCGTGCCAGGTCTGTTCGAACGCCTTCGTGAGGCCGGAGTCCGGGGCGAACACGTCCCAGGCGTGGAAAGCGTGCGAGTACAGGTGCAGGTCGACCGGGACACCGGCGGCGATCAGCCGGCGCGCGAAGTCGATGTTCTCGTCGCGGAAGACGTCGTACTGGGCCACGGCGAGGAAGGTGTCCGGCAGACCCGCCACATCGGTGGCGCGGCCGGGGGCGCTGTAGGGGTGGACGTCGGGTGCGCCCGCGCGGTCGCCCAGTACGGCGGCCCAGGCGTACAGGTTCTCCCGGCGGTCGTAGACGCCGACGTCGACGATCTCGTGGCTGGACGGGGTCTCGTTGCGGTCGTCGAGCATCGGGTAGTTCAGCGACAGCAGCCGCGGCGGCCGGTCGCCCCGGTCGCGGGCCATGAGCGCGGCGGCCGTGGCGGGCGCCCCGCCGCCGCTCGCCCCGGCGAGCCCGACCCGGTCCGGGAGGATCCCGTGCTCGGAGGCATGCGCGGTGAGGTGGGTGAAGGCGAGGTAGCCGTCCTCGGCCGCGCCCGGGGCCCGGGTCTCCGGGGCCAGCCGGTAGTCGACCACGGCCAGCACGATGTCCAGCCGCAGGGCCAGGTCCGCGGCATAGGTGTGGAAGAAGGGGTCGTGGGCGCTGCCGAGGACCTGCCCGCCGGCGTGGAAGTAGAGCAGGCACGGGCGCGGCCGGTCCGGGCTGCCGGGGTGGACCATCACCACGTCGAGGACGGTTCCGTCCGCGCGCGGTATGCCGAGCGTTTCGCTCTTGATCCGCGGGTCCGGTTCGGGGGCCGGCACCTGGGCGGCGATCGCGTCGGCCTGGGCGCGGACGGCGGGGATGTCGGAGAAGTCCAGGAGGCCGCCGTTCGGGCCCTTGGGCAGGGCGTCCAGCGCGGCGGCGAGTTCGGGGTCGAGGTCGTACGTCATCGTCGTGGGTCCTTGTGTCGAACGGGGGATGTCAGAAAACGGGGGGTGGTCAGAACAGGGGCGGCTGGCCGCTGGCTGCGGTGATGCCGCCGTCGACGGGCAGCACCGCCCCGGAGATGAAGCGGGCGTCCTCCGAGGCGAGGAAGGCGACCGAGGCGGCGATGTCGGCCGGGGTGCTGCAGCCGGTCAGGGCCCGACGCGGGTTGAACCGCTCGACCAGATGCCCGGCGTCGGGGTGGTCGGCGGCGTGCTCCTCGCCGAGGGTCAGGGAGGGGGCGACGGCGTTCACCCGGATCCCGAAGCGTCCGAGGTCGTACGCGAGGCCGCGGGTGAAGTTCACGACGGCGCCCTTGGACGCGTTGTAGGCGGTGAGCCGCCGGTCGCCGCCCAGGCCGGACGCGGAAGCGATGTGGACGATGGTGCCCCGGGTCCGCTTCAGGTGCGGCAGCGCCGCCCGTGCCCCGAAGTAGCAGGCGTCGATGTTGGTGCTCATGACCAGCCGCCAGTCGTCGGGGGTGGTCTCCTCGAACTCCTTCACCACGCTCAGGCCCGCGTTGGACACCAGCACGTCCAGGCCCCCGAACCGCCGCACGGCGGCCTCGGCCATCGCCTCCACGGCCTCCGGGCGGGTGACGTCGGTGGCGACCGCGAGCGTGTGCTCCTTGCCCAACTCGGCCGCGAGCGCGTCCAGTCGGTCCTTGCGCCGGGCCGCGAGCACCACGTTCGCCCCCTCCTGGGCGAACCGTCTGGCGAGGCCGATCCCGATCCCGGAGCTGGCACCGGTGACGACCACGGTCCTTCCGCCGAATCGCTGTTCCATGCGCGGACCCCTCACTGATCATGAGTCACAGTGTGACACTTTTATCGTCAGGCTCTGACGTTTGTATAGTCAGACTCTGACACATGAAACGTCAAGGTGTGACGGTCCACGAGGGGGCACGGTGATAAGGTCGGCGCATGCCGAGAAGAGGGGACGTGGCGCGTCGGCGGCTTCAGCAGGCCGCACTGGAGCTGTTCACCGAGCAGGGCTTCGATCAGACGTCGGTCGAGGCCATCGCCTCGCGCGCCGGTGTGACGGAGCGCACGGCGTACCGCCATTTCGCCGACAAGCGCGAGATGCTCTTCGACGGGGAACAGGAACTGCGCGAGGCGCTGGTCCAGGCCGTCGCGGCCGTCCCGCACGGCACGAAACCGCTGCCGACCCTGCGCGCCGCCTTCTACGCGACCGTGCCCCTGTGGGAGCGCAACCGCCCCTTCAGCGAGCCCACGGCACGGCTCATCGCCGCGACGCCCGCACTGCGGGAACGCTCACTGACCAAGAACGCCAACCTGGCGGACGCGCTGACCGAGGCCCTGCGGGCCCGCGGCGTCGACGCGCGGACCGCGCCCCTGTGCGCCCAGGTCGCCATCGACACCCTCGTCATCGCGATGCGCCGCTGGACGGACGAGCCGTCCGTCTCCCTCCACGATCAGATCGAGCAGGCCTTCCGCGAGCTGCGGCTCGCGGCCGCCGTACTCAAATAACCACGCGGACCCCGGCCGGGAGGGATGGCCGGGGTCCGCTTCGGGGTGGGATCGCGGTGTCTAGTGCCCCGACAGGCAACGTTCGCCCCGTCGCGACGCCCGGCACGCACTCTCGCCGCACCGGCCGAAAACCCAAGTACGTCCAGTACGAGGACTTCCGGCCGGCACGCCGAGAGCACGCACCGGACGCCGCTCCTTGACGGGCAAACGTTGCCTGCCGCGGCACTAGTGGCGGTACCGCCACCCCTGCCACGCCGACTCGATCATCTCGTCCAGGCCGTGCCGGGCCGTCCAGCCCAGTTCCTCGCGGATGCGGTCCGCCGAGGCGACCACGCGGGCCGGGTCGCCGGCGCGACGGGCCGTCACCTCGGGGACGACGTTCTCGTTGCCGGTGACCTTGAGGATGCGGTCGACCATCTCGCGAACCGAACTGCCCTCGCCCCGCCCGATGTTCAGGGTGAGCGCGGTGCCCTCGGGGGCCTCGTCGAGGCGGCGGGCGGCCGCCAGGTGGGCGGAGGCGATGTCCAGGACGTGGATGTAGTCGCGGACGCAGGTGCCGTCGGGGGTCGCGTAGTCGTCGCCGAAGACGCGCGGCGCCTCGCCGGCCTCCAGCCGCTCGAAGACCATGGGGACGAGGTTGAAGACCCCGGCGTCGGACAGCTCCGGGGAGGCCGCGCCCGCCACGTTGAAGTAGCGCAGGGAGGCGCCGCGCATGCCGTACGCGGTGGCGGCCGCCCTGATCAGCCACTCGCCGACGAGCTTGGTCTCCCCGTACGGGCTCATCGGCGCGCAGGGAGTGTCCTCCGTGACGAGGTCCACATCGGGCATGCCGTAGACGGCGGCGGAGGAGGAGAAGACGACCTTGTCGACGCCGGTGGCGGACATGGCCTCAAGGAGCGTCTGCACGCCGGTGACGTTCTCGCGGTAGTAGTGGAGCGGCCGCTCCACGGACTCGCCGACCTGCTTCTTGGCCGCGATGTGCACGACTCCTGTCACAGCATGGTCACGAATTGCCTGCTCCAGCGGTTCACGGTCCACGACGCTGCCGACGACGAGAGGCACTCCGTCCGGCACCCGGTCCCTGCTGCCCGTGGACAGGTCGTCGTAGACGACCACGGACTCGCCGCCGTCGCGCAGGGCACGCACCACATGCGCGCCGATGTATCCGGCTCCACCGGTGACCAGCCAGCTCATCCTCATGCCTCCAAGGTCGCAGTCACTGCATGCAGAGTGTTCCGCGGGACCCGGAAAATCGAATCCGGCCATTGCGGCAGAACGACACATACGGTTTGCTTCGGACGTTCAGAGGTCGCACAGCATACGCACAGCGACGAACAAGAAGCTCCTGGATTCGGTCGATTACGTCACTGGCCGGTCGCCGTGCGTCCGGCCACCTCGCCCACGGAAACTTCGCATGAATCCTTTACGCTGATGCGGCGACGCCCTCCAGGTCCATGGATGCCCGGAGCGCGGCCGGGCCCCAAGCCCAAGGCAAAGCGCGCACGCGGTCAGTTCTCGGAACAGGTTGTAAGGATGCCCAGACTCTCTCTCGTTGTCCCTGTGTACAAGGTGCAGGGTTATCTGCCCGAGTGCCTGGATTCCCTTCTCGGACAGGACTACACGGACTTCGAGATCATCGCCGTCGACGACTGCTCGCCGGACGGATCGGGCGCCGTCCTGGACCAGTACGCGGCGAGAGACCCGCGTATTCATGTGATTCACCTCACCGAGAACGTGGGGCTGGGTCGCGCGCGCAACGCGGGTCTGGAGCGGGCCGAGGGCGACTACGTGCTGTTCCTGGACAGTGACGACACCCTGTCCGACGGAGCGCTGGCGGCGATATCCGACCGCCTCGACGCCACCGGGGACCCCGAGATACTCGTCTACGACTACGCCCGCACCTACTGGGACGGCGAGGTCCGGCCCAACCAGCGGGCGGACCTGCTCAAGAGCGGGGGCCCGGACGTCTTCCGCCTCGCCGACCGCCCCGAGCTGCTCAATCTGCTCCAGATCGTCTGGAACAAGGCCTACCGCCGCGACTTCATCGAGCGCACCGGCCTCACCTTCCCCCCGGGCTACTACGAGGACGCCCCCTGGACGTTCTGCTCGCTGATCAGCGCCGAGCGCATCGCCGTACTGGACCGCGTCTGCGTCCTGTACCGGCAGCGCCGTGAGGGCGGGAACATCCTCAAGACGGTCAGCCGCAAGCACTTCGACGTCTTCGACCAGTACCGCCGGGTCTTCGACTTCATCGCGGCGCACCCGGAACTCGACGAGTGGCGCGGGCCGTTGTTCCGCAAGATGGTCGACCACTACCTGACCGTGCTGGAGCGTCCGGGCCGGCTGCCGCAGTCGGCCCGCGCGGAGTTCTTCCACCGCGCCTCGGCCGACTACCGCGCCCACCGGCCCGAGGGGTTCCAGCGCCCGGCCGGCGGCCGCGGCCACAAGTACGCGATGCTGGAGCGTGACGCGTACGCGGCCATGGCCGGTGCCACCGCCGCCGTGAAGTTCCGGCGCAGGGTCAAAAACCGCGCGGCGGCCGCGATCGGCCGCTCCAAGCGCAGCGCGGTCGGCATGTTCTACCAGTCGCAGCTGCGGCTCCCGCTCGACGAGAACCTCGCGCTGTTCTCCGCCTACTGGAGCCGCAGCGTCTCCTGCAACCCCGCGGCCATCGACGCCGAACTGGCCCGCCTCGCCCCCGGGATCCGCCGGGTGTGGGCGATCCGGGCGGACGCCGTGGACACGGTGCCCGAGGGTGTCGAGTACGTCCGGGTCGGCTCGCGGGAGTACTGGGCGGCCGTGGCACGTGCCAAGTACCTCGTGAACAACGTGAACTTCGCGGACTCGGTGGTGAAGCGGGAGGGCCAGATCCACCTCCAGACGCACCACGGCACCCCGCTGAAGACGATGGGCCTGGACCAGCAGAAGTACCCGGCCTCCACCCACATGAACTTCGAGAAGCTCCTCGAGCGGTGCGACCGCTGGGACTTCAGCATCAGCTCCAACAGCTTCTCCACCGCCGTGTGGGAGCGGGTGTACCCCTGCTCGTACACCACCCTGGAGACCGGCTACCCGCGCAACGACTTCCTGGTGAACGCCAAGGCCGAGGACGTCCGCCGGGCCCGCGAGGCACTGGGACTGACCGCCGGCACCCGGGCCCTGCTGTACATGCCCACCCACCGCGAGTACCAGCCCGGTTTCACCCCGGCCCTCGACCTCGCGCGGCTCGCCGAGGAGCTGGGCCCCGACGTGACGCTGCTGATCCGCGGCCACTACTTCTACGGCAGCTCCCCCCACGTCGACGAACTGCGCCGCAGCGGCCGCATCGTCGACGTGTCGGGCCACGGCCGGGTGGAGGAGCTGTACCTGGCCGCCGACGCGCTCATCACGGACTACTCGTCGGCGATGTTCGACTACGCGGTCCTCGACCGGCCGATCATCATCTACGCCCCCGACTGGGACATCTACTCCGCGGTCCGCGGCACCTACTTCAACCTGCTGGAGGAGCCGCCCGGTGTGGTGGCCACCACCCAGGCCGAGCTGATCCGGCTGCTCGGCTCGCGGGAGTACGAGTCGGCGGACGCCGCCGAGCGCCGCGCCGGGTTCCGGCTCCGTTTCTGCGAGTTCGACGACGGCCACGCAGCCGAAAGGGTGGTGCGGCGCGTCTTCCTCGGCGAGGAGAGCACGCTGCCCTTCGTCCCGTTCACCGAACGCCCCCACGCACCGACCCCCGACCAGGCGCTCGAGCTGGTCGAGCGGGCCTGACCCCCGGAAGGAGACCACCAAGCCATGGCCCCTCGGCTCAGTGTCATCGTCCCCATCTACAACGTCGAGCGCTATCTGCCCGCGTGCCTGGACTCGCTCGCCGCGCAGACCTTCCGGGACATCGAGGTCCTGATGGTCGACGACGGCTCCCCCGACGGCTCCGCCGCCATCGCCGAGGCGTACGCGGACCGCGACGAGCGCTTCAAGCTGATCCGCAAGGAGAACGCCGGACTCGGCGCGGCCCGCAACACGGGCATCCAGCACATGTCGGACGAGTCGGAGTACCTCACCTTCGTCGACAGCGACGACCTCATCCCGCCGGACGCCTACCGGCAGATGCTCGCCAGCCTGGACGAGTCCGGTTCGGACTTCGCCACCGGCAACGTCTTCCACCTCAAGGGCGAGAAGACGTGGCAGGTGCCGCTGCTGAAGATGCTGGCCGGCGAGGCCCGCAAGCGCACCCACATATCCAGGAACCCGAAGCTCATAGCCGACCGTATCGCCTGCAACAAGATCTTCCGGCGGAGCTTCTGGGAGCGGGAGGGCTTCGTCTTCCCCGAGGGCATCCTCCACGAGGACATCCCCGTCGTCCTGCCCGCCCACTACCGGGCCGAGGCCGTCGACGTCATCGGTGAGCCGACGTACTTCTGGCGGCTGCGCGAGGGCGAGTCGGCCCCCTCGATCACCCAGCGCCGCAAGGAGCCCCAGGCCATCCGCGACCGGGTCACCGCGGTCAGCATGGTCAGCGACTACCTCTCCCAGCAGACGGGCCCCGAGTTCGCCGAGTACAAGCGCCAGTACGACGACCGGGTGCTCCGCGACGACCTGCGGCTGTTCATGCGGGTGCTGCCGGACGCCACCGTCGAGTTCCACGAGGCGTTCCTGGAGGCGGCCAACCGCTACCTCGACATGGTCGACCCGAAGATCGTCTTGGCGCTGCCGACGGATCTGCGGGTGCAGTGGCTGCTGGTCCGCAAGCACGCCATGCCCGAGCTGATCGCCCTGCTGGCCTCGCAGCGCCGCAAGGAGCCGGTGGAGGTCTCCGGCACCTTCCGCAAGTACGCCAGCTTCCGCACGCTGGAGGAGAGCGGCCTCGAGCTGCCGAAGTCGGCGCTGCGCATCGACGGCGACCTGGACCTGCGCGCCCCGCTGCGCTCGGTGACCTGGCAGGACGGCAAGCTGGTGCTGTCCGGCGACGCCTACATCGACAAGATCGACGTGTCCGCCAAGCGGAGCAGCGTCAAGATCGTCCAGCTGAAGCGCAACGGCTCGCGCCGGCGCGTCTTCCTGCCGGCCAAGAACGTCCACCGGCCCGAGTGCACCACCGACTCCAACCAGCAGCGGTACAACTACGACTGGGCGGGCTGGGAGCTGGCCCTCGACCCGGCGAAGCTGCGCAAGGGCGGCACCTGGCAGGAGGGCCTCTGGCACGTCGGCATCAACGTCTACGCCTCCGGTCTGGTGCGCCGCAGCGGCGTCTGGGCGCGCGGCGGTTCGGCCGCGAACTTCCCGCCGTACCAGTGGCTCGACGACGACTTCCGGCTGCTGCCGACCGTGGAGCGCAGCGCGCTCAAGCTGCGCGTCGAGAAGGTGCGCGCCCTGATCACCGACCGCCGCCTTGACGGCGACGCGGTGGAGATCAGCGGTGAGATCCGCGTCCCGCTGAAGAGCGGGGAGACGGTGACGTTCCGTCTGAGCCACAACAAGAGCGGCGAGATACGCACCTACTCCGTCGAGACCGCCCAGCAGGGCAGCACGACGACGTTCCGTGCGCGGGTGCCGCTGGCGGACGTGGCCCTGCTGAGCACCAGCACGGTCGACGACCAGGCCCAGCCGGACCGCCGCCGGTGGAGCACGATGCTGGTGGCCACCGCCGGGGACGGCACGGAGCGCCAGTTCAGCAGCGTCGTCCGGGAGGGCCTGGAGGACCTCTCCTTCGACCTGCCGGACTCCTTCGGCGAGGAGGGCGCCCACCGTGAGATCGCCCTGACCTCCGGCCACAACGGCTATCTGAAGATCACCGGCCGGACCCGCCGGGCCGTGATCACCGACCTCCGCCTGGAGAGCGGCAAGCTCGTGGTGCGCGGCCGCGGCAGCCGGGCGCTCATCGGCTCCGACCTCGTCCTGAAGGCGACCAACCGCTACGACGAGCGCACGGCGCCCGCCGAGTGGTCCGCGGACGGCACGTTCACCGTGGCCTTCGACCCGTCGGTGATGGGCGGCTCCGGTCAGGTGCCGCTGAAGGCGGGCCGCTGGAACCTGCTGCTGCGCTCCTCGGACGGGAACGTCCCGGACGCCGAGTTCGTCATCGACCGGCTGGCCCTGCCCCGGTTCCCGCTCCACAGCGAGCTGGGCGGCCGCCGTTACTGGTTCGAGAACCGCTGGAGCGACTACCCGCAGCTCAACTGCCGCTCCGAGCTCAGCGACCTGGAGCGCGGCCCGTACCGCCAGCTCCAGCTGCGCCGCGAGGTGTACGAGGCCGGCCGCCGGCAGCCGCTGCGCGACCAGGTGTTCTTCCTCAGCTACAACGGCAAGCAGTACTCCGACAGCCCGCGGGCGATGCACGAGGAACTGCTGCGCCGCGGCAGTGACCTGAAGTTCCTGTGGGCCGTGCGCGACGGGCAGGTGGTGCTGCCGCCCACCGCGGACAAGGTGCGCATGTGGGGCCGTGAGTGGTTCGAGGCGCTGGCCACCTCCCGGTACATCGTCACCAACGGGCACCTGCCCGAGTGGGTGGAGCGGCGGCCCGGCCAGGTCATCGTGCAGACCTGGCACGGCACGATGCTGAAGAAGATCGGCCACGACATCGAGACGCTGTACTTCGACCGCGAGTACCAGAACCGGCTGGCGCTCGAGGCGAAGAACTGGAGCCTGCTGGTCTCCTCCAACCGGTTCTCCACGCCGATCCTCAAGCGGGCCTTCTCCTACGACGGGGAGATCCAGGAGGCCGGTTACCCGCGCAACGACTACCTGTACTCGCCCGACCGCGACAAGATCGCGGAGAAGGTGAAGGAGACGCTCGGCATTCCGGGCGGCAAGAAGGTCGTGCTGTACGCGCCGACCTGGCGGGACGACCAGTCGCACAGCGCCGGGCAGTACCTGTTCGATCTGCGGATCGACCTGGAGGACGCCCGTCGCCGTCTGGGTGACGACCATGTGCTGCTGATCCGGCGGCACTCCAACGTCGTCGACGCCGTGCCCGGCGCCGGCAACGGCTTCGTGTGGGACGCGTCGGAGTACCCGGACATCGCCGACCTGTACCTGGCGGCGGACATCATGATCACGGACTACTCGTCGGTGATGTTCGACTACGCCCACCTGAAGCGGCCGATGCTGTTCTTCACGTACGACCTGGAGCACTACCGGGACACGCTGCGGGGCTTCTACTTCGACTTCGAGAAGGACTCGCCCGGGCCGCTGATCTCCACCTCGGAGGAGCTCGTCACGGCGATCCGCGACATCGACAAGGTGTCGGAGGAGTACGCGGAGCGGTTCGAGCGGTTCCACCACCTGTTCTGCGACCTCGACGACGGCGAGGCCTCCAAGCGGGTCGTGGACCGGATGCTCGAGCAGGCCAAGGAGGTCTGAGCGGGTTCCGCTCCCTGGAGCACGAAAGGGCGACGGCCGGACGGGATACGTCCGGCCGTCGCCCTTTCGCGTGTTCCCTCTGCGGCCCTCCCGGCTCAGCGCCCGCCCTTCCCCGCGGCGGGGCGGGTGCGGGCGGCCAGCGCGACGGTCAGGGCGCGGATCCGGCCCCGCAGCCGCGGCGCGGCGTGCGGTACGGGGGCGGGGGCCGGAAGCTCCGGAGCCGGGCGCGGCCGGGGCACCAGGGCGCACAGCGCGGTGATCTCCTCGACCGCCCCCTCGGTGAGCAGCAGGCAGCGCAGCCGGGAGAGCGGCGGCAGCTCGGCCACCAGCTCCTGCGGGACGTACTCGCGCAGCAGCTGCCCGGCGAGCTTCACATGCAGGGTCCGGGCCTCGTCCGGCAGCTCGGCGAAGGGCTCCTTGAACCGGCCGAGGATCTCCAGGGTGAGCCACCGGTACAGCAGACCGTTGCGCCGGCTGCCGGGCGGCACGTGCTCCACGACCACGTCCAGGACGTTGCGCAGGTTGGCGTAGAAGACGGCCGGGTCGGGGACCTCGTGGGTCAGATGCGGGAAGCCGTCCCGGTGGATCAGGTGGTAGCAGTCGTAGTCGGCCACCACGGACATGGACCGGGCGTGCAGATAGGCCGGGACGACGAACATCTGCTCCTCGGCCAGCCGGACCCCCTCGGCGAACCGCAGCCGGTGCTCCTCGACGAGGGAGCGCCGGAACAACTTGTGCGCGGTGAGGGTCCACACGGCCTTGCAGGAGAAGAGGTCCCCGCCCGCGACGTTCTTGCGGAACGGCGTCACCGGCGCCTTGCGGCCCACTCCCCTGATGCGTCCGAGCACCACGTCGGAGTCGTCGCGCCGGGCGGCCCCCACCATCCGCTCCAGCGCCTCGGTGCCCAGGCGGTCGTCGGGATCGGCGAAGAACAGGAACTCACCGGTGGCCTCCTCGATGCCCCGGTTGCGCGGCCCGCCCGGCGCCCCGGTGTTCTCCGCCAGCCGCACGACCCGCACCCGCCCGGGGTGCCGTGCCGCCCAGGCGTCCAATAAGTCCGCGCTGTCGTCCGTGGACGCGTCGTCCACGGCGACGATCTCGAGGTGCTCGAATCCCAGGGACTGGTCCGCGATCGACCGCAGACATTCCTCGAGATGCTCCCCCGCGTTGTAGACCGGTATGACCACCGAAACGGTGGGCCCCGATACGGTCTCGGTATGCACTGTGCCCTCCCCCACGAGCAGCGTTTCCGATCACCGTAACCCCCGTTTTCGCGCGTCCCGTCTCAACAGCCCGGCAACCGCCGCAAGATTTCGTAACAGCTGACGCTCCGTCAATTTACGTCCCTGCGGCCGGACACGGCGGCGGACATGGCGGTGCCCCGGGCCGATGTACCGGCCCGGGGCACCTCTCGCACGGGGCGTGCGCGGGCTAGTGCCCCGGCAGGCAACGTTCGCCCCGTCGCGACGCCCGGCACGCACTCTCGCCGCACCGGCCGAAAGCCCAAGTACGTCCAGTACGAGGACTTCCGGCCGACACGCCGAGAGCACGCACCGGACGCCGCTCCTTGACGGGCAAACGTTGCCTGCCGCGGCACTAGAACGGCTCGAAGCCGTCGTACTCGCGTTCTGCTTCGTCGCGTTCGGCCTGGCGGTCTCGGCGGCGTTGGGCGGCGGGGCGGGGGGCCTCGAAGCGGTGGTCCTCGCCCCGGCGGCCGAGCATTTCCGCGCCGGCGGTGACGGTCGGCTCCCAGTCGAAGACGACGGCGTTCTCCTCGGGGCCGATGGCCACGCCGTCGCCCGAGCGGGCGCCGGCCTTCATCAGTTCCTCCTCGACACCGAGGCGGCCCAGCCGGTCGGCGAGGTAGCCGACGGCCTCGTCGTTGTTGAAGTCGGTCTGGCGGACCCAGCGTTCGGGCTTCTCGCCGCGCACCCGGAACAGCGGCTCCCCGCCGACCTCCTCGCGGGTGACGGTGAAGCCGGTGTCGTCGACCGCCTGGGGACGGATGACGATGCGGGTCGCCTCCTCCTTCGGCTTGGCGGCGCGCGCCTCGGCCACCAGCTCGGCGAGGGCGAAGGACAGCTCGCGCAGCCCGGTGTGGGCCACGGCGGACACCTCGAAGACGCGGTAGCCGCGCTCCTGGAGGTCCGGCCGCACCATCTCGGCGAGGTCCTTGCCGTCCGGCACGTCGATCTTGTTGAGGACGACGATCCGCGGCCGGTTGTCGAGACCGCCGTACTGCCGCAGCTCCTCCTCGATGACGTCGAGGTCGGAGACGGGGTCGCGGTCGGACTCCAGGGTGGCGGTGTCCAGCACGTGCACCAGCACGCTGCACCGCTCGACGTGCCGCAGGAACTCCAGGCCAAGACCCTTGCCCTGGCTGGCGCCCGGGATCAGCCCCGGCACGTCGGCGATGGTGTACACGGTCGAACCGGCGGTGACCACACCGAGGTTGGGCACCAGCGTGGTGAACGGGTAGTCGGCGATCTTCGGCTTGGCGGCGCTGAGCACGGAGATCAGGGACGACTTGCCGGCACTGGGATAGCCCACGAGCGCCACGTCCGCGACGGTCTTCAGCTCCAGGACGATGTCGTGGAGGTCCCCCGGCTCGCCGAGCAGCGCGAACCCGGGCGCCTTACGGCGCGCCGAGGCGAGGGCGGCGTTGCCGAGCCCGCCGCGTCCGCCCTGGGCGGCGACGTAGGAGGTGCCGTGCCCGACGAGGTCGGCCAGGACGTTGCCCGCCTTGTCGAGCACCACGGTGCCGTCGGGCACGGGCAGGACCAGGTCCTGGCCGTCCTTGCCACTGCGGTTGCCGCCCTCGCCGGGCTTGCCGTTGGTGGCCTTGCGGTGCGGCGAGTGGTGGTAGTCGAGCAGGGTGGTCACGGACTGGTCGACGGTGAGGATCACATCGCCGCCGCGTCCGCCGTTGCCGCCGTCGGGCCCGCCGAGCGGCTTGAACTTCTCGCGATGGACGGAGGCACAGCCGTGGCCTCCGTTACCCGCGGCGACATGCAGCTCGACGCGGTCCACGAAGGTGGTCATGGAATGTGCCTCCAGTTACTACGGGGTCATCTCTTGGGTAACACGCGAAAGGCGGACCCGCCTTCCCGACCGGGAAGTGAGGTCCGCCTCGCGAAACGTACGGTCGAAAAGCCTGGATCAGGCGACCGGGACGATGTTCACGACCTTGCGGCCACGGCTGGTGCCGAACTGCACCGAACCGGCCTGCAGCGCGAACAGCGTGTCGTCGCCGCCACGGCCGACGCCGGCGCCCGGGTGGAAGTGGGTGCCGCGCTGGCGGACCAGGATCTCGCCCGCGTTCACGACCTGACCGCCGAAGCGCTTCACGCCGAGGCGCTGAGCGTTGGAGTCACGACCGTTACGGGTGGACGATGCGCCCTTCTTGTGTGCCATCTCTCCTCAGTCCCTTACTTCGCAGCCGCGGGGATCTCAGTGACCTTGATCGCCGTGTACTGCTGGCGGTGGCCCTGACGACGGCGGTAGCCGGTCTTGTTCTTGTAGCGCAGAATGTCGATCTTCTGGCCCTTGTGGTGGTCCACGACCTCGGCCTGGACCTTGATGCCGGCCAGCACCCACGGGTCGCTGGTCACGGAGTCGCCGTCCACGACGAGCAGGGTCGAGAGTTCGACCGTGTCGCCGACCTTGGCGGTGGAAATCTTGTCAACCTCGACGATGTCGCCGACAGCAACCTTGTGCTGGCGACCACCGCTGCGCACGATGGCGTACACGCGGATCTCACTCTCTCACTCGAAGAACGGCACCCCCGCAGGCCAGTCGCCCACGCATACACGCGGGCGACCTCTCCCGGCCGCGGCCGCGTCCGGGAGGAAGAGGTTTACGGGGATGTGGCGGTCCCGATGGACACGCCGACGGTCAAGGTTACGGGGCCCGGCCCACGAGGGTCAAACCGGACCCCGTCCGTCAGCCGGTGACCGACGCGACGTACTCCGCGTACGCGTCCTTGATCTGTGCCGGGGACAGCTGGAGATGCTCCAGGATCGTGTAGCGGCCCGGGCGGGTCTCGGGGGCGAACCCGACGGCGCGCACGAACTCCTCGTCGTCGAAACCGATCTCCCGCGCGACGACCGGCAGCCCGTGCCGGCGGAGCGCGTCGGCCATGATCCGGGCGCTCTCGTGGTCGCCGCGCAGATGCGTCGCGAACGCCGCGCCGATGCCGACCTGCTCGCCGTGACTGGCGGCGCGCCGGGGATACAGCAGGTCCAGCGCGTGGCTGATCTCGTGGCAGGCCCCGGAGGCGGGCCGGGTGTGCCCCGCGATCGACATGGCGATCCCCGACAGCACCAGCCCCTCGGACAGCACGGTCAGGAAGCCGTCGTCGCCGCAGCCGCCGGGGTGGCGCAGCACGGCCTCGCCGGCCTGCCGGGCCATGGCGGCGGCGAGACCGTCGACCTTCTCGCCGTTGACGCGGTGGGACAGCTCCCAGTCGGCGACCGCGGAGATGTTGGACAGCGCGTCCCCGATCCCGGAGCGTACGAACCGGATCGGCGCCTCGCGTATCACCGCGAGGTCGATGAGCAGCGCGATGGGCGTGGGCACGCCGTAGGAGCCGCGGCCCGCGTCGTTGTCCAGGATGGAGACGGGCGAGCAGATGCCGTCGTGCGAGAGGTTGGTGGCCACGGAGACCATGGGAAGGCCGACCCGCGCGGAGGCGAACTTGGCGCAGTCGATGATCTTGCCGCCGCCGAGTCCGACGACCGCGTCGTAGTGGCCGGACTTCATCTCGTCGGCGAGCCGGACCGCGTCGTCGATGGTGCCGCCGCCGACCTCGAACCACGTGGCCCCCGGCAGGGCGGGCGACAGCCGCTCGCGCAGCCGGGCCCCGGAGCCCGCGCTGATCGCCACCGCGAGTCTGCCCGACTGCGAGATCCGCTGGTCCGCGAGGACGTGCGCGAGGTCGTCGAGGGCGCCGGGACGGATGTCGACGACGACCGGCGAGGGAATGAGCCGGGTCAGTACTGGCACGCGATCTCCCGCCCGCGCGTGAGGTCGTCGTGGTTGTCGATCTCGACCCACTCGACGTCGCCGATCGGCGCCACATCGATCCGGAACCCGCGGTTCACCAGCTCCTGGTAACCGTCCTCGTAGTACAGCTGCGGGTCCCGCTCGAACGTCGCCCTCAGCGCGTCCGCCAGCTCCCCGGCCGCCTCGCCCTCGATCAGCGTGACCCCGATGTACTCACCCGTCGCCTCGGCCGGATCCATCAGCTTCGTGATCCGCGTCATCCCCCGCTCCGGGTCGACGACGACCTTCATCTCCTCGTCGGCGAGCTTCTTCACCGTGTCCAGCGCGAGAATGATCCTCTTGCCGTCACCGCGCGCCGCCAGGAGGGTCTTCTCCACCGACACCGGGTGCACCGTGTCCCCGTTGGCGAGGATCACCCCGTCCTTCAGGGCGTCCCGGCCGCACCACAGCGAGTAGGCGTTGTTCCACTCCTCGGCCTTGTCGTTGTCGATCAGCGTCAGCTTCAGCCCGTACTTCGCCTCCAGGGCCGCCTTGCGCTCGTAGACGGCCTCCTTGGCGTAGCCGACGATGACACCGGCCTCGGTCAGCCCGATCTCGGCGAAGTTGGCGAGGGTCAGGTCCAGGACCGTCGGCTCGCCCTCCTCACCCGCGGGGCCCACCGGCACCAGCGCCTTGGGCAGGGTGTCGGTGTAGGGGCGCAGCCGGCGTCCGGCGCCGGCCGCAAGCACGAGGCCTATCATCGCGGTTTCTCCTTACGTTCCCCGGGTCCGACCGAGTCGGGGATGTGTCATCTCGGCGGCAGCTGTCTGACGGGCACGCCCGCGCGCGGTCGGCGCAGGTGGGCGCGGCCCGTGGGAAAGGGTGTGGTCCTGTCCCAGGGGACAGGACCACACAGGGGAGGGCCGTCAGCCCTCGTCGGTCACGGCCGTGACCGAGGACGGCGGCTGCTGATCGGCGGCCGCGGTCTTCTTCGACGCCGACTTCTTCGCCGCCGTCTTGGCGGTCGTCCTGGCGGTCGTCGTCTTGGTGGCGGCCGCCTTGGTGGTCTTCGCCGCCTTCTTGGCCGTCGTCTTCTTGGCGGCGGTCTTCTTGGCCGTCGTCGTCTTCTTCGTGGCGGCCTTCTTCGCCGTGGCCTTCTTGGCCGCCTTGCGGGCGGTCTTCTTGGCCGGAGCGGCTTCCTCGGCGGCCTCGCCCTGCGCGGCGGACTCGCCGGCGGGCTCCTCCGAGGGCTTCTCGGCGGGCGCCTGCGACGGCTCCTCGGCAGGCTCCGCGGCGGCCGGTGCCGGCTCGTGCGCCGGGGCCGAGGGGACAACCGTCACGGCCGCCTCCGCGGACGCGGTGGACGTGCTCGGCTTGCGCACCGCGCGCCGGCGCGGACGGGCCGGGGCCTCGGGCTCCGCGGGAGCGGCCGCCTCGGCCGGGGCACCGGCCTCGGCGGGGGCCTCCTCCGCCTTCGGCGCCTCCTCCGCCTTCGCGGTCTCGCTGACCGTCACCACCGCGGCCTCGGCTCCCGCCGGGGAACCGGCCGGCGCGGTCACCTTGCGGACGACCCGGCGCCGCGTACGGCCCTTGGGGGCGGCCTCCTCGGCGGGCTCCGGCACCACCGCGTCCTCGACGGCCGCGGGCTCGGCCAGCGCCTCGGCGGCCGACTCCGGCCGCACCGGACGCGTGACCTCCTGCGCGGCGGTCACGTCCTGCGCCGTCGGGGCCGCCTCGGGGGCGGTCTCCCCGGCCGGCTCGGGCTCCTGCGCCTTCTGCCGGCCGGCCCTGTCGGCCTTGTCGGCGTCCCGCTTCGGGGCGCCCGCGGGAGCGGACACCCGCCGGCTCGCCCGGCGGCGGGAACGTCCACGGGTGGCCGCGGCCTCCGCCTCGGCGGCGCTGCTGTACAGCTCCTCGTCCGGGTTGAACTCGGGGGCGGGGAGCGCGACCGGCTCCGCGGCCTCGGCGGCGACCTCGGCCACCGACTCCGCCTCCGCCTCCTGCTCGGCCGTCACGACGGCCGCGGGGGCCTCGTGCTCGTGCGGCTGCTCCGCCGCGCCGGCCCGCGCCCGCTTCCTGCGCTTGCCGCCGCCACCGGAGGCGGACGGCTGGTCCAGGTGCACGATGACGCCCCGGCCGTTGCAGTGGACGCAGGTCTCCGAGAACGACTCCAGCAGACCCTGGCCGACCCGCTTGCGGGTCATCTGCACCAGGCCCAGCGAGGTCACCTCGGCCACCTGGTGCTTCGTACGGTCCCGGCCCAGGCACTCCAGCAGGCGCCGCAGCACCAGGTCCCGGTTGGACTCCAGCACCATGTCGATGAAGTCGATGACGATGATGCCGCCGAGGTCGCGCAGCCGCAGCTGGCGCACGATCTCCTCGGCCGCCTCCAGGTTGTTCCTGGTGACCGTCTCCTCGAGGTTGCCGCCCTGACCGGTGAACTTGCCGGTGTTGACGTCGATGACGACCATCGCCTCGGTCCGGTCGATCACCAGCGAACCGCCGCTGGGCAGCCAGACCTTGCGGTCCAGCGCCTTGGCGAGCTGCTCGTCGATCCGGTACGTGGCGAAGACGTCGACCTCGCTGGTCCACCGGGACAGCCGCTCGGCCAGGTCCGGCGCCACGTGCGACACATAGCCGTGGATGGTCTCCCAGGCCTCGTCACCGCTGACGACGACCTTGGAGAAGTCCTCGTTGAAGATGTCCCGCACGACCCGGACGGTCATGTCCGGCTCGCCGTACAGCAGCGTCGGCGCGCTGCCGCCGTTCTTGGACTTCTTCTTGATCTCCTCCCACTGCGCCTGGAGGCGTTCGACGTCGCGGCGCAGTTCCTCCTCGCTCGCGCCCTCGGCGGCGGTGCGCACGATGACGCCCGCGTCCTCGGGGACGATCTTCTTGAGGATGGTCTTCAGCCGGGACCGCTCGGTGTCGGGCAGCTTGCGGCTGATGCCGGTCATCGAGCCCTCGGGCACGTACACGAGGTAGCGGCCCGGGAGGGAGACCTGGCTGGTGAGACGGGCGCCCTTGTGGCCGATCGGGTCCTTGGTCACCTGGACCAGGACCGACTGGCCGGACTTCAGCGCGGACTCGATACGGCGCGGGCCGCCCGACATGCCGAGCGCCTCGAAGTTGACCTCACCGGCGTAGAGCACCGCGTTGCGGCCCTTGCCGATGTCGATGAAGGCGGCCTCCATCGACGGCAGCACGTTCTGCACCTTGCCGAGGTAGACGTTGCCGACGTACGAGGTGGCCTGCTCCTTGTTGACGTAGTGCTCGACGAGCACCCCGTCCTCCAGCACACCGATCTGCGTACGGTCGCCGTGCTGGCGCACCACCATGACGCGCTCGACGGCCTCGCGGCGGGCCAGGAACTCGGCCTCGGTGATGATCGGCACGCGGCGGCGGCCCTGCTCACGGCCCTCGCGGCGGCGCTGCTTCTTCGCCTCCAGGCGGGTGGAGCCCTTGATGGACTGCACCTCGTCCGACGGCTCGGACGGCTTGCGCGGCTCGCGCACCTTGACGACCGTGCGCTCGGGGTCGTCGGTGGAGGTCTCGGCCTCACCGCCGCCGTCACCGGCCCGGCGACGGCGGCGACGGCGACGGCGGCTGCTGCTGGAGCCGCCGGACTCCTCGCGCTCCCCGGCGTCCTCCTCCGCCTGCTCGGCGGTGTCCTCGGCGTCCTGGGCGGCCTGCTTCGCGGCGAGGTGCTCGGCGTCGGCGTCCTTCTCGCCGGACTCCTCGCCCTCGGTCTCCGTCTCGGCGGACTCGCCGCGCCGGCGGCGACGGCCACCACGGCGACGGCGGCGGCGGGAACCGGAGGACTCGCCGTCGTCCTGGTCCTCGGTGTCGGCGTCCGCGTGGTCCTGGGCCGGCTCCTCGGCCTCCTCGGCCTCGTCCTCGGCGGCCGGGGCGGTCCGGGCGGCGGTGTCCTCCGCGTCGCCCGCACCCCGGCGCCGACGACGGCGGCGGGAAGCGGCGGGCTGCTCCTCCGGGAGCTCCTGGGTCTCCTCGGGCTCCTCGGTCTCCTCCGGCTCGGCGACCTCGGCCGCCGCCTCGGCCGCGGCGCGCTCGGGCGTCTGGAAGCGGGGCTCGGTGAACACCGGCGGCTGGAACACGGCGACGGCGGGGCGCGCGGGGCGCCGCGGGCCGCTCTCCTCGTCCTCCTCGGCCGCTGCCGGGCGGGCGGCGGTGCGCGCGGGCTCGGCGAAACCGGCGGCGGCCTTGCGGACCACGCGACGGCGGCGGCGCGGCGCGGCCTCGTCGGCGGGGGCCTGCTCGGCGGGCGTCTCGGGGGTCTCGTCCTGCTTGTCGTTCTCGGTCACCGGGGCCTCCTCGGCGATCGGGGTGGCCTGCTCGGTCTCCTCGGTGTCGCCCTCCGCCGTCCCGGCGGTCACCGGCGCACCGGCCGGAGCGGACGCACTGCGCGAGGCACGGCGCCGGGTGCGACGGGGCGCGGCGTCCTCGGTGGTCTCGGTGGTCTCGGATGCCTCGGCCCGCGCGGCGGGGGTCTGCGCCTGCTCGGCGGTCTCCGTCGGTGCGGACACGGTGCGGGCCGCACGGCGACGGGCGCGGCGCGGGGCGGCGTCCGCGTCGGACTCGGGGGTCACGGGCGCGTCGCCGGCCTCGGGAGCGGCCTGAGCCCCCGGCTCGACGGTCGCTGCGGCCTCGGCGGTCTCCGTGGTCTCCTCCGGCGAGGTCACCGTGCGGGTCGCACGACGCCGGGTGCGACGCGAGGCGGCGTCCGCGTCGGCCACAGGGGCCTCGGGAGCGGGCTGAGTCTCGGACCCAGTCGCTGCCGCATCCGTGGTCTCCTCCGGCGAGGTCATCGTGCGGGTCGCACGGCGACGGGCGCGACGCGAGGCGGCGTCCGCGTCGGACCCGGCGGTCACGGGCGCATCGCCGGCCTCGGGAGCGGCCTGAGCCCCCGGCTCGACGGTCGCTGCGGCCTCGGCGGTCTCCGTGGTCTCCTCCGGCGAGGTCACCGTGCGGGTCGCACGACGACGGGCGCGACGCGAGGCGGCGTCCGCGTCGGACCCGGCGGTCACCACGGCATCGGGGGCGTCCTCGGCATCGGACTCAGCGCTCTCGGCGCTCTCGGCGGCGGCCGGTGTCGCCGGTACGACCGTCTCCGCGGAGTCCGCGGACGCCGGTGACCCGGCGGGCGCGGCCGCGCGGCGGACCACACGACGGCGCCGGGGCGCGGGGGCCGCGGCCTCCGTCTCCTGCTCCGCAGCGAGCGCAGCCGGCTCGGGCCCGTTCTCGGGCGCGGTCGGCGCGGGGGCGTCGGCACTCTCCGCGGCCGGTATGGCCGGCGCGACGGTCTCGGCGGCCGCCCCGGCCGCGGCTGCGGCGGGCGGGCCCGCCGGGCGGGAAGCAGCACGGCGCCGCCGCCTGGGCGGCAAGGTGTCGCTCGGAGTGTTCGGTTCGGAGCCCTTGGTGGGCTCGATCGGTTCGAGCATGCGGGCGTTTCTCCCGTCAGGCTCCCGGGCGCCGCGCCTGGTCCGGCGATGCCGGTGACGTCCGCGGCTCGCGCGATGCGCGGTTGCCGCCGTCCGGGGCGCGGGCGCCGCTCGGAAGCTCTCTGTGTCCTGTCTCGCCGGTTCCGTACGCCGAATGCGTACGGCCTGGCGAAAGTCTTCTGGTCGGTGCGCTGCCCGACCCAGGTGGCTCCCGAGTTCGAGGGCGGCGCTTACGACGTACGTCCCTGCGCGGGACCTTCCTTACGCCGGCGCCGTCGCGGTGGCAGTGGCTCCGGCCGGATGCGGCTCGGACGCTGCTGCCTCGCGGTCGGGCGCGAGCGGGTCGGTCACCGTGCCGGTCTCTTCATCGAACAGCCCCTGCGCCAGCCTGGTCACCGCTGCGGGGACCGGCGGCGCCAGGTCGGCCACGGCGCGGAGACCGGACAGGACGTCGTCGGGTCGTACGGCAGGCGTCACGTGCCGAACAACCAGGCGCAGTATCGCACAGGGCCGGTCGGTCGGCCTATCAGCCGGCGACGAGTGCGTTTCCGCGCTCTCCAGGTGCGCCACCGCCGCGCGGGCGTCGAACGTGCGGACGCCGTTCTTGGTGCGGCGCTGGACCTCCACGGTCCCGGCCGCGTTGAAGGCGTCCACCGCGCGGCGGGCCTCCTCGGCGGTGACGCCGTCCAGCCGCAGCTCCCACACGGAAGCCGTGAGCCGGTCGGCGAGACCGGACGAGCGGGCCTCGACCGCGTCGACGACGTCGAGCCCGGCGGGCAGCGACTCGTCGAGGAGGGTCCGGACCTGCTCGGGGTCGCGCGCCTCGGTGAGCGCGATCTCCAGGTACTCCGCCTCACTGCCCGTGCCGGTGGGTGCGGCATTGGCATACGACACCTTCGGGTGCGGCGTGAACCCCGCCGAGTACGCCATCGGCACCTCGGCGCGGCGCAGCGCGCGCTCGAAAGCACGCTGGAAGTCACGGTGGCTGGTGAACCGGAGGCGGCCGCGCTTGGTGTAGCGCAGTCGGATGCGCTGCACCGCGGGTGCGGGCGGCGGGCCTTCGGGCTGTCGCTTGCCCAGTGTTCTTCAGTCCTTCGTGAGAGCGGTCGTACTGCTACCAAGAGTACGTGCCTCCCGGCCAGTAGGTTCCCGCCGGTGCGCGACCTGCGGTTCCGCGGGTCCGCCCAGCAGCATCCGCCGGATGTCGGCACGGGCCCGCCGGACCGAGGCGCGGGCGGACTCCAGCGCCTGCCGGGTGGCCCGGCCCACGGCACGCGCGGCCCGGCCGACGGGCCGCAGTACGGCGTCGCGCACCGCGTGTCCCACCGGGGTCAGCACGCTGCGGTACACCCACCGCGCGGGCTCCACGAAGATCCACCGGAAGAGCGTCGCGAGGGCACGCCCCACGGCGAGCGAGATGTGTCCGGCGACCCGCCAGGCGTGCCCGAGCGCGTCCCGGATCTCCCGCGCGACGACACCGAGCGCCCGCCCGGCCGGCGCCAGCACCCACCGCCACACCGCGAGCGCGGGCAGCACCAGCAGGATGCGGGCGGTCCAGTACAGCGCCGCGCCGATCCCGGCGGCGATCGCCGCCACCAGCCACACACAGCCCCGGCCGCACCACGCGAGCCCCCGGCCGCACCACGCGAGCGCGTGCCCCACCGGCGTGAGCACCCACCGGTACACCCACACCGACGGCACGACGAGCAGATACCTCCCCAGCCACGCCACCCCCGCCCACAGCGCGGCGCCGGCCGCGGTGAGCGCGTGCCCGACCGGCGTCAGCACACGCGCGTACACCCATACGGCGGCGTGTCCGAGGGGAGTCAGCACATATCGGTAGCACCACACGGCCGGAAGGACCAGAAGCACCCTCCCCAGCCAGGCGGCTCCCCCGCCCAGCGGCACGAGCACATACCGCCACAGCCCCACGAACGGCCACACGAACACCGCACGCCCCAGCCACAGCAGCGCCCGCCCGACCGGCCGGAACACCGTGTCGTTCAGGAACCGCCCGGCGACCACCAGCGCGTCCCACACCATCCGGACCGGCACGACCAGCACCAGCACCACGATCCGCACGGGCACGCGGACCGCCACGACGAGGCACCCCTCGCCGCCCGCGGGCCGCTCCGGCGTCTTCTCCAGCTCCATACCCGCAGGGACGCCGCAGCCGCCCGCGCGGATGCGGCCACCCCCGAGAAAATATTCTTCATACACTGAACGCCAGTCGAAAAAAAGGAATTCCGAGGCTTATACAAAGCAATTGTCACCACGGCCGTTCACTCATTCGCCGCGCATCCAAGTGAAAGGGCCGCCGTTAGTCGCTGTATGAAGGAAAGCAGGTCAGGGCCGTTCCAACTGCTCGTCACAGAACCACTGTTGACCGCCACCACCGGCCGGATGAATCAATCCTGACATGAATGATGAACGCTACGACCCTCTCTGGTACGGCGCTGACATGGCGGCCCCTTTTCCCGAATCGGGCACCGGAAGGCACCGGGCCGGAGCCGTCTATGCGGAGCCCGTGGAACCGGCCGTGCCTCCCTGGGACCCGGCCGAGGAACTGGCCTACCTGCTCCAGGAGGCCCGCGGCGAGGAGTACGGCAGAACCGTGCCGCCCCCGCGCGAGGAGGCCTCGGTCACCGCACCGCCCGCCGGCAGCCCGATGGGCAACCTCCAGGAGATCACCGCCGAACTGCCGCCCCTGCGCGCCCCGCGCGGACACCGCAAACCCCCACGCAAACGCCCCGACGCCCTGCGCGTCGCCAGCTATGTCATCGCCGCCATGGCAGCGGTCACCGTATCGATGGTGAGCGTCTTCAGCGGCGTCGTCACCTACGAACCCCTGCTGCTCGTCACCACCGCCCACAGCAGCGGCAGTTCCTCGGCCTGGTGGCCCATCCTCGTCTACGGCCCCTGGCTCGCGGGATCCCTCTCCGTCCTCCGCGCGGCACTCCACCAACGACGCGCCCTGCACTCCTGGTTCGTCGTCCTGCTCTTCTCCTCCGTCGCGGTCCTCCTCTGCGTGGCCCAGGCACCGCACACCCTCACCGACACCGCCGCGGCGGCCCTGCCGGGCGTCGCCGCCCTGGCCTGCTTCCAGCAACTGGTCCGCCAGATCACCCTCACCCGCCCACCCCGCCGCACCGTCACCCCCCGCCACCGCATCCGCCCCTACGACCGCGACACCCCTTGACATCCTCCGACCCCTGAAGGGGGTGGTTCCCGCCCACCGCGCCGTTGAGTCCGGGGCCCCACGCCACCGAAGGAAGTCGTCGTCGACCCCTGTCCCGCCACACGCAGGGAAATGGGCTATGCGCGCTGCATGTCGACGACGTACTTCCCGCGGACGCCACCGGCTTCGAGCCTTCTGTGCGCCTCAGCGACGTCTGTCATCGCAAAGACCGTGTCGACCATGGGCCGGATGCTTCCGGCCTCGACGGACCGGGTGAGTTCTGCTATCCGGTCGGCCGACGGGTTGTTGCTGAAGAGTTTGTTCCGCCGTGGCGAGACGGCGCCCCGCAATCCCATACTGATCATCGACAAGATGATCCGGTCCGGGTCAAATGCCAGCGCGACCAAGCGGCCCTGCCGAGTCAGCCGCCTTCTGAAGGCGCCGAGACCGGTGCCCGCCACGTCGAGGATGACATCGAAACGGCCGAGATCTTCCGGCCGGGTCGTTCGGTAGTCCAGAACCTCGTCTGCGCCGAGTTCTCCGACCCAGTCGAGGTGACGAGCACCGGCAAGGGCGGTGACGTGGGCGCCGAGGGCCTTGCCGAGTTGCACGGCGACGTTGCCGACACCTCCTGCGGCACCGCGGACCAGAAGCCGCTCCCCCTCTGCGAGGTGCGCCTTGTCCGTCAGGGCGGTCAAGACGGTGGTGCCCGATACCGGAAGGGCGGCAGCTTCGAGGAAGTCGAGGTTCTTCGGTGCCCGGGCGAGCCGCTGCTCGGGCACGCTGACATAGTCGGCTATGGATCCGAACGTCAAGTGCGGCATGAGCCCCCACACCGCGTCTCCGGCGTGCCACGCATGAACGCCGGAGCCCACTGCCGTGACGCGGCCGACGAAGTCGGTGCCCGTGCCGCGGGGAAGGCCGGCACGGATGACTCTGCGCAACTTGCCCGAGCGCAAGGCGGTCTCCGATGCGTCCACGCTCGCGGCGTGCACGTCGACGAGCACCTCTCCCGGTCCGGGATCGGGCGTGGGCACCTCGTTGATGCGCAGCACATCGGGTAACCCGAACCGGTCGTACTGAACAGCACGCATGATCTCTCCTGACTACTGCCTCAAACGCAACTGGAACCCCATTCTCCACTCTGCTGCGAGTACTGACCGGACGACCACTCAGCAGGCAGCCGGAACAGGAGGTTTCGGCATGGAGTCGAGAGGAGCTCCATGACTGTCTGTTCGCGCTTCGCGCCCGTGTGCATACCGAGCTCAAGGAGCTGGCCCGGGAAGCGGGGTTGGCCGATACCCAGACCGATACGCTGTGGAGGCTGAGTCGCGGACCGGAGATGACCGCGCGCCGACCCCTGTCTGGCTCGCCACCGCCTCGCCCGCGCCGCGGCCCAGCGGGGGCTTCTTCAGCACATCCCGACCGGACACCCCTTCGCGCCTGGCCCTGAACGACGCCCTCGCCAGCACCGTTTACACCAGGACCGCAGCCCTCCTCAGGGTGGCGCCGCCCCTCACGGCACGCCGAGCACGGCCCTCAATATGCTCAGAAGATCCCAAACGCTGACAGGCCCACCCCGAATCCGCTGCGTCTCAGCTGTTGTGAGCCTCCTTCACCGTCAGCGGCAGCAGCTTCTTGCCCGTCGGGCCGATCTGGATACTCGTGTCCATCTGCGGGCATATGGAAAAACGCCCAAAACAACATCTACGCTGCTGACATGAGGAAACGAGGACAGCGGAGGCGCGCGGCAGACCGTGCGGCCTACAACGTGGAAGCCGAGTGGACCAAAGCCGATCTCGCGCTCTTGGCGGAGCTGAAGCAGGCTGAGGCGCTACTCCCGGATGACGCACCCCGGGCACTCCTGTCGATTCGCTTATCCGTACTGACGGACGACACGACGTCACCGGTACGTCAGGAGCTCGATCTCCGCATCCTGGCCAGGGAACGAGGGTGCCGAGTCGTGGGCGTCGCTTCAGATCTGAACGTGTCAGCAACGAAGGTTCCGCCATGGAAGCGGAAGGAACTCGGGGACTGGTTGAACAACCGCTCCCCCGAGTTCGACGAGATCCTGTTCTGGAAGCTCGATCGCTTCGTACGTCGGCTCTCCGACCTCTCGACGATGATCGAATGGAGCCTGAAGCGCGGGAAGAACCTGGTCTCGAAGAACGACAGCCTTGATCTCACCACGACTGCGGGCAAGATCATGGTCACGATCATCGGTGGTATCGCCGAGATCGAAGCGGCCAACACATCCACTCGTGTCACGAGCCTCTGGGACTACGCAAAGTCTCAGGAGGACTGGCTGATCGGGAAGCCGGCGTACGGCTACGTCACGGACGAGGACGACACGGGGAGGGTGGTTCTCGTCATCGATCCCGAGGCGTACAAGGCACTGCACTGGGCTCGGCGCATGGCGCTTCGAGACTGCTCTGCCCGCTTCATGGTGCGCTGCCTGAAGCGGTCCGGCCTCATGAGCCAAGGACTCACCGTGGCGACGCTCCTCCGCCGTCTCCGTAACCCGGCGCTCCTCGGCTTCCGGGTGGAGGAGGACAAGAACGGCGGACAGCGGCGTTCGAAACCAATCCTCGGCAAGGACGGCAAGCCGATCAGGGTCGCTCCCCCCGTCTTCACCGAGGAGGAGTTCGAGACCCTCGGCGCAGCTCTCGACAAGCGGATGAAGAAGCAACCGCCACGCCGTCCTGGAGGAGCTACGCAGTTCCTCGGCGTGCTCCTGTGCGCCGACTGCAAGACGAACATGACCGTGCAGGTCACGAGAAACGGTTTCGGGACCTACCCCTACCTGCGATGCCGCAACTGCAAGAGCGGCGGGCACGGGGCGCCCAACCCCGAGCGGGTCTACGAACGCCTGGTGGAGGACGTGCTGAAGGTCCTCGGAGACTTCCCCGTACAGGTTCGCCAGTACGCGGAGGGTGCCGAGGCGCGACGGGAGATCAAGCGCCTTCAGGAGTCCATCGCGCTCTACATGAAGGAACTCGAACCCGGAGGCCGGTACGCAAAGACGCGGTTCACGAAGGAGCAGGCAGAGGCGACACTCGACAAGCTCATCGGGGAGCTCGAAGCGATTGATCCAGAGACGGCGAAGGACCGATGGGTCAACGTCCACGGCGGCAAGACGTTCCGTGAGCACTGGCAGGAAGGCGGCATGGAGGCCATGTCCGCAGACCTGTACCGCGTCGGGATCCGCTGCGAGGTCACCCGCACGAAGGTGCCGGGGGTCCGGGCCCCGAAGGTGCACCTTCGCTTGCTGATCCCGAAGGACGTGCGCGAACGGCTTGTGATCCGCGAAGACGACTTCGCGCAAGCCCTCTGATTGCACACCGCACAGAACGGAGCCGCCTTCCCATGACGCAGGTAAGGCGGCTTCACTCCTCACTCGAACCATGCAGCGGCGTCGAACGGTTCCTCTGTGCCGTCCTCATCCACGATCACAATCTCGCTCTCGATGAGGCTCGCAGCTCTGTCATTCGAGGGTTCGGGCGCGGGTAGCGGAGTCATCGGGGCCCGCCTCCCTCTTGCCTGGCATCAGCAATGAGTCGCCGGCACTCCGCGAGGTCTTCGGCGACTCCAGCCGCGATCAGAGCGGCGCCAGGCGTGTGACCGGAGCCGACGTAGCGCCAGTGCGCATCCGTGATCGCATCGGGAATCTCGGCTTGGCCAACGTGGTGGGCACGTTCAGCGCGTAGGGCTGCGTAGGTGGTGGAGTAGGCCCGTGATTTGGTGAGGATGTGGCCGCGGTAGCCGAGAGTGTGAGCCCAGGCGCGCAGGTGCAGAGGCGCGTACTCCGGGAGGCCGCCGAGGTGCCAGCAGGTGCGCATGAGGGTGCGGACGTGTCCGCTCACGGGTGCCGTGTCGATGTCGTCCCGGGTGGTGACCTTGTAGTCGGTGCCGGCGCCGGTGTCGCTCGCTCCCTTGGTGACGTACTTCGCGACGTATGCGGCCACCGCGTCATCACCGGGCCCGTCACCGTCGGCGTACAGCGATCGAATGTCGAGTTGGGCTCCCCAGCGAAGGTGCAGTTCGCCGACGGCCGGGCTGTAGGGGGTGCGGACCTGGACCCGCTGGGCGGAGGCGCGCACGGCGGCGGTGAGCCGGTCGGCCGTGCCCCAGGGCGGGGGTTCGTCGGACGGTCCGTCGGGGCCGTCGAGGCGGACGACGGCGTGCACGTGGACGGCCGCCCGTTTCTGGTACTCGGCGACGCGCGCGAAGGACAGCCGGGCGTGCTGGGCGAAGCGGGACTGTACGAGGCCGGCGGAGGAGGCGAGGCGGCGGCGGACGTCGATGACGAAGCGGTCCCACAGCTTGGAGGCGTGCGCGTGCCAGAGCACGTGTCCGGTGTAGTCGTAGCAGTCGGGGCACAGAGGTTGGCCGACGAGGGGATCGTTCGCGGTGTGCTCTGTGCCGCAGCCGAGGGGACGGCCGTGCTCGCACGTGCCGCTGTTACGGCGGGGGCGGCAGCGTTCCCCGGTCCGGTGCACGGGGCCGAAGGACGGTGCGGTCAGGGTGACGAAGAGCCGTGGGCGGTCGCGGACGGTGGTGGGGACGTTCTTGCCGCCGAGGAGGCCTGCGCGGACGAGGTGGAAGGTGTCGCCCGCGTGGAGGCGGGAGCAGGGGGCGCAGACGGTTGCCCGGCGGTTGCGGCAGCGCACCAGGAGGCGTTCGCCGGGTTCGTTGCGGGTGTCGTACTGGCGGAGGATCTCGCCGGTTGTGCTGTCCAGGGTGGTGGTGGAGCCGGACAGGTGGACGGGGTGGGAGCAGCCGCCGGTAGCGGTGATCTGCTCCAGCCAGCGGGAGAACTGCGGATCTTGGGCGATGCGGATGGCGTCGCGGTCGGTTTCGGGGATCTGGCGCAGGCGCGCCGCACGGTCGAGGACGGCGCGCCTGTCAGCCGGGGTGTACTCCGGGGTGATGGTGGTGACCTTCCGGTGTGGGCCGCCGCAGCGGCACAGGGGATGGTGGGTGGCGCGGGGTCGGTCATGGGATTGCCTCCCTTGCTCGGTCGGTGGGCGGGCGAGGGTCAGCGGATGGTTCCGGTGCCCCGGCAGACGCGGCAGCGGCGGGTGCGTCCGGTCCAGGTCTTGCGGGCTCCGTCGCCCTTGCAGTGCGGGCACCTCACGCGAGGCATGGGCATGGTGGTGTGTCCTTCCTGCTCAGGTGTGGGAGAAACCGCTGATGACCCAGGTGACGAGGCCGTGCACGGTGTGGATCACGGGGGTCTGGCCGAGGTAGAGGCCGAAGAGGCCGACGCAGACCGCTTCCCAGGCCCGTACGTCGCGGGAGCGGACGAGCAGAACGGTGATGAACCCGAAGATCACCGAGAATGTGAACGCCGTGCCTGTGCTGATCACTTGTTCTCCCCTTCCAGCGCCACGAGGGCGCGGTGAACGGTGGGCAGTTCCGGGGTCATGCCGGCGAACGTGCGGGCCGTCGCAGCTGCCTCGTCCGTGGGGGTCAGGTGCGAGCGGGCACGGCTCCAGCCGCCGTCCGGTCCGGTGCACACGGCGACCCCGCGTTCCTCCGGTGTGATCGACTGGGCGACGGCCACGGCGTCCTTGTTGAGATCTCCGAGGGTCATCTCAGCCGTACCGGGGTCGTTGACGCGGTGGCAGATACGGCCGCCGAGCTGGGCCCGCAGCGCGGTGACACCGGGGCCGAGGTCGGAGCCGACGCGTTGCCCGGCGACGACCAGGTGAAGGCCGAGCGCGGCCCCGAGTTGAGCGATGCGGAGCAGGAGCGTGGAGCACTGTTCGGCCTCCGCCTTGCCCTCGCGGGTGCCGTCGGACAGGTACAGTTCCGCGATCTCGTCGACCAGCACGACGACCGGCACGGGACGCAGCTTGTCGGGCAGCTCCCAGATCGAACGCACGCCGGCCGTTCGGCAGGTGTTCATCCGTTCCTGCATGTCGACGACGAGTGCGGAGAGTACGGCGACCGCTTCGCGTCGGCAGGTGGCAAGCGCGCTCAGCCGACCAGTAAACAGCCCAAGTTCCATGCCGCCCTTGCAGTCGATGCCGACCAGGGCAACGCGTTGCGGGGCAAGCTGAGTGATCATCCGGGCCAGCAAGGTGGACTTGCCGGACCGGGTGGCCCCGACGATGAGCCAGTGGGGGACGAGCCGGAGGTTCATCACCCACGCCCCGCCGCTCTCCAGTGCGCCGATGAGTACGGAGAGCAGTTCAGCCGGTGCGGTGGCTAAGCCGGGCCGTCGAAGCGGGTCAGTGGCCATCGCGGAGAGGAGCACCAGGCCGCGTTCCGGCGAGGTGACCCGCACCGCATGTACCCGCCAGGCGTGGACCAGAGCATCAGCCGCCTTCATGTACGTCGCCGGGGTCTGGCCCGCGTGCAACCGCACGGCCACGGTCAGCCCCAACGGGGTGGCACGGGGGAACGAGGCTCTCGGAGCGATCGGCCGAACCGGATCGCCCTTGACCACGAGGTCCCCGAGCAGCCCGCGGGCCGGACGACGGGAGACGGATAAGTCGTTGAGCATGGCGACCTTGCGCCAGGTCAAGACCACCCGGCACGCGGTGACGGAGTAGCCGACGAGGTACCAGTGCCAGGCCGGGCGGTGCCGGCGCACCACGTCACCGACGACGAGCACCCAGGCCAGCGCCGCGAGCAAGAGGGCGAGCAGGATCGGCCCCATCACGCGTCACCGCCCTTGCGGTGTGCGGCGGTGCCGCCGTGCACGGGCGTGATTGCGTCCGCCCGGAAACTGACGCCGTGCCGGTCGCCCATGGTCCACATGAACGCCGTCAGTCCGGTGACCGTGACGATCTGCCCTTCCTCAATGCCCTTGGGCTCACCGGTCACCGCGATCTCGATGACGGAGATCCGCCGCCGGTCCTGCCGCACGGTGACGGCCACGGTGAACACCGGGTTGCCGTCCCGGTCCTTCTTCACCTCCTGCGTCTCGGGGTTGCTGATCTTCGCTTCCGGCGCGATGGCGCACCGCAGTACGCCCAGCCGCGCCGTGTCCACGGGAATGGACTGCATGTTCTTCGGCCTCCCTGGCCTGTCAGGACGTCCAGCACATCCGGACGTCACTTGTCCTTACGAGTGATGACTATGAAGTGCTGCACGGCAGAGGTGCAACTACTTATGCTGACGAGTGATGACGCGCGTGCGACGTGCCTACGACACCGAACCGGAGAAGCCGAGATGACAGAGATCCAGCGCCCCGGAGCCCTCTATCAGCAGGTGGCCGCCGCCATCCGCGAAGCGATCCTGTCCGGCGAGTTCGCACCGGACTCTCCCTTGCCCTCGGAGTCCCAACTGATCGCCCGTTACGGGGTCTCCCGCCCCACCGTGCGCAACGCGATCGCCGCACTGCGCGCGGAAGGGCTGATCGATGTACGGCACGGCAAAGGCAGCTTCGTACGCTCCGACGGCCAGCCTGCCCTCGCCATCGACCGCCGCATCAGCCGCACCAGCGACGACCGGTTCACCATGCCCAACGGTGACGCATGGAAGGAAACCGAAAAGCCGACCACGTACCGCGCCCGTACCACCAAGACCACCGGCCGCTTGCTCGAACTCGGCGAAGAGGAAGCGCTCTTCTGCTGTGACCGCCTGCTCAGTGACCCCGACACCGGCACCCGCGTCATGCACCGCACCCTGATCCCCTTCGAGGTGGCGGAAGCGGTTCCACCGCTCGGGAAGGAGCCGTGCCAGCCACCGGCAGAGATCTACCGACTGCTCACCCAGGACGGCCACGCCCTGTGGTGGTCGGAGACGGTCCGAGCCCGCATGCCGCTGCCCGACGAGCGCGCCACCCTCCAGCTCCCGGACGCCACCCCGATCCTGCATCTGTCCCGCGTCGCGCACGGCACCGACGACCGGCCGCTGATCCTCGAAGAACTGCGCGTCGGTGCGGACCGCGCCGAGATCGCCTACCGGATCACCGCCGACAAGCAGCCCGCCCGACGCCGCAAGGCCTAAGGGACGAGGCGCATCGGTCGAAACAGCCTTCACTTCCTCAAGGGCGCGCCTGCGGCGCGCCGGGCCGCACGGCCGCCCCGGCCGGGCGTGCGGCGTGGCCGCCGGTCCCGTCCGGTCGCCGAGCGCCCCACACCGCAGCCCGCTCAAGGAAACCGGGCGTCGACGAGCAATCGTCAGCCGGGGCGTGGTCGGCCGGGGGTCGCCGGCCTCCGAGACTTTAGGCAGCTCCCATGGGGCGAGCCTCGAAGAACAGGGGGCCCATCGGGCATATACGCGGGCAGGGCCAGTGCCTGCCCGATTCGCCGGGCCAGCGTAGGGCCCCCTGTTCACTCGCCCCATGGCAGCTACCGCCCAAAGTCTCTCCGGCAGGCGACGTGCCCACGCGCGCCACTCACCGGCGCAAGGGCCCCTCATAGCGCACCGCCGCTACCGTCTGCGAGCCCTTCCAGGAGCCGGGCAAGCTGCTCTGTCGCTTCCGGCCGGCCCGCCAGCCGTACGACCCCGCGCCCCTCCCCGTCCGTTGAGGCGACCGCCCGTGCGACGGACAGCTCGACGCCAACCCCGAGGAGGGCGCGGTTCAGCCGGTCGGCAGCCTCACGCGCCGTACGCCAGCCCGCCACGTAGTCGACTCCCGGCATCCACAGGCCGCAGTCGTCCCCTGCAACGTCATCAAGACCGTCACTCAGCCAGCTCTCACCCGAGCCAGTCACCTTGCCCACCTCTGTCCCGATCCAGGTAACGAGTCGTCATATCTCTTGGGACCGGGGAAAACACGCAGCAC
The DNA here is from genome assembly GCF_984686075.1 of Streptomyces speibonae. NCBI lineage: Bacteria > Bacillati > Actinomycetota > Actinomycetes > Kitasatosporales > Streptomycetaceae > Streptomyces > Streptomyces speibonae. The sequence goes on along the minus strand of NZ_OZ480260.1, from coordinate 5,678,923 downwards.
GGCGGCCCCGGTACCATCAGGCACCGGGAACCGCCGCGTTCCCAGCCGGGCCACCCTTCGCTTTCCAGGGCTGATGGGGTGGCCCGGTCTCGGTTTGTGGTTGTCAGGCGCGGCCCTCCGGCCGGGAGGGGAGCTGCCGGAAGTCCGGAGGAGCCGCGCCCTGGCCGGAGGGGTCAAGCTCCGGCCGGTTACCAGACCGCCGCCGCTCCCGATCGCGAAGGAGCGAAACCAAGGCGGTGGCCCGGAGACCATCAGTGCGGTACGGGCTCCTTCTCGCCATTCAGATCGAAGCGGGCCCAGACCGTCTTTCCGCCTCGTTCCTCCGGCGTCCACCAGACGGCCGCCGCCAGGCGCTGAGCGATCAGCAGACCTCGACCGCTGTCGGGCAGCACCGCTTCAGGCAACTCTCCGAGCAGTCCAGAGGAGAACACCTCTCCCGCCGGGAGCAGTGGAGGAGTCGAGTCTTCGTCGGCGACACCGATGAACAGCCACTTCGGCCACAGCTTGAAGATCAGATCGATGCGCCGACAGCCACCGGGGGTGGACAGATGCCGGTCCGGCACAGCGTGATTCACGACGTTGCCGACCAGTTCCGAGACAACCAGCCGAGCATCGTCCAGCACCGCACCGGCGCCCGCACCCCGGAGGAACACGGACGTCATGTAGCGCGCCACCCGCGCCGTGTCACTGAACTCGGCGAACAGCGTCAACGACAGGAAATGCCCGTCCGAGTACGGCTCCGGCGTCGCGAACCAGTGCGCGTACGCGTCCAGCTCACCCGCCAGCCGCTCGCTCTTCCCCGCATCCATCACTTCCCCTTCCGAGGCCCCGCGGCACTCATGGCACCGATTGCTTCACGCACGCCAGTACACGGCGAAGCAGGCGCGACCGGGAGCGTTCACCAGGGGGTTCACGTGAACACCGGCAAAGGCAAAGGGGGTTCACCAATGAACCCCCCAAGGCTGACACTGCTGTGACACGATGAACACTCGCCGTCATTCTCGGGTTGGCAGGGGAGCATGAGCCGAGAGCCGAACGCGCAGTTGATCGCCGTCATGGAGCAGGCCAAGGTCTCGAACAAGGGCCTTGCGAAGCGCATGAAGGACACCGCCGCCGCACGCGGCATCAACCTTGGAACCACTCACGTCTCAGTGCAGCGATGGCGAGACGGCGCGGGCATCCAGCCCCAGACAGCCGCGATCATGGCCGACGTACTGAGCACCAAACTCGGCCGCCACATCACGCCCGGCGATCTCGGGTTCTCCGACCACGCGCAGCCCACCGCCCCACAACCAGTCGGCTACCCGAGCACCGTTCCCGAAGTGCTCTCCACGCTGAGCAGCCTTGCGGACGAGACCGTGAGAACCCCCGTCGACGACCGGCTGACCGTTGCGGACGGTGACCTCAGCTCCGCAGTCCTCTCATGGATGATCGCTCGCCCCGACGGCATCCAAGCCGACCGTGCCGGACGCCAACGGGTCGGCATGCGCGACGTACGCGCGATCAGGGACGCCGCAGGCATGTTCATGCAACTCGACTTCAAGTACGGCGGAGGCCACGGCCACAAGGCATTACGCCACTACTTCCGCCACGAAGTCCTGCCCCTGCTGGACGCCAGTTACAGCGAGAAGGTGGGCACCGCCCTATTCGGCGCCGCCGCAGAGGTCTCCCAGCTCCTGGCGTGGACCGCGTACGACACCGGGAACCACCGACTCGCCCACCGCTACCTGTCGTCCACCCTCCGTCTGACCCAAGTGATCGACGACCGCATGTTCGGTGCCCGAATCCTCGGCAACCTCAGCCACCAGGCCAACTACCTCGGCAACCACGCCCAAGCCATCCAGCTCGCCCGCGCCGCCGTCGAGGGTGCCAAGGGCCGAGCTACCCCACGCGCCATGTCCAACTACTGGGCCATGGAGGCCCGCGCCCTCTCCAACGCAGGCGAGAAGGCCGGCGCGGCCCGCGCGATGAACGAAGCAGAACGCCACTTCGAACGGACCGACAGCGCAGACGATCCGGCATGGCTGAGCTACTTCGACGAGGCGGAGCTCACGGGCGAGTTCTGCCACTGTTTCCGTGACCTGCGGATGCGTCGTGAAGCCGTGGAGCAGGCACAGCGCGCCGTCGACAGCACCGACCCGGCATACGCTCGCACCCTCGGGTTCTGCCGCATGGTGCTCGCCCAGAGCCAGCTCATAAACGGCGACTTGGAAGCCGCGGTCACCACCGCGAGTCTCGCAGTCGAGGGCGGAGACTCCCTTCAGTCCTCCCGCTTCCAGCGCTACGTGACCGACTTCCAGGCCGAGGTGAGCACACACGCGGCCCACCCCGCCGTAGTCGCGTTCAACGAGAAGGTGACCGAGGCACTGGCCCGTCTGGACGACGACGAGTAGCGGCTACCACGGCCGCCAGTCCCGAGGCGCGTCATCATTACGCAGGGCCGAGATGCGCCGGCGGTACTCAGCAGCCGTCCTCTCGTCCTCCCGCACGTTCTGCATGAGCCACGTCGTCATGCCGAACTCTTGAAGCCGACGCAGCGTGTCGTACCCCGGCCAGTCGTACAGGTCCCGCCCATAAGCCCGTACGAAGTCGGCGTACTGCTCGTCCGTCTGCCACCCAAGGCTGTGGTGCTCCGTGGCGGTGACCATCAGGTCCCACTCCGGGTGATCGAAGCAGAACGCCTCAAAGTCGATCAAGATGACTTGCCCCTGATCGTCCACCATGAGGTTCTGCACGTGCGCGTCACCGTGAACGGGCCCCTTGGAAGTCTCGAAGCTCAGCTCTTCGAACTGATCACGCAACTCACGCCAGCGCTTCCACAGGAAGACCCGATCATCCTCCGGAATCGGAGCCCGACTGATCCGCAGCTCCTGCTTACCGAAGGGATCAAACGAGGGAAACTCCACCCCGGCCGGCAACGTCATCGAGTGCAGATCCCGAAGGATGCCGCCCAACTCCCCGTATGTCGCCTTACGGTCACCCTCACGGATGAGATGCCAGAAGGTCACCGGGTGTCCGTCGACCAAGAACGGCTGCTCAAGGTCATCGAGGATGCGCGCCCCGGGGAAGCCCTCATCAGCCAACCACCGCGACACGGCCACCTCGATACGTGCTTTGGGTAGCCACTCCTCTCCCCGTGCCACACGCGCGACCACGGGCACCGACGCCAGACGGAACAGAGCGTTCTCCCCGAACCGGATCAGCTCTGCGCCCCTGTCATCCAACCCGGCTACTCGGCACGCGGTACTCATCACGCGCGCAGCCCTCTCGGACGTGAACCCCTCTTCCGACCGAGCAGCGTCAACCGCCATGCCCGTACCAGCTCCCCTAGTCGCGCGATCAACCGACGCACTCCTACGGGTGACCAACCCGTCGCACGTCGCACTGCGACGGTATCGGGGAAACGACGCGCCACGCGACGGCGTGACTACCGAAGGGGATTCGACGATGAGGCATCCCACCCTCTTCACATGCTTCCGCCCCGGAACGCCGGCGCCCTCAGTCGTCTTCGGTCAGGCGGGTCAAGAGCCAGCTCGTGAGAGCGCGAGCCGCTCCTGCGCAGACGCCTCCCACTGCTGCGGTTGCGAGCTTCCAGCGAGACTTGGGCTTGCACTCGACCTGGTCATCAGTGGGAGGGGAGGGACGCTTCGTGCTACGGCTTGCCATCTGGGATCGTCTCCGTGAATCAGGTGTTCTGACACCGGAAACGGTGCGTTCGGCGGTAGTGTCCAGCTAGTCGACGCGAGTTTCGCCCAGGTCACACCCGGACAATAATCATTGTTCGGGGGAACAAGACCTCAATGTTCAGCGGACGAGAGACAGGGGCGGGGCGTGGGGGGCAGGGGTAGGCCGGGGCGTGGATGGGGCTCTCTGCGAGGCACCAGCCAAGAGATCAATGATCTTGCTTGCTTACTGAGGGACATCATCGACGCCAAGGGAGTGGGGCTTCGCCAAGTGAGGACGCTACTCACTCCAGATCACTTCACAACCGGCGTCGTGCCGCCACTCAGCACACTTTCCGAACGTTTGAGCGGCAAGGGGTTGGACTGGGCCTTAGTTGAAGCGATCATCGATGTATGTGCGGATGAGAGGGTTGCGGCACGGCGCACATCACAAGCCAAACGTCTTTGGGACCGGCACAGACACTCACCGACTCCGCCACACAGCGAGCCTGTAGCGCCAGCCCGCAAGAGCACTGCCACAACCGACCCAGTCGTGGCAGCGCAACAACAGACCATCGAGGCCCAGGCCGATTTGGTCCAAGCAGTCAAAGCGCGCGCAGCGAGTGAGCAAGCGCTAACCAACAGTACTCAACTGGTTAGCGTCCTCCTTGTAATGATCGGTCGACTAAGCGAACAAATCACCCAACTTGAACGCGCCAATAAGCCAAGCGACAAAATCCGCACGAGGCTGGCTGCAACCCGCACCCACCTAACCCAAGCGCAGATCGAGATGAACCGCGCCGAAACGGAACGCCAGCAGGCACTATTAATGGTTCGACAAACAGACGACCGAGTGGCCGAGCTAAGGATGGTCCTTCAGAAAGTCAACTTGCAAGACACGCCTACAGATGACGTAAACATCGATGTATGGGCGATGACCGAGTTGATAGAGCGCGCATCCGTTCCTTCTGACGCAACATTCTTAAGAGACGTATCCTCCGCCCTGAGACGCGTACACGAAGCTATCAACGATTGCGTTCTCCTAATTCGCGAAGCACAACCTGCGGATCACACAAATTCACGCGAAACCCCATCGAATGATGCGCGCACATTCGGACTCAAAGCACCAGCATCTGTCCGCCCTACCACCCAGGCCCTAGGTCAGCACCGCAAAATAACAGGCCAACACATCTGGAACTCTAATGAATGGGCGAACCCATTTCCAGAGGTTGTACGCGCACTGAACCGCCTGCAAGAGAACGGCAAAAAATCCGAGCTAGACCTTCTCTTGCGTGACATGAGCCGACTGCCAATAAATGAACTCTCTGACGGCTTGATCGCCCTGCGCGAATCCGGGCACGAGTCGGCACTGAGGCAAGTGCTGAAATTCGTCGCCCAGAGAACTGGAGGCGAGGTGTTCGAGGCTGTCCTGGCGCTCCGTGCACGTCACTCCCCTCAGGACGCCGAGCGGTTAATTTGGGACTTCACTCAGAGACGAAATATTAGCGGCCACATTGACTACAGTATTATCTCTGCCCCGGACCAGAGGACGCGGAGCTCTTGGGGTGCTAAGCACTTCGGGCCGGTTCCCCGATTCAAGCCAGAACGTTGGGAATTTCGCATTTTTGGCGCCACGGCGATGCACGATATAACCTCATTCTCCTTGGATCAGTTTCAAAACTTGCCGAAATCTCAAGTCTCTGCCGACCTCCATTGTGTATCGAAGTGGACTTGGCCGGGCAATGTCTGGAGCGGCGTAAAAGCCTCTACTTTACTAGACCTAGTTCCGCCAGCCACTGATGTCACACACATTATGGTGTGGGCGGAGTACGGGTACAGTGCAAATCTGCGATTGAGCGACGTTCTATATGGCGATGCCATATTCGCTACACACAATCATGGAGAACGGCTGTCTTTGCCTCACGGCTTCCCCTTGCGACTCGTGGTGCCGCACCTGTACGGCTATAAAGGCCCCAAGTGGGTGCGTGGAATCGAATACATGACGTCGGACCGTCGCGGTTTCTGGGAAGAGCGCGGCTATCACAACATCGGTGAAGTTCAGTATGAGCAGCGCTACTCGTACGATGAGGGCCCCGATCAAGGGCCCCCGCTATAGACAAATGGGGACGATCGGCAGGAATCGCCAACGAGCCGAAAAGGCAATACCACAGTATCGACCGCGACACTATGACCTACCGGCTAGCCCGCAGATCACACCAGATGCCTTTCGAGAATGCTCGTGCGGCCGCCAGCTAAATCCACTCCACCTCGGACTGGATGCCCGCGTGAGCGCCAGCGGCCGGCAGAGGCGTTCGGGGAGCCTCTCGGGTCGCCTGCCGCGCCTGCACGGACCCGAGGGAACCGAGCACCACGGCCACCTCATCCTCTGTGGCATCCGCCACAGCCTCAGCGATGCGCCGCAGTGGCTCAGTCATCCCCCGCTCCCTCATTTCAGCTGGTCGGAGCCGACTTCTTGACCGTCAGCGGCAGCAACTTCTTGCCGCTGTCGCTCAGTTGTGGCCATGTGTCGAACTGAGGGCACACGCCGCAGTCGAAGCACGGGGTCCAGCGGCAGTCCTCGACCTCCGTCTCGTCGAGGGCGTCCTGCCAGTCCTCCCAGAGCCAGTCCTTGTCGAGGCCCGAGTCGAGGTGGTCCCAGGGCAGGACCTCCTCGTAGGTGCGCTCGCGGGTGGTGTACCAGTCGACGTCCACGCCGAACTCGGCCAGGGCCTTGTCCGCGCACGACATCCAGCGGTCGTAGGAGAAGTGCTCGCGCCAGCCGTCGAAGCGGCCGCCGTCCTCGTAGACCGCGCGGATCACCGCGCCGATGCGGCGGTCGCCGCGGGAGAGCAGGCCCTCGACGATGCCGGGCTTGCCGTCGTGGTAGCGGAAGCCGATGGAGCGGCCGTACTTCTTGTCGCCGCGGATCTTGTCGCGGAGCTTGCCGAGGCGTTCGTCGGTCTCCTCGGCGGAGAGCTGCGGGGCCCACTGGAAGGGGGTGTGGGGCTTGGGGACGAAACCGCCGATGGAGACCGTGCAGCGGATGTCGTTGGAGCCGGAGACCTCGCGGCCCTTGGCGATCACCCTGGTGGCCATGTCGGCGATCTGCAGGACGTCGTCGTCGGTCTCGGTGGGCAGGCCGCACATGAAGTACAGCTTCACCTGGCGCCAGCCGTTGCCGTAGGCGGTGGCGACGGTCCTGATCAGGTCGTCCTCGGAGACCATCTTGTTGATGACCTTGCGGATGCGCTCCGAGCCGCCCTCGGGGGCGAAGGTGAGGCCGGAGCGGCGGCCGTTGCGGGTCAGCTCGTTGGCCAGGTCGATGTTGAAGGCGTCGACGCGGGTGGAGGGGAGGGAGAGGCCGATCTTGTCCTCTTCGTAGCGGTCGGCCAGGCCCTTGGCGATGTCGCCGATCTCCGAGTGATCGGCGGAGGACAGCGAAAGGAGGCCGACCTCCTCGAAGCCGGTGGCCTGCAGGCCCTTGTCGACCATGTCGCCGATGCCCGTGATCGAACGCTCCCGTACCGGGCGGGTGATCATGCCGGCCTGGCAGAAGCGGCAGCCCCGGGTGCAGCCGCGGAAGATCTCCACGGACATGCGCTCGTGGACGGTCTCGGCGAGCGGGACGAGGGGCTGCTTGGGGTAGGGCCACTCGTCGAGGTCCATCACCGTGTGCTTGGACACGCGCCACGGGACGCCGGACCTGTTCGGTACGACGCGGGCGATACGGCCGTCGGGGAGGTACTCGACGTCGTAGAAGCCGGGGACGTAGACCCCCCCGGTCTTCGCCAGGCGGAAGAGGAGCTCCTCGCGGCCGCCGGGGCGGCCCTCCTCCTTCCAGGCGCGGATGATCCGCGTGACCTCGAGGACGGCCTGCTCGCCGTCGCCGATGACCGCGCAGTCGATGAAGTCGGCGATCGGCTCGGGGTTGAACGCGGCGTGGCCGCCGGCCATGACGATCGGGTCGTCCAGCGTGCGGTCCTTGGCCTCCAGGGGGATGCCGGCCAGGTCCAGGGCGGCGAGCATGTTGGTGTAGCCGAGCTCCGTGGAGAAGCTCAGGCCGAACACGTCGAAGTTCCGGACCGGGCGGTGGCTGTCGACGGTGAACTGCGGGACCCGGTGCTCGCGCATCAGCGCCTCGAGGTCCGGCCACACGCTGTAGGTGCGCTCGGCGAGGACGCCGTCCTGTTCGTTGAGGACCTCGTAGAGGATCATGACGCCCTGGTTGGGCAGTCCGACCTCGTAGGCGTCGGGGTACATGAGCGCCCAGCGGACGTCGCAGGAGTCCCAGTCCTTGACCGTGGAGTTGAGCTCTCCGCCGACGTACTGGATCGGCTTCTGCACATGCGGGAGCAGAGCTTCGAGCTGCGGAAACACGGATTTCACAGACTCGGCGGCTTCGGCAGGCATCTCGCGAACCTTTGTGTGCTGACAGGGGTGACCATTCAGCGTAACCCGGCCGGAGGGGTCCCCCGCACGCGCTCAGAGGGCGGTGCTTCTCCTGATCGAGGTCCAGGCCTCGGGCAGGGCGGCCTCGGCGGCCTGTGCGCGGTGCTCCTCGCGGCCGTACAGGACGCCGTAGGTGAAGGCGCTCTCCCCTGCCGCGTGGGCGACGGCGGCGAGCTCGCGCAGGGTCCGGCGGGCCATGACGCTGTCCTGGTGGTCGCCGAGCAGGCCCTGGAGGGACTTCATGGCGCCGACGAGTTCCTTCGCCGGTCCGCCGAGCGCGGGCACGGCGGCCTCGGCGGCGTAGCGGGTGCGCTTGGTCTTCTTGCGGGCCTCGTGCAGGGCGACGTCGCGGTCGGTGCCGGGTGGCAGGTCGAGGGCCCGGGTGACGAGGCCGGCGACCTTGCCGAAGTCCTTGCGTACGGCCTTGGTGAGGGTCTTCGCCGGGTCGGCCCCGGCCTTCTTGTGCAGCGGCGGGTCGGCGAGGAGGGCGTCCAGGGTGTCGAGGAGGGCGAGGTAGCGGCGGGAGTCGAGGATGCCGGTGATGCGGCCGTGGGCTCCGCTGTGCCGGGCCCGGGACCAGGCGTCGAGGCGGTCGGCGACCGGGCCGTGGACGAGAGAGTCGGGCAGTGCGCTGAGGGCGGCGCCGAGGCGTTCGGCGAGGACCTCCTGGTCGCGGTCCAGGCCGAGCTCCCCGGCCAGCCATTTCAGGTCGGCGGCGACGGGGCCGGTCGCCTCGGGGTCGAGGACGGTGCGGAAGGTGCGGAAGGTGCTGCGCAGACGGCGGGTGGCGACCCTCATGCGGTGGACGGAGTCGGGGACGTCCTGGCGTACGGCGGGGTCGAGCTCGACGAGGGCGTCGCGCTGGGCGCGGACGTAGGCGAGGACGTGGTCCGCGGCGGTGACGGGTTTCCCGTCGGGGCGTGACCGCCGTTTCTGCTTCGGGGCGGCTTCGGGGGCCGTGGCGGGTTCGGTGGCGGGGGGTGTGGTGGCGTCCGGGGCTGTCTCGGCGAGGGCCCGGGCCAGTTTGGAGGCCGACGCGGAGGGGCGTACGCCGGCCTTGCGCAGGCGTTTGTCGACCTTGTCGAGGAAGGCGGGGTCGCCGTCCTCGGCGAGTTCGACCTCGATCTCGGTCCACCGGGCGGTGCCGCCCTCGCCGGTGAGGCGCTGGGCGTGCACGGTGTCGACGCTGACCTCGGCGAGGAGCCGCCCGTCGGCGTCGAGAAGGTGGCGTACGGTGCGGTCGGAGCGCAGCCGGACGACGGGCCGCAGTGCGCGGTCGCGGACGCGGGAGCGGACCAGGGCGGCGAGCTCGTCGGGGAGGGTGTCGGAGAGCGGGGCGCGGATCTCGTCGCGTACGCCGGGGGCGACGGGGAACTTCAGGTGCCAGCCGGCGTCGGAGCCGCCGGTGCGGCGGCGCAGGGTGACGGCGGAGCGGGCGAGGCGCTGGTCGGCGGTGTCGTGGTAGGTGGCGTCGAGGTGGGTGACGCCGCGGTCGCGGACGGTCGCGACGCCGGGGACGCGGGTGAGGTCGGGCAGTTCGCCGCCGTCCGACTCGTACTTCCGCTCGATCTCGCGCTGTGTGTCCGCCATGCATCGAATCTAGTCGCCCCGGGTGCGGAGCGGCAGTGGGCCGCTCCGCACCGGTGACGTGCGCTCCGGAGGTGGCGGGCGGGTGGCTACGCGGACATCGGGCGTTGGATGCGGATCGACTGGAGCAGGCCGACCGCCAGCCAGACGGCGAACATGGACGAGCCGCCGTAGGACACGAACGGCAGGGGCAGTCCGGTGACCGGCATGATGCCGAGGGTCATGCCGATGTTCTCGAACGTCTGGAAGGCGAACCAGGCGACGATGCCGGCGGCGACGATCGTGCCGTACAGGTCGGTGGTGTCGCGGGCGATGCGGCAGGCGCGCCAGAGGATGATGCCGAGCAGGCCTATGATCAGCGCGCCGCCGACGAAGCCGAGTTCCTCCCCGGCGACGGTGAAGACGAAGTCGGTCTGCTGCTCGGGCACGAACTGGCCGGTGGTCTGGGAGCCGTGGAAGAGGCCGGAGCCGGTCAGTCCGCCGGAGCCGATGGCGATGCGGGCCTGGTTGGTGTTGTAGCCGACGCCTGCGGGGTCGAGTTCGGGGTTGGCGAAGGCGGCGAACCGGTTGATCTGGTACTCGTCGAGGACGCCGAGCTGCCAGACGGTGACCGCGCCGGCGGCGCCGGCGGCGAGCAGGCCGAAGATCCAGCGGTTGGAGGCGCCGGAGGCGAGCAGTACGCCGAGCACGATGACAACCATGACCATGACCGACCCGAGGTCGGGCATGAGCATCACGATCAGGATGGGGACGAGGGCGAGTCCGAGTGCCTGGAGGACCGTGCGGTGGTCGGGGTAGGGCTTGTCGCCGGCGTCGACCCGGGCGGCGAGCAGCATCGCCATGCCCAGGATGATCGTGACCTTCACGAACTCGGAGGGCTGGAGGGAGAAGCCGCCGGGGAGTTTGATCCAGGAGTGGGCGCCGTTGATGGTGGAGCCCAGCGGGGTGAGTACCAGCAGGATCAGGAAGACCGAGGCGCCGTACAGCAGGGGCACGGCCGTGCGCAGGGCGCGGTGGCCGAGCCAGAGGGCGCCGATCATCAGGGCGAGTCCGATGCCGGTGTTGAGCCAGTGCCGGACCAGGAAGTAGTAGGGGTCGCCCTGGTTGAGCTCGGTGCGGTTGCGGGTGGCCGAGTAGACCAGGAGCGAGCCCAGCAGGGACAGCAGGATCGCCGAGAGCAGTATCGGCCAGTCGAGGCGGCGGGCCAGGGAGTCGCGGGCGAAGATCCGGGTCCAGCCGGCCCGCTCGGGGCCGTATCCGGAGACGTGGAAGCTGTTGACGCCGCCGGTCATGATGCCGTCCCCCGGGTGCCGGACCGGCGGCGCCGGTGACGGATGCGGGCGCGGGCACGGGACCGCCCTTCAGCGCGGGGATGCCCGTCGCCGCGCGGCTGTCCGTCGCCCCCGCGGCGTCCGCCGCCCCGCCGTCGCTCGCGGCGGCGGGTGTCGCGGTTGGGGTTCTCCGGTGAGGCGACGGTGCTGGCCGGCGTGTCGGTGTCGCCGTCCTGCCCGGTGGTGGCGCTCGCGCCGGGCGAGGGGCTCGCGCGGTGCTCCTTGGCGGGGTCCTTGGGGAGCTTCGGGGACTTGATGGTGCCGTCGGTGCGGACCTCGGGGAGCTTCTTCTGGGGGGTGGGCAGCAGTGCCTTCTTCTTGTCGATCTCGCCGTCCGGGGAGACGCCGTACAGCGCGTTGTAGATGCTGCGCACGGCGGGGGCCGAGGCGCCGGAGCCCGTACCGCCCTGGGAGATCGTCATGACGATCGAGTAGTCCTTGGTGTAGGTGGCGAACCAGGACGTGGTCTGCTTGCCGTACACCTCGGCGGTACCGGTCTTGGCGTGCATCGGGATCTCGTCCTGCGGCCAGCCGCCGAACCGCCACGCGGCCGTACCGTGGGTGGCCACGCCGGCGAGGGCTCCGTCGATCTGGGAGAGGGTCTTCTTGCTGGTGGGCAGCTTGCCGTGGGCCTTGGGCTCGATCTCGGTGACCGTCTTGCCGTCGGGGCTGATGACGGCCTTGCCGATGGTGGGGTCGTACAGGGTGCCGCCGTTGGAGATGGCGGCGTAGATGGTGGCCATCTGGATGGGGGTGACGAGGGTGTCGCCTTGGCCGATGGAGTAGTTGACGGAGTCACCGGCGCGCAGCCGGTTGCCTTCGAGGCAGTTCTCGTAGGCGATGCGCTCGGCGTAGCTGCCGTCCTTCTTGCCGGTCTTGCACCAGGCGTCCTTGTTGGCCTGCCAGTAGTCCTTCTTCCACTGGCGGTCGGGGACGCGGCCGGTGACCTCGTTGGGCAGGTCGATGCCGGTCTTCTCACCGAGGCCGAACTGGTGGGCGGTCTTGTAGAACCAGTCGTTCGGCTTCTTCTTGGGCTTGTTGCCGCCGTCGCGCTTCCACTCCTCGTGGGAGAGCCGGTAGAAGACGGTGTCGCAGGAGACCTCCAGGGCGCGGCCGAGGCTGATGCCGCCGTAGCTCTGGGACTCGAAGTTCTTGAAGACCTGTCCGCCGATGGAGTACGAGCTGGAGCACTCGTAGGGGCCGTCGAAGGAGTAGCCGGCCTGTATGGCGGCGGCGGTCGGGATCACCTTGAAGATGGAGCCGGGTGCCGACAGGCCCTGGGTGGCGCGGTTGAGCAGCGGGTAGTTGGACTTCTTGCCGGTGAGGGCCGCGTAGTCCTTGGCGGAGATGCCGCCGACCCAGGCGTTGGGGTCGTAGGTGGGGTTGGAGGCCATGGCGACGATGCGGCCGGTCTTGGCCTCCATGACGACGACGGCTCCGGAGTCGGCCTCGTAGTTGCGGTTGGTGTTGCGGTCGTGGACCTTGCGGGCGTCTTTCATCGCCTCGTTCAGCTCGTACTCGGCGATGCGCTGGACGCGGGCGTCGATGCTGGTGACGAGGTTGGAGCCGGGCTCGGCGGGGTCGGACTCGGCCTGGCCGAGGACGCGGCCGAGCTTGTCGACCTCGTAGCGGGTGACGCCCGCCTTGCCGCGCAGCTGCTTGTCGTACTGCCGCTCGAGGCCGGAGCGGCCGACCATGTCGGAGCGCAGGTACGGCGAGTCGGTGTCCTGCGCCTTCTGGATCTCCTCGTCGGTGACGGGCGACAGATAGCCGAGGACCTGGGCGGTGTTGGCCTTGCCGGGGGCGGCGTAGCGGCGCACGGCCTGGGGTTCGGCGGTGATACCGGGGAAGTCCTCGGCGCGCTCGCGGATCTGCAGGGCCTGCTTGGGGGTGGCCTCGTCGGTGATGGGGATGGGCTGGTACGGCGAGCCGTTCCAGCAGGGCTGGGGGGTTTCGGCGTCGCAGAGGCGGACCTTCTCCTGAACCTCTTTCGGCTTCATGCCGAGGACGCCGGCGAGCTTGGTGAGGACGGCCTTGCCGTCGTCCTTCATCTTCAGCAGCTCGGTGCGGGAGGCGGAGACGACGAGCCGGGTCTCGTTGTCGGCGAGGGCCACTCCGCGGGCGTCGAGGATGGAGCCGCGGACGGCGGGCTGGACGACCTGCTGGACGTGGTTGCCGCTGGCCTCCTTGGCGTACTGGTCGCCCTCGCGGATCTGGAGGTACCACAGGCGCCCGCCGAGGGTGCCGAGGAGGGAGATGACGAGGACCTGGATGACGACGAGGCGGATCTGGACCCGCGGACTGCGGCCGGTCTCGGGGATGTTGGTCACGTGATGTCCTCCTCTCAGGGCGTGTGCGCGTGGGTGGGTACGAGGGATGAACGGCCGGGGCCGGTGCCGGCGTTCCCCCGTCGTTCACTCGTTGGGGTGAAGTTCCGCCAGGTCACAGGCGCTTGACCCCCTTGATGCGTCCGGCGCGGGCCACCCGGGCCCGGGCCGCCTTGACGCGCAGTCCGTTCTTCTGGCCGCCGATGCGCAGTCCGGTGCCGCCGGAGAGCCAGCCGGAGGAGATGTCGCCGGACTTGGCGGAGCCCGTCTCGGCGAGCGGGTCGTTCTCGGCGCGCCGCGCCAGGGCCATCACGCCGGGGACGACGAACGGCGCGAGCAGCAGGTCGTAGAGCGCGGCGGTGAACAGCAGCTTGCTCAGGCCCACGTGGCGGGCGGCGGTGTCGCCGACGAGGGCGCCGACACCGGCGTAGAGCAGGGTGGAGCCGACGGCGGCGGCGACGACCACGACCATGGGGCCGGTGGCGGACTTCACCTGGCCGCTCTCGGGTTTGACGAGTCCGGCGAGGTAGCCGATGACGCACAGCACGAGGGCGTAGCGGCCGGCGGCGTGGTCGGCGGGCGGGGCGAGGTCGACGAGGAGACCGGCGGCGAAGCCGACGAGGGCGCCGCCGACATGGCCGTAGACCAGGGCGAGGCCGAGGACGGTGAGCAGCAGCAGGTCGGGAACGGCGCCCGGGAGGTGGAGGCGGGCGAGGACGCTCACCTGGATCACCAGGGCGACGACGATCAGCGAGCTGGAGAGCAGGATCCGGTTGACGCGCATGGGGGTGTCAGCTCCTACTGCTCTTGCTGGTACTGGCCGCCGGCGGGGGCGGAGGGGGTGACCGTCACCGTGACGGTCGGGGTGGGCGTCGGCTTGGGCTTCTTGGGCAGCACCGTGTCGCGCGGATCCTTCTCCGGGGACTGGACGACGACGCCGACCACGTCGAGCTTGCTGAAGTTGACGTACGGCGTGACGTAGAGGGTGCGGGTGAGGTCGCCGCCGGAGGGGTCGACGCGGGAGACGACGCCGACGGGGACGCCGGGCACGAACGGCTTGTCGGCCTGGGAGCCGAAGGTGACCAGGCGGTCGCCCTTCTTGATCTCGGCCTTGCCGTTGAGCAGTTCGACGCGCAGCGGGCGGTCGCCCTGGCCGGAGGCGAAGCCGAGTTCGTCGCTGGCCTCCATGCGGGTGCCGACGGTGAAGTCGGGGTCGCTGGCGAGCAGCACCGTGGCGGAGTTCGGGCCGACGGTGGTGACGCGGCCGACGAGTCCGTCGCCGTTGAGTACGGTCATGTCGCGCTTGATGCCGTCGCTCGCGCCGACGTCGATGGTGATGGTCCAGGAGAAGCCCTGGGCCGCTCCTATGGCGATGACCTGGGCGCCCTTGATGCCGTACTGGCCCCGGCCGGAGATCTTCAGCAGCTTCTCGAGCTGGTCGAGGCGGCTGCGGTTGCGGTCGTCGCTGCCGAGCTCGGCCCTGAGCGCGGTGTTCTCCCGCTCCAGTTCGGCGAGCCGGTCGTGCCGGTCACCGGATTCGCGGACGGCGGTGACCGCGTTGCCGATCGGGTCGACCGCGCTGGACACGCCGTTCTCGATCGGGCCGAAGACGGTCGCCGCGGCCTGCCGGGCCCCGTCGACCGGCGAGTCCTCCCCGCCGCGGATGTCCACCGTGATCAGTGCGAACGCGATGGCGATCAGCAGCACCAGGAGCAGCCGGCTCTCTTTCGTGTCCCTCACGTGCGGCGGCCGTGCCTTCCTCGTCGAGAACGGGTATGAGGTGTCGTGTTGTTCAGGTGTGGGGGCGGCATGTCCGGTGCGGCCGGGCTCGTGGGGGAGCCGGGGCCGCTATGCCAGCGATCCGCCGTACGAGAGGGGAACGTCCCGTACGGCGGAGTCGGAGGCGCGGTTCATCTGCGGGGCTGGGCGTCCAGCACCTGCTGGAGCGCCTCGAACTCCTCCACGCACTTGCCGGAGCCGAGCGCCACGCTGTCCAGCGGGTCCTCGGCGATGTGGATCGGCATGCCCGTCTCCCGGCGCAGCCGCTCGTCGAGGCCGCGCAGCAGGGCGCCGCCGCCGGTCAGCACGATGCCCCGGTCCATGATGTCGCCGGAGAGCTCCGGCGGGCACTTGTCGAGGGTCGTCTTGACCGCGTCGACGATCGCGTTGACGGGTTCCTCGATCGCCTTGCGCACTTCGGCCGCGGAGATGACGACGGTCTTGGGCAGTCCGGACACCAGGTCCCGGCCGCGGATCTCGGTGTGCTCGTCGGAGTCGAGGTCGTACGCCGAACCGATCGTGATCTTGATCTGTTCGGCCGTCCGCTCACCCAGCAGGAGCGAGTACTCCTTCTTGATGTGCTGGATGATGGCGTTGTCCAGCTCGTCGCCCGCGACGCGGATGGACTGGGCGGTGACGATGCCGCCGAGGGAGATGACCGCGACCTCCGTGGTGCCGCCGCCGATGTCCACCACCATGTTGCCGGTGGCCTCGTGGACCGGCAGCCCGGAGCCGATGGCGGCGGCCATGGGCTCCTCGATGATGTGCACCTGGCGGGCGCCGGCCTGGGACGACGCCTCGATCACGGCGCGGCGCTCGACGCCGGTGATGCCCGAGGGGACGCACACGACGACGCGCGGCCGGGCCAGATACCGCCGCTTGTGGATCTTCAGGATGAAGTAGCGGAGCATCCGCTCGGTGATCTCGAAGTCGGCGATGACGCCGTCCTTCAGCGGGCGCACGGCAACGATGTTGCCGGGCGTGCGCCCGATCATCTTCTTCGCTTCGGCACCGACCGCGAGGATGCCACCGGTGTTGGTGTTGATCGCGACCACGGACGGCTCGTTGAGTACGATCCCGCGACCCCTGACGTACACCAGCGTGTTGGCGGTCCCGAGGTCGACAGCCATGTCACGGCCGATGAACGACATTGAGTTCCCCATCAGGATTCGTCTGGCCTTCCCACGAGCTTTTGAGGGCTTTTCAGGTTGGCGAGGTGGGTGCGGTGACGTGAAGGCTTCCATGGTAGACGCGCCTTCGCGAACACTGCGCGAGGGTCTTCGCCATTGTCATCAGATGGCGTGTCGCCCTGCTTGTGGAGACGGGCCATCGGGGGCATCCGTTCCCCCGAACGCCTCGCATATGCCAAAAAAGGTCCGGGGGCAAAGCCCCCAGACCATCCGGCACGCGGCATACGCCGCGTACACACCCGCGATGTGATCGTTATGCGCGGGATATGCGCGGCCGGCCGTACGAGGTCACGCGCGGCCCGGGAAGAAGATCTTCACCTCGCGCTCGGCGGACTCCTCGGAGTCGGAGGCGTGGATCAGGTTCTCCCGGACGATCACCCCGAAGTCGCCGCGGATCGACCCCGGCTCGGCGGCGATCGGGTCGGTGGGCCCCGCCAGCTTGCGCAGCCCCTCGATCACCCGCTCGCCCTCGACGATCATCGCGACGACCGGCCCGGACGCCATGAACTCCACAAGCGGCTCGTAGAACGGGCGGCCGACGTGCTCCGCGTAGTGCTGCTCCAGCGTGGCACGGTCCAGGGTGCGCAGCTCCAGCGCCGTGATCCTCCAGCCGGCCTTGCGCTCGATACGGCTGATGATCTCGCCGACCAGTGAGCGGCGGACGGCGTCCGGCTTCAGGAGGACGAGGGTGCGCTGGGTCATGGTGTGCGGCTCCTTGCAGGCCAGGAAATCGAATGACCTGAGGCTACCGGGTGGAACGGAGAAGACAGCACCCGGACCGGCCCGAAGGCCCCGCGGCGGCGGGGAGCACGATCAGCAATACGTCGAGCAAAAGGGAAAGCCGGGACCACCTCCGCGACGGCGGAGAGGGCCCTGGTGCCGAGCACAGTAAAGCAGCCGGTACCGACAACGCCCGGCTACGCCTGCTGCTGCGCCGCAAACCTCGCCTTGGCTTCGTCCACCTTTCGCCCGAAGTGCACCGAGGCCCACCACAGCAGGGCAAAGAGCGCACCCATGAAGTACATCATCGGGACGAAGATCCCGGAGGCGACGAGGGCGATCTGCAGCGCCCAGCCGAGGGCCACCCCGCCGGGCCGCGTGATCATCCCGCACAGGGCCACGCACAGGAACATCGCGACGCCGCACACCGTCCACACGGTGCCGGTGGACAGGTCCGCGTCCTTCATCGCGACCAGCCCGGCGAAACCGATGACGAAGAACTCACCGATCAGCGTCGAGGCGCAGAGCGTACGCACCGGTCCTCACCCCCTTCCCAGCAGCAGCCGGGCCTCGCCGACCGTGATGACGGAACCGGTGACGAGCACACCGCCGCCCGCGAACTCGCCCTCCTCCTCGGCCAGCGTGATCGCGGCCTCCAGCGCGTCCGGCAGCCGCGGCTCGACCTGGACGCGGTCCTCGCCGAACACCTCGACGGCGACGGCGGCCAGCGCGTCGGCGTCCATCGCGCGGTGGCTGGAGTTCTGCGTGACGACGACCTCGGCGAAGACCGGCTCGAACGCCTCCAGCAGCCCGCGCACGTTCTTGTCGCCGCTCGCGCCGACGACCCCGATGAGCCGGCTGAACTGGAACGCCTCCCCGACGGCGGCGGCCGCCGCCCGCGCGCCCGCCGGGTTGTGCGCGGCGTCCAGGACGACGGTCGGCGAGCGCCGTACGACCTCCAGCCGGCCCGGGGAGGCGACGGCGGCGAACGCCTTGCGCACCGTGTCGATGTCGAGCGGCTCGACGCGCTGCGCGCCGACGCCGAAGAACGCCTCCACTGCGGCGAGCGCCACAGCCGCGTTGTGCGCCTGGTGGGCGCCGTGCAGCGGGAGGTACACCTCGGGATACTCGCCGCCCAGCCCGCGCAGGGTCACCTGCTGGCCGCCCACCGCGACCTGCCGGGCGACGACGCCGAACTCCAGCCCCTCGCGGGCCACCGTCGCGTCGACCTCGACGGCCTTCTTCAGCAGCACCTGCGCGGCGTCCACCGGCTGCTGGGCCATGATCACCGTCGCGTCCCGCTTCACGATGCCGGCCTTCTCGGTGGCGATCTCCGCGGGGGTGGCACCCAGCCGGTCGGTGTGGTCGAGGTCTATCGGCGTCACCACGGCGACGCCGCCGTCGATCACGTTGGTCGCGTCCCAGCTGCCGCCCATCCCGACCTCGACGACCGCCACGTCCACGGGGGCGTCGGCGAAGGCGGCGTACGCCATGCCGGTGAGCACCTCGAAGAAGGACAGCCGGTACTCCTGCTGGGAGTCGACCATCTCGATGTACGGCTTGATGTCCCGGTAGGTCTCGATGAACCGCTCCGCGGAGACCGGCGCCCCGTCGAGGCTGATCCGCTCGGTGACCGACTGCACGTGCGGGGAGGTGTAGCGGCCGGTGCGCAGTTCGAACGCGCCGAGCAGCGCCTCGATCATGCGGGCGGTGGAGGTCTTGCCGTTGGTGCCGGTGATGTGGATCGACGGGTAGGCGCGCTGCGGCTCGCCCAGCACGTCCATCAGCGCGGAGATCCGGGCGACGGACGGCTCCAGCTTCGTCTCGCCCCAGCGGGTGGCGAGCTCCTCCTCGACCTCGCGCAGGGCCCGGTCGGTCTCGGGGTCCTCGGGCCGCGCGGGCACGTCCGCCTGCGGCGGGCCGCTCTGGGTGCGCAGGGTGCGGCTGCCGGCCTCGATCACCGCGAGATCGGGATCGCGGCGGGTCTCCTCCTCGACGAGCTCCGCGAACTCGTCAAAGGTGTCGTCCGGGTCGGGACCTGCTGATTCTGGGCGCTCGCTCACGGCCCCCAGTCTACGGAGCCGCCGGGCCCGCACCGGCCAGGCCCCGGCCCCCGCGTCAGCCGAGCCATTTCCGCAGCCCGAGGCGGCCCCACAGGACGCTCGCGGCGAAGGACAGCGCGGCCGCGGCCACCGCCGTCACGGCGAGCCCCGGGGGCGCCCACCACCCCGCCGGCAGCGCCTCGGCGGCGGGCCCGGCCAGCAGGGACACCCACAGCAGATGC
This sequence comes from Streptomyces speibonae, assembly GCF_984686075.1. NCBI lineage: Bacteria > Bacillati > Actinomycetota > Actinomycetes > Kitasatosporales > Streptomycetaceae > Streptomyces > Streptomyces speibonae. The sequence goes on along the minus strand of NZ_OZ480260.1, from coordinate 5,659,594 downwards.
ACCAGATAGGTGCCGAACGACGCGTCCGACAGCCGTTCCAGCACCGCCCGCGCCCGCCGGGGCACACGTACCCCGGTCACCGCCGCGAGCACCGCGAAGGTCGGTGCGGCCACCGCCACGCTTCCGTAGGCGGCGGGGTGGCGCACCGTGAACTGGTACGCGACGAGCGCGACGAGGGCGACCGCCGTGGCCGCGAGCCACAGCGGGCGCGGGCCGTGCCGGCCGTCCCGCCGGGCGGTGAGCAGGGCGGCGCCCGCGACCGCGTACCCGAGCGAGGACAGCGACACGCCCCACTCCCAGGTGTGCGGCGGCAGCCCGGTCAGCGTCCGCAGGTCCCCGGTGGCTGCCGGGGCGACGGCGAAGGCGACGAGCAGCAGCAGCGCCCGGCGGGGCAGGGCACCCTGCCGCAGGACGAGCACGGCGCAGCCGAGGAGCAGCAGGAGCGGGACGTAGGCGTAGAGGTACCAGAGGTGGAAGGCGGCCTCGACGGAGCCGAAGAGCGCCCCGAGCGCCTCCCTGGCGGTGCCGTCCGGGGGCGGCGGTCCGCTCAGGTGCTGCCACGCGAGGTAGAGGGCGGTCCACACCGCCATCGGGCGCAGGATCCGGCCGAGCCGGGTGAGGAGCCGGGCCTCGTCGCGCACCGGCGAGCCGGCGAGGGCGGCCCACCCCGCCATGGCGTAGAACGCGGGTACGGCGAACCGGCCGGCCGAGTCGCCGACGACGCCGCTCGTGCGGTGCCCGGCGTCGAGGAACTCGGCGGAGGCGTGCACCAGCACGACGGCGGCGGTGCAGAGCACGCGCAGCAGGTCGATGTCGTGGCGCCGGTCCGCGTGGGGCGGCCCGTCCCGCACGGGCGGCTCGGCGGGCTGCGGCGCGGTGGTGCGGGGCATCGCGGGGTGCTCCTGACGGCGGCGGCCGGACGGCGGACGGAGCCGCAGCCTCCCCCGGCCGGGTTACGCACCCCCCACCACGACGTGAACGGCCTCCGACCGCAGCGGTCGGAGGCCATGACCGCGCCCGCGAGAGGAACGGCCCGGGACCACCGCGGTCGGAGGCCGTGCGTGCCGGGGTCGGCCAGACCTCCGCCAGACGCACCAGCCGGCCGGTGACCCCGACGCCACCGGCCGCACGCGGACGGCCCCCCGGCCGCTGCGGTCGGGGGCCGTGGGTGGCCGGGGGGGCCGCCTCAGGTCTGGGGCAGGCGCTCCAGTTGGGCGGTGATGCGGGCGATGTCCTCCTCCGCCTTCGCCAGCCGCGTGCGGATCTTGTCCACGACGTGGTCCGGCGCCTTCGCCAGGAACGCCTCGTTGCCGAGCTTCGCCGTCGCCTGGGTCTTCTCCTTCTCGGCGGCGGCGAGGTCCTTGGCGAGCCGCTTGCGCTCGGCGGCGACGTCGATCACGCCGGACAGGTCCAGCGCGACCTCGGCGCTCTCGACGGGCAGGGTCGCCGTCGCGGTGAAGGCGTCGCCCTCCGGCTGGAGGCGCAGCAGCTGCCGGATGGCCGGCTCGTGCGGGGCGAGCGCCGTGCCGTCGAGGGTGAGCCGGGCCGGAACCCGCTGGCCGGGCTGCAGGCCCTGGTCGGCGCGGAAGCGGCGGACCTCGGTGATCACCGACTGGAGCGTGGCGATCTCCCGCTCGGCGCCGGCGTCCCGGAAGCCGCTGTCGGCGGGCCAGTCGGCGATGACGACCGACTCGCCACCCGTCAGGGTCGTCCACAGCGTCTCGGTGACGAAGGGGACGATGGGATGGAGCAGCCTGAGCGTGACGTCGAGGACCTCGCCGAGGACGCGCTTGCTGACCTCGGCCGGCTCGCCGCCCGCCTGGAACGTCGTCTTGGACACTTCGACGTACCAGTCGAAGACCTCGTCCCAGGCGAAGTGGAACAGCGCGTCGGACAGCTTGGCGAACTGGAAGTCGTCGTAGTGGGCGTCGACTTCGGCGATGACCGAGTTCAGCCGGGACAGGATCCAGCGGTCGGTCGCCGACATCGTCGAGGGGTCCGGCAGCGGGCCCTGGACCGTCGCGCCGTTCATCAGGGCGAAGCGGGTGGCGTTCCAGATCTTGTTGGCGAAGTTGCGCGAGCCCTGGACCCAGTCCTCGCCGATGGGGACGTCGACGCCGGGGTTGGCGCCGCGCGCGAGCGTGAAGCGCAGGGCGTCGGAGCCGTACTTGTCCATCCAGTCCAGCGGGTTGACCGCATTGCCGAAGGACTTCGACATCTTCTTGCCGAACTGGTCGCGGACCATGCCGTGCAGGGCGATGGTGTGGAACGGCGGGGTGCCGTCCATCGCGTAGAGGCCGAACATCATCATCCGGGCGACCCAGAAGAAGAGGATGTCGTAGCCGGTGACCAGGACGGAGTTCGGGTAGAACTTCGCGAGCGACTCGGTTTGTTCGGGCCAGCCGAGGGTGGAGAACGGCCACAGTCCGGAGGAGAACCAGGTGTCCAGGACGTCGGTGTCCTGGTGCCAGCCCTCGCCGGCGGGCGGCTCCTCGTCGGGTCCGACGCAGACGACCTCGCCGTTCGGCCCGTACCAGACGGGGATGCGGTGGCCCCACCACAACTGCCGCGAGATGCACCAGTCGTGCAGGTTGTCGACCCAGTCGAAGTACCGCTTCTCCATCTCCTGCGGGTGGATGGTGACCTTGCCCTCGCGGACCGCGTCACCGGCGGCCTTGGCGAGCGGGCCGACCTTGACCCACCACTGCATGGACAGCCGGGGCTCGATGGTGGTCTTGCAGCGCGAGCAGTGGCCGACGGAGTGGACGTAGGGCCGCTTCTCGGCGACGATCCGGCCCTCGGCGCGCAGCGCGGCGACGATGGCGGAGCGGGCCTCGAGCCGGTCCAGGCCCTGGAAGGGGCCGTGGGCGGTGATGACCGCGTGCTCGTCCATGACCGCGATGGCGGGCAGGTCGTGCCGTTGGCCGATCTCGAAGTCGTTCGGGTCGTGGGCGGGGGTCACCTTGACGGCGCCGGTGCCGAACTCGGGGTCGACGTGCTCGTCCGCGACGACCGGGATGGAGCGGTCGGTCAGCGGCAGTTTGATGTGCTTGCCGACGAGGTGCTTGTAGCGCTCGTCGTCGGGGTGAACGGCGACGGCGGTGTCACCGAGCATGGTCTCCGCGCGGGTGGTGGCGACGACGATGGTGTCGTCGCCCTCGCCGTACTTCATGGAGACGAGCTCGCCGTCGTCGTCCTGGTACTCGACCTCGATGTCGGAGATCGCGGTCAGGCAGCGCGGGCACCAGTTGATGATGCGCTCGGCGCGGTAGATCAGCTCGTCGTCGTAGAGCCGCTTGAAGATGGTCTGGACGGCCTTGGAGAGGCCCTCGTCCATCGTGAAGCGCTCGCGCGACCAGGCGACACCGTCGCCGAGGCGGCGCATCTGGCCGCTGATCTGGCCGCCGGACTCGCTCTTCCACTGCCAGACGCGCTCGACGAACGTTTCCCGGCCGAGGTCGTGGCGGGACTTGCCCTCCTTGGCGAGCTCCCGCTCGACGACGTTCTGCGTGGCGATGCCGGCGTGGTCCATGCCGGGCTGCCACAGCGTCTCGTAGCCCTGCATGCGCTTGCGGCGGGTGAGGGCGTCGATGAGGGTGTGCTCGAAGGCGTGCCCGAGGTGCAGGCTGCCGGTGACGTTCGGCGGCGGGATGACGATGGTGTAGGGCGGCTTGTCGCTCTTCTCGTCCGCCTCGAAGTAACCGCGCTCTACCCAGCGCTCGTACAGCGGCCCCTCTACGTCGGCCGGCGCGTACTGGGTCGGCAGTTCGGTGGTGGGCGCTGGTGGCTGCTGCTGAGCGTTCTCGGTCACGCGGCTCAGTTTAGAGGCGTCACGGGCCTGTCCCGAAACGCGTTTCCTTTGTAACGGTGCGACCCCCGCCGACCTGAACCTGTCACTCCTGAGTCAGGATGTCAGCAACGCATAAGCATCTGGAGGGGAACCCAGAAATGAGCTACAACCAGCCGGGCCCGTACGGCGGGCAGCCACAGCAGCCCGGACCGTACGGCCAGCCGGGTCCGTACGGCCAGCAGCCGCAGACTCCGCAGCCCGGCTACGGCTACCCTCAGCAGACGCCGCCCGGCCAGCCCGGCTACGGCTACCCGCAGCAGCCCGGCCAGCCCGGAGTGCCGCCGCAGCAGCCCCCGTACGGCCAGCAGCCGCCCTACGGGCAGGCCCCGTACGGCATGCCGCCCCAGCCCCCGGCCTCGGGCGGCGGCGGCAAGAAGGCCGCCGTCATCGTCGGCGCGGTCGCGGTCGTGGCCGCCATCGGCGTGGGCGTGTACTTCGTGATCGGCGGAGGCGGCGGGGCGGGCGGCCTGGAGGACGACGGCCCGCACAAGCTGTCGGCGCCGAAGACGCTGATGAGCGACTACACCCGGGTCGGCGAGGGCGGCGAGGACTCCAGCTCCAGCACGGTGGAGGACCTGGCCGAGGGCGGCATCAAGGACGGCAAGTCCGTCGGCGCCTCCTACTCGACGGCCGACTTCAGCGGCTACGACCCGCAGGACCCGACCACGATCCCCGACCAGTCGGAACTGCTGACCGCGCGGGGTGTGTCGTTCGTCGGCGCCTACGGCGAGGTCGCCGACCCGGAGGCGGCGCTCGACAAGATCTTCGCGTCCCTCAAGAAGGAGACGGAGGAGGGGTCGGACAACAAGCTGATGTCCGAGCTGGTGGGCGAGCCCGAGGCGGTCGACATCGACGGCGCGGTGATGAAGTGCCAGGCTGCCAAGGGCACCAACGACCTCACCCGCAAGGAGACGACCAACTGGTTCTGCGCCTGGGCCGACTACAGCACCGTCGTGATCGTCTCGCCCGGCGACAACACCAAGGACATCACCAAGAGCGCCGCCTCGGACATCACCACCAAGGTCCGCAACGAGGTCCGCGTCAAGGCCTGACCACCCGACCACCACACTCCACCCGGAGGGGAATCCAGTAATGAGCTACAACCAGCCGGGCCCGTACGGGGGACAGCCCCAGCAGCCGGGGCCGTACGGACAACCGGGTCCCTACGGCGGACAGCCGCCGCAGGCCCCCCAGCCCGGCTACGGCCACCCCCAGCAGACACCGCCGCCCGGTCAGCCCGGTGTTCCGCCGCAGCAGCCCCCGTACGGCCAGCAGCCGCCCTACGGGCAGGCCCCGTACGGCGCGCCGCAGCAGCCCCCGGCCTCGGGCGGCGGCGGTGGCAAGAAGGCCGCCATCATCGTCGGCGCGGTCGCGGTCGTGGCCGCCATCGGTGTCGGCGTGTACTTCGTGATCGGCGGAGGCGGCGGCGCGAGCGCCCTGGAGGACGACGGCCCGCACAAGCTGGAGCCCCCGGCCTCGGTCGGCGAGTTCAAGAAGGGCGGCGACGGTTCGGACGACGGCGGCCCGACGGGCACCGAGTCCGCCGCCGACCTGAAGAAGCTCGGCATCGAGAGCGGCACGGTGGTCAAGGCGTCCTACGCCAGCGGCTCGGCCACCAAGCTGGGCAAGGCCATGGCGTTCAACGGCGCCTACGGGGAGATCGGTGACCCGGAGGCCACCATCGACAAGGGCTTCGCCACCGCCCACGAGAACTCCAAGGACACCGGCGACAACGCGGGTGAGCCGGAGACGGTCACCTGGAAGGGCAGCCCCGAGACGGTCGAGCCGAACGGTCTCGACGGCGCGGTCATGAAGTGCCAGACCGCCTCGATCACCGAGGGCGAGCAGAAGCTCGAGATGCCGGTGTGCGTGTGGGCCGACTACAGCACCTACGGCGTGGTCAACGGGCTGGACCTGGCAGCGGCGCAGAAGGGCGGCAGCGGCAACCTGGCCACGGACGACGTCGCGTCGTTCGCCGCAGAACTGCGAACGGCGGCGCGGGTCAAGGCCTGAGCACCGCCGGAGACGGACGCGGAAGGGGCCCCGGGTCGACCGGGGCCCCTTCGCGTGCGCGGTGCGGTGGCGGTTACGCCGTCTTCTGCTCGCCCGAGCCCCGGCCGCGGGCGTCGCGCGGGATCAGGGTGGGGTTGACGTTGGAGAGGACCACATCGGCGGTGATGACGACGCGGGCGACGTCCTTGCGGGAGGGGACCTCGTACATCACGCCCTGGAGGACTTCCTCCATGATGGCGCGCAGGCCGCGGGCGCCGGTCTGGCGCAGGATGGCCTGGTCGGCGATGGCCTCCAGCGCCTCGCGCTCGAAGTCCAGCTCCACACCGTCGAGTTCGAAGAGGCGCTGGTACTGCTTCACCAGCGCGTTGCGCGGCTCGACGAGGATCTGGAGCAGGGCCTCGCGGTCCAGGTTGTGCACGCTGGTGATGACCGGGAGCCGGCCGATGAACTCGGGGATCATGCCGAACTTGACCAGGTCCTCCGGCATGACCTCCTCGAACTGGTCCTTGGACTCCATCTCCCGCTTGGAGCGGATCGTCGCGCCGAAGCCGATGCCCTTGGCGCCGGCCCGGCCCTCGATGATCTTCTCCAGACCGGCGAAGGCGCCGCCCACGATGAACAGCACGTTCGTCGTGTCGATCTGGATGAACTCCTGGTGCGGGTGCTTGCGGCCGCCCTGCGGCGGCACGGAGGCCGTGGTGCCCTCGAGGATCTTCAGCAGGGCCTGCTGTACGCCCTCACCGCTGACGTCGCGGGTGATCGACGGGTTCTCACTCTTGCGGGCGACCTTGTCGATCTCGTCGATGTAGATGATCCCGGTCTCGGCCTTCTTGACGTCGTAGTCGGCCGCCTGGATCAGTTTCAGCAGGATGTTCTCGACGTCCTCGCCGACGTAGCCCGCCTCGGTGAGCGCCGTGGCGTCGGCGATCGCGAAGGGCACGTTCAGCATGCGGGCGAGGGTCTGGGCCAGCAGCGTCTTGCCGGAGCCCGTGGGGCCCAGCAGCAGGATGTTGGACTTCGCCAGCTCGATGGCGTCCTCACGGCCCTGGGCGCCGCCGTTCTCGCCGGCCTGGACGCGCTTGTAGTGGTTGTACACGGCGACGGAGAGGGCCTTCTTGGCCGCCTCCTGCCCGACCACGTACCCCTCGAGGAACTCGTAGATCTCGCGGGGCTTGGGGAGCTCCTCCCAGCGGACCTCACTGGTCTCGGCGAGCTCTTCCTCGATGATCTCGTTGCAGAGATCGATGCACTCGTCGCAGATGTACACACCGGGCCCTGCGATGAGCTTCTTGACCTGCTTCTGGCTCTTGCCGCAGAACGAGCACTTGAGCAGATCGCCGCCGTCACCGATGCGTGCCACGGTGTGCTTCCCCTTCGCCTGGGAGACGACCGGACGTCCATGTCCGGCGGCTCCTGGTGCTGCCTTATGTCCGACGGTACCTTGCCGAGCCCCCCGTTCGGGCCCCCCTTGGCACGGTTCACTTTGACGTGGACCGTGCCAAACCGTGCCAAGGGGCGGCAGACGTTACACCCCCGCCCCGCGTCAGCGCAGGCTGGAGTTGTCCATCTTCCGGGTGGTGATGATCTGGTCGATCAGGCCGTACTCCAGCGCGTCCTCGGCCGTGAGGATCTTGTCGCGCTCGATGTCCTCGCGAATCTTGTCGATCGGCCGGGTGGAGTGCTTGGCCAGCAGCTCCTCCAGCTGCGTACGCATCCGGAGGATCTCGTTGGCGGCGATCTCCAGGTCGGAGACCTGGCCGCGGCCGGTCTCGCTGTACGGCTGGTGGATCAGCACGCGCGCGTTGGGCAGGGCCATGCGCTTGCCGGGGGTGCCGGCGGCCAGCAGGACGGCGGCGGCGGAGGCGGCCTGGCCCATGCAGACCGTCTGGATGTCCGGCTTCACGTACTGCATCGTGTCGTAGATCGCCGTGAGCGCCGTGAAGGAGCCGCCGGGGCTGTTGATGTAGACCGAGATGTCCCGGTCGGGGTCCATCGACTCCAGGCACAGCAGCTGCGCCATGACGTCGTTGGCGGAGGCGTCGTCGATCTGGACGCCGAGGAAGATCACCCGCTCCTCGAAGAGCTTCGCGTACGGGTCGTACTCGCGGATGCCCTGGGAGGTGCGCTCGACGAAGCGCGGGATGACGTAGCGGGACTCGGCCGCGGGGCCGGTGTACTCGGCGCTGGGGGTACCTCCCGCGCCCTTGAGGCTGTGGGGGCGGTCGTACAGGCCGCTGCCGGGGAAGTCGTTCACGGTGTCTCCTGAAAGGGGCTGAGGCGGTCGGCTGGGGCTGCTGGGGCGGGTCACCGGGCACGGGCGCCCGGTGGGGGCGGTACGGGGCCGCAGGGGCTCCGTACGGCCGCTCAGGCCCCGGTGCCGCCGCCGCCCGGCATGCCGGCGGCCGTGGCGATCACGTCGTCGATGAGGCCGTACTCCTTGGCCTCGAAGGCGTCGAACCAGCGGTCACGGTCGGAGTCGCGGGTGATCTGCTCGACCGACTGGCCCGTGTGCTGGGACGTCAGCTCGGCCATGCGCTTCTTGGTGTGCAGCAGCCGCTCGGCGTGGATCTTGATGTCCGAGGCCGAACCGGCGAGGCCGGCGGACGGCTGGTGGATCAGGATCTCGGCATTGGGCAGCGCGAAGCGCTTGCCGGGGGTGCCGGCGCTCAGCAGGAACTGGCCCATGGAGGCCGCCAGGCCCATCGCGATCGTCACCACGTCGTTCTTGATGTACTGCATGGTGTCGTAGATCGCCATGCCGGCCGTGATGGAGCCGCCGGGGCTGTTGATGTACAGGTAGATGTCCTTGTCCGGGTCGGAGGCAAGGAGCAGCAGCTGTGCGGTGATCTTGTTGGCGATGTCGTCGTCGACCGGCTGGCCGAGGAAGATGATCCGCTCGTTGAGCAGCCGGTTGTAGACCTGGTCGCCGAGGCCACCACCGATGGAAGGCTCGCCGGCGGCGGAGGGCATCAGATTCGTCACGTATCCACCTGCTCGTCTTACGACGGCGCCGGGCCGTCTCACGTATCCCTACAGGGTCGGAGCCGTATCCGGTGACTCACGTCCCCTGGTATTCAAGGACCCTAACGCGGGGACTCCGCCGGGGAATCCCGGTAACGGGAGTGTTCGCCGGGGGCGTAGAGAGGTGCCTGTTCGGTTTGCGGGGCCGCGGGCCGTCCGGCCGGACAGGAAGGCCCCGGAGTGCCGTGCACCCCGGGGCCTGCTGATCACGTCAGCGGTGACGCGAGGGTCAGCCCTCGGTCTTCTCCTCGGCGGGGGCCTGCTCGGCGCCCTCGGCCGCGGCCTCGGCGGACGCCGTGGTCTCGTCCTCCTCGTCGTCCTCGAGGTCGACGATCTCGCCGTTGGTGTCCTTGACCGTGGCCTTCTCGACCACGGCGGCCAGCGCCTTGCCGCGGGCGACCTCGCCGACGAGCAGCGGGACCTGGCCCTGCTCGACGACGGCCTGGGCGAACTGGTCGGGGGACATGCCGGAGGAGGCGGCGCGCCGCATGAGGTGCTCGGTGAGCTCCTCCTGGTTGACGTTGAGCTTCTCCTGCTTGACCAGCTCGTCGAGCACGAACTGGGTCTTGATGCCCTTGACCGCGGCCTCACGGGTCTCGGTCTCGAACTCCTCCTCGGTCTTGCCCTGGATCTCCAGGTACTTCGCGAGGTCGAGGCCCATCTGGCCGAGCTGGTGGTGCTCCAGGTTGTGCTTGCGGGTGTTGATCTCGTCCTCGAGCAGCTTCTCGGGGACCGGGACCTCGACCAGCTCGAGCAGCTTGTCCAGGACGCGCTCCTGGGCCTGCGTGGCCTGGTCGTACTGCTTCATGTTCTCCAGGCGCTTGCGGCTGTCCGCGCGCAGCTCCTCGAGGGTGTCGAACTCGGAGGCGAGCTGGGCGAAGTCGTCGTCCAGCTCGGGCAGCTCGCGCTTGGCGACCTGGGTGACCTTGACGGTGACCTCGGCCTCCTTGCCGGCCGCCGAGCCGCCCTTGAGCTCGGAGGCGAAGGTGGCCTCGCCGCCGGCCTCCAGGCCCTTCACGGCGTCGTCGATGCCGTCCAGCAGCTCGCCGGAGCCGATGGTGTAGGAGACACCGTCGGCCACGCCGTCCTCGAGGACCTCGCCGTCTACCTTGGCCTGCAGGTCGATGGTGACGACGTCGCCGTCCTCGGCGGCGCGCTCCACCGGGCTGGTGGAGGCGAAGCGCTCACGCAGCTGCTCGACCGACTTGTCGACGTCCTCCTCGCTGACCTCGACGGCGTCGACCTCGACCTCGATGCCGGAGTAGTCCGGGATCTCGATGGAGGGACGGATGTCGACCTCGGCGGTGAAGTTCAGCGTCTCGCCGTCCTTCAGCTCCGTGATGTCGACTTCGGGCTGGCCCAGCGGGCTGAGCTCGGCCTCGTTGACGGCGTCGGTGTAGAACTTCGGGAGGGCCTCGTTGACGGCCTCCTCCAGCACCGCACCGCGGCCGAAGCGCTGGTCGATGACGCGGGCCGGGACCTTGCCCTTGCGGAAGCCCTTCACCGTGACCTGCTGGTTGATCTTCTTGTACGCCGCGTCGAGGCTGTCCTTGAGCTCCTCGAAGGGCACCTCGACAGTGAGCCGAACCCGGGTCGGGTTCAGGGTCTCCACGGCGCTCTTCACGGTTCGGTCTCCTTGTGGCTGACTTCTCGGGTTCCGCCGGTACCAGAACGGTCCGGCCGATTCGCCGCCCGGAGGACTTCAGAGACACACAGGGCGCGCAGCTTGCATAGTAACGGCAGCGGCTACGGCACCCAAAAGGCGATCACCGGCGGATGAGCAGGTGGGTGGTCGGGGTGGCGGGATTTGAACCCACGGCCTTCCGCTCCCAAAGCGGACGCGCTACCAAGCTGCGCCACACCCCGTCTGGTGCGACACGTAGGGTACATGCATGCAGGCCGGATCGGCCGCCGCATTTCCCGGGCACGCTGCGGCGCCGTCGGCGGGCGGAAACAGGGGGTGCGGCAACGGGGTGTGCGACGAGGGCGCACGACCCGCTACGATGCCTGTCAGTGCCGCGGTCACCCGACGCGCGGCGCACTGCGTGCGGGCGTAGCTCAATGGTAGAGCCCCAGTCTTCCAAACTGGCTACGCGGGTTCGATTCCCGTCGCCCGCTCCACGTGGCCCAGGGCCAGGTCGGAGGTCGTTCCTCCGCCTGGCCCTGACCGCTTTCCGGGGCTGCGATCAGCCGGTCGGGCCCCGGCGAGCCCCCTGGACCTTCGGTCACCCGCCCCGCGGCCGGGGAACATCGCGCAGTATGTCGTCGATACGGCCGTTCCCCTCCTCGTATCCGTCGCCCCCGTCCTCCAGTTCCATGATCCGCCTGATCTGCTCGGGCGTGAGGCCGCGGTCGTGCAGGTCGATGACCTGTTCACGCCACGCGATCGCCGAGGCAGCCCCCTCGATGCGGTAGTGAGCGTCCCGGGCCTCGCGCGCGATCTCCTGCGCCTGGTCGAGCGCCTTGTCCGCCCTGCGCAGGCTCGCCACGGCGACCACGACCGCTATCAGGTTTCCCAGGACCGCCGACAGTGCGGCGACAACGGTCCAGACGTCCATGAGGTCCTCCCCCGCAGGTGCGATTCCCTCGCCCGCTCCGGACGGCTCAGGGCCGGGTCGAGGTCCTCATCCTCGGTCCGGCCCTGATCGTTACGTGGTCGTGGACGGGGTCCGCGCGGGGCGGGGCGGGGTCAGAAGCTGATCGAGTTGATCATCTCCGCTATCGAGTCCAGGAACCGCTGGATGTCGTCGGCCATGCCGGTGGAGGCGAGGAAGAAGCCGAAGAGGACGGCCACGATCGCCGGCCCGGCCTTGATGGAGCCGCCTCTCATCAGCACCACCAGGATGATCCCCAACAGCAGCACCACTGACAGTGAAATGGCCACAACTGATCACACCCTCGGTCGGTTCCGGCTTCCCCGGCCCGGGCGACGCGACCCCGCGCACCCCGCCAGAACCATCGTGCCACCAACGGGGCCCCACCATGCGAGGGCTGACGCATCATCCGCCTCACGGTGTCCCGGCGCGCGTGCGTGCGCCCGCCCCCGAGGGCCAACGGCACCGTGTCGCACGACAATTCGAAGGGACACCCGCACAGGGAATTCGAGGGGATCGTTTCCGTCTCCACACAACCCGTTCGCAGGTAATTCGAATTGCCCCCGCAGCTCATCCGACGCGCCCGCGACGCGCGGCGGGAAAGGCTGACGAAGCCGGACATTTCACCGGAGTCGCCTGCCGCTCTCATGCCCCGCTCAGTCCTGAACTGTCATGACAAAGAGACCCTGTGGAGCGGTCAAACCGGGCGCTCGCTCGATGTGTTGACCGTCACCCGATGGGCATGCTCACTTTCCCCAATCCGGGGTACCCGGACCGGATAACCAGGAATGACGTCAGGCGTTTTACGAAATCCCACGGACAACGCTAGGGTGCCTCAGATGTTTCACGCTGCCTCGTCCCCCGCAAGCGCAGCGAGCTCACCGACCGCCTCCCCGAGTCCCTGGCGGGAGGGTCAGTGACGAACTCGCAGCGACCGCACGGCAACCACAGGACGCCGCTCCCCCCGGCACAGTCGCCGGCGGACGGAGTGCCGAGCCCGCGCACCACGAGCAGGGAGAACGACCGGCCGGCGCCGTCCGGCAAACAGCGCGACGCGTTCTTCGACAACGCCAAGTACCTGGCGATCGTGCTGGTGGCCGTCGGCCACGCCTGGGGCCAGATCCTGGACGACGGAGCGGTGGAGACCGCGTACCGCGTGGTGTACACGTTCCACATGCCGGCGTTCATCCTGATCTCCGGCTACTTCTCGCGCAGTTTCGACCTGCGCACCAAGCATGTGAAGCGGCTGATCACCGGGGTGATCGTCCCCTATGTCGTCTTCGAGACGGCGTACGCGCTGTTCCAGCGCTTCGGCAACGACGACCCCGACAACGGCATCACGCTGCTGGACCCCACCTACCACCTGTGGTTCCTGTGTGCCCTGGTCGTCTGGCGGGTGACCACCCCGGTGTGGCGGACGATCCGTCATCCGCTGGCGGTCTCGCTGGTCCTCGCCGCGCTCGGCTCCGTGTCGCCGCAGATCGGTGACGACCTGGAACTCCAGCGGGTGTTGCAGTTCCTGCCGTTCTTCGTCCTCGGCCTGGTGCTGCGGCCCGAGCACTTCCAGCGGGTGCAGCGCCGTTCGGTGCGCCTGATGTCCCTGCCGGTCGTCGCCGCGGTGACGGCCCTCGCGTGGTGGACGATGCCGCACCTGAAGCTCGGCTGGCTCTACCACAGCAGCGCCGCGGAGGAATTGGGCGCGCCGTGGTGGGCGGGCCCGCTCATGGTCTTCGCGACGCTCGGCTGCTCGCTGGTGATGACCGCCGTCTTCTTCGCCTGGGTGCCGCGCCGGCACATGTGGTTCACGGCACTCGGCGCGGGCACGATCTACGGCTACCTGCTGCACGCCTTCCTGGTGAAGGCGGGCAACTACGCGGGCTGGTTCAACGACCCGGCGTTCGGCGAGCCGGTCGGCGCGATCGGACTGACCGTCCTCGCGGCCGCCGTCGTCACGGCGCTGTGCACCAAGCCGGTGCAGCGGACCCTGCGGTGCGTGGTGGAGCCGAAGATGGCGTGGGCCTTCCGGCAGGACCCGGCCGAGACGGCCCGCGAACGCGAGCAGCGCGCCGGTGGCAGCGAGGTGCGCCCGCAGGGCGAGAAGGTCTCGGTCTAGGTCCGGCAGGGCCTGGCGCCCGGTCCGGCTCAGTCCGTCAGCCCGAGGAGTGCGCGCATGTGCGCGTACTTCCCGGTCAGCCGTTTCCGGGTGGGGGTGTCGAGGACGGCGAGGCGGGCCGGGTCGGCGTTGTGCGCCAGGTCCGCCTCCTTCACGAGCAGCGCGCCGGGGGTGGCGAGGATGCGGGCGGCGTACGCCTCGGGCGGCTCCCCGGGCCGCTTGGTGACCGCGCGGACGATGTCCTTGGTCCGCCTGGTGAGCGCGGCCTCGTCGAGCCACCGTTCCGTCAGCCTGTCGTCCTCGACGGCGTCGTGCAGCCAGGCCGCCGCGATCTGTTCGGGGTCACCGCCCCGCGCCCGCACGCCCTCGGCGACGGCCCGGAGATGCTCCGCGTACGGCCGCCCCGCCTTGTCCGTCTGCCCGGCATGCGCGGCACGGGCAAGGGCCTCCACCTGATCGACGGTCAGCGGGGTGCGCGGTGTCTCGGTCATGCGGCCAGTCTGCCCCGCGCCTCCGGCCGTTGGGGCCGGGGCGACGGCTCCGAGGCGGTGCGGACCGTATCAACGGCCCGAGGGCCGACGGGCGTCGGGCGTCGGGCCTCGGGCGTCGGGGATCGGGCCTCGGGGATCGGGCCTCGGGGATCGGGCCTCGGGGATCGGGTATCGGGGATCGGGCCTCGGGGATCGGGTATCGGGTATCGGGGATCGGGTATCGAACCCCGCCTTCCAGGGGGCCCATGTCACCCCTCGCCGGCCGGGCGTGGAGCGAACGGCGCGCCGCCCGAGCCGGCTCCGGGCGAACGATGCTCAGGGCAGTTGCCCCGCTGCACAGCGCTGGGGGGTGAGCTGGCACCGGTGCGATGCGGGCCTCACCGGCGTGCATCGACCCGACGTGTCGCGAACCGCCGCGACTCCGTCAGCGGCCCGCCGCGGCCGTCGGGCCCTCGCGGCATATCAGCAGCAGCGCCCGGTCGTCGTTGACGTCCTTGGCGACGGACTCGATGAGGTGCCAGGCGGCGCCGTGGAAGCCGCCGGCGACGTAGCGGTCGGCCTCGCCGGTGAGGCGGTCGATGCCCTCGACCATGTCCCGGTCGGAGGTCTCCACCAGGCCGTCGGTGAAGAGCATCAGGACGTCTCCGGGACGCAGCGAGCCCTTCACCGGGTCGAACTGGGCGCCGTCGTACACGCCCAGCAAGGGGCCGTCGGCGGCCTTCTCCTCCCAGCGGCCGCTGCCCGCGCTGAGCTGGAGGCCGGGCGGGTGGCCGGCGGAGTAGAGCTCGTAGTCGCCGGAGTCCAGGTCGAGCACCAGGTGGATGGAGGTGGCGAACCCCTCGTCCCAGTCCTGGCGCAGCAGATAGCCGTTGGCGGCCGGGAGGAAGGCGTGCGGCGGGAGGCTGCCGAGCAGACCGCCGAAGGCACCGGACAGCAGCAGGGCGCGCGAACCGGCGTCCATGCCCTTGCCGGAGACGTCGGTGAGCACGACCTCCAGGGTGCGCCCCCCGTTGGTGCGGGCCGCCACCACGAAGTCGCCCGAGAACGACTGTCCGCCCGCCGGACGCAGCGCCATCTCACGGTGCCAGCCGTCCGGCAGCTTCGGCAGCTTGCTCTGCACCCGGATGCGTTCGCGCAGGTCGAACAGCATGGTGCCGCCGCGCCGCCAGGGCACGCCCACCCTGCTGCGGAACTGGGCGACGAGCAGCCCGAAGAACCCGCAGGCCGCGACGACCAGAACCACACCGGGGGTGACCCGCGCCGCGCCCTCGGTGTAGGGGCCGAGCCGCACCGCCTCCACGATCAGCGCGGTGGCCGCGGCCGCGTACAGACCGAGCAGACTCGCCGGGCGCAGCAGCAGTCCGCCCGCGACGATCGGGATGACGAGTGCGGCCGGCGCGCACCACACGGAGTTGGCGAGGGTTCCGGCCGCGATGAGCGGAACGGTGAGCAGCAGTCCGGCGAGCGCGATCCAGTCCGAGCCGTCGCCGCGGAAGTAGTCGACCGCGGCTCGGCGCACGCCGACGCGGGCCCGGTGCCACTGCTTCCTCAACCGGGCCGTCAACGTGTCGGCTTCCGCCCGCCGCTGTCGTTCTGCTGTCATTAGTCCGGGACCCTATCCATCGGACCGGCCGCTTGGCACGGGAGGTCCTGGTTGTCCCCCTGATGGGGACCGGACTCACAGTGAACTTCACGGGATGCCGTCATGGGGCCGCACGGGAGAAATTCTCTCGCTCGTCCCGCATTGCCCTGGTAGGCATGGCTCATGGCGAACCAGCAGAGGGACCCCGCGCCCGAACTCCGGACACTCAAGCCGGACGAATGGGACGAGATGTACGCGAATCTCCTCCGTGCCTTCGGCGGCCCCCCGGAGGCGCCCGAGGAGCGCGAACTGTGGAACGCGCTCACCGAGTTCGACCGCTTCCTGGCCGCCTGGGACGCCGGCGCGTGCGTGGGGTCGGCGGGGGCGTTCTCCTTCCGGCTGACCGTGCCCGGTGGCGCGTCCGTGCCGGCGGCGGGCGTCACCATGGTGAGCGTGGCCGCCACCCACCGGCGGCGCGGGCTGCTCACGTCGATGATGCGGCGGCAGCTGGACGACGTGCGCTCCTGGGGCGAGCCGCTGGCGGTGCTCACGGCGTCCGAGCCGGGGATCTACGGCCGGTTCGGCTACGGTGCGGCGACCTTCCAGACGGACGCGACGATCGACACCCGGCGCGCGGGTCTGTCGGTGCCGGCCGGTACGGATGACGTACGGCTGCGTTACGCGGAGCCCGCCGAGGTGCTGGACGCGTGCGAGGCGGTCTACGCCCGGCTGGTGCCGGGCCGCCCGGGGATGACGGCGCGCCGGCCCGGCTGGGAGCGGCTGGGGCTGCTCGACCCGGAGAGCCGGCGCGACGGCGGGTCGCCGCTGCAGTGCGTGGTCGCGGAGCGGGACGGCGGGACGGTCGGGTACGCGCGGTTCCATGTGGTGCCGTCCTGGGGGCCGGCCGGGCCCGACGGCGAGGTGCGGCTCAGCGAACTGGCGGCGCTGGACCCGGCGGCGGACGCGGCGCTGTGGCGGTTCCTGTTCGACATCGACCTGACGTCGACGCTGGTGGCGCGCGGGCGGCCGGTGGACGACAGCTGGCAGTACCTGGTGTCGGACATACGCCGCTGCCGTCCGACCCTGCGGGACGCGCTCTACGTGCGTCTGGTGGACGTCGGGGCGGCGCTGCGGGCGCGGACGTACCAGGCGCCGGTGGATGTCGTGCTGGAGGTGGCGGACTCCTTCTGCCCCTGGAACGAGGGGCGTTGGCGGCTGACCGGGGACACGAAGGGCGCGTCCTGCGAGCGTACGGAGGACGCGGCCGACCTCGCCGTGTCCGTACGGGAGTTGGGGGCGGCGTATCTGGGCGGGGTGAGCCTCACGGCGCTCGCCGGGGCGGGCCGGGTGCGTGAACTGCGGCCGGGCGCGCTGGCGGAGGCGTCCCTGGCGTTCGGCAGCGGCGGTGCGGCGCCCTGGCTGCCGCACGGTTTCTGAGCGCGTTTCAGGGGCGCTGGCAGACCGGGCACCAGAAGAGGTTGCGGGCGGCGAGACCGGCGGTGCGGATCTCGCCGCCGCAGATGTGGCAGGGCAGGTTCGCCCTGCGGTAGACGTACACCTCGCCGCCGTGGTCGTCGACGCGCGGCGGGCGGCCCATCGCCTCGGGGGTGTGCTCCGGGCGGACGGTGTCGATGCGGTTGTTGCGCACGCCCTCGCGCATGAGTCCGGCCAGGTCGGCCCAGATCGCCTTCCACTGCTCCGCGGTGATGTCCCGGCCCGCGCGGTAGGGGTCGATGCCGTGCCGGAAGAGGACCTCGGCGCGGTAGACGTTGCCCACGCCGGCGACGACCTTCTGGTCCATGAGGAGCGCGGCGATCGTCGTACGGCTGCGGCTGATCCTGCGGTACGCCCGGTCCGGGTCGGCGTCCGGGCGCAGCGGGTCGGGGCCGAGGCGGTCGTGCACCGCCCGCTTCTCGCCGTCCGTGATCAGGGCGCAGGTGGTGGGGCCGCGCAGGTCGACGTACGAGGCGTCGTCGGCGAGGCGGAGACGGACGGTGTCGGTGGGCGGCGGCGCCGGGGCCGGGCCGAAGGTGACCTTGCCGAAGAGTCCGAGGTGGATGTGGACCCAGTCGGCGGGCCCGTCCGCCCCCGGAGCGCCGCCGAAGCCGAGGAAGAGATGCTTGCCGTGGGCGTCGGTGGAGTGCAGCGGGGTGCGGTCGAGGAGGGCGGCCGCGTCGGTGAACTTGCCCTGGGGGCTGGTGACGCGGAGGGGGTCGCCGGCGGCGAAGGCCTCCGCGTAGTCCGCGGCCAGCCGGTGGATCGTGTGGCCCTCGGGCACGGGTCCCCCCTCACTCGCTGTTCTGCGTACCGCGTCCCGTCTCTCTACTGCTGGGGGTGGTGGGCCGGGATCGGGGGGAGGTCGCCGGTGGTCTCGTAGGCGGAGAGCATGTCGATGCGGCGGATGTGCCGCTCGTCGCCGGAGAACGGGGTGCTCAGGAAGGTCTCGACGAACTTCGTCGCCTCGTCCTGGCTGTGCATGCGCGCGCCCACCGCGACCACGTTGGCGTCATTGTGCTGACGCCCCAGCGCCGCCGTCTCCTCGCTCCACGCCAGGGCCGCCCGTACGCCCCTGACCTTGTTCGCGGCGATCTGCTCGCCGTTGCCGGAGCCGCCGATCACGATGCCGAGGGAGCCGGGGTCCGCGGCGGTCCGCTCGGCGGCGCGGAGGCAGAAGGGCGGGTAGTCGTCCTGGGCGTCGTAGATGTGCGGGCCGCAGTCGACGGGCTCATGTCCCGCCGCCTTGAGCCACTCGACGAGGTGGTTCTTGAGTTCGTAGCCCGCATGGTCGGAGCCGAGATACACGCGCATGCGACGAGTGTGACACGGCTGCCGCGGCGAGGCGGCGCGGGGTGGCGGGGCGCGGCGGCCGGTGCCGTCGCGGCGTCGTCACAGCACGGTGAAGCTCTCCTTCACCCTCTCGTAGGTCTTCAGCGCCGCCGCGCCGTTCTCCGGCCGGTACCAGGTGTTGATCTGGTACGACTTCCCGCCGGCGTTGAAGCCGAGCAGCCGGGCGTGCCAGGGGAGGCCCTTGAGCGTGAACGTGTACTCCCAGACCACCGCCGGGTGGCCGCGGAACGTCGTCTCCTCCAGCCGGATCTTCACGTAGTCCTGGCCCTGGTGGGCGTTGCGTTCGGAGGTCTGCCAGGTCTCGAGCAGGTCACCGCGGGCGAGGGAGGACTTGGCGGCGAGTTCCTGGTCGCCTTCGGGTGAGGTGTAGTGGATCTCCGCCCCCGTCTGCACGTCGCGGCGCCAGCCGTCGGGCGGCGCCCAGGCGAACCCGCCGGCCTCCCGGCGGGTGCCGGGCGGGAGGGTGGCGGGGCGGGAGGTGCCGGCGACGGTGGGTGAGCCGCTGCGGGTGACGGCCGGCGAGGCGCCGGCCGTGTCTTCGCTCCCGGGCTCCTCCCCGCCCCTGACCGCCAGGACGACGGCCAGTGCGGCCGCGACGCTCCCGGCGACGGCGGCCACGACGATCCGCCGCCGCGCGCCGCGCCCCGGGCGGGCCGTGTCCGGGCCGGGGGCCGGCCGCCGCACGGTGACCGCCCGAGCGACCGCGCGCTCCGCCGCGCCGCGCCGGTCCCCGGGCCCCTCGCCCGTGCCACCGATTCCGGCCCGGGCCTGGCGCTCCGGCCGCCCACGCCCGTCCCCGGGCGGCTCACCGACGCTCCCGGGCCCCGAAGGCGCGCCCCCGGGCCCACCCGGGTGCACACCGACCTCCGTGCCGCGCGGCCCCGCGCCCCCGGACGCGCCGGGCACAGGAGCCACGGCTGCGTCGGCCGTGAGGGCGCCCGCACCCGGCCCCGAGGAATCACCGCCCACCGACCCGGGAACGGCCCCCGGCACAGCGCCCACACCAGGGCCCTGCCCCACGCCCGCGGAGGAAGCAGCCTCGGCCGCGAAGGCGCCGGGGCCATCCCCCACCCCCGGGCCACACGGCCCGCCAGACCGGCCCACGCCCTCGGAGCCACCGCCCACCGCCCCGGGAACGGCCCCCGGCACAGCGCCCACACCAGGGCCCTGCCCCACGCCCGCGGAGGAAGCAGCCTCGGCCGCGAGGGCACTTGGGCCGTCCCCCGCTCCCGGGCCGTATGGCCCGCAACCCCCACTTGAGGAGTCACCGTGCACCGCCCCGGGCACACCGCCCGGCCCGGGGTCCTGCACGGCGGAGCCGGAACCTGAAGCACCATGGGCCGCGCCGGCGGCCTGTGACGCGGCTCCGGGCGCGAGGCTGTGCCGTGGGTCGGCCGGTCGGGAGGACCGGCTCCCGGAAGACGGAACAGGGGGTTCGGCCGCGGGCTCGGGTGGCCGAGGGGGCGTGCCGGGAACGGAGTCCTGCGGGCCGGTACCGGGCGGGGGGACCCCGTCCCCGGTCTGTGGAGCCGCCGGTTCGGCCGCGGGCCGGGAATCCCGGGGATCCGGACGGAACGCCGAGCCCGGGGCCGGCGATGCGGCACCGGAGTCCCCGGTTCCGGGGCCGGAGACGGACGCGGGGCAGGGCTCCCCCGCCCCGGAGGACCCGGGCCCACCACCCGGCTCCCCCACACCGGAGGGCTCGGGCCCACCGCCCCGCTCCCCCACCCCGCCGGGCTCGGGACCGGTGTTCGGATCGCCGGGGGCCACGCCCGGCACGTCTCCCCCCACCAGGGACGGGAGTGTGGGAGGTGGGGGTGGGTGGGCTATTCCGGGGAGGGTGGTGCGGAGGGAGGCCAGGGTGGGGCGGGCGTCGGGGTTCTTGTCGAGGAGGGCCGTGAGGGTGTCCCGCAACGGGCCCGCCGTGTGCGGGATTTCAGGGGGTTCGTAGAGGACCGCGTGCAGCGTGGCCAACGTGGTGGCGCGGGCGAAGGGGGAGTGGCCGGCCAGGGCCGCGCACAGCGTGGCACCCAGGGACCACAGGTCGGACGGCGGCCCCTGCGGGCGGCCGGAGACGCGTTCGGGGGCCATGTAGTCGGGGGACCCGACCAGCATCCCCACCACGGTGAGCGCCTTCGCGTCCTGCATCGCCGCGATACCGAAGTCCGTGAGGACGACACGGCGCCGCTCCCCCTCCTCCACCAGCACGTTCCCGGGTTTGATGTCCCGGTGCAGCACCCCGCGCGCATGGACCTGCCGCAGCGCCTCCAGCAATTCCAGCCCGATCTCCGCCGCCGCGCGCGGACCCAGCGGCCCGTCCTCGGCGATGATCCGCTCCAGCGAGCGGCCGTGCACCAGCTCCATGACGATCCACAGGCGTTCGCCCTCGTCGACCACGTCGTAGACCCGCACGACGTTGGGGTGGTCGATCCGGGCCGTGGCCCGCGCCTCGCGCAGGCTGCGTTCGCGGCGCGTGCCCGAGTCCTCCGCGTCCAGGCCCGCCAGCCGCATTTCCTTGACGGCGACCTCCCGGTCGAGCATTTCGTCGGCGGCCCGCCACACCCGCCCCATTCCCCCCTGACCGATACTCTGGACCAGCCGATACCGCCCCGCAACGAGCACCCCTGGAACACCGCCGTAGTTCGCTTTTCCCGGCAATGGGCTGCACCCCCTCCGCGCCGCGCCGCGTGAAACTCAATGGTCACACTTCAGGCCGTCCCAGCATAGTGCGGACAAATCTTGTGGTACCTCTTCGAGTACTGCGAATTCAGGCGCAGACAAGGGGGGCGAACATGAGTTCTCGTCGCACACACCGCATGAAGATCACCACAGGATCGCTGGTTATAGCATCTTTCTCGGCGGTGCTGACCCTGTCGGGCACGGCCGGCGCGGACGATCAGGGACCGGGGAGCAGTAAAGGGGGAAAGGCCGTCGACCCGGCACCGTCAGGGGTCGAACTGACCACACTCCTGCCCGAGAAGATCTCGGTCGACAACAGCTCGGAAAAGACGGAGATCACCGCCACGGTGAAGAACGGAGGGAGCAAGGAAAGCGGAAAGGTCAGCCTTCTCGTCGTCGGATTCGACGGCCTCACCGTCAAGAACGTCGAGGGCTGCTCCCGCATTGCCGAGAAGAATCTTCCGGAAGGCGCGAACAGCGGTTTCTCCTGCGCCGTCGACAATCTCGCGGCGGGCGCGTCGAAGTCGTACACCGTGGACGCGACGTACGACCTGAGCAAGGCGGGGAAGATCTGCCTGCCCGTGCAGAGCGCGGACGGCGGCAGGACGTTCTGGCAGCAGGGGCCGGTGCCGTTCGGCACCACCAACCCCTCGCCGAACGCCCCGGCGACCCCGCTGCTGCTCGGCACCGACAACCAGCCGGTCAGCCCCGGGGCCGATGAGCTTCCCAAGACGGGGCCCGCCGAACAGCTGGCGCTGCTGGGGGCGGCCGGTGCCTCGATGGTCGTGGCCGGCGCGGCGGCGCTGTGGTGGTCGTCGCGGCGGACGCAGGACGCGCGGGGCTGACGGCACCACGCACGAAGGCTCGCCGGCGTGGTCGGCCGGCGAGCCTCGTGTCGGTGAACCGTGCGACGGTCAGCGCTTGTTGACGAACTTCCAGGCCGTCGGCAGCACGCCCATCGCCAGGGCGGCCTTCAGGGCGTCACCGATGAGGAACGGCGTCAGGCCGGCCGCGACGGCGGCGGAGGCGGACATGTCGGCGGCGAAGGCCAGATAGGGCACGCCGACGGCGTAGATGATCGCCGAGCCGAGGGCCATGGTGCCCGCCATCCGCCAGGGGGAGCGGTCGGCGCCGCGACGGGCGAGCGCGCCCACGACGCCGGCGGCCAGCAGCATGCCGAGGATGTAGCCGAACGACGGCATCGCCATCCCCGACCCGCCCTGCGCGAACCACGGGACGCCGGCCATGCCCACCAGCGCGTACACCGCGAGGGAGGCGAGGCCCCGGCCGGCGCCGAGGGTGGTGCCGACGAGGAGCGCGGCGAAGGTCTGGCCGGTCACGGGGACCGGGGAGCCGGGCACGGGCACCGCGATCTGGGCGGCGAGGCCGGTGAGCGCGGCACCGCCGAGCACGAGAGCCGCGTCCCGGACGCGGGAGGCCGGGACGAGGTCGGCGAGGACCTGTCCGGAGCGGGCGGACGTGACGGTGGCGGTGCTCATGGGGTCTCCGCGGGGTGAGGGCGGTTGGGGACGACCGTGACGTTATCCCGGCGCCCCCGCGCCGATCACCAGCAGCGCCCGACAAAGGCTCGAACCGGGGCTTGGTGGGCTCCGGACAAAGAGCGGGGTCAATCCTGGATACGAGGTGACGCCGGTCACTGAGGTGAGGTGGCCTCGCCAACACCGGGCCCTGGGCGGGCGGCTGTAGGGAATCACCAAAGGCTCGGCCGGCTGCACCGTCCCACCCCCGGTAACCGGAGCGCCACCGTCCGCATGACGCGCGTCCACATGCTGGGCGGCTCCCCCGCGCCCGTGACCAGGGCACTCAGACTGGGCGGCGTTTTTGCCCTCTCCCGCATTGGACGACACACGCCCATGCCCAGCACCACCGTCACGTCGCCCCCGAAGCCGGTACGGGCGGCCCGCAGACCTTGGGTGCGACGGCCCTCGCGTGGACACGCGGGGGCCGTTCGGCGCGCTCAGGGCTCACGGACAGCCCTTTCCGCTGCTAGCGTGGAGATGCAGCAGTTGCAAGCTCTATGCAATAAGACCCCGTGAGCCCCCTGCCCCGTGATCGTCTTCTCACCGCTCACCCGGCAGGCGGAAAAGGGGAAGCCCTCGCGCGGTCGTGACGCGCGAGGGCTTCCGGCATACGCGTCACAGGTTGCTGAAGTCCGGCCCCTTCGTCCGCGTGCGCTTGATCTCGTAGAAGCCGGGGACGGAGGCCACCACGAGGGTGCCGTCCCACAGCCGGGCGGCCTCCTCGCCCTTGGGGGCGGGCGTGACGACCGGGCCGAAGAAGGCGATCTCCTCGCCGCCGGCGCCGGGGACGGCGATGACCGGGGTGCCGACCTCCTGGCCCACCTTGTCGATGCCCTCCTTGTGGGAGGCGCGCAGCTCCGGCTCGTACGGAGTGGAGTCCCAGTGCTCCATGAGGGAGTCGGGCAGGCCGACGTCCTTCAGGGCGGCGGCGACCGTCTCCTTGCCCGGGCCCGCGCCCTGGTTGTGGATGCGGGTGCCGAGGGCGGTGTAGAGGGCGCCGAGCACCTCGGGGCCGTGCTCCTGCTGGGCCGCGATGACCACCCGCACCGGGCCCCATGCCTGGTTCTCGAGCATGTCGCGGTACTCCGCGGGCAGCTCGTCGAGCTTGTCCTCGTTGAGGACCGCCAGACTCATCAGATGCCAGCGGACCTCGATGTCGCGCTGCTTCTCCACCTCCAGCACCCACCGGGACGTCATCCAGGCCCAGGGGCACAGCGGGTCGAACCAGAAGTCGACGGGCGTGGCAGGGGACTTGTCCGGCATGTCGCTCCCTCGGGCAGGCGATATCTCCTTGGGGCAACGCGCAGCTGGTCCCGGCCATTCCCGGCTGCCCCGCGTCAGGGGCACATGGCAGGATCGGTGCTGTCCAGCCCTGTCGACGACGCATGAGGAGTCCGCCCGTGCCCGGTGAGAATCTTGCCCGTGACGAGGCCCGGGAGCGGGCAGCGCTGCTGTCCGTCGACGGGTACGAGGTCTCCCTCGACCTGCGGTCGGCGGTCGGTGACGGTCCCGGCGAGGGGCCGCGCACCTTCCGGTCCGTGACCACCGTACGGTTCCGCTGCGCCGAGCCGGGCGCGAGCAGCTTCGCGGACCTGATCGCGCCGGGCGTGACGGCCGTCTCCCTCAACGGGCGCGACCTCGACCCGGGGGAGGTCTTCGACGGCACCCGGATCCGGCTGGAGGACCTCGCCGCCGAGAACGAACTCGTCGTGGACGCGCGGTGCGCCTACTCCCGCACCGGCGAGGGCCTGCACCGTTTCGTCGACCCCGAGGACGGCGAGGTGTACCTGTACACGCAGTACGAGCCGGCCGACTCCCGGCGCGTCTTCGCCAACTTCGAGCAGCCCGACCTCAAGGCGCCGTACCGGTTCGAGGTGCGGGCGCCCGAGGGCTGGACGGTGTGGAGCAACGGCGCCGGTGAGCTGACCGACGGGGTGTGGCGGTTCGCCGAGACCAAGCCGATCTCGACGTACATCACCTGTGTGGTCGCGGGCCCGTACCACTATGTGACGGACACCTACGAGCGGGAGTCCGAGGACGGGACGCGGCTGCGGATCCCGCTCGGCGCCATGTGCCGCAAGGGTCTCGCGCCGCACTTCGACGCCGACGACGTGTTCCTGGTGACCAAGCAGGGCCTGGACTTCTTCCACGACCACTTCGACTATCCGTACCCCTTCGGGAAGTACGACCAGGCGTTCGTGCCCGAGTACAACCTGGGCGCGATGGAGAACCCGGGGATGGTCACCTTCCGCGAGGAGTTCATCTTCCGGGGCAAGGTCACGCGGGCGTCGTACGAGGGCCGCGCCAATGTGATCCTGCACGAGATGGCGCACATGTGGTTCGGTGACCTGGTCACCATGGAGTGGTGGGACGACCTGTGGCTGAAGGAGTCCTTCGCCGACTTCATGGGCGCCTTCTCGCTGGTCGGCGCCACCCGCTTCACCGACGGCTGGATCACCTTCGCCAACCGCCGCAAGGCGTGGGCCTACCGGGCGGATCAGCTGCCCTCCACGCACCCGATCACCGCGGACATCCGCGACCTCCAGGACGCCAAACTCAACTTCGACGGCATCACGTACGCCAAGGGCGCCTCGGTGCTCAAACAACTGGTGGCGTACGTCGGCCAGGACGCGTTCCTGGAGGGCGCCCGGCGCTACTTCAAGCGGCACGCGTACGGCAACACGCGCCTCGGTGACCTGCTGTCGGTCCTTGAGGAGACCAGTGGCCGGGACATGGGTGCCTGGGCCCGGTCCTGGCTCCAGACGGCGGGCGTCAACTCGCTGACCCCGCAGGTGCTGCTGACCGCAGACGGCCGGATCGACGAGCTGGCGGTGGTGCAGGAGGCCCCCGAGTCGCACCCCGAACTGCGCCCGCACCGGGTGGCGGTGGGCCTGTACCGGCGCACGGAGTCCGGTGCCCTCGAGCGGTACGCGCAGGCCGAGACGGACGTCGAGGGGGCGCGGACGCTCGTGCCGGAGCTGGCGGGCGCGGACGCGCCGGAGCTGGTGCTGGTCAACGACGACGACCTGACGTACTGCAAGACCCGCTTCGACACGACGTCGCTGGCCACGCTGCGCGAGCACCTGGGCGCGCTGACCGACCCGCTGGCCCGTGCGCTGTGCTGGTCGGCGCTGTGGAACATGACGCGCGACGCGCTGCTTCCGGCCCGGGAGTTCATCGGCCTGGTGCTGCGGTTCGCGGACCGGGAGACCGACATCGGCGTGCTCCAGATGCTGCACGCGTGGGCCGAGTCGGCGGCCGTCCACTACACCGTGCCCGAGCTGCGCGAGCAGGCCGGGCGGCGGCTCGCCGAGGGCGCCGTGGCCCAGCTGCGCGCCGCGGAGGCGGGCAGCGAGCACCAGCTGGCCTGGGCGCGGTTCTTCGCCCACACGGCCGGCGCGCCGGCCGACTTCGAGCTGCTGACCTCGCTCCTCGACGGCACCACGGGGATCGAGGGGCTGGAGGTGGACCAGGAGCTGCGCTGGGCGTTCCTGGAGCCGCTGGCCGCGCACGGCGTGGCGGACGAGAAGCGGCTGGACGAGGAACTGGCCCGGGACGACACCGCGTCCGGCAGGCGGCACCACGTGCGCTGTCTGGCCGCCCGGCCGTCGGCGGCGGTCAAGGCGCAGTGCTGGGCGCAGGTCGTGGAGTCCGACACGCTGTCCAACGCGCTGGTGGAGGCGACGATCGCGGGCTTCGCCCAGCCGTCCCGGCGGGAGCTGACCGCCCCGTACGCGGAGAAGTACTTCGCGGCGATCGAGCGGGTGTGGCGGGAGCGGTCGATCCAGATCGCCATGCACGTGGTGCGGGGCCTGTTCCCCTCCCTCCAGGACTCGCGGGAGACGCTGGAGGCGACGGACGCGTGGCTCGCCGCCCACGAGGACGCGGCCCTGGCGCTGCGCCGCCTGGTGCTGGAGGCCCGGGACGACCTGGCCCGTGCGCTGCGGGGCCAGGAGTGCGACCGTGCCGCGTAGCTTTGGCCCATGATTTGGCGTTCCGTCATCGTTACGGAAGTACGTCAATAGCAGCCGTAACCCCTGGTCCGCACACGAACGGACCAGGGGTTTTCGGTATCCGAACAGGCGTCCTTTAGGGCATGCTTGTCCTCATTTGTCGACGAGCCTGTAACAGGGGTTCGGGGACCGCCCGGAGACGGGAAATTGCCGGGCATGAACCACAACACCCCGCTCTCCCCCCGCCCCCTGCACCACCTCTCCACCGGCACCGGGCTCCGGGTGCTGACCCACGCACAGCTGCGCGCCCACGGCATCTCCGCCGCGGAGGCCGGCGAGCGGTGCCGTCCCGGGGGACCCTGGCAGCATCTCCTCCCGGGCGTCGTCCTGCTCCACCCCGGCCCGCCGACCAGTGAGGAGCGGCTGCACGCGGTGCTGCTGTACGCGGCACGGGAGCGGACCACGGGCGTTCCCGTCCAGCCCGGCGCGGGCGAGCCGCCCGCCTCCCGCTACGGCGAGGTGATGATCAGCGGGCTGGCCGCGCTGACCCTGCACGGCTTCTCCTGCGCTCCCCCGCTGCCGTCGCTGGAGACCTTCGACGTCCTGGTCCCGCGGCTGCGCCGGCTGCGCTCGGCCGGCTGCGCCCGGATCGTGCGCACCGCCGCCCTGCCCGTCCCCGAGCAGGTCACGGGCCTGCCGGTGGCGCCCGTCGCCCGCGCGCTGGCCGACGCGGTGGCGGGCCTGGAGGACGCGGCCACCGTACGGCGGCTGCTGACGGAGGCGGTACGGGGCGGCCACTGCGAGCCGGCGGCCGTGGTGCGGGAACTGACCGGCGCCAAGCTGCTGAACCGGCCGCACGTGGTGGACGCGGTGGACTCGCTGCTGGCCGAGGGCCGGACGCTCGCGGAGGCGCGGCTGTACCGCATGGTCCGCGAGCACGGCCTGCCGGACCCCTGCTGGAACGTCGACCTGCGCCTGCCGGGCGGCCCTCACCTGGGCGGCGTCGACGCGTACTGGCCCGACCACTCGGTGGCGGTCGAACTGGACACCCGCGCCCCCCGCCCCGGCCGGCGCCCCGAGGACGACGTCGAGTGGGCGGAGTACACCCGCAAGCGGGAACACCTGGAACGCCTGGGCATCACGGTGGTGCACATCACCCCGCGCAAGCTCCGGGACGCGATGGAGCAACAGGCGGCGGTGGTCCGCACGGCCCTGATGACCTCGGCCGACCGCGATCCCGCGGCCTACGTCGTTGCTCTGCCGCGCTAGCCGCCGGGCGGCACCAGGAGGGGAGAGGAGAGGCCGC
Organism: Streptomyces speibonae; assembly: GCF_984686075.1. NCBI lineage: Bacteria > Bacillati > Actinomycetota > Actinomycetes > Kitasatosporales > Streptomycetaceae > Streptomyces > Streptomyces speibonae. The sequence goes on along the minus strand of NZ_OZ480260.1, from coordinate 5,631,604 downwards.
CGGCATGGCACGCCGCGCGGCCGCTCCTCGTGCGGACGCGGAGGCGGGTTCGGAGGGACGGGGCGGGAGGACGTGGTGCGTGTCCACGGCGGGGGCCGCCCGTACGCCGGGGCGGGGGCCGCCCGTACGCCGGGTCACCCGCCGGTGGCGGGCTCCGCGCGGCCCGTCGGGGGGCGCTCGTGCCACAGGCGCAGGGCGATGTCGACCAGGGGGACCCGGACCAGGTCCGGGACGGCGGTGAGGGGCTGCCAGGCGGCGAGTTCCGTGGAGCCGCCGACCTCGTTGCGCAGTTCCCCGCCGGTGACGCGGCCCTCGTAGACCAGCCGTACGGCGTGGTGGTCGACGGTGCGGCCGAGGCGGCCGGGCAGGGCGCGGCGGACGGAGTCCACGCCGAGCAGCCCGGTGACCTCGATCAGGTAGCCGGTCTCCTCCTCGACCTCCCGGCGCACGGTGTCGCAGGGGTCCTCGCCGTGCTCCATGCCGCCGCCCGGCAGCACCCACTCCGGGACGCCGTCGGGGCCCGGGGACCGGGCGAGCAGGAACTGGCCGTCGCGCATCACCACGGCGTAGGCCGCCACCCTCAACGTCTGTCGCATCAGGGGACGTTAACCCGCCGGGCGGGACACCGGCAGGGCTCCCCGCACACCCCGCGCAACCGGTCACGTATCCTTGAGAGGTTAGCCAGGAAAGGAGCCGCCCATGTCCGCACCGGACCGCACCGACCCGCGGCCGCTGACCGGTGAGCCGCTCGCCCTGGACCTGCTCAACACGCGGTGGGTCCGCGATGCCGTCACGCTGGACCTGCTCGACGGGACCGACGGGCTCGCGGTGTGGCTGGACGCGCACGGCCTGGGCGACCGGTTCCGCGCCGACGCGGCGACCCTGCGGCACACCCTCGAGGCACGGGACGCGCTGCTCGGCGCGGTGGAGGGCGGCTCCGGCCGGGGCGCCGAGGCCGTGGACGCCGTACTCGCGCACGGACGGATCCGGGCCACGCTCACCGCGGACGGGCCGGGTGAGCGGCCCGAGTTCGACGACCCCTCGTGGGGCCCGGCCTGGCTCGCCGCCCGCGACTACCTCCGGCTGCTCCAGACCGCGCCCGACCGGATCCGCGCCTGCGCCCACGAGGCGTGCACGCTGCACTTCTTCGACACCTCGCGCAACGGCACCCGCCGCTGGTGCTCCATGGCGTCGTGCGGCAACCGGGCGAAGGCGTCCCGGCACTACGCGCGCACGAAGGACGCCTGACTCCGCGCAGGCAAGGGCGAGTTGTCCGCTTCGGGCGCCATCCCCCCATAAGCGCACCGGGGGTTTTCCCCACACATCCATTTCGCCTCGAACAACTCTCCCCAAATAGCAGTCCCTTGCGTAAGGCTCAACGATCGTCCGGGGCCGTTTTCCGGGCCGCCGGCCCGGGACGAACGGCTCCGGCCGCTCCCGACCGTTCCTTTACGTGCAAGGGATGCCGATGACCCACACCCCCCGCGCCCCCATATCGGGCACCAGACGCGCGGCCCGCATCGCCGTGGCCGCCGGACTCGTCGCCGCGCTCGCCGCGGCCGGGCCGATACCCGTGGCCCTCGCCGCCGACACGCCGCCCGCCACCCCGGCCGACGCCGACGTCAAGTCCGCCGACGACAAGCTCGGCGCGGACGACGCGGACCTGCTCTCCGAGGCCAAGGCCGAGGGCGCCAAGCACGTCACGATGATGATCGCCACCGCGCCCGGACAGACCGAGCAGGTCGCCGAGCAGCTGAACGCGGTCAAGGGCGGCTCGGTCGGCCGGACCGACGACAAGCTCGGCTACGTCCGCGCCACCGTCCCCACCAGCAGGGCGGACGCCGCGATCGCCGCCGCCACCAAGCTCTCCTCCGTGCACGGGGTCGACCTGCGCGACGAGATCCCGCTGGACGACCCGCGGCCCGGCGCGGACACCACCGGCCACGCCGGCAAGGGCCGCGGCCACCACGGCCGCGCCTACCCCGGTCCCGACCGGCGCACCCCCGCGAAGAACCCGTACAACCCGTCCTTCGAGACCGGCGCCGTCGAGTTCGTCAAGGACCACCCGCGCGCCGACGGCCGCGGCATCACCATCGGCATCCTCGACTCCGGCGTGGACCTCGCCCATCCGGCGCTGCAGAAGACCACCACCGGCGAACGCAAGATCGTCGACTGGGTGACGGCGACCGACCCGGTCGTCGACAGCGACCGGACCTGGCGTCCGATGGTCTCCTCCGTCTCCGGACCGACCTTCACCTACGGCGGCACGACCTGGAGCGCGCCCGAGGGCTCGTACCGGATCAGCACCTTCCTGGAGTCGTACACCACCGGCGGCGACGCGGCCGGTGACGCCAACCGCGACGGCGACACCACCGACTCCTGGGGCGTGCTCTACGACCCCGCCGCCGGCACGGTCCGCGTCGACCTGAACAACAACCACGACTTCGGTGACGACACCCCGATGAAGCCGTACAAGGACGGCTTCCAGATCGGGTACTTCGGCACCGACGACCCGAAGACCGATGTCGCCGAGCGCCAGCCGTTCGTCGTGGAGATCCGCAAGGACGTCCCGATGGACCCCTACGGCGGTGACTGGGTCGGCCAGAAGGCGGACTTCGTCAACATCGGTGTCATCGAGTCCGAGCACGGCACACACGTCGCCGGCATCACCGCCGCCAACGGCCTGTTCGGCGGGCGGATGGACGGCGCCGCCCCCGGCGCGAAGCTCGTCTCCTCCCGCGCCTGCACCTGGACCGGCGGCTGCACCAACGTCGCGCTCACCGAAGGCATGATCGACCTCGTCACCAAGCGCGGCGTCGACATCGTCAACATGTCCATCGGCGGGCTGCCGGCGCTCAACGACGGCAACAACGCCCGCGTGGAGCTCTACAACCGCCTGATCGACACCTACGGCGTCCAGCTGGTGATCTCCGCGGGCAACTCCGGCCCCGGCGCCAACACCATCGGCGACCCCGGCCTCGCCGACAAGGTGATCTCCGTCGGCGCGTCCGTCTCCCGCGAGACCTGGGCCGCCAACTACGGCTCCGAGGTGCGGACCAAGTACGACATGATGCCCTTCTCCTCGCGCGGCCCGCGCGAGGACGGCGGCTTCACCCCGACGCTCGTCGCGCCCGGCGCGGCGGTCAACACCATCCAGACCTGGCTGCCCGGCGCCCCGGTCCCCGAGGCGGGCTACGACCTCCCGGCCGGCTACGGCATGCTCCAGGGCACGTCGATGGCCTCCCCGCAGGCCGCCGGAGCCTCCGCGCTGCTGCTGTCCGCGGCGAAGCAGAAGCGCATCGACCTCACCCCGGCGAAGCTGCGCACCGCCCTGACCTCCACCGCCGAGCACATCCGCGGTGTGCAGGCCTACGAGGAGGGCGCCGGCCTCATCGACATCGAGGACGCCTGGGACGCCATCCGTGACGGCGCCACCGCGCACCGGTACACGGTGAAGGCGCCGGTCGACACCGCGATCGACCAGTTCCTGGAGACCCCGGGCTTCGGCACCGGCCTCTACGACCGCGAGGGCGGCCTGAAGGCGGGCCAGAAGAAGACGTACGACATCACGATCACCCGTACGTCCGGCCCGGACCGCGCGATCCGCCACGAACTCGACCTCGAGAACAACGCGGGCCGCACCTTCCGGATCCTCGGCGACGACGACATCCGGCTGCCGCTGAACAAGCCGGTGACCGTCAAGGTGCAGGCCCGGCCCGGTTCGGCCGGCCTCAAGAGCGCGATCCTCGAGGTCGACGACCCGCGCACCGAGGGCGTCGACCGGCAGATCCTCACCACCGTGGTCGTCTCCACGCCGGTGAACCACACGTTCTCCGTCTCGGGCAAGGCCCAGCGCAACGACACGACCTCCTACTTCCTCACCGTGCCCGAGGGCGCGAGGACGCTGGAGGTCGCCCTGAGCGGGCTGAAGGGCAAGAGCCAGACGCGGTTCATCGCCATTCACCCCTACGGCGTCCCGGCCGACCCGACGTCGACGATCTACTGCTACCCGAACTACGACAACCCGACCAACCCCTGCCGCCCCGACGTGCGTTCGTACGCGGACCCGCAGCCGGGCGTCTGGGAGGTCGAGGTCGAGTCGCGCCGTACCTCGCCGCTGCTCGACAACCCGTACAAGCTCGACGTCGCCGTGCTCGGCGCGGCCTTCGACCCGGAGACCGTGACCGTGTCCGAGGCGAAGATCGGCACGCCGGCCACCGTCTCGTGGGACGTGACCAACGAGTTCGCCGCGCTGGAGGGCAAGCTGGTCGGCGGGCCGCTCGGCTCGTCCAAGACCGACCGACCGGCGATCCGTACGGGTGAGACCCACACGACGACGGTCGAGGTGCCCGAGGGCGCCGCGTCGCTCGACGTGTCCATCGGCAACGTCTCCGACACCTCCGCCGACCTGGACCTGACGGTCTACGACGCGGACGGCAACCGGGTCGCCCAGTCCGCGGACGGCGACTCGGAGGAGTCGGTGTCCATCCCCGACCCGGCGGCCGGTGAGTACACGGTCGAGGTCGTGGGCTACTCGGTCCCGGCCGGTTCCACGGACTACGACTACCGGGACGTCTTCTTCTCCGCGACGCTCGGTTCCGTCGACGTCGACGGCTCCACGCCGGTGGACCTCGGCACGGGCGACTCGGCCACCGTCTCCGGCGAGGTCACCGTCACGGCGGAGGCCCCCGAGGGCCGGGCGTTCTTCGGCCGGGTCCAACTGGTCAACGCCCGCGGCACGGTGGCGGGCATTGGCAACGTGGCCATCGAGAAGGTCGTCCCGTAGCCGGCCGACCCGACACCATTGGAGGGGCGGGCGCCCACACGGGCACCCGCCCCTCCGTCACGTCACGGGCCGGACCACGCACCCCCGGCAGACGATGCGCCGCCCAGCCCCCTCTCGCGAGCGCCCCCCGCCTCACCGACACCCGCGCGGACCCCAAGCCGCACGTCACAGCGCACAGCGCACGCCGCACGTCACAGCGCACGCCGCACGCCGCACGCCGCGAGGCAACGACACGCGTCCCCTCCCGAGCGGCCTCCACCCCACCGGCAACGCAGGCGCCGACGCGCCCCCAGCCGCCGGTCAGGACACGCGTGCCGGACGGCAATGCGACGCCCCGGCACCCGCTCCCGAGCGACCCCCGCCTCGCCCGCGACCACTGCGACGGGGCAGACACACCTCCGTCGCGCTCGGCACCCCCTCTCGGCCACAGGTCAGCGCACGCGCGCAGGCAGCCGGCCGACAACTCGACACCGCTCCCGAGTAGCCTCTCCTCACCGACAGCCACCCGGCGGGGCAGGTGCACCCGCGCCTCCAGCACGCGCGGCGCCCCCCCCGCTCAGCCGCAGGTCAGCGCACGGCGCGCAGGCAGCCAGGCGGCAGCACGGCCCTGCTCCCGAGCCGCCTCCACCTCACCGACAACCACCCCGGCGGGGCAGGTGCCCCCGCCGACACCCGCCCCTCCCGCGCGCGCAGCGCTTCCACCTCAGTCGCAGGTCAGTGAGCGCGCCGCCGACAGCGAAGCGACGATCTGGGCCCGTTCGGAGACGATCTCCTGTTCGTCGACGATCACCGTGTCGGGGCGGTCGTCGTCCAGGGGGATGCCGACCAGGACGCGGTCGCCCGGGCTCAGGGGGGTCGTCTCGACGACGTCCTGGAGGAACGTGACCTCGCCCTCACCCTTGTAGTACCGGCTCACCCGGAGCGTGACGCGTTCCGTTCCGGCCACCGCCCCCGGTACCGGCTCCACCGACGCCACCGACCCCTCGGCGACGAGGCGCGCGCACGCGAGGTAGCGGGGGCTGCCGAAGGCGGAACCGCTCGCCTCCCGGGAGTCGGCGGCCGCGCTGCCGCCCGCCGAGTCGTCCATGCCGCCCTCGCTCTGCGTCACGAGCCACCCCATGCCGAGCACGAGCCCCGCGGCGGCAGCGGCGAGCGCCCAGCCGAGGACGGCCTTCCCCACCCGCCTGCGCCTCCGGTGCGGGCGGCTCAGCGGGACGGGGGGCGGCGGCGGGGCCGGGGCGGCCGGGGGGTGGCCCGGCCCGGTGTCGGGGGCCGGCCGCTTCCCGGGGTGAGCGGCCGGGTGTCGCCCCGGGGGAGTCTCCTCCGGGGCGGCGAGCGCGTCGCCGATCCGCGTCAGCTGCTCGCGCAGGACCGCGAGGTCGGCGAGAGCCGCCGTGTGTTCCGCGAGGAACGCCGGGTCCCGCCGGGCCTCCTCCGGCAGCGGCTCGTCGACAAGGGCGGCCATCAGCGCGTCCAGGCCGCCGTACTCGGGGCCGCCGTACTCGGGGCCGCCGTACTCGGGCTCGTCGTGCTCGGGGCCGTCGTAGTCGGGCTCGTCGTGGGCGGTCACGTCACACCACCTCGTCATCGTGCAGCCGGGCGCGCAGCGCGCGCACCGCCGTGTGCAGCCGGCTCTTGACCGTGCCCTCCGGAACGCCGAGCTGCTCGGCTATGGACCGCACCGGCAGGTCGGCGTAGAACCGCAGCACGACGACCTGCCGCTGCGCGTCGGGCAGCTGGTCCAGGCCACGGGCGACGGCCAGGGACAGCAGGCTGGCCTCCTCCCCGGAGGGCGCCGTCTCCGCGGGCCGCAGCGCGGCCAGCCGCTCCCCGAGCCGCTCCTGGCGGCGCTTGGCCCGGTGCCAGTCCATGGCGAGGTTGGAGGCGACGACCGCCGCCCACGCCGAGACGTCCCGCGGCGCCTCCCTGCCGCTCGCGGCACGTTCCAGCAGCCGCAGGCGGACCTGCTGCACCCCGTCCAGCAGGTCCGCCTGCGGCACCCCGCCCAGTGCGAGCACCGCCCGCACCCGGCGTTCCTGCGCCGCGTCCAGCGGATCGTCGTCGGCAGCGACGTACGTCCCCCGGCCGCGCCGGGCCCTTCCGCGCAGCACTGGCCACCCCCCTCACGCTGTTTCTCCTACGACGCCACTCCCGCCCGGATCGTTCACGCGACTTTCCCGGATGCCGCCGAGGCGTACGTCACATCCCCGTGTGGGCGAGAACGAACCGGGCAGGGGACCTTGCGGTCCGCACCCCCAACGAGCTGAATTCCTGTAGCTCAGCGGGGCTACGACCGAAGGTCCGCAACCCGCGCGCCGCGGCCCGCCGTCCCAGTGGGCGGGCAGAGCGGGCAAAGAATTGGACAGCCGGGCCGTGGTCGGCCGCATCATGGAAGAGCCTCGGCCAGGCACATCAGGTACGTACCAGGACGCAGTAGGGAGTCGCCGTGAGGGTCGGAATCGTCGGAGCCACCGGTCAGGTGGGCACGGTCATGCGCAGGATCCTCAAGGAGCGGAACTTCCCCGTCACGGAGCTGCGCCTGTTCGCCTCGGCCCGTTCCGCCGGCACCGAGCTCGACGGCGTGACGGTGGAGGACGCGGCCGCCGCCGACTACACCGGCCTGGACATCGTGCTGTTCTCCGCGGGCGGCGCGACCTCGAAGGCGCTGGCCGAGAAGGTCGCCTCGCAGGGCGCCGTCGTGATCGACAACTCCTCCGCCTGGCGCAAGGACCCCGAGGTCCCGCTCGTCGTCTCCGAGGTCAACCCGCACGCGATCGCGAACCGCCCCAAGGGCATCATCGCCAACCCGAACTGCACCACGATGGCCGCGATGCCGGTGCTGCGTCCGCTGCACGCGGAGGCGGGCCTGGAGGCGCTGGTCGTCGCCACGTACCAGGCGGTGTCCGGCTCCGGCCTCGCGGGCGTGGCGGAGCTGCACGGCCAGACCCAGAAGGTGGTCGACGAGGCCGACAAGCTGACCCACGACGGCGCGGCGGTCGACTTCCCCGAGCCCGGTGTCTACAAGCGCCCCATCGCCTTCAACGTGCTGCCCTTCGCGGGCAACCTCGTCGACGACGGTCTGAACGAGACCGACGAGGAGCAGAAGCTGCGCAACGAGTCCCGCAAGATCCTGGAGATCCCCGGGCTCAAGGTCTCCGGCACCTGTGTGCGCGTCCCGGTGTTCTCCGGCCACTCGCTGCAGATCAACGCCCGCTTCGCCCGCCCGATCAGCGCCGAGCGCGCGACCGAGCTGCTGGCGGACGCCCCGGGTGTCGTCCTCACCGACATTCCCACGCCGCTCCAGGCGGCCGGCCAGGACCCGTCGTACGTGGGCCGTATCCGTGCCGACGAGACGGTGGACAACGGCCTGGCGCTGTTCGTCTCCAACGACAACCTCCGCAAGGGCGCGGCGCTGAACGCGGTGCAGATCGCGGAGCTGGTGGCACAGGAGCTGCGCGGCTGACGACGCCGCAGGCATGGCCGAGGGGGCGGGCCACCGGTGGGCCCGCCCCCTCGGCGCGCTCAGAGCGCCAGGTGCCGCCGCAGCGCCACGTCGATGTCGGCCATCCGCTGCCGGGGGACGGCACCGACCCGGTGCAGCAGCCGGTCCGGCGCGACGGCGCGCACCTGCTCGCACTGCGCCTTGGAGTCCTTGGGCAGCCGGCTCTCGTCGGCGTGCAGGAAGACCTGGAACGACAGGACCCGCGTGGTGTTCGACGTCAGCGGCACGACACTCACGACGCCGCGGCCGTTCCGCTCGACGGATTCGTTGGCACCGTCGTTGGACACGATCACGGCGGGCCTGACCTTGTTGGCCTCGCTGCCCCTGACCGGCTCCAGGTCCACCATGTAGATGTCACCACGTCTCATCGGCGATCCCGTCCCCGCTCGTCCGGTCCCAGGCGGCGGCGTCCTCGCCCGCGTCCCACTCGGCGAACGCCTCGGTGTACTCCTGTACGAGCTGCGCCTGCCGCAGCAGCTCGATCGCGGCGTGTATCACGGCCGACCTGGATTCGGCCTCCGTGCGCTCGGCGTACTCGTCGACGAAGGCGACATCCTCCTGAGGCAGACTCACACTGATCTTCATACACTCGATGCTACTCCGGGTAGGAACATCTTGGCCACCCGAGAACTCCGAATGCGCCGGAACCGCCCGTCGGGGCCGTCCGGACGGCCCCGACACAGGGGTATCCCCATGATCCGGCTCGGTCATCGCCTCAGCCGGATTCCGCGTGGAAGGATGGCGCAACCCACACATAACGAGGAGATGACCGCGTGCCTGGCACAAACCTGACTCGCGAAGAGGCGCAGCAGCGGGCGAAGCTGCTGACCGTTGACTCGTACGAGATCGATCTGGATCTCTCCGGCGCGCAGGAGGGCGGTACCTACCGGTCCGTGACCACGGTGCGCTTCGACGTCGCCGAGGACGGCGACGGCGCCGAGTCCTTCATCGACCTGGTCGCCCCGGCCGTGCACGACGTGACCCTCAACGGTGACGCCCTCGACCCCGCCGAGGTCTTCGCGGACTCCCGTATCGCCCTGCCGGGCCTGCTGAAGGGCCGCAACGTCCTCCGTGTGGAGGCCGACTGCGCGTACACCAACACGGGTGAGGGCCTGCACCGCTTCGTCGACCCCGTCGACGACCAGGCGTACCTGTACACCCAGTTCGAGGTGCCGGACGCCCGGCGGGTCTTCGCGAGCTTCGAGCAGCCCGATCTGAAGGCGACGTTCCAGTTCACCGTGAAGGCGCCGGAGGGCTGGACGGTCATCTCCAACTCGCCCACGCCCGAGCCGCGCGACAACGTCTGGGTCTTCGAGCCGACGCCGCGCATCTCGTCGTACATCACGGCACTGATCGTGGGCCCGTACCACTCCGTGCACAGTGTGTACGAGAAGGACGGCCAGTCCGTGCCGCTCGGCATCTACTGCCGGCCCTCGCTGGCCGAGTACCTGGACGCCGACGCGATCTTCGACGTGACGCGGCAGGGCTTCGCGTGGTTCCAGGAGAAGTTCGACTACGCGTACCCGTTCAAGAAGTACGACCAGCTGTTCGTGCCGGAGTTCAACGCGGGCGCGATGGAGAACGCGGGCGCGGTGACGATCCGCGACCAGTACGTGTTCCGGTCGAAGGTGACGGACGCCGCGTACGAGATGCGGGCCGCCACGATCCTGCACGAGCTGGCCCACATGTGGTTCGGCGACCTGGTCACCATGGAGTGGTGGAACGACCTGTGGCTGAACGAGTCGTTCGCCACCTTCGCGGAGGCCGCCTGCCAGGCCGACGCGCCCGGTTCGAAGTGGCCGCACTCCTGGACCACGTTCGCCAACCAGATGAAGACCTGGGCCTACCGCCAGGACCAGCTGCCGTCCACGCACCCGATCATGGCCGACATCCGCGACCTGGACGACGTGCTCGTCAACTTCGACGGCATCACGTACGCCAAGGGCGCCTCGGTGCTCAAGCAGCTCGTCGCGTACGTCGGCGAGGACGAGTTCTTCCGGGGCGTGCAGGCGTACTTCAAGCGCCACGCGTACGGCAACACGCGCCTGTCGGACCTGCTGGGCGCCCTGGAGGAGACCTCGGGCCGTGATCTGAAGACGTGGTCGAAGCTGTGGCTGGAGACGGCCGGCATCAACGTCCTGCGCCCGGAGATCGAGACGGACGGCGACGGCGTCATCACCTCGTTCGCCATCCGCCAGGAGGCCCCCGCGCTCCCGGCCGGCGCCAAGGGCGAGCCGACCCTGCGCCCGCACCGCATCGCGATCGGCCTGTACGACCTCGACGAGGCCACCGGCAAGCTGGTGCGCGGCGACCGCGTCGAACTGGACGTCGACGGCGAGCTGACCGCCGTACCGCAGCTGGCCGGCACGCGCCGTCCGGCGGTCGTCCTGCTCAACGACGACGACCTGTCCTACGCCAAGGTCCGCCTGGACGAGCAGTCCCTGGCCTTCGTCACCGAGCACCTGGGCGACTTCGAGTCCTCGCTCCCCCGGGCGCTGTGCTGGGCCTCCGCCTGGGACATGACCCGGGACGCGGAACTCGCCGCGCGCGACTACCTCTCCCTCGTGCTGTCGGGCATCGGCAAGGAGTCCGACATCGGCGTGGTGCAGTCGCTGCACCGCCAGGTCAAGCTGGCCCTCGACCTGTACGCCGACCCGATCACCCGCGACACCCTGCTGGCCCGCTGGGCCGACGCCACGCTGGCCCATCTGCGCTCCGCGGAGCCGGCCAGTGACCACCAGTTGGCGTGGGCGCGCGCCTTCGCGGCGGCCGCCCGTGAGCCGGAGCAGCTGGACCTGCTGGACAGGCTGCTGGCCGGCACGCAGACCGTCGAGGGGCTGGCCGTGGACACCGAGCTGCGCTGGACGTTCGTGCAGCGGCTGGCGGCGGTGGGCCGGTTCGAGGAGGCGGAGATCGCGGCCGAGTACGAGCGGGACAGGACGGCGGCGGGCGAACGTCACGCCGCCACCGCCCGCGCGGCCCGCCCGACGGAGGAGGCCAAGGACGAGGCATGGGCCTCGGTCGTCGACTCCGACAAGCTGCCGAACGCCGTCCAGGAGGCGGTCATCGCCGGCTTCGTCCAGACCGACCAGCGGGAGCTGCTGGCGCCGTACACGGACCGGTACTTCGAGGTCCTGGCGGACGTGTGGGCCTCGCGCTCGCACGAGATGGCCCAGCAGATCGTGGTCGGCCTCTACCCCGGCATCCAGGTCTCCGGCGAGACCCTCGACAAGACGGACGCCTGGCTGACCGCCACGGAGCCCAACGCGGCCCTGCGCCGCCTGGTCTCGGAATCCCGCGCAGGCGTGGAACGCGCCCTGCGCGCCCAGTCCGCGGACGCGACGGCGGCGGCTTCCTAACCGGTACGCGCGTGGGGCGCCCGGTACCACGCCGGGCGCCCCCTGCCATGCGCAGCCCGGTCAACGCAGCGCGTCCCACACGCGCTCACGCAGGCAAGAGTCCCGCATGGACGCCACGTCCCGCCACGCGGCGGCGGTGACCTCCTCGGTCTGCAACTTGGGAGGCAATGCGCCCGAAGTACGCGTTGAGCCGCGCTTGTTCAACTGCTTCCATCGCTGTCCCTCACTGAGGCGTGGCCATCTTGAATACGGCCCAGACGGTCTTGCCGGGGTTGTGCGCCGTCACTCCGAAGTCGTCGGCCAGGGCTGTGACGATGTACAGCCCTCGCCCTCCACAGTCGTCCGACACCGTCCCGCGCACCTGCGGGCATCCCCCACCGCTGTCGCGCACCTCGATGCGGACCAGCGGGCCGTCGCCGATCACCACCAGAGCGTAGTCACGCCCCGGCGGCGCACCATGCAGCAGAGCGTTGGTCGCCAGCTCCGACACGCAGAGACGCACGTCGTCATGCCGATCCCGATAGCCCCACTCCGTGAGCGCTTCGAGAGCGAACCTGCGTGCGGCAGGCACTGATCGGCGCGACCTCGGAAATCGACGTTGCCGTGACAGAGGCACAGTGCACCACCGCCTTGATCCAGTAGCTGTACGGTCACGGAAGAACGTACCACCTTTCGCGAAAAGCGATAAGGAGCGCGGGTATGGGGGCCGGGAACACATCGCTTAACGTGTAAAGCAGTAAGGTCGATCGAACACCCGCCCCCATGGAGGCCACAGTGAGCGACAGCACGTGGGTCAGCACCTCGTTGCCGTATCTGACTGCACGGGAAACGGGACGATCGGACGCCTGGGCGGCCGAGGCCGAGGCGCGCGGAGGCAAGGGCACACAGCGCATCGCGTACGCCGGTGAGACCACGGCCTCGGAGGAAGTCGCCGCACTGCTCGGGCAATCGTCGGAGGAAACGGTGATCGTGCGCCGCAGAGTGATCGAACTCGACGGGGAGCCATGTGAACTGACGGACACCTACTACCCCGCGCGCATCGCCCGGGGGACCCGTCTCGCCGAGAAGAAGAAGATCCCCGGAGGTGCGGTGACGTTCCTTGCCGAGCGCGGACACGTCGGCGTCCGCGTCCGCGAAGACGTGACCGCGCGGATGCCGGGTGCGGAGGAGCGGCAGGTCCTGCGCCTGGGGCCGGACGAACCGGTCATCGGGCTGAGCCGGGTCACCTTCGACGGCGACGACCGGCCCTTTCAGGTCGACAGGATGGTCATGCCGGCACACCGGCAGCGCCTGCGCTACGAGATCCGGATCGGATGACAGTGCCCACCCACAGGGAATCGCCGGACCGCCGGTCGCTCCACGAACGGATCGCCGCCGACCTCCGGGACGAAATCATGAGCGGCGACCTGGCAGCCGGCTCCAACCTTCCTTCAACTGCCCAGCTCAAGGAGCGGTTCGACGCCTCGAACGCGACCATCCAGAAAGCCCTGCACATCCTCAAGGACGAGCAACTCGTCGTCGGACGCGCAGGGTCCGCTGTCACGGTCCGCGAACACCGCCAGCGAACCCTGCGCCCGGCTGCATACATGGCTCCCGCAGACCCGGGGAAGCCCTACCGCTGGCTGACGGAAGCTGCACGGCACGGCAACCGGGCACACAGCACACTGCTCGACGTGATCGAGACACGACCCCCGGCCGATGTCGCCTCCTCACTGGGCCTCGACGACACCGAAACCGCCGTGCTGCGTCAGCAAATCCTCTCCATCGACGGAGAACCGGTCGAACTGGTCAAGTCCTACTACCCGCTGCCCATCGCCCGGGGCACCGCCATCATGGCCAAGCGGAAAATCAAGGGCGGCACCCCGACACTCCTGAGCCAACTCGGCTTCCCGCCACGCCTCAGCGTCGACCGTGTCTCGGCCAGAGTCCCCACCCAGGAGCAGTACCAGGCCCTGTCCCTGCCCAGCGACCTTCCGGTACTCCGCACGCTGCGCGTGGTGTACAGCGACCACGACCGCCCGGTCGAGGCCACTGTCATGGTCAAGGCGGGCCACCTCTACGAACTTCAATACGAGTTCACACCCGCCTGACAGACCCACTGCCCGGCGAACACCTCCGAGACCGAGGGCCAGTCGCCCCTGTGCACGCTCCAACCATTCCCCGCGGGGCCGGGGAGCAGCGGCGGTTGAACGGGACGGGCTGACGCTGCCTGGGACCATCCCCGCGGGTGCGGGTGTCCACGGACAGTGGGACATCCGAGTGAGCGGACATGTCAAGTCCTTACTGACGGACAGTTGATCTCCCTGTCCGGTATGACCATTCGTCCTCTGTTCGGCTGTATCTGCGCAGCCGGGCCGTGGCGCCTGCGCCATCGGTGTTGTCTGCGGTGGCTGCGATGCTGGCGGCATGACAACCCCTTGGAACCTGCTTGATCTCGACAAGGCCCTGCGTGCCGGCTGGGCCGCCGACACCTGCTCGCCCGACGACCAGGCCGACTGGGAGCCGCTCAACCCGGCCTGGGGGCACTGCGACATCACGGCTTTGGTCGTCAACGATGTCTTCGGCGGTGACCTCATGGTCGGCGAGGTGCATCTTGAGGGGACCCAGCACGGTTTCCACTGGTGGAATCGGCTGCCCAGCGGTGTGGAACTGGACCTGACACTCGAGCAGTTCCAGCGTGGGCAGACGGTCACGGCTGCTCGTGTCGTGACGCGGCCACCGGGCCCGCTGCCTCGCCGCTGGGAGGAGTACCTCCTCCTGCGTGAGCGGGTGATCAAGTGCCTTGGTCCGCTTCCGGAGCCCGTCTGAGGGGACGGGGGTCAGCCGGTAGGGGCGAGCGGGACGACGCCCTGACCGCTGGTGGCCTGGGTGGAGCAGACGCGCGGTACTCGATTCCAGCTTGCCGCCTCGTCCGTCGCTCAGCCTGACAGAGAAGCCCGGGCGCCCGCGTCGGCGGCCTCCCAGGCTGCTTCGATCATGTGAAAGATCTCGTCCACGGCGGACTGCGGGTCGTCCGCCTCCCGGGCCAGTGCGAAGGCGTCCACCACGAACCTGGCGATCGCCCGGCGGGCCGTGCCGGTGCGGGGCGGGCCGGGTTCGGCGGCGAGGGCCGTCGCCAGGACCTCCGCGTGCCGCAGCCGCATCGACCCCTCGTACTCCCGCAGGGCGGGCGAGGTGTCGATCATGTGCCAGACGGGAGCGGCGTCGTCCGATAGGCAATGGCGCACCATGGCGTGGATCTCGCGGCGCAGCGCGGGGACGAGGGGTTCGCCGGGCGCCCGGTCGGTGACCGCCCGGGCGAGGCGCTGCTCGAAGTCCGCGTCCCGTTCGAACACCAGGGCCTCTTTCGAGGCGAAGTGGGCGAAGACGGTGGTGACGGCCACGTCGGCCTCGGCGGCCACGTCACGGATGCCGACCTCGTCGTACCCGCGCTCCAGGAAGAGGCGCAGGGCGGTGTCGGCGATCTTCTGGCGGGTGGCGGCCTTCTTGCGTTCTCGGCGTCCGGACGGCAGCTCGGGCATGATCTGACGCTACCAGATGCAAAACCATAACCGTTTTTTTAAACTAACGGTTAGTGTTACGGTCGGCGGCATGAAGAAAGTGAGCTTCGCCGAGTTCGGCGGCCCCGACGTCCTCCGCCTCATCGACGCCGAGGAGCCCCATGCGGGCCCCGGCCGGATACGTGTCGCCGTACAGGCGGCGGGGGTGAACCCCGTCGACTGGAGAATCCGCGAGGGCCAGATGCGGCCCGCCCGTCCGGCCGGGCTGCCGTCCGGTGTGGGACTGGACGCGGCCGGAGTGGTGGACGAGGTCGGCGAGGGCGTCGAAGGGGTCCGTATCGGCGACCGCGTGTTCGGCGAAGGCGTCGACACCTACGCAGAGTTCGCCGTACTGCACGCCTGGGCCCGTATGCCCGCGGGGCTCTCGTTCGAGGAGGCGGCCGGCTACCCCTCGGTCATGGAGACCGCGCTGCGCATCCTTCGCGAGTCCGGTGTCCGCCCCGGACAGACCCTGCTGGTCAGCGGCGCGTCGGGAGGGGTCGGGTCGGCGGTGCTGCAGATCGCCCGCGAGCGCGGCATCACGGTGATCGGCACGGCCGGGGCGGCGAACCAGGAGTACCTGCGCAGCCTGGGGGCGCACGCCACGACGTACGACGAGGGCTGGGCCGGGCGGGTACGGGCGTTCAGCGAGGTGGACGCGGCCCTCGACCTGGCCGGCGCGGGCGTCGTCCGGGAGCTCGCCGAGCTCACCGGGGACCCGGCGAAGGTGATCTCCATAGCCGACCTGACCGCGCCGGATCACGGCGCCCGCTTCTCCAACGTGGCCGGCAGCGTGCCGGACGCCCTCGAGGAGACCGTCCGCCTCATCGGAGAGGGCAGGCTGCACATCCCGGTCGAGAAGTCCTACACCCTCGCCGAGGCGGCGTTCGCCCACACCGACAGCCAGGCGGGGCACACACGGGGGCGGCGGGTGATCGTCGTCTGACCGCCGCTCGCGGGGCCGTACGCATCCGGCAGGCACGGCCGTTTCAGTCCCGGGCGGGCCTGCCGGCTGCCGCGAGCACGGCAGCCGGCGACCGGGCCCGTTGCCGCTCCGAACGGCGCATCAAGGCGGCGTAGTTCCCGCGGGAGAAGTCGCTGCGAATTATGCAGAGGAGATCGACGCGTCCGTAGCGGGCGATGGTCCTGGTCAGGATCTTTTCGTCCGCGGCTTCGACCAGCTCGTTGACCAGTTCGGTGACCGGCTCGGCTACATGGAGCCGGACCGCGGGGGCCCTGCGCGGCCAACGTCGACCGCCTCGCCTTCGGCCCGATCAGCGGTGTGCGACGACTTCCACAGTGATCTCGAGATGCCGCCCCGTCATCCCCTTGGCCTTGGTGATGCCGAAGGCATACCTGTCGATGGTGGTAGTGCCGCTCGCTGTCATCCGCTTGCCCTCGTGGGCCACTGTGCCGAGTGTGACGGCGATCGGCTGAGTCATCCCGCATACCGTCAACTCGCCGTGCAGAGTGGCATCAGCGCCGGATCGTTCCAGACGCCGGCTTCGGAAGCCGATCTCGGGATGCCGAGCCACGTCCAGGTAGTCGGAGGATCTGACGTGGCCGTCACGCTGCTGATTGCCCGACTCGAAGCTTCCTGCCTCCATCACGACGTGCACCGACGACTCTTCAGCCGGGTCCGCCACAGTGATCCGGCCATGGCCGATCGTGAAGGTACCTCGGACTGGGAGCAGCCCGAACATGGCGCGTGTGTCGAAGCGGACCGTTGATGCCGCCTGATCGATCTCGTATGCACCTGCTGCTGGTACGAGCTGGTTCCCTGATGCTGCCATGAGCTCGTAGCCTCCGTGCGCTGAAGATCAACCCGTGACGGGCCAGCCTCTCGCAGCAGCAGCGAATATGCCAGCCCTCAGCCCTCAGCCCTCGACTTGTCACGAGACGGTCGCACCAGGGGGAGGGCGCCTCCCGCCCCGCGTGTCTCCCCGCTCTACCCGCCGTGGCCCGTCGCCTCGCCCGCCACGGCTACGGCCGCGCGGACGAAGGCGGCCAGGGCTGGGGAGGTGGCGTGCTCAGGCCAGGCGAGGACGAGCGTGGTGGGCTCGGCATCATCGACTGGGACAGCGACCAGGTCGTCGCGGAGCTGGCCGCGGATGGAGGCGGGGAGGACGGCGACCATGCGGCCCAGGGCGATGAGGTGGAGAAGCTGCCCGAGGTCGTGGACCTCGGGTCCGTGCGAGCCGCCCTCGGATGCCCCGGGCCAGCGCGGCAGGGGCTCCCCGGCGTAGTCGTTCCGGCAGACCCGGGTACGGCCCGCGAGGCGATGCGACCTCGGCATCACGAGAAGCTGCGTCTCGTTCAGGAGGTCCTGGGTGTCCAGGCCGGCGAGGTCGTGGTGAGGGAGGTGAAGCAGGGCGGCGTCGGCGCGCCCCTCCCGCAGGAGGATCTCACGCGGACCGAAGTCGCACACCAATTCGACCGGCAGCGCACCAGGCTCAGCCTGATAGGTCTCGAGGATCGCGGGCAGCAGGCCACCGTCGCCGCCCGGCTTGATGACCAGGACCAGACGCGGGTCGGCACGGCCGGCCCGCCGGGTGCGGTGCGCCGCGGCCGACGCGGCCTCGAGCACTGTACGGCTCTCGCGGAGCAGGACGGCCCCCGCCTCGGTCAGTGCGACCCGGCGACTGCCACGTTCCAACAGGGCTACGCCCAGCCGTCGTTCGAGCTGCTGAATGGCCCGGGAGAGCGGCGGTTGGGCCATCCCCAGCCGGGCGGCCGCCCGGCCGAAGTGCAGTTCTTCGGCGACAGCGGTGAAGTAGACGAGCTCGCGGACCTCCAGTCTTTCCATACCCGCACGGTATCGCTGCGTACCTGATCGGTGTTGGAACCCCCGGCCGCCCCCGTGGTGGGCTGAACGCATGACAGAAACCACGACTGCCCTGGTCACCGGTGCCAACAAGGGCATCGGACGCGAGGTCGCAGCCCAGCTCGCCTCGCTCGGCACGAACGTCCTGCTGGCCTCGCGCGACCCGCACCGCGGTGCGGCAGCCGCAGCCGGCCTGGGCCCGCGGGTGTATCCGGTCACCCTGGACGTCACCGACCGCGCCGGCGTCCTGTCCGCCGCCCGCTGGATCGAGGAGCGCTTCGGCCGGCTGGACATCCTGGTCAACAACGCCGGTATCTCCGGCGACCTGGCCGCCCAGAGCCCTGGCAGTGTCGAACTGTCCGCCGTACGCGGGGTGTTCGAGACCAACGTGTTCGGCGTGATCAGCGTGACCACCACGATGCTGCCACTGCTCGCCCGCTCCCCCGCCGCCCGGATCGTCAATGTCAGCAGTGGACTGGGCTCCATCGCCCGGATGACCGATCCCGAGGACTACTTCACCACCCGGCCCCCGTTGGCCGCGTACGTCCCGTCCAAGACCGCACTCAACTCCCTGACCGTGCAGTACGCCAAGGAACTGCGCAGCCGCAACATCCTGGTCAACGCCGCCGATCCGGGGCCGTGTGCGACCGACCTCACCACGGCGTTTCCCGGTCTCACCCGCACCGCGGCCGACGGCGCAGCCGTGGTCGTCCGGCTCGCCACGCTGCCCGACGACGGGCCGACCGGCGGCTTCTTCGACGAGCACGGCCCGGTTCCCTGGTGAGCTGTAAGTGGAGAACGCGGAGATCTTCCAGTCGACGCCGGTCGGGCAGCGGCGGGCTTCGGATCGGGGCGTGCCCGCCGGAGCCTCCGGCGCCCTTCACACAGGGGCTGCCTCATGAGGGGCTGGGGGACGGTTTCGGTTCGGGGTGGGGTGTCCGGTCCTGCCGGGGCAGCAGGAGTGGGGTGGTCAGGATCAGTACGCCCGCGGCCGTGAGTGCGGTGCGGGGACCGGTGAGGTCGGCGAGCAGGCCGGTGAGTGCCGTGAGGACGGCGATGGCTGCCTGCTGGCCGATCGACCAGGCGGTCAGAGTGCGGGCGACGAGATGCTCGGGGGTGTGTTCGAGCCGGTAGGTGGCGAGCACCGGGCCGTACAGGCTCATATTGACGATGATGGCCAGCTCGACGGCCATCACGGTGACGAGGCCCACGCCACCGGGTCCCACGAAGGCCAGGCCGATCAGCCAGACGGCGCGCAGGGTGCCGGCGGTCCGGAGGACGCGGTGCCGGCCGTGGCGGGCCACGACCCGGGGGGCCAGCCGGGAGCCGATGAGCCCGCCGAGGCAGGGGGCGGCGAAGGCGAGGGCGTACTGCCAGGGCGGGAAGCCGAGTTGGCGCAGCAGGAGCACGGCCAGCAGCGGTTCGGTGGCCATGATCAGGCCGGCGACGAGCATCTGGTTGAGGTAGAGAGGACGCAGTCCGGGGTGGCGCAAGATGTGGCGCCACCCGTCGAGCAGCGTGCCCGCACCGGCCGCCGCGTTCGTGCCGGTCCCTCGCGGTGGCTCCTCCCGGCCGCGGATGGCGAGGATGCCCAGCGCGGAGAGCAGATGGCTGAGCGCGTTGGCGACCACGGTGGTGACCGGCCCGAACAGGCCGATCGCCGCTCCGCCCAGCGGTGGTCCGACCGCGATGGAGCTCCAGTTCGTGGACTCGAAGCGCGCGTTGGCGATGAGCAGGTCCTCCGGCCGTACGAGGGCCTTGAGGTAGGCGCCGCCGGCCGCGTTGAAGGTGATCCTGGACGCGGCGACGACGGCGGAGACCACGAGCAGCTGGACGTGACCGAGCCGCCCGACGGCGTAGGCGACGGGGATCGTCGCCAGGGCCACGAACCGGGACAGGTCCATCATGATCATGACCGGACGCTTGCGCCGGAACTCCACCCACGGCGCGAGCGGCACCGCGATCAGCGCACCCACCGCGGGCCCCACCGCGGACAGCGCGGCCACCTCGCCGGGCCCGGCGTGCAGCACCAGCACCGCGATCAGCGGCAGCGCCCCGAACCCCAGGCCCGTCCCATAGGCACTCACCGCGTACGACGCCCACAGCCAGCCGAACCGCCGGCCCAGTCGCCTCCTGCCCACCATGCTCGGCCCACTCCTCTCGAGGTCCCCTCCAGCGAGGTCCCGTCCAGCGAGGTCCCGTCCGGACAATCCGGCGTTGACCGAGCAGAGACAATCGGGCCGAACAGGCGCAGGTCAAACAACCGAATCGGGCGTGCCTCACAACCATTGGTTGTTCACTATGGTGGGTCGGCGTGGACCTCGAAGCCGTGCGTACCTTCGTCGCCGTCGCGGAAGCGGGCCGGTTCCAGACAGCCGCCGCCGACCTGTCGGTCACCCAGCAGGCCGTCTCCAAACGCATCGCCGCGCTGGAGCGCACCCTCGGCGTGCGCCTGTTCACCCGTGCCCCGCGCGGCGCCGAACTCACCATCGACGGGCGGGCGTTCCTGCCCCACGCACGGGAACTGCTGCGCGTCGCGGAGCGTGCGAGCGCGTCCGTGCGCCCCGGCCGCCGGCCGCTGCGCGTCGACGTGATCGCCTCGCGCAGCGCGCAGTCGGGCCTGATGCGCGGTTTCCACCGCGCGCACCCCGAGGTCGACCTCGATGTGCTGATGCTGGTCGACATCGAGAGCGCCGTCGCCGCCCTCCGGTCCGGTGCGATCGACGCGACCTTCCGCGCCGTCGCCGCGCCCGGCCGGCCGCTCGGCGAGGACATCCGGTCCGTCCGGGTGCTCGACGAGCCGCTTCAGCTCCTCACCGGGCCCGCCCACGCGCTGGCGGACGCCCGGTCCGTGCCCCTCGCCCGGCTCACCGGGCACCGGATCTGGATGCCCGGCATCGCCCCCGGCACCGAGTGGGGTGCCTACTACGACGACCTCGTCGCCGAGTTCGGCCTCACCATCGAGTCGACCGGCCCCAACTTCGGCTCCGACGCACTGCTCGACACCATCGCCGACACCCCGGCCCTGGCCACGTTCATGGGCGAGCACTCCCGCCTCATCTGGCCCGACGGCCACGACCTGCGCCGCATCCCGGTGACCGGCCCGACGCCCGTCTACCCGCACTCGCTCCTCTGGCACCGCGACAACCCCCACCCGGCGCTGGCCACCCTCCGCGCCCACCTCGCCGCCACGACGGCCGGCCACGACGCCGCCGGGACCTGGAGGCCGGACTGGGTGATTCCACACTGACCGCGGGCGGGGTTACGGCCCTCAGGCCCTCAGGCCCTCAGCGGTCGACGCGTGCCAGGAACCCGGTGACCGTGCGGACGAAGTCATCGGGACCGTCCACCCACGGGTTGTGGGCGGCGCCCGCCTGCACGACGTGCTCGCCGTGCGGGAAGAGCCCCGCCACCTCGGCTGCGGAGTCCGGACGCGGGGAGCCGTCCAGCGCACCGGAGAGGACGAGGACGGGCGCGTCGAGGGCGGCCAGTACCGCGCGGGCGGCGTCGGCGTCGTCGAAGGCGCCCGGAGCCAGGTAGGCGGCCGCCGCCTCCTCGTCGAACCACGTGGCGCACGCGGCGGCGTGCGCCTGCGCGGCGGCGTCCCAGCGGCCGTAGGACAGGCGGTCGAGCAGATCGAAGTCCGCGTCGTCCGCCTTCCCGGACACCGCCCGCTCGAACGCCGGCCGGACCTCCTCGTACCAGGGCTCGTCCCGGCGCAACTCCAGTGCCTCACGGCGCCGTTCGACGGGGAAGTCGATCCCGGCGGTGCGCGCACGGGCGCAGACCAGCACGAGCGAGCGCACCCGCTCCGGGTACCGGGCCGCGTAGGCCAGGACGAGGTCCCCGGCCGCCGAGTGCCCGAGGAGGTCCACCCGCTCCAGGCCGAGGGCGGCCCGGAGCGCCTCGACGTCCTCGGCCTGCCGGTCCACCCGGGAGCCGGCCGGATCGGCGGGGCTGGCCGAGTCCCCCGTGCCGCGCGGATCCAGCAGCACCAGCTCCTGCCGGTCGGCCAGCCCGCCGAGGTCACCGAAGTAGGCGGAGGGCATCATCGGACCCCCGGGGACGCAGACCAGCGGTCCGTCACCCCCGGCCCCCTTCCGGTGGTAGGCGAGGCGAGTTCCGTCGGGCGTGTCGAAGGTCGGCATGAGCCGGATGCTCGCAGACGTGGCGGGCAGCGGCCATCGAATTGGACGCGTCCGCGGCAACGGCGGCCGCACCCGATCAGCCGGCCGGAGTGTGCGGTATCGCCTCGCGCGCTTCGGCGAGGGCCCGCTCCCTGAGGTCGCCGAACAGCTGCATCCCGGTGGCGGCCAGGACGTCATCCCTGCCGATGGTCCGCCAGTCCCCCTTGCGGGTGGACAGGGCCCGGAGGGGGCTCTTGAGGAATGACTCGGGATCGCCCGACGTCCCCAGGGTGACCGAACCAAAACGTTTGACCCCGCCCTCGCGGACGACCATGGCCGCGTCCCGGGCCAGGTCCGTCAGGAACACGCTTGCTATGCCGTCCAGGTCGCGGACCATCACCGGGACGGCCGTCGTCCCCCGGCTCCGCAACAGCTTCTTGACCCCGGCCTCGAACCGGTGGGCGCCGTCCACACCACTTGGTTGGCGCGCTCCGCCGCGCTGACGGGGAGGCACGACGACACCGTCGGCGTCATACACGACGCCGGTCAGGCCACGGAACGTCGGGCTGTACACGTACCACTGGCTTCCCACCTCGACCTCGACGTTGCGGCCGATGGCCGAGAGCAGGTCCCGGGGAACCAGCTTCTTGCGGCCCTCCTCCGCCGCCGCTCCCCTCGCACCGTCGACGATCTCCGCCAGCACGGTCCGTGTCACTGACGCGGCGGCCCGGACGGCCTGCCGGGAGACGTGCAACGAGGTCACGTCCCTGAACACCGCTCTGACAAGAGGCGGCTTGAACGGCGAGACATCCATGCCCGAGGCGGTCCCGGGGTGTGCGGACCGAGTGGTCATCGGAAGAAGTGCTCCCTGCTGTCGAGTTGCCGGAGTCCCACACTTCACCACGAAGACCCCGCGAGTGGCGGCATCCGCAGCAGCTGTCTGAGAACAGTCGTTCCTGACTGATCGGTCTCGTGAAGAACCCGGACAAGGCAGTCGTCGGCAGGCCCAGGCCGACCCGGACGCCTCAGCGCCGGACCTTCGGCGGTTCCACGGCCGCGTGCACGGGACGAGAGGGTACGGGCGCGCCGGAGACCGCCCCGGGGCGGGTGGGGAGCTGGCCCGTCAGGGTGGCGCCGAAGGCCAGGGCCATGCCCAGGAGTTGGAGGGGGGTCAGGAACTCGCCGAGGGCCGCCCAGCCGACCACCGCCGCCGTGAGGGGGGAGAGCGAGCCGAGGAACGTGACCTGGGTGGCGTTGAGGCGGCCGATGCCCCGGAACCAGAGGCAGTACGCGATCGCCGTGTTCGCCAGGGCGAGGTAGGCGTAGCCGCCGGCCGCCGGGGCGTCCAGGACGGGCGGGGCGCCCTCGGCCACGAAGGCGACGGGGGCGATGAGCAGGCCGCCGGCGGTGAGTTGCCAGCCGGTGAGGGCGAGGGGGCCCACGCCGTCCGGGCGGCCCCACCGCTTGGTGAGCACCGTGCCCGCGGACATCGACGCGCTGGCGCCGAGGGCCGCCAGGACGCCTACGACGTCCAGGGCGCCGACCGCCTTCAATACGACCAGGCTGACGCCGAACGCGGCCACCACGCCGGTGAGGACGTTCCGGACGGTCGGACGCTCCCCCAGCAGCAGGGCCGAGAGGGCCACGACGATCAGCGGGCCGACCGAGCCGACGACCGCCGCCATGCCGCCGGGCAGCCGGTACGCGGAGAGGAACAGCAGCGGGAAGAAGGCGCCGATGTTGAGCGCGCCGAGCGCCGCCGCCTTCCACCACCAGGCACCGCGCGGCAGTACCCGGGCGAGCGCCAGAAGGAGCAGTCCGGCGGGCAGCGCCCGCATCAGGCCGGTGAACAGCGGGCGGTCCGGCGGGAGGAACTCGGTGGTCACGGCGTAGGTGGTGCCCCAGGAGACGGGGGCGAGGGCGGTGAGCGCGATGAGGGTGGCGCGGTTCGCTGCCATGGCGGCGCACCTCTTCCGGGGCGGTCGGCGGATACAGCGGTCGACTCGGTCAGTCGCAAGTAGCTTAACGCTAAGCTACTTGCCGTCAAGCTGCTTTCTGTCGATCCACTTTCTTGCGGGCGAACCGGGGGCGGCGGATACTCCTGCCCATGAGCACTCCCCCCGAGCGGCGCCCCAGGGACCCCGTCGACGCGATCATCGAGCAGTGGGCACAGGTCCGGCCGGATCTCGACACGGCCGGCATGGAGGTCTTCGGGCGCATCTACCGGCTCACGCGCGCCATGGGCGACCGGATGGACAAGGCGTACGCCCGGCACGGGATCTCGCGCGGGGAGTTCGACGTCCTGGCCACGCTCCGCCGGTCCGGGGAGCCCTACACCCTCTCCCCCCGGCAGCTCTCGGCGACGCTGATGCTCACCACCGGCGGGATGACCGGCCGCCTCGACAAGCTGGAGCGGGCCGGCCTGCTGCGCCGCTCACCCGACCCGCACGACCGGCGCGGACTCCAGGTCACACTCACCGAGGAGGGGCTTCGGCTGATCGACGCGGCCGTCGTCGCGGGTCTCGCCGAGCAGACGGAGGCACTGTCCGCCCTGGACGAGCAGAGCTCCCGACAGCTCGCCGATCTGCTGCGGGAGTTGCTCCTCGCCACCGAACGGTGACCGCCGGCCGCCTCAACCCGAGTGGGCGGCCAGCGCGCTCTCGATCTCCGCGGATCCGGCGGACTCCGCGGCCCAGGCGACGTAGCCGTCGGGGCGTACCAGCAGGGTCGTACGACGGCCCTCCGAGGCCCAGCGCTCCGCGGTCAGCCATCCCTTGCGGGCGCCCTCGACGTCGTACGGCTCGGGGGTGATCAGGACGAAGCGACCGCCGCGCAGCGCCTCGTACAGCCGGCCGCCGTGCAGCGCCACGTCGGGGACCCGGGTGCCGGTGAGGCGGTGGGCGCCGCGCGGGGCCGGGTAGGCGTAGCCGATGCCGGAGATCTGCGCCAGCGCCTTGGCCCTGGCCGGGCGGACGGCGTTGAGGACCACGGCGACCAGGGTGCGCACGGCACGCAGGGCGGGGTGCGTCGCCCGCGCCAGCCGGACCAGCCCGCCGCTGCTGCGCAGCACGGCCTTGCCGACGGGGTGGCGTTCGGCCTGGTAGGTGTCCAGGAGGCCCTCGGGCGCCCGGCCGTGGAGTACGGCGGCGAGCTTCCAGCCGAGGTTGGCCGCGTCCTGGAGCCCGGTGTTCATCCCCTGGCCGCCGGCGGGAGAGTGGACGTGCGCGGCGTCACCGGCGAGGAAGACCCGTCCGACGCGGTACTCGGGCGCCTGCCGTTCGTCGCTGTGGAAGCGGGAGAGCCAGCGGGCGTCGTGCATGCCGTAGTCGGTTCCCAAGGCGCGTCGGGCGACCTCCTTGACCTCGTCGAGTTCGAGCGGCGCGTCGTCGGGGACCTCGTGCCGGCGGTTCCAGCCCATGACCCGGTACCAGCCGTCGCCGAAGGACGCGATCATCGCGAAGGAGTCGCCGGCGCCGTTGACGGTGAGCACGCCCGGCGGGCGCTCGGCGAGCCGGACGTCCGCCAGGAAGAGGGACTTGATGACGGAGACGCCGGGGAAGGGCAGGCCGACCGCCCGGCGCACGGCGCTGCGGTGGCCGTCCGTGCCGACGACGTAGGCCGCGCGGCGGGTGACGACGGTGCCGTCCGGGACGCGGACGTCCAGGTCGACGCCCTCGGTGTCCTGGCGCAGCCCCACGACCTCGTGCTCGAAGAGGAACTCCACGCCGAGGTCGCGCGCCCTCTCCTCCAGCAGCCGCTCGACCTCGCACTGCGGGGTGATGAGCAGGTAGGGGAAGCGGGAGGGGAGGGTGCCCAGGTCCAGGGAGAGGCGGCGGAAGAGGCGCAGCCGGGTGATGGTGCTGCCGGTGGCGAGCAGGGGGTCGGCGAGGCCGCGGGCGTCGAGCTGCTCGAGGGTGCGGGCGTGCACACCGAAGGCGCGGGAGAGGTTGCTGATCCCGTGGGGGCGCCGCTCGACGAGGGTGACGGGGATGTCGGCGGCGGCGAGGTCACCGGCGAGGAGCAGGCCGGTGGGGCCGGCGCCGACGACGATCACGCGGTGCGGGGGCGTGGGGGTGGGGGTCCGGTCGGGGGTGGGCGTGGAGCCGGTACCGGTGCCGGTGCCGCTCATGGGGGCCTCCTCGGTGCCAACATTCGTTTGCCAACGACTGGTTGCCAACATTTGATGGCCAACGCTTGTTGACAACGGTAGACCGCGGGGCGGAGTGAAGTCAACATGTGTTGGCATACGCTTGTTGGCCCACGATCGTTGACCTACAGTTGTTGGCATGACAGCCGGCAAGCCCCCCGCACCCCACGCACCGCCTGCACCGCCAGCACCGCCTGCACCCCCCGCACCACCCAAGCGCCGCTCCGAAGCCACCCGCGCGGCCATCCTGGAAGCCGCCCGCGAGCGCTTCGCCGCCGACGGCTACGAGCGCGCCACCATCCGCGCCATCGCCAAGGACGCGAACATCGACCCGTCGATGGTGATGCGCTACTACGGCAACAAGGAGGGCCTGTTCGCGGCCGCCGTCACGATCGACCTGCGGCTGCCGGACCCGGCGACACTGCCCCGGGACGAGGTGGGCCGGGCCCTGGTGGCGCACTTCCTCGCCATGTGGGAGGAGAGCGAGGTGCTCACGGCCCTGCTGCGGGTGGGCACCACCAACCAGGCCGGCGCCGAGCGCATGCAGGGCATCTTCCGGGAGCAGGTGCTCCCGCTCGCCCAGCGGTTCTGCCCCGACCCCGAGCAGGTCCCGGCGCGCGCCGCGCTGGTCTCCTCGCAGCTGCTCGGGTTCGCCCTCACCCGCTACATCCTGCGGTTCCCGCCGGCCGTGGCGCTGGACATCCAGGAGGCGGCGGCGTGGCTGGCCCCCACCGTCCAGCGCTACCTGACGGCGCCGTACCCGCAGTGAGCGGGAAACACCGAGGGCGCCGCCCGCGTCGCGTACGGCGGATGCGCGTACGTACGTGCGGGGCGGCGCCCTCGGGAAGGTGCGCGGGGCGGCCGGTGCTGCGGCCCGGGATCAGACCATGAAGCGGACCCTGGACGGGACCGGGGCCGGGCTTGCCGCCGTCAGGCCTTGGCCTCGGCCTTGGTGCTGATGTTGGAGCTGGTGACGTCCTTCTTCTTGTGCGACTTGTCGCCGATCATCACCAGCGCGGCGATGCCCAGGAACAGACCGATCGGAAGGAAGACGTAGAGGCCCAGCGTCTCGATGACGCTCAGGCCCGTGCCGGGGTCGTCGCCGTCGTCGCGGGTGAGCGCGAGCGCGGGGGACGACATGAGCAGCATCATCAGCGTCGTACCGGCTGCCAGGGCGCCGGCGCGCAGGGCGTTCTTCTTGTCCACGGTCCCCAAACTATCGAACGGGGTTCAGTGCCGCGCGGCCGGGGTGTCGTAAGGGGGTGCCTGTCGCGGCCGGCCGCCCACGGACGCGGCGGCCCCGGCACTACGGTGCGAGCACGTCCATCAGCGCCCGCAGCCGCGCCGACTCCGCCAGCTCCTCCAGCGTCACCGGGCGTCCCCGCGCGTCCGCGATCGGAAGGCGCCAGTTCGGATACTGGTCCCAGGTGCCGGGCAGATTCTGCGGCCGCCGGTCCCCGACGCCGTCCGGCAGCCATACGCCGATCATCCGCGCCGGTGTCCGCAGCAGATACCGGTGCACCGCCTGGATCTCCGCCTCCTCACCGGCGTCCTCCCTCAGCAGCCCCTGCCGCCGCAGCAGCTCCCGCCACTCCCCCACGTCCGCCGCCGCCTCCGCCCGCTCCTCCTCCAGGGGCCGGGTCAGCAGCCCCAGGCGGTCCCGCAGCTCCACGTGGTCGCCGCTGAGCCGGGCGGCCGTGGAGGGCAGGTCGTGCGTGGTCGCCGTGGCGAGGCAGTCGGCGCGCCAGGCGTCCGGGGGCAGCGGGCGGCCGTCGCCGTCCCAGTCCCGCTCGAACCACAGCACCGAGGTGCCGTACACGCCGCGTTCGCGCAGCGCCTCGCGCACCCCCGGTTCGACGGTCCCGAGGTCCTCGCCGATCACCACCGCCCCGGCGCGGGAGGCCTCCAGGACGAGCACGGCGAGCATGGCCTCGGCGTCGTAGCGGACGTAGGTGCCCTCGGTGGGCGGGTGGCCCTCGGGGACCCACCAGAGCCGGAACAGGCCCATGACATGGTCGATGCGCAGGGCGCCCGCGTACCGGAACAGGGCCTGGAGCAGGGCGCGGAAGGGCGCGTAGCCGGAGTCGGCGAGGCGGTCGGGGCGCCAGGGCGGCAGGCCCCAGTCCTGGCCGCGCGCGTTGAAGGCGTCCGGGGGCGCGCCGACGGACATGCCGGCCGCGAAGTACTCCTGCTGCGCCCAGGCGTCGGCACCGGCGGGATGGACGCCGACGGCGAGGTCGTGGACGATCCCGACCGGCATGCCGGCCTCGCGTGCGGCGCGCTGGGCGGCGGTGAGCTGGGCGTCGGTGAGCCAGACGAGGCGGGAGTGGAAGTCGACGCGGCCGGCGAGTTCGCGCCGCGCGTCGGCGGTGGCGGGCGAGCGGGGCTCGCGCAGGGGGGCGGGCCAGCGGTGCCAGTCGGGGCCGTGGACCTCGGCGAGGGCGTTGTACGTGGCGTGGTCCTCCAGGGCCGGGCCCTGCGCGGCGAGGAAGTCGGCGTAGGCGGCGCGGCGGCCGGGGGTGAGCGGCACCTCGTAGACGAGTTCGAGGGCCTCCCGCTTGGCCTCCCAGACCGCGTCCCGGTCGATCAGGGCGCCCTTGTCGAGCACGTCCTCGCGCAGCCGTGCGGCCCGCTCGCGCAGGGCGCGTACGCGGTCCGGGGCGTCGGTGTACGCGAACTCCGGGACGTCCTCGACGCGGAGGTGGACCGGGTCGGGGAAGCGGCGCGAGGAGGGGCGGTAGGGGGAGGGGTCGGTCGGCGGGCCGGGGACGGCCGCGTGCAGCGGGTTGACCTGGATGAATCCGGCGCCGAGGGCACGTCCGGCCCAGCCGGCGAGTTCGCCGAGGTCGGCGAGGTCGCCCATGCCCCAGGAACGGCGGGACAGCAGCGAGTAGAGCTGGACCAGGAGGCCGTGGGCGCGGCCGGGCGGCCGGGGCAGCCTGGCCGGGGCGACGACGAGGTGCGCGCGGGCGGCGCGGCCGTCGGGCGTGCTGGCGGTCAGCTCGTGCACGCCGGGCGGGAGGTGCTCGACGGAGGCGCGGGTCTCGCCCTGTTCGGTGCGGACGAGCAGCCGGGTGCCCTCGGGGAGCGCGGTGAGGGCCGCGGGGGCGGCGGTGCCCCAGGCGACCACGGTGGGGGGCAGCAGGCGCTCGGCGCGTTCGTGTTCGCCGGCGGCGAGGGCGGCGCGGACGGCCTCCGGTGTCGAGGCGTCGACACCGAGGGCGGCCAGCGCGAGGCTGACGGCGGTGGCCGTGGCCGCGACCGTGCGGTCCGGTGAGGGGCTGTAGGAAGTGGCGACGCCGTGCAGGGCGGCGAGCCGGGACAGATCCTCGGAAGGGGGCTCGGCCGGCCGTGGCGCGGTCACTTAGGGCTCCGGGCGGTACTGGGCCGGGAAGGAGTCGAGTCCGGAGGCGTCGGAGGAGTCATTGAAAGCGTCGGACTCGCTGGTCAGGGGCGCGGCCTCGGCGAGCGGCGGTTCGCTGGTGAGGGGCTCGGCGTCGGGCAGCGGGGGTTCGCTGGTCAGCGGGAGTTCGGTGCAGGTGCCCTCTGCGCTGAAGACGCAGAAGTGAGGCTCGTCGGCGGTCGGCTCCGCCACGCGTTTGGACAGGGCCGGGGAAGGAACGTACGCCGGTGCAGCCACAGATGGCCTCCTCGTCGAGCACGGTGCGCGGATCACGCGGGCGTGCGGGTGCGGGTCGTGCGGGTTATCTCGCAGCCCTACCCAGCGGGCGCGATGCCAGACGCACAAAGTGGTTCAACGTGCTCCTGCTCACATTCTCTTCCTGCCCCGTCCCTCCTCCGTCCCTCTTCCGTCCCTCCACAGTCCCTCCACAGTGGGACAAATGCGCCACAACGTCCACTCTCATTGACACGTTCACCGCAGGAATGGTGGGCTCAGGGTTTCTCGATAACGAATTGGACACGGTCGCCGGTCACCGGCCGGACGGCCGCCCCGGACGACAAGGGAGGGTCGCGTGCGGCTGCGGCGTGGGAGGACCGCGAACGCCCGGAGGGCCGCCCTCGCGTTCGCCGTGCTCGCCGGAACCCTGGGGGTCGTACCGGCCGCGGTGGCGGCGCCGCCCGCACCGGGGACGGCCACGTCCCCCGCCTCCGACGCCACCGGGGCCGGCGGCCTCTCCGTGTGGCCGCGCCCGCACTCCCTGCGCGCGAACGGCGCGGCGGCCGAGGTGACCGAGGAGGTCGCCCTGGTCACGGACGAGGCGGCCGACCCGTACGCCGTCCGGGCGGTGCGGGAGCTGCTGCGGGAGGCCGGGGCGCGCCGGTTCAGCGCCCCCGGCGCACAGGTACCCAAGGGGGCGCTCGTGGTGCGCGTCGGCAGGGAGCGCGCCCCGGACGACCCACGGCACGCCCTTCCGGCCGGCGGCTACGCGCTGACCGTCGGCAAGGGCGTCGTCTCCCTCGCGGGCGCCGACGGGGCCGGACAGTTCCACGCCGTGCAGACGCTGCGGCAGCTGCTGCGCCCGGACGGCACGATCGCCGCCGCCGTCGTACGCGACTGGCCGGCCACCACCGTGCGCGGCGTCACCGAGGGCTTCTACGGCCCCGCCTGGACGCACCGGCAGCGGCTGGCCCAGCTGGACTTCCTGGGCCGCACCAAGCAGAACCGATACCTCTACGCACCCGGCGAGGACCTGCTGCGGCAGGCCCGCTGGCGGGAGCCCTACCCGGCGCGGCGGCGCGCGGAGTTCCGGGAGCTGGCCGAGCGGGCCCGGGGCAACCACGTCACGCTCGGCTGGGCGGTGGCGCCCGGGCAGACGATGTGCTTCGCCTCGGACGACGATCTGCGCGCGCTGACGCGCAAGCTGGACGCGATGTGGGCGCTGGGGTTCCGCGCCTTCCAGCTGCAGTTCCAGGACGTCAGCTACAGCGAGTGGCACTGCGGGGCGGACGCGGACCGGTTCGGCACGGGCCCCGGGGCCGCCGCCCGCGCGCAGGCGCACGTGGCGAACGCCGTCTCCCGGCACCTGGCGGCCCGTCACCCGGAGGCCGCCGCGCTGTCCCTGATGCCCACCGAGTACTACGAGGAGGGGTCGACCGCTTACCGGCGGGCCCTCGGCCGCGCGCTGGACGCGGGGGTCGAGGTGGCGTGGACGGGGGTCGGGGTGGTGCCGCGCACCATCACGGGCGGGCAACTCGCCGAGGCCCGGCGGGTGTTCGGTCACCCGCTGGTGACCATGGACAACTACCCGGTGAACGACTACGCCCCCGGGCGGCTCTTCCTCGGCCCCTATCAGGGGCGTGAACCGGCCGTGGCCGCCGGTTCGGCCGGGCTGCTCGCCAACGCGATGGAGCAGCCCGAGGCGTCGCGCATCCCGCTGTTCACGGCCGCCGACTTCGCCTGGAACCCGCGCGACTACCGCCCCCAGGAGTCCTGGCGGGCCGCGATCGCCGATCTGGCCGGCGGCGACGCACGGCGGGAGGCGGACCTGACCGCGCTCGCCGGGAACACCGCGTCCTCGGAGCTGGGCGGCAAGGAGTCGGCGTATCTGCGACCGCTGATGGAGGAGTTCTGGCGGACCCGGGCGACCACGCGCGGCACGGACGAGACGGCGGAGTCCGTCCGGCTGCGCACCGCCTTCACCGCCCTGCGCCGGCTGCCGGAGCGGCTGTCGGGCACCGCGCTCGGCACCGAGGTGGCCCCGTGGACCGAGCGGCTGGCCCACTACGGCGACGCCGGTACGACGGCCCTGGACATGCTGCGCGCGCAGCGGGCCGGGGACGCGGGCGCCGCCTGGGCCGCGTACCGGAGGCTGGGTGCGCTGCGGGAGGAGGCCGGGTCCGCGCGGGTGACGGTCGGCGAGGGCGTCCTGGAGCCGTTCCTGAGCCGGGCGCAGGAGGCGTACCGGAGCTGGGCGGGCATCGACCACGAGCCGCCCGCGCGGACCGGCGGCGACCACGCGCTCGACCTCCCGGACGCCCGCGCGATGGACGCCGTCACGGTGCTCACCGAGCCCGGGACGGAGGGCGTCGTGGAGGCGCGCGTGCCGGGCGAGGGGTGGCGCCGCCTCGGCGCGCTGTCCGAGCGGGGCGCCACCGAACTGCGCGCGGACGGCCGGCGGATCGACGCCGTCCGGGTGACCGGCGCCGACCCGGCCCGGGTCCGGCATCTCGTCCCCTGGTTCGCGGACGAGTCCGCCTCCCTGGAGCTGCCCGACCACCGGGCGGACGCCGGCATCGGCGCCACCCGGCGGCTGACGCTCACCCTCGGCTCGCTGCGCCCCGAGGAGGTGCGCGGCCGGCTGACCGCCGAGGCACCGAAGGGCATCGACGTGCGCGTGCCGGACAAGACCCTGACCGTGGCGCGCGGTACGCCGCGGAAGGTAACGGTCGAGGTGACGGTGAAGCGTGACACACCCGCCCGGTCGTACGACATCCGCTTCGCCTTCGGCGGCGCGACCCGCACGCTGACCGTCCACGCCGTGCCGCCCACCGCCGGACCGGACCTGGCCCGCTCGGGCCGGGCGAGCTCCTCGGCCGACGAGACACCCGACTTCCCGCCCACGGGCGCCAACGACGGTGACGCCGGCACCCGCTGGTCCTCCCCCGCGGAGGACGACGCCTGGTGGCAGGTGGACCTGAAGCGCCCGGTGCGCCTGGGGAAGGTGGCGCTGCACTGGCAGGACGCGTACGCCTCGGCCTACCGCGTGCAGGTCTCGGCCGACGGCCGGAACTGGCGCACGGCGGCGGAGATCCACAACGGCAAGGGCGGCCGCGAAACCGTCCGCATGGACGAACCCGACGTCCGCCACATCCGCGTCCAGGGCGAAAAGCGCGCGACACGGTTCGGGTACTCCCTGTGGTCGGTGGAGGCATACGCGGTCGCGGACTGAGCGTCGCGCGCAGGCTAGTGCCGCGGCAGGCAACGTTCGCCCCGTCGCGACGCCCGGCACGCACTCTCGCCGCACCGGCCGAAAGCCCAAGTACGTCCAGTACGAGGACTTCCGGCCGGCACGCCGAGAGCACGCACCGGACGCCGCTCCTTGACGGGCAAACGTTGCCTGCCGCGGCACTAGCTCGGGGCGGTGGGCGTGGTCCCGGGGGCTTCGGGCGGGAGTCGGGGGGTCCAGGTTGCGCTGAAGCCTGCGCCTGTTGTCTGTTCGACTGCTGCCGCGATGCGGAAGGCGGTGGTTTCGGTGTCGGGGGCGGTGACGATCTGTACGCCGGTGGGGACGCCGTTGGAGGCGCGGCCCGAGGGGACCGAGAGGACCGGGTGGGCGCTGCAGATGTTGAAGGCGGGGGTGAGGGAGGCGTCGGCGAAGTGGGCCAGGGGGACACCGTTCACGACGAGGTCGGTCTCGACGTAGTCCTCGCCGGCCGCGAAGGCCGTCGCGCCGACGGTGGGCAGGACGAAGGCGTCGAACCCGGCGAGCACGGAGTCCAGTTGCCCGCGTACGGCCGCCTCGAGGCGCCGTCCCTCGGCGGGGTCCACCGTCGGGGCGGCCGCCATGCCGCGGCGGGCGAACGCGAGGGTGTACGGGGTGATCACGCCCGGGTGCGCGCGGTCCAGGGCGAGGATCTCCGCGGCCCCGCCCTGGCCGAAGTGGGCCCACAGGGCGCGGTTGATGTCCTCGAGCCGCCAGCCGATCTCCACCTCCTCCACGACGGCCCCGGCCGCGCGCAGGCCTTCGGCCGCCTCCGCGGTGCGGGTGCGGATCTCGGGGTCGACGGGGAAGTCGCCCGGCGCGGTGCTGACGGCGACGCGCAGGCCGCGTACGCCGGCGAGGTCGGCCGGGACGGGCACCGCCGGGCGGCGCGCGGAGGCCGGGTCGCGTGGGTCGGGGCCCGCCATCACGTTGTGCAGCAGGGCGGTGTCGGCGACGGTCCGGGCCATGGGGCCGTGGTGGAAGTACGGGTCGAGCCCGGCGGGCGGGAGGACGGGGATGCGGCCGTGGGGCGGCTTGTAGCCGACGACGCCGTTGAAGGAGGCGGGGGCGCGCAGCGAGCCGCCGATGTCGGAGCCGGTGGCGAGGGTGGCGGTGCCGGCGGCGAGGGCGGCCGCGGAGCCGCCGGAGGAACCGCCCGCGGAGGCGTCGAGGTTCCACGGGTTGCGGGTCACACCCCAGCGGCGGGTGTGCGACAGCGGCATGCAGCAGAACTCCGAGGTGGTGGTGCGGGCGTGGAGGATGCCGCCCGCCGCCTGGATCCTGGCCAGGCCCACGGCCGTCTCCCCGGCCACGCGGGCGGGGCGCAGCAGGGTGCCGTCGGTGACGGGGTGCCCGGCCAGGGGCTGTTCCTCCTTGGCCGCGACGGGCAGGCCCTCCAGCGGGCGTGGGTCGCCGCCGGGCCGGTAGCGCTTCTCGGCGGCGGCCGCGGCGCGCAGCGCCTGCTCGAACATCTCCTCGGCGAAGGCGTTGACGTGCGGTTCGACGCGTTCCGCCCGGGCGATGACGGCCCGGACCAGTTCCACGGGTGACAAGGTGCGCGCCCGGTACCGGCGCAGGATCTCGGTGGCGGAGAGGTAGTGCGGTTCCGTCATGTCACACCCCCGCGAGGCGGTCGAGGAAGGACGTGAGCCGGTGGTTCATGGCCGGGAGGTCGAGGGTCCGCAGGCCGTCGGGGCGGTCGAAGGGGCCCTCGGGGCGGGGGGCTTCGTCGTTCGTGCGGGCGAGCAGGTCCCGTACCAGGTCCGGTGTGAACTCCAGGTGGCACTGGAAGCCGTAGACGTGGTCCCCGTAGGCGACGATCTGGCGGGGGCAGCCGGCACTGGCGGCGAGGACGGCCGCGCCGGGGGTGAGGCCGGGCATGTCGCTGTGCCAGTGGCCCGCGGTGAAGGAGTCGCCGAAGCCGGCGAGGAAGGGGTGGCGGCGGCCCTGCGCGGTGAGGGTGACGGGGAAGGCGCCCGCCTCCCGGTACGGGCTCGGCTCGGCGGGGGCGCCCAGGGCCTCGCCGAGGAGCTGGGCGCCGAGGCAGACGCCGACGACCGCCGCGCCCGCCGTGACGCAGGCGGCGATCAGGGCCTGCTCCGCGGCGGCGTCGAAGTGCCGGCACTCCTCGGTGGTCGTGGTGGTGCTCTGCGGCCCGCCCATGACCACGAGCAGGTCGATGCCGGAGGCGGACGCCGGGAGCGCGTCCCCCTCGTGGAGACGGGTGCGGGTGAGGGCGTGGCCCCTGGTGCGGGCCCAGTCCTCGATGGCTCCGGGGCCTTCGAACGACTCGTGGACGACGATGTGTACGCGCATGGCTGCGTTCCTCGGTATAGGTGGTGGCGCGGTGGAGCGGGTTGTACGGAGGGGCCGGTCAGGGGGCGGCGGCGGGCCCCTGACCCGATGGGCCGGGAGGAGCGGGCGGGCCGGGCGGGTCGAAGACGTTCAGGGCGAGGGCGAGCATCGTGTAGTAGCCGGTGAGCCACACCAGTTCGGCCAGGGCGCGTTCGCCCAGCGCGGCCACGGTGTCGGCGTAGGTGGCGTCGTCCAGGCCTCCGGTGCGGAGCATCACGCAGACGGCGTGCAGTGCGTCGCGGTGCGCCGGCGAGACGCGCCGCGGCGGCTTTCCGGCACGCAGCAGGGCGAGTTCGCCGTCGCCGAGACCGAGCCGGCGCGCGGCGGGCTCATGGGCGTACCACTCGAAGGCACTGTCGTGGTGGGCCGCGACGAGCAGGACCGCCGCCTCCCGCAGCAGCGGGTCGAGCCCGGCGGTGTACCGGAGCGCGGCGCCCAGGTTCTGCACCGCGTCGCCGACGCCGGGGGCGACGGCCATGACGGCGAACGGGCCGACGAGGGCGCCCCGTTCGTCGGTCAGCGGCACGTCCCCGCGCCGCCCCCGGGGCCCGTCGAGCAGGCGGCGGCGGAAGACCGCCTGGCCCGGGGGGAGTTGATGCGGCGGGGGCGGCAGGAGGCGTTCCGTGCGCGTCCGTTCAGCGTGCATCGTCGCCTCCCGGTGCCGTGCCGTCGGGCGGGGTGCCGTAGAGGTGGAACTCCGGTGGCAGGGGGGCGCCCCAGCCGGGCTTGGCCTTCCACTCCTCGGCGTTCCAGATGTGGGGCTCGCTGTCGGGGGCGAACACGAGGTAGCCGCCGTGGGCGATCTCGATGCGGTGGCCGCCGGGTTCGCGGGTGTAGAGGTAGAAGCCCTGGATGGCGGTGTGCCGGGAGGGCCCGGCCTCGATCGGTATGCGCGCGTCGGCGACGATCTCGGCGGCGCGCAGCACCTCCTCGCGGCTGTCGACGACGTACGCGAGATGGTGCAGCCGTCCCTGGGCCGCGGTGTTCTCGCCGGTGTAGATGAGTTCGTGGCCCTGGATGGAGCTGCTCATCCAGGCGGCGGCCTCCCGGTGGCCGTCGGGCCGGCGGACGATCTCGTACGTGCGCAGCCCGAACGCCGTCTCCCAGAACTCGCGGCAGGCGCGGACGTCGCGGGCGAGGAGGTTGACGTGGTCGAGGCGGCGGACGTTCGCGCCGCGCCCCGCGTAGGCCTGGTGGTTGGTCGGGACGGCCGGGCGGCTCTCCGGCGGGGCGGTGTGGCGCCGGGTGCCGTGGTAGAGGCGGAAGACGTGTCCGTCGGGGTCGGTGAACTCGTACCAGGGGCCGATGCCGCGGTCGGCCGGGACCCAGCGGCCCCGGTGTCCGTGGGTCTCGAGCCAATCGGTACGGCGCAGCAGGGCGCCGGGGCTCCAGGTGCGCCAGGAGACCCAGGCGGGTTCGGCGCGTTCGTCGGCGATCACCTTGAGCGACCATGCCTCGTAGTCGCCGTAGGCCCGCAGGTAGGTGGCCCTGCCCTCCTCGGCGACGACGTCCATGCCGAGCAGGCCGGTGAAGTAGCGCAGGGTGCCCTCGGGGTCGGGGGTGCGCAGGGCGTGGGGGCCGAGGTGGGCGAGTTCGTGGCGGGGTTCGTCGGTCATCA
This sequence comes from Streptomyces speibonae, assembly GCF_984686075.1. NCBI lineage: Bacteria > Bacillati > Actinomycetota > Actinomycetes > Kitasatosporales > Streptomycetaceae > Streptomyces > Streptomyces speibonae. The sequence continues at coordinate 5,594,463 of NZ_OZ480260.1, read as the reverse complement.
CGGTGCTCCGGGGGTGCGGGGCGGCGCGAGGGCGTCGTCGCGGAAGACGGGCGCGATGACGCGCTCGGCGATCCGCCAGGACCCGTAGGCGTCGCGGGCGTAGATGTCGTGGAAGTCGGCGACCATGAACAGCGGCACGCCGGGCGCCGGGTCGGTGTTGGCGGCGAAGGTGTGCCAGCTGGAGCGGCCGAGCACGGTGGCGTGCGGTCCCTCGCGCAGCAGGAGGTTGCCCAGGCCGTGCCGGGTGGTGCGGGTGCCGGGGCGGGCGCGGAAGGAGGCGATGACGGCGTCGGCGTCGTGGAACTCGCCGCTGCCGCCCGCGTAGTGGACGTCCGGTGCGAGCAGGTCGCGCAGGGCGTCGAAGTCGTGCAGGTCGAGGGCCCAGGCGAAACGGGCGTTGAGGTCGGCCAGTTCCGCGCGGGTGGCCGGGTCGACGGTCATCGCCACTCCACGGTGTTGGCGAGGGTGCCGACGCGGTCGATGGTGATCTCCACCCGTCCGCCGAGGCGGTTGAGGTCGAGGTTCTGCACCGCGCCGCCCGTGGCCGAGCGGCGCAGCGCCGTGCCCATGCCGATCACGTCGCCCGGTTCCAGGGTCAGGTAGCGGGAGGCGAACGCGATCACCTGCGCGACACCGAACCGCAGATGGGCCGTGGTGTCGTCGGTGACGGTCCGGCCGTCGTGGGAGCAGGTGATGCGCAGGGCGTGCGGGTCGGGCACCTCGTCGGCGGTGACGACCCAGGGGCCCAGGGGTGCGAAGGTGTCGGAGCCCTTGTAGCGGCCGGGGTAGCTGACCCAGCTCTCCACGGTGCGCACGCCGTCGGCGGCCTGCGGGTCGGGGTGGATCGCCCCGTAGTGGAAGGTGTCCTCGGCGCGCAGGCCGGGTGCGGTGATGTCGTTGAGGACGGTGTAGCCGAACACGTGGGAGAGGGCGTCGGCGGGGTCGACGTCGGTGGCGGACCGGCCGATGACGACGGCGAGTTCGGGTTCCGGGTGGACCCGTCCGTCGTCCTCGCGCAGCCGGATGGCGCGGCCGTGGCCGACCAGCGCCGTCGAGGGCTTGAGGAACAGGGCGGGGGTGTCCGGGCCGGACAGGATGCGGTCCGGGTTGGCGCTGTTGTTGAGGGCGACGCACAGCACCTTGCCCGGCCGGGGCACCGGCGGCAGCCAGGACAGCTCCGCCACGGGCAGGCGCCGGCCCGTGCGCAGCGCCTGGGCGACCGCCGCCGCCCGGGCCTCCTCGGACGCGGCGATGACGTGTGCGACGTCGGTGAAGCCGTCCGGCAGTACGGCGGCCTCGGTGTCCGAGACCGCCACGACGGCGGCCGTGCCGTTCGTGCGCTCGATGGTTGCGAACCTCATGGCGACTGCCTTCGCTCTCAGCTCTGTGCGGCGGCCACGGGCAGCGGCACGCTTCCGCCGTCGGCCACGAGGTGCGGGATGACGCCCCGGGCCTCGGCGGCGCGGCGGAACCGGTCGGGGATGTCGGGCTGTTCGGTGTAGGCGGGAGGGTTGTTGAACAGCTCGTAGTGGATGGCGCAGGCGGCGGTGGCACCGAGGACGGCGGCGGCCTCCACGGCCTGTTCGGGGGTGAGCGTGACGGGCACGTGGGCCTCGTAGCCCTCGAAGCGTGCGATGACGCCGTTGACCGGGAGGAACGCCACGTCGAAGGGGCCGTGGTCGCGGGCGATCTGCCACCAGTTGCCGTGCCACATGGTGTCCCCGCAGTGGATGACGCGCCGCCCCGCGCCCTCCACGACCCAGGCGACCTGGTGAGAGTCGGTGCCCCGCCAGTCCAGGGAGACGACCGGTGTGACGGTCAGCTCTCCGATGCGGCGCGGCTGTCCGAGTTCCTGTGCCACGGCCTCGATGCCGTCCTCGGCCAGGGCGGCCGCGCTGGTGGTGTGGCAGCCGGCGGTGCCGGTGGCGGCGAGGCGCCCGACGAGGTCCCGGTCGTAGTGGTCGGGGTGGAGGTGGGTGATCAGGGCGTGGGTGCCGGCGGGGACGTCGACGGCGGGCAGGGGGCGCTTGGGGCGGCCGAGGACGGGGCGGAGGGGTTCGACGTTCTCGAGCGCGTCGATGACGACGCGGGTCTCGCCGAGGCGGACCTCGACGCCCGCCCAGCCGAGGCGGCGCAGCTGGAGCTCGGTGCCGGCGCCGGTCACGGCCGTGTCGTTCGCGGTGGTCATGGTGTGGGTCTCCTTGAGGTGCGGGAAGCGTGCGGGGGGGCCTGGTGCGGTGCGCGTCAGGGGCGGTGGGCGGGACGTATGCCGAGGGCGGCGCGGACGGCGTCCTCCAGGGGGCGCGGGGCGCGGCCGGTGAGGTCGGTGACGGCGTCGGTGGGGCGGGCGAGGTGGCCGGCGCGGGTCGCGGCACCGAAGGAGGTGACCATCGCGACCGCGGGTTCGGGGAGCCCGGAGGCGCGCAGTCCGGCCGCGAACTCGTCGTCGCCGACGTGCACGACCTCCACGTCACGGCCCGCGATCTCGCCGGCCAGCGCCGCGAGGTCGTCGGCGTCGAGCGCGCGCGGGCCGCTGATGTCGAGGGCGCGGTCCTCGTGCCCGTCCTGGGTGAGCACCGCGGCGGCGGCTTCGGCGCAGTCCTCCCGCCAGACGTGGGCGGACCTGCCGTGGCCGGCGTTGGTGACGAGCCGTCCGTCGGCCGCCGCCCGCTGGATCACGGGCACCTGGAGGTGGGCGTAGAGGTGGTTGCGGAGCACGGTCCAGCGCAGCCCGCTCTCGCGCAGCGCCCGCTCGGTGCCCGCGTGGTCGGCGACCACCACGGCCGGGTTGGCCGGGACCGGGTCGGGCACGGAGGTGTAGACGATGTGCGCCACCCCCGCCCGGGCCGCCGCCGTGACGGCCGCCCGGTGCTGGGCGAGCCGGCCGCCCACGTGGTCGGTGGAGACGAGCAGCAGCCGCTCGACGCCCGCGAACGCGTCGGTGAGCTCCCGGTACCGGTCGAAGTCGGCGCGCCGCACCTGGACGCCCCGCGCGGCGAGGTCGGCGAGCGTGTCCGGCGAGCGCGTGGTCAGGACGACCTCGCGCGGGTCGACGGTGCGCAGCACCGCCTCGGCGGTGGCGCGGCCGAGCGGTCCGGAAGCGCCGGTGATGCCGATCATCACCCTCACCCCTAACTGTAATCAGAATGGCTACGGATTTTTGTAGCCGTCTCAGCTACGAATTACTTGAAGCGTAGCCACGGCGGCTACAAAAGGGCAAGATGGAGGCATGGTCCGACCCACCAACACCCGGTTCGCCGTCGCCGTCCACGTACTGACCTACCTGGCCGGCATCTCCGACGGCCGCGCCGTGAGCTCGGAGGAGCTCTCCCGAAGCACCAACGCCAACCCGGTCTACGTCCGCCGTGTCCTCGGGCCGCTGCGCGGCGCGGGGCTGGTCGACTCACGCCCCGGGGTCAACGGCGGCTCCGTGCTGGCGGCGGACCCCGCCCGCATCACCCTGGAGCAGGTCTGGCAGCTCTTCCAGGGCGACGAACCCGTCCTCGGCCTGCACGGCCCCGACCCCTCCTGCGCCACCGGCCGCGGCGTGCGCAGGACGCTCACCGCGCTGGACCGCACGGTGGCCGACGCGGTGGCGACCACCCTCGGCCGCTACACCGTGCGGGACGTACTGGACGGAGTGGTGGAGGCGGAGACCCTGCCCCGGGACGCCGTCGCGGAGTCCCTGCCCCCCGACACCGCCGCGGAGGCACCGTCCTGACGCCCGCCGGCCGATCCGCCGATACGAATGGCCCGGATCGGTGTCAGGCAGAGATGCCGTCGATCCGGGCCATGGCGTCGTCCGCGCCGTACGGTTGCAGGTACGGCAGCCAGCGCGGGTCCCTATGGCCCGTGCCGATGATGCGCCAGGCCAGACCCGTGGGCGGAGCCGGTTTGTGGCGCAGGCGCCACCCCAGCTCGATCAGATGGCGGTCGGCCTTCACGTGGTTGCAGCGGCGGCATGACGCCACCACGTTGTCCCAGACGTGCTTGCCCCCGCGACTGCGCGGGATGACGTGGTCGACGCTGGTTGCGACGCCACCGCAGTACATGCACCGGCCCCCGTCGCGGGCGAAGAGCGCGCGGCGGGTGAGGGGAACGGGCCCCCGGTAGGGGACCCGCACAAAACGCTTGAGCCGGACCACGCTGGGTGCGGGGACTGTGACGGTCGCGCTGTGCAGATAGGCGCCGGTCTCCTCGAGGCAGACTGCCTTGTTCTCGAGGACGAGCACGAGCGCGCGGCGGAGCGGTACGACACCGAGCGGCTCGTACGACGCGTTGAGGACCAGGACATGCGGCACGGAATGGCCTCCTTGTACGCCGGCGGCGCGTGGCTCGCGCCGGGACGATCCGTAGTCAGTTTCCCCTCATGCCTGGTGGAAGCGCCACCATGTCCCGGTAACGGGCTGGGAGTGTTTTCGACCACACTCCGGGTTCATCCCCAGGATCATGGCCTGTTCACGCGCAGTGAGCACCATCTCTTCTTCACACACTCGGCCGTGCCCCGCACAATGCCCCGTTAGTGTGGTGGTTCTGCCCGTCCGGTGACCCGATCGTGACCTCATCGGCCTTGACCGCCGCACCGGAGGCAGTGTGTGCACCTGGAGGTACCTGCCGTGTCCTTGTCCGTCTCCCTGCCGGCCGCCGATCCGTCGCCGACGCCCTCGGAGTCCGGCACCCCGCGGGTGCCCTCGCTCGAGGACGCCCAGGAGAGCGCCACCAACGCCGCGGGCTGGGTCGAGGAGAACTGGTCGACGTGGCTCGCGATCGGGCTCAGGGTCCTGCTGATCCTGGTGATCGCGGTGGTGCTGAGAGTCGTGGTGCGGCGGGCCATCACCAAGCTGGTCGACCGGATGTCCCGGACCGGCCAGGCGGTGGACGGCGGCACGCTCGGCGGTCTGCTGGTCAACGCCGAGCGGCGCCGGCAGCGCTCGCAGGCGATCGGCTCGGTGCTGCGTTCGGTGGCGTCCTTCCTGATCATGGGCACGGCCGCGCTGATGATCCTGGGCACCTTCCAGATCAACCTCGCGCCGCTGCTGGCCTCGGCCGGTGTCGCGGGCGTGGCGATCGGTTTCGGCGCGCGGAACCTGGTGACGGACTTCCTGTCGGGCGTCTTCATGATCCTTGAGGACCAGTACGGCGTCGGCGACTCGATCGACGCCGGGGTGGCCTCCGGCGAGGTCATCGAGGTCGGGCTGCGGGTGACCAAGCTGCGCGGCGAGAACGGCGCGATCTGGTACCTGCGCAACGGCGAGGTCAAGCGCATAGGCAACCTCTCCCAGGGCTGGGCGACCGCGGGCGTCGACGTCACGGTCCGCTCCGACGAGGATCTGGACCGGGTGAAGGCCACGCTGGACCAGGTCGCCGAGAAGATGGGCAAGGAGGAGCCCTGGAACGAGTTCCTGTGGAGCCCGATCGAGGTGCTCGGCCTGGACTCGGTGCTGCTGGAGTCGATGGTGGTCCGGGTCTCGGCGAAGACCATGCCGGGCAAGTCCCTGACCGTGGAGCGGGAACTGCGCTGGCGCATCAAGCAGGCGTTCGACGCCCGGGGCATCCCCATCGTCGGCGGCGCCACGGCCGTGGAGGACGCGCCGGCCCCCGACCCGACGGCCGGCATGGCGGCCCCCTCCGCCTACGCCAGCTCCGTCTCCCCGCAGTCCATCGCCGCGTCCCCGCTGCCCCCGACGAGCACCACGAAGTAACCGCCGCCCCACACAGGGCGGCACCCGGAATCCCCGGGTGCCGCCCTGTGCCGTCTCCCCCCTTGACGCCCCCTCCGCACCGGGCTTACGTTCCTGGACATCCGACAGGAAACTTTCCTAACAGTGACCGACCGACGCGGCCGCCCGGGATGGACGTCCCGCACCGGCCGCTGAGAAGCTGAGCGGTGAAGAAGGGCAGGTGTCGCACCCCATGGCAGGAACCGCCGGTACGCCGGGCACCCCGCGCGTGCTGCGCGCCATGAACGACCGCACCGCCCTGGACCTCCTGCTGGCGCACGGCCCGCTCTCCCGCACCCGGATCGGCAAGCTCACCGGCCTGTCCAAGCCCACCGCCTCCCAGCTCCTGGCCCGCCTCGAAGCGGCCGGACTGGTCCTCGCCACCGGCACCACCGAGGGCCGCCCGGGCCCCAACGCCCAGCTGTACGAGGTCAACCCGTCCGCCGCCCACGCCGCCGGACTCGACGTCACCCCCCGGCGGATCCGCGCCGCCGTCGCCGACATCACCGGCCGCACCATCGGCCTCCACGAGGTGCCCGCCCCCGGCCGCCGCGCCACCGTCCCCGTCGTCCAGCAGGTCACCGACGCGCTGGACGGCGCGGTGAAGGCGGCGGGACTGACCCGGGCGGACGTCCACCGCGTGGTCATAGGGACCCCCGGCGCCTTCGACCCGAACACCGGCCGCCTGCGCTACGCCTCCCACCTCCCCGGCTGGCACTCCCCCACCCTGCTCGACGAACTGGCCGCCGCCCTGCCGATGCCGTTCGAGTACGAGAACGACGTCAACCTGGTCGCCGTCGCCGAACAACGCCTGGGCGCGGCCCGCGACCACAGCGACTTCGTGCTTCTGTGGAACCAGGAGGGCCTGGGCGCCGCCCTGGTCCTCGGCGGCCGGCTGCACCGCGGCTGGACCGGCGGCGCCGGCGAGGTCGGCTTCCTGCCGGTGCCGGGCACCCCCCTGGTCCGCCAGGTCACCAAGGCCAACAGCGGCGGCTTCCAGGAGCTCGCCGGCTCCCAGGCCGTCCCCCGGCTCGCCCGCGAACTCGGCATCGAGGACATCCCCCAGAACGCCTACCCCGAGGCGGCGGCCGCCCTCCTCGAACGCGCCGCCGCGCTCCCCGACGACGACGGCCCCCACCGCCGCCTCCTGCGCACCTACGCCACCCGCCTGGCCACCGGCCTCGCCTCCCTCGTCTCCGTCCTCGACCCCGAACTCGTCGTTCTGAGCGGCACCGGCCTCACCTCGGGCGGCGAGGTGCTGCGCGCCCTGATCCAGTCCGAACTGGAGGAACTGGCCGCGCCCCGCCCCCGGCTCGTCGTGGGCGACGTCCGTGAACACCCCGTCCTGCGCGGCGCGTTGGAGAGCGCGCTGGCGACCACCCGCGACGAGGTCTTCGACACCTCCCGCTGACCCCGCCGCACCCCCTTCCCCCTCCCACCCCTTGCCCCAGGGAGCACCGCTATGCCCGGAATATAAAGGAAAGCGATCCTTGCCCCGGCGGACGGCGCCACCGACGACCCCGACGCCGAGACCACCCTCACCTTCTGGCACGGCCGGCGCGCCCTCGCCGAGGTGAAGGCCGTCCAGGCCACCGTGGACCGCTTCGAGAAGGAACACCCCAACATCACGGTGGAGAACCGGCCGCGTGGACCCTGTCCTACGGTCTGGAGTCCTTCAAGGGGGCCCACCACACCGACTGGAACCTCTCCATGGCGGCGACCGTGCTCGTCATGGCGCCCGTGATCCTCGTGTTCTTCTTCGCCCAGAAGGCGTTCGTCGAGGGCATCACCCTCACCGGAGTCAAGGGATGACTATGCGCCTCCTCGGCCAGCGCCCAGCCCCCGCCCCACGGCGCCTGCGGCCGCCGGACCTTGCGGTGACCGGGGGCTGTTGCACAGCCGGCGCGGTCCGCAGGTGCCCTGCGTTGGCGTGGACCGGGGTGTTCACGCAGCCCGGCGCCAGCGGAGTGCCTCCCCCACTCTCGGCTTCGCTCGAGCGGGAGGTACCCCCATGAGCGGGGGACCCCCATCGCCCATGGGGGTGCCTCCCAGGCCCTTCAGGCTCTGGGGGAGGCACGACTGCCCGCGGATCGCGAGGCTCGCGGGGCTCGCGCGGATCACGCGGATCACGCGGACGGCGCGGATCACGCGGACGGCGCGGATGGCGGGAAGCGGCGGCGCGCAGCCCGCAGCCGCGCGGCAGGCGCCGACGGCGAGGAGGGGGCGGGGCGGGGGTGTGCGCCCGCAGTGGCTGGCGCGTCCGCGCCGTTCACCTCCCGCCAACAAGCACAATCGCGCCAGTCCGAGGACGTACACCCCCGACCCGCCCCCGCACCACCCACCCCCCGTGGGCGCTACGCGCACCCCCACCGCACCCGCAGCTGCGCCGCAGGCGTACGTCCGTTGGGAACCGAACCGATTTCCGAGGCGTGTTCCTGGGCAGGGTGGGGGCGGCAGCAGCATCGTCATGACCGGCAATCGCACTGCGATTGGATCAAGATCGTGCCAAGGCCGGTGCATATGTCAGCCCCGGCGGCGATACTTGCCGCGGAGGAGGACCATGGGGGGGCAAGTGACCAACACGCCGAAGAGCACGGCGCCACCACCGGGCAACGCCGCGCCCGCACTGCCCGCACTGCCCGCGATGCCACCGCAGCGCACGCCGGCACCGGGTGGTCAACCGGGCCAACCGGGACACCCGCACACCACCCCACCCCCCGCGCCCCCCGCCGGCACCCGCCGTACCGCCTTCGCCGACGGCGTGGACCGCGTCCGCAGGGCCGCCACCACGGAACCCGGCCGCCTCCGCATCATCGGCGCGGTCCTCGCCACCCTCGTCGTCGCGTTCGGCGCCGTCACCGCCTGGCAGATGACCGAGCGGGCCGACGCCGCCAACGACGTCCTCACCAGCAGCCAGCCGCTCACCACCGACGCCGCCGAGATCTACCGCTCCCTCGCCGACGCCAACACCACCGCGTCCAGCGGCTTCCTCGCCGGCGGTCAGGAGACCCCCCGCTCCCGGGAGCGCTACGAGCTGGACATCCGCACCGCGGCCGAGAAACTCGTCAACGCCGCCGCCAACGCGGAGCCCGGCTCCCCCTCCGCGACGACGATCGCCGAACTCAACCGCCTGCTCCCGGAGTACAAGGGCCTGGTCGAACGCGCCCGCACGTACAACCGCCAGGGCTACCCCGTCGGCGGCGCCTACCTCCGGTACGCGAACGAGAAGATGCAGGAGGAGATGCTCCCGGCGGCGGAGGACCTCTACACCAGCGAGAACCGGCGTCTCAGCGACGACTACGCGGACGCGACCCCGTACCCCTGGCTCGCGATAGCCCTCGGCGTCGCCGTGCTCGCCGCGCTCGCCTGGGCCCAGCGCCGCAACTACCTGCGCACCAACCGCGTACTCAACCACGGCCTCGTGGCCGCGACGGCGGCCGCCGCGATCGTCCTGCTGTGGCTGACGGCAGGCCACACCCTCGCCCGCTCGAACCTCAACGAGTCCTTCGACCACGGAGTCCGCTCGCTCAACGTCCTGCACGACGCGCGCATCGCGTCCCTGAAGGCCCGGGGCAACGAGAACCTGACCCTGGTGGCGCGCGGCGCGGAGACGACGGAGGTGGGCGACGAGACGTACGACGCCTACGACTACGACTTCGGCAAGGACATGGAGACCCTCGCCGAGGGCCTGGCCCGCGCCGAGCGCCTCGCGGACGACGACGCCGGCGCGAAGCCGGTCACCGCGGCCGTGGGCAATATGACGGAGTGGCAGAAGCGCCACAAGGCGGCACGCACGCAGGACGAGAACGGCAACTACCAGCAGGCGCTGGACATGGTGATCGGCGCGAAGGGCGCGACGGGCGAGTGCTTCGACAGCGTCGATGACAACCTGGCCGCCGCGCTGAAGCACGAGGAGCGCGAGTTCAAGCAGGCTGCCGGCGACGGCAGGGACGCGCTGACGGGCCTGCCGGCCGGCGCGGCGGTCCTCGCCGTGCTGGGGGCGGCGGGCGCGGTGCTGGGCATCGGCCGCAGGCTGACGGAGTACCGATGAACGCACACGCAACGCACCCGAAGGGGCCGGCCGAGCCGAAGGGGACGCCGAGGATGACCGCACGACGCCTGCGGGCAGGCGTGAGGGGCTGGGGCGGGGTGGGAGCGATGGCGGCCGGCTGCGCCGTCACCCTGGTCTTCGCCCTGATGCTGACCTGCACCGGTTCCGTGAACCGCGACGGCTCGAACACCTCCGGCCCCGCCGACGCCGCCGCACCCGCACAGTCCCAGGCGAGCCGAACGACCCAGGCCCGGGCCGACGCGGAGTGCACCGACCCGGAGAAGCAGACGCTGCCCCCCTCCACCGCCGACGGCCCCACGATCGAGGAGATCAAGAACCGTGAGGGCGAGAAGCGCAAGCTGCGCGTCGGGGTGGACCAGAACAGCTACCGCTGGGGCTACCGCGACCCCAACGGCGGCGTGACCGGCAAACTCGAGGGCTTCGACATCGACTTGGTGCACCGCATCGCCGAGGACATCCTCGGCGACCCGAACGCGGTGCAGTTCCAGGCGATCCCGACCGACCAGCGCACGGACGCGATCATGGGCGGCCGGGTCGACATGGTCGTCCGTACGATGACGATCAACTGCGACCGTATGCAGGAAGTGGCCTTCTCCGCCCCGTACTTCAGGACCGGGCAGCAGGTCCTGGCCCCGAAGTCCTCGCCGATCAAGGGGTACGACAAGACCCTCGCGGACCAGAGGATATGCACGGCGGCGGGATCGACCGCGCACACGCAGCTGAAGGCGGACAAGAAGGCCGGCCGGCTCCCGGAGTCCACGGACATCAGTACGACGGTGCCCAACCAGCTCGACTGTCTGGTGCGGCTGCAACTCGGGGAGGTCAACGCGGTGGTCACCGACGGGGCGCTCGCGGCCAGCCAGGCAGCGCAGGATCCGACGGTGGAGCTCAAGGGTGAGGCGTTCACGGCCGAGTACTACGGCGTGGCGATGAAGGAGGACGCGGACGACCTGGTCCGCCGGGTCAACCAGATCCTGGTCGACTTCCGTGAGGACGCGGACGGCTGGGACGCCTCGTACGCGGACTGGCTGTCGGCGACACTGGGCGAGGACCCCACCGCATCGAAACCCCCGCCCCCGGAGTACCTGCGAGAAGACTGACCCCACCCACCCCAACCACCCACACCTCCCCCAACCACCCACCCCCACCCCGAATAGAGCCAAGCCGACCCGAGCGAGCCCCAAGCAGCATCAACGACTCCCCAGCGAGAGGTGATCGATGGCCGACACGGACCCCACCGGGCCGGTACTGGACCGGGACGAGGTGGACCGTGCGCTGGCGCGGCTCGGCGCGGAGCACGAGGCGATCGAGACCTCGCTCCTCGCCCTGCAGGACCACGCGGGCCGAAGACTCCTTGAGGGCGCGCGGCTCACCGGCCTCACCGAGGAGCGCTGGAGATCCACGGAGGCGTCGATCACGCTGCTGTGGACCTACTTCGACGCGTACACGGCCGCGTTGCGCACCGCCCGGGAGATCCGCGCCCGCCGCCGCTGGTCCAGCCGGGAGGACCTGGTGGAGCTGACGGAGCTGCTGCGCGGCGAGTCGGTGACGGTCGCGGGCAGCGCGGCGGCGACCGCCAACGCGCCCACCCTCCACGGCGGCCGGCCCGGCAGACTCAGCGAGCGCTACTCGCTCGCCGCCCTCGTCGACCGTATGAACGAGCTGTACGCGACCTCGCTGGACATGGTCGTGGCCGCGGACGCGGTGTGGTCGGCGCTGCCCGCGAGGATCGATTTACTGGCCGCCGAACTCCAGCGCACGAGCCGGCTCGCGCACTCGGTGGGGGTGCGCCCGGGCGAGCACCCGGCGGGTGACGACCTGGAGCGGATCACCCGCACGCTGACGAAGCTGCGCGAGCAGGTGGTGTCCGACCCGCTCGCGTTCTGGAAGCCCGCCGAAGGCAGTTCCGCGCCGGGCGGCGGCAGGCCCGACACCACGGTCTACGACCGGGAGGCCCGGGCGCTGGAGGACGTACGCCGGGAGATCGACGCGGTACTGACGGTGCGTCAGGACGCGGAGAAGAGGATCGTCCGGCTGCGTGACGTGCTGTCCCGCGCCGACCGCACGCTCGCCGAGGCCCGCACCGCGCGGGGCGAGGTGCTGGCGAAGATCGCGGCGACGGAGGTGCCGGTGGTCAGCGGTCCGCCGACGGCTCTGCAGGAGCAGTTGACGACGGCGGCCGAGTACCGCAGGCACGCGCAGTGGCACCGTCTGTCCCCGCTCCTGGAGTCGCTGGAGGAGAAGGCGGAGGACGAACTGCTGCGCGCCCGCGAGTCGTTGACGGCGGTCACGGCGCCGCTGGCCGTCCGCGCTGAGCTGCGCGGCCGGCTGGACGCGTACAAGGCGAAGGTGGCCCGGCACGGGCTGGCGGAGGACCCCTTCCTGGTGGAGCGGTACGAGAAGGCGCGCCGCATGCTGTGGAGCGCGCCCTGCGATCTGCGCGCCGCGGAGGAGGCGGTGCTGCGCTACCAGCAGGCGGCGTTGGAGCAGTTGGGGGCCGCCCCGCGGGTACCGGGCCAGAACGGGCCCGACGACCGGAGGGGGCCGGACGCATGAGGGACAAGGGGGAGGCGCGGTCATGAGCGAGCCGGAGCAGCAGCAGCCCGACGCCGGTGCGGCACCGCGTACCTGTCAGCGCCCGGACTGCGGGGGCACGTACGAGGACGTCGGCGGCGGTGAACTGTACTGCGACACCTGCGGTCTGGCCCCGGTCGTGTCGCCCAGGGGCCTGGTCGTCTCGCCCCCGACCGGCATCACGTCCGGCGGCTCCGGCACGGGCGGCTCGGGCAGCTCCGGCGGCTCGGGCAGCGCTGGCAGCTCGGGCACCGGAAGCTCACGAGGCTCCCGCTCCACCGGCCGCAGCTCCCGTACGTCGTCCCAGTCGTCGAAGTCCCGCCGCTCGGTCTCCGGCCGCCTGTCCCGCTCACTGTCGGGCCGCGCGTCGAACCGCTCGGTGTCGGTGCGCAGCTCCGGCGCCGGTGCCTCCTCCTCCGGCAGCCGGGGGCGGCTGGGCGCCGGCCTGGTGCAGGTGCCGCCGATCCCGCGCCCGGATCCGCGGGCGATGGTGCTGGACCACCCCGAGGTGCCCGAACGCAAGCGGTTCTGCTCGCGTTCGGACTGCGGGGCGCCGGTGGGGCGGGCCCGCAGCGGCCGGCCGGGGCGTACGGAGGGGTTCTGCACCAAGTGCGGGCACCCGTACTCGTTCGTGCCGAAGCTGCGGCCCGGGGACGTGGTGCACGGCCAGTACGAGGTGGTCGGCTGTCTGGCGCACGGCGGTCTGGGCTGGATCTACCTCGCCGTGGACCGGGCGGTCTCGGACCGCTGGGTGGTCCTCAAGGGCCTGCTGGACACGGGCGACCAGGACGCGATGGCGGCGGCGATCTCCGAGCGGCGGTTCCTCGCGGAGATCGAGCACGCCAACATCGTGCGGATCTACAACTTCGTGGAGCACCTGGACCAGCGCACCGGTTCGCTCGACGGTTACATCGTCATGGAGTACGTCGGCGGCAAGTCGCTCAAGGAGATCGCCAACGCCCGCCGCACACCGGAGGGGAGGCGCGATCCGCTGCCGGTGGAGCAGGCGTGCGCGTACGGCATCGAGGCGCTGGAGGCGCTCGGTCATCTGCACAGCCGGAACCTGCTGTACTGCGACTTCAAGGTCGACAACGCGATCCAGACCGAGGACGAGCTGAAGCTGATCGACATGGGCGCGGTGCGCCGGATGGACGACGACGAGTCGGCCATCTACGGCACGGTCGGCTATCAGGCACCGGAGGTCGCCGACGTCGGCCCGTCGGTGGCGTCGGACCTGTACACGGTGGCCCGTACGCTCGCCGTCCTGACGTTCGACTTCCAGGGCTACACCACGGTCTACGTGGACTCGCTGCCGGACCCGGACACCATCGAGGTGTTCCGGCAGTACGAGTCCTTCTACCGGCTCCTCGTCCGGGCCACCGACCCGGACCCGGCGCGCAGGTTCGCCTCGGCGCAGGAGATGACCGAGCAGCTGACGGGTGTGCTGCGCGAGGTCGTCTCGCTGCAGTCGGGGCGGGCCCGTCCGGCGCTGTCGCCGCTGTTCGGGCCGGAACCGCGGGTGACGGACACGGAGTTGTTCACCGCCCTGGGCGACGTCTCCCGGCTGGGCAACAGGACACGGACCTCCCGCAGAACGCGCCCGGCACCCGCTTCCACGGCACCCGCTTCCACAGCCTCCGCGCCTCCCGCGCTGCCCGCGCCCCCCGCCCTCGTCAAGCCGGTCGACTGCGCCACCGCGGCGCTCGCGCTGCCCGTGCCGCACGTCCACCCGTCCGACCCCAACGCGGGTTTCCTCGCGGGCCTGCTCACGTCCGCACCCGGTGAGCTGATCAACGCGCTGGCCGGGGCGCCCGCCCCGTCGACCGAGACCCGGCTGCGCGAGGTCCGCGCCCGGCTGGAGACCGGCGAGTGGGCCGTCGCGCTGGAGACGCTGCGCGCCGTGGAGGAACACGACCCCGACGACTGGCGGGTGGTCTGGTACCGGGGCGTCGCCGCGCTGGTCACCGGCGATCACGAGAGCGCCGCGCTCGCCTTCGACGCGATCTACGACGCCTTCCCGGGCGAGATCGCGCCGAAGCTGGCGCTGGCCCTGTGCGCGGAGGTACTGGGCCAGTTGGACAACGCCGCGGAGTACTACCGCCTGGTGTGGGCGACCGATCCGAGCTATGTGAGCGCCGCGTTCGGGCTGGCCCGGGTCCAGTTGGCGGCCGGGGACCGCGGGGGTGCCGTGCGGACCCTGGAATCGGTTCCGGAGTCCTCCATCCACTACACGGCCGCGCGGGTGGCGGCCGTCCGGGCGCGGCTGCGCGGGCGTACGGCCGCCGCCGGTGACGTACCGTTCCTGAACGACCTGACCGCCGCCGCCGGGCAGGTCGAGGCCCTGGAGGCGTACGGGCTGGATCCGGCACGGCGGGAGCAGTTGTCGGCCGAGGTCCTCGGCTGCGGTCTGGACTGGGTACTCTCCGGGGGCCAGGGTTCCGCCCCTCCCGCCGCCGGGGGACGGACGCTGCTCGGCAGCGGCCTGGACGAGCGCGGTCTGCGCTTCGGCCTGGAGCGTTCGTACCGCACGCTGGCCCGGCTGGCGCGGAGCGGCGAGGAGAGGATCGACCTGGTGGAACGTGCCAATCGTTACCGCCCCCGGACGTGGGTGTAGTTGATGTCGCAGATGCCTCAGCAGGCCGCTCTGTCGAAATGCCCGAGCTGCGAGGAACCCCTCGAGTCGGGTGATCGTTTCTGCGGTGCGTGCGGATATGACCTGTCCGTGGTTCCCGCACGGCCCAGTGACGAGCCGACGATCACACTGAACGGCTCGGTGCCGCCTCAGGTGCCGGCGGACTGGCCGTCCGCCCGCCACGACGGCTCCGTGGAGGGCCCCCCGACCCACCAGCCGACGGACGTCCCCGGCACGAACTCGGACGGCTCCCCCCTCCCCACCAACCCGCACGACCCCCACGCGGCCGCGGGCCCCGGCCCTCTTGCCCCCGGAGCCCCAGCCGCCGGACACCCCGGCCCCGAATTCCCCAACGCGGGCACGCCCGCCACCGGAGGCCGCGCCACCGGGGCCCCCACCGGAACCCCAGCCGGACGCCCCGGCACCGCAACCCCCAGCGCGGGCGCCCCCGCCGCCGGAACCCCAGCCACCGGCCCTCACGCGACCGGACACCCCGCCCGAACCCCAGCCGCCGGACGCCCCGGCACCGGCACCCCCAACGCGGGCACGCCCGCCACCGGAGGCCGCGCCGCCGGAGGCCCCACCGGAACCCCAGCCACCGGACCTCACGCGGCCGGACACCCCGGCACCGGAACCCCCACCGGAGGCCCCGCCACCGGGCACCCCGGCACCGGAACTCCCCACGTCGGCACGCCCGCCACCGGAGGCCCCGGCGCTGGAAGTCCCGCCGTGGGAACCTCGTCCGAGGGTTCCGTCGTACCGCCACCGTCGCCCGGGAGCGCCCCGGTCGTGCCGCCGCCCCCCGCGGCACCCCCCGCTCCGTCGACCGGCGTGCGCTTCGACCGCCGCGCGGAGTCGGCCGGTCCCGCCGCCGGTGCCGTCCCCGGCCGCCCTGCCGGCGTCGCCGCAGACCGACCCGCCGCCGACGCCGAACCCCATCGCGCCGCCGGTGCCGTCCCCGACCACCCCGCCGGCGCCCACGGCGGCGGGCGTCGGTCCACTCAGCCCGATGAGTATCCGTTGCAGGCGCCCGACCCGCGGGTGGCTGCCGAACCGGTGGGGCAGCACAGCGCCGGCGACGCCGCCGCCGTGTGCGTGGCCTGTCGTGCGGGCAGGGTGGACGACGACGGCTACTGCGAGAACTGCGGCCACGCCCAGCCGCGCGAACGGGACCACATGGAACAGGAATGCGGACCGTTGGCCGCGGTCAGCGACCGCGGACTGCGCCACCACCGCAACGAGGACGCCTTCGGCGTCGGCACCACCGCGCTGCCCGACGGCTCGCCCGCCTCCGTGGCGATCGTCTGCGACGGCGTCTCCTCGGCGACCCGCCCCGACGAGGCGTCGGCGGCCGCGTCCCGCGCCGCGAGCGAGTCGCTGCTCGCGGCCCTGCCGCGCGGCACGCACCCGCAGCAGGCGATGCACGACGCGATCATCGCGGCCTCCGACGCGGTCAACGCGCTCGCCGACGCGCCGGACCCGGCCGCCAGCGAGCAGGACCCGCACCAGAACGCCCCGGCGTGCACGATCGTCGGCGCGGTGGTGACCCAGGGTCTGCTGGTCGTGGGCTGGGTCGGGGACAGCCGTGCCTACTGGGTCCCGGTGGACCGCTCCGCCCCGGCCGCCCGGCTCACCGAGGACGACTCGTGGGCCGCGCAGATGGTCGCCGCGGGTCTGATGGGCGAGGCCGAGGCGTACGCCGACCACCGGGCCCACGCGATCACCGGCTGGCTCGGCGCCGACGCCTACGAACTCGAGCCGCACACCGCGTCCTTCAAGCCGGACCGGCCCGGAGTGGTCGTGGTCTGCACGGACGGCCTGTGGAACTACGCGGAGTCCGCCGACGACATGGCCGAGGTCGTCCCCGCCGACGCCGCCGTGCGCCCGCTGCACAGCGCGCGGGTGCTGGTCGGTCACGCCCTCGACGGCGGGGGCCACGACAACGTAACAGTGGCCCTCGTGCCGTTCCCCGCCGTCCCCCAGGGGGCAGGATCGGCCTGAGGCCGCGTACGGGACACGTCCTACGGGGAAGCCTCAACGGACCGGAGGGGACCGGTCCGACAGCCGTCGTCGCCCCGATGTCGGGGCACCCGAGGGGGATCGAACAGGCATGGCCATTTTTTCGAAACCGAACGTGCCGCAGTTCTCGGTGGACGTGTACCAGAACGAGTACCTGCCGGAAGGCGGCAGCGAGGTCAACGCCATCGTCACGGTCACGGCGACCGGCGGCGGCACCATCGGCAGCGCGCTGACGGCGCCCCACGTGTACTCGCCGGGCGAGGGCCCGTCCGCGGCCGTGGTGCTCATGGTCGACTGCTCGGGTTCGATGGACTACCCGCCGACCAAGATGCGCAACGCCCGCGACGCGACGGCCGCCGCGATCGACGCCCTGCGCGACGGGGTGCACTTCGCGGTGGTCGGCGGCACCCACGTGGCCAAGGAGGTCTACCCCGGCGCCGGTGAACTCGCGGTCGCCGACGCCGCCACCCGCGACCAGGCCAAGGAGGCGCTGCGCAAGCTCAGCGCGGGCGGCGGCACGGCGATCGGCACCTGGCTGCGCCTGGCCGACCGGCTGCTGGCGTCGGCGGACGTGGCGATCCGGCACGGCATCCTGCTCACCGACGGCCGCAACGAGCACGAGTCGCCCGAGGACCTGAAGGCGGCCCTGGACTCCTGCGCCGGACGGTTCACCTGTGACGCCCGAGGCGTGGGCACCGACTGGGAAGTGAAAGAAGTCACAGGCATCGCCTCCGCGCTCCTCGGCACCGCCGACATCGTCGCCGACCCGTCCGGCCTCGCCGCCGACTTCACGCAGATGATGGAGACGGCGATGGGCAAGGAGGTCGCGGATGTCTCGCTGCGGCTGTGGACGCCGGTCGGTACGGCCGTGAAGTTCGTCAAGCAGGTCGCGCCCACCGTCGAGGAACTCACCGGCCGCCGCACCGAGGCGGGTCCCCGGGCGGGCGACTACCCCCTGGGCAGCTGGGGCGACGAGTCCCGTGACTACCACGTATGCGTCGAGGTCCCGCCCGCGGGCATCGGCCGGGAGATGCTGGCGGCCCGGCTCTCGCTGGTCATTCCGCAGCCCGACGGCAGCGTGCAGAACCTCGGCGCACAAGGGCTGGTGCGGGCGGTGTGGACCGACGACATGGCCGCCTCGACGGCGATCCACCCTCAGGTCGCCCACTACACCGGGCAGGCCGAACTGGCGCACGTCATCCAAGAAGGGTTGGATCTGCGCAAAGTGGGAGATATCAATGGAGCAACGGCCAAACTGGGCCGTGCCGTTCAGCTCGCGAGTGCGTCGGGCAACGCGGATACTGCGAAACTGCTTGCGAAGGTGGTGGACGTCGTCGACGCCGCGACCGGTACTGTGCGACTGAAGGCGAAGGTGGAGGAGGCCGACGAGATGACTCTCGAAACCCGGTCGACCAAGACCGTTCGTGTGAAGAAGTGATCTGTAAGTATTTATAAGTGATCGAGCCTGACCCCTCGGGGTTGGAGAAATCCGGTCGAAAGCGACCGGAAAAGGAGAGGGGGAAGCGCCGACATGCCGACCTGCCCGAACGGACACCAGTCGGGTTCCGACGACTGGTGCGAGGTGTGCGGTCACCGCATGGCGGGTGCCGTGCCCCCACCTCCGCCTCCCCCGCCGCCGGCGCCCGGTGGCGGAGGTTACGGATTCCCTCCGCCCGGCGGCCCCGCGGGTGGTCCCGGCGGCCCAGGCGGTCCCGGCCCGGGTGGCCCCGGCGGCTACGGCGGTCCCGGTGGCCCCGGTGGCGGCCCAGGCGCTCCGAACGGCGGCCGCACGGAGCTGTGCCCGCAGTGCCGTACGCCGCGTGAGGGCGGCGCGCCGTTCTGCGAGGAGTGCCGGTGGAACTTCCTGACGAACACGGCGACGTCGTACACCCCGGCCGCCCCGCGTCCCCCGGCCCCCGGTCCGGGCGGACCCTACCAGCAGCAGCCGCCGCCCGGCCCGTCGTACGGCGGCGGTGACTCCTACGACTACCAAGGCTCGCGCCCCTCGCAGGTGAACCGGCCCGCCGAGCCGATCCCGCCGGGCCCGCCCGGCTTCGGCGGCGAACCGTCCCGCCCGACGCCCCCGCCCGGCCCGGGCGGTCACGGAGGACCCGGCGGCCCGCACGGCCCCGGACCCGGTGGTCCTGGTGGCCCCGGTGGCCCGGGCGGCCCGGGCGGCCCGGGTGCTCCGCAGGCGTACCAGCCCGGACCGCCGGCCCCGCCCGGATACCCGCAGGACACCGGCCGCCCGCCGCAGGGCGGACCCGGCTTCGGGGGCGGTGACGACGACTGGGTGATCTCCCCGCCGGGAGGCCCCGGCGGCGGCCCGAACGGCCCGGGCGGACCCGGTGGCCCGGGCGGGCCCGGCGGACCGAACGGTCCCGGTCAGCGCGGCGGTTACGGCTACCCGCAGCCCGGTGCCACCCAGGCGCCGCCCGGACCCGGCGGTTTCCCGCAGCAGCCCCGCCCGCCGCAGGGCCCCGCGACCTGGACCGCGACGATCGGTCCGGACCGCGATTACTTCATGGCGATGATGCAGCGCTCCGGCCCCGAGGCCGCGGGCCTGAACCTGCCCGCGTACTCGCCGGAGCAGCAGCGCCAGCTCACCGGCAACCAGATCACCATCGGCCGCCGCCGCCACTCCACCGGCGACACCCCCGACATCGATCTGTCCACCCCGCCGGAGGACCCGGGCGTCTCGCACCAGCACGCGGTACTCGTGCAGCAGCCGGACGGCAGCTGGGCGGTCGTCGACCAGAACTCGACGAACGGCACGACGGTCAACGGGTCGGACGAGCCGATCCAGCCGTTCGTCCCGGTCCCGCTCCAGGACGGCGACCGCGTCCACGTGGGCGCCTGGACGACGATCACGATCCGCCGGGGCTGAGCAGCGGCCCGCCCTCAGCGGGTGCCGGTGCGCTTCTCGAGCCGCGTGCCGTGGCGCAGGGTGATCGACATCAGGTCGCTGGGGGCGTCCAGTTCCAGGCGGTGCCGGCGGCCACGGGGGACGATCACGGCCGTGCCCGGCCGCAGCCGCACCATGTCCTCGGCCTCGGGGTGCATCTCCCAGTGGTCGGCGTGCATGTCGGCGCCGGTCTCCACGTGGAACGTCGCGAGCTGCCAGGCACCGGGGTCGCTGTGCGTCATCCGCCGTTCGGCGGCCCGGACATCGCCGCCGGGGTGGAGGTGCGGCGCCGAGGCGAACAGGTCGGCGGGCGCGAGGGGTGTCGTCGTCATGACGGCGTTCCTTCGAGCTGTCGGGAGCTGTTGATGAGGCCGGAGGCCATGCCGGCCTCGTGGGGTGCGACGCCGGTGGTCGCGGCGGCGACGATCGGGCGAACACCTATCTGGACGGCCTCCGGGCCCTGGTGAACGGCCTGACCGCTCCCTAGGACCCGAGTCCTAGGCCATGGCGTCTGAGACCATGGACGGCGTGACAGAGATTCGGCGCGGCACGCTTCAGGAGCAGACCTTCTACGAGCAGGTCGGCGGGGAGGAGACCTTCCGCCGGCTCGTCCACCGCTTCTACCAGGGGGTGGCGGACGACCCGCTGCTGCGGCCCATGTATCCCGAGGAGGATCTGGGCCCGGCCGAGGACCGGCTCACGCTCTTCCTCATGCAGTACTGGGGCGGCCCCACCACCTACAGCGAGACCCGCGGCCACCCGCGCCTGCGCATGCGCCACGTCCCCTTCAAGGTCGACCGCGCGGCCCACGACGCCTGGCTGAAGCACATGCGCGACGCGGTGGACGAACTGGGTCTGTCCGAGGAACACGAACAGACCCTG
This sequence comes from Streptomyces speibonae, assembly GCF_984686075.1. Classification (NCBI taxonomy): domain Bacteria; kingdom Bacillati; phylum Actinomycetota; class Actinomycetes; order Kitasatosporales; family Streptomycetaceae; genus Streptomyces; species Streptomyces speibonae. The sequence goes on along the minus strand of NZ_OZ480260.1, from coordinate 5,573,659 downwards.
TGGAAGTACCTCACCTACGCGGCGGCCACCCTGATCAACTCCCCGGACTGACGGGAAGGGACGGGGGGCGCGAAGAACCTTCACCACCCTCGGACGGTCGGATTCCGATCAGTTCTCACCGCTTTCCGATCACGATCCGGTCAAACCCGCGCGCCACCCGGTTACCCCCGTCCCGCGTCCTCTGACAACATCACCCGGAGGTCGGGACAACCACGGGGGGTTGAGTGACTGCCGCAGCAGGCACGGTACGTTTTGTCCTCGCCCGCGCACGCGCCCACCGCCCCCTCCTCGCCGCCGCGCTCCTCACGGTCCTGCTGGTCACGGCGGTGCTGGCCGCTCTCACCGCCTACTCGACCACCATTGGCGACGCCGCGCTGCGGCACGCCCTGTCCAACCCCCGCCACGCCGCCGACACCACGCTCGCCGTCGAGGCCGAGGTGCCCGAGGACGGCCGCGCCGCCGCCGACGCCGCCGTGCGCGAGGCCGCCCGCGAGGTCTTCGACGGGCTGCCGGTGACGCTGCGCACCCTGACCCGTTCCGGCCCCTACGCCCTGCCCGCCTCCCTGCGCCCACCGGGCGAACGCGCGGAGGCGGACGAGCCCGACCTCACGCACTTCGCCGCGCTGGACCCGGCCCAGGTGCGGATCACCGAGGGGCGGATGCCCCGGGAGCGCGCCGGCGAGGAGACCGAGGCCGCCGTGCCGGAGGCCGCCGCGCGGGCCCTCGGCCTGACGCCGGGCGCCACGCTCACCCTCGACAACCGCCTCGACGGCCCGCCGGCACGCGTGCGCATCACCGGCGTCTACCGGCCCGTGAACACCGCGTCACCGTACTGGCAGTTGGATGAACTGGGCGGCCGCGGCATCGTCGAGCTCCACTTCACGACGTACGGCCCGCTGCTCGCCGACCCCGCCGCGTTCACCGGCGGCCGGGTCGGCACGGCCGCGTCGGGCTGGCTGGCCTCGGCCGACTTCTCGACGACGACCCGCGACCGGATCGACGCGCTGCGCGACGCGGCCCGCGAGGGCGTCGCCGCCCTGCCCAAGGCCGAGGCGCTGGGCGGCAGGGCGACCGCCACCAGCGAACTGCCCGCCACCCTGGACCGTATCGAGCGCTCCCTGCTCGTCTCCCGCTCCACCCTTCTGATCATCGCGCTGCAGATCGCCCTGCTCGCCGCGTGCGCCCTGCTGCTGGTGGCACGGCTGCTGAGTTCCGAACGCGCAGGCGAGACCCGGGTGTTGCGGGCCCGCGGCGCCTCCCGCGCCCAGGTGGCCCGGCTCGCGGCGGTGGAGGCGCTGCTGCTGGCCGTGCCCGCGGCAGCGTGTGCCCCGCTGCTGGCGGGACCGCTCGTCCGGCTGCTGGCCGGGCAGGGCGCGCTGGCCCGGATCGGACTGCGCCTGGACGCCTCCGTGGGCGCGGTCGCCGGGCACGGCGCGCTGTGGCTGGTGTCGGCGGGCGTGGCCCTGGGCTGCGCCCTGGCCGTCACGCTGCCCGCGCTCACCGCCTCTTTCCGGCCCGGCCGCGCCAAACCCCTGCCGGGCGTCGTACGGGCGGGGGCGGATGTGGGTCTGCTGGTGGTGGCCGGTGTGGCGTACTGGCGGCTGAGCCGACGGCCCGCCGAGGCCGTGGGCGAGGACCTCGGAGTCGATCCGCTGCTCGTGGTCGCCCCGGCGCTGGCGCTGCTCGCCGGGACGGTGCTGACGCTGCGGCTGCTGCCGCCGCTGGCGCGGCTCGCCGAACGCCGGGCTGCGGCGGGCCGGGGACTGCCGGGGGCGCTGGCGGGCTGGCAGATCGGCCGCCGCCCGATGCGCGGCGCGGGACCGGTGCTGCTGCTGGTGCTCGCCGTGGCGCTGGGCATGCTGGCGATCGGCCAGGGCTCCTCCTGGGAGCGCTCGCAGGACGACCAGGCCGACTTCCGGGCCGGGGCGCAGGTACGCGTCCTGGGCGCCGGGGACAACGGGATCGGCCACACCCGGATGTACGCGGACGTCCCGGGCGTACGCCTGGCCGTGCCCGCCGCCCGCACGAGCCTGCCGCTGTCCGCCGGCCGGAGCGCGACCGTGCTCGCGCTGGACACCGCGCACGCGGCGGACACCCTGCTGATGCGCCCCGATCTCGCGCCCGTGCCGGTGCGCGCGCTGGTGGCAGGACTGGCCCCGAAGGACACCTCCGCGGGCGTCCGTGTACCGGCGGGCACCGCGAGCCTGGCGCTCACCGCGCGGATCCGGGGCGCGGACGCGGAGAGCGACATCGACGTCCATGCCACTCTGGAGGACTCCTCGGGCGTCCCGTACACGCTCGCCCTCGGCGCCCTGCCCACCGACGGGCGGCCCCACGCGCTCACCCTCGACCTGACCGAGGCCGCCGAGGCGCCGCCCGGGGAACTGACGCTGACCGGGCTCCGGCTCGACCTGCTGCAGCCGGTCGGGCGGGGCGAGCGGCACCGCCTCACCCTGGCCTCGCTGACCGCCACGGACACCGGCGGCCGGGAGCGGGAGCTGTCGCTGCCGGCCGGGTGGAAGATGTCCGCCCACGCGGACGGAGCGGCGTCCTCTCCCGGCGGGAGGACGAGCCCGACCCGGCCCACGGCGGCCCCGGACGACCCGTCGACCCTCACCTACCGCACCGGCTACGTCCCGACGGACATGTCCTGGCGGCCCTCGCCGCTCACGATCGGCCTCCGCGTCCCGCAGCGGGCGGTGTCCGAGGTCGGCGCCGTGGCGACGGACCGCTACCTCGCCTCCACGGGCGCGCGGACCGGGCAGCGGCTGGACGTGCGGATCGGCGGGGGCACCGTGCCGGTGCGGATCGTACGGTCGGTGCGGGAGCTGCCGTCCACGCCGGCCGGCGGGCAGGACGACGGGGGCGCGCTCCTGGTCGATCTGCGGGCCGTCAACCGGGTGCTCCAGGAGCAGCACGACGAGAGCCTGCCGCCCGACGAGTGGTGGCTGGCGACCGAGCCGGGCCGGACGGGCCAGGTGGCCGCGGCGCTGCGCGACCGGCCCGACATGGACCCGTCCCGCCTGGTGGTGCGGGACGAGATCGCCGAGGAGCTGCGCGACGACCCGTTCGGCGCCGGGCCCGGCACGGCGTTCGGGGCGGCTGCCGTCGCGGCGGCGGCGCTGACGGCGGTCGGGTTCGCGGTGAGCGCGGCGGGGTCGCTGCGCGAGCGGTCCGCCGAGTTCGCGGTGCTGCGCGCGCTCGGCACCTCACGGCGGCGGCTGGCCCGGGTGGTGCTCGCCGAGCACGGGGTGCTGGTCGGTCTTGCGCTGACGGTGGGCGTCCTGCTGGGCGCGGTGCTGGCCCGCGCGGTGGTCCCGCTGATCATGCTGACCGCGGAGGCCACCCGCCCGGTGCCCGAGGTCCTGGTGGAGCTGCCCGTTCTGCGGGTGGCCGCCCTGCTGGCCGCGGTGGCCGCCGTCCCGCTGGTGATCACGGCCGTACTGGCGCTGCGCCGCGCGGACCCGGTGACGTCGCTGCGTGAACGGGGAGGCGAGTGACGTGAGCGTACAGACGCCGAGGCGGCCCCGCACGGTCGCTCCCTGGGTACGGACACGGCTGCGGTCGGCCCCCGGGGCCACGGTGGCGCTCACCCTGCTGGTGATCACGGCCGTACTGGCGCTGCGCCGCGCGGACCCGGTGACGTCGCTGCGTGAACGGGGAGGCGAGTGACGTGAGCGTACAGACGCCGAGGCGGCCCCGCACGGTCGCTCCCTGGGTACGGACACGGCTGCGGTCGGCCCCCGGGGCCACGGTGGCGCTCGCCCTGCTGGCCGCGGTGACCGCGTTCCTCGCGGCCGCGCTGCCGCTCGCCGTCGACCGGTACGGCGACGCGGGCCTGCGCCGCTCGGTCGAGGTGGCCGGGCCCGCCCGCACCACCGTGCAGTTGTACACCTCCCATGACGACGTGATCGAGCCGCAGGAGACGCGGGAGGCCGGCCTGCGCCGGGAGGCCGCGAGCGGACCGTACGGCACGATCCTCGCGCTGCCCGGCGACGCCCTGCCGATCGACGCCGGCCAGTCGTCCTACGGGGTGCGCACCACCCAGCGGGTCGAGGTACCGGACCCCTGGCTGTCCCGGCCGGACGGGGTGCCGCCGCAGTTCCACCTCATCGCCCAGAGCGGGCTCGACCGGCACTCCCGGCCGGCGGCGGGCCGGCTGCCGCGGGCCCCGAAGGACGTCACCGCGGGGACGACGGCCGTCGAGGCGGCCGTCAGCAGCGAGACGGCCCGGAAACTGAACATCGAGGTGGGCTCCGTCCTCCACGTCCCCGGGGTGGAACGCGACCCGCTGACGGTACGGATCACCGGCATCGTCGAACCGCTCGCCCCCGGCGAGGCGTACTGGTCGACCACGCCCGTGATGCACAGCCCGAGCCTGGCGACCCGCCCCGACGACCCGTCGCGCAACCAGTACTGGGTCGCCGCGCTGCTGCTGCCCCCGGACGCGGGCCCGGCCCTCCTGGGCACCACCGGGGTCCCCGAGCGGTACTGGGCGCTGGCCCCCGACACCTCCGCCCTGCACGGCTACGACCTGCCGAAGCTGAAGTCGGCCGTGGCCTCCCTGGAGGCGGGCCCGCTGCTCCGGCGGGCCGGCACGGCCGCCTCCTCGCCCCTGCTGGCCGAGACCTCGCTCGACGAGGTCTTCGGCGAGTACGCCCAACTGCGCTCCGCCATCGGACCCGTCGTGGCCGTCGCGGCCTTCGGCACCGGCACGGTCGCCGCGGTCGTCCTGCTGATGGCGGGCGGTCTCGCCGCCGACCGGCGCCGCGCCGAACTCACCCTGCTGCGGGCCCGGGGCGGCTCCCTGCGCTCGCTCGCCGGACGGCTGCTGGCGGAGACGGCGGTGGCGGCCGTGCCCGGCGCCGCACTGGGCATGGCCGCCGCCCGGCTCGCGGTGCCCGGGCCCCGGCTGCCGTACGCGGTGGCCGCCGCCGCTGCCGTGGCCCTGCTCGCCTGTGCGGCGCTGCCGCTGCGGGCCGTCGCCGCGCACCGCGCGGTACGCGTGCACACCGCCCGCGACGACCTCGTGTCGGCCCGCCCGTCCCGGCGGCGCACGGTCGCCGAACTCACACTGCTCACCCTGGCGGTGGGCGCGGTGGTGGCGCTGCGCACCCGCGGTACGCCGGACGGCGGGGCCGGGTCCGGTGACGAGCTGGTGTCCCTCGCCCCGGTGCTGGTGGGGATGATCGCCGCCCTGGTGCTGGCGCGGCTGCACCCGTGGCCGCTGCGCGGGCTGGCCCGCCCGGCCGGGCGGCTGCGCGGTGTGGTCGGCCCGCTGTCGCTGGCCCGCGCGGGCCGTGCCCCGGGGACCGCGATGCTGCCTCTGCTGGCGCTGCTGACCGCATTGACCACGGCCGCCTTCGGCGGCAGCGTCCTCACCGGTGTGGCCGACGCCCGGGACCGCGCGGCCACGGTCTCCGTCGGCGCCGACGCCCGCCTCGAGGCGCTGCGGAACCTGCCCGCCGACCTCACCGGCAAGGTCCGGCGCGCACCGGGCGTGCGGGACGTCACCGCCGTGAGCGTCTTCCCCTACTCGTATCCCTCGAACGGCCGGCTGACGGTGCCGGTGGCCGGTGTCGACCCGGCCGGGTACGCGGCCCTCGCCCGGCACACCGGCATCGGGACGTTCGACGCGGACGAGCTGAAGGCGTCCGGCGCCTCCGGCGCCTCCGGCGGCGATGCCGCGGTGCTGCCCGCCCTGGCGTCCCCCGAGGTCGCCGACCGCTACGGCACCCGGCCGTTCCGTGTGCGGCTGGACGCCGCCGAGTTCGTCACCGTACGGATCGCGGGGGTGCGGGAGCGGACGCCGGTGCTGACCGGGCCGGACTTCCTGATCGTGGACCGGTCGGGGCTGCCGCGGGCCCTCGCCCGGCCGACGGCGCTGCTGGTGACCGGCCACCCGGACGGGGCCGCGCTGCGCGAGGCGGCGGGCGACGCCGCGCGGGTCCAGCTCCGCTCGGAGCGGCTCGAGGGGTTCGTCGGCTCACCGCTGCAGTCCGGCGCCGAGCGCGTCTACACGGCGGCGGTGGCGGCCGGCACCGCCTACGCCGTGCTCGCGCTGCTGCTGACCCTGCTGCGCGCCGCCCCCGAACGCGCCGCCCTGCTGGCCCGGCTGCGCACCATGGGCCTCACCCGCGCCCAGGGCCGCCGGCTGCTCGTCCTGGAGTCCCTGCCGCAGGCGCTGCTCGCGGCGGCCGGCGGCATCCTCACGGCCTGGGCCGCCATCCGGCTGCTGGAGCCCGGCATCGACCTGACCACCATCGCCGTCGCGGCGTCCGAGTCCCCGGCGGGACGGGCGGCGCTGCGCACCGATCCGGTGTCGCTGGTGGTGCCGGCGCTGGCCGTCGTCGCCCTGTCCGTCGGGATCGCGGCGGCGCAGGCCTGGTGGTCGGGGCGCAAGGGATCGGTACGGGAGCTGAGAGCGGGCGATGCCCGGTGAGCCGCCTCCGCCCGCCCCGTGACGCGTCGACTTCTCCCCTTCTCTCCGCAGGAGGCTTCCGATGACCTCGAATCCCACCCTGGCCGAACTCGCCGGCCGCGTCACGGCCGACCGCGACCGCCCGGCCTACGGCCACGACACGCTCATCACCTGCGACCGGCTGGTCCGTGTGTTCACCGCGGACGGGGTGGAGGTGCAGGCGCTCCAGGGACTCGACCTCCTGGTGCGCGAGGGCGAACTGATGGCCCTCGTCGGGGCGTCCGGCAGCGGCAAGTCCACCCTGATGAACATCCTGGCCGGCCTGGACACCCCGACGGCCGGCGCGGCCCGCGTGGCCGGGCGGGATCTGCTCACCATGTCCGCGAAGGACCGCCTCGCCTACCGCCGTGAGGTCGTCGGCTTCGTGTGGCAGCAGACCTCGCGCAACCTGCTGCCCTACCTGACCGCGGCGCAGAACGTCGCCCTGCCCATGCAGCTGGCCGGCCGCCGCGGCCGGTCCCGTGCCGGACGCCGCGCCCGCGCCGAACGCGCGCTGGAGCTCCTGGAGTTGCTGGAGGTCGGCGACTGCCGCGACCGGCGCCCGCACGAGATGTCCGGCGGGCAGCAGCAGCGCGTGGCCATCGCGGTGGCCATCGCGAACGACCCGTCGGTGCTGCTCGCGGACGAACCGACCGGCGAGCTGGACTCGCACACCGCGGAGCAGATCTTCGCCGCGTTCCGCACGGCGAACGAGCAGCTCGGCACGACGATCGTGATCGTCACCCACGACCAGGAGGTGGCGGGCGAGGTGCGCCGCACGGTCGCCATCCGTGACGGCCGTACGTCGACCGAGGTGCTGCGCCGCAGCGAGGTGGACGCCGTCACCGGCCACGAGTCGGTGGTCGCGCGCGAGTACGCCATGCTGGACCGCGCGGGCCGCCTCCAGCTCCCCGCGGACTACACCCGCGCCCTGAACATGCGGGACCGCGTCGCCCTGGAACTGGAGCCCGACCACATCGCCGTGCGGCCGGACGACAGCGTGGAGTAACGGGGAAGGAGAGCCTCAGCGGATGCTGAGGTCGAGCCCTCCGAGCAGTCCCGACGTGCGCCGTACGGCGACCGAGCCGTAGGGCGTCCGCAGGCGCAGCCAGGATCCCGAGGTGAGGAGCGTCTGCTCGGCGCCCCGCAGGAAGCCCAGCGACTGGGCGGCGTGCACCGCCCGCACCGGCAGGCCGGTGTCCGCGACCGTGCGGGACCAGATCTCCCGCCCGATGCGGTCGAGTTCCGCGCGGGTACGCCGCTCGGGCGCGAGTTCCTCCGTACGGGAACGGAACTCCGCGACCGACGCGGCGACCAGTGCGCGGAGCTCATGGGGCGCCGGCAGCCCGGGTTCGGCCCGCCAGCCGCCGCGAGGGGGCAGTACCCCGGCCCACGGCGGGCCGGTGACGGCGCCGGGCACGAGGGCCGTGGCGGCGGACTCGTCCACCGACTCCAGCAGTTCACCCGCGGACACGGTCACGTCCAGCGTGACGTCGAGCCCGTTCTCGTACGGCTTCGCCAGCCGGACGGCGCGTACGACGAGCACCTCGAACGACGGCGGCCGGCCGAAGACGGCGAGCGCCGTGCCGGCCGCCTGCAACCGGACGGCGGCGGACCGGTCGTAGTGCAGCAGCCGGGAGAGGAAGGCCGCGAGGTCCGCGGCCTCCCCTTCGTCGGCGAGGTGGAGTGCCGTCATGCGGCGACGGCCTCCTCCTTCTTCTCGTCGTCGGCGTCGTCCGTGTACTCCCGGAGGAACGCGCGTTCCTCCCCGGTGAGCCGGCGCGGGCGCTGGGCCTCGAAGTCGAACGGCACTATCACCGTGGACGCGCGGACGTAGACGAGGTCGTCGTCCTTCACCTCGTAGGTGAGGGTGAAGGACGCCGCCCTGATCTCGGTGACCCACAGCTCGATGTCCACGGGCGTGTGCCGGTGGACGAGCTGCCGCTTGTAGTCGATCTCATGGCGCGCCACCACGGACCCCTGCTGGAAGTCCTTCTCCGGGCGGAACAGGAAGTCGATGCGTGCTTCCTCCAGGTAGCGGAGGAACACCACGTTGTTGACGTGGCCGTACGCGTCCATGTCCGCCCAGCGCAGCGGGCAGCGGTAGATGTGGCGCAAGAGATCAGCCCCGGGTCAGCTTCTTGTAGGTGGCACGGTGCGGACGCGCCGCGTCCGGGCCGAGCCGCTCGATCTTGTTCTTCTCGTACGACTCGAAGTTGCCCTCGAACCAGAACCACTTGGACTCGCCCTCGTAGGCGAGGATGTGCGTGGCGACGCGGTCCAGGAACCACCGGTCGTGGGAGACGACCACGGCGCACCCGGGGAACTCGAGCAGGGCGTTCTCCAGGCTGGAGAGCGTCTCGACGTCGAGGTCGTTGGTCGGCTCGTCGAGGAGCAGCAGGTTGCCGCCCTGCTTGAGGGTGAGCGCGAGGTTCAGCCGGTTGCGCTCACCGCCGGAGAGCACGCCGGCCGCCTTCTGCTGGTCCGGGCCCTTGAACCCGAAGGCGGAGACGTAGGCGCGGCTGGGCATCTCGACCTGGCCGACGTTGATGTAGTCGAGCTCGTCGGAGACGACCGCCCAGAGGCTCTTCTTGGGGTCGATGTTCTCGCGGCTCTGGTCGACGTAGGAGATCTTGACGGTGTCGCCGACCTTGATGGTGCCGGAGTCGGGCTCCTCGATGCCCTGGATCATCTTGAACAGCGTGGTCTTGCCCGCGCCGTTGGGTCCGATGACGCCGACGATGCCGTTGCGCGGCAACGTGAAGCTGAGGTCGTCGATGAGGAGCTTGTCGCCGAAGCCCTTGGTGAGGTTGTTGACCTCGACGACGACGTTGCCCAGGCGCGGGCCCGGCGGGATCTGGATCTCCTCGAAGTCCAGCTTCCGCATCTTGTCGGCCTCGGCGGCCATCTCCTCGTAGCGGGCCAGACGGGCCTTGGACTTGGCCTGGCGCCCCTTGGCGTTGGAGCGCACCCACTCCAGCTCTTCCTTGAGCCGCTTCTGCCGCTTGGCGTCCTTCTGGCCCTCGACCTTGAGACGGGCGGCCTTGGTCTCCAGGTACTTGGAGTAGTTGCCCTCGTAGCCGTGCAGCCGGCCGCGGTCGACCTCGCAGATCCACCCGGCGACGTTGTCGAGGAAGTACCGGTCGTGGGTGACGGCGACGACGGTGCCCTCGTACTTGGCGAGGTGCTGCTCCAGCCAGTTCACCGACTCGGCGTCCAGGTGGTTGGTGGGCTCGTCGAGCAGCAGCAGGTCGGGCGCCTCGAGCAGCAGCTTGCACAGCGCCACGCGGCGCTTCTCGCCACCGGAGAGGTTGGTGACCGGCCAGTCGCCGGGCGGGCAGCCCAGGGCGTCCATGGCCTGCTCGAGCTGGGCGTCGAGGTCCCAGGCGTTCGCGTGGTCGAGCTGCTCCTGCAGCTTGCCCATCTCGTCCATGAGCTCGTCGGTGTACTCGGTCGCCATCTGCTCGGCGATCTCGTTGAACCGGTCGAGCTTGCCCTTGATCTCGGCGACACCCTCCTGGACGTTCTCCAGGACGGTCTTGTCCTCGCTCAGCGGGGGCTCCTGGAGCAGGATGCCCACGGTGTAGCCGGGCGTGAGGAAGGCGTCACCGTTGGACGGCTGCTCCAGCCCGGCCATGATCTTCAGAACGGTCGACTTACCGGCGCCGTTCGGGCCGACGACACCGATCTTCGCCCCCGGGTAGAAGCTCAGGGTGACATCGTCGAGGATCACCTTGTCGCCGTGCGCCTTGCGCGCCTTGCGCATGGTGTAAATGAACTCAGCCAAGAGAAACCGTCCGGCAGCTTGAAATCAGGCAGTGGGCAGATACACCCCATCTTGCCGTACCGCCACCCCTGGGCGGAAACGCGTCCGCCCCTCGGCCCTCGACCAGCCCTTTCCACGCGCACCCCGCGCATCACCCGTCACCGTCGGTCACCGCCGAGCGCCCTCGACACCCTCGCACGGCCCCGTGACCGCCAGGCACCCACGGCGACCGGGACGAAGCCCGAACCGTCGACCGGTTCGGGCCCTCGAAAGGTCTACCGGTGCATCGGATCAGTAGATGACGACGCGGAACACACCGAAGAAGTTGACGGGCTTGTTGTGCCCCTTCCCGAAGTGGTACTCGCGATCAATCTGGCTAAGGAAATCACGGTATACGAGGTATCCCGCGTTATTCCCTGAAGAAACGTGGTTCACCCCGACAAGTCCCACAGGCAGGCTCCCGGCGTTCGCGAAGCAGGTCTCGCCCGTGCTGGCGTAAGACGAGGTGATCTTGAGGAAGTCGGTGCGATTGTTGCACGCGACCTCCTGAATCGCCGCCGCGGACGCCTGCGTCGCGGGCAGGCCCACGACCAGTACGGAAGCCGCCACTGCGGTCGTGGCGGCTGTCATGAACTTACGGAACATACGTACATTCCCTTCGGTTGCGCAATCGGAACAGCTACCGAATCTCGGCCTGGAGGTGTACGGCCCGGTCGGTGTTTCAACGGGCCTGTGGAAAACCTGAGCAGTGAATTCCTGGACTGGAATGTGCCCGCGTGGACGACGCCGCACGGGGACTACTCGTCAGTTCGGTCAGCCATTCGCGACCGGTGGCCGGCTTGCACGGGGGACTATTCGCAGTCGGCGGAATCACCAACCACGACACCCCGCGACACGGCGTCGCGCTTCCGGGACGCCGTCCGGCGACGATCATTCTGACACAACTTTCTTGCCCCAACTCACCAGGATCGAGGCGTTGCTGAGCGTCCGTGCGGGATCCCCCGCGGCCCGGTCCAGCCGAACGGGGGGGGCGGCGGCACTGCGCCGTGCCGAGGAGGTCGTGGGTCCTCCGCGGTTCTACGCGCTCGGGCCCGACGGGACTTTGGTCGAGCGCCCGGGTCTGTGACCCGGGCGGGGATCAGTCGTCGGTCGGGGTCTGGCGGCGGCGGGTGATGACCAGGCCCGCGCCGCCGAGGACGACCAGGGCGATGGCGGTGCCGGCGATCCACGGGGTGGCGTTGGAGGAGCCGGTCTCGGCGAGGTTGGTGTCGGCGGGGGCGCCGGCCAAGGGGGTCGGGGCCGTGTAGCTCTGGACGGTCGTGCCGGTCTCGGCGGTCCTGGTCAGGCAGTCGAGCATGCCGGTGAACCGCTGCCCGAAGCCGTTCGGGCCCGTGACCGTGAAGTCGTACGCCCTGTCCTCGCTCAGCGGAACCGTCACCGTCCGGGACGCGCCGCCCGCCACCGTGTGCTCCGTACCCGCCAGTTCGAAGGTGAAGGGCTCGTCGTCGTGGTTGGTGACGGTGAGGTCCACGCCGCCCTTGGCGCAGTTCTCACGGGCGGACAGCGCGGGTATCGCGCCCTCCAGCGCCCAGGTGGCGGTCGCCGTCGCCGAGACGGTGGACTCGCTGGACCCGGCGAGTATCTGCGTCTGGCTCCTGGAGTCGGAGACGAAGGCGCGGCCGACGGGCACCGTGGTCGAGGCCTGCGCGGTCACTTCGGCGGTGGCCGCGGACGCGTCCTCGGGCACCTCGTAGAAGAACTCGCTGCCGTTGGTGGCGGTGGTGAGGGGCTCGCCGTCCTTGTCCACGATGCGCACGCCGCTCGCCGTGGCGTCCGCGGGCGGCACGATCGTCACGCTGCGGGCGTCCGTGCGTACCGTCACCGGGCCGATCCGCGCGCCCGGGCGGCCGGAGACCGTCGGCGGGTCCAGGGTCAGCGACGCCTTCGGCTCCGCCTGGTTGCGGGCGTTCTTCTGCAGGTAGTCCGCGAGCTGCTCGGCCTGGGGGTCGACGGCGTCCACGTCCACGTCGTCGGAGTGGCGCCAGATGGCCACCTGGGTGCCGGCCGCGGCGTCCTGTTCCGTGAGCTGGCCGCGGATGCCCGCCTTCTTCGCGAGCGCCGCCAGGTCGTTCACCTGGGGGTAGGAGTGCTGCAGGATCCAGCGGATGCGGCCGGCGTCCTTGTTGGTGCCCAGCGAGGTCCCGCTCCAGGCGGTCTCGTGGTACTTGGCGTCCTTCTGCGTGGGGGTGTTGATGTCGACGCAGTACGTCTGGAGCGTGCCGCCGCCCTCGACGGACATCTCGAACAGTCCCGCCGACACCTGCTGGTCGCCGGTGGCGCCGTGGATGACGGCCGCACCGTAGGTCTTGAGTCCGGCCACGGTCGCCGTGGCTCCGCCGCGTCCGGTGTGGCCGGGGACCGTCGCACCGTCGCCGTCGGCGGCGGCCGTTCCGGCACCGGCCAGCACGGTGGTGGCGACCAGTGCGGACACCAGCGTTCCCGCCGTGAGGCGGACCGATCCACGTCCGCGCACGGACCGCGCGGAGAACGAAACAGACACCGAATTCCCTTCCGAGCAGGACCCGTTGTACGGGGGGACGGTCCCACCAGCAGAATCTCCGGACCCCTGAGCCCCGGGGCCGTCCCGGCATCCTAAGGAGACGGCGGACAGCGCTTGCCGATGATCGCATCGGAGGACCGATCCGACTCGGAATCGTTATCGCCGGGACTCCTGGCGAGATGGCTTATCGACAAATCCACCTCGGATGGACCGGCATGTATCCGCCGATAAGCCTCAGTTCCGAGGCGGTGGCGCCGCGTTGCCGGCCGCTGACGTCATGTCACGGCCGCGCTCTCCTTCGGTTCCCGCGTCCGCGGTGCGCTGTCCGGCGGGGATTCCCAGTCGGGTTCCGCTCGTTCGGCCACCGCAGGCGTCTGTTCCGGTCGCGGTGCGCGGCGGAAGGCGGTCGTGCCCCGTGCCAGGTCGTGCCCGATCGACACCGCGTCGATGTCCGCCGACATCCAGCCGGGCTGCCCCTCCCGGGTCTCCGTGCGCACCTTCAGCCGGCCCTGGACGACGACCGGGTCGCCCACCGACAGGGACGCCGCCGTGTTGGTGGCGAGCTGCCGGTTGGCCCACACCGTGAAGAAGTTGGTGTGTCCGTCCGCCCAGGTGTTCTTCTCCCGGTCCCAGTACCGGGCGGTGACCGCGACCCGGAACCTCGCCGCGGGGCCGGAGGCCGTCTCCCGGTAGACCGGCCGGGTCGCCACGTTCCCCACCACGCACACCATCGTCTCGTTCATCGCGTTTCCCTCCCCCGCCCGGTCCCGCCGGCGTCCTCGCCGACGGGGCCGGGCGGACACGCGTACGGGCCCGTCCCGTACGGCTGCCGTCTGGCGCGGCGATCCCGGTCCCTCCCGCGATCGCCGTGAAGCCAGACTGCCTCCGTCGGGCCGGGCCCGCCGGGCGCTGTGGACCACCCCCAGCCTGTGGAAAACTCCGCCACCCGAAAGAGGGACCGGCACCGTCCGAGCAGAGCCGCAGGCGCCGGTCTCAGACGCTCCCCGTCCGCACCCCCACCACCCGCCCGTACTGCTCCCGTACCTCGCGGTAGCGCAGCAGTTCCGCCGCCACCGGGTCCAGGACCCGGGCCCGTCCGCACCCGGCGGCCGCCTCTCGCAGGCGTCTCTCCGCCTCCAGCCCGTAGCGCCGGGCCGGCCCGCGGGCGGCCATGCGGCAGCTCCACTCGATGAGCGGCCCGCCGACGATGCCGATCACCATCAGCAGCACCGGCACCCCGAGGTTCGGCACCGTGATCCCGATGATCTGCCCCAGCAGCCACAGCCCGCCCATGAACTGAAGGGCCGTCATCGAGACCTGGGCGAACACGGCGACCGGCCACCAGGCGGGCCGGGGCGGTTTTCCCGGGGGCAGTCCGGCGCGGACGGCGAGTTCGTCCAGCGCCTCCGGCAGTCCCTGCGAGCCGCGGACGGCGGCTTCCCGCACGGCCCGTGCCCACGGCGCCGGCAGTCCGGCCGACGCCCGGTCGGACACCGTGCGCACCGCCTGCTCCACGCGCTGCCGCGCGGTGGCCTGCTCGTCGGGCCTGCCGCGCACGACGACCCTGCCGGTGCCGGGTTCGCTCCGCTCCTGGAACCAGCGCCACAGCCGCAGCCAGGGCGTGCCGCACGCCCGGTTGGCGTTGCGCAGCCACGCGCGCTCGGCGGCCTCGCCCGCCGCCGTGGCGCCCACCGCGTCCGCGAGCCGGTCGGAGAACTCCTCGCGGGCCTCCTCGCTCAGGCCGGTGCGGCGGCGGGTGGCGTACACGGGCCACAGGCGGGCCGCCGCGATGTCCAGGTCCGCGGAGATCCGGCGGGCCGGGGCGCCGCGTTCGGAGACGAAGCGGCCGAGCGCCTCCCGCAGTTCGCCGACCCCGTCGCCGGTGAGCGCGGACAGCGCCATCACGGTCGTGCCCGGTTCGCCGTACTCGCCCAGGACGATGCCGTCCTCGTCGAGCAGGCGCCGCAGGTCGTCCAGGACCTGCTCGGCGGCCTCCCCGGGAAGCCGGTCGATCTGGTTGAGCACGACGAACATGACCTCCGCGTGGGCCGCCATCGGCCGCAGATAGCGCTCGTGCAGCATGGCGTCGGCGTACTTCTCGGGGTCGACGACCCAGATGACGGCGTCGACCAGGCCCAGGACGCGGTCCACCTGCTCGCGGTGCTGCACGGCCGCCGAGTCGTGGTCGGGCAGGTCGACCAGGACGAGCCCGCGCAGCCGGTCGTCGGCGTCCGCCGTCGCCTGGAGGGGGCGCCGCCTGAGCCGGGGCGGGATGCCGAGGCGTTCGATGAGGCTCGCGGCGCCGTCGCTCCAGCTGCACGCGATGGGCGCGGCGGTGGTCGGCCGCCGTACGCCGGTCTCGGAGATGGGCACCCCGGCCAACGTGTTGAACAGCTGGGACTTTCCGCTGCCGGTGGCGCCCGCGATGGCGACGACGGTGTGCTGTCCGGACAGGGCGCGCCGCGCGGCGGCCTCGTCGAGGACCCGGCCGGCCTGGGCGAGGGTGCGGTTGTCGAGCCGGGTGCGGGACAGGCCCACCAGTTCGCCCAGCGCGTCGAGCCGCGACCCCAGCTGGGGGCCGTACGTCAGGGGCGTCACCTTCTGCGGCGTGGACGAGCGGGGTTCGGTCACCCGGTGCTGCTCCTCCGTGCCGCTCCCGTTGACCCGCCGCGCGATCAGCCCGTCGTCCCAGGGGCCACCGGCCTCCGCTCGGGGAGCGCCCTCGGCGTCACGTTCGGGGCGTTCGGGGTGCTCCGGGTGCTCGGTGTGGTCCTGGTCAGTGACGGCGGTCACCGGTCACCTCTCCTTCTGCAGTACGGACAACGCGGCGATGAGTTCGGGCTGGGGCTCCGCGTGCACCTCGAGCGCGTCGAGCGGGGCGAGCCGGCGTTCGCGTTCGGCGTGCATGACCCGGTCCACGCAGCCGACGAGCAAGCGTCCGCCGCGGTCCCGCAGGCGCAGCGCGCCGTGTGCGCCGAGCCGCTCGGCGAGCCCCTCCCCGGCGGTGCGGGCCCGGCGGCCGCCCAGGAGGGCCGTGGCCACCAGCGCGGCGACCACCTCGGGGTCGGGCGCGAGGCCGCGGTCCAGCTCGCGCACCTCGTCCTCGGCGTACTCCTCGAGTTCGCGCCGCCAGCGCCGTACGGCCAGGCCGATGCGGTGTTCGGCGCTCTCCGGGGCGGCGGCGCGCGCGGTGAGCTCGGGGGCGTCCGCGGCGGGCTCGCGCCGCCAGGCGTCCTCCACGCGCTCGTCTGCGGCGGCGACGGCGCACAGCAGCAGCGCGCTGAGGCTCTCCACCAGGGTGTCGAGGAGTTCGCCCGGGGTGCAGTCGAGGGGGAAGGCGCGCCACCGCTTGAGCGCGTCCCCGGCGAGCACGGCCCCGGCCTGGAGCCGTCCCCGCACACGGGAGTGCTCGCTGTCGTACGCGATTTCGATCGCCGAGGTGAGCCGCAGCGCGGCGGCGTACTGGGCGGCGGCGGCCCCGGCGAGTTGGGGCAGGCGGGCGTTGAGGGAGTCGAGGACGCCGTGGGCGGTGCGGGCCATGACGTGCTGGCGGGCGGCGGGGTCCAGCGCCTGGTGGACGAGCCAGGTGCGCAGCGCGGCCACGGCGGTGGCGGGCAGCAGGCCGCCGCCCCAGGCCGACTCGGGCAGCTCGGGCACGGTGAAGCGGGGCACGTGGCCGAGTCCGGCCTTGGTGAGGAGGGCGCCGTACTGCCGGGACACCTCGGAGACGACCTGGTGGGGCACCCGGTCCAGGACGGTGACCAGGCTGACGTCGTACTCCTTGGCGGTGCGCAGCATGTGCCAGGGAACGGCGTCGGCGTAGCGGGCGGCGGTGGTGACCATGATCCAGATGTCGGCGGCGCTGATGAGTTCGGCGGCCAGGACCCGGTTGTCGGACACCAGGGAATCGATGTCGGGGGCGTCCAGGAGGGCGAGGCCGGGCGGCAGGGTGTCGGCGGTCTCGACGCGCAGCACGCGGGCGGGGTTCTCGCCGGGCAGGAGCAGGTCGTCCGCCGGGTCCTGGTGGTGGGGCACCCATACGCGCGTGAGGTCGGGCAGCACCCGCATGCCGCTGAACCAGTGGTGGTCCTCCGGATGGCAGACGAGCACGGGCGTCCGTGTCGTCGGCCGCAGCACGCCCGCCTCGCTGACGCGCCGGCCCACGAGGGAGTTCACCAGGGTGGACTTCCCGGCCCCGGTGGAGCCGCCCACGACGGCCAGCAGCGGCGCCTCGGGATCTTTCAGCCGGGGCACCAGATAGTCGTCGAGCTGCGCGAGCAGCTCGTCGCGGTCGGCACGCGCGCGTGCGGCCCCCGCCAGGGGCAGCGGGAAGCGTGCGGCGGCGACACGGTCGCGCAGGGCGGAGAGTGCGTCGAGCAGCTGAGGCCGTACGTCCAAGGTCACCACATGCGAAGAATGCCCAATTTTAGGGGAATTCTGAAGCATATGAGCATGCCTGCGTGCCGACCGGACACAAGGGGTGGAAGGGGCGACTGAGGCACGGGGGCGGTCCAGGCATAACGAGTGGACAACACCCGATGCGCCAGAGGCCAAAAACGGTGCACGATTCGTACCTGCCTGCGATTATCAGGACCGCTTCACCGAACCTCCACATCGAGCCACGGAGGCGAGGCGGCAGGGACAAGGATGCGGGAGCCCTATCCTTGTCTCCGGCAACGTCAGGGACGCGTCCGACCAGGACACCCTGACACCCAGGCCAGCACACCGGCCCCCGTAGCTCAGTGGATAGAGCAGGCGCCTTCTAAGCGCTTGGCCGCAGGTTCGAGTCCTGCCGGGGGCGCCCAGTCGCCGCCCTCCTTCGGGAGGGCGTTCTTGCGTTGCGCAGCAGGTGCGGGAGCGTCCGGCGGCGGTGCTGCCGGCGCCGGACGGCGTGGCCGCCCCTGGTGACGGCCATCGCGCCCGCACCCTCGCGTCCGTCTCCGGGTGCGTTCCCGCCCTCCGCCGACTCCACCCTTGTCTCCATCCGCGGGCCCAGGAGTTTCGACGGCGGCTTCAGTAGCGTTCTGCTGCAAGCGCGTCGATATCCTCACAAAGAGGGAACAATATGGCCATCTCAGTCGTCGTCCTGCTGTTACTCGGAGTGACCATCTTCTTCATCTGGCGGGGCGGCAGCCTGAAGCTCGGGCATGCCGTGCTGTGCGTGCTGCTGGGGCTCTTCCTCAGCCAGACGGGGAACGTCGGCCCGTGGCTCCTCGACGGCACCACGTCGCTGGCCGGCCTGCTGGCCAAAATCGAGTTCTGACCCTCAGACGGGCACCTCGGCCGACAGCACCCAGGCCCTGCCCTCGTCCTCCCTGGCCGCCGCGAGCGTGCCGCCGACCAGCGCGATCCGCTCACGCATCCCGGTCAGCCCGTAGCCCGGCACATGGTCGGCGTCCGGCAGGGTGTCGCGCGGGGTGCTGTTCGCCACCCTCAGATGGACGGCGTCGTCGCCGAAGTCCAGTGAGATCTCCACCCTCTCCCCCGCCGCGTGCTTGGCCGCGTTGGTGAGTGCCTCACGGGTGGCCTGGATGAGCGACACCGCCGCGGCCGGCTCGAGACGGCGCGCCTCGCCGGTGATGTCCAGCGTCACCTCGCCCGGGTGACTGGCCCGGTGTTCCGCGACGAGATCCCTCAGTGCCGCGGGAAGCGACGGCACGTCACCGCGCAGTGCGGCGACCGCGTTGCGCGCCTCGGTGAGCCCCTCGTCCGCCAGCCGGTTCGAGCGGCGGACCCGGGCGAGCGCCGCTTGCGTGTCGCCCTTCTCGATCAACGCCTCGGCCACCTTCAGCTGCACCGTCAGGGCCCCGAGCGAGTGCGCCAGCACATCGTGCATCTCGCGGGCGATCCGGGTGCGTTCGGCGAGGGCGGCGGCGCGCGCCTGCTCCTGCTGCACCAGCCGCGTCTGGTCCAGCAACTGCTCGGCCTGCTCGGCGCGCAGCTGCGACTGACGCCGGTTCAGGCTGAGCAGGGTGAGCACCAGGATCAGCAGCGGATAGCCCAGTACGTCGCTCAGCGGGCGGTCGGCCGCCGTGCAGCTGATCCAGGTCAGCAGCAGGCACACCGCCGTCACCCCGGCGATCAGCTGCCCCGACGGGGCGGTGAGCGAGGTGAACCGGCCGAGCATCACGCAGAGCAGGATGACGGCCGTGGAGTCGTCCGCGGCCCCCACCACGAGGGCGGGCACCAGCGCGCTGGCGGCCAGCACGGCCGCCGCGCCGCGCGGGCGCCACGGGTGGAGGACGATGAAGAGGATCCAGGTGATGACGCTGAAGGCGTAGACGCCCCAGATCCACAGGGAGTCCTCCCGGGCGGTGACCAGGGCCACCACCAGCATCCCGGTGCCCAGGAACTGGACGACCAGCCACCCGGGCGCGAGCCGGTCGATGAAGTGACCGCCCTCGGGCGTCGTTGTCATGCCTACGGCTCCCCGACGAGAGGGTTACTTGACGCCGGCCTTCTTGTAGATGATCACCATGGCGGTCACCACGATCAGCCCGGCGACGGCCACGATACCCAGCTTCCACAGGTGGTCGCGGATGAGGTGATGGAGGATCTCGTCCTTCTCGTCGTCCGACGACGCCAGGACGGTCAGGGCGGCGGGCATCACTTGCGGTTCCCCTCACGGCCGAGGTGGTCCAGTACGGAGAGCAGGGCCCGCCGGCGCAGGCCCGGCGGGCGGCCGTAGCGGTCGGTGTTCAGTGCGCGGCTCTGGCTCAGGGCGCGGGCGACGGGCCCGACGTGCTTGGAGACGCCGTCGATACGGCCGTTGCGCTTGAGGGTGATCACGATCGCGAAGCCGATGATCAGAAGCACGGAGACGGCCGCGACCACCAGGGCGAAGCGGACCAGCATGACGGTCATGACCGTGTCGAGATCCAGGGCCAGTTGCATGTCAGCACTCCTTTGGGCGAATGCCCCGAGAGTAGGGACGTCCGCGATGCGACGGACCCACCCGACGGTGGAGATCGGGGCGGAGAACCGGTCTCCGCCCCTTCTCCACCGGGGTGGGCCCGGCGGGGATACGTCAGAGCACGACGCCGGCGACGTCCGCCGCCGCCCCGCTGGTGTCGAACAGCCTGCGGGCGCGGCGGCCGAGGCGCTCCGTGTCGTACTCCTTGTGGCGCTGGAGCAGCACGGTCATGTCGGCCTCGCCGAGCGCTTCGTCCAGGTCGGGGACGGACTCGACGCGGCCGCCGGGCCAGTCGAGACCGTCGGCGTAGGGGTCGTGGCAGACCACGCGCACGCCGCGCTCGAGCAGCGTCCGGGCGATGGGGACGGCGGGGGTGTGACGGGTGTCGGCGGTGTCCGCCTTGTAGGTGACACCGAGCAGGAGCACGGTGGCCGTGTCCGCGGGGGTGCCGGACGCCTCCAGATCCTTGACGATCCGGTCCGCCACCCACAGCGGCATGCCCTCGTTGACCTTGTGCGCCGTCTCGGCCATGTGGAACGGCAGTCCCATGGTCGCCACGTGGTGGACCAGGTACAGCGGGTCGGCCGGGATGCAGTGACCGCCCACGCCGGGGCCCGGCCGGAACGACGTGAATCCGTACGGCTTGGTCGCGGCCGCCTCGATGGTGTCCCAGACGTTGATGTCCATGCTGTGGCACAGCTGGGCGAACTCGTTGACCAGGGCGATGTTGACCTGGCGGTAGGTGTTCTCCAGGATCTTCGCGGCCTCGGCCTCCCGCATGCCGCGGGTGCGGTGGACCTCGGTGACCTGGCGGTAGAACGCCACGGCCCGGTCGGTGCAGACCTCGGTGAGGCCGCCGACGACCCGGGGCGTGGTGCTGATGCCGTACCGGGTGTTGCCGGGGTCGATGCGCTCGGGTGAGTAGGCGATGTTGAAGTCGGTGCCCCCCTTGAGCCCGGATTCCTCCAGCACCGGCAGCAGGAGGCTGTCGGTGGTGCCCGGGTGGGTGGTGGACTCGACGATCACCAGCTGGCCGGGGCGCAGCCGGTCCCGTACGGACTTCGTGGCGCCGAGCAGCGGCCCGAGGTCCGGCCGGTCGCCGCGGACGGGAGTCGGCGCGCAGACGACGACCACCTCGCACTCGGCGAGCACGGACGGGTCCGAGGAGGCGTCCAGCCGGCCCTCGAGACCGCGGATGTCGTCGTCGGTGACGGTGTCGACCGGGGAGCGCCCGGAGTTGACCAGGTCCACGCGCTCCTGGTCGATGTCGAACCCGGTCACGCGGTTGCCCGCGCGCCCCAGCTCCACGGCGAGGGGCAGTCCGGCGTAGCCGATCCCGACCATGCCCACGCGCTGACCGCTCATGTGGTGTCTCCTTGCTCTGAAGACGCGGTCCCTCTCGGGGGCCGGCCCGATGTCATGAATGCCCGTAGGCCATCCGGTAGGGGACGAAGCTCTCGGCGCAGCCGAAGTCGAGGACCGAGCCGGTCACCGTGTCGGTGAGCCGGATCTGCTCGACGGACCGCGGCCCCTCGGCCCTCATCTGGGTGCCGTAGGCCCGCAGCGCCTCCTCCTTGGCGGCCCAGAAGCGGGTGGTGTCGACATGCGCCCACCAGGACTCGTTCTGCGCGGACCAGCGGTCCTCGACGCCCCGGTAGCCGAGCACCAGCTCCGGCGTGGGCTTGAGCCCCTTCGTCTGCACCCGGGCCGCGGCGAACGCGGCGCGGTGGACGGCCTGGTGGTCCTGGTGGAAGCCGCCGGCCGACGGGATCAGCATCAGCCGGGGCCGCGCCGTCGCCAGCGACACCTCCTCGTGACGCTCGATGAGATCCACCAGGGCCCGCTGCCGGGTGCTGATGTCGAGGTCGCCGGTCTCGTCGACCCAGGCGATCACCGAGCGGGCGACGCCCAGCGCCGCGCACGCCTTGTCGAACTCCGCCAGCCGGACGGACGGGTCGCTGACGCTGCCGTACATCCGGGCCGCGCGGACCGTCACACACAGGACGTGGACCTCGACGCCCTCGGCGGCCAGCCGGGCGACGGTGCCGCCGGGCCCGATGGTCTCGTCGTCCGGGTGCGGGGCGACGACCAGGGCACGGTCGCCCGGTCGCAGCCCGAACACGGCCCGGCGGCCGTCGGATCCGGCGCTCACACCGCGGTCCGTCCGTGTCCGGCGAGCTGCTCCAGGTGCGCGACCGCGGCGTCGATGCCCGGCAGGCCGAGCATGCGGCGGTGCGCGGAGCGGACGTTGGCGGTGATCTTCTCGTCGGTGAGCAGGCGCTCGCAGACCGCGGCGATGCCCTCGGGGGTGACGTCCTCGATGGGGGCGCCGAGACCGAGTTCACCGATGCGTACGGCGTTGTGCGGTTCGTCGGCGTACTGGGGCAGGGTGGCCATCGGGACACCGGCCTTGATGCCTTCCCGGATGCCGTTGTAGCCGGCGTGGGTGAGGAAGACCTGGGCGCACTGCAGCAGCAGCGGCTGCGGGACCCAGTCGACGACGTGGACGTTGGGGCCGGGCTCCAGGTCCTCGACGGGCAGTCCGCCGCTGGAGACGATGCCGTGGCAGTCCATGCGGGACAGCCCGCCGACGATGGCGCGCAGGGTGTCGGCCGGGTCCATCATGCCGTCGGGCAGCTCGATGCCCATGAACTGCATGCCCATCACGACCGGCAGCGAGGTGCCGACGGACGCGAGGACCAGCGGCTTGTCGCCGGACAGCTCGGCGAACTCCGGCGGCAGGCCGCCGCTGCCGTCGGTGAGCATGGGCTGGCTGTAGCGGAACGGCTCCGGGGACTCGAAGGCGTTGAAGGCGTAGCCCTCCGGCATGCAGTCGATGCGTCCGTGGGCGTAGATGGACCACTTGTCGTCCTGCACGGGCAGGCCGAGCTCCTCGCGGCGGGCGTTGAGGAGGGGGGCGAGGCCGGCCGGGTCGATCAGGTTGCCGGCGCCGGAGGGGGCGGAGATGTGCGGGATGCCGAGCTTCTCCGCGATCAGACAGCCAGCGAGCTCACCGCCGTCGCGGAGCACCAGGTCGGGGCGGAACTTCTCGGCCAGGGGCAGGACCGCGCGGTAGGCGCTGGCGACCTGGGGGCCGCCGGCGAAACCGATGAGCTGGGCCCGCTCGTCGACCTCTCCGTTCGGGCCGAGCAGGGAGGGGTCCATGTTCTCGCGGAGCTGGCGCATCTCCTGCATGGCCGCGATGAAGTCGGGCAGGACGGCCTCGACGCGGGCACCGGAGTCGGTGTACACGTCGGCGAGATGCGGGGGAAGGGCCACGACGACCTCGTGGCCCGCCGCGGCCAGCGCCCGTACGAGGGGCAGGACGGCGCGGGCGTGGCCCTGGGAACCGGTGACGGTGGAGAGAACGCGCATGAGCGAGGGGAACCTTTCGGCGTGAGTGGAAGGGCGTGCGTGGCCCCGGGCCGGCCCTGTGGCCGGTGAGCGGGCCGGGAACGGCCGGGGGCGCGTCGCGGTGAGGTCCGCGACGCGTCGGGAGCGCGGCGGGGCCGGGGGCCGGAGCCGGGCGCGAGGCGCCGGGCTCCGGGGTGGTCCGCCGCCCGCTGCCGTGTGCGGTCCGTGGTCAGGAGCGGGCGAAGGACGTCATCCCGTGGCGCTCGGCGTTGACCAGGACGGCCATGTTGCCCGTCGGGTGGGCGTTGTCGTACAGCATCTGGTGGGCCGGGCCGATGTCCTCGAAGGTGCCGCAGTAGTGGACACAGGGGTCGATGCGGCCCGTGCCGACGAGGTTGATGACCTCGCGGTTCTGCGTCGTGTCCGAGCCGTGCGAGCCCTGCAGCCGCTTGCTGCGCATCCACAGGTAGCGCAGGTCGACATCGCCGTTGTAGCCGCTGGTGCCGCCGCAGATGGCGACCATGCCGCCGTAGTCGCAGACGAAGATCGAGGTGGGCAGGGTGTCCTGGCCGGAGTGTTCGAGGACGATCCGGGGCGCCCGGCGCTCGCCGAGGATCTCCCAGATCTTCTTGCCGAACCGGCGGGCCTCCGCGCTCCATGCCTCGGTGGCCGCCGTGTCGGCGACGTCGGGCAGCCGGCCCCAGTGGCCGAACTCCTTGCGGTTGATGAAGCCTTCGGCGCCCAGCTCCACGCAGAACCGGCCGCGCTCCTCGTCGGAGACCACGGCGATCGGGATGCCGCCGCGGAACCGGACGATCTGGATGGCCATGGAGCCGAGGCCGCCGGCACCGCCCCAGATGAGGACCGGGTCGCCCGGGCGGACGGTGTGCGGCTCCCAGCCGCACAGCTGCCGGTAGGCGGTGGCGGCGGTGACGATGAAGCTGCCGGCGTTCTCCCAGGACAGGGAGGCGGGCTTGGGGTGGCACTGGTACTCGTCGACCAGGGCGTACTGCGCGAACGAGCCGTAATTGGTCTCGTAGCCCCAGGCCTGGAGGGACTTGGACCACAGCGGGTCGGCGCCCAGGCGGATGTCCTGGGCGGTCTCGTCCCACTTGGCGCCCGACATGATGACCTCGTCGCCGACCTTCACGTCCTTGACGCCCTCGCCGACGGCCCAGACGACGCCGGAGCCGTCGGTGCCGCCGATGTGGAAGTCCTCGGTGGCGCCGAACATCTTCTGCCGCATCCCGATCACGTCGATCGGCGTGCCGAGTGACGCCCACACGTTGTTGTAGTTGATGCCGGCGGCCATGACGTACACCAGCACCTGGCCGCGGCCCGGGCGGGGCGTGTCGACGACCTCGGTGCGAAAGGCCTCCTTCGGCTCTCCGAAGCGGTTCTGCCGAATGACCGACGCATACATCCGTTCCGGGACTTCACCGAGCGGAGGAATCTCTCCGACTTCATACAGAGACTTGGACACGTCCACCATTCCCAAGGTGTCGATGGCGAATGCCGATGGTCGGCGAGAATTCGATCCCATTCACTCGGCCAATGTCATCGCCGCCCGGGACCGTTGGCATCGCACGCTATCCGCGCCGCGAGAGACGGGACAACCCCCTAAACTCCCCTAGGGAAAGCCGGATTAACCGTTTCATGGCCCGGTCAACGGTAAATCGACGGTCAATTGGCGAGGCCCGCTTCCCCGCCGGGTCGGCGGGGAAGCGGGCCTCGGCCGCGTCCGGTGTCCTTCGTCCGGCCGGTCCGGTACGTCAGAGCGTCAGCATGAGTCCGCAGGCGACCGCCAGCCCCTCCTGTACGCCCACGGAGTGCACCGCCCTCGTGTCCAGTTCCGTACCGGGGAACATCCGGCCCGGGGCCAGCGCGCGTACCGCCTGTCCCAGCGGCGCCACCCGGGTGGCGAGGTCGGCGAGGCGGCGCAGCTCGGCCATGGAGTGGCCGTCGTCCGTCCACGGCTCCAGGTAGACGTCCCGCAGCCGGGCCAGCACCGCCGACGCGTCGTCGCCGAACCGCCGGCGGACCGCCCGCGCCACCACGACGAGGCTCGCGAAGGGGTGGGCGACCGACGCCGCGTCCCAGTCGTGGAAGACGAAGCGGCCGCCGTCGGCGCGGAAGAGCTGGCCGTCCTGGAGGTCGGCGTGGTCGAGCGTCGCCGGGATGCCGGCGGCCTCCAGCTCGGCGCACCACTGGGCGAAACGCGGGGCCAGGCCGGACAGGGAGGTGTGCACCGCGTCGTCGAGTCCGCCCGTGCGGTGGGTGAGCAGGCCCAGGACCGGGGCGAGGCCCGAGGGCCGCAGGTCGGGCAGGCCGAAGGACAGCAGTTCCTCGCGGTGGGCGGCGACGGCGCGCTGGAGCACCGCGTACTGCACCAGAAGGTCCTCCCAGGCCTTGACGTCGCCGGACGTCCCGCCGAGCGCGACCTGTTCGCCGCCGTCGGGGAAGAGCGTCCAGCCGCGCCCGGTGTCCGCGGCGACGGGTTCCAGGACCTGGCCGGGCACCCAGGAGTGCAGGGCCCCGGCGAGCGCCGGTTCGAAGCGGGAGGCGGCGGGGTTCGCCTTGAACCACACGCGGGTGCCCCCTTCGACCGGCACCTGGACCAGCACCGACCAGGGCCGCAGCCGTACCCGCGGCCCCTCGGCGCCGGACGCGGGCTTCTGGTCGCGCCGGGCCAGTGCCTCCTCCACCCAGGCCAGCACCTCGGCCCGCCACTGGGGGTCCGCCCACGGCGTCACCGCGTCGAAGCCCCCCGTGTCCACACTCCCGTCGTGCCCCCTCATGTCCTCCGCCTCCACAGCGTCCGCACTCACACCGGTCCCCTCTCTCGTTGCTTGCTCGTCCCGGGCGGAGCCCTCACTCCGCCGCTTTCGCGGCGGCTTCGCGCTCGGCCAGCTGGGCCGCGCTCAGTTCGCGCAGCGGTACTTCCTTCAGGAACATCGCGAGGACGGCGGTGACGCACATCAGCAGTCCGCCGATCAGGAACACCCGGTCGGTGGCGGCGTCGAAGGCGTCGCGGAACGGGTCCGCGAGCCGCGGGTCCGCGTCGTCCAGGAACGACGAGTCCTCCAACTGCTTCCGGGTGCCGTCCTTCAGCGCGAAGAACGGCTCGCTGCGCTCGTCGGCGACGACGGCCGGGTCCTCGATGACGGCGGCCACCTCGGGCCGGGCGGCCGTCTCCGACAGCTTCGCCGGCAGCACCCCGAAGAGCACCGACAGGAACGCCGCCACCCCGAACACCCCGGCCACCTGCCGGAAGAAGGTGAGCGATGCGGTGGCCGAGCCGATGTCCGCGACGGGCACGGAGTTCTGGGCGGCGACCATGAGCGTGCGGGTGCAGTTGCCGATGCCGATGCCGAACGCGACCAGGATGACCATGCGCACCCACAGCGGGGTGCCCGCGTCCGTCGCCCGGAAGGCGAACATGCCCACGGCGGTGACCCCCGCACCGATGATCGGGAACGCCTTGTAGCCGCCGCCGCGTTTGAGGACGCGGCTGGACCAGACGGTGGAGATGAAGACGCCCGCCAGCATCGGCAGCATCATCAGGCCCGCCTGCACCGGGGAGTTGTCCACCACGATCTGCAGGTACAGCGGCACCACCGAGATGGCGCCGAACATGCCGCCGCCCACCAGCATCGTGACCGCGATGGCGACGCTGAACGTCGGGACGCGGAACAGGTGCAGGGGGATGAGCGCGTCCTCGCCGAGGCGCCACTCGATCAGCAGGAACGCCAGGAACCCGGCCCCGCCGAGCACCGCGCACGTCAGCGACCAGGGCGCGGTCCAGCCCCGCTGCTGGCCCTGTTCGGCGAGGAGCAGCAGCGGCACGGTGCCGCCGGTGATGGCCGCGGCCCCCCAGTGGTCGATCCGCCGGGAGCGGGCCCGGTGCGGCACGTTGAGCACCCGCAGGATCACGATGAGCGCCACGGCCCCGATGGGCACGTTGATCAGGAAGATCCAGCGCCAGCCGGTGATGCCGAGGACCGCGCCGGCGTCCGAGAACAGTCCGCCGATCAGCGGTCCGAGGAGGCTGGCGGCGAGCCATACCGTCATGGAGCGGCCCTGGTAGCGGGCGCGTTCGCGCGGCGGCACCAGGTCGGCCGTGATCGCCACGGCGACAGCCGTCAGACCGCCGCCGCCGAGTCCCTGGAGCCCGCGGAAGACGGCGAGCTGATGCATCGTCTGGGCCAGGGCGCACGCCAGTGAGCCGGCCACGAAGGTGACGACCGCGACGACGAACAGCGGCTTGCGGCCGTAGATGTCGGAGAGCTTGCCGTACAGCGGGGTCGTGACCGTGGAGGTGATCAGGTAGGCGGTGGTGGCCCAGGCCTGAAGGTGCAGCCCGCCGAGGTCGTCGGCGATGGTCCGGATCGAGGCGCTCATGACCATCTGGTCCAGAGCCGCAAGGAACATGCCCGCCATCAGTCCGGGCATGACCGCAGTGATCAGCCGGTGGGCGCGTTCGCGTTCCTCCTGTGACGCCGGCGAGCCGGAGTCCGACGGCTCCTGGTGCCCCGTTCGCGAGGCTGTCATCGCGTGTGTCTCCCTATATCGGAGTGGTCGGAGTGGGCCGCCGGAGAACGCTTCCCGCAGGCGAACCGGTGCGGCAGGGCACTCAAGAATGAACAGCGCGAATAGGCCGGAACAAGCCCCTACCGCCGTCACCGACCCCCTAATGAAGCCGTCGTGGGCGGCCGGCCCGGGCGCGGCGGGGCACTGGGGCGGCTAGGGGTTGTTCACGTACCCATCGGCGGGCTCAATTGGATAAGTCCGCCGGATTCGGATTCTCCGTGCCCCTTGCCGCGGTGACATTTCTCTTTCCCGTCGGCTTCCCAGCTTCCGGTCCGGGTTTTCGCGCACGGCCCGAGAGGTTTTCTCGATGATGCCAGCCAGTTCTCCTCCGGTGACCATGCTCGTGCCGGATTTCCCGTTCGCGTACGACGACTGGCTCCGCCACCCGGCGGGCCTCGGCTCGCTGCCGCCGGAGCGGTACGGCACCGAGGTCGCCGTCGTCGGCGCCGGCATGGCCGGGATGACCGCCGCCCACGAGCTGCTGCGGCTCGGGCTGCGCCCCGTGGTCCACGAGGTGGAACGGATCGGCGGACGCATGCGCTCCACGCCCTTCCCCCGGCACCCGTCCAGCGTCGCGGAGATGGGCGCGATGCGCTTCCCCGTCTCCTCCCGGGCGCTGTTCCACTACATCGACACGCTGCGGCTCGCGACCCGCCCCTTCCCCAACCCGCTCGCCCCCGGCACGCCGACGACCGTGGTCCACCTCGCCGGGCGCACGCAGTGGGCGCGTGACGCCGACGATCTGCCGCCGGTCCTTCAGGAGGTCTCCACCGCGTGGGAGAAGTCCCTGCAGGAACGCACCGAGCTGTCGGTGATACGGGGCGCGATCCAGGACCGGGACACCCGCACCCTCAAGAGCGTGTGGAACCGCCTGGTCACCGAGTACGACGACATGTCGTTCTG
Source organism: Streptomyces speibonae (assembly GCF_984686075.1). NCBI lineage: Bacteria > Bacillati > Actinomycetota > Actinomycetes > Kitasatosporales > Streptomycetaceae > Streptomyces > Streptomyces speibonae. The sequence continues at coordinate 5,545,113 of NZ_OZ480260.1, read as the reverse complement.
GGGGTTCCTCGCCTCCTCCCCGGCGTTCCGCTCCTTCAGGCACCGCGAGATCTTCGGCCAGGTCGGCTTCGGCAGCGGCGGCTGGGACACCGACTTCCCCAACTCGATGCTGGAGATCCTGCGGGTCGTCTTCACCGAGGCCGACAACAACCACGTCTTGATCGAGGGCGGGGCCGAGCAGCTCCCCCGCGGCCTGTGGCACCGCTCCCCCGAGGACCTCGTCCACTGGCCCGCCGGCACCTCGCTCGCCTCCCTGCACGGCGGCACGCCGAGACCCGGGGTGCGGGCGCTGCGCCGCAGCGGGTCCGGCATCGAGGTGACGGACGCGTCCGGCGCGGTGCGCCCTTACGCGGCCGTGGTGTTCACCCCGCACGTGTGGACGCTGCTGAACCGGATCGACTGCGACCCGTCGCTGTTGTCCACCGACGAGTGGTTCGCCGTCGAACGCACCCACTACATGGGCAGTTCGAAGCTGTTCGTCCTCACCGACCGGCCGTTCTGGCGCGACACCGACCCGCGGACCGGGCGCGAGACGATGGGCATGACCCTCACCGACCGCTCGGCGCGCGGCGTGTACCTCTTCGACGAGGGACCGGACCGGCCGGGCGTGATGTGCCTGTCGTACACGTGGAACGACGACTCGCTGAAGTTCGCGACCCTCTCGCAGCGCGAGCGCCTGGACGTCGTGCTGGCGCGGCTCGCCGACATCTACCCCGGCGTCGACATCCGTTCGCACATCATCGACGGCCCCATCGGCGTCACCTGGGAGAGCGAGCCGCACTTCATGGGGGCCTTCCGCGCCAACCTTCCCGGCCAGTACCGGTACCAGCGGCGGCTGTTCACCCAGTTCGCGCAGGACCGGGCCGATGCCGCGCACGGCGGTCTGTTCCTGTGCGGCGACGACGTCTCCTGGACGCCGGGCTTCGCCGAAGGGGCGGTGACCACCGCGCTGAACGCGGTCTGGGGCGTCCTGCACCGGCTCGGCGGGCGCACCCACGCCGCCAACCCCGGCCCCGGCGACGTCTTCGACGGCCTCGCTCCGGTCGCACTTCCCTACGACTGAAGAACAGGACCCCACCATGGCCCCACACCCACAGGACCACGTGCCGGCCGCCGCGCGCACCGTGACGGAGGCACTGGCGCTGCGCAGCGTCAAGCAGCCGGACGAGACCGCCTATGTGTATCTGCGCGACGGTGAGACGCCCGACGGCGAACTGACCTACCGGCGCCTGGAGTCGGAGGCGCAGGCCCGCGCCGCGGCGCTGTCCGCCGCCGGACTCGGCACCGGCGACAGCGCCGTGCTGCTCTACCCGACCGGCCTGGAGTTCATCCGCACCCTGCTGGGCTGCATGTACGCCCGGGTGGCCGCCGCCCCCGTCCAGGTGCCCACCCGGCGCCGCGGCCTGGAGCGGCTGCGGCGGATCGCCGACGACGCCGGGACGACCACCGTCCTGACCACCGGCGCGGTCAAGCGGGACCTGGAGGAGCGGTTCGCCGGGGTGCCCGAGCTGGCGGGGCTGCGGCTCGTCGACACCGGAACACTGCCCGGGCGGCCGGGCGGGTGGACCGCGCCCGAGCCCGAGCCGCACGACGTGGCGCTGCTCCAGTACACCTCCGGGTCCACCGGGCACCCCAAGGCCGTGCAGGTCTCGCACGCCAACTTCCTGCACAACGTGGCCGAGACCGAGGACGTCTGGCCGACCGGGCCGGACGGCGTGGTCGTCTCCTGGCTGCCGCTCTTCCACGACATGGGCATGCTGTTCGGGGTACTGCTGCCGCTGTGCTCCGGCATCCCGGCGTACCTCATGGAGCCCGCCGCGTTCGTCCGCCGGCCGCTGCGCTGGCTGGAGGCGCTGACCCGGTTCCGCGGCACGCACGCCGCCGCCCCCAGCTTCGCCTACGAGCTGTGCGTGAGCGATCTCGCGGAGAACGGGGCACGCCACCCGCTGGACCTGTCCGCCTGGCGGGTCGCCGCCAACGGTGCCGAGCCGGTGCGCCACCGCTCGGTCAGGGCGTTCACGGAGGCGTTCGCGGCCACCGGATTCGCACCGGAGGCGATGTGCCCCGGCTACGGTCTGGCCGAGAACACCCTGAAGGCCACGGCCTCCCCGTCGGACCGGGTGCCGACGGTGCTGTGGGTCGGCACCGAGGCGCTGATGGAGGGCCGTCTGGAGCTGCTCGCCGAGGGCACGGACGGGGCCCAGCCGCTGATCGGCGCCGGGGCGGCGGCCTCCACGACCCGGGTCCGTATCGTCGACCCGGCCTCCCGCGCCGCCTGCCCGGACGGGCGGATCGGCGAGATCTGGATCGACGGCCCCTGTGTGGCCCTCGGCTACCGGGGCCGGGAGCGGGAGACGCGGGAGACGTTCGGCGCCGAGGTGGCCGGCGAGCCCGGCGGGCCGTATCTGCGCACCGGCGACCTGGGGTTCGTGCACGACGGCGAGCTGTTCGTGGCCGGCCGGCTGAAGGACGTCGTCATCCGCAACGGCCGCAACTTCTATCCGCAGGACATCGAACTGTCCGCCGAGAGCGCGGCCGAGGGGCTGCGGCCCAACTGCGCCGCCGCGTTCTCCGTCGACGACGGCACCGCCGAGCGGCTCGTCGTCGTGGTGGAGACGGACGGCCGGGTGCTGCGCGAGAACGGCGCCGAGCGGCTGCGGGAGAACGTGCGGCGGGCCGTGTACGACGGTCAGCGGCTGCACGTGGACGAGGTCCGCCTCATCCGCCGCGGCACGCTGCCCCGCACGACCAGCGGCAAGGTGCAGCGCCGGGCCTGCCGGGCGCTCCACCTGGCCGGGGAGCTGCCGGAAGCCGCCGCGCGCTGAGCGCCGTACAGCGGGCACGGGCGCGGGCCCGTGGCTGACCGGGGACGGAGCCGTCCGCCGGGAGCCGCGGACCCGCGCCCTTCGTCATGACAGCGGGTAGGTTCGTCACTGCGCGGTGCGCCTGCCAGGACCTGGAGCACGACCTCGGGGGTTTTACGAGTGAGCACGACGGAACGGACGGCCGGGCCGGTTCGGGTGCTGGTCGTCGACGACCAGCAACTGGTCCGTGAGGGGCTGATGTCCCTGCTGGATCTGATGGACGACATCGAGGTCGTCGGCGGCGCCTCGGACGGTGTCGAGGCGGTGCGGCTGGTGGCGGAGACCACCCCGCAGGTGGTGCTGATGGATCTGCGGATGCCGAGAATGGGCGGCGCGGAGGCGACCGCGCGCATCCTCGCCGACCACCCGGACGTGGCGGTGCTCGCGCTGTCCACCTACGCCGACGACGAGTCGATCGCGGCCGCGCTGAACGCGGGGGCGCGCGGCTATCTCACCAAGGACGCCAACCGCGAGCAGATCGCCATGGCGATCCGCAACTCCACCCACGGGCAGTCCACGTTCGACCCGACGGTCACCCGCCGGCTCGCGGCCGCGCTCGCCGCGCCGGCGCCCCCGGTGCCCGCGGACCCCGGCCCGGCGCCCGCGGTGAAGGAGCGGCCCCGCCGGCGGGTCTTCCCGGACGGTCTGACCAACCGGGAGGCCGAGGTGCTGCGGCTGATCGCCGAGGGGCTGAGCAACGCGGAGATCGCCTCCTCGCTGTTCATCGAGGAGACGACCGTCAAGACGCACATCAACAACGCGTTCGCCAAGATCGACGCGCGCAACCGGGCGGACGCGGTGCGCTACGCGTTCCAGAAAGGACTGGCCCGGCCCTGATCGCTCAGGGCCGGGCCGGGGGATGGGGCGGGGACGCCGCCGTTCAGGCGGACGTCGCCGCCCCGTCGCGCGTGGCGGCGGCAGAGCCGGGTACGGGGGGTTTCCCGGCTTCGTCCTGGCCCGCCACGGGCGTCGTGTCCGTACCGGCGGAGTCGCCGGACGGGGTCTGCGGGGCCGGCGGCAGCCGCCGGGCCCGGATGAGGCAGACCACGGTGCGGTAGCCCACCATCGTCATCGCCATCAGGACGAAGAACGCGGCGATGCCCTCCGAACCGAGGTTGTTCTCGATCATGAATGTGCCGACCTTCTCGGAGAACCAGTCGGAGTTCTCCAGCGCCAGCAGGAAGCAGGTCCGCAGGACCAGCACGGCGACCCAGATCAGCAGGTAGGGCCAGCCGGCCCGGGTGTAGACCTTGTACTTCTTCTGCTCGTTGCGGTACACGACCATGTGCCGCATCAGGAAGTAGCCGATGCCGGTGCCGATCAGGATGCCGAGGACGGCGGCCGTGGTGTTGGCGGTGGTGACGGGCGTGCGCTCGTACGTGTCCCAGTACAGGTAGACCGTGAAGCCCATCGACACGCCGAACTTGATCCAGCCGAAGCTGTGCCGGCCGACCTGGGTCAGCATGACGATGGCGAACAGCGCGCCGCTGAGCAGCAGCGCCTCCTGCATGGCGTCACTCATCCGAGCCCCCTTCATCCGCCCCCTGGGCCAGGGGCCTTGCCTTACGGAAGAAAAAGTAGGGCCGGGCTGCGGTGTTTACCTGGGCCCGGCGGTGGAGGTACGGGTCCGGCAAGGAGGGCGGTTTCCTCCACCCACGGGTCCACCCCGGGTGGACCGCCCTCCCGTGCGCTCCCGTTCTCCGGTCAGCCGGCGCTCCGGGCGGCGAGCCAGCGTTCCACCGCGGCGGCGGTGGCGGCGGCGTGCTCCTCCATCATGGAGAAGTGGTCGCCCGGGGTGTCCACGGCGTCGTGCGGGTGCTCCCACCGCGAGCGCCAGTCGTCGCCCGCCTCCCAGGCGGACAGCGGCTCCTCGGCCCGCACCAGCAGCGTCGGGGCGGCGACCGGCTCGGGGTCCCACTGCGCGAAGAGCCGGAAGTAGCCGCCCATCGCGGTCAGCCGCGCGTCGTCCATGGGCAGGAAGCCCGCCGCGTCGCCGCTCATGCCGCCCGCGAGCCGGCTCTCGATCCCGTCGAACGCCTTGCGGCTGGGCGCGTACACGTCCATCAGCACCAGCGCGTCGGGTCCCGCGCCGCGGGTCTCCAGGGCGCGGACCAGGGCGTGGGCGAGCATCCCGCCCGAGGAGTGCGCGGCGATCGCGAACGGCTCCCCGTCCGTGTGGGCGAGCAGCGCGTCCGCCTGTGCCTCGGCGAGCGCCTCGACGCTCGCGGGGAACAGCTCGCCGGGCAGGAACCCGGGCGCCGGCAGCACGGACACGGAGCGCACCTCGCGGAACGCGGCGGCGAACCGCGCGTACTCGTGCGGCCCGGACATCGCCAGGACGGAGGGGATGCACACCAGGGCGGGTCCGGCGGGTCCCTTGGCGAGCCGGACGACGTCGAGTTCGCCGGTCAGCTGGGCGCCGGAGGTGAAGACGGGGCGGAACTCGGAGGCGGCGGACAGCAGTCCGGTGAACTCGGCCAGCCGGTCCAGTTCGACGGCGCGCCGCACCATCGGCCCGAACAGGCTCTCCCCCTGGGCGGTGTGCGCGGCCGGACCGGGCCCGTCGGCCCGCTCGGGTGCGGCGGCCGCGGCGTCGGCGATGTACGCGGCCAGAGCGGCGGGCGTCGGGTTCTCGAAGGCGACCGTCGGCGGCAGCGTCACCCCGACGGCCCGGGACAGCCGGTTGCGCAGTTCGACCGCGGTCAGCGAGTCGAACCCCATTTCCAGGAAGGGCCGTTCGGGGTCGACCAGGGACGCGTCGGGCAGCGCGAGCACGGACGCCACCTGGGTGCGCAGGAACTCCAGCACCACGGCGGGCCGTTCGGCGTCCCCGGCCCGGCCGAGCCGGTCCCGGAAGGCGCGGGCGGCGCCGTCGGCGGACCCGGAGCGCCGCGGCGGCACCCGGATCAGGCCGCGCAGCAGCGGCGGCACCTCGTCCAGGCCGGTGCGCAGGGCGGCGAAGTCGAGCCGCATCGGCACCAGATGACCGCGGTCCGAGGACAGCGCGGCGTCGAAGAGGGCGAGGCCCTCCTCGGTGTCCAGGCCCGCGATGCCGGTGCGCAGCGCCGCCTTCACCTCCTCCTCGTCCCGGTCGCCGGCCATGCCGCTGCGCTCGTTCCACAGTCCCCAGGACAGCGAGACGGCCGGCAGCCCCTGGGCGCGGCGGTCGGCGGCGAGGGCGTCGAGGAAGGCGTTCGCGGCGGCGTAGTTGGCCTGGCCGGGGTTGCCCGCGACGCCCGCCGCGGAGGAGAACAGCACGAACGCCGACAGGTTCCGTTCCCGGGTCAGGTCGTGCAGGTGGAGGGCGGCGTCCACCTTGGGCCGCAGCACGCCGTGCAGCCGCTGCGGTGTCAGCAGGTCCAGCACGCCGTCGTCGAGGACGCCCGCGCTGTGCACCACGGCGGTCAGCGGACGGTCCGCGGGGATCGCGTCGAGCAGCGCGGCGACGGCGTCCCGGTCGGCGGTGTCGCAGGCGGCGAACTCCGCCTCGGCGCCCAGCGCCTCCAGTTCGGCGCGCAGCGCGTCCGCGCCGTTGGCGGCCGGGCCGCGCCGGCTGGTCAGCAGCAGCCGGCGCGCCCCGTGCTCGCGCACCAGGTGGGCGGCGACCAGCGCGCCCAGCGTGCCGGTGGCGCCGGTGACGAGCACGGTGCCCTCGGGGTCGAGGGCGGGCCGGCCGGCTACACCGTCGGAGGTGAGGTCGGGCCGGGCGAGCCGCGGGGCGCTGACGGCGCCCGCGCGGACGGCGGTCTGCGGTTCACCGCTCGCCAGGGCGGCGGCCAGCGCCCGCTCCGACTCGGCGGTGCCGTCGAGGTCGACCAGCGCGAACCGGCCCGGGTGCTCCGACTGCGCGGAGCGCACCAGGCCCCATACGGCGGCCTCGCACAGGCCGGTGACCGGCTCGCCGGGGACGGCGGCCACGGCGTTGCGGGTGAGGAACGCCAGGCGGGTCCCGGCGGCCTGCGGGCAGTTCAGCCAGGCCTGGAGCAGCCGCAGCACCTCCGCGGTGCGCTCGTGCACCGCGGCCGGCTCCACCCCGCCCGGGGCGGTGTGCCCGGTGAGCGGCAGCAGGACCAGTTCGGGGGCGGGCGCGCCGGCCTCCAGCGCGGCGATCAGCGCGTCGAGCGTGTCGTGGCGGGTGGCGGCGCGCAGGGCATCGCCCGGTACGGCGCCGACGACCGCGCAGTCGCCGAGGTCCGCCCGCCCGCCGCCGGGCAGGGGGGTCCAGTCGACGGCGAACAGGGTGTCGTGGTGCCGGCCGGCCGTGGCGCCGATCGTCTCCGGCGCGACATCCCGTACGGCCAGGCCCTCGGCGGACAGCACCGGGATGCCGTCGCCGTCGGCGGCGCGCAGGGAGATCTCGTTCTGCGCGGTCCTGGTCAGCCGGATCCGCAGCCGGGCGGCGCCGTCCAGGTGGCGGGTGACGCCGGTCCACGCGAACGGCAGCCGCAGCCGCACCGATGCGGAGATCTCGGCGCCGACCATGCCGGCGTGCAGGGCGGCGTCCAGCAGGGCGGGGTGCAGTCCGAACGCGGCCGCCTCGGACGCCGCCTGCTCGGGCAGGCTGATCTCGGCGTAGGTGTCGTCGCCGGAGCGCCAGGCGGCCCGCAGCCCCTGGAACACCGGCCCGTAGCCGACGTCGGCGGCGTGCAGCCGGTCGTACAGGCCGTCGGTGACGAGGGGTTCGGCGCCCGCCGGGGGCCAGGCCGTGAAGTCGAAGTCGGGGGCGGCCGGTTCGGGGGCGAGCGCGCCCGTGGCGTGTAGGGTCCACGGCAGGTCGTCGGGGGCGCCGTCGGTGCGGGCGTGCACGGACACGGGGCGCCGGCCGGTGTCGTCGGGCGGGCCGACGACGACCTGGACGGCCGTGCCCGTGTCACCGGTGAGGACCAGCGGCGCGGCGAGGGTGAGCTCGTCGAGCCGGTGGTACCCGGTGCGGTCACCCGCGCACAGGGCCATCTCGACGAACGCGGTGCCCGGCACGAGGACCGTGCCGAGGACGACGTGGTCGGCGAGCCACGGGTGGGTGCGCAGCGACAGCCGCCCGGTCAGCACCGTGTGTTCGGTGTCTGCGACGGTGACGGCGGCCGACAGCAGCGGATGCCCGCCCGGCTGCAGCCCGGCCGCGGACACGTCACCGGCCGCGGGCAGGCTGTCCAGCCAGTAGCGCTCGCGCTGGAACGCGTACGGGGGCAGCTCCGCGCGAGGGCAGTCGACGGGGAAGACGGTGTCCCAGTCGGGCACGACACCGTGGCTCGCGGCCTGGGCGAGCGCGCCGAGGAAGCGGTGCCGGCCGCCCTCGTCACGGCGCAGCGTGGGCACCGGCGCGACGGACACGCCCGCGTCGTCGGCGATGCCCTGGAGCGGGACGGTCAGCACCGGGTGGGGGCTGACCTCGAGGAAGACGCGGTGGCCGTCGGCGAGCATCGCCCGGGCGGCGTCGTTGAACTGCACGGTCTGGCGGGCGTTGCGGTACCAGTACTCCCCGTCCATGTCCGCCGGGTCGATCCGGCCGCCGGTGACCGTCGAGTACAGCGGCAGCTCCGACGGGCCCGGCTCCACGGCCAGCTGGTCGAGGAGCCGCTCGCGCAGCGCCTCCACCTGGGCGGAGTGACCGGCCGCGTCGGCCCCGCGGATCCGGCGGGCCCGGAGCCGGTCCTCCTCGCACGAGGCGACGAAGGCGTCCACGGCGTCCGGGTCGCCGGAGACCACGCAGGCGGCGGGGCCGTTGGCCGCGGCGACCGACAGCCGGCCCTCCCAGCGGGCGATCCGGGACAGCACCTCGTCCTGCCCGGCCAGCACCGACGCCATGGCGCCCTTCCCGGCCAGCGAACACAGCGCCGTGTTCCGGGCGGCGGTGATGCGCGCCGCGTCCCGCAGACCGAGCACCCCCGCCACACAGGCCGCGGCCACCTCGCCCTGGGAGTGCCCGATCACGCCCGCGGGCTCGACGCCGTACGAGCGCCACAGGGCGGCCAGGGACACCATCATGGTGAACAGCACCGGCTGCACCGCGTCGATCCGGTCGAGGGTGGGCGCACCGGGCTCCTGGCGCAGCACGGCCTCGACCGACCAGTCCTGGAACTCGGCGAACGCGGCGTCGCAGGCGGCGACCGACTCGGCGAACACCGGCTCGCTGTCGAGGAGTCCGGCCGCCATGCCGGCCCACTGGGTGCCGTGCCCGGGGAAGACGAACACCGCACGCGCCCCCGGCCGGGCGGTCCCGCGGACCACGTCCCCGGCGGTCTCGTCGTCGGCGAGCAGCGCCAGGCCGCTCATCAGCGTCTCCCGGTCGGCGGCGACGACCGCGCCCCGATGGTCGAACAGCGCCCGGTCGCGGACCAGCGCCCGCCCCACCGCGTACGGGGTGAGGCCGGGGTCGCGGCGCAGGTGGACGCGGAGCGCACGGGCCTGGCCGCGCAGCGCGTCGGGCGTCTTCGCCGACAGCAGCACCGGCACCGGCCCCGCGGGGGCGTCGGCGGCCGGTGCCTCGTCCTCGGCGGGGGGCTGCTCGATGATGGCGTGCGCGTTGGTGCCGCTCAGACCGAACGAGGAGACACCGGCCCGCCGGGGCGCGCCCGTCTCGGGCCACGGGCGGGCCTCGGTCAGCAGCTCGACCCCGCCCGCCGACCAGTCGACCCGGCCGGACGGCTCATCCACGTGGAGCGTCCGGGGCAGCACCCCGTGCCGGATGGCCTGCACCATTTTGATGACGCCCGCGACCCCGGCGGCGGCCTGCGTATGGCCGATGTTCGACTTCAGGGATCCCAGCCACAGCGGCCTGCCCTCGGGCCGGGCCGTGCCGTACGTCGCCAGCAGTGCCTGGGCCTCGATCGGGTCGCCGAGCGTCGTCCCCGTGCCGTGCGCGTCGACCGCGTCGACCTGGTCGGGGCTCAGCCGGGCGTTGGCCAGCGCGGCGAGGATCACATCCCGCTGGGAGGGCCCGCTGGGCGCGGTGAGCCCGTTGGACGCACCGTCCTGGTTGACCGCGGTGCCGCGCACCACGGCCAGCACCCGGTGCCCCCGGCGGCGGGCGTCGGACAGCCGCTCCAGGACGAGCATGCCCGCGCCCTCGGCGAAACCGGTGCCGTCGGCGGACTCCGCGAAGGACTTGCACCGGCCGTCGGGCGCGAGGCCCTGGAGCAGGCTCAGTTCGAAGAACGTCGTCGGCGTGCACATCACCGTGACCCCGCCGGCCAGCGCCAGGGAGCAGTCTCCCTGGCGCAGCGCCTGGACCGCCAGATGCAGCGTCACCAGCGACGACGAGCAGGCCGTGTCGACGGTGAGCGCCGGGCCCTCGAGGCCGAGGGTGTAGGCGATGCGGCCGGAGACGATGCTGCCGGTGCTGCCCGTGCCCAGGAACGGTTCGACGCCCTCGGGCACGGTGGTCAGCGGCGAGACGTAGTCGGAGTTGTTCATCAGCCCGGCGAACACGCCGGTGTCGCTGCCCCGCAGTCCCGTCGGGTCGATGCCCGCGTGCTCGAAGGCCTCCCACGCCACCTCCAGCATCAGCCGGTGCTGCGGGTCCATGGCCGCGGCCTCCCGCGGCGAGATCCCGAAGAACACCGGGTCGAAGCCGGCCACGTCGTCCAGGAAGCCGCCGCTGCGGCAGGTCAGCGGCCGCACGCCGTTGTCGACGTCCCAGCCGCGGTCCGTGGGGAAGGGGACCACACCGTCGCGGCCCTGATCCACCAGGTCCCACAGATCCTCGGCCGACTCGACCCCGCCGGGGAACCGGCAGCCGATCCCGACGATCGCGATCGGCTCGTACGCCTTCGCCTCCTGCTCGCTCAGCCGCTGCCGCGTCTGGTGCAGATCGGCCGTGACCTGCTTGAGGAAGTGTCGCAGTTTCTCTTCGTTCGCCATCGTGTTGCGCTCCTCGCAGATGCGGATCAGGAGATACCGAACTCTTTGCCGATGAACTCGAAGATCTCGTCGTCGCTGGCCGACTCGATCGTCCCGGCGACGTCGTCGCCCTCCTCGCTTCCGGGCTCCGCCTCGGACCAGCTCGCGAGGAGCGCCCGCAGCCGTGCGGTGACCCTGGCCCGCTGGGCGTCGTCGGGCCGCGCCCCGGCCAGGGTGCGGGCGAGCCGGTCCAGGTCGTCGAGGACCGGCGACCCGCCCTGCTCGTCGCCGAGTTCGTCCGCGATGTGCGCGACCAGCTCGGCCGGCGACGGGTGGTCGAAGACGAGCGTCGCGGACAGCTTGAGCCCGGTGATCTCGCCGAGCCGGTTGCGCAGCTCCACCGCGGTCAGCGAGTCGAACCCGAGGTCCCGGAACGCCCGGTCGGGCTCGACCTCCTGGGTCCCCGCGTACCCGAGCACCGCGGCCACCTCGGCGGTGACCGCCTCCAGCAGCACGGCCTCCCGCTCGGCGCCGGCGAGCCCGGCCAGCCGCTCCCGCAGCGCCGCCCCGCCCGTACCGGCCGACGCCGTGCGCCGGGCCCGCGTCTTCACCAGCCGGGTGAGCAGCGGGGGCACCTCGCCCCCGGCGCGCAGCGCGGCGAGGTCGAGCCGGATGGGCACCACCGACGCGGCACCCCGCAGGGCGGCGTCGAACAGGGCGAGCCCTTCGTCGTCGGACAGGGCCGTCACACCGTCCCGGGACATCCGGCGTACGTCGCCGCCGTCCAGCGCGGCGGTCATACCGCTGTCCCGCTGCCACAGCCCCCAGGCGAGGGAGACGGCCGGGAGCCCGGTGGCGCGGCGGTGGGCGGCGAGGGCGTCGAGGAAGGCGTTGGCGGCGGCGTAGTTGGACTGCCCCGGGTTGCCGAAGACACCGGCGGCCGAGGAGAACAGTACGAACGCGGCCAGGTCGCGGTCGCGGGTCAACTCGTGCAGATGCCAAGCCGCGTCGACCTTCGGGCGCAGCACCGCGTCGATGCGGTCCGGGGTCATCGCCGTCAGCACACCGTCGTCCAGCACACCCGCGGTGTGGACCACGGCTGACAGGTCGGGCGCGTTCTCCAGCAGACCGGCCAGAGCGTCCCGGTCAGCCACATCACACGCGGCGACCGACACCTGCGCACCCAACTGCTCCAGTTCGGTGACGAGTTCAGCGGCTCCCGGCGCGTCCGCACCGCGCCGGCTGGTCAGCAGCAGATCCCGCACACCGTGCTCGGTGACCAGATGCCGCGCCACCAACGCACCCAACGCACCCGTGCCGCCGGTCACCAACACCGTGCCCGAACCGAAGCCCCCGGCACTGTCTTCCACCGCGGGCACCGAGCGCACCAGCCGCGGCGCCAGGACACGACCGCCACGGATCGCCAGCTGCGGCTCACCGCCGGCCACCGCCGACGCCAGCCCGGCGGCCGACGCCACGTCGTCCACGTCGAGCAGCAGGAACCGGCCCGGGTTTTCGGCCTGGGCCGAGCGCACCAGACCCCACACCGGCGCGTACGACAGGTCGGTGACCGTGTCCTCGGCCGTGGCCGCGACGGCGCCCGAGGTCACGAGGACCAGGCGGGAGCCGGCGAGCAGGTCGTCCGCGAGCCACTCCTGGAGGAGGGCGAGCACGTGGTGCGTCGTCGCGCGGGCCACGGCAGCCGTGTCCGGAAGCGCGCCGACGAGGTCGCCGATCGGCACCAGTACGGCGGACGGCGCGGGCACCCCGGCCGCGATCTCCTCGCGGAGCCCGGACAGCGTCGGGTGGACCGTCGCATCGATCTCCGCGCCCTTGAGGGCGGGCAGCAGGGCCGGGGCACTGTCGCCCAGCACCGCCCATCCGTCCTCGGGGAACGCGGGCGTCACCGGGAGCGAGACCCAGTCCAGCTGGAACAGGTCCTCCTGTGCGGAGTCCCGGTCCCCCGCCGCCGCGAGCTGTTCGGCCGTGACGGAGCGGAAGTCCAGCGCCTCCACGGCGGCGACCGGCGCGCCGGTCTCGTCGGAGACCGCCAGCGCGATCGTGTCGGGACCGACGGCCGTGATCCGCACCCGCAGCACCGACGCACCCGTGGCGTACAGGCGCACACCACGCCAGGAGAACGGCAGCCTCGCCTTGCCGTCCTCGGCTGCCATCGCGCCGAAGCCGGCTGCGTGGAGCACCGCGTCGAGCAGGGCCGGGTGGATGCCGAACGCGGTGGTGCCGGTGTCCTCGGGCAGGGCGACCTCGGCGAACACCTCACCGTCCGCGCCCCGCCACGCCGCACGCAGACCCTGGAACAGCGGGCCGTACTCCAGTCCCAGCCCGGCGAGGTCGTCGTAGACCCCGGTGACGTCGGCCGCGACCGCGTCGGCCGGGGGCTGCGTCGTGGACGTCACGGGCGGGGCCGTGGCTTCTCCGGCCTCGGTGAGGCGGCCGGTCGCGTGAAGCGTCCAGGGCGTGTCGGACGCCGCGCCCTCCCGGCGGGAGTGGATGGTGAGGGTGCGGGCTCCGTCCGGGTCGGCGGCGCCGACGACGGCACGGAGGTCGACCGCGCCCTGCTCGGGCAGGGTGAGCGGGGCCGCGAGGGTCAGCTCCTCGACCAGGTCGCAGCCGGTCTCGTCACCGGCATGCAGGGCCAGTTCGACGAACGCGGTGCCCGGCAGCAGCACGCTGCCCATGACGGCGTGGTCCGCCAGCCACGGGTGCGTGCGGAGCGACAAGCGGCCCGTGAGCACCACACCGTCCGAGTCGGGCAGCGCCACCGTGGCGCCGAGAAGCGGGTGGTCCGCGGCGTCGAGTCCGAGGCCCGCCGGGTCACCGGTGTTCGGTCCGGAGACCAGCCAGAAGTGTTCGTGCTGGAAGGCGTAGGTGGGCAGGTCGATGCGGTGGGCGTTGCGGCCGGCGAAGTGGGCCTGCCAGTCCACCGTGACACCGTGGGTGTGGGCGCGGGCGAGCGCGGTGGTCAGGGTGTGGGCCTCGTCGCGGTCCTTGCGCAACACCGGGACGAACAGCGTGCGCTCGTCCTCCGGCAGACAGGACTGCCCCATACCGGACAGCACACCGTCCGGACCCAGTTCGATGAAAGCGGTCACACCCTGGCCGGCCAGGAAACGCACCCCCTCCGCGAAACGCACCGCCTCACGCACATGCCGCACCCAGTACTCGGCGTCGTACGACGTCACCAGCTCACCGGTGACGTTCGACACCACGGGCGTGCGGGGCTCGCGGTAGTCCAGCTGGGCCGCGACCTGACCGAACTCGGCCAGCATCGGCTCCATCAGCGGAGAGTGGAACGCATGCGACACCGTCAGCCTGCGCGCACGGTGACCCGCCGCCTTCCACCCCTCCACGATCTCGTCCACCACCGCCGCAACACCGGAGATGACGACCGAGGTGGGGCCGTTGATCGCGGCAATCGACACCTCGGCTTCACGGCCCGCGATCAGCTCGCCAGTCTGCTCCGGTGTCGCCTCCAGCGCCGCCATCGCGCCACCTTCGGCCAGCGCCTCCATCAGCCGGCCCCGCGCAGCCACCAAACGTGCCGCATCCCCCAGCGTCAGTACGCCCGCCACATGCGCGGCCGCCAGTTCACCCACCGAGTGCCCGGCCACGAAGTCCGGGCGCACACCCCAGGACTCCACCAGCCGGAACAGCGCCACCTCCAGCGCGAACAACGCCACCTGCGTGAACCCCGTCCGGTCCACCAAAGCAGCCTCAACACTGTCCGGTTCGGCGAACAACACCTCCCGCACCGGACGCTCGGCCCACTCGTCCAACACCCCGCACACCTCATCCAACGCGGCAGCGAACACCGGGAACGCGTCATACAGCTCACGCCCCATCCCGGCCCGCTGCGCACCCTGACCGGTGAACAGGAACGCCGTGCGACCACCCACAACCCGGCCCGACACCACACCCGGCCCCGCCGCACCAGCAGCCACAGCCGACAGCCCACGCACCAACTCCGCACGACCGGCAGCGATCACACCCGCCCGATGCTCGAAGTGCGCACGCGTCGTGGTCGATGCGAGTCCGAGGTCGGCGACGGCCGCCTCGGGGTGGTTCTGGACGTACGACAACAGGTTTGTTGCCTGGGCACGCAGGGCCTCGACGGTCTTGCCGGAGGCGAGGACCGGGGCGACGGGCGTGTTGACGGGCGCCGCGTCGTCGATGACCGGCACCCGTGTTTCGGGTGCCTGCTCGACGAGGATGTGGGCGTTGGTTCCGCTGATGCCGAAGGAGGAGATGCCCGCGCGACGCGGACGGCCGCCCGTCTCCGGCCACTCGCGGCGCTCGGTGAGCAGTTCCACCGCGCCTGCCGACCAGTCCACATGCGGTGTCGGCTCGTCCACGTGCAACGTCGCCGGCAGCACACCCTGCCGCATCGCCATCACCATCTTGATCACACCCGCCACACCGGCCGCGGCCTGCGTGTGACCCAGGTTCGATTTGATGGAGCCGAGCCACAGCGGTCGGTCCTCCGCCCGCTCCTGGCCGTAGGTGGCCAGCAGCGCCTGGGCCTCGATCGGGTCGCCCAGGGTCGTCCCCGTGCCGTGCGCCTCGACCGCGTCGACGTCGTCCGTCGTCAGACCAGCGTTGGCGAGCGCCTGGCGGATGACGCGCTGCTGGGAGGGGCCGTTGGGGGCGGTCAGACCGTTGGAAGCGCCGTCCTGGTTCACGGCCGAACCGCGCACCACCGCCAGCACCTGATGACCGTTACGGCGCGCGTCCGACAGACGCTCCAGCAACAGGACACCCACGCCTTCGCCCCAGCCGGTGCCGTCCGCGGAGGCCGCGAACGACTTGCACCGGCCGTCCAGCGCGAGACCACGCTGACGCGAGAACTCCACGAACGTGTCCGCCGTCGGCATCACCGTCACACCGCCCGCAAGCGCCAGGGAGCATTCGCCCTGCCGCAGCGCCTGCGCCGCCAGATGCAGCGCCACCAACGACGACGAACACGCCGTGTCCACCGTCACCGCCGGACCCTCGAACCCGAACGTGTACGACACCCGGCCCGATGCGACACTGCTGGCGCTGCCGTTGCCGAGGAACGCCTCGACCTCGTCCGGCACGTCCGTCAGACGGCTGGCGTAGTTGTGGTACATGACGCCGGCGAAGACACCAGTCCTGCTGCCGCGCAGCCCGGCCGGGTCGATCCCGGCCCGCTCGAACACCTCCCACGACGTCTCCAGCAGCAACCGCTGCTGCGGGTCCATCGCCAGAGCCTCACGCGGACTGATCCCGAAGAAGCCCGGGTCGAACTCCGCCGCCCCTTGCAGGAAGCCACCCTCACGGGCATAGCTCTTGCCCGCTCGGTCGGGGTCCGGGTCGTAGATGCCCTCGACGTCCCAGCCGCGGTCGGTGGGGAACGGCGAGATCGCGTCCCGCCCCTCCGCGAGCAGCCGCCACAGATCCTCCGGCGACTCCACACCACCCGGATAACGGCAGCTCATCGCCACGATCGCAATCGGCTCGTCAACGGACACCGTGGTTGCCGTCGTGGCCGCCGGAGTCATGTCCGCGGTACCGAGCAGCTCGCTGACGATGTGCTCGGACAGCGCGAGCGGCGTCGGATAGTCGAACACCAACGTCGCCGGCAACCGCAGACCCACCGCCGCACCCAGCTGATTCCGCAGCTCCACCGCAGTCAGCGAATCGAACCCGAGATCCTTGAACGCACGACCCGCATCCACAGACCCCGCACCCGAAAAGCCCAGCACGGCCGCCACCTGCGCCCGCACCACCTCCAGCACCACCGGCACCCGCTCCGCCTCATCCACCGAGACAAGACGACGCGCCAACGCCGACGACTCCACCACACCAGCCCGCGCCACCCGACGCACCGGCACCCGCACCAGACCGCGGAAGAGGCTGGGCAGGGTGTCGGGCTGGGCGCTCAGGGCGGGGATGTCCAGCCGCATGGGGACGAGCAGCGCCCGTTCGTCCGCGAGCGCGGCGTCGAGGAGGGCGAGCCCCTCGGAGGAGGAAAGACCACCGACGCCGGAGCGCTGTATACGAGCCATCTCGTCCGCGTCGAGGGTGCCTGCCATGCCGGCGCTCTCCGACCAGGCTCCCCAGGCGAGGGAGACGGCCGGGAGCCCGGCGGCGCGGCGGTGGGCGGCGAGGGCGTCGAGGAAGGCGTTGGCAGCGGCGTAGTTGGACTGCCCCGGGTTGCCGAAGACACCGGCGGCCGAGGAGAACAGTACGAACGCGGCCAGGTCGCGGTCGCGGGTCAACTCGTGCAGATGCCAAGCCGCGTCGACCTTCGGGCGCAGCACCGCGTCGATGCGGTCCGGGGTCATCGCCGTCAGCACACCGTCGTCCAGCACACCCGCGGTGTGGACCACCGCGGACAGGTCGGGCGCGTCCTCCAGCAGACCGGCCAGAGCGTCCCGGTCAGCCACATCACACGCGGCGACCGACACCTGCGCACCCAACTGCTCCAGTTCGGTGACGAGTTCAGCGGCCCCCGGCGCGTCCGCACCGCGCCGGCTGGTCAGCAGCAGATCCCGCACACCGTGCTCAGTGACCAGATGCCGCGCCACCAACGCACCCAACGCACCCGTGCCACCCGTCACCAACACCGTGCCCGAACCGAAGCCCCCGGCACTGTCTTCCACCGCGGGCACCGAGCGCACCAGCCGCGGTGTCAGAACACGACCGCCACGAACGGCCACTTGGGGCTCGTCGCTCGCCAGAGCCGACGCCAGTTCGGTGGTCGACACCACCTCGTCCACGTCGAGCAGCACGAACCGGCCCGGGTTCTCGGCCTGAGCCGACCGCACCAGACCCCACACGGGCGCGTCGGCGAGGCCGGGCACCGGCTCGTCGGGCAGTACGGAGACGGCACCGGCCGTGAGGAAGACCAGCCGGGACTCGGCGAACCGCTCGTCCGCCAGCCAGCCGCGTGCGGCGGCCAGCGCCCGGTGCGCCGCCATGTGGGCGGTGTCCGCACCGGCTCCCACCGGTGTCGAGCAGGTCAGGAAGACCAGGTCGGGTACGTCGGTGCTGCCGGCCAGGGCCGCCAGGTCCTCGTCCGGGCCCAGGACGACCGCCGACAGACCGGCGTCCGATGCCGGGTGCGGGACCTCCGTCCAGTCGACCCGGAAGAGGGAGTTGTTCAGAGAGGCCGGGGAGGTCTCCGCGAGTTGTTCGGCCGTGACGCTGCGGAAGTCCAGCGCCTCGACGGCGGCGACCGGCGCGCCGGTCTCGTCGGAGACCGCCAGTGCGATCGTGTCGGGACCGACGGCCGTGATCCGCACCCGCAGCACCGACGCACCCGTGGCGTACAGGCTCACTCCCTGCCAGGAGAACGGCAGCCTGGCCCGGCCGTCCGCGGCCACGAGGTCGCTGAACCCGGTGCCGTGCAGGGCCGCGTCGAGCAGGGCGGGGTGGATGCCGAACTCGGTGGCGCCGGTGTCCCCGGGCAGGGCGACCTCGGCGAACACCTCTCCGTCCGTGCCCCGCCAGGCGGCACGCAGCCCCTGGAACAGCGGGCCGTACAGCAGACCGGCCGCGGCCATGTCGTCGTAGAACCCGTCCATCGCGAGCGGCTCAGCGCCCGTGGGAGGCCAGACCACGGCGTCGAAGCCGGACTCCGCCGTGCGGACGGTGGCCTGCCGCAGGGCGCCGGTGGCGTGGGTGGTCCACGGCTCCTCGGCGAGCGCGTGCTCCGGGCGGGAGTGGATGGTGAGGGTGCGGGCTCCGTCCGGGTCGGCGGCGCCGACGACGGCACGGAGGTCGACCGCGCCCTGTTCGGGCAGGGTGAGCGGGGCGGCGAGGGTCAGCTCCTCGACCAGGTCGCAGCCGGTCTCGTCACCGGCGCGCAGGGCCAGTTCGACGAACGCGGTGCCCGGCAGCAGCACGCTGCCCATGACGGCGTGGTCCGCCAGCCACGGGTGCGTGCGGAGCGACAAGCGGCCCGTGAGCACCACACCGTCCGAGTCGGGCAGCGCCACCGTGGCGCCGAGGAGCGCATGCCCGGTGGGGCGCTGGCCGAGGCTTCCCACGTCACCAGAGCCGGGGAGGTCCTGGAGCCAGAAGTGTTCGTGCTGGAAGGCGTAGGTGGGCAGGTCGATCCGGTGGGCGTTGCGGCCGGCGAAGTGGGCCTGCCAGTCCACCGTGACACCGTGGGTGTGGGCGCGGGCGAGCGCGGTGGTCAGGGTGTGGGCCTCGTCGCGGTCCTTGCGCAACACCGGGACGAACAGCGTGCGCTCGTCCTCCGGCAGACAGGACTGCCCCATACCGGACAGCACACCGTCCGGACCCAGTTCGATGAAAGCGGTCACACCCTGGCCGGCCAGGAAACGCACCCCGTCCGCGAAACGCACCGCCTCACGCACATGCCGCACCCAGTACGCGGCGTCGTACGACGTCACCAGCTCACCGGTGACGTTCGACACCACGGGCGTGCGGGGCTCGCGGTAGTCCAGCTGGGCCGCGACCTGACCGAACTCGGCCAGCATCGGCTCCATCAGCGGAGAGTGGAACGCATGCGACACCGTCAGCCTGCGCGCACGGTGACCCGCCGCCTTCCACCCCTCCACGATCTCGTCCACCACCGCCGCAACACCGGAGATGACGACCGAGGTGGGGCCGTTGATCGCGGCAATCGACACCTCGGCTTCACGGCCCGCGATCAGCTCGCCAGTCTGCTCCGGTGTCGCCTCCAGCGCCGCCATCGCGCCACCTTCGGCCAGCGCCTCCATCAGCCGGCCCCGCGCAGCCACCAAACGTGCCGCATCCCCCAGCGTCAGTACGCCCGCCACATGCGCGGCCGCCAGTTCACCCACCGAGTGCCCGGCCACGAAGTCCGGGCGCACACCCCAGGACTCCACCAGCCGGAACAGCGCCACCTCCAGCGCGAACAACGCCACCTGCGTGAACCCCGTCCGGTCCACCAAAGCAGCCTCAACACTGTCCGGTTCGGCGAACAACACCTCCCGCACCGGACGCTCGGCCCACTCGTCCAACACCCCGCACACCTCATCCAACGCGGCAGCGAACACCGGGAACGCGTCATACAGCTCACGCCCCATCCCGGCCCGCTGCGCACCCTGACCGGTGAACAGGAACGCCGTGCGACCACCCACAACCCGGCCCGACACCACACCCGGCCCCGCCGCACCAGCAGCCACAGCCGACAGCCCACGCACCAACTCCGCACGACCGGCAGCGATCACACCCGCCCGATGCTCGAAGTGCGCACGCGTCGTGGCCAGAGAGAAGCCGACATCCACCGGGTTGAGGGTGTCGTCCGCCTCCACGGCCTCCATCAGGCGCGCCGCCTGGGCGCGCAGGGCGTCCTCCGAGCGGGCGGAGAAGACCCAGGGGACGACGGTCATGCTCACGACGGGGTCGGTGCCCGGACGCTCCGCAACGGCCGGGGGCTCGGCGGCCTGTTCGATGACGACGTGGGCGTTGGTTCCGCTGACGCCGAAGGAGGAGACACCCGCGCGACGCGGACGGCCGCCGAGCTGTGGCCAGTCACGGCGCTCGGTGAGCAGTTCCACCGCACCCGCCGACCAGTCCACATGCGGCGTCGGCTCGTCCACGTGCAACGTCGCCGGCAGCACACCCTGCCGCATCGCCATCACCATCTTGATCACACCCGCCACACCGGCCGCGGCCTGCGTGTGACCCAGGTTCGACTTGATGGAGCCGAGCCACAGCGGTCGGTCCTCCGCCCGCTCCTGCCCGTACGTCGCGATCAGGGACTGCGCCTCGATCGGGTCGCCGAGCGTGGTGCCGGTGCCGTGGGCTTCCACCGCGTCCACGTCCGTGGTGGAGAGACCGGCGTTGCCGAGGGCCTGACGGATGACGCGCTGCTGGGAGGGGCCGTTGGGGGCGGTCAGACCGTTGGAAGCGCCGTCCTGGTTCACGGCCGAACCGCGCACCACCGCCAGCACCTGATGACCGTTACGGCGCGCGTCCGACAGACGCTCCAGCAACAGGACACCCACGCCTTCGCCCCAGCCGGTGCCGTCCGCGGAGGCCGCGAACGACTTGCACCGGCCGTCCAGCGCGAGACCACGCTGACGCGAGAACTCCACGAACGTGTCCGCCGTCGGCATCACCGTCACACCGCCCGCAAGCGCCAGGGAGCATTCGCCCTGCCGCAGCGCCTGCGCCGCCAGATGCAGCGCCACCAACGACGACGAACACGCCGTGTCCACCGTCACCGCCGGACCCTCGAACCCGAACGTGTACGACACCCGGCCGGAGACCACGCTGCTCGACGCACCGGTGCTGAGGAAGCCCTCGACCTCCTCGGGGACCCGGGAGAGCCGGGTCGCGTAGTTGTGGTACATGACGCCGGCGAAGACACCAGTCCTGCTGCCGCGCAGCCCGGCCGGGTCGATCCCGGCCCGCTCGAACACCTCCCACGACGTCTCCAGCAGCAACCGCTGCTGCGGGTCCATCGCCAGAGCCTCACGCGGACTGATCCCGAAGAAGCCCGGGTCGAACTCCGCCGCGCCCTCCAGGAAGCCACCCTCGGTGGTGTACGAGGTACCAGGGTTGTCCGGGTCCGGGTCGAAGAGGGCGTCGGTGTTCCAGCCGCGGTCGGTGGGGAACGGCGAGATCGCGTCCCGCCCCTCCGCGAGCAGCCGCCACAGATCCTCCGGCGACTCCACACCACCCGGATAACGGCAGCTCATCGCCACGATCGCAATCGGCTCGTCAACGGACACCGTGGTTGCCGTCGTGGCCGCCGGAGTCATGTCCGCGGTACCGAGCAGCTCGCTGACGATGTGCTCGGACAGCGCGAGCGGCGTCGGATAGTCGAACACCAACGTCGCCGGCAACCGCAGACCCACCGCCGCACCCAGCTGATTCCGCAGCTCCACCGCAGTCAGCGAATCGAACCCGAGATCCTTGAACGCACGACCCGCATCCACAGACCCCGCACCCGAAAAGCCCAGCACGGCCGCCACCTGCGCCCGCACCACCTCCAGCACCACCGGCACCCGCTCCGCCTCATCCACCGAGACAACACGACGCGCCAACGCCGACGACTCCACCACACCAGCCCGCGCCACCCGACGCACCGGCACCCGCACCAGACCACGCAGGACGGGCGGGACGGTCTGGCCGCGGAGTCCGGCCGGGTCGAGGCGGATCGCCACGAGCGCCGGGCGGTCGGCGGCGGCCTGTGCCGCGTCGAGCAGGGCGAGCCCGTCGGCGTCCGAGAGCGCGGTGACGCCCGACCGGGACATCCGGGTGTGGTCCGTCTCGCCGAGATCGTCGGTCATGCTGCCGGACTTCTGCCACAGCCCCCAGGCGACCGAGGTCGCGGGCAGACCGAGGGTGTGCCGATGCTCGGCAAGGGCGTCGAGGAAGGCGTTGGCGGCGGCGTAGTTGGACTGCCCCGGGTTGCCGAAGACACCTGCGGCCGAGGAGAACAGTACGAACGCGGCCAGGTCACGGTCGCGGGTCAACTCGTGCAGATGCCAAGCCGCGTCGACCTTCGGGCGCAGCACCGCGTCGATGCGGTCCGGGGTCATCGCCGTCAGCACACCGTCGTCCAGCACACCCGCGGTGTGGACCACGGCTGACAGGTCGGGCGCGTCCTCCAGCAGACCGGCCAGAGCGTCCCGGTCAGCCACATCACACGCGGCGACCGACACCTGCGCAGCCAACTGCTCCAGTTCGGTGACGAGTTCAGCGGCTCCCGGCGCGTCCGCACCGCGCCGGCTGGTCAGCAGCAGATCCCGCACACCGTGCTCGGTGACCAGATGCCGCGCCACCAGCGCACCCAACGCACCCGTGCCACCCGTCACCAACACCGTGCCCGAACCGAAGCCCCCGGCACTGTCTTCCACCGCGGGCACCGAGCGCACCAGCCGCGGCGTCAGAACACGACCGCCACGGATCGCCAGTTCCCCTTCGTCTGCGGCACGGGCCGCGGCCAGCGCGGGCGTGAGCGGGAACGCGTCCTCGGCGGTGTCGAGGTCGAGCAGCAGGAAGCGGCCGGGGTTCTCCGCCTGCGCGGCCCTGATCAGGCCCCACACAGGGGCATACGCGAGATCACCCAGAGGGCGTCCGTCGGCCGCGACGGCCCCCTCGGTGGCCAGCACCAGGCATGCGTCGGCGAACCGCTCGTCCGCCAGCCAGGCGCGTGCCACGTCGAGCGCCTTGGTGGTGGCCTGGCGTACGGCCTCGAGCGTCGCCGTACCGTCACCGGATGCGGCGGACAGCCGTACGACGAGGACGTCGGGGACGTCCTGGACCTCGGCGAGGTCGGTGTACACGGCCGCGTCCGGCAGGCCGGCGAGAGGCGTGCCGAGGACGGCGACCGACAGGGCGGGCGCGTCCGCCGCCTGTGCGGCGGAGGGCAGTTCCGTCCAGTCGAGGTGGAAGAGGGAGTCGGAGGCGGGCCCCCGCGAGACCGACAGCTGGTCGGCGGAGACGGCCCGGAAGGAGAGCGACGCGGCGGAGGCGACGGGCGCGCCGGTGCCGTCGGCGACGGTCACGGAGATGGCGTTGTCGCCGGCGGGGGCCAGCCGGACCCGCAGTTCGGAGGCGTGCGCGGCCTGGAGGGCGACCCGGTTCCAGGAGAACGGCAGCCTCGCCTCACCGTCGTCGGCGAGCAGATCTCCGTAGCCCACCGCGTGCAGGGCGGCGTCGAGGAGGGCGGGGTGGATGCCGAACGCGGTGGCGTCGGCGTCCTCGGGCAGGGCGACTTCGGCGAACACCTCCTGGCCTCGCCGCCACGCCGCGCGTACGCCTTGGAAGACGGGGCCGTAGGCGAAGCCGGCCTCGGCGGAGTCGGCGTAGAGCCCTTCGACGTCGGCCTCCTCCGCGCCGGGCGGCGGCCATTCGGTGAGGGCCGCGTGCTGCTCGACGGGCGAGCCTCCGTGTCCGAGCAGACCGGTGACGTGAGTGGTCCACGGCTCCTCGGGCAGCGCGTCCTCGGGACGGGAGTAGACGGCCAGCTCGCGGTGGCCGGAGTCGTCGGCGGCGCCCACGGTGAGCCGCAGGACCACGCCACCCTGTTCGGGCAGGACGAGCGGGGCGGCGAGGGTCAGCTCCTCGACCAGGTCGCAGCCGGTCTCGTCACCCGCGCGCAGGGCCAGTTCGACGAACGCGGTGCCCGGCAGCAGCACGCTGCCCATGACGGCGTGGTCCGCCAGCCACGGGTGCGTGCGGAGCGACAAGCGGCCCGTGAGCACCACACCGTCGGAATCCGGCAGCGCCACCGTGGCACCCAGCAGCGGGTGGTCGGGAGCACCGAGACCGGCGGAGGTCACGTCACCGAGGGCGGCAGCGGGCTTCAGCCAGAAGTGTTCGTGCTCGAAGGCGTAGGTGGGCAGGTCGATCCGGTGGGCGTTGCGGCCGGCGAAGAGGGCCTGCCAGTCCACCGTGACACCGTGGGTGTGGGCGCGGGCGAGCGCGGTGGTCAGGGTGTGGGCCTCGTCGCGGTCCTTGCGCAACACCGGAACGAACAGCGTGCGTTCGTCCTCCGGCAGACAGGACTGGCCCATGCCGGACAGCACACCGTCCGGACCCAGTTCGATGAAAGCGGTCACACCCTGGCCGGCCAGGAAACGCACCCCGTCCGCGAAACGCACCGCCTCACGCACATGCCGCACCCAGTACTCGGCGTCGTACGACGTCACCAGCTCACCGGTGACGTTCGACACCACGGGCGTGCGGGGCTCGCGGTAGTCCAGCTGGGCCGCGACCTGACCGAACTCGGCCAGCATCGGCTCCATCAGCGGAGAGTGGAACGCATGCGACACCGTCAGCCTGCGCGCACGGTGACCCGCCGCCTTCCACCCCTCCACGATCTCGTCCACCACCGCCGCAACACCGGAGATGACGACCGAGGTGGGGCCGTTGATCGCGGCAATCGACACCTCCGCCTCACGCCCGGCAACCAGCTCAGCCGCCTGCTCCGCAGTGGCCTCCAGCGCTGCCATCGCGCCGCCTTCGGCCAGCGCCTCCATCAGCCGGCCCCGCGCAGCCACCAAACGTGCCGCATCCCCCAGCGTCAGTACGCCCGCCACATGCGCGGCCGCCAGTTCACCCACCGAGTGCCCGGCCACGAAGTCCGGGCGCACACCCCAGGACTCCACCAGCCGGAACAGCGCCACCTCCAGCGCGAACAACGCCACCTGCGTGAACCCCGTCCGGTCCACCAAAGCAGCCTCAGCCGTGCCCGGTTCGGCGAACAACACCTCCCGCACCGGACGCTCGGCCCACTCGTCCAACACCCCGCACACCTCATCCAACGCGGCAGCGAACACCGGGAACGCGTCATACAGCTCACGCCCCATCCCCACCCGCTGCGCACCCTGACCGGTGAACAGGAACGCCGTACGACCACCCACAACCCGGCCCGACACCACACCCGGCCCCGCCGCACCAGCAGCCACAGCCGACAGCCCACGCACCAACTCCGCACGGTCCGTGCCCAGTACCACCGCACGCCGTTCGAACGAGGTGCGTGTGGCGGCCAGAGAGAAGCCGACATCCACCGGGTCCAGGTCGGGGCGCTCGGTGAGCAGGTCGAGGAGCTTCTGGGCCTGGCCGCGCAGGGAGGTGTCGGACTTGGCCGAGAAGGGCCACATCACGATGCCGTCGGTGCGCGCCCCGTCCCCGTCCCCGTCGTCGGAGTTCCGGCCCGCGGGCTGGTCGGCCGGTTCGTCCTCGGGCCGCTGTTCGAGGATCAGGTGGACGTTGGTTCCGCTGACGCCGAAGGAGGAGACACCCGCGCGACGCGGACGGCCGTCGAACTGCGGCCAGTCACGGCGCTCGGTGAGCAGTTCCACCGCACCCGACGACCAGTCGACATGCGGTGTCGGTTCGTCCACGTGCAGCGTCGCCGGCAGCACACCCTGCTGGAGCGCCATCACCATCTTGATGACACCGGCGACGCCGGACGCCGTCTGGGTGTGGCCGATGTTCGACTTGATGGAGCCGAGCCAGAGCGGTCGGTCCTCCGACCGCTCCTGCCCGTAGGTGGCCAGCAGGGCCTGGGCCTCGATCGGGTCGCCCAGGGTCGTCCCCGTGCCGTGCGCCTCGACCGCGTCGACGTCGTCCGTCGTCAGACCAGCGTTGGCGAGCGCCTGACGGATCACGCGTCGCTGGGCGGGGCCGTTGGGGGCGCTGATGCCGTTGGACGCGCCGTCCTGGTTGATCGCCGAGCCGCGCAGCACGGCCAGCACCTGGTGACCGTTGCGGCGCGCGTCCGACAGGCGCTCCAGCAGCAGCAGGCCGACACCCTCGCCCCAGCCGGTGCCGTCCGCGGCCGCCGCGAACGCCTTGCACCGGCCGTCGACCGCCATGCCGCGCTGGCGCGAGAACTCGATGAACGCGCCGGGACTCGTCATGACGGCCACACCGCCCGCGAGCGCCAGGGAGCACTCACCCTGCCGCAGGGACTGCGCCGCGAGATGCAACGCGACGAGCGACGACGAGCAGGCCGTGTCGACGGTGATCGCCGGGCCCTCCAGGCCGAGCGTGTAGGAGACCCGGCCCGAGACGACGGCGGTCTGGCCGCCGGTGATGAAGTAGCCCTCGGCGCCCTCGGGGATCTCGTACGCCTCGGTGCCGTAGCCCTGCGAGCTGACGCCGACGAACACGCCGGTCGCGCTGCCGCGCAGGGTGGTGGGGTCGATGCCGGAGCGCTCCACGGTCTCCCAGGACGCTTCGAGCAGCAGCCGCTGCTGCGGGTCCATCGCCAGCGCCTCACGCGGACTGATCCCGAAGAAACCGGCGTCGAAGGCGCCCGCGTCGTACACGAACGCGCCCTGACGGGTGTAGGTGGTGCCCGACTTCGCCGAGTCGGGGTCGTAGATCGCGTCGAGGTCCCAGCCGCGGTCGGTGGGGAACTCGCCCATGGTGTCGCGGCCTTCGAGGACCAGCTGCCACAGTCGCTCGGGGGAGTGGGCGCCGCCCGGGTAGCGGCAGCCCATGCCGACGATGGCGATCGGGTCGTCGTCGAGCGCGGCCGTCGCGGCGGCGAGCGGGGCGGCGTCCGTGGAGTCGCCGAGGACCTCGGCGAGCAGGAAGTCGGTGACAGCACTCGCCGAGGGGTGGTCGAAGACGAGGGTGGCGGGCAGCCGTACGCCGGTCGCGGTGCTGAGCCGGTTGCGGACCTCGACGGCGCTGAGCGAGTCGAAGCCCAGCTCGCGGAAGGCTCGGTGCGGTTCGATCGCCTCGGGTCCGGCGTGGCCGAGGACGGCCGCCGCCTGGGTGCGGACCAGGTCGAGGACGATCCCGGCCCGCTCCTGCGCGGGCACGTCCGCGAGCCGGGCGGCGAGCGCGGAGGGGCTGTCGTCGCCGGGCTGTTCGGCGGCCGTCAGTAGCTCCTTGACCTCGGGCAGGTCGGCGATGAGGGGGCGGGAGCGGTGCGCGGTGAAGGCGGTGGCGAAACGCTCCCAGTCGATGTCGGCGACGACACCCGTCGTCTCGTCGTGCTCGACGGCGCGTACCAGGGCCGCCACCGCGAGTTCGGGCGTCATCGGGCGCAGGCCGCGCCGCAGTACGTAGTCGGCGTCATCGGCGTCGCCGAGTCCGCTGCCGCCGTCCCACAGGCCCCAAGCGACGGATGTGGCGGCCAGTCCGCGGGCGCGGCGCTGTTCGGCGAGGGCGTCGAGGGAGGCGTTGGCGGCGGCGTAGGCGCTCTGCCCGCCGCCGCCGAGGACGCCGGCGTTGGACGAGAACAGCACGAACGCGTCGAGCGGGGTGTCGCCGAGCAGTTCGTCGAGGTGCCGGGCGCCCGCCGCCTTGCCGGACAGGGCGGCGGCCAGGTCGTCGAGCCCGGTGTCCGTCACGGCGGCGACGTCCCCGATACCGGCCGCGTGCACCACGGCGGTGAGGTCGGTTTCCAGGCCCGCGAGCAGGCCGGCCAGTGCGTCCCGGTCGGCGGCGTCACAGGCCGCGACGGTGACCCGCGCGCCGGACTGCTCCAGCTCGGCGGTCAGTTCGGCCGCTCCCGGCGCGTCCGCTCCACGGCGGCTGGTCAGCACCAGATGCTCGGCGCCGTTGCGGGCGAGCCAGCGCGCGACGTGCGCTCCGAGGGCGCCGGTGCCGCCGGTCACCAGTACGCAACCCCGCGGGCGCCAGCTGCGCGCCGGCTTTCCGGCGAGAGGGGCGCGGACCAGCCGGCGGGCGTGGACACCGGTGCCGCGCACGGCGAGCTGGTCCTCGTCGCCGATGCCGCTGAGGACTCCGGCGAGCCGCGCGGCGGCCCGCTCGTCCAGGTCGTCGGCGTGGTCGGGGAGGTCGACGAGGCCGCCCCAGCGCTGCGGGTGTTCGAGTCCGACGACCCGTCCGAGCCCCCAGATCTCCGCTCCCGCCGGACGGGCGGGCCCGTCGGCGGCGCCGGTGGAGACGGCTCCCCGGGTCAGCAGCCACAGCGGTGCCTCGATCGCAGAGTCACCGAGGGCCTGGGTGAGCGTGAGCGTGCCCGCCAGACCGGCCGCCACGTCGGGCCGCTCGGGGTGCGGACGCGTGTCGTCCGCGAGGAGCGACAGCACACCCCGTACGCCGGTGGGCAGGTCGTCGGCGGCGGTGCGCAGCCGCAGGGCGAGTGCGGTGCGGTCGGTGTCCGTCGGGTCCCACGGTACGCGGACGACGGTGGCGCCGTACGCGGTCAGGGAGTTCTCGACGCCGTTGTCGGACGTGCCGTCCGGGGGTGTGACGAGGAGCCAGCCGCCTTGCAGGTTGGGTGACCGCGGGTCGGCGATCCGGCGCCAGGAGACGCGGTACCGCCAGGAGTCCACGAGGGAGCGGTTACGGCGCTGTCGGCGCCAGTTGGCAAGAACGGGGAGGGCGTCGCCGAGCGCGCTCTGCTGGGCGTCGTCAGCGACATCGAGTTCGAGATCGTCGCTGAGCGCGGCGAGGTCCCCGCGCTCGACGGCCTCCCAGAAGCGGGCGTCGAGCGGGTCGACCGTGACATCGTCGGCGAGCTGCTCCGGCTCCAGCCAGTAGCGGGCGTGCTGGAAGGCATACGTGGGCAGGTCGACGATCCGGGCGTCCTCCGGCAGGGTCCTGTCCCAGTCGACGTCGGCGCCAGCTGTGAACGCCTGCCCGGCCGAGACCAGGAAACGCTCCCAGCCGCCGTCGTCGCGACGCAGGCTGCCGATCACCGACACACCGGCCTGCCCGGAAGCCTCGATACTCGACTCCACCGGCACCGTCAGCACGGGATGCGGACTGGCCTCGATGAACAGACCATGCCCCTGCTCGACCAACGCCGCCGTCGCGTCGGCGAACTCCACCGTCTGACGCAGGTTGCGATACCAATACGCGGCATCCATCACCGACGTGTCCGTCAGCCAGTCACCGGTCACCGTGGAAAAGAACCGCACCTCGGACGACCGAGGACTGATCGGAGCGAGGACATCCAGGAGCTCTGTCTCCAGCTCCTCGACCTGCGCCGAGTGCGAGGCGTAATCCACCGGGATCACCCGCGCCCGCACACCCTCCGCCTCACAGGAAGCGACCAGCTCCTCCAACGGCCCCGGCTCACCGGAGACCACCACCGACGACGGACCATTGACCGCCGCAACCGACACACGGCCCTCAAACGCGGTGATCCGCTCCCGTACCGCGTCGACCGGCAGAGCGACGGACACCATGCCGCCACGCCCGGACAGCACCCGGATCGCCCGCGACCGCAACGCCACCACCCGCGCCGCATCCTCCAGCGACAACGCCCCCGCCACACACGCAGCCGCGATCTCACCCTGGGAATGACCGACCACCACAGCCGGCTCCACCCCCAGCCACCGCCACAACCGCGCCAACGACACCATCACCGCGAACAACACCGGCTGAACCACATCAACCCGCTCCAGCCAACCACCCTCCCCATCCCTGAGCACCTCGCTCAGCGACCAGTCCACAAACGGGGCAAGAGCGGCCTCGCACTCGGCCAGCGCCTCAGCGAACACCGGCGAAGCCTCCGCCAGCTCCACCGCCATCCCCAGCCACTGCGACCCCTGACCCGGGAACACAAACACCACACCCGAACCCACCGAACCAGCCGGAGTCTCCGCCAACTCCCGCAGCTGCGCGATGAGTTCCTCGGTCTCGCTTCCCACCACCACCGCCCGGTGCGAGAGCGTGGCCCGCGACCGCACCAGCGACGCCGCCACATCCACCACACGCGACTCGCCCTCGGCGACGAACTCCGCCAGCCGCGCCGCCTGATCCCGCACCGCGGCAGCCGACTTGCCCGACACCACCCACGGCACCACCGCCCCCGAATCGGAGACGACCGGCTCCGCCTCCTCCGGTGCGGCCTCCAGCACCACATGCGCGTTCGTCCCACTGATCCCGAACGACGACACACCCGCCCGACGCGCACGCCCCACCTCGGGCCACTCCCGCGTCTCCCTCAGCAACTCCACCGCACCCGCCGACCAGTCCACCTGACCCGACGGCTCATCCACATGCAACGTCTTCGGCAACACCCCATGCCGCAACGCCTGCACCATCTTGATCACACCACCGACACCCGCAGCCGCCTGCGTATGCCCGATGTTCGACTTCAACGACCCCAGGAACAACGGATCGTCACCAGACCGCTCCTGCCCATACGTCGCCAGCAACGCCTGCGCCTCGATCGGATCGCCCAGCCGCGTGCCCGTGCCATGCGCCTCCACCGCATCCACATCCGTCGCCGACAGCCCGGCATCCGCCAACGCCGCACGAATCACCCGCTGCTGCGCGGGACCATTCGGCGCCGTCAGGCCGCTGCTGGCGCCGTCCTGGTTCACGGCCGAGCCCCGCACCACAGCGAGCACCCGGTGACCGTTGCGCCGCGCGTCCGACAGCCGCTCCAGGAGGATCATGCCGGCGCCCTCGGAGAAGCCGGTGCCGTCCGCGCCGTCGGCGAAGGAGCGGCAGCGGCCGTCGGGGGACAGTCCGCGCTGGCGGCTGAGTTCGATGTAGACGTCGGGCGTCGACATGACGGTGACACCGCCGGCCAGGGCCATCGAGCACTCGCCGCGCCGCAGCGACTGCACCGCCAGGTGCAGCGTCACCAGAGACGACGAGCACGCCGTGTCGACCGTGATCGCGGGGCCCTCGAGGCCGAGGGTGTAGGAGACGCGACCGGAGGCGACACTGTAGGCATTGCCGTTGCCGATATATCCTTCGAGTTCGTGGGGAATGGTGTCGAGCCGGGACGCGTAGTCCTGGTACATCACTCCGGCGAATACGCCGGTTGAACTCCCGCGCATGGATTGCGGGTCGATTCCGGCCCGTTCGAAGGTCTCCCATGCGATTTCCAGCAGCAGCCGCTGGTGCGGGTCCATCGCCAGCGCCTCGCGCGGGCTGATGCCGAAGAATTCGGCGTCGAAATTCCCGACGCCTTCGAGGAATCCACCGCCCTGGGCGTAGAAGGTGCCGGAGTTCTCGGGGTCGGGGTCGTAAAGTGCGTCGATGTCCCAGCCCCGGTCCTCGGGGAAGGGGGAGATCGCGTCGTGCCGGCCGGCGACGAGATCCCACAGCTCCTCGGGCGAGGTGACGCCGCCGGGATAGCGGCAGCTCATGCCGACGACGGCGATGGGTTCGTTGGCCTTGGCCTCCGCCTCGTGCAGCCGCTGGCGAGTCTGCGCCAGGTCGGCCGTGACCCGCCTGAGGTAGTCGCGAAGCTTCTGCTCGTTCTGCATCTGGGGCAACCTCTTCGTCGATGGCCTGGCGCAAACACACAGCAGCCCAGGAGCTGTTCGAGCCAAGCTTGGTCCGGCCCGTTGGGCTCGACCACCCCTAGCCGCCCCTGGGTCGACCCCTATGCAAGAGAGCCCTGAAGGCGGGTCGAAGCGGCCCGCCTTCAGGGTTTGCGACGAATTCAGGATTCGGTAGTGGCCCCGCCCCTACGAAAGGCCGAGCTCATTGTCGATGAACGCGAACATCTCGTCGTCGGAGGCCGATTCGAGCCTTTCGGTGTAGCCGCCACCGGCCCCGCCCAGCGTGGCCAGGACGGCGTGCAGCCGCTCGACGAGTTCGCCCCGCTCCTCCTCCGGGACCTCCGTGCCGGAGACGGCCTTCTCCAGCCGCTCCAGTTCGGTCCGGACAAGAGAGGCGGCGGCGCCCGCCGCTTCGGTGTCCGGCAGCTCGGCGACGACGTAATCGGCCAGCGCGTGCGCCGAAGGGTAGTCGAAGATCAGCGTGGCGGGCAGCCGCAGTCCGGTGACGGCGGTGAGCCGGTTGCGCAGCTCGAGCGCGGTCAGCGAGTCGAACCCGAGCTCCAGGAAGCCCCGGTCGGCGGCCACCGCGTGCGGTCCGGCGAAGCCGAGCACGGCCGCGACCTGGGTGCGTACCAGGTCGAGGACGGCCTTGGCGCGTTCCTGCGCCGGCAGCGCCCCGAGCCGCTGGAGCAGCGCGTCGGCCTCGGAGCGGGACAGCGCGGCCTGCGCCTGGTTCCGGCGCGCCGGCAGCCGGACGAGGTCCCGCAGGACGGCCGGGGTGCCGTGCTCCAGGAGCCGGGCGCGGACGGCCGGCAGGTCGAAGCGCACCGGTACCAGTACCGCTTCCTCCCTGCCCAGCGCCGCGTCGAACAGCGCGAGTCCGGTCGCCGTCGGCATCGCGGTGACCCCGGAGCGGCTCATGCGTGCCACGTCGGTCTCGCCGAGCCGTGCGGTGAGTTCGCTGCGCTGGTCCCAGAAGCCCCAGGCCAGGGAGACCGCGGGCAGCCCCTCGGCCCGGCGCCGGGCGGCGAGGGCGTCGGTGAAGGCGTTGGCCGCGGCGTAGTTCGCCTGTCCCGGGCTGCCGATGGTGCCGGCGGCGGAGGAGAAGAGCACGAACGCGGTGACCGGCAGCCCCAGCTCCCGGGTGAGTTCGTCCAGGTGGACGGCCGCGTCGACCTTCGGGCGCAACACGGTGTCCAGGCGTTTCGCGTCGAGGGCGGCGACGACCCCGTCGTCGGTGACCCCCGCGGTGTGGACGACGGCGGTCAGCGGGTGCTCGGCCGGTATGCCGTCGAGCAGCGCCCGTACCGCGTCCCGGTCGGCCACGTCGCAGGCCGCGACGTCGACCGTCGCGCCAAGCCCGGCGAGTTCGTCGCGCAGTTCCGCGGCGCCCTCGGCGGCGAGGCCGCGGCGGCTGGTGACCAGGAGCCTGCGCACACCGTGGCGGGTGACCAGGTGCCGGGCGACCAGGGCACCCAAGGTGCCGGTGCCGCCGGTGACGAGCACCGTGCCGGCGGGGGCGAAGACGGGCGGCGCGGCGTCCGTCGGGCCGGTGGCGGCCGACGTACCGGCACCGGTCGTCCCCTCGGTCGCGGGCACCGCGTGCAGCCGTCGGGCCAGGAGACGTCCGTCCCGCACGGCCACCTCGGGCTCCCCCGTGGCGAGCGCCGCCG
The DNA here is from genome assembly GCF_984686075.1 of Streptomyces speibonae. Taxonomy (NCBI): domain Bacteria; kingdom Bacillati; phylum Actinomycetota; class Actinomycetes; order Kitasatosporales; family Streptomycetaceae; genus Streptomyces; species Streptomyces speibonae. The sequence goes on along the minus strand of NZ_OZ480260.1, from coordinate 5,512,065 downwards.
GGACCGCCTGGCGGGACGCCGGCTCCTGGTCCAGATCGATCAGGACGAACCGGCCGGGGTGCTCGGCCTCGGCGGCCCGTATGAGCCCCCAGACCGCGGCCAGTCCCAGATCCTCGGGTGCCGTGCCGGGCGCCGTGGCGGCCCCGCCGCTCGTGACGAGCGCCAGGCGGGCCCCGGCGAACCGGTCGTCCGCCAGCCACTCCTGGACGAGTTCGAGCGCCCGGCCGGTGCTCGCCCGCACGGCGGCCGGCAGGCCGCCCTCGCCCGCGACGGGTGCAGCGGTGAACGGGGCGAGCACGACGTCCGGCACGGTGGCGCCCGCGTCGACCGCCTCGGCCAGCGCGGCGAGGTCCGGGTGGTTCACGACCTCCTCGCCCCCGGTCTTGAGCACTTGCTGGAGCCCGGGCGTGTCCACCCCGACGACCGTCCGGCCGTCGTGCGCCGCGGAGGCCTCCGGTGCGACGGAGAGCGGGCTCCATTCGGTGCGGTACAGGATGTCGCCCTTCGGCCCGGCGGCCGCGGACAACTGCTCGGGGGAGATCGCCCGCAGGACGAGTTCCTCGACGGTCGCCACCGGCGTGCCGCCCGCGTCGGCGACACTGACCCGCACCCGGTCACCGGCGGGCTCGGGCGTCAGCCGTACGCGCAGGAAGGTGGCGCCGGTCGCGTGCACGGACACACCGTTCCAGGAGAACGGCAGCCGGACACCCGGCTCACCGGAGCCACCGCTCTCGACGGTGCCGAGGGCGTGCAGCGCCGCGTCGAGCAGCGCCGGGTGGAGGGCGAATCCGCCCGCGCCGACGCCCTCGGGCAGGGCGACCTCGGCGAACACGTCGTCACCGTGCCGCCAGGCGGCCTTCAGGCCCTGGAAGACGGGGCCGTACTCGTACCCCTGGGCCACCAGGTCGTCGTATCCGCTGCCCAGGTCGATCGGCTGGGCCCCGGCCGGCGGCCACGCGACGAGGTCGATCGAGGCGGCGACCGCCTCGGGGGCCAGCACGCCGGTCGCGTGGGTGGTCCAGTCGGCGGTGCCGTCGTCCGCGTCCGCCGGCCGGGAGTGGATGTCCACCGGCCTGCGCCCGTTCTCGTCGGCCGCACCGACGGCGACCTGCACCTGCACGGCCTCGGACGCCCTGAGCACCAGCGGCTCCAGAAGCGTCAGCTCGACGAGCCGGGCGCAGCCGGTCTCGTCACCGGCCCGCACCGCCATCTCCACGAACACCGTGCCCGGCAGCAGGACCGTGCCCATGACGGCGTGGTCGGCGAGCCAGGGATGCGTACGCAGCGAGAGCCGCCCGGTGAGCACGGTCCGGTCCGACTCGGCCAGCGGCAGGGAGGCGGAGAGGAGCGGGTGATCGGTGGCCGCGAGTCCGGCGGACTCCACGTCCCCGACACCACCGGTGTTCTCCAGCCAGTAGCGGGTGTGCTGGAAGGCATACGTGGGCAGGTCGACGATCCGGGCGTCCTCCGGCAGTGTCCTGTCCCAGTCCACGTCCGCGCCGGCCGTGAACGCCTGCCCGGCCGAGACCAGGAAACGCTGCCAGCCGCCGTCGTCGCGACGCAGCGTCCCCTGGACGGACACCGGCCGGTCGGCCACCTCGACCGTCTCGCCCAGCCCCACGGTCAGCACGGAGTGCGGGCTGACCTCGATGAACAGACCATGCCCCTGCTCGATCAACGCCGCCGTCGCGTCGGCGAACTCGACCGTCTGACGCAGGTTGCGATACCAGTACGCGGCATCCATCACCGAGGTGTCCGTCAGCCAGTCACCCGTCACGGTGGAGAAGAACCGCACATCAGACGGCCGAGGACTGATCGGCGCCAGAACATCCAGAAGCTCCCTCTCCAGCTCCTCCACCTGCGCCGAATGCGAGGCGTAATCCACCGGGATCACCCGCGCCCGCACACCCTCCGCCTCACAGGACGCGACCAGCTCCTCCAACGGCCCCGGCTCACCCGACACCACCACCGACGACGGACCATTCACCGCCGCCACCGACACACGGCCCTCATACGACGAGATCCGCTCCCGTACCGCGTCGACCGGCAGAGCGATGGACACCATGCCGCCACGCCCGGACAGCACCCGGATCGCCCGCGACCGCAACGCCACCACACGCGCCGCATCCTCCAGCGACAACGCCCCCGCCACACACGCAGCCGCGATCTCACCCTGGGAATGACCGACCACCGCAGCCGGCTCCACCCCCAGCCACCGCCACAACCGCGCCAACGACACCATCACCGCGAACAACACCGGCTGAACCACATCAACCCGCTCCAGCCAACCACCCTCCCCATCCCTGAGCACCTCGCTCAGCGACCAGTCCACAAACGGAGCGAGAGCGGCCTCGCACTCGGCCAGCGCCTCAGCGAACACCGGCGAAGCCTCCGCCAGCTCCACCGCCATCCCCAGCCACTGCGACCCCTGACCCGGGAACACAAACACCACACCCGAACCCACCGAACCAGCCGAAGTTTCGGTCAAGTCCCGGAGCTGCTGGGTAAGTTCGCCGCTTTCCCGGCCCACGACAACCGCACGATGGGGGAACGTCGCCCGCGACCGCACCAGCGACGCCGCCACATCCACCACACGCGGCCCGCCCTCGGCCACGAACTCCGCCAGCCGCGCCGCCTGATCCCGCACCGCGGCAGCCGACTTGCCCGACACCACCCACGGCACCACCGCCCCCGAATCGGGAACAACCGGCTCCGCCTCCTCCGGCACCTCCTCCAGCACCACATGCGCGTTCGTCCCACTGATCCCGAACGACGACACACCCGCCCGACGCGCACGCCCCACCTCGGGCCACTCCCGCGTCTCCCTCAGCAGCTCCACCGCACCCGCCGACCAGTCGACATGCGGGGTGGGCGCATCGACGTGCAGCGTCTTCGGCAGCACTCCGTGCCGCAGCGCCTGCACCATCTTGATCACACCGCCGACACCCGCGGCCGCCATGGCGTGGCCGATGTTCGACTTGAACGACCCCAGGAACAGCGGTTGACCGTCGGACCGTTCCTGCCCGTACGTCGCCAGCACAGCCTGCGCCTCGATCGGGTCACCGAGCGTGGTCCCGGTGCCGTGCGCCTCGACGACATCCACATCCGCCGCCGACAGACCGGCGTTGGCGAGCGCCGCACGGATGACGCGCTGCTGCGCGGGACCGTTCGGGGCGGACAGACCGTTGCTGGCGCCGTCCTGGTTGACCGCCGAGCCCCGCACCACCGCGAGCACCCGGTGCCCCTTGCGCCGCGCGTCCGACAGCCGCTCCACCACCAGCACACCGGCGCCCTCGGCCCACCCGGTGCCGTCCGCGGCCGCCGCGAAGGCCTTGCAGCGGCCGTCCACCGCCATGCCGCGCTGCCGGGAGAAGTCGGTGAACGCGATGGGCGTGGCCATGACCGCCACACCGCCGGCGAGGGCCATGGAGCACTCGCCCCGTCGCAGCGCGTCGGCGGCCAGGTGCAGGGACACCAGGGACGACGAGCACGCCGTGTCGATGCTGATCGCGGGCCCTTCCAGGCCCAGGGTGTAGGCGACGCGGCCGGAGGCGACGCTGTTGAAGCCGCCGTTGCCGAGGAAGGGCTGCACGTCCTCCGGGATGGAGGGCACGCTGGATGTGTAGTCGTTGGTGATGACGCCCATGAAGACGCCGGTCGGGGTGCCGCGCAGCGCCTCGGGGTCGATGCCGGCCCGTTCGAACGCCTCCCAGGACACCTCGAGGAGCAGCCGCTGCTGCGGGTCCATCGCCAGCGCCTCACGCGGACTGATCCCGAAGAATTCGGGGTCGAAGTGACCGGCGTCCTCCAGGAAGCCGCCCTCACGCGTGTAGGTGGTGCCGGGGTGGTCGGGGTCGGGGTCGTAGAGCCCTTCGACGTCCCAGCCGCGGTCGTCGGGGAAGCCCGTCATGGCGTCGACGCCGTCGTGGACCATGCGCCACAGGTCCTCTGGCGACCGGACCCCGCCGGGGTAGCGGCAGGCCATGCCGACGATGACGACGGGGTCGTCGTCCCGTGCGACGGCGGCGACCGGAGCGGTCCCGGGGCCGGCGGGCGCGGGGGCGTCGCCGACGAGTTCGGCGCCGAGGTGCTGGGCGAGCACGGTCGGGTTGGGGTAGTCGAAGACGAGAGTGGCGGGCAGGCGCAGGCCGGTGGCGGTCGCCAGCCGGTTGCGCAGTTCGACGGCGGTCAGCGAGTCGAAGCCGATCTCCTTGAACGCCTGGGTGGGGACGACGGCCTCGCCGTCGGTGAAGCCCAGGACGGCCGCGACATGGGTGCGGACGGTTGTGAGCAGGTAGCGCTCACGCTCCGCGGGTGCCATGGCGGCGAGCCGGTCGGCGAGGGAGCTGCCGCCGCCGGTGGTGTCCGCCGCTACGGTGCGCCGGGCGGGCGCCCGGACGAGGCCGCGCAGCAGGGGCGGGATGTCTCCTGCGGTCCGCAGGGCGGCTGTGTCGAGCTTGATCGGTGCGAGGACCGGCCAGGCCGAGGAGAGTCCCTCGTCGAAGAGCCGCAGACCGAGTTCGCTGGTCAGGGGTACGACGCCGGAGCGCCGCATGCGCTGCATGTCGACGTCGGTGAGGTGGGCGGTCATGCCGCTGCGCTGTTCCCAGAACCCCCACGCGAGCGACGTCGCCGGCAGACCCTCCGCCCGACGCACCTCCGCCAACGCATCCAGGAACGTGTTCGCCGCCGCGTAATTACCCTGCCCCGACTCCCCCAACGTCGCCGCCGCCGACGAGAACAACACGAACGCCGACAGATCCATCCCCCGCGTCAACTCATGCAGATGCACCGCCGCATCCACCTTCGGACGCACCACCCGCGCCAGCCGCTCCCCCGACAACGACCCCACCAGACCGTCATCCAGCACACCCGCCGCATGCACCACCGCCGTCAACGGAGCCCCCGCAGGAACACCCCCCAACACCCCCGCCAACGCCTCCCGGTCACTCACATCACACGCCACCACCGACACCGACGCACCCAACGCCTCCAACTCCGCCACCAACGCGGCCGCACCCTCACCCGCCAGACCACGCCGACTCGTCAGCACCACACTGCGCACCCCGTGCACCACCACCACATGACGGGCCACCAACGCACCCAACGTGCCCGTCCCACCCGTGATCAGCACCGTCCCCGCAGGATCCAGCCCCACCGGCACCGTCAGCACGATCTTCCCCACATGCCGCGCCTGACTCATGAACCGGAACGCCTCCGGAGCCCGCCGCACATCCCACGCCGTGACGGGAAGGGGCCGCAGTGCTCCGTGCGCGAACAGGCCGAGGATGTCGGCGAGCATCGCGCGGGTGCGGTCGGGTCCGGCCTCGACGAGGTCGAACGCCCGGTAGGAGACGCCGGGGTGCTGTGCGGCGACCTCCTCGGGGTCGCGCTTGTCGGTCTTGCCCATCTCCAGGAAGTGACCGCCACGCGGCAGCAGCCGCAGCGAGGCGTCCACGAACTCCCGCGCCAGCGAGTTGAGCACCACATCCATGCCCTCCCCACCGGTGACCTTCGAGAACTTCTCCTCGAAGCCCAGATCACGCGAGCTGGCGATGTGATCCTCGTCCAGACCCAGCGCCCGCAGAGCATCCCACTTGCCGGGGCTGGCCGTCGCGAACACCTCGGCCCCGAAATGACGGGCCAGCCGCACGGCCGCGGTGCCGACACCGCCGGCTCCCGCGTGGACGAGGACCCGGCTGCCCGGGCGCAGACCGCCGAGGTCCACCAGGCCGAAGTAGGCGGTGAGATACGCGATGGGGACGGCGGCGGCCTCGGCGAACGTCCACCCCTCCGGCATCGGCGCCAGGTAGTCGCGGTGGGTCACGGCGAGCGGACCGAAGGACCCGGTGAACAGGCCCACCACCCGGTCACCGACCGCCAGGTCCGTGACACCCGGACCGACCTCGGCGACCACACCGGCCGCCTCACCGCCCATGATCTCCTCGGTCGCCGCCATGCCGAGCAGCGAGACGAGGTCACGGAAGTTGACCCCGGCGGCGCGCACGGCGACCCGTACCTCGCCGTCGGCGAGCGGCGCCACCGCCTCGGGGGCGGGGATCAGTTCCAGGTTGTCGAGGGTCTCGCGCACGGTGGCGTCGAGCCGCCAGGACTCGGCGTCGGCGGGCGGGGTCAGGGCGCCCCCGGACGCGGCGCGCACGAGACGCCGTACGAGCACGGTGCCGTCGCGCAGCGCGAACTCGCGCTCCTCTCGGTGCGCCAGCGCGGCGGGCAGGGCACGTACGGCGGTGTCGACGCCGTCGGTGTCGACGAGGACGAGGCGGCCGGGGTGCTCGGCCTGCGCGGAGCGCACCAGACCCCACACCGGGGCGTGGACCAGGTCCACCGCCTTCTCACCTGAGCCGGCCGCGACCGCGCGCCGGGTGACCAGGACGAGCCGCAGATCGGCGAACCGGTCGTCGGCCAGCCACTGCTGCACCGTCGCGAGGACCTCGCAGGCGGCGCGGTGCACGGCCGCCGGTACGTCGTCCGCCGCGTCGTGGGTGCCGAGGAGCGGCACGATCACGGTGTCGGGCCGTGCCTCGGCGGACTCGTCGGCGAGGGCCGGGGCGAGTTCGTCGAGCGACGCATAGGTCGGGGTGTCCGCGAGCCCGAGCGTGCCGGCCGCGCCGACGAGCGCCCAACGGCGATCCTGGGCGTCGGCGTCGAGGCCGGTCGGGGCGGGGAGCGCCGTCCACTCGCTGCGGAAGAGGGCGTCGGGGTCACCGGGCCGGGCGGACAGCTGCTCGGCCGTGACGTCGCGCAGCGTCAGCGACTCGACGGACGCCACCGGCGCCCCGGCCCCGTCGGCGAGTTGCAGGGACACGACGCCGTCGCCGGACCTGGTGACCCGCACCCGCAGCCGGGTGGCCCCGGACGCGAGCAGCGACACCCCGCTCCAGGCGAACGGCAGCTGTACCGCGCCGCTGTCGCCGCTGAGGCCGGTGGCGTGGAGTGCGGCGTCCATGAGGGCCGGGTGCAGGGCGAAGCCGGCCGCGTCCGCACCCTCGGGCAGGACGACCTCCGCGAACACCTCCTCACCCCGCCGCCAGGCGGCCTTCAAGCCCTGGAACAGCGGCCCGTACCCGTACCCGTCCGCCTCGGCCGACGCATAGAAGCCCGCGACGTCCACCGGCCGCGCCTCACGCGGCGGCCAGACGCCCAGGTCGAACATGGGCGACGCCTGGGTACCGAGCGCCAGCACGCCCGTCGCATGGCAGGTCCACCCGGAGTCGGGCTGCGAGGTGTCGTCGAGACGGGAGAACACCGACAGCTCGCGCCGTCCGTCCTCGTCCGCAGCTCCGACCACCACGCGCAGGACGACACCGGCCCGCTCGGGCACGACCAGCGGCGCGGCCAGCGTCAGGTCCTCGACCATGCCGCAACCGACCTCGTCACCGGCCCGCACCGCCATCTCCACGAACGCGGTACCCGGCAGCAGGACCGTGCCCATGACGGCGTGGTCGGCGAGCCAGGCGTGCGTACGCTGCGAGATGCGCCCGGTGAGGACGACACCGTCGGAGTCCGGCAACGCCACGGCAGCGGACAGCAGTTGATGATCCGTGGCCTCAAGGCCCACCGAGGTCACGTCTCCCGTGCTTCCGCCACTCTCCAGCCAGTAGCGGGTGTGCTGGAAGGCATACGTGGGCAGATCGACGATCCGTGCGTCCTCCGGCAGGGTCCTGTCCCAGTCCACGTCCGCGCCGGCCGTGAACGCCTGCCCGGCCGAGACCAGGAAACGCTCCCAGCCGCCGTCGTCGCGACGCAGGCTGCCGATCACCGACACACCGGCCTGCCCGGAAGCCTCGATACTCGACTCCACCGGCACCGTCAGCACGGGATGCGGACTGGCCTCGATGAACAGACCATGCCCCTGCTCGATCAACGCCGCCGTCGCGTCGGCGAACTCGACCGTCTGACGCAGGTTGCGATACCAATACGCGGCATCCATCACCGAGGTGTCCGTCAGCCAGTCACCGGTCACCGTGGAAAAGAACCGCACCTCGGACGACCGAGGACTGATCGGAGCGAGGACATCCAGGAGCTCTGTCTCCAGCTCCTCGACCTGCGCCGAGTGCGAGGCGTAATCCACCGGGATCACCCGCGCCCGCACACCCTCCGCCTCACAGGAAGCGACCAGCTCCTCCAACGGCCCCGGCTCACCGGAGACCACCACCGACGACGGACCATTGACCGCCGCCACCGACACACGGCCCTCAAACGCGGTGATCCGCTCCCGTACCGCGTCGACCGGCAGAGCGATGGACACCATGCCGCCACGCCCGGACAGCACCCGGATCGCCCGCGACCGCAACGCCACCACCCGCGCCGCATCCTCCAGCGACAACGCCCCCGCCACACACGCAGCCGCGATCTCACCCTGGGAATGACCGACCACCGCAGCCGGCTCCACCCCCAGCCACCGCCACAACCGCGCCAACGACACCATCACCGCGAACAACACCGGCTGAACCACATCAACCCGCTCCAGCCAACCACCCTCCCCATCCCTGAGCACCTCGCTCAGCGACCAGTCCACAAACGGGGCAAGAGCGGCCTCGCACTCGGCCAGCGCCTCAGCGAACACCGGCGAAGCCTCCGCCAGCTCCACCGCCATCCCCAGCCACTGCGACCCCTGACCCGGGAACACAAACACCACACCCGAACCCACCGAACCAGCCGGAGTCTCCGCCAACTCCCGCAGCTGCGCGATGAGTTCCTCGGCCTCGCTTCCCACCACCACCGCCCGGTGCGAGAGCGTCGCCCGCGACCGCACCAGCGACGCCGCCACATCCACCACACGCGACTCGCTCCCGGCGACGAACTCCGCCAGCCGCACCGCCTGATCCCGCACCGCAGCAGCCGACTTACCCGACACCACCCACGGCACCACCGCCCCCGAATCGGAGACAACCGGCTCCGCCTCCCCCGGCACCTCCTCCAGCACCACATGCGCGTTCGTCCCACTGATCCCGAACGACGACACACCCGCCCGACGCGCACGCCCCACCTCGGGCCACTCCCGCGTCTCGGTCAGCAACTCCACCGCACCCGCCGACCAGTCCACCTGACCCGACGGCTCCTCCACATGCAACGTCTTCGGCAACACACCATGCCGCAACGCCTGCACCATCTTGATCACACCACCGACACCCGCAGCCGCCATCGCATGTCCGATGTTCGACTTGAACGAGCCGAGCCACAGAGGCTGTTCACCCGACCGGTCCTGGCCATACGTCGCCAGCAGCGCCTGCGCCTCGATCGGATCCCCGAGCGTGGTCCCGGTGCCATGAGCCTCCACCGCATCGACGTCCGTCGCCGACAGACCGGCGTTGGCGAGCGCCGCGCGGATGACACGCTGCTGGGCAGGACCGTTCGGGGCGGACAGGCCGTTGGACGCGCCGTCCTGGTTGACCGCCGAGCCCCGCACCACCGCGAGCACCCGGTGACCCTTGCGCCGCGCGTCCGACAGCCGCTCCACCACCAGCACACCGACGCCCTCGGCCCACCCGGTGCCGTCCGCGGCCGCCGCGAACGCCTTGCATCGGCCGTCCACCGCGAGCCCCCGCTGCCGGGAGAACTCCAGGAAGCCGCCGGGGTTCGCCATCACGCTGACGCCTCCGGCCAGGGCGAGCGAGCACTCGCCGCGGCGCAGGGACTGCACCGCCAGGTGCAGCGCCACGAGGGACGACGAGCACGCCGTGTCGATGCTGATCGCGGGCCCTTCCAGGCCCAGGGTGTAGGCGATACGGCCGGAGGCGACGCTGCTGGCGCCGCCGTTGCCGAGGAAGGGTTCGAGTTCGGCGGGGACGGACTGCGCCTTGGCGGTGTAGTCGTTGTTGATCACGCCCATGAAGACACCGGCGGTACCGCCGGCCAGGGTGGTGGGGTCGATGCCGGAGCGTTCGAACGCCTCCCACGACACCTCGAGCAGCAGCCGCTGCTGCGGGTCCATCGCCAGCGCCTCACGCGGACTGATCCCGAAGAACCCGGCATCGAACTCCGCCGCGTCGTGCAGGAAACCGCCCTCACGCACATACGTCGTCCCCGGACGGTCCGGATCAGGATCGTAGATGCCCTCCACGTCCCAGCCACGGTCCTCGGGGAACCCCGACACACCGTCCGTGCCCTCGGCGACCATGCGCCACAGGTCCTCCGGCGACCGCACGTCACCGGGGTAGCGGCACGCCATGCCGACGATCGCGACCGGTTCGGTCCCGGCGCTGATCAGCTGGCGGTTCTGCTGCTTGAGCCGCTCCGTCTCCTTCAGCGAGGCACGCAGGGCATCGACGAGTTGGTTGTTGGACGTAGCCATCACATGCTCCACAGGTCTCGGATCAGGCGTCGGGGTTGCTCAGGGCGAGCTGGATGAGGCTCTCGGCGTCCATCTCGTCGATGGCGCCCTCGCTCTCGTCCGTGCCGGCGTCGGCGTCCGCGCCGGCGGACTCGTCGTCGAGCCCCGTGAGGGTGAGCAGGACATCGAGCACGCCTGCCTCGCGCAGCCGGGCGAGCGGCAGCTCCGACAGGGCGGCCCGGAGTCGCTCCTCCTGCGAGTCGGCCGGGGCCGCGGCGTCGGCCGGGGCGAGCTCGGTCACGAGGTGGCGGGCCAGGGCCGCGGGGTTGGGGTAGTCGAAGACGAGGGTGGCGGGCAGGCGCAGTCCGGTGGCCGCGGAGAGGCGGTTGCGCAGTTCGACGGCGGTCAGCGAGTCGAAGCCGATCTCCTTGAACGCCTGGGCGGCCTCGACGGCGTCCGCTCCTCCGTGGCCGAGGACGGTGGCGACGTCGCGGCGGACCAGGTCGAGGACGAACCGTTCGCGTTCCGCGGCCGGCAGGGCGACGAGCCGGTCCGTGAGCGACGCCGCCGACTCGGCGGCGGGGCCCGCGGCGACCGTGCGCCGGGCGGGTGCCCTGACGAGGCCGCGCAGCAGGGGCGGGATGGTTCCGCTCTCGCGCAGGACGGCCGTGTCGAGCTGGATCGGTGCCAGGGTGGGCCAGGGGGACGCCGTGCCGTGGTCGAGAAGTTCGAGGCCGAGCTCGGTGGGGAGCGGCTGGACTCCGGTGCGCTTGATGCGTTCGACGTCCTCGTCGGTGAGGTGGGCGGTCATGCCGCTGCGCTGTTCCCAGAACCCCCACGCGAGCGACGTCGCCGGCAGACCCTCCGCCCGACGCACCTCCGCCAACGCATCCAGGAACGTGTTCGCCGCCGCGTAATTACCCTGCCCCGACTCCCCCAACGTCGCCGCCGCCGACGAGAACAACACGAACGCCGACAGATCCATCCCCCGCGTCAACTCATGCAGATGCACCGCCGCATCCACCTTCGGACGCACCACCCGCGCCAGCCGCTCCCCCGACAACGACCCCACCAGACCGTCATCCAGCACACCCGCCGCATGCACCACCGCCGTCAACGGAGCCCCCGCAGGAACACCCCCCAACACCCCCGCCAACGCCTCCCGGTCACTCACATCACACGCCACCACCGACACCGACGCACCCAACGCCTCCAACTCCGCCACCAACGCGGCCGCACCCTCACCCGCCAGACCACGCCGACTGGTCAGCACCACACTGCGCACCCCGTGCTCCACCACCACATGACGGGCCACCAACGCACCCAACGTGCCCGTCCCACCCGTGATCAGCACCGTCCCCGCAGGATCCAGCCCCACCGGCACCGTCAGCACGATCTTCCCCACATGCCGCGCCTGACTCATGAACCGGAACGCCTCCGGAGCCCGCCGCACATCCCACGCCGTGACGGGGCTGTGGGTGAGCACACCGCGTTCGAAGAGCTCGACGACCTCGGTGAGCATCTCCTGGGAGCGGGACGGCTCGAAGTCGGGCAGGTTGTACGCCGCGTACCGGACGCCGGGGTGCTGTGCGGCGACCTCCTCGGGGTCGCGCTTGTCGGTCTTGCCCATCTCCAGGAAGTGACCGCCACGCGGCAGCAGCCGCAGCGAGGCGTCCACGAACTCCCGCGCCAGCGAGTTGAGCACCACATCCATGCCCTCACCGCCGGTGACCTTCGAGAACTTCTCCTCGAAGCCCAGATCACGCGAGTTGGCGATGTGATCCTCGTCCAGGCCGAGCGCCCGCAGGGTGTCCCACTTGGCTGGGCTGGCCGTGGCGAACACCTCGGCGCCGAGATGGCGGGCCAGTTGGATGGCGGCGATGCCGACGCCACCGGCGCCCGCGTGCACCAGGACCCGCTGGCCGGGGGCGGTCGAGGCCAGGTCCACCAGGCCGAACAGGGCCGTCGCGTAGACGACGGGGACGGCGGCGGCCTCGGCGAACGTCCATCCCTGCGGCATCGGGACCAGGTAGTCGCGGTGGGTCACGGCGAGCGGACCGAAGGACCCGGTGAACAGGCCCACCACACGGTCACCGACCGCCAGGTCCGTGACACCCGGACCGACCTCGGCGACCACACCGGCCGCCTCACCGCCCATGATCTCGTCCACGACGACCATGCCGAGCGCGGTCACCACGTCACGGAAGTTGAGGCCGGCGGCGCGGACGTGGATCCGCACTTCGCCCTCGCGCAGCGGCTCGGCCATGTCGGGCGCGGGCACCAGGGAGAGGTTCTCCAGGGTGCCGCTGGCCGAGACGTCCAACCGCCAGGGACCGTCCTGCGGCGGCACCAGGGCCTGCCGCTCGGTGACCCGGGCGAGCCTGCGGACGCGGGCCTCGCCGCCGTGCAGGACGATTTCGGGCTCGCCGGTGGCGAGCGCGGCCGGCAGGGCGGCCAGGGAAGCGGGTGCCTCGTCGGCGTCGACGAGGACGAAGCAGTCCGGGTTCTCGGCCTGCGCGGAGCGCACCAGGCCCCACACCGGCGACTGCGCGAGCCCGGAGATCCTCTCCCCCGGCTCGCCCGCGACCGCGCCCCGGGTGACCAGTACGAGCCGCGATCCGGCGAACCGGTCCTCCGCGAGCCAGCTCCGCACCAGGCGCAGGGTCTCCTGCAAGGCGTCGTGCACCTGCTCGGCGAGGGCCGCGTCCTGCGCGGTGGGCAGGGTGACGAGGACGTACGGGGGCACGTCGCCGGTCAGCTCCTCCAGCGAGCCGTACGACGGCACGCCCGCCAGCCCGAGCGGGTCCCGCCCCACGACGGCCCACGAGGGTGCCGGCACGTCCTCGGGCAGGGTCAGCGGACGCCATTCCGAACGGAAGAGGGAGCCGTGGAAGGCCGCCTCACCTGCGGGGTCGGCTGTCAGTCCGTCCGTGGACAGCGCACGCAGGGCGAGCGACTCGACGGACGCCACGGGCGCACCGGAGCTGTCGGCGAGCGTGAGCGCGACGGCGTCGCGGCCCACCGGCCGGACGTGCACCCGCAGCGCGGTCGCGCCCTGCGCGTGCAGGGTCACACCACTCCACGAGAACGGCAGCAGCGGTCCCGAGCCGTCGGCCCGGTCGGCATCGGCGAGGCCGGTGGCGTGGAGTGCGGCGTCCATGAGGGCCGGGTGCAGGGCGAACCCGGCCGCGTCCGCACCCTCGGGCAGGACGACCTCCGCGAACACGTCGTCACCGTGCCGCCAGGCGGCCTTCAGACCCTGGAACAGCGGCCCGTACCCGTACCCGTCCGCCTCGGCCGACGCATAGAAGCCCGCGACGTTCACCGGCCGCGCCTCACGCGGCGGCCAGAGGTCCAGCGTGGCCGCCGATGACCCGTCGCCCACGGCGAGGGCTCCGGTGGCGTGGCACGTCCAGCTCGTGTCGGCGTCGGTGCCGCTCTCGTCGTCGAGACGCGAGAACACCGACAGCTCACGCCGTCCGTCCTCACCCGCCGCGCCGACCACCACCCGCAGGACCACACCGGCCCGCTCCGGCACGACCAGCGGCGCAGCCAGCGTCAGGTCCTCGACCATGCCGCAACCGACCTCGTCACCGGCCCGCACCGCCATCTCCACGAACGCGGTACCCGGCAGCAGAACCATGCCGTTCACGGCGTGGTCGGCAAGCCAGGAATGCGTACGCTGCGAGATGCGCCCGGTGAGGACGACACCGTCGGAGTCCGGCAACGCCACGGCAGCGGACAGCAGTTGATGATCCGTGGCCGCGAGTCCGGCGGACGCCACGTCCCCGACACCACCGGTGTTCTCCAGCCAGTAGCGGGTGTGCTGGAAGGCATACGTCGGCAGGTCGACGATCCGGGCGTCCTCCGGCAGTGTCCTGTCCCAGTCCACGTCCGCGCCGGCCGTGAACGCCTGCCCCGCCGAGACCAGGAAACGCTGCCAGCCGCCGTCGTCGCGACGCAGCGTCCCCTGGACGGACACCGGCCGGTCGGCCACCTCGACCGTCTCGCCCAGCCCCACGGTCAGCACGGGGTGCGGGCTGACCTCGATGAACAGACCATGCCCCTGCTCGACCAACGCCGCCGCCGCGTCGGCGAACTCCACCGTCTGACGCAGATTCCGATACCAGTACCCGGCATCCATCACCGACGTGTCCGTCAGCCAGTCACCCGTCACGGTGGAAAAGAACCGCACCTCGGACGACCGAGCACTGATCGGAGCGAGGACATCCAGGAGCTCCGTCTCCAGCTCCTCGACCTGGGCCGAGTGCGAGGCGTAATCCACCGGGATCACCCGCGCCCGCACACCCTCCGCCTCACACGAGGCAACCAACTCCTCCAACGGCCCCGGCTCACCGGAGACCACCACCGACGACGGACCATTGACCGCCGCCACCAACACACGGCCCTCAAACGCGGTGATCCGCTCCCGTACGGCGTCGACCGGCAGGGCGACGGACACCATGCCGCCGCGTCCGGACAGCACCCGGATCGCCCGCGACCGCAACGCCACCACACGCGCCGCATCCTCCAGCGACAACGCCCCCGCCACACACGCAGCCGCGATCTCACCCTGGGAATGACCGACCACCGCAGCCGGCTCCACCCCCAGCCACCGCCACAACCGCGCCAACGACACCATCACCGCGAACAACACCGGCTGAACCACATCAACCCGCTCCAGCCAACCACCCTCCCCATCCCTGAGCACCTCGCTCAGCGACCAGTCCACAAACGGGGCAAGAGCGGCCTCGCACTCGGCCAGCGCCTCAGCGAACACCGGCGAAGCCTCCGCCAGCTCCACCGCCATCCCCAGCCACTGCGACCCCTGACCCGGGAACACAAACACCACACCCGAACCCACCGAACCAGCCGGAGCCACGCTCAACTCGGCCAGCTCAGCTACGAGTTCGTCACGCCGTGCACCGACGACGACTGCCCGGTGAGGGAACGTGGCCCGCGACCGCACCAGCGACGCCGCCACATCCACCACACGCGGCCCGCCCTCGGCCACGAACTCCGCCAGCCGCGCCGCCTGATCCCGCACCGCGGCAGCCGACTTGCCCGACACCACCCACGGCACCACCGCCCCCGAATCGGAGACGACCGGCTCCGCCTCCTCCGGTGCGGCCTCCAGCACCACATGCGCGTTCGTCCCACTGATCCCGAACGACGACACACCCGCCCGACGCGCACGCCCCACCTCGGGCCACTCCCGCGTCTCCCTCAGCAACTCCACCGCACCCGCCGACCAGTCCACCTGACCCGACGGCTCATCCACATGCAACGTCTTCGGCAACACCCCATGCCGCAACGCCTGCACCATCTTGATCACACCACCGACACCCGCAGCCGCCTGCGTATGCCCGATGTTCGACTTCAACGACCCCAGGAACAACGGATCGTCACCAGACCGCTCCTGCCCATACGTCGCCAGCAACGCCTGCGCCTCGATCGGATCGCCCAGCCGCGTGCCCGTGCCATGCGCCTCCACCGCATCCACATCCGCCGCCGACAGCCCGGCATCCGCCAACGCCGCACGAATCACCCGCTGCTGCGCGGGACCATTCGGCGCCGTCAGGCCGTTGGACGCGCCGTCCTGATTGACCGCCGAGCCCCGCACCACAGCCAGCACCCGGTGCCCCTTGCGCCGCGCGTCCGACAGCCGCTCCAGCAGGAGCATGCCCACGCCCTCGCCCCAGCCGGTGCCGTCCGCGGCGGCCGCGAACGACTTGCAGCGGCCGTTGCGGGCGAGTCCGCGCTGGCGGGAGAAGTCGATGAAGGTGTCCGGGGTCGACATGACGGTGACACCGCCGGCCAGGGCCATCGAGCACTCGCCGCGCCGCAGCGACTGCGCCGCGAGATGCAGGGTCACCAGCGACGACGAACACGCCGTGTCGACCGTGAGGGCCGGGCCCTCGAAGCCGAAGGTGTAGGCGACGCGGCCGGAGGCGACACTGTAGGAGTTGCCGTTGCCGACGAAGTCGGCGACGTCGGCCGGGATCTCGTCGACGCGGGAGGCGTAGTCGCCGTACATGACGCCGGCGAAGACGCCTACGGAGTCGCCGCGCAGGGCCTGGGCGTCGATGCCGGAGCGTTCGAACGCCTCCCAGGACACCTCGAGGAGCAGCCGCTGCTGCGGGTCCATCGCCAGCGCCTCACGCGGACTGATCCCGAAGAACCCGGCATCGAACTCCGCCGCGTCGTGCAGGAAACCGCCCTCACGCACATACGTCGTCCCCGGACGGTCCGGATCCGGATCGTAGATGCCCTCCACGTCCCAGCCACGGTCCTCCGGGAACCCCGACACACCGTCCGTGCCCTCGGCGACCATCCGCCACAGGTCCTCCGGCGACCGCACGTCACCGGGGTAACGGCACGCCATGCCGACGATGACGACGGGGTCGTCGTCGGGGGCGGCCACGGTGGTGGGGGTGGTGGCCGCGGAGGTGGTGTCGGCGGGGCCGGAGGCGAGTTCGCGGGCGAGGGCGCCCGGTGTCGGATAGTCGAAGATCAGTGTGGCCGGCAGCCGCAGACCGGTCGCGGCGGTGAGCCGGTTGCGCAGTTCCACGGCGGAGAGGGAGTCGAATCCCAGCTCCTTGAAGGCCTGTTCGTCGTCCAGGGCGTCGCTTCGGCCGGTGCCGAGGACGAGGGCGACGGTGCGCCGTACGAGGTCGATGGCGGCCTTGTAGCGGTCGGCGGGCGTGAGCGCGGCGAGCTGGTCGGCGAAGGTCCGGGCGGAGTCGCCGGCGTCGGCGGTGCCGCGGCGGACGGCCGGGGTGCGGACCAGGCTTCGCAGCAGCGCGGGTACGTCACCGGAGGCGCGTACGGCGGCGAGGTCGAGGCGCACGGGTGCGACGACGGGCAGGGTGGTGCGCAGGGCCAGGTCGAGGAGTTCGAGTCCGAGGTCGGTGGGCAGCGGCAGGGAGCCCGCGCGCTTCATCCGTTCGACGTCGGCGTCGGTGAGGTGGGCGGTCATGCCGCTGCGCTGCTCCCACAGTCCCCAGGTGAGGGAGAGGGCGGGGAGTCCCTGGGCGCGCCGGTGTTCGGCGAGGGCGTCGAGGAAGGTGTTGGCGGCGGCGTAGTTGCCCTGTGCGGGGGCGGGCAGGACGCCCGCGTCGGAGGAGAAGAGCACGAACGCCGAGAGGTCCCGGTCGCGGGTGAGATCGTGCAGGTGGACGGCGACGTCGGCCTTGGGCCGCAGGACGCGGGCCAGCCGCTCGGGGGTGAGGGACCCGATGAGGGCGTCGTCGAGGACGCCGGCGGTGTGCACGACGCCGGTGAGCGGGTGCTCGTCGGGTACGGCGGCGAGGACGGACCGCAGGCTGTCGCGGTCGGCAGCGTCGCAGGCGGCGACGGTGACCTGGGCGCCCTGGGCGGTGAGGTCCGCGGTGAGCCGGTCGGCGCCGGGGGCGTCGGGGCCGCGGCGGCTGGTGAGCAGCAGCCGGCGGACGCCGTGCCGGGCGACGAGGTGGCGGGCGACCAGGGCACCGAGGGCGCCGGTGCCGCCGGTGACGAGCCAGGTGCCGTCGGCGGCTGCCGTGTTCTCCTCGTTGTCTTCGGTGGCGGCGGGGACGGGTGCGCGGACCAGGCGCCGGGCGTACGGAGTGCCGTCGCGCAGGGCGAGGTCCGGTTCGTCGAGGCCGACCAGGGCGGGCAGTGCCGCCGCGGACCGCGGCTCGTCGAGGTCGATCAGCAGGATCCGGCCGGGGTTCTCGGCCTGGGCGGAGCGGACGAGGCCCCGGACCGAGGCGCCGGGCAGGTCCGCGGGTGCCTCGTCGGAGGCGGCGGCGACGGCGCCGCGGGTGAGGACGACGAGCCGGGTGTCCTCGAAGCGGGGGTCGGCGAGCCACTGCTGGAGCGGTTCCAGCACGGCGGCGACGCGGGTGTGCACGGACGCGGCGAGGTCGTCGCCTTCGTGCGGGGCGCTGCTGAGGACGACGAGGCCGGGTGCGTCGGCGGCGGCCGTGTCGAGTCCGGTGCGGGCCGTGGCGTTGACGCCGGCGCCGGTCAGGGCCGTGGCGAGCGGGGAGGTGTCGTCGCCGAGGACGGCCCAGGCGGCGGTGGAGGTGTCCGTGGCCGGTGCGGTGAGGGGTGTCCACTCGACACGGTGCAGGGCGTCGTGGTGGGTGACGGCGGCGGCCGTGAGCCGGTCGGCGGAGGCCGGGCGCATGGTCAGGGCCTCGACGGTGGCGACCGGGGCGCCGGTGGCGTCGGCGAGGGCGAGCCGGACGGTGCCGGTGCCCGTCGGGGAGAGGGTGACCCGGCACCTGGCCGCGCCGCCGAGGGTGAGGGAGACCCCGGCGAAGGAGAACGGCAGGTGCACGCCGTCGCCGTCCTCGGTGGTGAGGAGGCTGGTGGTGTGCAGGGCCGCGTCGAGGAGCGCGGGGTGCAGGGTGAACCGTCCGGCGCTGTCGGCGGCGTCGTCGGGCAGGGCGACCTCGGCGAGGATGTCGTCTCCGTGCCGCCAGGCGGCGCGCAGGCCCTGGAAGACGGGGCCGTAGCCGTAGCCGTCGGTGTCGAGGCGCTCGTAGAAGCCGGTGAGGTCGACGGGCCGGGCGTCCGCCGGGGGCCAGGCCTCGGCCGGTGCCGCGGGGGTGGTGCCGGCCCGCGCGAGCAGGCCGGTGGCGTGCAGGGTCCACTCGTCGTCCGGGGCGTCCTCGGGCCGTGAGTGGAGGGTCAGTTCGCGGGAGCCGTCCGCGGTGGGGGCGGTGACGGTGGCGCGCAGGGCGATGCCGCCGTGCTCCGGTACGGCGAGGGGGGTGGCCAGGGTGAGTTCGTCGAGGCGGTCGCAGCCGGCCTCGTCGCCGGCGCGGACGGCCATCTCGACGAATGCCGTGCCCGGCAGCAGGACCGTGCCCATGACGGCGTGGTCGGCGAGCCAGGCGTGCGTACGCTGCGAGATGCGCCCGGTGAGGACGATGCCGCCGGAGTCGGGCAGGGCGACGGCCGCGCCGAGCAGGGGGTGTCCGGTGGCACGCTGGCCGAGGCCCTCGGCGTCGGTGCCGGGGGCGGTGGCGTCGAGCCAGTAGCGCCGGTGCTGGAAGGCGTAGGTGGGCAGGTCGACGCGGCTGCCGCCGCGGTCGGCCAGGGCCGCGGCCCAGTCGAGGCGGGCGCCGTGCGCGTGGAGTCCGGCGAGGGCGGCGGTGAGCTGGCGGGCCTCGGGGCGGTCCTTGCGCAGGGCGGGGGTGAACAGGGCGGGCGAGTCGTCGCCGGCGGTCTGCCGTCCAAGGGCGGACAGGACGCTG
This sequence comes from Streptomyces speibonae, assembly GCF_984686075.1. Taxonomy (NCBI): domain Bacteria; kingdom Bacillati; phylum Actinomycetota; class Actinomycetes; order Kitasatosporales; family Streptomycetaceae; genus Streptomyces; species Streptomyces speibonae. Next base: position 5,492,523 of record NZ_OZ480260.1, on the reverse strand, counting down.
TCGGGGCCGAGTTCGAGGAAGTGGCGGACGTCCTGGCCGCGCAGGAAGCCGATGGCGTCGGCGAAGCGTACGGCGTGGCGGACGTGGCGGACCCAGTACTCGGGGGAGCAGATGTCCTCGGTGGGCGCGGTGCGGCCGGTGAGGTTGGAGACGACGGGGATGGTGGGCGGCCGGTAGTCGACGACCCGGGCGATCCACCGGAACTCGTCGAGCATGGGTTCCATCAGCGGCGAGTGGAAGGCGTGGCTGACGGCGAGGCGGCGGATGCGGCGGCCCCGTGCCTGCCAGATCCCGGCGATCTCGGTGACGGCGTCCTCGGTGCCGGACAGGACGACGGAGCCGGGGCCGTTGAGGGCGGCGAGGCCGATCTCGTGGTCGCGGCCGGCGAGCAGGGGGAGGATCTCCTCCTCGGTCGCCTCGACGGCCGTCATGGCGCCGTCTGCGGGCAGTTCCTGCATGAGCCGGCCGCGCGCGGTCACCAGGAGGGCGGCGTCGGCGAGGTTGAGGACGCCGGCGATGTGCGCGGCGGTGAGTTCGCCGATGGAGTGCCCGGTGACGTAGTCGGGGCGCAGGCCCCAGGAGGCCGCGAGCCGGTAGAGGGCGACCTCGAGGGCGAAGAGGGCGGGCTGGGTGTAGCGGGTCTCGTCGAGGAGGGCGGCCTCGGGGGTGCCCTCGTCGGCGAACATGAGCTGCTTCAGGGGCCGGTCGAGGTGGGCGTCGAGGGCGGCGCAGACCTCGTCGAGGGCGTCGGCGAACACCGGGAAGACGGCGGCCAGTTCGCGGCCGGCGCCGGGGCGCTGGCTGCCCTGGCCGGTGAAGAGGACGGCGGTGCCGCCGTCGGTACGGGTGCCGGTGACGGCGCCGGGGTGCTCGCCGCCCTCGGCCAGCGTGCCCAGCGCGTCGAGCAGTTCGGCGCGGTCACCGGCGACGACGACGCTCCGGTGGGGCAGGTGGGCGCGGGTGGTGGCCAGGGAGTGGGCGAGGTCGGCGCCGGAGATGCCGGGGTGCGCGGTGAGGTGGTCGAGGAGCCGGCGTGCCTGGTCACGCAGGGCGTCGGGGGTCGCAGCGGACAGGGTGTAGGGCAGGGGGGCGGCGTCGGCGCCGGAGGTGTCCGCGGGGTGCGGGGAGGCCGCGGAGCCGGAGCTGCCCGAGAAGTGCCGGGAGTCTGCGGAGCCGGAGCTACCCGAGAAGTGCGGAGAGTCTGCGGAGCCGGAGCTACCCGAGAAGTGCGGAGAGTCTGCGGAGCCGGAGCTACCCGAGAAGTGCGGAGAGTCTGCGGAGCCGGAGCTACCCGAGAAGTGCGGAGAGTCTGCGGAGCCGGAGCTACCCGAGGAGGGCGGGGTCTCTGCGGAGCCGGAGGAGTCGGCCGAGTAGTCCGTTTCCTCCGGCCCGCGGTCGGCGGCGGGCGGTGCCTCGATCACGGCGTGGGCGTTGGTGCCGCTCATGCCGAACGAGGAGATACCGGCCCGGCAGGGGGCGTCCCCGGCCCCGGCCCATGCCCGGCTGTGCTGCAGCAGTCGTACCTCGCCCGCGGACCAGTCGACGTGGGGGGTGGGCTCGTCGGCGTGCAGGGTGGCGGGCAGGGTGCCGTGGTGCATGGCCATGACCATCTTGATGACGCCGGCGACCCCGGCGGCGGCCTGGGTGTGGCCGAGGTTCGACTTGATCGAGCCGAGCCACAGGGGCCGGTCCGCGGGCCGGTCGCGGCCGTAGGTCTCGATGAGTGCGCGGGCCTCGATGGGGTCGCCGAGGACGGTTCCGGTGCCGTGGGCCTCGACGGCGTCGATGTCGGCGGCGGTGAGGCCGGCGTCGGCGAGGGCCTGGCGGATGACGCCGCGCTGGGCGGTGCCGTTGGGCGCGGTGAGGCCGTTGGAGGCGCCGTCGGAGTTGACGGCGGTGCCGCGGACGACCGCGAGGACCCGGTGGCCGTTGCGCCGGGCGTCGGAGAGCCGCTCGAGGACGAGGATGCCCACGCCCTCGGACCAGCCGGTGCCGTCGGCGTGCGCGGAGAACGGCTTGCAGCGGCCGTCCGCGGACAGGCCGCGCTGCCGGCTGAAGGCGAGGAAGCCGCCGGGCGAGGACATGACGGCGACTCCGCCGGCCAGGGCCATGGTGCACTCGCCGGCGCGCAGGGCGCGGGCGGCCAGGTGCAGGGCGACGAGGGAGCCCGAGCAGGCGGTGTCGACGGTGAGGGTGGGGCCTTGCAGACCGAAGGCGTAGGCGACGCGGCCGGAGGCGACGCTGGCGGCGTTGCCGGTGAGGAGGTAGCCCTCGAGGCCCTCCTCGGCGGCGCCGAGGCGGGGGCCGTACTCCTGGGTCTCGGCGCCGACGAAGACGCCGGTGCGGCTGCCGCGCAGCGTGGTCGGGTCGATGCCCGCGTGTTCCAGGGCCTCCCAGCCGGTCTCGAGGAGCAGGCGCTGCTGGGGGTCGGTGGCGAGGGCCTCGCGCGGGGTCATTCCGAAGAACTGGGGGTCGAACTGGTCGGCGTCGTGGAGGAAGCCGCCGTGGCGCGTGTAGCTGGTGCCGGGGTGGTCGGGGTCGGGGTCGTAGAGGGCGTCGAGGTCCCAGCCGCGGTTGTCGGGGAAGGCGCTGACGGCGTCACGGCCCTCGGCGACGAGGTCCCACAGCTGTGCGGGCGAGGTGACGTCGCCGGGGAAGCGGCAGCCCATGCCGACGATGACGACCGGGTCGTCCTGGGTGCCGGCCGGCACGGGGTCCGGGGCGGCCTCGGCCGGCTCGGTGGTGTCGTCGAAGGTGAGGCCGTCGGCGGCGAGTTCGGCGGTCAGCTGCTCGGCGAGGGCTTCGGGGGTGGGGTGGTCGTAGACCAGGACGAGCGGCAGGCGCAGCCGGGTGGCGTCGCCGATGCGGCGGACCAGTTCGACCGCGCCCAGCGAGCCGAGTCCGAGGTCGAGGAGCGGCCGGTCGGGGCCGATCTCGTCGGCGGGGCGCCGTAGGATGTCCGCCGCCTGCTCGCGGACGAGGGTGACGAGAATGCGCCTGCGTTCGTATGCGGAGGCTCCGGCGAGCGCGTCGCGGACCGCGGACCGATGGTGCCCGGGGTTTTCCTGGCGGGCGTCTTGTGGGCGCGCCTCGAATTCGCGGGGATCATCCAGCATTTTTGACCACTCCAGAGCTCTGCCGCACTTCTCGGCGAACGCCGATCCATGGCCGAGACTACGCAGCTCCAGGAGCTTGTCTGCACCCCTAAAACCCCCTGACCGAAGGGGAATTCACCCGGTTTTCGGGGCGGGTTCAGGCGCTGGCGGGTGTGGTGACGGGGGCGGTCATGCGGCGCACGGTGCTCTTCGGGTCGAAGGCCGTGACCTGGAAGTGGGAGGTGGTGCACGCCAGCCGGCGGAAGAGGTTGTCGGGCCCGGTCACCACGACGTGCTCCACGCCGAGTCCGCGCAGCGCTTCGACGGCGGCGGGCCAGTCGACGGGGCGGTCGAAGGTGTCCAGGAGCATGGTGCGCACGGCGTCGGCCGTGTCCACGATCCGTCCGTCCTGATCTGCGACGACGGTGAGCGCGGGGGCGTCGATCCGGTAGCGGGAGAACACCTCGCGCTCGGCCTTGGCGCGCAGTGCGGCGAAGGCACGGGCGTGCACGGGCGGCCGCATGGTGTACATGGGGTGCCCGTTCATGGCCCGTACGGCGGCGGTGAACCCGTCGAGGGCGGATTCGCGCAGAGTGACGAGGAAGAAGGTGCTGTCCATGTAGCCGGAGATCTCGCAGAGTTCGCCGCGGCCGTTGAGTTCGGCGACGAGTTCCTCGAGCTGCGCGCGCGGGGTGCGGGCGACGGACTGGGTGACGGTGTCGGTGTATTCGGTGGCGAAGAACTCGGCCTCGCAGCGGGCGGTTTCCGCGGTCATCCGCAGGGCGTCGGAGAAACTCATGGTCTCCGCGTACACGGCGGCGGCCTTCTGCCCGAAGCTGGGTCCGACACAGATCTCCGGGCGCATTCCGAGGGTTTCCACGGCGCGGTCGGCGAGCGCGATCGAATTCACCAGGAAGGCGAGTTGGGTGTACTCGGAATAGTCGCTGTCCGAGGCGTAGAAGCGGTCGAGGAGCCGGTATCCGAGGGCCTCGTCGGCCTCCTGGAGCCGACGGCGGGTGTAGGGGTCGAGCACCATGAACTTCCCCACTTCGGAGAAGTTCGACGGTCCCATGCCGGGGAAGACGAGGGCGGTTGCGCTGGACATGGCTCTCCTTCTGGCTGCGCCGGCGACGCGCGGGGCCGGCGGCCACCGCTCGCGGTTCGGTCCGCGAGCGGTGACCCTACTCAAGGAGAGCCGGTGGCCCCCACCCCTAACGTCCCCTAGGGACGCGCACCGCTTCCGCCCCGGATTCCGGGGGGTTGGCGCCGGTTCTGCCGAGCTTGCTGTAGGCGGCCGCGACCTTGGTGAGCCACGTGACCTCCGCGCTGAAGTTGTCGGTGTCCCGGTCCTCGAAGTCGGCGGCGTCCTTGTTGTCGTCGGGGATGGTGCCGGTGCGCTTGGCGTGCAGGGCCTGCCGGATCTGGGCGGCCTCGGCGAAGGCCTGCCGGTCCTCGTCGGCGCGCGGGCCGGCGCCGCCGTCGTCGTGCGCGCCGCGGTCGATGTAGGGGCGCAGGTCACGCCATCCGTCGCGGATCTCGATGACCCGCCGGTGCAGGCGGTAGTCGAGGTCGGAGACGGTGGCCGCGGGCGGCTCCAGCACGATGTCCGGGGAGGACTCGTACAGGTCCCGCCAGAGCGGGTAGAGCACGCGGTACGACCGGTAGTTGCGGGCCCACTCCACCAGCCGGGTGAGGGAGGCTCCCCAGGAGGAGATGGTGAGGCTGAGGGAGAGGTCCACGATGCCGACGGCGCTGAGCACGGACGGGGCCAGCTGCCAGGCGCCGATGTCGAGCCCGGCCGCGGCGGTGAGGATGTTGACCGTGCGGGCGGCGCAGTAGAGGAAGAGGACGACGGCGGCGGCGGACAGCAGCCGCAGGGCCTGGCGCAGCGGGGTCCTGCCCGCCCTGCGCGCGTAGGGGCCGCACTGACGGAAGACCGTCACGCACGGCAGCGCCTGGGAGACGATGAAGACCAGGAGATAGGTCAGGACCAGCGGCTGGCCGCTGCCGGTGTTGAAGTCCGCGGCCGGCCGGTGGGGGCCGTCGGCGACGAGGAACAGAACGGTCAGGAACAGGTCGAGGGCGATGCCGGCCGTCACCCAGTAGCGGATCTTGCGGTCGGCGCCCTCGTCCTCCGCCCACCGCAGCAGGATGATCTGCGCGCAGACGCAGAAGGCGACCGCCGACAGGTGCATCACGAGGATGGCGAGGTTGCCGACGCCGAGGACGTGGTCGTCGGTCATGGCGACGGCGCCCATGGTGAAGGTGAGGCACTGGAATCCCAGGGTGACCAGCAGGGCCCGGTAGGAGCTGTCCCGCCAGCTGCGCCGGACCTGGCACAGCCGGTAGACGAGCGCGGCGTAGGACGACAGTGCCGCGATGACGAAACAGACGGTCCTAATCGTGTTCAGGGCCCGCTCCCCCGCCCGACGGGTCGACGTCCAGCCCGACGCTCTCCGCCGCGACGGCGACGGCGTAGTCGAAGAACGCGGATTCGTCCCGGACGCTGTCGTGGGTCCGGCTGAAGACCTGGAAGACCAGGAGTCCGATCAGGTTGCTCCACAGGACGATGCCGCGCTCGATGATGTCCGAGAACGGTGCCTCGGGCACGCCGCCGAAGAGCTGCACGGCCTCCGGCCTCAGCAGCGGAGGTCCGGGCAACTCCCTTCGGGGCGGGGCGAGTTCACCTGCTTCCAGCGCCGAACGTACGATCCCTGCCAGCACGGCGGGGGTGCGCGAGGCGGGCGGGACGGTGTCCTGCGGGGCGTGGTAGCCGGGCACGGGCGAGCCGTAGATCAGGGTGAACTCGCCGGGGTTGGCGAAGGACCACTGCCGCAGCGCGCGGGTCGCCGCGAGGAGCCGCCCGCCCGCCGGCGCACCGGCGTCCCTGGCGGCCTGGTCGGCCTGTTCCATCGCGGCGCCGGAGGCGTTGTAGGCGTCCACGACCAGGGCGGTCAGCAGGTCGTCCCGGTGCGGGAAGACGGCTTCGACCTCGGCGACGGCACGGCCGCCCTCCTGGGCCACGGCGTCCAGGGACAGTCCCCCGGCACCTCGTTTCACCAGCAGGTCGCGCGCGGTGCCCTTGACGGCCTCGCGCAGCCCGGCGTTCTCGCCAGCAGCGCTCGTTCCGGAAAAACTCATGGCCAAACCGTACCGGTCGGTTACGAGGCGTAGGGGTGTGGTCGGCGTGGCGTTCTGGGCCAAGCGCTGAGATCCGGCCACATCCATGTCAGACCTTCTCCGGGGTACCGGCGCACCCGAACTCCTCCCGCACCCACTCCACGATCCGCCGCGCCGGCGTGCCGGGCGTGAACACGGCGGCCACACCCCGCTCCCGCAGCCGCGGGATGTCCGTCTCGGGGATGATGCCGCCACCGAACACCTTGATGTCGCCGGCCTGTTCCTGGCGGAGCAGCGCCAACACCTCGGTGAAGTGGGTCATGTGGGCGCCCGACAGCACCGACAGCCCGATGCCGTGGGCGTCCTCCTGGAGGGCGGTGGCCACGATGTCCGCGGCCGTCTGGTGCAGACCCGTGTAGATCACCTCGACCCCGGCATCGCGCAGGGCCCGGGCGACCACTTTGGCACCCCGGTCGTGCCCGTCGAGGCCGGGCTTGGCCACGACGATACGGATCGGCTCGGACAGCATGCCCGCTTCTCCTCTTCTCACCACGACCCTCCCGTGTGGTCGGGGGTGTAGGTCCCCCAGATCTCGCGCAGGGCGTCGCACACCTCGCCCACCGTGGCACCGGCGGCCAGAGCGTCCTTCATCGGGTAGAGGACGTTGTCCTCGCCCGCCGCCGCCTTCTGCACCCGGACCAGGGCCTCACCCACCCGCTCGGCACACCGCCATGCGCGCAACTTCGCCAGGCGTTCGGCCTGCTGGGCCTCGATCGCGGGATCCACACGCAGCGGCTCGTACGGCTCTTCCTCGTCGAGCTGGAAACGGTTGACGCCGACCACGACCCGCTCACCGGAGTCGGTCTCCTGCGCGATGCGATAAGCGCTGCGCTCGATCTCGTTCTTCTGGAAGCCGTGCTCGATGGCGCTGACCGCGCCTCCGAGGTCCTCGACCTTCCGCATCAGCTCAAGCGCCGCCGCCTCGACGTCGTCGGTCATCCTCTCGATGACATAGGAACCCGCGAACGGATCGACCGTCGCCGTCACATCCGTCTCGTACGCCAGCACCTGCTGCGTACGCAACGCCAGCCGCGCACTCTTGTCGGTGGGCAGGGCGATGGCCTCGTCGAAGCTGTTGGTGTGCAGCGACTGCGTACCACCCAGCACCGCGGCCAGGCCCTGCACGGCCACACGGACCAGGTTCACCTCCGGCTGCTGCGCCGTCAGCTGCACCCCGGCCGTCTGCGTATGGAAACGCAGCATCAGCGACTTGGGGTTCTTCGCCCCGAACTCCTCCTTCATCACCCGCGCCCAGATCCTGCGCGCCGCACGGAACTTCGCGACCTCCTCCAGGACCGTCGTCCGCGCCACGAAGAAGAACGACAGACGCGGGGCGAAGTCGTCCACATCCATCCCGGCCGCCACCGCCGTCCGCACGTACTCGATACCGTCGGCGAGGGTGAAGGCGATCTCCTGCGCGGGCGAGGCGCCCGCCTCCGCCATGTGATAGCCGGAGATCGAGATCGTGTTCCACTTCGGGATCTCCGCCCGGCAGTACTTGAAGATGTCCGCAATCAGCCGCAAGGACGGCTTCGGCGGGAAAATGTACGTACCCCGCGCGATGTACTCCTTCAGCACATCGTTCTGGATCGTGCCCGTCAGCTTGTCGGCGCTGACGCCCTGCTCCTCCGCCACCAGTTGGTACAGCAGCAGCAACAGGGCCGCCGGCGCGTTGATCGTCATCGACGTGGACACCTTGTCCAGCGGAATCCCGCCGAACAGCACCCGCATGTCGTCGATCGAGTCGATCGCCACACCCACCTTGCCGACCTCACCGCTCGCGATCGGCGCGTCGGAGTCATGACCCATCTGCGTCGGCAGATCGAACGCCACCGACAGACCCATCGTCCCGTTCGCGATCAACTGCTTGTACCGGGCATTGGACTCCGTCGCCGTACCGAAACCCGCGTACTGACGCATCGTCCACGGCCGGCCCGTGTACATCGTCGGATACACACCCCGCGTGAAGGGATACGCCCCCGGCTCGCCCAGCTTGTCCGCCGGGTCCCAGCCGTCGAGGGCATCGGGCCCGTAGACCGGCTCGATGGGCAGTCCGGACTCGGAGTCGCGCACCATGGTGTTGCCTCCTGATGGGTTGCCGGGGGTCCGTCAGTGGAGCTCGCCGTAGAGCTCGGGGCGACGGTCGAGCAGGTAGGTGGTGGTGCCGCGGGCCGCGGTGACGTCCTTCGGGTCGATGTCCGCGAACAGGACGCCCTCCCCGGCGTGTTCCACGCGCACCTGGGTGCCGTGCGGCGAGGCCACGCAGGTCAGACCGCAGAAGCTCAGCCCTTCGTGGTCGCCGGTCCAGTTGGCGTACGCGATGAACATCTGGCTCTCGAAGGCCCGCGCCGGGACGAGGGTCCGGGCGACGAAGTCCCACGGCCGCATCAGGGCGGTGGGGACCAGCAGCAGTTCGGTGCCGTTCAGCGCGTGCGCCCTGACCGCCTCGGGGAACTCCACGTCGTAGCAGATCAGCAGTCCGACGGTGACGCCGTTCAGGACGGTCTGCACGACGCCGTCGCCACCGGGGGTGAACTGCGTTCGCTCCGGCCCGTACAGGTGGGCCTTGCGGTACGTCAGCAGCCGGCCGTCGGGGGAGGTGAGCATGGCCGCGTTGTGGACGGCCGTGCCGTCGGTCTCCGGCCATCCGTGCACCACCGAGATCCCGTGGCGTCGCGCGATGCCGGCGACGGCCTCGGCGGTGGGGCCGGACGCCGGTTCGGCGGCGCGGGCGAGCGCGGTGGCGGTCAGCGGGTAGCCGCCCGCCGACATCTCCGGGGTGAGCAGCAGTTCCGCGCCGCCGTCGGCGGCCTGCCGGGCCACCTCGCGGAGCCGGTCCAGGAATCCGGGAATGCCTCCGGGGCGGCAGGCCGCCTGCCAGCAAGCGATCCTCATGGCTTCAGACCGACGTCCGGGTGTCCTGCGACGACGCGTCGCGCTGCCCCGGGATGCGGCTGGTGCGGTGTTCGTCCGCCAGTCGCCGCAGCAGCAGCTTGTCCGGCTTGCCGTTGCGGTTGAGCGGGAAGCGGTCCAGGGCGATGACCACGTCGGGCCCCTCGTACTCGGGCAGCGCGTCGCGCAGCACCGTCCGCCAGTGCGGTACCCCGCGGTCCTCCTCGTCCTCGACGAAGAACACGAGCTGGGAGCCGCGCGCCTCGTCGTCGACGGCGACGATCCGGGTGGAGCAGCCGGCCGCGGCGGCCTTCCGCTCGATCAGTTCGGGGTAGAGGGTGTAGCCCTTGCGGTGGACGGCGAACTTGCGGCCGAGGACGAAGACGTTGCCGTGCTCGTCGAGGTGGCCGAGGTCGCCGGTGCGGGTCCAGCCGCCCGGCACGGGTGCCAGTTCGCCGTCCTCGCCCAGGTAGCCCTCCAGGGCGTCGGGGGTGTCCACCTCGATCTCGCCCACCTGCCCGGCCGGCAGGGGCAGTCCGTCCTCGTCGGTGACGCGCAGCCGGATGCCCTCCATCGCCCTGCCGCAGGAGACGGGGTTGTCGAGGGTCGCGAAGGCGATGTTGCCCAGTTCGGTGCTGCCGTAGCTGTCCAGCAGCGGCAGGCCGAACTCCTCGACGTAACGGTCGACGAGCGGCTGGTCCAGGGGCGCGGCGCCGGCGCAGAACATCCGCACCTGCTGGAGGTGGGCGCGCAGGGCCGGGGTGCGTTCCAGGATGTTGAGCATGCTGCGGTAGCTGGCGGGCGTGGCGTCCAGGACGGTGCCGCCGGCCTGCCCGGCCATGATCAGTGAGCGGTCGAGGCGGCGGTACGGCGTGATGACCAGCGAGCAGCGCACCAGCCAGGCGATCAGCACCATGGACAGGCCGTACTGGTGGGAGAACGGCAGCAGGGGCACCAGGACGTCGTCGGCGCGGTGGCCGACCTGGTCGGCGTTGCGCCGCAGATTCTTCAGGAACTTGCGTCCCGATTTGACGATGCCCTTGGGGTCCCCCGTGGAGCCGGAGGTCCACATGATCAGGGAGTCGGGCAGGTCGCACCAGGTGTCGAAGGACAGGCGCCGGCCGAGGGGCGAGCGGCCCGCGGCGGCGACCAGCAGCTCGTACAGGGCGATGGGCCGCAGTTCGGGGTCGACGGGCGCGTCGTTGTCGACGAGGACCAGTTTCGCGCCGGTGCGCCGGGCGATGCGGCTGGTCTCCTCGGGGCGTGCCTGCTGGTCGACGAGGACGATGGACGCCCCGGCGTGCATGAGTCCGAGGAGGGTGGCCACATAGGCGGCCGAGTTCCCCGCCTTGAGGATGACCCGCTGACCGGGTGTGACACCCCGCTCGGCGAGCACATCGGCAAGTCGAAGAACGTCGTCCTCGAATTCCGCCAGCGTCTGCACAGAGTCGGATGCGAATATCTTGGCGGTCATTCCGCACGCTCCCTTCCGCGTCCGGACCGGGCTAGGACGCAACACGAGTTACAGGGTCCCGCCCGGGAAACTATGGTTTCTCGGGCGGGCCTGGGGAACCCCTACGTGTGCCCCTAGTCGCCCCTCATCCGGCGCGGTCTCCCCAGGCCGGTGAGGGATCAGAGGGGAAGGGAGAGAAGCTGGTCGTGAATGAGATTCGCGACCTCGCTGGAGCTGTAATCCAGATATCCGTTCATCCCGCGGAACGCCTCGAGGTCGAACGGTCCGGTGGTGACGTTCCGCCAGGCGCCCACGGCGTCCGGCTCGGCGCGCTGCGAGGGCACGCCGGTGAGGGCCACGACGCGGCACCCCACCTGGCGCCCCTCCTCGTGCCCGACCTCGTGGGGCGCGGCCCGGTCGGCGACGAACAGGCTGGCGAGGCCGAACCCGTACTCCTCCTCCAGCCGTTCGGCGACCCGCAGCGCCAGGTAGGCGCCGCTGCGGTGGCCGAACAGGGCCAGGGGCAGGTCCGTCCACTCCAGGAGGGTCCGCAGTGCCTGGTCGGCCAGGTCCTCGACGTCCCTGATGTGCGCGGGGGTTCCGTCGGGGAGGCTGCCGATGTACTGAAAGGCCAGGGTCTCCACGCCGGGCAGGAGCAGGCCGGACAGCCTGTGGAAGTCCAGGGGCGCATCGGTGAAATGCGGAAAACAGGCCAGCCGGTATTTCGCCGACTGTGTGGTGCAGTAAATCCGGTGCACGCTGATACCACTCGGGCTGTTGACGTACATGGGGGGAGCCTCCGATACGGGGGATATCGCATTTCGCAGATCACCCTACGACTGCCCCTGTCGAAGACGCATCAACAGCAAGGTGGAACAGCGGGTGGAATTACCTCTGCCCGGAATAGGGGGTGGACAGGGGGTTTCAGCAGGCGGCCTGGGCGAGCTCGGCGAGTGCCGTGGGCAGATCGCGCCGCCGCTTCACGCCGAGCTTCCGGTAGATCCGGGTCAGATGCTGCTCGACCGTGCTCACCGTGATGTACAGCTTCGCCGATATCTCACGGTTGGTCAGTCCCTGCGCGGCCAGCACCGCCACCCGGTTCTCCGCCTCCGACAGGAGGGCGTCGTTCGCCTGGGACAGCTCGTTCTCGGGGCCGGGTTCCACCGGGGACTCCTCCTCCGGGCGCAGCGGGGCCAGCCGCCGGCACACCGGCTCCGCACCGCACGACTTCGCCAGGTGCCAGGCCCTCCGGGCGAGCATCCGGGCTCCGCCGAAGTCGCCCGCGGCGTGGTGGACGTCGCCGAGCTCGCCCAGGGTGAGCGCCAGCTGGAGCTGGTCCTCGCCGCCCTCGAGCAGTTCGGCCGCCTCCTGGAGCATCGCCGTGCGCGCCGTGGTGTCCCGGGTCGCCGCGCCCAGGACCCGGAGCGTGATGCCGCGCAGCCGGCGCTCCTGGGCGGGGATCCGCGCCAGCTGCTCCGCCGCCGCACGGGCGGCCCGCTTGTGCTGCCCGAGCGCCAGCCACGCCTCGGCCGCGTCGGTCCGCCAGGGCACGAGCGCGGGCGTGTCCGCGCCCCACCGCTCCACCAGTTCACCGCAGGCCAGGAAGTCGCCGAGCGCCGCGTGGTGGCGGTTGGTCGCCAGGTAGAAGTGGCCGCGGGCACGCAGGTAGTGCAGCCCCGGCAGGGTTTCCAGCAGCGCCTCCGGCACCGGCCGGCTGAGCAGGTCCAGTGCCTCGTCGAAGCAGCCCATGCGGGTGAGCGCCTCGACCCGGACGGACAGCGGGAAGGCCACGCCCAGTCCCCAGCTGCGCGTCGACATACCGCGCATCGCGACGTTCGCGAGGTGTTCGGCGCCGCTCAGCCGCGACCGGCGCAGCTCCACCTCGGCGCGCACCGACTGCAGCAGCGCCTGCCAGGACGAGGCGTTGGTGCCCGAGCACTCGGCGAGCAGCCGCCTGCTCCAGTCGTCGGCCAGGTCCAGCCGTTCCGCGTAGATCAGTGCCCACAGGGCGAACACCAGCGACTGCACGGTGGTGTCGCCGAGCTGGTAGCGCTGCAGGACGTAGAGCGCCTTGTCCGTCGAGGCGGACGACAGGGACTCGGTGACCGCGGCGGCGGCGTGGAAGTACGGGTCGTCCGTGCGGGCCTCCTCCCCGGACGGTGCCGTGCCGTCGCCGGCCAGCCGTTCCCGCAGCCGCGGGGAGAGCATGGCCAGCCAGGACCGGACACCGGTGAGGCGGCCGTCGACATCCGGCCCCCACGGCTGCGCCTCGCTCAGCTGCTCGGTGACCTCGGCCGCCTGCTCCACCTGGCCCGTCCACGCGAGCTGCGACAGGGTCGCCGAGGCCTCCACCGGCGAGAGCAGGCCCTCGGTCATGTCGATGAGGAGCTGCGGCAGATGGGTCTCGGTGGCCGTGGGCAGGGTTCGCCACAGGACACCGGTGAGCCGCTGGCGGACCGCCGCTCGCACCCGGTCGTCGGCGGTGGCCGCCAGGGCCTCCTCCAGGCAGCGGCGGGCGAAGGCCGTGTCGCCACCGGCCAGGGCGTGTTCGGCCGCCTCCCGCAGGACGGGGGCCGCCCACAGCTCGTGTCCGTTCAGCAGCCGCAGCAGGTGCCGGGCCACCTCGGTCGCCGGAGCGCCCTCCGCGTGCAGCAGAGCGGCGGAGTCCCGGTGCAGGTCGGCCAGGACGGCCGCGGGCGTGGCGTGGTAGATCGTCTTCAGCGCCTCGGGGTCGCGGATGCAGTTGCCGTGGACCACCCCGCACAGGTTCAGCGTGTACAGGGCCATGTCGACGGCCTGCGTGCTCAGGTTCAGCAGCCGGCAGAGCAGCGCCGGTGCGCAGCGCTCGCCGAGCACGGCGATGGCCCGGGCCACGGCGAGGCTCTCGGTGCCGCAGCGGTGCAGGCAGTCGAGCAGTGCCTCGTCGTAGGTCTCGGCCCGGATGACCTTCAGGGGGGTGCCCTCGGTTTCGGCGGTGGCCCGGTAGTCCGCCGCCAGCGCGCGCAGCAGCAGCGGGTTGCCGCCGGTGACCTGATGGAGTTCGCCGCTGAGCCGGGCGACGGCGGCAGGGGGCAGCTGACCGGCCATCATCTCCTGGGTGCCGGTGCGGGAGAGCAGCTTGAGCCGGATGCGGCGGAAATGGGGCTGCTGGGAGAGTTCGGAGCGGTAGCAGGCCGTGCTGTCCCAGCGCCGGGCCGTGTCCGTGAACACCATCAGCACCCGCTCGTGGCGGATGCGGCGGGCCATGTGCAGCAGGAACTGCAGTGACTGCTGGTCGCTGTGGTGGACGTCGTCGACGGCGATGACCAGGAGGCGGTCACCGGCGGATCGCAGCAGCGCCACGGCCAGCTGGGGGATCGCCTCCGTCACCGCGGCCGGCTCCAGGGTCGCGGACTGCGGCCGCAGCAGCCGGTCCGCCTCGGCGCGCGCGGAGGGCGACAGCGGCGCATGGGCCATGAGGCGCCGGAGGATCCCGAAGGGGATGCGGTCCTCGCCGCGGGCGGCCGACGCGTCCAGCCGCAGGGCCCCGTCGGTCACCGTCTCGTCGGCGAACTGGGTCAGCAGGACGGTCTTGCCGCTTCCCACGGCGCCGGTGATCAGGACGATCCGGCCGGAGGCCTCCCGCGCGTCGGCGAACGCCCGCCTGAGTTCCGCCACCTGTTCGTCGCGGTGAGTGAGATTGACAGATTGCAACTTTACTTACTCCCCCGTGAGTTGCCGGTGCGGCACTCAAGCCGCACCGCGCGCGCCCTTGGTCGGTGCGGAGCATCGGCGGGACGGGCGCTTGTCCCTGCCGGTGCCCTTCGATGGCTTCCCGCCGGTCAGGACGCGAGGAGCTGACGGGCCACCAGCCCGGTGATCTCCTTCTGATGCTGCGCCAGGAAGAAGTGGCCGCCGGTGAACACCCGCAGGTCGAAACGGCCTTCGGTGTGCGGGCGCCACGCCTCCGCGTCGCCGATCGACACGCGCGGGTCGGAGTCACCGGTCAGAGCGGTGACCGGGGCCGTGACGACGGCCCCCGGCTCGGCGCGGTAGGTCTCGATCGCCCGGTAGTCGCCGCGCAGCGCGGGCAGCGCCATGCGCAGCAGCTCCTCGTCCGCGAGCACTCCGGCGTCCGTGCCCTGCAGGGCCAGCATCTCGCGCAGGATGCCGTCGTCACCGCGCAGGTGCACCGTCTCCTCCCGGTGGACCGAGGGAGCCCTGCGGCCCGACACGAAGACGTGGGCCGGGGTGAAGTGGTACGTCCGCTCCAGCACCCTGGTCACCTCGAAGGCGAGTGTCGCGCCCATGCTGTGCCCGAAGAGAGCCATCGGCCGGTCGAGCCGGGGCTCCAGCTCGGCGGCGATGGCGCGTGCGAGGTCGCCGATGTCCTCGATGCACGGTTCCCGGCGCCGGTCCTGCCGGCCCGGGTACTGGATCGCCATGACGTCCAGGCGGTCGGACAGCGCCTGGGACAGCGGGAAGTAGAAGGATGCGGAACCGCCCGCGTGCGGCAGACAGACCAGCCGCACGGCGCTGTCCGGCGCCGGGTGGAACTGTCGGATCCACGCGCTGGCCACTGCTGGTTCAGTCACAGTAACGCTTTTCCCTTTCCCGTGGGGACAGCGTGTGAAGCTGCCGGAAAGTATGTGCGAACAACCGTGCGGCGGATGCTAACGACGCTTTCCGGCCGGGCGGTACCCCTATTCGCCCGTCCACAGGTTTCAACCGCGAATGACCTGTGCACAGAGGGGGAGACCGCCGCGCCGGACCGTCGCCGCGCACGGGGAGACCGGCATGAACCGTCCCCGCCGGACCGGGCGGCCCCTGGCGGGCCTTCCCGTGGCATCCCTGCCTCTCCCGCCGGATCCGGCGGCCGCGGCCTGCCTCCGTCCGGCCCGACCCCTACTCGGCGGGTCGGGCCGGACAGGCAAGGCCGGCAGTCAACTTCGCCACCCCCGCGAGCCAAGTTAACTGTCAGCTATCCGCGGTGGCCCACGCTGGCGGATTCTCGGCCATTTGTCAACTACTGGCTAATCTGCGAAACTGTCGCACAGCTGGGAGCAAGGTCGGGGGAGGCGGGGAAGGAGATCGTGATGCCCGAGACCGAGGACCGGCCTGTACTGGCCGTGCGTCTCGACGACCTCTTCAGAACGGTTCGCCCCAAAGGCAGGCACTGGACCAACGCCGAGGTGGCCGAAGAACTGAAACGAGTCAACCCCGAGCTCAGGGTCGGGGGTGTGTATCTGTCGCAGTTGCGCACGGGCAAACGCTCCAACCCCTCACCGGACCTGCTGTCCGCCCTGGCCCGCTTCTTCGGGGTGTCGGTCGCCTACTTCTTCGACGACGAGGTCGCCGAGTCGGTCCTCGGCGAGGTCGCCGCCATCGAGGCGCTGCGGCAGGCAGGGGTCCGCGCGGTGGCGATGCGGGCCGCCGGGATGAAGAAGGAGAACCTCCAGGCCATCACGGCCATCATGGACCAGTACCGGCAGCTTCAGGGCCTGCCGCCGGTCGCCGACTCCTCGGACCCGGAATGAGGGGGGCCGACGAGTGAAGCACACCAAGAAGGAACGTGCCTTCGTCCAGGACCGGCGCAGTCAGCTCAAGCGGCTGCGCAAGGCCGGCGCGCGGCGCGTCGACGCCCTGGACCTGCCGGAGATGGCCGACGTGGCAGAACTCTGCCGCTACCTCGGCGAGATCAGGGAACGTCCCATCACTCTGGTCCCGTTACCGATGCCGGCGTCGCACCCGTGCGGCATATGGGTCGCCGCACGGGACGAGGATCTCATCTTCTACGACGCCAACACGACCAGCGCGCATCAGGAGCACATCATCTTGCACGAGCTGGGCCACATCATCTGCTGCCACCGCGGGGCGGGTTGGCTCGACGAGGCGAGTGCCCGCCTCCTCTTCCCCAACCTCGATCCCGACCTCGTGCGCGACATGCTCCTGCGCGCGACCTACGACGACGTCCAGGAACAGGAAGCGGAGGTCATCGCCTACATACTCTCCCAGCGGGTGGGCAGCACCGAGGGCCGGCACGGCACACCTCCGGACGAGGTCGAGGACGAGGACGCGGAATCCGGGGAGATCGCCATGCTCAGCCGGATCGAGCGCACCCTGATCTGACGTGGGCCGTTCATGCCCGAGCCGCCGCCACCTCCTCCGCCAGGATCGAGACGGCCCGCCGGATGTCGTCCTCGCGGTGCTCGCTGGAGAGGAAGAACCGCAGCCTCGAAAGCCCTTCCTCCACGGCGGGATGGAAGATGGGGTCGGCGATGACACCCCGCTCGAACAGCCGGTCGGCGACGCGCAGGGTCATGGGCGAAGCACCGAGGATGCACGGCACGATCGGGGTGTCGGCGCTGGTCCCCGTCACCACACCGGCCGAGGCGGCCAGGGTGAGGAACAGCTCCGCGTTGCGCCGCAGCGTGCGCACCCGGTGCGGTTCGGCCTCGATCAGCTCGGTGGCGGCCAGCGCCGCGGCCGCGTTGGCCGGGGTCAGGCCGACGCTGTAGACGAAACCCGACAGCGTGTGCCGCAGCCACCGCACGGTCCGGGCCGAGCCCGCGAGGTAACCGCCGCAGCTGGCGAACGCCTTGGAGAGGGTGCCCATCCACAGGTCCACATCGGCCCGGTCGACGCCGAAGAACTCACCGACGCCACGGCCGCGTTCGCCCACGGTGCCGATGCTGTGCGCCTCGTCGACCATCAGCAGGGCGCCGTACCGCTTCTTCAGCTCGATCACGGCGGGCAGGTCGGCCAGATCGCCGTCCATGCTGTAGGCGCCCTCGACGACGATCAGCACCCTTCTGAACCGGGTCCGGTTGAGCCGCAGCATGCCCTCGAGCTGCCCCATGTCGTTGTGGGCGAAGGGGCGTCGCGCCGCCCCGGACAGCGTGATGCCCTGAAGGATGCTGTCGTGGGCGAGCGCGTCGTGCACGACGAGGTCCCCCGCGCCGACGAGGTGCCCGATCGCGGTGACGTTGGTGGCGTGGCCGCTCACCAGCGCCAGACAGTCCTCGGCCCCGAGGAAGCCCGCCAGGGCCCGTTCGAGCCGTATGGTCAGGTCCCGTTCGCCGGAGAGCACGCGGCTCGCCGAGACCGACGTCCCGTACCGGTCCACGGCCTCGTGCACGGCCTCGTTGACCGCCGGATGACCGGAGAGCCCCAGGTAGTTGTAGCTGCCGAAGGACAGGTACGGCCGGCCGCCGATCACCGTCGTGTCGCGGATGTTGCCCTGGTGGACCCGGAAGTACGGGAAGTCCGCACCGCTGCGGACCAGGTGGTCGAGGCGCTCCTCGAACTGCCGCACCTCGGGGAAGTCGTCCACGCACGCGGTCCCGTCCTCCCAGTCCGCCCCCGGCTCCTCCCGGGGCAGGACCTCACTGGGGGCCGGCGGCTCCGTGAGATGCGGACCGGCCAGCGTGATCAGCCGTCCGATGGTGATGTCGGGCGAGTGGAGCTCGTCCGTACGGAAGCCCGGCAGGCGCTTGCCGATGTTGGTCTCGAGCTCCTGAAGCATCAGCGAGTCGAAACCGAGATCGGTCACCAGGGCCGTGCGCTCGCCCAGCCCTTCGAGGGGGAAGACACCGGTCCGCGACACCTCTTCGAAAACGACGGACGCGACGGACGCACGGTCCTCCCGCGTCGCCCCGGGCACCGCCTCGGACGCCGTCCCGGGCGACTCCGACTCCACCGGTCGGGGCCGGTCCTCGCCCTCCTCCCCCACCAGCTGACGGGCCGACTCGTCCACCACCCAGTGATGGCGCGGGGCGAGCGGACTGGGCGGCAGCGTGCACGGGGGTATTCGTTCCGTCACCGGACGGATGCCCGTGCCGGTGACGGCGCGCTCCGCGAGCCGGGCCAGCGCGGCGGTACGCGCCGTGGCGTCCAGCGCGCCGGGTGCCGGGACCTCCGCCTCCTTCGGCAGCTCGCCGGGCGGGACCGTGCCGGCCATCTGCCCCGGCCCCAGCTCGCCGGTACGCCCCGTCGCCACGGCGTCGGCCGCCGCGGCCAGCTTGGCGGCGGCGTCGGCGGTGTCCTCCACGACCAGGGCGAGGCGCTCCGTCAAGGGCGCGCGGCGGGCCAGGGTGTCCGCCACCGCGGCCAGCGACGGCCGGTCGCCGGTGAGGGTGTGGGCGAGTTCCCTGGCGTGCCGGGCCAGCCCGGCCCGGTCGCGGGCGCTCAGCACCAGCAGCTGCGACTCCCCGTCCCGTGCCGCGGGGGCGGCTGCCGTGGCGTTCTCCTCCACCACCATGTGGACTCCGGTGCCGCCGAATCCGAAGGCGCTCACTCCCGCCCGGCGCGGCCGGCCGGTGCCGGGCCACGGGGTCGGCGTCGTCGGGACGGTCAGCCGCGCGGCGTCGAGCGCGGCCGGGTCGGCCGGCTCGAACTCCGGCTGCGGCGGTATCACTCCCCGGTGCACGGCCAGCACGGTCTTGATGAGACCGGCCATCCCGGCGGCGTTGAGCGAGTGCCCCACCACCGCCTTCACCGCGCCCAGGAAGGCGGGCGCACCCTGCGCACCGCGCAGCTCGCGCAGAGCCGCGACCTCGACCGGGTCCCCGGCCGCGGTCCCGGTGCCGTGCGCCTCCAGGTAGTCCACCGAGTCCGGGCCGAGGTCCGCGTCGCGGTAGGCCCGGCGCAGTGCCCGGACCTGGCCCGCCGCCTGCGGCTGCATTCCGCCCGGCACGGTCCCGTCGTTGGCGGTGCCCACACCCCGGATCACCGCGTAGACCCGGTCGCCGGCCGCCAGCGCGTCGGACAGCGGCCGCAGCACCAGGATCCCGGCGCCCTCCCCCAGGACGAACCCGTCGGCCCCGCTGCCGAACGGCCGGCACGCGCCGCTGCGGGAGAGGGCACCGACCCGGCACAGCCCCACCAGCAGGTCCGGGGCCAGGATCAGTTGCGCGCCACCGGCGACGGCGATACGGCAGCGGCCCGCGCGCAGCGCGTACACGGCGTTGGCCACGGCCATGAGTCCACCGGAACACGCCGCGTCCAGCGCGTAGCTCTCGCCGTGCAGATCGAAGACCGAACTGACGGTGTTCGGTCCCATGTTGAGCAGCAGCCCGGCCACGGAACTGCCGTGCAGCCCGGCGACCGCGCGGACCGTCTCCCGTAGCTGGGGATGGACCGCCGGTACCCCGAACTCCCCGCCGGCCAGTTGCCGCATCCGGATGTGCATGGTGCTGAGCTCGCGGTAGCCGCTCTCGCTCAGCGCCGTGATCACCGAGGTCTCCTCGCGGTCGAAGCCCTCGGCCTCCCACCCGGCGTCCTGGATCGCCTCACGGGCGAGGTCGATCAGCAGCCGGTGCTGGGGGTCCATCGCCTTGGCCCGCCGGGGCGGTATGCCGTAGTGCGCCGGGTCGAAGTGCCCCACGTCCGGCAGCAGCGCCATCGTGTCCGTGTAGGACGACGTCACATCGCGGAAGTCGTCGCTGCGGAAACCGGCCGCACGCCACCG
The DNA here is from genome assembly GCF_984686075.1 of Streptomyces speibonae. Taxonomy (NCBI): domain Bacteria; kingdom Bacillati; phylum Actinomycetota; class Actinomycetes; order Kitasatosporales; family Streptomycetaceae; genus Streptomyces; species Streptomyces speibonae. The sequence continues at coordinate 5,472,455 of NZ_OZ480260.1, read as the reverse complement.
CGAGTCCGGGACGGTGGAGAACTGCGGATGGGGCTCCGTGAGGAGCCTCCAGTACTCGTTGACATTCCGGGCCCCCGGAAACCGGCAGGCCATTCCCACCACCGCGACGTCATCACGCCGCGCCCCCGTTGCACTCACTCTGGATCCCCTCGTTCTCTTGGAAGTCACGCGTTCTCTCGGATGTCACGCGACGGCAGCCGCCGCGCGCTCACGCCACCAGTCCACCACCGTCTTGACCTGGGCGTCGACGGGCGTGGCCCGGACCGAGAACTCGGCTTCGTAGGCGCTCGAATCAACGACGAACGGCCGGTCGAACTGATAGCGGATCTCCCGCAGTTCGCGGATCAGCGGGGAGAAGAGCGACGCCACCCCCAGGGCCGCCGGCGGTACCCGGCGCACCGCGACCGGTCCCACGTCCGCCTGGGCGGCGAGGCGGTCGACCATCTCCCGGACGGACAGCGCGGGCTCGGTCGGCACGTGCCAGGCGCGGCCCCAGGCCCGTTCCTCGCCCGCGACCTCGACCAGGGCCCTGGCCACATCGGGGACGAAGCTCCAGCTGTGGGGCGCGTCGGGATCCCCGAGCGTGGAGACGGGCTTGCCGCGCAGCAGTCGCGGCATCACCCGCGCGGCCAGGTGCCCGCCGTCGGTCACGCCGGGCCCGAAGAAGTCCGAGGCCCGCACCTCGACCGCCTTGATACGGCCCTGCTCGTGCAGGGTCCGCAGCTGTTCCCACACGGCGGCGCGCACCCTCCCCTTGGTGCCGGTCGCCGCGAGCGGCAGCCCCTCGGTCATGGGGCCGTCCACCGGGCCGTACCCGTACAGGTTGCCGAGCATGACCAGGACGGCCCCGCTCGCCTCGGCCGCCGCGCAGACCGACGAGGCCAGCTGTGGCCATTCACTCGCCCAGCGATGGTAGGGCGGTGCGGCACAGCAGTAGATCGCGGTCGCGCCCTGCACGGCCTCGGTCAGCCGCGTGCTGTCCCCCGCGTCCAAGGCGACGTGCTCGATACCGGGCTCCCGGCTCCGGCCCGATCTGGTGACGACTCTCACTGACTGGGTCCTGTCGGCCAGCAGCCGTGCGGTGGCTGCTCCCGCGGGCCCTGATCCCACTACGACGGATAAAGTCACGCTCGCACACTAGCGCGACAGCCCGCCTGGTTTCCGTGTCCTTTACGCGCGGGCAGTTTTTTCGGATCGCCCACAATTGAGTGAGTGCGTCCGAATGGAGCGTTTCCTGGTAATCATGGAACGGTTCGCCGTCGTTCCGCCCTTCCCGGAGCCGCTCATGCGCACTGCCGTCACTACCGCCCAGGACCCGCCCCCCGCGGGGTACTCCGGGCTCCTCAGTCCAGGGCCCGAGCAGGTGGAGGAACGAAGGCTCACTTTCGGGGGATTCGCGTACACCTGCCGGATCGTCCGGCAGAGTGCCCCGCGCACGGCTCCGCTGCTGCTGCTCGGCGGGTCGTCCCAGAACCGGTACTCCTGGCAGAACCACGAGAAGTGGCTGGCACCCCTGTGCACGATGATCACCGTGGATCTTCCCGGTTACGGCGACTCGGACTTCCTGCCGGCCCACTACGACATGGGCTTTCTCGCGGACGCGGTCCAGCACATGCTGACGGAGCTCGAGGTGCCGCAGGTGAACCTGTTCGGCGGCTGCTTCGGTGAGGCCGTGGGCCTGCGGTTCGCCCAGCGGCATCCGGAGTCGGTCCGGCGCATCGTGTTCGCGGCCGCGGCGATGCGCCTCCCCAAGCTCTACCTCGAGGCCGTCCCGCGGCTGTCGGAGACGCTCGCACGGGGGGACGTCGCGCAGGCCGCCGACGGCCTGGTGCGGCTGTTCATGTCCAACCCGGAGGCCGGCAAGGTGCGCAGGCACGCCGCCGTCGCGCGGCTGCTCCAGCGTCAGTTCATGAACCAGACACCGGAGGACATCCAGAAGGCGGTCGAGCACAACACGCGGCTGGTGACGCACGGGTGTTACCGGCCGCTGCCGGTGCCCTGTGTGCCGTCCCTGGTGTTCACCGGAGAGTACGACACCCTATGCACGCCGCAGATGGGGCGCGAACTCGCCGCGACGATGCCCGGGGCGCTGTTCACCACCGTCAAGGAGGCCGACCACTTGGTCACGGTCGAGCGCAGGCAGGAATCGGCAGACCTGATCGCCCGGTTCTGCACCGACCGGCCCGTCGACGGGCTGCCGTACTGCACTCCCATCGAGGCCTCGTGCGCCGCAGCCGTGCCCGCCCCGGCATGACGCCGATCGCGTGGAGGGCCGGAACCCGAAGCGGGTTCCGGCCCTTTCGCACGACCGCGGCGGTGTCAGGACTCCTCGCCGTCGACGAGGACCCTGGTGGCACAGGAGACCGCACCGCTACCGGAGCACTTTTGCTTCATGTCGTTGACGAGGTGGATCGTCCCGTACTCCTCGCTGGAGATCTGCTCCTTGCGCACGTCCTCGCAGCGCACCTGGCCCCTGCCGTTGTTGGTGCACGTGCCGGGGCCCTCAACAGCGGCGGCCTGAACGGCGCCGAGGCCGATCAGGACGGAGCTCCCGAGAACTCCCGTCATCACCGTGATCTTGATCGACTTGAGCATCTGCCTTTTCCTCGACGCTCGGCACCACCGCGACCGGGCGGCGGTACCGTTACGGATGCCGAAACGGTCAACGAAGCAGGGCAGGCCCGGTGCCCGATCGGATGCGACCGGACGCCGGGGCCTGCCCCATCACCCGAGGGTGGTCACTCGCCGCCGAGGGCGAGGGTGCTGGCGCACTTCACGGCGTTCGTCTCCTCGTTCTCGGCGTTGCCGAGGCCCAGGATGCCGACCGCCAGGTTGATGTCGTCGATGGCGATCAGCGACTGGACCGAGTTGTCCTGCACGCAGGTGGTGGTCTGGCTGTTGTTGATCTCCACCTCCGGCTCGTCACCGGCGAAGCTGACGCCGGAGCCGAGGAAGCTGGCACTGCCGAGCATCGCCATGACGACAGCGGCCTTCTGGAACTTGCGCATTACTGCTCCATTCTGGATGTGACGCGACCCGGAACGGGCCGGTCGGTGACAGCCGCCAAACCTAGGGCGACATTTGCGGCAATTAATAGTGAAACGCCGAACGGTATTCACATGGCGCAAAAAGACACATCAGATTACTGTCGCCATTTCACACAATCGGCCCGGCAATTCGACCATCGAGCGACCCGCAGAGGCGCATCACCCGCACAGTCAGGACTTCTCGTCCTCGAGGACGAGGGTGTTGCTGCAGGTGAGCTCACCCTTGCCGGAACAGCTCTGCGTCGCCTTGCTGTCGACGCGGACCGTACCGTCCTGTTCGACGACGCGGTGCTCGCTCACCTCAATGCAGCGAATCTGACCCTTGTCGTTCTCGGTGCAGTTGCCGGGGCTTTCGGCACCGACGGCCTGCACGGCACCGGCACCGATCAGCGCGAGGCTGCCCAGGAGGCCCGCCACTGCACTCTTCTTCGACTGGAGCATCAACCTTTTCCTTGACGGTCGTGGGATGGCCGAGGGGCCGGGCGGGCCCGGGTCCGCACCACGAAGGCGCGGAACCCGGAGCCCACCGGGCTCACCTGACAGCGACTGCTCAGCCGAGGTTCGAGGAGCAGGCCACGGCGTTGGTCTCGCTGTTCTCCGCGTTGCCCAGGCCGAGGAGCGCGCCAACACCGGCGTTGATGTCGTCGATGGCCACCAGCGACTGAATCGACTGGTCCAGCGCACAGGTCGTCGTCTGCTCGCTGTTGAGCTCGAAGCCCGGGTTGTCACCGGCGTAGCTGACGCCGGCACCAAGGAAGCCAGCGCTGCCGAGCATGGCCGCGACGACGGCGGCCTTCTGGAACTTACGCATTACCTCTCCGTTTCTCGTAGCGGACACAGTCCATTACGGACCGGTCACTCACAGTTGCTAACGTAAGGGACCTTTGCGACTTTGGACAGCCGAAACGCCCATTTGCACATGTTTTCTGTGAAAGTGCAGGTCATAGGCCTGTTATGCCGTCCCGAACGGTCGACAGAAGGGCTGCGTCGAGGTCACCGTTCGCACCCAAAGGTGGATCAAGCGGTGATCTCTGGACATGAGCCGTGACCCGACACCCTGCCTCCGCGTTGAGCGGGGAGTGCGGCCGCTCGTCATGCTGCCGCGATTACCAGACCAGTAAGGAGAACGTGATGTCTCGCATCGCGAAGGCGGCCACCCTGGCTCTCGGCACGGGTGCCGTGGTGCTCGGCGGCGCCGGAATGGCCTCTGCCCACTCCGGCGCGGAGGGTGCAGCGGTCCACTCGCCCGGTGTCGCGTCCGGCAATGTGGTCCAGGTTCCGGTCCATGTGCCGATCAATGTGTGCGGCAACACCGTGAACGTCATCGGCTTCCTCAACCCGGCCGCCGGCAATGTCTGCGTGAACGGCTGACGTACCGCAGGGAATCAAGGCTACGGACGTCCGCCGTAGTACCCCGAGAGCCCCGGCAGCCTCGCGCGCCGGGGCTCTTGCCGTAGCCGAGCGGCGCCCGTTTCCCGAGCAACAGCGGCGGCCCGCACGAGCAACGACCGCGGCACAGCAATTCGGCCCCCGGCAGGAAACCGGGGGCCGAATTCGCTGGGCCTGTTCTCAGGCGCGCAGCCCCACATTGCCATGCACCGGCTTGGCCTCGTTCACGACGGCGGCCGCTTCCTTCGTGGTGCCGAGCAGCGAGTCCTCGTCGGATTCGACGAGCGAGTCCGACTCGTACAGCGGCATGAGCTCGAAGGGGACCGCGGTGCGCAGGCCGGTGTCGAGGCGGGTGGACGCCAGGTCGGTGGAGTTCGCGGCGTACGCGGGGGCGGCTACACCGGCGGCGATCAGGGACCCGGCAAGAACGGCGGCAGCCTTCAGGGACTTCATCGTGTTCCTTTCTTCGGCAACGCGGGGCGCCGGAGGGGAATTCTGTCGCCGTGCTCAACGATCCCCAGCCCGGGCGGAAACCGGAAAGTCGAAGATTTCCGAGTCCTCATATGAAATCTATGAACGGCTGACGGAGTGAATACCGCTTCGTGGGCGGTTCAGGAAGTCGACAGAAGTGAGGTGAGCGCGGGGAGCGTGGCCGGCGTGGTGGATGTGGTGGGCGTGCTGGGCTCCGACGGCGTCGCGGCGGCGGGTGCGGGCAGGGTGGTCACCTGTGTGTCGGCAGCGGTCAGCGCCTCGACGAGGGCGTCCAGGCGGGCGAGCAGGTTTCCGACCGGCGACATGGCCGCCTCGGTGGATGCATCCGCGGACTCGTCGGTGGTCCCGTCCGTGGTCGCGGCTGTGGACTCGTCAGAGGTCTCGGCGGTGAAGCCGGTCGTCGGCTCGTCGGCGGTCGCGGTGCCGTCCTTCGGCAGGAGCAGGTCCAGGAGGTTGTCGAGGGCCTCCCGCACGACGCCGATCACGTCGCTCGCGGGGCCGGCGGCGGTCTCGGTCGTCGACGGCAGGAGCACACCCGTCGCCGAGGCGGTGACGGCCGGTACGGTCCCGGGTGCTGTCGCTCCGGACGTGGACATCGATGCTGACGTGGACGTGGTCACCGTCGTCGAGGTGACCGTGGTCGAGGGGTCGCCGTCCGCCGCCTTGGCCACGGCGGCCTGGACGGCGTCGCCCAGCTTCACGGCCCGTTCCCGGGGCAGTCGGCCGCCAGGCGCCCCGAGTACGGCGTTCACCAGGTCGACGACCGGGGTGAGTTCACTGCCGTGCGTGTCGACATGCCTGAGCTGCGTCAGCAGCGCGGCGGACGACACCGCGCGGTCGCTTTCGGGCGCCGGGTCCGCTGCCATGGCGACGGGGCCGGTGGTTCCGGCCAGAAGGGCGGCGCACAGTGCGCCGAGTGCGATACGCCGTGCCGGCAGAGCGCGCATGGAGGTTCCTTTCGCGGAGTTTCGGATCTTGAACTCACCGTGTAAGCGCCCACGGTCCCTCGCGACCGGGCGTACGCCGTTCGGTTCCGCCCTTCACCCTCTCGCTGTTCTGCCTGACCAGACGGTGCACCGGGCCGGATGACACGCACACTCGACTTCACCGTTTCAACACAATTGCCACTCTTGGTCCGATTTCAATTGATTTGCTCGTTTGATGGCTAGAGTTGCGAACCTCTGAAGCACCCTCATGGGCGGACGCATCGCACTCGTCTCCGCTGCCTGCCGCCGCCACCTGTTCCGAAAGGCTCCGACGGACATGCGTCAATCCCTGGGTCAGCTGCTTCGCCGTACGACCGTGGGCGCCCTCGCGCTCGCCGCGCTGTGGGTCCCCTGCGGCCCCGCCGCCGCGGCGCCGTCCGCGCCCGCCCCGGAGGCCGAGGGGCTCGCCTTCGGCGAGCGCTACCGGGCGCTCCAGCACGGCAACATCGTGCGCGCGGCCAACTCCTCCGCCACCTGCCGCACCTCGGCGTCCTCCTGCCGGAACGTGCGCGGCGGCGACGCCGACGGTGTGAACGGCGACTTCGACATGGGCTACATCGACGTCGACAGCGACCCGAACACGTACAACTCCTCCCGCGCGGAGCTCCGGCTGCCCGCCGGCGCCCGCGTGACCTACGCCCGTCTGTACTGGGGCGGCAATCTCCTCGTGGGCGAGCAGAAGCCGGCCGCCGACAACGAGCGGGTGCTGATCGCCGAACCCGGCGGCGCGTACAAGGAACTGCTCGCGGACACGGTCGTGGGCCACCGCGTGGCGGACGGCGCGGACGCCTTCCAGGCCTCCGCCGATGTGACCCGGCTGGTGCGGGACAGCGCGCCTGGCCTGTACACGGTGGCGCAGATCAACGTCGCCTCCGGCAGGTCGGCGGCCGGCGCCTGGGGCGGCTGGACGCTGGTCGTGGCGTACGAGGACCCGGCGGAGCCGCTGCGGCACCTGTCCATCTGGGACGGCTTCACGCCGCTCGCCTCCGACGGGGGCGCGGAGATGGCGCTGCGCGACATCCCGTTCGCCGCGGGCGCCGCCGGCCAGGTGGGTCTGGTGGCCTACAACGGCGACCGCGGCACCACCGGCGACTCGCTCACCGTGAGCGCGGGCGGTGCGCCGGCCACCGCGCTGGCCAACCGGGCCAACCCGCTCGACGACGTGCTGAACTCCACCGTCTCCGCCCCCGGGACCGCCCCGGCACGCGTCCCCGCCCACACCAACACCCTCGGCTACGACTCCGACGTGTTCGACCTCGGCGAACGTCTGGCGCGCGCCGGTGACCGGGCCACGGTCCGCCTCACGTCCCAGCGCGACGCCGCGTGGGCGGGCGTGCTGTTCGCCGCCGTCGACGCCCGACGGTGAACGCGTCGCCGCCCGTCGCCGAGCCCGGCCCGAGCGAGGAAGCCGTGCGCACGGAGCTGCCACCGTCGTCCGGACACCGGCCGCGGGTCCTGCACCTCACCCAGCCCGTGGACGGCGGGGTCGCGCGGGTCGTCACCGACCTGGTGCGGGCCCAGCTGGCGGACGGGCTGCACGTCACCGCCGTCTGCCCCGACAGCGCGCTCGCCGGCCAGCTGCGCACGCTCGGCGCGCACGTACGGCACTGGCACGCGACGCGCTCGCCGGGCGCGTCGCTCGTCCGCGAGGTGCGGCAGCTGGCCCGGCTGCTCGACGAGGCGCGCCCCGACCTGCTGCACGCGCACAGCGCGAAGGCCGGGCTCGCCGGGCGGCTCGCGGTGCGCGGGCGGATCCCCACCGTGTTCCAGCCGCACGCCTGGTCGTTCGAGGCGGTGGGCGGCTCCACCGCGGCCCTCGCGCTGCGCTGGGAGCGGTGGGCGGCACGCTGGGCCGCCCGGGTGATGTGCGTGAGCGAGGCCGAACGCGCCACCGGGGTGCGCGCGGGGATCACCGGCCGGTGGGCCGTCGTACCCAACGGCATCGACCCCGAGCGTTTCCGCCCGGCCCCGGCGGAGGCCGTACGGGACGGGCTCGCGCCGCTGGCCGGGACGCACGCGCGGGCGCCGCTCGCCGTGTGCGTGGGCCGGCTGTGCCGGCAGAAGGGGCAGGACGTCCTGCTGCGGGCCTGGGACGCCGTGCTGCGCCAGGTCCCGGACGCCCGTCTCGTCCTGGTCGGCGACGGCCCCGACCGTGACCGGCTGCGCGCGGCCGCCCCCGCCTCCGTGCTGTTCGCGGGGGCCGTCGCGGACGCCTCGCCCTGGTACCAGGCCGCCGATGTCGTCGTCCTGCCGTCCCGCTGGGAGGGCATGGCGCTCGCGCCGCTGGAGGCGATGGCCTGCGGGCGGCCCGTGGTGGTCACGGACGTCGACGGCGCCCGCGAGAGCCTGCCGCGTTCCTTCGCCGGCCCGTGCCTGGTGCCGCCGGAGGACGCGCGGGCGCTGGCGGGCGCCGTCGCCGCGCTGCTGCTCGACCCGTCGCTGCGTGCCTCCCTCGGCGACCGGGGCCGCCACCATGTGCTGTCCCTCCACGACGTGCGGCACACCGCGAGGGCGGTCACCGGCGTCTACCGCGATCTGCTCGGCACCTGGCCGGCCGCGACGGCGCCCTGGGCGCGCGCGCACCGGACGGCCGGGGACGCCGGGGCCGAACGGATGTCACCGACCGCCGAGTCGTACGAGCACAGGGAGTCCATCCACTCGTGACCGCCGAACGCACCGTGCCCTCCCCCGGCGTACCGCCGCGGGAGCACGGATTCTCGCCCGTCTCCGTCATGCCGCCGCGCCCCGCCGACGACGGCCCCCGGCTGCCCGCCTCGCGGCCGCCCGCCCGGCCGGACTCCCCGGTGCCGCTGCTCGTCGCGGACGCCGGTGCCGTCCTGCTCGCGGTGCCGGTGCTCGCCGGTGCCGGGCCGCATCCCCTGCTCGTCGCGCTGCTGGCCGGCGTGTCGCTGCTGCCGCGTCCGCGCGGTGCCCGGCCGTGGACGCCGGGGCTGCTGGACGAGCTGCCCGCTGTGTGCGGTCGTGCCGCGGTGGCCTGGCTGGGGACCGCGGCGCTGTGGGCGGCGTACCGGCCGGACGAGGCGCTGTCCGCCTCGACCTTGCTGGCGGGGCTCGCCGTGCAGGTGACGGCGGGCGGTGTGCTGCGGGCGGTGGTGCACGGGCGGCGGCGCGCCGCGCTGCGGCGGCATCCGTACGCCGCGCTCGTCATCGGGCCGGCGGCGACCGCGCAGCGCGTGGCCGCCGCCGTGCTGCGCCGCCCGGGGTGCGGGGTGCGGCCGGTGGGGGTCGTCGCCGGGCAGGCGGACGGCGGCGAGGGGGTGCCCGTGCTGCGCACGGACGAGGAGGTCGAGCGGGCGGTCATCCAGAACGGGGTGCGGGCCGTGCTCGCCGTCCATCCGGCGGTCCGTGCCGAACAGGGGCCGCTGCTGCGGTCGCTGGCCGGGGCCGGGTGCGTGGTCTGGGAGGTCGAGCCCGACGCCGGGCCCTGCCCGACGCGGGAGCGGCTGGCCGGGTTCGCCTGCCGGCGGCTGGACTTCGGGCCGGCGCGCGACGGCGGCATCGGCAAGCGGGCCCTCGACGTCCTGCTCTCCGGCGCGATGCTGCTGCTGGTCAGCCCGCTGCTGCTGGTGTGCGCCGTGACGCTGCGGATCACCGACGGGCCCGGGGTGGTGTTCCGGCAGGAGCGCATCGGCCGGAACGGGGAGCCGTTCACGCTGCTGAAGTTCCGCACCCACCGCCCGGCCGACGAGCACGAGTCGGCGACCCGGTGGAGCGTGGCGGGCGAGCACGAGATGCGCCGGTTCTGCCGCATGCTGCGGCGCACCTCGCTGGACGAGCTGCTCCAGCTGTGGAACGTGCTGCGCGGCGACATGAGCCTGGTCGGTCCGCGCCCCGAACGGCCGTACTTCGTGGCGCAGTTCAGCCAGACGTACCCGGGATACGCGGCGCGCCACCGGATGCGTACCGGCATCACCGGGCTCGCGCAGATCCACGGGCTGCGCGGTGACACCTCGATCGAGGACCGCTGCCGGTTCGACAACGCCTACATCGACGACTGGTCGCTGTGGCAGGACATCTGCATCCTGCTGCGCACGGCGGCCACGCTGGTCCGTCCGACGGGGAGCTGACGACCCGTGAGCCACGTCCTCGTCCCCCTGCCGCCCCGGGCCGCCGCACTGGCGCCGGTCCTGCCGCTGGTGGCGGTGGTCGCGCTGCTGGCCCTTCCGTCGGCGGGGGACGGCGCGGGGGCCGCCGACGTGGTGTCCGCACTGGTCGTGGGGTACTGCGTGATCCGTCTGCTGCGGGAGCGGCGGCGGCCCCTGACGCCGCGCGCGGCGGTGGTGCTGGGGCTGCCGGTGGCGGGGTTCGCGCTCGCCGCGATGGGGGCGGAGTCGACGGCGGCGGGGGTCGGCGGCATGTGCCGCTATCTGCAGGTCTTCGTGCTGGTCCCGGCGGCGGTGCTGGTGCTGCTCCGGGGCCGGGCCGACTTCCGGGTGCTGGCCTGGGCGTTCGTGGGGCTCGCGCTGTGGCAGGGGGCCGTGGGGGTGCACCAGTACGTCACCGGGACCGGCGCCTCCTACCAGGGGGAGACCATCCGGGCGGTCGGCACCTTCGGGGCGCAGGACGTGATGGGTATGGCGACGGCGGTGTCGCTGGGCGTGGTGTGCGCGGTGGGGCTCGCGCTGGGCCGGACGCCGCTGCGGCAGCGGGCGGCCGCCGCGGGGTGCGCGCTGGCGCTGGTGCTGCCGCTGGCGCTGTCCTTCAGCCGGGGTGCCTGGATCGCGACCGCGCTGACGTGCTCCGTGCAGCTGGCGTTCGCGGGGCTGCGGCGCGCCCTGAAGGCGGGGGCGGCCCTGGTCGCCGCGGGGGTGGTCCTGATGGGCGGGTTCGGCGTCGGTACGGCGATGCTGCAGGAGCGGATCGACAGCATCACGGAGGTCACCGACGCGCCGGACCAGTCCGTGATCGACCGGTACACCCTGTGGGCGGCGGCGGCCGGCATGTGGCGCGAGCAGCCGCTGACCGGTGTGGGGCTGAAGGGTTTTCCCGAGTACCGGGACGGACACGCGACGCTGGCGCTGTCGTCGGGCAGTGACATCGGAGGTGCGGGCGAGTCGTACCACAAGCAGGCGTTGCTCTCCCCGCACAGCATGTATCTGCTGGTGCTGAGCGAGCAGGGCCTGGTCGGCCTTGTCGCCCTCGCCGGGAGCTGGCTGGCGCTGCTGGTGTGCGCGGTGCGCGGTCTGCTGCGGGTGCGGCGGCGCGGGCCCGGTCTGGACTGCGGGCTGGTCGCGTGCGGCCTGCTGCTCTGGCAGCTGACCGACTTCGTGTACGGCGACATCGGCGGCCCCTCGACGGTACTGACCGGCGTGGCCCTGGGCCTGACGGCCTGGTGGGCCCTCCCCCACGCCGAACGACCCGACACCCCCGGATGCGGCGACGGCGCCCCGGACCGCCTCGAGGAGGCCGTGACCCGATGACGGTGGTGCCTTCGCAGGGCCCTGGAACGAGCACCGACGCGGGTACGGGCGCGGGTGCCGACACCGGTACGGGCGCGTGTGCCGCCCTCCGTGCGGCCACCGGTGCGAGTGCCGGTGCCGCTCACGGCCCCGGCCACGGCACGAACCCCACCGCGCCGGCACCCGGCGGCACGGCAGTCGGCGCCGCGGCAGTCGGCAGCACGGTTGTCGGCAGCACGGCGCCTGGCGGCACGGCGGTCAACGGCGCGGCGGTCAACGGCGCGGCGGTCAGCACCACGGCACCCGGCAGCACGGTTGTCGGCAGCACGACACCCGGCAGCACGGCAGTCAGCGCCGCGACGGTCAGCAGCACGGCGATCGGCAGCACAGCGCCCGGCAGCACGACGGTCAACGGCGCGGCGGTCAGCACCACGGCACCCGGCGGCACGGTTGTCGGCAGCACGACACTCGGCAGCACGGCAGTCAGCGCCGCGACGGTCAGCAGCACGGCGCCTGGCGGCACGACGGTCAGCGGCGCGGCGGTCAGCACCACGGCACCCGGCAACACGGTTGTCGGCAGCACGACACCCGGCAGCACGGCAGTCAGCGCCGCGACGGTCGGCAGCACGGCGATCGGCAGCACGGCGCCCGGCGGCGCGGCAGTCGGCGCCGCGGCGGTCAGCAGCACGGCGCCTGGCGGCACGGCACCCGGCAGCACGGCGGTCGGCAGCGCGGCGGTCAGCACCACGGCACCCGGCAGCACGGCGGTCAGCGGCGCGGTGGTGGGCAGCACGGCACCCGGCGCCGCTGCGGTCGGCGGCGCGGCAGTCGGCGGCGCCGGGCCCAATGTCCTCGCCACCGGCGGGATCGCGCCGGAGTCGGGCGGGTCCGGCGGCCACGGCACCCGCGGTCCGGCGCCGCACCGGCCCACGACCGGCAGACCGGCCCCGGCCGGACCGCGGACCGGCCGGTCACCCGGCGACGGAGGCGGCCCCGCCGGCCGTACGACCGCGCCGGACCGGCCGGGCGCGGCCGCACCCCTCGCCAAGGGCACCGGCCCCGACGCGCGTACGGCCCCTGAATCCAAGCGCCCAGCCCACCGATCGCAGGCGGCGGGCCCCGGCGCGCTCGCCGCCGGTACCACCGCTGCGAGCGACACCGCCACGGGCGCCGGCCGTGCCGAGCCGGCCGGCACCGACCACCACCTCGACGTCACCGCCGCCCCCGAAACCACCGGGACCGGACCCCGGCCGGCCGGAGCGGAGGCCGAACCCGCCGGCGGCACCACCGCGTCCCGGGGTTTTCTCGCGCGGGCCGCGTTGGTGACCGCGGTGTTGTCGATCGCCGGGTCCGTGCTGGGGCTGGTGCGGGATCAGTCGTTGGCGCGGTTGTTCGGGGCCGGGAGCGACACCGACGCGTTCCTGGTCGCGTGGACCGTGCCGGAGATCGCCGCGACGCTGCTGATCGAGGACGGGCTGGCGATCGCGCTGATCCCGGCGTTCAGTGTGGCGCTGGCGCGCCGGGCGCGGGGCGTTCCCGGTGACCCGGTGCGGGAGTTGGTGCGAGCCACACTGCCGCGGTTGTGCCTCGCCTTCGCCGCGGTGGCCGCACTGACCGCCGCCGGGGCGCCGTTCCTCGTGCGCGTGCTGGCGCCCGGTCTGCCCGATCCGCGCCTGGCCGTCGACTGCACCCGGCTCACCGCGCTCAGCCTGCTGGCCTTCGGCCTGGCCGGGTACTGCAGCGCCGCACTCAGGGCGCACCGGCGCTTCTTCGCGCCGGCGGCCATCTACGTCGCCTACAACACCGGCATCGTCGCGACGATGTTCCTCCTTGGCGCGGAGTGGGGCGTGCGGTCCGCCGCGGCCGGGGTCGCGGTGGGCGGCTGTCTGATGGTGGCGGTGCAACTGCCGTCGCTGTGGCGGCAGCTGGCCTCCCGCGCGGCGGGGCCCGCGACCGTCACCGCGCCCGCCGACGAGGAGCGGCCGGTGCGGCTCGCGCTGATCGCCGCCGTCCTGCTGTTCGCGCTGTGCCGCCAGTCGCAGGTGCTCGTCGAACGGTTCCTGGCGTCCTCGCTGCCCGCCGGCGCCATCTCGCACCTGAACTACGCGCAGAAGGTCGCCCAGATCCCCATGACGCTGTCGCTGATGGTGTGCACGGTCACCTTTCCGGTGGTGGCGCGTGCCCTCGCTGACGGCGACACCGAACGGGCCCGCGCCCGGGTGCAGCGGGACCTGCTGCTGGCGTCCTGCGTGGTGCTGCTGGGCATGTCCGCGGTGATCGCCTGCGCCCCGCAGATGATCCACCTGCTGTTCCAGCGGGGCGCGTTCACCGCCGCCGACACCGCCGCGACGGCGGACGTGATGCGCGTGTACGCGCTCGGCCTGCTCGGCCAGACCCTCGTGGGCGCCCTCGTGCGCTGCTACTTCTCGGCGGGCCGCCCCCGCTGGTACCCGGTCGGGGTGATGACCGCGGGCATCGCCGCGACCTCGCTGACCGGTGCCGTGACGGTGGGCCGCTGGGGGGTGGCGGGGATCGCCGCCGCCAACGCCATCGGCATCACCGTCACCGCCGTCCTGCTGCTGACGGGCCTGCGCTCCGCCCGCCGCGAGGACGCCGGCGGCGTCACGGTCGGCGTCCGCACCGTACTGGCGGAGCTGGCCCGGCCCGTGCTGGCCTCGGCCCTCGCCGTCGCCGCGGGGGCGTACGCCGCGAGCCGGTACGCCTCGCCGGTGGCGGCGCTCGCGGCCGGCTGCCTCACCGTGACCGCCGTCTTCGTCCCGCTCGTCCTGTCCGTCCTGGGCGCACGGGGCTCCGCATCCGCCGTGCGCTCCGTACGCACCGTCACACGAAAGCTCACACATGGCCGCTTCCGTTGATTCCCTCGGCACCCGCAGTTCCCCGGCGTCCCGCCCCGGGCCCGTCCCCTGGGTGGCGATGTACCACTCGGTCGGCGACTGCTCGGACGACCCGTACCGCATCACCGTCACGCCCGAACGGCTCGAGCGGCAGCTGACGTGGCTGCGCCGGCGCGGGCTGCGGGGCGTTCCGGTCACCGACCTGCTCGCCGCGCGGGCCCGCGGCGAGGGCCGGGACCTGGTCGGCCTCACCTTCGACGACGGGTACACCGACTTCCTCACCGCCGCCCTGCCGCTGCTGCGCCGCTTCCGCTGCGGCGCCACGCTCTTCGTACTGCCGGGCCGGCTCGGCGGCGACAACGCGTGGGACCCGCTGGGCCCGCGCAAGCCGCTGCTGACCGCGGACGGCATCCGGCGCGCCGCCGCCGAGGGCGTGGAGATCGGCTCGCACGGACTGACCCACCTCGACCTCACCCGCGTCGACGACGCCACCCTCACCGCCGAGGTGACCGAGAGCCGCGCCCTGCTCGCGGAGCTGACGGGGACGCCGGTGAACGGGTTCTGCTATCCGTACGGCACGGTCGACGCGCGGGTCGTCGGGGCCGTACGGGCTGCCGGCTACCGCTACGCCTGCGCCATCGACCCCGGACCGCTGACCGGCCCGCACGCCCTGCCGCGGGCGCACGTGGGGCAGAACGACACGGCGCTGCGCCTGTATCTCAAGCTCCGGCTGCACCGGCTGCGCCGCCGCCCGGTGGAGGGCGTGTGATGAAGGCCCTGCACATCATCACCGGTCTCGGCGTCGGCGGGGCGGAGCTGCAACTGCGGCTGCTGCTGCGTCATCTGCCCGTCGCGTGCGACGTGGTGACGCTCACCAACCCGGGCCCGGTCGCCGAGGGGCTCGGCGCCGACGGGGTCCGCGTCGTGCATCTGGGCATGCACGGCAACCGCGACCTGGCCGCCCTGCCCCGCCTGGTGCGGCTGATCCGCTCCGGCGGCTACGACCTGGTGCACACCCATCTGTACCGGGCCTGTGTGTACGGCCGGCTCGCCGCCCGCCTCGCCGGGGTGCGCGCGGTCGTCGCCACCGAACACTCGCTGGGCGACTCGCAGATGGAGGGCCGCCGGCTGACCCCGGGAGTGCGCGCGCTGTACCTGGCGAGCGAGCGGCTCGGCTCGGCGACGGTCGCCGTCTCCCCGACGGTGGCCGAGCGGCTGAGGCGATGGGGCGTGCCCGCCCCGCGGATCGAGGTGGTGCCCAACGGCGTCGACGTGGACCGGTTCCGCTTCGACCCGGAGCGGCGGGCGCTCACCCGGCGGCGTCTGGGGCTGCCGGAGGGGGCGTTCGTCGTGGGCGGCGTCGGCCGGCTGGCCCCGGGCAAGCGGTTCGACGTGCTGATCCGGGCGCTGGCCCGGCTGCCGGAGAACCACTGGCTGCTGCTGGTGGGCGGCGGCCCCGAGGAGCACGTCCTGCGCCGTACGGCCCATGAGGCCGGGGTGGCCGGGCGGGTGTTGTTCACCGGGGAGCGCCCCGCCCTGCCCGACGGCTCCCCCGGTCCCGACCTGCCCTCGCTGACCTCGGCGATGGACCTGTTCGCCTCGCCCTCCGCGGAGGAGGCCTTCGGGCTGGCGGCCGTGGAGGCGCTGGCGTCCGGGCTGCCCGTGCTCTACGCCTCCTGCCCGGCGATCGAGGACCTGCCGCCGGCCGCGGCCGGCGCGGCCCGGCGGGTGCGCGGCGGGCCGGACGCGTACGCCCGCGCGATCGCCGAGGCCGGTGCGGCGGGCCCCGGCGCCCGCGCGGCCGGGGAGGCCGCCCGTCACTACAGCATCACCCGCAGCACGGCCCGGCTCATGGACGTGTACGCGGCGGCCCTCGCCGGCACGTCGCCGTCCTCCGCGCCCCGGCCGTCCTGGCCGTCCCCGCATGTCCACAAGGGAGCAAGCCCGTCATGACCGACACCGAGACCCGTCGGCGCCTTCCGTCCTTCGCCCGCCTCAAGCGGCTGCCCGCCTGGTCCGCGCTGGTGGCGGGCACGCTGCTCGGCGGGCTGCTCGGCGGCGCGTACGGACTGCTCACGCCGCCGTCGTACCAGGCCACCAGCTACGTCGTCGCCGTACCGACCGGGCAGACGACCCCGGACGCGGCGCGCGGCTTCGCGCAGGCCTACGGGCGGGTGGCCACGCAGCTCGCGGTGCTCGGGGACGCGCAGGTGTGGGCGGGGGTGCCGCTGCGCACGCTGCGGGACAGTGTGCGCACGTCGACCTCGCCGGACGCCCCGATGGTGTCCGTCACGGCCACCTCGACGCGGCCCGCGGAGGCCGTCGACATGGCGAACGCGGTCTCGCGGGCGCTGACCCGGCACGCGGAGGACACCAAGGGCAGCACCCAGGTGCGTCTGGTGCAGTTCTCGCGCGCGGTCAAGCCCGGCGGGCCGGCGTCCGCGTCGACGGCGGTGACCGCCCTGGTGGGGGCGAGCGCGGGCGGGCTGCTGGGCGGCCTGGCCCTGCTGGTACGGCCGAGGCGGGGCGGCCGGGCCGACGACGCGGTGCCGGCCGCCTCGGTGCCCGGCCCGGCCACCGCCGCCGATGTGCAGCGGTGAGGGCGGTGCGCCGGGCCGGAACGGCGGCCGCGTCAGCGGTCGCGCGACCACCAGTCGAAGCGGAGACAGAGCTTTCCGCCGAGCCAGTACTCCACCCAGCGGCCCAGGTCCAGCGGCGAGCAGTTCTCCGGGGGGACCTGCCCGGCCGGCGCGGACGGCGCCGGGGTGGCCTCGGGGGTGGTCTCCGGATCCGCGCCGTGGGTGCGGCCGTAGAGCACGTTCTTGTAGACGCGGGAGGAGTGCGGGTTGTCGTCGCACTGCCACACCCCGTGCGGGCAGTAGTCGGTCACCGTGTTGTAGAGCGGCCGGTGCTCCTCCATCCACGCGAGCATGCGCCGCATGTACTCGGGATTGTCGCCGTTGCGGAAGAGCCCCCATTCCGGGTACGAGATGGGCTTTCCGTGCGCCTTGGCGAAATCGACGTGCGCCTGGAGTCCGTAGGGTTCCTTCACCTGTTCGTCGAAGGACCGTCCGGCGGGCTGGTCGTAGGAATCCATGCCGATGATGTCGACCGTGTCGTCGCCCGGGTAGC
The DNA here is from genome assembly GCF_984686075.1 of Streptomyces speibonae. Classification (NCBI taxonomy): domain Bacteria; kingdom Bacillati; phylum Actinomycetota; class Actinomycetes; order Kitasatosporales; family Streptomycetaceae; genus Streptomyces; species Streptomyces speibonae. Next base: position 5,455,134 of record NZ_OZ480260.1, on the reverse strand, counting down.
ACTCCGTCCAGGGAATGGCGTCCCGGCCCCGGCTCGGGGTGAAATCGAAACGGAATTTCTGGCCCGGCACCGACCGCATGGTGGTCACGACGCGGTTCCAGTACTTCTTCCAGGACTCCGGGTCGGGGCCGCACCGGTGGGTGTAGGTGATGCCGTTCATCTCCCAGCCGAGCACCAGGATGGTGTCCGGCACCTTCAGCGCGACGAGCCGCTCGGCGAGGGCACGGAAGTGGTGGTCGAACTCTCCCGCCGCGCCCCGCCGCAGCAGGCGCCGCACCTCCTCGTCGGAGACGCCCTCCTCGTTGCGCTCCTGCAGGGGGACGTTGAGGACGAGCATCCGGTCCTTCTCGGCGTTGCGCCAGCGCGCCCACGACTCGAGGAAGCCGATGTCGCCCTCGATGTCGCTCCAGCGGTTGCCGGGCAGGTAGGTGTGCCCGACGCGCAGTTCCGCGCCGCCCAGCCAGCGGCTGAGCTCCTCCATGCGCTCGACGCCCCGGGCGTCGGAGGCGAGGAAGGCGCCGAAGGCCGGCACACCCGGCCTGCGCAGGGGGGCGAACGGCGTGGTGATCCGCGGCGCTCCGACGGCCGGGACGGCGGGGAGGGCGGGTACGGCGGGGGCGGCGGGCGCGGGTCCCGGGGCCGGGGCGGCCGCCGCGGGTTCCGTCGGGACCGGCCGCACGGGGCGGGAGTCGTCGGCCCGCGCCACCCCCGCCCCCGCCACGGGACCGGCCGCGAGGGCGGCCGACACGACGGCCACCGCCGTGCCCACGGCCATTGCCCGGGCCCGGACCCGCCTGTGCTGTGGGGCCATTGGCTGCTCCTCTTCTCGCTGTCGTCCGCCGTGTGCCGGAATTCCACGCTCTTGACGGGCAGTCATATGAATTCAGTCATACAAAAACCGTCGGTGCCACCGTCACTGCGGCTTTCGAGTACCGGGGTGACCCGTGCGGGTGAGCCGGTACCAGAAGAAAGTGAGAATGCGTGTCATCGCTTGACATCCGCGTCCCCGCCGTATTGCTGCGGACCGACCGGAATCCCTTTCACCACGGAACGCTGGGGGCCGTACGATCGCTCGGCCGGGCCGGTGCGGAGGTGCATGTCGTCGCCGATTCCACGGGAAGTCCCGTGCCGCGCTCGCGTTATGTGCGCCGCATGCATCCGCCGCCGCCGCCGGAGGCGACCGGGGAGGAGATCCTCGCCGTGCTGCGCCGCGTGGCCGGGCAGGTCGGCCGCCCCGCCGTCCTGATCCCGCTGGACGACGCGACCGCCATCGCCGCGGGCCGCCTGCGCGAGGAGCTCGCGCCGGACTACCTGCTGCCCGCGATGCCGGCCACGCTGCCCGAACGCGTCGCCGACAAGGCGCAACTGGCCTCCCTGTGCGCCGCCGTGGGCATCCCGCACCCGGAGACGCTGGTCCCCGACAGCCCCGACCGTGCCGTCGCCGACGCGGAGCGGCTCGGGCTGCCGCTGGTCGCCAAGTGGAGCCGCCCCTGGCTGCTCCCGCCCGGCAGCGGACTGCGCAGCACCCGGCTGCTGCACTCCGTTCAGCACGTACGGGAGCTGTACGCGCGCACGACGGAGGCGGGCAGCCCACTGCTGCTCCAGTCGTATCTGCCGCCGGGTGAGGACCGGGACTGGTTCTTCCACGGCTACGCCGACCGCTCGGGCACGGTCCGCGCGGGCGGCGCCGGCCGCAAACGGCAGTCCTGGCCGCGCGGCGCGGGGCTGACCGCGGTGGGCCACTGGGCGCCCAACTCCCAGATCTGCGCCCTCGCCGAGCACCTCACCGGCGAGCTCGGCTACCGCGGCGTCTTCGACCTCGACTTCCGCCGCTGCGGCACCACCGGCCGCTACCACCTCCTCGACTTCAACCCGCGCCCCGGCGCCCAGTTCCGGCTGTTCGCGGACAGCGCGGGGCTGGACGTCGTACGCGCCCTGCACCTGGATCTGACCGGCCGTCCGCTGCCGGACGGGGATCCGCTGACCGGGCGGTCGTTCGTGGTGGAGAACTACGCGCCCCTCGCCGCGCTGCGCACGCCGCCCGGCGGGCGCGAGCTGGCCTGGCACGCCGGGGACGACCCCGGGCCCGGACGGGCGATGTGGGCGCTGTGGGCCCGCCATGTCTCCGGCCGGCTGCGCCGGCGGCTGGGCCCGGCGGCTTGGGTACCGGCGCCGCGCCCGGCCGGCCCCGGGACGGCCCCGGCCTCCCGGACCTCACGGATCCCCCGGGCCCCCTGGACCTCACGGACCTCCCGGTCCTCACGGACCGACAACGAGAAAGCGAGCAGCTGATGATGTACGACCTTCTGGTGGTGGGCGCGGGGCCGTACGGTCTGTCGATCGCGTCCCACGCCGCGGCCGCCGGACTGAACCTGCGCGTCTTCGGCCGGCCGATGGCGTCCTGGCGGGACCACATGCCCGCCGGCATGTTCCTGAAGTCGGAGCCCTGGGCGTCCAACCTCTCCGACCCGGCCGGGCGCTGGACGCTGGACGCGTACTGCGAGGAACAGGGCATGACGGCGCGTCACGCGGAACCGATCCCGGTGGAGGCGTTCGCGTCGTACGGCCTGTGGTTCGCCCGCAACGCCGTGCCGGCGGTGGACGAGCGCACGATCACCCGCGTGTCGCCGAGCGCCGAGGGCTTCACGGCGGTCACCGAGGACGGGGAGGCGCTGCACGCGCGGACGGTGGCGCTGGCGGTCGGGGTGATGCCGTTCATCGAGGTGCCGGCGACCCTGCGCGGACTGCACCCCACGCTGGTGACGCACAGCAGCCACCACAACGACCTCGGCCCGTTCCAGGGCAAGGACGTCACGGTGATCGGCGGCGGCCAGGCGGCCCTCGAGACGGCGGCGCTCCTCGCCGAACAGGGCACGCGGGTACGGGTGCTGGCGCGGGCGGAGCGGCTGCGGTGGAACGACGTGCCGCCGCCCCTCGAGCGGTCCCGGTGGCAGTCGGTCCGCTCCCCGCACAGCGGTCTCGGCCCCGGCTGGCGCAACTGGTTCTACTCCGAGCGCCCGAACCTGTTCCGGCGGCTGCCGGAGTCGACCCGCTCACGGATCGCGGCCACGGCGCTGGGTCCGGCCGGCGCCTGGTGGGTGCGGGACCGGGTGGAGCGGGCGGTGGACCTGCTGCCGGGTCACGAGGTGACCGCGGCCGCCGCGGTGCCCGGCGGGCTGCGGCTCGACCTCACCGACCACTCCGGCGTCCGGCGCAGCATGGAGACCGAACACGTCATCGCCGCCACCGGGTTCAAGGCCCACCGTGACCGGCTGGGCATGCTCTCCGCCGAACTGCGCGGGACGCTGTCGGTGCTGCCCGACGGCTCCCCCGCGACCGGGCACGGCCTCGAGACCTCGTATCCGGGTCTGTTCCTCGCGGGCCTGGTGACCGCGTCCGGCTTCGGCCCGGCGATGCGCTTCGTGCACGGCGCCACGTTCACGGCGTCGACGCTGGTCCAGGGGGTGCGCCGGCGGCTCGGGGCGACCCCGGTGCGCGGCACGGTTCCGGTGCCGGGCACCGGCAGCCGCAGCGGGACGCCGTCGCCGGTGCGCGGCTGACCGAGGGCGTACGGCGCAGCGTCCCCCGGACCTGACCGGTCCGGGGGACGCTGCGTCGGAAGGGTGCGGGTGCCGGACGGGGCGGTCCCGGCACCCTGCGGGGGTTACCGGCGGGCGAGACGGCCGCGGCGGTACAGCATCGCACCGCCCGTGATCAGCACCGCGCCGGCGGCCGAGGCCGCCATCATGCCGTCGGTGCCGGTCTGAGCCATGTGCGGCGGGTTGCCGGGCTCCTCCATGGCCGGCGGCTCCTCGGCCGGCGTGGGAGGCGTCTTCACCTTGACGGGAGGCTCCGGCTTCTCCTTGTCCTTCTCCTTCTCCTGTTCCTTCTCCTTCTCGTGGCCCGTCTCGTTGACGCAGGTGTTGCCACTGGCGCCGTTGAACAGGCCGACGAGGTTGACGCTGTTGCCGCAGGCGTTCAGCGACAGGTCGACGGGAGCCTGGATGACATTGCCGGAGAGCACACCGGGCGAGCCCTGGGCGGCGCCCACCGCGTGCGCGCCGTCACCGGAGCCGGTGTACGAGGAGCCGGACTCGGGGTCCGTGTACGAGGAGCCGCTCGCCTCCGCGTACGAGGAGCCACCCGAGCGGTCCGCGGCCTTGCCGTCGTCGTGCGCGGCGTCGTGCGCGTCGTGGCCGGAGACGTTGGCGCAGGTGTTGTCGTACGCGCCGTTGGCCGCCGCGAGACCGTTGACACTGTTCCCGCAGGCGTTCACCGGCACGTGGACCGGTGCCTGCACGTTGTTGCCGGAGCCGACGCCGGGCGAGCCCTCGGTGCCGCCGACCGCGTGCGCGCCGCCACCGTGTCCGTCATGGGAATCGCTGTTGACGCACGTGTTGTCGGCGGCCTCGTTGAGGGCGCCGGCCACGGTCACGGTGTTGCCGCAGGCGTTCACCGGCACGTGGACGGGCGCCTGCACGTTGTTCCCGGACAGCACACCGGGAGAATCCTCGGCACCGCCCCCCGCGAACGAGTCGGCGAGGGCGGGGGTTCCGTACAGGGACAGAATGCCCGTGGCGGCCGCCGCCGCCGCGAACACTCCCCTGCTCAGGGTCTGTCGCAATGTGGTTGTCTTCCTGCTTGAAGAGTCGGGAGCGGCCACGCGTTCTGGCCCTCCGCTGCCGCATGGCCTACTCCCTCATCAACCCGGCTCCGCGGAATCGGTTGCGCAGGTTCACCCGGTTGGCCCGCGTAACGCCGCACGCGGGCCCGGGGCGTCAGGACACCACGTCCTTGCGCACGAATCCGCGGAACGCCAGCGCGAACAGCACCAGTGCGTACGTCACGGAGACAGCCGCGCCCTGGACCATGCCGGACCACTCCGGGGTGGCCTGGACGGCGTCCGCCCAGGCGAACTGCCAGTGCGCGGGCAGGAAGTCGCGCCAGTCGCCGAGCGCGGTGACCGCGTCGAGGACGTTGCCGACGATGGTCAGGCCGACCGCCCCGCCGACCGCGCCCAGCGGGGCGTCGGTGCGGGTGGACAGCCAGAACGCCAGCCCGGCGGTGACCAGCTGCGACACGAAGATGTACGCCACGACCACCACGAGGCGCTGCGCCGCCGTGCCGGGTTCGAGCGCGCCGCCGGTGGGGATCTGCAGCGGCCCCCAGCCGTAGGCGGCCGTTCCGACGGCGAGCGCCACCACCGGCAGCAGCACCATCGCGGCGAGGCTCAGCCCCAGTCCGACGACCAGCTTGGACCACAGCAGCCGCATCCGGGGCACGGGCGCGGCGAGCAGATAGCGCAGGGAGGACCAGCCGGCCTCGGAGGCGACCGTGTCCCCGCAGAACAGGGCGACCGGGATGACCAGCAGGAAGCCGGCCGACACGAACAGGTTCACGGCGGCGAAGTTGGCGCCGGACGAGGTGGCCGTGTCCATCAGGTTCACGCGGTCGCCGTCCGGGCCGCCGTCCGGTGTGCCGCCGATCGCAAAGGCGATCACCAGCACGAACGGCAGGGCGGCGAGGACGGCGCCCATCACCAGGGTGCGGCGGCGCTTGAGCTGGCGGACCAGTTCCACCCGCAGGGGCAGGGTGCGGCCCGCCCGGTAGCCGGCGGCGACCTCGGCCGAGGCGGTGTCCCGGGCCGTCCCGTTCCGCTCGGTGAGCGTGCTCATGCGGAACCTCCGATCAGGGTGAGGAAGGCGTCCTCGAGGCGGCGGTGCGGGCCGACCGACGCCACGGGCACCTCGAGCCGGACCAGTTCGGCGACCAGGCCCGCGGCGGTGCCGTCGGCGTCGAGCCGTACCAGCAGCCCCTCGTCGGTGCGGTCGGCCGAGGCGACGCACGGCAGTGCGGCGATCTTCTCGGCGAGCGGCTCCTCCACGGGCGTGGCGGTGCCGACGAGGAGGGTGTCGCCGGAGCCGACGATCTCGTGCACCGGGCCGGCCTGGACGAGCCGTCCGCGGTCCATGACGACGAGGTGGGTGCAGGACTGCTCGACCTCGGAGAGCAGATGGCTGGAGACGATGACCGTGCGTCCGCCGGCGGCGTACCGGATCATCACCTCGCGCATCTCGCGGATCTGTGGCGGGTCGAGGCCGTTGGTCGGCTCGTCCAGGATGAGCAGGTCCGGGAGGCCGAGCATGGCCTGGGCGATGGCCAGGCGCTGCCGCATGCCCTGCGAGTAGGTGCGCACCGCGCGGGCGAGGGCGTCCCCGAGTCCGGCGATCTCGAGGGCCTCCTCCAGGTGGGCGTCCTCGGGCGGGCGGCCGGTGGCCCGCCAGTACAGCTCCAGGTTCTCCCGGCCGGAGAGGTGCGGCAGGAAGCCCGCTCCCTCGACGAAGGCGCCGACCCGGGACAGCACCGGGGCGCCGGGGCGGATGGCGTGGCCGAAGACGCGGATCTCACCGCCGTCGGGCCTGATCAGACCCATCAGCATGCGCAGGGTGGTCGTCTTGCCCGCGCCGTTCGGGCCGAGGAGGCCGAGCACCTGGCCCTTCTCGACACGGAACGACAGGTCCTGCACGGCGTACCGGTCGGTGGAGCGGGCGTAGCGCTTGCTCAGGCCGGTGATCTGGAGCGGGACGTCGGCCAGGCCGGGGTCCGGGGCCGGGGCGGTGGTGCGGCGGCGTCCGGTCAGCAGCAGCGCCAGCGCGATCAGCGCGCCGGCGATCGGCAGCCACACCACCCAGGCGGGCAGCGGGGCGGCGGCGGTGCTCACACCGGGCGCGGTGGGCACCGTGAGATCGCCCTTCAGGGAGACGGTGTACGTCGCCGGGGCGGCCGGTGAGGCGTAGCCGAGGTCGGTGGAGGAGAGCACGAGGCGCAGCCGGTGGCCCTTCTGGACCTCGTGGTCGACGGCGGGGAGGGTGAGGGTCACGTCCTTGCCCGACCGGGCGTCCTCCACGCGGTACGGGGCGACCAGCTGCGAGGGCAGCACCTGCTGCCGGCCGTCCGGGCCGACGTCGTACACCTTGCCGAACAGGACGGCGTCCTCGCTGGACGACTTCACGTGCACGGTGACGGTCGGCGAACCGGTGATCCGCAGATCGCTGTCGAGCGGGGCGGATTCGAAGCGTGCGTACTGGCCGGGGAAGTCCAGGGAGATCCCGATGCCGAGCGAGGACAGCTGGGCGAGTCCGCCGGTGCCGCCGAGGCCGGGCAGGGCGGAGACGGCGGGCGGACTGGCGCCGGCCGGGTTGTCGAAGCGCTGCTCCTGGCGTCCGGTGAGGGGGACGGACCGGCCGCCGGCGTCCAGCCCCGGGTAGGTGCCGGCGCTCGCGCCGTTCAGCACGGCCTGTCCGTCGGTGGAGTCGACGCCGCCGGTGCGGGTGACGCGGAAGGCGGGGCCGGTGCCGGCGCTCTCCTCGCCCTTCAGGTACCGGTCGAACCAGCTCCGTACCCGCTCCTCCACGCGGTCGGTCTCCATGTCGCCGCCGTCGTGTCCGCCCGCGATCCAGTCGACGTCGACCGGGGCGCCGTTGGCGCGGATCGCCCGCGCGGCGGCGTCGGCCTGGCCGAGCGGGAAGAGGGAGTCGGACTGCCCCTGCACCAGCAGCGTGGGCACGTCGATGCGGTCGGCGACCGCGGACGGCGAACGCTCCTCGAGCAGCTCGCGGGCCTCGGCGTCCGGCACGCCCGACTCGGCGACCCGCTCGTACATGGCGCACAGCGCGGGTTCGAACGCGTCGCAGCCGCCGCCGGAGTTGACGAAGATGCCGGCCCACAGCTTCTTGAACACGCCGTTCGGGAAGAGCGCGTCGGCGAGGTCGAAGTAGGTGATCGCCGGAGCGATGGCGTCGACCCGGTCGTCGTACCCGGCGCCGAGCAGGGCGACGGCACCGCCGTACGAGCCGCCCGCCATCCCGACCCGGGGGTCGCCGTCCCGGTCGAGCCGCACCTCGGGCCGGTCCGCGAGCCAGTCGATCAGCCGGGCGACGTCGGCGACCTCGCCCTCGGGGTCGTTCAGCCCGATCTTCCCGGTCGACTTCCCGAAGCCGCGCGCGGACCAGGTCAGTACGGCGTATCCGTCCCGGGCGAGCTTCTCGGCCTGCCCCCGCATGTCCTCCTTGCTGCCGCCGAAACCGTGCCCGAGCAGCACGGCGGGCCGGCGCCCGTCGGCTCCGGCGGTGAAGTACGAGGTGTCGATCCGCACCCCCTCGCCGGTGCTGATGACCCGGTCGGCACGGCGCACGGCGGGGGCGTCGTCGGAGGCGACGGCACTCCAGGTCCCGGCACCGGCGAGCACGACGACGGCTGCCGCGGCGGCGGCGATCCGTCTGGGCCGCCGGGGCCGCGGCCACCGCGTCGGGGACAGTCGAAGATCCATGCGTCAACGGTACGGGGCGAACCTGTCGCCCGGATGTCGACCGGAGACCGAACCGGGGCACCTCCCGGAGGCGTACATGACGACCGCCGCGTACCACGGGCGTGGTACGCGGCGGTGCTGGTGCTGGGGCTGGGGCCGGTGTGGGTCCGGCCTCACCCGGCCTCGACGGGCGGGCAGGTGCCGGTCTCCGCGCCGATGGAGTTGATCTCGGCATTCGACCGGGAGTCGGCCGAGTAGTCGATCTGATCCGTGCACTTCACATCCGACGGCGACTTCTGCACCGGCGGACAGGAACCGGTCTCCGCACCGATCGAGTTGATCTCGGCATTCGACCGCGAGTCGGCCGAGTAGTCGATCTGATCCGTGCACTTCACATCCGACGGCGACTTCTGCACCGGCGGACAGGAACCGGTCTCCGCACCGATCGAGTTGATCTCGGCATTCGACCGCGAGTCGGCCGAGTAGTCGATCTGATCCGTGCACTTCACATCCGACGGCGACTTCTGCACCGGCGGACAGGTACCCGTGTCCGCACCGATCGAGTTGATCTCGGCATTCGACCGCGAGTCGGCCGAGTAGTCGATCTGGTCCGTGCACTTCTGGTCGGGCTTGGCGGGCGTGCCGGACGAGTTGCCCTTGTCCCCGGCGGTGTCGGGCCCCGGGGTGCCGGTGGCCGTGACCGTTGAACCGCCCCCGGGGGAGGAGGATGCCGCGTCGCCGTTCTCGCAGGCCGTGAGGGCCAGGCTGAGGGCCGCCGCGGTGATCGCCAGTATCGAGATCTTCCGAGTACGCATGCTGGTGTCCGTCCTCTGCAAGGGGGGCCGTCTGTTCACCCGTGTTGCTTTCTGTCCCCGATGACGGTGAGTGTGGTTGCCCGCGTTGTGTCGGGAGAACGCTCAGGACACGCTCGTGACATGACGACGACGGCTTCGCGACGTCCGTTTCCGACTCACCGTCAGTTGTCCGCCGGCGGGGGCCGGTTGGGACACGCTCAACCCATACCGGCGCGGTGCGGTCCTACCGGATACCGACAACGCTTGACCAAGGACGGGTATGACGAGTCACAACACCCAGGTGACCTGGGTCGACGCACGCGAGGAACTGCCGCACAGCGGCGCACCGGTGGCAGCGGCGGTCACGGGCCGGTATCCCCCGGACCCCGCCCGGCCCGAGACCGCTTCGGGGGAGGAGTTCTGGCTGGTGAGGCCGATGTACTTCACGTCTTTGCACTTCAGCGAGGACGGCACGGAGCACACGGACTGCTTCATCGACTCCGACGGCTACATCCACCTCCCCTACGGCCGCTCCCACCGCAACGCCGTCACCCACTGGGCGGCCCTGCCCACCCTCCCGGACACGACGACCCACATCCTGCTGGGGGACGAGGTCCAGCCGGCTCTCCGGAAGGCGTGGGGTGATCGTCCGGCCCCGTGATCCGGTGGCCGGCCGCGGAGGCCGGAGGAAACGAGGGCGGGCTGAGGCTCACCGTCGGACTGTCGATCTCGTCGACGAGGCCCGCCCACGCCGCTCTCGGGTCACGTCTCGCCTCCGGCCCGATCAGTTGCGGTTTGGGGGACGCCAGCCATGTGGCCACGAAGCTCAGTGTCGGGGTGTCGTCGTACCTGCCCGCCGGCACCAGGTGCGGACTCGGACTCGGGGCGGGGCCCGGGGGCGGTGGGACACGGGCTGGGTGTTGCTCCTGGCGGGGCTCCTCCTGGTCGGCCTCCCCCTTGGTCACCACGATCGTGGTGCCGATGATGATCAGCAGCATTCCCGGTACCGACGCGAGCGCCACGCTCTGGCCCATCAGCCACCACGCCAGCAGTGCCGCCACCGGGGTTTCCAGCAGGAGCAGAACGCTGACCGTCGTCGCCGATGCCCTGCCGAGTGCGAAGTTCATCGAGCCCAGCCCCAGGAGCTGGGGCAGGAGGAGCAGTCCCAGCAGGGACAGTTGCGTCGAGGTGTCGAAGCCCGTGAGGGGAATGTCCGCGATCCAGCAGATGACGAAGAGTTCCAGGCCGCAGACCAGCGCGCTGAACGTCGAGTACAGCGGGGTGCTGACGTCCGCGCGCGCCTTCTGGCTCAGGGCCGTGTAGCCCGCCTGGGCCACCGCCCCGCCCAGGGCGAGCAGGTCACCCGTCAGCGCCGGTCCGCCGGACTTCACGTCCAGGCCCGCGGCCGCCGCCGCTCCCACCACGGCGAGGATCAGCCCCGCCCAGGTGATGCGGGACGCCCTGACCCCCTGCGCCGCGGCGATGAGCGCCTGCCAGACCGGCTGCGTGGCCACGAGCGCGGTCGACATGGCGACCGTCGTCATCCGGGTGCTCGTCATGAAGGCCGCGAAATGGAGGGCGAGTGCCGTCGCCGCCAGGAAGCCGTAGGCCAGTGGCCGCCATTGCTCGCGGCGCACCAGGTCGCGCTCCCCGCGCGCGACCCGGACCACCTCGCGGCGGCGCAGGATCAGCAGGAACGGTCCGAGCGTGGCGAAGCCCAGAGCGGTGCGCCAGAAGGCCATGGCCAAGGGTGAGGCGGAGGCGGCGGCCGTGAGAGGGGCCGTGGTCGAGATGGAGACCACCGCCACCGCCAACGCCGCGACGGTCAGCGGATCGAACCTCTTTCTCATGCGCGCGCCCCGCCTTCTGTCAAAAGAATGAGGACGGAAGGGCAATTCGAAATGGGGACGGAAGGGCAATTCGCATTGCCCGTTCGGACAGGCGCATTCCTGCTACTAACCGGTAAATACATGGGTACGTGCGTCCTTGAAAACAGGGGTACCGCAAGAAAGCGGTCGTTCGCCCTTAGAGACGGTGGGAACGCACCCACCGGTTCACGCCGATCCGTATCCCCCCTTGTGACAATCCCGCGCTTTTCATGAATCGGACGTCCCGAAACAGGGGGAAAGGAGGACGGAGCCGTGTGGCGTTCCGCTGTCACGGACGGGGAGAACGGCGGGGCGGGCGCGGGCGTCTAGTGCGCATGCACTAGATCGGGTTGGCGGGTGGTTCGGGGGCACCAGGCCGGGACGGGTTCGGGGGACGATGCCCCGTGGGGGTGGCCGAGGGGAGTGTGGGAGGCGCGCGGGATTCCGCGCGTTTCTCATGTCTCTGGAGTGATGAGCACGTGGCTACTTTTCTTTACCGGGCCGGGCGGTGGGCCTTCCGGCGACGCCGACTCGTAGGGGTTCTGTGGCTGTGCGCCCTGGTGGCGGCCATCGCGGCCGCCGCCATGGCGCCGGCCGCGGAGGACGAGGGCCTCTCCATGCCCGGCACCGAGTCGCAGAAGGCGTTCGACCTGCTGGACGAGCGGTTCCCGCAGGGCAACTCCACGGGTGCCGAGGCCCGCCTGGTGTTCCAGGCCCCGGACGGGCAGCGGGTGACGGCCAAGGAGAACAAGGCGGCCGTCGAGGAGACACTCGGCTCGCTGGAGGGGGGCAGCCAGGTCGCGTCGGTCGCCGACCCCTATGAGAGCGGAACCGTCAGCGAGGACGGCACCATCGCCTTCTCCACGATCACCTACACCGCGGACGTCATCGACCTGACCGAGGAGACGAAGAGCGCCCTCGAAGACGCCGCGGAGCAGGCCCGAACCGCGGGGCTGACCGTCGAGATCGGCGGCTCGGCCCTGGACTCGGACGAGGCGCCGGGCGGTACGACGGAGATCATCGGCGTGGCGGTGGCCGCGGTGGTGCTGGTCCTGGCCCTGGGGTCGCTGGTCGCGGCGGGACTGTCCCTGCTGACCGCCTTCATGGGGGTCGGCATCGCCTTCGGCCTGGTCTCCGCGCTGGCCGCTCCGCTGGGCCTGACCTCCACGGTCGCCATCCTGGCGCTGATGCTGGGGCTGGCGGTCGGCATCGACTACGCCCTCTTCATCACCTCCCGCTACCGGGACGAGCGCGCCAAGGGCGTCGAGCCGGAAGAGGCCGCCGGTCTGGCGGTGGGGACGGCCGGGTCCGCCGTCGTCTTCGCCGGTGCGACCGTCTTCATCGCCCTGGTCGGTCTGGGGGTCGTCGGCATCCCCGAACTCACCAAGATGGGCATGGGCGGCGCGGGCGCCGTGGCCCTCGCCGTGCTCGTCGCCCTCACGCTGGTCCCCGCGCTGTTCGGCTTCTTCGGCCGGCGGGTCCTTCCCCGCGCCCTGCGCAAGGCCGGCCGGCCGGGCAGCGAACACTCCCGCAGGGCCGGCCGGCCCGGCCTCGGCGCCCGCTGGGCGCGGTTCGTGCTGCGCCGGCCGGTGGTCGTGCTGCTGGTCACCGGACTCGGCCTCGGAGCGGTGGCCGTGCCGGCGCTGAGCCTCGAACTCGGCCTCCCGGGCGACGAGTCCAAGTCGGTGGAGACCACCCAGCGCCGCGCCTACGACCTGCTGTCGGACGGCTTCGGCCCCGGATTCAACGGCCCGCTGACCGTGGTGGTGGACCTGGCGGAGTCCACGGACGCCCGGGCCGCCGCGGACCAGGTCGTCAGGACCGTGGAGAGCGTGGACGGGGTGGCGTCCGTCGCTGATCCGGTGCTCAGCGAGAACGGGGACACGGCCGTCATCACCGCCGTCCCGGAGACCGCGCCGACCAGCGGCGAGACCAAGGACCTGGTGCACGCGCTGCGGGACAGGGCCCCGGACATCCGGGCCGAGACGGGCGCGGGCGTTCTGGTGACCGGCCTGACCGCGTTGAACATCGACATCTCCGAGGCCATGTCGGACGCCCTCCTGCCCTATCTGGCCGTGGTCATCGGCCTCGCGGTGCTGCTGCTGTTGGTGGTCTTCCGCTCGGTCCTGGTCCCGGTCAAGGCCGCGCTGGGATTCCTGCTGTCGGTGGGTGCCGCCTTCGGTGTCCTCGTCGCCGTCTTCCAGTGGGGCTGGGCGGCGGACGCGCTCGGCATCGAGCAGACCGGACCGGTCATGTCGCTGATGCCCATTCTCATCATCGGCATCGTGTTCGGCCTCGCCATGGACTACGAGGTCTTCCTCCTGTCCCGGATGCGGGAGACCTACGTCCACGGCGGGTCCCCCGGCGAGGCGATCGTCAACGGTTTCCGGTACAGCGGCCGGGTGGTGGCCGCGGCGGCGATCATCATGGTCAGCGTGTTCGCCGGATTCGTCGGGATGAGCAATCCGACCATCCAGACGATGGGCGTCGGCCTGGCCGCCGCCGTCGCCTTCGACGCCTTCGTGGTCCGGATGGCGATGGTTCCCGCGGTCCTGGCCCTGCTCGGCCACCGGGCCTGGTGGCTGCCCCGTACCCTGAACCGTGTGCTGCCGAATGTGGACATCGAGGGCGAGGCGCTGGGCAAGACCGTCCCGGCCTCCGCGACCGTGCCGGACATGACCGTGCCGGACCCGGCGGTGCGGCGGCTCCCCGTGGGCCGTGACTGAGCAGGCCGTGAAACCGGCACGCCACGCGCGGCCGCGCCGCGCGTGGCTGCGGGAGGCAGTGATCACGGGGACGGCGTTCGTGTTCTGCCTGTCCGGCGGGGCCGTGCGGGTGGACGACACCCTGTCGGCCCCGCCCGCCGGCGCCTATGTCGTGGCCGTGGCGTCCTGTGCCGTGCTGCCACTGCGGCACCGGGCGCCCCTGGCCACCCTGGCGGCCACGACCGCGATCAGCGTGCTGGCGCCGCTCCTGGACCTCCTGCTCACCCCGCCCCTCGTGGCCCCCGCCCTGGTCGCCGCCTACTCCTTCTCGCTCGCCGCGCGCACCGGACGCCGCGCGGCGGGCGCGGTGCTGCTCATGTCCGCGGCGCTGGCGGCCGCCACGTCCCAGTCCGGGGACTTCTCGTGGAAGGACGCGAGCCGGATGGTGGTGATGGCGTTGGTCCCGCCGCTGGCCGGCGTACTCGGCTACTCGGTGCAGAACCGGCGGGCCTACCTGGCGGCCGTGCAGGAGCGGGCCCGGCGGGCCGAGCAGAGCAGGGAGGACGAGGCGCGCCGGAGGGTCACCGAGGAACGGATGCGCATCGCCCGCGAACTGCACGATCTCGTGGCCCATCAGATCACCCTGGCCAACGCACAGGCCACGGTCGCCGCCCACCTCTTCGACAACCGTCCGGAGCAGACCCGCAAGAAGCTCGACGAACTCGTCGAGACCACCTCCGACGCCCTCAACGACCTGCGGGCCACGGTCGGCCTGCTGCGTCAGACCGGGGACGCGGCCGCGCCCGCCGAACCGGCACCCGGGCTGTCCCGCCTGCCCACGCTCCTCGCGTCCTTCCGCCGCGCGGGCCTGGAGGTGTCGGTCCACCAGGAGGGCACGGCCCGGCCGCTGGCGCCGGGAGTGGACCTCACCGCCTACCGCATCGTCCAGGAGGCCCTGACCAACGTGACCAAACACGCCGGCACCGACCACGCCCGGGTGCGCATCGTCTATCACCGCGACCATGTGGCCCTCACCATCGCCGACGACGGGCCGGGCCCCCGTACCACGCCGGCCGCGTTCAGGGCGCCGGACCGGCCGCCCGGTTACGGTCTGATCGGCATGCGGGAACGCGCCACCGCGGTCGGGGGACACCTCTCCGCGGGCAGGCGTCCGGAGGGCGGTTTCCTCGTCTCCGTCCGGCTGCCCCTGCCCTCCGCCAAGGACACGCCGCGCGGAACCGACGCGGCGGTGCCCACCGAGGGGCCGGCGGGCGCCGGCGAGGCCGGGAGGACGTCATGACGTACCGGGTGCTCCTCGCCGACGACCAGGCCCTGCTGCGGGACGCCTTCAGAATGCTGCTCGACAGCGCCGACGACATCACCGTGGTCGGCGAGGCCGCCGACGGCAGGGAGGCGGTGCGGCTCACCCGGGAGCTGCGCCCCGATGTGGTGATCATGGACATCCGTATGCCCGAGCTGGACGGGATCACCGCCACGGCGCAGATCTGCGCGGACCCGGCCCTGCGGGCCACCCGCATCCTGATCCTCACCACCTACGAGACCGACGAGTACGTCGCCCAGGCGCTGCGCGCGGGGGCCGGCGGTTTCATCGGCAAGGGCATCGGGGCCGAGGAACTGCTGGGTACCGTACGGACGATCGCCGAGGGCGACACCCTGCTGTCCCCGAACGCCACCCGCTCCCTGGTGGCCCGTTTCCTGGCCACACCGGAGGCGGTCCCGCCGCACCACCTGGAGCAACTCGCCACGCTCACCCCGCGCGAACGCGAGATGGTGGCCGCGGTCGCGACCGGCCTGTCCAACCAGGAGATCGCCGAGCGGATGTTCCTCAGTCCGTTCACCGTCCGCGCCCACGTGCAGCGCGCAATGACGAAGCTGGAGGCCCGCGACCGGGCCCAACTCGTCGTCATCGCCTACCGGACGGGCCTGGTCCGCGTCGCGCCCGGCGGCGACGAGGACCACGTGCAGTGACCTGAAAAAACCGGCGCGGTCCGCGGGAGTGTCCCGCGGACCGCGCCGTGCTGTTGTGCTGCCGTGCTGCTGTGCTGCCCGCACGGGCTCACTGCAGCGAAGGGAGCGCGGGCAGTGTGAGGGCCGTGTGGGCCGGCCGGGGTGTGGCGGTGGGGAGGGTCTTCAGGCCGCGCAGCGCCGTATTGCGTTGCTCCAGGGCCTCGGCGGTGGTGGGGAAGAGCGTGGCCGAGCCCTGGCCGACCAGCGCCTGGTTCATAGTGACGAACTCGCGGGTGTCGCGCTCGTAGGCGTCGAAGGCCGCCGTGTGGTCCCGGTGCTCGGCCAGCGCGGCGGCCAGCATGTAGGCACCGGCCAGCGCGAGGCTGGAGCCCTGCCCGGTCAGGAACGACGGTGCGTGGGCGGCGTCGCCGACGAGCGCGACCCGGCCGCTGGACCAGTGGGGCATGCGGATCTGGCCGACCGTGTCGAAGAACAGGTCGTCCGCGTCCCGCAGGGCGCCGACCATCCGGGGGATCTCCCATCCCGCGCCCGCGAAGGTGGCGGCGATCAGGTCCTGTTGGGCGCCGGGGTCCCGGACGACGCCGGCCGGCGGCTGGGGCTGGTGGAAGGTGAGGAAGGCGTGCACCTCGTCGTCGCCTCCGGTGGCGTAGAGGGCCCCGGCCTTCCCCGGGGTGTTCCACAGCACGACCTCCCGGGAGAGCCCCAGGGTGTTCGGCATGGTGAAGATGGCGAAGCAGTACCCGAGGTAGTGGTGGAAATCCTCCTCGGGGCCGAACACCGCCCCCCGGGTGTACGAGTGCATGCCGTCGGCGCCCACCACCAGGTCGAACGTACGCCGCCGCCCGCTGCGGAAGACGACGTCGACCCCGGGCCCGGACTGGTCGAGGGTGTCGACGGAGTCGCCGAACAGGAACTCCACGTCGTCGCGGACCAGCCCGTGGAGGATCTCGGCCAGATCCCCGCGACGCACCTCGAGGTCCTGCCCCTCGGCACCCCCCGCCACGGCCGCCGGGGCGAGTGAGGCCACTTCGCCCCCGTCGGCGTCGAGGAAGGTGAGGCGACGCGAATCGATGTGCGCGTCCCGCAGCCGCGGGAGTATCCCCATCCGCCGGACCACCTCCAGCGCGGTACCGCGGATGTCGATCGGGTACCCGCCGCCGCGCAGCGCGCCCGACTTCTCCACCACGGTGACCTCGCACCCGGACCGGTGCAGCCAGTACGCCAGCGCGGGTCCGGCGATGCTGGCCCCGGAGATCAGGACCTTGCGCTTGAGTCCATGGGGTGTCATGCCTGGGCTTCCTTTTCCGTGATACGGACGTTCGTGGTGCGGACTTTGACGCTTCGGACGAACAGCAGTGACAAGGCGGCGACCAGGCCGGCGACGACAAACGCCGTGACGAAGGCCGATTCGGCCGGCAGGCCCATCGCCGGCTCCTTCCCGGCGTCGAGGATCGCGGCGGCGACCTGGGCGCCCAGCGCGACGCCGATCACGCGCGTGACCACGAGCAGGCTGGTGGCGATGCCGATGTCCTCGGTCTCGATGGCGGTGGCCGTAGCGGCGAGCAGCGCCGTGGTGGCCACGCCCGCGGCGAACGCGGTCAGCACCTTCGCGAGGACCAGGTGCCACTGCGCGGTGTGCAGCGAGGCCAGGGCGGTCAGCGTGGCCGCCGTGGCGACGGCGGCCACGACGACCACGGCGGGCGGGCCGAACCGCCGCGACGCGATCCCGCCGACCGAATCGCTCACCACCCCGGCGATGGCACCGGGCAGCAGGAGGAGTCCGATGTCGGTGGTGCTGGCGCCGAAGCCGTACCCGTCGGCCGGGGCCGCGAACATCTGCGGGAAGAGCAGGAGCACCATGCCGGAACTGGCGCTGATGACGAACGTGAGCGCACAGGCCCGCCAGACCGCGGACTTCGCCAGCATGCGCAGGTCGACCATCGGCGAGACCGCCCGGCGCTCGACGACGACCCAGCCGGTCGCGAGGGCGGCCACGACCAGCGCGAGGGCGCCGATCGCGAGCGGCGGCATGCCGTCGTCCCCCGTCACCGTCACGAGCCCGATCATGAACACCAGCAGCGTGCCGCTGAGCAGGGCCGTGCCGGGCCAGTCGATCCCGTGCTCCGACGGGACCGGCGGATCGTGCGGCACCAGCCGGGCCACGGCCGCTGTCGCCACGACGACCACGATCGTCGGCAGCCCGAACATCCACTGCCAGGCCAGCCCTTCCGCGATCGGCCCGGCGAACAGCATGCCCACCATGCTGCCGCCGGTGAACAGCGCGACGACCAGCCCGATCACCGCTTGTGACTCTCCTGCCGCGAGGTGCTTGCGCACCAGGATGAAGGAGAGGGGCAGCGCGCCCACCATGACGCCCTGCAGTACCTGACCGAACAACAGCACGGGCAGGCTCGGTGCCAGAGCCGCCATCAGACCGCCAGCCGAGACCACGGCCGCCAGCCGGACCAGCACCCGCTTTCCGCCGTAGCGGTCGCCGAGCTTGCCCGCGACGGGCGTGGCGACCGCGCCGGTGATGAGGAGTGCGTTGCCGATCAGCGCCCCTTCGGACGCGTCGACTGCCAGTTCACGTTGCAGCAGCGGCAGGGCGGGCTCCACCACCGACTGCAGGCTGCCGAGGGCGAGGGCCAGGATGCCGAGGGCACCGATCGCCGGCCACCCGAGGCGGACGGGGGCGGCCACGGCTTCGGATACGGACGTCTTCGTCTTGTTCACCGGCGCCCGCCCAGCCGGCCGAGCGCCTTCCGTGACGCGGTACCGGGTAAGGCGAGGGGATAGGTCGCCACCTGTTGATCACTCCAGACACCACAGGAAATGAGGAACGCGCGGGATTCCGCGCGCTGCCCACACTTCCCTGCGGTGCCCCCGGCGGGCATCGTCCCCGGCAGCCGTCCTGGCCTGGTGCCTCAGGACCAGTCGCTCCCCCGCTCTGGTGCCTGCGCACTACGAACCGGCCCGGCCGGGACCGCCGGGGAGCGGTCCCGGCCGGGCCGGGCGGGGTCTGCGCGGGTCAGTGGTCGCGCGGGTCAGTGGTCGCGGGGTCAGTGGTCGCGGAGTCAGTGGTTGCGGGGGAAGCCCAGGTCGACGCCGGCGGGGGCGTCGGCCGGGTCGGGCCAGCGGGTGGTGACGACCTTGCCGCGGGTGTAGAAGTGCGTGCCGTCGTTGCCGTAGATGTGGTGGTCGCCGAAGAGGGAGTCCTTCCAGCCGCCGAAGGAGTGGTAGCCGACGGGGACCGGGATCGGGACGTTGACGCCGACCATGCCGGCCTCGACCTCCAGCTGGAAGCGGCGGGCGGCGCCGCCGTCGCGGGTGAAGATCGCGGTGCCGTTGCCGAACGGGGAGCTGTTGATGAGGTCCAGGGCCTCTTCGTAGGTCTCCGTGCGCAGGACGCACAGGACCGGGCCGAAGATCTCGTCCTGGTAGGCCTTCGCGGACGTCGGCACCCGGTCGAGGAGGGAGATGCCGATCCAGTGGCCGTTCTCGTGGCCGTCCACGGTGTAGCCGGTGCCGTCGAGGACGACCTCGGCGCCCTCGTCCGCGGCGCCGGCGACGTAGGAGGCGACCTTGTCGCGGTGGGCCTTGGTGATCAGCGGGCCCATCTCGGAGGTGGGGTCGCTGCCGGGGCCGATCTTGATCTTCTCGGCGCGCTCGCGGATCCGCTGCACCAGCTCGTCGCCGATCGCGCCGACCGCGACGACCGCGGAGATCGCCATGCAGCGTTCGCCCGCCGAGCCGTAGGCCGCGGAGACGGCCGCGTCGGCCGCCGCGTCGAGGTCGGCGTCGGGCAGGACCAGCATGTGGTTCTTGGCGCCGCCCAGGGCCTGCACGCGCTTGCCGTTCGCGGAGGCGGTGGTGTGGATGTAGCGGGCGATCGGGGTGGAGCCGACGAAGGAGACGGCCTTGACGTCCGGGTGCTCCAGAAGGCGGTCCACGGCCACCTTGTCGCCCTGGACGACGTTGAACACGCCGTCGGGCAGGCCGGCCTCGGCGAAAAGCTCGGCGAGGCGGACGGAGGCGGACGGGTCCTTCTCGCTCGGCTTCAGCACGAACGTGTTGCCGCAGGCGATGGCGAGCGGGAACATCCACATCGGCACCATCGCCGGGAAGTTGAACGGGGTGATGCCCGCGACCACGCCCAGCGGCTGACGGATCGACGCCACATCGACGCGGGTGGCGACCTGCGTGGACAGCTCGCCCTTGAGCTGCACGCTGATGCCGCAGGCCAGGTCGACGATCTCCAGGCCGCGCGCGACCTCGCCGAGGGCGTCGGAGTGCACCTTGCCGTGCTCGGCGGTGATCAGTTCGGCGATCTCGTCGCGGTGGGCGTCGAGCAGGGCGCGGAACTTGAAGAGGACGGCGGTGCGGGCCGCCAGCGAGGTCCGGCCCCAGGTCGCGTACGCCTCCTTGGCGGCGGCGACCGCGGCGTCCACCTCCTCGACGGAGGCGAACGCGACCTGGGTGGTGACCTCGCCGGTCGCCGGGTCGGTCACCGGCCCGTGGTTGCCCGAGGCGCCTTCGACGGTCCTGCCGCCGATCCAGTGGTTGACGATCTTCGTCATGACCGAGAACTCCTTCGCAGATGGCGGCGTCGGGTGGAGACGTGCCGTGGGTGCAGCTCGTACAGCTCGGGTGCGCCGGACGCGGGGGCCGATGCCGCGGACCGGGCCATGTCCTCATCCCACCAGTGCCCGGCCCCCGGACGGGACCGACACAGTGTCGGCCGTTCGGGTCCGCGAGTGGACACATGGGACTCCGGCCCGGACTCCGGCCGGTACGTCGGCGAAACCTCCGGCGCGGGGCCGCGGCGGGCGGGGAGTCGTCGCTCGCACTTCGCTCCTGCCAAAGCGAGGCGGTCTCCCGCGCCGGAGGCGATCGGTGGGGGCCCGGGACGGCGGTGACCCGGCGGTCGCCGCCGGAGTATCAGGTCGTACGCCATCGCGTTCCCTTCGTACGGCTCGCCGGTTCTGCGGTGCATACGGCTCACCCCGGTTTCTAGCCTCGAGTGTGAAGCCCTGTCAATGTTTTGTCCGGACATTCGGACGAAAACGCGTCCGGTCGCCGGTCGTCCGGTCCTTGCCGGGTCCCGTTGTCGGTGGCCGCCGCTCCCGTGCGATGGCCTCGCCCGCGCGGGGCACACGGGTGAACGCCTGACCGTACTGTTCGGCGGGCCCCACCAGTCGCTGCCGAGCTTCATGAGCGCCGGCGTGCGCCCGGGTGACGTCATCCACCCGATACGGGTCTTCCGCAAGCAGCCGGCAGCCCGCTCCCCTTCGACGGTCCCGTCCGACCTGCCGGCCCGGCTCACCTACCGGTCACGGCAGGGCGAGCGGCACATCAAGCACGTCGTCGACGGCGAGCTGCGCAGAGCGGTGAGCGGGCACGGCATCCACCGGCCGACGCCGGAGTCGGCCGCCGAGCTGGACACCCTCGTGCGGGACCGGGTCAACGCGCCCCGCCGGTGAGCCGTCGTGCGCCCGTGCGTCACTTCTGTCACAAAAACGCCCGTACTGTCACGGGTGTCACGCCGGCGCGGGCCTTCGGTCACACCCGGAGCACAGCCCCTGCCCTGTCGCCGCCCGGCCTCGTTCACCGGGCACAACGCATGCCTGAACACCAGCGCAGCGCCCGGCTCCCCCTGACGGCCGCCCCCGGCCGCCGCCGCGGTGCGCGCGGGGAGGTGCAACGCCTTGACTTCCTCCCCCTCCTGAAGGAGGGGGATTCCTACGGCTCGCGCCGTGGGGTGTTCTGCTTCATCGCCGACTGCCCGCCCGGAGTACTCCGTTGAGGTCTTACACCAGCTCCACAGACAGACACCGTCAGCCCGACGGCCAGGATGTTCTTCGCCGCGTTCACGTCCCGGTCATGGGTCGTCCCGCAGTCGCACGTCCAGGTGCGGACGTGCAGCGGCATCTTGTCCTGCAAGGTGCCGCAGGTCGAGCACAGCTTGGAGGAGGGGAACCAGCGGTCGATCGCGATCACTTCGCGGCCGTACCACTGGGCCTTGTACTCCAGCATGCTCCGGAACTCCGACCAGGCCGCGTCACTGATGGCGCGGGCCAGGTTCCGGTTCTTCACCATGTTCCGGACGGTGAGGTCCTCGATCACGACCGTTTGGTTGTCACGAACGAGCCGAGTGGTGAGCTTGTGCAGGTGGTCACGCCTGCGGTCGGTGATTCGGGCGTAGACCTTGGCAGCCTTCCGGCGCGCCTTTGCCCGGTTCGCTCCGTCACCCTTGGCCTTGCGGGCAAGCTGCCGCTGCGCCTTGGCGAGGCGGGCGCGGTCACGCCGCTCATGCCGGGGGTTGACGACCTTCTCCCCGGTGGACAGGGTCAGCAGGTGGTCGAGCCCGACGTCGATACCGACGGCCGCGCTGGTGGCGGGGAGTGGCTGAACGGACGGGTCCTCGCACAGCAGGGACACGAACCAGCGCCCGGCCGCGTCCTGCGACACCGTCACCGTGGACGGCGACGCGCCCTCAGGCAGGGGACGGGACCACACGATGTCGAGCGGCTCCGCCATCTTCGCCAGCGTCAGCCTGCCGCCCCGGAACCGGAACGCGCTGGTGGTGTACTCCGCCGACTTCCGCGACTTCTTCCGCGACTTGAACCGCGGGTACTTCGCCCGCTTGCCGAAGAAGTTCGTGAACGCCGTCTGGAGGTGCCGCAGCGCCTGCTGGAGCGGGACGGAGGAGACCTCGTTGAGGTACGCGAGTTTCTCGGTCTTCTTCCAGGCCGTCAGCATCGCCGACGTGGCGTTGTAGAGGGCGGGCAGTTGGAGGCGGACGCCGGTCCGCCCTGGCGGCGAACCGGCTTTCCCTGCCCTGCTCCGCAGGAGCGTCGTTTCCTCCCCCGGCTGAAGCCGGGGGCATCCACGAAGGAGAACCCCGATGACCGACCGACGGCTGTGGTCCTACAAGGACATCGCGGCCCACATCAAGGTGCAGCCGGACACCGTACGCTCCTACCGCAAGCACGGCCTGCTGCCCCCGCCCGACCACGTGGAGGGCGGCAAGCCCTACTGGTACGCCGACACCATCCGCACCTGGGTGGCCGCCCGCCCGGGCAATCGCGGCCGCAGAGCCGACTGACCGCGAGGAAGCGCGCTGTGCCCCCGCCCGGACGGCGGGGGCACGGCGCGCTCGCGGTGGAGCGCTATCCCCGGGCCGCCTCCACCGTGTCGCGGGTGGTGTCCTCCGGCTCGTCCTCGCGGCCGGTCGTCGGCTCCGCCCCGCCCCGCGCCTGCTCGCCCTCGCTCAGCCCGAACCGCTCGTGGAACCGGCGCAGCGGGCCCGGGGCCCACCAGGTCGCGCGGCCCGTGAGGCGCATGACGGACGGGACCAGGAGGCTGCGGACGATCATCGCGTCCATCAGGACCGCCAGCGCGATGCCCAGGCCGAGCATCTTGGTGTTGGTCACGCGCGCGGTGCCGATGGCGACCATGACCACCGCGAGGATGACCGCCGCCGCCGTGATCAGCCCGCCCGTCCGCCGCAGCCCGTGGCGCACCGCCTGTTCGTGGTCACCGGTGTGGTCGTACTCCTCCTTGATGCGGGAGAGCAGGAAGACCCCGTAGTCCATGGAGAGTCCGAAGGCCACGCAGAACATCAGGACCGGCAGCGTGGTCTCGATGGAGCCGGTGGTGGTGAAGCCGAGCAGGGCGGAGAGATGGCCGTCCTGGAACACCCAGACCACGGCGCCGAACATCGCGGTGAGGCTGAGGGCGTTGAGCACCACCGCCTGCACGGGTATCAGCACGCTGCCGGTGAGCAGGAACACCAGGATCAGGGTGACGACGACGATGAACACGGCCGCCGCCGGGATGCGCTCGCCGATGGCGTCCTTGGAGTCGACCAGGACGGCCGCCGCTCCGGTCACGCCGGTGTCGAACGGGGCGTCCACCGCGCGGAGGTCGCCCACCAGCCGCTGGGCGGGATCGTCGACCGCCTCTCCCTCGGGCAGCACGGTGAAGTAGGCCGTGTCGCCCTTCACCAGCGGTCCGTCGACCCGCACCACGCCGGGCAGGGCGGCGACACGCTCCTTGTACGCGGCGTACTGCTCCGGGGTCGCGCGGCCCTCGGCGAGGACGTCGAGACCTCCGCCGGGGCTGCCGGGGAAGCCCTCGCGGATGTGCTGCTGCACCACGTGCGACTCGGCGGTGGAGGGCAGCTGGCGGTCGTCCGCCGTACCGAACCTCACGCCGAGGAAGGGCAGTCCGAGCAGCACCAGCACGGCCGTGGTGCCGAGGGCGAAGAACGGGGCACGGCGCATCACCAGGGTCGCCGCGCGGCCCCAGGCGGCGCCCTCCTCGCGGGCGGGCCGCGCGGCCGGCCGGCCGCGCCGGAACAGCCTGCGCAGGTCGAGGGAGTTGACCCGGTGGCCCAGCAGCACGAGGGCGGCGGGGAGCAGGATGAGGGCGGCCGCCGCGGCCAGCAGCACCACGGCGATCCCGGCGTAGGCGAAGGAGCGCAGGAAGTACTGCGGGAAGAGCAGCATCGCCGCCAGGGACACCGCGACCGTGAGGGCGGAGAACAGCACCGTGCGCCCGGCGGTGCGCAGGGTGGCGCCCACGGCCGTGAGCGGCTCGGCGCCGGTGGACAGCTCCTCGCGGAAGCGGCGGACGATGAAGAGCGCGTAGTCGATCGCCAGGCCGAGTCCCAGGGCGGTGGTGAGGTTCATCGCGAAGACCGAGACGTCGGTGAACTCGGTGAGCCCGCGCAGCACCGCGTTGGTGCCGAGGATCGCGACGATGCCGATGCCGAGCGGCAGCAGGGCGGCGACGGCGCTGCCGAAGACCATCACCAGCAGCACCAGCGTCACCGGCAGGGCGATCATCTCGGCCCGCAGCAGGTCCTCCTGGATGACCGTCTGCATCTCGTGCCGCACGGCGACCGGTCCGCCGAGGCTCACCTCCACCACACCCTGTCCGCCCCGGAAGGAGGACTCGATGCGCTCCAGCGTCTCCCCCGCGGCGGTCTCGTCGCCCGTGAGGCGGGCGGCGATCAGCGCCTCGTGCCCGTCCTCGGCGCGCAGGGCGGGCGAGCGCGACTGCCAGTAGGAGCCGACGCCGGTGACGCCCGGCTCGCCGGCCAGACGCTCGGCGAGCCGCCGCGCCTCGGTGGCGACGGCCGGATCGTCGACCGTGGCGTCCCCCGCGTCCACCAGCAGCAGGAGGTTGGGCTGGGCCTCGGGGAACTCGCGCTCGAGCGCCCGCATCGCGTAGCTGGACTCGGCGTCCGGGTCCTCCCAGCCGCCGCTGCCCATGCGGTCGGCGACGCCGCTGCCGGCCAGCACGGCGAGCACGGTGAGCACCAGGGCCGCCAGCAGGGCGAGCCGGGGACGGGCGGTCACGAACCGGGTCCAGGCCCCTTGGCGCGGCGCGACGTTGACTTCGGTCATCCTGCGGTGTCCCCTTCACCGTGCACCATGCCGTCCGCCCGCGTGCCCCCGAGTGGTCTTGCGCTCTTCGGGGCCTGGACGGCCCCGGACGCGCACGGGCAGGCGGCATGGCTGTGCCATTGCCATAGACTGGCAAACACGAGAGATCGCTCGCGTTTCACAAGAATGCGAGTGGCCACTCGTGTTTGTCAATCGCGTGCCGAGAGCTGGGGATAACGCGTGCCCGACAGGACCGAGAAGCCCGGGGAGCCCGGGAAGCGACAGGCGGCCGACGAGCGGCCCGTCCGTCGGCAGGCGCGCGGCGAACGCCGCATCAGGCAACTGCTCGACGCCGCCGCCTCCGTCTTCTGCACCACCGGCTACACGGCCGCCAGCACCAACGCGATCGCCCGGGAGGCCGGTGTCTCGCCGGGCACCCTGTACCAGTTCTTCCCGAACAAGGAAGCGATCGCCATCGAGCTGGGCGGCCGGCTCATGCACGAGATGCGCGAGACCTACGGCGAGGCCCTCGCGCCCCTCGACCCGGCGACCCCGCTGGAGCAGGCCGTCGCCGCTGCCGTGGACCGCTTCATCGACTTCAACTGCCGCAACCCGGTCTTCTTCGCGCTGATGCACGGCCCGGACATCCCCGGCCGCATCGCCCAGGAGCACGACGCCCTGCACGCCACCCTGATCACCAGGGTCGAGACGCTGATCACCCCGTTCATGCCCAGCAGGCCGGCCGCCGAGGTGAACCGCATCGCCCACATGTGTGTGGGGCTCTACATGGCCGGCCTGGAACTGGTCCTCGCCCACGAGGGCGCCGAGCGCGAGGCGTACGTCCAGGAGCTGAAGAACGTCCTCCTGCGCTACCTCGAACCGCTCGTCGTGGATTAATACCCCCTAGGGGTATAGTCTGGGCGGTGTGGCCCCCGTGGCCCCACCGACCCGTTCCATCCCCTACGCCCCGACGAGGAGTAACGACATGACCTCCCAGACCGACACCCAGGGCTCCGTCACCACCGTCTACAAGGTGAGCGGAATGAGCTGCGGGCACTGCGAGGGCGCCGTCTCCGGCGAGCTCTCCGCGCTCCCCGGCGTCAGCTCGGTGACGGCCGTCGCCTCCTCCGGCGAGGTGACCGTGGTCTCCGCCGCCCCGCTCGACGAGGCCGCCGTGCGCGCCGCCGTCGACGAGGCCGGCTACGAGCTGACCGGCACCGTCTGAAACGGGGCCCCCGCGCGGCGTGAACCGGGCCGCACCGGCC
This sequence comes from Streptomyces speibonae, assembly GCF_984686075.1. Lineage (NCBI taxonomy): Bacteria > Bacillati > Actinomycetota > Actinomycetes > Kitasatosporales > Streptomycetaceae > Streptomyces > Streptomyces speibonae. The sequence goes on along the minus strand of NZ_OZ480260.1, from coordinate 5,428,813 downwards.
ACCCGTTCCCCGCGGCCCGGCGCGCCGCCCGCCCCCGGATCCCGGACGTCCCTGGAGTACGGACATGACCAGCACCACCGCCGCCGAGACACCGACCGCCGAGCAGCCGGCGCTCTCCGAGGTCGAGCTGCTCATCGGCGGGATGACCTGCGCCGCCTGCGCGGCCCGCGTCGAGAAGAAGCTCAACCGCATGGACGGCGTCACCGCCACGGTGAACTACGCGACGGAGAAGGCCCGGATCACCTACCCGCCGGGCCTCGAGGTCGCCGATCTGATCACCACCGTGGTGCGCACCGGCTACACCGCCGAGGAACCCGCGCGTGAGGAGCCCGCGGAGGACTCCGCACGCGAGGCCGACCCCGAGCCGGCCGCCCTGCGCCGGCGGCTGGCCGTCTCCGCGCTCCTGGCCCTGCCCGTCGTCCTCCTGGCGATGGTCCCGCCCCTGCAGTTCGACAACTGGCAGTGGCTCTCGCTCACCCTCGCCGCGCCCGTCGTGGTCTGGGGCGCCGCGCCCTTCCACCGGGCCGCCTGGACCAACCTGAGGCACGGCGCGGCCACCATGGACACGCTGGTCTCCGTCGGCACCCTCGCCGCATTCGGCTGGTCGCTGTGGGCGCTGTTCCTCGGCGACGCCGGCATGCCCGGCATGCGGCACCCCTTCGAACTCACCGTCTCGCGCGGCGACGGCGCCTCCATGATCTACCTGGAGGTCGCCGCCGGGGTCACCGCCTTCATCCTGCTCGGCCGCTATCTGGAGGCCCGCTCCAAGCGCCGCGCGGGAGCGGCCCTACGGGCGCTGATGGAGCTGGGCGCCAAGGACGTGGCCGTGCTCCGCGAGGGCCGCGAGGTACGGATCCCGGCGGAACGGCTGGCCGTGGGCGACCGGTTCGTCGTACGCCCCGGGGAGAAGATCGCCACCGACGGCACGGTGCTCGAGGGCACCTCCGCCGTGGACGCGTCCATGCTGACCGGCGAGTCCGTGCCGGTGGACGTCACCGTCGGCGACACCGTCACCGGCGCCACGGTCAACGCGGGCGGGCGGCTGGTCGTCGAGGCCACCCGGATCGGCGCCGACACACAGCTCGCGCGGATGGCGCGGCTGGTGGAGGAGGCGCAGAACGGCAAGGCGCAGGTGCAGCGCCTGGCCGACCGGATCGCCGGGGTCTTCGTCCCCGCGGTGCTGCTGATCGCGGTCGCCACCTTCGGCGGATGGCTCGGCGCCACCGGCGACACGGTCGCCGCGTTCACCGCCGCCGTCGCCGTCCTGATCATCGCCTGCCCGTGCGCCCTCGGGCTCGCCACGCCGACCGCGCTGATGGTGGGCACCGGGCGGGGCGCCCAGCTCGGCATCCTCATCAAGGGCCCCGAGGTCCTGGAGACCACCCGCGACGTCGACACCGTCGTCCTGGACAAGACCGGCACCGTCACCACCGGACGGATGTCCCTCCAGGAAGTGTACGCCGCCGAGGGCACCGACGAGCGTCAGCTGCTGCGGCTCGCGGGCGCCCTGGAGCACGCCTCCGAGCATCCCGTGGCCCGCGCGATCGCCGCGGGAGCGCAGGAGCGCGCCGGTGCGCTGCCGGAGGCCGAGCACTTCGAGAACGTCCCCGGCAGGGGCGTACGCGGGCGTGTGGAGGGCCATGAGGTCGTCGTCGGGCGGCTCTCCGAGCACCTGGGTGAGCTGCCGCCGGAGCTGGCCCGGGCCCGGGAGGAGGCCGAGCGCGCCGGGCGTACCGCCGTGGTGGCCGGCTGGGACGGAGTGGCACGCGGTGTCCTCGCCGTCGCCGACGCGGTCAAGGAGACCAGTGCCGAGGCGGTGCGCGACCTGCGCGCGCTGGGGCTCACACCGGTGCTGCTGACCGGCGACAACCGGACCGTGGCCGAGGCGGTGGCCCAGGCGGTCGGCATCGACCGGGTGATCGCCGAGGTGCTGCCCGAGGACAAGGCCGGCGTCGTACGCGACCTTCAGGAGGAGGGGCACCGCGTGGCCATGGTCGGCGACGGCGTCAACGACGCGGCCGCGCTGGCTGTCGCTGATCTGGGTCTCGCCCTGGGCACGGGCACGGACGCGGCGATCGAGGCGGGCGACCTGACCCTGGTGCGCGGCGACCTGCGGGTGGCGGCGGACGCGATTCGGCTGTCCCGGCGCACGCTCGCCACCATCAAGGGCAACCTCGTATGGGCCTTCGGCTACAACGTGGCCGCGCTGCCGCTGGCCGCGGCCGGGTTGCTGAACCCTATGATCGCCGGTGCGGCCATGGCCTTCTCCTCGGTGTTCGTGGTGACGAACAGCCTGCGGCTGCGGGCGTTTCATTGAGGTCTCAAGTTGGGGTGTACCACTGGAGTCCGGGCGCGACCCTCACATAAGCTCTTCACAAGGCTCGCGCATCATCCTTACGCTTGGGTCCCGTGAGAGGTTTGCGGGCTCTTGCGCAGCTTGGAGGGTATGCAAGAGACGCAGATCACAGTGATCTGAACGTAACCATCGAAGGGGTTCGAAGGTCTAAGTTGGCGATGTCAGGCAGCGTCTTGGGGGGCGCGTCCTGACAACTGGGATTGTCTTGGGGGACTTTCCCAGAGATTGCGTTGCCGGGACACGTACCAGCGGGAAGCTTTGAGCGGCCCTCCCCGAGCGTGCGCTGTCCCGGCAGACCGCACACCGACGAGTGCGGCGGGTTCAGGTCCGCCCGTGCTCACACAGCGATTCAGGCGCTGTTTTCACAGGCGCCCGGCCGGATCCCGTGGGGGGAATCCGCACCGGGACATGGGAAGGCGCCCTGGTTCGTCGGCCCGTGGGGGGACCGGCGGCCGGGGCGCCTTCTCTCTTCACGCCTCACGCCTGCGGCTGCGCAGGGCACCTGAAGGGGCGCGGGACCCTATGGACACCGCGCACCCCACCGGCAGGTGTCAGCGCTCCTCGACCGGGACGAAGTCGCGCTCGACGACTCCCGTGTAGATCTGGCGCGGGCGGCCGATGCGGGAGCCCGGCTCCTTGATCATCTCGTGCCACTGGGCGATCCAGCCCGGCAGCCGGCCGAGGGCGAACAGGACCGTGAACATCTCGGTCGGGAAGCCCATGGCCCGGTAGATCAGACCGGTGTAGAAGTCGACGTTCGGGTAGAGGCTGCGCGAGACGAAGTAGTCGTCGGAGAGCGCGTGCTCCTCCAGCTTCAGCGCGATGTCCAGCAGCTCGTCGGACTTGCCGAGGGCGGAGAGCACATCGTGCGCGGCGGCCTTGATGATCTTGGCGCGCGGGTCGAAGTTCTTGTAGACCCGGTGGCCGAAGCCCATCAGGCGGACGCCGTCCTCCTTGTTCTTCACCTTGCGGATGAAGGAGTCGACGTCACCGCCGGAGTCGCGGATGCCCTCCAGCATCTCCAGCACCGACTGGTTGGCACCGCCGTGCAGCGGGCCCCACAGGGCGGAGATGCCGGCGGAGATCGAGGCGAACATGTTCGCCTGCGAGGAGCCGACCAGACGCACCGTGGAGGTCGAGCAGTTCTGCTCGTGGTCCGCGTGCAGGATGAGCAGCTTGTCCAGGGCGGAGACGACGACCGGGTCGGGCTCGTAGTCCTGCGCGGGCACGGAGAAGGTCATGCGCAGGAAGTTCTCGACGTACCCGAGGTCGTTGCGCGGGTAGACGAAGGGGTGGCCGATCGACTTCTTGTACGCGTAGGCCGCGATCGTCGGAAGCTTGGCGAGCAGACGGATCGTGGAAAGGTTGCGCTGACGCTCGTCGAACGGGTTGTGGCTGTCCTGGTAGAACGTCGACAGCGCGGAGACGACCGACGACAGCATGGCCATCGGGTGGGCGTCGCGCGGGAAGCCCTTGTAGAAGTTCTTGACGTCCTCGTGCAGCAGGGTGTGCTGCGTGATCTCGTTCTTGAACGAGGCCAGCTCGTCGACGGTCGGCAGCTCGCCGTTGATCAGCAGGTAGGCGACCTCCAGGAAGGTGGAGCGCTCGGCCAGCTGCTCGATCGGGTAGCCGCGGTACCGGAGGATGCCGGCCTCGCCGTCGAGATAGGTGACCCCGGATTTATAGGCCGCGGTGTTGCCGTAGCCGCTGTCCAGTGTCACCAGACCGGTCTGGGCGCGGAGCTTCCCGATGTCGAAGCCCTTGTCACCGACGGTGCTGTCGATCACCGGGTAGGTGTACTCGCTGCCGTTGTACCGCAGTACTACAGAGTTGTCGCTCACGTCTTCCCTCACCGACGTTGTGCCTCATCTTCGAGGTGCCCTGACTGTCTCTACCATCCCCCACACGGCTCAGGAGAGTGCACTCGGGGTCGACCATCGGGCCTATTGGCGGCACTGAGTGCCGCCAACTTGCCCATCCTGCCCCCTGTGTTCCCCATCCGGAAGGGCTCTGTGACCTTCATGACTCATTTGATCGATCATTTTTTGATGACGATCCCCTCACAGGGCCGCTCCCCGTCCCCGAGAGGCGGGATCCGGCGAGGCGGAAGTCGAGAGCCGTGCACCGGCGGCCCGCCGACACCGTACGCACCGCCTGCCCGATCGCCTTGCGGGAACCGACGAGCACGACCAGCCGCTTGGCCCGGGTGACCGCCGTGTAGAGCAGATTGCGCTGGAGCATCATCCACGCGCCCGTGGTCACCGGGATGACGACCGCCGGGTACTCGCTGCCCTGGGAGCGGTGGATGGTCACCGCGTAGGCGTGCGCGAGCTCGTCCAGCTCGTCGAAGTCGTACGGCACCTCCTCGTCCTCGTCGGTCAGCACCGTCAGCCGCTGGTCGACCGGGTCGAGCGAGGTGACCACACCCACCGTGCCGTTGAAGACCCCGTTCTCCCCCTTCTCGTAATTGTTGCGGATCTGGGTGACCTTGTCGCCGACGCGGAAGACCCGCCCGCCGAACCGCTTCTCGGCGAGGCCGGGGCGGCCCGGGGTGACGGCCTGCTGGAGCAGCCCGTTGAGCGTGCCCGCGCCGGCCGGTCCCCGGTGCATGGGGGCGAGGACCTGGACGTCGCGGCGCGGGTCGAGGCCGAACTTCGCCGGGATGCGCCGGGCCGCCACATCCACGGTGAGCCGGCCGGCCTCCTCGGTGTCATCCTCGACGAAGAGGAAGAAGTCCTTCATGCCGTCGGTGACGGGGTGCTTCCCGGCGTTGATCCGGTGCGCGTTGGTCACCACGCCGGACTGCTGGGCCTGGCGGAAGACGCGGGTGAGCCGCACGGCGGGCACGGGGCTGCCGGGGGCCAGCAGATCCCGCAGCACCTCCCCCGCGCCGACGCTGGGCAGCTGGTCCACATCCCCGACGAAGAGCAGGTGCGCACCCGGCGGGACCGCCTTGACCAGCTTGTTGGCGAGCAGCAGATCCAGCATGGACGCCTCGTCGACCACCACCAGGTCGGCGTCCAACGGCCGGTCCTGGTCGTAGGCGGCGTCGCCCCCGGGCTTGAGCTCGAGCAGCCGGTGCACGGTGGAGGCCTCGGCGCCGGTCAGCTCGGCGAGCCGTTTGGCGGCGCGGCCGGTCGGCGCGGCGAGGACCACCTTGGCCTTCTTCGCGCGGGCCAGCTCCACGACCGAGCGGACCGTGAACGACTTGCCGCAGCCGGGCCCGCCCGTGAGGACGGCGACCTTCTCGGTGAGCGCCAGCCGCACGGCCGCCTGCTGCTCGGGGGCGAGGTCGGTGCCGGTACGGGAGGCGAGCCAGCCGAGCGCCTTGTCCCAGGCGACGTCCTGGAAGCCGGCCATCCGGTCCTCGTCCGCGCGCAGCAGCCGCAGCAGCCGCCCGGACAGGGCGGCCTCCGCGCGGTGGAACGGGACGAGGTAGACGGCGGTGACGGGGTCCCCGCCCTGCGGATCGGGCACCTTCTCCCGGACGACGCCGGGGTCCTCCCCCGGCTCCTCGGGCTCGGCGGCGAGCTGGGCGAGGCACTCGATGACCAGTCCGGTGTCGACCTGAAGCAGCTTCACCGCGTCGGCGATCAGCTGCTCCTCGGGGAGATAGCAGTGCCCCTGGTCGGTGGCCTGGGACAGCGCGTACTGCAGTCCGGCCCGTACCCGGTCGGGGCTGTCGTGCGGTATCCCGACCGACTGGGCGATCTTGTCGGCGGTGAGGAAGCCGATGCCCCACACGTCGGCGGCGAGCCGGTAGGGCTGGTTCTTCACCACGGAGATCGAGGCGTCGCCGTACTTCTTGTAGATGCGGACCGCGATGGACGTGGACACCTCGACGGTCTGGAGGAAGAGCATGACCTCCTTGATCGCCTTCTGCTCCTCCCAGGCGTCGGCGATCTTCTTGGTCCGCTTGGGGCCGAGCCCGGGGACCTCGATGAGCCGCTTGGGCTCCTCCTCGATGACGGTCAGCGTGTCGATGCCGAAGTGCTGTGTGATGCGGTCGGCGAAGACCGGGCCGATGCCCTTGACCAGCCCGGAGCCGAGGTAGCGGCGGATGCCCTGGACCGTGGCCGGCAGCACCGTCGTGTAGTTCTCCACGTGGAACTGCTTGCCGTACTGCGGATGCGACCCCCAGCGCCCCTCCATCCGCAGGGACTCCCCGACCTGCGCGCCGAGCAGCGCGCCCACGACGGTCAGCAGGTCGCCCGCGCCGCGCCCGGTGTCGACGCGGGCGACCGTGTAGCCGTTCTCCTCGTTGGCGTACGTGATGCGCTCCAGTACGCCCTCGAGCGTGGCGAGTCGGAGTTCACCGGGGGCGGCGGCTGCGGACTGGTTGGACATGATCCGACGGTACCGGTGGGGTGTGACAGGGGGTGAGCCGTCCGGCAGCACCCGTACGTACACCCTCTCCGAAAATGGGAGGCCCCCAAGAGCCGGCCGTGAGAAGGTGCCGTTCGGCCCGGCAGAGGGGGAACACATCGGTCTGACCTACGGATATGACATCCACCTGCCTCCCAGGAACGTCGCCGGAGCGCTTCTGCGTCTGGCCGAGCCGGCGCCACCGACGCGTGACGTGCCGCCGCTCGAGGTCACGCTGCCCGGCGGTGACCGGATCGTCCTCCCCTACACGTCGCGCTTCGAGAGGGAGCCCGTCGACTGCTCCACGAGCGACACGCTCCATCTCGACACGTCCATCATGTTCGACGCCGATGACGCGGTGCGTGAGTACGCGGAGGAGTGCGGCCATGAAGTCGGTGAGGACGGGCGCGTCCAGATCGGGTACGTCTACCTGACGGTCCGGTTCCGGTCCTCGCTGCACCCTGGTTACGCGTCCATGGATTTCTGGGCGGCGAGCTCGAGGATGAGCCGCCTGTTCGCGCGGTCGGCCCGCGTCCGGGAGGTGTTCACCGGCCTCGCGGCCGCCAGTGGCGGAGTCTGCTGCCTGTTCGACACCGGCGACGGCGGCCCCGAGCAGGTGTGCTGGGTCAACGGGGAGACGACCCAGGAGATGCTCGGCAGCCCTCGATTCCCGGATCGGCAGGCGCTCGTGGCGACATGGCCCGCCCCCGACGACGGGGGCCGCGCGTGAGCGGAAGTGACGACGACCGGCGCCTCCCGGCGGCGGTCCGGGCCGGAGACGGTGACGCGGTACGGGAGTTGCTGGAGGAGGGCGCCGACCCGGACACGCCGGGCGTGGACGGGCTTCCGGTGCTGTGCGCCGCCATCGCCGCGTACGACGTCGTCGTGGCCGATGTGCTGGTCGAGGGCGGCGCCGATCCCGACCGGGTGCTGCCGGACGGGACCACACCGCTGTGGCGGGCCGTCCACGGCGGCTCCCCGGCCGTCTGCAAGGCCGTCCTCGGCGCCGAGCCGGCACTGCGCCTGTCGGAGGATGCGCGGGAGCGGCTGCTCTCGCTGGCCCGGACCTGGTACGAGACAGGCGCGGCCGAGGAGTTGCGGCGCCGCACGGGTGCGAAGGGGCCGGCGGAGACGGTCCGCGTACCGGACGACCCGGACGCGTTCCACCATGTCCGGCAGCTCTCACTCGGTGGTCTCGTCGTCCGGGACGGACACGGCGGCATCCTGACCGCACTGGAGTGGGAGTTCCGCATCCCGACCCCGGTCGGCGAACTGGTCACCCGTGCCGCCGTCGAGCCGGACCAGGACCACCCCGTCTGGTGGGAGGGGATCTCCGTCCTCCTGGAGCGCCGCGGCGCCGCCGGGACCTGGTCGGCCGTGTCCTCCCACCGCCACCATCCCGATCCGGCGCACCGCCGGTTCCTCGCGGAGTACCTGCGGTGCCGGGGAGTCCTCGACCACTCTTACCCGCACGGGGAACAGGAGGGCGATCTCCTCAGCACCTGGGCGGCGGAGGAGACGGACCCCGAGATGCTCGCGAAGGTGCTCGAAGCCTTCGCCGAGTACGAGCATCCCGGCCTGGAGGCCGCCGGGCTGCGCTACGCCGTTCACCCCGACCCCCGAGTCCGCCAACGGGTGCCCGCGCTCTTCTGTCCCCCCGAGGACGCTTCCCTGACGCCCCCGGCCCGGGCCGCGCTGCTCGCGCTCATCGGCGACCAGGACACTGAGGTACGGCTCCTCGCCGGCAGGGTGGCCGTGAACGACGACACCCTCCTGGCACCGGCCGTGCGGGCCCTGCTCATGCCGGCCGAAGGTCCGGACGCCGGGCCGCAGGGCGAGGCCACGGCACTCCTGGCCTCCTGCCGGGACCGTACCCCTGCCGTCGCCGACGCCCTGGCCGCCCTGCTGGACGCGGACGATCCGCTTACCTGCCTGGAGGCCGCCTACGGCCTCGCCCTGCGCGACGATCCGCGCACCGCCGAGGCGTACGAGCGGGTGAGGCACCTCGACGTCGGCTTCGCGGACGACCACCGGTGGAGCAAGCTGTGGGACTGGCAGTGGAGGAACGGCCGCACGGTCACCGGGTGATGTCCCTGGCGGACGCGGCCACTGAGCGCCCCCGTCACGGCTTCCCTGCAGACCCCTTCAGGGCTTCGAGGAAGGGAGCGAAGGCTTCGACGGGGAAGGTGAGGGTGGCCCGGGCGGGGGCCTTGGAGTCGCGGACGGCTATGCGGGTGGGGGCGTTCGCGACCTCGACGCATTCGTTGCCGTCGCCCGGACCCGAGTAGGACGACTTTCGCCAGTTGCTGTAGGTGGTGGCAGCGTGCGTCACGGCTTGCCCGTCGCCTTCTTCAGCTCCTCGACGAACGAGGCGAAGGTGCCGGTGGAGAAGGTGAGGGTGGCTCGGTCCGGGGCCTTGGAGTCGCGGACGGCTATGTGGGTGGGGGCGTTCGCGATCTCGACGCAGTTGTTGCCGTCGCCGCCGCCGGAGTAGGACGACCTGCGCCAGTTGTCGAGCGTGGTATCGGTGTACGTCATGATCCGCTCGTCGACTTCTTCAGCTCTTCGACGAATACTGTGAAGGCAGGTACGGGAAAGGTGAGCGGGGCTCTGCGGCGATCTTTCGAATCGCGTATGGCTATGCGGGCCGGGATGCACGCGATCTCCACGCAGGAGTCACCGTCGCCGGGACCGGAGTAGGACGACTTCCGCCAGTTCTCAGTAGTGTCCATGGAGTGCCTCACAGCTCTTTGGCCAGCCTGCGGATGAAGTCACGCGACCGATTCGGGTCGAGCGACACGTCCTCCACCCTATGGAAGAGCGTTCGGTACGCGCTGAGTTGGGCTTCCGAGTCGATGAAGGACGCACCGTGCGGGCCATCCCGCACCACGGTGTCCAGCTTGGGCACAAGACCCCCCGCGTACGTCATGGCGCTCGCGGCGCCGGCGAAGCCTTCCAGGTTGAAGGGGATGACGCGCACGATGACATGCTCGGGAACGGAGAGTTCCAGGAGGTGGGTGAGCTGTGCCCGTGACGTGGCCCGATCGTTGACCATGATGCGCAACGCAGCCTCGTGAACGATCGCTTCGTACGGCGTCGGAGTCGAGCCTTCCAAGATGGTCTTGCGTCTCATCCGATGCTGGACCCGCGTCTCAAGCTCTTCCTGCGGTAGCTCAGGAATCCGGTAGGCGAAAACGGCGCGAGCATAGTCCTCGATCTGGAGCGGACCGGGGATGTACAGGAACTGAACTTCACGCAAAAGCGTGGCGTGGTGCTCCAGTTCGGCGAGATCGAGGAAGGCAGTGGGCAGCAGCTCCCGGTATTCCTCCCACCACCCACGCGTTCGATCGGTCGCCATGGCCACAAGAGCGTCCACGAACGCCTCGTCCTCGCAGACGTAGTGGGCCGCAAGGCGGCGCAGACGCTTCTCGCTGAGCCCTGCGAGGCCGGACTCGATCTGACTGATTTGCGGAGCGCTTACGCCGAGCAGTGCCGCCGCCTCACGGGCGGAAAGGCCTGCTGCCTCGCGAAGCCTGCGAAGTTCTACAGCCAGACGCAACTGACGACCTGTCGGCTCGCTCCTCAGCACCATCGTTCACTCCTCCCAACACACCTTTCGGAGCGACTCGTTCGAGCGTCAGAGTACGCGATGGGCTTGCCAAACTTAAACATTTATCCCTACTGTCGGTGACGCGACGCACACCGTGCGAAACCGGACCGCCGGAAGCGCACCGCCCCGTCCTGCCATGACGGCTGCGGCAATGACACCGGATCCGTACTCAACCCCTCCCCACCCCCACATCGGAGTTCCGCATGCTCGAAAACGCCCCCTGGGAGTACTCCCTCCACATCCCCAACGACCCGCGCGCCGTCACCATCAGCCGCCGTACCCTGCGCCTCGTCCTCACCATGCACGGACTGATCCGACTGGTCGACGTGGCCGAGCTGCTCGCCACGGAGCTGATCTCCAACGCCGTACGGCACACCAAGGGCCCCGCCGCCCTGCGCGTGCGCTGGTCGCCGCCGGGGACGTTGCGGATCGGGGCGTGGGACGCGGACCCCGAACCGCCCCGGCCGCCGGAGCCGTTCGAGCGGGCGGTGGAGCGGGAGGACGGGCGGGGCCTCGCGCTGGTGCGGGCGTGTGCCGACGTATGGGGCTGGCAGCCGCTGGTCCGGGACGGCAGTGAAGGCAAGTTCGTGTGGTGCGAACTGGGTGCCGCTTAGGGCGAGGGCGGGCGTGGCGCGTTCGGTGCCCGCGCAACCGGGACCCGAGGTAGGGGCGGGTGCCCTGGACCGTGGCCGGCAGCGCCGTCGTGCAGTTCCCCGGCCTGCGCGCCGAGCAGCGCGCCGACGACGGTCAGCAGGTCGCCCGCGCCTCGCCCGGTGTCGACGCGGGCGACCGTGCAGCCGTTCTCCTCGTTGGCGTACGTGATGCGCTCCAGCACGCCTGCGAGCGTGGCGAGTCGGCGTTCACCGGAGGCCGCCGATGGCTGGTTGGACATGATCCGACGGTACCGGCGGGGTGGGACACGGGGTGCCCCGACCGGCGGGGCCGGTCAGGAGGAGGCGCGCCCGGGCTCGCGGACGTCCGGTCCGTCCGGCGGCGGGCCGCCGAACCCGCGGGCGGCGTCGAGGAGCTCGACGAGCCGGTCGTGGCGCTCGGGGCCGAGCCCGGTCGTGACGGGTTCCAGCGCGCTGCAAATCTCCTCGTACACCTGCTCCATCAGCTCCCGGCCTGCCGGGGTGATGACCACGTCGACGACGCGGCGGTCCTCGGGGTTCCTGTCCCTGGTCACGAGCCCCCGGCGTTCGGCACGGTCGATCAGGCCGGACATGGTCGACTTGTCCAGGCCGAGGAAGCAGGCGAGTTCGGTCATGCGCGGGCGGCGGTCGCGCAGGATGCCGAGCACCCGCAGCTGGGTGAACGAGAGGTCATGCCTGGCCCCGATGCGGGTGAGCATGCCCGCCACCTGGAAGGTGCTGCGCACCAGGGCGTCCACCAGGGCGTCGGACGTCATGATCCCCCCCCCATCCTTGACCTCGGGCTGCCCGGAAGCGTACCGGTTCCTCCCCATAGCCGCCCCGAGGGGGTCGCCGGCGCCCGCCGCCCGGACGGCCGTGACGGCCCGCCGGAGCAACCGCCGGGCCGTCACGGGTTGGGGGCTACGAGCGCCAGTTGCCGCTCAGCTCGACGTAGTTCTCGCCCCTGACCTCCTTGCCGTTGTACGTGCCGTGGAACTCCGCCGCGGCCTCCAGGTAACCCCCTGCGGGGGTCGGGGACGTGAGTTCCTGTCCCAGGGTGCCGACGACGGTCACGGTCAGCTCCGTGTCCAGCGAGGGGATGCGAAGGCGCCAGCGGGTGGGATACGTCTGGCCCGTTTCCGGACTGGTCCACAGCCTGGAAGCGTGCCGTGCGAGCGGTTCCACCTCGACCACGTCGTGGGAGCCGTCCCGGTGGAGCACGGTCGCCCAGCTGTCCGTGGTCTCCTCCCCCACCATGTCCCAGACGGCGACCTTGTCACCGTTGGGCATGGCGAGGTTCATCCACGACCACCGCCGCAGGGACTTCGGCATCGCGCCCCACTGCCGGTCCAACCATGACGTCCCCTTGATCGCGTGCTTCTCGTCGCCGATCTCGAGCATTCCGGATGTCCGCATCTCGGGCAGCGCGAACTGGTAGGTCGGCACGTCGACCAGGGTGAAGACGCCGGTCGAGGCGTACTTCAGGGCGGGACCGTTGGCCACCAGCTGTACGTCGAGAGACCCGAACGGCGTACTCAGCTGCACCTGCTGGCGGGCCGAGTCGCCCGTCCAGCTCAGTCCCGGCGCCTTGATGTCGAGCTTGCTCTCGGTCCACCGGTAGTCGTCCTCGTCGACGCCGGCTGCGTAGTACTCGTACCATCCGGTGTTCTTGTCGGTGACCGCGAACGTCCAGCGGTACTGCCCCGCGTTCGGGAGGACGCGGGTGTGCACCTGGATTCCGAAGTCGTGCCCGTCCGCCTTCACCGAGCTGGTGAAGTAGAGCGAGTCGGACCAGGTTGGCTCCGGTCCGGGCGTGTGCCGTCCCAGGTCGGTTTCGGGATCGGTCACAGACGGATCCCGGAAGTGGAAGTGGTGGAGGCGGGAGCCGTGATGATGCCGCCCTTCGGATCCCAGGACGGACTCACCGCCTCCCCCACAGTCCCGGAAACGGAAGCAGAAGCGGTGGAGGCCGAGGCAGGAACCGTGATGACGCCGCCCTTCGGATCCCAGGACGGACTCACCGCCTCCCCCGCAGCCCCGAAAGCGGAAGCAGAAGTGGTGGAGGCGGGAACCGTGATGATGCCGCCCTTCGGATCCCAGGACGGACTCACCGCCTCCCCCGCGGTCCCAGAAGCGGAAACAGAAGTGGTGGAGGCGGTGGCCGTGATGATGCGGCCCTTCGGATCCCAGGACGGACTCGCCGCCTGCGCCGAGTAGACGGCGAGCGTACCGAGCGCGAGTGCGCCCGCGGTGACCAGGCCTGCGGCCCGCCTGTTTCGAGATGTGGACATGGGTTCCTCCCTGCGGCCGGGGCGGTGAGGACGTCACGCGCCCCACCGACCGTATTGGTTCGTAATGCCAACGACTAACCTCGATAGTGGTTGGCATTACGAACAATGTCAAGGGCCCCCGGCTGCGCGGCACCGGGCACGTATGTGTGGTGCGCACCGGGGACAGCTCGGGCGGGAGGACGCCATCGACGCCCAGCTGGAACGCCTCGGCCACCGCCCGGCCGACGTCCGGTACGTCGTCTACTCCCACCTGCACCTGGACCACGCCGGCGGGATGGCCTACTTCCCGCACGCCGTGCACGTGGCCCAGCACGACGAACTGCGCCACGCCTGGTGGCCGGACCGCTGGACGGCCCGGGGCTACTCCTTCCACGACTACCGGGACTGCCGGGACTTCGACTTCCTCGAACTCGACGGCGACACCGACCTGTTCCTGGACGGCAGCGTCACCGTGCTGCGCACGACCGGGCACACGCCCGGCCACCAGGGCATCGTCCTCGACCTCGACCACCACGGCCGGATCGCGTTCATGGGGGACGCCGCCCACCTCCAGGAGGAGCCGGCGAAGAACGTCCCCATGCTCAGCGACTGGAACGTCCAGCAGAAGCTGCTCACCTACGGCCGTCTGCGCCACCTGGACCGCTCGGGCGTCCGCGTCTTCTTCTCCCACGACCCGGGCCACTTCGCCGCCCTGCCCCACGACGGGGACGTCTGGGACTAGCAGTGTTGTCCGGGCAGGCTCCCCCGAGCGAGCTACTCGTTCTGTCGACTTCGGGGTGACTCGCGCCCCTGGTGGTCTGCCGTTGACTCGAAGGGTCAGCACAACGACCGGACAAGGCCGACCAGTTCACAGCGTGAGGACCCCACCATGACCACGACCCACAGCACCCCGCGGCACGTTTCCCCCAGGGGCCGCCGAATCGCCGCGGCCTTGTTGGTTTCCACGCTGGCAGGAACCTCACTGGTCGCCTGCAGTGCCGACGCCAAGGACCCGCGACCGGCCAAGGCCTCCGGCAAGGGCGCCACCGAGGCCCCGGGCAACGCCAAGATCACCTGGGGCGAGTGCCCGGCGCCGGCCGAGGGACAGACCCGTGACGCCGACCTCGAGTGCGGAACGCTGCAGGTACCGCTGGACCACCAGAAGCCCGACGGCACAAAGATCGACGTGGCGGTCTCCCGCCTGTCGACCGCACAGCCCGGGAAGCGACGCGGCGTCCTGCTGCTCAACCCCGGCGGGCCGGCCCTGGGCGGCCTCGGCCTGCCCGAAACCATGGCACCCACACTGCCCAAGTCCGTACTGGACCGCTACGACCTCATCGGCTTCGACCCCCGCGGCGTCGACCACAGCACCCCCCAGAGCTGCGGCCTGAAGGACCCCAGCGTGGCCGGACTCTTCCCCTACCCCGCCGCCGACGGCTCCATCACCAAGAACGCGGCCCTCGCCGAAGCCAACGCCGAACAGTGCGCCGACACCGTGGGCAAGGACCTGCGCCACTACAACACCGCCAACACCGCCCGCGACATGGACCTCATCCGCCAGGCCCTCGGCGAGAAGAAGATCTCCTACTGGGGCCAGTCCTACGGCACCTACCTCGGAGCCGTCTACCGCTCCCTCTTCCAGGACCGCACCGACCGCATGATCCTGGAAGGCAACGTCGACCCCACCAAGGTATGGGCCAACCAGGTCTCGGACACCTGGGGCAAGGGCATGGCCGACCGCTTCCCCGACGCCGCCCGCGTCGCCGCGGCCCAGGCCGACACCCTCCAACTGGGCACCGACGTCGACGAAGTGACCCGGACCTACCTCGGCCTCGCCGACCGCCTGGACCACACCCCCGCGACCATCCCCGGCGCACCGGTCCCGCTGGACGGCGCACTGCTGCGCAACATGACCTACGCCCTCCTCCTGGACAACGACACCCTCCCCGTACTCGTCAAGTTCTGGAAGGCCGCCGACAACCTCTCCCGCGGCACCACCACCGCCGACGACGCCGCGGTCCTCAAGGAGATCTTCGCCCAGGCACCCCAGGCCCCTGGCATCCCCGCCGACAACCAGGCCACCATGTTCATGGCGCTCACCTGCGGTGACGCCGAATGGCCGCACGACGTCGAGGGCTACGCCGACCGCACCGCCGCCGACCGCGAGAAGTGGCCGCTCACCGCCGGCATGCCCGGCAACATCTGGGCCTGCGCCTACTGGGACAAGCCCGTCGAGGACACCGTCAAGGTCGTCGAAGGCGGCCCCCGCAACACCCTGATCCTGCAGAACCGCCGGGACAACGCCACCCCCTGGGAAAGCGGCGTCGGACTGCACAAGGCCCTCGGCAGCGGCTCCGCCTTCGTCGGCGTCGACAACGGCGGCCACCGCGTCTACGACGAAGGCTCCGACTGCGCCGACAAGGCCACCATCGACTTCCTGACCACCGGCAACCTGCCGGACAAGGACGTCCAGTGCACCGACGCCACCCAGAAGTAGCCCACCCGGTGGAGAGGCCGGACCGACTGCCCACGTCGCCTCGGTGAAACCGCCAACTATGCTGTGCGACACCGTGCTTGAGCGCGGAGTCCCCAAGGGAGCCTGGCGTGCCGAAGACCATTGTCATCACGGGTGCCAGCGACGGAATCGGCGCCGCCGCGGCACGCCAACTGGTGGCGGACGGACACCGTGTGGTCGTCGTGGGCAGGTCCGAGGCCAAGACCAAGGCGGTCGCGGATGAGCTCGGCGTGCGCTGTTTCGTCGCCGACTTCGCCGACTTGCAGCAGGTCCGCACCCTGGCGGCACAGCTCACCGATCACTGCCCACACATCGACGTCCTGGTCAACAACGCCGGCGGGATCCTCGGGGACCGCCAGGTCACGGCGGACGGATTCGAGGAGACGTTCCAGGTCAACTATCTCGCTCCGTTCCTGCTGACCCACCTGCTGCTGGACACCCTGCTGGCCTCCCGGGCCCTCGTCGTGCAGACGTCGAGCAACGCCGCGCGGCTGTCGGCACGTGTCGACCTCGACGACCTCAACCACGCGCGGAACTACTCACCCGTCCGCGCCTACGGCAGCGCCAAGCTGGCACTCGTGCTCTTCACCCGGCAGCTGCACGACCGGCACCACGGGCAGGGCCTGTCCGCGGTGGCCTTCCATCCCGGCGGTGTCGCGTCGAACTTCGCCAGGACCAGCCGGAGCCCGGTGGGCGCACTGTTCCGGACACCCGTGCCCCGCCTGTTCTTCCAGTCCCCGCACAAGGCGGCACGGCAGGTGCTGCGCTTCGTCACCCCCGCGCCCGGGGACGGCTTCGAGTCCGGTGCCTACTACGAGAACGGCACAGTGCGCACGATCAAGGCGCCTCCCGTCGGACCGCAGCTGTGGGAGGCCACCACGGCGCTGCTCGGTCTCGACCGGAGGTAGCGAGCCGCGGGCCGGGTACGCCGGGGGTGAAAGCGCGTTCTGCTCCGCCACGGGCGAAAAGGCGGGGAAGATGATGGCGGTCCGGTGAAGGTGGTCACCGGAGAGAACGTCGCCGGCGCCGAGGGCTGCCGCCGGCGCCGAGAGCGGGGAGCGCATTCATGTACGACTACGACCTCCTGGTCGTCGGATCCGCCAACGCCGATCTGGTGATCGGTGTCGAGCGCCGGCCGGGTGCCGGCGAGACGGTGCTCGGCTCCGACCTGGCCGTGCACCCGGGTGGCAAGGGCGCGAACCAGGCGGTCGCGGCCGCCCGGCTCGGTGCCCGTACGGTCCTGCTGGCGCGGGTGGGCGACGACGGGCACGGGCGGCTGCTGCTGGACTCGCAGCGGGCGGCCGGGGTGGACACGGTCGGGGTGCTGGTGGGCGGGGCACCCACCGGGGTCGCACTGATCACCGTGGACCCGTCGGGGGACAACAGCATCGTCGTCTCCCCCGGCGCCAACGGCCGGCTCACCCCGCAGGACGTACGGGCGGCCGCGAGCCTCTTCCACGCCTCCCGGGTGGTGTCCACGCAGTTGGAGATCCCGCTGGAGACGGTGGTGGAGACCGTGCGCAACCTGGTGCCGGGCAGCCGGTTCGTCCTGAACCCGTCCCCGCCGCGCCCGCTCCCGGCGGAGGTGCTCGCGGCCTGCGATCCGCTGATCGTCAACGAGCACGAGGCGAAGGTCGTCCTGGGGGACGCCGCCGGGGTGAGCGACGACCCGGAGGACTGGGCGCGGCTGCTGCTGGCGAAGGGCCCGCGTTCGGTGGTGGTGACGCTGGGCGCCGGGGGCGCGCTGGTGTCCTCCGGGAACGGGGTCACCCGGGTTCCGTCCGTGAAGGTGGACGCCGTGGACACCACCGGTGCGGGTGACGCGTTCACGGCCGCGCTGGCCTGGCGGCTGGGCCGGGGCGAGCCCCTCGCCGAGGCGGCGGCGTACGCGGCCCGGGTCGGGGCGGCGACGGTGACGAAGGAAGGGGCGCAGGCGTCCTTCCCGACGGCGGCGGAGGCGGCCGCGCTGGGAGGCGGCACGGAAGGCTGAGCCGGCGCCGCGTCACCGGCGCGCGGCCGGAACGGCATCGAGGTGGCCCGGTCCGTCGACCGGGCCACCTCGGTCCCCTCCCCCTGTCAGAACCCCCGAAATCCCCCCTCGGGTCCCTCCCCTGGACGTCCTGACATCTCATACGACCCGCCGGCGCCCGGGAGGGTTGTACGGACGGGACGTTTTCTCCTGCGCGACGCGTAGGCGGCGGGGAGCGCGCGGTGACCATACGACTGTGGGCGGCAGCACGTTCCGCTTCATCCCCCCGCGGCGATCGAGGGCCGCTTCCGACCGCCCGCGCGTCCCCGGTCCGCTACCCCACGCGCTCCCCGGTCCGCTACCCCGCGTGCTCCACGAAGCGGGCCGCGGTCTCGGCGAGGACCTCGCGGCCGTCCCTCGCCCACAGGGCCTCGTTGAAGAGTTCGACCTCGATCGCGCCGGTGTACCCGGCCGCCTCCACGTATCCCGTCCACTCCCGCATGTCGACCGCGCCGTCGCCGATCTGGCCGCGGCCGTTGAGCACTCCCTCGGGCAGCGGGGTGGTCCAGTCGGCGAGCTGGAAGGTGTGGATACGGCCCTGGGCGCCCGCGCGGGCAATCTCCGCGGGCGCGGTGTCGTCCCACCAGATGTGGTACGTGTCGACGGTGACGCCGACCTGGTGGGCGGGGAAGCGTTCGGCGAGGTCGAGGGCCTGGGCGAGGGTGGAGACCACGCAGCGGTCGGCGGCGAACATGGGGTGGAGCGGCTCGATGGCCAGCTTCACTCCGTACTCCTCGGCGTAGGGGGCGAGTTCGGCGAGCGCGTCCGCGATCCGTTCCCGGGCGCCGCGCAGGTCACGGGAGCCGGGCGGGAGGCCGCCGGAGACCAGGACCAGGGTGTCGGTGCCGAGGGCGGCCGCCTCGTCGACGGCATGGCGGTTGTCGGCGAGGGCGGCGGTCCGTTCGGCGGGGTTCGCTCGCGGTGAGGAAGCCGCCCCGGCACAGGGTCGTCACCGCCAGGCCCGCGTCGCGGACGAGGCGCGCGGCCGCCCGGACGCCGTACGCCCGCACCGGCTCCCGCCACAGGCCCACGCCGGGGACGCCCAGGTCCCGGCAGGCGTCGACGAGGTCCGGCAGGGACAGCTGCCGGACCGTCATCTGGTTGATGCTGAAGCGGGTGAGGCCGGCGGTCATGGGGTCACTCCGTACAGGTGCAGCAGGGTCCTCATCCGTTCCTCGGCGAGCTTCGGGTCGGGGAACAGGCCGAGGCGGTCGGCGAGTTCGTAGGCGCGGGCGAGGTGCGGCAGGGAGCGGGCCGACTGCAGACCGCCGATCATGGCGAAGTGGCTCTGGTGGCCGGCCAGCCAGGCGAGGAACACCACACCGGTCTTGTAGTAGCGGGTGGGTGCCCGGAAGAGGTGGCGGGAGAGGGTGACGGTGGGGTCGAGGAGGGCGCGGAAGCCCTCCGTGTCCCCGGTGTCCAGGACGCGGACCGCCTCGGCCGCGAGCGGGCCGAGCGGGTCGAAGATGCCGAGCAGGGCGTGGCTGAAGCCCTGGTCGTCGCCCGCGATCAGCTCCGGGTAGTGGAAGTCGTCGCCGGTGTAGCAGCGCACACCCCGCGGGAGGCGGCGGCGCAGCCCGATCTCGCGCCCGGCGTCCAGGAGGCTGACCTTGATGCCGTCGACCTTGTCGGGGTGGGCGGCGATGACCTCCAGGAAGGTGCCGGTGGCCGCGTCGAGTCCGGACGAAC
This sequence comes from Streptomyces speibonae, assembly GCF_984686075.1. Classification (NCBI taxonomy): domain Bacteria; kingdom Bacillati; phylum Actinomycetota; class Actinomycetes; order Kitasatosporales; family Streptomycetaceae; genus Streptomyces; species Streptomyces speibonae. Next base: position 5,409,347 of record NZ_OZ480260.1, on the reverse strand, counting down.
CCCAGTAGCCCTCCAGCGCGGGGTCGAACATGGGGCCGAGCCAGTGCAGGATCACCGGCTCGGCGGCCTGGCGCAGCAGACGGCCGTAGATCTCCAGGTAGTCCTCGGGGCCGCGGGCCGTGGCGGCGAGGGCGCGGGAGGCCATCAGGACGGCCTGCGCGCCCGACTCCTCGACGACCGCGAGCTGTTCCTCGTAGGCATCGCGGACCGCGTCGAGGGTCGCCGGGCCGGTGAGCTGGTCGGTGCCGACGCCGCAGGCGATGCGGCCGCCGACGGCCTTCGCCTCGGCGGCGGAACGGCGGATCAGCTCGGCGGCGCCGGCCCAGTCCAGGCCCATGCCGCGCTGGGCGGTGTCCATGGCCTCGGCGACGCCGAGCCCGTGGGACCACAGATGGCGGCGGAAGGCGAGGGTGGCGTCCCAGTCGACGGCCGCCGGGGAGTCGGGGCTCGTGTCGGCGTACGGGTCGGCGACGACGTGCGCGGCGGAGAAGACCGTACGGGAGGTGAAGGGGGCGCCGGGGGTGGTGGCGCGGGGGTCGGTGCGGGGCTCGTAGGGGCGCAGGGTGCCGTCCGCGCCGGGCAGGTGGAGGGTCACAGCGCGATCTCCGGTACGTCGAGGCGGCGGCCCTCGGCCGAGGATCTCAGGCCCAGTTCGGCGAGCTGGACGCCGCGGGCGCCGGCCAGGAGGTCCCAGTGGTAGGGGGCGCCGGCGTGGACGTGCCGGAGGAACAGCTCCCACTGGGCCTTGAAGCCGTTGTCGAAGTCCTGGTTGTCGGGGACCTCCTGCCACTGGCCGCGGAAGACCTCGGCGGCGGGGACGTCCGGGTTCCACACCGGCTTGGGGGTGACGGAGCGGTGCTGGACGCGGCAGGTGCGCAGGCCGGCGACGGCGGAGCCCTCGGTGCCGTCGACCTGGAACTCGACGAGTTCGTCGCGGTGGACGCGCACGGCCCAGGATGAGTTGATCTGTGCGATGACTCCGCCGTCGAGTTCGAAGATGCCGTAGGCGGCGTCGTCGGCGGTGGCGTCGTAGGGCCTGCCGCTCTCGTCCCGGCGCCGCGGGATGTGGGTGGCGGTGAGGGCCTGGACGGACGTCACACGGCCGAACAGCTCGTGCAGCACGTACTCCCAGTGCGGGAACATGTCGACGACGATGCCGCCGCCGTCCTCCGCGCGGTAGTTCCAGGAGGGGCGCTGCGCCTCCTGCCAGTCGCCCTCGAAGACCCAGTAGCCGAACTCGCCGCGCACGGACAGGATCCGGCCGAAGAAGCCGCCGTCGACGAGGCGCTTCAGCTTCAGCAGGCCGGGGAGGAAGAGCTTGTCCTGCACGACACCGTGCCTGATGCCGGCCGCGTCGGCCCGGCGGGCGAGTTCCAGGGCGCCGTCGAGGCCGGTGGCGGTGGGCTTCTCGGTGTAGATGTGCTTGCCGGCGGCGATCGCCTTCTTCAGGGCGTCCTCGCGGGCCGAGGTGACCTGGGCGTCGAAGTAGATGTCGATGGTGTCGTCGGCGAGGACCGCGTCCAGGTCGGTGGAGACGTGGTCGAGGCCGTGGCGTTCGGCGAGCGCCCGCAGCGCGTGCTCGCGGCGGCCGACCAGGACCGGCTCGGGCCAGAGCACGGTGCCGTCGCCGAGGTCGAGGCCGCCCTGTTCGCGCAGGGCCAGGATGGAGCGGACGAGGTGCTGCCGGTGTCCCATGCGTCCGGTCACACCGTTCATGGCGATACGCACCGTCTTGCGTGTCACGTCGTTCCCTTCGTACGCGGTCCCGCGCGCCGCCGTCATAGCAAGCGCTTTCCATACGGGGGGAAGCTAGCCCCTGCACAGCGCTGTGGACAAGACCGCCGTGCGGCCGACTCGTTCGAGGGGGCGAACAAACGGGCGTGGAGCCGTAGGGTCTGCTCGGAACCCCGACGAGACGCGCGACCGGAGGACGAGACATGACGGTGACCCTGGCGGACGTGGCGGCGCGCGCACAGGTCTCACCCGCGACGGTGTCGCGCGTGCTCAACGGGAACTATCCGGTGGCCGCCTCCACCCGCGAGCGGGTGCTGAAGGCCGTGGACGAACTCGACTACGTCCTCAACGGTCCCGCCAGTTCCCTGGCCGCCGCCACGTCCGACCTGGTCGGCATCCTGGTGAACGACATCGCCGACCCGTTCTTCGGGATCATGGCGAGCGCCATCCAGTCGGAGATCGGGGGGCCGGGCGGGCGGGCCGGCGGGGAGAGACTCGCGGTCGTCTGCAACACGGGCGGCTCTCCCGAGCGTGAACTCACCTATCTCACCCTGCTCCAGCGGCAGCGGGCAGCGGCGGTCGTGCTGACCGGCGGTGCGGTCGAGGACGCGCAGCACCAGGCGGCGCTCGACGCGAAGCTGCGGAAGCTGGTGGCCGCCGGGACGCGGGTGGTGCTGTGCGGGCGGCCGCAGGCGCCGGAGACCGGGGCGATCGCACTGACCTTCGACAACCGCGGCGGCGGGCGGGAACTCACCGGGCATCTGATCGGCCTGGGGCACCGGCGCGTGGGGTACATCGCGGGCCCCCGGGAGCGGACGACCACACGTCACCGGCTCGAGGGCCACCGGGACGCGCTGGCCGCGCACGGCATCGAGGAGGACGCGCGCTGGACCGTGCACGGACGGTACGACCGGGCGTCGGGCTACGAGGCCGCCCTCGAACTGCTCCGGCGCGACCCGTCGTTGACGGCCGTCGTCGCGGCGAACGACTCCGTCGCCCTGGGCGCGTGCGCGGCGCTGCGCGACTCGGGGCGGGCCATTCCGGACGATGTCTCGGTCGCGGGCTTCGACGATCTCCCGTGCAGCGTCGACGCGGTGCCGGCGCTGACGACGGTGCGGCTGCCGCTGGCGGAGGCGGGTGCCCGTGCGGGCCGCGTCGCGATGGGCCGCGAGGACGCCCCGCCGGGCGGGGTCGCGTCCGTGCGGGGGGAGTTGGTGGTGCGGGGGTCCACGGGAGTGCCGCGGGGACAGTGAGCGTTTCGCGCAGTCTCCCGCGCCCCTGGTGGGGGTGACCCGTCCGTGGACCAGTGAGCCGCCGTGGGGGCCGAGCGCGCAGTTCCCCGCGCCCCTGGTGGGAGTGACCCGTCCGTGGACCAGTGACCCGCCGTCGGGGCCGAGCGCGCAGTTCCCCGCGCTCCTCGCGGGGGTGACCCGTCCGTGGGTCGGTGAGCCGCCGAGGGGGGCCGAGCGCGGGGTTTCTTGAGGGTGTGGGTCGGGCGTGCGGGTCCCCGTGGGGGCGGGGTGGGCGGGGTAGTGTCCGGCTCATGAAGTTCGCGTTCTCCACCCTCGGTGTTCCCGGTCTGGCACTCGGCGATGTGGTGGGGCTCGCCACGGCGCACGGGTATCACGGCGTCGAGCTGCGCGCCCACGCCGAGGAGCCCGTTCACGCCGGCCTGACTCCCGCGCAACGCGCGGACGTGGCCGCGCGGTTCAAGGCGGCCGGGGTCGAGGTCCTGGGCCTGGCCGGGTATGCCCGGGTGGCCGCTCCCGGTGCGGACGAGCCCGTGCTCGCCGAGATGCGCGCCCTCCTGGACCTCGCCCGTGACATCGGCGCCCCCTTCGTCCGGGTCTTCCCGGGCGGCGGCACCGAGCAGAGCCCCGAGGAGGCCGACGCCACGGCCGCGCGACGGCTGGGCGTGGCCGCCGAGCACGCCGTCGACCAGGGCGTACGCATCCTGCTGGAGACCCACGACTCCCACCGCACGGGCGCCGACGCGATGCAGGTCCTCGGCCTGGTCGGCCACCCCCGCGTGGGCGCGCTGTGGGACGTGATGCACACCTGGATCGGCGGCGAACAGCCCGCCGAGAGCTTCGCGGCGCTCTCCCCGCACCTCGGCTATGTCCAGGTCAAGGACATCGCCTCCGCCGAGGACACCACTCCGCTCCCGCTCGGCGCGGGCGTCCTGCCGCTCGCCGAGGTCGTGGAGGTCCTCTCCCGCCACCACTGGGACGGCTGGCTGTGCTGGGAGTACGAGAAGCGCTGGTACACCGACGCGGCGCCGCTGCCCGGCCTGCTCACCCCGGGGCGCGAGCATCTGGCCCGCCTGCTGACCGAGTCCGCCTGAGCGTGCGCGCCCCCGCACGGCCCTCGGCGCATCGATAGTCTGCTGCCATCATGATGCGCGCCTGGATTCTGCCGATGCTGCTCGTGGCCGGCGGCTCCGTCGTCGCGGCCGTGCGCCTGCTCGACGGGAGCCCCGGCATGGCCGTGGTGCTGCTGACGGTGTTTCTGGTGCTCGGTGGTCTGTACTCGCCCCTGGTCTTTCCGCGGCCGGTCGGGGCGAAGGAGGCGGAGCGCCGCAGTGCGGTCGACGGGCGGCCGATTGTGTACTGGCGGCCGGGGTGCCGGTACTGCATGCGGCTGCGCCTCCGGCTGGGGCGCAGCGCCCGGCGGTTGTACTGGGTCGACATCTGGCGCGACCCGGAAGGCGCCGCAGCCGTGCGGGCGGTCAACGACGGCAACGAGACCGTGCCCACCGTCGTCGTGGCGGGGCGGGCCCACACCAACCCCGATCCCGCGTGGGTGCGCCGACAGGTTCCCCCTTCCGCGTAGTCCGGCGATCGTCGCTCTCATCCGCCCACCGGGGAGTCCTCCCGGCGTCGCACGGACGGCGTGGCCGGCGCCGGGCGGCGGCGCGGCGGCAGCGATGCCAGGGCCACCCCGCCCACCAGCAGCGCCGCCGCGCACCACCGCAGCGCGGTGACCGGTTCGCCCAGGAACAGGGCGGCCGAGGACATGCCGAAGACCGGGACGAGCAGGGAGAAGGGCGCGACCGTGGAGGCGGGGTGGCGGCGCAGCAGCCAGCCCCAGGCGCCGAAGCCGAAGACCGTGGCGCCCCAGGCGACGAAGAGCACCGTGCCCGCGCCCCGCCAGTCCAGGCCGCGCAGCGCGTCGAGGCCGGCCGCGGGCCCCTCCAGCAGCAGCGAGAGCGCGAGCAGCGGCAGGACCGGAACCGTGCTCACCCAGATCATGAAGTTGAGGGCGTCCGGCGGTGCCGCCTTGCGGGTGAGGATGTTGGAGACGCCCCAGCAGGCCGCCGCCGCGACCACCAGGGCGAAGCCGAGCAGCGGCCCCGAGGTGCCCTCGTCGACCGCCGCCACCCCGATGCCGGCCACCGCCACCGCCATGCCCACCAGGCGGACCCGGGAGGGGCGTTCACCGAGCAGCGCGAAGGCGAACAGGGCGGTGAAGACGGCCTGGATCTGGAGCACCAGGGAGGACAGGCCGCCCGGCATCCCGGCGTCCATGCCGACGAACAGCAGCCCGAACTTGGCCACCCCCAGCGCCAGGCCGACGCCCACGATCCACTTCCACGCCACCTTGGGCCGCCCCACGAGGAACACCGCGGGCAGCGCCGCCACGAGGAAGCGCAGGGCGGAGAAGAGCAGCGGCGGGAAGTGGTCGAGGCCGACCTCGATGACGGTGAAGTTGACGCCCCACACGGCGGTGACGAGGACGGCGAGGAGCACGTGGGAAGGTCGCATGCGTCGAGCATCACCGCCCGTCACACTTCAGCACCAGCGATGATTCCTGCATGGTTGGATGAAGAACCGCTAACCGATCGGGGGGCCGCCGTCATGCTCGACCTCCAGCGTCTGCGCGCCCTGCACGCCGTCTCCGTGCACGGCACCGTCGGCGCCGCCGCCGCGGCGCTCGGGTACACCTCCTCCGCCGTGTCCCAGCAGATCGCCAAGCTGGAGCGGGAGACCCGGACCGTGCTGCTGGAGCGGGAGGGCCGGGGCGTACGGCTCACCGACGAGGCGCATCAACTGGTGCGCGCCGCCCGGGAGCTGATCGCCATCGTGGAGCGGGCGGAGACGGAGCTGGAGGAGCGGCGCGGGGTGCCGGCCGGGCGGCTGACCGTCGCCGCGTTCGCCTCGGCGGCACGCGGGCTGATGCCGCCCGTCCTGGCCGACCTGGCCCGCCGTCACCCCGCGCTCGACACCCGGCTCACCGAGATCGACCCGCATCTCTCGGTCGACCTGGTCGCCAAGGGCACCGTCGACCTGGTGATCGCGCACGACTGGGACATCGCGCCGCTGCCCGCCCCGGCGGGTGTGGAGCAGGCGGTCATCGGGGACGACCTGTGCGATCTGCTGGTGCCCGAGGGGCATCCTTTCGCGGGGCGTACGGCGGTGCGGCGGGCGGAGCTGGGCGGTGAGCGGTGGATCTGCCAGCCGCCGGGGCGGGTCTGCCACGAGTGGCTGGTGCGCACCCTGCGCGCGGCCGGGCACGAGCCGGAGATCGTCCACCAGGCCGACGAGAACCCCACCCTGGTGGCGCTGGTCGCGGCCGGGCTCGGCATCGCGCTGATCCCCCGGCTGGGGCGCGGTCCGCTGCCCGAGGGCGTGGTGGAGGTGCCCCTCGACCCCATGCCCGTACGGCGGCTGTACGCGCTGTGGCGCACCGGGGCGGCCCGTCGTCCGGCGATCGCGGAGACGGTGCGCACGCTGGGCGAGCACTGGCCCGCGGTGTCGGCGCACACGCCCCGCTGACCCCGCCAGGATCCCGGGCACCGCGGTTGGCGGAATCCGGTCCGGGTGGGGAACCCGTCGCCGTCCCCGCCCGTCCCATGGGCAGGTTGCCGGACGAGTCTCCGTGGTGCGGTGTCGGCCCTCGCCGCCGGCGGCGATCGCCGACTCACCCTCTCCGCCGTGCCGCGGCCGGCAGCACGCCGTCATCGGCGCGGCCCCCTCCTCAGCGCCGATGACGGCCCCTTCCGGTTGCTGCGCGCGCCCTTGACTGGCAGAAACTTCCCGGATATTGGTGACCTTCTGGCAGTTTCCTTCAGCGGATCCCCGGTCCCCGCGGATCACCTTCCAAAGGAGCGCACGTGCCCGACAGCAGCACCGGAAGCCCGGATGGAAGCACCGCACGTCCGTCCAGACGCGCCGTCATCGCCGCGACGGCGGGCGTCACCACCGCCCTGGCGGCCGGCGGGACCGCCCACGCGGCCGCCGGCTCCCCCGCCCACGACGCGGCACACGACAGAAGGCTGCGCGCCCTCGTCTCCCGTATGACCCTGGAGGAGAAGGTCGGCCAGCTGTTCGTGATGCGGGTCTACGGCCACTCCGCCACCGACCCGGACCAGGCCGACATCGACGCCAACCTCAAGGAGATCGGCGTCCGCACGGCCGCCGAACTGCTCGAGAAGTACCGGGTCGGCGGCATCATCTACTTCGCCTGGGCGCACAACACCCGCTCCCCGCACCAGATCGCCGACCTGTCCAACGGCATCCAGAAGGCCTCCCTCGGCCTGCCGCGCGGGCTCCCCGTGCTGATCTCCACCGACCAGGAGCACGGCATCGTGGCCCGGGTGGGCGAGCCCGCGACGCTGTTCCCCGGGGCGATGGCGATCGGGGCGGGCGGCTCCCGCGCCGACGCCCGCAGCCTCGGCCGGATCGCGGGCCGCGAGCTGCGCGCCCTGGGCATCCGTCAGAACTACTCGCCGGTGGCCGACGTCAACGTCAACCCCGCCAACCCCGTCATCGGCGTCCGCTCCTTCGGCTCCGATCCGCGGGCCGTCGCCGGACTCGTCGCGTCGGAGGTCCGCGGCTACGAGTCGGCGCACGTCGCGGCCACGGCCAAGCACTTCCCGGGACACGGCGACACGGTCGACGACAGCCACGCCAAACTGCCGTACATCCACCACACCCGCGAGCAGTGGGAGCGGCTCGACGCGCCGCCGTTCCGGGCGGCGGTCGCCGCGGGCATCGACTCGATCATGACCGCGCACATCGTCGTCCCCGCCCTCGACCCCGCCGAGGACCCGGCCACCCTCTCCCGCCCGATCCTCACCGGCATCCTGCGCGAGGAGCTGGGCTACGACGGGGTGGTGGTCACCGACTCCCTCGGCATGGAGGGCGTACGCACCAAGTACGGCGACGACCGGGTGCCGGTGCTCGCGCTCAAGGCGGGCGTGGACCAGCTGCTCAACCCGCCCGATCTCGCGGTCGCCTGGAACGCGGTCCGCAACGCCGTGCGGGACGGCGAGCTGACCGAGGCCCGACTCGACGAGTCGATCCTGCGGGTGCTGCGGATGAAGGCGAAACTGGGCCTGTTCGACGACCCGTACGTCTCCCACGCCGGCGTCGACCGCGTCGTCGGCAGCCGCTCGCACCTGGCCGCCGCCGACCGGATCGCCGAGCGCACCACGACCCTGCTGGTCAACGAGGGCGGGCTGCTGCCGCTGTCCCGGCGCGGCCGGCAAAAGCTCCTGGTGGCCGGCGCCGACCCGGCCTCCCCGTCCGGTACGACGGGACCGCCGACCGGCGTGCTGGCCGGCGCGCTGAACGAGCTGGGCTTCACCGCCACCGCCCTGTCCACGGGCACGGCACCGTCGGCCGCGGCCATCGCCGAGGCGGTGGCGGCGGCCCGGGACGTGGACGCGGTGGTCGTCGGGACGTACAACGTCAGCGCGGCCAACAGCCAGAAGACGCTCGTCGAGCAGCTGCTGGCGACGGGGAAGCCGGTGATCGCGGTCGCGATCCGCAACCCCTATGACGTGGCCCATCTGCCCGGCGTGCCGGCGTATCTGGCCGCGTACTCCTGGACCGACGTGGAACTGCGGGCGGCGGCCCGGGTCATCGCGGGCCGGGTGAAGCCGCGCGGGACGCTGCCGGTCCCGGTCCAGCGGGCCGACGACCCGACGGCGGTCCTCTACCCGGTGGGCCACGGGCTGCGCTACTAGCGCCCGCCGCCGGGCGGCCTTCATACCTCGTCGGACGTAGCGCCCGTACGTCACACACCCGACGCACCGCACCCAACGTGCGCAAACCGGCCCACATGGCTGGCGTGACCCGGTCCGCCGGGTCACGCTGGACGGGGGTGTCCGGGGGGATGACGATGCGCGTGGGAAGCAGGTGGCGGGCGCCGGCCGCGGCCGCCGCGGTGTGCGCGGTGCTGCTCACCGGCTGCGAGGGGGCCGACGAGCGGGACCGGCTGGGCGAGCAGGCGGCCACGGTGCCCGCGGCGCCGACCCGGCCGGCCGGGTACGGGGCGGTGTTCCTCGCGGTCGACGAGTGCAGCTCCTTCGGCCGCACCGGTGTGACGGAAGTGTCCTGCGCGAGCGAGCGGGCGGCGGCCCGGGTCGTCGCCCGGCACGACGGCACCGTGCGCGACGGCCCGCCCTGCCCTGCCACCACGGACTTCGTGCTGCACATCAGCGAGCAGCGCCCCTCCTTCGACGAGGACGGCGACGGGGCGGTGCCGCGCGGCTACGCCTGCATGCGCAACCTCCAGCCGCCGCACCCCGGCGACCCGGGCGGCGGGGGCGGGCCGCGCACCATCGTCGGCGACTGCGTCCACGGCGTGGACGACAGCAAGGTCCGGGAGACCGCCTGCGACGGGAGCGGCGAGCACGAGCCGGAGTTCAAGGTGACGAAGGCCGTGGACGCACGGTCCCGGTGCCCGGCGTCCACGGCCCTCTACGTCCGGCTCGGCGGGACCTCACCGGTGGGCTGCGCCCGCCCGGTGTAGTCCCGCCGGGGCCCTACGGCCGCAGCACGTGCCGCTGCTCGACGTCCCGCTTGTCGAGCTTGGCGTCGAACCTCGCCAGCGGCTCGGCCGCCGCCGGGTCCTCCTGGACCTTGGCCGGGGCGACGTCCGCCCAGTCGAGGATGCGGGCGGTGGCGAACGCCTTCTCCTTCGCGACCAGTCCGGCCACGTTCGCGCCGTGGTTCATGCCGGGCGCGGTGAAGACATAGGAGTCACGCGCGCCGTGTCCCAGCCGGAACGGCTCGGCACCCCACGGGTCGTTCTCGCCGTACACGAACAGCATGTGCCGGGCGTTGTGCCGCACCCAGCTGTCGACGCTGCGCATCACCCACGGCTCGAACCGCATGTCGATCGAGCGGGGCACGAAGTTGCGCGGCGGCTGGTAGCCGTAGCGGACGTACTTCTTCTCGATGTGCGGGAAGTGGATCGTCGGCGCGCCCAGCTGCGTACCCGCCTGGTAGTAGTACGGCGTGTACGGGCTCAGGCCCTGGTCCGTGTAGAACGAGAAGCCGGAGATCGTGTCGACCGAGGCCCAGATCTCGTCGTCGGTCGCGTTCGCGGCGTCCGCCGGGATCTCCTCGCAGTCGGCGAGGGTGCTGTACTGCCAGAAGCCCCACACGTAGTCGAGGACGACGGCCTCGAACGCCCGGTCCAGGCTGCCGATGGTGTCGAAGGTGTAGCCGTTCTCGGCGGCGAGCGCCTTGTACTTCTCCTTCAGCGGCGCCCGGCGCACCAGCGCCTCGCGCTGCACGGCGTTCAGCCGGTCACGGCACTCCTTGGTGCCGACGGTGCGGAAGAAGCGGTCGTAGGCCGAGTCCTCCTTGTTCACCACGTCGTTGGGGGCGACGTAGGCGACCACGCCGTCCATGTCGCGCGGGTAGAAGCGCTCGTAGTAGGTGGCGGTCATGCCGCCCTTGGAACCGCCGGTGGAGATCCAGTTCTTGGAGTAGATCTTCTTCAGCGCCTTGAAGATGCGGTGCTGGTCGCTGGCGGCCTGCCAGATGTCCAGCTTCGACCAGTCCGCGGGCTCGGGACGGGACGGGGTGAAGAAGCGGTACTCCATGGAGACCTGGTTGCCGTCCACGATCTGGGTCGGCTCGGCGCGGCGCGGCGTCGTGGAGACGCTGTAGCCGCCCGTGTAGAACACCGTGGGCCGCGCGGTGTCCTTGTGCAGCACGGTGATCCGCTGCTGGAACGTGCCCTTGGCGGGCCTGCGGTGGTCGACCGGCTGGGTGTAGTTGAGGACGAAGAAGCGGTACCCGGTGTACGGCTTCTCCTCGATCAGGCTCATGCCCGGAACGGAGAGCAGTCTCTCCTTGATGTCAGTGGTGCCGGTGGCCTCCGGCTCGGCGGCGGTGGCCGCCCCGGCCGTACTCAGTGTGCCTATGAGCACCGTGAGCGCCAGCAGCCATCTGAGCGCCTTGCGCATGCGCACTCCCCTGTGAGACAGATGTGCGCCGGAAGCTACTCGACCAACTCCCCGCAGCACCAGGGGACATAGGGTTAACCCTCGGTCGGGTGACGGTCAGCAGAGGATCCAGCCGGAGCTGATGGAGCGTCCGGCTATTCTGCCCTTCACCCAGACGCAGCGGCGGCCGGCGTGGACCGTCACCGGGCCCGCGTGGTGTCTGTAGCGGCCTTCGTCGACCACCGGGCGGCTGCCGCGTGCCTGCACACTCACCGTCATCTTCCGTGCGGCGCCCGCCTTCTTGGCGACGGTGACGGCGCAGACGTAGCCGCCGCGTCTGTGGACGTGCACCGAGCCCGTCGAGAACGACAGGGTGCGGGCCTTGCGGCCGGGGCAGTACGCGGCGGCCTGTGCCTCGGTGGGCGTGGCCACGGTGAGCAGCCCCGAGGTGGTCAGCACCGCAAGGCACAGCGCGATGCGCCGGCGTGTCGCTCCACTGCCCACTGTCGTCCTCCTGCACCAGGCCTGCCGCGTCGGGCGGCGTACGCGTGTACGGACGCATGGCGTACGGCGGTTGGTTGCACACCGGGGGACGGTCCTCGTCAGGCCGGCGTCGGCACGTCCTCGCCGACGAACGTCCGCCACAGGGCCGCGTACATGCCGCCCCGCCGCAGCAGTTCGTCGTGCGTGCCGTCCTCCGCGACCCGGCCGTGGTCCATGACGATCACGCGGTCGGCGCGGGCGGCGGTGGTGAGGCGGTGGGCCACCACGAGGGTCGTACGGCGGCCCGCCAGACGGTCCGTGGCCTGGTTGACCTGTGCCTCGGTGGCCAGGTCCAGCGCGGCCGTCGCCTCGTCGAGCAACAGCACGTCGGGGTCGACGAGTTCGGCGCGGGCCAGGGCGATCAGCTGGCGCTGCCCGGCGGAGAGGTTGCGGCCGCGCTCGGCGACCTCGTGGAGGTATCCGCCGTCCAGCGTGGCGATCATCTCGTGCGCGCCGACCGCGCGGGCCGCGGCCTCCACCTCGGCGTCGGTGGCGTCCGGGCGGCCGTAGGCGATGGCGTCGCGGACGGTGCCCGGGAAGAGGTACGCCTCCTGCGGTACGACGCCGAGCCGGTGCCGGTAGGCGGTGAGGTCGAGGTCCCTGAGGTCGGTGCCGTCGGCGGTGACCCGGCCGGCCGTCGGGTCGTAGAACCGGGCGACCAGCTTGACCAGGGTGGACTTGCCGGCACCGGTCTCGCCGACGAAGGCGACGGTCTGCCCGGCGGGGATGGTGAGGTCGATGCCGTCGAGGGCCTCCTCGCCGTCCCCGTAGGAGAAGCGCACGTTCTCGAAGGCGATCTCGCCGCGCAGGGACGGCACGTCGAGCGGCTTGTCCGGCTGCCGTGTGGAGGTGGGTTCGCGCAGCAGTTCCTGGATGCGGCCCAGCGAGACGGACGCCTGCTGGTAGCCGTCGAAGACCTGGGAGAGCTGCTGCACCGGTGCGAAGAACAGGTCGATGTAGAGCAGGTACGCCACCAGCGAGCCGATCGCCAGCGTCCCGTCGTGGACCCGGGCGCCGCCCACGACCAGCACGGCCACGGCCGCGACCGAGGACAGCAGCTGCACGAACGGGAAGTACACCGATATCAGCCACTGTCCGCGGATGCGTGCGCTGCGGTAGGCGGCGCTGCGCTCGGCGAACCGGCGTGCGCCGTCCCGCTCGCGGCGGAAGGCCTGCACGATCCGCAGCCCTGAGACCGACTCCTGCAGATCGGCGTTGACCGCCGACACCCGCTCCCGGGCCAGCTCGTACGCCTTCACACTGGCCCGGCGGAAGAAGTAGGTACCGATGATCAGCGGGGGCAGGGTGGCGAAGACGACCAGGGCGAGACCGACGTCGATCACCAGCAGGGCGACCATGATGCCGAAGAAGGTGACCACCGAGACGAACGCCGTGACCAGGCCCGTCTGCAGGAACGTCGACAGCGCGTCGACGTCCGTGGTCATCCGGGTCATGATCCGGCCGGTGAGCTCGCGCTCGTAGTAGTCGAGGCCGAGCCGCTGGAGCTGGGCGAAGATCTTCAGCCGCAGCGCGTACAGCACGCGTTCGCCGGTGCGCCCGGTCATCCGGGTCTCGCCGATCTGCGCCGCCCACTGGACGGCCACGGTGAGCAGGGCGAGCAGGGAGGCCGCCCAGACCGCGCCGAGGGCGGCCTGGGTCACGCCCTGGTCGATGCCGTGCCGGATCAGCACCGGCAGCAGCAGGCCCATCCCGGCGTCGACGGCGACCAGGCCGAGGCTGAGCAGGAGGGGCAGTCCGAAGCCGCGCAGCAGGCGGCGCAGTCCGTAGGACTCCTCGGGGCGGACCGCGCGGGCCTCGTCGACGTCGGGGACGCCGTCCGCCGGGGGCAGCGCGTCGACCTGGGCGAGGAGTTCCGGGGTGGCGGAGGCCTCGACGAGGGCGGTGTCCTTGGGCTCCCGGTCGCCCGTCCACAGCCGCGGGGTGACGCCGCGCTCGGCGTCGAACTCCGCGTCCAGCTCCGCGCGGACGGAGGTGTCCTCCTCCTGCGGTCCGGCGGGCGGGGTGTGGCCCGGGGAGACGGCGCCGAGCTCGTCGGGGTCGGTGAGCAGCCTGCGGTAGAGGGCGGAGCGCCGCTGGAGCTCGTCGTGGGTGCCGATGTCGCAGAGCCGGCCGCCGTCGAGGACGGCGATGCGGTCGGCGAGGTTGAGGGTGGAGCGGCGGTGGGCGATCAGCAGGGTGGTGCGGCCCCGCATGACGTTCCTGAGCGCCTCGTGGATCTCGTGCTCGACGCGGGCGTCCACGGCGGAGGTCGCGTCGTCCAGGACCAGCAGGCGCGGGTCGGTGAGGATCGCGCGGGCCAGGGCGACGCGCTGGCGCTGGCCGCCGGAGAGGGTCAGGCCGTGCTCGCCGACGGTGGTGTCGTAGCCGTCGGGCAGCTCGCGGATGAAGCCGTCGGCCTGGGCGGCGCGGGCGGCGGCGGTGATCTCCTCGTCGGTGGCGTCGGGGCGGCCGTAGGCGATGTTGTTGCGGACGGTGTCGGAGAAGAGGAAGGAGTCCTCCGGGACCAGTCCGATCGCCGCGCGCAGCGATTCGGCGGTCAGCTCCCGCACGTCGTGCCCGCCGACGAGGACGGCGCCGCCCGTGACGTCGTAGAAGCGCGGCAGGAGGAGGGAGACGGTCGACTTGCCGGAGCCGGAGGCGCCGACGACGGCGAGGGTCTCGCCGGGGCGTATGCCGAAGGAGAGCCCGTCGAGGACCGGCTGGTCGGGGTCGTAGCCGAAGGAGACGTCGTCGAACTCGACGGTCGCGGGGGCGTCGGCGGGCAGTTCCCTGGTGCCGTCGGTCAGGGTCGGCTCGGTGTCGATCAGCTCAAGGACGCGCTCGGTGCTCGCGCGGGCCTGCTGGCCGACGGTGAGGACCACGGCGAGCATCCGGACCGGGCCGACGAGCTGGGCGAGGTAGGTGGAGAAGGCGACGAAGGTGCCCAGCGTGATGTGCCCCTGGACCGCGAGCCAGCCGCCGAGGGCGAGCATCGCGACCTGGCCGAGGGCGGGTACGGCCTGGAGCGCCGGCGTGTACCGGGAGTTCAGCCGGATGGTGCGCAGCCGGCCCGCGTACAGCCGCCGTCCGACCTCGCGCAGCTTGCCGGTCTCCTGCTCCTCCTGCCCGAAGCCCTTCACCACGCGGACGCCGCTGACCGCGCCGTCGACCACTCCGGCGACCACTCCGGCCTGCGCCTGCGCGTACCAGGTGGAGGGGTGCAGCCGGGTGCGGCTGCGCTTGGCGATCCACCACAGGGCGGGGGCGACGGCGAGGGCGACGCCGGTGAGCGGCAGGGACAGCGACGTCATGATGACGAGGGAGATCAGGAACAGCAGCAGGTTGCCGATGGTCATCGGCAGCATGAAGAGCAGGCCCTGTATCAGTTGCAGGTCGCTGGTGGCGCGTCCGACGACCTGCCCGGTGGACAGCTCGTCCTGGCGTCTGCCGTCGAGCCGGGTGATCGTGCCGTACATCTCGGTCCGCAGGTCGTGCTGGACGTCGAGGGCGAGCCGGCCGCCGTAGTAGCGGCGGACGTAGGTGAGGGCGTAGACGACGAGCGCGGCGCCGACGAGCAGTCCGGCCCAGGTGGCCATGTCCCTGGTCTCGTCGCCGATGACGTCGTCGATGATCACCTTGGTGATCAGCGGGACCAGGGCCATCACGGCCATGCCGCCGAGGGAGGCGCCCAGGGCGAGGACGACGTCCTTGGGGTGCCGCCACGCGTATGCGGCCAGTCGCCGTGCCCATCCCCGTTGCGGTGTCACGCGGGTGCCCTCCGATCGTCCTGATCTTCCGCAAGGCACCAACGCGACGAGCGGCGGATTTCATCCCTCCGCAACGATCGGCGGCGTACGCCGAGAGCGGACGGACGGGGTCTCGTCACGCAATCGCCACCTTCCCTCCACTCACCTGACTGCATGTGCATGCCACTCTCTCGGGTATCTCCCTTGTGCAACCCGCGTAGATCGGACACCCCACATGCTCGCGATACGCATACCCCGCCGCACGGCGGCGGTCCTCGCCGCGGCGGCGGCCCTCGCCGTCGCCGCCCCCGCCCTGACCCCCACGGCGACGGCCTCGACAGCCGCCGCCACCGCCTACGACGACACGTACTACCAGGACGCGCTCGGCAAGACCGGCGCCGGCCTGAAGGCCGCGCTCCACACGATCATCAGCGACCAGACGAAACTCTCCTACTCGGCCGTCTGGGACGCCCTGAAGGACACCGACCAGGACCCGGGCAACAGCGGCAACGTGATCCTGCTCTACTCCGGGATCTCCCGCAGCAAGTCCCTCAACGGCGGCGACAGCGGCGACTGGAACCGCGAGCACGTCTGGGCCAAGTCGCACGGCGGCTTCGGCACCTCCACCGGTCCCGGCACCGACATCCACCACCTGCGCCCCTCGGACGTCCGCGTCAACAGCGTGCGGGGCAACAAGGACTTCGACAACGGCGGCAGCGCCTTCACCGACAGCGGCGGCAGCCTCACCGACTCCGACTCCTTCGAGCCCCGCGACGCCGTCAAGGGCGACGTGGCCCGCATGATCCTCTACATGGCGGTCCGCTACGAGGGCGACGACGGCTGGCCCGACCTGGAGCCCAACGGGCAGGTGAACAACGGCAGCACCCCGTACATCGGCAAGCTCGCCGTCCTCAAGGCCTGGCACGCCGAGGACCCGCCGGACGCCTTCGAGCAGCGCCGCAACCAGGTCATCTTCGACTCCTACCAGCACAACCGGAACCCGTTCATCGACCACCCGGAGTGGGTCGAGTCGATCTGGTAGGCACCGGGAGCACGCACCGCGCGACCGGACCCGCTCGGTCCGCTCCGTCCGCTCAGTCCCCTCCGTCCGCTCCGACCGCTCCGTTCAGGTGCGTCGGCGCGAACATCCGCAGCACCGCGGGGAGGACCACGACCGACGGGCCCGGGGTCGCCAGGGCCTTGGCGAGGTCCTGCTCCAGGGTCTCGGGGGTGGTGCGCAGCCCCGGCACGCCGAAGGACTCCGCCAGGGCCACGTAGTCGGGGCGGGTCAGCTCCGTCGCCGTGGGTGCGCCGAAGGTGTCGGTCATGTACTCGCGCAGAATGCCGTAGCCGCCGTCGTCGACGATCAGCCAGGTGACGTCGAGGTCGTACTGGCGGGCCGTGGCCAGTTCGGCGACGGAGTACAGGGCGCCGCCGTCCCCGGAGACCGCCAGCACCGGCCGGGTGGGGTCGGCGGCCGCCGCGCCGAGGGCGGCCGGGAAGCCGTAGCCGAGGCCGCCCGCGCCCTGCGCCGAGTGCAGGTGGTTGGGGCCCATGGCGTCGAAGGCGGACCAGGCCCAGTAGGCCAGGATGGTCATGTCCCAGAAGGACGGCGAGCTGGTGGGCAGGGCACTGCGGACCGACGCGAGGATCTGCTGCTCCAGGGTGAGTCCCTGGGCGGCGATGCGGGCGCGCACCCGGTCCAGCAGCCGCCGTACGCGCTCCGGGGCCGACGCGTCCTCGCGCGGTTCCACCGTTTCCAGCAGCGCCTGGAGCGCGAGGCGGGCGTCCGCGTGGATGCCGATGCCCGGGTGGTTGGACTCCAGCTTGCCGAGGTCGGCCTCGATCTGGATCACGCGGCCGCGCGGCCGGAACGTGTGGTAGTTGGAGGAGAGCTCGCCCAGCCCGGAGCCGACGACGAGCAGGACGTCCGCGTCCTGGAGGAACTCGGTGGTGTGCCGGTCCTCCATCCACGACTGGAGCGACAGCGGGTGCGTCCAGGGGAAGGCGCCCTTGCCGCCGGGGGTGGTGACGACCGGCGCCTGGATCAGCTCGGCGAGCTGCTTCAGCTTGCCGGAGGCGTCCGAGCGGACCACTCCCCCGCCCGCGACGATCGCCGGGCGCTCCGCGTGCGCCAGCAGATGCGCGGCGAGGGCGGTCAGTTCCGGGCGCGGGGGCAGCTCGTCCGGGGTGGCGTCCATCGCCGTCACCACCGGCAGGACCGTCTCGGCGAGCAGGACGTCCTGCGGGATCTCCACCCACACCGGGCCGTGTGGGACGGTCAGCGCCGACTTCCAGGCCGCCGTGATCGCGGACGGGATCTGGGACGCGGTGCGCACCGGGTGGACGGACTTGACCACACCGCGGAACGAGGCCGACTGGTCGGGCAGCTCGTGCAGATAGCCGTGTCGGCCGCCGCCCAGCCCGGCCGTCGGGACCTGGCTGCTGATCGCCAGCACGGGCGCGGAGGCCGCCGCCGCCTCCTGGAGCGCGGCCAGCGAGGTCAGCGCGCCGGGGCCGGTGGACAGCAGCAGCGGGGCGGCCTCGCCGGTGATCCGGCCGTACGCGTCCGCCGCGAACCCGGCGTTGTTCTCCACCCGCAGGCCGATGTACCGCAGGTCGGAGCGGCGCAGCGCGTCGAACACGCCGAGGGCGTGCTGGCCGGGCAGGCCGAAGACGGTGGTCGCGCCGAGCCCGGCCAGGGTCTCCACGACGAGGTCTCCGCCGTTGCGGCCGGGAGGGGGATTCAGCGCCGCCTCCGTCTGTGCGGCGGTCGGGCGGAGCACCAGGTCGTGGTCGTGCGTCACTTGGCTCGGACCTCCGCAATCTGCCGGGACATGATCGTGGTCAGCTCGTACGCCGTGTGGGACGCGGCCACCGAGGTGATCTCGGCGTGATCGTACGCGGGCGCCACCTCCACGACATCCGCGGACACCAGGTTGCAGGAGGCCAGCCCGCGCAGGATCTCCAGGAGCTCACGGGAGGTCATGCCGCCCGCCTCGGGGGTGCCGGTGCCGGGCGCGTGGGCGGGGTCGAGGCAGTCGATGTCGATGGAGATGTACAGCGGGCGGTCGCCGATGCGCTGCCGCAGCTGGTCGGCGACCTCGTCGGCGCCCCGGCGGTAGACGTCGGCGGAGGTGACGATGCCGAAGCCCATCTTCTCGTCGTCGGTGAGGTCCTGCTTGCCGTAGAGGGGGCCGCGGGTGCCGACGTGGGAGAGGGCGGAGGTGTCGAGGATGCCCTCCTCCACCGCGCGGCGGAACGGGGTGCCGTGGGTGTACTCGGCGCCGAAGTAGGTGTCCCACGTGTCCAGGTGGGCGTCGAAGTGGAGCAGCGCGACCGGCCCGTGCCTCTTCGCGACGGAGCGCAGCAGCGGCAGGGCGATGGTGTGGTCGCCGCCGAGGGTCATCAGGCGGGCGCCGGTGCCGAGCAGGTCGTCGGCGGCGGCCTCGACGGTCTCCACGGCCTCGTTGATGTGGAAGGGGTTGACCGCGATGTCGCCGCCGTCGGCGACCTGCGCGAGCGCGAACGGGGAGGCGTCCTGGGCGGGGTTGTAGGGGCGCAGCAGCCGGGAGGCCTCGCGGATGGCGTTGCCGCCGAAGCGGGCGCCCGGACGGTAGGAGACACCCGAGTCGAACGGCACGCCCACCACGGCGACGTCGGCGCGGCCGACCTCGTCGAGGCGGGGCAGCCGGGCGAAGGTCGCGGGGCCGGCGTACCGCGGGACGCGGGAGGAGTCGACGGGGCCGCGCGGCGTCTCGTTGCTGCTCATGGGGGAACTGATCTCTTTTCTGCGCTTCGTCGCGTATGTACTGACTGCCCTGATGATGCTAATGGGCGGCGGGGACGTGTTCGGACACGGTTTCGGATGCGGGGGGTGCGGCCGGCGAGACGTTCACGCCGGGCGGCGAGTACGGCGGCGCGGGTGGGCCGGGGCGCCGGACGGACGACGACGACCGGATGTCGACGGCCATGCGGGGCCTCCTTCGCGCGCTGTCGGTGGCGTGTTCCGGTCGACCCGACCCTAGGTGGCCGAAAAGCGACTGCGAAGTGTACGTTTCATCCATACGAGCCGCGCAGGATGGAGGAAACGTCCACCATGCCGGACCCCACGGTTCCGCCCACGCCCCCCGTGCCGCTGGACGCGCTGCTGGCCCGCGCGGACCTCGGGCTGCGCCGCATCGCGGGCCCCGAGGACCCCGGTGCCGTCATCCACTGGGTGCACACCTCGGAGATGGCGGACCCGTACCCGTACCTGCTGGGCGGGGAGCTGCTGCTGTCGGCGGGCGTGCACATCCCGGAGGGGGCGGGCACGGGGTACTTCGACGCCTATGTCGCGCGGATCGTGGCGGCGGGCGGGGCGGCGCTCGGCTTCGGCGTGGCGCCGGTGCACGAAACGGTGCCGGCGGCGCTGGTGGAGGCGTGCGAGATGCACGGGCTGCCCCTGCTGGAGGTGCCGCCGCGGACCACGTTCTCGGGGGTGGCGCGGGCGGTCTGGCAGCTGATGGCACAGGCCCGCATGGCGGAGCTGCGCCGGGTCACGGAGGCCCAGCAGAGCCTCGCCACGGCGGCGTCCCGCCCGGACCCGGTCCGCCCGGTCCTCCACCAACTGGCCCAGCGCATCAGCGGCTGGGCCGTCCTCTACGCCCCGGACACCAGTGAAACAGCCACAGCGGGCAGCCCGCCGCCTTCAACGACCAGGGAAACCCTGGCCAACCTGGCCCAACGGGTCAACCCCGCCGCCGCAGCTGCGGGCAATCGTGCCGCTGGGGCGATGGGGGTCCCCCCGCTCGAGCGAAGCCGGGAGTGGGGGAGGGTGGGCGATGGGGGTGCCCCCGCTCGAGCGAAGCCGAGAGTGGGGGAGGCACCTCGGGGCGCTGAGCAGCGAAGCACCCCCCGCCCAGCCCCCACTTCCGCCAGCGACACAGTAGGCGGCACCCACCTCGCCGCCTACACCCTCGCCCCCGGCCACGGCTTCGTCCTCGGCATCGCCACCCCGCACCGCGACCCCGGCGACCACGCCATCGCCTCCGTCGCCGCCGTCCTCCTCTCCCTCCTCACCGGAGAACAGCACAGCCGCACCGCCACCGCCCGCTCCTCCGCACTGGTGCGTCTCCTCCTGGGCGCGCAGCCCGAAGAAGTCGCCCCGCTCCTGGGCGAAACCCGCCACCGCGTGGTGCACGCACAATCGGACACCCCCACCGCCCCCGACTCCCTGGCCGCCTCCGCCCTCGGCACCGCCCTCGGCTCCCCCCTCGTCGACCTCTCCGACGACAGAACCGTCCGCGTCTTCGTCCCCGCCGGCCACCGCATCGACCCGCCCCCCGGCTGGACCATCGGCGTCAGTTCCGCAGCCGCCCCGCCCGACTGGCCCGCCGCCGACACCCAGGCCGCCCGCGCCCTGGCCCACGCCCGCGCCACCCGCGCCCGGATGGTCCGGCATCACGACCGACCCGCCCTCACCGACCTGGTCCCGGCGCAGGACGCGGACGCCCACGCGCGGGCGCTGCTCGCACCGATAGCAGCCATCCCGGCCCTCACGGACACCCTGCGCACATGGCTCTCGCTGCACGGCAGCTGGGACCGCACCGCGGTGGCACTGTCCGTGCACCGCAACACCGTGCGGCAGCGCATCGCGCGGTGCGCGGCGCTGCTGGAGGCGGACCTCGACGACCCGGACGTCCGCATGGAACTGTGGTTCGCCCTGCGCCGTACCTAGCGGTCCTTGCCGTACCTGGTACTGCGCGGGGGCGTCCTCGGCCGGCGTCAGCGTCGGGCCAACCGGTGCAAGGCGCGGAGTACGGACGGCGCGAGCGTGTTCGGGTGGTCAGGGTCGTGCATCAGATGGTCCACTGCTGGCAGTGTCACTCGGCCCGGTCCGCCGGCATGCGCGTGGCGCAGGGCGTTCGTCAGGGCGTTCGTCGTGACGCAAGGGACCTGGGCGTCGTTCGTGCCGCACGTCAGCAGCACCTTGGTTCCCCGCCGGAGAGCGGCGGCGGTGTCCGGTGGGTGGACGGCGTCGTCGCTTTCCACGAACCGGGCGTTGGGGCCTTGAAATGCCTCGAAGAGCTGGGCGATCGCGGGAGGCAGGTCGGTGGTGTCGACCGGTCGGTGTTCGCGCAGGGAGGTGACGGCGGCGTCGATGGCCGCGTTGACGGTGCGTTGCTGCTCCGGTGTGAACCGGCCCTGTCGGGTTGCTTCGGCGATCTGGGCTTTGAGTTGGAGCGCGACCAGGTCCAGCAGGCGGATCGCCTGGGGTTGCAGCAGCGCCAGGCCGACAGGGCGCGGGCGGACGGTGCCGCCGAGCAGCAGTCCCGTCATCGCACCCTCGCTGTGTCCGACGACCAGCAGTTCGTGAGGGTCGGTCTCCGGTTGATCGCGCAACGACTCGTAGGCGG
This sequence comes from Streptomyces speibonae, assembly GCF_984686075.1. Lineage (NCBI taxonomy): Bacteria > Bacillati > Actinomycetota > Actinomycetes > Kitasatosporales > Streptomycetaceae > Streptomyces > Streptomyces speibonae. The sequence goes on along the minus strand of NZ_OZ480260.1, from coordinate 5,387,742 downwards.
CCCGTGCCTGGCGGACGAATGCCGGGTAGTCCAGCTCTTCGGGGTGGTCCCGGTAGGCGCCGAGTCCGGTGCGGCCGGTGCCGTACTTGTCGAACCGCAGCGTGGCGATTCCCTCCCCGTCGAGCGCGTCGGCCAACTGTGCCAGCGTGTCCGGTGAGGACGCGGGCGGTTGGTTGCCGTCGCGGTCGGTGGGTCCGCTGCCGGGCAGCAGCAGTGCCGCCCGCAGCCGTTGCCCGGCACGATGCTCGGGAACGTGCAGGGTGCCGTACACGGTCGTACCGTCGGCCGTGAAGGTGACCTCGCGGTCGGCGGCAGGCACGAGCCCGGGTGTTGCCTCGGCCGGGGCGGCGGTGACGGCGGCCAGTGCCAGCACTGCTGCCGCTAAGTGGCGAAACATCGACTCACCTCCTTCTATGCAAGGGCGTTTTCGACCAGGGCGACAGCCGCGCGGGGATCATCGACCTGGAGCACCAGGCGCGCGTACCGCTCGTCGGCGAGTTCGACCACGACAGCTTTTGATGGGTCCCTGACACTCCAGAAGACCTTCTCGCCATCCTGATGGAAGGTGCCAGCGGTGATCACACCGGGTACGTGGGAGCCCGGCGCGCGGATTCCCTTGGGGTCGGCGGCGATACCGGGGTCGGCGGTCGCGCCACGGACGTTGGCCAGCGGGATGGTCAGGCTGCCTTTGAAAGACCAGAGCTTGTCGAGACCCTCGATCACGACGACGAGGTCGTCACCGTCGATACGTAGCAGTGCCATGTCGGTGTCCCTTGCAGGAGAATGGGCCGAGGTGCCGGGCCAGCGCGGTGGTGCCGTTGTCGGGGTTGCCACGCAGGAGGATGCCCAGCGCGGCGGCGGTGAGGGCGGCGGCCAGGTCAGCGGGAACGCCGAGCGCGTCGGCGATCGCCTGATCGACGGCGGCCAACGCGGCCGTCACCTCGGAGGCGACCTCCTCGTCGACCGGTGCGCGTTCGATCGTCGCGAGCAGAAGCAGGCGGAGGTCGGCCGAGGTGACGAGTCGCAGCGCGGCCGCGGCATCCGACGCGCCGCCGAGGGCGTCGGTCAAAGGGCGGACATCGTCGGCGAGGTGGCGGCGCAGAGCGATCAGGTAGAGGCCGCGCTTGCTGCCGAACGTCTTGTACAGGCTGTTGCGGTGCACGCCGAGGTGGCTGACGAGGTCGTCGACGGACACGCCGTCATAGGCGCGTCCACCGAACAGATCCACGGCGGCACGCACCGCTTCGTCCTCGTCGAACGCTCTTGGCCTGCCCATGACCACGAGAGTAGACAGTTGAGGAACGATCAGTCAAGAACGATCGTTCCTCAACTGCGGGGCTTGAAGATCTGGCGGCAGACGCTTCGGTCGGAGCACTAGCAGTGCTTAGGAAGGTTACGCAGGGTCAGCGCGGCCGACGGCGGCAGCGGTTCGTCCGCCGGGGCGGCGCGGAAGGACTGGAGCAGATAGGCCACCAGGCGCCGGGACGCCGCGTCGTCGCCCGGCAGGGCGTTCACCAGACCGCAGTGGGCCACCAGGGCCACGAAGAGGTCGGAGGGGTGGAAGTCCGCCCGCATCGCGCCGGACGCCTGGGCCCTGCGCACGAGGGTCGTGAGGTCCCGCTCGGCCAGTTCCCGGGACCGTGCGTGCTCCGCCCTGGTCTCGGGGAAGGCATCGAGGAACGCGGCCGGGAATCCGCGTTCCTCCCGGTGCAGCGCGCAGACCGTCTCGACCAGGTGCCGGAACCCCGTCCACGGGTCGTCGGCGGCCAGCGCATCGGCGAGAGCCTGGCCACACGTCCTCATCTGCTGCGCGAACGCACCCCGCACCAGCTCCTCCCGGGTCGGGAAATGCCGGTACAGCGTCGCCACGCCGACCCCCGCCCGCCGGGCCACGGTCGCCATCGGGGCGTCGATCCCCTGCTCCGCGAAGACCGCACGGGCCGCGACGAGAAGCCGCTCCCGGTTGCGCCGGGCGTCCGCCCGCACCGTGTGCCGGGCCGTGTTCCGAGAGGATTCCCTCGTCATTGTCTCTCGCTTCCGCTCCAAACGGACGATCGCGTCCGTTTGCCAGCCTACGGTCGGTGCCATCCCCCCGAACGACCCGCGGCGAAGGCGGAACGATGAACGACGGCAAGATGAAGGCAGTGCTGTACGACCGCTACGGCAGCCCCGACGTGCTCTACGTGGGCCGCGTGCCCCGTCCCGAGCCGGCACCCGGCGAGATCCTGGTGAAGGTGAGCGCGTTCAGTGTCAACGGCGGGGAGACGGCGGCCCGTTCGGGCCGTCTCCGCCTCCTGCTCGGCCGGCGCTTCCCCAAGCGCGTGGGCCTGGACTTCACCGGTGAGGTCGCCGCAGCGGGGGCGGGAGTCACGGCGTTCGCGGCCGGTGACCGGGTGTGGGGGGTCCTGGGCCGGGCATCGGGGTTCGGCAGCGCCGCCGAGTACGTGACCGTGCCCGCCGAGCGCGTCGGCCGGCTCCCCGACGGCCTCGACCCGGTGGACGCCGCCGCGCTCCCGGTGGCCACCGCGGCCGTCATCGCGCTACGGGACAAGGCCGGTCTGCGCCCCGGCGAACGGCTCCTCGTCCGGGGCGCGGCGGGCGGTGTCGGCAGCCCCGCCGTCCAGCTCGGACGGGCGTACAGCGCCGAGGTCACGGCCCTGGCCCGCGCGGCCAACCTGGACTTCGTCCGCGGGCTCGGCGCGCACGAGGCCTTCGACCACCGGAGCGTGCGCCCGGCGGACCTGGGCCGCTTCGACGTGGTCCTGGACACCGTCGGGACCGACCTGCGGGCCTTCCGGCGGCTGCTGAACCCCGGCGGGCGCATGGTCACCATCGCCTTCGACCTGAGCCGGCCCGTCGCGTCGCTGGGCTACATCGCGGGAAGCGCGCTGCGCGGACGCGGCCGGGTGCGCTTCTTCAGCGGCAACCCCCGGCGGGCGGACTTCGACGGCCTGGCCCGTCATGTGGCCAGGGGCGAGCTGCGCCCGGCGGTGGACACGGTCTTCTCCCTGGAGGAGACGGGAGCCGCTCACCGGGCGCTCGAGGCGGGCGGTGTCCGGGGCAAGTACGTGGTGCGGGTCGCGTAGAGCGGCGGGGGCGCCGGCCGCGCGGTGCGCGTCTGAGTAGCTGTACGGAGTCGTCTGAGTACGTGACGCACGTCCCAGGGCGCGATACGCCCAAGACGCCCGCGAGGTGCTGCTCCACAATGGGGGGCATGCCGATATCCGGGACGCCCAGCCGCGCCGAACTCGTCGAACACCTGATCGCCACCCGCATCGCGGGCGATGTCGCCACGCCGCGCGAGAACAACCTCTCCCACTACCGCAAGCTGGCGAACGGCGACCGCCACTTCTGGCTCGGCCTGGAGCTCGGTGACCGCTGGACCGACGAGCAGGACGTGCTCGCGGTGATGGCCGAGCGGGTCGGCGTCAACGACGATCCGGAGTACCGCTACGGGCAGGACACCATCGACCCGGAGCTGACGGTGGCCGGTCTGGAGCGGATGGCGGGGCGGCTGCGCAAGGCGGCGGACGGGCAGCAGTGGGTGCTGTTCGCCACCGGCCACCCGGGCGGGCTGCTCGACGTGCACCGCGCGACGGCCGCCGCGCTGCGGGCGGCGGGCTGCGAGATCGTCGTCATCCCGGACGGGCTGACGACGGACGAGGGCTATGTGATGCAGTTCGCGGACGTGGCGATGCTGGAGCACGGCGCCACGCTGTGGCACACGCATTCCGGTGAGCCGATGAAGGCCATCCTGACCGCGCTGGAGCGCGAGGGCCGTCCGCTGCCCGACCTGGTCGTCGCCGACCACGGCTGGGCGGGCGCGGCAGGACAGTACGGCGTCGACTCCGTCGGCTACGCCGACTGCAACGACCCGGCGCTGTTCCTCGCCGAGGCGGAGGGCACCGTCCAGGTCACGGTCCCCCTCGACGACCACGTCACCAGCCCCCGCCACTACGACCCGATGACGGCGTATCTGCTGGCGGAGGCCGGTCTGACGCAGTGACAACGCCCCGCCGGCCGGACGCGGGGGACACACCCGGCCGACGGGGCAGCGTGGGGACGCGCGCTCAGTCGGTGAACGGAACGGCGTCGGCGGGGTCGGCGTGCCAGTTGGTGGCGATCGGCTGGTCGACGAAGGCGGTGTCGGGCAGGCGGAGCGTGACGGCGTTCTCCTCGTCACCCATGACCGCGAGGTGGAGCCGGTCGAACTCCACACCGTTGTCGTTGTTGGTGCTCTTGGGGCTGATGCCGGCGTAGGCGGTGGCGGAGCCGCCGAGGACGACGGAGTCGCTGACGGCGTGCTCGGCGGGCGAGACCTCGGTGTCGGGGTGGGAGCCGAAGGAGGCGGAGGGGTACACGCCCTCCAGGTGGCACGTGATGCCGGGCTTGGCCTTGGCGGTCACGAGGTAGTAGCCGCCCGCCTGCGTCTCGGACGTGATCTTGAAGTTGAGGTCGGCGGTCGCGCAGGGCTGGGTGGTGCGGCCGCCGCTGTCGGCCGTGGCCGTGGCGGTGGCGGCGCCCCCGAGGGCGAGCGCGGCGACGGCGGCCAGGGCGAGGCGGGCGGAGCGGGTGGCGAAGCGCGAACGCATGGTGTTCTCCGTGGTGTGACGTGGTGGATCGGCCGGCGGCTGCCGGGGATGACCGCAGCTTGTGCCGTGATCCGTCCCACCCGCCACATCGAACGCCCAGCCCGGAACGCCGGAACGCTGGAACGGCCGCTGACCTGCACGGATACCGGCGACCTGGAACGGCCCGCCGGGACGCGGACGGCTGTCCGGGCGTGCGTCACGGAGGCGAGGACCGTGCGTCACGGAGTGAGAAAGGGCTCCGGGGCCGGCTCAGGAGCGCGGGACGCGGACCACGCCCTCCTGGATGACCGAGACGGCCAGCCTGCCGTCCTGGGTGTGGATGCGGCCCTGGCCGAGTCCCCGGCCGCCGTGGGCGGACGGGGACTGCTGGTCGTACAGCAGCCACTCGTCAACGCGGAACGGGCGGTGGAACCACATCGCGTGGTCGAGGGAGGCGCCGACCACGTCGCCGACGGCCCAGCCGCCGCGTCCGTGGGCGAGCAGGATGGAGTCCAGCAGCGTCATGTCGGAGACGTACGTGGCGAGCACGACGTGCAGCAGGGGGTCGTCGCCCTCGACCTTGCCGTTGGTGCGGAACCAGACCTGGGAGTGCGGATCGCGCGGTGTGCCGAAGCGGCCGTAGGGCGGGTCGTCGACGTAGCGCAGATCGACCGCCGCGCGGGCGCCGAGGTAGCGGTGCACGACGTCCGGGGAGAGGTGCGGGTAGCCGCGCAGCCGCTCCTCGGAGGTGGGCAGGGTCTCCGGGTCCGGTGCGGGCGGCATCGGCGCCTGGTGGTCCAGGCCCTCCTCGTGTTCCTGGAAGGAGGCCGAGAGGTGGAAAACCGGCTTGCCGTGCTGGACCGCCACCACGCGCCGCGTGGTGAAGGAGCGGCCGTCCCGGATGCGGTCGACGGTGTAGACGATCGGCGCGCCCGGGTCGCCGATCCGCAGGAAGTACGCGTGCAGCGAGTGCGGGGGCCGGTCCGCGGGGACGGTCCGCCCGGCGGCGACCAGTGCCTGCGCCGCGACCTGTCCGCCGAAGACGCGGGGGACGGCGGAGGCACGGGAGCGGCCGCGGAAGATGTTCTCCTCGATCTGCTCGAGGTCGAGCAGATCGAGGAGCTCCTGAAGTGCCTGACTCATGGAATCAGCGGGCTCATGCGATCAAGCGGGCTCATGCGATCAGCGGGTCCGGGACCTTACAGACCCATGTCCTTGGCGATGATCGACTTCATGATCTCGCTGGTGCCGCCGTAGATGCGGTTGACCCGGTTGTCCGCGTACAGGCGGGCGATCGGGTACTCGTTCATGTAGCCGTAGCCGCCGTGCAGCTGGAGGCAGCGGTCGATGACGCGGTGGGCGACCTCGGTGCAGAACAGCTTGGCGCTGGCGGCCTCGGCGGGGGTGAGTTCGCCGGCGTCCAGGGCCTCGGTGGCGCGGTCGGCGACGGCCTCGGCGGCGTCCACCTCGGCCTGGCAGGCGGCCAGCTCGAACTTGGTGTTCTGGAAGTGGGCGACCGGCTTGCCGAAGACGGTGCGCTCCTGCACGTACTGCTTGGCGAACCGGACGGCGGCCTTGGCCTGCGCGTAGGCGCCGAAGGCGATGCCCCAGCGCTCGGAGGCCAGGTTGTGGCCGAGGTAGTAGAAGCCCTTGTTCTCCTCGCCGAGCAGGTCCTCGACGGGGACCTTGACGTCGACGAACGCCAGCTCGGCGGTGTCGGAGGTCTTCAGGCCGAGCTTGTCGAGCTTGCGGCCGACGGAGTAGCCCTCGGACTTGGTGTCGACGGCGAACAGGGATATGCCGTGGCGGCGGTCCTCGGCCGTGGGCGCGGCGGTGCGGGCGCAGACGATCACCTTGTCGGCGTGGACACCGCCGGTGATGAAGGTCTTGGCGCCGTTGAGGACGTAGTGGGAGCCGTCCTCGCTCAGCTTGGCGGTGGTCTTCATGCCCGCGAGGTCGGAGCCGGTGCCCGGCTCGGTCATCGCGATGGCCCACATCTCCTCACCGGTGACGAACTTCGGCAGGTAGCGCTTCTTCTGCTCGTCGGTGGCCAGCATCTTGATGTAGGGCAGGGCGAGCAGCACGTGCACGCCGGAGCCGCCGAACTGGACGCCCGCGCGGGCGGTCTCCTCGTAGAGGACCGCCTCGAACTTGTGGGTGTCCATGCCGGCGCCGCCGAACTCCTCGGGCACGCTGATGCCGAAGATGCCCAGCTCACCGAGCTTGTAGTAGAAGTCGCGGGGCGCCTGGCCCGCCGCGAACCACTCGTCGTAGACGGGCACGACCTCGGCCTCGATGAAGGCGCGGATGGTCTCCCGGAACGCCTCGTGATCCTCGTTGAAAACCGTACGGCGCACGGGCGCCCACCTCCACGTACCTTGGCATGTCTAAGCGCTTGCTCAGATCAAAGGTACCGGCGAGTATCCGTGGCCGTCCAGAGCCGACGGTCCGTAACGCTCGTCACTCCCGCGGGGTCGGCGCGTTCCCCGCCGCGGCGAACGCCCCCCGCGCCATCCGGTGCAGCAGCGCGGCCGTCGTCGCCCGGCCGGGGAGCGAGCCGGGGCGGGCCAGATGCGGGGTGGAGTTGAGCAGGCCGAACACCGAGTGGACGGCCGAGCGGGCGGCCGGTTCGGCCAGCTCCGGGTAGAGCCGGCGCACCACCTGCACCCACAGCTCGACGTACTGCCGCTGGAGCTGGCGGACCAGCTTGCGGTCGCTGTCCCGGAGGCGGTCCAGCTCCCGGTCGTGCAGGGTGATGAGGGGGCGGTCGTCGAGCGCGAAGTCGATGTGCCCCTCGATCAGCGAGTCGAGAACCGCCTCGGGGTCCACCCCGCCGGCCTCCTTCAGGCGCTGCTTGGCACCGGTCAGCAGCGAGCCGCTGATCCCGACCAGCAGCTCCGCGAGCATCGCGTCCTTGCCCGCGAAGTGCCGGTAGAGGCCGGGTCCGCTGATGCCGACCGCGGCGCCTATCTCGTCGACACCGACACCGTGGAAGCCGCGCTCGGCGAAGAGCCGGGCGGCCTCCTTGAGGATCTGCTCGCGGCGGGTGGGGGCGTCGGTTCTGGTGGCCATGAAGACGATTCTAGACAGGGAGGTTAGCGGTCGTTAACCTGAAGGAAATGCGTTAACGCTCATTAACAAGGTGAGGGGACCCGCAGGATGCATGAGGCACCGGAGCTTCACAGCGCGGCAGATCCCGCGTCGGAGGCCTTTCGGGCCAACGAGGAGGCGCACCGCGCGCTCGTCGCGGAGCTGCGCGGCAAGCTGGCCGCGGCGGCGCTCGGCGGCGGCGAGCGGGCGCGGGCGCGGCACACCGCGCGCGGGAAGCTGCTCCCGCGCGAGCGCGTGGACACCCTCCTCGACCCCGGCTCGCCGTTCCTGGAGCTGGCCCCGCTGGCCGCCGACGGGATGTACGACGGGCAGGCGCCGGCGGCCGGCGTGATCGCCGGGATCGGGCGGGTGAGCGGCCGGGAGTGCGTGGTCGTGGCCAACGACGCCACCGTCAAGGGCGGCACGTACTACCCGATGACGGTCAAGAAGCACCTGCGCGCGCAGGAGGTGGCCCTCGACAACCGGCTGCCCTGCGTCTACCTGGTGGACTCCGGCGGCGCCTTCCTGCCGATGCAGGACGAGGTGTTCCCGGACCGGGACCACTTCGGGCGGATCTTCTACAACCAGGCCCGGATGTCCGGCGCCGGCATCCCGCAGATCGCGGCGGTGCTCGGCTCCTGCACGGCGGGCGGAGCGTACGTCCCGGCGATGAGCGACGAGGCGGTGATCGTCCGGAACCAGGGCACGATCTTCCTCGGCGGCCCGCCGCTGGTGAAGGCGGCCACGGGTGAGGTGGTCACGGCGGAGGAGCTGGGCGGCGGCGAGGTCCACGCGCGGGTGTCCGGCGTCACCGACCACCTCGCGGAGGACGACGCGCACGCCCTGCGCATCGTGCGGAACATCGTCTCCACGCTCCCCGCGCGGGGAGCCCTGCCCTGGCACGTGGAGCAGGCCGCCGAGCCCAAGGTGGACCCCGCCGGGCTGTACGGGGCGGTGCCGGTCGACTCCCGCACCCCCTACGACGTCCGGGAGATCATCGCGCGGATCACCGACGGCTCCCGCTTCCAGGAGTTCAAGGCGGAGTTCGGGCAGACCCTGGTCACCGGCTTCGCCCGGATCCACGGCCACCCGGTGGGCATCGTCGCCAACAACGGCATCCTGTTCTCCGAGTCCGCCCAGAAGGGCGCCCACTTCATCGAGCTGTGCGACCAGCGCGGCATCCCGCTGGTGTTCCTGCAGAACATCTCCGGCTTCATGGTCGGCAGGGACTACGAGGCGGGCGGCATCGCCAAGCACGGCGCCAAGATGGTCACCGCGGTGGCCTGTACGCGCGTACCGAAGCTGACGGTGGTGGTCGGCGGCTCGTACGGGGCGGGCAACTACTCGATGTGCGGCCGGGCGTACTCCCCCCGGTTCCTGTGGATGTGGCCGGGCGCCAAGATCTCGGTGATGGGCGGCGAGCAGGCGGCCTCCGTCCTCGCGACCGTCAAGCGGGACCAGCTTCAGGCACGCGGCGAACAGTGGCCCGCCGAGGACGAGGAGGCCTTCAAGGCACCGATCCGCGCCCAGTACGAGCGGCAGGGGAACGCCTACTACGCGACGGCCCGCCTGTGGGACGACGGCGTGATCGACCCGATGGAGACCCGGCAGGTCCTGGGCCTGGCCCTGACCGCGTGCGCCAACGCGCCACTGAGCGACCCTCAGTTCGGCGTCTTCCGGATGTGAGGGGACCCCTGACGATGACTGAGCAGATGTTCGAGACGGTGCTGGTGGCCAACCGGGGGGAGATCGCGGTCCGCGTCATCCGCACCCTGCGGTCCCTGGGCGTGCGCTCGGTGGCGGTGTACTCCGACGCGGACGCGGGCGCCCGGCACGTCCGGGAGGCCGACACGGCGGTGCGGATCGGCCCGGCGCCGGCCGCCGAGAGCTATCTGTCGGTGGAGCGGCTGCTGGAGGCGGCCCGCCGCACCGGCGCCCGGGCGGTCCACCCGGGGTACGGCTTCCTCGCGGAGAACGCCGGGTTCGCGCGGGCGTGCGCGGACGCCGGGCTGGTGTTCATCGGGCCCCCGGCGGACGCGATCGCCCTCATGGGCGACAAGATCCGCGCGAAGGAGACGGTGCGGGCGGCCGGGGTGCCGGTCGTGCCCGGCTCCAGCGGCAGCGGGCTGACCGACGCACAGCTCACCGAGGCGGCCCGGGAGATCGGCGTGCCGGTGCTGCTGAAGCCGTCGGCGGGCGGCGGCGGCAAGGGCATGCGGCTGGTGCGGGACGCCTCGGCGCTGGCCGACGAGATCGCCGCGGCCCGCCGCGAGGCCCGCGCGTCGTTCGGCGACGACACGCTGCTGGTGGAGCGGTGGATCGACCGCCCCCGGCACATCGAGATCCAGGTACTGGCCGACGGGCACGGGGGCGTGGTCCATCTGGGCGAGCGCGAGTGCTCCCTCCAGCGCCGCCACCAGAAGATCATCGAGGAGGCGCCCAGTGTGCTGCTCGACGAGGAGACCCGGGCGGCGATGGGCGAGGCGGCGGTGCAGGCGGCCCGCTCGTGCGGCTACCGGGGTGCGGGCACGGTGGAGTTCATCGTTCCGGGCAGCGACCCGTCGTCGTACTACTTCATGGAGATGAACACCCGCCTCCAGGTGGAGCACCCGGTCACCGAGCTGGTCACGGGTCTCGACCTGGTGGAGTGGCAGCTGCGGGTGGCGGCGGGCGAGCCGCTGCCGTTCGGGCAGGACGACATCCACCTCACCGGCCACGCGGTCGAGGCCCGGGTGTGCGCGGAGGACCCGGCGCGCGGCTTCCTCCCCTCCGGCGGCACGGTGCTCGCGCTCCACGAGCCGCAGGGCGACGGTGTGCGCACCGACTCCGGGCTGAGCGAGGGCACGGAGGTCGGCAGCCTCTACGACCCGATGCTGTCCAAGGTGATCGCGTACGGCCCCGACCGCGCGACGGCGCTGCGCAGACTGCGGGCGGCGCTGGCGGAGACGGTGACGCTGGGCGTGCGGACCAACGCGGGGTTCCTGCGGCGGCTGCTGGCCCATCCGGCGGTGGCCGCCGGTGACCTGGACACCGGGCTGGTGGAACGCGAGGCGGACGACCTGGTGGCGGACGACGTGCCGGCCGCGACGTACGCGGCGGCGGCGCTGCTGCGCCAGGCGGCCCTGGCGCCCGCCGGCGGCCCCGGCTGGGCGGACCCGTTCGCCGCCGCCGACGGCTGGCGCCTGGGCGGCGAGCGTGCCTGGACGGCGCACCCGCTGCGGGTGCCCGGCCACGACCCGGTGACGGTGCGCGTGCGCAGCACCCCGGACGGCGGCACGGAGGTGCTGCTGCCGGGCGCCGGCGCCCCGGTGCGGGGCTCCGTCGGACCGCGGGAAGGGCACCGGTGCACGTTCGCGCTCGACGGCGTCAGCCACACCTTCGCCGTCGCGCCGGACGGCACCTGGCTGGGCCGGGACGGCGACGCCTGGCACGTGCGCGACCACGACCCGGTGGAAGCGTCCCTCACCCGGGCGGCCCAGGCGGGCGCCGACTCGCTGACCGCGCCGATGCCGGGCACGGTGACGGTGGTGAAGGTCGCCGTCGGCGACGAGGTGAGCGCGGGCCAGAGCCTGCTGGTGGTGGAGGCGATGAAGATGGAGCACGTCATCTCCGCCCCGCACGCCGGCACGGTCACCGAACTGGACGTGTCGCCGGGCACCACGGTCGCCATGGACCAGGTGCTCGCCGTGATCGCCCCCGTGGAGGAGGAGACGGCATGAACGCTGCGGAACTGGGCCTGCCGATGGCCGTACCGGCCGAGGGCCTGCCCGCGCGGGTGCGGATCCACGAGGTGGGTGCCCGCGACGGACTGCAGAACGAGAAGGCGACCGTCCCGACGGCCGTGAAGGCGGAGTTCGTCCGCCGCCTGGCCGCCACCGGCCTGACCACGATCGAGGCGACCAGCTTCGTCCACCCCGCCTGGGTGCCCCAGCTGGCGGACGCCGAGGAGCTGTACCCGGTGGTGTCCGGCCTGCCGGTGTCGCTGCCGGTCCTGGTGCCCAACGAGCGCGGCCTGGACCGCGCGCTGGCGCTGGGCGCCCGGCGGGTGGCGGTGTTCGCCAGTGCCACGGAGTCCTTCGCCAAGGCCAACCTGAACCGCACGGTGGACGAGTCGCTGGCCATGTTCGAGCCGGTGGTGCGGCGGGCGAAGGCGCGGGACGTGCACGTCCGCGGCTATCTCTCGATGTGCTTCGGCGATCCGTGGGAGGGCGCGGTCCCCCTCGCCCAGGTGGTGCGGGTGTGCCGGGCGCTGCTGGACATGGGCTGCGACGAGCTGAGCCTGGGCGACACCATCGGCGTGGCGACCCCCGGCCATGTGACGGCCCTGCTCACCGCGCTCGGCGAGGCGGACGTCCCGGTGTCCGCGCTGGCCGTGCACTTCCACGACACCTACGGCCAGGCGCTGTCCAACACGCTGGCCGCGCTCCAGCGGGGCGTCGCCACCGTCGACGCGTCCGCCGGCGGACTGGGCGGCTGCCCGTTCGCGAAGTCCGCCACCGGCAATCTCGCCACCGAAGACCTCGTGTGGATGCTGCAGGGCCTCGGCATCGACACCGGGGTCGACCTCGGCCGTCTCGTCGCCACGAGCGTCTGGATGGCCGCCCACCTGGGCCGACCCAGCCCGTCCCGCACCGTACGAGCCCTCTCCCACCAGGAGCAGTGAACGACCATGGACCACAAGCTCTCCCCCGAACTGGAAGAACTCCGCCGTACGGTCGAGGAGTTCGCGCACGACGTGGTGGCGCCGAAGATCGGTGACTTCTACGAACGGCACGAGTTCCCCTACGAGATCGTGCGGGAGATGGGCCGCATGGGCCTGTTCGGCCTGCCGTTCCCGGAGGAGTACGGCGGCATGGGCGGCGACTACTTCGCCCTGGGCGTCGCCCTGGAGGAGCTGGCGCGGGTGGACTCCTCCGTGGCGATCACCCTGGAGGCGGGTGTCTCGCTCGGCGCGATGCCGGTGCACCTCTTCGGCACCGAGGAGCAGAAGCGCCAGTGGCTGCCCCGCCTGTGCTCCGGCGAGATCCTGGGCGCGTTCGGGCTGACGGAGCCGGACGGCGGCAGTGACGCGGGCGCGACGCGCACGACGGCCCGGCTGGACGAGGCGACGAACGAGTGGGTGGTCAACGGCACCAAGTGCTTCATCACCAACTCGGGCACGGACATCACGGGCCTGGTCACCGTCACGGCGGTCACCGGCCGCACGGCGGACGGCAGGCCGCGGATCTCGTCGATCATCGTCCCGTCCGGCACTCCGGGCTTCACGGTGGCGGCCCCGTACTCGAAGGTCGGCTGGAACGCCTCGGACACGCGCGAGCTGTCCTTCCAGGACGTGCGGGTCCCGGCCGCCAACCTGCTGGGCGAGGAGGGGCGCGGCTACGCCCAGTTCCTGCGGATCCTGGACGAGGGCCGCATCGCCATCGCGGCGCTGGGCACGGGCCTGGCGCAGGGCTGTGTGGACGAGTCGGTGAAGTACGCCAAGGAGCGGCACGCCTTCGGCCGGCCGATCGGCGCCAACCAGGCGATCCAGTTCAAGATCGCGGACATGGAGATGAAGGCGCACACGGCCCGCCTGGCGTGGCGGGACGCGGCGAGCCGCCTGGTGGCGGGCGAGCCGTTCAAGAAGGAGGCGGCGCTGGCGAAGCTGTACTCCTCCACGGTCGCGGTGGACAACGCCCGTGAGGCCACCCAGATCCACGGCGGCTACGGCTTCATGAACGAGTACCCGGTGGCCCGTATGTGGCGCGACTCGAAGATCCTGGAGATCGGCGAGGGCACGAGCGAGGTCCAGCGCATGCTGATCGCCCGTGAGCTGGGCCTGGCGGGCTGACCCGGTCTCACCCCGTGCGGCCCGGCGGCCGGACCGGTCCCCGCTCAGGGGCCGGTCCGGCCACCGGCCGTCTTCTCCGGCGCCGCACGTGAGCGGGGTCCGGCCGGCGGCTCAGGCCGCGATCGGCGGCCCGGCGCCGAGGCGGCGCCCACCGCTCACCGGCGCGTCGCAGAGCCCCGGCTCCGGTGCCCTGGCGCCCAGGTTCACGCCCACAGAAGGCGTCCCTCGGCGACGGAGCAGGTCGGGTGGCTGCCCTCGGCGATCCTCGTCAGCGTGTCGGCCACGGAGTCGAAGTAGTCGGCCAGGGAGGGGTACGTGCCGGTCGTGGAGATGTCCCCCACGCACCACCGGCCGACGCTCCCGTCCCGGCCGTCGACGAAGAGTCCCACCCAGCCGTCCTGGTCCGAGACGAACGGGACCCACTCGTTGCGCCAGAACGGGCTGTCCGGCTGGTCCGGTGGGTTGATCCCGCCGGGCATCGCGTGATTGGCGTGGAGCTTCTCCATCGCCCGGATGCCGAGGAAGAAGCTGCCCTCGTCCGGGAACCCGTCGAAGCCGCACGCCGCGACGTAGTCGTCCGCGTCCTCCTCGGGAAGGTCCAGGTTGTTCCGCAGCAGCCACGCCCGCAGGTCCCCGGGGAGCGGGACACCCATCCGTGCCTCGGCGGCCGCGAGCGTCTCCTCCGTGGCCGGTCCGGGCAGCTCCGCGTGATCGGCCGGGGCGTGCTCCCGGAGCAGGCTCATCACCCGGGACCAGCTCTCCACCGTACGCATTCCGCACCGTCCTCCCCACGCGCCGGAACTCCCGCGGCACGCCCGGGAAAGCTACCGCGCGAAGCACCGGCCGGGGAATCTCACCCCCGGTCCGGAACCCCCGGGCCCTGGACAGATCATGAGGTTAGGCTAACCTAAGCGTGATTCCAGCCAAGGTCGGCTCCGTACGCACGAAAGCAGATCCACCCATGTCGAACGCCAGAACCGCCCGCTTCTCCCGCCGGGGACTGCTCGCCGCCGGCGGCGCCCTCGGCCTCGGCGCCGTGCTCACCGCGTGCGGGGACGAGGACGCCGGCAGCGGCGGCTCGGCGGACTCCGGCGACGCCAAGTCCGGCGGCTGGTCCTTCAAGGACGACCGGGGCACCACGGTGAAGCTCGACAAGAAGCCCGCGACCATCGTGGCCTTCACCGGCGTGGCCGCCGCGCTGTACGACTACGGCATCGAGGTCAAGGGCGTCTTCGGCCCGACGAAGACCAAGGACGGCAAGGCCGACGTCCAGGCCGGCGACATGGACGTCAGCAAGGTGACCGTCCTGGGCAACGTCTGGGACCAGTTCAACGTCGAGAAGTACGCGGCGCTCGCGCCCGACGTCCTGATCTCCACGATGTTCGACGACGCCGGCACCCTCTGGTACGTCCCCGAGGCGTCCAAGGACAAGATCGCCAAGCTCGCCCCGAGCGTCGGCATCTCCGTCTACGACCGTCAGCTCACCGCCCCGCTCCAGCGCATGTGGGAGCTGGCCGAGTCCCTCGGCGGCGACATGAAGGCGGCGAAGGCCACCGAGGCCAAGAAGCGGTTCGAAGCGGCCTCGGAGCGGCTGCGCAAGGCCGTCAAGGCCAACCCCGGCATCAAGGTGATGGCCGGTTCCGCGAGCCCGGAGCTGTTCTACGTCTCCGGCACCAACCTCTCGGTGGACCTGGAGTACTTCAAGGCCCTCGGCGTGGACTTCGTCGAGCCGCCGGAGGAGGCCAAGTCCCAGGGCGGCGGCTGGTTCGAGAGCCTCAGCTGGGAGAACGTCGACAAGTACCAGGCCGACCTCATCATGATGGACGACCGCACCTCGGCCATCCAGCCCGCGGACATCACCGAGGCGACCTGGAAGAAGCTCCCCGCGGTCAAGGCCAGCCAGGTCGTCCCGCGCTCCGCCGAGCCGATCCTGTCCTACGACAAGTGCGCCCCGCTGGTGGAGAACCTCGCCGAGGCCATCGAGAAGGCCAAGAAGGTCGCCTGACCCTCCCCGGCACCGCCGCAGCCGCCCCGTTCCCCTCGCCTCCCGGGTGGTGAAGCCGGGGCGGCTCAGCGGCATGTGACGCCCGGTCACCCCCGGCACGGAAGTGATCACAGTCACGGCCGTGGCAGACCTCGATCCGCGTTACTTAGGTTAGGCTAACCTAAGTAACGCACCGCGGAACCGCTCTCCGCGCCGGACCGTCCCCACCGGAGGACCCCCACATGCGCTCGCACCTGCTCAACGACACCACCGCGGAGCACTACCGACGCTCCGTGACGCAAGGAGTCGAGCGGGTGGCCGCCAAACTCGCCTCCACCGACCGGCCGTTCACCGGCATCACGGCCGACGCCCTCGCCCCGCGCATCGACACGATCGACCTCGACCGGCCGCTGCTCGACACCGCCGCGGCGCTGGACGAACTGGAGGACGTCTACCTCCGGGACGCGGTCTACTTCCACCATCCCCGCTACCTCGCCCACCTCAACTGCCCGGTCGTCATCCCGGCGGTGCTCGGCGAGGCGGTGCTCTCCGCCGTCAACTCCTCCCTGGACACCTGGGACCAGTCGGCCGGCGGCACCCTGATCGAGCGGAAACTCATCGACTGGACGGCCGGCCGCATCGGCCTCGGCCCGGCAGCGGACGGCGTGTTCACCTCCGGCGGCACCCAGTCCAACCTCCAGGCGCTGCTGCTGGCCCGCGAGGAGGCCAAGACCAACGACCCGGGGCGACTGCGCGTCTTCACCTCCGAGGTCAGCCACTTCAGCGTGCAGAAGTCCGCCAAGCTGCTCGGCCTCGGCCCCGACGCCGTGGTGCCCGTGCCCGTCGACCAGGACAAGCGGCTGCGGACCGTCGTCCTCGCCCGCGAGCTGGCGCGCGCCGCCGAGGCGGGCCTGGTCCCCATGGCGGTGGTCGCCACCGCAGGCACCACCGACTTCGGCTCCATCGACCCGCTGCCCGAGATCGCCCGCCTGTGCGAGCAGCACGGCACCTGGATGCACGTCGACGCCGCCTACGGCTGCGGACTGCTCGCCTCGCTCAAGCACCGGGACCGCCTCGACGGCATCGAGCGCGCCGACTCCGTCACCGTCGACTACCACAAGTCCTTCTTCCAGCCGGTCAGTTCCTCGGCGCTGCTGGTCCGCGACGCGGCCACACTGCGGCACGCCACCTACCACGCCGAGTACCTCAACCCGCGGCGCATGGTGACCGAGCGCATCCCCAACCAGGTGGACAAGTCCCTCCAGACCACCCGCCGCTTCGACGCCCTCAAGCTGTGGATGACCCTGCGCGTGATGGGCGCCGACGGCATCGGCCGGCTCTTCGACGAGGTGTGCGACCTGGCCGCGGAGGGCTGGCGGCTGCTGGCCGCCGACCCCCGCTTCGACGTCGTGGTCGAGCCGCGGCTGTCCACCCTGGTCTTCCGCTGGATCCCGGCCGCCGTCATCGACCCCGCCGAGATCGACCGCGCCAACCTCCATGCCCGCAAGGCCCTGTTCGCCTCCGGTGACGCGGTGGTCGCGGGCACCAAGGTGGCGGGCCGCCACTACCTGAAGTTCACCCTGCTCAACCCCGAGACCACGACGGCCGACATCAGCGCCGTCCTCGATCTGATCGCCGGCCACGCCGAACAGTACCTGGGAGAGTCCCTTGACCGCGCTTCCTGAAGCCCCGGAGACCGTCCTCGACTTCGTGGGGATCGGGCTCGGCCCCTTCAACCTCGGCCTGGCCTGCCTCACCGAGCCCATCGACGAGCTCACCGGCGTCTTCCTGGAGTCCAAGCCGGACTTCGCCTGGCACTCCGGGATGTTCCTCGACGGCGCCCATCTCCAGACCCCGTTCCTTTCGGACCTGGTCACCCTCGCCGACCCGACGTCGCCGTACTCCTTTCTCAACTACCTCAAGGAGAAGGGGCGGCTGTACTCGTTCTACATCCGGGAGAACTTCTACCCGCTGCGGGTGGAGTACGACGACTACTGCCGCTGGGCCGCCGGCCGGCTCAGCAGCATCCGCTTCGGCACCACGGTCACCGAGGTGACGTACGACGAGAGCGACGCGGTGTACACCGTGGCGACCGACGGCGGGGCGACGTACCGCGCCCGGCACCTGGTGCTCGGCACCGGCACCGTGCCCTTCGTGCCGGAGCCCTGCCGCGGACTGGACGGGGACCTCTTCCACAACGCGCAGTACGTGCACCGCAAGGCGGAGCTGCTGAAGAAGAAGTCGGTCACCGTCGTCGGCAGCGGCCAGAGCGCCGCCGAGATCTACTACGAACTGCTCTCCGGGATCGACGTCCACGGCTACCAGCTGAACTGGGTCACCCGCTCCCCGCGGTTCTTCCCGCTGGAGTACACCAAGCTGACCCTGGAGATGACGTCCCCGGACTACATCGACTACTTCCGCGCGCTGCCCGAGGGCACCCGCTACCGGCTGGAGAAGCAGCAGAAGGGCCTGTTCAAGGGCATCAACTCGGAGCTGATCGACGCGATCTTCGACCTGCTGTACCAGAAGAACGTCGAGAGCGGCGGCCGCGGCGTCGCCACCCGGCTGCTCACCAACTCCTCGCTCACCACGGCCCGCTACGAGGACGGCGGCTACACGCTCGGCTTCCACCAGGACGAGCAGGACAAGGACTTCGAGATCCGCACCGAGGGCCTGGTGCTGGCCACCGGCTACCACTACGAGCCCCCGGCCTTCCTCGCCCCGGTGCGCGACCGGCTCCGCTTCGACGGCCACGGCCGTTTCGACGTCGCCCGCAACTACGCCATCGACGTCACCGGCCGGGGCATCTTCCTGCAGAACGCCGGCGTCCACACCCACAGCATCACCAGCCCCGACCTGGGCATGGGCCCCTACCGGAACGCCTCCATCATCCGCGAGCTGCTCGGCACCGAGTACTACCCGGTCGAAAAGACCGTCACGTTCCAGGAGTTCGCGGTATGAGCGGTATGAGCGGTACGAGCAGAATGAGCGGCAGGAACAGCACGGGCATCGGCACCTTCACCGTCCGCCCCCTGGACCCGCTCACCGACGCCGAGCTGGTGCACCGCTGGGTCACCCACCCCAAGGCGGCGTTCTGGATGATGCGGGACGCCCGGCTCCAGGACGTCGAGCGCGAGTACATGCGCATCGCCGCGCACGAGCACCACCACGCCTTCCTCGGCCTGCACGACGGCGAACCGGCCTTCCTGTTGGAGACGTACGACCCCCGGTACGTCGAACTCGTAGGCCTGTACGACCCCGAGCCCGGGGACGTCGGCATGCACTTCCTGGTCGCCCCGGCAGAGCGGCCCGTCCACGGCTTCACCCGGGCCGTCATCACC
Source organism: Streptomyces speibonae (assembly GCF_984686075.1). Lineage (NCBI taxonomy): Bacteria > Bacillati > Actinomycetota > Actinomycetes > Kitasatosporales > Streptomycetaceae > Streptomyces > Streptomyces speibonae. The sequence continues at coordinate 5,368,926 of NZ_OZ480260.1, read as the reverse complement.
ACCGTGATGGAGGAGCTGTTCGCCGACCCGGCCACCCGGCGGGTGGTGGTCGAGCCTGATGTGAGCAACAAGGCCGTGCACGCGCTCAACGAGGCCGTGGGCTTCGTACCCGAGCGGGAGATCGACAAGCCGGAGAAGCGCGCGCTGCTGAGCTTCTGCACCCGCGCGCAGTTCGAGGCCGCCCGAGGAGTTTCCGTATGACCCTGTCCGACGCCGTGGCGCACCTGTCCCCCCACCGCTGGGCGCGGGCCAACCGCCTGCTGATCCGCAAGGCACTCGCCGAGTTCGCCCACGAGCGGCTCATCGCACCGGAGGCCACCGGCGACGGCGGATACGTCGTCCGCAGCGACGACAGCCTGACCCGGTACACCTTCACGGCGACGCTGCGCGCCCTGGACCACTGGGTGATCGACGCCGACTCGATCACCCGCCACCGGGGCGAGACCGAACTCGACCTCGCCGCGCTGGACTTCTTCATCGAGCTGCAGAAGTCCCTGGGCCTGGGCGACGACATCCTGCCGGTGTACCTGGAGGAGATCTCCTCCACCCTCTCCGGCACCTGCTACAAGCTCACCAAGCCGCAGGTCCCCGTCGCGGAGCTGGCCGGCGCCGGCTTCCAGGCCGTCGAGGCGGGCATGACCGAGGGCCACCCCTGCTTCGTCGCCAACAACGGGCGGCTCGGCTTCGGCGTGCACGAGTACCACGCGTACGCGCCGGAGACGGCGCACCCGGTGAAGCTGGTCTGGCTGGCCGCGCACCGCTCGCGCGCCGCGTTCACGGCGGGCGCGGGGATCGCGTACGAGTCGTTCATCCGCCAGGAGCTGGGCGAGGAGACTGTCGAGGGCTTCCACGCCGTCCTGCGCGCGCAGGACCTGGACCCCGCCGACTACCTGCTGCTCCCCGTCCATCCCTGGCAGTGGTGGAACAAGCTGTCCGTCACCTTCGCCGCCGAGATCGCCCGCCGGCACCTGGTCTGCCTGGGCGAGGGCGACGACGAGTACCTCGCCCAGCAGTCCATCCGCACCTTCTTCAACCGGACCCACCCGGAGAAGCACTATGTGAAGACGGCGCTGTCCGTCCTCAACATGGGCTTCATGCGCGGGCTGTCCGCCGCCTACATGGAGGCGACCCCGGCGATCAACGACTGGCTGGCCCGCCTGATCGAGAACGACCCGGTGCTGCGGTCGACGGGACTGTCGGTCATCCGGGAGCGGGCCGCCGTGGGCTACCGGCACCTGGAGTACGAGCAGGCCACGGACCGCCACTCGCCGTACCGCAAGATGCTGGCCGCGCTGTGGCGGGAGAGCCCGGTGCCGTCCCTGGAGGACGGCGAGTCCCTCGCCACCATGGCCTCGCTCGTCCACGTCGACCACGAGGGGAAGTCCTTCGCGGGCGCCCTGATCGCACGCTCGGGCCTCGCCCCGGCCGAGTGGCTGCGCGCCTACCTGCGCGCGTACTACGTCCCGCTGCTGCACAGCTTCTACGCCTACGACCTCGTGTACATGCCGCACGGCGAGAACGTGATCCTGGTCCTGGCGGACGGCGTGGTGCGGCGGGCGGTCTTCAAGGACATCGCCGAGGAGATCGCGGTGATGGACCCGGACGCGGTGCTGCCGCCGGAGGTCTCCCGCATCCGGGTCGAGGTCCCGGACGACACCAAGCTCCTGTCCGTCTTCACGGACGTCTTCGACTGCTTCTTCCGCTTCCTCGCCGCGCACCTCGCCGAGGAGGGGATCCTGGGCGAGGACGCCTTCTGGGGCACGGTCGCGGAGGTCACCCGCGCGTACCAGGCGTCGGTGCCGGAACTCGCCGACAAGTTCGCCCGGTACGACCTGTTCGCGCCGGAGTTCGCGCTGTCCTGCCTCAACCGCCTCCAGCTCCGCGACAACCGGCAGATGGTCGACCTGGCGGACCCGTCCGGCGCCCTCCAGCTGATCGGCACCCTGAAGAACCCCCTCGCGGACTTCTGACCCCTGAACGGACGAGCGCCCCGGAGTACGGTCCTCCGGGGCGCTCGTCGGCATCGGTGGTGAGTCATCGGGCCCTGATGTGCCCGCGAGTCTCAGAGGACCGTGACAGACACGCTGGGCACCGGGCAGCTGGGAGAGTCGAGCCAGATGCGCTGCCCCGCGGCAGTCACGGTGACGCCGAAGCGTTCCCGGCCGGGTCGGCCGTTGTCGGCGTACAACTCGTACGCGGCCTCCACCGCGTCCCACAGCAGCCGCGGCCCGGCCTGCCGTGCCTTGCCGTCCTCGGCCCGCGCCCACGCGCCGTCCGTGCCCCACAGCTCGAGAGCCGTCACGCCGTCGTCACCACGCTCGAATGCACACGCGGTGCCGGGCGCGACGAGAGACAGTACGAAGCGGAACGCCTCGTCCTCGGCAATGGCTGCCAGGTTCAGGCCGGTAAGCCGACCGCTCGTCGCCTCCGGCCTGCCCGGGTGTACCGGGGCGCCGGTGGCACCGGCCTCGCGGACAGCCATGAAGTAGGAGGATGCGGGCAGGAACCGGCCCTCGGCGCGGCCGTCGTCACTGATGACCAGGCGGACCGTGCCCCAGCCGAGCGGGCACACGATGAGGCCGGCGGGCCGGACCTGCTCCAACCAGGCTGTTGGGATCCTGCTGAAGCCACAGGTGGCGATGAGCCGGTCGTACGGCGCCCGATCCCGATATCCCTCGCGACCGTCCCCGGCGACGACGAGAGGGGTGTAGCCGCAGCGCCGTAGCCGTGACTCGGCGAGGCGTGCCAGTACCGGGTCGACCTCCAGTGTGACGACCTGGTGACTGCCCAGCCGCTCGGCCAGAAGTGCGGCGTTGTATCCGGTGCCGGTTGCGATCTCCAGCACCCGGTGACCGTGTGCGACGTCCATGGCCTGGAGCATGGTGAGCATCAGGCCCGGCGCCGTCGAGGAGGAGGTGGCCACGCCATCGGTGAACTGCGTGGCCAGCGCGTCGTCCCTGTACGCGAGCGCGAGCCAGTCCGGGTCCTCGGCCGTCACATGCCGCTGCTCGCCGTCGGTGAGGGCCCAGAACTCCGGTACGAACGCATGCCGCGGAACGCTTTCGAACACCTCCCGCCATGCCGGTTCCGTCAGTTGCCCGTCGGCCTCCAAGGCGTCGGCCAGTGCCACGCGCAGCTCGGCGGCGCGCTCTTCCGTGTGGATGGTCATGGTCCTTCCCCGGCGAGTAGGTCGGCGATGTGCGCGGCGATGGGCAGGTCCGTCCGGTTCTGGATCCAGGACCACTCCCCGGACGGGTTGCACTCGAACATCACCCAGACCCCGGCCGGGGTCACGGCGAAGTCGAACGCGCCGAAGTTGAGACGGAAGTGCTTCATCCACCCCAGCACGCCCGCACGCACGTCGTCCGGGACTTTGCACACGTCGTAGGTGAGCGAGTCGTAGTCGCTGCGCCAGTCCACACGGGCCGCGTCACTGCCCGCGTGAATCTCGGCAGCGAACACCTCCGCCCCTACGACGGTCAGCCGCACCTCGTGGGCCTTGGGCACCCACTCCTGGAACAGGTGCGCCGTCAAGGAGACGGTGTCGTCGATGTCGTCGGGGTCGACCAGGTGCGTCGGAACCCCGGCCCTGCGGCCGTCCGGGTAGTCCAGCGGTCCGCCCATCAGGGGCTTGCAGATCACCCGCCCGCCCACCTCGCGACAGAACCTGCGGCCCGCCTCCGGGTCGGTGGTGACCAAGGTCCGGGGTGTGCGCAGTCCGTGGGCCGCCGCCACGGGGAGTTGTCCTTGCTTGTGCGAGGCGAGGCCGTCGACGTCCGGTCGGTTGACCCATGTCACCGGCAGCGCGTACAGCGTGCCGAGAAGGCCGGCAAGCGCCTGTTCGTTCGCCCACGTGCGGTGGGGCTCCCGCAACTCCGCGGAGACGGCAGGAAGGCGGGGCCGCCGGTAGTAGACGGCCCGCACCTCCTCCAGCCGCACGGAGCGGTGGCCGTCGGCCATGACCCCCGCCCAGGGCGCTGCGGCGTGCTCGACGGACAGGCCCAGGGACGAGGGGAAGTCGCCCATGTCGAACCGCATCACCGGCACGCGCCGGAACGCCAGCTCGTCGACCACCAGGTCCTCCGCGGGGTCCAGTTCCTTGGTGACGACCAGCACAGGGCCGCCGGACAGACGCTGTGTCATCGCATCAGGTACGGGTCGGCGGTGTCGTCGTTCCTGCTGTCCAGGTTGGTGTTCGTGCAACTCCCGGCCAGGGTGGTGGACCGGCTCCACAGAGAGCCGGAGCCGTCGGTCAGGACGTTGACCTGCCGGACGGGGTCATACATGAAGGAACCCTCCTCGAGGGTCACGGTGTAAGGGGTTCGCTCGGCGCGGGCGCCGAACGGGACGACGGCTGTGGACGTGGGCATGCATGCCTCCTTGGTCGTGATGCTCCTCGGACGGATGTCCGCCTCGCCCACCCGAACAGGGGGCGAGGGTCTTGCGGGCCGCTCCTCCCGTCGAGGGGCCCGTTCGGCCGGGGTAGGAGCGGGTGGTGCACCGCCTCGTGCCGGGTGTTCGCGTCTCCGGCAGGAGGAGGCTGCTCAGGCAGCGCTGTCGCCGCGGGCAGGCGTTGCACATTCGGGTGTGCAGATCCATAGCCGGAACAGCCGGCCTTGGCACCGCACCTCGCCCCACACCCGGCCGGTCATCCCGAGCCGACGGGTGCAGCGTGCACAGTCGATGGCCATCTGCTGCCGTGGGCTGAGCCGGCCGACGTGCGGCAGGCCGGTGGTGGTCCGCCCGTTCACCGCTCCCCGCCCGCGCGCAGCTCGGCCCACACCCGTTTCCCGTCGGCCACCGGCTCACAGCCCCAGGCGTGGGCAAGCATCTCGACGAGTAACAGACCGCGCCCGTGCTCGTCGTCCGGCGCGGGCGCGACCGGGTTGGGCCTGACGCGCGACGCGTCGGTGACGACGATCCGCACGCACTCCTCGCCGGTCCGGGTGATCGAGACGCCGACTGTGTTCGTGCCGGTGTGCTCCACCGCGTTGGCCACCAGCTCCGAGACGATCTGCTGGGCGACATCCATCAGCCGGGGCAGCCCCCAGATGTTCAGCGCGAGCGCTATGTCCCGGCGTGCTCCGGCGGCGGCCTCGGGTGTCGCCGGGTAGCGCTCCTGGTAGCGCTGTGGTCCTGCGGATGCAGCGGTCATGGTCATCGGATGCGTCCCTCTGGGGTGCTCGCGTGCCGTACCACCAACTAACCGGTGCGCCAAGGCCGATGTGCATGACGAACACGGGCGGTCGTGCTCGCGCCGACCCTGACGAATTGACCGGCCCTTTCCTCACGTGGGTGTACGCGCCGCGCCTACCGTGATCCCATGGCACGGAGCAGGAACCAGAGCCTCGCGGACTGGATGCACCATCACCAGGTCACGGCTGTCGAACTGGCCGAGCTGGTCAACGACGCCATGGAACAGCTCACGGGTCGGTGTGGCGCCGTCTCCGAACGCACCGTGTTCCGCTGGTTGTCGGGGGAGAACCGATGGCCCCAGGACCGTCAGCGCCTGGCCCTGGAAAACGTCACAGGGTGTCCCGCCACCCGCCTCGGGTTCATTCCCAGAGGCCGAAGGCCGGCTCCCGCCCCGGCACCACAGGAGGCCCCCGTGCGCCGCCGCGCCTTCATAACCGTCACAACCGGTACCGCCGTCGCCGTCACCACCTCCCACGCGGCTGCCACTTCTCAGCGAGCCTCAGTCCGTCCCACCGTGGGCCTCGCCGACGTCCAGCGCCTCCGCTCTCGTCTTGCAGAGCTCTACGAGCAGGACGACAGGAACGGCGGCGGTGCCGATCTCGAGGAACAGGCCAACATCGAAATCCGGCGCACACTCGGGCTCCAGCAGAACGGCAGCGCCACCGGCCGTGTCCGCAGCCGCCTGTATGCCCTCGCCGCCGCCTTCACAGCAACCGCCCTGTGGGCCGCCGTGGACTCCGGGCGGCTCGACGACGCCCATCGCTACATGGAACAGGCCGTCACCCTCGCCGGCCTCTCCGGCGACGGCCAAGTCCAGCACCAGACCTGGCGGTACGCCGCCATGCTCGCCGACCAACGCGGCCGTCACACCGACGCCATCGCTGCCGCCGAGGCCGCCATGCTGACCGCGGCCCACCGACGGGACCCGCTGTACGCCTCCCTCAGCCACGCTCGTCTGGCTCTGGCGACCGCAAGTGCCGGCGACCGCTCCCGGGCTCTGCGCGCCCTGGACAGAGCAGCCTCCGCTTACGATCGCGCCGACCTCGCCCAGCCACGACCGGTCTCCATGGGCTTCTACACACACGGCGAACTCCACGGCCTGACCGGCATCACCCACTACCGCCTCGGCCGTTCCGACGAGGCGGAATTCCACGCCCGCCAGTGCCTCGCCGCCCTTGGCGCCGACCAGCACCGCAATCGCGCCTACTACACGGCTCAGGCCGCACTGGCGCAGCTCGGCCAGGGCGATCTCGAACAGGCGACCGCCACGGCGGCCGCGGTGATCCCCCCGCCCGGTACTCTGCCGACGGGCCGCGTTCCCCGGCTTCTCGGCACCTTCACTTCCGCCCTCAACATGAAAGCGCCCGGCGCAGCGATCGCCCGCGAGTGGAACGAACGTGCCCGCGCCCTGTGACCCGAACGGCGAAGGAGGCCCCGTGACCGCGCCCGCCGACACCATCGAACTCATCCGCTACGGCCAGGAGGAGTTTCCCGCCATCCGGCCCACTCTGGTCTCCCTGTACTCCGAGGTCTACGCCGATCAGCTCGCGGACCCGTTCTTTTCCGTCGAGCGGTTCGAGCAGCGTCTGGAGGGATACGCGTCGCGGCCCGGATGGGAAGCCGTCGTCGCCTACGACGGAGGTGAGGCGGCCGGGTACGCCTTCGCCTCCACGCTCCCGGAGGGCTCCGCCTGGTGGGCGGGCATGCTCGAACCGCTGCCGGAGGAGCAGACCGCCGAGGACGGCCGGCGCACCCTCGCCCTGTTCGAGCTGATGGTGCGCCGGCCCTGGCGCGGCACGGGCCTCGCCCGCCGCGTCCATGAGGAGCTGTTGGCCGGCCGTCCGGAGGAGCGCGTCACACTTCTGGTGGAATCGAGCCATCCCAAGGTCAGGGCCCTGTACGAGAGCTGGGGATACCGCAACGCCGGGGACCAGCAGCCGTTTCCCGACGCCCCGGTCTACGCCACGATGATGCGCCCACTGAGGACAACCTGAGTACGGGCGGCTCTTGGAATCCCTAACGGGAAGCCGCCGTGTGCCCCTCCGGTTCCTGGTGGCTCGGTCCGGCCGCGTAGGCCAGTGGAGGTGTGATCGCTTGGGCGTCCGCTCCCTCGCCGCCCCATAGGGCGATGAACAGCGCGGCGGTCGCCTCGAGGAGTCCGGCGCGTTCGAGACCGCCGCCGGACACGGGCCGGCAGCCCGCGTTCCGCACCAACTCGCGTACGCGAGCGAGGGCCGTCTCGTCGTCCCCGCAGACCGGCACGGAGAGTGGCCGGCCGTCGAACACGGGCGGCCGCATGCGCCACACGTCCTCGTGGCAGAGGTTGAAGGACTTGACCACGTGGGCTCCCGGTGCCGCCGCGGCGAGCCGCTGCGCGGCTGAGAGGCCGCCTTGCGTCAGCAGCCGGAAGCCCGGCCCGACCGGGTTGGAGCAGTCGACGAGCACCTTGCCCTCCAGAGACACGCACAGATCACGTGCCACGTCCGCTCCTGCCCCGAAAGGCAGAGCGACCAGCACCGCTTCCTGACCGGCCTCCGCCGCCGCGCGCAGACCGGCGGGCTTCGCGCTTCCTCCGATGTGCGTCGCGAGCCGCTCCCTTTTGCGCACGTCCCGTCCGCCGATGGTCACCTCGTGCCCTGCCCGCACCCAGTGGGTGGCGAGGGCGTCGGCCATGTTCCCTGTGCCCAGTACGCCGATTCTCATCACGCGTCCCCTCTCCGTGCCTGCTTCGACCGTTCACACCGACGCTAGAAGGCCGTTCGGGCACCATTTGGTACGTGACGACCGACGCCTTCCTCGCCGACTGCCGCGCCCGCCTCGCCTTCGACCTGCTCTCCAACACCTGAAACGCCGTGGTGTTCTGGTCCCTGCGCGACGGCCCGAGGCGCCCGGTCGAACTCCGTGAGCGGATCGGAGGCATCAGCTCCAAGGTCCTCACCGAGACGCTGCGACGGCTGCAGTTCAACGGACTCGTCGACCGGCGGGAACACCCCGCGCCCTCACGGGTCGAGTACCGGCTCACTCCTCTGGGCCGCACCTTCCTGGCGCCCATCGACGCCGTCGGCGCATGGCCTTCGAGCACGGCGACGAGGTCATGGCCGCCCAGGAAGCAGCAGAGGGCCCTTGAGACGGCACACGCGCCGTCTCAAGGGCCCTTGTCCCGGTCCCGGTGGACCGGGAGCCGTCCGTCACCTCACGACCACGGCACCTGCGGCGACTTGTAGTAGCCGATGCCCAGCGCCTCCCAGCGCGGAGCCTGGTCGGCGAGCCGCTGTCGGTAGTCCGCCCAGTCGTGCGTGGCCGCCGGGGACCAGCCGAGTTCGGCGATGCCGGGCAGGCGCGGGAAGGCCATGTACTCCAGGTGCGCGGTCTCGGACAGCGTCTCCGTCCACAGCGGTGCCTCGACACCGCGCACCGCGGACTCCGGCACGCCCGGCAGATACGCCCCCGGGTCCCAGTCGTAGGACCGCCGCACCTCGACGTACCCGGCCCAGGACAGCCCGAGCGGGGAGTTCTTGTCGTACTTCATGTCGAGGTACGACCGGTCGGCCGGGGAGAGGATCAGCCCGGTGCCGTTGCGCGCGGCCTCGGCGACCCGTTCCTTCTCCTCGCCGCTGGTGCGGTCCAGCCCCCAGTACTGGACGAGCGCGCCCTGTGCCGGGTCCGCCGAGGTCAGCTGGTGCCAGCCGATCACGGTCTTCCCGTACCGCGCGACGACCGGCTGGACCCGCTTCATGAACGCCACGAAGTCCTCGTGCGGGGTGGAGTGCGCCTCGTCGCCGCCGATGTGGAGGTAGCGGCCCGGCGTGAGCGCGGCGATCTCGCGCACCACGTCGTCCACGAAGTCGTACGTGATCTCCTTGCCGACGCACAGCGAGCTGAAGCCGACCTCGGTCCCGGTGTACAGCGGGGGCGCCACGCCGTCGCAGTTGAGGTCGGCGTAGGAGGCGAGGGCCGCGTTGGTGTGGCCCGGCATGTCGATCTCGGGAATCACCTCGAGGTGGCGGGCGGCGGCGTAGCGGACGATCTCCCGGTAGTCGTCCTTGGTGTAGTGGCCGCCGGGGCCGCCGCCGACCTCGGTGGAGCCGCCGTAGGTGGCCAGCCGCGGCCAGGAGTCGATGGCGATGCGCCAGCCCTGGTCGTCGCTGAGGTGCAGATGCAGCTTGTTGATCTTGTAGAGGACGACCTGGTCGATGTAGCGCTTGACCTCGTCGACGGTGAAGAAGTGCCGGGAGACGTCGAGCATGGTGCCGCGCCAGCCGAAGCGCGGGGTGTCGGTGACGGTGCCGCCCGCCACCAGCCAGGGACCGGGCTGTTCGGTGTCCTTCTCGACGGCCGCGGGGAGCAGCTGACGCAGGGTCTGCACACCGTGGAAGAGCCCGGCGGGCCCGGCGGCGGTGAGGGTGACGCCCGAGCGGTCGCTGTGCAGCCGGTAGCCCTCGCTGCCGTAGGGGCCCTCGGCGATCCGCAGGCTGATACCGCCCTGGCCCTGGTCGGTGACCGGCAGCGGGTAGCCGGTGGAGGGCCGCAGCACCTCCGCGAGGTACTCGCCGACGCGGCGGGCCTCGCCGGAGCCGTCGACCCGGATCCGGGTGCTCTCCGTGACGCGGTACGGGGAGCCGCCCGGCGCCACCGAGGCGGGCGCCGGGATCACCCGGTCCAGCGGGACGGGCGTGGTGCCCCGGACGGTCCTGTCGCTCCCCGCGGGGGCCGCTCCCACCATGACGGCCCCCGCCGCCACGACCAGCAGCAGCGATCCGAGCAGTCGGGTGGTACGGGGAGTCGTTCCGTGGTGCCGTCGTTGCCGTCTCACACGCGCTCCCTTCTCAGCCTCGTCGGCTCCGCCGGTGGAGCCATGGCCCAACTCCGGGAATCCGCAGGGGAAGCCGGAGGGGGTATGGACCACCATCCCGCAGATCCGGGGAAACAATCACCCCGCGGCGGAAATCATCCGGACGGACGGCAGGTGGCCGTACGGCGCGTCTCAGGTCCGGGTGCCGGTGCCCGACATTGTGCCTTCGACCACGTCGCGGAGTTGTGAGCGGGCGGTGATGCCCAGTTTGGGGAAGACCCGGTAGAGGTGCGAGCCGACCGTGCGCGGTGAGAGGAAGAGCCGCTCCCCGATCTCACGGTTGGTCAGGCCGCGGGCCGCGAGCCGGACGATCTGCTGCTGCTGAGGGCTGAGTTCGGTGAGGGCGCCGGGCACCACGCCGTCCGCGGCCTCGATGCCGGCGGCGCGCAGTTCGGCCGTCGCCCTCTCGATCCACGGTCGCGCGCCCAGCCGTTGGAAGGTGTCGAGGGCCGAGAGCAGCAGGGGGCGGGCCTCGGCGATGCGACGCTGCCGGCGCAGCCACTCACCGTAGTCCAGCCGAGTCTGGGCCCGCTCGAACGGCCATTGCTCGCCCGTGTCGTCCGCCAGGGCGGCCTCGAAGTACGGTTCCGCGTGATCCGGGTCGGCGAGCAGGGCGTGCCCCCGGTCGAGCAGGGCGGTGATCCGTGCCGACCGGCCCGCTCCCAGACGCTGGTCCGACCGCTCCAGCAGCGCCAGGGCGTCCCGCGGCCGGCCGCGGCGGACGGCCACGGCGGCGAGGTCGGCCAGGATGGTGTAGGAGACGTGGTAGTGCACCGGGTCGCCGTCGCCGGTGAACGCGGAGCGGAAATGCCGGTACGCGGTGTCGTGGTCGCCCTCGGCCGCCGCCGCCAGGCCCAGGGCACGGCGTGCGGCCACCGCGACGGAGCGGCTCTCCAGCGGATCGACGAGGACCAGCGCCCGCTCGGCGCACCGTCGCGCTCCGTCCGGGTCCCCGAGCAGCGCGAGCACCGTCGCGTCGAGGGCCTGCGCGCACGCCTCGGCGTGTTCCAGCCCGGCCACCGACGCCATCCCGGCGATCTCGGCGGCGACCGAGCGGGCCTCGGCCCACCGGCCCTGCTCCAGATAGGTCCAGCCGACGGCGCATCCCAGGCCGTCCGGCAGCGAGCCGCGGGCCTGCCACCGGTCGAACGCCTCGTCGAAGGTCCTGGCGGCGAGAGCGGTCCGGTCCAGGAGCCAGGCCACGATGGCGAGCGCGGTGAGGCCGACCGCGTCGTCCTTCGCCTCGGCGATCAGGCCGGGCAGCGCGGGGGCGAGGGAGGCTCCCGTGCCGTGGGGGTCGGAGACGGCCCCCACCCAGGCGCGCAGGGCGCTCAGGCCGGCGGAGTCCGGCAGACCGGAGAGCAGGTCCTCGATCCGCTGGTGCTGGGACTCCTCACCCGAGTAGTAACGGACCACGGCGGCCGCGGCGAGCGCGTCCAGCACGCGGGGGGAGCGGGCGGCCGCCGACTCGTCCGCGATGCGCGTCAGCAGGGTGAAGGCCGCCGCGTGGTGCCGGCGCAGGGTCATGAGCCGCCCGGTGGCCAGCGACGCCGCGCTGATCAGCGCCGGGTCGTCACTGTGCCGGCGGACCCCGGCGGCCAGGTGTTCCACCCAGCCGAGCTGACCGGTGAACACGGCCATGTCCGCGGCCTCGGCCAGCAGCCGGGCACGGTCCGCGCGGTGCGGGCTCAGCTCGGCGGCGCGCTCCAGGGCGGCGGCCGCGGCCGCGTGCCCTCCCCGGCGCCGGGCCCGGTCGGCCGTCCCCCGCAGGGCGGCCGACACGTCCTCGTCGGGCCCCATGGTGGCGGCGGCGAGGTGCCAGGCGCGGCGGTCGGGCTCCTCGGTCAGCAACTCGGCGAGAGCGAGGTGCGCCTGTCTGCGTTCCTCGAAGGACGCGGCGTGGTAGACGGCCGAGCGGATCAGCGGGTGCCGGAAGGAGATCCGGGAACCGTCCTGGCGCACGAGACCGGCGCGCTCCGCCGGCACCCAGGCCGGGTCGTCGGTCTCGGGAAGCCCGCGCGAGGCCATGGGCGCGTCCGCGGTGTCGGAGGCCGCGAGCAACAGCAGCGGTCCGCGGGTCGCTTCGGGCAGGAACTCCGCCTGCGCCGCGAAGATTTGCTCCAGCCGGTCGGTGACGCGCAGCGGACCCTCCATGCCGCTGCCACCGGGCCGCCGGGCCGCACCGGCCCGGGCGAGTTCGACGAGGGCCAGCGGATTGCCGGCCGACTCCTGGAGGATCCGTACCCGGGTGCGGCCGGTGGGTGGTTCCGGCTGCCGGTCGAGCAGCCGATGCGCCGCCTCGGTGCTCAGCGGACCGATCTCGAGGCGGTCGTACCCCTTGTCGAGTCCGGGCAGCGCGGCCGCGGCGCGCACTCCTACCAGGAGTGTGACCGGTTCGCTGTCCATGCGCCGGGCCACGAAGGAGAGCACGTCCAGCGACGCGCGGTCGATCCACTGGGCGTCATCGACCACCACGAGCAGCGGCGCCGGTTCGGCCAGGTCCGAGAGCAGGGTGAGTACGGCGAGACCGACGAGCATGCCGTCGAAGGTCTCCGGAGCCTCCTCCAGACCCAGGACGGCCCGGAGCGCGGTGCGTTGCCGCGCCGGCAGGCCGTCCAGTTCGCCGAGCACGGGGCGGAGCAGCTGATGCAGGCCCGCGAATCCGAGGTGTGCCTCGGATTCGCTGCCGGCGGCTCGCAGCACCCGGCCACCGTCACGCCGCGCACGGGCGGCCGCGAGGTCGAGCAGGAGGCTCTTGCCCGCACCGGGTTCGCCCGTCAGGATCAACACCTCGCCGCGGGACCGGTCGGCGGCGAGCCGCCGCATGATCTCCGCCGTCTCGGCCGCCCGCCCCACCACCCGCGGACCGGAATCGTGTGGGGAGGGCTCATTCCCTCGAGACATTCGACCATTTTCCACGGATGCTCCAGAAACTCCCCTTTCTCGCATGGTAACGCGGACGTACTCCGGTCATGCCGGGGCACCGGCCTCCCGCGACTGCGGCCCACAGGACGATGCAGTCACGTGACGCATACCGGCGGCGCGCGGCCGGAACCAGAATCGGGATGCGAAACAGGTCCATCCCGAAGGGGCGATCATGCTCACCGAAGAACCGTGGCTCGTGGGACTTGGTTTCCGTACGTCATGCGGCCGGCTCGTCCGTCACTTCTACGTCGTCGACGGCGTCGACGGTCCCGAGCAGGCCCGCAGGGCGGCTCTCGACAAAAGCGCCGCCCCCGTCGAACGCGCTGCCCGGGACGGCCTCCGGCCCGTCGACGGGTGCGTCGAGATACGACGCGTGACACGCGACCCGCTGGGCGTCCCCCAGCTGTCCGCCTTGGGCCTGTGCCCGGCCGTATGACCCCCGGCCGGCCCCCGGCAGCCGTGCGTGCCCCCTCCCCCGGGTCGTGATCTCTGCCGCCGTGGAGGGGCAGTCACCCCGCGCCCGCGGGACGGATCGTCGGCACCCGGTTCGCCGCGACGACGACCCGGGGCGCTCACGGAAGGATGTACGGAGAGCGTCATGGCGGCCACGAAGACCGCGTTGTTCCGGGACCGCCTCGCCGCCGCCGATCCCGGGCTGATGCGCCTCGCCTCCGCGACGCGTGCCGTCCTCGGCGCCACCGTCTCCCTCGGAGTCCTGACGGCCGTGGGGCGGTCCGGCACCGAGTTGCTGGTCGGCGGGTTCACCGCGATGGCGACCTCGCTGGCCATCAGCGACCTGCACCCGCGCAACCAGTTGGTCACCCTGGGCCTCGGAGCTCCTGTGTTCCTCGCGGCCCTGGCCGCCGGAACCGTGCTGACGCCGTACCCGGTCGCGGCCGGCTCCGTGTTCCTGCTGCTGATCCTCCTGGCCGTCCACGCCCGCCGGTACGGCGCCAGGGGGCAGGGCGTGGGCATCTTCGGCTTCATGGCGTTCTTCCTGTCGCAGTTCATCGGGGCACCGGCCGTCCAGCTGCCGCAGCTGGGCGCGGCCGTCCTCGTCGCCTGCGGGGCCGTCGTGGGCGTCTGCCACGGCACGGGGTTCATGACGGCGCCCCGTGTCCTCGGCCGGCTGCGGCGTACCTTCGACGCCCGGCTGCACGACGTCCTGCGCGGCACGGCCGCCCTGCTCGACGCCGGGCAGGACGCCGGTGCGGTGGCTCCGGCCCTGGAGCGCCGTCTGGACAGACTGCACGAGAGCGTGCTCCTGATCGAGGACTTTCTCGGCGAGCGCGCGATCGACGAGACCACCGACGGCCTGCTCCTGCGGCACATCGCGCGTGTGGAGGTGGCTGCCCAGCGGTTCACCGTCCTGGCGGTCCGGGCGGTCGACGCGTCCGCCCGCGATCCCGCGGCGCGGGCCGCACGGCAACGGCTGGCAGCGCGGATCCGCCGTCTCGGCCACCAGCTCGCCCAGCGCACGGTCACCGCGTGGGAGGACACCCCGGCACTCCGGCCGGCCGGCCCGGCGCCGTTGCGGGACTGCTTCCAGGGGCTCGCCGAGCTGGCCGCGGCCGTACGCCTTCCCGGTCCGCACACCGACTCCGCGCGTGCGGCCGTCAGGGCTCCGCGCGCGCCCGCGGCACCGCGGACGACGGCGTCCCGCGGCGGGCGGCACCGCGGAGCCGGCTCCGGGGACCGCCCGCCGGGAGCGGACCGGGAGGACCACCGGCGCGCGACGGCCCGGCACGCCGTCCAGGTGACCGCCGCCTCCGCGCTGTCCCTCCTGTGCGGTCACGTGCTGTCACAGGACCACTGGTACTGGGCGGTCGTCGCCACCTGGGTCGTGTTCACCAACACCACGAGCACGGGCGAAGTCCTGCTGCAGAGCGCCCGCCGGCTGGCGGGCACAGTGCTCGGCGCGGTGTTCGGCTACGGCCTCGCCGCCCTGGCCGGACCGTACGAACCCCTGCTCCTGGGCCTGCTGCTGGCGTGCGTGTTCGGGATCTTCGCCACCCCGTCCCGGGCCTACTGGGCGGTGACGTTCTTCATCACCGGCGCGCTCAGCATGCTGCTCGCGCTGCTGGACACCTTCTCGGCGGACGTGCTCGTCGTGCGGGTGCAGGAGACCGCGCTGGGAGTCTCCTGCGGCGTCCTCGCCACCGTGGCCGTGCTGCCCATGACGGTCCGCCGGGCCACTGACGAGGAGCTGGCCCACTTCCTCCTGGTCCTCGGGCGTCTGGTCCGCATGACGGCTCACGGTCCGGGCACCGGCTCCACGACGGACCCGATCCGCACGGCCCACGATCTCGACCGGGCCCTGGCGTCCTTCCGGAAAGCCTGCCTGCCGCTCACCCACCCCCTCAATCCCTGGCGCGGCCGCCGTGACCGCGCCCGCCATCTGCTCGGACTGCTGGAAGCCGGTGCCTACCACGCGCGGAGTGCGGCCGTCGTGGCCGGGCTCTTCCCGCAGAGCGAGGACGCTGCTCGTGGTACCGGGCTCACCGCGTCGGCCGACCGCGTCCAGGAGAAGGTCACGCACCTGTTCCGCCTCGCGAGCCACCGGCGGGGCACCGCTTCCCCTTCGGCACGCCCCGAGGTCGCCGGAGCACTGTTGCTGCTCTCCGGCGAACGGCGCGCATGCCACGGCCCACCGTCACCGCGGCAGCGCCTGCTGCTCCACATCGACCGCCTCGACCTCACCCTGATCGCGCTCACCGAGGCCATGGACCCGCCCGCGCCGGCCGCCGAGGACGGCGCGGCTCCCGCCGCGGGCGGCGAGGGGGCGTCGCGGCCCGGCCCGGGACGAGCGGCGGCCTGCTGAGCCCGCCGGACCCGGCCGGGGGTGCCCGACCGCGGAATTGCTCCCCCCGCCGTCCCAGGTGCAGTCAGGTGACGTATACCGCGGCATGCCCGGGCGGACGCACCATGGCTGAGCAGGGCCGTCCACGACGGACGCATACAGGCGGCCCCGTTCCCGTCGGCGAGGACCCCACGGTCCGATGCCGCAACCGGCCTCCGCGGCCGGAGCGCCCCGAGGCCGGGGACACCGGGACGCCGGCCACGCACCACCGGCCGGCTGCCGCGACCACCCCGCCCCGGAAGGGCGCGGCCCACGTACCCGTACAGCTGCCGCTCGTCGGGCGCGCCCGCGTCCGCGGACCGAGCGCGCGGAACCATGATCGAACTGGAGACAACAGTGGACACCATCACCCTGGGCGACGTCACCGTGACCCGTGTCCGGGAGTACTACGGTCCCGTCGACCTGACGCCCGAAGTGTTCGTACCGGAGAGCCCCGCCCACGCGTGGGACACCCACCGTTCCTGGCTGGTCCCGGACTTCCTGAACGCCGAGACCAACATCGTGAACTCCGCGATCCAGACCTGGGTACTGCGCAGCGAGGGCAGGACCATCCTGGTCGACACCGGCGTCGGCAACCACAAGGAGCGTCCGTACGCGCCCGTGTGGAGCCGGCTGGACACCGGCTTCCTGGACAATCTCGCCCGCGCCGGGGTTCAGCCCGAGGACGTCGACATCGTGGTCAACACGCATCTGCACATCGACCACGTCGGCTGGAACACCTACCTCGACGGCCGCACCTGGGTGCCGACGTTCCCCAACGCCACCTACCTCATGGCCAAGGCGGACTTCGACTACTGGAACCCTGCCAACGAGATCAAGACCCTGTTCGGCCGCGGCAACCAGAACGTCTTCGAGGACAGCGTCGCCCCCGTGCACGAGGCCGGCCTGACCCACCTCTGGGAGGGCAGCCACCGGATCGACCGCAACCTGCGCCTCGACCTCGCCCCCGGCCACACTCCCGGCTCGTCGGTGCTGAGGCTGGAGTCCGGATCGGACCGGGCCCTCTTCGTCGGGGACCTGATGCACAGCCCGATCCAGATCCACGAGCCGGACGCCAACAGCTGCTTCTGCGAGGACCCCGCCGAAGCCCGCGCCACCCGCCGCACACTCCTGGGCGCGGCGGCCGACGACAACGCCCTCGTCTTCCCCGCGCACCTCGCCGGAAGCGGCGCGGCCGAAGTCGTCCGCGAGGGCGACAAGTTCGCCATCAAGGGCTGGGCGCCCTTCACCCCGTACACCGAGCAGGTCTGAGACCCGCGGAGAGGCACCAGACATGAGCCCGCACACCGACCCCGTCGTGACCACCGCTCAGGGAGCGGTCCGTGGGGCACGCCGAGGCGACTCCCTCACTTTCCTGAACATCCCCTACGCCGCCCCGCCCCGCGGTGCCGGCCGCTTCGCGCCCCCGCAGCCGCACGCGCCGTGGGACGGCGTACGGGACGCGACCACGCCCGGGCCCAACGCGCCGCAGTCCGAACGCAGCCTCGGCGACGTGGAGATGACCCCCTACTTCGGCACCGGCTGGAGCCGGGGCGAGGACTATCTCACCGTCAACGTCTTCACGCCTGCCGCCGGCGCCGACGACCTGCCGGTCATGGTGTTCGTCCACGGCGGCGGATTCGTCGCCGGCTCGACACGGTCCACGCTGTACGACGGTTCCGCGTTCGCCCGCGACGGTGTCGTCCTCGTCACCCTCAACTACCGGCTGGGCATCGCCGGCTTCCTCGACCTCCCCGGGGCGCCCGCCAACCGCGGTCTGCTCGACGTCGTCGCCGCGCTGCGCTGGGTGCGGGAGAACATCGCGGCCTTCGGCGGTGACCCGCACCACGTCACCCTGTTCGGCCAGTCCGCCGGCGCGACGATCGTCGGCGGCGTCCTGGCCACCCCCGAGGCCGCCGGCCTGTTCCGGCGGGCCATCGTCCAGAGCGGCAACGGACTGGGCGCGTTCACCACCGAACAGGCCGCCCGCGTCACCGAGGCGGCGGCCGAGGCACTGGGCACGGCGCCCCACGCCGACGCCTTCGCGGACATCTCCGACGAGCGCCTGGTGGACGCCGCCTCCCGGTTGCCCGGTGTCGACCTGCGCACCGAGACCCACTACGACCCGCTGGTCGGCCTCAGCCCCTTCAGCCTCGTCCTCGACACCCAGCCCGCCGCGGCCGTCGCCGCCGGACGGGGCGCCGGCGTCGACCTGCTCATCGGCACCAACACCGAGGAGGGCAACCTCTACCTGGTCCCCTTCGGCACGTACGCCACCTCGACCGCCGCGGATGTCGACGCCGTGGCGGCGCGCTCGCACCCCGAGCCGGCCAGGCTCGTCGAGACCTACCGCACGACACGCCCCGAGGCGTCCTTCGGGGAACTGCGCTCCGCCATCCTGGCCGATGCCCTGTTCGGCGCGGGCAGCCACGCCCTGGCCGACGCCCATGCCGCCCACCCCGGGTCCGCGACCTACGCCTACCGGTTCGCCTGGCGCTCCCGGGCACTCGACGGGCAACTCGGCGCCACCCACGCGGTGGAGCTGCCCTTCGTCTTCGACCTCACCGACCGTCCCGAGCTGAACGGCCCCCGTGCCCTGCTCGGCCCCGACAAGCCCCCCGCGGACCTCGCCACGCGCGTGCACGACGCCTGGATCCGGTTCGCCCGCACCGGCGACCCCGGCTGGGACCGGTATGACACCGAGCGCCGGGCCACCCTGCGCATCGACGCCGAGTGGACCCAGCTGGACGACCCGAGCAGCCATGAACGCCAGGCCTGGAGCTGACCCTCCGGGCGCACCTTCTCAAGGACGCACCATGACCAGAACCGTCATCACCACCGAACACGCGCCCTCCCTGCCGGCCCCGCTGTCCCAGGGCATCCGCAAGGGCCCCGTCGTGCAGGTCTCCGGCCAGCTTCCCCTCGCCCCGGACACCGGCGCGGTCGTCGGCACCACGGTCGCCGAGCAGACCGCACAGGTGCTGCGCAACGTCGCCGCCGTACTCGAGGCGGCCGGCGCCGGGTTCGAGGACGTCGTGATGCTGCGTGTGTACCTCACCGACCCTGCCCACCTGGCCGATATGAACGAGGCGTACGCGGCGGCCGTCGGCACGCCCTTCCCCGCCCGCACCACCGTCTACATGCCACTCCCGCCGGGACTGCTCGTCGAGATCGACGCCCTGGCGGTGCTGGACAACTGAGCGCGGCCGGCCACGCCCCGCGCGCAGCCTTCGCCCCAAGTCCGCACCGGAGAACCCGGATCGGACCGGACCACTCCGCCGCCGTTCCGGTGAAACAATCACCCCATGGCGGAAATCATCCAGAAGGACGGTACGTGGACGTTCGACGGGGAGGCCCTGCGACTGACTCCCGGACGGGACAAGAACGTCGGTCTGCTGCGCAGGACCCTGGGTGAACTGGTGCTGCCCCTGCGCGCGTTGGCGGGGATCTCGTTCGAGCAGGGCAAGAAGGCGGGGCGGCTCAGGCTGCGGCTGCGGGACGGCGCCGACCCGCTGCTGCACGCGGCCGGCGGCCGGCTCACCGAGCCGCACGACCCCTACCAGCTGATCGTCGACTCCGACCGCTACGGCGTCGCCGAGTACTTCACGGAAGAGGTCCGCACCGCCCTGCTCCTCGACCAGGTCCCCACGGACCCGGTCACCTCGTATCTGCTGCCGGGCCCGGCGGTTCCGCTGTCCGTGTCCGCCGGGGACGGGACGGTGAGCTTCGACGGGGAGCGGATCCGGCTGGAGTGGAACTGGAAGACGGAGGACGCCAAGGCCGCCGCCGGGCCCCGCACCCTCGCGCTGACGGACCTGACGGGCGTGGAGTGGCAGCCGGCGGCCGGTCTGGAGAACGGGCACCTGCGCTTCCATGTGCGCAACTCCCCCACCAAGGCCCCGGCCAAGTACGACCCCCACGCGGTGGAGCTGTGGGGCTTCAAGAAGGACCCCCTGATGGCGCTCGTCGCCGCGGCCGTCCAGGCCCGTCTGCCGCATCCCGCGGCCCCCGCCGACGACCGGGCGCGGGTACTCGAGGCCGCCGACCGGCCGCCGGCGGCCCCCTCCCCGGCCGAGGACGACCACGACGCGCTGCTGCGCCGGCTGCGGGAGCTGGGCGAGCTGCACCGGTCCGGAGTGCTCACGGATGAGGAGTTCACCCTCGCCAAACAGGCGATTCTGAAGCGTATGTAACGCCGACCGTCCAGCTCCTGCCCGAAATCGGGCACGATTCTTGCGTAACCGCCTCCTGTACCCCAGGATCATCGGGTGCACGACGAACTTGTTGATCATCTGACGCGGTCCACGCCCCTCAGCCGGGGCGAGGCGCTGCGCGTGGTCCAGGACGTGCTCGCCTACTTCGACGAGACGACCGAGGAGTACGTCCGTCGCCGCCACCGCGAGCTCCAGGCCCAGGGCCTGGTGAACGCGACGATCTTCGAACGGATCGAGGCGGACCTCAGATACCGAGCGGTGGCGCCGCCGGAGCTCTCCCTCCGGCAGCTGCGCCGCATCGTCTACGGCTAGGAACCTACGTATATGTGCGGAATCGTCGGATACATCGGCAGGCGTGAGGTCGCTCCCCTGCTGCTCGAGGGGCTCCAGCGCCTGGAGTACCGCGGCTACGACTCGGCGGGCATCGTCGTCACGTCCCCGAAGACGGCCGGCCTGAAGATAGTCAAGGGCAAGGGCCGGGTGCGCGACCTGGAGGCGAAGGTCCCGGCGCGCTTCAAGGGCACCACCGGCATAGCCCACACCCGCTGGGCCACCCACGGCGCCCCCTCCGACGTGAACGCCCATCCGCACCTGGACGCCGAGGGCAAGGTCGCCGTCGTCCACAACGGCATCATCGACAACGCCGCCGACCTGCGCCGCAAGCTGGAGGCCGACGGCGTCGAGTTCCTCTCCGAGACCGACACCGAGGTCCTCGTCCACCTGATCGCCCGCTCCTCGGCCGAGAAGCTGGAGGACAAGGTCCGCGAGACCGTGCGCCTCGTCGAGGGCACCTACGGCATCGCCGTGCTGCACGCCGACTTCCCGGACCGCATCGTCGTCGCCCGCAACGGCTCCCCGGTCGTCCTCGGCATCGGCGAGAAGGAGATGTTCGTCGCCTCCGACATCGCCGCGCTGGTCGCCCACACCCGCCAGATCGTCACCCTCGACGACGGCGAGATGGCCACCCTCAAGGCCGACGACTTCCGCACCTACACCACCGAGGGCACCCGTACCACCGCCGAGCCGACCACCGTGGAGTGGGAGGCGGCCTCGTACGACATGGGCGGCCACGACACCTACATGCACAAGGAGATCCACGAGCAGGCCGAGGCCGTGGACCGGGTGCTGCGCGGCCGGATCGAGGACCGCTTCGCCACCGTGCGCCTGGGCGGCCTGAACCTGGACGCCCGCGAGGCCCGCCTGATCCGCCGGGTGAAGATCCTCGGCTGCGGCACCTCGTACCACGCCGGCATGATCGGCGCGCAGATGATCGAGGAGCTGGCCCGCATCCCCGCCGACGCCGAGCCGGCCTCCGAGTTCCGCTACCGCAACGCGGTCGTGGATCCCGACACCCTGTACATCGCGGTCTCCCAGTCCGGTGAGACGTACGACGTGCTCGCCGCCGTGCAGGAGCTGAAGCGCAAGGGCGCGCGGGTGCTGGGCGTGGTCAACGTGGTCGGCTCCGCGATCGCCCGCGAGGCCGACGGCGGCGTCTATGTGCACGCCGGCCCCGAGGTGTGCGTGGTGTCCACCAAGTGCTTCACCAACACCACGGTCGCCTTCGCCCTGCTCGCCCTGCACCTGGGCCGCACGCGTGACCTGTCGGTGCGCGACGGCAAGCGGATCATCGAGGGGCTGCGCCGCCTGCCCGCCCAGATCGCCGAGATCATGGAGCAGGAGGAGGAGATCAAGAAGCTGGCCCTGGAGTACGCCGAGGCCCGCTCGATGCTCTTCATCGGCCGTGTCCGGGGCTACCCGGTGGCCCGCGAGGCCTCCCTGAAGCTCAAGGAGGTCTCCTACATCCACGCCGAGGCCTACCCGGCCTCCGAGCTCAAGCACGGTCCGCTGGCCCTGATCGAGCCGGCCCTCCCCACGGTCGCGATCGTCCCGGACGACGACCTGCTGGAGAAGAACCGCGCGGCGATGGAGGAGATCAAGGCCCGCAGCGGCCGGATCGTCGCGGTCGCCCACCAGGAGCAGGAGAAGGCCGACCACACGCTCCTCGTCCCCAAGAACGAGGACGAGCTGGACCCCATCCTGATGGGCATCCCCCTCCAACTCCTCGCCTATCACACGGCCCTGGCCCTCGGCAGGGACATCGACAAGCCCCGCAACCTGGCGAAGTCGGTCACGGTGGAGTAGGACGCCCGGGGCGGGCCCGCGTCAATCGGCGGCCCCGCCCCCACGGACGGCCGGGCCACACACCCGGGGCGCGGAGCCGTGTCGATGTGCGGCACCGCCTGAGCGGGCGCGATCAACGCCCGCTCAGCTGTACGGGCCGACGAAACGGGACGGGCCCCCGCATGTTGCCGGTCAACACGCGGGGGCCCGTCCCCCACTCACGGAATGACAACCACCGGCCGCTGCGCCCGCTTCGCCAGCCTCCCCGCGACGGACCCGAACAGCCGCCCCACGAGCCCGTGGGTGGAACCCACGACGATCGCGTCGGCTTCGTACTCCCGCCCCACCTCTTCGAGTTCGTGGCAGATGTCCCCGCCGCGCTCGACCAGGATCCACGGCACCTCGGCCAGATAGTCCGCACAGGCGAGCTCGAGTCCGAGCACCTCCGTGCGGTGGTCCGGGACGTCCACGAAGACGGGGGGCTCGCAGCCCGCCCACACCGTAGTGGGCAGCCGGTTGGCGACGTGGACGATGATCAGGCCCGAACCGATGCGCCGCGCCATGCCGATGGCGTAGGCGAGGGCCCGCTCGCTCGAGGTGGATCCGTCGAAGCCGACGACCACACCGTGCCGGAACGCGGGGTCGCAGGGGTGACGTGATTCCTCCGCTGCCAGGGGTTCGGCCGCCGTGGGATCGGCGACCGGCCGCTTGCGGTCCGCGGGTTCGAAGAATTCATGACCGGCCATGGCTGTCTCGGGGTGGTGATCCTTCTATGGGGGACGACAGTGTGCGGCGGAGCTGTGTCCGGGAATGGTCTTCCCAACCCCATACCCCCAAGGGTACGGCGGCACGCCTCCTGAGCCCAGACCCGGCGCGTACCGGCAGGCGGGTTCCCCGGAGCATGCACGAGGGGCCGCCCGTCACGCAACGGTTGCTGCCCAGTACAGGTGGTTTGCACGGGATTCACCCGGCGTAAACGCGGAGAACCGTCCGGGCCGCCCGCGGTGACCGGGAGGCCGGCCACGCGTTGAACCCGGCGAGCCACGCACAGGGAGCCTCTCATGTCCGGACCCGGTCCCACGCCCGAGCGGGATCGTACGGCACCGCCGTCCCGGGACCCGGTGACCGACCTGATCCGCTGGGCGGCGTTCGGCTGTCTGCTCGTGCCGGTGGTGCTGGTGTGGTGCGGCTCCTCGGCCGCGGGGGCGGCCGGCGTCGCCCTGGGCCTGGCGGCGGTCACCGGGGTCTGCCGGCTGCTGCTGCGCCGGTCCCGGCGGCTCGCCGGGCGGCCGCCGCGCGATGGCGGGGACACACCGGTCGGTTGACCGGTTTCCGCGCCCACGCCCGCATCTTTTCAGCCAACTTCCGGCCGGTGTGCATCCCCCGCCGGAACCACCCCCCAATCCCCGTTCGACCTGCACGGAAAGGGTCCCGCGCACCCTGCGCGCCCTATGGGGATTGGCCACCGCGACGAGGCGCACTTCCCTGCACGCCCCGCGAGTGCGACCCTTCGTGATCGAATGCTTCACGCCAAGTTGCCAAGTCGACAATGTGCCGGGTGACGAACTCGCCACCCGGGCGCGACGCGACACAGTAGATTCGATCTTGACGTCGTACGGCGGGGGACTCGTGCAGGACCGAGGGGAAACGTGCAGGAGCGACACAACCGAGGAGCCGCGACCACCGAGGGGGGCTTAGCAGTATGAGCCACGACTCCACTGCCGCGCCGGAAATCGCTGTCCGGAAACTCTCCGGGCGGCGCCGCAAGGAGATCGTCGCGGTGCTGCTGTTCAGCGGCGGCCCCATCTTCGAGAGTTCCATACCGCTGTCGGTGTTCGGGGTTGATCGCCAGGACGCCGGCGTACCGCGCTACCGCCTGCTGGTGTGCGGAGGCGAGGACGGCCCGCTGCGGACCACAGGGGGCCTGGAACTCACCGCACCACATGGCCTGGAGGCGATATCCCGGGCGGGCACCGTCGTCGTGCCGGCCTGGCGTTCGATCACCTCCCCGCCACCGGAGGAGGCGCTCGACGCGCTGCGGCGGGCCCATGAGGAGGGCGCCCGCATCGTCGGGCTGTGCACCGGCGCCTTCGTACTCGCCGCGGCGGGCCTGCTGGACGGCCGGCCCGCGACCACACACTGGATGTACGCGCCGACGCTGGCGAAACGCTATCCGTCGGTGCACGTCGATCCGCGGGAACTCTTCGTGGACGACGGCGACGTTTTGACCTCGGCCGGCACCGCGGCCGGGATCGACCTGTGCCTGCACATCGTGCGCACGGATCACGGCAACGAGGCGGCCGGCGCGCTCGCCCGGCGCCTGGTGGTCCCGCCGCGCCGCAGCGGCGGCCAGGAGCGCTACCTCGACAGGTCTTTACCGGAGGAGATCGGCGCCGACCCGCTCGCCGAGGTCGTCGCCTGGGCACTGGAGCACCTCCACGAGCAGTTCGACGTGGAGACGCTGGCGGCCCGCGCGTACATGAGCCGCCGTACCTTCGACCGCCGGTTCCGCTCGCTGACCGGCAGCGCGCCGTTGCAGTGGCTGATCACGCAGCGGGTGCTCCAGGCGCAGCGGCTGCTGGAGACGTCGGACTACTCGGTGGACGAGGTCGCCGGGCGCTGCGGATTCCGCTCGCCGGTCGCGCTGCGCGGCCACTTCCGCCGTCAGCTGGGCTCGTCACCCGCCGCCTACCGGGCCGCGTACCGCGCGCGGCGGCCGCAGGCCGACCGGAACCAGGACGGCGAGGGCGCCCCGGCCGCCCAGGGGACCGTCCCGTCCGGTCCGCCCGGCCATCCGGGGCATCCGATGCCGCCGGCGCTGCACCCGGACAGTCCGCTGCCGCACCAGTCCCGGCGCACGGCGGCGGCCGGAGCGCTGGGCGTGTCCCTGACGGCCTCGGCGCACGGTGTGCCGGGGCAGCGCAGCGCTCCGTGAGATGACACCGGCACTCGGACGGGCCGGGAGCGGCGGCTCCCGGCCCGTCCGTATGTCCGGGGGCCCTACGTCCGGGGGCCCTACGTCCGCAGGTCCCCATGTCCGGGGTCCTGTGACGTTCACACCGACACCGTTGGTACGACCAGCGGGGTCCGCACGGCCTACCGGGCCGTAAGGTTAGACATATGAACGATCGCATGGTGTGGATCGACTGCGAGATGACCGGCCTCTCGCTGTCGGACGACGCGCTCATCGAAGTGGCCGCCCTCGTCACCGACTCCGAGCTGAACGTGCTCGGTGAGGGCGTGGACATCGTCATCCGCCCGCCGGAGCGGGCCCTGGAGACGATGCCGGAGGTGGTGCGCGAGATGCACACCGCGTCCGGGCTGCTCGCCGAGCTGGAGGGCGGCACGACGCTCGAGGACGCCGAGCGGCGGGTCCTCGACTACGTGCGCGAGCACGTCAAGGAGCCGGGCAAGGCCCCCCTGTGCGGCAACTCCGTGGGCACCGACCGCGGTTTCCTGCTGCGCGACATGCCGACCCTGGAGGACTACCTGCACTACCGCATCGTGGACGTCTCCAGCATCAAGGAGCTGGCCCGCCGCTGGTACCCGCGGGCGTACTTCAACAGCCCGGAGAAGAACGGCAACCACCGCGCCCTCGCCGACATCCGGGAGTCCATCGCGGAGCTGCGCTACTACCGCGAGGCCGTGTTCGTACCCCAGCCGGGGCCCGACTCGGAGACCGCGAAGAAGATCGCGGCCAAGCACGTCCTGCCTGCTCAGTAGGGGTGCGGAGGGGGTCGGCGACACCCTCGGGAAAAGCCGTGCGCGAGCACCCCTTCGGAGCATGTACACTTTTTCTCGGCCGGTCGGGGAAGTGGCTGATCTCAACCGACAAGGCCATGGTGGGTGTAGCTCAGCTGGTAGAGCACCTGGTTGTGGTCCAGGAAGTCGCGGGTTCAAGTCCCGTCACTCACCCTCGTGAAAGAGGCCGATGACACGCGGAAACGCGGTCGTCGGCCTCTTTCGTGCCCGGGGGCCGGTCAGGCGAGGCGCTGTGCCGCGTCGTCGGTGAGCTCGCGGTCGAACCCCATGGCGAGCATCACACTGCGGACGTGTGCCGCGAACAGGGCGTCGGTGTCGCCGATGAGACGGCGCAGGCTGCCGTGGACCTCGGCGACCAGATAGCCGAGTACCGAGGCCCAGGCGGTGAGGCCGATGGCGGCCAGCCGGGGCGAACACTCCTTGCCGCTCCGCCGCAGCAGGTCGTCCAGCAGCGGCCCGGTCTCGACGGTGTCCGGGACCCCGGCGCGGTCCGGGAGGACGGCTCCCGCCCGGACGGCCTCGGCGAGCACATCGAGGTGGACCTCGACGAACCGTGCGGCCGCGGGCCCCGTGACAGGCTCGGGGACGTGCGAACCGGGGACCGGGGCACCGAAGATCAGGGTGAAGTCCGGCGGATGGTCCAGGGCCCATCGCCGGTAGGCGTGGCAGAGCGTCCACCAGCGGCCGGCGTGGTCGTCCGCCGGCCGGAGGGCGCAGGCCGCGGCCAACTGCAACCGAGAGACCAGAGCGAACGACAGTCCGGACGACTACGGAACTCCACAGGTGAGTCATCGACGCTCCGGGAGAGCGGTCGCGGTGCCGGAATGGCGCGGCGCACAGGGCGTGGGGCGTGGATCCGCGGCTGTTGCTCCCTCCGCCCGCCCCGAGGTCTCCGCCGCGCCGCTCAGCCCGAGGACGCCGTGGTCGCAGGCGCCGCTCAGCCCGAGGACGCCGTGGTCGCAGGCGCCGCTCAGCCCGAGGACGCCGTGGTCGCAGGCGCGGGTGAGCCGGAACGTCCGTCGCGCAGGTCCCGCCCTGTCGTGCACCCGTGACGCACCCCGGACCGGACCGGGCCGAGGCCACGCGGGCCGGAAGGGGCGGCCGAGCCCCCGTACGGAGCGGCGGGCCGGCCTTCGACCGGCACCGGGGCCGATCCCCGCGTCAGGACGAGGCGCGCGGCACCAGTTCCGTGGCCAGCACCATCTGGCGCCGGTCCAGGCCCCGCGAGATGGCCGGGCGGCGGTCGGCGATCTCGGCGAGGAGGAGGTCCGTCATCGCGCGGCCCATCTCCTCGATCGGCTGGCGCACGCTGGTCAGCGGCGGGTCCAGGTGGCGCGCTATGGCGGAGTCGTCGTAGCCGACCAGCGCCACGTCGTCGGGGATGCGGCGGCCCGCCTCGCGCAGGGCCTGCCGGGCGCCCACCGCGGTGACGTCGGAGGCGGCGAAGACGGCGTCCAGGCCGGGACGGCGCTCCAGCAGGGCCGCCATCGCGCGCCGGCCCCCGCCCTCGGAGAAGTCGCCCGGTTCGATCAGCAGGTCGTCCACCTCGTGGCCGGCCTCGCGCAGGGCGTCCCGGTAGCCGTCGATACGCCGCTGGGCACCGTAGACGTCCAGGCGGCCGGTGATGTGGGCGATGGTGCGCCGGCCCCGGTCGATGAGGTGCTCGACGGCCTGGCGGGCGCCGCCGTAGTTGTCGGAGTCCACCGAGGTGAGCGCCTCCCCCGCCGACCGGGGGCCGCTGATCACCGCCGGGATCTCCAGCTGGGACAGCATGTCGGGCAGCGGGTCGTCGGCGTGCACCGAGACCAGCAGGACACCGTCCACGCGGTGGGCGGCGAGGTACTGGGCGAGCCGCTGCCGCTCCCGGTCGCTGCCCGCGAAGATCAGCAGCAGCTGCATCTCGGTGTCGGACAGCGCCGAGCCGACGCCCCGGAGCATGTCGGAGAAGTACGGCTCGGTGAAGAACCGGGTCTCCGGCTCGGGCACCACCAGGGCGATGGCGTCCGTGCGGTTGGCGGCCAGGGCGCGGGCGGCCGTGTTGGGGACGTAACCGAGCTCGGCGACCGCCGCCTCCACGGCGGCGCGGGTGGCATCGCTGACCCGGGGGGACCCGTTGATCACCCGGGAAACGGTGCCGCGGCCGACTCCGGCGCGCGCGGCCACCTCTTCGAGGGTGGGCCGGCCACCGCCCCGGCCCCGCGCTCCGTGGGTTGCCATCGGCACCGCCTTCCTTCGTTTCGTCACGCTGGCCTGGAATGTAACAGCCCCTCCCGTGACGTCGGCCACCGCCGGGAGGACAGCGGGCGGACTCCGTGGTTCCGTTGGCTTGGCCCCGAAGGCAAGTTAACGGGCAGATAACTGAACGCAGTTTGCCTCGTCTGTTCCCTTGACACCCTCGCCCGGACCCGGGACTCTTCAAGACATCACACGTGGGAGCGCTCCCACAGTACCTGACCCATACACAACCCGCACGTTCCCCGCCCGAGCCGCAACGCGCAGGATACGGTCAAACGACGCCGTTGGCCGGGGGGTCGGCACGTCAGGGCAACAGGAGGACGCAATGCGAGCACGTACCCTCCCCCTCTCCCGGCAGCGCTCGGACAAGGGGAAGCCCATCGCCCGCAAGGCACTGGCCCTCGCGGCCGTGGTGTCGCTGGGCACCGGGCTGCTGGCCGGCTGTGCCGACGACGGCGGAGACGACTCCGGTTCCTCGTCGGACGGCGGCGAGGGCAAGACCACGATCACCCTCGGTCTCTTCGGCACCATGGGCTTCAAGGAAGCCGGGCTCTACGAGGAGTACGAGAAGCTCAACCCCGACATCAACATCGAAGAGAACGTCATCGAGCGGAACGAGAACTACTACCCCGCTCTGCTCAACCACCTGACCACCAACAGCGGCCTGCAGGACGTCCAGGCCGTCGAGGTCGGCAACATCGCCGAGATCGTCGCCACCCAGTCCGCGAAGCTGGAGGACCTCTCCAAGGCGCCGGGCGTGAACAAGGCGGACTGGCTCGAGTGGAAGTGGCAGCAGGCCACCACCAAGGACGGCCAGACCGTCGGCCTGGGCACCGACATCGGCCCGATGGCCATCTGCTACCGCAAGGACCTGTTCGAGAAGGCGGGCCTGCCCACCGACCGCGAAGAGGTCGGCAAGCTGTGGGCCGGCGACTGGGCCAAGCTGGTCGAGGTCGGCGAGCAGTACAAGAAGAAGGCCCCCAAGGGCACCACGTTCATGGACTCCCCCGGCGGTCTGCTCAACGCCATCCTGGGCAGTGAGGAGGAGCGCTTCTACAACGCCGAGGGCGAGGTCATCTACAAGGAGAACCCCGCCGTCAAGCGCGCCTTCGACCTGGCCGCGAAGGCCGCCGAGGACGGGCTGGTCGGCGCCCAGACGCAGTTCCAGCCCGGCTGGGACCAGACGATCGCCAACAACAAGTTCGCCGCGATCTCCTGCCCGCCGTGGATGCTCGGCTACATCAAGGGCAAGTCGCAGCCGGACGCCGCCGGCAAGTGGGACGTCGCGGTGCCGCCCAGGTCCGGCAACTGGGGCGGTTCGTTCCTGACCGTGCCCAAGAGCGGCAAGAACGTCGAGGAGGCGAAGAAGCTGGTGGCCTGGCTGACCGCGCCGGAGCAGCAGGTCAAGCTGTTCGAGGTGCAGGGCAGCTTCCCGAGCGCGCAGGCCGCGTACGAGGACAAGGCGGTCACCGGGGCGAAGAACGACATGACCGGTGACGCCCCGATCGGCGAGATCTTCGCCGCGGCCGCCAAGCAGATCCCGGTCCAGATCATCGGCCCGAAGGACCAGATCATCGGCCAGGGTCTGGGTGACAACGGCGTGATCCTGGTGGCCAAGGGCAAGTCGCCCGAGGAGGCCTGGGAGACGGCCACCAAGACCATCGACAACAACCTGGACAAGTGACCCGAATGGCCACCCGTCACGACACCGCCGCGCCCCCCGCCGAGGGGGGCGCGGCCCCGGGCCGTCCGTCCGGGGGCAGTCCGGTGGACAAGGAGGAGCGGCGCCGGGCCAAGCTGTCCCGCCGCTGGCAGCGCGACGCGCGCTGGAGCCCGTACGCGTTCGTCTCGCCGTTCTTCCTGCTGTTCGCCGCGTTCGGTCTGTTCCCGCTGCTCTACACCGGCTGGGCCTCGCTGCACCAGGTGGAGCTGACCGCGCCGACCGACATGAACTGGGTCGGGCTGCGGAACTACACCCGGATCTTCGACGACGACTTCTTCTGGAACGCGGCGCAGAACACCCTCACCATCGGCATCATCTCGACCGTTCCGCAGCTGATGATGGCAATGGGCATCGCGCACATCCTCAACTACAAGCTGCGCGGCTCGACCTTCTACCGCGTCGCGATGCTCGCCCCGTACGCCACCTCGATCGCCGCCGCCACCCTGGTGTTCGTGCTCCTCTACGGGCGTGACTACGGCATGATCAACTGGGCGCTCGACTTCGTCGGCGTCGACCCGATCGCCTGGCAGGACGACAAGTGGGCCAGCCAGTTCGCCGTCTCGACGATCATCATCTGGCGCTGGACCGGCTACAACGCGCTGATCTATCTGGCCGCGATGCAGGCCATCCCGCAGGATCTGTACGAGTCGGCGGCGCTGGACGGCGCCAGCCGCTGGAAGCAGTTCATCCATGTGACGCTGCCCTCGCTGCGTCCGACGATCCTGTTCACCGTCGTGGTCTCGACGATCGGCGCCAGCCAGGTCTTCGGCGAGCCGCTGCTATTCGACCCCAACAAGAGCGCGTCGGGCGGCGGGGAGCACCAGTTCCAGACCCTCGGCCTGTATCTGTACGAGCAGGGCTGGGTGAACCAGCACCTGGGCCGCGCCTCGGCGATCGCCTGGTCGATGTTCGCGATCCTGATCGTCATCGGCATCATCAACCACGTCATCTCGCGCCGGCTGCGCGCCAGCAGTTAAGGAGTGGTGGCCGTGACGACGACTGTGACGCCCCCCGAGACATCGCCCGACAAGCACAAGCGCTCGCGTCTGCCGAAGTCCGCGCGGGCCGGCGGCACGCTGCACGGCGGTCCGGTCGCGTACGCGATCCTGATCGTGTTCACGCTCGTGTCGCTCTTCCCGCTGATCTGGACGGCGATCGCCGCTTCCCGGGACAACCAGCGTCTGGCGCAGACGCCGCCGCCGTTCTGGTTCGGCTCCAATCTGTTCAAGAACCTGGAGCTCGCCTGGACCGACGCCAACCTCGGCGAGGCCTTCCTCAACACCACGATCGTGGCGGGCATCTCCGCGACGACGATCGTGGTGCTGTCGACGGTCGCCGGGTTCGCCTTCGCCAAGCTGCGGTTCAAGGGCCGCAACGCCCTGATGCTGCTGGTCATCGGCACGATGATGATCCCGCCGCAGCTCAGCATCATCCCGCTGTACATGATGGTCGCCAAGCTCGACTGGACCGACCAGCTGCAGGCGGTCATCTTCCCGTCGCTGGTGAGCGCGTTCGGCGTGTTCTTCATGCGGCAGTACCTGCTCCAGGCGCTGCCGGACGAGGTGATCGAGGCCGCGCGGGTCGACGGTGCGGGCAGCTGGCGCGTGGTGTGGCACGTGGTGTTCCCGGCCGCGCGCCCGGCGATGGCCGTGCTCGGCATGCTGATGTTCGTGCAGGCCTGGAACGACTTCCTGTGGCCGTTCCTGGTGCTCACCCAGACCGGCAACCCGACCGTTCAGGTCGCGGTCGCGGGCCTGGGACGCGGTTTCACCCCGGACCAGTCCTTGATCATGGCGGGTGCGCTGCTGGGGACGCTCCCCCTGCTGCTGGTCTTCGCGATCTTCGGCAAGCAGATCGTGGGCGGCATCATGCAGGGCGCCGTCAAGGGCTGACGCCCGTCCGTCCCCGTAACCCCCGGGGGGCCGGGTCACCGCTGCCTCGGCCCCTCCACCCCGCATGTCCTCATGTGCGCGCCGGTCTTCCACGGCTCGTACTCGTCGGTCCTCCACGACCTTCTATGGGAGCGCTTCCATGTCTGACTCCGCAACGCCCGCGACCCCGGTGACCTTTCCTCCCGCCTTCCTCTGGGGCGCCGCCACCTCCGCGTACCAGATCGAGGGGGCGGTGCGGGAGGACGGACGTACCCCTTCCATCTGGGACACCTTCAGCCATACGCCGGGCAGGACGGCCAACGGCGACACCGGTGACATCGCTGTCGACCACTACCACCGCTACCGCGACGACGTGGCGCTGATGGCGGAGCTGAACCTGGACGCCTACCGCTTCTCCGTCGCCTGGCCGCGGGTGCAGCCGACCGGCCGCGGCCCGGCCGTCCAGCGCGGTCTCGACTTCTACCGCCGGCTGGTCGACGAGCTGCTGGAGAAGGGCATCAAGCCGGCCGTCACCCTCTACCACTGGGACCTGCCGCAGGAGCTGGAGGACGCGGGCGGCTGGCCGGCGCGGGACACCGCGTACCGCTTCGCGGAGTACGCCCAGATGGTGGGCGAGGCGCTCGGCGACCGCGTGGAACAGTGGATGACGCTCAACGAGCCCTGGTGCAGCGCCTTCCTGGGCTACGGGTCCGGCGTGCACGCGCCCGGCCGTACCGACCCGGCGTCCGCGCTGAAGGCCGCCCACCATCTGAACCTGGCGCACGGTCTGGGCACCAAGGCGCTGCGCTCGGTGATGCCGGCCCGCAACCAGGTGTCGATCGCCCTCAACTCCGGGGTGATCCGGCCCCTTTCGCCGGGCGACCCGGCGGACGTGGCGGCGGCGCGGAAGATCGACGACCTGTCGGGCGGCATCTTCCACGGCCCGATCCTGCACGGTTCCTACCCGGAGAGCCTGCTGGAGGCGACCTCCTCCCTCACCGACTGGTCGTGCATCGAGGACGGCGACCTGGACCTGATCCACCAGCCGCTGGACGCGCTCGGCCTCAACTACTACACGCCCACCCTGGTGTCGGCGGCCGACCCGGACGCCGAGGGCCCGCGGGCCGACGGGCACGGCGCGAGCGAGCACTCTCCGTGGCCGGCGGCGGACCACGTCGCCTTCCACCAGTCGCCGGGCGACCGGACCGAGATGGGCTGGACCGTCGACCCGACCGGCCTGCACGAGCTGATCATGCGCTACCACCGCGAGGCGCCCGGTCTGCCGCTGTACATCACCGAGAACGGCGCGGCCTACGACGACAAGCCGGACGCCGACGGCACGGTGCACGACCCGGAGCGGGTGGCCTATCTGCACGGCCACCTCTCGGCGGTGCGCCGTGCCATCACGGACGGCGCGGAGGTGCGCGGCTACTTCCTGTGGTCGCTGCTGGACAACTTCGAGTGGGCGTACGGCTACGACAAGCGCTTCGGCGCGGTGTACGTCGACTACGCCAGCCAGCAGCGCACGCCGAAGTCCAGCGCGCTGTGGTACGGCCGCGCGGCCGCGTCGGGAGAACTCCCGGACCCCGAGAGCATCTGACCGGCTCCCGGCTCCGGGCCACGGGGGAAGCACGGGGGGGCGGGGCGCGACACCCTAGGGGAGTGCCGCGCCCCGTTCGTGTGTCCCGGAGGGATAACAGCCCCTCCCCCTCCATCAGCCCCTCCGCCCCCCACCCAGCCCCTCCGGCGTTTGAGGAGCGGGGGTCCGGGGGCAGCGCCCCCGGGGACGGGACGGGACGGGAAGGGGCGGCGGGGGCGAAGAAACGCGGGCATGCGAGTGCCCCGGCCGGGTGTGGGGAGAGAGACCGGCCGGGGCACGTGCATCCCCGTTGTTTCAATAGGACTGTCGGCGCACCGCCGCGTCAGTTGCCTGTTCCGGAACGCCGTTGGCGGTCTTAGGGTGCGCTTAAGGAAGGGATCGGGACCGGTTAAAGGACGCGCCCTGACGGCCCGGTCTGCGCCGCCGTACGGACCCCCGGTGCCCGCGTCTGCGGGGCGGGCGTTCGCGGCCGTCGAGCTGGATCCAGATCCGCACCTCCGTCCCGCCGAGCACCGACGACCCGATCCGCACGTCCCCGCCGGTGCCCTCCGCGAGCCGGCGCACGATGTCCAGGCCCAGACCGGTCGAGCCGTCGCTGCCGGAGCCCCGGCCACGGGCCATCGCCGCCTCGGGGTCGGCGATGCCGGGGCCCGCGTCGGAGACGAGCACGATCACCGCGTCCTCGCCGTTGTGCACGTCGACCGCGAAGGCGGTGCCCTCGGCGGTGTGCCGGAAGACGTTGCCGAGCAGCGCGTCGAGGGCTGCGGCCAGATCGGCGCGGGCCACGGGTATGCGCACCGGCCGGTCGGCCCCGGCCACCCGCCATTTGCGGCCCTCGTCCTCGGCGAGCGCCGACCAGAACTCCATGCGTTCGCGCACCACTTCGGCCGCGTCGCAGCCCGCGCCGGGACCGGCGGCGGCCGTCTGCGGCTTGGCGTCCCGGGCGGTGCGGATGATGGTGTCCACCTCCCGCTCCAGCTGCTCGACCGCCGCCCGGGTCTGCTCGGCGGCCGGACCGTCGCCGAGCGAGGCGGCGTTGAGCCGCAGCACGGTCAGCGGCGTACGCAGCCGGTGGGACAGGTCGGCGGCGAGCTCCCGCTCGTTGGCCAGGAGCTGGACCACCTGGTCCGCCATGGAGTTGAACGCCACGGCCGCCAGCCGCAGTTCGGTCGGCCCCTCCTCCCGGACCCGGGCGCCCAGCTTGCCCTCCCCCAGTTCGTGCGCCCCCTCCACCAGCCGCTGGGCGGGCCGCACCATCCGGACGCCCAGCCGGTCGGCGACCGCGACCGAGCCGAGGATCAGCGCGACCCCGACCGCGGCGAGCACCGCCCAGGCCGTGCCGACACCGTTGGTGACCTCGGACTCGGGGACGAACACCTCGACCACGGCGATCTCGCCGGTGCTCAGCGCGACCGGCTGGAGCAGCGTCGAACCGCCGGGGACGGAGGAGGTGGAGGCGCGCCCCAGTTTCCGCACCGCCGCTACGTCCTCCTCGGAGGCCCGCCGCTCGCCGATGTCGAGGGCCTCGCCGCCCTCGCCCGCCGCCGGTATGTGCACGGCCATCGCGGCCTCGGAGCCGGCGGACGCCACGACCCGTTCGAGCTGGTCGCGGTCGGTGGTGATGGACAGCGCGGGGGCGACGGCGGCCGCCTCCCGCTCGGCGTTGGAGAAGGCGCGGTCGCGGGCCATCTCCCGGATGACCAGACCGAGCGGCACCGCAAAGGCGACGACGACCATCGTGGTCACCGCCAGCGACACCTTCACCAGGGCCCATCTCATCGCGGCGGCTCCGCTCCGGGCAGCTGCGCGGCGGGCGGCTCCAGTTTCACGCCGACGCCCCGCAGGGTGTGCAGATAACGCGGCCGGGCGGCCGTCTCCCCCAGCTTCCGGCGCAGCCAGGACAGATGGACGTCGATGGTCTGGTCGTCGCCGTAGGACTGCTGCCACACCTCGGCGAGCAGTTCCTTGCGGGGGACGACCACGCCGGGCCGCCCGGCGAGGAAGGCGAGCAGGTCGAACTCACGCCGTGTCAGGTCAAGGCGTACACCGTCCAGTTCGGCCTGGCGGCGCAGCGGGTCGACGGTGAGTCCGCCGACCCTGATCACGGGTGTGGGCGCGGCCTCGCCGCCGCCGGCACGGGCCCGGCGCAGCACGGCGGCCATCCGGGCCGACAGGTGCTCCACCGAGAAGGGCTTGGTCAGGTAGTCGTCCGCGCCCGCGTTGAGCAGCCGC
The DNA here is from genome assembly GCF_984686075.1 of Streptomyces speibonae. NCBI lineage: Bacteria > Bacillati > Actinomycetota > Actinomycetes > Kitasatosporales > Streptomycetaceae > Streptomyces > Streptomyces speibonae. The sequence continues at coordinate 5,333,356 of NZ_OZ480260.1, read as the reverse complement.
ACGACCTCGGCCTCGTCGTCCCGGGCGGTGGCGACGATCACGGGGACGTCGGTGATGCCGCGCAGCATCTTCAGGGCCTCGGAACCGTCGAGGTCGGGCAGTCCGAGGTCCAGTACGACCACGTCGAAGCGGAAATGGGCGACCTCGCGCAGCGCCTCCAGCGCCGTCCCCACGCTGCGCACGGTGTGCGAGGCGTCGGTCAGCTGCCGGATCAGCGCCGAGCGTACGAACTGGTCGTCCTCGACCACGAGAACACTTGCCATGGGCGGCACCGTACGCCATGGGGACGGGCCCTCGTCGGGGCCTGTGGACAACTCCGGACACCTCCGTGGGCACGACACCGGTGGGGCTCGTGGGGCAGTATGGGCCGACGATGCGCAGAGGACTCGTACACGTACTGGCCTGGCTGCTCGCCACGGGCGCGGCGGTCACGCTGTCGTGGTGGGGCGTCAGCACCGTGATGGAGGGCACCGCCTACGACCCGCCCCGTGCCCTGCCGATCGCGGCGGCCGAGGAACAGTCGGAGGCGCTGTCGTCGGCGACGCACCGGCCGCCCGCGACGCCCACGAAGGACGCCGGGAAGTCACGGGAGCCGTCGGAGAAGCCCGGCAAGGAGAGCCCGAAGCCGGATCCGGAGCCGACCCGCGGCAGCAGCCCGCCCGCCACGTCCCCGCCCCCTTCCCCTCCAGCCGCCTCGGGCGAGGTGAAGGCCTATGACACCAAGGGCGGCCGTGCGGTCTTCGACCTCGGCGAGGCGTCCGCCTCCCTGGTGTCGGCGACCCCGGGGGCCGGCTGGTCGATGCAGGTGTGGCATACGGAGTCGTGGATCCGGGTGGAGTTCACCTCGGGCGCGGACCGGGTGTCGGTGTTCTGCACGTGGCACGACGGCCCGCCGCGGGTGGAGATCGGCACGTACTGAGCCGCTGCCGCCGCGGAACTCGGCGGGGTCGCGCGGTTCAGCGGAAGACGGACGCGGGCGGTGCCGGTGACGCGACCGCCGCGAGGTCCGTGACGGGGAGGGCCCCGCCGGTGAAGTCGAGGAGGTCCCTGCCGTGCTGGACCCGGCCCGGGTGCGGGTCGGAGGCGGCCCGCCGGGTCAGCTCGGCGACCGGCAGAGGCGCGTCGGAGGCGACCAGGACCGCGTTGCCGAAGCGCTTGCCGCGCAGCACGGCGGGGTCGGCGATCAGCGCGAGCTCGGCGAACCGGGCGGCCGCGGTGGCGATCTGACCGCGCAGATGCGCGAGCGGGGGCCCGTCGGCGAAGTTGGCGGCGTAGATCCCGCCGGGGGCGAGGGCCCTGCGGACGTCGTCGAGGAACTCCGTCGAGGTCAGGTGGGCCGGGGTGCGGGCCCCGCTGAACACATCGGCGACGACGAGTCCGGCCCAGCCGTCCGGCACCTTGGCGAGCCCCTCCCGGGCGTCCGCGGAACGCACCCGGATCCGGGCCCCGGCGTCCAGCGGCAGCTCCCGCCGGACCAGGTGCACCAGGGCCGCGTCGCGCTCGACGACCTGCTGGGTGGAGCGGGGGCGGGTGGCCGCGACGTACCGGGCCAGGGTGAAGGCGCCCCCGCCGAGGTGCACGGCCCGCAGCGGCCTGCCGGGCGGGGCGGCGAGGTCGACGACATGACCGAAGCGGCGTTGGTACTCGAAGGAGAGGTACGACGGGTCGTCCAGGTCGACGTGCGACTGCGGGGCACCGTCGATCAGCAGCGTCCAGGCCCGCGAGCGGTCCCGGTCGGGGATGAGCTGGGCGAGTCCGCCGTCGACGTCCTCGGTGACGGTCTCCGCGCCGCCGCCCCGTCCACGCCCGCCGCTCCTGGTTCTGCCCATGCCGTCATTGTCCCAGGCACGCGCGGCCGGCCGCTCTCCGGTGGGCCGGCCGCGCGGGGCTCACGTACACCCGGCCGCGCGGGGCCCACGTGCAGCCTGCCGCGCGGGGCCCACGTACAGCCGTCCGCGCGGGGCCCACGTACAGCCGTCCGGGCGAGGCCCACGTGCAGCCTGCCGCGCGGGGCCCACGTACAGCCGTCCGGGCGAGGCCCACGTGCAGCCTGCCGCGCGGGGCCCACGTACAGCCGTCCGCGCGGGGCCCACGTGCAGCCTGCCGCGCGGGGCCCACGTACAGCCGTCCGCGCGGGGCCCACGTACACCCGGCCGCGCGGGGCCCACGTACACCCGGCCGCGCGGGGCTCACGTGCGGCCGTCCGCCGCCTCGATCATCCGCTGGGCCTCGCCGAGCGCCTCGCGCAGCACGGCGGGGTCCGTCGCCAGGTCCGCCTCTCCGGGCGGCAGCAGCCAGTCCGATCCCTCGACCGGCGGCTCGGGGGTCAGCCGCAGTCCCCGGCCGTCGGTCTCCCTGCACGTGCTGCCCGGCACGTCCCAGGCGGCGGCCGTCCCCGGCGGCACCACGAAGCCGAGCGTGGCGCCGCCGCCGTCGTGCAGCACCGGGCCCACCGCGTCGCCGGCTCCGCGCCGCAGGATGTCGACCGCCTCCAGGCCCTGCCGCGCGGGCACCGTGACCACGTCACAGTCCGTACACGGCAGTTCTAATGGATCGTCGCTCCGGCTGGTCGTCGTCATCCCGGCCTCCACCACACGAGTCCCTGTTGAAACGAACGGGTCGGGAGTCGGGCGGGCTCCCGGTCCACAGAGTTCAACGAACCGGGCTGTCAACGGCTACGGCTGAAGTCCGCCACAAAGGATGGCACTTCATGGCAGATCACGGATGACATATCCGTTTTGTAGCCAAACTACGCGTGGTGACTCCGTCACAGCAGGTACGTTCATGCCCGCCGGAAACAGGGTGGCACTCGGACAACTCGCCCGGTTCCGGCATGGTTCGACGGTTCGCAGAGAGGACCCGGCCATGGCGTCGTCAACGGTGCCCTCGTCCACGCCCCCTCGGCCACCGCGGCCGAACCTCGTCTTCCGGCAACTGCGCGGAGCGCGCTCGCCGGCCGAGTTCGCCGCGGCGGTACGGAGGGCCGCCCGCGAGATCGGCGAGCGGGTCAGCTGTGACGCGCGGTACGTGCACCGGGTGGAAGCGGGCGAGATCCGCTGCCCCAACTACGCCTACGAACGGGTGTTCCTGCACATGTACCCCGGCCGCACGCTGACCGACCTGGGCTTCGCGCCCCGCTCGTCGGTCCGCGGGCGCCGGGCACGGGCCGCGGGGGACGCGCCACAGGCCCGGACCGACGGCCCGGCGAACGCCACGAGTGAGAACAGCGGGGCGTACGAGCCGTATGAATCGCTGGACAGGTACGACACGTACGACCCGCACGACCACGAGGAGAGCGACGTGCTGCGTCGCGCATTCATGACCGGCGGAGGCGCCACGGTGGCCGCCGCCTCACTGAGCCCGTACGGGTTCGCCTCCGACGCCTCGGCGGCGCAGCGCGCCGTGCGCCGCGCGGGGGCGAGCGACGCGGGCGCCCTGGAGGAGGCCGTCCGCCGGATCCGGCTGCTGGACGACCGGCACGGGGCGGACGGGCTCTACCGCCGCGCGGCGGCGCCGCTGCGTGCGGCGTACGCGCTGCTGGACGCGGGGACGACCCGGCAGCGGACCGCGGACCGGCTGTACTCGGGCGCCGGGGAGCTGGCCATCTCGGTGGGCTGGCTGGCGCACGACTCGGGCCGCTTCGACGACGCCCGCTCGCACTACGCGGAGGCGCTGGCGACCTCACGGGTGACCGGGGACGCGGGGCTGGAGGCGCACGCCTTCTGCAACACGGCGTTCCTCGCGCGGGACGCGGGCCGGCCCAGGGAGGCGGTACGGGCCGCGCAGGCGGCCCAGCGGGTCGCCCGGCCACTGGGCTCGCCCCGGCTGCTGTCGCTGCTGGCGCTGCGCGAGGCGGGCGGCTGGGCGGGGCTCGCCGACCGCTCGGGGTGCGAGCAGGCGCTGGCCCGCGCGGCGGCGTACTTCGAGCGCGGCCCCTCGGAGGCGGACCCGGAGTGGATGAGCTTCTACGGGGAGGCCGAGCTGGAGGGCCTGGAAGCCCAGTGCTGGTCGACGCTGGGTGACTGGCCGCGCGCGGCACGGCACGCGCGGCGCGCGGCGGAACTGCAGGACCCGCACTTCACGCGGAACATCGCGCTGTACACGGCGGAGCTGGCGGACGACCTGGCCCGCGGCGGCCGCCCGGACGAGGCGGCCGCGGCCGGCTTGCGGGTGCTGGACCTCCTGAACGACGTCCAGTCCTCCCGGGTCCGCACGATGCTGGCGGGCACGTCCCGCGTCCTCCTCCCCCACCGCCGCGCCTCAGAAGTCTCAGCCTTCCTGGACCGCCACGCGGCGTCGTCCTGACCGGCTGCGGGCAGCCGCGCCGCCGCAGCTGCGGGCAGTCGTGCCTCCCCCAGTGCCTCAGGGGCCTGGGAGGTACCCCCAGGGCGGCACGGGTGGGCGGTGGGGGTACCTCCCGCTCGAGCGAAGCCGAGAGTGGGGGAGGAGCCGAGAGTGGGGGAGGCACCCCGTAAACGCCGGGCTGCGCACCACCCCCCGCCCAGCCCCCACAGGGCACCCCGCACACAGGCCCCGCCCAGGCAAGGCACGCCGCCTCACACAGCCAGGTGCCCCTGCTCATTCCACGACTCGATCGCCGGCTCCCCGTACGCCCACCCCAGCACCGACAGCGACGTCGGATTCAACCGGATACGCCCCGCGAACGACAGCGGCAGCCCCAACCACCGCGCCCCGATCGACCGCAGGATGTGCCCGTGCGCGAACACCAGCACATCCCGCTCCGCCCCCCGCGCCCAGGCCACCACCTCATCCGCCCGCGCCGCGACCTCCGCCAGGGACTCACCCCCGGGCACCCCGTCCCGCCAGATCAGCCACCCCGGCCGGGCCGCCTGTATCTCCCCCGTCGTCATCCCCTCGTACGCCCCGTAGTCCCACTCCATGAGCATGTCCCAGCTCACAGCCCGCTCACCGAACCCCGCCAGCTCACAGGTCTCCCGCGCCCGCACCAGAGGGCTGGTGCGCACCTCGACGCCGGCCAGCCCGTCGTACGGCGCCCGGTGCAGCCGCTCGCCCAGCAGCTTGGCACCCCGCCGTCCCTCCTCCAGGAGCGGCACGTCCGTCCTGCCGGTGTGCTTGCCGGACAGCGACCAGGCCGTCTGTCCGTGCCGGGCCAGCAGGATGCGCGATGCCATGGGACACCTTCCGTGAAATTCGCAGGCGGGAGGCCCCCATCATCGCTCACCCTGGTCATGGGCAACCCGGGGGGAGATCTTTGCGTCTACCTGAGCCAAGGGCGTCTCACGGGGAACGCGCACACACCGTAGAGTGGCTGGCCGCCGACAAGCGGCGCGCGAGGACGAAGGGGGAGCGATCGGATGCCGCACACCGAGACACCGGGCACCGAGGCGGTCCCGGCGACCCGGCTGCGCTGGTGGACGGAGCTGCCGCTCATCCTCCTCGTATACGCCTGCTACTCGGCGGGACGGCTGGTCGTCCGGGGTGACGTCGCCGACGCCGTGGACCACGGCCTGGCGATCCTGCGCATAGAGAAGGCGCTGTTCCTCAACGCCGAGCACCCGCTGAACCGTCTCTTCACCCGGGAACCCTGGATAGGCATACCCGCCGACTTCTGGTACGCGTCACTGCACTACCTGGTGACCCCGGCGATCCTCATCTGGCTGTTCCGCTCCCGCGCGGTGCACTACCGCGCTGCCCGCACCTGGCTGATGACGTCGACGTTCATCGGCCTGATCGGTTTCACCCTGCTGCCCACCTGCCCGCCCCGGCTGCTCGACGCGAGCCACGGCTTCGTGGACACGATGGCGCACTACAGCTCGTGGGGCTGGTGGGGCGGCGAGGCCAGCGCCCCGCGCGGGCTCGGCGGCATGACCAACCAGTACGCGGCGATGCCGAGCCTGCACGTGGGCTGGTCGCTGTGGTGCGGCGTGATGCTGTGGAAGTACGGCCGCACCCGCTGGGCGAAGACGGCCGCGGTGGTCTACCCGCTGGTGACCACGATCGTGGTGATGGGCACCGCGAACCACTACTTCCTCGACGCGGCCGCGGGCGTCGCCGTCATGGGCGCGGGCCTGCTGCTGGCCCCCCTCGTGATGCGGCACGCCGACCTGGCCAAGACCCGCGCCCTGCCCCGCTTCGCCCGCGTCTCCGGGGACTCCTCCGGCACCCGTTCCCCGATTGTCAGTGGCGGATGGAAGACTTCCGCGGGTGAGCGAATTCCACGGCAGCGACACCCCGAGCCGCGGTACGGACCAGCGGCCGAACCGGGTGCCTCCCCCTCGGACGCGGGAGAAAGCGCTCCGGCACCGGCTCGCTGAGCTGCGCGGCCCGGAGATCCCGGCCAAGGCGCTGGACGCGCGCGCCCTGGCCGCCCTCGCCGCCAACCCGGGCTGCAGACGGCGCGCCATCCTCGACGGCGCAGGGGTGAACAAGGCGGCGCTGGCGAGCGCGCTGGGCTCCCCCTCGGTCTTCGGCCAGTCGCAGTTCGCGTTCGTCCGGGGCAACGCGTTCGAGGCGAAGGTCAAGGCCGACGGCGGTACGGAGCTGCTGCGCCTCGCCCACGAGAAGCTGGACCGCGCGGCCGAGCCGCCCGCCGACGCGCGCGTGCCCGACCTGGCCGCGCAGGGCCCCCGGGGCCGCACCGCCCGTACGGAGCTGGCCCTGCGCGAGGCCGCCGAGTCACCCGGCGCCTGGACACTGCTCGACCACCCGATGCTGACCCTGGACGTCGCGGGCTCCCCCGCCTTCCTGGAGCCCGACGCGGTGGTGGTGCACCCGGACGGCAGCTGGACGGTCGTGGAGATCAAGTCGTTCCCGATGCTGGACGGCGCCGCGGACCCGGCGAAGGTCGGCGCCGCGGCCCGCCAGGCGGCGGTGTACGTCCTGGCCCTGGAGCAGGTCGCCGCGCGGCTCGACCCCGCCCCGCGCGTGCGGCACCGCGTCCTGCTGGTGTGCCCGAAGGACTTCTCCAACCTGCCGGCCGCGTCCGCGGTGGACGTGCGCAAGCAGCGCGCGGTGACCGCCCGCCAGCTGGAGCGGCTGACCCGGATCGAGGAGATCGCCGACACGCTCCCCGAGGGCACGTGCTTCTCGCCGGAGCTGCCGGCCGAGCGGCTGACGGAGGCCGTCGAGTCGGTCCCGGCGACCTACGCACCCGAGTGCCTGTCCGCCTGCGAGCTGGCCTTCCACTGCCGCGACCGGTCCCGCGCGGCCGGCGCGGTGACCTCCCTGGGCCGTCCGGTCCGCGCGGAGCTGGGCGGTCTGACGACGGTCGACGACGTGCTGGCGGCGGCCCGCGGAGAGTCCGGTGACCCCGACGACCCGGCGGTGGCCGCGCTGCGCAGAGCGGCGGCCCTGCGCGCGGAGGCACTGGGCACGGCCCACGCCCCGGAGGTGGCTCCTTGTCCCTGATCGCCACCCTCGCCCGCCTCGAGGCCGTCAGCACCGGCCGCGCCCAGCCCGCCGCCACCGTCCGCCACCGGCACCTCTCCGCGCGCCCCCTGGTGTTCGTCCCGCTCACCACCGCGGGCGAGGCGGGCGCCCCGCTCGGCGCGCTGGTGGGCACCGACCGGGACGCCCCCCGCCTCCTGGTCGTGCCGCAGCCGCGCGACCGTGACCTGCGGTTCGCGTTCCTGGCCGAGCTGGCCGACGTGGTGCTGCCGTACGTGGACTCCTTCGCGGACGCCGTGGAGCCCGCCGAGCGCAGCGAGACCGACCCGGAGACCGGCAAGCGGGTCAAGGTCGAGGTCGAGCTGTGCGCGGACGCGCCCCAGCTGATCGTGCCGAGCCGGGCCGGCGTCGACCTCGTACGGCTGCTCGGGCGCTCCACGCGGTTCCGGCGTACGGCGGAGCAGGACCCGGAGGCCCCGTTCCCGGCGCCGCCCCGGGTGCCGCTGCTCGGCCGGTGGCTGACGCACTTCGGCGAGCGGGCCCGCGTCCCCGGCTCCTCGCTCCTGCTGGCCATGACGGACGTCCTGGCCCGGCACTGGGCGACGGGCCAGTCCACGCTGGAGGACCAGCACCTGGGCGCGCTGCTCGCGTGGATCTCCCCGCCCGAGGGCCGTTCGGGCGCGGAGGCCGCGCAGGAGGCGGAGCTCGCGCGGGACGCCGACGGCCAGCTGCGGTGCCCGCCCGCGGGCCCGGCGACCGACCCGGCCTTCGACAACAAGCTCCTCGCCCCGGCGATCGAGCGCTACGACCGCGCCCGTACGGCGCTCGCGGCGGCGGAGGACGGCCTGGAGGCCGACGACCGCCTCGGCGCCCTGACCGCGGCCGAGCGGGAGATCCGCGCGCTGGTGGAGAGCCGCACCCGGCCCACCTGGGACGCGGTGTGGCGCGGCGTCGACCTGCTCCGCGGGCTGCCGGAGGGCGCGCGCGTCGAGGAGCGCTGGACGCGCGACCGCTGGTCGTTCACCGGTCACCGGGACCGGGTCGTGGCGGGCGAGCCGCCGCAGCCGCGCCGCGACGACGCGGTCACGGCGGCGAACAAGCTCGCCACGAGGGAGCGCGAGCAGGCCCGGCTGGAGGCCCAGGAGGCGCTCGACGACCCGCTGGTGATGGCGGCGCGGCGGCTGTCCGGGGAGGCGTTCGCGGGCGAGGTGGTGGACGTGGTGATGGCGTACAGCGAGAGCAAGCGCCCGAGCCCGCGCCCGCTGGTCACCGTGCGCACGGACGACAGCCCGTATGCCGGCGAGCGCGTGAAGGTGTACCGCTCGCTGGGCGGCAAGCCGCAGACGGCGGAGTTCGTCGGCTACGAGGACGGGCCGGAGGGCGGACTGCTGATCCTGCGCGTCCTGGACAAGATGGGCCGGGGCAAGGAGCCGGAGGGGGGATCGGTCCCCGAGAAGGGCGACCACGTCTGCTTCACCCTCTTCGAACACGAACCGCGCGGCGGGGCGAAACTGCCCGACCCGGAGGAGACCCCGTGGACCCATGGCGGCCCGCCCGGTGAGGAGGCCGCGCCGGAGCCCGCCGACCCGGTGACCGAGGAGGACGTACTGTGACCGCCCCTGCCGAGGAGACGGCGCCCCACCCCGGAGCGGCGGCGACCCGCGCCACCGACGCGATCCTCCACGACACGCTGCACGGCACCGCGCGCGGTGTCGTCGTCGACTCCCCGCCCGGCGCCGGCAAGTCCACCCTCGTCGTACGCGCGGCGCTGGAACTGGCGGAGGCGGGCCGCCCGCTGATGGTGGTGGCGCAGACGAACGCGCAGGTCGACGACCTGGTCCTGCGCCTGGCCGAGAAGAGCCCCGACCTGCCGGTCGGCCGCCTGCACAGCAGCGACAGCGACCCGTACGACAAGGCGCTGGATTCACTGGACCAGGTCCGTACGTCGGCGAAGGCGGCCGACCTGGCCGGACTGCCGGTCGTGATCTCCACGGCGGCGAAGTGGGCGCACGTCAAGGGCGTCGAGCCGTGGGGCCACGCGATCGTGGACGAGGCCTACCAGATGCGCTCGGACTCACTCCTGGCGGTGGCGGGCCTGTTCGAACGGGCGCTGTTCGTGGGCGACCCGGGCCAGCTGGACCCGTTCTCCATCGTGGGCGCGGAACAGTGGGCGGGCCTGTCCTACGACCCCTCGGGCTCCGCGGTGACCACCCTCCTCGCCCACAACCCCGACCTCCCCCAGCACCGCCTGCCGGTCTCCTGGCGCCTGCCCGCCTCCGCCGCGCCCCTGGTCTCCGACGCCTTCTACCCCTACACCCCGTTCCGCAGCGGCACGGCCCACACCGACCGCGGCCTCACCCTCTCCGTCCCCTCCGACGGCACGGGCCCCGACCGCGTCATCGACGAAGCGGCCGCATCCGGCTGGGGCCTCCTGGAACTCCCCGCCCGCCACACCCCCCGCACGGACCCGGAGGCCATCGGCGCGGTGGCCCTGACCGTCCGCCGCCTCCTGGACCGCGGCGGCGCCACCACCTCCGAACGCTCCCCCGACCCCACCTCCCTCACCGCGGACCGCATCGCCGTCGGCACGGCCCACCGCGACCAGGCGGCAGCGGTCCGCGCGGCACTGGCGGACCTCGGCGCAACGGACGTGACGGTCGACACGGCCAACCGCCTCCAGGGCCGCGAGTACGACGTCACCGTCATCCTGCACCCCCTCTCCGGCCGCCCCGACGCCACCGCCTTCCACCTGGAAACAGGCCGCCTGTGCGTCCTGACCTCCCGCCACCGCCACGCCTGCATCGTCATCTGCCGCGAGGGAGTCACCGCCCTCCTGGACGACTACCCCTCCACGGAACCGGTCCAGCTCGGCACCCTGGTCAAATTCCCGGACGGCTGGGAAGCGAACCACGCCGTCCTGGCCCACTTGTCGAAACACCGGGTGCGCTGGCAGCCCTGACGGCCCCCGGCTCAGCCGACGTCGGTTCCTTCGTCCCCGGAGAGCTGTGCGGCGAGCTGGGCCAGCGCGGTGGCAGCGGCCTTGCGGACATGGGTCTCGCACGCCGCACGCGCGGCGTCGGCATCACCGCGCACGGCGGCGGCTCGGTGGATGGCGGTGAGTTCGCGGACCGTCTCCGGCTCCCGCCCTTCCGCCTGCAGGGACAGCCCGCGGAGCATCTGCACGCGGGCATGGATGCCGCGCAGGGTCGATTCGACGATCGGGTTGCCCGCTCCGGCGATGAGGATGTCGTAGAACTCGTCCTTCATCGCGAGCCGTTGCCTCAGGTCGGCCTCGCGGTAGGTGCGGGAGAACCGGTCGACCACCGCGCCCATCCGCTGCCGCTGTTCCGGCGTGGCCCGCTCGGCGAACAGGGCCCCGGCCAGGCCCTCCAACGCGCATCTCACCTCGTAGAGCGCCTCGGCGTCGGAGGCCGTCAGTTCGGTGATGACCGGGCCGCGGTGGGGCACCATGGTCACGAGTCCTTCGGACTCCAACTGCCGCAGGACCTCACGGATCACGGTTCGGGAGACCTCGTACCGGGCGCACAGCCGCGCCTCGACGAGCCGTTCCCCCGGCGCGAACTCCGCGGCGAGAATGTCCTGACGGAGCACTTCCAGCACCTGGGTACGCAGTGGCGCGGCCACACGCTCCACCCGTTGCCGTGCCATGCGACACCTCCCGTCCGCTTTGCCGATACCGGGCCATCATACGGTCATACGGCACCTCCGGCGGGCAGGTCACCGCAGCGGTCTCACCGCCGGGTCAGGTCGACACCCGTCACCTGCGCCAGATGGCGGGCGATCTCGGACTGGTCCGGGTTCTCGCCGTCGAGGCCGGCGAGTGCGGCCCGGCAGACCTCGACGCAGGCCTGTGACACCTCGGGGGACAGGTCCAGTGACGTCGCCAGGTCCAGGGCGGTGGTGATGTCCTTGACGGTCAGCGGGAGCGAGAACCCCACCCGGAACCGTCCGTCCAGCACCTCCGGTCCGATCTTGACCTCGGTCGACTGGTTGCGTCCGGTGGACCGGTTGATGACGTCGAGCATGGTCCGGGGATCCAGTCCGAACTTGGCTCCGGCGGTGAGGACTTCGAGCGCACCGACCAGACCGATGGCCGACAGCAGGTTGTTGAGTGCCTTCAAGGCGTGCGCGGACCCGGCAGGGCCGACGTGCGTCACCGACGTGCCCATCGCGCGCAGGAGCGGAAGCGCACGCTCGTAGTCGTCGGCGGGACCACCCGCCATGATCGTCAGCTCCGCCGTGGCGGCCTTGCGCGGACCACCGGAGACCGGCGCGTCGACCATCCCCACCCCGCGTTCCCGCAGCTGCTCGGCCAGCTGCTGCGTGACGCGGGGTGCCGAAGAGCCCATGTCGACGACGAGCGTGCCCGGATCCAGACGGCCGGCGAGGCTGTCGGGGTCCTTCGGGTCCCCGAGCACACGTTCCACGATCGTGCTGTTGGGGAGCATCAGGACCACGACACCGGCGCCGGCGGCATCGTTCGGACTGCCCAGCGCCGCCACGCCGTCGAATCGGGCGGCCGCGTCGAGCGCCGCGGGGTCCGCGTCGTACACCGCCACCGGCACGGAACGTGCCAGATTGCGGACCATCGGTCGGCCCATGGCGCCCAGGCCGATGAAGGCAACTGTGTCCGTCATGTCAGGTCTCGTTTCGTTGTCGGTCCCGGATAGGAGGGGAAACCGGCGGCCCCGGCGCGGAGTCTTCGGGGGCGCCGTCGGCGTGGTGATCGGCGCGGGTGCCGCCGGTTTCCGGAAGGGCGTCAGGCGGCGGCGCCCGAACCCCCTTCGTGCGCCTTCACGGTCGGCTCGAGCCCGTCCGCGCCCACGACCTCGCACCAGGCGTCGAACCCGGCCTGGAAGGCCACGATTCCGGCTTCGGGCAGGCTGATCTCGATCGCTTCGAGGATTTCCTGGGGAGTGACCCCCAGGTCGAGAGCGACCCTGATGTGGCTCTGGATGTGCCCCTTCGCGGCACGCATCACCGTGAGGCTGACGATGAAGATGAGCTCCTTCGTCCGGCGGTCCAGCGTGCGCTGATCGAGATAGGCGGCGCCGACGAGGCCATTGGCGGCCTGCAGCACGGGAAAGTCGTGCTGGGCCATCACCTTGTGGTAGTCGAGGACATAGCCCCGCTTCCGCACCATCTCGTCGATGTACTGCTGTGCGCCCTCGGCCTTGGTCATGGGGACTCCTCCATCGTTGGGTAGATTACGGTAATACCGTAATACGGTGCAGGCTTGCGATGTCCGGCACCGGGTCTTTTGATCACGTCCGTGGGCTCCGGGCGGCGTCAGGAGCCCAGCAGCCGGGCGCGGACGGGCTCGGACTGTGCGGCGTCCGCGATGGTGAGCGCCATGGCCAGGCCCGCGTCACGGACGAACCGGTCGCCCTGCGGGCCGCCGGCGGCCGCCGCGAAGGCGGCGGTGTGGTTCCCGGACTCGGCCGGGAGGTCCGCGAAGGACAGCATGGGGTGCAGTGCGGGGATCCGCAGCGAGACGTTGCCCATGTCGGTCGAGCCGAACATCTTGCCGTCCGGGTAGTCCGGGAAGGTCCTGCCGAGGGCCCGGGCGTTCTCCTCGAAGAGGGCGGCCAGATCCTGGTCGTGGCGGAACTCGCGGTAGACGGAGGGGAGCAGTTCGTACTCCACTTCGGTCCCGGTGGCGACGGCCCCGGCGTCGAAGCACCGTCGTACGCGCTCCCAGACCTCCTCGACCTCGGCGATCGTGTCACAGCGGATCATGCAGTCGACCACGGCACGGTCGGCGATGACATTGACAGCCGCCCCGGCGTCCCGGACGAGGTGATGCACCCGGATACCGTCCTGCAACTGCTGGCGCAGCAGTCCGATGGCGGTCTGGGCGACCACTGTCGCATCGGCTGCGTTGAGCGCCTTCCACGGCCGCGACGCATGGCCTCCGCGTCCCGTGTAGGTGATCCGCCAGGACAGCGAGGCGCGCAGGTGCGGCGTGACCACGTCCTTCAGCTGCGGATGCGCCATCATGGCCGCGTGGGTCCGGTCGAAGACGCCCCGGTTCACCATGATTTCCTTGCCCGTCCCGCTCTCTTCGGCCGGGGTGCCGAAGACCCGCACCGTCAGCCCCAGTTCGTCGGCGAACGGGGCCAGCGCCAGCGCGGCGCCCACGGAGGCCGCGGCGATGACGTTGTGGCCGCAGCCGTGACCGATGTCGGGGAGCGCGTCCATCTCCGCGCACAGGCCGAACGCCAGGTCACCGGAGCCCGCCGAGGCCACGAACGCCGTCGGCAGGTCGGCCACGCCCATCTCCACCGTGAAGCCGTTGTCCTGGAGAACCGTGATGAGCGACGCCGCCGTCCGGTGTTCCTCGAAGGCCAGTTCGGGCGTGGCGTGGATGGTGTGCGAGAGGTCCGTGACCAGGGTCAGGTTTCTGTCGTACTCGTCCTTGATGCGCTCGGTGATATCGGTCATCGCCACACCTCATTCAGCAGTCGGAGAATATTGCCGCCCAGGACGGCCTTGATGTCGCTGTCGCTGTAGCCGTGCTCGACGAGCCACCCGGCGACGTTGCGGAAGGTCTCGCTCGGGTTCTCCATGCCGTCGACATGGGCAACCCGCTCGTAGCTGACGTCGCCGGGGTCCGTCATGGCCGTGAGGCCGAGGTTCGCACCCGTCGCGTGGTGGAAGCCCACGTGATCGCCGTAGAAGCTGTCCGGTCCGAAGGCGACGTGTTCGATACCCATCAGGTCGACGGCGTACTGGAAGTGGTCCATCACGGACTCGATCGTGTGCCGCGGATGGCTCCTGGAGACCGTGGTGTGCGGGGCCGCCTCGATACCGAGGACGCCTCCTCGTTCGGCGCATGCCTTCAGAACGTCGTCGGACTTCATCCGCGGGGTGGGCCAGACCGCGCGGGCGCCGGCGTGGGTGATGGCGACCGGCTTGGACGACGCCTCGATCGCGTCCAAGGAGGTCCGGTCACCGGCGTGGGACACGTCGATCAGGATGCCGAGGGCGTTCATGCGCCGCACGGCCCGGCGGCCGAACGTCGTCAGACCCGCGTCACGCGGCTCCTTCTGTCCGCCGCCCAGCGTGTTGGAGTCGGCGTAGACCAGGCCCATCTGCCGGATGCCGAATCCGTAGAGCACGTCGATGCGGTCGAGCTCGTTCTCGATGGCGCCGGCGGACTCGGTGCCCAGGACGAAGGCGAGGTCGCCGCCGCGTTCGGCGTCGAGGATGTCCTGGACCGTCCGGGCGACCACCACACCGTCCTGGTGTGCCAGGTCCGCCAGGCGCATGCCGAGCGCCGTGGTCAGGTCGTCCCACTTCCAGCCCGACGGTGTCGTGGACCCGATGGCACCGAACAGGTTGTCGAAGAGAGCCGTCAGGCCGGACGTGCGCAGTTCACCGAAGGCCGTGAACTCCCGTTTGGTCCGCAGATACGGGAAGGTCTCCGCCGGGTCGGCGGGAAGCATCTGCGGATGCTCGTGAAAACTGATGATCACGTTGTCCGCGAGCAGCCGATCGACCCGTGCCGTCTGCGCCTCGTCCAGGGCGGCGGCGAAGGTGCTGCGCCGGTGGCCGGGGTCACACAACTCGACGGCCGGAAAGTCGACCCCGCGTTCCGCATAGGGGAACGACTCGTAGTCGGACGGCTTGGCGACAGGGCTGGGCATCTGCGACGACCCCTCTTCCGGGCGCGTATCGACGCGATCTGGGCTGGCGTACCCCTTATCGTTCTGCACAATAGCACGGCGTTCTGCATTACGGCACAGATGCGCCCGCCGCCCGACGCCGGACCGATCCGTCGGCGTCCACCGTGACCGAGGGATCGAGTTCCTTCGACGCCTCCGCGAACCGGGTGAGGATCGACCGCGCGACCTCGGGCCGGGGGATGACCGGCTGGCTGTCCGCGTCGAGTTCGATCGGTTCGAGACGCAGACCCGGCTCCCCGGTCCCGTCCAGCCGCACATGGAACACCGCGCTCTCGTACCACGGGCCCCGCAGCAACGCCGGCCGGTAGGGCGGTGCGGGGTGGGCGTCCTCCTTCACGGCCATGGAATCCGGACCCCAGCCGTCACACCAGTCGAAGACGAAGTTGCCGGTCGAATACAGGATGAGTCCGTTGCGGTAGTACTCGACCGGGTGCAGGCAGTGCGGATGGCTGCCGATGATCAGGTCCGCACCCGCCTCGACCAGCCGCCGTGCCAGCGGACGCTGGTACTGCGCCAGCGGCCCCTGGACATCGGGCAGATAGCAGAAGGGCACGCCCCAGTGCAGGGCGACGGCGACGACGTCATGGCGCTCCTTGGCCTCGCGGATCACGGTCTCCGCGGCCCTGACGTCCGGCTCATGGGCGCTGGAGTGCACGAAGGGCGGCGTGCCGGGCGTCTCGTCCAGGAAGGTGCTGTCGAACTCGAAGCTCTGGCGCACACGGATCGCACCGATTCCCGCCCGGTCCGTGGTGGCGTTGTAGCCGAGCGGAAGGGCCGAGCAGAAGCTGAAGAAGGCCAGCGTGCTGTCGCCGACGGACACCACACGCGGCCGGCTCGCCTCCGCGGCCGACTCCCCGAACCCGGCGTGCATGACTCCCGCGGAGTCCAGCGCACGCACGGTGTCGCGCATGCCGGCGACCCCCCAGTCCAGAGCGTGGTTCGTGGCGAGCGAGACGAGATCGAAGCCGAGCTCCGCCAGTTCGGCCGCGCCCGACGCCGGCGCCCGCATCGCGACCAGCTTCTCCGCCCGCACGCCGGACTGCGTCAGGGGTACTTCCAGGTTGCCGATCGTCAGATCACCGGCTTTCAGGAGTCCGAAGGTCGAGTCGCCCGGTCGAGCCGGCTCCACCGTCGGACGCCTTGGCAGCCCGGACACGACGACGTCTCCCACGATAGTCAGGTCCATGACACTCCGTTCTGTAATATGGCACGACGTGCCGAATTGTAGTCCACTTGAGAGCGCTGTGGCCAGCACCTGTGCCGCCATGCGAGATGCCCGTGCTATGAGTGTTAGGATCACAGTCCACTCGTGACCAGGCGAAGAGGCGGGGGAGACGTGACCGCGCAGGACAGGTCGAGCAGCGGCATCAGGTCGATGAACAGCGTTCTCAGCACACTGCGCGTCCTCGAAGAGGTGTCCATGCGCCAGCCGATCGGTGTCTCGGAGCTGGCACGCGTGACGCAGATACCGAAGAGCTCGGTCCAGCGGTGCCTGGTCACCCTCCAGCAGGCGGGATGGCTGCGCATCGTCGACCGGCAGCAAGCGCGCTGGGGCGTGACGATGAAGGCCCTGGCCATCGGTCTGCGAGCCGCCGGAGAGCAGGACCTTCGCGATCTGGCGATGCCCGTCGTCCAGCGCCTGGCCGAGGACACCGACGAAACCGTCCACCTGGGCCTGCGCGACGGGGAGGACTACGTCATCGTCGCGACCCAGGAGAGCACACAGGTGGTCCGCGTCTCCCTCGATGTCGGTACGCGGGTGCCGCTGCGGGCCACGTCGGCGGGTGTCGCGATCATGTCGCACCTGGAGCCCGGTGACGTGGACGAACTGCTGAAGCGAGAGCTCAAGGAGTTCGCCAACGCTCCCGTTCCGGGCCCCGAGGAGATCCGCGAGGAGGTCGCGCGGGCGGCCGGGCGCGGGTACGCCGCCCACGTGTCGGGGTGGTTCCGTCCGCACGTCGCGTCCATCGCCGCCGCCATCACCGACTCACCCGGAAACCCCGTCGCGGGAATCACCCTCTCCATCCCGCAGATGCGCTACGACGACACGCAGGAGGAAGCCCTGGCACGGCGGGTCGTCGAGGCCGCGGATGAGGTCAGCTCACTGATCTCATCCGCCTGACCGCTGCGGGGGCGCCCTCGCCTAGCCGTCCAGGCCCGCCGAGAGCCGTACATGGTCGGCGATCTCACCGTGCGTGGCGTACCACACGCCGTCGTGCGCCTTCATGTGCTCGACCAGCTCGCGCAGCATGAGCATCCTCGAACGGTGGCCGATGATGTGCGGATGGCACACCAGCTGGAAGACGGCCCCGTCGGCGTAGGCCGAGTCGAACTCGTCCTTCATGATCTCGACCCAGTCACGGGGTGCCATGTAGGGCCGGTAGGGGCCGTACCGCGTCATCATGAAGTACGGCGCGTCGTCACGTATCCACTCCATGGGCACTTCCACGAGCCCCGTGGGCCGGCCCCGGAAGAGGATCTCGTAGGGCATGTCGTCGGCCATGAGTGACGAGTCGTACCTGAATCCCAGGTCCCGCAGGATCTCCACCGTGGCGTCGGAGAAGTCGGCACTCGGCGTTCTGATCCCGGTCGGCCGCTGACCGACGAGGTTCTCCAGGACGTCCAGACTGCGCCGGGTCAGGAGGCGCTCGTCCTCGGGGCTCAACAGCGCGTTCCGCTCGTGGATCCAGCCGTGCGCACCGATCTCGTGACCCGCCGCGGCGTAGTCCTTGGCCTCCCGCGGGTGGAGCAGCGCGGACACCGCGGGGATGAAGAACGTGGCCGGGATCCGGAATTCGTCGAGAAGCCGGAGGATCCGGCGCGATCCCACACGCGACCCGAACTCTCCCGCGGCCAGGGCGCCGGGGGAGGTTTCCCCGTCGCGCAGCGGGATCGTTTCGTGGTCGGCGTCGAAGGAGAGCGCCACGGCCGCCCGGGCTCCGTGGGGCCACCTCGGCGGTGTGAGGTCACGCCCGGCACGGACGCGCTCGGCGTGTCCCCGCCATGTGGCCTCGTCCCACTGCCACGGCTGCTGCCCGGTGGGCGCCTCGTGTGTCGCATGCATCAGTCGAGTGATCCCTTCTTGGCGCCGTCCGGCATCGTCATGATCGTGACCATGCCGATCAGGGCCGAGGCGACGATGTAGATCCAGATCTTGTCCTGGTGTCCCATGCCGGCCAGCCAGGAGGTGAAGTACGGTGCGGTGCCGCCGAACAGCGCGACGGCCGTCGCGTAGGGAAG
The DNA here is from genome assembly GCF_984686075.1 of Streptomyces speibonae. Taxonomy (NCBI): domain Bacteria; kingdom Bacillati; phylum Actinomycetota; class Actinomycetes; order Kitasatosporales; family Streptomycetaceae; genus Streptomyces; species Streptomyces speibonae. The sequence goes on along the minus strand of NZ_OZ480260.1, from coordinate 5,315,039 downwards.
TCCGGTTCCGGTCGTGCGCACCGAGGTGGGGAAGAGTTCGGCGTAGACGGCGGCCAGGTTCGCCGAGCTGCCGACGAGCAGGACGACGCCGACCGCTTCCACCAGCAGCAGCGTCCAGAAGCCGCCGCCGTCGAGCAGGGCATAGGCGGGCCATGCGAAGAGCGCGAAACCGACCAGGAAGAACATGAAGGTGGGGCGTCTGCCGCGACGGTCGGAGATGATCCCGCCGAAGGGCAGCAGGACGATGAACAGGATGACCGCGAGGGAGTTCGCGAGGAGCGCCTTCTCCAGGTCGAGGCCGTTGGTGGTGCTGGCGTAGCCCGGCATGTTGGTGATCCACAGGTAATAGGTGACCGTGCCGGGAACGGTGATCCCCACCACGCGGAGCATGCTCAGCTTGTGCTGGGCGAACAGCGTGGCGACCGGCCGGTGCGTCGCGCCGCGCCGCGCCGCGTCGTCGAAGTGCTGACTCTCCTCCGTGCGGACTCGCAGCCACAGGACGACCAGGCCCAGGGCAGCGGCGATCGCGAAGGCGATCCGCCAGCCGAACGTCTCCATCTGCTCGCCGTTCAGCACGGAGGTCATGGCGAGGGCGAGCAGCGAGGCCAGCAGGATGCCGGTCGCCGTCGACACCTGCTGGAAGGACCCGGCGAACGCCCGCCGTCCCGGACCCGCGTTCTCGACGATGTACGACACGGAACTGGGCCACTCCCCGCCTGCCGAGAAGGCCTGGACGAGCCGGGCCACCAGGAGCAGCAAGGGGGCGAACACGCCGACCTGTTCATAGGTGGGTGAGAGGGCGATGGCGAGTCCGCCGAACGACATCAGGCTGATGGTCACCGTGAGGGCCTTCTTGCGGCCGTACCGGTCGGCATAGGCGCCCAGGACGAGGCCGCCGAGCGGACGCATGAAGAATCCCACGGCGAAGATCGCCAGCGTGGACAGGAAGGCCGTGGCGGGATTGCCCTTGGGGAAGAACTGGCCGGCGAAGACCGGGGCCAGCGATGCGTAGATCCCCCAGTCCAGGTACTCGACGGCGTTCCCCAGCGCGCCGGCGAAGATCGCCTTCTTCTGTTGACGGCCCATCGCGGCCGGGCGGGCGCCGTCCTGGGCCTGCTCGGCCGTGACGGTGTGCTTGTCGATTGACACGTCGGCCTCTTTCCTTCGTAGTGGACCGCGGATTGGCACGGAGTATCATGCTGCGGTACGGTGCTGTCAATATGCCGTACTACGGTCATACGCACTGCGTGAGAAAGTGAGTCCAGCGTGTCCAGCACAGAACTTGCGGGCCCGGAAACGACCCCGTTGCGGATCCGGGACGTCACGATCCCCAACCGCGTGTGGATGTCCCCCATGGCCCAATACGCCGCGGGAACCGACGGGAAGCCGACCGACTGGCACCTCGTGCACTACGGCTCCCGTGCCGTGGGCGGGGTGGGCCTGGTCATGGTCGAGTCCAATGCCGTCGGTCCGCTGCACCGGACGACAGCCTCCGACCTGGGGATCTGGAACGAGGACCAGGCCGCCGCGCACCGGCGCCTGACCTCGTTCATCGCCGGGCGCGGTGCCGTCCCCGCGGTTCAGCTGCTGGCCGCGGGCAGGAAAGGGTCACACCGGGTGCCCTGGGTGGGCGAGGGGCAGAACGGCCCGGTGCGTGCGGACGACGGCGGCTGGGACCTCATCGCGCCGTCGCCGATTCCCTTCGGCGACCTGAGCACTCCACGGGAAGCCACCCACGCCGACCTGGACGAAGTGGTCGAGGCGTTCGCACAGTCGGCCCGGATGGCCCATCTGGCGGGATACAAGATCGTCGAGCTCCACGCGGCGCACGGATACCTGTTGCACCAGTTCCTCTCCCCGCTGTCCAACCACCGCACGGACGAGTACGGCGGAAGCCTGCAGAACCGCATGCGTCTTCCGCTGCGCGTGGCCCGCGCCGTCCGCGAGGCATTCCCGGACGGCAAGCCCGTCTTCGTCCGCATCACCGCGACGGACTGGATGGAGAACGGCATTACCGTCGACGAGGCGGCGGCCTTCGCCAAGGAGCTGGCGGCAGCGGACATCGACCTCCTCGACGTCTCGTCCGGCGTGCTGGTCCGGGACTTGGAAGCCCGCCCTCCACAGGAGGACGGAGTCAACGTAGGGTCTGCCCACACCCTGAAGAAGGCGTCGGGCCTCCCCGTGGCCCCGGTCGGGCAGATCGCCGACCTCACCCTCGCCAGAAAGGTCGTGGCCGACGGCCGGGCGGACGCCGTCCTGGTGGGCCGCGCGTTGCTCCGTGACCCCTACTTCGCCCTGCGCGACCGCGCCGGCGACCCGGCGGCCTGGCCGGTCCAGTACCACCGGGCCCTGTGACACCGAATTCTCCAGCCGCGAAGCCAGACCTCCCGCCCGCACGAAGCCGAGAGGAAACCCGATGACGAACAGAAAGAGCGCCGACCGTGAGGTCCGGCGCGGGAACGACACGACGATCCGGTACACGGTCAGCGGTCCGGACACCGGCCCCACCATGGCCTTCGTCCACGGCTGGGGCTGCAACCGCACCGACTTCGGAGCGATCGCGCGACACCTTCCGGAGCACATCCGCGTCCTCGCGATCGACCTCGCCGAGCACGGCGAGTCCCGCTCCACCCGCGAGGTCTGGACGATCAGAGAGTTCGCCCACGACGTCGAGGCCGTGCTGGCGGCCGAGTCGGTGACCGGCTGCGTCGTGATCGGGCACTCCCTCGGCGGCGCGGTGGCCGTCGAGGCCGGCCGGATACTCCCCGAGACGGTCACGCAGGTGGTCGCCCTCGACGCCCTGCACTACCTCGCGCTCTTCCCCGCCCAGGACGAGAAGACGACCGAGGCGCTCCTGCGGCCCTTCCACGAGGACTTCGGCTCCGCGGTACGCGGCCTGGTCGAAGCCGGGTCGCCGGCCGGCACCGACGAGGCACTGAAGGACGCCTACTTCGAGAAGATGGTGGCCGTGCGCCAGCCCGCGGGCCTGCGCTCGATCGAGGGCCTGGTGCACTGGGACATGGACGCCGCCCTGGCCGAGGCCAAGCAGCCGATCACGGTGTTCGCGGTGCGTTCCATCCTCTCCCAGGAAGCCGTCGACCGATACGGCGGGCGGATCCGCATGGTGCCCGTCGACCTGGGAAGCCACCACTACCACGTCGAGGCGCCCGAAGGCGTCGCCACCCTGCTGACGGATCTGATGGCCGGACTCGGCTGAGCTCCGCCCGCTCCCCTCGACCGCGGTGAGCCGGGTTCACCGACGCGCGGTCGCCTCCGCGCGATGCCCATGCGACGCACCCGCCGCATGGGCATCCGGCGTCGCTGCGGACGGGACGCTTCCCGTGGACCGCGGCCGGCTCGCGCACGGTCCGCCCGCCCGGCCGGGTGCCGCTCGCCACCCGGTCGCACGACGGCCCCGGTAAGCAGCGGGACGGCCGTCGCGGGAGCGCGGAGGACGCGCCCCCGGCGCTACGCTGACCTGAAGGAGAAAGGAGAACCGCGGTGGCGTCCGCCGCGCGGTTCGTCGGCGCATGGATGCCACGGATCCCCCCGAGGCCCTGAGCTCGCCGCTTCGCCCCTCCGGTCTGGCGGAGCGGGACGAAGCACTGGCCGAAATCGTCCGGCGGTGCCTGCATGACCTGAAGGCGTCGTCGGTCGCCGTCTACCTGCCCGCGGAGACCACACCGACACTGGACGCCGCCGTGCTGGCCGTGTCACCGCTCGGCGTGGCCGCTCTCGAGCGCGTCGCGCTCGACGACGACATCTACGCCTCCGCGGCCGCCTACCGGTCCGGCGACGTGACCACCCGCCGTTCTCTCGACATCCAGGCCAAGCACCCGGAAGTGGCGGTCTCGCTGGCGATCTCCATCTCCTTCCCCTCCACGATCACGGCCGTGCCACTGCACCACGGGTCACGCCGGTTCGGAACCCTCACCGCCTTCTGGCCCGAGCCCCACCGCGCCCTGCCCGACGAGGACAGGGCCTATCTGCTCCGTACGGCGGATCTGCTCGCGCGCCGGCTGCACGACTTCGAGGCCAAGGGCGTGTCGATGGCGCCGGCCCCGCTGCCCCTGGTCGTCTCCGCCGAACCGCCGCGGGCCGACACGGACGCGCCGCCCTTCGGCCTGTTCGCCCCGCGCACCGCCCCGCTCGTCTACCACCTGCACAAACTCGCCCTTGTCCTGACCGCGGCGACGCACACGAGGGAGGCCACCACCCGGGTGCTCGCACACGTCACGGCCGCTTTCCGGGCGCGGGCGGTCTCCATGTGCCTCATCGAATCGGACCGGCTGCGGCTCGTGGGTGCGTCGGGCTGCTCACGGGAGTATCTGCGCTCGCTCGACGGCCTGCCCCTGAGCAGAAGCGCCCCGGAGACCGACGCCATCGCTCAGCGGCGCCGTCTCGTCCTGCCCGGGACGAGCGAGGCCGCACGCGGCAGGCTGCTGGAGACGCGGCGGACCGACACCGGTGACGGCGACTGCACCTGGGTGGTGCTGCCGCTGATGACCAGCGATCGCGTCGTGGGCGTGGGTGCGCTGGGGCTCGGCGCCGGCAGCCCGGACGTCACCGACGCCCAGGCGGTGCTCATGGCCCTGTCGACCCTCCTGGGTGAGACCTACGAACGCACCCGGCTGTACGACGCGCAGTACGAGCTCGCCCAGAAGCTGCAGCAGACTCTGCTGCCACGCATGCTGCCCCAGCCCCCTGGGGTCCTCGCCACCAGCAGGTATGTACCGGCCGTGGACGGGACCGATCTCGGCGGCGACTGGTACGACCTGGTCAGCCTGGCCGACGGCAGCGTGGCCGCGGTGGTCGGGGACGTCCAGGGCCACAACACGACGGCGGCCGTGGTGATGGGCCAGTTGCGCAGCGCGGTACGTGCCTACGCCACGGAGGGGCACGATCCCGTCACGGTGCTGTGCCGCGCCAACCGGCTCCTCCTCGACCTGGAGACGGGCCTGTTCGCCAGGTGCTGCTGCGTGCTGCTCGACCCCGCAGGGAAAACGATCCGCATCGCGGCCGCCGGCGGTCCTCCGCCCTCCCTGCGCACCGCCGACGGCCACCCCCTGCGGGCGGCGGTCGACATCGGGGTCCCCCTCGGCGTCCAGGACAACCCCGACTACCGGGCCACCGACGTCCCCCTGCGGCCCGGTACCCTGATCGCCCTCTACACCGACGGGCTGGCGCACACCGACACCGACCTCGCCCACGCGCTGGACCACCCCACCGCCGGCACGGCGTACGGGGAACTGGAGACACTCGCCGACCGGATCATCGGCACCACCCTGGGACCGCGTTCCCGCCGTGACGATGCCGCCCTGTTGCTCCTGCGCTACGAAGGCCCCCGGCACGAAGCACGGGCCAATGTGCGCCAGTACGCCATCCAGCGCCGCGACCTTCGCGGCGTCCACCGTGTACGGGAGCGGCTGCGGTCCTGGCTGGCCGCGTGGCATCTGTCCGACCTGGCCGACACCGCTGAGCTGCTCGCCTCGGAGGTCGTCACCAACGCCCTGGTGCACGGGGACAGCGACGTCCATGTCCACGTGCGGCGGTACGACACCTTTCTGCGGGTGGAGGTGCGCGACAGCGACCCCCGTCCGGCCGAGCCGGTGACCCTGCCCCGGTTGGAGGACCAGGCCGAGGGCGGCCGGGGTCTGCTCATCGTCTCCGCGCTCGCGTCCGCATGGGGCAACTCGCCCAGCGGACGTGGCAAGACCGTGTGGTTCGAGCTTCCGGTCTCCGCCGACGAAGCCCTGGCGCGCGCCTCCGTCTGACGGCTGCCCGACGGCTATGGCTGCCCGACGGCTATGGCTGCCCGAGGCTTTGGCTGCCCGACGGCTACATCGGGCCGAGGTCCGAGCAGTCGTCCCGGTACTGAGCCGTACGAAGGACCTCGGGCTCCGTGTGCGCCGACGCCGCTCGGGCCAGGATGCCGCTCGCGCGGGTGAGAACCGGCTGGTCGATCATCTCCCCGTCGACCGCCGTGACCGACTCGCCGGCGCCGAGGACGCGGCGCGCCCAGCGGAGTTCGTCGGCGGTGGGCGCGAAACGGTCGGCGACGGGCCGCACCTGGGCGGGGTGGATGCACAGTTTTCCGGTGAAGCCCAGGCGCCGGGCGTGCGCGGTGTCGGCGTCGAGGGCGCCTGCATCGCGCACGGCGGTGGTGACACCCTCGAGGGGCGGGTGGATACCGGCCGCCGCCGAGGCGAGCACCAACCGCGAACGGGCATGGGCGAGAGCGTCCCGGTCGTCCGGCGCGACGCCCAGCTGAGCTGCCAGATCGACGTTGCCGAAGGCGGCGCGCACGACCCCGGGGACGGAGCACACCTCGAGGGCCCGCTCGATGCCGAGCGCCGTCTCGATCAGCGGGATCAGCGAGGAGCGGCCGGCCAGACGGCAGGTGATCTCCGCCAGCACCGCCGGGTCCTCCGCCTTGGGCACCATGACCGGGCAGCCGTGCTCGGCCACGGTCGCCAGGTCCTCCTCGAACCAGGGTGTGCCGGGCGGATTGATCCGGACGACGGCCGTGCGTCCGCGGGCCAGCCAGGCAGCGGCATGGCCGCGGGCGGTGTCCTTGCCGCCCGGGGCGACGGCGTCCTCCAGGTCCACGACGACGAGGTCGGCGCCGGAGGAGGCGGCCTTGGCGAAGCGGTCGGGCCGGTCGCCGGGGACGAAGAGCAGGGTTCGTGCGGCGCCGACGCGCTTCCCGTGCGGGCGGCTCACGCGAAGGTCACCTCCGCCGTGGCGTGCCGGGCCTCACGGTGGGTGGCGATGTGCAGCCGGGCCCCGTCCGCGGTGGCCGTGCCGTGGGCGAGGAGGTGCTCGCCGGTGAACGCCGGCCGGTGGAGCCGGTAGGACAGCGACCGTACCCGCCGCTCCGGGGCGCTGACGCGGACCAGGTCCAGCATGAGCAGCGCCAGCAGCGGACCGTGGACCACGAGACCCGGGTATCCCTCCACCTCCCGCGCGTACGGGGCGTCGTAGTGGATGCGGTGGGCGTTCGCGGTAAGGGCGCTGAACCGGAACAGCAGTGTCTCGACCGGCCGGAGACGCAGCTGCCAGGATCCCCGCGGCTCCGGTACGGCCGAGACGTCGGGTGCGGCGGTGTGACGGGCCGCGTCGCCGTCGCCGGACCGGTAGACGATGTCCTGCTCCTCCACGACGCAGAGGCGGCCGCGCTGCCGGAACTCCTGACGTTCGGTGACGAACAGCAGCTCACCGCTGCGGCCCAGCTTGGGGGTGACGGCGGCCACGGTTCCGGTGCGCTCGGCCGCCTCGCCGAGCCGCAGGGGCTCGATGATCTCGCACCGTCCGCCGGCGAACATGCGCCGCCTGCTGGGGACGGGCGGCAGGCTGCGGCCCTCACGGAGGTGTCCGTCGGGGCCGAGGTCCTGTTGCGGGGCCCAGTCGAGGAAGTAGAGCCACTGCCACAGAGGGGGCAGCGGCTCTCCGGCCCCGGCGGCGGGGTGAGGGAGGTCCAGCAGAGCCGACAGGGCCGCCACCGGGACGGGCGACAGGGCGTCGCGGTCGGTGACCGGTTCGGGATGCCACGACTCCACGTAGGAGACGAGGGATGCGGACATCTGCGTCTTCCTCTCATCAGGGTGACCTGGCGAGCGGCGGCTCGCTCCTCCCTACATCATGTGCCGTGATGAATGAGAGTGAATAATGCCAATATGTGATACCTATATAGGTCATCCGCATGCCGGATCCGGGGTCACGCGGCGTCGTCGGTCTCCCACTGAGGCTCCGCGGACGGCCATCCGTCCCCATGGACGACCGCACCGGTCTGCCGTACGAGTTCCCGGACGACGACCTCCACGGCGGGCGGCGTCCGGCGGGCCCTCGGGGTCGCGAGGACGACCGAACGCCACACCTCCGGCCCGGTGAGCGGCGCGGCGCTCAGTGTGCCGTTCGCGACGTCCTCGGCGATTCCCACTCCCGGCAGGACGGTCCAGCCGTGTCCCGCCCGTACGAGCTGTTTCTGCAGCCGCAGGGAGTTGGTCCGGACGGCAACCGTCATGTCCGCCTGCGCGCGCGCCGCGGCACCGTCGATGAGGACGCGCAGGGCATGCCCCGAGGCGGGGAGGACCAGCGGATGGCCGGCCGCCTCGGCGAAGGTCACGGGGTGATCCGCCGTCAGGCCGGCGGCGGGCGGCGCGACCACCCACAGGCGCTCGCGCACCAGCGGCCGGGTGTTGAGCGACGGGGTCCCGTCCAGGTTGTACAGCAGCGTCAGGTCGAGGTCCCCCTCGTCGAGCCACCGCTGGAGGTGGCCGGAGTAGCCGGTCATCAGGCGCAGCTCGATACCGGGGTGCTCCTCGGCGAGGGCGGAGACGAGGGGTTCGGCCAGCAGATCGGTGGTGCTCTCGAGCAGGCCGACGGTGACGATGCCCGTGACGGCCCCGGGTTCCGGCCGTACCTCGATACGGGCCCGCTCCAGCTCGTCCAGCGCCCGCCGGGCCCGGTCCACCATGATCGAGCCGGCCCTGGTGGGGCGCATGCCCAGCCGGGTCCGCTCGAACAGCGGCACGCCGAGCTCCTGTTCAAGGGTGCGGATCTGCCGTGTCACGGCGGGCTGCACCAGGTGCAGCAGCTCCGCGGCCCGGGTCACGCTCCCCACCTCGGCGACGGTGACGACCGCCTTGAGCTGTTTCACGTCCACGGCTCTCCCCTCGCTCCGCACCATCTGTACCCGGCATGACTTCATCAGCATTTGGTATTTCACTCAGGGTGCCATAAGTGCTCATGATGGTGCCGGGTTCCTTCGTACCCATTCCGCCGGACCCGCCTGGAGGCCAGCGCATGCCCGAGCACACAGCACCTCTCCCCCTGTCCGGCATCACGGTCGTCAGCCTCGAGCACGCGGTGGCGGCTCCCTTCGCCACGCGGCAGCTCGCCGACCTCGGTGCCCGTGTGATCAAGGTGGAGCGCCCGCAGGGCGGCGACTTCGCCCGTCGCTACGACGCGAGCGTGCACGGTGAGTCCAGCTACTTCGTCTGGCTCAACCGCTCGAAGGAATCACTGACGCTCGACCTGAAGACCCGGCGGGGACGCCGCGTCCTGGAACGGCTGCTCGGCCGGGCCGATGTGTTCGTGCAGAACCTGGCACCGGGAGCGGCCGCGAGGATGGGCCTGGGGTCGGACGCGCTGGGCGAGCGCTTCCCGTCGCTGATCCCCTGCTCCATCACCGGCTACGGCAGCACCGGCCCCTGGGCGGACCGCAAGGCGTACGACCTGCTGGTGCAGTGCGAGACCGGGCTCGTCTCCCTCACCGGAAGCCCCGACGAGCCCGCACGGGTGGGCATCTCCATCGCCGACATCGCCTGCGGGATGTACGCCTACTCGGGCGTCCTCACCGCGCTGTTCGCCAGGGCGACCAGCGGCGCCGTACGGCCGGTGGAGGTGTCGCTCTTCGAGGCGCTGGCGGAGTGGGTGGGGCAGCCCGCGTACTACACCCGCTTCGGCGGCATCCAGCCCCCGCGGGTCGGCACCCAGCACGCCACCATCGCCCCCTACGGCGCCTACACCTGCGCCGACGGCAAGGACGTCCTGCTCGCCGTGCAGAGCGAACACGAGTGGGACGCGCTGTGCACACGCTTCCTGGACGCCCCTGGCCTGGTCGACGATCCGCGCTTCGCCACCGTCCCGGCACGCGTCACCCACCGCGAGGAACTGAACGCGGTGCTGGCCCGGCGGTTCGCGCGGACGGACAGCGCCGAGGCCATGCGGCTGCTGGACGAGGCCGCCATCGCCCATGCCTCGGTCAACACCGTCGCGGACTTCCTCGCCCACCCCGTGCTCGCCGCACGAGGACGCTGGCGGGACGTGCCGCTGCCCGGTGGGACTCTGGTGCCCGCCCTGCTGCCCCCCGCCGACCTGGCGGGCGTGACACCGCGCATGGGTGCCGTCCCCGCCCTCGGCGAGCACAACGACGCCCTCCTCGCCGAACTCGGATACGGCCCGGCCGACATCCAGGGCCTCAGGGCCGACCGCATCCTCTGACCACGCCTCACCGCCAGGAGCACACACCATGAGCAGTCTTGACGCCCTGTCCGAGGACGAGCGGTTCATCGTCCGCACCGTGCATGACTTCGTGGACAAAGAGGTCAGACCGGTGGTGCGCGAGCTGGAGCACGCCAACGCCTACCCCGAAGCCCTGATCGAGCAGATGAAGCAGCTCGGCATCTTCGGCCTCGCGGTCCCCGAGCAGTACGGCGGCTCCCCCGTCTCCCTCCCCTGCTATGTGCTGGTCACCGAAGAGCTGGCCCGCGGGTGGATGAGCCTGGCCGGTGCGATGGGCGGCCACACGGTCGTGGCCAAACTCCTGGTCCGCTTCGGCACCGAGGAGCAGAAGCGCCGCTACCTGCCCGGGATGGCCACGGGGGAGATCCGGGCGACCATGGCCCTGACGGAGCCCGGCGGCGGCTCGGACCTCCAGGCGATGCGCACGACCGCCCGCAGGGACGGCGACGGTTATACCGTCAACGGGACCAAGACCTGGATCACCAACTCCCGCCGCTCGCAGCTGATCGCCCTGCTCTGCAGGACGGACCCCGAGGCCGTACCCGCCCACCGGGGCATCTCCGTCCTCCTGGCCGAGCACGGGCCGGGGCTGACGGTCTCCCGGGACCTGCCCAAACTCGGCTACAAGGGAGTGGAGAGCTGCGAGCTGTCCTTCGAGGACTACCGGGCACCGGCGGACGCTCTGCTCGGCGGTACGGAAGGCCAGGGCTTCCCGCAGATGATGAAGGGCCTGGAGACCGGCCGGCTGCAGGTCGCCGCCCGCGCGCTCGGGGTCGGCCGGGCGGCGCTGGAGGACGCGCTGGCCTACGCCCAGGAACGTGAGTCCTTCGGCAAACCGATCTGGAAGCACCAGTCGATCGGCAACTACCTGGCCGACATGGCGACGTCCTTGACCGCTGCCCGGCAGCTGACCCTGTACGCGGCGCGGGAGGCGGACGCCGGGCGCCGCGTGGACATGGAGGCGGGGATGGCGAAGCTGTTCTCCTCCGAGACGGCCATGCAGATCGCCCTCAACGCCGTCCGCATCCACGGCGGATACGGCTACTCGACCGAGTTCGACGTCGAACGCTACTTCCGCGATGCCCCGTTGATGATCGTCGGCGAGGGCACCAACGAGATCCAGCGCACCATCGTCGCGCGCCAGCTGGTCGAGCGAGGGGGCTTGGAGATATGAGCGGGCGGGGAGCCACGCCCGCCCCTGGTGCGGTGTGGTGACGCGGGTGGCCGGGGCGGGCGGCCGCCCGCGTCACACCGTCACCGGCTCGACCGCTCCGTCCAGCCAGCGCGCGAGGGCCACCAGACGGGCATCGGTGCCCGGTTGCCCCATGACCTGCAGCCCGAACGGCAGCCCGTCCACCGCCATGAGCGGAACGTTCACCGCCGGGGCTCCCAGAAGCGAGCTCGGGGTACTGAACACCGGGTCTCCCGTCGGCCACCGATCCGCCGGTTCCGCGCCGGCGCCACCGGAGCGCTCCGGGGCAGGCCCGGTGGACGTCGGGGCGACCACGGCGTCCACGACCGTGGCGAGACGCCCGAACGCCGCCTGCGCGATCTCGCGGTCCTGCAGCGCGCGCTCGTAGCCCTCGGCCCCCAGTCTCTCCGGCGCCTCGACGAAGAAGCGCCTGCTGCGCGCGGTGACACGGTCCGGGTGAGTCTCGATCAGGTCGCGCAGGGCCCAGAGGTGCTCGCGGGCGAGGATCAGGTTGGTCAGTTCGGCCGCCCCGGTCAGGGCCTGCTCGAATCGTTCGAGCAGATGCTCGTCACCGCGCCGCAGCACCGTCACTCCGCGGGCCTCGACCTGTCGTACGACCCGCTCGAACGCTTCCCGGCTCCGATCGTCCAGACGGCTCCAGCCGTCGGTCTCCATGACGGCGAGGGTCAGGGGCTGCTGCGGCGCCGGTGGCGCGGAGGGGCCGCGCAGCGCCGGCCACCCGGGGTCGCCCCCCGCTCGGCGGGCGACCTCGATCGCCACGCGCCACATGTCCTCGGGGCATGCCGCCACCACGCCGTGGGCCGTGGTGCTCGCGGTCTGCCGTTCACCGCGGTTGATGGCCCCGCGTGACGGCTTCAGACCCCAGTTGCCACAATAGCTCGCCGGCCGCAGCAGCGATCCGCCGGACTGTGTGGAGATCGCGGCGGGCACCATCCCCGCTCCGACCGCGGCCGACGAGCCGGACGATGATCCGCCGGGCGTGCGCCCGGAGTGGAACGGGTTGGCCGTCGGGCCCGGTTCCGGGCCCGCCAGCTCGGTGGTGACGGTCTTGCCGACCAGGACGGCGCCCGCCTGCCGCAGCGCCCACACCGCGGCGTTGTCGCGCTTCGGGAAGTTCCCCGCATACGCGGCACACCCGTACTGGGTGGGCATGTCCTTCGTCTCGAGCACGTCCTTGATGCCGATCGGCATCCCGTCGACGGGCGAGAGCGGCTCGCCCCTGCGGTAACGACGCGTGCTCGCGTCGGCCTGCTCGCGGGCGCCCGCCTCGTTGATCACGACCCATGCCCGCAGGCTCGGCTCGAGTTCGGCGATCCTCGCGAGGCAACGCTCCAGGTAGTCGCGCGGCGTGTCGGAGCCGGTGCGGAAGTGCTCCACCGATGTGTGGAACCGCGATCCCCGGTACGTGCCCGGATCGTAGGCGCCGGTGGAGGCGCCGGCTGAAGAAGTCACGTTACCCCTACGTTGACGTGCCGGAGTGAGTCCGTGCCATTTTGCAGCACGGTGTATCTTTGTACGGTACGACCCGATGATGCGTCAATGCCGCGCTCCGCCGAGCCCGTCGCATCCGAGAACCGAAGCCACCCACAGGAGGCATCCATGCGCGTGGACCACTTTGATCACATCGTCCTGGTCGTGCGTGACCTTGACGCCACGACGGACTTCTACACCCGCGTCCTCGGTATGCGGGCCGTGACCTTCGGCGGCGGGCGGCGGGCGCTCACCTTCGGCTCCAGCAAGATCAACCTGCATCGGGCGGGGAAGGAGTTCGAGCCCGGGGCCCACCGGCCCACGCCGGGCTCCGCCGACATCTGCCTGACCGTGCATCAGCCGGTGGGCGACGTGATGGCGGAACTCGGGCGCCTGGGCGTCGCCGTCGAGGAGGGGCCCGTACCGAGAACGGGCGCTCTCGGCCCCATGACCAGCGTCTACGTCCGCGATCCCGACGGAAATCTGGTGGAGCTGAGCAGCTACCACACGAGTGGCGTGGTGGAGGAGCGCATCGCGGCGCTGGGCCTGAAGCTGCCAGAGGTGGTACCGCCGTTGGCCACCTACCAACCCGCCGTGCGCTCGGGCGCCCATGTCTTCACGTCGGGTCAGCTGCCGCTGATCCAAGGCGAGCTGTCCGTCACGGGCAAGGTCGGGAGCGAGGTCGGCGCGGAGAAGGCCAAGGAGCTGGCAACGGTCAGTGCGCTCAACGCCCTTGCCGCCGTGAAGTCCGTGGTCGGCGACCTCGACAGCATCGTGCGGGTGGTGAAGGTGGTCGGGTTCGTCGCGTCCGCTCCGGACTTCACCGGCCAGCCCGGCGTCGTCAACGGCGCGAGCGAGCTGCTCGGGAAGGTGCTGGGCGACCGCGGCGTGCACGCCCGGTCCGCGGTCGGTGTGGCCGCGCTGCCCCTCGACGCCCCCGTGGAAATCGAGATGCAGGTCGAGGTGCGAGAGATGCCCTCACACCCCTGCGGTACCGCCGCTCCGGAACGCGGCGATTCCTTGGCGCAGCCCTGAGGGGAACGAGGAAGGGGCGAAGCGTTCCAGGATGTCGGCTACGCGGGTCTGCGACGTGTCGGGGAGGCTTCAGCCACCGCGCGGTGGCCGGGAGTGGGACGTGCCTCCTGAGTACGTACGTGCGCCCACTCCGACGGAGGAGTTGAGCGCGAAGGTGGCCGTGGCCAACCGGAGGTGGGGACGGTGACCCCTCGCTCGGTCCTGCGCTACGAGACCTGGACTCTCCAGCCGACCGCGAGCCGGATGCGGAGCCGGTCCTGTACGCGATGCAGTGCGCCGTGGACGGAGAGACCTCGCCGACAAGCGAGGACTTCGCCGAACCGCAGAACCCGCCGGACGGCCTCTCGGGCGCACGCCCGGCCTGCTGCTGAACGGTCGGACCGAAAGGGCTTCTCCCTGATAGTCCGACCCGTGCTCCCCGGATCCACGCGCCGAGTGGCCGGTGGGCGTCGCCAGCGGGGCGGGAGACCACCGAGACGGCACGCTCCGACGGCGACGAACCGCCACCCTGCGCCTCACTCGTCCGCTGACGTTGCCGTCAACTACTGCCGTCACCCCACGCAGAAGCCCCGCCAGGATGAACCTGACGCTGACTCTGTCGGGGATCTTGGAGGTCTGCTCAGTCTCTGGCGGACCGCCAAGACCTCGGCCGGGTGATTCCGTGCTGGTCCAGGTAGTTCTGGAAGGCTGTCGGCAGCCGGGACGGAGGTGCTGCTCCAGTCGGCGGCCGTCGGCTGAGGCGCTCGATGTTTGCGGCGATGGCTGTGAACACGTGCTGTAAGTGGGCTTTGTGCTGTCCCCGGTAGCGGCAGCGACGCATGCCGTGTCCGTGGGCAAGCTCGTTGATGGTGCCTTCCACGCCGGAGCGGACCGCGTAGCGGGCCTGCCATTCGGATGTCTGCTGCTCGACACGGACGCGGAGTTGCAGGTCACGGAGTTCTCGCGGGGAAAGCCCACGCTCCGGGCGCTGTCGGCGGTGGTCGTACAGCGGGTACGGACCGGGCAGGGACGGCACTGGCTCTTGGTGAACCGCGCGATGATCAGAGGTGCCGCGGTGGGCGAGGATGTCGGGTAGGGGCCGTGCCATCCCGCGCTGGTCTCGCCCTGCGGGCAGGTGACCTGCCGGCGGTCGAAGTCGATGTGGAAGTCGTCGCGGCCGAAGCCGTTGTTCCTGCGGTTCTGGCGGGTGGTGCTGACCGGCAGCGGTCCGGTGGTCCGGTGACCGTGACCTGGTGTTCGCGGGCCGCCTGCTCCAGGTGAACCAGGGAGGTGTAGCCGCCGTCGACCAGGTGCTGGTGGGCAGCAGCCCGCGGCGCTTGAGCCGGGTGTGGATGCCAGGCAGAGCCTTCGCGTCGTAGCCGGTGCGTCGGTGGTGGCCACATCCGTGATCACGTTGATGCCGTCGGGATCACGGGTCTCGGTGAGATGTGCGACCAACCCTTTCCAGCGGGTGACGTGTCCGCGGCGCGCGTAGCGGGCCGTCGGATCGTAGGGCGAGACGACTGCGACGGCCGAGGGCGGCAGCCCGCTGTCCTCGGCGGTGCGCCAGCGCAGGCGGCCTGCCTCGTCGCGGTAATAGTTCTGCACCATGATCTGCCGCAGAGCCTGGGCGCGGGGACCGGACAGGCGTTCCGGCCCGTGCTGCCCGAGGTGTTCGATTAGCCGGACAGCATCGCCTCCGGTGGCGAGGATCCTGGTCTTGGGGCGGGTGGGGTTCTTGCCCAGACGGACCGGGCGGCCGTAGCGGCGCCCCCACTCCTCGTCAACCAGGTCGGCCAGCAGGTGCGGAGCTGCGCCGGCCAGTTCTTCCAGCGCGGCGCGGACCGCCTCGGTGACCAGTTCCAGCCGGGTCAGGTCGCGCACCGCGGCCAGGACGTGGGTGGAGTCCGTGCGCTGGGTGGTGCGCTCGCGGACGAGACCAGCTTCCTTGAGGCGCACAAGCGCGAGGTCGAGGAGACGGTCGGCTCGGCCGTCCTCGGCGAGACGGTCGCGGAAGTCGGACAGCACGCTGTGGTGGAAGCCAGGATCGTCCAGCTCCATGGCCAGCGCGTACTTGAAATCGATGCGGCAGCGAACCGCCTCGGCCGCCTGCCGGTCCGACAGACCGAGCAGGAACTGGAGCACACAGACGGTGGCCAGCTGAGCGGGCGAGAGACCCATACGGCCGTCGCGCGGATACCAGTCGGCGAAGTCCTCGTCACGCCACAGCCCGCCCAGGTGATCTCTCACCCACATCGCCGTCGTACCGCCTGGGTTGCTCGCCCGCGCCATCCTCACGGTCAGAGAAGGAACTGCTCACCGGAACGGGCGTGGAGCGACAACGGGCACCTCAACAACTGCATCGGACCTTGAACAGAGCCGAGCATGCCCGTTGATCATGCTGCCCCGCCGGGGATCCTCAAGATCCCCGACAGAGTCAGCGTCAGCACTCACCTGACAGGGCTTCAACTTTGCTGCTGCTATCCAGGGCGAGGGTTGCAGGCTCGGGCAGCGAGGCTACACCTCACCCTCCAGCCAACGATCGAATGGTGCGACCTCCGACAGTTCGGAATTGATCGCCTTCAACCCCGCGGCGAAGTCTTCGGCCAATTTCGAGAGCATCGCGACTAGCCCACTCTGCGCAATGGTCTCGTGCTCTGGATTCGGAACCCAATTGGTCCGCGAATCGCAGTGAATCATCACGAGATCCCCGCTTGGACGGAAGGTCAAAGTCCTCTCGATACCCTGCGAGTAGAGATCCACCTCGACTTCGCGAAGGTCGCGCACACCCGCCAGAAGCGACGGGAGCTGCTCCATGAAGGCAGACAGGTCATACGCGACATCGAGTGGCCACTCATCACTGCCGAAGCCGCCAATGTGGAATCTGCCGCCTCCAGCATCAGAGAGGGCGCTACACGCCTCCATGACAAGGGTCTCGTAATCGTCACCCGGCTCCAGACTCGCTGAAGCAGGAGCCACAGCGCCTGACGGCACGGCCGGATTGAACGACACAGAGAAGCTCATCTCTCCAGCCTCCTAGTTCGGACCAATGATCGGGAATCCCGTCTTGTACAGCCCATTTGGACTCGGGACGATGGTAGCCGCCCGCGCTTGGACGATACTCCCATCCGGCATAATCACCTGCCCCAACCCGTCCGGAATGCGCACCGACCTGGGCCCGGCTCCTTCGACATGGAGCCCCTTCAAGAACTCCGCAGCGGCGTCATTATTCAGCCACTGACCTTGCTGATTCCCGGTGCTGCGAGCGCGATCGGTCAGAGCCTTCGTGTTCTTCGCTCCAGCACCATGAGTCTTGAATGTGTGACCCCACGTTTTGACGCTGTTGGAGGCCCAGTTGATACATCCATTGCTGTTGTGAACCAGGACCGGGGTCTCGCCCGCCAGCACATAGTACGTGTGCAGGTCCGCAACGGTCAGGTTGTGGACCGTGGCCGGGCGCTGCACACGGGCCATCGCACGGATGCGTACCGTCTTTCCAGTGGCGGTACGCAGGTCCTGACCGACGGTCAGCTGGGCGGCGTCGATCCATTTGTCGAGGCCCGGAACCCAGAACGGGTGGCCGTCCGTCGCAGTGATCCTCACCTGCTTTCCGTCCACGGAGACGGTGATCGTCACCAGGTTCTTCGGGCCAACGCCGGTAATCTCAGCGGTGACCGTCGTGGCCTCGGTCTTCCCTGTCTCCGGGTCCGTCGCCAGGATCTTGTCGCCGATCTCGACGTCCTCGATAGGTTTCGTCGTGCCGTCCGCCATCAGGACCTCGGTGCCGGGGACGAAGCTGTTGCACGACTTTTTCGCCTTGAGGACCTTCGCGCCCTTGAACACCCGGCCCCAGGGCAGGTCCGTCATCGCCCAGCCGCAGGCCGTGAGGCTGTCTCCACTCAGGCAGCTCTTCCACGCGTCGAAGTCGGGTGCGACCAGAGCCACGACAACCTGCTGGAACAGAGTCTGTTCGTGGTGGATGATGCCGAGTGCTTGGGCCTCGCTGCAGAATGCATCAAGGCCGGCGTCCATCTGGGAGCACTTGCGTTCCGCCCACGCCTCCAGCAGGTCCTCCCGCTTTTCGTACTGCGGGAACATCGCTGCCAGTTCCCGTGCGGCCGGCACGCGGATGTTCTCGATGAAGACCTCGCCCCTCTTCTCAGTGACGTTGACCGTCACCGTCGGCGAGCTCTTGGACTGCTTGGTCTTGCCGGACCTGCCCACTCGATAGTCGACGTTGCCGGACCGGTCGTAGCAGTTGTACGTCGTGCAGCCCGGCCCGTTGTGCTTGCTGGGGGCCCAGACGGAGTCCGGGTTGTTGGCACTGCATCCGTCGCAGTACAGGCCAGACGGGTCGGAGAAGGTCAGCGGGTTGTTGTTGCTGTACGTGTAGCCGTTGATCTGTTGCGGGTCGGTCAGGTCCATGATCGGGTCGACCGAGAGGAAGCGGCCCGTGGACGGGTCGTACTCGCGGGCGCCCAAGTGGGTGAGGCCTGTGGACGCGTCCCGTGTACCGCCGACGAATCCCTTGGTGCCGGGCCAGTCCTCCGGTTCCTCTCCACGGATGCCGCCGAAGGGCAGCGCACGGCGCTGGGTCAGCTTCTGGGTGGCCCCGTCGATGGCGAGCAGCGCCGTGCCGTGGTGGTCGGCGATGGTGAAGGAAACGCTTCCGTCGTCGTCCTGGACGGCGGTGTGGCCACCCCCGAGGTCGATGTACCGGGTGCCCCGGGGCTTGTTGCTGCCCTTGGCGACCGTGATCTCGGTGCTGCCCAGGTAGAGCGTGGTCTCGGTGGGCGTCCGCGCGATCAGACGGTTGCCGTCGGCGTCGTAGACGTACTCCGTCACCTTCGGCGATCCGCCTTCGACGGGCTCGGTGAGCTTGGCGAGCCGACCCTCGGCGTTCCATTCGAGATCCTGCGTGGTTCCGTTGCCCAAGGTGCGGGTCTTGGTGTTGCCGGTCGCGTCGTAGGTGTAGAAGTCACCGGACGTGACGCCGGACCCGGTGCGCGTGACCGTCTTCAGTCCGTGCGGACGGACCGCGGCCGGCCCCGGTGCCGGGTATTCATAGGTGCTCGTGACGTCCTTCGTGGTGTCACCAGTGATGTCGTGCTGGATCTCGGTACTGCGGTTCCCTGTCTTGTCATAGCCGTAGGACGTCCAGTACGGGGCCGGGCCGCCGAGCACCGGTTCACTGGGCGCACTCGCACAGGCGGTGCTGGACTGGGTCCAGGCCTCCTTCAGACGGCGCAGGTGATCGTAGGTGAAGCACTGGGTGTCCGTGCCGGAGCGGGAGGTGTCCGAAACGGACAGGACGTTGCCCGCCTCGTCATAGCGGAAGGCGGAGGCCTGATCGACCCCCGCGACGTCCTGGCGGTCGACGCGGGTGGACGCCAGCCGCTGGGTGCCGGGCTCGTAGGTGTTGGTGACCTGAGTGCTCTTGCCACCCACGTCGGACAGTTCGTACATCTGCGGCTTGCCGGTCAGGCTGTAGGAGGTGGTGGCCCTCAGGTCTGTCAGGCCTTCCACCGCGATGGGGCGCAGCGTCTCGTCCTCGTAGTCGAACGCCATGGTGGACGCGGCCAAGGAGCCGGCCTTGGGCAGTCCTACGGCGGCGACCAGTCCGGACCCCTTGTAGGAGGTGCCCGACATGTACGTGCCCGCCAGGCCCGCGTTGGCAGCGGACTCCGGGATAGTCATCGAGGTACGCAGCGGCCGGTAGAGCCGGTCGTAGGCGACCACCTTGAAGGTGTAGGTCAGTCCGTCGTCGGCATATCGGGAGGACTCGGCGAGGTGGCCTTTGGCTCCGCTGAGCGTGTCGTAGGTCCACTCGGCACGCAGCGGGCCGGTGCTGGAGCCGGAGCGCACTTCGGTTTTACGGCCGAGCCCGTCGTAGACATTGACGAGCGTGGTGTCGCGTGCGTCGACCGTGGAGGTGAGCTGGCCCCGGTCGTCGTAGTGGTAGCGAGTGGTGCCCTTGTCCGGGTCGTCGGACCGCGTCATCCGGCCGAGAAGGTCGTACGCGAAGCGCCATTGGTTGCCCGCCGGATCGGTCACCTCGGACAGCGCGCCCGCCTGGTTGAAGGAGTAGGTGGTGGAGTCGTACGAGGCCTCCGCGGCGGGCTGGTGGTGCTGGCGCAGCTCCGTGGTCTGCCCTCGGGCATCGGTGAGGGTGGTGGTGGCAGTACCGCCCTCGGGTGGAATCACGGTGGTGCGGTCGCCGCCGTAGAGGGTACGGGTGGTGTTGAGAACCTTTCCGCCGTCGCCGTTGCCGAAGATCTGTCGGTGCTCCGTCTGCCGACCGAGGCCGTCGTGGGTGTAGCGGTTCTGGGTCTCCACACTGAGCGCGTCCTCCGGCGCGACCAGAGTCGTGGAGGGCCTGGAGGTGGCGTAGTAGGGAAGGAACTCCTTGACCGTCAGCCCGCGATCGTCGTAGAAGGTGTCGGCCAGCAGCCGTCCGCCGTCGGGGCCCGGGGATTGCGACTGACGGGGCCGCAGAAGGCCGTCGTAGAGGACGTACGAGGTGATCTGGGCATTGTCGTTGCCGATGATCTTGGTGCCCACGGCGACCGGGGCATTCCCCGTCACTCTGTAGGTGTACTCGTACGTGGGAACATCACTCGTACGCCGGTCGGCGAGCCAGACCTTGGTGGTACGGCCCAGCGCGTCGTAGGCGAAGTTGGTGACCTTGCCGTTGATGTCGGTCTGGGTCAGCGGCACTCCACGCGCCGGATCGTGCGTCGTGGTCGTGGACAGCGCGGTGGTGCCGTCACCGGGCTTCGCGGGCGGCGTCGTGACCTTCGCGGACGTGGGGAAGCCGGTGGTCGGGGTGTAGGCGGTGGTCGTGGTACGGCCGTCGGTACGAGCGGTGCGTGTCACGGCACCGGAGACGACGGTGAGGGCCCCGGTGAGGTCGGTGCGCGTGAGTTCGCGGCCGTAGGCGTCGTAGGTGGCGCCGCTCTCCGTGTAGGTGGCCGTGGTCCCGTCGTGGGACTTGAGGACCGCGGTGGCCGTGGCATCGCCCTTGGTCGGCGCGGCGTCATAGGCCCGGCCGTCGTAGGCCGTGCGCAGGTCGGAGATGACGTCCTTGGTTCGGTCCGGTGTGCCGGTGCACTGCGTGGCGACTGTCTCCACGCGGGCGGGCAGGACGAGGATCGTGCCGCTCGCCGGATAAGAGGTGCGTGTGCACCGGTCGTCGGCGGTGGTCGCGTCGTCGCCGCGGTCATCGGTGCGGGTGAGGCGTCCGGCGACGGTGTCGAAGGAGTTGTTCACCGTGGTCGTGCGCCACTTGGCTCCCGCGCCGTTGTCCAGCGAGGTCCATGTGCGGGTCTGCGCTGTCCCGGTGAGGTTGGCAGTCACCGTGCCCCAGGAGCGGACCTTCTTCGCGGTCTCGTGATGCCACGGCCAGTTCACGGTCTTCGCGAGCACTCGTCCGCCGGGGCCGGAGTACTGCACGGTCTTGTAGGCGAACCCGGCTGCCGACTCGTGGTCGGGGATCGGGTCGCCCTCTCCACTGCCGAGTGTCACGTCGACGGATTTGGTGCCGCCGCTGGGGGCACGGCGATCGCCGTCCATACCGCGCAGGAAGTAGGTGTCGGACTGCGACTTCATTGCCGCCGCGCCGCCCTGCCCACCGGTCTTCACCCTCACATGGCCGTAGCCGCGCCACTGCGACCAGGTCTTCGCCTTCTCCTTCGTCAGTCCGTCATCGTCGTCGTAGTGCCAGGCGGCGCCGTCCAGGTACTCGTATGAGGTGACCTGGTCCGGGGATCCGCCGGTGCGGTCGGTAAGGGTGACGGTGGAGGTGACGTACTTGTTGAACCAATGCAGGTCCGGGTCGTCGGAGGAGCTGCCGCCGATGTACTGCGGGAAGCAGCGGCTGGTGTTGGTCTGCGGGGTGGGCAGGTCGTCCGCGTCGCAGACCGGCGCCGAGTATCCGACGTCGATCTGGCCGCCCGCCTCGTCGGTGATGTTGTCCAGACGGTCCTTGACGAACGGGGCGAAACCGTCTCCGGTGCGGTCGAGCCGGTTGGCCAGCTGCTGGTACCCGAAGGTCGTCTTGGGGAGGGTGATCGCGGGGGTGGCAGTGTGGCCGGTCCGCTGCACGGAGTCCAGCAGCAGTTGATAGTCGGTGTCGGCCATGCCCCAGCGGTGGACCAGTTTCCAGGAGTCGACGTTCGCGTAACTGCCGGACTTCAGGACCTGGGTGGTGACGGAGGTGAGCCGCTTGCGGGTGAAGAACACCGGAGAGAGCCGGCCCTCATCACAGGTGGCGTCCTTGTCGCAGTTCAGGTCCCAAGGCGTGTCGTACCAGTAGAAGGCCTCTTTGCCGATGTCCGCACAGGTGGTGTTCGCGTCGGGCAGACACCGCTCGCCGCTGGTGAAGTCGACCTTCGCCAGCGGCTGCGCGTACATGTCGGACGAACGCAGGCCGTACTCGATGCGGTCGAGGAAGCCGCCGCGCACGTACCTTGTGTTGGCCTTCTCGTCCAGGTTCCGTCCGTAGGAGTTCCACTCCTTGTTGTAGTAGTACGCGATCGCGTTGCCGTGCGGGTCGACGACGTAGTCGAGGTTCCAGCGCCACCCCTGCCGACACCAGGATTCGGCGAACGAAGAGGCGTGGCAGGGCTCGTTGGCGTCGTCACCGAATACCGGCGCGGTCCAGGTGGAGTCGGTGGTCTCCTTGCCCGTGGCCCAGCCGGGCAGCCGGTTGTATCCGAAGTAGTACTGCACCCCGTCCGGAGTGGTGACCCTCCAGTACTCGTCGTCCCTGGCGCCGTTGGACCGTACGTCGGAGGAGGAGCCACGCAACCGCTGGACCTTGGTGCCGTCATCATCACGCAGCCGGAAGGTGTCGGTGCCGTCCGGTACGAGTTCGCCGCCCTTGCCGTTGAAGGAGATGAAGGCGTTGTCGTACCCCCAGCACAGGTCGGCCGGCTTGCCCCCGTCGGAGTGCTTCACGCCGTCGTCGTCGCAGGATTTGTAACGCCGCTCGATGAACCCCGGCCACATGTCGAAGCCGTCACCGACCCAGGAGCCCTGGTTGTTGGAGTTGCCGGAACGGCCGTCGACGGACCCCGAGGAGTAGGAGATCCCGACACTGGGCAGCAGCCCGCCGGGCACGTCCGGCACGTTCATCGCATATGACCAGGAGAAGTCACCGGAGTTGAGATTGGTGTCCCACTGGGCGGACGGTGCCAGCGGGGTGGCCTTGTAGTCGCCGCCCATGCTTTCGTCGTCGGCGACGGCCGCGAGGACAGTGGCTGCGGAGGTCTTCAGAGGGATGCTCTGCGCGGTGAGGGTCTTCGACTCGGTGTCGTTGACGGAATCGACAGGCGTGGTCTCCCGGCAGGCGTCCTTGTCGGGGGTGGTGAGCGCGCAGGGCGGCAGCTCGACCAACCGAAGGCGGTCGGCGTAACCACCGCCGAACGCCTCGGCGAAGGCGGAGTAGTCGAGTCGCGCGCGCACCACGTCCTTCTTCGTCGCGGCCGTGGACGGCTCGGCACCCTCGAGGCTGAAGACCGGACCGTCCGCGCCCAGCCGTTCAGCGGTCTCGCGGTCGAACAGACGGGTCCGTACTTTCCCCGGGGACTGTTTGCCGCCCACTGCCAGAGGCAGTCCCTTCGCCCGAACGACGGACGAGGAGCCGTCGGGCGGCTCGACGGTCACCACTCCCGCCAGGGGCCAGGCCGCTCTCGGTGCCTTAACAGGCGTGCGTGGGCCCTTCGTCAGGGTTCGCGGTGTCACCGGCACTTCCGTGACCGCGACCGGCTTCTCCGACGCCGGCAGGTCCGGCCGGCCGGTACCGCTGTCGGCCATCGAAGCGGGCAGGGCCGCCGCCTGGAGCAAGGTGCCGATCAGGACCGTGGCCGAGGCCAGGGCGACACGGCGGCGCAGTGCACGGACTCGCGTCCGGGATCTACCGTTCATCCTCGTCCTTCGTCATACGGGGCGTTTCGATGGAGTTCGTGTACGCAGGGCCGGTCAGCCGGTGCCGTGGGTGGGCGTCGGGTCAGCGGCCGACCGGCCCCTCGACCTCGGGCTTCGGCAGCGGCGTGGGCCAGGTCAGGCTGAGCGTGCGCCCGGCGCGCTGCATGCGTACGAGCGGACTCTCACCGCCGCCGGAGAACTCGAGGTCCATGGCCGACGCCTTTGGCGCGACGGTGCCCTTGTCCGTGGCCGTCAGATCGGTGTCGATCCGGCGCCAGCTTCCGTTCGTCCGTGTCCAGACGGGACGCAGGTACTCACGCGCCTGCAACTGGCCTTCCGGGGTGGCGAAGACCTCGCTCGACTCCCGGCGCAACGACGCGATCTCCACCAACTCGCCGGTCTTCTTGGCCTTGGCCAGCGCTTCCGCCTCCGTCAGCACAGAGGTGTCCTCGTCGGCTGCCCCGGCCGCCTTCCTGGGCGGCGACACCTGGACACCGGCTGCGGCCTCACCGGTGAGCGCCGGGAGCCGATCCCACGGCTAACACCAGGCCCAGCAGGACGCCAAGCGTCCTGACACCGCCTCGCTTTCGGGTCCACATTCCCGTCACACCCCACCCACAGTGTCCACACAGTCGCCATCCGCAAGTAATCGCCTGATGGCACGTCAGGTCAACGGGGAGTAAACGGGTAATGACGGCACAAGATCCACTTAGCGCGCGTGATCATTGTTACGTTTGGTGATGATGATGCGACGCTTGTTCCCACTTTGAGTGGGTGTGCGCACCAGCCCGACTCACGACTGGCATGCGTCGGCGATTCCTTGGGGCAATGGTGAGGGGAACAAGCCTTCGGCGAGTGTCAACGTGGTCGGCTGAGATGGGCTGGCCGGGTCGTTGGCGAAGCGTTCCAGGATGTCGGCTACGCGGGTCTGCGACGTGTCGGGGAGATGGAGGACGTGCGCCGTCGCGAAGCCTGAACCGTCGCGGCGGAGATGGCCCTTGAGCTCGTCGGGGCCGATGCGTACGACCTGATCCTGCGTTACGAAGCCCAGACGCTGGACGAGCAGGTCCAGCCCTTCAGTGTTTTCCCGGTGCACATACGCCATGACCGGCTTGGGGTCCGCGCGGGTCACCTGGGCGATCGCCACGGCACTGAGCACCTTGGCAATGCCCTGGCCGCGCAGGGCCGGCTCGAGGTACAGGCCGCCGAACTCCCAGCGCGCGACGTCGTCGAGTTCCTTGCCGTCCGGCTTCACGTAGCAGAAACCTGCTATCTGTCCGTCGGCTTCGACGACGAACGCCTGACGGTGCTTGGTGATCTCTTCGAACGAGTTCCGTGGGAGGGGCAGGATGAAGTCGCCCAGGTGTGCGCGGTGAAAGGTGAAGGCCGCGTCCTGGTTCAACTCGGTTACCAGGTCGATGACAAGGTTCTTCGGGGTGGGCGTCTTCGCTTCCATGGCCGCGGGCTTCCTCCGACTTGGGTGGATGTGTTCGAGCATGCCAGACGGCGTTGCCGAGCAGCGCAGATGCCGTTGCGTATGCTGACCCGTTGGAGCGGACGGCTCACGAGGCTGGACCACCTCGCGGGCGTCCGGCGTGGGAAGAGACGATCGGTGGCCACCGGGGGGAGTCACGATGATCCGTGTGCTGATCGTGGACGACGAACTCCTGCTGCGCAGCTGTATGCAGCAGATCCTGGAGTCCGATCCTGACATCACCGTCCCCTCCACCTGCGACGGCGCCCAGGCCGTCCGTGCCGTCGCACAGCACCGGCCCGATGTGATGCTCCTCGAGCTGAAGATGCCGGATGTGGACGGCCTGTCCGTACTGCGACGGCTGCCGGGGCGCGGGTCGGACGGGCACCGGCCCGCGACCGCGATGCTGACGACGTTCTCGGAGGACGAGGACGTGCTCGACGCCCTCGAAGCGGGCGCGGACGGTTTCCTGCTCAAGGACTCCGCGCCGGAGCAGCTGATCCACTCCGTCAAGGTGCTGGCCGACGGCGGCACCGTCCTCGCGCCCGCCGTCGCCCGGTCGGTGATCGGCGGCTTCCTGGACGGCGCGGCGCGGAGCAGGCCCGGGGCAGCGGCGGCGGGCGGCGTGGCGGACGGTCCCGGGGCCGCGCTGCTCACCGACCGGGAGCGGGAGGTGCTCGGGCGGCTGGCGGAGGGCCTGCCGAACGCGGACATCGCCCGGGAACTGTGCGTCAGCACGCACACCGTCCGGGACCACGTCAGCATGATCCTGGCGAAACTGGGGGTCGACAACCGGGTGCAGGCGGCCGTCATGGCCTGGCGGCTCGGGCTGGCACCGGTTCCCCGGCGCGGCTGATGCCCCGGGGGGATCGGGTGCCTGCGGAACAGGCGTCGCCGGCGGTTGCGGAGGCCTCGGCTGATGAAGTGCCCCGTCGCTCGGGAGGTTCGAGCGGTTCGCCACCCCCGTCCTCCTCGGCGCCTCCCTCGTCGAGGTCCTCGCGGTGTGGGGCGACTCCTCGGGCTACGAGCGGTTTCTCTACGTGGCCTCCGTCCTGACTCTTCTCGTGCGGCGCCGCCGGCCGGTGGCGGTGCTGCTGGCGACGCTGCCGGTGGCCACCACCGGATATCTGCTGTTCCCGCCGATGGCCGCGATGTACCAGGTGGCGCGCGACATACGCGACGGCCGGTTGGTCGGCGGCTGTGCGGTCCTGCTGTGGGGCGCGGCCCTGCTGGCCTGGCGGCCGTCGGAGTTCGAGTGGTGGACGTACGAGCTGGGGCTGGTCGGTGCCCCCTGGGGCCGGTGACCCTGGCCGCGGTGTCCGCCGCGCTGCTGTGCTCCGCCCTCGCCGAAGCGGGCTCCCTCCTCGTGGAGTCGGCGGTGACGGGGGACGCCCCGGTGGTCCTGGCGACGTCGCCCGCCCGGTGGACGGACGTTCCCGCGCTCGGGTTCCTCAGCTTGAGCAACGCGGTGCTCTACGCCGTACTGACCGTCTCCCTGCTCCGTGACGGCAGGTGGGGCGCCGCGAGAACCGTCGCGCCGGTACTGACGATCGCCGCCCTCGCGGCGGGCACCTCCGCGCTCGGCTGACGCGGACCACACCCACGAACCACAGGCACCGACAAGGGGAGGGCACCCGGTGAAGACACACACGGAGCAGGGCCAGGAGGCGGACGCGGCGGAGGTCGCCAAGGTCCCCCTGCGTCAGCTGCTCGCCCACGCCAGGCCGCAGGCGCCGGCCCTGGTCACGGCCTCGCTGCTGAGCTGTGTGGCGGCCGTGGTGGCGCTGGTGCAGCCGCTGGTCGTGAAGAAGGTGTTCACCGATCTGTCGGACTCCCGGCCGGTGACCGCCACGGTGCTGGTGATCGTCGGGCTGTTCCTGGCGGAGGCGCTGCTGGGCTCGGTGCAGAGCTATCTGCTCGGCCGGATCGGCGAGGGCGTCGTGATGAACCTGCGCACGACGCTGGTCGGGCGGCTGCTGCGGTGGCCGGCCGCCACCTACGCGCGGCACCGCTCCGGTGACCTCATCTCCCGGGTGAGCGCGGACACCACCGCGGTGCGCGGGGCGCTGGCCTCCAGCCTGACCGAGACGCTCGCCGGTGTGCTGACCTTCACCGGGTCGCTCGTGCTCATGCTGGTGCTCGATCCGCTGATGCTCGGGCTGACACTGGGCTGTCTGCTGGTGTCGTTCCTCGCGGTGTTCGCCGTCTCCCTGCGGATCATGGCGGCCACCGTGGAGGCCCAGCGCAGTGTGGGCCGGATCGGGGCCGGGCTGGAACGGGTGCTGCGGGCGATCCGCACGGTCAAGCTCAGCGGCGCCGAGGACCGCGAGGAGAAGGCCCTGGTCGCCGACGTACGGGCCGCCCACCGGGCCGGGATGCGGCAGGCGAAGCTGGAGGCGCTGGTCCACCCGGTGACGGCGGTCTCCGTGCAGGGCGCGCTGATGCTCGTGCTCGGCATCGGCGGGGCCAGGGTCGCGGACGGCACCATGGCGCTGGGCGAGCTGATCGCCTTCCTGCTCTACCTGCTCTACCTCGCCGTGCCGATGGCCACGCTGTTCTCCTCCGTCACCGACCTCCAGGCGGGGCGCGCGGCCCTGTCCCGGGTCCAGGAACTCCTCGACGAGCCCCTGGAACGGACCAACGAGGCGACAGCGCCCGCGGCCACCGGGACCACCTCGTCCGCCGCCCCCGCGATGGCCCTCGACGGCGTGACCTTCGCCTACCCCGGCCGCGAGGGGCACCCCGCGCTGCGCGACCTGTCCTTCACCGTCCCCGAGTTCTCCCGCACCGCGCTGGTCGGCCCGTCCGGGGCAGGGAAGTCCACCGTGCTCTCCCTCATCAGCCGGATGTACGACGCGGACCGGGGTGCGGTGCGCCTCCTCGGCCGGGACGTGGCGGACATGCCGCTGAAGGAGGTGCGCGACCTCATCGGGCAGGTCGAGCAGGAGTCCCCGGTGCTGGCGGGCACGCTGCGGTCGAACCTGGTGTACGCCCGGCCGGACGCCACCGACGCGGAGATCGCGGACGTACTGGAGCGCACGAACCTCACGGCGTTCGCCGAGTCGCTCCCGGACGGTCTGGACACCGAGGTGGGCGACGGCGGCATCCTCGTCTCCGGCGGCCAGCGCCAGCGGATCCCCATCGCCCGCATGCTGCTGAAGCGCCCCCGCATCCTTCTCCTGGACGAGGTCACCTCGCAGATGGACGCGGAGAACGAGCGGCTGCTGAACGCCACGCTCAAGGAGGCCGCGGCCACCTGCACGGTGCTGGTGGTGGCGCACCGGCTGTCCACGATCCGGGACGCCGACCAGATCCTGGTCCTGGACGGCGGCCGCGTCACCGCGAGCGGCACCCACGCCCGGCTGATGGGCGAGGGCGGGCTCTACGCCCACCTGGCCCGTACGCAGCTGCTGCCGGCCGCGCGGGAGGAGGACGCCCGCACGAGCTGACCCGCCCCCGCGAGCCCGCGAGCCCGCGAGCCCGCCAAGGGAATACCCGCAGGCCGTCTCCCGTTGTGCCACCGAAGCGGAGCGTCACACAGCACCAGGAGGCACCTCACCGTGGCCACAGACGAGATACGGGGCACCGCCCACGGCAGCGCACCCGTTCCCCTCTCCGTACTGGATCTCGTGACCGTCGGTGCGGGCCGGACCGCGAGCGACGCCCTGCGCACCAGCGTGGAGCTGGCCCGTCTCGCCGAGTCCCGCGGTTTCCACCGCCACTGGGTCGCCGAGCACCACTCCATGCCGGGCGTGGCCTCCTCCTCGCCCGCGGTGATCCTGGCGCACCTGGCCGCGCACACCGAGCGCATCCGGCTGGGCTCCGGCGGGGTGATGCTGCCCAACCACGCGCCGCTGGTGATCGCGGAGCAGTTCGGCACGCTGGAGGCCCTGGCGCCGGGGCGGATCGACCTGGGGCTGGGGCGCGCGCCCGGCACCGACGGCGCCACGGCGGCGGCCCTGCGCCGCACCGAGCGGCTGAACGAGGGCGCCGACGACTTCCCGCAGCAGCTGGCCGAGCTCACCCGCTTCCTGGACGACGACTTCCCCGACGGGCATCCCTACCGCCGGATCCACGCCGTGCCCGGCCCGGTGCAGGCGACCTCGCCCGGCGGCGTGCAGTCGCCGCACCGTCCGCCCGTCTGGCTGCTCGGCTCCTCCGGTTTCAGCGCCCGGCTGGCCGGCATGCTCGGCCTGCCCTTCGCCTTCGCCCACCACTTCTCGGCGCAGAACACCATCCCGGCGCTCGATTTGTACCGGGAGACCTTCCGCCCCAGCGAGGTCCTCGACGCGCCGTACGCGCTCATCGGCGTCTCCGCGCTCGCGACGGACGACGAGAAGGAGGCCCGCCGCCAGGTGCTCGCCGCGGCGCTGAACATGGTGCGGCTGCGCACCGGCCGCCCGGGCCTGGTGCCCACGCCGGAGGAGGCGGAGGCGTACGACTTCAGCCCGATGGAGCGGGAGTTCATCGACTCCTGGAACGCCAACGTCGTCCACGGCACCGCCGACGAGGTCCGCGCCGGACTGGACGAGTTGCACAAGCGCACCGGCGCCGACGAGCTGATGATCACCGCCAACGCCCACAGCGGCGACGTACGCCTGCGCTCCTACGAACTCATCGCGGACGTCTACGGCTTGCCCACGCCCGCCTGAACCCCCGGGGTTCCCAGCAGTTCGGAGATGCGGTCGGGGGAGACCGGGCGGGAGTACAGCCAGCCCTGGCCGGTGTCGCAGCCGATGCGGCGCAGGCGGGTGGCCTGGGCGGAGGTTTCCACGCACTCGGCGGTGACGGTCAGGCCGAGGCGGTGGGCGAGCTGGACCATCGCCTCGACGATGACCTCGTCCGCGGGGCTCGCCTTGGCGGCGCGGTCCTCGAGCTGGAAGCCGCGGACGAAGGAGCCGTCGAGTTTGAGCACGGACACCGGGAGGCGGCTGAGGTAGGCGAGGTTCGAGTAGCCGGTGCCGAAGTCGTCGATGGCGATGCGTACGCCCATGTCGCTGAGGGCCTTGAGCGCCTGGATGGGGCGGCCGGAGGAGCCCATCACGGCCGACTCGGTCAGCTCCAGCTGGAGCAGTTCCGCGGACAGGCCGGTCTCCTCGAGGGTGGCGGCGACGTCCGCGACCAGGTCGGAGTCCCAGACCTGGCGGACCGCGACGTTCACGCTGACGAAGATCGGCGGACCGTCGGGGTGCTGCACCTGCCAGTCGCGCGCCTGCCGGCAGGCGGTGCGCAGCACCCAGCGGCCGAGCGGCACGATGGAGCCGTCCTCCTCGGCGAGGGAGATGAACCGATTCGGCGTGAGCGTGCCGAACCGCGGGTGGTGCCAGCGGATCAGCGCCTCGACGCCGTGCACGCGGTCGTCCTCCATGCCCACCAGCGGCTGGTACTCCAGTGCGAACTCCCCCCGGTCGATGGCCGGGCGGAGTGTGGAGGCGAGGGCCTGGCGGGTGACACGGTGGGCGTTGCGCTCGGGGTCGAACAGCGTCCAGCGGGACTTGCCGTCGGCCTTCGCCCAGTAGAGCGTCGTGTCGGCGGCCTGCATCAGCGCGGTGGGCGTGGTGCCGGCCGCGTGCCGCTCGACCACGCCGATCGAGGCGGAGACCGAGAGCCTGCGGCCGGAGAGGTCGAAGGGCGCCTGGATCGCGTCGAGCAGTGACTCGGCGAGGTCGGCCAGCTGTTCGGTGCCGGTGGAGTCCTCGACGAGGAGGGCGAACTCGTCCCCGCCGAGCCGGGCGACCAGCGGGGTGCCGGTCCTGGCGGCGTTCTCGGCGCACTGCCTGAGCCGTTCCGCGACGGCGGCGAGGAGCTGGTCGCCGACGCGGTGGCCGAGGGTGTCGTTGACGGCCTTGAACCCGTCCAGGTCGAGGTAGCACAGGCCGATGCGGCCGGTGCCGCTCTCCTCGTACGACTCCGCGTCCAGGGCGGCGGTCAGCCGTTCGAAGAACAGGGTGCGGTTGGGCAGCCGGGTCACCGGGTCGTGCATGCGCAGGTGCCGCAGGCGCTCCTGCAGTTCGCGGTGGTCGGTGATGTCGGCGACCGACAGCAGCACTCCCCCGTCCTCGGCGGGCAGCGGGGCGACGGTGACCCGCACCCACAGCACATGGCCCTCGGGGTGCTTCAGCCGGCGTGTGCAGCGCAGCCGGGCGCGCCGTCCGTGGAGCATCTCCCGGTAGGCGTGCCAGGTGCGGGCGTCGGAGGCCAGGTCCACCAGGTCGGCGGCGGCGACCCCGGTCAGGGTGTCCTGGTCGCGGCCCAGCAGCGCGGCGAGGGCGGCGTTGGCTCCGGTCACCGTGCCCTCGCGGTCGACCACGGCCATGGCGAGCGGCGCGGCCGTGAAGACGGAGCGGTAGGACGGGGGCGACGGGGAGTACAGCACAGGTGGTTCGGTACCGGCAGACGTGATGATCTCACTCTCCGTGACGGTCGGCCGGTCGAGTTCCGTCGCGGGCGCCGGCCCTTCGGACGTTCCGCTCACCACTCGCTCCCGCAGTGCACTCGATCGCTGTCCGCCGCTGTCCGTGCGAGAAAGTCTCTCAGTACCAGGAAAGTGTGCCGATCATAGAGGCCCGCGGCGGGGCCTTCCAGCCACTGTCCGGCCTCCAGGACGGTCGCGCATCCCCGCCCGATCGTTTCTGCCCGCGTGTGGACGGCTTATGCGGGCCTCCGACCAGTTGTGACGTTCCGTGAGTGGACGGGGTGTCGACTCCGTCCGGCCCCGCGCGGCTTTCCTCCGTTCTCACCCGTCCGGTGCAGTTGAACAGGGCGTAGTACTACAAATCACCACAGTCTGGGGTGCGGTGTCCCGCGAACCGTCTCCAGGAGGTCCTCGTGCCGCGTCAGCTCACCCCGAGGGGACTCGGCCGTGAGGCACTGCGGGACCGGTTGAGCCGATCGGGTGTACGGCCGCGGATGCGCAGCACGGCGGCGATGTGCGCCACCATGTCGGCGCTCGCGGCGACCTCGCTGGTGAGCGTCCCCTCCGTCGCCGAGCCGTTCTCCGCGGCGCCGTGCGCCCTCCCGCGCACCGACACCCACCACTCCGAGGGCGTGGACACCTGGAACGCCGCCTACCCCCGCCCCGCCCGCCGGCTGGAGGCGGTGATGGTGTTCCTGTCCTTCCCCGACTCCCGCCCCCTGGTCACGCCCGCCGAGCTCGCCGCCGACCACTTCCCGGCGACCAGCCGCTTCTTCCAGCGGGCCTCCTACGGCAAGTTCACCCTGCGGGCGCACCCGCTGCGGCGGTGGATCCGCATGCCGCGCCCCTCCACGGCGTACGCCATAGAGCGGGACTGGACCGTCGCCCACCGCGCGGCCTATCTGCGCGACGCGCTCTCCGTGGCCGACCGGCACGTCGACTTCTCGCGCTACGACGTCGTGTACTTCGTCGCCGACCCGTACGCGCCGGGCGTGGACTCCGACGCCACCAAGGTCGTCAATCTCGACCGGCCACTGCGCGCCGACGGCACCGACATCCGCCGGGTCGTCACCGTGTTCGAGAACCATCCCCCGGACCGGCTCGTCCTGGCCCACGAGACGGGGCACGTCTTCGACCTGCCCGACCTCTACCACCGGCCCGTGGACGGCAAGGGCGACTGGGACACGCACGTCGGCGACTGGGACCTGATGGGCAGCCAGTTCGCCCTCGCGCCGGATCTCTTCGGCTGGCACAAGTGGAAGCTGGGCTGGCTGGAGCCCCGGCAGGTGCGGTGCGTGCGGGAGGCGGGGCAGGTGCGGCTGACGCTGGAGCCGCTGGGGGCGGGGCCGGGGACGCCGGTGACCGGGGCGGCGGGGGCGCCGTCCTTCGGTCTGGGGCGGGGCACCAAGCTCGCGGTGGTGCGCACCGGTCCCGACAGCGCGCTCGCCTTCGAGGCGCGCGGGCCGGTCGGCAACGACGCGGCGGCCTGCCGGCAGGGCGTGCTGGTCTACCGGGTGAGCAGCGACACCCGCTCCGGGCGCGGGCCCATCGAGGTGATCGACGCCCATCCGCGCACCGGGGCCTGCTGGGAGGACTCCGTCTATCCGCCGCTCGCCGACGCGCCGGTCGCCCTGGGCGAGAGCTTCACGGTGCCCGGGGAGGGCGTACGGGTCGAGGTGGAGGGGCGTACGGCGTCGGGGGCCTGGACGGTGAAGATCACGACGGGGGCGTGAGACACGACAGGGGCGTGAGAGGGGACATGAAGAAGGCCCCCGCCGAAGCGAAGGGCCTTGTTCATGTCGTGCGCCGCCAGGGACTCGAACCCCGGACCCGCTGATTAAGAGTCAGCTGCTCTAACCAACTGAGCTAGCGGCGCCTGCTGACGTCGTAGACATTAGCATCACGATCCGCGGGAGGAAAAATCGATATCCGCACGGCCTCGCGGGCCGCCCGGACCGCCGCCCAGAGCAGCACCTCCGGGCCCGGCAGCCAGGGACGACGGGTGTCCGGGGCGACCAGCCAGCGGACGGCGGGCGGGTACGCGCCGGCCCGCCCCCAGGCGTCCGCGGGGATGGCCGCCGGGACGGTCACCGCGTCGCCGGGGCCATGGCACAGCAGCGGCGGGACCCCGTCCGTGCGCGCGCCGCGGGCGCCCCACTCCTCCCACTCCATGAGCGCCGGGAGCCGCTGGGCGGTGCCCGGCGCGGCGAAGAGCAGCATCCGGCCGCGGAACTCCGCGACCGGGCCCGAGCCGGGACCCTCCTGCCACATCCGGTCCAGCATCCGGCGCCCGAAGAGCGCGGGGGCGCTCACCACGTCGAAGACCACCCCGCACGGCAGCACCACCGGGGCGTCCGGCGCCTCCTCCCAGTGCGCGAGCGTGCTGCGCGGATACGTTCCTGCCGAGGCGAGCCAGGCGGCGCCGTCCGGGGTGACACCGCGGGCGTCGGAGGCATTCCGTGTGCTGCTCATGACGGACAGGTCTACCCGCCGTGAGGGAACGGTTCCGCAGAGTTGTCCGAATCGATGACACCGAGGCGGCCGAGCGAGTATCGTGCCCGCCCGGCATATGCCCCACGTGTTCGAGGGGCTTGGGCTCACACGGGGTCGACGTGCCCCGGACCTTCCCCGCCCCGCATCAGGCCCCGGCCGAACTCGACCATCTTCTTGGCGTAGTCCTCGGTCCACTCGGCGCGCTCCGCGATGTCCGCGGGCGTCAGCCGGTCGAAGCGCCGGGGGTCGGCGAGCTGGGCCGCCGCCATCGCCTGGAACTCCATCGCCCGGTCCGCGGCGGCACGGAACGCGAGCGTCAGCTCGGTCGCCCGCTCCAGCAGCGCGCGCGGATCCTCCATCGACTCCAGGTCGAAGAAGTGCTCGGGATCCGCGGCCGCCTCCGCGGGCTCGAACAGCAGGGGCGCGGGGCGTAGCCGCGGCTGGTCCCGACGCGGCGTGTGCTCCGCCATGACGTCTCCTTCACGTACGTCTCGGTCGGCCCCCCGGAAAGCGGGCCACCGTCCATTGTCCCGCGCCCACGCAAGAGGGCCTCCGGCCGACTTCTCCGGCCGGAGGCCCTGCGCGCGTCGGTGCCGTCCGGTGACTACCCAGGCGGCGGGGCGTACAAGGACGGCAACCGGGGCACGGCGCGGGCGCGCGGCATCGCCGTACGCCCGGATGCGCCCTTTCTCACATCCGCCGCCTCATCCGTGCCTCCTCACGCCTGCACGATCGGTTCCCGGGTGAACAGCGCGCCCAGCTCCGGTGCGTTCACCCGGCGGTCCGTCAGGCGCAGGCACTCCCAGGCGCTGACCTGGTTGGCGGTGAGGACGGGCTTGCCCAGCTCCTTCTCCAGGGCGGGGATGTGGGCGACGGTGTGCAGGGCGGTGTCGGGCAGGAGCAGGGCTTCCGCGTCGGGGGTGTCGGCCGCGCGGGCCAGGGCGAACAGCTCCTTCTCGCCCCAGGTGCCGACCTCCGCGGCGGTGATGATCCCGGAGCTGCGCACGCCGGTGACCTCGGCCCCGCCGGCCCGCAGGAACGCGGCGAAGAGATCCGCGATGTCGTCCGGGTACGTGGCGCCGACCGCGACCCGGCGCGCCTCGATCTCGCGGAGCGCGTTGACGAAGGCGAAGGACGTGGAGGAGGCGGGCATCCCGGCCGCGAGGGCGAGGCCCCGCACCTGCTCGTGGGCTCCTTCCCAGCCGCGTACGAAGCTGCCGCTGGTGCAGGCCCACACCACCGCCTCGGCGCCCGAGAGGCGCAGCTGCTCCAGGCCGTCCGCCAGCTGCTCGGGCGCGCCCATCCGCATCAGCGCGTCGACCCGGTGGGCGTCCTCGCCGATGTCGGTGTGCACCAGGTCCACCCGGATGTCGCTGCCCAGCAACTGCTCGATACGCGGAAAGTCGTCCTCTGCGGAGTGGCCCGGGTAGAGGAATCCCAGTGCGGTCATGTCCAGCCTTCCTGCTGCTTCTCTTCCGGCACGTCGGGCAGTACGGAGCGGGGCGTCTGGCCCGGCAGAACGGTCCCGGAGCGCGCGGACGCGTCGATCAGCGCCTGATACGGTCCCACCGCTCGGGTACCCAGCCGGCGCAGCGCCGCCCACATGGTCACCTGGTTGGCCGAGATCACCGGGATGCGCAGTTCCGCCTCCAGTTGGGGGATGACGTCGTAGGTCGGCAGGTTGGTGCAGGACAGGAAGAGCGCGTCCGCCGCGCCGAGCCGCCCGCGGACCGCCGCCCGCCGGGCCATGTCCACCACCTCGCGGTAGGTGACCTTCCAGATGTGCCGGGTCAGACCCATGTACGCGCAGCCGGTGACCGTGACGCCCGCCGCGGCGACGTAGCTCTCCAACGCCCGGGTGACCGACACGGTGTAGGGCGTGACGAGCGCGACCCGGCGCACGTCGAGCTCCACCAGCGCCTCGAGCAGCGCGCCGGAGGTGGTGATCGCCGGGACCGAGCCGGACCGGCTCATCGCCTCGCACATCGCGCGCTCGCCGACGATCCCGCCGACGAAGCTGCCCGAGGTGCAGGCGTACGCCACGACCTCGGGCGTGACCGCGGTGAGGGTGCGCACCGCGTCGCCGAGGGTCTCGTGCTCGCTGACCAGCCGGGCCAGGTCGAGGCTCACCTCGACCGGCACGTACGGCGTGCGGGTGAGATGGAGCGACACGTCGTCCGGTATCCACCGCCACAGCTCGCGGTCCAGCGCGAAGTCGAAGGGGGCGACCACACCGACACCGCGCTGCGGGCCAGGGCCGCCGAGAAAGGAGACGTCCATGTCAGCACCGGCCTCACGCTGGGAGACGAGCACACAACGGATCGCGAGAACGCCCGTGTTGACGACGGTAGGGGCGGGGTGCGAGCGTGGTCAATCCGCGCATGTCAGACTCTTGCCAATCGGTACAGAAGACCGGGCCTGACCGGAGAGACGACGGCACATGACCACCCCCACGCTGCTCGTGCTGGACGCCGAACCGCCCCCTCGTCTCGGCAGGCTGGCCGGCCGGGTCAGGGTCGAGCACGCGGACGAATCGACGCTCGCCGAGCGGCTGCCGTCCGCCGATGTGCTGCTGGTGTGGGACTTCACCTCGCACGCGGTGCGCCGGGCGTGGCCCGGCGAGGGTCCCCGGCCCCGCTGGGTGCACACGGCGAGCGCGGGCGTGGACCATCTGCTCTGTCCGGAACTGATCGCCTCGGACACCGTCGTCACCAACGCGCGCGGGGTCTTCGACCGGCCGATCGCCGAGTACGTCGCGGCCCTCGTGCTGGCCTTCGCCAAGGACCTGCCGCGGACGCTGGACTTCCAGCGGGAGCGGGCCTGGCGGCACCGCGAGACGCGCGGGCTCGCCGGGACCCGGGCCTGTGTGGTCGGCTCCGGGCCGATCGGGAAGGCGATCGCCGGCACCCTGGAGGCGCTCGGGGTGACGACGGCGCTGGTGGGGCGCTCCCCGCGGGAGGGCGTCCACGGGACGGACGACCTGGACCGGCTGCTGGCCCGCGCGGACTGGGTGATCGCCGCGGCGCCGCTGACCGAGGGGACGCGGGGCATGTTCGACGCCCGCCGGTTCGCCCTGATGCAGCCGTCCGCGCACTTCGTCAACATCGGCCGGGGGCAGCTGGTCGTGGAGGAGGCGCTGGCCGGAGCGCTGCGCGACCGGTCGATCGCCGGTGCCGCGCTGGACGTGTTCGAGACCGAGCCGCTTCCCCCGGACAGCCCGCTGTGGGACCTGCCGGGGCTGATCGTGTCGCCGCACATGAGCGGGGACACCATCGGCTGGCGGGACGAACTCGGGGAGCAGTTCGTAGAGTTGTTCGAGCGGTGGGCGGCGGGTGAGCCGCTGGTGAACGTCGTCGACAAGCAGCGCGGGTATGTACCCGGTCACTGACGTCTTCAGGAGGCTGGATGTCCGAGCTCACCGAGCTGACCGCCGTACGGCTCCTCGAGGGGTACCGCAGCGGCACGATCGATCCCGTGGAGGTGACCCGCGCGGCACTGGAGCGGGCCGAGCGGATCCAGCCGGAGCTGAACGCGTTCGTCCGGCTGCTCGCCGAGGACGCGCTGAAACAGGCCGCGGCGTCGCGGGAGCGGTGGCGGCGCGGCGAGCCGTGCGGGCTGCTCGACGGGGTGCCGGTCACGGTGAAGGACATCCTGCTGCTGCGCGGGGTGCCGACCCTGAAGGGCTCGCGCACCATCGGCCCGGACGGCCCGTGGGACGAGGACGCGCCGTCGGTGGCCCGGCTGCGGGAGCACGGCGCGGTGTTCCTGGGCAAGACCACCACCCCCGAGTTCGGCTGGAAGGGGGTGACGGACTCCCCGCTGAACGGCGTCACGCGCAACCCGCACGATCCGTCCCGCACGGCGGGCGGCTCCAGCGGGGGCGCGGCGGCGGCCGTGGCGCGGGGCGCGGGACCGCTGGCCCTGGGCACGGACGGCGGGGGGAGCGTGCGGATCCCGGCGGCGTTCTGCGGGATCTTCGCGCTGAAGCCGACGTACGGCAGGGTGCCGCTGTATCCGGCGAGCGCGTTCGGCACGCTGGCACACGTCGGTCCGATGACCCGGGACGCGGCGGACGCGGCGCTGATGCTGGACGCGATCGGTGCTCCGGACTCGCGTGACTGGTCGGCGCTCGCACCGGCGTCCGGGTCCTTCACGGACGGCCTCGCGGGCGGGGTGCGCGGGCTGCGGGTGGCGTACTCGCCGTCGCTGGGCGGGCAGGTGCGGGTGGATCCGCAGGTCGCGGCGGGGGTGCGGCGGGCGGTGGAGCGGCTGGCCGGGCTCGGCGCGTACGTCGAGGAGACCGACCCGGACCTCACCGACCCGGTGGAGGCCTTCCACACCCTGTGGTTCGCCGGCGCCGCGCGGGTGGTCCAGCATCTGCCCCGGGAGCACCGGGCGCTGCTCGACCCCGGGCTGCGGGAGATCTGCGGGGCCGGTGCCCGGTACTCGGCGCTGGACTACCTGGCGGCGGTGGACGTGCGGATGGACCTGGGCCGCCGGATGGGCGCCTTCCACGACACCTACGACCTGCTGGTCACCCCGACCCTGCCCCTCACCGCGTTCGAGGCGGGGGTGGAGGTGCCCCGGGGTTCCGGCTACCGCCGGTGGACGGGCTGGACCCCGTTCACCTACCCGTTCAACATGACCCAGCAGCCCGCGGCGTCCGTGCCCGTCGGCACCGACGCCGACGGGCTGCCCATCGGACTTCAGCTGGTGGCCGCCCGGCACCGGGACGATCTGGTGCTGCGGGCGGCGCACACGCTGTACGAGGCGGGCGTCACGCCCGCCGGAAGCTGAGCGTCTCCCCGGCAGCGCCCGTGCGCCACAGGTCGTTGCACGCCTCGGCCAGGGCGTCCAGGCCGTCCACGACCTGGCCCCAGACGATGCCGGGGACCCAGCCGACGTCCCCGTTCAGCAGCAGGTTGTTGCGCTCGTAGAACAGGGCCAGGTCCACGACGGTGGTGCCGGGGCGGACCTCGCGGTCGTAGCCGTAGGCCTGGGTGCCCAACTCGGCACCCGCGAAGGAGAAGTAGCACAAATCACCTGGAATGGGGGTGACCGTGGGGTTCTCCAGGGGCGGCTCTGCCTCCGCGAACGGCGGGAACAGGGCGTAGATCTCGTTG
Source organism: Streptomyces speibonae (assembly GCF_984686075.1). Classification (NCBI taxonomy): domain Bacteria; kingdom Bacillati; phylum Actinomycetota; class Actinomycetes; order Kitasatosporales; family Streptomycetaceae; genus Streptomyces; species Streptomyces speibonae. The sequence continues at coordinate 5,275,884 of NZ_OZ480260.1, read as the reverse complement.
CGTGCGTACTTGGCGTGGTAGACGTCGCCGGACAGCGGGAGGGATTTCCAGACGGCTTCGCAGGTGATCGGCGCCCGGTCGTCGAGCAGCCGGGCCGTGCCGGTGACTCCTCGTTTGACCAGGGAGATTTCGAGGTATCGGTCTGCCATGTCCCTCATGGTCCCGCGTGGGTCAAGACCGCCCGACCGCCGAACGGGGCTGGAATTGGCCGGAATAACTCGCATCGCATCGGGTAGCCGCGCCGCCATGGCTTCACCACCAGACAGAATGCCGCCCGCAGTCGGGCGTGATCGTATATCCGGGCCCTCCCGCCGGTCGCTGCTCGCGGGGGTCGCGGCGCTCGGCGCGCTCGCGGCGACGGGGTGCTCCCGCGTGGCCACCGCCTCGGACACCGAAGGGGGTGAGCTGCTGGAGCGGCTGCGCGCGCAGGGCGTCGCGCGGCTCGGCATCGCCGGCGAGATCCCCTTCGGCTACATCGACAAGAACGGCGAGCTGACCGGCGAGGCGCCGGAGCTGGCGAAGGTCATCTTCAAGCGGCTGGGTGTGGACCGGGTCCAGCCGGTGCCCACCGAGTTCGGCTCGCTGATCCCCGGCCTGAACAGCCAGCAGTTCGACATCGTGGCCGCGGGGATGTACATCAACCCCGAGCGGTGCGAGCAGGTCATCTTCTCGGACCCCGACTACCAGATGCTCGACTCGTTCATCGTGCGCAAGGGCAACCCGCTGGGCCTGCGCGACTACGCGGACGTCGTCGAGAAGAAGGCCAAGTTCGCGACCGGCACCGGCTACGCGGAGATCGCGTACGCCGAGGAGGCCGGTTACGACCGGGGCGACATCCTGATCGTGCCGGACCAGGTGGCCGGGCTGAACGCCGTCGAGACCGGGCGCGCCGACGTCTTCGCCGGTACGGCGCTGACCACCCGGGAAGTGGTGAAGAAGTCCACCAAGGCCGAGGTCACCGAGCCGTTCAAGCCGATCGTCGGCGGCGAGCCGCACGTGGACGGCGGCGCCTTCGCCTTCCGGCCGAGCGAGAGCAATCTGCGTGACGCCTTCAACCGGGAACTGCACAAGCTCAAGGACAGCGGCGAGCTGCTCCGGATTCTCAAGCCCTTCGGGTTCACCGAGAACGAGATGACGGACATGACCGCGAAGGAGCTCTGCGGATGACTTCCGGACTCTGGGAACTGGTCCTCCAAGGCATCTGGACCACCGTCCAGCTGCTCGTCTTCAGCGCCCTGCTGGGCGCCGCGGTCGCGTTCGTCGTCGGCGTGGCCCGCACCCACCAGTCACGCGTGGTCCGCTTCCTCGCGGCCCTGTACACGACGGTGTTCCGCGGGACCTCCGCGCTGATCATGATCTTCTGGATCTACTTCGTGCTGCCGCTGAGCTTCGGCTGGCAGCTGGTGCCGATGTGGGCGGGCACGCTCGCCCTCGGCCTCACCTACGGGGCGTACGGCGCGGAGATCGTGCGCGGCGCGATCGCGGCCGTCGATCCGGCCCAGCGCGAGGGCGGCATCGCCCTCAGCTTCACCCCGTGGCAGCGAATGCGGCTGATCCTGCTGCCGCAGGCGGTGCCGGAGATGATCCCGCCGTTCTCCAACCTGCTGATCGAGCTGCTCAAGGGCACCGCGCTGGTGTCCCTCATGGGCATGGGCGACCTGGCGTTCAGCGGCAACCTGGTGCGCCTGGCGCTGCAGGAGAGCGCGGAGATCTACACGTACATCCTGTTGATCTACTTCGTGATCGCCTTCGTGCTCACCCGGGGCATGCGGGGGCTCGAGAAGAAGCTGAAGGCGGGCGTCGGCAAGGAACCCCGGGCCGGAGCCGTGCGAGAGCCCGAGGTCACGGGTGTGGGAGGTGTCTCGTGAAGTGGGACTGGGGCGCGGTGGCCGACTTCATGCCGCACTTCTGGGACGGACTGCTGGTCACCCTGCAGATCCTGGCCCTCGGCTCGGTGATCTCCTTCGTGCTGGGCCTGGTGTGGGCGCTGCTGATGCGGGTGCCCTCGCGCTGGGTCACCTGGCCCGTCGGCACGATCACCGAGTTCGTCCGGAACACACCGCTGCTGGTGCAGCTGTTCTTCCTGTTCTACGTGATGCCCGAGTGGGGACTGACGATGTCCGCCCTCACCACCGGCGTGCTCGGTATCGGCCTGCACTACTCGACGTACACCATGCAGGTGTACCGGGCGGGTATCGAGGCCGTTCCGGTGGGGCAGTGGGAGGCCGCCACGGCGCTCAACCTGCCTGTGCGCCGGACCTGGAGCGCGGTGATCCTGCCGCAGGCGATCCGCCGTGTGGTCCCGGCCCTCGGCAACTACGTCATCGCCATGCTCAAGGACACCCCGATCCTGATGGCGATCACGGTGCTGGAGATGCTCGGCGAGGCGCAGCTCTTCGCCCGCGAGACCTTCCAGTTCACCGAGCCCCTGACGGTGATCGGCGTGGCCTTCATCGTCATTTCCTACCTGGCCTCCCTTGCCTTGCGAGCCCTGGAGCGACGCCTTGTCCACTGACACTCCCGAGACCCTGCCCAACCCCGAGAAGAAGACCACGGCCGGCGGCGCGGAGCTGATCCGGCTGGAACAGGTCACCAAGCGGTTCGGCAGCAACACCGTCCTCGACCACCTCGACTTCTCGGTGGACGCCGGGAAGCACGTCACGCTGATCGGGCCGTCCGGATCGGGCAAGACGACGATCCTGCGGCTGCTGATGACCCTGCTCAAGCCCGACGAGGGCACGATCACGGTCGACGGGCAGAAGCTGTTCCCGGCCTCCGACAAGGAGGTCAGGGAGGTCCGCAAAAAGATCGGCATGGTCTTCCAGCAGTTCAACCTGTTCCCGAACATGACGGTGCTGCGGAACATCACCGAGGCGCCGGTCACCGTCCTCGGCATGTCCAAGGACGAGGCGGTGGAGCGGGCCAAGGGGCTGCTGGACATGGTGGGCCTGGCCGACAAGTGCGACGCGCACCCGGCCCAGCTCTCCGGCGGCCAGCAGCAGCGTGTGGCGATCGCCCGCGCGCTGGCGATGCAGCCCAAGGTGCTGCTCCTCGACGAGGTGACCTCGGCCCTCGACCCGGAGCTGGTCGCGGGCGTCCTGGACCTGCTGCGGGACATCGCCCGCAGCACGGACATCACCATGCTCTGCGTGACCCACGAGATGAACTTCGCCCGGGACATCTCGGACACGGTGCTGATGTTCGACTCCGGCCGGGTCATCGAGAGCGGCTCGCCGGAGAAGATCTTCAGCGAGCCGGAGCACGACCGCACCCGGGAATTCCTGAGCGCGGTTCTCTGAGCACGGCCGGTGCCCGGGCGAACGCCCGAGGTCCACGCCTTGTGGCATCCCCCTGGCATATGCCAGGGGGTCGGCGCCGCAGTTGAGAGGGCCGCAATCTTGTCAACACCCGCTTCCGCCAGGCCGTTTGACGGCTATCGTGGAGGGGATTCGCTGACCGGATTGCGGCCCCAAGAGCGAGCGCAGGGGGAAACCGTGGCGCTGAGGCACGAGCCGACCGCGTCGTACCACTCGGTCCAGGACGCGCTGCGCGTCCTGGAGACGGTGGCGCGGCACACCACAGGAGTCACCGACATCGAACTCGCCCGCGAGAGCGGCCTCGGCACGGAGCGGCTGACCACCCTCCTGCGGATGCTGCGCCGCGAGGCCTACGTCGAGCAGATCGCCGACGGCGCGTATGTCACCGGAGCGGCCTTCACCCGCCTCGGTTCCGCCGAGGGACGCGACCATGCGCTGCGCGACAAGCTCCAGCACACCCTGGACCGGCTGCGCGACTCCGTGGGCGCCGCCGTCTATCTCAGCCGGTACGTGGACGGCGAGGTCAAGGTCACCCAGTACGCCGACAGCCCGGCCGCCCCGAGGGTCAACGAGTGGGTGGACTTCCGCTTCTCGGCGCATGCCACGGCGGTGGGCAAGAGCCTGCTCACCCAGCTCGACCACGACGGCCGGCGCGACCACCTGGCCCGGCACAAGATGGCCCGGCTCACCTCGCGCACCATCACCAGCGACCGGCTGCTGCTGTCCCGGCTGGCGTCGCAGCCACCCACGGTGCCGGTCCTGGACCTCCAGGAGTACGCGGTCGGCACGGTCTGCGCGGCCGTTCCGATCACGGCCGGATCCTCGGTGGGCTGTCTGGCGCTGTCCCTCCCCGTCCGGCACGCGCACCGGCTGCGCCAGGCCGCGGACACCCTGAACCGCAACGCGGCCCCGGTGCTGCTCTCGCTGACGATCTAGTGCCGCGGCAGGCAACGTTTGCCCGTCAAGGAGCGGCGTCCGGTGCGTGCTCTCGGCGTGCCGGCCGGAAGTCCTCGTACTGGACGTACTTGGGCTTTCGGCCGGTGCGGCGAGAGTGCGTGCCGGGCGTCGCGGGGCGAACGTTGCCTGTCGGGGCACTAGGGCCGGTCCTGGTCCGCGGAGGCGGTCGGAACCACCCCCGCGGACCAGGTAGTATTGTCATGTCGCCGCCCGCGCAAGCGGACGGCGGGAGTCATGCGCCGCTAGCTCAGTTGGTTAGAGCAGCTGACTCTTAATCAGCGGGTCCGGGGTTCGAGTCCCTGGCGGCGCACCCTGAAGGGCCTCTCGTGGGAGCGAGAGGCCCTTTGACGTGCCCGGAAACCTCCGTGGCCGTCAGGACGACGACGTCAGAACGTGACGTCGGAGCAGGCGTAGAACGCGTTGCCCGTGTCATGCACGGTCCACACCGCGAGGATCACGTGGTGGCCGCTGAGCCCGGACGGCAGCCGGCCGCTGTGCGAGAGGGTCTGCGGCGGCCGCTGGCCGTGGTAGGGCACGGTCAGGAACGGCGTGAGGTTGAGGTCGGACCGGGTCAGGGCGTGGTTCTGGTTCCAGCCCTGCCTGGTGACGTAGTACGTGAAGTCGGTCGTGGCGTGCATGGCCGTGAACTGCCACCGGAAGGTGTAGTTCTGGCCGCCCTGGACGCGGGTGGTGGGCCAGGCCCCGCCCGACGGGGTCCGCGGGCTGTCGAGCTGGCCGAACCGGGCGTGGCCGGCCGAGCAGATCCGGCCGTCGGCGGGGCCGGAGGCGGGGAAGCCCTTCGGGCCCTCGACGCTCTGCGGCTCCCACTGGATGTCGCCGCAGTTGGTCACGGTGCGGTTCTGGCAGAGCTTCTGCCTGCTGATGGGGAGATCGGTGTAGCCGTGGCCGCTGGCACCACCGGAGGAGAGCACGAGAGCTCCGGTCGTGGCCAGTCCCACCGCGGCTGCGTACAGCTTGGTCCGTGTGCGCATGCTGCCGCTCCTGGTGAAGTGGGGGGAGTTGCAGTGAGCCGTTGCAGGTAGGTCTAGACCAAGTTTCAAAGTATCGACGCGGATTCCACATGTCCATACCAATCGCACGCGCCGTTTCCCGCCCTTTTCCGGCGTGCGGCCCGGTCCGGCAAGCGGCGGTACCCCCGATCTTGTTGCGGTAACAGCAACCTTGCGTGCCATTTCCGGGGCTCTTTCACAGACTGGGCATCCACCCACGTAAGGAACGCGATGCACATGTTCACGCTCCCCCGTCCACGACCACGCGCGCGCCGCGCCCCGCTGCGCACGGCGGCGGCCCTCCTGTTCACCCTCCTGCTCACGGCCGGCACCGCGGCCTGTTCCACGCCGCCGCCGGACGACCCGCCCGCGCACAGCGCCGTCACCCGGGACGACCCCGAGTTCGAGGAAACCTTCCGGCACGAGTTCGACGACGTCGACGGCGTCCGGATGCACTACGTCACCGGAGGCAGCGGCTCACCGGTCGTGCTGATCCACGGCTGGCCGCAGACCTGGTACGGCTGGTGGCCGGTGATGCCGGAACTCGCCGAGCACCACACCGTCTACGCCGTCGACCTCCCCGGCCTGGGCGACAGCACCGGCACCCCCGACGGCTACGACAAGGCCACCCTGGCGCGGTACGTGCACACGCTGATCGCCGACCGGCTCGGCGTGCGCGACGCGCGCGTCATCGGGCACGACTGGGGCGCCGCGGTCGCGTTCCAGTACGCCGCGCAGTTCCCCGACGACACCGAACGGCTCGGCTACCTCGACCTCCCCCTGCCCGGACCCGCGATCGACGCGGCCACCTGGCGCTCCCTGAGCTGGCACATCGCCTTCCACGCCCAGCGACGGGTGCCCGAGGCGGTGGTGGACGACGACGTCCGCACCTACCTGGAGCTGTTCTACCCCCAGGTCTCCTACGGCGGCTCGTCCTACGGCGGCACGTCCGACCGGTCCCCGTTCACCGACGCCGACATCGACGAGTACACCCGCACCTACAGCCGCCCCCAGGCACTCGCCGGCGGCTTCTCGCTCTACCGCACCCTCGACAAGGACGTCCGCGACACCAAGGCGGCCAAGCCGGTGCGCGTCCCGGCCCTCGTCATGGCCGCCGAGGGACAACTCGACGCCATACGGGCCACGGTGGCCCCGCGCTTGACCGACATCGTCCAGACGGCGGAGGTCCCCCGCGCGGGCCACTGGCTCATGGAGGAGAACCCCCGCTTCGTCACCGCCCAGCTCCTGAAGTTCCTCGGCGACGACTGACCCGGCCCGGGGGGCGTCGCCCCCGGGGACGGACCACGGCGAGGGCGGAGGCACCCTCCGGACCTCCGCCCCCGCCGTCCGTTCACGTCCCCGTCTCCGCCCGCCCCGCGCAGAACGCCACCGTCAGGTCCTTCACCAGCACCTTGCGTTCGCAGTCGTCCAGGTCCACCAGGCCGCGCATGGTGAGCCGGGTGACGGTGTCCTCCACCGAATCCACCACCGAGCTCAGCACGTTCGCCCGGTGCTGGGCGTCCAGCGCGGCGATCCGGCGCCGGTGCATGGCGGAGGCCACCTCGGGCGCGTACTCCACCCGCACCGGCCGCACCGCGCACACCTCCACCCCCACCGGCGCGGCGTCCGCCGCCACCAGCCGGGTCAGCGAGTCCTCCGTCGCCTGCGTCGCGCCCCGTCCCGCGCCGGGCGTGGCGACCGGCACCCGCAGCAGCGCCGCCTCGACGCAGGCGCGCAGATACGCCTCGTGGTCCTCGACACCGAGCGTGGCCCGCGCGGTGTCCCGCACCCGCCACGCCACCAGCACGGTCACCCGCAGCGGCACCCCGCCCCGGTCGGCCGCCTGCATCGGCTCCCCGCGCCAGTGCCGCAGCCGCACGTCGACCCGGCGGCGCAGCAGCAGCGGGTTGACCCACAGCAGCCCGGTGCGCCGCACGGTCCCCCGGTAGCGGCCGAACAGGTCCAGCACCCAGGCCCGTCCGGTCCGCCCGCGGGCCAGCCCGCCGAACCCGAACAGTGCGAGGGCCCCGGCCGTCGCGTACGCCGCCCAGTGGGCGGGCCCCGGTCCTGCCGCGCCGGCGCGGGCGGTGAGGCCGAGCGCCTCCGCCGCGAGCGGCGGCAGCATTCCCGCCCACCACGCGGTGGCCACGCACCCGGCCACCCCGCACAGCCCGGCGAGCACTCCCGCGGCGCCCGGCAGCACCTGGGCGGGCCGCTCCGCCAGTTCGGGGTCGACCCGGGGAACGGCGGAGCCCGGCCGCTCCCCCTTCTCCCGCACCGCGCCGGGCCGACGGGCGACCACCGCGGGCCGCAGCCGTACCGGCGCGGGTCCCGGGGCGTCGCGGAAGAGCAGATGGACGGGGATCTCGGTGGTGGACTCGCTGTGGATGAGCCGCACCGGGCGCGCGGCCGCCGCGCCGTCCGACGGCTCCTCGCACCGGGGGCCACGCACGGCTGCGCGGCCGTCCGCCGGTTCCCCGGGGTCGGGGGCGTGCTCGGGGATGTGGGACGTCGTCGTGGTCATGCGTGCCTCCAGCCTCCGCGCCAGATGCGTCACCTCGGGGGACCCGGACGCCGGGGAGGCGGCGCCCGGGGTGGGTCATGAGAAGAGCCGCCGCCAGGTCTCCGGGCCCGGACACCCGTCCGCCGCACCGCCGCGCCGGCTCCGGGCACGCGGGAAGGCCGCCGCATCGCGTTGGTCCTCCTCACCCCGGAGCGGGCCCGGTCCGGAGCCGTGGCGGCGGCCGAACCCCTTGCGCACGGAGTGCCGGCCCAGCCGGGTGACGTGGGCGTTCCCGGAGCGGGGACGGAACGACGCCCAGCCTGCCCGGCCCGGACGGCCCGGCACCCCGTGCGACGCGACGGCCTGCGTGCCCTCGCCCGGACCGGAAGCGGAAGCTCCGCCAGGGAGGTGCCGGCCCCCGCCGGAGACCAGCAGCTCCCAGATCGACGGCGGCCCGTCCGTCACCGCGCCCCGCCACCCCCGCGCCTCCTGGAACGCCCGGGTCGCCCCGCGGTCCGCGTCCGTCCGGCGCGGGCCGGGCGGGGAGCCGCAGAAGCGCCCGGCACCGCGCCGGACGAGCGTGCGGCCGAGTTCCCTGACGTACGCGTTGTGGGCGCCGGGGCCGAAATACGCCGCTCCGGGAAATGGCGTACGGGTGGGCGGGACCAGCGGTGTGTTCCCCGCGGCTCCCGCTCCCGAACAGCGGTACGGCACGGAGCGCGCGGAGTCCGTGCCGTCACCGGAAAGGGCGACAGGCGATCCGTCATATGGGCCGGAGAAAGGGGGGAACAGCGGCGTGCCCCCGGGCCGGAGTTCGTTCTCTTCGCTTTTGTGAGCGAATTCCCCGAGGCTTCTCGTCGCGTTTTCGGACGGCACCCAGGTCATCGGCACCTGATCCGAACAGTTCCGCCGATATCCGTCGGCCCCGAACGCGGGCGCGCCCCGGGGGACTCTCCGCGCGACCCACCGGCGGGCCCGGGCCACGAGGTCCGCGCGGCCGGTCGCGGACGCCCGCGCGGGAGAGCCGGGCGGAAGGACCCGGCCGTCCGGACCGTGCGTCGGAACCTGCGGCGCCTGCGGGATCACACGGCTCTCACCTGCACAAACACCCGTATCAGTGGCCTGCCGGGCGGGGGCGGCCACGGCGGGAACGGTCCGGTGCGCCGCCGGATGCCCGAGGGAACGGCCCGCCGGGGCATGCGGCAGAACCCGTCGCCAGTGCGCACAGCCGGGGCAGCCGCGGTCGCCCCCCGGACCGAATTCCCCGAACGCCGCCGACCCCATGCGATTCCCCTCACACGTCCGCCCGATTCCTCCGCACCTGTGCGCCACGGCCAGTTTCGCAACGGTCCTCCGGGCCCGCATGTTGACGGTCCGAATGATGTAAGGCCCGGGGGTCACGACCGGCCGGCGGTGAGCGGCGGGCGGCCGGTGGTCGGGGCACCCTGCGGGGTCCTGTAGAGTGACGCCGTCAGCGCGCGCCGCTAGCTCAGTTGGTTAGAGCAGCTGACTCTTAATCAGCGGGTCCGGGGTTCGAGTCCCTGGCGGCGCACCGACGGAACGGGCTCCTCGCGCACACGAGGGGCCCGTTGCCTTTGGCCGGATTTCCTCTCGCGCGCGGTGAGCGGAATTCCCCTGTCTCACGTATGTAACGGTGACTCGACAGTCCCACGAAGGCGTCCCGATTGATCCGCGTATGTCCGGTGTGCAGCATGTTTCGCAGCTTGCGATCATGATGGACACCGTAGAACCTGGTCTCTTCAAGATGCTGCGGTTACGCGGCTGTTGGGGGGCATGGAACCGGTTACCGGCGATGCGGGACGCGGATCCCGTCCGTGCGGCGATACCGAGGGGCATCATGCAACCGGAACAGCGCTGGGCCGTGTCTATAAAGTGTGCGGGACGTGGTGACAGCCGTTCACCACTGATACGTCTGTGAAGGTCGAGGGGGACCCCAACGGACGTGAGGAAGCGACGAAACACGCGCGGTTGCGCGTGTGGGGGGATGACTCATGACGTCGAGCCCGACGGGTGCCCAAGGGGACTACGACCCGTCCCAGACCACCCAGCTCAGGGTGCCCGCCCATCGGACATCCACCACGGGCACGTTCCGCCGGATCAAGAAGACGCTGCCGAGATACGACTACGAGCACTACAGCCGGCTCGCGGGTCCCCTCACCCAGCCCGATCCGAACAAGCCCTACAAGGTCCAGTACCGCTCGTTGATCGGCCAGGAGCCGCACCGCATCCGCATCGCGCTGATGCTGGCCGCGGCCCCGGTGCTGTCGCTGGTGCTGCTGGTGTGGCTGCTCCAGCCCTCGCACTGGACCGAGCGGGACTACGTGGAGTTCGAGTGGCTGCCCGCCCTCGACATCGTCATGCTCGTCTCGATCGGCCTGATCGAGTTCTTCCGCTGCATGAACGTGCTGTCGAACGCGCACGCCACCCTGGTCGCCCGCGACCCGGTCCCGGTGGTGCCGGAGACCGGCACCCGGGTGGCCTTCCTCACCTCGTTCGTGCCCGGCAAGGAGCCGATCGAGATGGTGACGAAGACCCTGGAGGCGGCCGTGCGGATCCGCCACCGGGGCACCATGCACGTCTGGCTGCTCGACGAGGGCGACGACCCCGAGGTGAAGGAGGTCTGCGCCCGGCTGGGTGTGTACCACTTCTCCCGCAAGGGCGTCGCGAAGTGGAACCAGAAGAAGGGCCCCCACCGCGCCAAGACCAAGCACGGCAACTACAACGCCTGGCTGGACGCGCACGGCGACCACTACGACTACTTCGCCTCGGTCGACACCGACCACGTGCCGCTGCCGAACTACCTGGAGCGGATGCTCGGCTTCTTCCGCGACCCGGACGTCGGCTTCGTCATCGGCCCGCAGGTCTACGGCAACTACGACAACTTCGTCACCAAGGCCGCCGAGTCCCAGCAGTTCCTCTTCCACGCCCTGATCCAGCGGGCCGGCAACCGCTACGGCTCGCCGATGTTCGTGGGCACCTCCAACGCCGTACGCATCAGCGCGCTGAAGCAGATCGGCGGCCTGTACGACTCGATCACCGAGGACATGGCGACCGGCTTCGAGATCCACCGCCACAAGAACCCGGCGACGGGCCGGAAATGGCGCTCGGTCTACACCCCGGACGTGCTCGCGGTGGGCGAGGGCCCCAACGCCTGGACGGACTTCTTCACCCAGCAGATGCGCTGGTCGCGCGGTACGTACGAGACGATCCTCAAGCAGTACTGGAAGGGCTGGTACTCGCTCCCGCCGAGCAAGCTCTTCAACTACACCATGATGATCATCTTCTACCCGATGGCCGCCCTGAACTGGATCCTGGCCGCGATCAGCTGTGCGCTGTTCCTGGGCCTGGGCGCCTCGGGTGTGAACATCGACCCCACGATCTGGCTGATGCTCTACGGCAACGCCTCCGCGCTGCAGATCGGCCTGTACATCTGGAACCGCCGCCACAACGTCTCGCCGCACGAGCCCGAGGGCTCCGGCGGTGTGGCCGGCATGGTGATGTCCGCGCTGTCGGCCCCGCTCTACGCGAAGGCGCTGATCGACTCCGCCCTGCGCAGGAAGAGCAAGTTCGTGGTCACCCCCAAGGGGGACTCGGCCAGCCCGGACACCTGGTTCGGCACCTTCCGGTACCACTGGTACTTCATCCTGATCTTCGGTGGCTCCATCGCCGCGGGCTCCGTCTACGGACACTCCCACCCGGCGATGGTCATCTGGGCCACCTTCGCCCTGCTGATCACCGCCGCGCCGATGTTCGCCTGGCGCCACGGCATGAGGCAGGACCGCAAGAAGCCCGGTGCCCATGCGGGCGGCGGCCGGCCGGAGGACGCCGAGGCGCCTCCGACGCAGCAGCTGCCGCAGCAGTACGCACCGCACCAGCCGCAGGCCCGGCCCGCCTGGACCGGTTCCCACGGCGCACCGGGCGGATCAGGGGGCCCCGAAGGGCCGGGGGGACCCGGGGGCGGCAACCCCGGCAACGACCAGACCATGCAAATCGCCCTTGGTGGACTTGGGGGACGTAAGGAATGACTGACCGTGCAGGCCGCCGTCGCGCCCGTCGGATCGCGATAGGCACGGCGGTGGTACTAGCGCTGGCCGGGATGAACGGTCCGTGGCTGTACCGCTTCGGCACCGAGAAATACCACCAGTACAAGATCAACCAGCCCGAGTACAAAGCCGCGAACGGCAAGTGGGAGATCGTCGAGTTTCCCGAGGAGTACCGGCAGAACACGATCCACGCGGCGCTGCTGCACACCGGCAAGGTGCTGCTCGTCGCGGGCTCGGGCAACAATCAGGACAACTTCGACGCGAAGAAGTACGACACCCGCATCTGGGACCCGGTCAAGGGGACCATCAAGAAGGTGCCGACGCCCACTGACCTGTTCTGCACCGGCCACACCCAGCTGGCCAACGGCAACCTGCTGATCGCCGGCGGCACCAAGCGGTACGAGAAGCTCAAGGGTGACGTGAAGAAGGCGGGCGGCCTGATGGTCGTCCACAACGAGAACCCCGACAAGCCGATCACCCTGCCGGCCGGCACCAAGTTCACCGGCAAGGAGAACGGCAAGACCTTCGTCTCCAAGGACCCGGTGCTCGTCCCCCGGGCCAAGAAGAACTTCGACGAGGAGACCGGCGAGTTCCTGGGCAACACCCCGGGCTACGGCCGCACCTACGTCGAGGCGGAGAAAGAGGGCAACAAGTACGCGACCGGCACGCAGGACAACTACACCGTGCGGGGTCTCGAGGGCGAGGACGCGCAGAACACGTACGGCATCGCCGAGAAGCTCGCCCTGGACAAGAAGGACTTCCAGGGCATCGACGACGCCTTCGAGTTCGACCCGGTCGCCGAGAAGTACATCAAGGTCGACCCGATGAAGGAGTCGCGCTGGTACCCGACGCTCACCACCCTGAGCGACGGAAGGATCCTCAGCGTCTCCGGCCTCGACGACATCGGCCAGCTGGTCCCGGGCAAGAACGAGATCTACGACCCGGAGACCAAGGAGTGGACGTACACCGACGAGGTGCGTCAGTTCCCGACGTACCCGGCGCTGTTCCTGATGCAGAACGGCAAGATCTTCTACTCGGGCTCCAACGCGGGCTACGGTCCGGACGACGTGGGCCGCGATCCCGGCATCTGGGACGTGGAGACCAACAAGTTCGAGAAGATCCCCGGGCTCAGCGACCCGAACATGATGGAGACGTCCGGCACGGTGCTGCTGCCGCCCGCCCAGGACGAGAAGTACATGGTGATCGGCGGCGGCGGCGTCGGCGAGTCCAAGCTGTCCAGTGAGAAGACCCGGGTCGTCGACCTCAAGGCCGACGACCCGAAGTTCGTGGACGGCCCCTCGCTGGACAAGGGCACCCGCTACCCGCAGGCCTCGATCCTGCCGAACGACGACGTGCTCGTCACCGGCGGCTCGGAGGACTACCGCGGGCGCAGCGACTCCAACATCCTCGAGGCGCGGATCTACGACACGGAGAAGAACACCTTCGAGCGGGTCGCCGATCCGCTGGTGGGCCGCAACTACCACTCCGGGTCCATCCTGCTGCCCGACGGCCGGGTGATGGTCTTCGGCTCCGACTCGCTCTACGCCGACAAGGCCAACACCAAGCCGGGCGAGTTCGAGCAGCGCATCGAGATCTACACCCCGCCGTACCTGTACGGCGACACCGAGCAGCCCGACCTGTCCGGCGGGCCGAAGGAGATCGGGCGCGGTGAGTCCGGCACCTTCACCTCGAAGGACGCCGCGTCCATCAAGAGCGTGCGGCTGATCCGGCCGAGCGCATCCACCCACGTCACCGACGTGGACCAGCGCTCCGTCGCGCTGGACTTCGAGACCGACGGCGACCAGATCACCGTGACGGTCCCGGAGAACCGGAACCTGGTCCAGTCCGGCTGGTACATGCTCTTCGTCAACAACGGCGACGGCACGCCCAGCAAGGCCCAGTGGGTCCAGGTGCCGTAGCGGTACGGCCGTGAGACAGGGGGCGCCCTCCGCGAAGGGGGGCGCCCCCTTTCCCGTACAGCGGACGACCGGGCGGTCGGCGTTGGCCCGAAACAATCTTGCCGGGTGCGCGGTGCTGGTGTGACCTCGGTACGACAGGGCCGGCGGGCGGGGCAGCCGTGGCGGGGGAGACGGGGATGGCCGAGTCGACCGCATCGGAACAGGTGGCCGAGGACGTCCTCGCCGCCGCGACCGTCCAGGTCGCGGCCGGGGACGGGCACATCGGCGGCCTCGGGGTACTCATCGCCCCCACCCTGGTCCTGACCTGCGCCCATGTCGTCCTGGGCGCCTCCCGGCTGCCCCTGACCCGTGCCGAACCCCCGCCCTCCGCCGTCCGGGTCCGTCTCGCCCTCGGGGCCGGTGAGGAGACCGGGGCCGTCGTCCGCGACTGGGTCCCGGTGCGCGCGGACGGCGGCGGGGACGTCGCCGTGCTGTCGCTGGCCGGCCCGCTGCCCGGCGCCCGCCCGGTGCCGATGGTGGCGCCCCGCACGGTGTGGAACCATCAGGCGATCGTTTTCGGCCTGCCCGACGACGGCACCGGCGGCGGCTGGCACACCGCCGTCCTGCGCGCCCGCACCGGCACCGGACGCCTCCAGATGTCCCCGTCCGACGCACAGGCCGACCCGGTCCAGCGCGGCTTCAGCGGCTCACCGGTGTGGGACCTCGAACTCGGCGCCGTGGTCGGCGTCGTCGCGTCGGTCTCGTCACCGCGCCGCGGCCAGAGCTTCTGCATCCCCACCGGCACCGTCCTCGACGAGGTACCGGCGCTGGCCGGTCTCCTCGCGCCCGCCTCCCCCTTCCCCGGGCTGCGCCCCTTCACCGAGGAGCACAGCGCGCACTTCTTCGGCCGGGACGAGGACGTCACCGCCGTGGCCGACCTGCTCTGCCCGGGCGGCCTGCCCGAGGGCTGCGTGACGCTGACGGGGCCCTCCGGCTCGGGCAAGTCCTCCCTGCTGCTGGCCGGTGTGACACCCCGTCTGCGGGACCGGGGGGTGGAGGTCGTCACCCTGCGCGCCGACGGCCGGCTGCCCGACGCCCGCACGGTCCGCGAGGCGCTGGCGGAAGGGAGTCCCGCCCGCGGGACGGTCCTGGCCCTGGACCAGGCGGAGACCCTGCTGCTGCGCCCCGAGGACGAACTGCGGGAGCTGGTGGACGCCTTGAGGGACGCCTGCGCCCGGCACGGCGTCGGGGTCCTCGTGGTGCTGCGCACCGACTTCCAGGACGCCGCGCTGCGCCACCCGGAGCTGAGCCGGCTCCTCGGCAGCGCTCCCGCCCACCCGCTGGGCCTGATGAGCCGCGAACAGCTCACCGAGGTGGTCCGGCTGCCGCTGCGGTCCTTCCCCGGGATGGAGTACGACAACGGGCTGGCCGAGCGCCTCGTCGACGACGCGGCGGGCCGGCCCGGGGCGCTGCCGCTGCTGGGGTTCGTCCTGACCACCCTGTGGGAACGCCAGGTCGGCGGCCGGCTCCGCCTGGACACCTACCGCGAACTGGGCGGCGTGGGCGGTGTGCTGAGCAGCACGGCGGACTCCGCCTGGCGCCGCGCGCTGCGGGGCGCGCCGCCGCACACGGCGGCCGGTCTGCTCCGTGCGCTGATCCAGCTGCCGCCGGGCGGCAGCACGGCGCTGCGGGCCCGGCTCGCCCGCCGCGACGCGGGCGAGGAGCGGTGGGCCATCGCCCGGCGGCTGGCCGAGGCGCGCGTGCTGGTGCTGGGCGCGGACCCCGAGCGGGGCGAGACGGTCGAGCTGGCGCACGAGGCCCTGATCGAGCACTGGCAGCCGCTGGCCGAGCAGCTGGAGAGCGACCGCGCGTTCCTCGCGTGGCGCGGCGAGCTGCGCTACGACCGGGCGCGCTGGTGGCGGGAGGGACGGCCGGACGGGGCCCTGCTGGAGGATCCCGCGCTCGCCGCTGCGGAGCGCTGGCTCGCCGAGCGGGGTGACGAACTGACCGACGAGGACCGGGAGTTCATCGCGGCGGGTACCGCCCTGCGGGAGCGCAAGAGACGCGAGGCGCACCGGTCCGAGCGGCGCAGGCGGTGGCTGCGGTACCTGGGCGTGACGGTCACGGTCCTGGCCGTGGTGGCCGCCTCGGTGGTGTCCGTGCTGTACCTGAACCTGCTCGAGGAGCAGCGGCGGCTGGCGTCGGACCGGCTGGCCCAGCAGGCGGCGACGTACGACGACGTGTCGCTGGTGACCTCCTCGCTGTTCACCGCCGCCGCGTACCGCACGGACGCCCGCCCGGACGCGCGGTCCGCGCTGCTCGCGCAGTACCTGCGGCTGCGGGACGTGGAGCGGATCGCGGTGGAGAACCGTGACGAGGTCGAGGACGTCGCGCTCACCGAGAACGGCGCGCAGCTGTACGCGCTGCTGAGGAACGGCGCGTTCGTGGGCGTGGACCTGCGGGTGGAGAAGCGGGAGAAGCCCTGGCCGCGCACCAAGGACAGCGACAACGAGCGGATCGCGGTCTCCCCCGACGGGAGCGTCGTCGCCCGGGCGAACGACTGGGGCCTGGTCTCGCTCGGCGTGCGCGACACCGCCGACCCCGACCCGCGTGCCCTGAAGCTCGTCGCCCTGCGCAAAGTCGCGGACGTCGAGGACAACCTGCGGGGCGTGCACGACCTGCGCTTCGACGGCGACGGTGCGCGTGTCCTCGCCGCGGTCCCCCGCGAGGGCGTGCTCGTGTGGCGCACCGAGGACGGCCGCCGTACCGGGCGGACGCTCGCCCCGCCCCGCGGCTGGGACGCGGCGCAGGCGTGGTTCGGCGCGGACGGCACGGTGGTGGCGCGGATCGTGCCCGCCGGCGCCGAGGCGGACGACCGGCGCGGCCGGCTGGTCGCCTGGGACCTCGAGGACGGAAAGCTCAGCCGCCCCTGGGGCGAGCGGGCCGCCGCCTCCGCGACGGTCAGCGGCAACGGGCAGGTCCTGGTCACCTGCACGGAACAGGGGGTGCTGGAGGCGTGGCGGCTGGGCGGGACCCCGCGCCGCTTCCGGAACTGGAACAACACCGGCTTCCCCGGGCTGTGTCCCCTGTACACGCCCCGCCTCGACGCCTCCGGCCGCTATCTGGTCAACCCCACCGGCCGCATCGGCGCCGACCTCGGCCGGCTGCGGTTCCTGGTCCTCGACCTGGAGAAGGGCTGGCCCGCCACGTTCGACACCCCGGCCCCCGCGGTCGAGGACCAGTCCGTCACCGGACGCGCGTTCGCACCGCCGGTCGCCCTGGCCGGGCCCCCCGACGACCTGCGGGCGGCGGTCGGCGTCGGCGGGAGCGTCGTCACGGTACGGGTCCGGCCACCCGGGGAGTTCGACACCAACGCGCTGCTCAGCCGCGTCCGTACCCTGGACGCGGCGCACGGCAGGATGGCGGTGGTCGACAAGGACGGCACCGGACTGCGGCTCTTCGGCCTCTCCGACCGGCGGCTGCTCGCGTCGGCGCGGCCGTCGCAGCCGCTGGCCGCCCTGTACAGCGCCTTCACTCCGGACGGGAAGCGGATGCTGACCGTCGCCGAGGACCAGCGCACGGTCCTGGTGTGGCGGATCGCCGAGGAGTCGGGCGGGACCCGGCTCACCGAGGAGCACCGGCTGGAGCTGCCCGCACCGTCCGGCCTGAGCGCGGACGGCCCCGATCCGCTCACGGGACTCACCCCGTCGTGGATCAACATCAATGTCCCGGACGACCACCACGCGGTGATCTCCGGACTGTCCTATGTCTCCCGCTGGCGGCTCGACACCGGTGAGCGGGACGGCAGAACGTATCAGCCCTCGGTCCAGGAGCGGTACCAGCTCGCCAACGAGGCGGCCTGGACCTTCGCCGGTGCCGTCCCGAACACCTCCCGGGCGATCGTGCGCACGCTGGAGGATGTCGGGGTCTGGGACTTCGAGACCGGGGACTTCACCCGGTGGTTCCCGCGGGAGCCGAACACGCGGGCCATCCGGTCCATGGTCCTGTCCCCCGACGGCAAGCTGCTGGCCGTGCTCTTCTCCGGGGGGCAGGTGCGCCTCTGGGACGTGGGGAAGAAGGACTGGTCCGATCTGGACCTCACCTACGACGACGTGTACTGGCTCGGCCACTTCCTGGACAACCGCGTCCTGCACACCACCACCGAGTCCGGTGAGCAGCTGGTATGGGACGTGGCGAAGCGTCAGGAGCTGTACCGCTACTACGTCGGCTCCGGCACGACGGCCTCCCCGAGCCCCGACGGCAAGAGGCTCGCCCTCCTGGACGGATCGCGCGCCTCCGTCGTCCCGCTCGACCCCGAGCGGTGGATCGAGCGGGTGTGCACGCTGGCGGAACGGGAGCTGAACGGCGTGGAGAAGGACCTCGCGGCCGACCGGGGCGAGGTCGGGAACCTCTGCCCCGGTCACTGAGGTCTCCCGTCGCCTCGCCCCGGGCGCGGCGTGGGTGTCAGTCGCTGGCCTTGGCGAGCTGGAGGGCGTAGTCCTCCCACCATTCGCCCGCCTTCGGGCCGCCCTTGCACTCGCCGTCCGACTCGCCGGGCCGCTTCACCCACACATAGGCGTCGACCAGCGGGTCCGCGGTGTCCACGGTCGGGGTCTCGCCGAGCGCGCGGCCGGGCGGGTTGCACCAGCGTTCCTTCGGGTCGCCCTCGGTGTAGGGGCCGTTGCCGTTGCGGCTGGTGTCGATGACGAAGGGCTTGTTGCCGACCTTGGCGGAGAGCTGCTTGCCGTAGGCGATGGACTCCTCGGTCGAGTAGAAGTTCGACACGTTCACCGAGAAGCCGTCGGCCTGGTCGAGGCCCGCCCGCTTGAGCGGGTCGAAGATCTGGTCGGGGTTGCCCCAGCCCGCGTTGCCCGCGTCCAGGTACACCTTGGTGTTCTTCAGGCTCTTGAGCTTGCCGACGGCGCCGCTGAGGAGGTCGTAGCGCTCCTCGTGGAACTGCTGCGGGGTGCAGCCGTCCACCAGGTGCAGCACCGCGTCCGGCTCGAGTATCACCATCGCGGGCCGGTCGCCGATGCCCTTGGCGACCGCGTCGACGAAGTCCCGGTAGGCGTTGCCGTCGCCGGCGCCGCCCTGCGAGTACTGGTCGCAGTCGCGGTGCGGGATGTTGTAGAGCACCAGCAGCGCGGTGCGGCCGACCTTGTCGGCGGCCTCGGTGAGGCCGCGCGCGTGCTCCTGGGCGTCCTCCGGACGGATCCACTCGGCGACGGGCTGCTCGGCGATCTTGCGGATCTCCTCGGCCTCGCTCTTCTTGCCGTCCTCGCGCAGTTCGGCGACCTGCCGCGCGGCGACACCCTCGGGGTTGACCCAGAACGGGGCGGCGTCCTTCGGCTGCTCCGTGACGACCCCGCCGGCCGCCTCCCCCTTGTCGTCGCCGGACGAGGAACACCCCGTGATCAGCAGTGCCGCCCCCAGCACGGCTGCGGACGCCCGCCTCCCGGCGGACCCCCCGGCCCCCCTGCTGCCGTACATCCAGCCCCCCTTGGGTGCACTTGTTCCATCTGTTCCGAGCCTCAATCCTGACATACGCGCCGCGACGCCCACGGCGCTCAACCCCCCTTGTCCGCGAGCTGTTACAGCACGGTGGCACGGCCCGGCCGCCATCGGCGCCGCCGACGCCCGAAACTGCCACGACCTGCGACGATCACGCAACGCAACCGGTCGCGGACTTGGCGTCATTCAGCCCTGGGCCCGGCCCCGCTCCGGCCCTAGAGTCACATGCACCGTTCCGGCCGGTCGGTGCGTGCGCTGCCCCCGCACGCCCCCGGTCGGTCGCGGCCTCCCGCGCGGCGCGCCGGGTCACTCCCGCGTCCCGTGCCGTCCGCGTGGTCGAGGACCGGCCCGGTCGGCGGCCCCCGGGGAGCGGCCCGCCGACCGGGCAGGTGGGGCCGCCCTGGGCCCGGGTGCTCAGCCGCCGGCCGGATACGCGGTGACGACGACGCGGTCCCCGCAGGCGGCGGCGGTGCCACCGCAGGTGATCAGCCTCAGCTCGGCCCGTCCGTCGTCGCGCGGCGCGTGGGCCTGCCGGACGTCGAAGCGGTCCCGGGCGACGACCCGCACGTCCCGCACGGTGAACCCGGCGGCCTCGCCGTCCGCACCGACCACCCTGATCTCCTGGCCGACGGCGGGCCGGGCCCCGGCATCGCCGATCCGCCCCGCCATCAGCGCCGTGCCGGGCGCGCCCGGGGCCGCCCCGTCCGCGTACCAGGCGACCGTGCCGGGCGGGGGCGGTGCGAGCGCGCCGTGTTCGTCCAGGTCGCGGGCGGTCACCGGGGCTCGCACACCGAGGGCCGGGATGTCGAGGCGGCGCGGCACGGTGGCGGAGGGTGCCGGCGACGGGCGTCCGGCCGCCGCCATGTCGCCGGTCGCGGGCCCGGCCGGGCCCGCGGGTGCGCCGTTCGGCGGCGGGCCGCCCCACAGCCACAGCCCGAGCAGCAGCACCAGCCAGGCCACTCCGGCGAGCAGCCGCCCGGTGCCCGACGGAAGACGGCGTTCCTCCCGACGGCCCCCGCCCGCACGGAGAGTGATGCGCAGGGAACCCATCGTGCACCTCCAGACACTCCTGGAGGTTCCCGCGCGGTCCGGGGACCCGCACCCCGGCCCCGGCGCCGACTACTCCGTACGGGTGAAGCTGCCCGGGGTCAGACCAGGTCGACGATGTCCGCGATGGAGTCCACGACCTGCGAGGGGCGGTACGGGAAGTTCTCCACCTGCTCCGGCCTGGTCAGCCCCGTGAGCACCAGGAACGTCTGCATCCCGGCCTCCATGCCGGCCAGCACGTCGGTGTCCATGCGGTCGCCGATCATCGCGCTGCTCTCGGAGTGGGCCCCGATGGTGTTGAGCCCGGTGCGCATCATCAGCGGGTTCGGCTTGCCCGCGAAGTACGGCTGCCGGCCGGTCGCCTTGGTGATCAGCGCGGCCACGGCGCCGGTCGCCGGGAGCGGGCCCTCGACGGAGGGGCCGGTCTCGTCGGGGTTGGTGCAGATGAAGCGGGCGCCGTCGTTGATGAGACGGACCGCCTTCGTCATGGCCTCGAACGAGTACGTGCGGGTCTCCCCCAGCACCACGTAGTCGGGTTCGTGGTCGGTGAGGACGTAGCCGATGTCGTGCAGTGCGGTCGTCAGCCCGGCCTCGCCGATCACGTACGCCGAGCCGTTCGGCCGCTGGTCGTCCAGGAACTTGGCGGTGGCCAGGGCGGAGGTCCAGATGTTCTCGATCGGCACCTCCAGGCCCATGCGGCGCAGCCGGGCGTGCAGGTCGCGCGGGGTGTAGATGGAGTTGTTGGTGAGGACCAGGAAGGGCTTGCCGGATTCGCGCAGCTTCTTGATGAAGGCGTCGGCGCCGGGGATCGGTACGCCCTCGTGGATCAGCACCCCGTCCATGTCGGTGAGCCACGATCGGATCGGCTTGCGGTTTGCCATGTGCGGGATCTCCTGCCGTACGCGTTCCTGCGTGCGCCTCAGCCTAAACAGACCGGGATCATGAGGGAATGCCCGGTACGGCCCGCTGCCCGGCCGGCACCTGGCCGAGTGCCCCCGGCTGCCGCGGATCCACGGGACGGCCGGTCCCCGGGTCGGGGGGCCGGGCGACGAAGACCGGCGCCTCCGACTGGTAGAAGAGGTCGATGTCGGCCTCCTCCCCGCCGACGATCAGGGTGTCCCAGGCGCCGCTCCGCTGGAGGGTGCGCACGGTGGCCGGGGCGAGCGTGGACAGATGGGCGCGCAGGACGTCGTCGCCGGGCAGGCCCGGCAGGCGGGGCGCGAGCCGGTCGCGGATGGCCCGCATCCGGTCCAGCAGCGACTCCAGGTCGGACTCCGCGGCCGGGCCGGCCGTCTCCCCCTCCATGCTGCGGGCGATGACGTCCTTGATGGCGTGGGTCGCGCCCCGTTCGTCCGTGGTCACCATGGCGTTCCAGGCGCGGCTCTTGTGCCGGTACTGGAGCATGGACATCGCCGCCTCGTGCCGGATGAAGTCGGCGTCGCGCAGCGGACGGCCCCGCCAGACCCGGCTCAGGGACCGGGCGAGGGACACGGCCGAGGCGAAGCCGCTGTTGAGGCCGCGCCCCGGCCAGAAGTGGATGGCGTTCGCCGCGTCGCCCAGCAGGAACCCGTACGTTCCGGGGTGCGCGGCGGTGGGGCGGGTCAGCTGGGCGGTGAAGCGCGGACGCTGCACCATGTCCAGCCGGAAGGAGGTGACGGCGCTGAGGTCGTCCTCGGCGACGCCGAACAGCCGCAGTCCTTCCAGGATCCGCTTCCACAGCGGCGAACTGCGCAGCAGCGCGGGCAGGAACAGGGTGCCGTGCGTGGGGCAGACGAACTCGTTGTCCTCGTGGCGGGTCATGACGCAGGGCCGGGAGGCGATGCACTCCTCGAAGACGTGCCGGACCGGGTCGATGCCGATCACGTCACGCGTCTCCTCGCGGGTGAGCCGCATGTTGAGGAAGCCCTCGCCGTTCAGGGAGTTGAGCAGGAACCGGTTCTGCGCGACGGTCAGCAGCACGCTCATCGGGTCGGGGAGGCGGGACTTGACGCGCAGTCCCAGGACCACGTCCTGGAGGTGCTCGCCGTCGAGGGAGTAGATCGAGGCGTCCGCCGCGCCGAACCGGCTCTCGAAGTGCTCGCGCGTGCGCGACCGGCCGCCCTCGCTGATCACCAGGACGTGCTCCTGGGCGATCCGGTGCTCCTGCTCCGCCGCGTCGAAGCGCCTGGGCACCAGGCGGATCGCGGACTTGGCGCCGGCCAGCTCCAGCAGCTTGTCCTCGACGTGCGCGATCCGGACGTTGCGCGGCGGACGGCCGTCCACGGAGTCGGGCCCGACCGGCCACATCTCGCCGTACTCCCCGGCGCCGAACAGCGCCGACCGCATCTCCTCGGTGAGCGCCAGATATTGCCGGCTCTGCACGGTGACGACCTGCTGACGGCGGACGTTGCCCTGGGACTCGTCCTTCCAGACCACGGCGGAGCCCCGCAGGGTCCACCGCCCGTCGTGCACGGTGATGGCGACCCGGCCCGGCAGCGCGTGCTCGAGGAGCAGCGCGAAGGCGAGGCCGACCGGCCCTCCGCCGGACACGGTGACGCGCAGCTCGCCCGGGTCGGCCCGTACGTCGGCCGCCCGGGGCAGGTCGAGCTGGGAGAGGTCCATGACCGTCTCCAGCGCCTCCTGCGTCTCGAACAGGAAGGTCTCCTCGCCGATGCGGACGGCGTCCCCGTGCTCCAGCGCGTGACCGGCGGTCAGCCGCCGGTCGTTGACGAAGGTCCCGTTCCTGCTGTTGCGGTCGTACAGCACGAACGCGCCGTTCTCCGGCACGATTTCGGCGTGCAGGCGGGAGGCCTTGGAACTGACGATGACGACGTCGTTGTCGCTCTTGCGTCCGAAGGTCAGCGGGGCGTCGCCGAGGACGACACTCTGACCGGCGAAGGGACCCGTACGCCCCACGATGACCGACGCCACGGCAGCTCCTCACGTCGTTCTGCCTGGCGCGGGAGGCCTGCCGCCCCCCGCGCTCGCTTGCCGACCGGTCTCACGAACCCGCCGACGTGCCGCAGGTCACCGAGAACGGAACGGAGTTGGACTTCGCGTCGAACGGCGAGCGGATCTCGACGGCCATCTCGCTGCGCAGCGTCCCGGCCCGCGCGTACGTCGAGAGCCGGACGGTCTCCTTGTGGGTGCGGGAACCGCCTTCGCGGAACGCCAGGGTCCGCCACTCGGAGTCGACCACGGACCCGTTGGACGACACCCACCGGTACGAGAACTGGACGGGCAGCTCGGACGCGGTGAAGGTCGCGGTGAACCAGGGTGCGTCCGTGCCCTGCGGGGGACAGGATCCGGCGTAGGTGGTCGAGCGGCCGGTCACGGTGACCGACACGGGGTTCCGGTCCGCGTCGCCCCGTGCGCCGTCCTGTGTGTCGTCCTGTGTGTCGTCCTGTGTGTCGTCCTGTGTGTCGTCCGCCGCCTCGGAGGCGCCGGCGGACGCCTGGCCCGCCGCCCCCGAGCCGGACGCCTTCCCTTCCCCGCCGGCACCGGCGCGGTCGACGAGCACGTACACACCTCCGGCGACCAGCGTGAGCGCCAGCGCCGCGGCGGCGACCAGGAATCCGGTGCGCCGGGGGCGGCGGGGCGGGACGGCCTGGGCGGGGGCCGTCGCGGACCGCGGTGGTGTGGGGGTCGGCATCGGCTGGGCCGGGGGCGCGGGTACCGGCGCGGGCACGGGTGCCGGTTGCCGGTTCATCGCCGTGGGCGGCCGGGCGTCGTCCCGGGCGGGCGCGGTGGGCGCGGCAGGGGCGACGGGCGCGGCGGGCGTGTCCGGGCGTCCTGCGCCGTGGTCCGCCGCCGGAGGCCGGGGGTCCGCCGCCGGAGGCCGGGGGTCCGCCGCGACGGTGGGCGTGTTCGCCACCGTGCGCGAGGTGCCGGCCGCCGTCGGGGGAGCGTCGGCGCGGGCCGTCGCGGTGGGGTCGCCGGCCCCGGCGGCCGCCGTACCGGCACCGGACCGTTCCCTCCCGGGCGGAACGTCTGCCGCCACCAAGATCCGGGGATCCACGGACCGGTCGGGGAGCGTCGAGGGCGCGGTGTCGGTCGGCAGCACGGCCGTGGTGCCGTCGGGATCCGGCCCCGAAGCCCGTGCCGCCGTCGCGGCGTCCTGTCCACCGGCCGGCGCCGCCTCGTCCCCGTTCCCCTCCCCCGCGCGCCGCAGCAGCTCCGCCGCCTGTTCGGCCGTCAGCCGGTCCGCGGGGTCCTTGCGCATGAGTCCGTCGAGGACGGGCGTGAGGGGCCCGGCGTCCAGCGGCGGCAGGGGATCGTCGACGACGGCGCGCAGGGTGGCCAGGGCGGAGGTGCGACGGAAGGGCGACCGGCCGGACACCGCCGAGTAGAGCAGGGCACCGAGGGACCACAGGTCCGAAGCGGGGCCGGGCGTACGGCCCAACGCCCGCTCGGGCGCGAGGTATTCGGGCGAGCCGATGACCTCGCCGGTCATCGTCAGCGCGGAATCCCCCTCCACGGTGGCGATGCCGAAGTCGGTGAGCACCACTCTGCCGTCGTCGGCGAGCAGGACGTTGGCGGGTTTCACATCACGGTGCAGCACGCCCGCCGCGTGCGCCGCGCGCAGTGCCTCCAGCACCCGGGCGCCTATGCGCGCGGCCTCCCCGGGCGGGAGGAAACCCCGTGAGTCGATCTCGTCGGCCAGTGACCGGCCGCGGACCAACTCCATGACGATCCAGGGGCGTTCGTCGAACGTGGCCACGTCATGGACGGTGACCACGCTGGTGGTGCTGATGCGTGCCGCCGCCCAGGCCTCCCGCTCCAGCCGGGCGTACATCATCTCGACGCGTTCCGGCGGCAGTTCGGCGGGCGCGCGGACCTCCTTGACGGCGACCTCGCGTTGCAGCACCTCGTCCCGGGCGCGCCACACCCTGCCCATGCCGCCCGCACCGAGGACGGACAGCAGTCGGTAGCGGCCGGCGACCAGCCGTTCTGCACCTGCGTCCGGTAGGACCGCGTCCTGATCCTGCATCGGAGGCATACTCCCTGTCTTCGCGACGACCGGGCCACCGACGCGTGGACAGGAAAAGGGGAACCTGGGCCTCCCGACCGTGCGCGCCGCAGCTCGGCAATTTGATTAAACACTCAATTTTCGTGAAAGTCGAAGCACTCCACTTTTATGCCGTGCAGTGACAACTTCCTTACGTATAGCGACAGTTGGACTGATCACACCCCGTCGGTGCCCTCAGCCGTCCCCCCGCCCGAACACGGGCGCCAGCACCAGCTGGGCCGCCCCTTCCGCAACCCCGAGCTCACCACCGCCCGCGAGCCGCACCGGCACCGTCGCCTCCCCCGTACGCTCCGCACGCGCCGTCAGCACCGCCTGCACCCCCTTCACGAACGCCCCCGCTTCCGCCTCGACGGTCCGTCCCCCGAGCAGAACGAGGTCGATGTCCAGCAACCCCACGAGATTCGCCGCGGCCGCGCCCAGTACCCGCGCCGCCTCCTCGGCCTCCCCGCGTGCCATCGCACCCAGACAGAGCACTTCCACGCACCCTCGGTTCCCGCACCCGCACGGCGGCCCGTCCAGTTGCAGCACCTGGTGCCCGAACTCACCCGCCCCCGTCCGCGGCCCCCGGTGCACGCTCCCCCCGATCACCAGCCCCGCCCCAAGACCCGTACCCAGGTGCAGATAGGCGAACGAACCGCCCACTCCCCCGACCGCCAGCCGCAGCGCCGCCGCGTTGGTGTCCTTGTCGACGACCACCGGCACCCCCAGCCGCTCCGCCAGCGCGGCCCGCAGCGGAAAGCCGTCCCACTCGGGGAACCCCGTCACCCGGTGCAGCACGCCCCGCCGGTGGTCGAGCGGCCCCGGCAGCGCCACCCCCACCCCGAGCGGCGCGCGCCGCCCCCCGGCCGTCTCCGCCCGCAGCGGCTCGACGACCCCGGCCACTCCGGCGAGCACCGCGTCCGCCCCCGCGCCGAGGTCCAGCGGCGCCCCGCGCCGGGCCACCACCGTCCCGTCGAGGTCGACCAGCACCGCCCGCGTCTCGTCGCGGTCCAGATGCACGCCGACCGCGTGTCCCGCCTCCGGCACCAGGCGCAGCACCGTGCGCGGCTTGCCGCCCGTGGACGCCCGGCGTCCCGCCTCCGCGGCGAGCCCGTCCTCCCGCAGCCGGGCCGTGATCTTGCTGACCGCCTGCGGGGTGAGCCCGGTCCGCTCGGCGAGCTCCAGCCGGCTGATGCCCTCCGTCCCCGCGGTGCGCAGCAGGTCCAGCACGAGCGCGGTGTTGTGGCTGCGCAGGGCGAGGAGATTGGCCCCCAGCTGCCCGGCACCGCTGCTCTGGTTCGTCTTCTTCACCCGCCCCATTCTCCCTCCCGCTTGCACTTTGGCAACAGCGTTGCGAAAGTAGTGCCATGACTGGCACTCCCCTCCGCGTCGGCCTCGTCGGCTACGGCCTCGCGGGCTCCGTGTTCCACGCCCCGCTGATCGCCGCGACCGAGGGCCTCGCGCTCGACACGGTGGTCACCTCGAACCCCGAGCGGCAGCAGCAGGCCCGCGCCGCGTACCCGGACGTACGCCTCGCCGCGACTGCGGACGAGCTGCTCGGCCGCGCCGACGAGCTGGACCTGATCGTCATCGCGTCCCCGAACAGGACACACGTCCCGCTCGCCACCGTCACGCTGGAGACCGGACTGCCGGTCGTCGTGGACAAGCCCGTCGCCGGCACGGCGGCCGAGGCCCGCAAGCTGGCGACGCTCGCGGAGGAGCGCGGACTGCTCCTGTCCGTCTTCCAGAACCGCCGCTGGGACAACGACTTCCTCACCCTGCGCAAGCTGATCGACGAGGGCGGACTCGGCGACGTGTACCGCTTCGAGTCCCGCTTCGAGCGCTGGCGCCCGCAGCTCAAGGGCGGCTGGCGCGAGTCCGGCGACCCGACGGAGATCGGCGGCCTGCTCTACGACCTCGGCAGCCACGTCGTCGACCAGGCCCTGACCCTGTTCGGCCCGGTGACCCACGTGTACGCCGAGACGGACATCCGCCGCGAGAACGCGCAGACCGACGACGACACGTTCATCGCGCTCACGCACGCGAGCGGCGTCCGCTCCCACCTCCACGTCTCCGCGACCACGGCCCAGCTCGGCCCGCGCTTCCGCGTCCTCGGCTCGAAGGCCGGCTACGTCAAGCACGGCCTGGACCCCCAGGAGGCCGCCCTGCGCGACGGCGCACGCCCCGGCCCCGGCTGGGGCACGGAACCCGAGGAGCTGTGGGGCAGGGTCGGCGCAGGCGAGTCCCCGGTGACCGGCGGCGGCACCCCCGTACCGACCCTCCCGGGCGACTACCCCGCCTACTACGAGGGCGTGGCGCGCGCCCTCCTGGACGGCGCCCCCAACCCGGTGACCGCGCTGGAGGCGGCCGCCGCCCTCGACGTACTGGAGGCGGCCCGCCGTTCCGCCCGGGAGAAAGTGACGGTGACCCTGTGACCACGCCCGAACTCACCCCGACCGTCGAGGAACTCGAGGCCCAGGAACGCCGCCTGGTCTTCCACCGGTTCACCCACGACGACGCGTGGGCGCTCGGCTCCCTGCTGGTGGAGATGGCCCGGGAGCGCCAGGCCCCCGTCGCCATCGACATCCACCGCTCCGGCCAGCAGCTCTTTCACGCCGCCCTGCCCGGCTCCACCCCCGACAACGACGCCTGGATCGCCCGCAAGCGCCGGGTGGTGGAGCGCTACGGCTCCGCGTCCTACCTGGTCGGCGCCCGCTTCCGCGCCAAGGGCACGACCTTCGAGGACTCCTCCCGCCTGGACCCCGACACCTACGCGGCCCACGGCGGCTCCTTCCCCATCACGGTGACCGGAGCGGGAACCATCGGCACGGTAACGGTCTCGGGCCTCCCCCAACTGGAGGACCACAACATGGTGGTAGAAGCACTGGACCACTTCTTGAACCAGGCTGGCGACACATAGGGGCGCGGGGCTGTATCGATATGCGGCTCCGCCGCGTGGGCGCAAAAGGGGGTCTGGGGGGCGCAGCCCCCCAGGGACGGGACGGGAAGGGGCGGCGGGGGCGAAAAAATCCAAGCCCCCACCCCCCTCCTCACGCCCCGGCAAACACCTGCCGCTGCCGCCCCAACCCCGAAACCTCCAGCTCCACCACATCCCCCGCCCGCACATACGGCTTGGGCTCGGCCCGCCCCATGGCCACCCCCGCCGGCGTCCCCGTATTGATCACATCCCCGGGATAAAGCGTCATGAAGTGACTGACGTACCGCACGACCTCACCCACCGGAAAGATCTGATCCGCGGTCGTCCCGTCCTGCCGCAACACCCCGTTCACCCACAACCGCAACGACAGATCCTGCGGATCACCCACCTCGTCCGCCGTCACCAGCCACGGCCCCAACGGGTTGAACGTCTCGCAGTTCTTGCCCTTGTCCCACGTCCCGCCCCGCTCGATCTGGAACTCCCGCTCGGAGACGTCGTGCGCGACGGCGTACCCGGCGACATGCGCGAGCCCCTCCTCCGCCGACTCCAGGTACCGCGCCGTACGCCCGATCACGACCGCCAGCTCGACCTCCCAGTCGGTCTTGACCGACCCGCGCGGCACCAGCACCGTGTCGTTCGGCCCGACGACCGTGTCCGCCGCCTTGAGGAAGATCACCGGCTCGGCGGGCGCCTCGGCCCCCGTCTCACGTGCGTGGTCGTGGTAGTTGAGCCCGATGCACACGACCTTGCCGATGCGCGCCACCGGCGGCCCGATCCGCAGCCCCTCCGCGTCCAGCGCGAGCAGTTCGCCCGTGTCGGCGGCGGCGCGGATCCGCCCGAGCGCCGCCTCGTCGGCGAGCAGCGCCCCGTCGATGTCGGCGACGAGCCCCGAGAGGTCCCGCAGGACCCCCTCGGAGTCGAGCAGCGCGGGCCGCTCCTGTCCCGCCGTACCGACTCGCAGCAGCTTCATGGTCACGTCTCCCTCGATCGCGGGCCGCCCGCCGATGAAGACGACCCGGATGCGGCGAGGCGCAGCCACCGGAGGGCTGGTCGATCCTCCAAGTCCCCGGTGCACACCGCAAGACCTGGTTCACGTACTGGACCCTGCATCAACGGCACGCTCACCGGTACAGCACGGCCCGCTCCACCACACTCCACGTCGTACTCGTCGCCATGTAGAGCGCGGCCGCCAACGGCATGACGGCGACGGTGATCAGCGTGAAGAACGACATGAACGGCATCACCTTGGTCACCGCCCCCAGCCCGGGCACCTGCTCACCGTCCCCCGCACCGGCGGCCGTCGACGGCTGGGCGGCCATCATGCGCCGCGACAACCGGTAGCTGAACCAGGCGACCACCGCGACGACGGCGAACAGCCCGAGGTAGACGAGCCCCGCCCCGCCGAACATCCCGCCGTCCCCGAGCGCGTCCGCCCACCGCCCGCCGAGCGGCGCGTCGAACAGCCGGTGCCCGAGCAGCTCGTTGGGGTGCCCGCCGATCGTCTCGCTGGAGAACAGGTGGTACAGCAGGAAGAACGCGGGCAGCTGGAAGAGGCTCGGCAGACACCCGGACAGCGGCGACACCTTCTCCTCGGTGTGCAGTTCCAGCACGGCCCGCTGGAGCTTCTCGGGGTTGTGCCGGTGCTTGCGGCGCAGTTCGGCGATGCGGGGCTGGAGCGCCGTCCGGGCCTTCTGACCGCGCGCGGCGGCCCGGGAGAGGGGGTGGACGAGAAGTCGTACGAGCGCGGTGAACAGAACGATCGCGGCGGCCGCCGCGGAGAGGCCGAACAGCGGCCGGAGCAGATCGGCCAGGCTGTCGACCAGGTTGGCGAAGACGGACATGGGTGAGCCCTCCGGGGGTCTCGTCGTGCCGGAAACACCGGAAGAACCGGTGGATGACGTGACGGCATGACGACCCGCAGCAAGGCGCGGCCCCTCAACGTGAACGTGAAAAGGCGTGAACGTGAAGGAAGGTGCCGTGCCCTACGCGGCGGTCGCCGGAAGGAGGCGTCCGGGCGCCCGGGGCCGGGTGCGCCCCTTGGCGTCGGGATCGCGCTGGGGCAGGAAGGCGGTACGCCGGTCACGGTCGCGGATGGCCGTACGCACCCGGGTGGGCGGGACGGCGGGCACGCAGCGCGCGGCGACGAAGGCACAGACGGCGAGCGCACTGCCGGCCGCGGCGGTCGCGGCGAGCGCGACATCGACGACGGAGAGGCCACCGGCGGCGGGCAGCAGAAGCAGCACGAACGGAAGCAGCGGCAGGAGCACGGCGAAGCCGGAACGCCCGGTCACCCGATGCCGGATCACCCGTCGCCCACCTCCCCGTTCTCTGCCCCCTGGACCGTATCGAATCCCCCCGCACCGCAGCTACACCGGCACCACCTCAACGTCCGACCGCGCACGACGGTTCCGCACCCGGTGTGCCGGACGTCACGGGCGTGAACACAAACCCCACGACGACGGTCCCGGCGCTGGTGGCAGCGGTGACGGTCGGGCAGCGACGGGAACGTGCCGGACGCGGACCCTCCGCCCCCGCGCTCTCACCTCCTGTCACCCGTCGGCAGTACGGTGTCCCCCATGCGCCCCGACACGCCTGCCGAAAACGTCGACCACACCGCAGAGGCCGCCCGCCTGGAGCGGACCGCCGACCGCTACCCCGAGGACGCCGAGGCCCTGCTCCTGCGGGCCGCCGCGCACCGCGAACTCTCCGGCGACCGCCCCGCCGCGACCGCCCTCTACGACCGTCTCCTCACCTCGGCCACGGACCTGGACCAGCCCCACCTGGTCCGCGCCCTCAAGGCCTCGAACCTGTGGGAGTACGGCCACGAGGCGGAGGCCCGCGCGATCATCACCGGTATCCGCGCGGCCGCCCCGCGCGACCCCGCCCCCTGGGTGATCGTCGCGGAGTCCCTGGAGTCGCACGACGAGCTGGAACAGGCGCACGAGACGTTCACGCAGGCGGTACGCCTCCTCCTGACCGAGGGGGCCGCGGGAGCCGACGGGCCCCAGGGGGCCGTAGGGACCACCCCGCCCCGGGCCACCCACCCGCTCCTCTTCGGCCGCCACCGCGTCCGGAGGATGCTCGGCGCGGCGCACGACGAGTGGGACGCCCTGGCCGACACCGTCCACACCCTGCCGATCACCCTGGACGAACTGCACGACCCCAAGCGCGTGTGGTCCCTAGGCTCGGAGAACCCGGCGGAGCTGGAGGCGGAGATCGTCCGCCTGCGCGCGGAACTGGGCCAGTTCCGCGAGGCCCTGTCCCGCCCGTTCCCGGTGGCGGTCCTGCACTGGCCGGCGAACGAACTGACCGAGCTGACGGAGGCGTACCCGGACCTGGCGGAGGAGTACCCGTCCTACGACGCCCACCTGGCGACGATAGAGGCGGCCCTGCGCGAACTCGCGTCCTCGGGCACCGGGAACCTGGGCATCGTCACGGGCACGGTCCCCTCGTACGAGGCCTTCGCGGCCTCGGAGCTCAGCTCCCCCGCCGACCCGACCCTGCTCCCCCAGTACGCCACGACCCTCGCGGCTCGCGGGCGTGCGGTGGCCTGGCCTCCGGAGCGGTCGGCGGAGTGCTGGTGCGGCTCGGGCCGGGCCTACGGGGAGTGCCACGGTACGGACTGAACGGCCGTTCGCCGGTACCCCCTCACCGGGCGAGATCCCCCTCACACTGTGATGACGATCTTCCCCTGGGTGTGCCCGAGCTCGGCCTCCCGGTGTGCGTCGGCGATCTTGTCCAACGGGTAGGTCGCGGCGAGGTGGGGCGTGAACCTGCCCTGGCTGCCGAGCCGGGCGCCCTCGGCGAGCACCGTGGAGTCGTTCTCGGCGTAGAGGTGCCGCACGCCGAGCCGCTCCGCGCCCGCGACGTCGGCGACCGTCACCACGCGGTCCGCGTCCCCGGCGATGGCGACGAGATCGGCGAGGGAACCCGAGGCGGCCATGTCGAACGCGGCGTCGGCTCCGGCCGGGGCCAGTTCGCGCACCCGGTCGGCCAGCCCGGGGCCGTAGGTGGTGGGCAGGGCTCCCAGCGTGCGCAGATAGGCGTGCTTGCCCGGGCTCGACGTACCGATGACGGTGGCGCCGCGGGCCACCGCCATGGCGACGGCGGCACTGCCCACGCCTCCTGCCGCCCCCTCGATCAGCAGCGTGCGGCCGGACAGGTCGCCGAGCGCGTCGAGCCCCCGGCCCGCGGTGGCGACGGCCAGTCCGGCCCCGGCGGCCTGCTCCAGGGTCCACGGTTCCGGCACCGGCGCCCAGGCGGTCAGCGTGGCGTACTGCGCGGACGCCCCGAAGATCCCGCCGAGCCCGAAGACCCGGTCGCCTTCGGCGACGCCGGTGACGCCCTCGCCCACCTCGTCCACCACACCGGCGGCGTCGCGCCCGGGGATCGCCGGGAAGTCGACCGGGAAGTGCTCACGGACCTCCCCCGACCGCAGCTTCCAGTCGACGGGGTTGACGCTGGCCGCGGCGACCTGGACGCGGATCTCGCCGGGCCCGGCGTGCGGCTCCGGGATCTCCTCGATGACGAGCACGTCGGCGGGGCCGTAGTCGTGGTAGCGGGCAGCACGCATGGTTCACTCCTCGATGGAATCACTTGCAACGGAAACTAACTTAGAGTGGATTACTTTCCGCTGCAAGTATCGGAGAGTCACTTACCGCGGAAAGTTCCGACGCGCTACGATCGCGCCTGTGGACGCGGAATACGAGCTGGCCCCGGCCGAGACGGAGACGTGGGAGTCACTGCTGTCGGTACTCCTGTGGCTTCCGGCAGCCCTGGACGGGCGGCTCAAGCAGCAGGGACTGAGCCATCACGAGTTCCTGATCCTGTGGTGCCTGACCCAGCACCGGGGCCGCACCCACACCATGAGCTCACTCGCGGAACTGTCCCGCGTCACCCCGTCCCACCTGTCCCGCATCGCGGCCCGCCTGGAGCGCCAGGGCTGGCTCGTCCGCAAGCCGGACCCCACGGACGCCCGCGTGACGATCGCCTCACTGACGGAGGCGGGCACGCAGAAGTACGCGGAAGTGGCGCCGAGTTACTACGCGACCCTGCGCGAGCACGTCTTCGGCCGGCTCACGGAGGAGCAGGCCGACCAGCTGGGCACCCTCACGGCGCACATCGCGCAGTCCCTCGACCCCCGGACGGACTGATCAGGCGTCAAGGGCCGCCCTGGAGCCCACCAGCACGACAACCACACCGACCGCCACCAGACAGCCCCACACCACGCGAGCGGACCGCCGCGCCCGCGCACGGCGCTGGGCCTCGCCACGAAGGCCGCGGACGGGGGCGCCCAACTCTCACCGCGGAACTGCTCCCAGAGGCCCTTCACGGTGCGCACCTCGTCCCCATGCGCCTCGACACCCCCCAGCAGAGCGAACAGCTGCCCCTCCCTGTCGAGCAGCAACACCCTGGACGAACCAAACTGGGCATCGGCCTCGATGCTCAGCACGTCCGACCACTCGATTCGACGCGTCCGGAACAACTGCCGTACCGCGATGTGATCCTGATGGACGAGGGTCGCCGCCCGCCAGAACGCGACGATGGCGAGATACACCAGCCCCACCGGCACAAGCACCGCCGCCTGCAAGGCGACAGGCACGTCATCCTCCGCCAGGACCGGACGTGCCAAGGGGACGCCCGGCAACCCCAGGAACAAGGTGATGAACACCAACTGCCTCGGCCGCAGGCTGAACTTGTGGATGACCCGCCTGTCGGCCCGCGAAGCCACGTGACCCTCCCCCCGGAGATCGATACTCGCGCAACCACGCAATCCCCAGGCAGTTCAGCACGTTAAGGGTCCGAGCGCCCCGCGACCTGCTTGGCGGCCCGGCATTCTCAGGCGTTCGAAGCCCGCTTCGGGCCAATGCAACCTCGCAGGGCATCCACCAGAGACCTTGCACGCACATCGTCGCCGCCTCCGATGATGTGGTTCATCGCGTAACCGAAGGTGACGCCATGCTCGGGATCGGCGAATCCAAGTGAGCCACCCCTGCCCGTATGACCGAAGGCGTACGGGCCGGTCATGGGGTTGGACGTGGTCGGCAGCATGAATCCGGCGCTGAAGCGGCTCGGCACAAGCATGACTTGGTCCTTCCCCGCGGCCTGTTCATCGGTGGCCCTCTTCAAGGTTTCCCGGCTGAGTAGGCGCACGCCGTCCACCTCTCCGATCAGCGCGGCGTACATGCGCGCAAGGGCGTGTGCCGTACCGATGCCGTTGGAAGCCGGAAGTTCAGCGGCCTGTACTTCCGGCGCGTCGAAGTCGATCTCGGCGGGGTCGGTGACCGCGTACGCCCTGTTGCTGAACGAATCCGGATCGCGCCAGGCAGCGACCTGTTCGCGGAGTTCCTCGGGGATCGACTCGACGGGCACGGTGGTGAGATCGACGTCCGGTTTCCGGTACACCATGCGGCTGACGCGGTCACGTTCACGCGTCGGCAGCCCGATGAAGAAGTCCAGTCCGAGAGGCGCCGCGATCTCGTCGGCAAAGAAGCGGCCAGGTGTGCGGCCGGACACACGGCGGATCACCTCGCCGATCAGCCAACCCCAGGTCCGGCCGTGGTATCCGTGGGCCGTGCCCGGAGTCCACAGGGGCCGTTGAGTGGCGAGTGCTCCTGCCATCGGACGCCAGGTCAAAGCGTCCTTCAGCGGTACCGGCCGATCCAGCGCGACCAGGCCGGCCTGGTGAGACATGAGCCAACGCACCGGAATATCCCCCTTGCCGTTCGCGGCGAACTCCGGCCAGTACTCAGCCACCGGTGCGTCCAGGTCCAGCGCACCTCGCTCGACCAGCATGTGCGCTACGGCCGCGGTCGCGCCTTTGGTCGCCGAGTAGACCAGTTGCAGCGTGTCGCGTGCCCACGGACGGCCGGTATCCGTGTCGGCCACGCCTCCCCAGAGGTCCACCACCGGCCGACCATGCCGGTAAACGCACACCGCCGCTCCGATGTCCCCATGCTGGGCGAAGTTCACCTCGAATGCCTCGCGGACCGGTTCGAACCCGGGCGCCGTCTCACCGCCGATCGTCGTCATGCGGCACATCCTGACAGCCCGGCCGTACTGTCCGATGGGAGAGATCGCCCACACGCGCATGGGCGACTTTCAAACGAGGACGAGCAGTTCCTGGAGGCGCTCGCGGAACTCACGGACGAGGTGCACATTCTTGTGCGGTTCGAGTCGGGTCGAGAACTCCTTGAGGCGGTCCAGAGCTCGCACGGAGCCGACACCGTCCTCCAAGAGCCCGGCGCCGTGGTTGGCAGCGTCCAGCGCCCCCTCCACATCACCGCCGGCGAGCCGCGCCTCGGCCAGGCGGCTGGCCCGTACTGCTCTGTCCCGTGGAGCTGCGCTCGTCACGGATGTCTCCAAGGAGCGTGTCGCTCGCTCCACTTGTCCGGCGCGTAACAGGACCTTGCCCTCAGTCGACCGCAGTTGCGCCTCACCGAACCAGGTGAGCCAGTCCGGGTTCTCCTCCGCCGTACGACGTTCCCAGAGAGAAGCAGCGCGGTTGAGCGCGGTGGCGGCCTTGCGGTGGTCGCCGTCGCGCGACAGAGCCTCCGCCTCGTGCAGGTGGAGGAAGGCCCTGGTAACGGATGACAAAGCACGAGGAGCGTTGTCGATCGCCGTCGTGATAAGAGCGACCCGTTCCTCGGTGCGTCCTGCCTCGGAAACGTGTACTCCCATCTCCGCGAGGACGAAGGCGCCGAAGGCATCGTCCCCGGCGGTACGGGTACTGCGCAGGGCGCCGACGTAGTAGCGCTGCCCTGCGGATCGCAGTCCGGCGTCGTAGGCCATCCACCCGGTCAGGTGCGACGCCCTTGCCGCCAGCGCGTACAGACGGAGGTGGACTTCGTCCGTGTACCGTCCGGTGCCCAGAAGACCGGTGACCAGGGCGAGATCGCCGCGTGCCTGCTCCAGGAGCCGGGCCCCGCCGAGCTGGTCGTCGAGCGTGCGGAGGGTGCTGATGCGCTGCTCGATCGTCGAGACCATTGCGTCCGTGACCCGATCACCGTTCAGCGCGGAGGCGAAGGCGGAGGGCGCTTCCACCCAGCTCGCCGCGAGACCGGTCAAGGACGCGCCGGTAATGGTGAGGAACCCCCGGCGATCCATGCGGCCGCTTCCCACCAAGTCGGACAGCGTCTCGACCGTGCCGGCCTCGGTCCATGGAGCGGTGAGCTCTGTCACCTCCCAAACCGGCAGCCACCGGGGCCACTCCTCCGCGCACGCCTGTTCGTGCGGAACACCCAGAAGATGGGCGAGGACGTGCTGGGCATCCGCATCCGGCTCCTGCCCTTGCTCCCACTTCCACACCGTCGTCCGGTTGGTTGCCAGCGGGATTCCGAGCGACCTCCCACGCTCCTGCATGAGTCGTGCGAATTCGGCCTTACCCCACCCGCGCGTCTGGAGGAGGAAGCTCAGCGGGTGGACCGCTAACGACTCACCGGGCATGTCACCACTCCCGTCGTCTCCCAGGCGTAGTCGGGAGGCTACGCCCTGTACCCGTCTCCGAGGAGAGGCGTCCCAGGAGAGAAACCCCCCGGAAACGTTCCGACGGGAAGACCGACGCCGTTGACTGAGTACCAGCCGTCCAAGGGATGCGCCCAAGGCCCACGTTCTCGGAACGGCCCTTAGATCGGCGGTTCCGTCCCCGTGCCCCGCCGGGGACGGAACCGCTCTCCAGCTCCTCGGAGGCCCCGCATGCGCACGCTCGTCCATCGATTCGTCTTCGCCGGTACCGAAGCGGCAGTCCCCCGGCCCGGCGCACGGTCGTCGACCAGGTACGCGAGTGGGGTGTGCCTCTGGTCGAGGGCGCGGCCGTCGCCATCCGCCTCGACGACACCCCGGAGTCCGTCGTCCTGCGCAGGCTGTTCGCCCCGCTGACGAAGCGCATGGCCGGAGCCGAATGCGAGCGGCTGACTGCGGCGGTCGCGTGATGGGACAGCACAGCGCACGTGCTGCGCCGCTGTCCGGTTCCGAAGTCGTGTACCGACCGACCCGCCGCGACATCGACGCGGCCACTGGAGAGCCCACCGCCTACGCCTTGTGGGACCGCCATGGATGGCAGGCGCGCGGCGAGTGCTGGCTGTGGTGCAGACGTGGCGACGTCGAGGTGACCTGGATCGGTCCCGTCCGATCGAGCGGCATGCATGCGGCCCTCTACGCCTGCCGCACGTGTCTGTACGAACTGGACCAACGCGTCCTGGAGACCGCTCTGCGTCAGGACGCGGACGCCCTCTCGGGCATCGGCCGGCCTGTCCGACCACCGACGTAGCACTGCGGCTCTTCCCGCTGTTCGGGGACCGCCACAGCCCGTGAAACTCCCTCTCGCCCACAGCCGCAAGGGCCGACCACGACTTCCGCCGGAACCCCGGCGGAGGAACCGACGAGGAAGGAGCACGAGTGATGGAAGAGCAATCGACCCCGTTGCCGATCCGGAGCGGTCTCCTGATGGCGGTCGAGGAGCTGTCCGTCGTCCACGACCGGTACGACAGCCTCCGGTCCGACAACTCCGGAAGCTCCGGCGACGCCCCGTGGCCGGGCGGCGACGGCAACCTGCACGACAGCGAGTAGGCACCGAGCGGTGGGGCGGTACGACCGGTTGTGCCGCCCCACCGTGTCCGCACCACTTCGTCGAACTCATGGAGGACGCCGCGATGGAACATCGCTTGATCAGTGCGGTCGAGAGGGCACTCGAATGGAGCGGAGCGGACGAGTTGGGCAGAAACTTTGCGCGGGGAAGCATGGCGGACCCCGCCCTCATCTCCCGTCTCCTGACTCCGAACCGCCTGCTCGACATTGCGATGCGCAGGAGCCTGGACCGCCCGCAGTTCCGGTGCTTCCAGAAGGGCGAGGAAATACACCCGGCCGTCTACTACACCGACAGCGTCAGCCCTCGAGGACAGAGCATCCCCATGGTCGAGATGCGCAGCCTCGGGCGGCTCCTTCGGGAAGGCGCGACGCTCATCCTCGACCAGGTCAACGCCTTCGACCCGACGATGGAGGTCGTGTGCCGCGCCCTGCAGTGGTGGTCTCATGAACGAGTGCAGGTCAACGCGTACCTGACCACGAACGACGCCGCCGGCTTCCCGTTGCACTGGGACGACCACGACGTCGTGATCGTGCAGCTCGCAGGTGAGAAGGAATGGGAGGTGCGCTCGGCTTCCCGCAAGGTCCCGATGTACCGGGACTCCAACCCCAACAACACCCCGAGCGACGAGGTCATCTGGTCCGGCCTCTTGAAGACCGGCGACGTCATGCACATCCCTCGCGGGCATTGGCACCAGGCGACCCGGACCGGCAGTGGCTCGGGAAAGAGTCTCCACATCACGTTCGGGATCACCAAGCGCACCGGAGCGAACTGGCTCGCCTGGCTTGCCGACTGGTGCCGCGAGCGCGAGATCTTCCGGCATGACCTGGACCGGGGCCAGGGCCTGGACGACAAGGCCCTGATCGAGGCCGCCGCCCTCCTGATCGGCGAACGCTCCCCGGCCGACTTCCTGACCGCGTACGAGCAGGAGACGGCCCTGCCCCGTCACGTGCCGTTCCTCGACGTCCTCGGACCGCTCGACGCCGTCGTGTGCACCACTCACTTCCCACCCCGGATTCGAGAGAACGAAGAAACCGTCCACGTCGTGGCGGCGGGGAAGAAGCTGACTCTCAAGGCCGGCGCTCTCCCCGCGCTGCGCCTGCTGCTGAGCGGCAGGCCGGTCCCGCTGGAAAAGGCCACAACTGTTCTCGGGGCGGAAGTGAAGGAGGTCGCCGAAATCCTGGTGGAGGAGGAGATGTGCGCGGTGCTGACCCCCGAGTTGTCCTCGGGCTACACAGGTCTCGTCACGAACGCCGTGTCCTGACCGGAGCGCTCGATCTCGGCGTCACTGCCCTCGACACCAGCGCCAACTACCTCGGTTTCCGCTCGCACCGTGTCCTGGCGCGAACAGCCGGTGACCTGCTGCCGAGATTCTCTCTCTCCACGAAAGTCGGATACTTCCCGAGGCTGAGCGGCGCGGAGCACTGCCTGGATCCCGTACGACTGCACGCAGCGGTGGAGCAGGCTGTGGGAGACCTCGGCCGGGAACCCGATCTGGTGTTCCTGCACAACCCGGAACACTCGCTCGGAGACGCTGCTCCTCTCGACCGGGAGATACTGGCGCTGGCATGCGCCGCACTCGACGACTCCGTGACGAAAGGGATGTGCGCCGCCTGGGGCATCGCATCCTGGAACCCGTCGCACCTACTGAACCTGGTCGACCCGACCGCGCCGACACCGTCGGCCCTCATGATCCGAGCAGGCCTGCTGGTAGGGGGCGGATCACTCGCCGCGGCTGACGCCCTCGCCGAAGCATGGGATCTCGGCGACCATGCGGTGTGGGGGATGAGCCCCTTCGGCGGCAGCATTGACGACCCGGTGTGGGCCAGGATCGACCCGCGCCTCTTCCTGCGGCACGGGAGCAGGTTCTCCCGCGTGCAGGCGGCCTTCCGGGC
Source organism: Streptomyces speibonae (assembly GCF_984686075.1). Taxonomy (NCBI): domain Bacteria; kingdom Bacillati; phylum Actinomycetota; class Actinomycetes; order Kitasatosporales; family Streptomycetaceae; genus Streptomyces; species Streptomyces speibonae. Next base: position 5,236,174 of record NZ_OZ480260.1, on the reverse strand, counting down.
TGCCTACCACCTCCCGCGAGTTGGCTCCGTCGCGGTGGGCACTGACGACCCCACGCACCTCGGCGAACTCGTCGATGTCCTGGCGGGCGAGGTCGAGGAGCGAACCGTCCACGAGTACCGAAGACTCCTCCGCGACCGATCGCACGATCAGCCCGCCTGAAGCTCTTCGACAACCTGCTCGGCCACACGCCGCGCGGGCTCCAGCCGAGGGTCCTCGGGGTGCGCGTACGGCCCGAGGATCTTCGCGCAGACGAACAGCGTCATCAGCTTGCCGTCCCGGCTCTCGAAATCGCGTCGGCGCTCCCGCCGTACGCGATCGGCCAGGGCCGGGACGGCGAGCGCGCTTGCCCACAGTGACGCGGAGTCCAGCCCTCGCGGCGCGTTGCCCCAGTCCTCCCAGTCGAAAAGGCTGAACACCGGAGCGGTCACATTGGCCCAGTTCAGGTCCGCATGAGCCGGCACCCATCGCTTCACGGCCGTATCGAAGTTTCCGGGGAAGACGCCGCGGATGGACTCGGTGACCAGTTCCTGGGTGATCATTTCGGTGTCGGGCGTGGCAACCCGCCTCGTCCTATGAGACGCCAACGCGTCCAGCGAGGCGTTCAACGCCTGCCACCATGCCTCTGGCAGCTCAGGTGCCTCACTCACCACGGCGCTCCCGGCGGGGGCAGCCGACAGAAGGTCTGTCTCATCGGCCCTCCACATCGCCGTGCCTCCGGCATCCCGCCAGACCACGCATCCGTGCCAGGTCGGCTGGACGACCCCTTTCAGACCTGTGGCGCATTCGGTGCCGTTCCACCCCTGATCAGTGATCTTGTCGAGCGAGCGCCGCTCGACGCGGACCCAGGTCTCGCGGTCCGTCCGCGCTCCCACGGACCGGCGCTTACGCACCACCGTGTCCGGCACCAAGCGGACCTGAAGAGACCGCTCGACGCGGTCGAGAACCTCGTCAACCGGCTCCACCCGCAGATCGACAGGCCGGCCCATGGACACTGAGAGCGTCATACACGCGACCGTAGCAGCGGCCGACGGGACGCTCGGTCACAACGCGACCCAACGAAATAGGCGTGCTGTGGACTCGGAAACGCCCTCCAGATCGAGTTTGTCGCGGTCAGCCACCCCACCCGGCGTGGCGGCAGTGACCCTCTCCGAGGCACGGTTCGGCAGCGTCGACGAGGGCGCGGATCTTGGCGTGGGACTGTGACCGCCTGCTGACCGGTGGAAAAGGGCTCCCACCATCTACCAGGGGCTGGCCTCACCTGTCCGTCGGCCCAACTACTCGTCCCGCCGGGCAGGCTGAGAAGAGCTCAGTACCGCGTGCAGGCGGAGGAGCTCGTCGACCTGCTGAGGGGGCCGGCGGCCGAAACCGCATTCCGTGGCGATACCGAAGCGCGGTAGATGGGCGCGCGCGGTGCCCATACGCCGACGGGTTCCATCAACGCCGTCGGTGATGTGAACCAGGCCGAGGTAAGTGGTGGTATCCGGGGCGTTCAGCGCGGCGAGCGGCTGGAAATAGGCATCGTCGTGCCGGTCGCGAGGGACGGCCATGTGGACGTAGTCGACCCGGCGCCGCGAGGAGGCGACCGCTGTGTTGGCCATCGTCACTGAGGGGGCAAGATCCTCGGGTTCCTTGATGTGCCGGTGCCCCAGGTCGGCGTAGCAGAAGTGATAGCCGAGGCGGACGTTCTCCGGTATGTCGGCGGCCAACAGCTCGCACCAGCCGGCGAAACGCTCAATGGCGTCGCCCGGCGGGACGAAGGGGAAAACGCCTTCCAGGGCGAGCAGTTCCAGGCAGACATCGAACTGGATGGACAACTCGTCGGCCGGGATGGCCAGCATCAGCTTCTGGATCTCCCGGACGAGCGCCCTCTCGTAGGCGGAGACGACCTGTGGGAGATCATCCAGGGCCTGCGTGAAGAAGAGCAGCGTCCCGCTCCAGGGGAACGGCAGACTGACCTGGAAGCGCACGTGAGGGGGGATCACGCCCTTCTCTTTGAGCTCCCGGAAGGTCAGGTAGGAGCTGAGGGCGGCTCCCGCGTACCGCAGGTCTTCGAAAAGCAGGTCGGTCACGCCGGGCTTCACACGGAACTGCCAGTGGTCTCCGTGTGAGCTGGGTATCCACTGCTCCTCTCCCTCCACAGCGGCCGGCCGCTGCAACAAATCCAGTTGGGGATGCATGTAGTACGTGCGTAAGGCAAGGAAGGTTATCCATTGATGGCGGTCGCCCGTCTCGCCGTCCGGCAGCGCCTCGACACGGTCGCCGACCAGTTCGCCGGCGGTACGGAATACCTCCTCGGCATTGTCCAGTGGGACGCTGCCGACGAGAAGGACAGGGGTGTGCATCACGAACGGCTCCCGCTTCGTTTGAGCAACAAGAAGCCTCGGTTATATGGTTATTGGCTCGTCAAAGGAAGGGCGGCCCGCCGCGCGTGACACCTCGACGCGGGCAGCGGCCGGGGAGCGGCCAGTCGCCCTGCGCTTACCTTGCGGGCACACGGGATGAACCCGCAGTTGCCCACGGATCCCTTCGGTCGACTGCCAGGGACGGCGCCGGTCCTGCCCGGAGCCGTCCACGATGTCGCACTGCCTACCGGGCCCGCCGGGATCTTCGCCACGCGCGTAGCCGTCACACCGCAGAGCGTGATCAGCTCGCCCGCTCACAACGGCCCCCGCACGCGCTGCCAAGCACCGCGGCCGTACCTCCCGACGTGCCCCATCAAGGGGCGACAACCATCATGGAGTGGAGGAGCTGCCGGCACCGGCGCACAGTCGATTGCTCCACGCAGGAAGGAAGGCGCATGGAGCTCTTCCCACCGATTCCGCTCGCCGAATGGCGGGACTGCAAGGAGACCCTGCACCGGTTCGCGCAGGTCGTCGGCAAGATCCGGCTCGCCGCCAGCGTACGGCGCAACCATTGGTGGAATGTGCCCTTCCACCTCACCGCGTGCGGCATCACCACGCGTCCGATGGGATGGGCCGACGGTGATCCGTTCACCATCGACTTCGACTTCGTCCGCCATCAGCTGGTCGCCGCTTCGCTGAACGGCACCGAGGTGTCCTTTCCGCTCTACGGCCAGTCCGTGGCCTCGTTCCGCCGCGCGACCCTGGACGCCCTGACCGTCCTGGGTGTCCGGGTGAACATCCCCGTACCCCATCCGTTCGACCTGCCGGACGCCTCACGGCCGTTCGCCGAGGACACCGAACACGCGGCCTACGACCCCGTGCAGGTCAACCGCTACTGGCAAGTCCTCAGCCAAGTAGCCCTGGTACTGGAGGAGTTCGCGGCAGATTTCTCGGGGAAGGCCAGCCCCGTGCACCACTTCTGGCACACCTTTGACCTTGCGTACACCCGGTTCTCCGGACGGCACACCGAGCAGCCGACGGAGGCCGACCCGATCACCCGCGAGGCATACTCCCGCGAGGTGATCAGCTTCGGCTTCTGGTTCGGGGACGACACGTTCCCCGAGCCCGCGTTCTACTCCTACACGGCGCCGGAACCCCCGGGGCTGGCGGAGGAGCCGCTCACACCGAGTGCCGCCCGGTGGGTCGCGCGCAACGGCAGCCATCTGGCCGTGCTCCGCTACGACGACGCCCGGGCCGCACCAGACCCGCGCGCCACCGTGCTCGCCTTCTACGACAGCGCCTACCGGGCCGGAGCCCGGCGCGCGGACTGGGACATGGCCGCGCTGGCCTGCCCCGGAGGCGTAACGGACCAGCACCTGACGGCTCGCCCCGCTCGATGACCGAATCCGTCGCCGGCGAGGCCTTCAGCACGCCTCACCCGGCGCGGCCGCGGTGGCCCGCAGCAGATCTCGCACGAGTTCGAAGTCGACGCGCTCCGGCTGACGAAACCGCAGGCACCCCTTGCCCATGTCCTGTCCGGCCAGCCGCTCCTCGAACGCGTCCCGGACGTCGCCGCGCATCAGATAGAACGAGATGTACTGCTTCTGACTCGCGAACGCGATCTCCGCGGTGCCGTTCCGCTCATACGCCGGCATGCCGTACGCCATGACCTCGTCGAACCCCTCGAGCTCGCCCCGACACAGCTCCCGCAGCCTGACGAGAACACCGTTGCGCCCCTCGGGGGCCTCGGCCAGGTAGGCGTCGACGTCTGCCGCGCTGCTCTGCACCATGTGTGCAGTCTAAGGCTGCCAGCGATATCGCCCCTCAGGAGTGGTCCCTGGACCTACTCCCACCCATTCCAGTGAGCAGCCGTGCCCCCTGCCGACTACTCGAGGCCGCCGGGATGCCCCTAAACGAGCGGGGCGATCTGAACAGACGGTGCGGTCGGGACAGTTGAGAGCCTCCTACGCACATGGCATGGTTTGTGCATGGCCTTGATCGAAGATTTCCAGCAGGTACCCTCGGACGCCCAGAAAGTGCACGGACCGGTCATGTGCGGGTATCGAGCATTTACGATCGAAGGTCGTCGCATCCTTCAGCTAGACACGTACGGCTCCACTGACCGTGCAATCCCCAACAAGATCAGCCAAAGCATTCAGCTCGACGCCGAGGGCGCTCGCGCACTATTGGACATCATCACCGAGGCGTTCCCGGACATCACTCGCTGATCACTTCTGAAACGGTTGCGGCGCAGCCCGGACCGACGACGCCCCGCTTGCCGCGTAGTCCTGAAGAAGCGGCCAGGCCCTCAGCAAGGGTGAGGTTCACCAACCGCATCACAGACCACTTGACGCTTCACCCGGCGCCCGTCTCCCGTTCGCCCCCTGTAGTCGTCCCACCATGCCGGGTTCTCGGAGTTGGTCACTTGCTGTAGCCGGGGCAACTCGCGTTCTACTGCACCGCAGACGGAGACAAGCAGCCCAGTTCGCCGCACCCCTGATGCCACCCAACCTTCACCTCAGAAGCGAATGTGCTCGTTTGTTAATTCCAACCCGACACAGCCCAGTTGTCCGATAGTGTGACCGCCGCCTAGTCGCCGTCTCCCGCATACGGGAGCTGACATGTGTCGCCGTCGCCCCCACTGGGGCGCTGACACAAGAGGAGACACCTTGCCCGCCAAGGACTACAGCTACGACATCCCAGACCACCCGATCGAATACATCAAGGTGGACCCGCGGACCGTCAAGTTCGACCCCCGCGCGCAGCGCAACCTCAACAAGACCCGTGCGGCGACCATCGCTGAGAAGTTGGTCCCCACCGCGCTCGGGACTCCGATCGTCTCGCAGCGCGATGATGGCCTGTACGCAGTGGATGGGATGCACCGCGTCTACGCCTGCCAACTTATTCTGGCGGGCAAGAGCTCGACCACGGAAGAGGTTCGGCAGGCAGTCCAGGCCGTAACATGTGAAGTCCACTCCGGCCTCTCAATGGCCAACGAGGCCTCGTTGTTCATCATCAAGAACAAAGAGTCCTCGAAGGTTGGGGCGAACGACGAGTTCAGGATCGGCGTACTGGCTGGACACCCACTCTTCCAAGACACCAACACCGTCCTGGAGAAGCACCAACTCAAGGTCGGCAGCAGCAGCGTCAACGGCGTGCGTGGCATCAAGGGGATTCTCAGCATCGTCATGGAGCACGGTCCTGAGATCTTGGACCTGTCACTCACCATTGCTGAGGACGCCTGGGGCCGCACGCCGGACACCTGGCACTCCGTCACCATCGGCGGCATTGCGACGGTGATGTCCAAGCACCCTGAACTGAAACCGCATGAGTTGGCGCAGAAGCTCAAGCGCCAAGGTGACCCCACGTCTTTTAGGGCCAAGATTCAGACCATCGCCACCAACAACAACACACGCCACGACGGCACTAAGGGCCGTCTCAAGGCTGCTCACTTGGCGGTAGCCTCGGCATGGAACGCCAATCGCCGCGTTAATCGCATCCCCGTCCCGAACATTTTCGAGTAGACCACGGCCCGCAGTGCCCGCCCCTCCCGCTGCAGGCGGGGGGGGGACCGCGTCCGCTCTCAATCAAACATCGAGGGGGACCAGGCGTTGGGTCCTGAGCCTCAGGCGCGGATGCCGGCAGCCGGTCACCCACCCGCATCCTTCGCCGCGAACCTTTAAGCCGCCTCGGCTTCATAGAGCCTTTGTGCCCGGTCCAGTACGTCGTCCGGGTCCCGGCCGTGGACGCGGAGCCAGTGGAGGAGGTCGGTGATCACGTCGATGACGGCCTCCTCCGCGACCGTCACCCCCAGGCGGCTGAGGTTGATCCCCTGCGGCGCCTTCACCTCACTGCCGTAGAGCCCGAGCACGTCTGTCGCTCGGGCCACGCGATGGGCAGCGGCATACGCGTGGACAGGCATGGGTCCCGCACGGAACTCACACCACGTCACCTTGCGCTCGGTCGTCAGATCGACGCCCCACCGGTCCGCCACGGCATCGACTAGCGCCATTCCCCGACCCGTTTCGGCGTCCGATTCCGCACTGGTCAGGATCGGGAGGGCTTGGGGGTGCGGATCCTCCACCTCAATGCGCAGCCAAGTGCCCATCACGGAGACGGCAAGAGTCGCCGGAGTCCCAGACCCCACATGGTTGATGACGTTGGTCACCAACTCGCTTGCGCAGAGCTGTGCCGGATCACTGAGCTCCCAGAGCCCCCAAGACTCCAGGTGCAACCGCAGCATGCGACGCAGGACGGCGAGGCCTTCAGCCTCAGCCAGGAACGGCAGTCGCCACACCCTGCGCGGAAGACAATCGGTGCAGTCCTCCCCTACCCCACCCGCTCTCTTAGTCTCGCCGTTGAACGCGATCTGCTCTCTGAGTGGCTTCATGGTCACTTAGGGTTGCAGTGGAACTCTCAAAATGGAACTCTCATAGAGCTTCTATGGAAGCGCGCGGCCGCGGTACGCGCCCCCGGCGCACTCCGCCTTGCCGTTCCTCACCCAGGGCGGCGACGATCGACCTCGTCGAGACGAAGGGCCATAGGCATGGCAGCTGGACCCACCACCCGTAGGCGTCAACTAGGCGCCGACCTGCGTCGACTCCGCGAGCTAAAGGGGTTGACCTTGGAAGAGGCAGGCGCTCGTGTCGGCATCTCGAAGGCGACGCTCAGCCGCTACGAGACGAAAGAAGGCGCCGTCAAGTGGCCCGCCGTGGACGCCCTGTGCCGGGAGTACGACGCTACAGACGAAGAACGCCTGGCCTTGGTCGAGTTGGCTAAAGGCGCCAAGATCCAAGGATGGTGGCGATCACTCGCCGATCCCATTCCGGAGTCCATGAACCTCATGCTCACCCTCGAAGACGAGGTTGTACGCGAGGACCACTATGCCTGCATGTACATTCCCGGCCTGCTTCAGACTCGCGCATACGCAGAAGCCGTTCACCGCGCCTCGGAGGTGCACTGCGCGGAGCGCGAGGTACAGCATATGGTCGATATCCGCATGAAACGGCAGGAACTTCTGGACCGCGAGGAGCCGCCCCACATCTGGTGCGTCATCGACGAGGCCGCACTCAGGCGCCAGGTGGGTGGGCGTTCGGTCATGCAGCAACAACTGCGACACGTACTCGCCATGACCAAGCGCCCGCACGTGACCGTGCAGATTTTGCCGTTCGCAACGGGTGCTCACGCGGCGGCTGTTGGGAGCTTCGTAGTGCTGCGTGGCCCAGCACCCGATCTGGACGTGGTGTACGTCGACATCCTCGGCGGCGGCCTGTTCATGGAGAAGAAGCCGGAGCTGGATCGGTATAGGTTGGCGTTCGAATACTTGAGCGCCCAGGCACACGACCTCGAGTCGTCGGCAGAGCTCATCCAGCGTTTGAGCGAGGAGTGACGGTGATAGCGGCCTCTCAGTGGTTCAAGTCCTCCTACAGTGGCGGCAGCGGCACCGAGTGCGTGGAGTGCGCGATCAGCCAGGACTGCGCACATGTACGGGACTCGAAGGACGCCGAGACCTCCGCGATCGCAGTGGGCCACTCCGCCTGGGCCTTCTTCCTGCAAGCACTCAAAGCCGATCAGTTGGCTCGCTGACCCTGACGCCTCCAGGGAGAGCAACCAACAGAAGAAGGCATGTTTCCGTGCCAAGCAGCGTAAAAACGGTCAAATTGACATGGTGATCACTGCCGTCGCATGAGTCAGCTGAGCTGCCGAGTTCGGTTGTTGACGTGACAACCGCGACGGATGGCCGCGTGGTGGTCCCACAGCCCCGGATGGGTCGGCCCGCGCTTCCAGTGATGCCCGTGCGCTCTGGTCGGCGACTACGCCCCCGAGCGTGTTGGCCCGCCCCGGCACCGTCGGCGTCGTGCGCCGCAATCTCGCGCAGGTTCTCGTCAATATCGCGCATTCCCGCAAGGGTTCCGTGCCCATAGCTTTGGGCGCGCGGGTGTACCCGGAGCAGATCGGCACCGGGCGGGCAGGCAGCCGTGTGTGCGGCCTCCGAGCCGGGGCGTCGACGCAACGCGTTCCCGGCGCGCCTCGGGACTCATGAACAGCGTGGCTCGGCTCGCCGAGGTCGCTCGGAGCAAGGGAAGTGATGGGCATGAAGGGGTTCTACGACGTCACGGCGGACTCGCGGGCGAGGGCGTCGACGGTATGGTCCCTGCTGGTGGATGCGCGCAGCTGGCCCCGGTGGGGGACGGTGGACGCCCTCGTCGCGGACGCGTCGGAGCGTCTTTCGCCCGACGGACGTGACGAGGTGGGGGCAGTACGTGCGTTCCGCACGGGAGACGTCGTCACGAGCGAGCGCATCACCGAGCTGCGGCCCGGCGAGCTCTTCGCCTATGAGGGCGCCAGCAACCCGTTCATGGAGAACTACTCGGCTCGCGTCACGCTGAAAGAGAGGGGCGAGGGAGGCGTGGAGATTCGCTGGAGCGGGGAGTACGACGTGTCGAGCGACGTCCACGCCCTCCTTGCGCCCGAGTTGACGCGCACCATGCAGCGCATGGTCACGGGACTTGCCGAAGCCGCAGAACGTTCCTCGTCGGCGCGGGACGTGGACGTGTCCGAGTCGTGACGCGCGGGCCCGGCGGAGACCGCTGCCCGGGCTCCTCGCGGGAGCAGCGATTCGGCACAGGCGGCTACGACGGTCCGGAGATGTCGTCATACGTCACCCGGACCCTGTCGAGCTGGGACGACGCGGGCTGGACGGCGCTGCTCCTCCAGCGGTTCACGCATACCGAAGCGGTCGAACTGCTCACCCTGCCGGCGTCCGCGTCCCACCATTTCTGGTTGATCACGAGCGGTACCGGCAGCATGAGCGTCCGGTCGACGACGCACGGGTGGCAGCGCGCCCCCATCAGGGCCGGACGTGTCGGCAGGGCGACTCCGGGTGTTCCCACCGACATTCGCTACACCTCCGAGAGCCCGATGAGCACCCTCCAGGTTCACCTGCCGGGCGAAACGGTAGACCGGGTGAGGGCAGAGTTCGGTCTCGGCCCGGTGGCGCCCGAACCGGTCGGGGAGGATCCCCTCGGTGACGAGCTGATCGCTTCCCTGATGCGCTCCCTGGCGAAGGCCGCTGAGCAGAAGGCGGACCCGTTGTACGCCGACAGCGCAGCGGAGTTCCTCGCGGTCCATCTGGCGACCGGTGGTGGGCAGCTGACGCCCCGCCTGCCCGAGCGGGAGGACCCGCGGGTCCGCAAAGTCGTCGCGATGATGCGTGAGAACGTGCACCGGCGGCTGACGCTGGCCGAGCTCGCGAGAGAGGTGCACCTGAGTTCGTATCACCTCCTGCGTGTCTTCAAGCAGGCCACCGGCCGGACGCCGGGGCGCTATCTCACGCGCCTGCGCATAGCGGAGGCGGCACGCCTGCTCGACGCGGGCAAGCCCGTGGGAGAGGTGGCGGCCCTCAGCGGATTCTCCAGTCCCGAGCACCTGTCGACGGCGTTCCTGCGCGAGACCGGCATGCGCCCCTCGCAGTACCGCTCCCGCTGAGAGGCCCGCCCGCCGCTTGCGAGGTTCCCGGTTGGAGCAAGCCCTTGGTCGGCCGCTCTCACTTTCGGCGGGCGGGAAACACGGTGGCATCCGCTGTCGTCGAGCTGCGACGATGCGCCTGTTTCCCAGGGGAAAGGGGCCCGTGTTCGTCTTTGTGTGTGTGGGGTGCGGGGCCGAGTTGACCGTTCCCCTTTCCCAGGTCGCCCTTCCGCCTCACGCCCGGCAGACGTACGGCAACGGGGTTCAGCTTCCCGTGCTGATGGAGTCGGGGACGTTCGCCGTGGATCCGGATCCGTGGGGAGGGCCGTGGCGGGGGTGGGACGAGGTTGGTCCGGGTGAGGCGGAGGCGCGTGGCATCTATGCGCCGGTTCACTCGCTGTCCGACGGGACCGCCGGGGCGTTCGTGATCGCGCCCGGTGATGTCCGGGGGACCCGGCTGATTCCCGGGAAGGACGACGGTGCGTGCTGTGGCCTCGACGGGGGCGACGGGCCCAACCTGGCGTGCGAGGCGTGCGATCTGCCTGTGGCGGCCCGGGTCGACGACTGCTCGCTGTGGCAGGTGGTGCGGCTCAGTTCGGATGCGGTGCGGCGACGGCTCGTCGGCGGTCGTCACGCCGTGCCGCTGTCCTGGGCGGAGGTGGTGGAGCGCTGAGAGGACGCCCCCGTTCGAGCCCATCGCCACGTGGGGAGGGCGGGCCGGGACCGGTCACTACTGGTCGTGGAGTCCACGGTGGGAGGCGGCGGCCGGGCAGGCGCTCGCCCACTTGCTGGTGGCCTCCGGGGGGCGGCCGGTCAAGGTGCCCGAGGGACTGACCTCGGATGTCATTCAGCGCGTGCTCGATGCCTTGTTGCCTACGGGACGCCCGGGCCGACGACACAGGAGATCGAACCCCGGGGCGACGTGCCCGGGTTGGCCGTGGCGTACGTCTACACGCCGTCGCCGCCGCCTCCGACGGTGGCGATCGTCGCCGTGACGCCGGATGACGGGGCCGGCGAGGACCAGAGGACCAGGTCTGCTGGCGGCGTTGCCCGGCGGTGCGGTGGCGGCGGTTCGTCGCCCTCGTCGTCGCCGAACTCGTCGGCGTCGTCCTACGCGCCCGCGCTGTCGCGGGTGAACCACGCTCGGGACGACTCGGGTACCGCGAGCAGCAGGAACACCACGGGCGTGCCCACCAGGGACGGGATCGTCAGGAGGATCGCCACAACCCGCGCCCCGCGATTGCCTTGCCACAGTCCCAGGGCCACCGAGCCCGGCAGCAGGCCGACGAGGCCCAGCAGCGCGAGCCCCGGCGCGCCTGCGATCAGCATGGCGACGGCGAAGATCAGGGCGCCGGCGGCCAGCAGCGCGTGGAACGCGGCCACTGCGACGACCGGCCCCGGGGGCCTGCTCATCCGGTCAGACGGCATGGACGGATGGTAGCGCCGTCGGGTGGGACCGGTCCCGGGTCGAACAGGGCCTACACCGCCGGGACTTGCTTCCATTCGTCGGCCAGGAGGCCCAGGAGGACCTCGTCGAGGAACTCGCCCAGGACCCAGGCCGAGGAGCGCAGTACGCCCTCGCGGACGAAGCCGTTGTGTTCGGCGGCGCGGAGCATCGCGGCGTTGTCGGCGAGGGTTTCGATCTGGAGGCGGTGCAGGCCCCGTACGACGAAGCCGTAGTGGCACAGCACCGCGACCACGTCCGTGCCGTAGCCCTTGCCGCGGGCGGCGGGGAGCAGGCCGAGGCCGATGTGGGCGGCCCGGCTGTGGGTGTCGATGCCCCACAGCGTGGCCGTGCCGACGAGGGTGCCGCCGTCCAGCTCCACCACGGAGAACGGGACGTGGCCGTCCACCGTGTCGTCCACCACGAGCCGCGGGTCCTTGGTGCCCGGCGTGATCGGCCGCCACGGGCGGCTCTCGGCCCGCGAGCCGTTGACCACGTCGTCGTAGAGCTCGGCCCGCAGGACCGGGATGTCCTCCTCGTGGCGGGCCCGCAGCCCGACCTTGCTTCCTCGCAGCATCCGGACTTCCTATCCGGCGGGGCCGTCCGGGGGCAATTGAATATGCCCCCGGGACGCCATCGGGTACGCCGTCAGGTGCGCCGTGAGCCGCGCAGGCTGGTGTTCAGGCGGGCGGCCCGGCGGGTCAGGTGGTCGCGTTCGGCGAGGTCGGGGGCCTTGCGGGCGGCCTCGGCGTAAAGGCGGGCCGCCGTCTCCAGGTCGCCGTCGCGTTCGTGGAGGTAGGCGGCCGCCGCGGTGTGCCGGGGCAGGGAGTCGTCGAGTTCGGCGAGCGCGGCCAGGCCGGCGCGCGGTCCGTCGGCCTCGCCCACGGCGACCGCGCGGTTGAGCCGGACGACGGGGCTGTCGGTGAGGCGGAGGAGTTCGTCGTACCACTCGACGATCTGGACCCAGTCGGTCTCCTCGGCGGTGGGCGCGTCGGCGTGCAGGGCCGCGACGGCGGCCTGGGCCTGGTACTCGCCCAGGCGGTCGCGGGCGAGGGCCGCCTGGAGGATCGTGACGCCCTCGGCGATCATGCGGGTGTCCCACCGGCTCCGGTCCTGCTCGGCGAGCGGCACCAGGCTGCCGTCGGGGGCGGTCCGGGCGGCGCGCCGGGCGTGGTGGAGCAGCATGAGGGCGAGCAGTCCCCACACCTCGGGGTGGTCGATCGCGGCGGCCAGCTGCCGGGTGAGCCGGATGGCCTCGGCGGCGAGGTCGACGTCGCCGGAGTAGCCCTCGTTGAAGACCAGGTAGAGGACGCGCAGCACGGTGGCGACGTCGCCGGGCCGGTCGAGGCGGACGCCGGAGACGGTGCGTTTGGCGCGGCTGATCCGCTGCGCCATCGTCGCCTCGGGCACGAGGTAGGCGCGGGCGATCTGCCGGGTGGTGAGCCCGCCCACGGCGCGCAGGGTGAGGGCGACGGCGGAGGACGGTGTGAGCGAGGGGTGGGCGCACAGGAAGTAGAGCTGGAGGGTGTCGTCCGCCGCGGGCGCGGGGCCGGGCGCGGGCTGCTCCTCGACGCGGTCCTCGCGGCGGCGGCGCGCGGTGTCGGCGCGGGCCGCGTCGAGGAACTTGCGCCAGGCGGTGGTGATCAGCCAGCCCTTGGGGTCCCGCGGCGGGTCCGCGGGCCAGACGCGGATCGCCTCGACCAGCGCGTCCTGCACGGCGTCCTCGGCCGCCGCGAAGTCGGCTCCGCGGCGGACGAGGACGGCGAGGACACGTGGGGTGAGGCCGCGGAGGAGGGCCTCGTCCATCGCGGGCGTCACTCCGTGATGGTGGGCGACACGCCGTAGAACGGGCGCAGTTCGAGCCACTCGTGGATGGGCTTGCCGCCCGCTCCGGGGGCCGCCGACAGTTCCCCGGCCAGCTCGACGGCGCGCTCGTAGGTGTCGACGTCGATCACCATCCAGCCGGCGATGAGGTCCTTGGTCTCGGCGAAGGGGCCGTCGGTGACCGGCGGGCGGCCCTCGCCGTCGTAGCGGACCCAGGTGCCCTCGGGGGCGAGCGCCTGGCTGTCGACGTACTCGCCCGTCTTCTCCAGCCGGGCCGCGAAATCGTTCATGTACTGGACGTGGGCCGAGATCTCCTCCGGCGTCCACTGGTCCATGGGTACGTCGTTCACCGCGGTCGGGGCGCCGCGGTAGTGCTTCAGCAGCAGGTACTTGGCCATGGTGTGTCTCCTCGGTGCGGTGCGGCCATTGTGGTCGCGTTCACCCCTGGGACGGAGCCCGGCGCGGGTTCTCGACATCGCCGCCGGAGTTTTTTTCCGCCGCCCGGCCGCACGCGCCGGTGATCAGCCGCACCGCCTCGCGGGTCAGGGTCCGGTCGGGCGGGTCGTCGTCCAGGGCGCGGTGCAGGGTGAGGCCCTCGATGAGGGCGTCGAGCCGGCGGGCCGTGGGCGGGGAGAAGTGCCGTTCCAGCAGGTCGCGGCTGCGTCGCATCCACCGCCTGCACAGGGCGCGGTAGGGCTCGTGGCGGGCGGCGAGGGTGTAGAGCTCCTGGGTGAGGATCAGATCGCGGCCGGGGCCCTCGGAGAGGGTGTGGATGAGGTCGGTGACCGCGTCCCGGGCCTGGTCGGGGGTGGTGACGCCGGCGAGGTGCTGCTCGAAGACGGTGACCACGTGGTCGGCGTAGCCGGTGAACGCCTCCAGCAGTACGTCGTCGATGCCGGCGAAGTGGTACGTCATCGAGCCCAGCGGGACCCGGGCACGGGCGGCGATCTTGCGGTGGGAGACGCCGGCGACGCCCTCCTCGGCGATCAGGTCGAGGGTGGCGGCGAGGATGCGGGCGCGGCGCTGCGGGTCCGTGTGTCCGGTGGCCATGAGGGGGCGGGGGCGGTCAGAGGGTGCGGACGGGGCGGGCCGGGTTGCCCACGGCGACGACGCCGGCGGGGATGTCCTTGGTGACCACCGCGCCGGCGCCGATGACGGAGTCGTCGCCGATGGACACCCCGGGGCAGACGATGACTCCGCCGCCGAGCCAGACGTTGTCGCCGATGGTGATGGGCAGCGCGGCCTCCAGCTTGTCGCGGCGGGGCTGCGGTTCCACGGGGTGCGTGGGGGTCAGGAGCTGGACGCCCGGGCCGATCTGGCAGTCCTCGCCGATGGTGATGCGGGCGACATCCAGTGCGGTCAGGTGGTAGTTGACGAAGGTGCGGGCACCGATGGAGAGGTTGCTGCCGTAGTCGACGTACAGGGGCGGGCGTACGTCGATGCCGTCGCCGGCGGAGGCGAGGAGCTCGGCGAGGATCGGGCGGGCTTCGTCGGGGTCCTCGAGGTACGCGGCCTGGTAGCGGGCGGCGAGCCGCATCGCGTGGCGCTGTCTGCGGGCGATCTCGGGGTCGTCGGCGATGTAGAGGTCGCCCGCGGTCATGCGTTCCAGGTTGGTGCGCGGATCGTTCGCGAAGTAGTCGTCCGTCGGCATGCGTACGATCGTACGCACTAAGGGCGGTGGCCGGGTGCGGTCGGGGATCTGGCGGGGCGTTAGCCTCGGTGACCGGTGAGACAGCGCCCGCCCGTGCGGGCGGGCGTGGCGCGTGCGAGAGGCAGACAGCAATGGCGAAGGTTCCCAGTTCGGTGGTGGCCGCGGGCGGGCTCGTCGGCGGGTACGGCGTGGCCCGCTGGACCCGGAAGCGGCAGCTGGGCGGCGTCGTCCTCGCCGCCGCGGGGGCCGTCGCCGCGCAGCAGTGGCGGGAACGGGCCGGCGGGAAGGCCGCGGGGGCGCTGTCGGTGGCGTACGTCGCCGCGTTCGCGGGGTCGCATCCGCTGGCGAAGAGGGTCGGGGCCTGGCCCGCGGTCTTCGGGGCGGCGGGGGCCGTGGCGCTCGCCTCGTGGGCGGTGGCCGACCGGCGCGGCTGACCGGCCGTGCGGGGAGGGCGCGCCCACTCACCGGGAGTGGTGGGTGAGGACGTTCACGACGCGGCCGTTCGGGTCGCGGACGAAGAAGCGGCGTACGCCCCACTCCTCGTCCCCGATCTCCCGGACGATCTCGGCGCCGGAGGCGCGGACCCGCGCGTACACCGCGTCGACGTCCTCGACCTCCACGCTGAGGTCGGGGACCACGGGGGCGGTGCGCTCCTCGGTGAAGAAGCTGATCTGCGCGGTGGGGTTGGCCGGGGACGCCAGGGTGACCACCCAGCCCATGTCCATGGCCTGCTCGAAGCCGAGAAGGCCGTAGAAGGTCTTGCTGGAGTCCAGCGCGTCCTGCGAGGCGACGTGGACGTCGGGCATGATCCGGCGGATGGTCATGGGGCGGCTCCCTGGTCGGTGCGTGGACGGTCCGTGAGGTCCAGGGTGGTCCCGGCCGGCGCCGGTACGCCAGGCCGGGGCCCGTCCATGGTGAACCGTGGGGGCCCGGGCGCGGGGCCGTGGGCCGCCGGGCCCGCCCTCGCCGCCGCGCGGCCGCGGTCGCACGGGGTACCTCTGACGGCGGACGGCGCGCGGTGGGCGAGGGCGGGGGCATCGACGGAGGGGGGTGGGTGCTCCGCTACTCCGCCGGGGCCAGTTCCGCCCGGCCGAAGAGGAGGGCGTAGCCCGGGGGGAGCTGGGCCAGGATGCGGGTCACCAGGGCGTCGCCCACCACGCCGGGCAGGACGCTCAGGACCGAGCTGACGTCCCAGCGGGCCGTGGCCGGGGTCGCGCCCTCGATACGGCGCGCCACGGAGTCGACGAACTCCGCCGCCGTGAGCCCGCGGGTCGCCGGGACCTGGGACG
Source organism: Streptomyces speibonae (assembly GCF_984686075.1). Lineage (NCBI taxonomy): Bacteria > Bacillati > Actinomycetota > Actinomycetes > Kitasatosporales > Streptomycetaceae > Streptomyces > Streptomyces speibonae. The sequence goes on along the minus strand of NZ_OZ480260.1, from coordinate 5,220,156 downwards.
CCACCACGCGCGCCGCCTCCTCGGGCAGGGCCCGGGCCAGGTCGACGCGTTCGTCGCCGACGACATGGCCCCCGAGGGCCGACAGGACGATCCGCGTGACGCTCTCGGCCTCCGTCCACGTCGCGTACTGGCCCGACTCCCGCACCGCGTCAACGAGTTCACGCCAGCCGTCGTCGCGGGCCGGCCGGTCGCGGTGCGGGGCGGGGATCACCGCTTCCGGGCTCGTGAGCGCGGGGCTGTGCGGGGTCAGGGTGGTCATCTGTACGGCTCCTCTCCTTCTCCGGGGCCTCGGGACGGGCATGCGCGCGTCCCGCGGCCGGGCCGCGCGGGTGCGGCCGGTGCCTGCGGGACGCGTTACGGGGGGTACTGCGGTCAGCCGGCGATTTCCTTGCGCTTGTCGCCGCCGCTGATCTCGATGCGGCGCGGCTTGGCCTGCTCGGCCACCGGGATGCGCACGGTCAGGACGCCGGCGTCGTACGTCGCGTCGATGCGGTCCGTGTCCAGCGTGTCCCCGAGGAACAGCTGACGGGTGAAGGTGCCGGTGGGACGTTCGGCGACCACGGTCTCGGCGTCCTCGGGAGCGGGCGAACGGCGCTCGGCGCGGACGTTGAGAACGTTGCGTTCGACGTCGAGCTCGATGGTCTCCGGGTCGATGCCGGGAAGGTCGAAGTGGACGAGGAAGTCGTCCCCCGACCGGTAGGCGTCCATCGGCATCGCCGCGTCGCGCGCGACGGCGCTGGAGCCGAAGACCTGCTGCGCGAGCCGGTCGAAGTCACGATAGGGGCCTCCCCGGACTCGAGCGAAGTCGAGAGTTGGGGAAGGGTCGGTACGCATGAGCATCACAGTCCACTCCTTTCTGCGGTGCGTTCTGTGCGATGCCCTGGCACTTCTTATATAACTCGAAGGAGGAAACCTGACAAGCACAGGCTCAAGTCGACGCGCACAAGAGACACACAAGTGGGGTGCCCGTGTGCGCCGGACGCACACGGGCACCCCTGTTCACGAGCCTTTCGGGGCCTGTCAGCAGCTTTCCCTGTAGGCGAGCGTCAGCGTGTCGGTCTCGGTGTGGGTGCCGTCGGTGGCGTAGATCTCGGCGGTGTAGTCACCGAGCGGAGCGCTCCCCAGGGACATGAAGACGTAGCCGTTGACCTTCAGCTCACCGTCGGGGCCCGGCTCGTTCGTTCCCGGAGCGATGGTGGAGCCGCCCAGCTCCTGGGACCCTTGCCCCGGCAGGTTGCGGATGCCGACCTTGACATCGGTCGACCAGCTTCCGGACACCGGGGCTTCTACCCAGGTGAAGGAGTACCCGCCCGGCACACACTTCACCTGCCCCTGCGCCTCCAGCGACCACGTCGCGCTCGATGCGGACGCCGGAGACGCGCCGAGGAAGGAGAGCGTCAGGGCGGAGGACAGACCAAGGAGCATTCCAGCCCCACGTCGGCGTGCTTTCATCACTACCTCCAGATCAAGTGCGGGTCGGAAGTAAGTGAGCCTCACGCACATGAGAGCCTATAACAAGAGTGTAGTTGCACTTTCAATGACCTCTGGCCTGATGTCATCGCCCGCTGTCCGGCAAGCGCCCCTACCGCCCCGTCACATGACAGCGGTCACCGGCTTCCTGCGCGGTGGTCATGGGCTCCCCTGACGAAGCGAACCTTCGTCGGGTGCCCCCGGGTGGGCGTTCTCACGCCCACCCGCTTTTCAACCCCGGTTGCGGTGGGTGGTCTTCCGACGGCGCGTCGTGGCTGTTCGCGCAGTTCCCCGCGCCACTGGGGGGAGCCGGTCGCCGTGGTTTTCTGCGGGGCCGTCGTGGCCGTTCGCGCAGTTCCCCGCGCCCCTGGGGGGGGGAGTCGGTCGCCGTGGTCTTCTGCGGGTGCGTCGTGGCTGGGCGCGCAGTTCCCCACGCCCCTCGGGGGGAGCCGGTCGCCGTGGTCTTCTGCGGGGCCGTCGTGGCTGGGCGCGCAGTTCCCCGCGCCCCTGGGTGGGTGCACTCACCGGTGTGCGCTATGCCCCCAGGGCCCGGGAGACCGTGTGGATCAGGAGGCCCGCCAGGGAGCCGACCACCGTGCCGTTGATGCGGATGAATTGCAGGTCGCGGCCGATGTTGGCCTCGATCTTCTTCGTCGTGTGCTCCGCGTCCCAGCTCGCCACCGTGTCCGTGATCAGGGACGTGATCTCCTTGCGGTAGGTCGTGACCACGTACACCGCCGCGCTCTCCAGCCAGCCGTCGACCTTGCCCTGGATCTTCGGGTCGAGCGACAGGCGCGCGCCGAGCGAGAGCAGTGAGGCCCGTACGCGCAGCCGCAGCTCGCTGCGCTCGTCCTCCGCCGCCGAGACGATCATGGACCGTACGGCGGTCCACGCGGAGGCGATCACGTCCTGCACCTCGCCGCGGCCGAGGATCTCGCTCTTGAGGCGTTCGACCCGCGCGCGGGTGTCGCCGTCGGACTGGAGGTCGGTGGCGAAGTCGGTGAGGAAGCGGTCCAGGGCGCCGCGCGCCGGATGGGTGGGCATGTCGCGCATCTCGGTGACGAAGCGCAGCAGTTCCTTGTAGACGCGCTCGCCCACCTTGCGGTCCACGAACTTGGGCGTCCAGCCGGGCGCGCCGCCGTGGACGGCGTCCATCACCGTGTCGGCGTGCAGCACCAGCCAGTCGTGCGCGCGGGAGACGATGACGTCGACGGCGCGTTTGTGGCCGCCGTCGGCGACGATCCGCTCCAGCATCTTGCCCATGCCGGGGGCGATCTCCTGTGCGTCGGCGCGTCGGGTGATGGCCTCGCCGACCACCGCCTGGACGTCGGAGTCGCGCAGCACGGTCAGCGCGCCGCGCAGGGCGGTCGAGAGTTCGGCGGTGACCCGGTCGGCGTGTTCGGGGACGGCGAGCCAGGCGCCGAGCCGGCTGCCGATGCCGACGGCGCGCAGCCGCTGCCGTACGACGTCCTCGGAGAGGAAGTTCTCGCCGACGAACTCGCCCAGGGAGACGCCGAGCTGGTCCTTCTTGGTGGGGATGATCGCGGTGTGCGGGATGCGCAGGCCGAGGGGGTGGCGGAAGAGGGCGGTGACGGCGAACCAGTCGGCGAGCGCGCCGACCATCCCGGCCTCGGCCGCGGCGGCGACATAGCCCGCCCAGGCGCCGGCGCCCCGGTGGGAGGCCCATTCGGCGAGGACGTAGACCAGGGCGACGAACAGCAGCAGGCCGGTGGCGGTGAGCTTCATCCGGCGTACGCCGCGCTGCTTCTCCTCGTCCGCGGGGCTGAAGGTGTTCATCGCGCGGTTGGTGAAGGCGGCGGCGCGGGCATGCTGCCCTTCGGAGGTCCGGTCCGCCGGGCCGGCCGGTCCCGCCGCTGTCGCCTTTTCCGACGTATCTTCCGTTTCAGCCCGTTCCATCCACTCCACCCGTTCGGTGATCCCTCACACATTGTCCCTTCCTGACCGACTCCTGGAACGGAACAGGAGTTCCCAGCGTCTGTCCGGAGAGTGACGCTCCGGTGGGATCGTCCAAGGGGTCCCTCCCGTCTGCCCCACCGGCCCATGGCTCATCATGGGTTCATCGGATCGGAGTATCGGACATCCGACTCCCCTCCCGTCTCCCGAGGAGAACAGAACAGCATGACCCGGGGTCGTGACGGGGGCGCGGTGACGCCCCCCGCCAGGCAGCGCGCCCTGCTCGCCGCGGTCGTCGCCGCGATCATGGCGGTCTCCGCCGCCATCTACGTCGGCGTGGCGGCCGACGGCGCCACGAAGAGCCGCGACACCCTCGCCGGCGGTAGCGGCGCCCGGAACAACCCGGCGGCACCCGCCTCCACCGGCACGTGGGTCGCCTCCTGGGCGACCTCCCCGGTCGGCGGCGAGCCCGGCACCGAGCTGACGGGCCTCGCGGGCCGCTCCGTGCGCAACGTGGTGCACACCAGCGCCGGCGGTACGAGTGCCCGGGTCATGCTGTCCAATCTCTACGGGCAGTCGCCGCTGACCGTCTCCCACGCCTCGATCGCCGTCTCCGCCGGCCCGGACACCGCGGCGGCGGTCACCCGGACCATGCGGCCGCTGGCGTTCGGCGGCCGCCCGTCGGTCGTCGTGCCGGCCGGCGGGGAGGTGATCAGCGACGTGGTGCGCATCCGGGTGCCGCGCGACGGGGACGTGCTGATCACCACCTACTCCCCCACCGAGTCCGGCCCCGTCACCTTCCACCCGCACGCACGGCAGATCTCCTACGTCGCCGAGGGCGAGCACACCCGGGACGTGAGCGGAACGCCGTACACCGGGCGCAGCTCGGTCTGGCGGTACGTGACCGCGCTGGACGTGCTGAGCGACGAGGCGGACGGGACGGTCGTCGTCCTCGGCGACTCGCTAACCGACGGGATCACCTCGACGACCGGGGCGAACAACCGCTGGCCGGACGTGCTGTCCGACCGGCTGCGGGCGGCGCTCGCGGCCGGGCGGGACGTACCCCGCTACAGCGTCGTCAACGAGGGGATCAGCGGGAACCAGGTGCTGGCCGACGGGCTCGGCCGGCCGGCCGGGAACCCCAGCGGGCTGCACCGCTTCGAGCGGGACGTGCTGGGCCGCACGAACCTCAGGGCCGTGGTGATCGTGCTCGGCATCAACGACATCCTGCGCACGCCCGGCGCCATCGCTCCGGAGCGGGTCCTGACGGGGCTGGAGACGCTGGTGGCGCGGGCGCACGCGCGCGGGCTGAAGGTGGTCGGGGCGACGCTGATGCCGTTCGGCGGGCACCGGGGGTACACGGAGGCGCGGGAGGCCGTGCGGCAGCGGATCAACACGGAGATCCGGGCGGGCGATGTCTTCGACGCGGTGGCCGACTTCGACGAGGCGCTGCGGGATCCGTACGACCCGCGGCGGTTCCGCGCGGTGTACGACTCCGGTGACCACCTGCACCCGAGCGACCGGGGGTACACGCGGATGGCGGAGGCCTTCGACCTGGACGCGCTGAAGGGCGGGGCTCCGGCGGAGCTGTAGGGCCGGCAGCGGGCCCTGCGCGTCAGTCCCGGGCCGTGCCCTCCGCCGCGTTCGCCAGGAAGTCCCGGTTGACCTCGATGAGCCGGTCGAGTGCTTCCCGGGCGGCGGTCAGGTCGTCGACGGCGCAGGACAGACGTGCCCGCTCGCGGTTCATCGAGGTCAGGGCCGTCCGGGCGCGCTCCTCGGTGGGTTCCGTCATGCAGGGGACCAGCTGGGCGATGGCCCTGCTGGACATTCCGGCGGTCAGGAAGGTCCGGATCAGCTTCACCCGCTCGACGTGGCTCTCGTCGTAGTACCGCTGGTCGCTGGAGGACCGCGCGCTGACCAGCAGGCCCTGCTGCTCGTAGTAGCGCAGCGCCCGACGGCTCGCTCCCGTCCGCGCGGCCAGTTCACCGATCCGCATCCCGCTCCCCTCACGTGCAGTGGGTCACACGACTTGCCCTTGACGTCGATGTGAGCGTTTACGTTCGCCCCAGGTCACCGAAGACATCGATGGAAGGAAAAAGCACGTGATCAAGTTCGCTTTCATGATCAACCGTATCGACGGCATGAGCCGCGACGATTTCGTCGCGTACCACCGGGAGCGCCACGCGCCGCTGTTCACGTCGATCCCGGAGGCGCGGCAGTACGTGAGGAAGTACACCGTCTCCCACCCGGTGCCCGCGGACGGGTACCCGGGCCCCGCCTACGACGGTCTCACGGAGATCTGGTTCGAGAGCTGGGAGGCCCACGACGCCTTCTTCGCCTCGGATAACTACAAGAAGCTGGTGAACCCGGACGAGAGCAGGTTCATCGACATGGACTCGGTGGCGGTGATGGTCACGGAGGAGCGGGTCGTGATCTGAGCGGCGGCTCCCAGGCCCTCAGCCGTCCTCGTGTCTGCGCGGGGAGCGTTTGCGCAGGAGGTCGTCGTGGTAGTTCATGTGGTCCTGGACGCGTGACTCCAACTCCCGGCGGCGTTCCTCCTTGCGCTCCAGCCGCTCGCGGCGGCGTTCCTCGCGCAGGCGCTGCTTCTCCGCCCGGGGCAGCTTGCGCTGGACGCCCACGCCGCCCCAGAAGGCCAGGCCCGTGACGATCACCCTGGGCGCGCCGGGCTCGCCGGGGACGCCCTCCTCGCGGTGGTCGAAGCCGCCCATGATGCCGACGCCGCGCACGACGACCTCGACGCCCGGCGGGACGATGACGTCCACCCCGCCCATGATCGCGACCGCGTTGATCACGATCTCCCGGTCCGCGAAGTAGGCGTCGCGCAGATCGACCTCGCCGCCGCCCCAGAAGGCGAAGCAGTTGAAGCGGCGCGGGGCCGTCCAGCGGCCCTTGCGCTGGAAGCCCGACATCACCGCCACCGCCCACGAGGACGTCCCGGCGTCGCCGTCGCCGACGATCCGGCCCGCCCAGTCGCCCGACGGCTCCGGGTCCTTGGTCAGGGAGACGGCGGGCGCGGCACTCGCCCCCGGGCCCGGCAGGTCGCGGGTGATCGGCGCCAGCTCCCCGTACGTACGCGCCGCGTAGGTGGCGTCCAGCCGCTCCCCGAACTCCTCCATGTCCAGACGGCCCTCCGCCAGGGCGTCCCGCAGGATGTCGGCGACCCGTTCACGGTCGGCGTCCGATGCACGAAGGTCCGGTGCGGCTGCGTCGTCGGTCATACCAGCAGCCTACGAGTTGTCTCCGTCACACCGCTATGAGGGCTCGGCGACGGGCGTCCCGCCGCGCTCGGTGTACATCCTCGCGATCACCGCCTCGATGTCCGGTTCCCTCACCGACAGGTCGACCAGCGGGTAGCGGGCGGCGACCTGGGCCACCAGTCGGGCCGCCGACTCCGAGGCCGGGAAGGCCAGCCACTGGCGCGGGCCCTCCACCCGTACCACCCGTGCGGGGGCGGGCGCCTCGATCGGCGGGAGCTCCCGCGCCAGGTCGACCACCAGGGTCCGCTCGCTCTCCCCCGCCCCGTGCAGCCCGGCGAGCGCGCCGTCGTAGACCAGGCGGCCGTGGTCGATGACCATCACGCGGGAGCACAACTGCTCGATGTCCTGCAGGTCGTGCGTCGTCAGCAGCACCGTGACGGCCCGGTCGGCGTTCAACTGCCGCAGGAAGTCGCGCACCTTGGTCTTGGAGATGACGTCCAGACCGATCGTGGGCTCGTCGAGGTAGAGCACCTCCGGGTCGTGCAGCAGCGCCGCCGCGATGTCCCCGCGCATCCGCTGGCCGAGGGAGAGCTGCCGTACCGGCACGTCCAGCAGGTCGCCCAGGTCGAGGCGTTCGACCAGCCGCTCGAGGTTGTCGCGGTAGCGCGCGTCGGGGATGCGGTACATACGGTGCATCAGCCGGTAGGAGTCGATGAGCGGAAGGTCCCACCACAGCGTCGTACGCTGCCCGAACACCACGCCCATGCGGTGCGCGAGCCGGGTCCGCTCCCGCGAGGGGTCGATCCCCGCCACCCGCAGCCGGCCCGCGCTGGGCGTGAGGATGCCGGTGAGCATCTTGATCGTCGTCGACTTGCCCGCGCCGTTCGGGCCGATGTAGCCGACCATCTCCCCGCGCTCCACCGTGAAGGACAGCGCGTCCACGGCGCGCACCTGCCGCCGCTCCCGTTTCAGGAAACCGGTCTTCCTGCGCACCTCGAAGACCTTCTCGACGTGGTCCAGTGCGATGAAGGCGTCCGTCATGACGGCCCCTAACTCCCCGTGCTCCGATACGACCTCAGCCCCGCCCGCCACACCAGCCCGGCCAGGGCCGCGCACACCACCGCCACCAGGGGCGCCGCGAAGGCCGACCCCTCCGGCAGCCCCAGCGGGTACGGGCGCCCCAGCAGATGCGCCGCCGGCACCCAGTTGACGAAGGCGAGCGGCAGCACGAACGTCACCCCGCGCACCAGGTCCCGCCCGAACACCGTCGGCGGATACTGCAGCAGCGTCGTGCCGCCGTAGGTGAACGCGTTCTGCACCTCCGCGGCGTCCTGCGCCAGGAACTGGAAGGCGCCGCCCGCCACGAACAGCGCACCGAAGATCACCGCTCCGCACAGCAGCGTCACCGGCACCAGCAGCAGCTTCGTGGCGGTCCACTCGACGTCGGCCGCCACCAGCGCCCAGCCCAGCACGGCCGCGCCCTGCACGCCCCGGCCCAGCCGGCGCAGCGCGAAGCGGTCCGCGGCGACCTGGGCGAGCACCGGCACGGGCCGCACCAGCAGCGTGTCGAACGAGCCGTCGCGCACCCGGCTCCCCAGCGAGCCCACCGAACCGAACGCCAGCTGGGCGGCCCCGAACGAGGTGACGGAGAGGCCGTACAGCAGGGCCACTTCGGGCAGCGTCCAGCCACCGAGCGCGTCGACCTGCGAGAACATCAGCAGGATCGCCACGAAGTCCAGGCCCGTCAGCAGCACGTTGCCGCACACCGTCAGGACGAAGGAGGTCCGGTAGGCCAGGGTGGAGCGGATCCACATCCCGGCGATCATCCGGTAGGCCCGCAGCCCCTCCGTCACCCGCGAACGCGCGGGAGGAAGCGTGTACGGCGGTGCCTCAGCCACCCTGCACCACCACCCGCCGCGTCGCCGCCGACTGCAGCAGCCGGCCCGCCGCCAGCAGCGCCACCGCCCACACCGCCTGGAAGGCGAACGCCGCCAGGGGCGCGGTCTCCCCCATCAGCACGTCCGCCGGCACCTGGAGCTGCGCCGCCCACGGCAGCGCCTGGACGACCTCGCCGAGGGAACCGGGGAAGGCGTTCAGCGGCAGCGTCATGCCCGAGCAGAAGAGCCCGGTCACCATCAGGGCCTGGGCGACGCCCTGGCCGTCCAGCAGCCAGAACGCGCTCAGCGCGAACAGGAAGCGGATGGCGAAGCTGACGACCAGCGCCAGCAGCAGGGCGAGCAGGAACGCCGCCCACACCGCCGGCCGGGCGGGCAGCGCGCTCGGGAAGACCAACGCACCGAAGACGAACGGGATCACGCCCCGCCCCAGCAGCTGGAACACCGCCCGCCCCACGTCGTTCGCCAGCCACCACAGCTGCAGATCGACCGGCCGGTACAGATCGACGGCGATGTCACCCGTACGGATGCGTTCCATCAGTTCGATTTCGCAGCCGCCGCCCTGGACGGCGAGCATCGCGAACAGCGCCTGGCCCAGCCACACATAGGTGACGGCCTGCGCCTGGTCGTACCCGCCGAGACCGGGCCGGGCCTCCCACAGGGCGAGATACGTGTAGACCAGGATCAGGCCGAAGACGGTGTTGGTGAACACCCCGGCGGCCGTGGCCACCCGGTAGGTCGCGTACCGCCGGAAGGCCCCCGCCGCGACGGCCGGGTACACGCGCCACGCACTCACGCCCGCCCCTTCCTCCCGCACCCGGCACCGAAGCGCAGGAGCCTAATGCGCACGCCGGGCCCGCTGCCACGCAATTTCCGGCGGGACGGACCGGCAGGGCCATGCGTGTGAGAAGCCGCAAGTGTGCGCGACGCGCGCCGCCGCCGCGGAAGGCGCCGCAGGATGGGACAGTCTTGAATAAGAGGAACGCACCCGGCGTACAGGAACGAACAAGGCGAAACAGGAGTCCGTGCACGACATGAGCGACGACCCGCGGCCGCAGCGCCACCCCGGCTGGGCACCGAGAGACCCCTCTCAGGCGGCGGACGGCCCCGAGGGGACGGCGGACGGCGGCGCGGGAGGCAGGGGCAGAGCCAAGCGCACCGGATGGCGGCGGCTGATCCCCTCCTGGCGCATGGTGGCCGTCGGCTTCCTCCTCACCGGCCTCCTCGTCGTCGGCGGGTTCTTCCTCGGCTACCACCTCGTGCAGATCCCCGCCGCCAACGCCCTGGCCACCCAGCAGGCCAACGTCTACCTCTACGCCGACGGCTCCGTCATCGCCCGCGACGGCGAGATCAACCGGGAGAACGTCACCCTCTCCCAGATCTCCGAGGCCGCCCAGCACGCCGTGCTGGCCGCCGAGGACCGCGACTTCTACACCGAGTCCGCCGTCGACCCCCAGGCCATGGTCCGCGGCGCCTGGAACACGCTCACCGGCAAGGGCAAACAGTCCGGCTCCACCATCACCCAGCAGTACGTGAAGAACTACTACCTGCGCCAGGAGCAGACCGTCACCCGCAAGGTGAAGGAGTTCTTCATCGCCATCAAGCTCGACCGCGAGCAGAGCAAGGACCAGATTCTCGAGGGCTACCTCAACACCAGCTTCTTCGGCCGCGGCGCCTACGGCATCCAGGCCGCCGCCCACGCCTACTACGACATGGACGCCTCCGAACTCGACGCCGGCCGCGCCGCCTACCTCGCCGCCCTCGTCAACGCGCCCAGCCAGTACGACGTCATCACCCACCCCGAGAACCGCGACACCGTCGAGGACCGCTGGAACTACGTCCTGGACGGCATGGTCGACGAGGGCTGGCTCGGCGAGCGCGAGCGCGCCGGCCTGACGTTCCCGACGCCCAAGGAGACCACCCACTCCGTCAGCATGTCCGGGCAGCGCGGCTACATCGTGAACATCGTCAAGAAGTACCTGACCGGCCGGGGCATCGTCGACGAGGCCACCCTCGACTCCGGCGGCTACCGCATCACCACCACCCTGCGCAAGGACAAGCAGGACGCCTTCGTCGAGGCCGTCGACGACAAGCTGATGGACCGGCTCGACCCGGAGAACCGCAAGGTCGACACCTACGTCCGGGCCGGCGGCGCCTCCATCGAACCGAAGACCGGCAAGATCGTCGCGATGTACAACGGCATCGACTACGTCAAGCAGTACACCCCCAACGCCACCCGCCGGGACTTCCAGACCGGCTCCTCGTTCAAGCCGTTCGTCTTCACCGCCGCCGTCGAGAACGGCTCCCGCACCCAGGACGGCCGCCGCATCACCCCCAACACCCACTACGACGGCACCAGCGAACGCCCCGTCCAGGGCTGGCCCGGCGACCGCTACGCCCCGGAGAACGAGGACCACCGCGACTACGGCGACATCACCGTCAGCGAGGCCACCGACAAGTCCGTCAACGCCGTGTACGCGCAGATGGCCGTCGACGTCGGCCCCGACAAGGTGCGCCGGACCGCCATCGCCCTGGGCCTGTCCGAGGACACCCCCAGCCTCGACGACGCCGGACCGTCCATCGCGCTCGGTGTCGCCACCGCCAGCGTCCTCGACATGGCCAAGGCGTACGCCACCCTCGCCAACCACGGCAAGCACACCGACTACACGCTGGTCGAGAAGGTCACCCGCGGCCAGGAGACCGTCGAACTGCCTGAACGGCACACCCGGCAGGCCGTCAGCCGGCAGGCCGCCGACACCACCACCTCCGTGCTCAAGGGCGTCGTCGAGAAGGGCACCGCCACCGCCGCCGGGACCGCCGGCCGGCCCGCCGCCGGCAAGACCGGCACCGCCGAGGAGGACACCGCCGCCTGGTTCGCCGGCTACACCCCCGACCTCGCCACCGTCGTCGCCGTCATGGGCCAGGACCCCGTCACCGCCGGCCACAAGTCCCTGTACGGCGCCCTCGGCCTGCCCCGGATGAACGGCGGCGGCGCGCCCGCGGAGATCTGGGGCCAGTACACGCGCAAGGCCCTGAAGGGCACGCCCGTCCAGTCGTTCAGCCTCCGGCTCCAGCCGGGCGCCTGGGAGAGCCAGCCGCCCTCCGACGAGAGCACCGGCCCGTCCTCCTCCGGCGACCCCTCCGAGGGCGGCGGCAGGACGCCGGACGAGGAGGACGGCGGCAGCCGCACCCCGGGCGGCACCGGGGAACCGGAGCGGGACGGGCCGAGCGGCGGCCGGGACGAGGACGCCACCAGCCCCGCTCCCACCGGCGGGGGCGGGACCGGTGGTGACGGGACGTCCGACGGGGGCACCCCGACGGGCGGCGGCACCGGCGACGGCGGCTCCGGGAGCAGCTCGGGCGGGGGCGGGGGCGGCGGCTCCGACGGCGACTCCAACGGCGACGGGACCGGCCCCGGAGGTCTCACCGGCTCCCTCACCCAGAGCGCCCGCCGGGTCTGGTGAGCCGCCCGGCGGCCCGCCGCTCAGTGACCCGAGGTCGCCCGCAGTCCGACCACGGCGACCAGCAGCAGACAGATGAAGAAGATCCGCGCGGCGGTCACCGGCTCCCCCAGCACCACCATGCCCACCACCGCCGCACCGGCCGCGCCGATCCCCACCCACACCCCGTACGCCGTACCGATCGGCAGCGTGCGGGAGGCGTACGACAGCAGCAGCATGCTCGCGACGATCCCGGCGGCCGTGAACACGCTGGGCACCAGGCGGGTGAACCCCTCGGTGTACTTCAGACCGACCGCCCAGCCGACCTCCAGCAGACCGGCGACGACCAGCAGGACCCAGGCCATGACGGCACCTCCGGGACACGAACGGAAACGGGGGTGCGTCGTCTTTGCCTTCACCCCGGTACGGCGCGTCTCGTCGGGGCCCCCTGAGGGGTCCTCCCACCGTAGCCGAAGAGAGCCGTAGGGGCTGGTGACCATGGTCACCAGCCCCTACAGACCTCGGAACTACAGGTACAGGCCGGTCGAATCCTCGGAACCTTCGAAGCGGTCCGCGGCGACGGCATGCAGATCGCGCTCCCGCATCAGCGCGTAGGCGGTGCCGCGCACCTCGACCTCCGCCCGGTCCTCCGGGTCGAACAGCACCCGGTCGCCCGGCTCCACGGTCCGCACGTTCTGCCCCACCGCGACCACTTCGGCCCAGGCCAGCCGGCGGCCCACCGCGGCCGTCGCGGGAATGAGAATGCCGCCCCCGGAACGCCGCTCGCCCTCGTTGGTGTCCTGCCGCACGAGTACGCGGTCGTGCAGCATCCGGATGGGCAGCTTGTCGTGCTGGGAACTGTGCTCGAGTCTCTTGGCGCTCACGTCCTGAAACCTACCTGTCTTCGCCACGCGCGCACGCGGGAGGGGTCACCGCCGACGCCGCCGCGAGCCCAGGGCCAGCAGCCCCACGACGCCCACCACCAGCACCGCGACCGGCACGACCCGCTCCAGCCGGGGCGAGCCCTCCTCGTTCACGAACTGCCCCTTGACGTCGCTCACCACGCTGTTGACGCGGACGTACGCCCGTCCCAGCGTGTGGTCCACATGGGACACCGCCCTGGCCTTCGCGTCGCCCACGATCGTCTTCGGGTGCACCCGCACCCCGATCTCGTCCAGGGTCTCGGCCAGCACCGCACGGCGGCGCTCGATGTCCGCCTCGATCTGCGCCGGGGTTCTGGTGTCCGCCGTGTCCGCCACCGTGTCGCCTCCGAAATCCACTGATACCTGTGCCGGACAGTCTGTCAGCTCCGGGCCGCCCCGCACGGTCAGGACCCCCGGTTACCCTCGATCCCGGCACCCGATCCACCCAGCGCGCACGTACGAGGAGACCAGACCGATGAGCGACCGCCTCCAGCCCGGGGACGAGGCCCCCGCCTTCACCCTGCCCGACGCCGACGGCAACGAGGTCTCGCTGGCCGGCCACAAGGGCCGCAAGGTCATCGTCTACTTCTACCCGGCCGCCCTCACTCCCGGCTGCACGAAGCAGGCCTGCGACTTCACCGACAACCTGGAGCTGCTCGCGGGCGCCGGCTACGACGTCATCGGCATCAGCCCCGACAAGCCGGAGAAGCTCGCCAAGTTCCGCGAGACGGAGTCGCTGAAGATCACCCTCCTCTCCGACGTGGACAAGAAGGTCCTCGACGCCTACGGCGCCTACGGCGAGAAGAAGAACTACGGCCGGACCTACATGGGCGTCATCCGCTCCACGGTCGTCGTCGACGAGGAGGGCAAGGTCGAACGCGCCCTGTACAACGTCCGCGCGACGGGCCACGTGGCCAAGATCATCAAGGATCTCGGCATCTGACGCCGCTGCCCGGCCGCTAGCATGGCCGGGCAGCATCAGGCGGCCGTGGTGGAACTGGCAGTCACGCTGGGTTTAGGTCCCAGTGGGGTAACTCCCGTGAGGGTTCGAGTCCCTCCGGCCGCACCAGTGTTCAGCCGAGCAGCTCCCGGACCACCGGTACCAGGGCGCGGAATGCCTTGCCGCGGTGGCTGATGGCGTTCTTCTCGGCCGGGGTCAGTTCGGCGCAGGTCCGGCTCTCGCCCTCGGGCTGGAGGATGGGGTCGTAGCCGAAGCCGTTGGTCCCGGCGGGGGTGTGCCGCAGGGTGCCGGTGAGGCGGCCCTCGACCACCCGTTCGGTGCCGTCCGGCAGCGCGAGCGCCGCCGCGCAGGCGAAGTGGGCTCCCCGGTGCGCGTCGTCGACGTCGGAGAGCTGGGCCAGGAGCAGTTCCAGGTTGGTGCGGTCGTCGCCGTGGGTGCCGGACCAGCGGGCGGAGAAGATGCCGGGAGCGCCGCCCAGGACGTCCACGCACAGCCCGGAGTCGTCGGCGACGGCGGGCAGGCCGGTGGCCCGGGCCAGGGCGTGGGCCTTGAGCAGGGCGTTCTCGGCGAAGGTGACGCCGGTCTCCTTGACGTCGGGGATGTCGGGGTAGGCGTCGGCGCCGACGAGGTCGTGGGGCAGGCCCGCGTCGGCGAGGATCGAGCGCAGCTCGGCGATCTTTCCGGCGTTGCGGGTGGCGAGGATCAGGCGGGTCATGGGCCCAGTATCCCCGGGCCCATGCGCGCGCTCCTACGGCGTGCAGACCTACGGCGTGCAGACCTTGGTGAGTTCACCGGCCGCGTCGGTGACGGGGCTGATGTCCGGGGTCTCGTCGCCGTTCTCGATGGAGGTGCGGACGTTGTCCACGGCCTTCGCGAGGTCGTCGACGGCCTTGGAGACGTCGGCGTTGTCGGTCTTGTCGCCGATCTCGTCGAGGTTCTGGTCGATCGAGTTCAGGCTCTCCTCGAGCTGGGTGACGTCGTTGCCCGCGGTCTCGACGGCCTGCTGCATGTCGGTGACGCTGTCGGCTATGGCGTCGGCGGTCTGGACGCAGTCCAGTGCCTTGTCGACGGCGTCGCAGCCGGTGGTGAGTCCGGCGGTCAGCACGACGGCCGCCAGGGTGGCGGCGACGGCTGCGGTGCGGCGTCGGCGGCTCGCGGCCATGGATCGTTCCCCTCCCTCGTCGGGCCGGTGCGGCCCGCGTCATTGGCCGGGCGCCCGGGGATGAGCCGTGCGCCCGTACCCGATGAGACGCGGCGGCGGCCGGGGCGGTTGCTCGGCCCCGGCCACCCGTTTTGGCGTGTGCTTTACCTTTCCAGGACCGTGTCGAGTGCGGCCCGCTGCGCGGCGGCGAGTTCGGTGCAGCCGGTGACGGCGAGGTCGAGGAGGGCGTTGAGCTCGTCCCGGGCGAAGGGCTCGGCCTCGGCGGTGCCCTGGACCTCGACGAAGCGGCCGTCGCCGGTGCAGACGACGTTCATGTCGGTGTCCGCCTTGACGTCCTCCTCGTAGCGGAGGTCGAGGAGGGGCACTCCGTCGACGATGCCGACGGAGACGGCGCTGACGGTGCCGGTGAGGGGCTGACGGCCGGGCTTGACCAACTTCTTGGCCTGGGCCCAGGCGACGGCGTCGGCGAGGGCGACGTAGGCGCCGGTGATGGCGGCGGTGCGGGTGCCGCCGTCGGCCTGGAGGACGTCGCAGTCGAGGACGATGGTGTTCTCGCCGAGCGCCTTGTAGTCGATGACGGCGCGCAGGGACCGGCCGATGAGGCGGCTGATCTCGTGGGTGCGGCCGCCGATGCGGCCGCGGACGGACTCGCGGTCGCCGCGGGTGTTGGTGGCGCGGGGCAACATCGAGTACTCGGCCGTGACCCAGCCCTCGCCGCTGCCCTTGCGCCAGCGGGGGACGCCTTCGGTGAGGGAGGCGGTGCAGAGGACCCTGGTGTCGCCGAAGGAGACCAGGACGGAGCCCTCGGCGTGCTTGCTCCAGCCGCGTTCGATGGTGACCGGGCGGAGTTGTTCGGGGGTGCGGCCGTCGATTCGAGACATGGCGCCGAGCCTAGAGGACGCCGGCCGTGGGCGATCGCGGCCTGCGTTCCCCGGTGCGACAGGGGCGGGTGGTGCTGCGGGTGGTCACGCACCACGGTGATCAGCCTCACGCGTGAGGCGCGTCGGGCGGAACGGCGGGGAGCGCCGCGTTCCGGGCATTTCCGTTGCCCGGAAGGGCACGTTTCGCCGGCGTACGGCGAAGGACGCGGACGCCCCGGCCGGGGCGGGGGAGAGCACAGTCGGCGGGACGGGACGGGCGTAGCACCACAGGCCGGGCGAGCGGGTGCCTTTTCGGGCAGATGATCTTGCCTCGGAGTCCTCCGATCACCCGGCGTGTCTCCCCTAGCGTTCGGTGCGTGACCCTTTGGACTTCTCTTGAGCCGGTGTCGACGACGGTGGATCCCGGCGACAGCGCGACGGTGCGGCTGCGGGTGCGCAACACCGGTGACGTCGTGGACGAATACCGGTTCGAGCCGGTGGGTGACCTCGCGCCGTGGACGCGGGTGGAGCCGCAGTCGCTCCGGTTGTATCCGGGCACCACGGGGACGGTGGAGGTGTCGTTCACCGTGCCGCGGACACCGGACGCGGCGGCCGGTCCGCACCCGTACGCGGTGCGGATCACGCCCACGGAGCATCCGGAGGCGACGGCCGTCCCCGAGGGGAACCTGACCGTGACCCCGTTCACCGAGGTGCGGGCCGAGCTGGTGCCGCCGGTGGTGAAGGGACGTCTGCGGGGGCGTCCGAGGCTGGCGGTGGACAACCTCGGGAACACCAAGGTGACCGCGTCGCTGAGCGGCAGTGACAACGGTGAGCAGCTCTCGTACGACCTGACTCCGGCCAATGTGCAGATCGAACCCGGGCGTGCGGCGTTCGTCGAGACGCGGCTGAAGCCGCGGGAGATCATCTGGCTCGGTTCGAAGCAGGAGCGCCCGTACACGCTGGCGGTGAAGCGGTCGGGCGCCGATCCGGTCGAGGTGGAGGGGACGTTCGTCCAGCGCGGCTTCCTGCCCAGGTGGCTGGCCACGGTGCTGGGGATGGCGCTGGCGCTGGCCGTCGCGTTCGTGGTCGTCTGGCTGGCCTACAAGCCGCAGGTCCGCTCCCTGGCCACCGAACAGACGGCGAAGACCGAGGCCGGCGGGATCCCCGTGCCCAGCCCGGCGCTGTCCGCTCCGGCCGCCCTGCCCACCGCGCCGTCACAGGAGGAGAAGGAGCCCGAACCGGAGAAGAAGGACTCCGGGGACGCGGACGGTGCGGGCTCCGAGGACGAGGCGTCCGGTGACGACCAGAAGGAGACGGAGAAGAAGAAAGAGGAGGAGGAGTCCGTCGCCCTGGTCGGTGACCTCATCGTGGGGGTCGGGTCCGACCGGTGCGTCACCGTCCCGCTGAAGAAGGGCAAGGCGCACGACGGCACAGGGCTGGTGCTGCAGGACTGCGACCCCGAGGCCGCCAACCAGCGGTGGGACTTCCGGGGCGACGGCACCGTCCGCTCCATGGACATGTGCATGGATGTGGCCTGGGGCTCCCGGGACGACGGCGCCCTGATCCAGCTGGCCCGGTGCAGCGGCAACCCTGCCCAGACCTTCGTGACCAGCGGTGAGCAGTACCTCGTCAACCCGCAGTCGCAGAAGTGCGTGGACGCCATGTGGAGCGGCACCGCCAACGGAACGGGGCTGCATCAGTGGACGTGCGGGAACACGCCCAACCAGAAGTGGCGGCGGCAGTCCGCCTGACCCGGTGCCGGGCCCGTCCCGCACCGGCTGCCGCCGCGGGACGGGCCCGGCAGGTGTGGCTCTCGCCGGGGTTCACATCATGTCTTCGATTTCGGCCGCGATGGGGTCGGCGTCGGTACCGATGACGACCTGGATGGCGCTGCCCATCTTGACGACGCCGTGGGCGCCGGCGGCCTTGAGGGCGGCCTCGTCGACCTTGGAGGGGTCCACGACTTCGGTGCGGAGGCGGGTGATGCAGCCCTCGATCTCGTCGATGTTGTCGATGCCGCCGAGCCCGGCGACGATCTTCTCAGCCTTGGTGGCCATGTTCTGTTTCTCCCTGATCCGAACCGCTTTGTCGCAGTAACCCACAGTTGGCCCAGCTTTGCGAGCGGTCATGTCGTGGGTGCCGAAGGATGGCGTCACGACAGTGCGACCGCCCTCGTGACTGGTCTACACCACCCGGTGGACTGCCGCCAAACCCGTCGTGACCGCTGCGCAGCGAAGGGGGCCGGATGTGAGTGCCGACAGTCCTGCCGGTGCCGAGCCTACGGTGAGCCCCGTCCGTGACCGCTGGAACCGGTTCTTCCAGGGCCTGCAGAAGATGGGCCGCAGCCTGCAACTGCCGATCGCGGTGCTGCCGGCGGCGGGCATCCTCAACCGGCTGGGGCAGCCGGACGTCTTCGGGGACGACGGGCTCGGCTGGACGAACGTCTCGAAGGTGATGTCGGGTGCGGGCGGCGCGCTGCTGGACGGCTCGCTGGGGCTGCCGCTGCTGTTCTGTGTGGGTGTGGCCATCGGGATGGCGAAGAAGGCGGACGGTTCGACGGCGCTGGCGGCGGTGGCGGGGTTCCTCGTCTACTTCAATGTGCTGCGCCAGTTCCCGGAGGACTGCCCGGAGGGGTCGCGAGCGGTGCCGCAGGTCGGCTGTCAGGCCACCGACGGGTCGGGCACGGTGACCTCGTTCACCTTCCAGAACCCGGGGGTGTTCGGCGGCATCGTCATCGGGCTGATGGCGGCGTACTTCTGGCAGCGCTTCCACCGTACGAAGCTGGTCGACTGGCTGGGCTTCTTCAACGGCCGCCGGCTGGTGCCGATCATCATGGCGTTCGCGGCGATCGTGTTCGCGGCGCTGTGTCTGTGGGTGTGGCCGCCGATCGGCGACGCGCTGGAGAGCTTCAGCGACTGGATGACCGGTCTGGGCGCGTGGGGCGCGGGTGTGTTCGGTGTCGCGAACCGGGCGCTGCTGGTGGTGGGGCTGCACCAGTTCCTGAACGTGCCCATCTGGTTCCAGTTCGGCTCGTACACCAAGCCGGACGGGACCGTGGTGCACGGCGACATCAACATGTTCCTGGCGGGCGACCCGGACGCGGGGCAGTTCCTGTCCGGGTTCTTCCCGATCATGATGTTCGCGCTGCCGGCCGCGGCGCTGGCGATCACGCACTGCGCGCGTCCGAGCCGGCGCAAGGAGGTGGGCGGGCTGATGCTGTCGGTGGCGCTGACGTCGTTCGTCACCGGCATCACGGAGCCGATCGAGTACTCGTTCCTGTTCATCGCGCCGCTGCTGTACGCGGTGCACGCGGTGCTGACGGGTGTGTCGATGGCGGTGACGTGGGGGCTCGGGGTGCACGACGGGTTCAGCTTCTCGGCGGGGCTGATCGACTACGTCATCAACTGGAACCTCGCGACCCGGCCGTGGCTGATCATCCCGATCGGTCTGGGCTTCGCCGCGCTGTACTACGTCATCTTCCGCTTCGCGATCACGCGGTTCGATCTGAAGACGCCGGGACGGGAGCCGGAGGAGGAGGTCGAGGACGCGACGAAAGCGTGATCTCGTAGGCTGGAAGCGGCTTGTCGAGCCCTCGGACACTGCGGTCCGGGGGCTTTTCGGCGTGCCCGGGAGCGGTTCCGTAGCGGTTCCGTTTCGCGGTGTCCTGCGGACACGGTGGGTAGCTTCGCGGTCGCGGGATCGACGGGTTCCTTTATGTGGCCTTCATCGTGTACAACAGGTCTACACCACTAGTGGTGTAGACCACCACCGATGGAGGAAGTATGAGCACCGCCACCGACTCGGCGGCCCCCGCGAAGAAGCGGGGATCCGGCCTGTTCCAGGGCCTGCAGAAGGTGGGCCGCAGCCTTCAGCTCCCGATCGCCGTCCTTCCGGCGGCGGGCATCCTGCTCCGGCTCGGCCAGCCGGACGTCTTCGGCGCGGACGGCTTCGGCTGGGACAAGGTCGCCGCCGTCTTCGCCACCGCCGGTGGCGCGATCTTCGACAACCTGCCGATGCTGTTCTGCATCGGTGTCGCCATCGGCTTCGCCAAGAAGGCCGACGGCTCCACCGCGCTCGCCGCGCTCGTCGGCTTCCTGGTCTACAGCAACGTCCTGAAGGCCTTCCCCGTCACCGAGGCGAAGGTCCAGGCGGGCGAGGACATAGCCGCGACCTACAACAACCCCGGTGTCCTCGGCGGCATCATCATGGGTCTGCTGGCGGCGGTGCTGTGGCAGCGCTACCACCGCAAGAAGCTGGTGGACTGGCTGGGCTTCTTCAACGGCCGCCGGCTCGTCCCGATCATCATGGCCTTCGTCGGCACCCTCATGGGCGTCTTCTTCGGCCTGGTCTGGGAGCCGATCGGCGAGGTCATCTCGGACGCCGGCGAGTGGATCACGGGTCTGGGTGCCGCGGGCGCCGGTCTGTTCGGTCTGATCAACCGCGCGCTGATCCCGATCGGCATGCACCAGTTCGTCAACACCGTCTCCTGGTTCCAGATCGGTGACTTCACCAACGCCGCCGGTGAGGTCGTCCACGGCGACCTGAACCGCTTCTTCGCCGGTGACCCGGGCGCCGGCCAGTTCATGTCGGGCTTCTTCCCGATCATGATGTTCGGCCTCCCGGCCGCCGCCCTCGCCATCGCGCACGCCGCCCGCCCGGAGCGCCGCAAGGCCGTGATGGGCATGATGGTCTCGCTCGCGCTGACCTCCTTCGTCACCGGCGTGACCGAGCCCATCGAGTTCGCGTTCATGTTCATCGCCCCGGCGCTGTACGTGATCCACGCGGTCCTCACCGCCCTGTCCATGGCCATCACCTGGGCGCTCGGGGTGCACGCGGGCTTCACCTTCTCCGCGGGCGCCATCGACTACGGGCTCAACTGGAACCTGGCGACCAAGCCATGGCTGATCATCCCGATCGGCCTGGTGTTCGCGGTCATCTACTACGTGGTGTTCCGCTTCGCCATCGCCAAGTTCAACCTGCCGACTCCGGGACGCGAACCGGAGGAGGAACTCGAGGACG
Organism: Streptomyces speibonae; assembly: GCF_984686075.1. NCBI lineage: Bacteria > Bacillati > Actinomycetota > Actinomycetes > Kitasatosporales > Streptomycetaceae > Streptomyces > Streptomyces speibonae. Next base: position 5,199,294 of record NZ_OZ480260.1, on the reverse strand, counting down.
CCACCAAGGCGTGAGCAGGGCCTGTTGAACGGCACGAAGGCCCCGGAACCGACCCGGTTCCGGGGCCTTCGCCGTGCGCCGGCGCCTCAGATCTCGTACGTCGTCCCCGGCGACGCCAGCCCCACCGGGCCGTCGAACACCCTGCGGGCGTCGGTGAGGTTGACCTGCGGGTCGGTCCACGGGGGGATATGGGTGAGGATCAGACGGCGGGCGCCCGCCCGGGCCGCCGTCTCCCCCGCCTCGCGGCCGTTGAGGTGCAGGTCGGGGATGTTCTCCTTGCCGTGCGTGAAGGCGGCCTCGCACAGGAAGAGGTCGGCGTCGCGGGCCAGGTCGTCGAGCGCGGGGCTGACCCCCGTGTCGCCGGAGTAGGTGAGCGTCTTCCCGCCGTGCTCGATGCGGATGCCGTACGCCTCGACCGGGTGCGCGACGCGCTCGGTGTGCACGAGGAACGGGCCGATCTCGAAGGTGGACGGCTTGACCGTGTGGAAGTCGAAGACCTCGCTCATGGAGGAGGCCGAGGGGGTGTCGGCGTAGGCGGTGGTCAGCCGGTGCTCGGTGCCCTCGGGTCCGTAGACCGGCAGCGGGGCGCAGCGGCCGCCGTCGTGCCGGTAGTAGCGCGCCACGAAGTAGGCGCACATGTCGATGCAGTGGTCGGCGTGCAGATGGCTGAGGAAGATCGCGTCGAGGTCGTAGAGACCGCAGTGGCGCTGCAACTCGCCCAGGGCGCCGTTGCCCATGTCGAGAAGCAGCCGGAAGCCGTCGGCCTCGACGAGGTAGCTCGAGCAGGCCGATTCCGCGGACGGGAACGACCCCGAGCAGCCGACGACGGTGAGCTTCATGAAGCAGAAACCTCCGCTGGCGGGTATGGAGAGACGGGGGTCGTGCGGTTTGTCGAGCGTAAGGCGCAAAACCCATGGTCGCTCCTCCACCAGGGGCCGTTGTGGGCGAACTCACCTGTGCTGTCACCGGTTCGGCTGGAAGACGCACGTGCCGGTGACGGGAGGGGCGCGCGCTCCGGCGCGCGCCGGTACGGTCTGGGCATGGACACGGCTTGGTGGCTCGCGCTCGCGGCGGTGGTGCTGCTCGCGTTCGTCACCGCGCTCGTCGACGGGTGGGGGCGGGGGCACCGGCCCCGGCGGCGGCGCGGGTTCAAACGGCGCGGCGACGAAGGGGAGTGAACCAGCGGAAACGGCGGAGGGGCCGAAGACGCTGGTCTCCGGCCCCTCGATGCGGCTGACGCTTCAGGCCCAGAGCTGGCCGCGCAGGGTTTCGATGGCCTCTTCCGTCGTCGCGGCCGTGTACACGCCGGTCGACAGGTACTTCCAGCCGCCGTCGGCGACGACGAAGACGACATCGGCGCTCTCGCCCGCCTTGAGCGCCTTCTTCGCGACGCCGATCGCCGCGTGCAGGGCGGCGCCGGTGGAGACGCCGGCGAAGATGCCCTCCTGCTGGAGGAGCTCCCGGGTCCGGGTGACGGCGTCGGCGGAGCCGACGGAGAAGCGGGTGGTGAGCACGGAGGCGTCGTAGAGCTCGGGGACGAAGCCCTCGTCGAGGTTGCGCAGACCGTAGACCAGGTCGTCGTAGCGCGGCTCGGCGGCGACGATCCGGACGTCGCTCTTGTGCTCGCGCAGATAGCGGCCGACGCCCATGAGGGTGCCGGTGGTGCCGAGGCCGGCCACGAAGTGGGTGATCGACGGCAGGTCGGCGAGGATCTCCGGGCCGGTGGTCGCGTAGTGCGCGCCGGCGTTGTCCGGGTTGCCGTACTGGTAGAGCATCACCCAGTCGGGGTGCTCCGCGGAGAGCTCCTTGGCGACCCGCACGGCGGTGTTGGAGCCGCCCGCGGCCGGGGAGGAGATGATCTCCGCACCCCACATGCCGAGCAGGTCACGGCGCTCCTGCGAGGTGTTCTCGGGCATCACGCAGACCATGCGGTAGCCCTTGAGCTTGGCGGCCATCGCCAGCGAGATACCGGTGTTGCCCGAGGTCGGCTCGAGGATCGTGCAGCCCGGGGTGAGCCGGCCGTCCTTCTCCGCCTGCTCGATCATGAACAGCGCCGGACGGTCCTTGATCGAGCCGGTGGGATTGCGGTCCTCCAGCTTCGCCCAGATCCGGACGTCGGCGGACGGCGACAGCCGCGGCAGGCGCACCAAGGGTGTGTTGCCGACCGCGGCCAGCGGGGAGTCGTAACGCATCGGCTATCAGGCCATACCGCCGGCCACGGCCGGCAGGATCGTGACGCTGTCGCCGTCGCTCAGCTTGGTGTCGATGCCCTCGAGGAAGCGGACGTCCTCGTCGTTGAGGTAGACGTTGACGAAGCGGCGCAGCTGCGCGCCGTCCACGATGCGGGCCTGGATGCCCGTGTGCCGGGACTCGAGGTCGGCGAAGAGCTCGGCGAGGGTGTTCCCGGTGCCCTCCACCGCCTTCTGACCGTCGGTGTACTGGCGGAGGATGGTCGGGATGCGGACCTCGATGGCCATGGCTGAGGGCTCCTGTCGGAAGAGTCTGTCGTGGGTTCGGGAAGGGCGCGCGGCGGCACGCGGCAACCCGCCGCGGCTCTCGGCCGTACGGCGGCGGCGGAGGATCAACAGATGGCGCTGTTCAGCCGGCACAGGTCGACGTGCAGCCGCGCCACGAGCAGTGCGCCCGGCGCTGTTTCGCTCACGTCGAGAAGAACCATGGGGTCATCGTATCGATTCCCGTACGGACCCCCGGAGTGTGATCTCATCTGTCGGACGCCATGCTTCCGCGATGCGGGACGTCAGGCCGTCGCGGCGGGTCAGTACGCCTCGACGATCTCGACCTCCTCCTCGGTGATCTCGCCCTCCAGGATGCGGAACGAGCGGAACTGGAACTCCCCGGCGCCGTCGGTGTCGGCGGTGGAGACCAGGACGTAGTGGGCGCCGGGCTCGTTGGCGTAGGCGACGTCGGTGCGGGAGGGGTAGGCCTCCGTCGCGGTGTGGGAGTGGTAGATGACCACCGGTTCCTCGTCCCGGTCGTCCATCTCCCGGTACAGCTTCAGCAGGTCCTGGGAGTCGAACTCGTAGAACGTGGGCGAGCGGGCCGCGTTCAGCATGGGGATGAAGCGCTCGGGGCGGCCGGAGCCCACCGGGCCCGCCACCACACCGCACGCCTCGTCGGGGTGGTCCTCGCGGGCGTGGGCCACGATCTGCTCGTACAGCGCCTTCGTGATGGTCAGCATGGGGCTCAGGATAAGCAGACGGGCTGCCCCGTACCGAAGAGTGGTACGGAACAGCCCGTATGCCGGACGCCCCGGGAGAACGGGGCCGGCCGGTGCCGTCAGGGCGCCTCGGTGACCGGGGCCTTGGCGTCCTCCTCCTCCTCGGCGCCGGTTCCGGCGCGGCGGGTGCGGATGTGCTCCAGGAAGGAGCTGAGCTCGCGCTTGACCACGGGGGCCAGCAGGTACAGGCCGATGATGTTGAACACCGAGAGCAGGAAGAGCGCGGAGTCGGCCAGGCTGATCAGCGAGTCGAGGGAGAGCAGCGAGCCGGCGATGACGAACACGCTCCAGATCGCCTTGAACGTCATCTCGCTGGTCTTGCTCCGGCCGAAGAGGAACGCCCAGGCCTTGAGGCCGTAGTAGCCCCAGGTCAGGATCGTGGAGAAGGCGAAGAGCAGCACCGCGACGGTCAGCAGGTGCGGGAACCAGGGCAGCACGGTCTCGAAGGCGTCGGAGGTGATGGTGACACCGCCGATGCTCTCGCCCTCGCGGGCCTCGGTCCAGCTGGCCGGGGCCGCGATGACGATGGTCAGCGCGGTCATGGTGCAGACGATGACCGTGTCGATGAAGGGCTCGAGCAGGGCGACCAGGCCCTCGCTGGCGGGGTGCTTGGTCTTGACCGCGGAGTGCGCGATGGGCGCGGAGCCGAGACCGGCCTCGTTGGAGAAGGCGGCGCGCTGGAAACCGACGATCAGGGCACCGATGACACCGCCCACGACGCCGTCCGCCTGGAACGCCCCCTGGAAGATGTCACCGATCGCGTCGGGCACGGCGGTGACGTTGGACAGGATGACGATCAGACACGCCGTCACGTACATGAGCGCCATGGCGGGCACCAGGCGGCTGGTGACGGAGGCGATGGAGCGGATGCCGCCGAGGAGCACGAGACCGACCAGGGCGGAGACCACGAGACCGAACAGCACGGCGCCCGCGGAGCTGGCCATGAAGCCGTCCTCGCCGCCGACGGTGGAGGAGATCTGCGCGTAGCTCTGGTTGGCCTGGAGCAGGTTGCCGCCGAACAGACCGAAGAAGAGGACCATGATGGACGCCAGGACGGCGAGCACCTTGCCGAGCTGCGCGCCGCCGTGGCCGAAGCGCTCGGCGAGACCCTTGGGCAGGTAGTGCATGGGGCCACCGGAGACGGTGCCATCGGGGTGCACCTCGCGGTACTTCACACCGAGGGTGACCTCGACGAACTTGGTGGCCATGCCGAGCAGACCGCAGAGGATCATCCAGAAGGTGGCGCCGGGTCCGCCGATGGAGACGGCGACGGCCACACCGGCGATGTTGCCGAGACCGACGGTGCCCGAGACGGCGGCGGTCAGGGCCTGGAAGTGGGTGACCTCGCCGGGGGCGTCGGGCTCGTCGTACTTGCCGCGTACGACGTCGAAGGCAAGTTTGATCTTGCGTGCCTGGACCAGCCCGAACCAGCCGGTGAAGACGAGACCGGCGATCACGAGCCAGGCGACGATGAGCGGAAGCTCGGCGTCGCCGACCGAAACGGCATAGAAGACGATGTCGCCCACGGTGGTCGCGACAGGGTCGAAGAAATCACTTACGGCGTCGTCGATGTTCTGAGTGATGGAGTCGAGTGACATCGAGCTTCCTCAATGGCGGGGACGTGCTGGCGTGGGCAGCAGAGCGGGCGGCGATGTGGGCCCGGGGCCCACGTCCCGTTCGGCGACGGTGGCGGCTCGGCGGTCCGTGCACGGGGACCGCGGCCTGTTGTCGTGCTGGTCGAAACACACCGGCGGTGACCGGCTTTCCTGCTCACAGCGAGGGGTGGGCCGCAAGCAAGTTGCCGATTTTTACCACGGCGTTTACCCGCCATCGAGTGACTCAGGTCACGGAAAACCACCCCTTCGGGGTGAAATCGCAGGGGTGGTGACGCGATCGTTATCCGGACTTGAGCTTTATCTGAGCGAACAGAACGGAGGACCTTTCGGAAGCGCGTGGATATATCTACGGCAGGAGAGTTGAGACGAGCGTCTCCTGGAGACCGCCCAGCCACAGGTACGCCATCACCATCGGCTTGCGCGGGTCCTCGTCGGGGAGATGGAAGAGGAGATCGCTGTCGTCCTCGTCGTTGATCTCCAGCCGGGCGCCGATCGCGAGCCGCAGATCGTTCAGCGCGCCCAGCCACTGGCGGGACTCGTCCGGCGACAGCTTCAGCACCGCGCCGCCCTCGCCCTCGGCGGCGAGCGCGTCCAGCGAGCGGATCACCGTGAGGGCGTTGTCGCGCTTGCCGGCCCGCAGGTCGTTCTCGGTGTAGCGGCGGAACTCCGCGGAGTACGCCCACTGTTCCTCCGCCTCCTTGCCCTGCGGCGCCCCTTCGGGGTCGCTGTAGGCGTCCGGGAGGAGACGGCGCAGCACGGGGTCGGAGGGCGGTTCGCTCGGCCCCTCGGCGAAGAGGTCGGCGAGCGGGTCACCGGACTCCTCGGCCGGTCCTGGGCCGATGAGCTCCATCAACTGCACGGCCAGGGACCGGATGATGGAGATCTCGACGTCGTCGAGGGCGACGGCCGCGCCGCCGCCGGGGAGCGGTTCGAAGGTTCCTGGCATGGAGGCGATCGCTACTTCCGGTCCTGCGGGCGGGATGGGGTCATGTACGGGTCATCTCCGGGATGTCCGGCTCGGTCACTTCCGGTCGTGCTGGAGGGTCGCCCACAGCCCGTAGCCGTGCATGGCCTGGACGTCGCGCTCCATCTCCTCGCGGGTACCGCTGGAGACGACCGCCCGGCCCTTGTGATGGACGTCGAGCATGAGCTTGGTCGCCTTGTCCTTCGAGTAGCCGAAGTACGTCTGAAAGACGTACGTCACGTAGCTCATGAGGTTGACCGGGTCGTTGTGGACGATCGTGACCCACGGGACGTCGGGCTCGGGTACGGCGAAGACCTCCTCCGCCGACTCGGTGCGTTCGATCTCCAGGGGTGCGGGTGACGTCACACAGCCCATGCTGCCACCGCAGGGGGGTGGTCGCACAAACCGGCGGGCTGTCGCGGTGTCCGGATCCCGGCCGTTCCGGCACCCGGACCAAAATCGTCAAACTGACGAAATGGGGGTAGCATCCCTGCCATGAACACAGCGGACCTTGGGCGTGGACGACGGGTGGGCGTTCCCTCGACGGCGCTCTTCACCGATCAGTACGAGCTGACGATGCTGCAGGCGGCGCTGAAGGCCGGCACAGCCGGCCGGCGCAGCGTGTTCGAGGTCTTCACCCGGCGCCTGCCCGACGGCCGCCGCTACGGCGTGGTGGCCGGCACCGGGCGGGTGCTGGACGCGGTGGAGAACTTCCGCTTCGACCCGGACGTCCTCGCCTTCCTGCGCGAGAAGGACATCGTCGACGGCACGACCCTGGACTGGCTGGCCGACTACCGCTTCTCGGGCGACATCTGGGGCTACCCCGAGGGCGAGGTGTACTTCCCCGGCTCGCCGATCATGCGCGTCGAGGGCAGCTTCGCCGAGTGCGTGCTGCTGGAGACGGTCATCCTGTCGATCCTCAACCACGACTCGGCGATCGCCGCCGCCGCCTCCCGGATGGCGGCCGCCGCGGGGGAGCGGCCGCTGATCGAGATGGGCGCCCGGCGCACCCACGAGCTGGCCGCGGTGGCCGCCTCCCGGGCCGCCTACATCGGCGGCTTCGCCTCCACCTCCGACCTCGCGGCCGGTTTCCGCTACGACATCCCGACCGTGGGCACCTCCGCCCACGCCTTCACCCTGCTGCACGACAGCGAGCGGGACGCCTTCCGGGCCCAGGTCGATTCCCTCGGCGGCGATACGACGCTGCTGGTGGACACCTACGACGTGGCCGAGGCCGTCCGCACGGCCGTCGAGATCGCCGGGCCGGAGCTGGGCGCGGTGCGGATCGACTCCGGTGACCTGCTGCTGGTGGCGCACCGGGTGCGCCAGCAACTGGACGAGCTGGGCGCCACCGACACGAGGATCATCGTGACCTCGGACCTGGACGAGTACGCCATCGCCTCGCTGGCCGCCGCGCCCGTGGACGCCTACGGGGTGGGGACGCAGCTGGTCACCGGTTCGGGGCACCCGACCGCCTCCATGGTCTACAAGCTGGTCGCCCGCGCCGAGTCCGCCGACCGCGCGGCGCCCCTGGTCCCGGTGGCGAAGAAGTCCACCGGCGGCAAGACCTCCATAGGCGGCCGCAAGTGGGCCGCGCGGCGGCTGGACGAGGAGGGCGTCGCCGAGGCCGAGGTCGTCGGCACGGGCGAGGTCCCGCCCGAGCTGGCCGGCCGGCAGCTGCTGGTGCCGCTGGTCCGGGGCGGCGAGGTGCTCGTCCGTGAGCCGCTGGACGTGGTCCGCGACCGGCACGCGGCGGCGCGCGCGGGTCTGCCGCTGTCGGCTACACAGCTCTCCCGCGGGGAACCCGTACTTCCGACGGAGTACGCGCACGGGCCGTCGGGTGGCTGAGGGCAAGCCGCGACCGCGGTCCCGCGGGCCACTGTCCGTCTCGCTCTTCATTCAATAGGCTCGGAGGTTCACCGGCCGGGCCCGCCACTGTCCGAATTCAGATCCCAGATCCAGATCCCGATTCCAGATAGATCCCAGATCCCTGAGCCGAAGGACACCGACCATGCGCCGCGCACTGATCGTCGTCGACGTGCAGAACGACTTCTGCGAGGGCGGCAGCCTCGCCGTGACCGGCGGTGCGGATGTGGCTGCCGCGATCACCGAGCTGATCGGCCAGGCCGCCTCCTCCGGCGGCTACCAGCATGTGGTCGCCACCCGTGATCACCACATCGCGCCCGGGGGCCACTTCGCCGACAACCCCGACTTCGTCCGCTCCTGGCCGGCGCACTGCGTCGCGGGCACGGAGGGGGTCGGCTTCCACCCGAACTTCGCGCCCGCGGTGACCTCCGGGGCCGTCGACGCGGTGTTCGACAAGGGGGCGTACTCGGCGGCGTACAGCGGGTTCGAGGGGACCGACGAGAACGGGACACCGCTGGCGGAGTGGCTGCGCGAGCGGCGGGTGACGGAGGTCGACGTGGTCGGGATCGCCACGGACCACTGTGTGCGGGCCACCGCGCTGGACGCGGTGAAGGAAGGTTTCCGGACACAGGTGCTGCTGGATCTGACGGCGGGGGTGTCCCGCGAGTCCACGGAGCGCGCGCTGGAGGAGTTGCGGGAGGCGGGCGTGGAGCTCTCGGGCAAGCCGGTCGTGCGCTGAGCGCTGCCGCTGGAATGACCGGGCGGGGTTCCAGCTCGCGGCGCTTGCCGGTGCCTCCCCACTCTCGGCTTCTCCCCACCGCGGTACGCCCGGACTACGCGGCGGGGCGTCTGAGCAGGGCCTTTATGGGGTGCCAGAGCTCCACCGTCAGCACGGTCGGATCCGGCGTCGTACGCCATATCAGCCCGTCCGGATGATGCAGCACCGCCGTGACCTCATCCGGCGTCGGCGGAGCCGTGTTGCCCCGCAGATAGATCGCCCGCAGCCCCAGATTGCGCAGCCTGGTCAGGGCCCGCGCACGGTTCTGCGCGTGGACGAGAACACGCACGCCGCCGGACGCGTCGGCAGCCGGGCTGGGCAGGTTCAGTGCCACCACCACCGTGCCGTTCGGCAGCTTGCAGAAACCTCCTGCGGCCATGCGCTCATACCCCCGTGTCAACCGGTGTCAATAAGAGAGTCACAGGAGGCACCTAAACACGGATCGGCGGTGACCCGCCAGGGGGTCACCGCCGATCACGCTCTGACCTGCGAAGATGCTAATTACCTACCGGCAGGACGGACCTCGAGCTCGATCGTCGAGCCGTTCCGCGCCTCCTTGAGGATCTTGATCTTCGTATTGGTGTCAGTGATCTTGACGCTGCCGCCGGGGTTCTCCTCGTCGTAGTAGGTGTGGGTGCGGTCGTTGAAGACCGACACACCCTTCGACGACGGGATCCACTTGGCGACGTCCGCCTTGTGCAGGGTCATGCCCTCGGTGCGGAACTTGCTGAACGTCGCGTCGTAGGTCTGGATGCGGTTGCGCATCACCGTGCCGTCGGCCCACTTCAGGGCCGCCGGGTGCGAGTCGACCGGGAGGATCAGACCCGTGCCCGGGTGCCGGCTGGTGTTGTTGTCCGCCTGGGAGGTGTCCCACTTCCAGATCAGCAGACCGTTCTGGTACGCGAAGTGCTCGACCCAGTCCGGGCGGGAGCTGAAGCCGAAGTTGTACGGGCCGACCTCGAGGGTCTTGTCGTACGACACGTACTGGCGGTTCTCGGCGATGTAGTACTGCGCGTAGTCCTTGGTGAAGGACGCGCCCTGGCGCGTGAAGCCCTTCGCGGTCCAGGCGTCGTCCGCGGTCTCGGCGTTGTCGGAGAAGACCGGGGCGCCGTCCGCCGTCACCGTGATCGCGTCGGCCGTGAAGCCCTTCTGGGCCACGCCGCCGTCGGTCTGGTAGCGGAAGCGCAGGTCGATCTTCTGACCGGCGTACGCGTCCAGGCCGAACGCGAACTTCTGGTAGCCGTCGAGCGTGCCGTGCAACGCGGGCTTGTCGCTGCCGTCGCGCGGGATCTGCCGGCCGTCCACCGTGCCGTCGATGGCGGTCCAGTTGGCGCCGCCGTCGGTCGACACCTCGGTGTAGAGGTAGTCGTAGTTGGCCTCGATGTCGTACCAGCCGTCGAAGGTGAGTTCGGCGGAGGACGTGCCGGTCAGGTCGACCGAACGCGTCAGCGTGTTCCGCAGGTCGTCACCGCTGCCGCTCCACCACTGGGTCTCGCCCTCGGCCGGCTCGATGATCTCGGTCGTGACGGCCTTCTTCGGCAGCTCGACGACCAGCGCCTGCTTGTGCTTGGTGTTGTACTCCGCAACACCCAGCTTGTGCCAGGAGTTGACGCCCGCCTTGGCCGTGTCGTAGTTCAGCCAGCCGAGCTGGAGCTTGTCCCAGGCGGTCATGTCGCCGGGCAGGTTGCCGATCTCCTTCTTCCCGGTGCCGAGCCAGGAACCGGAGGACATCAGCGTCCAGAAGCCGGTGGAGTTCTCGCCGCCGGCGGTGTCGTAGAGGTCCGGCAGACCGAGGTCGTGGCCGTACTCGTGGGCGAAGACGCCGAGTCCGCCGTTCTCCGGCTGGATCGTGTAGTCGCCGACCCAGATGCCGGTGGAGCCGATCTGCGCGCCGCCGAGCTTGTTCTGCTCGGGCCCGGTGGCGCCGGCGTCGGTGCCGAAGGCGTACCAGCGGTGGGCCCAGATCGCGTCCTCACCCTGGGCGCCGCCGCCCGCGGACTCGTCCTCACCGGCGTGCACGATCTGGAAGTGGTCGATGTAGCCGTCGGGCTCGTTGAAGTCGCCGTCGCCGTCGAAGTCGTAGCGGTCCCACTCGTCGAAGCGGGCGACGTCCGCCTTGATCTGCGCGTCGGTGCGGCCGGCCGCCTTCTGCTGGGCGACGTAGGCGTTCAGACCGTCGCTGACGACGTTCCACACGCTGGGGCAGTTGCTGTCACCGCAGGCGTTGTTGCCGTAACGGGCCTCGTTGTAGGGGACCTTGACCCAGTCGGAGACCTCGCCCTCGACCGAGTAGCGGCCGGAGGACTGCTTCTCGTAGTACGTCTTGACCGAGTCGACGCCCTTGCCGTGGCCGAAGTACAGGTCCTCGAAGTGCTGCTGGTCGTAGTCCGCCTGCCAGGCCGTGGAGTTGTCCACCTTGCGGTCCGGCTTGGCTATCTGGTTGTGCCTCGGGCCCGGGGTGCCGCCGTAGCGGCTGTCGATCTCGTCGCCGAACTCGACCAGGATCGTGAAGATCTTGTCGGTCTTCTCGCGGCCGAGCTCGACGTACTTGGCGTCGCCCTTCTTGCTCTTCAGCTGGACGACCTTCGAACCCTCACGGTTCTTGACCTTGGTTTTACCGGATATGACCTGGTTGAGCGCCTCCTCACGCTGGGCCGCCTGTGTCTTGGACATCGGGCCCGCGAGGTCGTGCTCCACATGGTTGTGCTCGGCCGGGTCGTGCCGTTCCACGGCGCCGGGACGGTCGGCCTTGTCAGCCGTGTCGGCCTGGGCCACGGTGAACGCAGAGCAGGTGGCGGTAACCGCCGCGAGCGCCACGCCTGTCGCGGCTGCCCTGAACGTCCAGGGTCTACTGGTCACTTGAGATCCCCTCCCGCGTGCGCACGCGCGGATGTAGGAGGTTCCGGTATGGAAGGTCCCGCGCGCACGTGATCAACGCGTGTAGTCAAGTGACGACATTTGACTAGAGGTTCGGCAGAAAAAACAGACCTTGACTTGGACAGTTCAAGTGCACTATGCGGAGTTCCGGTTCGCTTTCCGGACACTTCCGCGCGAAACCTCAGCGGGCGCGTGCAAACGTCCACTTGATGGACGCCATGACTCCGTGCGCCCCCTGTGCACCGGCCCTGTCGGTTAGGTCACGCTTACTGTCCGTTCCGCTCGGGCACGCTCGCGGTTAGAGTCGCTTGGCGGAACGCCCTTGAGCCGGTGGAAAGCCAGGCCGACAGCCCCCGACTTCCGAGGACACGATGGCCATGCCCCGTCCTACTGTCGCTCAGCTCGCTTACGGTTCGTGCGCCGTGATCTTCGCGACGTTCGCCATGCTGCTGTTGTCGGGGGCGACTTCGCCCCTGGCCATCGCGGTGATCGCCGTCGCGGCACTCGCCCTCGGGCTGCTGGTGGCCATGACGGCTCCCCTGCTCGCGCCCCGGCGGCCCGTCGCGGCCGGGCGTCCGGCGGCGACGCAGCCGGTTCGGGCGACCGTTCCCTCCCCGGTGCGGGAGACGGTGCGGCGGGAGCCGGTGCGCGAACGAGCGGCGTCCTGAGGGCTTCTGTCCGTCTGTTGACGCGTCCGTCGGTCCGTATCCCGGTCCGTCCGTCGGTCGTGTGTCCCCGCCTCATCCGGTGCTGACCACCACGGTCCTGGCCGCCTTGTCGTGCAGGCCCTGTTTGTAGGGCCGGTCGAAGAAGCTCCAGCCACCCGCGATCACGGTCCAGACGCAGGCGCAGCAGAACGCGAACGGCAGCCACAGCACGGCCGCGCGGGTCAGCGATGTCTGCATGGAGGGGGTCGAGCCGTCGGCGAGGTCGGCCACGCGCATGCGCAGCCACTTCTTGCCGAGGGTCTGGCCGGTGCGGGCGGTCATGACGGTGTCGTAGGCGATGAAGAGCACGGCGGCGATGACGGACTGCACGAATCCGCTGCCGACGTCGACGTTGTTGTCGTCGATGTCGTACTCGGCGAGTCCGAACGGCAGGGTGAGCAGCACCACGACGGCGCCCACGAGGACCATGTCGATGATGCGGGCGAGCGTGCGCCGGCCGCTGTCCGCGAGCGGGGGCATGCCGGCCAGCGGGTCGGACGGTCCCCCGGGGGGTCCGCCGTACGGGCTGCCTCCGCCGCCGCCGTAAGGGCCGCCGCCTCCGGGGCCGCCGCCCGGGCCGCCGCCTCCGTAGGGGCCCGAGCCGGGGGTGTCGTACGGGGAGCCGGGCGGCGGGGTTCCGGGGCCGCCCGGTGGGGGCTGCTTCTTGAACGGGTCGTCGTCCGGCGGCTGCCGACCGGAGCCGGGGGGCGGTTCGGTGGTCATGCCCCCGAGTCGACCGTGAACGCCCCCGGCCCGCATCCGGCGAGCGGCCGTCCGGAGTATCGGGCGTGGGCAGTACGGGCGTACGGCCTCGCCCGAGACTCAGCCGGCGACGAACGTGTGCGCGGCCTTGTCGTGCCAGCACTGGTGCCAGGGCTTGTCGAACAGGCACCACAGGACGCCGACCACACCGACGACGAGCAGCCCGGGGACGCTGTAGACCAGCCAGCGGCGCAGGGCCGCGCCGAAGCCCGGGGCCTCGTGCCCCTCGATGTCCCGCACGTCCAGACCGAGCAGCTTCTTGCCCAGTGTGCGGCCCCACTTGGCGGTGGGCAGCACCTCGTAGAGAACCCCGGCGAGGAGGAGGACGGCCAGGACGATGCCGAGGTGGACCGAGGTGGTGCCGTCGATCAGCCACACCGTGACGGTCTCGCCGGAGAGCTTGGCCGCCTCGATCTTCGCGTCGATGTGGTCCATGGCCTTGATGCCGAGCGGCACTCCGGCCGTGGCGGTGACGGCAACCAGGACGAGGGTGTCCAGCAGCCGGGCGGCCAGCCGCTTGCCGAGCGCGGCGGGGCGGGCCGCGGCCTGCCGGCGGGCGGCGGCCTGGAACGGGTCGTCGGCCGGCGGCCGCCACGGCGCGACGGGCGGCTCGTCCCCGCCGGCGAGCCGGTGCACCTGCTGTGCCCAGGAGGCCTGGCCACCACCGGGCCCGCTCGTCAGAGGGGCGGAACCGGAAGCCGCGGAGGCGGGGGCGGCGGGGGCGGGAGCAGAGGCCGCGGGAGCGGCCGAGGCGGCAGGGGTGACAGGTGCGGCGGCTGCGGGCCGGGCCGGGGCGGGGGTCTGCGGCGGCACGGCCGGAGCGGTGGCCTGCTGAGGTCCGGACGGGGCCGCCGGGGTCGCCGGGGTCGCCGGGGCGGAGGCCGCGGCGGCCCGTGCGGCGGCGGCCTTCCCGGCCCCGAACCCGGGCCGTCCCGCAGCGGAACCTCCCTGCCCGGCCGGACTCCGGCCACCCGCGTCCTGTTGCTCCTCGCGGCTGACGGCGCGGAAGGTCATCGTGCCCTCGTCCCCGCCACCGGCGTCGGCCGCCGGACCGGGCGTGCCCGTGGGCCTGCGGAAGACGAAGGTGCCGTCGGGGGCGGCCGCCGTGTCAGGGGTGCCGGAGTCTGCCGCGGCGGCCGGGGTCCGGGGCGCGGGTCCCGCAGGCGTGTGCGGCACCCTCGGGTCGGCGCCCCAGGACACCTTGCGGTCCTGGTCGCCGCCGAAGCCGGACTGACGGGAGCGGTCGGCGCCCCAGGCCGAGGCGGGTTCGGGCCGGCTGCCGTGCTGGGCCTCGGCCGGGGACGGCGCGGGAGCCGGGGACGGCGCGGACGCCTGGGACGGCGCCTGCGCCTGTGCGGCCGGGCCGGGTTCGTCCACCGGGTCCTCGTCGAAGAAGTGCGGGCCGGTCTCCTCGACGGAGGGCCGCGAGGGTCCCGCACCGGGCGGCGGAGCGAGGGACTCCCCGTCCTTCGGAGCCGGGCGGCTCGTGCCCGGAACCCACGAGGCGCCGTTCCAGTACCGGACATATCCGGGAATGGACGGGTCCGGGTAGTACCCCTCGCGGGGCCTGTCGTCACCGGGGGCCGGGGTAGGGGCACTCATTCCGTCGTCCCGTATCTGCTCGAGGGGTGGGTCGGGGGAAACCACATCTATCAGACGGGCGGGGACCTGACCGCCCCTCCGGCCGGACCCCACTCCTTTCGGGCACCTTCGCGGTCAGAACAGCTTGCCGGGGTTCAGAATGCCGAGCGGATCGAAGGCGTTCTTGACAGCCCGCTGCATCTCCAGCCCGACCGGGCCGAGTTCGCGCGCCAGCCACTCCTTCTTCAGCACGCCCACGCCGTGCTCGCCGGTGATGGTGCCGCCCAGCTCGAGACCGAGCGCCATGATCGCGTCGAAGGACTCCCGCGCCCGCCGCGACTCCTCCGGGTCGGCGGCGTCGAAGCAGACCGTCGGATGGGTGTTGCCGTCGCCCGCGTGTGCGACGACGCCGATGGTGAGCCGGTGCTTCTCGGCGATCCGCTCGACGCCGTCGATGAGTTCGCCGAGCCTCGAACGGGGCACGCACACGTCGTCGATCATCGTGGTGCCCTTGACCGCCTCCAGGGCGACCAGGGACGACCGCCGTGCCTGGAGCAGCAGTTCGGACTCGGCCGTGTCCTCGGCCGGGACGACCTGGGTGGCGCCGGCCGCCTCGCACAGCGCGCCGACGGCGGCGAGGTCCGCCGCCGGGTCGGTGGTGTCGAAGGCGGCCAGCAGCAGCGCCTCGGTGGACTCCGGGAGACCCATGCGGGTCAGGTCGTTGACGGCCTTGACCGTCGTACGGTCCATGAGTTCGAGGAGTGAGGGGACGTGGCCGCCCGCCATGATGCGGCACACGGCGTCGCCGGCGGCGGCGCCGGAGGAGAACTCGGCGGCCAGCACCAGCTGCTCGGGCGGCTTCGGCCGCAGCGCCAGGACCGCGCGGACGACGATGCCGAGGGAGCCCTCGGACCCGACGAACAGCCGGGTCAGGTCGTATCCGGCGACCCCCTTGGCGGTGCGGCGCCCGGTGGACATCAGGCGTCCGTCGGCGAGCACGACGTCGAGCCCGAGGACGTACTCGGCCGTCACCCCGTACTTCACACAGCACAGCCCGCCGGAGGCGGTGCCGATGTTGCCGCCGATGGTGCAGGTCTCCCAGCTGGAGGGGTCCGGCGGGTAGAAGAGGCCGTGTTCCCCGACGGCGCGGGAGAGGGCGGCGTTGACGACGCCGGGTTCGACGACGGCGATCCGGTCGACCGGGCTGATCTCCAGGATGCGGTCCATCTTCGTCAGGGAGAGCACGACGCAGCCGTCGGTGGCGTTGGCCGCGCCGGACAGGCCGGTGCGGGCGCCCTGCGGGACGACGGGGACGCGCAGTGCGGTGGCGGTGCGCATGACGTGCTGGACCTGCTCCACCGTGCGCGGCAGCACGACCACCGCGGGGCTGCCCGCCGGGCAGAAGCTCGCCATGTCGTGGGCGTAGGAAGCGGTGATGTCGGGGTCGGTGAGGACGGCTTCGCGGGGCAGTCCGCCGAGCAGCCGCTCGACGAGGGGGCCGGCCGCCACCGTGTCTTCGTCGCGTCGCGCTTCGATACGGCTCATGATCACAGCGTGTCACCCGGGGCCATCGGTGTGAACCCCGCGCGGGCAGCCGCGTCACACCGGGGTGTGATCATCGTACGTACGCGGTGTGTGACGCACAGTGTGCGCCATGACTGAGTGCGCCATGGACGACAAGCCACGTGAGCCCCGGCGGCGGATGCGTCGCGCGCTGATCGCCTCGGCCGCCGGGTGCGCCGTACTGGGCGGGGTGCTGGTCGTGCTGCCGTGGGAGCGGGAGGCGCTGCCCGCGCCGACTCCTCAGGCACGGGCGCTGGCGGCGGTCACCAGCGGGGTACCGGCCACGCTCCCTGACCTGGCCGCGCTGACCGAGGAGCGCGAGCGGCATCTGACAGCGCACCCGAGGGACGCCCGGGCCTGGGCGGTGCTCGGGGCGGCCCGGGTGGAACAGGGGCTGCGGCTGGCCGACCCGGCGTACTGGACGCGGGCCGAGAAGGCGCTGCGCACCTCGCTGAAGGTGCGGCCGGAGGGCAACGCCCCGGCGCTGCGCGGGCTGGCGGCGCTGGCGAACGCGCGGCGGGACTTCGCCGAGGCGCGCGAGTGGGGGGAGGCGGCGCGGAAGCTGGAGCCGAAGCGGTGGACGACGTATCCGCTGCTGATCGAGGCGTCCGCCGGGCTCGGAGACGAGGAGGAGGCCGCACAGCTGCTGGAGCAGCTCAAGAAGCTGCGCTCCGGTCCCGCCATGATGGCGCGGGCGGCGGCGGTGTACCGGGACAAGGGCTGGCGGGAGGACGCGGCGGCGAAGCTCGCGGACGCGGTGTCGGCCGCCGGTGAGCCCGCCGAACGGGCGGCGTACCTGGAGCGGGCCGGGCAGCTCGCCTGGGAGCGCGGCGACCGGGAGGACGCGCTGCGGCAGTTCCAGGAGGCGGTGCGGATCGACCCCGAGCAGCGGGCGGCGCAGGCCGGGCAGGGCAGGGCGCTGGCGTCACTGGGCCGGATGACGGAGGCGCTGAGCGCGTACCGGGTGGCGCTGGTGAAGCACCCGCGGCCGGAGTACGCGCTGGAACTGGGCGAGCTGTACGAGTCGCTGGGGCTGAAGCAGGCGGCGCGGGTGCAGTACGGGGTGCTGCGGGAGCGGGTGCGGGCGGCGGCCGCGCACGGGGCGGACGAGGAGCTGGTCCTGGGCCGCTACGAGGCGGACCACGGGGACGCGGAGGCCGCCGTGCGGCGGCTCCGGGCGGAGTGGGAACGTCAGCCGTCGACGGAGGTCGCGGACGCGCTGGGCTGGGCGCTCCACCGGGCGGGGGAGCACGAGGAGGCGCTGCCCTTCGCCGTACGGGCGACCGAGGGGACGCGGGGAGGCGGCGTGCGCAGTGCCCTCCACGCGTTCCACCGGGGCATGATCGAGCGCTCCGTGGAACGGTACGGAGCCGCCCGCCGCCACCTCAAGGAGGCCCTCCAGATCAACCCGTGGTTCTCCCCGTTGCGCGTGCCGCAGGCGAAGGCGGCCCTGAACCGGCTGGGCGAACCGTCCGTCCAGGCGGGCCCGGAGTCCCACTGAGACGCACCGGCAGCCCGCACGGCGGACGAACCGATACACCCTCGAGCAGCCGTTGCAACACCGCCGCGGCGGACCGGAGACGACCGGCGTCCAAGGTGAGCCGCATGAGAAAGCACTCGCTCCTGCTGGGGGCCGCCGTGCTCGCACTGGCCGCTCCCTTACTGTCCGCCTCTCCGGCGCAGTCCGTCGTGGGCGGCACCGAGTCGACCGAGCCCTACTCGTTCATGGGCTCATTCCAGCCGTCGTATCCGGCGCCGCCGCGCCCGGACCACCACGGCTGCGGGGTGGAAGTCCTCGCTCCGCAATGGGTCCTGACCGCCGGCCACTGCGCCGGCAAGAACCCGACCAACGCGAAGACGGGCGTCCCGCGCGGCTGGAAGGTGCGGGTCGGGTCGCTGGACACGACATCCGGAGGCGAGGTCGCGGAGGTCGACCACTACTACCGGCTGGCGACCAGCCGCGACGAGGGCGGCTTCTGGGGCAAGGACCTCGCGCTGATGCACCTGCGGAAGCCGGTCCGGGCCGAGCCGGTACGCCTCGCCTCGGCCACGCCGCCGGACGGCACGCCCGTCCGCATCATGGGCTGGGGCACGACCTGCGACAACGACACCGGCGATCCGGAGTGCCTCCCCACGCGACTGCGCGAGGCGGACACGGTGGTGCAGCCGCTCTCCGTGTGTCCCGTGGCCGCGTCCGGGGAGCTGTGCGTCGGCAGCCGCGACGGCGGCGTCTCCGCGAGGAACATGGACTCCGGCGGGCCCGCGCTGGTCCGCGAGGACGGCCAGTGGGCGGTCGCCGGTGTGGTCAGCGGCCCCAGCGGCGACGACGCGCCGACGCTGTACACCGACGTCACCCGGCATGCCGACTGGATCAACGGCATCATCAACGGCACGAACGTGCCCCCCGATGACGTGATCCCGGACGTGGAGGGCACCGTGGACCTGAACGGCTGCGCGGGCTCGGTGATCCGCACCCCCGCCGCCCGGCCGAACGACCCGGCCCTGCTGCTGACCAACGGCCACTGCGTACAGGGCCAACGCCCCGCACCCGGAAGCGCCCTGGTCGACCGCCCCGCCGACCGGCCCGTCCCCATGGCCGACCCCCAGGGCTACCCCCGGACCACGGCCCGCGCGACCCGGCTCGTCTACGCGACGATGACCGGCACCGACATCGCGCTCTACCGCTTGGACAAGACCTACGCCCAACTGAGGGCCAAGGGCGCGAAGGTCTTCCGGCTCACCTCCGCCCCCGTACGCGCGGGCGACCCGCTGACCATGGCCTACACCGGCCGCCGCTTCACCTGCACCGCCGAGGCCGTGGTCCCGCACCTGCGGGAGGGCGGCTACCAGCAGGACAACGCGATCCGCTACACCACGAGCGAGGACTGCACCCCCCATTACGGCACGTCCGGCTCACCCCTGCTGTCACCCGACGGCACCACGGTCGTGGGCATCCACAACACCCACAACGAAGCGGGCGAACAGTGCACCGACAACAACCCCTGCGAGGTCGACCGCCACGGTGCCGTGACCTCCGCCCCGGGCCGCGCCTACGGCCAGCAGGTACACATGATCACCACCTGCCTGACCAAGGGCTCCCACCTGGATTTGTCCCGCGAGGGCTGCACCTTGACGGGTGAGTAGGCAGAAGAGCCGAACCCCGACGGGCCCCCGGTTCAACCGGCGGGCCCGCCCATGTTCGCCGGGACGCGCACCGCCCCGGGCTGCCGCGTGAACCGGCCTTGCACGCCGATGTGTGCGTTCGGCACGCGGTTCGGGCAGCCGGTCTGAGCAGCGTACTAACAGTGGCCTCAGGTTCGCTCGCTAGGAAGTTGGCATCCAGATCAGCGATGCAACCCCTATGCAGGAGGCTAGTGATGGCAGTCAATGCGGCGCCGTCCGGGAGAGCGCCGGCCGGCCGGCTGGCCGGCCGGTGGGTGCCATGGTTGGTGATCGGCCTGTGGCTGGTGCTGGCGGCGGGCATGGTGCCGCTGAGCGGAAAGCTGAGCTCGGTCACCACCGACAGCGCCGTGGACACCCTGCCGGCCGGTGCCGAGTCCACCAAGGTGGCGGCGCTGGACGACAGTCTCCCCGGCGGCGAGGACAGCACGTTCGTCTTCGTGTACCACCGGGCCGACGGCATGACCGACGCCGACCGCGCGACGGTCGAGCGGCACTACGACACCCTGGCCAAGCGGTACCCGCCGAAGGAGGCGGAGGCGGCCGACGAGGACGACGAGGGCTCACCGACGAGCCTCTCCACCGACCGCAAGGCGATGACGTTCACCCTCGAGGTGAGCACGGACTACGGCCCACCGGAGGAGATCGTCGGCCCGTTGCGCGACGCCGCGGAGGACCGCCCCTCCGGCCTGGAACTCGACGTGACCGGCCCGGGCGCGATCGACGGCGACATGGATGCCGTCTTCGACGGCATCGACGAGCAGGTCCTCCTCACCACCATCGCCGTCGTCACGCTCCTGCTCATCCTCACCTACCGCAGCCCGGTGTTGTGGATCATCCCGCTGGTGGCCGTCGGCGCGGCCGCACTGACCGCGATGGGGACCGTCTACCTGCTCGTCAAGGGCTTCGGCATCGTGGTCAACGACCAGAACTCGGCGCTGCTGACGATCCTGGTGTTCGGCGTCGGCACGGACTACGCGCTGCTGCTCATCGCCCGATACCGGGAGGCACTGCACCACCATGAGAACGTCCGGGTCGCGATGGTCCACGCCCTGCGCAGTGCGGCGCCGGCGATCGTCGCGTCCGCGGCCACCGTGGTCGCCGGCCTGCTCTGCCTGCTCGTGGCGGACCTGAACAGCACCAGCGGGTTGGGCCCGATCGGTGCGGCCGGCATCCTGTGCGCGCTGGTGGCCATGCTGACGCTGTTCCCGGCGGTGCTCGTGGTGCTCGGCAGGCGGATCTTCTGGCCGGCCGTTCCGCGGTTCAGTACGGCCGTCGAGGAGAAGCGGGGGCTGTGGGGACGGCTCGGCACCGCCCTCAGCCGCCGCCGGTGGGTGGCGACGCTCGGCTCGTTCGGAGTCCTCGGCGTGCTCGCCCTCGGGCTGGCGGGCAACACCGGCGCCCTGCGGGAGCAGGACCAGTTCCTGTCCGCGCCCGAGTCGGTCACCGGCTTCACCGTTCTCCGCGAGCACTTCCCGGAGCTCGGCGGCCAGCCGATGACGGTCTTCACGCGGCCGGCGCACCAGGAGCGGGTGCTCGACGTCGTCGAGGACACTCCCGGTGTGGCCATGGCCGTCCCGGAGCAGACCAGCGGTGACTGGGCCAACATCTCCGTGTTCCCGAAGGACGCGCCGGACACCGCCGCGGAGTACGACACGATCAAGCGGGTGCGCACCGCCGTGCACGCGGTGAGCGGGGCGGAGGCGATCGTCGGCGGGCCGAGTGCGGAGAACCTCGACACCGAGGTGACCACCAAGCGCGACGAAAAGCTGGTGATCCCGCTGGTGCTCGTCGTCGTCCTGATCATTCTCGGGCTGCTGCTGCGCGCGGTCCTGGCCCCGCTGGTCCTGATGGCCACCGTGATCGTCTCGTTCGCCGCGGCGTTCGGCGGCAGCGTGTTCGTCTTCGACACGATCCTCGGGTTCAAGGGCATCGACTCCTCGGTGCCGCTGCTGGCGTTCCTGTTCCTGGTGGCGATCGGCGTCGACTACAACATCTTCCTGACCAGCCGGGCCCGGGAGGAGACCCTGCGTCTCGGCACCAGGGAGGGCATGCTCAAGGCCCTCTCGGCCACCGGTGGCGTCATCACCTCGGCGGGCCTGGTCCTGGCGGCCACGTTCGCGGTCCTCGTCACACTTCCGCTGGTGATGCTGGTGGAGGTCGGGTTCCTGGTCGCCTTCGGCGTGCTGCTCGACGCCCTGCTGGTGCGGTCGGTCCTGGTGCCCGCCCTCACCTTGCTGATCGGGCGGCGGATGTGGTGGCCGAGCCGCCTGGCCCGTCCGGCGGCGGAGCTGCCGGACGGTCGACAGGCGGCGCTCGCCGACGAGGAGGAGTCCGCGCTGCAACGGTGAGCGCGGCGCCACGGACGAGATCCGGGACGGGAACCCAGGCCCGTCCCGGATCTTTTGCATGGGTCCGACGGTCGCCGCCCTCTGGTCGCGCGCCACGCGCCGGGGTGGGGCGCGGCACATCGCGACGCGCTGCCCCGGCGGTGAGCCACGCGGGGCCCACCCCAGGCCCGCCGCCCCACGTCCTGCGCCGCACCGGAGGGGCGGTCAGCGCAGCCCGGTGTCATCCCCGGCGGTGAGCCGCGCGGGCGGGGCCGCGGCCGGAAGGTCGAGCCGAAGCAGCGCGCCACCGCGCGCGGAGCGGGCGACGGTGGCACTGCCGCCGTGGGCGTCGACGACCCGCTGCACGATCGACAGCCCCAGACCGGATCCCGGCAGCGCCCGGGCGCTGTCGGCACGGTAGAACCGGTCGAACACCCGCGGTACGTCGCCGGCGTCGATGCCCGGCCCGGCGTCGTCGACCTCGAGCACCGCCGACTCGCCCTCGGCACGGAGCCGGACCTGGACCGGCTGGTCCTCGGGGGACCACTTGCCGGCGTTGTCGATGAGGTTGAGCACCGCTCGCTCGAGCGCGGCGGGACGCCCGTTCACCCGCACGGAGGTCACGTCGAGCGCGATGTCGACGTCGGGCACGCGAGAACGCGCCCGGGCCGCGGCGGCGACCACCACGTCGGCGAGGTCGAGCACCTCGGTGCTCTCGTCGCTGACGTCACCGCGCGCCAGGTCGGTCAGCTCGGCGACAAGGGTGCCCAACTCGGCCACCTGGGCGCCGAGATCGTTGAGCAGCCGGGTCCGGCTCTCCGCCGGCAGTGCGCTGTCCAGGGTGCCGCGCCGATCGAGCCGCATCAGCAGCTCGACGTTGAGGCGCAGGCTGGTGAGCGGGGTCTTGAGCTCGTGGGCGGCGTCCTCGGCGAGCAGCCGCTGTGCCTGCCGGGAGTCCCGGAGCGCGGCGAGCATGTCGTTGATCGACCGGATCAGCCGCCGGATCTCCCCACCGCCCTCGTCCGGGATGTCGGCGTCGAGTTCCCGGGTGTGCGCGACACGTACGGCGGCGGCGGTCAGCCGGTCGATCGGTGCCAGCCCGGTCCGCGCCACGGCCCGCCCGACCAGGGCGCCGCCGGCCACGCAGAGCAGCCCGATCAGCAGCATGCCGAACCCGAACCGGTTGACCGGGCTGTCGTCGACGACGCGGGCCACCTGGACCGCGCCGTCGCCCGCCCGCAGCGTGTAGACGGCGTAGCCCTCTTCGTCGCTGCCGTTCGACTCCATCAGATCGGCCGACGCGCCCCGCGCCACGCGCCCGGCGTTCTCGCTGACCGGGGGCAGCGCGGGTTGTCCGGCCGGCGTCCGGACCGAGCCGTCGGGCAGGATGACCCGCACCAGCCGACCGGATCCGGCATACGGCGACAGCTGGACCTGCGCCAGACCGGCGCGCTCCGCGTTCGCCGCCAGGACGCGGGAGTCGGCGCGCAGCTGTTCCTCGACGGTGTCCCGCAGCTCCCATTCCATGAGCTCGCTGGCCACCTGGAAGCCCACGAACACGCTGACCGCGATGGCCGTCGCCGCGATCACCGTCAGCCTGGCCCGCAGGGACCGCCGACGCCACCATCGCGTCAGCCGGCGCGGTTCCCGGCCGGCGGGCCTGCTCACGGAGGAGTCTCCCGCAACGTGTATCCCAGGCCGCGCAGCGTGTAGATCAATCGCGGCTCACCGTCGGCCTCCATCTTGCGGCGCAGGTAGCTCACGTACACCTGGAGGTTGTTGGCGGTGGAGCTCATGCCGAAGCCCCACATCGCCTCGAACAGCGCGTCGCGGGTCAGGACCCGGGTCGCGTTGCGCACGAGGACCTCGAGGAGGGAGAACTCGGTCCGGGTCAGATGCAGCGGCCGGTCGCCCCGCCACGCCTCGAACCGGTCGGGATCGAGCCGGACGTCGGCGTACGACAGGATCTGCGACTCCTCGGTCGGCGTGCGCCGGCGCAGCAGGGCCCGCACCCGGGCCAGCAACTCCTCGGTGGCGAACGGCTTGGGCAGGTAGTCGTCGGCGCCCGCGTCCAGCCCCGCGACCCGGTCGGAGACCTGGTCTCGGGCGGTCAGCATCAGCACCGGCAGATCCCGGCCCGCGGCCCGTAGCCGCCGGCAGGTCTCCAACCCGCCGAGGCGGGGCATCATCACGTCGAGGAGCAGCAGATCCAGCGTGTCACCGCCGGCCCCACCGACCCCGTCGAGCACGGCGAAACCGTTGGTGACGGTGCTGGTGTCGTACCCCTCGACCTGGAGCACCCGCTCCAGCGAGTCCCGGATGGCCGGGTCATCATCCGCGATCATGATCCGCACGCCGCCCGGCCCCTTCCGGTCAATGGTTTTGCCGCCCATTGTCCCCGACCAACCTGAGGCCAGGCTTAGAGCGGCGGCTCCTGGTGGCCGTTCTGCCGGCCGCTGCGCCCACCGGCGACGACGGCGCCGTGACCACGCTGAAGCCCTGCCAACCGCCGGGCTACCCGTCAGGCACCCAATCCGCCAGGAACGTCCCGCTTCGAGAGATGTCCCTGAAAGCCATGACCAGCCCTTCATGAACCCTCTGGTTGGTGAAGGGCTGGAGAACTGAGAGATCGCGCCGGACTGGGAGACGGCTCCGCGTTTGGCCTGTGGATCCGGACGGATGTCCAACGGGCTCTGGAGCGCCGTCAGGCGCAGTACACGGACATGGTGCGCGACCTGCCCGCGCTGATCGGTAAGTCGGTGCAGGCCGTGCACGTGGCCCCAACCCTGCTCCTGCGAGCGATACCACCCGTGCGACTGGGTGTCTCGGGAGCGCGTCTCCGAGGTAACCCCCTGATGATTCGCCACGCTCCTCCGCAAGACCGGCCTCCGTCGGATCCGCTCCCCCGGCCTCAGGCACTCGACCGCGACTCTGCTCCTGGAACAGGGCGTCGACATTTGTCGTGATCAAGGAACTCCTCGGCCACGCCCCACTCCGCGTCCGCGGCGTATGCGGTGTCGCGTTGCTTTTCGAAGGATGTGAGTCGGTCACGCACTGTGGTGGTGACAGCCTCGTAGGCGTCGGAGTTCAGCAGCAGCCGTAGGGGCGGGTCGTCGGACAGAGCCGCCTCGATGGTGGCGTGGGCGACGCCGGACTGGCTGCCGACCATGTCCTCCAGCTTGATCTCGGGCATGTCCGCCGGTCCGCCCTGGTACGGCTCGCTGAGCGGAACCCGCTGAGCCGCATCGTAGAAACTGGTTCGGACCATTCCGGGTTCGACGAGCACCGTCTTGATTCCGAACGGGGCGATCTCGGTAGCCAGCGACTCGAAGTAGCCCTCCACCCCCCACTTGGTGGCGTGGTAGATCGCGAACCCGGGGAAGGTGATGTGGCCGCCCATGCTCGACATCTGGACGAGTACGCCTCCGCCCTGCTCGCGCAGGTGCGGGACGGCACGGCGGGCGAGCTGGATCGAGCCGGTGAGATTGGTGGTGATCGTTGCCTGGACCTGTTCGTCGGTGAGGTCCTCCGCCGCTCCGAACACGCCGACACCGGCGTTCGAGACGACGACATCGATGCGCTCGTGATCGGCGAAGGCCTGGCTCATCACCTGATCGATCTGGGCGGTGTCCGTCACATCGAGGCGCCGGCGCCACAGCCGGTCGCCGTACCTGTTGGCGAGGTCGTCGAGCTGCTCGGGCCTGCGCAGGGTTGCGGCGACCCTGTCGCCGCGGGCGAGCAGCTGCTCGGTCAGTTCACGGCCGATGCCGCGAGAGGCTCCGGTGATGAGCCAGGTGGTCATTGTTCCTGCTCCTGAGACTGTGATGGTTTCGATGTCGGGTCAATGAGGGGGTGAGCACGGCACCAGTGCGGACCGGTGTCAGCCGCCGGTCGCGGCGTTGACGGCACGCGCTGCCGCATCAGAGGAGCGGCGTAGTGCCTGGTGGACGTCTGCCGTCATGCCTACGTGCAGTTCGAGTTCTTCGCGTTCCACGCCGTCGAACAGTGCGGCGATGGCGTCGGTGGCGGGCATCTTCCGGTCGGAGACCACGCCGGCTGAGAACGGGGAGTCGACGAGGGGGGCCATGAACTCGAAGACCTTGATCGGTGAACCGTCGCGTTCGAGCTGGAGTCGCACGGACTGGACCAAGGAGTGCAGTGCCGCCTTGGTGGCGCTGTACGTCGGGTTGGTGATGTCCGGTGCGAAGGCGACTCCCGCAGCGGTTGCCCGCAGTTCATCGACGAGCTTGCGGAATGCCGCATCATCGACCGCGGAGAACCGAGTGACAAGGCATACCTGGTCCGGACTCATCGCGGCATCGGCAGGCAGCCGCCCCTGATGCACGGGGCCGCTCGGATGCCCTCCTGTGTTCTGTGCCGACAGGCTCATCACCTGACCTCCGTTTCGTCTGTGGTGGAGCACCTCCAACATCCGTCACATGAGCCATGTCGACAAGCGATGGTTTCTCATGGGAGGCATGCGGCAATCGCATGCCTCACGGATGGACCACTCGCCGGCACCCCACACGGTCACCGCGCCGACCCGAGAACCGGAGCCGAGACTGTCACCTTCGCGGCCGCCGGCCCTCTCGGCGCCATCCGTCTCTCTCTGCAGTACGACTCCGTGGGCTGCCACTGCGCCCGGGCCGCAGCCGGCACGCCCTGTCTGGCCGTGGTGGACCAGGAAATGCCCCTGAGCCCGTGCCCTCGCTCGCCGCGGCCACGACGGGCTCTTCCGCGCAGCGCCATGACGGATGGGTAAGGGCTCGCTTGCTACCCCCTGAACGCCGCGCATATCGTCCAGCTCATGGCGGAACTGACCTTGACCGGACTGCGAGTCGTACTGGAAGTGGCTCGGCAGGGGTCGTTCACCGCGGCGGCGGAGGCACTGGGGTACACCCAGTCCGCGGTCTCGCGGCAGGTCAACGCCACCGAAGCCGCTGCGGGAGCCCTGTTGTTCGAACGGCATGCCCGCGGCGTGCGGCCGACGAAGCCGGGGGAGGCTCTTCTGCGCCATGCCCGGCAGGTGATCGCCCATCTGGAATCAGCTGAACTGGAGATGGCCGGGCTCCGCGACCGCCTCGCAGGTCGCCTCGCCGTCGGCGCGTACCCGACCGCTGCGGCCGGTCTGGTGCCGCGGGCCATCGCGCGCCTACGCCAAGCTCATCCGGCCCTCACGGTGAGCCTGTGGGAAGCCTCCAGCCCCGCACAGCTGCGTCGCCTGCGCGCGGGACGCATCGAGGTGGCCGTTGTGGCCATCGGGGAAGGGCTACCCGACTACGACTTGACGGGCCTGCGCATCGAAGCCGTGCCCACCGGACGGGGCATGGGCGTAGCCGTCAGCGCCGACCATCCGCTGGCCTCCCGGAAGGAGGTCCACATCGACGAGCTGGCCCAGGAGTCCTGGATCGTCGGTACCGGCGACGAAGGCAGTCCTCAGTTCGGTGCCTGGCCCACCCTGGAAGCCCCTCGAGTGGCCTATGAAGCTCGTGGCTGGCAAACCCGGCTGGGGCTCGTCGCCGCCGGACTGGGGATCTCCGTCCTTCCCCGACTCGCGGCGGACGCCGTTCCGCAGGGTGTGAAGTGGCTCCCCGTCCGGGACCCGGCACTCGTCATCACAAGAGAGACGGTCATGGTCACGGCGGCCGAGCGATCGGCCGGTGCGCGAGCCATGCTCCAGGCGATGCGGCATGAGCCCCCGGATCCTGTCAGCCGGTCTGGCGTTGTCGATGGGTCGGACGGGCCGTCGTAGGTCCGGAGATCCAGAGGCGCCGGGTATGGCCTACATCCGGTTGCACCAGATGGTTCACGTCACCTGGCCGCCCGGCGTCTCACGACGACGACGCCGCTGATGAGGAGCTGCGGGCCCCTGCGGGTGCATGGCCGAGCAGGACCCCCTGATGTTCGCCGCCGTTGCCGTCAGCTACTGCCGTCAGGTGACGCATAACGGCAGACAATGGACTAGCGTCGATCCCGAATATTCACTAAAGCGAACGTCGGGACGGTCTGCGGGGGCCGGACTTCAGTCCGCATCACCAGCGATGATGCGCGCCGCATCTGTTACTACCTCGCTCCACACTTGAAGCCCTTCAGTCTCGAACTCCTCCAGGAGAGCCCGGCGCACGTCGCCCATTGGCCGCCCACGGTGACTGGCCCGGACACGCTCAAGTGCACGTTGGTATGCAGCGACATACTCGCGAACCTCCGGCATCGCTTCGTCGTAGCCATCAGCGCTCGACACATTCAGCTCGCTCTCGTTCTTTCGGCACATCGAGCATCAGAAGTTCAGTCGTTGCACGAGGCTCAGCGAAGACATCGCCTCAGGACTGAATATGCGCTCGATCCTTCCGCTGACCTCGCCGGTTACGCGAGTTGTGATGTGGCCAGCGGCAGTTGGTCGGTCATACTCGCATCGGCACATCCTGAAGATCATGAGCGCCGGACGCTCGCCGAGCCCCGCACACGAGGCGCCGAAAGAGGCGGTAGCGCTCAACGTCTCGCCGTCCCCCGGTGTGACGCGATAGGTGAACAGGCTCCCCGGCTGATTCAGCGATCCTCCGTGCGCGTTCGCGCGCGCTGCATCCCCACTCAGCCCGTTCGCCTGGATGGCATCCGCGTGCGTCGATGTCGTACCGTGAGCAAAGTCCAGGCTGTCATTGCAGTTGTGAACGAGGATCGGTGTGGTCCCCGCCAGCACATAGTACGTGTGGATTCCGGTGACCGTGAGGTCGTGTGTGCGCTGGCGTTTGTCGAATGCGCGGGTGGCTTTGAGGGTGACCGAGTCGTATCTGCATTCCTAAATAGTGAGCTATAGGGCTGTTCGCCGCTTTGGCGGCAAGCCGCCGATGCGGTGGGCCGGAGGTTGCATTACCTTCTCAAGCTGCTGTTCCGCGCGGTTCTTTTCGGCCAGTGATGTGGTCACGTTTGGTATGTGGCCAATGCGCGAGCGCAGGTCCCAGCTGGCGAGGGACGCCGCCCGAGCGAAGGGTCGGCAACGGCAATCAACGCATATAGGTATGAATGAGTGAAAATTGGCAGCTCCTGCCCGCAACCACGGGTGTGCAGATTGCCGTTTGATGACTGATTGCCGGATTCGCGTCAACGGGTGCGTGAGGATGAACGGGAGAGCGAGTGCCTACTTGTGCCCAGAGTCTGGAGATGGTGTGCATTCTTTGTGACTTATGTCACGAGCTCCAAGAGGTGCGCGGGTATTGCAGGCTCACTCCATCCGCAGTGATGATCCTTCGGCTTTTGATTTTTCTCATCCCTTCCTTATTTACGGGGCGTGTGTGTTAGGACTCGGGAAAGTGTGGCGACGCAGTTCCGTCGCCGTCACCGTGGGAGCGCTGCTCACCTTCGGGCTCGGAGCCGGCGGTACGCCGGCCGCGGCCGCCGTCGCTTGTCCGTCGGGCATCGACTCGGACTTCAACGGTGACGGCATCAGGGATACGGCGATCGCAGATCCCGAGGCGACGGTGGCCGGCGTGCGGGAGGCCGGGCAGGTTCACGTCGTCTACGGCGGGGGCAAGGGCACGCTGACCGTGTCCCAGGAGCTGGACGACATCCCGGGGGGGGCCAGAGGCGGGGGACCAGTACGGCTACGCGCTGGCCGTCTATGACGCGGACCTCGACGGCTGCAGCGACCTGGTGATCGGCTCGCCGTATGAGGACATCGGCACCGCGGCCGACTCCGGCGCCGTCCACCTGCTCTACGGGGCCCCCGACGGTCTGAACGCCGGTACCAAATCCGTGAAGGAGTTCTACCAGGGCGCCGACAAACCCCTGGGGGGCGCCGCGGAGGCGGGCGACTGGGTCGGCTACGCGGTCACCGCCGGCCAGACCGCGAACGGGAACCCGTACTTGTTGATCGGCATCCCCGGTGAGTCGGTCGGCGATCAGGAGGACGCCGGAGGCTTCTGCTACATCCATGGAACGGCGCAGACGGTCGTCGGCGTCAACCAGGACACCGAGACCGGCGGTGCGGTACCCGGCACTGCCGATCGGGACGACCGCTTCGGTACCACCCTCGCCGCAAGCCCGACCCATTTCGCGGTCGGCGCGCCCGGCGAGGCGCTCGGCACGACCACCTTCGCCGGTGCCGTGACCACCTTCAGCCACACGCTCAGCTCCGGCCGTCCCAAACCTCTCACCGGAATCGCCCAGGACCAGGAGGCCGTCCTCGGCGCGGAGGAGGTCGAAGACCAGTTCGGCGCCGCGATCGCCATGGTCCCGTACCGGCCCTCCGGCGCCACCTCCACCACCGAGTCACTGCTCGCGGTCGGTATTCCCGGAGAGGACCTGGCCACGACGGTCGACGCGGGTGCCGTCCAGGTGTTCCGGATAGCGGCGAGCGGCGCCTTCACGGAGATGACCTGGATCGACCAGAACGCCGCGGACATGGCGGAGGACACCGAGGCCGGTGACTTCTTCGGCCGGCGGCTCGTCGCCGTCAACACCGCCCCGAACTCCACGACCACCGCGACGAACACCCGACTTGCCGTCGGTGTACCCGGCGAGGAGTCGTCCGAGGAGCACAGCGACAAGGGCGGTGTCCAGATCGTCCCGCTGGTCGGTCCGCCCGGTGCCTCCGACGAGTGGATCGACCCGGGCTACGGGATCCCGGGCATCCCCGCCTCGCGCCAGCTCGCCGGCCTGTCGCTCGCCGCCACCCCTTCGCTGCTGTACGTCGGAATGCCCTACGGACCGGCCGAGGGGCACGCGGTTCACGGATTCCCGTGGGACGTGGCGTCCGGCGGAGCGCCGACAGTGACGATCAGGCCCGGTGAGGGCGGGATCCCGGCGGCCGACACCACCTTCGGCGTGACGGTCCGGTGACGGTGCCTCGGGAGAGGGGTGCCGCCGGTGGCCGCACCAGTGGGACAGACATGAACCGACTGGAGAGTGGACACGTGTCCTCGGACAGACCCCGACTGATACGACGAGCCGTCGCGCTGCGCGCCGCAGTGGCGGCCGCAGCCGCCGGCGCGGTGGTGGCGGGAGTGGTCGCGCTCCCGGCCGACGGCGGGCCGGAGCGCCACGCACCCGTCGCGGACGACCAGCCGATGGTGACCGAGCAGCAAGCTCTCGCCGAGGCACAGAAGAGCGGCCGGAAGGTCGAGGTCGTCGGGCTGCGCAGCGAGCGCCGCGAGGTATTCGCCGAGCCTGACGGGAGCTTCACCGCTCGCGAATACACCGAGCCCGTCCGCACCGTGCAGAACGGCGAGTGGGTCGATGTCGACGAGACGCTCGTGGAGCGTGCGGACGGTACTTGGGGACCCAAGGCCGCCACCGTCGACGTGTCCTTCTCCGCCGGACAGACGGACAAGCCGTTCGTGACGATGCGGCGGGCCGGCCGTGAGCTGGCCCTGTCCTGGCCGTACGGCCGGCTGCCCGAGCCGACCGTCGAAGGCGACACCGCCACCTACCCAGAGGTACTGCCCGGCGTCGACCTGGCCTTGCGTGCCGAGGCCGACGGCTTCGGTCATCTGCTCGTCGTCAAGACACCCGAAGCGGCGTCCGACCCGCGCATCGCCCGGCTCGACCTGGGCATGACGACCGACGGGCTGCACGTCGCGGAGGACGCCGCCGGGGCGATCGTCGCCGAGGACGCCACTGTCGGCGGTACCGTCTTCCAGGCCGGCAAGCCGGTCATGTGGGACTCGGCTGCCGTCGAGGAGACGCCGGCCGGGAAGCAGGGCCCGAAGGCTGTGGCGAAGACGCTGCAGGATACAGCGGGAGAGTCCGCGATCCCCACGGCCGTGCCCGGCACACAGGACGTGTCCGAGTCGGCCCTCGAGGGGCCGGGCGGCGGCGGCCGCGTCGCCCCCCTGGATGTCGAGGTGGGCCAGGGCAGGCTCAGCCTCATTCCCGACCAGGAGCTGCTCAGCAGCGAGGACACCGTCTTCCCCGTGGTCATCGACCCCATCCAGCGGACCACCTCCCGTACCGCCTGGACCGGGATCATGTCCGGAATGCCCTCGGAGCAGGACTGGAAGTACTCCGGCAGCGCCGGTGTCGGCAAGTGTCCCACCGACTACAGCCCCAAGTCGTGTGACGGAATCGGCCGTCGCCGCCTGCTGTTCACCATGCCGCTCTCCTTCTACAAAGGAAAGCAGATCATGGGCGCCACCTTCTCCGCCCGGGTGGAACACATCTACAGCGCGACCCCGACCGCAGAGCCGATCCGGCTCTACCGGATCGGTGGCAAGGACTACCGCATCACCTCGTCCAGCAACTGGTCCAACACCTCGGACGACTGGGACGACCACATCGGGACCGTCGACAAGGCGATCTCTCCGACATCCTGCTCCAGCCAGGCCAACCTGCACTTCGAGGGCGGCGCAAGCGGCGAGCTGACCAGCGAGGTCAAGACGGCCGCCGCGAACGGCTGGAACTCGATGACGCTCGGCCTGCGTGCGGCCGACGAGTCCCGCTTCGCCGAGTGGAAGCGGATCTGCGGCAACGCCTACCTGTCGATCAAGTACAACAACCTGCCCCGGCAGATCAGAACGGCGGACATGTCCACGGACCCGGGTGGTTCGTGCAAGTGGGGCGCGGGCCGCGCGACCACCGACAGGCCACCGACGCTGGAGGCCATCGCGAGCGACCCGGACCACGGCAACGGCAAGACCGACAAGGTCAAGGTCCAGTTCAAGGTGGAGTGGACGGATCCCACCACGAAGGAGGCCAAGTCCTACACATATCTGAGCCGTGACTGGCTCTCCCCCACCCGGGGGACCGAGTTCAAGCACACCGTCAAGTCGACGATCCCGCAGAACACGGTCATCTACTGGAGCGCACGAGCGACCGACGGTGACGGCTACGGTCCGTGGAGCTCGGCGGGTGACCCCGCGCAACGCTGCGAGTTCGTCTATGACAAGACATGGCCGGGCAAGCCGCTGGTCCTGTCCAAGCAGTACCCCTCCGACACCGTCTACCACGACGGCGTGGGCACCTACGGCACCTTCAGCTTCTCGCCCAACCCGAACGACTCCATCCCGGACACCGATGTCGTCGAGTACCGCTACTCCTTCAATGGTGCCGCGCTCACCCGGCTGACCCCGGCCAAGGCGGGCGGCTCCGTCTCGACGCAGTGGATGCCGACCCGCTCCGGGCGCCAGGTGCTCGAAGTGATCGCTGTCGACAAGGCGGGACACGCCAGCAGTACCCTGTACGACTTCCTGGTGAGCGAGGGCAGACCGGTCGTCGCCCAGTGGAATCTCGCCGACCCGGCTGACGGCACCGAGGCCCACGACGAGAGCGGTGAGTTCTCGGCAACCGCGGGCACAGCCGTCACCTTCGGCGCGGACGGCCCCGGCGGCAATGCGGACAGTGCCGCTCATCTCGACGGCAGCGCCGACGCGTACCTCGACGTCAGCGAGACCGTGCTGGACACCGCCAAGAGCTTCAGCGTCAGCGCCTGGGTGCGGCCCACCGCGCTCGACCACGACACGACGGTCGTCAGCCAGGACGGCACCGGGGAGCCCGGCTTCACCCTCGGCTACGACGCGACGGCGAAGACCTGGGCCTTCGCCGTCCCGGTCAACGACGTCGATTCGCTGGGCAAGTGGCAGGCCCTCGCCGCCGACACCACGGTGATCAAGGACCAATGGGTACTGCTGACCGGCGTCTATGACGCGCAGAAGGCCGGCGGACCGCAGCTCCAGATCTACGTCAACAAGGACCTGAAGGGCACCGCCGACCGTCGTTCCACGTGGAAGTCGTACGGCCCGCTGCAGATCGGCCGGGCGACGGCCAAGAGCGGTTACCGCGACCACTTCACTGGTGACCTCGCCGAGGTCCGCGCCTTCGACCGTGTCCTGCCGACGGCTCAGGTCGCCGAGCTGATGACCGTCAAGCCGGCCCGCAAGGGCTACTGGCAGCTCGATGAGGCCACCGGGGGTGGTTCCCCGGAAACCGGCGGCGGTCAGGCGCTGACCCTCGCGGGCAACGCATCGATCTACCGTCCGGCCGACCCGCTGTTCGACGTCTCGGCCCTGGTCGGCGAAGGCAACCTGGTGCTGGACGGCGACGGCGACCACGCCGCCACCGCGACCGCCCCCGTCACCGGTAACAGCAGCTTCACCCTGACGGCCCGTGCCCAGCTCACCTCGCTGGACCCGGAGAAGTCACAGACGGTGCTCTCCCTGCCGGGGGCCCATGCCAACCGTGTCCAGGTCCGCTACCAGGCCGCCACGCAGCAGTGGGAGCTGGCGGTCGCCCGGACCGACGCGGCCGCCCCCGAGATCGTCACCTTCACCGACGACCAGGCGCTGCCCGACACCGGCGCCTCCGGCCAGCACCTCGCCGTCGTGTACGACGCTTTCGCCCATTCGATCCGGCTGTACGTCGACGGCCAGCTCGTCGCCGGCGCCTACGGCCAGGACGCCACCCTCTGGTCCGCCACCGGCGGCCTTCAGGTGGGCCGTTCGCTGCGCGGAGAGAGCGAATACTTCGCCGGCGCCATCGACGAGGTGCGGGCGTACAGCGGCGCGGCGGATCCGGTCGCGGTGCAGCAGATGGCCCGCCTGACTGCTCTCCCTGACATGTGACATTCCGTCGAAGTGAGGTGTGTCGGGCCGTAAGAGTCCGGCACACCTGTTCAGCCTCCTTCTCTCCCGCCCCCTACGATCAGGAAGTTGACGGATGCTCTTCCGTGGCCGCTTACTGAGCCGCCGCCCGCCCAGACCGGTGGTCGTCGCGACGGTGCTCGGGCTCGCGCTCGCCCTGTCCGCGTCGTCGGTCCAGGCAGTGCCGCTCGACGGCGGAAACCGGGGCCGCACCGACCGCCCCGCTGTCCAGGATGACGGGGATCCCGCCGAGGGACACTCCGGGAAAGCGAAGCCCCGCCCCTCCGACCCGGCCCGTAAGGCCGCGGTCAAGGGCCTCGACAAGGCGCTGTGGCCCCGGCAGGGCGGCGCCGAGATGACCGTGGGATCGGCCGGTCCGACCGAGGTCGGAGGGCTGCCGGTCAAGGTCGGCGAGGCGAAGACCGGAGCCAGGACCAAGGCGAAGGCCGCGCAGTCGGCGCAACCCGCCGACAGGGTCCGCGTGGACGTCCTCGACCCCGCGCGCGCCGCGAAGACCGGCGCCGACGTCCTCTTGGGCGTCCGGCGCGCCGACGGCGAGGACAAGGCAGCCACAGTCCGCCTGACCGTGGACTACTCGGAGTTCGCCGAGGGCTTCGGCGGCTCCTACGCCTCCCGTCTGCAACTGGTGCAACTCCCCGCCTGCGCCACGGCCGCCGTGCCCGGCAGCGAGGCCTGCCCCGAGCAGCCCAAGGCGCTGCCCACCGTCAACGACGTGCGGACCGGCACGATGTCCGCCGACGTCACGGCCGCTCCCGCCCCCGCGAAGGGCGTCTCCACCATGGCCGCCGACGCCACCTCGCTCGTCGCGGTGACGGCGGGCCCGTCGAGCGCGCAGGGCACGTACAAGGCGACGGCACTGTCCCCCTCGGCCGACTGGACCGTCGCCGCCTCCTCCGGCGCATTCAGCTGGAACTATCCGCTGCGCACGGTCCCGACCCCCGGCGGTCTCACGCCCACCGTCGGTCTCGGCTACTCCTCCCAGTCGGCCGACGGCCGCACGTCCGCCACCAACAACCAGGGCTCCTGGATCGGCGAGGGATTCTCCTACGACCCGGGGTACATCGAGCGCCGCTACAAGCCCTGCTCCGACGACGGCCACAGCGGCTCCGGCGAGCAGTGCTGGGCGTACGACAACGCCACCATCATGCTCAACGGCATGTCCGGCGAGCTGGTCAAGGACGACACCACCGGCGAGTGGCACATGTCGTCCGACGACGGCACCAAGGTCGAGAAGCTGACCGGCGCCACCAACGGCGACAACGATGGCGAGCACTGGCGCATCACCACGCCCGAGGGCACCGAGTACTACTTCGGGAAGAACCGCCTGCCCGGCTGGGCCTCGGGGAACGAGGAGACCGCCTCTGTCTGGACGGCCCCCGTCTTCGGCGACGACTCCGGTGAGCCCTGCTACAACAGCACCTTCACCAGCGCCCACTGCAAGCAGGCATGGCGCTGGAGCCTGGACTACGTCAAGGACACGCACGGCAACGTGATGTCCTACTACTACGGGCGCGAGACCAACCGCTACGCCCTGAACGGCAAGACGGACGTCAACGGCACCGCGTACCACCGCGGCGGCTACCTCAAGCGCATCGACTACGGCCAGCAGGACGGCAAGGTCTACGACGCCAAGGCCCCGGCCCGCATCGTCTTCGGCATCGCCGAACGCTGCCTGCCCACCGCCGACTTCGACTGCGCGGCGAGCAAGCGCACGAAGGCCAACGCCTCCCACTGGCCGGACGTACCCGTCGACCAGGAGTGCAAGGCCGACACCAAGTGCACCTCGCCCGTCCAGACCTTCTTCACCACAAAGCGCCTGACGTCGATCACCACGCAGATGCGCGAGGACGCCACGACCTACCAGGACGTGGACGCCTGGACCTTCACTCACCTGTTCACCGACAACGGCGACGACTCCAAGACCCTCTGGCTGTCGAAGATCGACCACGAGGGCCGGGCCGGCACCGCCGTCGAGCTGCCCTCCGTCGAACTCTTCGGTGAGCAGCTCGCCAACCGCGTCGACGCGACCGGCGACAACATCGCACCCTTCCACCGCTACCGGCTCTCCCTGGTGCTCAGCGAGACCGGCGCCCAGCTCGACGTCAACTACGCACCCGCCGACTGCACCAA
Organism: Streptomyces speibonae; assembly: GCF_984686075.1. NCBI lineage: Bacteria > Bacillati > Actinomycetota > Actinomycetes > Kitasatosporales > Streptomycetaceae > Streptomyces > Streptomyces speibonae. The sequence goes on along the minus strand of NZ_OZ480260.1, from coordinate 5,163,112 downwards.
AGCGACGCTGCCCAAGCCGGGTGAGTCGACCAAGCGCTGCTACCCGGTGAAATGGGCACCGCCCGGCTCCATCGACCCGATCACCGACTGGTTCCACAAGTACGTCGTTTCCGCGATCATCGAGACGGACCGCACCGGCGGCAGCGACGGCATGGTCACCCGCTACTCGTACCAGGGCGACGCCGCCTGGCGTAAGGCCGAGCCCGACGGCATCACCGACGAGAAGTACCTCACCTGGGGCAGTTGGCAGGGGTACCGCAAGGTCACCGTCACCAGCGGCACCGCGGACAAGCAGATCTCGCGAGTCGACCACACCTTCCTGCAGGGCATGGACGGCGACAAGGACCCGGCCGGGGGAACCCGGTCGGTGAAGGTCAAGGACTCCACCGGAACCGAGTACACCGACGCCGAGGAGTTCACCGGCCACGAGCTGGAGACCGCCACCTACGACGGCGGCCGGCTGATCTCCAAGACGATCAACACACCCTGGAAGCACTACACCGCCACCCGGGCCAAGAGCTGGGGCACCACACGCGCGTCGATCGTGCGCGCCCGGACCGGCCGCGGCTTCAACCTGCTGTCCGACGGCACCTGGCGCGAGACGAAGTCCACCACCACCTATGAGACCGGCAACCACACCGGTCGCGTCAAGGAGATCGACGACCAGGGCGACCTCTCCACCACCGAGGACGACACCTGCACCCGCACCACCTACGCGGACAACGCGGCGAAGAACATCCTCTCCCTGCCCGCGCGCAGCGAGGCGGTGTCGGTGAGGTGCTCCGCCACCCCCGACCGCAGGACGCAGGTCCTGGCCGACGAGCGCACGTCCTACGACGGAGGAGCCTTCGGAGCGGCCCCGACCAAGGGTGACGCGACGAAGACCGAACGGATGACGTCGCACAACGGCACCACGGCGACGTACCAGGTCACCGGGACCACGACCTACGACGTCTTCGGCCGCCCGCTGTCTCAGAAGGACGCCGGGCAGAACGAGACGAAGACCGCCTACACCGAGACCAACGGTCTGCTGACGAAGACCGTCGTCACCAATGCCCTGGGTCATGTCACCACGACCGACTACGCCCCCGCCTGGGGCATGTCGACCGGTCAGACCGACCCCAACGGCCAGCGCACGGACCTCGCCTACGACGCACTGGGCCGCCTGACCTCCGTATGGCTCGCGGACCGGCAGAAGAGGCAGACGCCGAGCATCAAGTACTCGTACGACGTCCGCAAGGACAAGGTCACCTCGATCAAGACCGAGAAGATCGAGAACGACGGGACCTACGGCGCGGAGTACCAGCTCTACGACGCTCTTCTCAGACCGCGCCAGATCCAGACCGAGGGTCCGGACGGCACACGGATGGTCGCCGACACGTTCTACGACGGCACCGGCAACATCAAGAAGACCAACGCGACGTACAACGCGGCCGGCGCGGCCTCCGGCGAACTGCTGGTGGTCCCCGACGGTGAGATCGGCGCACAGAGCCTCATGCAGTACGACGGCCTGGGCCGGACCACCGCGCAGATCTTCGCGGTCGGCGGCGCGGAGCAGTGGCGCACCACCACCACGTACGACGGTGAGCTGACCCACGTCGATCCGCCCGTCGGCGCATTGCCGACCACGACGGTCGCCGACGCCCAGGGCAACACCATCGAGATCCGTCACCACCGTGGCTCCTCACCCGGCGTGGGCGTGCCGTACGAGTCGACGAAGTACACGTTCACCCCGGCAGGCAAGCTGGAGACGGTCACCGACGCCAAGGGCAACGAGTGGCGGTACGAGTACGACCAGCTGGGCCGCAAGACCAAGTCGGTCGACCCCGACGCGGGCACCTCACGCACGGAGTACGACGACCTGGACCGGCCGGTCGCGACCTACGACGGCCGGGGCAAGAAGACCTCGACCGTCTACGACGCGCTCGGCCGCGTGGTGACGACCTGGCAGGGCGACCCGAACACCGGCACCAAGCTGAGCGAGAACCGGTACGACAGGGCGGGCTGGCTGGGGCAGCGGTACGCCACCCTCAGCTACGTCTCCCCGACGGAGTACTTCGCCACGGCCGTCCAGTCGATGGACGACTTCTACCGCCCGCTGAAAACGGCGTACCAGGTCCCGGCCTCTCAGGGTTCCCTGGCCGGCACCTACGTCTTCACCTCCACCTACAACCGTGACGGAACGGTCCAGGGCATGGGTCTGCCGGCCATCGGCGACCTGCCTGCGGAGGGGCTGGTCTACACGTACGACTCCCTGCAGCGGCCGAAGTCGATGACGGGCAGCATCACCCCGTACGTCACCGACACCGTCTACTCCGGCAAGAGCCTGGTGCAGCAGCTGGAGCTGTCCACCGGCAGCGGCAAGAAGGTCTGGCAGACCTTCAGCTACGAGAAGGGGACCGACCGGCTCACCCGCTCGGTGGTCGACGTCTACGACGCGACCGCCCCCGCGAAGGACGCGCGGTACTCCTACGACCAGGCAGGCAACGTCCTGTCCATCGCGGACACCGCGAACTCCGCCTCCCCAGACCTGCAGTGCTTCGCCTACGACACCCGGCAGCGACTGAAGGACGCGTGGACTCCGAAGGCCACCGCGGCGAGCGCGGCCGGCACGGGAACGCGTGGCTCCACCACCCCGGTGGACGGCAGCGGCCCGACGGCCTGTGACTCCGCGGCGGGCACCGGCGCCCTGGGCGGCCCGGCCCCGTACTGGAAGTCCTACGAGACCGACGCCATTGGCAACCGTGTCTCGGAGACGGTTCACGACACCGGGCTCGATGCTTCGAAGAACATCACCCGTAGCTACGAGTACGGCGGCGCGGGGGCCCAGGGCAGCGGCCCGCACCAGGTCACCAAGGTGGTGGAGAACACCCCGACCGGGGACCGGCAGTCGTCGTACGAGTACGACGACGCGGGCAACACCACCCAGCGCACCATCGGCGGCGACACGCAGACCCTGGCCTGGACGGACACCGGGAAGGTCCGTGAGGTCACCGAGGCGGACGGCTCGAAGACCAGCTACCTGTACGACAGTTCCGGCAGCCGGGTCATGCGCAAGGACTCCTCCGGGACGACCGTCTACCTCCCCGGCACCGAGCTGAAGCTGTCGGCCGACGGTACGAAGACATCGGCCACCCGCTACTACGAGTACGCCGGGCAGTCGGTGGCCGTGCGCACGGACGGCAAGCTGTCGTTCGTCGCCTCGGATCACCATGGCACGGGTGAACTGGCGATCGATTCGGCGACGGGGGCGGTGTCCCAGCGTCGTTTCGACCCCTACGGTGTCCGGCGCGGCGAGGACTCCGGCATGTGGCCGGGGGAGAAGGGCTTCGTCGGCGGCACGATCGACGCGCAGACGGGCCTGACACACCTGGGAGCCCGCGAGTACGACCCGCACCTGGGCAAGTTCATCTCGGTCGACCCCCTCATCGACTACACCCGCCCGCACCAGATCAACGGCTACGCCTACGCGGACAACTCCCCGGTGACCCTGTCCGACCCGTCGGGCCTCGAGAGCTGCTTCGGCTACGGGTACTGCGCCGGCTACGGCGATCCCAAGAGTGAAGGTGGTCCCAGCACCTACACCGACACCGGCAACAAGGACGTCGACAAGGCCCAGTCGGACGTCAATGAGGCGTCGGCGAACGTGGCGTCGGCGAGGGCACAGCAACTGGTCGCCAAGCAGCGCATCAAGACGGCGGGCAAGGCTCTCGTCAAGATTGTCCGTGACCTCGTGGGCGTCGACGCGGCGCTGGACTGCATCTCCAGCGGCGACGTCGGAGCCTGCGGCGAGACCCTGCTCAACATCGCCGGCAGCTTCGCGGGCGGACTGGCGGGCAAGATCCTCGCCAAGTACGGGGCACCGTGGAACTGGGCGAAGGGCGCCAAACTCGCCAAGCGGGTCACCGGCCTGATCGCAGACCTGATCGGCGGAACCAAGGCCCTCCACAAGGCGGGCAAGGCCCTGGGCAAGGCACGGGCCGGCCTGGCGAAGGCCAAGGACAAACTGGCCGATGCCAGAAAGAAGGCAGCAGCCGCACGTAAGAAGGAAACGGCCGGCGACGCCGGATCCTGCCTCGTCGGAGGGAAGCACAGCTTCCTACCCGGCACCAAGGTCCTCCTCGCCAACGGCAAGACCAAGCCGATCGAGAAGGTGAAGCTCGGCGACAAGATCACCGTCACCGACCCGAAGACGGGCGGCAACACGGTCCGCGAGGTCGTCGGCACGATCGTCACCGAGGACGACAAACATTTCGTCGACCTGACGATCAAACAGGTCTCCGGCACGTCCGAGAAACTGGTCTCCACCACGACCCACCCCTTCTGGTCGGACTCCGAGCAGGCCTGGATCGAGGCCGGCGACCTCAAGCCAGGCATGCGCCTGCACACCGCGAACGGCGACTCGGTCACCCTCAAAGCCACCCGCGCATTCGACAAACGCCAGCGCACACACGACCTCACGGTCACCGGCATCCACACGTACTATGTGCTGGCGGGGGCCACGCCGGTCCTGGTTCACAACTGCGGCGGCGGCGCTCTCGATCTTGACAACCTGCAAGACCGAGCCGACACCCTGCACGCGCTCATCCCGGCGGGGAAGGCGAACGACAGGGCGACCACTGGAGTCATGCACGCGGTAGGCGGTGGACCGGAATCTCTCGACGTTGTGGCCGTTGGAGCACGGAAGAATATCTCTCAGATTCAACGTGCACAGCTCCTCCCTCACGAGCTCGGGATATCGCGCACTGGCGTGGACGCATCAGGAAACTTCCCGCATGCAGAGGTCAAGCTCTGGGAGACAGCAGTCCATCTTGACCTAACGCCGACAGGCCTGGCAGTGAATAGACCGTTCTGCCCAGCATGTCGGGGTTTCCTGCAGGGCAAGGGTGCGACCCTGGTCAGCGATACACAGGCGATTTGGACTCCGTGAGGTGAATTGAGATGGGATTTCTCGAAGACGTCGAAGTCGTCCGTGTGGAGTGCGCACGGCTGACCCCACGCCAACGGCTGGCCGTCACGGCTCTGTGTGCGACGAAGGTGCGATCGGTATCCATGGCGTTCCTTCATGATTCAGGAGAGGGAGACTCCTTTTACCGGATCAACAACGGACTGGATGCGGTGTGGCTGGACCTGCGCGGTATCCAGCAGGCCTCGGCGTCGGATCTCACGCGGGTCCGAGAGAAGGCAGAGTGCTGGATCACTCGCCTTGAGGATGTCGGCGGAGAAGCCGCCGGCTTCGCAGCGGATGCCATCTCCGTATCGGTGTCCGCGATGTCAAGCTTCCTTGAGGCAGATCCAGAGTCCGCAGTGAACTCGGCGATCTCGATCGCCGAAATCCGCTCGGAGATCGCCGAATTCCTGGCGGAATATCAGAGTGACGAAGGGGAGTACTTCCTGAAGGGTGACGAGGCCGGGGAAGCATCCCTAGCCGAAACCAAGGGCGATGTGGATTTCCTTGGGGAGTTTCCCGCTGACGAGTTTCCCGCGACTCGGTTTATGCGTCGGGCTGGGGCTGCGAACCTTGCTCTCGCAGAGCAGATGAAGTTGGTGCTGAAGGTGGATCGGTTGCGTCTGCCCTGAGAGGTTCCGCCGGACTGCCCCTTGATGCCTACTGGCGGTGCGGCAACTGCCGCCGGGGTGCTGCGTCGGTTGGAGGGCGAGGTGCAACCTCGCCATCCGGGGCGACGCAAACCATGTTGGGTAGCAGTCGCAAATTTGAAGCCCCGCCAGGTATGTCCTGGCGGGGCTTCTGCGTGGGATGACGGCAGTAGTTGACGGCAACGTCAGCGGACGAGGGCGGCGCAGGGTGGCGGTTCGTCGCCATCGCCGTTGGTTGTTTCGGTGATCGTGGGGCTTCCGAGCGCGGTGCCGAGGGCGTCGATGGCGTCACGCTGGAGGCGGAGTCGGACGTGGGCGTAGACGCCGGCGGTGACGCCGATGTGAGCGTGGCCGAGAAGTTCCTTGATGACGAGTTCAACGCCCTGTTCCAGGAGCAGGGTCGCAGCCGAGTGTCGTAGGTCGTGGAAGCGGATGCGGCGGATTCCGGCGCGGCTGAGGAAGCTCCGGAAGCGGCGGGTGCCACGAGCGGGGACGGCAGTAGCAGGTCGGAGGTGTGAGACCCCCAGCGCGCGGGCACAGGCGGCGACAAGAGCCGGGGAAGCGGGCTTCTGCCCGCACTCGACCTTCGACAACAGCGACTTCGACAGGGGCGCCCGCATCGTCAGCCCTTGCTGTGTCAGGCCGCGCTGCTTCCGGATACGGGCGATCCGAGCGCCGGTGTGCGCCTCGATGCTCTGCGACACTGGCGAACTCCGTTGTGCGGCAACACTTCGACGGTACCCCGCCCCAGCGCCGTATCTGCCAGCCCGAGCACCCGACCACCGCACAGCCGACCGACCAGCCGACGGCCACGGCGCACCACCGAAGCCGAGGCCTGTTGGCTTGCGCCTTCTGATCCGACGAAACTGCCTGGCGTGCGCAGCCGAGCCGAGCACACGTGTCCGCGGGCAGGCGGGCCTTCCCAGTACTTTGAGGGGAGGCCCGGCTGCCCGCGGGGACGCCTGCGGCGTTACAGGTTGCCGCGCTTGGCCTGTTCGCGTTCGATGGCCTCGAAGAGGGCCTTGAAGTTGCCCTTGCCGAAGCCCATGGAGCCGTGGCGTTCGATGAGTTCGAAGAAGACCGTCGGGCGGTCCTGGACCGGCTTGGTGAAGATCTGCAGGAGGTAGCCGTCCTCGTCGCGGTCGACGAGGATCTTCAGCTCGCGCAGGGTCTCGACCGGGACCCGGGTCTCGCCGGCCCACTCGCCGAGGGTGTCGTAGTAGGAGTCGGGGGTGTCCAGGAACCGGACGCCGGCCGCGCGCATCTGGCGGACGGTGTGGACGATGTCATTGGTGTTCAGCGCGATGTGCTGGACGCCGGCGCCGCCGTAGAACTCCAGGTACTCGTCGATCTGGGACTTCTTCTTGGCGATGGCGGGCTCGTTGATCGGGAACTTGACCTTGAGCGTGCCGTCGGCCACGACCTTCGACATCAGCGCGCTGTACTCGGTGGCGATGTCGTCGCCCACGAACTCCTTCATGTTCGTGAAGCCCATGACCTTGTTGTAGAACTCGACCCACTCGTTCATCCGGCCGAGCTCGACGTTGCCGACGCAGTGGTCGATCGCCTGGAAGAAGCGCTGGGCCGGCGGCTCGACGATCGGGGCGGCGGGGACGTAGCCGGGCAGGTAGGGGCCGTCGTAGCCGCTGCGCTCGACCAGCGTGTGGCGGGTCCTGCCGTACGTCGCGATCGCCGCGAGGACGACGGTGCCGTGCTCGTCCTTGAGCTCGTACGGCTCGGTGACGGAGCGGGCGCCGTGCTCGATGGCGTAGTCGTACGCGGCGCGCGCGTCCGGGACCTCGATGGCGAGGTCGATGACGCCGTCGCCGTGCGCGGCCACGTGGTCGGCGAGGAAGGCGCCCCATTCGGTGGACTGCTTGATCACTGACGTGAACACGAAGCGGGCCGAGCCGCTCTCCAGCACGTAGGACGCGGTCTCGCGGCTGCCGTTCTCCGGTCCGGAGTAGGCGACGAGCTGCATGCCGAAGGCGGTGGAGTAGTAGTGGGCCGCCTGCTTGGCGTTGCCCACGGCGAAGACGACCGCGTCCATTCCCTTGACCGGGAAGGGGTCGGCCTGCCGGGTGGTCGCTGCGGGAGTGTGGTCTGTGGTCTGCGTCATAGGTGCAGGGTGGGGCAGCCCTGCAAGGTGCGCAATAGTTCTGATATTCACTGGGCAATGTGTGCAGTCGGATGCCCGTGCAGGCGGGTTTTCTGTACAGGGTGACCATTTGGGAGGACGGTACGGCGATCGATCATCTGGACGGGCGGATCATCGTGCTGCTGGCGCGGGAGCCGCGGATCGGGGTGCTGGAGATGTCCCGGCGGCTGGGCGTGGCGCGGGGCACCGTGCAGGCCCGGCTCGACCGGCTTCAGTCGAACGGAGTCATCCGCGGATTCGGCCCCGAGGTGGATCCGGCGGCCCTCGGATACCCGGTCACGGCGTTCGCGACGCTGCAGATCCGGCAGGGTCAAGGGGCGGACGTACGGGCCCACTTGGCGACCGTGCCGGAGGTGCTGGAGCTGCACACCACCACCGGCACCGGGGACATGATGTGCCGGCTGGTGGCTCGCTCGAACGCCGATCTTCAACGGGTGATCGACCGCGTCGTCGGTTTTGATGGCATCGTCCGGGCCTCCACGGCGATCGTCATGGAGAATCCCGTTCCGCTGCGGATCATCCCGCTGGTGGAGCAGGCCGCGCTCGGCGAGTGATCCGACCTGGCCGAGCTGGGGTGAGCACGTGTGAACTTCTGGGAGTACCTGGAGAGCCGGCACCAGCAACTGCTCATCGACGCCTACCAGCACGCCAGCGTCGTCTTCCAGTGCATGGTGGTGGCGACCGTGCTCGGTGTGCTGATCGGCGTGGTCACCTATCGCAGCGAGTGGGCGGGCAACCTCGCCACGACCACGACCGCCACCCTGCTGACCATTCCGGCGCTGGCCATGATCGGTCTGCTGATCCCGATCGTGGGGCTCGGCGTGCCGCCGACCGTGATCGCGCTGACCCTGTACGGGCTGCTGCCGATCGTGCGGAACGCCATCGTGGGCCTGCGCGGGGTCGACCCGTCGCTGGTGGACGCGGCGACGGGCATCGGCATGTCGCGCACCGCCCGGCTGGCCCGGGTGGAGCTGCCGCTGGCCTGGCCGCCCATCCTGACCGGAATCCGGGTCTCCACGCAGATGCTGATGGGCATCGCCGCCATCGCCGCGTACGCCTCGGGGCCGGGCCTGGGAAACCTGATCTTCCGCGGGATCGCCTCGCTGGGCAGCAAGAACGCGCTGAACCAGGTGCTCGCGGGCACCCTCGGGATCATCGTCCTCGCCCTGCTGTTCGACGCCGCGTACGTCCTGATCGGGCGGCTGACCATTCCCAGGGGGATCCGTGCCTAGTTCCATGGCTGATTCCGCGCCCGGTTCCGACGCCTCGGAGACGGAGGAGCCCCGATCGGTCGGGGCGACCATCGAGCTGGAGGGGCTGACGAAGCGGTACCCGGGCAGTGCGCTGCCGGCCGTCGACAACGTCACCATGGACATCCGGGAGGGCGAGACGGTGATCCTTGTCGGCCCCTCAGGCTGCGGGAAGTCCACCCTCCTGAAGATGATCAACCGGCTGATCGAGCCCACCGCCGGCCGGATCCGCATCGGCGGCGAGGACGTCACCGACATGGACCCGGTGCGGCTGCGCCGCAAGATCGGGTACGCGATCCAGGCGAGCGGGCTCTTCCCGCACATGACGGTGGCGCAGAACATCGCGCTGGTGCCGAGGATGCTGCGCTGGCCGTCGGCGCGGGTGCGGGCGCGGGTGGAGGAGATGCTGGACCTGGTCGGCCTGGACCCCGGCGAGTTCCAGGGCCGCTATCCGCGTCAGCTCTCCGGCGGCCAGCAGCAGCGGGTGGGCGTGGCGCGGGCGCTGGCGGCGGACCCGCCGGTGCTGCTGATGGACGAGCCGTTCGGCGCGGTGGACCCGATCACCCGGGACCACCTCCAGGACGAGCTGATCCGGCTCCAGCGGGAGCTGCACAAGACGATCGTCTTCGTCACCCACGACTTCGACGAGGCCATCAAGATCGGTGACCGGATCGCGGTGCTGCGCGAACGCTCCCACATCGCCCAGTTCGACACCCCGGAGGCGATCCTCACCAACCCCGCCGACGACTTCGTCTCCGGTTTCGTGGGCGCCGGGGCGGCCCTGAAGCGGCTCAACCTGACCCGGGTGCGGGACGTGGGGATCACCGACTATCCGACGGTGAACGTCGACGACCCGCTCCAGGAGATCTTCACCAAGCTCCGCGCGGGCGGCGTCAACGAGGTGCTGGTCCTCGACAAGCGGGGCCGCCCGTACAAGTGGCTGCGGCGTGGCGACATGATGCGCGCCAAGGGCTCGCTGGCCCGCGCGGGCCAGCTGGTGCACGACACGGTGACCCGGGACGCGACCCTGCGGGACGCGCTGGAGGCCGTCCTCACCGACAACACCGGCCGGGTCCCGGTCACCGGGCGGCGGGGCGCGTACGAAGGTGTCGTGGACGTGGAGACGCTGATGAACTCCGTGCACGAGCTGCTGGAGGCCGATCGTCTGGAGGCGATGGACGCCCAGCACGATCTCGAGGAGCAGCGGGCCGCGCAGACCCACGCGGAGCAGGAGGGCTTCGGCGGGGAGGCGAAGGCGTGACGAGCTCGACATCCGGTGCGTCCGGATCCTCCGGCTCCTCCGGGCGGCGGCCCGAGGGCGAGCACGAGGTGCGGGGGCTGGTCTTCCGGGACGACGGCGGCGGACACTCCGACGAGGAACACGCCACTCCCCCGCCCACGGCCGCGCAGCGCTCCCGGGTGACCTGGCAGAAGCTGACCTTCCTGCCGCTGGTGCTGATCGCCGTACTGCTCGCGACGTGGCTGTGGTTCGAGCAGGCGGAGCTCGACGCGCTCACCCGGAACGCGCTGTCGGACGGGCAGGTCAGCAAGGCGCTGTGGCAGCACATCGAGCTCACCGCGATCTCCACGTTCTTCGTGCTGATCATCGCGATCCCGCTGGGCATCCTGCTGACCCGCCGCATGTTCCGCCGGGCCACCCCGGCCGCGATGGCGTTCGCCAACATGGGGCAGGCCACCCCAGCGATCGGTCTGCTGGCACTGCTGGTGATCTGGCTGGGCATCGGCCGCAGGGCGGCGCTGATCGGCATCATCGCCTACGCCGTGCTGCCGGTGCTGGCCAACACCATCGCCGGTCTGCGGGCCAACGACCCGACCCTGCTGGAGGCGGCGCGCGGCATCGGCATGTCCCCGCTGGGCGTGCTCACCCGGGTGGAGCTGCCGCTCGCGGTGCCGCTGATCCTCGCCGGGATCCGGACGGCGCTGGTCCTGAACGTCGGCACGGCGACGCTGGCGACCTTCGGCGGGGGCGGCGGTCTGGGCGTGCTGATCACCACCGGGATCACCAGCCAGCGGATGCCGGTGCTGATGGTGGGCTCGATCCTCACGGTCGCGCTCGCCCTGCTGGTGGACTGGCTGGCGTCCCTGGCGGAACTGCTGCTGCGGCCGCGGGGTCTGGAGGCGGGGCCATGAGACGGGTCGGGGTCGTGGGGCATGCCGGGGCCATGAGACCGGCCGGGGTCGTGGGACATGCCGGGGCCATGAGACCGGTCGGGGTCGTGGGGCATGCCGGGGCCATGAGGCGTGTGCGCCTCTTCCTCGCCGTCGCCGCCCTGCTCGTGCTCGCCTCGGGCTGCGGTCTGACCAGCGGGTCCCCCATGGTCGACGACGTCGAGCCGGGCTCGATCGGGCAGGGCAAGCCCTTGGAGGGCGCGAAACTCACCGTGACCTCCAAGGAGTTCACCGAGCAGCTGATCCTCGGGGCGATCATGGGCATCGCCTTCCAGGCGGCGGGCGCGGAGGTCGTCGACCGGACCGGCATCCAGGGCTCGGTCGGCTCCCGCGAGGCGGTCGTCAACGGCGAGGCGGACGCCGGTTTCGAGTACACGGGCACGGCATGGATCACGTACCAGGGCAACAGCAGACCGATCCCCGATCCGCGCGAGCAGTGGCTGGCGGTGCGGGATGCGGACGCGAAGAACGGGGTGACCTGGCTGGAGCCGTCCGAGCTGAACAACACCTACGCCCTGGCCATGAACCAGGCGAACTTCGAGCGGTACGGCACGCGGACCCTCTCCGAGGTGGCGGATCTGTCGCGCACCGACCCGGGCGCGGTGACGCTGTGCGTGGAGGGCGAGTTCGCCAACCGCGCGGACGGCCTGCCGGGCATGGAGAAGGCGTACGGCATGGACATCCCGGCGGGCAACGTCACGCAGATGGACACCGGGATCATCTACACCCAGACGGCCGACGGCGCCTGCACCTACGGCGAGGTCTTCACCACCGACGGGCGCATCAAGTCCATGAACCTCGTGGTCATGGAGGACGACAAGAAGTTCTTCCCCAACTACAACGCGGCGCCCACCATCAACTCCGACACCTTCGAGGAGTGGCCGGCCATCGCCGAGGTCCTGGCCCCGGTCACGGAGAAGCTGGACAACAACGTGGCGCAGACCCTGAACGCCAAGGTGGACGTCGACGGGGAGGACCCGCACCAGGTGGCGCTGGACTGGATGGTGGACGAGGGGTTCGTCAAGGAGGGGTGAGGCGCCGCCCGGTGAGGCGTACCGTCCGGTGAGGCGTACCGTCCGGTGAGGCGTACCGTCCGGTGAGGCGCGCCGCCCGGTGCCGCCGGGTCCCCGCGGTCAGGTCCGGCGGGCGTACGTCGTGAGGCGGTCGGCGAGTGCGAGGACGAGGTCGCGGAGTTCGTCGGGGCGCTCGATGACGAACGGCCGGCCGAGGGCGGCGAGCACCGGCGGCAGCCAGTCGAGCCGCTCCGCCCGCAGCTCGGCGCGCAGCCACCCGTCGGGCGCGGCGTCGTGCTCCTCCAGGGTCGCGACACTGGCCGGGATGTGCGCGCGGATCTGTTCGGCCGTCCCCTGGATCCGCAGGGTGACCCGGTGCCGGTACTCGGCCGTGGCCATCCCGGTCAGCAGGCGCTGTGCCGGATCGGGGCCCGCCGGTGCCTCGAAGGAGCCGGGCAGGGCTCTCGCGGAGACGACGCGGTCGAGCCGGAAGGTCCGGTCCTCGCCGGCTTCGGCGTCCTGGCCCGTCACGTACCAGCGGCCCCCGTGGGCGACGATCCCGTACGGGTGCAGCGTGCGTTCGCTGTACCGTCCGCCGCGGTCGGTGTAGCGGACGGAGACCGGGCGGCGGTGGCGCACCGCGTCGGCGATCGTGAGCAGGATCCCGGTGTCCGGGGGGTCGGACGCGCCGGGCGGGTCCGTGAAGGCGAGGGCGTCCAGGAGGGTGTCGAGCCGGCGGGCGAGGTGCCGGGGCAGCACCCGCCGGATCTTCGCGGCCGCCGTCTCGTTCGCCGTGCGCTCCGCCGTCGTCAGCCCCGCCCGGCGGCCGGCGACCAGGCCGAGCAGTACGGCCAGCGCCTCGTCGTCGCTGAGCATGAGCGGAGGCAGGCGGTACCCGGGGGCCAGCCGGTACCCGCCGTAGCGGCCGCGCACCGACTCCACGGGTACGTCGAGGTCGATCAGCTGGTTCACGTACCGCCGCACCGTGCGTCCCTCGACGCCGAGCCGGTCGGCGAGTTCGGCCACCGTCCGGGTGCCGCCCGACTGCAGCAGCTCCAGGAGGGTCAGGACGCGGCCGGTGGGTCGGGGCATGGCCGCAGCCTAACGTCCATACCGGACCGATTCTGTCCTCTATCTCTCCTAGCCTGTGGCGTGCACGCCTCCCGCACGGCCAAGGAGATTTCCATGGAGTTCGTCTCGATCCGCGTCATCACCGGCGACGTCGCCCGCCTCGTCGCGTTCTACGAGCGCGCCACGGGGGTGGAGGCGACGTGGGCCAACGAGGACTTCGCCGAGATCAGGACCGCGGGCGCCACGCTCGCGATCGCGAGCACCCGCACCGTCCCGCTGTTCGCCCCGGGCTCCGCGCGCCCGGCGGACAACCACAGCGTGATCATCGAGTTCCGCGTCGATGACGTGGACCGGGTGCACCGGGAGCTGAGCGCCTTCGTCACCGACTTCGTCAACGGTCCCGTCACGATGCCCTGGGGCAACCGGTCGCTGCTGCTGCGCGACCCCGACGGCAACCTCGTCAACTTCTTCACGCCCGCTAGCAGCTAGGGACCTTGCCGGTGCCCTTCTCCAGGGCGATCAGGGCGTCGACGGCGCCGTCGAGGGTGGTGACCGGGATCAGGCGCAGACCCTCGGGGAGTTCCGCCCGGGCGTCGGCGCACTCGGCCTCGGGGACGAGGAAGACGGTGGCGCCGTCGCGCCTGGCCGCCTGTGTCTTCAGGGGCACGCCGCCTACGGGGCCGACGGTGCCGTCCTCGTCGATGGTGCCGGTGCCGGCGATGACCCGGCCGCCGGTGAGGTCGCCGCCGCTGCCGTCGCCGTCCAGCTTGTCGACGATGCCGAGGGAGAACAGCAGGCCGGCGCTGGGGCCGCCGACGTCGGCGAGCCTCAGGGTGACGTCGATGTCCTCGTCCTGGAGGTTCAGGTGGTTCAGCGCGGCCCTGGTCGCCTCGTCCTGGGACTCCTTCATCTGCTTGCGGTTGTACTGCTCGATCTCCTCGACGCTGTCGCCGCTGGGGTAGACCGAGTCGCGGGGCATGACCGCCTGGTCGGTGCTGAACCAGCTGTCGATGACGTCGGCGAGGTCGACGCGGGTGTCCGGGGAGGTCGCCTCGATGGTGGTCATGCGAAGCTGGCCGGTGGTCTCCCGTACGGGGGCGCCGGAGATGGTAATGACCTGCTCACCCTTGTTCTCCCCGAGCACGTTCGCGGTCATGCCGGGCTGCGCCACGGAGAAGGGGAGGGGGGCGAGGCCGGCGGTGGCCAGGAGTGCCACGACGGGGGTGGCTAGGGCGGCCGCCTTCTGGGGGCGCGTGAGGCGAGAGAACACGTCAGCCAATCTAACGTGCCGCAGCTGCGGGCGATCGTGCCGCTCCCCGCAGGCAGTCGTCCGCCGCTGCGGGCAGTCGTGCCTCCCCCAGTGCCTTGAGGGCCTGGGAGGTGCCCCCAGGGCGGCACGGGTGGGCGGTGGGGGTACCTCCCGCTCATGGGGGTACCTCCCGCTCGAGCGGAGCCGAGAGTGGGGGAGAAGCCGAGAGTGGGGGAGGCACCCGGCAAGTGCCGGCAGAGCAGCCCGCCCCCGGCCGAGTACCGCACCGGTGCTGGTGTGGCCCGGGAGGAGGTGGCGCGGCCCGGCGCCTACGGGGTGCCGTCGCGCCCACCCGTGCCGCCCTGCGGCACGACTGCCCGCGGGGACGGCGGGGCGACGCGCCCGCGGGGACGGCGGGCCAGCGGCTGCGGGGACGGCGGGGCGACGCGCACGCGGGGACGGCGGGGCGGCGGCTGGGCGGGCGGTTGGCCGCAGCGGGGTGTCAGCGGAGGGCGTCGGAGACTTCTCGGGCGGCGTCCATCACGCGGGCGCCCACCCGTTCCGGCACGACGTCCGCCAGCATGACGACGCCCACGCTGCCCTCGACCCCCGTCACCCCCAGCAGCGGCGCGGCCGCCCCGCACGCCCCCGCCTCCAGCTCCCCGTGTGTCAGCGTGTACCCGGGTTCGTCGGCGGAGTGCTGCCGGGCGGAGAGGATCGCCTTGCCCGCGGCCCCCCGGTCCAGCGGATGCCGGAACCCCGCCCGGTACGCCACGTGGTAGTCCGTCCAGGACGGCTCCACCACGGCCACGGCCAGCGCCTCCGACCCGTCCACCAGCGTCAGGTGCGCGGTCGCGCCGATGTCCTCCGCCAGCGACCGCAGCGCCGGCATCGCCGCCTCCCGCACCAGCGGGTGCACCTGGCGCCCCAGCCTGAGCACGCCGAGGCCGACGCGGGCCCGTCCGCCGAGGTCGCGGCGTACGAGGGCATGCTGTTCCAGCGTGGCGAGCAACCGGTACACAACGGTCCGGTTGACGCCCAGTTTGTGGGAAAGCTCGGTGACGGTCAGCCCGTGATCCGTGTCGGCGAGCAGTTTGAGGACGCGTAGTCCCCTGTCGAGCGTCTGGGAGGTCTCCGCGGTCACGACGCCCACTCCTTAGTGGTGAGGTCGACGGCCCCCTCGCGGCGGATGCGTCACCGAGTCCCGTCGGTCACGCGCTTCAGAGGCCGCCGATCGGCCGGCGGCCCGGCAGTGTCCCGGGCACAGTCGCTTCACGGCTGCGCTCCGCGGCGGCGCTGCCACGGGGCGTGTGCGTAGCGGGGACAGTAGCGAGCCGGTTCGGTGAGCGGAAGGCTCCGTCCAGAATCCGGGCACTCTCGCCGGAAAGTGGTTCCCTATGTCCCGATACGCACCCCCGGGTCACCGCATGCGCGTGGCCCACTCCTGCACCTTTTCGATCCGCTGGCGCAGCTGTCCCGCCGTGGCCTCCGCCGAGGGCGGGCCGCCGCAGACCCGGCGCAGCTCTGTGTGGATGACGCCGTGCGGCTTGCCGCTCTGGTGGACGTAGGCGCCGACGAGATTGTTGAGCCGCTTGCGCAGCTCCATCATCTCCTTGTGGGAGACCACCGGGCGCCGCTCGGCGGGCAGCTCGAGGAGGTCGGCCTCCTCGGCGGGCTTCTTGCGGCTGTGCGCGATCTGCCGGGCCTGCCGCTTCTGCAGCAGCAGCTGCACCTGGTCGGGTTCGAGCAGTCCCGGGATGCCGAGGTAGTCCTGCTCCTCCTCGCTGCCGGGGTGGGCCTGCATGCCGAAGTCGGCGCCGTTGTACGTCACCCGGTCGAAGACGGCGTCGGACTCCAGCGCCTCGAAGGGCAGCATGTCCTGCTCGCCGGTGTCCTCGTCCTGTTCCCGGTTCGCCTCCTCCATCTCCTTCTCGGACTCGGCGTACGGGTCCTCCTCGCCCTCCTTCTTCGGCTTGTCGAGGACGTGGTCGCGTTCGCGCTCCATCTCGCCCGCGAAGCCGAGCAGGTCGGGGATGGTCGGCAGGAACACGGACGCGGTCTCGCCGCGCCGCCGGGACCGTACGAAACGCCCGACGGCCTGGGCGAAGAACAGCGGGGTGGAGATGGTGGTGGCGTACACGCCGACCGCGAGGCGCGGTACGTCGACGCCCTCGGACACCATGCGGACGGCGACCATCCAGCGGTCGTCGCCGGCGCTGAAGTCGTCGATCCGTTTCGACGCGCCGGTGTCGTCGGACAGCACGACGGTGGGCTTGTGGCCGGTGATGTCCCGGATGAGCTTGGCGTAGGCCCGCGCGGAGTCCTGGTCGGAGGCGATGACGAGGGCGCCGGCGTCCGGGACGGCCTTGCGGACCTCGGTGAGCCGCTGGTCGGCGGCGCGCAGCACGGCCGGCATCCACTCGCCGCGCGGGTCCAGCGCGGTGCGCCAGGCCTGGCTGACGGCGTCCTTGGTCATGGGCTCGCCGAGGCGGGCGGCGATTTCGTCGCCGGCCTTGGTGCGCCAGCGCATGTTGCCGCTGTACGACATGAAGATCACGGGCCGCACGACGCCGTCCGCGAGCGCGGAGCCGTATCCGTAGGTGTAGTCGGCGGACGACCGGCGGATGCCGTCGTCGCCCTCCTCGTACGTCACGAAGGGGATGGGGTTGGTGTCGGACCTGAACGGCGTACCGGTCAGCGCGAGCCGCCGCGTGGCCGGCTCGAACGCCTCCAGACAGGCCTCGCCCCAGGACTTGGAGTCACCGGCGTGGTGGATCTCGTCGAGGATGACGAGGGTCTTGCGCTGCTCGACGCGGTTGCGGTGCAGCATGGGGCGCACGCCGACACCGGCGTACGTCACGGCGACGCCGTCGTACTCCTTGCCGAGCGGGCCCGCGCTGTACTCGGGGTCGAGCTTGATGCCTATCCGTGCGGCGGCCTCGGCCCACTGCTTCTTCAGGTGCTCGGTGGGCGCGACGACGGTCACCTGCTGCACCACGTGGTGATGCAGCAGCCAGGACGCCAGCGTCAGCGCGAAGGTCGTCTTGCCTGCGCCGGGTGTGGCCACCGCCAGGAAGTCCCGGGGCTGCGCCTGGAGGTACTTGTCCATCGCCCCCTGTTGCCAGGCCCGCAGCTTGCCCGCGGTGCCCCAGGGGGCACGTCCGGGAAAGGCCGGGGAGAGGTGGTGCGAGTGGGACGCGGAACTGGCGGTGGTAGTCACGGTCTCCGTGGGGTGGTCGGGCGAGGAGGTACGTATGACGACCGGCCCACCCTACCGATGGCCCGGCGGCGTCCATGGCGGTACGCCGCCGGTACCGCCCGGGATGGGACTCAGGTCACACCTTGCTGCTCGGCCAAGTCCCTCAACGCTTCGGAGATCGCCTTGACCTCGTCCATACTGCCGGTCTCCACGGCGATGACCAGGCGTTCGGCCGCATCGATGTCGGGGCGCAACTGCACCTGGTTCATCGCCAGGAAGACGACGCAGGACACCCAGGCCGTGCGCTTGTTCCCGTCGACGAGAGGGTGGTTGATGACCAGGGACTGCAGAAGTGCCGCCGCCTTGTCGAACAGATCGGCGTAGGCCTCCTGCCCGAACATGGACGCCGAGGGGCGATGCACGGCCGACTCCAGCAGCCCCGCGTCGCGCACGGCGACGTCCTGGTCGTCGACGGCGTCCCCGGCAATGGCCAGGAGGACATCCTCGGCCGTGAGGTAGACGTGCGTCACTTCAGCCGCTCCAGCAACTCGGCCCACTTGGCGGTCTGCTCCTTGGCGGCCTTGCGCACCAGCGCCTGGTGCGCCGTCCGCGCCAGATAGTCATCCACGGCCCGCAGCAGTATCGCGTGCATACTGACGCCCTCCTCCTCGGCGCGCAGCTTGAGAGCTTCCGTCTGGTCGTCGCGGAGACGCAGGTTCATAGCCATACCAAAACGGTACTACTCCAGCGATACCAAAGTGGTACTACTTGACTGCTCTCACCCGCGTAGCGACCCACGCCCCGGCCAGCGCCACCCCCGCCATCGGCAGGAACACCGCGACGAAGGCGGCCGGGTGGGAGGCGGTGGCCTGCGTCGCCGCGTGGCCGGCCGTGCCGCCGCCCAGGGCCGCGAAGGCCGCTCCCCCGACCGCCAGGAGCAGCACGTTGGAGAGGCCGTCGGAGATCTGCAGGGCGGCGGAGTTGGTGCCGGCCTCCGCGGGGGCGGAGAGCCGGAGCAGCAGGACGCTGGTGGAGGAGATCACCAGGCCCATGCCGAAGCACCCGAAGGCCCAGGCGACCGCCACCGTCGTCCAGGCCGGCACGGCGTCGATCAGCACGCTGGGCGCGACGGCGACGGACGCCGCGACCAGCACCATCCCGAGGGCCATCAGGCGTTCCCGGTACGGCTCGAGGCGGGGCCGGGACTGCACCCAGGAGCCCAGCGCCCAGGTGCCGCCGCCCGCCGCGAGCGAGAAGCCGGCGAGGGTCGGGCTGAGGCCGCGCTGGGTGACCAGCATCAGCGGGACGAAGGACTCGGCCGCGATGAAGGAGCCGGCCGCCACGCCGCGCAGCAGCACGACCGAGGGCAGTCCGCGCGCCGCCCGGTACGTGCCGCGCGGGAGGAGGCCGAGCACGGCGGGGACGAGCAGGGCCGCACCCAGCGCGCCCGGCAGCAGCGACACCCAGCGCAGGTCCTGCGCGGCGTACTGGAGGAGCCCGGCGCCGAAGGAGATGGCCAGGGCCAGCCGGATGCGGCGGCCGTCGAAGGAGGCCGGGGCGCCGTCCCCGTCCGGCCCGTCCCGGCCGACCGGGCCGGACGCCAGGCGCCGTATCTGCGGCAGCGCGAGCGCCAGCGGGAACACCACGAGCACCGGTATGCCGAGGAACACCCAGCGCCAGCCGATGTGCTCCGTCACCGCGCCGGACGCGAGAGGGCCGACGATCGACGGCACCACCCAGCTCGCCGCGAACGCCGCCATGATCGCCGGGCGCAGCCGCTCCGGGTAGGCCCGCCCGACGACGACGTACAGCGCGACGATCACCAGCCCGCCGCCGAGGCCCTGCACCGCCCGCCCCAGGATGAACAGCCACATCGCGCCCGCCGTCCCGGCTAGCACCAGGCCGGCCGCGAAGGAGGCGATGCCCGCGGTGAGGGGCCCGAGCGGGCCCTTGCGGTCGGACCACTGACCGGACAGCACCATGCCGAACAGGCTGGTCGTGAAGTACCCCGAGAACGCGAACGCGTACAGCGCCACCCCGTCCAGCTCGCGCGCCGCCACCGGCATCGCCGTGCCGACGGCGGTCGCCTCGAAGGCGATCAGCAGCACCACGGAGACGATGCCGGTGCTGAGGGCCCGGTAGGGGCGGCTCAGCACCGTCTCGTCGGGTACGGCGCCGGCCGGGGCGCGGGCACCGGCGGGCTCGGCGACACCGGCGTCGCGCGGGTTCGGGGTGGTCATGCCCGCCAGCGTAAGGGCCGCAGCGGGGTTTGACCCCTGTCGGGGGTCGCGAACGGCACCGGGACCATGGTCGTAGGACCGGCCCGGTCACCGGGCCGACGGGTCTAGAGCACCCCGCCCGCCTCGTCCTGGAACAGCTCCGTCCAGTAGTGCCAGTCCGCGTCGGCCGTCGTGCCCGTGGGGTCGATGGCGGACAGGACCTGGATCATCGTCAGGGCGAGCTGGTCGTAGGCGTCGGTGGTCAGCGCGTGGCCCGACTCCGCGTCCAGGGAGCGCTCGCGGTGCAGCAGCCAGAGCGTGAAGGCGAGCGTGGAGACGTCCGTGTTCAGCGGGTGGAGCAGGGCGGCCGGCTCGTTCCAGCTGAACACCGCGCCCGTGGCGCCGTCGACGAGCAGGCTGTGGTCGTCGACCAGGCCGCCCAGGCGGATCAGGCGGGCCGCCCGGGCGGGGGACAGGGCGGCGGGCAGGCCGCCGCGGCAGTCCTCGGCGTAGTACTCCACGAGCGTGCGCAGCGGCAGGTCCGTGTCCAGGGAGAACAGGAAGCCGTCCTCCGGCAGGCCCGTCTCGCGCAGGAACCGCCGGGTCGGCTCGTGCGTCAGCGTCGCGGGGAAGTCGACCTCCTCGAAGCGGACCACCGCGCCCCGGCCGAACGCGTCGTCCAGGAGGCGGACGGGAAGGTCCAGGGCGAGCCCCGAGGCCGTGCCGGGGCCGGCCACCAGGGCCAGCGGGCGGATCAGCGCGGCCATCCGCCAGAACGGCGCCGGCTCCCCGTCCGCGCCCTCCTCGAAGACCGCCAGCAGCTGGCGCGAGGCCTCCGCGGCCGCCTCGGTGCCGTACCGCCCCGCGTAGGCGGCGAACTGGCCGCGCAGCCCTGCCAGCTCGTCCGTCGCCGCGGCGAACCGCACCAGCGTCGGCAGGGACGGCGCCAGCGGCCGGCGGTCCATCAGGTCGGGGCGGTCGTGGAAGAAGTACGTCGTCGAGACCTCGCCGGTCGCGCCGTCGAGCAGCACCGACTCCGTCTCCAGGCCCTCCGGGCCGAGCACCCCGCCGATGACCAGCTGGTCGCGCAGCCCGGCCGGGAGCCGGTCGCAGGGGCCGCCCGTCGAGCCGGCCACGGTGTGCGGGCCGCCCCGCCGGGCCAGCTCCGCGAAGCTGAACAGGCCGTTGTCCGCCGGCAGTCCGGGGCCCGTCAGCCAACTGCGCGTGCACGCGTGTGTGATGAAGGGGTCGAGGTCGGCCTCGGCGAGTGTGATCACCTCTGCGACAACGGTGTCGGTGCTGCTCATGATTCCCCCGCGATCCGTGCGTTCGGTCCCGGGTCCGCGTACGCCCCGCCCGGGCCGGACGGCCTGCCCTCATGGACCGGGGCCGTCCCACTGACCGGAACACTACGCGCCACCACTGACAACGCCCCCGGTCCGAGAGCGCGCGGCATCCGGCGCCCCTCACCTCTCAAGACGCACGCTCGGCCGCTCGCGTTGCCTCGTCCCGCGAAACGCCGCAACGCGTGTCAGGTGCCGGTGACCACCGCGGCCTGCGGACGGATCGGGAGGCGGTTCACGGGGCGGCCCGTGGCGGCCCGGACGGCGGAGGCGATGGCCGCCGGTGAGGTCACCACCGGTACCGCGCTGACCGCCTTCGCGCCGAACGGCGCGACCACGTCCCGCTCCTCGACCAGCTTCACGATGTGGATGTCCGGCGCGTCCAGCGCGGTCGGCAGGGCGTAGCCGGTGAGGTCGGGGTGGCGCACGAGACCGCGCGGTGTGCGCAGGTTCTCGGTGAGCGCGGCGCCCAGGCCCTGGGTCACGCCCGCCTCGATCCGCGCGTTCAGCTGCGCCGGGTTCAGCACCCGGCCCACGTCCTGGGCGACGGCCAGTTCGACGACCCGGACCGAGCCGATCTCGATGTCGACGTCGACCACCGCGCGGACCGCGCAGAAGGACATGCCGACGAAGGCGTCACCCTGGCCGGACTCGTCCAGCGGCTCCGTGGGGTGCGGGCGGCACTGGGCGGTGGCCCACAGTTCCCGGCCCTCCAACGCCTCCGTGACGGTCGTGGACAGCACGCCGTCGTACGAGGTGATCTTGCCGTCGGTGATCTGCAGCAGCTCGGTGGACATGCCGAACTTGTGCGCGAGCGGCTGGAGGAGCTGGGTGCGGACCATCTTCGCGGCGCGCTCCACGGCGCCGCCCGACACCCAGGTGTGCCGGCCGCGGCAGCCCGGTCCTGCCGGGGGCTGGTCGGTGTCCACGGGCACCACGAGCACCTCGTCGATGCCGAGGGTCTCCTGGACGATCTGCCGGGCCAGGGTGGAGAAGCCCTGGCCGGTCTCGACGGCCGCGCACAGCACGGTCGCCACGCCGCCGTGGACCCGCACGGTGGCCGTGGACACCTCGTCCGCGCCCTCCGCGCCGAGCATGTGCACCATGCCCAGGCCGTAGCCCACGCCCCGGCGCACCGCGCCCGGTTCGCCCGCGCCCTCGGGGCCGCCGGGCAGCAGCCACTCCTCCTCGGGGGTGTCCTTGGGCAGCGGCGGCAGCGGGAAGTCCCGCACCGCCTCGAGGAGTTCGGCGACCGGTGCCGGGCAGGTGACGGTCTGGCCCGTGGGCAGCAGGTCGCCGGTGGCCATGACGTTGCGCAGACGCAGTTCCGCCGGGTCGACGCCGAGCTTCTTGGCCAGCTTGTCCATCTGCGCCTCGTAGGCGGCGCACACCTGAAGGGCGCCCTCGCCGCGCACATGGCCGGAGGGCGGGTTGTTGGTGCGCACCGCCCAGCCCTCGATGAACGCGTTCGGGACGACGTAGGGGCCGCAGGCGAAGGCGACGGCGGCGGCCAGGGCGTCGGAGGAGGTGTGGGCGTAGGCGCCCGCGTCGAGCAGGATCTGCGCCTCGACCTTGACCAGCCGGCCCTCGGCGTCGGCGTGGTGGCGGTAGCGCAGCAGCGTGGGGTGGCGGTGGGTGTGGCCGAGGAAGGACTCCTCGCGCGTGGCGGTGAGTTTCACCGGGCAGCCGGTCTTCAGCGCGAGCAGCCCCAGGGGGAGCTGGAAGCTCTGGTCCTCGCGGTCGCCGGTGGCGCCGGGCACCCCGGTGACGACGACCTTCACCCGATCGGGTTCCAGGCCGAACGCGGCGGCGGCGGTGTCCCGGTCGCCGTGCGGGTCGGTGGACGCCGCGTACAGCTCGACGCCGCCGTCCGGGCGGGGCACGGCGAGCCCGGCCTCGGCCCCTATGGGCGCCGGGTCCTGGCGGCCGATGCGGTACAGGCCCTCGACGACGATGTCGCCGGCCGCCTCGGGGTCGCCGTGGCGCAGCGGGATGTGCCGGATCAGGTTGCCGTCGGGGTGCAGCGGTTCGGCCTCGAAGGCCTGCTCGGGGTCGGTCACCGGGTCGAGCACCTCGTACTCGACGATGACGGCGGCGGCGGCCATCCGCGCGGTGTCGGGGTGGTCGGCGGCGACGGCCGCGATGGCCTCGCCGTGGTGGCGCACGACCTCGGAGGCGAAGACCGGGCGGTCGGCCTTGCCGCGGCCGTGCAGCGGGGTGCCGGGGACGTCCTCGTGGGTGACGACCGCGCGGACGCCGGGCATCTCCCGCGCGTGGGCGGTGTCGATGGAGACGATGCGCGCGTGCGGGTGCGGGGAGCGCAGCACGGCCGCCCACAGCAGGCCCTCGGCCCACAGGTCGGCGGCGTACGGGAAGGTGCCCTCGGTCTTGGCGCGGGTGTCGGCGGCCGGGAGGGAGGCGCCGAGTCCGTGCGGGACCGGCTCCGGCTCGGGGGCGGCCTCGGGGGCCCGCGCGGCCGGTGCGGTGGCTGCTTCGTTGCTCACGCCTGGCCTCCGTCCTGGCCGTAGGGCTGGTCATGGGGCTGCTCGAGGGGGCCGGGACCGCCGAAGGCCGTCGGGCTGACGCCGCCGGCGCCGGGGCCCGCCTGGTGCGGGATGCGGGGCGCGTCGCCCTCGCCGTCGGTGTCGGACCCGGCGTCCTCGGCGTGCGCCTCGCGTTCGGCGACGACCTCCTTGACGGCCTGCACCACGCCCCGGTAGCCGGAGCAGCGGCACAGGTTGCCGCACAGGGCCTGGCGGGTCTCCAGGTCGCTGGGGGCGGGGTTGCCCTCGAGGAGGTCGTGCACGGTCATCGCCATGCCGGGGACGCAGAAGCCGCACTGCACGGCGCCGCACCGCGCGAGCGCGCGCTGCACGTCCGAGGGCCGGCCGTCCTGGGCCAGTCCCTCGACGGTACGGACCTCGCTGCCCGCCGTCGTGACGGCCGGGACCAGGCAGGACGCCACGAGCCGCCCGTCGACCTGCACGTTGCAGGCGCCGCACTCGCCCTGCGAGCAGCCGTCCTTGGCGCCGGCCAGGCCGAGCCGCTCGCGCAGCACGTAGAGCAGCGACTCGCCGATCCAGGCGTCGGTGACGGGCCGGTCGGTGCCGTTGACGCGGAGCACGTAGGAGGCGAGGGGGTGGTCGTCGTGCGGGGTGGCCGGGGAATCCAGCGGCAGGGCTTCGGCCCCGGCGTCCGCATCCGGTTCGTCCGGAGTGCCGGATTCCGTGGCGGCGCCGCGGGCATCGTCCGCGGGCGCGCCGTCGCCGGCGGCCGCGCCGGTCTCCGCGCGCCGTTCGGCCTCCGCGCGCCGTTCGGCCTCCGCGCGCCGTTCGGCCTCCGCGCGGTCGGCGGGGGGCTCCGGCGGGCCGCCGGGGGCGTCAGGGGCCCGGTCGGCGTCCCCGGACGACGCGGCGGGGGCGTCAGCGGGGCGTACGGCGTCCTGAGGGGCGCCGGGGCGCGGGTGCTCCCAGTGCTCCGCGGAGGCACCGTCGGCGGCTTCCGCGCCGGGGTGCCACGGGGCCGCTCCGGTGCGGTCGTCGGCGGGGAGCGGCTGGGGCATGCCGGACGACCGGGGTCCGGCGTGCGCGGAGCCGTCGGCCGGCCCGGACTCCCACGCCGCGCCGTCCCGCGCGGGCGCCTGCGGCGGGGCGGCGGCGGCCTCCGCGCCCCCGGGTGCGCCGTACGGCGGGTGCTGGTCGGTGCCGTGGCCGGGTGCGGGCTCCGGTGCGCGCTCTCCGGCGGCCGGCTGCGGCTCGCCGTGCGGCCGGGTCGCGGCGTCCCGCTGCTCCCGCGCGGTGCCGTGCCCGCCGCCCTGCTGCTCGGGCTCCTGCGGGACTCCGGGCACGCCGGGGCCCCACGGCCGGCCGATGGACTGGGTGGCGGCCCAGGGGGCCGGGGCGCCGCCCGGGAGGGTGGCCGGAGGGGTGGTGCCGCCGCCCCACTGCTCGGCCAGGGAGGACGTGGTGAACTCGCCCGATTCGTCCGGGAGGTCGCCGTCGGCGACCGGGATCGACCACTGGCCGGTGACGTCCTGCCCCGCCGCGGTGCCGTTCCCGGCGGCCGCGGTGTCCTCGAAGTTCCACTGACCGGTGGCGCCCGGTTCGTACCCGAACCGGTCCCCCGGCTCGGCGTTCGCCTCGGGGCTGCCCTGCTCGTGCCACTGGGCGCCGTCGACGGGCGCGCCGGGCACGGCCCAGCTGCCGGTGGCCGCCGGGTCGGTGCCCGCGGTGGTCGCGGGGGCGACCGTTATCTGCGGCGGCACATAGCCTTGACCGGGCGCGGCGAGCGGGCTCTCCATGGAGTCGAGCAGGGCGTCGATGCCCCCCTCGGGGAGGTTGACGAAGGCCGTGGCGCCGTCGTCGTAGTCGCCCTGGGGCAGCGGGTCCCAGCGGCTGCCGCCGGGGGGCGTGCCCTCTCCGTGCTGGTCGTCGGTCACGACAGCGCCCTCCCCAGTGCTCGTCGGGCCAGCGCGGCGACGGTGCGCCGCAGGTGCAGTACCGCGGGCGGAAGCGGCGGGACGGTGCCGTCCTCGCCGGGGGTGGCGTCGGGGATGCAGGCCGCGGCGACGTACTCCCCGAACGCGCTCAGTGCCTCGGGCACGATCGCGCGGTTGTTGTCCCAGTCGATGAGCTGCGCGACCCACTGCTCGGCCTGCAGGGGCCGCAGCGGCATCGGCGCGATGGCGCCCACCGCGCAGCGCACCCCGCGCCGCGCGGGGTCGAGCACGAGGGCGACGGAGGCGACCGCCCGGCCGGGGCCGGTGCGGCCGGTCGCCTTGAGGAACACCTGGGGGGCGTGCAGCAGCGGTACGCGCACGAAGCCGATGAGTTCGCCGGGGCGCAGCAGGTCCATGCCGGCCAGCAGGTGCGACACGGGCACCTCGCGGCGGGCGCCGCCCGGACCGGCGACGACCAGGGTCGCCTCCAGCGCGGCCAGCACGGGGAGCGCGTCTCCGGTGGGGGCGGCGGAGGCGATGTTGCCGCCGAGGGTGCCGGCGTTGCGGATGTGCGGCGGTCCCGCGGCCCGCGCGGCGGCGGCGAGCGCCGGGATGAGGGCGGCGAAGTCGGGGCGGCCCATGCGCGCGTGGTTGAGGCCGGCGCCGAGCAGGGCGTGTCCGTCCAGGTACTGCCAGCCGCGGATCTCGCTGATTCTGCCGAGGCCGACCAGCGCGGTGGGCCTGAGCTGCCCGGAGTTGACGGCGGCCATCAGGTCCGTGCCGCCCGCGACGGGCACGGCGGCGGGCATCGCCGTGAGCGCGGCCACGGCCTCGTCCAGTGTCGTGGGCAGCGTCACGGCCTGCGCCGCCTGCGGTGCGTGCGTGCTCAAAACCGGCTGCCCCTTCCCGCTGCCCCACCTGGTCCCACCTGTGCGCCGTACGGTACGTGCTGACAGGGCGGACGTGGCAACTCTGGCACATCTTGGCAGGCGCCGAAGACGGGGGTCCGCTAGGAGGCATTCGCCCACCTCACCCCGGACCTGCCGAATTTCACCCGCCATCACCGGTCTGCCGCGTATTGCCACACTTCGGCGAGGCCTGTCCCCGTATCACACGGCCTGCTCGACGGGCCCCGGGGGCGCGCCGTAGGGGGACCTTCGTCGGCCCCGGGGCACGCGCGGAAGTCCGGTGCGGCGTCCCCGTGCTCGCGGACGGACGGCCCGGCGCGCCGGGCCGCTGCTTGCCGGACAGCGGCCCGAAGTGCGCGGCTGCGCCGGAGAGATGCGGCCTCGTCGGGGGCGCGGACGCGCGCGACCGGTGCGGCATTCCCAGGACACGCGGGAGGGGGCGGCGGACGCGCTCCGCCGGCGCCTGCCGGTGCCGCTGTGCCCGGCCCTCCCCCACTCCCGGCTTCGCTCGAGCGGGGGGAGGCACGAGCGGGGGAGGCACGACTGCCCGCAGCTCCGACCGCGCGCCGCCAGGCAGCCCCGGGGCAAGACCCGTGGGGCCCACCGATGCGGCGGCGGGCCGTCGTTGGGCCGGCCCAGGGCACCCGCGCGCCGCCGGCGGGGCAGCGGACCCGGGTGCGCGGGTCTTCGCCGGGGCCGGAGGAGCTCACGCGACCGCAGCGAACCGCCCACCGGACGGGCCCACGGCACCCGCGCGCTGCCGGCGGGGCAGCGGGCCCGGGTGTGCGGGTGTTCGCGAGGGGCCGGGGAGGGGTTACCGGGTCGGTGGGGGGCCGTCGATGGGGCGGCCCAGGATGCCCGGGCGTTGTTGCCAGGGGAGGGGGCCCGTGGGCGGGCGGTAGCCGACGCCCAGGGCGTCCAGGCGGCGGTAGTGCGCGGTCATCCGGCGTTCGAAATCGGTGAAGTCACGGTCCGCCGGAGCGGGCAGGTCGCTCCAGGCGACCTCGGCGAGCGCGGCGAGCCGGGGGAACGTCTGGTAGTCGACGCGCCCCTGGTCCTCCATCACCTCGGTCCACACGTTGGCCTGCGTGCCCAGCACCCGCGCACGCTCCTCCGCCGTCAGCTCCGCCGGAACCGGCTCGAACCGGTAGACGTCCTCCAGGGTGCGCACGTACCCGATCGGCACCGGCTCCTCGGGGCCGGCGGCCTGACGGTGGTCCAGGTACACCTGCTGCTCGGGGCACATGACCACGTCGTGCCCCGCGCGGGCGGCGGTCACCCCGCCCGCGTAGCCGCGCCAGGACGACACCGCGGCGCCGGGGGCCAGGCCGCCCTCCAGGATCTCGTCCCAGCCGATCAGCCGGCGCCCCCGCGCGGCGAGCCAGCTGTCGAAGTGCCCGATGAACCAGGCCTGCAGGGCATCCTCGTCGGCGAGCCCGAGGTTGCTGATCTGCTTCTGCGCGGTGTCCGACTCCCGCCACTGGTCCTTGGGGCATTCGTCGCCGCCGATGTGCACGAACGGCGAGAACGGACCGGCGTCCGCGGGAAACAGGTCCAGGACTTCCTCGAGCACCCCTTCGTAGAAGCGCAGGGTGTCGTCGGTCGGCGCGAGGACGTTCGCATTGATCCCCCACGTGTCCCAGACCGTCAGGGAGGCCGTGTCGACGACATCGGAGTTGCCCAGTTCCGGATACGCGGCGATGGCGGCCTGCGAGTGCCCGGGCACGTCGATTTCGGGGACGACGCTGATATGCCGCTCGGCGGCGTAGGCGACGATCTCGCGGATGTCGTCCTGGGTGTAGTGACCGCCGTGCGGCTTGTCGTCCCACAGCGGTGAGGCGCGGTGGCCGACTTTCGTCCGCGCGCGCCAGGAGCCGACTTCCGTGAGCTTCGGATAGCGCTTGATCTCGATGCGCCAGCCCTGGTCGTCCGTCAGATGCAGGTGCAGCACATTGAGTTTGTGCGCCGCCATGAGATCGATATAGCGCAGCACCCCGTCCTTCGGCATGAAGTGCCGCGCGACGTCCAGCATCAGCCCCCGCCAGCGGAAGCGGGGACCGTCCTCGACGGTCACGTGCGGAACCGCCCACGCCCGGTCGCGGCGGACCGGTGCCCTGCGGTAGGCGTCGGGGCCGAGGAGCTGGCGCAGCGTCTGGGCGCCGAGCAGCACACCGGCCGCGCTCCCGCCCTCGATGCGCACCCCCGCCGGGCCGCTGACGAGGCGGTACTCCTCGGACCCGAGCCCCGCGCGGAGCGCGAGCGCGATGCTCTCCCCGTCCGCGTCGCCGCCGTCCCGCCCCACGGGCAGCGGCAGTCCGGTCGCCTGCCGGAGGACGGTGCGCAGCCAGTCACCGACGTCCTCCGTCCCCCGGCCGGCGCGGATCCGGGTGCGCTCGGTCAGCCGCACCTCGCCGGAGCCGGCGACGACACTGCGGGGCGCTGGAATCAGTTCAGTCACGTCAGTCCTTTACCGCGCCGCCCAGTCCGGAGACCAGACGCCGCTGTACGAGTACGAAGAAGACCAGTACCGGAATCGTCATGACCGTGGACGCCGCCATGACGCCGCCCCAGTCCGGGTCGTCGGGTTTGTAGAAGACCAGCAGCGCCATGGGCAGGGTGGACTGCGAGATGTCGCTGATGATGAAGGACTTGGCGAACAGGAAGTCGTTCCAGGTGGAGATGAAGGAAAACACGCTGGTGGCGACGAGGCCCGGCAGGACGAGCGGGAAAAGGATCTGCCACAGAAAGCGGGCGCGGCTCGCCCCGTCGATGTACGCGGCCTCCTCCAGCGCTTCCGGAACGGCCTTCACGAACCCCCTGAGCATCCAGATCGCGAACGGCAGGGAGAACGCGATGTGCGGCAGGATCAGCGACCACAGCGTGTTCAGCTGGCCGAAGTCCCGCATGACGAAGAACAGGGGGATCGTCAGCGCCTCCACGGGCACCATCTGCGCCACCAGAAACATGATCAGCAAGGTGGTGCGCATACGGAAGCGGAAACGTGTGACGGCCGTCGCGGCGAGAAAGGCGATCAGCGCGGAGGCGACCACCACGGCGACCGCGACGACGACGCTGTTGAGGAAGTACCGGCCGAAGTCCTGCTGCCCGAACACCCGCCGGAAGGAGTCCAGCGTGGGCGCGAGCGTCCAGGGGCGCGGCTCGGTGGACTCGATCTCCCCGGCCGGTTTGAAGGCGCTGAGGACCATCCAGTACAGCGGGAAGGCCACCACGGCGGCGATCAGCAGCGCCGCCGCCTCGGCCGCCAGCCGTCCCGGACGCCGGCCGAACCGGCGCACGGGTTTCACCCGGCGCCCCCGGCCCTGGCTCACGATCGTCACAGTTCCTCCCCCTGCCGGCGCAGCAGCCGCAGATAGACCAGCGTGACGGCGAGCAGGATCAGCAGCATGACGACGCCGATCGCCGCGCCGAGGCTGTACTGCGAGGACGCGAACGCCTTCTGGTAGGCGTAGACGTTCAGGACCAGGTTCTGGCCCGCGATGCCGCCGCCGTTGGTCATGACGTAGATCTGGGTGAAGACCTTGAAGTCCCAGATGACGGACTGGATGGTGACGACCACCAGGATCGGCCGGAGCATCGGCGCGAGCACGGAGCGCCAGATGCGCCACTGCGAGGCGCCGTCCAGGGCGGCGGCCTCCAGCACCTCGGACGGTACGGAGCGGATGCCGGCGTAGACCGTCACCATCACGAACGGGAAGGAGCACCACACCACTTCGAGGAGCACCAGGAAGAAGGCGCTGAACCGCCCGTACGTCCAGGAGTGGTCACCGAGCCCCAGCACCCGGTTGACGGGCCCGAAGTCGGCGTCGAACAGGAACAGCCACACCGTGGAGCCGGTGATCGCCGGGGTGGCCCAGGCGCCGAGCGCGGCCAGCATCAGCGCCAGCCGCGGCACGGCACGGATCCGGGTGAGCAGTACCGCGAGCGCGCACCCGACGGCCAGGGTGCTGATCACACAGGCCGCCGCGAACACCACGGTGGCCAGCAGCACCTGCCAGAACTGATCGTCCCGGAAGAGCTCGGCGTAGTTCCCGAGCCCCTCGAAGGTGGTCGTTTCTCCCCCGCTGACCTGCGCCTGGGTGTAGTGGAAGAGAGAGATCAGCCCGAGCTGGTAGATCGGGTAGGCGAGCAGCCCGCCGAGGACGACGAGGGCGGGCGCCAGGTAGAGCCACGGCGTGCCGGCGGGGGCGTGCAGGGGGCGGAGGGCCTTGCCGGGTGCGCGGCCGCCGCCACGCGGGCGCGAGGGGCCGTGCGCCCCCCGCACCCGACGGCGTTCCAGAACCCCCGAGTCAGTGGGCACCGTCATCCGACGGACCCGAATGCCTCGTTCATCTTCTTCGCCGCGTCGGCCGACGCCTTCTCCACGTCCTTCTTACCGGAGACGACCTCCTGGAACATGGTCGGCAGCACCTGCGAGGAGTCGATCTGCGCCCACGCCGGCGACGCCGGGACGAACTTGGTGTCGGCGGCGAGCGTCTCGACGAACGGCTTGACGAACTCCTCCTTCGCGGCGACCTGGTCGCGCACGTCGGAGAAGGTCGGCAGGAAGCCCATGAAGTCGAACAGGGTGCCCTGCGTCTTCTTGGAGGCGAGCCGCTTCATCAGGTCGACGGCGAGGGTGCGGTGCGTGGTGGACTTCAGCACGCCGAGGTTGTTCCCGCCGGCGAACGCGGGGGCGATGGAGCCCTCCTCGACGCCCGGCAGCGGCACGACGGCGTACTTGCCCTTGACCTTGCCGGCCTCGATGGCCGCGTGGCTGAAGTCGCCGCCGATCGCCATGGCCGCCTTGCCCGAGGCGAAGGCGGTCACCGTGTCGTTGCCGCCCATGCCCGCGCACTTGGCGGCCGGGCAGTTGTCGTCGCCGAAGAGCGAGGTGTACGCCTCGATGCCCTTCTGGGCCTCGGGGCTGTCGATGGCGGAGGCGTACGAGCCGCCCTTGCCGGTGGCGAGCTCACCGCCGTGCGCCCAGATGAAGGGCATCGCGCCGTAGGTGTAGGCGCCGCCGACCGCGATGCCGTACAGCTCGGGCCTGGCGTTGTGGATCTCCTTGGCGGTGGAGATCAACTCGGCCTGGGTCTTCGGGGCGTCGAGGCCGAGGTCGTCGAAGACGTCGGTGCGGTAGTACAGGGCGCGGACGCCGACGAAGTACGGGGCGCCGTAGATCTTGCCGTCGACGGTGACCGACTGTCTGGCGGTGGGGTCGGTGTCCTTCGCCTCGTCCCAGGCCTTGAACTCCTCGGTAATGTCGGCGAGTCCGCCGTCCTTCACATAGCCTGCTGTGTCGGTGTTGCCGTACTCGATGAGGTCGGGCGCGGAGTCCGGGTCGTTGAAGGCCGCCTTGATGCGCTGGGCGCGCGTCTCGACGGGGATGTACTCGACCTTGACGTCGGTGTCCTCATGCGCCTTCTCGAACTCGGCGACCACGGAGTCGACGACCTGCTTCTTGGGGTCGTTGTTGACCTCCTGGAAGAGCCAGACGCGCAGAGTGCCGGTCTTCTCGTCCTTTTCGGAGGAGGAGTTGTCGGACGTCTGGGGCGAACAGGCGGCGGCGGTGGCGAGGACGGCCGCGACGGCGACCAGGCGGGCGGACAGCTTCATGGAGTTACTCCTCCGAACGCGTTGCAGCATACGCAATACCGGTTTCGCTGTGCACAACACCACGGAGGCTATGGAGTGGATGAACCACGCCACAAGAGATCTCAACCACTCTGTGACCGGCAGACGCACCCTGTGCAACGGACGGACAGCACAAAGGCCCCCAGGGCACGCAAAACGCACCCCGGAGGCCTCACGGGAAAACACATCCGACCGGCCGGTACGGCCGGGCCGGGCGGACTACTTGTCGCCCTTGCCCTGATCGTCGCCGCCGGCGCCCATGGACTCGTAGATCTCCTTGCACATGGGGCATACCGGGTACTTCTTCGGATCGCGGCCGGGCACCCAGACCTTGCCGCACAGCGCCACGACGGGAGTGCCGTCGAGGGCACTCGCCATGATCTTGTCCTTCTGGACGTAGTGGGCGAAGCGCTCGTGGTCACCGTCGCCGTGGGAGGTCTGCGGCGTCGGCTCGACGAGGGTCCCCGTACCAGTCCCGCGCTCGGGCTCAAGAGTGCTCATAACAGCCAAGGGTACTGAAGCTCACACGCATCAGTTGAGCGACGGGTCGTCCGGATACGTGGCCACCATCGCCAGCTCGTTGCGCTGGCGGCGCAGCACCTCGCGCCAGAGCCGCTCCGGGGCCGGGGAGGAGACGTCACCGGGCTCGGACTCCACCACGTACCAGGCGCCGTCCACCAGCTCGTCCTCCAGCTGGCCGGGGCCCCAGCCGGCGTAACCGGCGAAGATGCGCAGCGAGCCGAGGACCGTGGCGAGCAGTTCGGGCGGGGCCTCGAGGTCGACGAGCCCGATCGCGCCGTGCACCCGCCGCCAGCCCAGCGGCGCGCTCTCCCCGGCCGCCCCGCCCGGGACGACGGCGACGCCGAGCGCCGAGTCCAGGGAGACCGGTCCGCCCTGGAAGACGACCCCGGGCTCGCCGGTGAGGTCCGCCCACCCCTCGAGGATGTCGCCGACGTCCACCGGCGTCGGGCGGTTGAGGACCACACCGAGGGAGCCCTCCTCGTCGTGGTCGAGAAGGAGGACCACCGCGCGGTCGAAGTTCGGGTCCGCCAGAGCGGGAGTGGCCACGAGCAGCCGCCCTGTGAGCGAGGACACCTCGGTCATGCCAGACATGATCCCGCATCTGCCCGCCGCGCGGGGAGGCAATGGGGGTACGGGAGTGAATGCAGCCATGAAATAAGGGAGCGGCCTGGTAAGGCCCCAGTTGAGGGTGGTGGCGGGAGACGGGAGGGCGGACGGGAGCACGCCCGGCGCACACGGCCCGCGGTCACCGCGCGTGGCCGCCGGGGAACGGTTCGTGTTGTGACGAACCCATGACGTACCCGGAGCGTCCTCAGGCTTACAGAAGGGGGGTCGGAGGCGACTACGCTTTCCCTCCTGACCCTGCCCCGCTCCCCACGGAACGCGAGATTCATGACCGTCAACGGCGCTGATGACGTACTGCTTGTCCACGGCGGAACCCCGCTGGAGGGCGAGATCCGTGTCCGCGGTGCGAAGAACCTCGTACCGAAGGCCATGGTCGCCGCGCTGCTGGGCAGCGCACCGAGCCGGCTGGGCAACGTGCCGGACATCCGCGACGTGCGGGTCGTACGCGGCCTGCTGCAACTGCACGGCGTGACGGTCCGCCCGGGGGACGAGCCCGGCGAACTGGTGCTCGACCCCACCAGCGTGGAGAGCGCGAACGTCGCCGACATCGATGCCCACGCCGGCTCCTCGCGGATCCCGATCCTGTTCTGCGGCCCGCTGCTGCACCGGCTCGGGCACGCGTTCATCCCGGGGCTCGGCGGCTGCGACATCGGCGGCCGCCCCATCGACTTCCACTTCGACGTGCTGCGGCAGTTCGGCGCGACCATCGAGAAGCGGGCGGACGGCCAGTACCTGGAGGCCCCGCACCGGCTGCGCGGCACCAAGATCCGGCTGCCGTACCCGTCCGTCGGCGCCACCGAGCAGGTGCTGCTCACCGCGGTGCTCGCGGAGGGCGTCACCGTGCTGTCCAACGCGGCGGTGGAGCCGGAGATCGAGGACCTGATCTGCGTGCTGCAGAAGATGGGCGCGATCATCGCGATGGACACCGACCGGACGATCCGCGTCACCGGTGTGGACACCCTCGGCGGCTACACCCACCGCGCCATACCGGACCGCCTGGAGGCCGCCTCCTGGGCGTCCGCCGCGCTGGCGACCGAGGGCAACATCCACGTCCGCGGCGCCCAGCAGCGCTCGATGATGACGTTCCTGAACACCTTCCGGAAGGTCGGCGGCGCCTTCGAGATCGACGACGACGGCATCCGCTTCTGGCACCCCGGCGGGCAGTTGCAGTCCATCGCGCTGGAGACGGACGTGCACCCCGGCTTCCAGACGGACTGGCAGCAGCCGCTGGTGGTCGCGCTGACCCAGGCGACGGGGCTGTCCA
Source organism: Streptomyces speibonae (assembly GCF_984686075.1). Classification (NCBI taxonomy): domain Bacteria; kingdom Bacillati; phylum Actinomycetota; class Actinomycetes; order Kitasatosporales; family Streptomycetaceae; genus Streptomyces; species Streptomyces speibonae. Next base: position 5,128,432 of record NZ_OZ480260.1, on the reverse strand, counting down.
TCGTCCACGAGACGGTCTACGAGTCCCGGCTGGGCTTCACCTCCGCGCTCAACCAGATGGGCGCCCACATCCAGCTGTACCGCGAGTGCCTGGGCGGCTCGGACTGCCGCTTCGGCCAGCGCAACTTCCTGCACTCGGCGGTGGTCTCGGGACCCACCCGGCTGCAGGGCTCCGACCTGGTCATCCCGGACCTGCGCGGCGGCTTCTCCTACCTCATCGCCGCCCTCGCCGCGCAGGGCCCCTCGCGGGTCCACGGCATCGGCCTGATCAACCGCGGCTACGAGAACTTCATGGAGAAGCTCTCGGACCTGGGCGCCAAGGTCGAACTCCCGGGCAAGGCGCTGGTCTGACGGGACCGGTCACGAAGACGCCGATGGGGCGGTCACCCGGATCGGGTGACCGCCCCATCGGCGTTGATGCGACTTCCCAGGGCCGCGGGGCACCGCGCGACCGGCCACGACTGGTCAGCAGTCGCCCGCGACGCTCTCGGCAGGGAAGGCTACTTGCCCTTGGCGGCTTCCTTCAGCTTCGAGCCCGCCGACACCTTCACGGAGTACCCCGCGGGGATCTGGATCGGCTCGCCCGTCTGCGGGTTGCGCGCCGTACGAGCGGCGCGGTGCGTGCGCTCGAAGGTCAGGAAGCCGGGGACGGTGACCTTCTCGTCGCCCTTGGAGACGACGTCGCCGACGACCTCGGCGAACGCGGCCAGTACGGCGTCGGCGTCCTTGCGGGTCACCTCGGCGCGGTCGGCCAGCGCGGCCACCAGCTCACTGCGGTTCATGTTCTTACTCCCGTGTTCTTCTTGCCGTTGAGGCGTGCCACGCGGCGGAGCCGCATGTTGGGCACGGCCAAGCCGATGCTGCCAGGTTCCTCGGTGAGTCCCCGGACCCGGGTCCGCCGTCGGACCCTCGCGCCCAGGGACGCATCCTGCCTCTACCTGCGGCGGTAAAGCCAATCCGGCACCCGCACGCGTCGTGAGAACACCCCAGGGAGTCACACGAAGAGCGCCACGGCCCGGTCCGCCACGATAGAGGGCTGTCAGGATCTTCGGGTCCCGCGACGCGCCGGATCCACACCGGTCGTGGTGATCCTCACAGCCCTCTTGACGCCGGGTGTCCTACGAGGCAGTCGCCCCCACGGCCTTCGCCGCGTCGCGCACCGCGCCGGCGACCGCTCCCGCGACCTTGTCGTTGAACACGCTGGGGATGATGTAGTTGGGGTTGAGCTCGTCCTCGGTGACCACATCGGCCAGCGCCTTCGCGGCGGCCAGCATCATCTCGGTGTTGACGGTGCGGGACTGGGCGTCCAGCAGACCGCGGAAGACGCCCGGGAACACCAGCACGTTGTTGATCTGGTTGGGGAAGTCGGAGCGGCCGGTGGCCACAACGGCCGCCGTCTGCCGGGCGATTGCCGGGTCGACCTCCGGGTCGGGATTCGCGAGCGCGAACACGATCGCGCCCTCGGCCATCGCGGCGACGTCCTCGGCGCCGAGCACGTTCGGGGCGGAGACGCCGATGAAGACGTCGGCGCCGCGCACGGCCTGCCGCAGCGTGCCGGTGAGGTTCTCGGGGTTGGTGTTGTCGGCGATCCAGCACAGCGCGGAGTCGGGGGCGGCGTCCACCAGATCCTCGCGCCCCGCGTGGACGACTCCGTGGATGTCGGCCACCACGGCGTTCTTCACGCCCGCGGCGAGCAGCAGTTTGAGGATGGCCGTGCCGGCGGCGCCGGCGCCGGACATCACCACCCGGATGGTGTCGATCGACTTGCCGGTGACCCGCAGCGCGTTGGTCAGCGCGGCCAGGACGACGATGGCGGTGCCGTGCTGGTCGTCGTGGAAGACGGGGATGTCGAGGGCCTCGCGCAGCCGGGCCTCGATCTCGAAGCAGCGCGGCGCGGAGATGTCCTCCAGGTTGATGCCGGCGAAGCCCGGGGCGATGGCCTTGACGATCTCGACGATCGCGTCGGTGTCCTGGGTGTCCAGGCACAGCGGCCAGGCGTCGATGCCGGCGAACCGCTTGAACAGGGCGGCCTTGCCCTCCATGACCGGCAGCGCGGCCTTGGGGCCGATGTTGCCCAGGCCCAGCACGGCGGAGCCGTCGGTCACGACCGCAACGGAGTTGCGCTTGATGGTGAGGCGGCGGGCGTCCTCGGGGTTCTCGGCGATGGCCATGCAGACCCGGGCCACGCCCGGCGTGTAGACCATGGAGAGGTCGTCACGGTTGCGGATGGGGTGCTTCGACGCCATCTCGATCTTGCCGCCGAGGTGCATCAGGAACGTACGGTCGGAGACCTTGCCCAGGGTGACGCCCTCGATGCCGCGCAGCTGCTCGACGATCTCCTCGGCGTGGGCGGTGGAGGTGGCCGCGATGGTGACGTCGATACGGAGCCGCTCATGGCCGGAGGCCGTTACGTCGAGGCCGGTCACCGAGCCTCCGTGGGACTCGACAGCCCCGGTGAGCTGGGACACCGCGGTTCCTCCCGCGGGCACCTCCAGCCGGATGGTCATCGAGTAGGAGACGCTGGGCGCCGTTGCCATGGCCGACTTCCTCTGCTTTACCGTGTCGCGAGTTGTGCTGTCCGATCGTCGCACCTACCCCTGGGTACGCGGTAGCCGCCGTGGATTGCGGACGTTTTGTTCTCCGGACGGGACGCGTTTCGGAAAACAGTTTTCACCATACGAGAGGTGTTCCGACAACGAAAGAGGCCCACGTCACCGGAAGTGACGTGGGCCTCTCGTTACGCCTGTGACACCGACCCGCCATGCTCGCCTCGCGGCAAGTGGTCGCTCGAAGCGACGAAGGTTGGGCCCGGGGGCTTGGATCGGGCCGGTGCCACGTCCAGGCTAACAAACAGATCCCGTAAGGCCATTCCCGTGGCACGAGTGCCGTGCGCGGACGTGCTGCCCCTCAGTCCCGCAGCAGGTCGGGCACCCCGTCCGCGTCCGGTTCGTCGCGGTCCGCCGAGACCACGGTGAGCTGCTGCGTGGCCCGGGTGAGGGCGACGTACAGCACGCGCAGCCCGGCCGGGGACTCGTCGGCGATCTCCGCGGGGGAGACGACGACCGTCGCGTCGTACTCCAGGCCCTTGGCCTCCAGGCTGCCGAGCGCCACCACGCGGTCGCCGAGCCCGTCGAGCCAGCGCCGGGCCTCCGCACGGCGCTGCATGGCGACGACCACGCCGACGGTGCCGTCCACGCGCTCCAGCAGCCCGGCGGCCTCGGCGCGCACGGTCTCGCCCAGCGCGTCCCCGGCGACGGCGAAGCGCGGTGCGACACCGGTGGAGCGCACCGCCCGCGGCGCGCCGGAGCCGGGCATGGCGAGGGCGAGCACCTTGGACGCCACGTCGGCGATCTCCGCGGGGTTGCGGTAGTTCACGGTGAGCTCGAAGCGGCGGCCACGAGAGGGGCGGCCCGAAGGGCCTTCCTTGGAAGGGTGGTGGTGGGAGACGGGCGGGCGGGTGCCGAGGGCCTCGTCGCGGGCCTGGGCGGCCTCGTCGGGGTCGGACCAGGAGGACTGGGCCGGGTCGCCGACGATCGTCCAGGTGGCGTGCCGGCCGCGGCGGCCGACCATGCGCCACTGCATCGGCGTGAGGTCCTGCGCCTCGTCGACGATGACGTGCGCGTACTCGACGCGCTCCTGGGCGAGCCGCTCGGCCCGCTCCCGCTGGGTCTCCTCGCGCACCGGCATCAGCTCCTCCAGGCCGGTGAGCTGGTCCAGCGGGTCCAGCTCGCGCTTCCTGCGGGGGCGGGCCGGGGCGCCGAGGACGGCCTGGAGCTCGTCGAGCAGCGCGATGTCGTGCACGGAGCGGCCGTCCCGCTGCAACGAGCGGGCGACCTTGCGGACCTCGCCCGGGTTGAGGACGCGGCGGGCCCATCGGCCCAGGCACTTCTCGTCCGCCATGGCGTCCAGGACGGTGGCCGGGGCCAGCTCCGGCCACCAGGCGTCGAGGAAGTCGGTGAAGGCGTCCTCGGCGGTGACGTCCTCGTCGAAGGAGGCGCGCAGCTCGGCGGCCAGCTCCGGGTCGGTGTGCCGGTGGCCCGCGCCGGAGCGCTCCCACAGGGCGTCGAGGAGCAGCTTGCGGGCGCGCGGGCGCAGCAGGTTGACCGGGGCGGTGCCGCCGAGGGCGGTGCGGCGGACGTCCGCGAGCTCCGGCGCCTGGAGTTCCAGGCGCCGGCCGAAGGCCACGACCCGCAGCCGCTGCGGTGAATCGTTCAGCTCGAGTGCTCCGCGCGCGGCCTTCAGCAGGACCTTGAGCATGCGGTACGAGCCCTTGACCCGGGCCACCGCCGGGGAGTCGTACAGGGTGGCCTCGGCGCCGTCGACCAGGGAGCCGATGGCGCGGATGGCGACCTGGCCCTCCTCGCCGAGGGAGGGCAGCACGCCCTCGGTGTAGGCGACGAGCAGCGGGGTGGGCGAGACGATCAGAATGCCCCCGGCGTAGCGGCGCCGGTCCTGGTAGAGGAGGTAGGCCGCGCGGTGCAGGGCGACGGCGGTCTTGCCGGTGCCGGGGCCGCCCTCGACGTAGGTCACGGAGGCGGCGGGGGCGCGGATCACCAGGTCCTGCTCGGCCTGGATGGACGCGACGATGTCCCGCATGGTGTGCGTACGGGCCTGCCCCAGCGCGGCCATCAGGGCGCCGTCGCCGATCACCGGCAGCTCGCGTCCGTCGAGGTACGCGGTCAGCTCGGGGCGCATCAGGTCGTCCTCGACGCTGCGCACCCGCCGGCCCTTGGAGCGGATGACGCGCCGCCGCACGACCCGGCCCGGATCGACCGGGGTGGACCGGTAGAAGGGAGCGGCCGCGGGGGCCCGCCAGTCGATGACCAGCGGGGCGTAGTCCTCGTCGAGGACGCCGATCCGGCCGATGTGCAGGGTCTCGGCGATGTCGGCGGTGTTGTCGGGGCGGATGGCCCCCTCGGCCGGCTCGACGGCGGTGTACGCGCCGTCGGGGCCCTTCTTGCCGTCCTTGCCCCGCAGCAGGTCGATCCGGCCGAAGAGGAAGTCCTCGTACTCGTTGTTCAGCCGGTTGAGGTGGATGCCGGCCCTAAAGACCTGGGCGTCCCGCTCGGCGAGGGCGCCGGGCGTGCCGACGTGGCCGCGCCGGGCGGCGTCGCGCATGAGGAACTCCGCCTCGTGGATCTTCTCGTCGAGGCGCCGGTACACCCGGTCCAGGTGTTCCTGTTCGACTCGGATCTCCCGGTCCCGAACGGAGTCGTGGACCGGTTCGACCCCGGTTTCCTGCTGAGCCTGAGCGGCCACCGGGCCCCCTTCTGACGTGCTGGGCAGCCGTCAACCGTACGCGAAGGGGGCCCCTGGAGGCTACGCGTCGACCTGGACCAGCAGGTCGCCGTCGAAGGTCATGACCTCGAAGTGGTCGATCTCGTTGGGCGCGAAGGCGGCGCCGCCCTGCACGTACAGGGGCTGCTTGGCCTTGTCCGTCTTGGCGTCGGGCAGGCCGTAGCCCTCTCCGGGCACGGACCAGGAGTTCACCGTCTCGCGGTCGCCGTTCTTGCCGACGGCGATCAGCGAGCACTTCTGCTCACCCTTGACGTTCTTCAGCTCCGTGACGATCTCGGAGCCCCAGAGCTTCTTCTCCAGGGCCACGGTCGCGGTCACCTGGGTCTCGGGGTCGGTCGCCATGATCTTCTCGGAGCTCTTGTCGAACGCCTCCTTGGCGGGGTTGGCCGCGAGCGTGCGGTTGGTACCGCCCCCGCCGCCGTCTCCCTCGCCGCCTCCGTTGCTCGCCGCCACGGCCACGAAGGGTCCGCTGACGATGAGCGCGCCCGCGGCGGCCACCATGTAGAAGTTGCGGCGGCGCTTGCGCGCGCGGCGTTCGGCGACCTCGTCGACCAGCTTCTCCACCACGCGCGGTGAGGGCTTGGCGGACAGCGACTCGCCCAGCGCGGGCGTCCCGGTGCCGGGAAGGTCGGCGAGCGCGGCGAGCATCGGCTCCATGCCGGCGAGCTCGTCGAGCTGCTGGGCGCACCACTCGCACGTCGCCAGGTGCGCCTCGAAGGCGGTCGCCTCGGCGTCGTCGAGGATGCCGAGGGCGTAGGCACCGACGGTCTCGTGCTCGTTCGGCACCGGTGATCCCTCCATGGCACCAGACATACCCGTACCGCCCGTGCCGAATCCCTGGTTTCCCCCGTACACACTCATCACGCCGTCACCCCCCGCTCCTCCAGAGCCAGCTTCATCGACCGCAGGGCGTAGAACACCCGGGAGCGGACGGTGCCGCTGGGTATGCCGAGGGTCTGTGCCGCCTCATTGACGGTACGCCCCTTGAAGTACGTCTCGACGAGTACCTCCCGGTGGGCCGGGGTCAGGTCGTCGAGCGCGTCCGACAGCGTCATCAGCCACAGCGCCTTGTCGATCTCGTCCTCCGCGGGGATGACCTCCAGCGGCGACGGATCGACCTCCTGCGGCCGGGCCTGCCGGCTGCGGTGGCCGTCGATGACGATGCGCCGGGCGACCGTCACCAGCCAGGGGCGTACCGAACCGGTCGCCCGATTGAGCTGACCGGCGTTCTTCCAGGCACGGATGAGCGTCTCCTGCACGACGTCCTCGGCTCGCTGCCGGTCTCCGGCGACCAGCCGCAGGACGTAGGCCAGCAGAGGCCCGGCGTGCTCGCGATACAGCGCACGCATCAGCTCCTCGTCTGGCTCCGAGGGCTGTGAGGACATGCGATGTCGGGCCCTCGCTCCACGTTCATTGGCCACGGCCGCATCCTTGCGCACGCCCACCTCCGGTGTCCGGGGGATCCCCCAGTCGGTCGCTCGACATCCGGTACGGACGCCAGGGGTCGGGTGTTCAAAGGGAGATCGGAGTTTTCTGCGGGGCGACGCGACGACCTGGACATGAACGCACATTCCCCCCGCCACTTCTTTACATTTCCGACACAGCGACGGGGGCGGCCGTCCCGCCGGCACCGCGCGGAGGGCCAACGAGGGTGTAACGGACGTCACTTCAGAATTTTTCCGCACCGCCGGCGCGCAGAAGCCGCATAGGGAGCAAGGCGGTTGAGTCGGACAGGCGCTCAGGCGCGGGCCAGCGCCGCGCGGCGGCGGTGACGGGCCACGCGTTCCCGGTTGCCGCACACCTCGCTGGAGCACCAGCGGCGCCTGCGCCCCCGGGAGGTGTCGAGGTACACGATGGGGCAGTTGTCGCCCTCGCACTGGCGCAGGCTCGCGCGGGCGACGGGGTCGGTGATCAGGTCCACGGCATCCCGCGCGACGGCCCCGAGCAGCGCGGCCCGGCCGGGCGGCCCGTCGAGCCGGCGCACCAGCAGGCCGTCCTCGCCGGGCACCGCGCGGGGCGCCGGGGGCGCCGCGCGGGCGAGTTCGTTCACCCGGGTGAGCGCCAGGTCGTACGAGCGGACCCCGGAGGGCGGCCGGCCGCGCACCAACGGGCCGATCCGGCCGCGCAGTTCACGGAACGCCACCAGCCAGGAGGTGTCCGCGTGGGCCAGCGCGGTGCCCTCGGGCACGAGCCCGGAGCCGGTGATCCAGGCCCGCAGCACCGCCACGGAGTCGAGCCGTTCCTCGGGATGGGTGGTCGCGAGCAGATCCAGGCAGACCCGCCCGGTGTCGAACCTCAGCTCGTAGGGCGCCGTGACCGTACCCAGTGCCATGTTCCTGCCACCGCCTAGCGTGGCCCCGCGCGCGGGGCCGTGAGCGATCCGGGATCCGTCCTCCTCCCACAGTGCCCGTCCGCACCGGCCCCCGGAACCCCTCGGGCCGCGGTCAGCCCACGCCGTACTTCGACTCCGCGGCCGGGTCCAGGGCGAGGCGGTAGCCGCGTTTGACGACCGTCTGGATCAGCTTCGGGGTGCCGAGGGCGGACCGCAGGCGGGCCATCGCCGTCTCCACCGCGTGCTCGTCGCGGCCCGCGCCCGGCAGCGCGCGCAGCAGCTCCGCGCGGGAGACGACCCAGCCGGGCTGCCGGGACAGCGCCCGCAGCAGGGACATCCCGGCCGGCGGCACCGGCCTGAGCCCGCCGTCCACCAGGACCGCGTGCCCCCGGATCTCCATCCGGTGCCCGGCGACGGGCAACGCGCGGGCCCGCGCGGGCAGTTCCTGGCAGAGCAGCTGGACCAGAGGGCCGAGCCGGAAGCGTTCGGGCTGGACGGTGGCGACGCCGCGGGCCTGCAACGGCAGCGCGGTGACCGGGCCGACGCAGGCGGCCAGCACGTCGTGGCCGAGGGCGGCGAGCAGCTCGTCGAGGAGTCCGCGCTCCCGCGCGCGCGACAGCAGGGACACGGCGGCGGGCGCGCTGGTGAAGGTCACCGCGTCCAGGGCGCGGGCGACGACCGCGTCGACGAGGCGGTCCACGGGGCCGAGGTCCTCCGGCGGCAGCCACCGGTAGACCGGCACCCCCACCACCTCCGCTCCCCCGGCCCGCAGCGACTCCACGAACCCCGGCAGCGGCTCACCGTGCAGCTGTACGGCGATCCGCAGACCGTCGACGCCCTCCTCCAGGAGCCGGTCGAGCACCTCCGCCATCGACTCCGACGGCGGCGACCACTCCTCCGTCAGCCCGGCGGCCCGGATCGCGCCCTTCACCTTCGGCCCGCGCGCCAGGATCCGCACCCCGCGCAGCCGCGCCAGCAGGTCCTCCCCCAGTCCCCAGCCGTCGGCGGCCTCCACCCAGCCCCGGAAGCCGATGGCGGTGGTGGCGACCGCGATGTCCGGGGCCTGCCCGATGATCTCCTTGGTGGCGGCCAGCAGTTCGCTGTCGTCGGCGAGCGGCACGATCCGCAGGGCGGGGGCGTGCAGCACCGCGGCTCCGCGCCGCTGAAGCAGGGTGCCCAGCTCGTCGGCACGGCGCGCCGCCGTCACACCCACGGTGAACCCGGCCAGGGGCCCGTGGTCCGGCTGCTCTTGTTCGTCGTCCATGGTTCTCGTCCCGCGCTCCAGTCGGCGTCCCGCATGAAGGTGCGGCTCCACCTCCATGCCGATCGAGCCTGTCAACGGTCCATGACAGGCTCGGTTCGGCTTCATGTCACCAGTGTTACGTCACACCCGGGCATAGCTGAGCTGCGACTTCTCCTCCGGAGCCGGGCTCGTGTCACCCGGACGGGCCGCGGGGCGGCGAAGGTATACCGCCCAGGTGACCGCGAAGCAGACCGCGTAGCAGGCGAGGAACGCGACGAACGCCCCGGTGCCCGAGCCGTAGGAGAGGAAGGACTGGCGGAAGGCCAGGTTGATACCGACCCCGCCGAGCGCCCCCACCGCGCCGATCAGCCCCATGGCCGCCCCGGACAGCCGCCGCCCGTACGCGGCCGCCTCCTCGCCCCGCAGGCCGCGGGCCAGCGCCTTGGTGTGGAAGATGCCGGGGATCATCTTGTACGTCGACCCGTTGCCGAGGCCGGTCAGCACGAACAGGACGACGAACGCGACGGTGAACAGCGTCAGCGACGCCCGCATGGAGGCGGCGATCAGCACGGCGGTCGCCGCGCCCATGGCGACGAAGTTCCACAGGGTGATCCGCGCGCCGCCGTAGCGGTCGGCGAGCCTGCCGCCCACGGGGCGGATCAGCGAACCGAGCAGCGGGCCGATGAAGGTGACGTAGGCGGCCTGCAGCGGCGTACGGCCGAACTGGGTCTGGAGCACCATCCCGAAGGCGAAGCTGTAGCCGATGAACGAGCCGAAGGTGCCGATGTACAGGAACGACATGATCCAGGTGTGCGCGTCCCGCGTGGCGTCCAGCGCGGCACCGGTGTCGTTGCGCACCGAGGCGAGGTTGTCCATGTGGCGGGCGGCGAGCACGGCGGCCACGACGATCAGCGGGATGTAGAGGCCGAGCAGCACCCGCGGTCCGCCGTTCGCGCCGATGATGGCGAGGGCGGCGATCTGGATCACCGGGACGCCGATGTTGCCGCCGCCGGCGTTCAGCCCGAGCGCCCAGCCCTTCTTCCGCATCGGGAAGAAGGCGTTGATGTTGGTCATCGAGGAGGCGAAGTTGCCGCCGCCGATCCCCGCCAGCAGTCCGACCAGCATGAACGTGCTGAAGGACGTGCCCGGCTCCATCACGGCGAAGGCGGCGACGGTGGGCACCAGCAGCAGCCCTGCGCTGATCACCGTCCAGTTCCGGCCGCCGAAGACCGCGACGGCGAAGGTGTACGGGACGCGGACCACGGCGCCGACGAGCGTGACCAGCGACGTCAGCAGGAACTTGTCGGCCGGTGTGAGCCCGTACTCCGGGCCCATGAAGAGCACCAGCACCGACCACATCGTCCAGACGGAGAACCCGATGTGCTCGGACAGCACGGAGAAGAGGAGATTGCGGCGGGCGATCGGTTCTCCGGTCCGGTTCCAGAAGGTCTCGTCCTCCGGGTCCCATTGCTGGATCCAGCGTCCGCGGGGGGCTGTCATGGGGCCTCCACTGTGCTCCGGGGCGCGGGCGGGGTGCCGCGCGGGGATGGTCCCGAAGGTAGGGAGGCGGGGTTTCGTCACTGTGCCGCACAGTGACCGGCAGGGAACGTTGCTCTCACCCCGCGCGGGGGCGGGATGAGAGATGCGGGGTTCAGCGCTGCGGGGGCTGCCAGTGGGGGTTCTGCTGGACGTTCTGCTGGGGCTGGGCCTGCGGAGGGGACTGCGGCTGGACCTGCGGCTGCGGCGGGGCGCCGTACGGAGCGGGCGGGGCGCCGTACGGGGCGGGCGGGGCGCCGTACGGGGCGGGCGCGGGCGGTGTGCCGTAGGCGGGCGGGGCGTAGGCACCCGGGGCGGGCGGGGCGTAGGCACCCGGGGCGGGCTGACCGTACGGCATCGCGGGCCCGCCCTGGTACCCGGGGCCCGGCGGCTGCGGCTGCTGTCCGTAGCCGGGCGCCGGGGCGCCGTACGGGGCGCCGCCGAAGGGGTTGCCGTGGCCCGGCATCTGCCCGCCCGGGGGCAGGTAGCGCACCCGGCCGGTCTCGTCCGTCACCGGCGCGAACCCCGCCGCCTGGAGCCGGGCCGCGAACTTCGCGTTGCGCTTGCGGGTGACGACGACACCGATGCCGAAGACCGCCATGAGGGCGAGCCAGATCCCGCCCGAGATCACGAAGTCCGTGGATGTTCCCCCGAGCCGGTAGGCCAGGATCACACAGCCGATGGAGACGCCGATGGCCCCGTAGCCCATCCGCTTCTCGGCGCTCTTGCCGGTGAGGTCGAAGTTGATGCGCGCCTTGAGCAGTTCCACCGCGTCCGGCACGAGGGGCGGCAGGGACTCCCCGTCACCCGCGTTCGGATACTGCGCCCAGTTCTGCGCGGCCCGGGCCCGCGCCTGCGGGCTGGGGTCGGGCACGATCAGCATCTTGAGCTGACTGTTGTTGCGGCCGCCCTGCCACACCTCCGCGTACTCGTAGCCGAACTGCTGGGCGATGAAGGCGAGTCGGGCGAGTTTCTTCACGGACGCCATCGGATTGGCGACCTCGACCGGCTCCCCGCTCGCCATCAGTTGCAGCATCTTCTGGGTCTGCCGCTTGCTCATCCGTACCCGCTCCCCCGTCTCACCGGTCACCCGGTTCACCTTCGCAACCGGGGCAGTCTCGCACGGACGTACGCCCGCGCGGTACCCGCGGGGCCCGCCCGCCCCGGCCGGGTCAGCCCCGCGCCCGCTTGGGAGCCCGCCGGCGTCCGCCGCCGCCCGCGCGGCCGTCCGCCCGGCCGTCCGGCCAGAGCCGGGGCCTGCGCCGGGCCGCGAGGTCCTCCACCCAGCCGAAGGCCAGCACACATCCCGAGATCAGGATCCAGGCGAGCACCAGCACCGGCCAGGGGCTCTCCAGCAGCCAGGGCACGTTGAGCTCCAGCGTCTCGAAGCCCCACAGCCGGTCGTAGAGGGTGGCGGCGACCAGGATGCAGACGTTGTGCCACAGATAGATGGTCACCGCGCGGGAGTTGAGCAGGGTGACCATCCGGTCCCAGCGGCGCAGCCGCCGCGGCCACTCGGTCCACGAGGGGCTGAGGTGCAGCAGCAGAAGGACGGTCGCGAACGACCACACGGCCTGTGCGAAGGGGATGGAGTCGAGGTCGTGGCCGGTCCCGAAGTCCTGCCGGAAGGCGTACCAGAGGCCGAAGGCGGCGACGAGCGGCGCCAGGGAGGGCACGACGTACTGCGGGAGGCGCTTGAGCACACCCTGCTGGTGGGCCATGCCGAGGATCCAGCAGGCGCCGAAGGTGGAGAAGTCGGTGAGCGCCGAGTCGATCCGCTCACCGGGCAGGGACAGCCAGCCGGATGTCAGGACCGCCGACAGCGCGAGCGGCGCGACGATCACCGGCCACGGCAGGGCGCGCAGCAGCTTCAGCAGGACCGGGGAGAGCAGCACGAACCAGAGGTAGGCACGGATGTACCAGAGCGGGCCCGCGAGTTCCGCGGCCCAGTCCTCGCCGAGCACGCCCTGGATCCCGGCGACGCCCTCGGCGTAGGGCGGGTCGCTCAGCGGCAGCACCCAGTAGGCCAGGTGCAGGAACCACCAGCCGGGGTGGCCGTCGTCGTCGGGGCTCCAGCCCTGCGCCAGCATGCCGGTCACACCGATCGCGCCGAGCAGCCACAGCGGGGGCAGCAGGCGACGCATCCGGCCCCGTACGACCTGGACGGCGGGCCGCTTCAGGGAGCGGGCCATGAGATTGCCGGCCAGGGCGAACATCACGCCCATGGACGGGAAGACGACGGGCAGCCAGGCCCAGCCCATCAGGTGGTAGAGGACGACGCGGAACAGGGCGACCGCGCGGAGCAGGTCGAAGTAGCGGTCACGGGCGGGCGGGCGCGGCGCCGGTTCGGACGGAGCGGGGCGGGACGGGTCGTGCGATCCGTCCCGGCCGTCCGCGAGATCCGTCGCGCTGGTTTTGTCGGTTCCGTCGGTTCCGTCGGTACCGTCCGTGCCGGTCGGCAGGAGGGGTGCGGTCACGTGCGTGGGTCTTCCTGGTGTGCCGCCGGGCAGGCGGGAGAGGAGGAGCGGCGGGCTACGCCACCGGGCTGCCGCCCAGGGGCTGCGGTTGCTGGGCGGAGCCACCGGGCGGGGCGGAGACGCCGCCCTTGCGCCGCAGCTTCTGCCAGCGCAGCCGGCCGCCGGTGAGGGCCGTGATCCAGGACTGCAGCAGCACGACGTACATCAGCTGCCGGTAGAGGATCTGCTGCAGGGGCAGGGAGAGCAGCGGGGTGAACTTCTCCTTGTCGAGGACGAAGGAGTAGGCCGCGCAGGCCGCCTGGAGGGCGAGGACGGCGAACCAGGCCAGGACCGTCTTGCCGGTCGGGCCGAAGACCAGGCCGTAGATGAGGAACACGTCGATCAGCGGGGCCAGCAGCGGGGCGAGGACCATGAACAGCGAGACCAGCGGCAGTCCGATGCGGCCGAAGCGGCCGGAGGGGCCCCGCTCGATCAGGGCGCGGCGGTGCTTCCAGATCGCCTGCATGGTGCCGTAGGACCAGCGGTAGCGCTGGGACCACAGCTGCTGCACCGACTCGGGTGCCTCGGTCCAGGCGCGGGCGTTCTCCGCGTAGACGACCTTCCAGCCGTCGCGGTGGATGGCCATGGTGATGTCGGTGTCCTCGGCGAGGGTGTCGTCGCTCATGCCGCCGACCCGCTCCAGCGCGGAGCGGCGGAAGGCGCCGACGGCGCCGGGGATGGTGGGCATGCACTGCATGACGTCGTACATCCGGCGGTCGAGGTTGAAGCCCATCACGTACTCGATGTGCTGCCAGGCGCCGATCAGCTTGTCCTTGTTGCCGACCTTGGCGTTGCCCGCGACGGCGCCCACGCGGGGGTCGCCGAAGGGCTGCACGAGTTCGCGGACGGTGGTCGGCTCGAAGACCGTGTCGCCGTCCATCATCACGATGATGTCGTAGCGGGCGTTGGCCACACCGCGGTTGAGGGCGGCGGGCTTGCCCGCGTTGAGCTGGCGGACCACCCGGACGCCGGGCAGTCCCAGGGACTCCACGATCCGCGCGGTGCCGTCGCTGGAACCGTCGTCGATGACGATGACCTCGACGGGATGGTCGCTCGCGACGAGGGAACGCACCGTGTTCTCGATGCACTTGGCCTCGTTGTACGCCGGCACCAGCACCGACACCGGTTCGGTGATCGGCGGCCCCCAGGCGAAGCCCCTGCGGCGCACCTTGCGCGCGTGGATGGCGGACAGCACGAGCATCAGCACGAAACGCGCGATGACCAGGAAGCCGATGATGGCGAGGCCGACCACGAGGACGCCGGTGATGTTGTCGGAGGCCTGGACGAGGAAGACCCAGGCCTTGCCCTTCCACAGCTCGACGCCGGTCACCGGGGTGTGCGCGCTGGGCGCCTCGAGGGCCTCGGTCAGGTTGTCGAACTCGTAGCCCTTGCGCTTCAGGTCGGGCAGCATCCGGTCGAGCGCCTGGACGGTCTGGTGGCGCTCGCCGCCGGAGTCGTGCATCAGGACGATGCCGCCCTTGCCGCGCTCGGGAATGGCGCGGCGGATGATCTCGTCGACGCCGGGCTTGGCCCAGTCCTCGGTGTCGTGGGTGTTCACGACGGTGATGTAGCCGCGGTCGCCTATGTACTGGGTGACCGGCCAGGTGTTGTTGTCCATGGCCGCGGACTGGGAGGAGTACGGCGGCCGGAACAGGGAGGTGCGGATGCCCGCGGCGCCGGTGATGGCGAGCTGGTTCTGCGACAGCTCCCAGTCGATGCGGTTCTTGGACTGCAGGGCGAGGTCGGGGTGGTTGAAGGTGTGCAGGCCGACCTCGTGGCCCTCGTCGACCATGCGGCGGACCAGGTCGGGGTAGCGGGAGGTCATCGTCCCGGTGACGAAGAAGACGGCGTGCGCGTCGTACTTCTTCAGCACGTCCAGGACCTTGGGCGTCCAGACCGGGTCGGGGCCGTCGTCGAAGGTGAGCACGAGGTGCCGGTCGGGCACGCCCAGGGTCTCCGCGCGGCCGCCGCGGGTGTCGATGACCGGACCGCCCTCCAGTATTTTGTCCGGCACCCGGTCGGACGAGGTCGGGGCCTGGACGCGGTGGTCGGCGAGGATCTCGCTGTGCACGTAGCCGCGCAGCATGAGCATCGCCATCAGGGCGACGAGGAAGAGCACAGGCAGCAGCAGCCGCAAGGGCAGCCGGCGACGGCGGTTTCGGGATGCCATCAGAGGACGTACTCCGGGGACGGTGCGGCGGTCTCGGCGGCGACCGGGAGGGCGCCGGTGTCGCTGTTGGGTTCGGCGTTGGCGCCGGCGCCGTTGACTTCGGTGCCGCCGGCTTCGCCGCCCTCGGGGGCGGACGTCTCCGGATCGGGATCGTCGTCGGCGGGCGGGGTGGTGGCGGGCGGGGTGGTGGGCGTCTCCACGGGGGCTTTCGACGTGGGGTCGTCGGCGGCTCCGCCGCCCGGCTGCTCGGTCTTGCCGGGTGTCTTGGAGGGCGCGGGGTCGGTGGTCCTGGCGGGCGTGTCCGGGCCGGCGGTCGTGCCGGGCGAGGAGACGCCGGCGCCCGGCCCGGGCAGGTTGGAGGCGCCGGGGCCGGCGGAGCCGCCCGGGAGGAGACTGGTGCCGGAGCTGGGGGTGGCCTCCGTCTGCCCGGGTTCCGGGGTGGTCTCGACCTTGCCGGCGGGCTTCTCCTCCTGCTCCTGTCCCGGGACGGGCAGCCAGGGGGCGTCGGACGTGCCGGACAGCAGCGTGGCGACGATGACGACGGCGTAGCCGGCGCAGAGCAGACCGATGGTCATGCCGATGCGGCGGTACCTGCGGCTGCGGCGGCCGGACTCGTCGACGAACACGGGGCCGTCGGAGCCGTCCTGACCGGCGTCGGGACGGGCGGGCGCCCGGCTCAGCACGCCGTCCCCGAACTGCACGGCGTCGAGCTGGACGGTCACCTCGTGCGGGTCGTGCGTGGCCTCGGCGGGCTGCTCCGCGAGGGTCTCCTCCTCCTGCCACGGATCCCGCGCGGCGGCGTCCGCGGAGGAGGAGACGGGCCAGGGGTTCTTCCCTCCGGGCTTGGCGAAGGGACTGCGCAACATGGTGGTCCGCTCCGCGTCCGTCTCAGCGGCGTCGGTGCGAGGCAGCACCGCGGTACGGTCCACGTCACGGGGGGCGGAGGCACCGTCGGCGCCGTGCGAGGCGGCCGCGCGGCCCTCACGCGGGCCCGAGGCCCTCTCACCACGCGGTGCCGCGCCGCGCGACGTGGGCGCGGCCTCACCGGGGAAGGCCGCATTGCCGCCCGCGGCGGGAGCGCGGCCGGCGCGTGGGGCCGACGGAGCGGCCGGCCACCCGCCGCGAGCCGCCGATGTCGGGGCCGCGTCACGCGGGCCCGAGGCCCGCTCACCACGGGAGCCGGCATGGCCGCCGGCGCGATCGGCGGGTGGGGCCGAAGGGCCGCTCGTCCGCTCACCACGCGGGGACCCGGAGCCGCCCGCGTCACGCGGGCCGTCCACGGGGGACGTGCCGAACAGGGCCGTGGTGCGGTCCGCGTCATGCGGAGCCGCGGCGCGGTCCGGGCGGTCGTCGTGCAAGGCGGTGCCGCCGTCGGCACCGCGCGGGGCGTCCACGCGCTCCTTGCGCGGGGCGTCCTCGGCCCGGTGCGCGCCGCGCGAGGCGTCCGCTCGGTCGTCCCGCGAGGCCGACGGAGTGTTCCGCGCCGCCGGGGTCCGGGGCGCGTCCCACAGGCTCGTGACCCGCTCACCGCGGGGCGCCGCGGTGGCCGCCCGGCCCTCGCGGGCGTCCCGTGAGGGCGACGGGGCGCTCGTCCGTTCTCCGCGCGGAGACCCGGAGCCGTCCGCCTCGCTCGACGCGGTCGTGGGCCGCTGGGGGTGTGGGGCCGAACGGTCCTGCGGGGTGGCCGGCTCCTGGGTTCGCGGGGAGTCCGCGCGGAGCGTTACCGTGTGGTCCGCGTGCGGCGGGCGGCCGCGCGGGGGGTGGACCCCGAGGCGGGCCCAGCGCTCCTCGAGCGAACCGGTCTCCGCGGAGCCCTCGTCGCCCTCGGCCTTCGGAAGCTCCTCGGCCGCCGTTGCGTCCTCGAGCCTCTCGGGTTGGGCGTCTTCTCGCCACTCTTCCACGCGCACGCACTTCCCCCCAGGGACAGTTCCGGGTGCGCGTACGACCTGAGCGCTTGCCGCCGGGTCGGGCCCCCACCCGCTCCGAGCGCCCCGTTTATCACACTGTGCTCAGGCAATGAATGTAGCGCACGCGGAGGTTCTGTGTTTCCCCAGTGGGTTTTCGTATCAAATGCGAGACATCACGGGGATGCCGGCAGTACAGAGCGGTGGCCGGAATCCGACCATCACCGGGCATCCTCGCCAGCCCTCTTCGCCCGCCACCACGGCCGCAGCCCCGTCCAAGTCCGCCCAGAGCGGGATCGGCGGGAAGTCCACGCCGGCGAGGACCGGGTGACGCGTTCCGGCCACCAGGTGCTGGGGAAGGCCGCCGGTTCAGCCCAGCGCCCAGGCCTTCCCCAGCCGGTACGCCGCGCACAGGTTCACGTCCAGGAAGTACGCGCCGACCGTCCCGCACGGGGCGTCACCGCTGACGGGGTCGACGGGCCGACCGTGTCCCATGCCGGTCAGGCGGTACGTCTCGACCACCGCGTCGCCGCCCGGGCTCCGGAAGACCTGGTGCGGGTGTCCGGCGACGGTGTCGCTGACGTCGGCGGTGCGGTCGGCGCCGTGCACATCGGTCCACTGCTCCACCAGGGCGGTCATGTTCGCGGCCCGCACCGTGCGGTCGGCCGTGCCGTGCAGGACGGTGAGCGCCGGCCAGGGTCCGGTGTACCCGGGCCGCGCGGCACGTACCCGGCCGCCCCGCCGCCCCGGCGTCTGCGCGGCACCGACGTACATGCACACGTACGGCGAGCCGGCGGCCTGGGCGCAGCCGTACGGCAGCCCGGCGACGACGCCTCCCGCGGCGAACTTCTCCGGGTACGCCGCCATCATCACGGCGGTCATCCCGCCCCCGGCGGACAGTCCCGTGACGTACACGCGCGAGGGGCCGCCGGAGACGTCGGCGAGCTGCCGGTCGACCATCTGGGCGAGGGAGGCGGCCGAGGCCGGGGCGGGGGCAAGGAGGACGGAGAGACGGGCGGCCAGGAGGGCTGTCAGCATGTGGCCCCATGACAAAGGCCCCGCCGCTCGACGCGACGGGACCCGTGCCCACATGGGATGAGTGGAGATGGCGGGAATCGAACCCGCGTCCAACGGTGCAGAACCAGGGCTTCTCCGTGTGCAGTCCGCTACGCTTTTCTCGGCCCCGGAGATCACGCGGACAAGTCTCCGACGGGCCCAGTCACTGTTTGATTTCCCTTTTCACCCCGTGACCGGGATCAAGGTTTAGTTCCCTAGCTGATGCCAGGATCCGGGTCGGGAACAGCCCCGGGCTGACACTCCCGTAGTAGGAGGCTCGCTCTGCTACCTGAGATCAGGCAGCGAGGGCGAAGGCCTGCTGGGAGGAATCGCGCTTGGAATTGGCGATTATTTTTTTCGGCCTGTGGTTTACGAGATCATGGCCGCTTCCTCGACACGCTTCCCCTGCCTCAACAGCCGCTGTCGAAACCGATCATCCCCATGTTGATTTTTCAAACCCCGAGGGGGTCGCACCGCACCCTCCGTGGGGTGCAGAGCCATCGTACGTGACCAACGCACGACCGTGCCAGCCTATTCCCGCAGGGTCAGGCCCGCTGCTTGCGGCGGATCGCCGAGATCGTCCGCTCCGCCTCGCGCCGGTCCTGCTTCTCCCGCAGCGCCTGCCGCTTGTCGTACTCCTTCTTGCCCTTGGCCAGCGCGATCTCCACCTTCGCGCGGCCGTCCTTGAAGTACAGGGCCAGCGGCACGATGGTGTACCCGGTCTCCTGGGACTTGGCCTCCAGCTTGTCGATCTCCTCGCGGTGCAGCAGCAGCTTGCGCTTGCGCCGCGCGCTGTGGTTGGTCCAGGTGCCCTGGCTGTACTCCGGCACGTGCACGTTGTGCAGCCACGCCTCGTCGTCGGTGAGCTGGACGAAGCCGTCCACCAGCGACGCCCGCCCCTGGCGCAGGGACTTCACCTCGGTCCCGGTGAGGACCAGGCCGGCCTCGTAGGTGTCGATGATGAGGTAGTCGTGCCGCGCCTTCTTGTTCTGCGCGATCAGCTTGCGCCCTTTTTCCTTAGCCATAGTGCCGCCCATTTTCGCACTACGGAGGGGGGTCGCGGGAAGCCGATTACCGCGGGCCGGGCGCGTCGTCCTGGCGGCCCAGTCCGCTCAGGACCGTCTCGGCCCGTTGGAGCGCTTCTTCGTCGGCCTCCACGTCGGGGGTGAGGCCGTGCCCGTCGACGCCCCGGCCGGAGGGGGTGCGGTAGTGGCCGACGGTGAGTTCGGCCACGGAGCCGTCGGGCAGCTCGGTCGGCATCTGGACCGAGCCCTTGCCGAAGGTGCGGGAGCCCACCACGACCGCCCGTCCGCGGTCCTGCAGGGCGCCGGTGAGGAGCTCGGCCGCGCTCATCGTCCCGCCGTCGACGAGCGCGACCAGGGGTCTGTCGGTGTCGCCGCCGGGCTCGGCGTGCAGGGCGCGCTGCTCGCCCTCGACGTCGTAGGTGGAGACCAGACCGCCGTCGAGGAAGGCGGAGGCCGCGGTGACCGCCTCGGCCACCAGTCCGCCGGAGTTGCCCCGCAGGTCGAGGACGATCCCGGCGGCGGCCGGGGCCTGCCGCACCGCGGTGCGGACCTGCTCACCGGAGCCCTTGGTGAAGGCGCAGACCTCGATCACGGTGACCCCTGAGGCGAGCTCGCGCACGGTCACGGTGTCGCGGGACAGCCGCGCCCGGCGCACGGTCTCGTGCCAGGAGCGCGAGCCGCGCTCCAGACCGAGGCGGACCGTGCTGCCGGCGCTCTCGCCGGTGGTGTCGCCGCGCAGCAACGAGACGACCTCCGTGACCGGCCGCCCGTCCACCTTCCGGCCGTCGACGCTGCGCAGCCGGTCCCCCGCGCGGATGCCGGCCTCGGCCGCGGGCGTGTCGCTGCCGACCCTCGTCACCTCGATACGGCCGTCCCGCGCCCGGGCCCACAGGCCGACGCCGGTGTACCGGCCGTCCAGGGAGTCCTCGAACTCCTCGTACTCGCCCGGCGAGTAGACGGCGGCCCAGCGGTCACCGCTGCGGCTCACGGCGCGCTGGGCGGCCTCCATGGGGGACGTGCCGTCCGCGGCGGCCTCCTCGGCCGCCCGTGCGACCTCCGCGTGATGGCCCACGGGGGCGGCCGAACGGGCACCGTCGTCCGCGGTCCCGCGCTCACCCCCGGGCAGGCTCCCGGTGGCCGCACCGGCGACCAGCACACTCGTGAACACCAAGGTCAGGGCGGCCCCGCGGCGAATGCGGCGGGGTTGGCAGAACAGGGCACGACCTGACATGCCGGTGAGTCTAGGACAACGCGAAGGGGCGCACGGCCGGTTGGCCGCACGCCCCTCTTGGCAAGAGTCACACCTTCAGGTACTTGCGCAACGCGAAGAAGGCGGCCAACGCCGGCATCAGCAGACTGGTCGCGAGGATCAGCGGCAGCTTCGTCAGAACGGCGTCCCAGCCGATGAAGTTGATGAGGTTCAGCTTCTCGGACAGGGCCAGTCCGTGGTCGATGATGAAGTACCGCGCGACCAGCAGGAACCCGCACGCCAGCGTGCCGCCGATCAGTCCGGCGACCGCGGCCTCCATGATGAAGGGCGCCTGGATGTAGAAGCCGGACGCGCCGACCAGCCGCATGATGCCGGTCTCCCGGCGGCGGCTGAACGCGGAGACGCGCACCGTGTTCACGATCAGCATCAGGGCGACCACCAGCATCAGCGCCATCACCGCGCGGGCGGCCCAGTTCATGCCGTTCAGCAGCTCGAACAGGTTGTCCAGGATGCCCTTCTGGTCCTGCACCGACTGCACGCCGTCCCGCCCGTCGAAGGCGGTCGCGATGACCTGGTACTTCTCCGGGTCCTTCAGTTTGATGCGGTACGACTCCTGCATCTGGTCCGGCGTGAGGGAGCTGGCCAGCGGCGAGTCGCCGAACTGCTCCTTGTAGTGCTTGTACGCCTCGTCCTGCGACTCGTACGTCACCGTGTCGACGACCGACATCTTCTCCAGGTCGGTCTTGATCTGACCCTTCTGGTCGTCGGTCACCGCCCCCTTGGCGCAGTTGGGGTCGGACTCGGCGTCACTCTTGTTGCACAGGAAGATGGAGACGTTGACCTTGTCGTACCAGTAGCCCTTCATCGTGTTCACCTGGTCGCTCATCAGGAGCGACCCGCCGAACAGGGCGAGCGACAGGGCGACGGAGACGACGACCGCGAAGGTCATCGTCAGGTTGCGGCGGAGACCGACGCCGATCTCCGACAGAACGAACTGGGCGCGCATGGCGTCTGATCAAGCCTTTCCGTGGAGCGTCAGTGCTGGTAGCCGTAGACGCCGCGTGCCTGGTCGCGGACGAGACGGCCCTTCTCCAGCTCGATGACGCGCTTGCGCATCTGGTCCACGATGTTCTGGTCGTGCGTCGCCATCACCACGGTGGTGCCCGTCCGGTTGATGCGGTCGAGCAGCTTCATGATGCCGACGGAGGTCTGCGGGTCGAGGTTGCCGGTGGGCTCGTCGCAGATGAGCAGCTTGGGCCGGTTGACGAAGGCCCGCGCGATGGCGACGCGCTGCTGCTCACCGCCGGAGAGCTCGCCGGGCATCCGGTCCTCCTTGCCGCCGAGCCCGACGAGGTCGAGCACCTGCGGCACGGACTTGCGGATCTCACCGCGCGACTTGCCGATCACCTCCTGCGCGAAGGCGACGTTCTCGGCGACCGTCTTGTTCGGCAGCAGGCGGAAGTCCTGGAACACGGTCCCCAGCTGGCGCCGGATCTGGGGCACCTTCCAGTTGGAGACGCGGGCGAGATCCTTGCCCAGGACGTGCACCTGCCCGTGGCTGGCCCGCTCCTCGCGGAGAATCAGCCGCAGGAAGGTGGACTTTCCGGAGCCGGAGGACCCCACGAGGAACACGAACTCGCCCTTTTCGACCTCCAGGGAGACATCTCTGAGGGCAGGACGGTTCTGTTTGGGGTAAGCCTTGGACACGTTGTCGAATCGGATCACGGATGCACCACGGGTAGCCGGGGGTAGATGAGCGTGACCATACGCGAACCGGGGAGCCGAGCGCAGGCACCGGTGGCGGTTGCGCAAGAGATGCGCCCTTTTGTTCCGGTGGCGGACCGCCCCCTCGGAGCGACCCCGGCGCAGCTTCCGCGGGAACCTGGCACAGTGGAAGAGGGGAACGTTCGCGGACCTGCGGGCGTTGAGCGAGTGGAACCGGTGCGAGGAGGGCGAGCGCATGACGTATGACCGGATGGTGTGCGCGAACTGCGCCGCGCCCGTGAGCGAGGGCCGGTGCCCCGTGTGCCGTGCCAGCCGCGAGCGGCTGCAACAGGAGAACTTCTTCGCGGGGCTGACCCCCATGACGCTGATCGCCCTGGTGACGGTGCTGATCGCGGCGGTGGCGCTGCTCGCCCAGCAGACCGTCTGACGAGCGGGAGCGGGGCGGAGCCAGGAACCTGGATGTGCCGAAGGGCCCGGAGCGCTGTGCGCTCCGGGCCCTTCGCCGTTCACGTGGCGCGTACGGTGCGTACGCGTGCCGTCACCGTCAGGCGGCGGCGCCGCCGCGGCCGGTCATCAGGCGCGGCAGCACCCGGAAGCCGATACCGCCGGCGATCATGGTGGCGGCGCCGATCACCAGGAAGGTGGTCTCGGCGGCACCGGTCTCGGCGAGCTCCTTGCCGTTGCCCTGGGCCGAGGCGGCGGGGGCCTCCTCGCCGGTGTCGGTGAGGGCGGAGGAGCCCTCCTCCTGGGTGGAGGCGCCACCGTCGGGGTCGGCGGCGTTGCCGCCACCGTTGCCGCCGTTGCCGCCATTGCCGCCGTTGGCCGGGGTGGACGGGTTGCCGGAAGGCTCCTCGACCGGGTCCTCGCCACCGGGCTGCTCGCCACCCGGCTCCTCGCCACCGGGCTCTTCCCCGCCCGGCTCCTCGCCACCGGGCTCCTCGCCGCCGGGCTCTTCCCCGCCCGGCTCCTCGCCACCCGGCTCTTCCCCGCCCGGCTCCTCGCCGCCCGGGGTCTCGCCCTCGTCCTCGCAGTCGGGACCGGTGCCGACGTCGCAGCCCGGGTCGTCCGTCTCGTCGCCCTCGACGGAGACGTTGACGTTGGCACCGTCGTCGGACACCTCGGCGCTCACGCCGAGGTCGAGGGCGGAGGCCGCGCCGGCCGCCGTCAGCGAAGCACCGGCCGCGATCACGGCGCCCGCCGCGATCCGAGCGACACGGATCCGCGTCTTCTTGGTCATGTGGTTGCTACCCCCAGTAGCTCATCGTCAATGAGGCGGCGCTCGGGGCCGTGATCAACGGGGGTTGCTCCAGTGAAACGCCCCCGGTTCACATGCGCCCCAGAGATACGCATGCCACGCTTCACCCTTCCGATTTTCCAAAAGAACGTCAAGGCCGTTGCGTGCGCGATGTCCGGCTACGTGTGCTTTGCGCGGGAAGGAAGACGTGAGTGTGACGTAAATCCCGGACATCCCGGCAAGCAAAAGGCAACTGCCGCCATCAGGACGGCAGTTGCCTTGTCGACAAATCGGCGTGAACGCCGGTGAGTTACTTCTCCCGCTGCTTGCGCCAGCGAATTCCGGCCTCGAGGAACCCGTCGATCTCCCCGTTGAACACGGCCTCGGGGTTGCCGACTTCGTGCTCCGTGCGCAGGTCCTTGACCATCTGGTAGGGGTGCAGCACGTACGAACGCATCTGGTTGCCCCAGGAGTTGCCGCCGTCGCCCTTGAGGGCGTCCATCTTGGCCTGCTCCTCCTGGCGGCGCCGCTCCAGCAGCTTCGCCTGGAGGACGTTCATGGCGGTGGCCTTGTTCTGGATCTGCGAGCGCTCGTTCTGGCAGGAGACCACGATGCCGGTCGGGATGTGCGTGATGCGCACCGCCGAGTCCGTGGTGTTCACGCCCTGGCCGCCGGGGCCGGAGGAACGGTAGACGTCGATGCGCAGATCGGACTCGTCGATGTCGACGTGGTCGGACTGCTCGACGACGGGCAGCACCTCGACGCCCGCGAAGGAGGTCTGGCGGCGGCCCTGGTTGTCGAACGGCGAGATGCGCACCAGGCGGTGCGTGCCCTGCTCGACGGAGAGGGTGCCGTAGGCGTAGGGCGCCTGCACGGAGAAGGTGGTCGACTTGATGCCGGCCTCCTCCGCGTACGAGGTCTCGATCAGCTCGGTCTTGTAGCCGTGCTGCTCGGCCCAGCGCAGGTACATGCGCTGGAGCTTCTCTGCGAAGTCGGCGGCGTCGACACCGCCGGCCTCGGCGCGGATGTTGACCAGCGCCTCACGGGAGTCGTACTCGCCGCTGAGGAGGGTCCTGACCTCCAACTCGTCCAGCGCCTTCCGGACCGAGGCCAGCTCCGACTCGGCCTCCGCGCGGGTGTCCGGGTCGTCCTCCTCCTCGGCCATCTCGAAGAGCACGGCGAGATCGTCGATCCGGCCGCGCAGCGCCTCCGCCTTCCGCACCTCGGACTGGAGGTGGGAGAGCTTGCTGGTGATCTTCTGCGCCTCGTCCGGGTTGTCCCACAGGGACGGCGCGGCTGCCTGCTCCTCGAGCACGGCGATGTCTGCCCTCAGCTTGTCGAGGTCCAGAACGGCCTCGATCGACTCCATGGTCGAGGAGAGGGACTTGAGCTCTTCGGATACATCGACGACTGCCACGCCCTCCAGCGTAACGGTTCCACGCGGCGGCCCTCGCCGGGCGGGGGACGGGGGTGCGCCGGGTGCTGCGGGGTGGGGGGGATGGGTGGGTTCGCCCCCGCCGCACATCGATGCAGTCCCGCACCCCTGAGGCGGGCTGCTCCTACGGAGTCGTCGGGGCCGAGTTCTTGGTGTCCTGAGGTGGGGTGGGCGGGTCGTCCGCTGTCGCGAGCCAGGTGCCTACGCCGGCCGCTGCCAGGAGCACCGCCGCGACCGCCAGGGTCAGGCGGCGCCGGCGGGTCACCGCGCGGTTGCGGGCCGAGCCGGGGCGGGGGGCGCCGGCCGCGCGGGGGGCACGGGCGGTGCCCCGGGCGCCGCCGGCCAGTTCGTCGGGGGCGGGCACCCTCATGGACGTATGCGTGTCGCGGTTGGAGTCGGACGGCTTCGCGCCGGGGACCAGGGGGACCGCGCCGCGCCGCCGCACCGGCTCCCCGGCGGCCGGGGCGGGACCGGACGCGGGGTCCTCCCCCGCCTCCTCCGCCTGCTCGGCGTCCGGCTCGTCGACGTCCAGCGGCGGCATCCCCGCCAGCATCGGCAGCAGCTCCCGCAGCCGGGCGCCCAGCTCGGAGGCGCGCAGCCGGGACGCGGGGGCCTTCGCCAGGCACTGCACCAGCAGCTGCCACAGCTCGTCCGGGATGCCGGGGAGGGGCACGACCGTCTCGGTGACATGGCGGCGCAGCACCGCGCCCGGATGGCCGCCGCCGAACGGCGTGAAGCCCGCGAGCAGCTCGTACAGGACCGTGGCCAGCGCGTAGATGTCGACCGAGGCGCGCGGCGGCAGGCCCTCCACGATCTCCGGGGCCAGGTAGTCCGGCGTACCGATGATCTTCGTGGCGCGGGAGCGGCGCGGCGTGTCGATGAGTTTCGCCACTCCGAAGTCCGTGAGCAGGGCGCGGTGCGAGCCGCCGGGGCCGAGCGGGCCCTGCATGTCCAGGAGCACGTTCTCCGGCTTGACGTCCCGGTGCACGACACCGGCCGCGTGGGCCGCCGCCAGTCCGTCGGCGACGTCGGCGACGATCGCCACCGCCGCCTCCGGGGCCAGCCTGCGCTCCCGGTCGAGGCGGGTACGCAGGTCGGTGCCCCGGACCAGGTCCATGACCAAGGCGAGGTCGTTGCCGTCGACCACCAGGTCGCGCACGGAGACGACGTTCGGATGCTCCAGACCGAGCAGGGCCGTGCGCTCCTGCACGAAGCGGCCGACGAGCTCCTGGTCCGAGGAGAGATCCTCACGCAGCAGCTTGACGGCGACGGGCCCGTCGGGACCCTCGCCCAGCCACACCGTGCCGGCGCTGCCCCGCCCGAGGATCTGATGGGCGGTGTACCGGCTGCCGATTCTCCGTGCCAAGACTGCTCCTACCGACGCGTGTTGTCGCTAAAACTACGCGTCCGGACAGCCTGCCTTCACCGGGGATACGGAAATCGACCCCCAGATGTCGACAAATCAGCAAACAGGCTCAGCCCGAGCCGCCCAGGTCCTGGATCCAGCCCGTCACGGCGCCGAACCAGTCGGTGAGCTGGTCCCAGTAGCCCTTGCCGGTGCCGATCCAGTCCTGGAGCGGGCTCAGCTCCCAGATCAGCCAGCCCGCGACGAACAGGATGACGATCGTGAACAGGCATCCCTTGAGACAGCCGAGGCCGGGGATCCGCATCGGGTTGGCGCTGCGCTGCCGGGGCGGCCGGGGCTCGCGGGCCGGACGCTGCGGCTCCGGTGGCGGTGCGTAGCGCTGCGGCTGGGGCTGCTGCCGCTGAGGCTGAGGCGGGGGCGGGGCGTACTGCTGGGGCTGGTGCTGCTGGGGATGGCCGTACCCCGGGCCGGGCTGCGGCTGGGGACGCCGCTGCGGCGGCTGCTGGGGCGGCTGCTGGGGCCGGGCGACCTGCCGCTGGGGGCGGCGGCGCAGCGGGTCCTGGCTCGGGTCGAGGTACTGGACCTGGGTCTGCTCGTTGCGGTCGCGTGCCGCGCGGAGCTGGCTCTGCCAGGGATGCGGGTCCTCGGGTCCCGGTCCGCCGGGCTGCCCCGGCTGCCCGGGCGGCACCGGGGGCATGACGGCGGTGGGGTCGGCGGCGCCGGCCGGTCCGCCGGTCTGCGGCAGGACGCTGGTGGCGCCGTTGGGGTCGTAGGCGCCGCCGGTGTGCGGCAGCACCTGTGTCGGGTCGGCGGCGCCGGGCGCGTCGGGCACCTGGGCGGGCGTCGGGTCGGGTGCGAGGAGCGCGCCGACGTTCTCCGCGGCGGCGATCTGCGCGGAGTTCGCGTGCACGCCGATGCCCTCGGCGACGACGCGCAGCCCGCGCGCGAGGTTCTCGGCGCTGGGCCGCTGACTCGGGTCCTTGCGCAGACAGCGCTCGATGACCGTCCACAGCGGGTCGGGAACCGTGGAGGGACGGCGCGGTTCGGCGCTCAGGTGCTGGTGCAGCACCTCGAGGGCGGAGCCGCCGGAGAACGGGGGGCGGCCGGTGACCAGCTCGTACAGCAGGATGCCGGCACCGTAGATGTCGACGGCGGAGGTCTGCGGGCGGCCCTCGGCGGACTCCGGCGCGATGTACGCGGGCGTGCCGACGAACTCGTGGGTGCGGGTCAGACCCGGGGAGTCGGCGAGGCGGGCGATGCCGAAGTCGGTCAGCATCGGGTGCATCTCGCCGCCGTCCTGCTTGAGCAGCACGTTGGCGGGCTTCAGGTCCCGGTGCACCACGCCGTCGGCGTGGCTGGCGCCGAGCGCGTCGGCGATCTGCGCGGTCAGCAGGGCCGCGGCGACGGGGGTGAAGGGGCCGTTCTCGCGGAGGTGGTGGTGCAGGTCGGGGCCCTCGACGAGGTCCATGACCAGGGCCAGCAGATCACCCTCGACCACCAGGTCGCGGACCCGGACGATGTTGGGGTGGGTGAGCCGCAGCAGCACGGAGCGCTCGCGCAGGAACCGCATCACGACGTCGGCGTCGTTCGCGAGTTCCTCCTTGAGGACCTTGATGGCCACGGTCTCGCCGGGCTGGCCCGGTACGGCCGCCTCGGCGCCCGCGGTCTCCCGCTGGCGGGCGCGCCAGACGGTGCCCGTGGCGCCGCGACCGAGCGGCTCCTCGAGCAGGTACTTACTCCCTACCGGCCGCACGTCATGCGCTCCCTGCTGCTTGCTTGGCTGGCGTACACCGAGGTCCACCCTGCTGCGGAATGTTCCGACCCACTGTAGTGCCGCCGCGCGGGATACCGGTCGGTCGATCTCGACCCTGGTATTACGTTCCGGCCCCCGCCCGTGTTCGACGGTTTCGCAGGAAAGACGCTCCACTCGGTCCGTTGGTTGCCGCAAGGCGGACGTGACCGATCTCAAGTGCGCCCGTAGCGATCACCGGCGCGTCACTGGACAGGCACTTTTGCGGGCAGAGCCGACCAATCAAGATCATTTGCTGCCGGAGGGCGGGCGCGTTGTCGGTGGCAGGTGCGAGGATGCGTGCAGTACTGGCCGTACGTGCGCGTGTGATGGTGGGGGTAGTCCGCGGTTGGGGGACCGC
This sequence comes from Streptomyces speibonae, assembly GCF_984686075.1. NCBI lineage: Bacteria > Bacillati > Actinomycetota > Actinomycetes > Kitasatosporales > Streptomycetaceae > Streptomyces > Streptomyces speibonae. Next base: position 5,100,233 of record NZ_OZ480260.1, on the reverse strand, counting down.
GGGGCGGCTTCGTTCCCCCGTTGTCGCGGGCGCTCGCGCAGAAGGGACCGCTGACGGCGATGCAGATCCGGCTGACCGTCGTAGACCCGCTGGGCCCCGCCTCCCCCGCGCGGGAGCGGGCCGCGAGCCGCGACGTGCTGGTCACGGCGCCCGCGGGCACGGCTCTGGCCGCGGTCGCCTCCGCCCTGGCCTCGGCGGTCTCCGGCGGCGACGGCACGGCGGGCGCGTCGGGCACGCCGGTGCTGTACGCCGGTGACCAGCGCCTCGACGCCCAGCGCTGCACGCTGGGCGAACCGCCGCTGATCGACGGCGCGGTGCTGGCCGTAGGCGCGCCCGGTGAGCCCGAGCCGCATCCCGAGCTGGACGACACCCCGACCCGGCTGCATGTCGTCGCGGGTCCGGACGCGGGCGGGGTGCATCTGCTGCACGGGGGCGAGATCCGCATAGGCCGCTCCGCGGACGCCGACGTACCGCTCGACGACCCGGACGTCTCCCGTCTGCACTGCGCGGTGACGGTGGCCCCCGACGGCCGCGTCTCGGTCGCCGACCTCGGCTCCACCAACGGCACCACCCTCGACGGCCGGCGCGTGGGTCCCCGCCCGGTCCGGCTGGCCCCGGGCGCGCTGCTGCGCATCGGCGAGTCGGCCCTGCGCCTGACGCCGGCGGCGGGCTCCACCGCGCGGGCGGCGACGACACCGGACGGGGAGGGACACGTCCGGGTGCCGGGGCCGCGGGCCACGGGGGACGTCTCCGGCGGTGCGGCGGACGACCCGCCGGTCACCGGCGACACGGGCGCGGTGCCGCACACGCGCGTGCGGCCCACGGAACCGCCCCGGGGGCAGACCCGTCACGCCTACGGCTCGGCGAACCTGCCCGCGGGCGGTGGGCGAGCGCCGGGCGGCGGGGCTCCTGCGGGACCGGCCTCCGCCGCCGGACACGCCGACGGCGACGGGACGGCCGGCGCCCGCGCGGCCGACGGACGGGCCGTGGACGGCCCCGGTGGGCGGATCCCGGGCCGGCAGGCCCACGTCGGCCATGTGCCCGACGGACGGCAGCCGCAGCACGGCCCCGGCGGGCAGACGGCCCACGGACATGCGCCGGGAGGCCGGTCCGGCGCCGGACCGGCCGCCGACACCCGCGCACCCGCCGGACAGCAACCGCAGCACGACGCCGGCGCACGTCCACCCCACGCACACGGCCCCGGACCGCAGACGGCGAGCGGGCGGGCCGGCGCCGGCGATCACGCCTCCGCCGGACAGCAACCGCCATACGGCCCCGGTGCGCGCATGCCCGGCCCACGGACACCGGGCGGGCGGTCCCCCGCCGGACCGGGCACCGACGGCCCCGTGCCCGACGGACAGCGGGGTCCCGACGGACAGCGGGGTCCCGGCGGGCAGACGGCCCACGGACGCACGGTTCCGGGCGGGCGGGCCCCCGGCGGACCAGGCACCGACGGCCCCGTGCCCGACGGACAGCGGGGCCCCGACGGACAGACGGCCCACGGACGCACGGTTCCGGGCGGGCGGGCCCCCGGCGGACCAGGCACCGACGGCCCCGTGCCCGACGGACAGCGGGGCCCCGGCGGGCAGACGGCCCACGGACGCGCAGTTCCGGGCAGTCGGGCCCCCGGCGGACCAGGCACCGACGGCCCCGTGCCCGACGGACAGCGGCCGGGGCACGGCTCCGTTGTGCCGGTGCCGGAGCAGGGCGGGGCGCCCGGGGGTGAGCGGCACGATGACGCCTCCGTCCGGCGTACGGTGCGGATCGCCACGCAGACGGACGTGCCCCGTGCGCCCAAGGGGCGGCGGGTGTCCGGGCAGGGCCCGGTCGGGGAGCCGACGCACGCGGGCCTCGGAAGCCTCGCCGACGGGTACGGCGTCGTCCCGGCCGGTTCCGTCCCGCCGGGACCGCGGACGCCGGACACGGGCCACGGCGACGCCGGGGACGAGGCACCCACCACCGCTTCGAGCCGGGCGCCCCGCGGTGGAGCGCGCGACGGTCACCCGCACGGCGGGGCCGCCGGCCCGGGTTCCCTCCCCGCGACCGGGGCTCGTTCCGGCGACCCCACAGGCGCCTCCGCCGGTGACGCGCCCGCCCACCCCACCCGGCATGCCACCGGCAGCGCGCGCGACGGACGCGCGCCCGCGGGACCCACCGTCGGTACGACCGGCGACGCACTGGAGGGAACCGGGGCCGGTGCCGTCCCCGGCGGAACCGGCACCCGCAAGGGCACCCCCGTCCGCGGCACCGCGCTCCCCCAGCCCTCCGGCGGGCGGAAGCGGGGCGGTATCGGGGCGTGGGCCCGGCGGCTGGCCGGCGGACGGCAGGAGCGGGAGGCGGCAGCGGACGCACGGAGCGGCCGCGGCGCGGACCCGGGCGAGCACGCGCCGCAGTCGGCCCTCGTCGCCCCCGTGCTCCCCGAGACCTGGCCGGACCCCGCCACGCTGCTGCTGACCGCGCTCGGCCCCGGCCCCCGGCTGTGGGAGCGCGGTCCGGGTCACCCCGAGGCGCTCGCGGTGCGGCTCGGCACCGCGGACCGGACCGCGCCGGACGGCTCCGGCCTGCTGCCCGCCGTACCGGTCACCGCGGGACTGCGCGAGGTCGGCTCGCTCGGCCTGGCGGGCCCGCGCGAACGCCTCGCCGGGCTGGCCCGCGCGGTGCTGGCCCAGCTCGCGGCGCTGCACTCCCCCGACTCCCTGGAGATCGTCCTGATCGCCGCGGACCACACCCGCCCCCTGGAGGAGCGCACCGCGGAGTGGTCCTGGCTGGGCTGGCTGCCGCACGTACGCCCCGGGCACGGCCAGGACTGCCGGCTGCTGCTCGCGCACGACCGGGAGCAGGCCACGGCCCGCACCGACGAGCTGCTCCGCCGGCTGGCGGACCACGACCACGCGGCCGCGGGCGCGGCCGGCCCGGACGCCGCGGTCACCGCTGAGCAGGGCGACGGCCCGTACACCGTGCTCGTCGTGGACGGTGACCCCGGCGGCGCGGACATCCGCGAGGCGGTCGCCCGGCTGGCCCAGGACGGCCCCCGGGCCGGCATCCACCTCCTGTGCCTCGCCGAGACGGCGGCCGCCTCGCCCGCGTCGCCGGTGACGGAGACCTACGAGGCGGCCTGCGCGGTGGCGCCGACGTTCCGGGAGTGCGGGGCCGTCGCCCTGCTCAGCGGTGACGTGGCGACCGCCCTGCGGCTGCTCCGGGTGGCCGCGACCGGCTCCGGGACGCCCCCGGGCCCGGTCGGCCACGGCACCCTCGCCACCGTCGACGCGGTCTCCCGGGCCTGGGCCGAGCGGTTCGCCCGGGCGCTCGCTCCGCTGCGCACGGACGGCGCCGCGGGCGGGCGGCACGCGCGCGTGTCCGCGCCGCTGCCCCAGTCCGCGCGGCTGCTGGACGAGCTGGGCCTGGCCCGCGCCACCCCGGCCTCGCTGATGGCCCGCTGGGCGGACGCGGCCGACGACACCCAGGCGCTCGGCGGACGCGTCACCGCCATACTGGGCGCCGGACCACGCGGGCCCGTCGTCGCCGACCTCGCCGCCGAGGGGCCGCACCTGCTGATCGAGGGGCCTCCCGGCAGCGGCCGTACGGAGCTGCTGCGGGCGGTCGTCGCCTCGCTGGCCGCCGCCGAGCGCCCCGACCGGCTGGGCATCGTGCTGGTCGACGGGCACGGCGAGGGGCTGCGGGTGTGTACGGACGTCCCGCATGTCACCACGCATCTCGGGGCGGGCGATCCGGTGCGGATGCGGGAATTCGCGCAGTCCCTGACCGCCGAGCTGAAGCGGCGTGCCGAGTTGCTGGGCCGCTCCGACTTCGCCGAGTGGCACACCGGACGTGAGCTGTCGGACCGCATGGTCGCCCAGCGCACGGCCGCCTCCCGCGCGGGGGCCGGTGAGCCGAGCGGTGACCTGGACGCGCCGCCCAGTTCGACGCTGCGGCTGCGGCCGGACGCGGACCGGCGCAGGACGGAGGCCGCGCCGCCGCTGCCGCGGCTGGTGGTGGTCGTGGACGACCTGGACGCGCTGGTCTCCCCCGCGCTCGGGTCACCGGGGCGGCCCGCCGCCGGATCGGTGATGCGGGCGCTGGAGGCGGTGGCCCGGGACGGCGAGCGGCTGGGTGTGCATCTGGTGTCGGCCACCGCCCCCTGCGCACGGACGGCGCAGACGGAGCCGGTGCGGCAGGCGTCGCTGCGGGTCGCGCTGGAGGCTCCCGTGCCGGGCGGCGGTCCGGACGACCCGGCGCCGGGCCGTGGCCGGCTGGCCCGCCCGGACGGGTGGGAGACGGCGTTCCAGGGCGGCCGGGTCACGGGCCGCATCCCGCGGACGGCGACGCTGCGCCCGACGGTCGTCCCCCTGGACTGGCACCGGATGGGCGACCCCCCGGCCCGCCGCCACGTACGCGAACTCGGCAACGGCCCGACCGACCTGGCCCTGCTGGCCAGCGCCCTGGAACGAGCGGCCCGCCAGGTCTCGGCAGCGGAGGTGCCGTCACTCCTGTGACGGGGCGGCGCCCCGCGCCGGGCCGAGCCGGGGACGACGGCGGGCCCCCGCGCCCGCAGAGGCCCCCTCGGCCGCCCAGGCACCGGCGCCGCCCCGCACCGACGCGGGCCCCGGAGTTCCGCCCGCCCTCCTCAGGGGCCACACCCCGAGGGCACAGCCCCCCGCCCCGGTGCAGACCGGAAACACCGCGAGCCCGCGCGGCCCACGGCCCCAACCACGCCCGCCCACCGATCACGACACCAGCCCGCCCAAACACCCCGCACGACTCACGGCCCAACCACCACCGCCCGCCGATCACGACACCAGCCCGCCCAAACACCCCGCACGGCTCACGGCCCAACCACCACCGCCCGCCGATCACGACACCAGCCCGCCAATCGGACCGGGACCGACCCGGCAGAACTCGGCGGCACGGGCGCCCCCGCTCCCAGCCCCTCCGACCGGCCAACACCCCCCCTGCAGACCCGGTGGAGCCCGTCAGTGGCCTCCCCTGTTCTCGACGCAGGGGCCCGTTCCGGGGTGGGGCTCGGCGTAGGCGCCGTGGACCTTGACGGTCAGCTGGTCCTCCGTCACCCGGCCGGACACGCAGGCGTCCCCCGTGTGCACGCTGTAGAAGCCGTTGCCGATGTAGACGCCGTGCTCCTTGCCGCAGCCGAGGCGGCCCAGGGCCGCCGCGATACGCCGCTCGTCGAAGACGCCGTACGCGCCGGCCCCGCCCTCCTCGCGCACCTTCTCCAGCTCCGCGCGGATGAGCCGGGCCGACGCCACGCCCCAGGCCCGCCGCTCCGGGGTGAGCGAACCCTGCATGCGGTAGGCGTGGTTCTCCGCGTAGTGGGGAGCGCCGTCCCCGTTCCCGTTCCCGTTCTGCTCCCGGGGGGCGTCCGTGTTCCCGGTGGAGGAAGGCGACGGGGGCACGGTGGGCGGCTCGGCGGGCCGTGCGCACTTCGGCCGCGGGCTGAAGGACGGCCGGGCGCTCCCCGACGGCTCCGCGCTCCCCGACGGCTCCGTGCTCTCCGGCACCCCCGCCGCCGCCTGCCGGCCGCCCGGCTCGGTCCCGCACGCCGTCAGGGTGACCGCGAGCAGCACGGCAGCGGTGACTGATCGTCTGATGGACATCCCCTCAGCATGTCGCCTCCCCCCACGGGCGTCATGAGTCCCCGTACTCATCCCCCCGATGACACCGGGTCACGACGGGGTCACGATCCCGGACTTGACACGGGACGCGCTCTTGCCACCCCCACCCCCCGGGCGTAGACCAGAGCGCACGGGACAGCGCTCGAACGTTCGGCGAAGTACGACGGAGTACGAGAACGGGGCAGTGATGCGCAGGACGAGCAGGTTCATCCGGATACGCAGGTCGCCCGACCACCATGTGACGACTCCCCGCACCCGCAGGGCCACGAGGGCCGCCGCGGCGATCGCCGCGGGTGTGCTCGCGGTGTCGCTCACCGCCTGCGGAGGCGACGACGACAACGGCGGCGACAACGACAAGGACGGCGGGACCGCCGACACCGGCACCACCGTCACGCTGCCCGAGCTGGACGGCGAGAGCCTGGAGGTCGCCGCCGTGTGGACCGGCGCCGAACAGGCCAACTTCAAGAAGGTCCTCGCGGAGTTCGAGAAGCGCACCGGCGCGAAGGTGACCTTCGTTCCCGCCCAGGACCCGATCATCAACTTCCTCGGTTCGAAGGTCGCGGGCGGGGCGCCGCCGGACGTGGCGATGCTGCCGCAGCCGGGCGCCATCAAGCAGGCCGTCGACAAGGGCTGGGCCAAGCCGCTGGGCGCCGAGGCGAAGGCGGAGCTCGCCAAGAACTACTCGCAGGGCTGGCAGGACATCGGCACGGTCGACGGCAAGCAGTACGGCGTCTACTACAAGGCCGCCAACAAGTCGCTGGTCTGGTACAACGCCCAGGTCTTCGAGAACGCCGGCGCGGCCGAGCCGAAGACGTGGGACGAACTGCTCACCGCCGCGCAGATGGTGTACGACTCCGGGGTCACGCCGTTCTCGGTCGGCGGCGCGGACGGCTGGACGCTGACCGACTGGTTCGAGAACGTCTATCTGTCCCAGGCGGGCCCGGAGAAGTACGACCAGCTGGCCCGGCACGAGATCAAGTGGACGGACCCCTCCGTCAAGGAGACCCTGACCACGCTCGCGGAGATCTGGGGCAAGAAGGACTATGTCGCGGGCGGCGCCTCCGGTGCCCTGCAGACCGACTTCCCGGCGTCCGTGACGCAGGCCTTCACCGGCGGCGACCAGCCCAAGGCCGCCATGGTCTACGAGGGCGACTTCGTACAGGTCAACATCGGGGAGACCGAGGCGGAGGTGGGCACGGACGCCAAGGTGTTCCCGTTCCCGGCGGTCGGTGACACCCCGCCCGTGGTGTCCGGCGGCGACGCCGCGGTGATCCTGGAGGACTCCGAGGCCTCCCAGGCGCTGGCGACCTTCCTCGCCTCCCCGGACGCGGCGCGCATCCACGCCGGTCTGGGCGGCTACCTCTCGCCCAACAAGAACGTGCCGAACGACGCGTATCCCAACGAGGTCCAGCAGCGGATGGCCAAGGCGCTGGTCGACGCCGGGGACGACTTCCGCTTCGACATGTCCGACCAGGCCCCGCAGGCCTTCGGCGGCACGCCCGGCAAGGGCGAGTGGAAGGTGCTTCAGGACTTCCTGAAGGACCCCTCGGACATCGCGGGCACCCAGGCGCAGCTGGAGGCCGAAGCGGCCGCGGCGTACGGGAACTGAACCGGCGATGGCGTCGGACACGGCGGCGGGGGCCCTGAAGCCGGGCCCCGCCGCTCCCAAGTCGCGCAGAAGCGTCACCGGCACGCGCAGAACGGTCGCGGCGCTGTTCCTGCTGCCCGCGCTCGTGCTGCTCGGTGCGCTCGTGGTCTACCCGATCGGGTACTCCGTCGTCCGCAGTTTCTACGACCAGTCCGGCGACGGATTCGCCGGACTCGACAACTACCAGGCGCTGTTCACCGACGACGGCATCCGTGCCGCGCTGAAGAACAACGTCATCTGGGTGGTGTTCGCGCCGACCGTCGCCACCGCGCTGGGCCTGGTCTTCGCGGTGCTGACCGAACGGGTGCGCTGGGGCACGGCGTTCAAACTGGTCGTCTTCATGCCGATGGCGATCTCCATGCTGGCGGCCGGGATCATCTTCCGTCTCGTGTACGACCAGGACCCGGACAAGGGCGTGGCGAACGCGGTGTGGGTGGGGGTGCACGACACCTTCGCCCAGTCCTCGGCGTTCCCGAAGGCGCACCCGGGCCGTGAGTCGCCGCTGGAGCCGGCCGGCGGGGGCGCGTTCATCACCAAGTCGCCGGTGCGCACGGGCGACACGGTGACGCTGCCGATGGTCGGTGTGGCCCCGGACCAGATGCCGGACGACACCGCGCGGGCGGCGGCGCCGAAGCCGGAGGACGACCGGATCTCCGGGACGGCCTGGCAGGACTTCACCCGGGGCAAGGGGGTCGGCACGCTCAACCGGGTCGACGCCTCGGAGCTGGGCTATGCGGGGATGCGGATCGAGGCGGTGAAGGACGGCAAGGTCGTGGAGAAGGCCACGGCGGGCGACGACGGCACGTTCTCCCTGTCGTCGAAGGCCGACGGCGCGCATCTCAGGCTCCCGGCGAGCAACTTCGCGGCGCCGTACAACGGCCTGGACTGGCTCGGCCCGTCGCTGGTCACGCCGGCCATCATCGGCTCGTACATCTGGATGTGGGCGGGCTTCGCGATGGTGCTGATCGCGGCCGGGCTCGCGGGCATGCCGCGTGAGCTGCTGGAGGCCGCGCGGGTGGACGGCGCGAACGAGTGGCAGGTGTTCCGGCGGGTCACGGTGCCGCTGCTGGCGCCGGTCCTCGCGGTGGTCACCGTCACGCTGATGATCAACGTGCTGAAGGTGTTCGACCTGGTGTTCATCATCGCGCCGGGCTCCTCCCAGGACGACGCCAACGTGCTGGCGCTGGAGCTCTACCGCAAGGGCTTCTCCGAGGACCAGCCGGGCATCGCCAGCGCGATCGCGGTGTTCCTGCTGCTGCTGGTGATCCCCGTCATGTGGTTCAACGTACGACGGCTGCGGCGGGAGGTGCGGCGATGAGCGCGGACGCCGGGAGTCTCACCACCGGGGCGGGTGCGCCGCCCCTGCCCGCCGCCGGGGCCCGGCAGTCGCTGGGCTCCCGGCTCGGTCAGTGGGTGAGCGGCGGTCTGGTCCGGGTGTTCCTGATCGTCGTGGGCCTGTTCTGGCTGGTGCCGACGTTCGGACTGCTGCTGGCCAGCCTGCGCACGCCCGAGGACATGGCCTCCGACGGCTGGTGGACGGTGTTCACCGAGCCCTCGCAGCTCACCTTCGACGCCTACGAGACCCTGCTGAAGAACGACGACATCACCGGATCGCTGCTGAACACGGCGTACATCACCGTCCCGGCGACGGTGCTGGTGGTGGTGATCGGCTCGCTCGCCGGGTACGCCTTCGCCTGGATGGACTTCCCGGGCCGCGACTGGTGGTTCCTGGCGGTCGTGGGGCTGCTGGTGGTGCCGGTGCAGGTGGCGCTGATCCCGATCGCCGAACTCTTCGGCACGCTGGGCATCTTCGGCTCCGTGACGGGCGTGGTCGCCTTCCACGTCGGTTTCGGTCTGCCGTTCGCGGTGTTCCTGCTGCGGAACTTCTTCGCGGAGATCCCCCGTGAGCTGCTGGAGGCGGCCCGGCTGGACGGAGCGGGCGAACTGCGGCTGTTCGTACGGGTCGTGATGCCGCTCGCCGGTCCGGCCATCGCGGCGCTCGGCATCTTCCAGTTCCTGTGGGTGTGGAACGACATGCTGGTCGCGCTGATCTTCACCGACTCGGGGAGCCAGCCCATCACGGTCGCCCTGCAGACGCAGGTACGGCAGTTCGGCAGCAACATCGACGTGCTGGCGCCGGGCGCGTTCATCTCGATGGTGGTCCCGCTGGTGGTGTTCTTCGCCTTCCAGCGGCAGTTCGTCTCCGGCGTGATGGCCGGCGCGGTCAAGTAGCAGAAGACATCTCCGAGTTGAAGGGGCGGGCCGGTCGGGCCCGCCCCTTCGTGTGACGGTCGTCCCCCGGATGCCGCACGGGGCGTAACCGAGTCGGCCCAGCGGCCGTTGCCGGGCAGAACGCCCGCACCGACCGTTGGATGCCCCTTGCCCAGGTTCAGTGTCATTGTCCCCGCGTACCAGGTTCAGGCGTATCTGCACGCGTGCCTGGAATCGGTGCTGTCCCAGTCGTATCCCGATCTCGAACTGATCGCCGTCGACGACTGCTCGCCGGACGCCTGCGGTGCGGTGATCGACGAGTTCGCGGCCCGTGACCCGCGCGTACGGGTGGTGCACCTGCCGGAGAACCTCGGGCTCGGGCGGGCCCGCAACGCCGGCATCGACCGGGCCACCGGCGACTACCTGGTGTTCCTGGACGGCGACGACACCCTCACCCCGGGCGCGCTCCTCGCCCTCGCCGACCGGCTGAAGGAGACCGGCGACCCGGACGTGCTGGTCTACGACTACGCGCGCACGTACTGGTCGGGCGAGGCCGTGCGCAACCGGGCCGCCGCCGAGCTCACCGAACGCGGCCCGGCGCCGTTCACGCTCGACGACCGTCCGGGGCTGCTGAACCTGCTGATGGTGGCCTGGAACAAGGCCTACCGCCGGGAGTTCGTCCGGCGCGCGGGCCTGGCCTTCCCGCCCGGCTACTACGAGGACACCCCGTGGACGTACCCGGCCCTGATGACGGCCGAGTCGATCGCCACGCTGGACCGGGTGTGCGTGCACTACCGGCAGCGGCGCTCCGGCTGCATCCTGCGCACCACCAGTGAGCGGCACTTCGACGTCTTCGACCAGTACGACCGGGTGTTCGCGTTCCTCGACGAGCGGCCCCACCTCGAACGCTGGCGGGCGGTGCTGTTCCGGCGCATGGTCGACCACCTGGTGACGGTGTACACGCGGCGGGAGCGGCTGCCGCGCGGTTCGCGTGCCGCGTTCCTTCGCCGGGCCCGCGCCCACTACCGGCGCCACCGGACACCGGGAGCGCCCGTCCCCGCGCGCGCCCGCGTCCACCACACGCTGGTCCGCTTCGGGCTGCACCGCACCTACCGGGCGATCAGGCTCACGGCGGCCCTGTGCCGCGGGACGGCCCGGCTCGGCGGGCGGCTGCTGCGGGCCCTGCGCCGCGCCGCCCTGCGCGGGCACTACCGCTTCCAGCGGCTGCTCCCGCTCCGCGCCGACCAGGCCCTGTTCACCGCCCACGCGGGCCAGGGCGGCGACCCGGGCGCCCTGGAGTCGGCGGTGCGCGACCTCGCCCCGCATCTGCGCACCGCCTGGGTGGCCGCCCCCGAGCACCATCACGCCCTCGCTCCGGGCACCCGCCGCATCGTCCCCGGTACGGCGGCCCACTGGACCGCGCTCGCCCGGTCCGCCTATCTGGTGACCGACACGGCGAGCGAGCCCGGTCTGCTCAAGCGCCGGGGCCAGATCCTGGTCCGGGCCCAGCGCGGCACCCCGCTCGGGCACGAGGGCCTGGACCTCCAGGAGCGGCCCGCGGCGGCCCGGGAGACCGATTTCGCGCGGCTGCTGAAGGACGTCGACCAGTGGGACTACGTGGTCTCCGCCGACCGTCACTCCACCCTGACCTGGGAGCGGGTGTACCCCGGCCGCTACACCACCCTGGAGTACGGCAGGCCGCGCACCGACCGCTTCCACCGGGCGACCGGTGCGGACGTGGCCGCGCTGCGGGAGGCGCTGGGCGTGCCGAAGGGGGCGGTGGCGATCCTGTACGCGCCGGCCCACCGCGACTACCTGCGCACCCAGCCCCGGCTGCTCGACCCGGAGCGGGTGGCACGCCGGCTCGGCCCGCGGTTCGCGGTGCTGGCCCTGGGACCGGACCGCCGCCCGCACGACGCCCCGGCCGGTTCCGGTTCCGGGCGGGTCCTGGACGTCACCGGGCACCCGGACCCCGCGGCGCTCTGCCTGGCCTCGGACGCCCTGGTCACCGACTTCTCCCCGCTGATGTTCGACTACGCGGGCCTGGACCGGCCGATCGTCCTGCACACGCAGGGCCGGGAGGCGTACGAGGCGGCCCGGGGCCTCTACTTCGACCCGGGGACGTTCCCGCCGGGCGCGGTCGCCTGCGACGAGGACGAACTGGTCGACATCTTCGCCTCCGGCCACTGGTGCGGCGCCCGCTCCACCCGGCTGCGCGCGGCGTTCCGCGACCGCTTCTGCCCGCACGACGACGGCCGGGCCGCCGAGCGCGTCGTCCGCCGGGTCCTGCTCGGCGAGACGGCCGTCCCACCGGTCGTCCCCGTGGAGGAGCGCCGCCCGGCGCCCTCGGCGGCCGCCGTGCCCGCCGTGCCGTCGCCCGTGGCGCCACCCCCGCGGCAGACCGCCGGGCTGGTGACCGTCACCGACGGCGGCTGACCGTCGTTGGCCCCTGGGGAGTTCCCATGCCCCCCGGCTCGTCGCGGCCCGCGCCGCCGCGGCCGCCCGCCCGGCGGCCGGCGGGGCGGCCCGGTCGGCGTCCCGCACGCCGGTGCGGCCGGCGCCACGACATCCCTACGGAAAGAGCAGCATGCCCCGCTTCAGCATCATCGTCCCGTCCCACGGGGTCGCAGGCCGGCTGGGCCAGGCGCTGGACTCGGTCCTCGCCCAGTCCTTCGGCGACTTCGAGCTGATCCCGGTCTGTGACGCGCCCGGTTCCCCGGCGGCCGACGTGGCCGCCCGGCACGCCGAGCGGGATTCCCGGGTGGCGCCCGTGCACGCCCCGCCCTCGCAGGGGCTCGCGGGGGCGCGCAACGCGGGGATGCGGGCGGCGACCGGGACGTATCTGCTGTTCCTCGACGGCGACGACGTCCTGGTCCCGGGTGCGCTGGCCGCCCTGGACGCGCGGCTGGAACGGACCGGGCGGGTGGACGTGCTGCACTTCGAGCACGAGCGGGTGCCCTGGTGGGAGGGCGAGCCCGGCAACCCGGCGGCACCCCTGCTGGCGGGCGCCCCGGACGGCGCCTTCGCGCCCGGGCGTGCCCCGCGTCTGACCGGCGTGGGCCTGCCCGCGTGGAGCGCGCTGTGGCGCCGTGCCTTCGTCGCCGAGCAGTGCCTGGCCTTCCCCGGGGGACACTTCACGGACATCGGCTGGGGCGGCCTCGCGATGCTGGGCGCCGAGCGCGTGGCGGTGCTCCGCGCGGTGGTCGTACGGCATCTGGTGCGCCGTCAGGGCAGCCGGCTGAACCTGCCCGGCGCGCACCACGCGGAGCTGCTCGACCAGGTCGCGCTGGTGCTCGGCCGGGCCGCCGACCTGGAGATCCCCGCCGCCCGGTCGGGACCGCTGTTCGAGCAGCTGTTCGCGGCCGTGCTGAAGACGGCCGCCCACTCCCGGCGGCTCCCGTCGGGCCGCCGCGCCTTCTTCCGCCGGGCGAGCGATCTGTACCGCCGTCACCGCCCCGCCGGGTTCCGGCCCCCGGGCGGCAGCCTGGGCGTGCAGCACCGGCTGCTGGCGGCCGGTTCCTACGCGGCGTTCGCCGCGCTGCGCGGCACCCGCCGCGCGGCGGGCCGGGCGGCGGCCGTGCTGCCGCGCCCGCGGGGCCTGCGCACCCGGCTGCGGTACCGGATGCAGCTGCGCCGCCCGCTGGATCCCCACCTGGCCGTGTACTGCGCGTACTGGGGCCGCGGCTACGCCTGCAACCCGGCCGCGATCCACGCGAAGGCCCGCGAACTCGCCCCGCACATCCGCTCGGTGTTCCTGGTGGAGGCCGACCAGGCGCACACCGTGCCGGACGGGGTGGAGTACGCGGTCCTCGGCAGCCACCGCGCCTGGGACCTCCTCGCCCGCGCGACGTACCTGATCAACAACGCCAACTTCGCGGAGGGCGTCGTCAAGCGCCCCGGCAGCGTCCATCTCCAGACGCAGCACGGCACCCCGCTGAAGACCATGGGCGTCGACCAGTCGACGTACCCGGTGGTGGCCGCCGCCACCGGCAGCTTCGGCAAGCTGCTCGGCCGGGTGGACCGCTGGGACTTCAACCTGTCCTCCAACCCACACTCCACGCGCGTGTGGGAGCGCGCCTTCCCCGGCTCCTACGAGCACCTGGAGTACGGCTATCCGCGCAACGACGTGTATGTGACGGCCGGTGCCGACGACGTGGCCCGGATCCGCGCGGAGCTGGGCATCCCGGAGGGCGCGCGGGCCGTGCTGTACGCGCCCACCCACCGCGACCACCACACCGGCTTCGTGACCGGCCTCGACCTGGAGGCGTTCTGCGCGGCGGCGGGCGACGACGTCGTGGTGCTGCTGCGCGCCCACTACTTCTACGACCGGGGCGGGCGCGGCACCGCCGGCCGGACCGGCAAGGTCATCGACGTGTCCGCGCACCGCTCCTCGGAGGACGTGTGCCTGGCCGCCGACGCGCTGATCACCGACTACTCGTCGATCATGTTCGACTACGCCAACCTGGACCGCCCGATCGTCGTGTACGCCGACGACTGGGACGTCTACCGGGAGATCCGCGGCGTCTGCTTCGACCTGATGGAGGCTCCGCCGGGGCCGGTGGTCCGCACCCCCGACGAGCTGGCCCGGGTGTTCCGCGACGGCTCGTACGCCGGCGCGGAGTCGACGGCGCTGCGGGCCCGGTTCCGTGAGCGGTTCTGCCCCTTCGACGACGGCCGGGCCGCCGAACGGGTGGTGCGCCGGGTGCTGCTCGGCGAGCCGCCGGAGGCCCTGCCGCCCGTGATCCCGCTCGCGGAGCGTGTCCCCGCCCCCGCGGCCGCCGCCACTCTGGTGAGGAGCTGACGAAGCAGTGCCCCGCTTCAGCATCATCGTCCCCGTCCACAAGGTGCAGGGCTATCTGCACGCCTGCCTCGACTCGGTGCTCGGACAGTCGTACCGCGACATCGAGGTGATCGCCGTCGACGACCGGTCGCCCGACGGCTGCGGAGAGATCCTCGACGGGTACGCGGCCCGGGACGAGCGGGTCCAGGTGCTGCACCTGCCGGAGAACGTGGGCCTCGGCCGGGCCCGCAACGCCGGGATGCCGCACGCGACGGGCGACTACCTGTTCTTCCTGGACAGCGACGACACCCTCACCTCGGGCGCGCTGCGCGCCCTGGCCGACCGTCTGGACGAGACCGGCGACCCGGACGTGCTGATCTTCGACTACGCCCGCACCCACTGGTGGGGCGGCACCCGGCGCAACGCGCTGGCCCATATGCTGGCGGACGCGTCCGGGGGAACCTTCACGGCCGCCGAGCGGCCCGAGATCCTCGACCTGCTGATGGTGGTGTGGAACAAGGTCTACCGCCGCGACTTCGTCGACCGGGAGGGCTTCGCCTTCCCGCCCGGCTACTACGAGGACACGCCCTGGACGTTCCCGGTGCTGCTCAGCGCCGGGCGGATCGCCACCCTGGACCGGATCTGCCTGTACTACCGTCAGCGCCGCCAGGGCAACATCCTGTCCACCACCAGCCGCAAGCACTTCGACGTCCACGAACAGTACGCGCGCGTGTTCCGCTTCGTCGACGCCCGGCCGGCGCTGGCGCACTGGCGGCCGTTCCTGCACACCAAGATGGGCGAGCACTGTCTCGACATCCTCTCCAAACCGGACCGGCTCCCCCCGTCCGACCGGGGCGAGTTCTTCCGCCGTACGGCCGAGATGTTCCGCCTGCACCGCCCGGAGGGCGTCCGGGTCCCCGCCGAACTGCGGGTGCTGGAGGGCGGCTACGCCGGGTACGTGCTGCGGCGGCAGGCCGGGCGGGCCGGCCGGGAGCTGGAGCGGCGGGCCCGGCAGGTGCGCGCGGGAGCGGCGGCCCGGGCGGTGCGGGCCCGGTCCGTACCGCGCCGCCCGCTGGATCCGCGGCTCGCCGTGTACTCGGCCTTCTCGCACCGGGGTGTGCTCGGCGACCCGGCGGCGATCTACCGCGCGGCGCGTGAACTCGCCCCGCACATCAGGGGCGTGTGGGTGCTGGCCGACGAGGAGAAGGCGGCGGGGCTGCCGCCGGACACCGAGTACGTCCTGCTCGGCTCGCCCGGCTACCGCAGGGCGACCGAGCGGGCCACGTACCTGGTCAACAACGTCAACTGGTCGGGTGCGCTGCCCAAACGCCCGGGGAGCGTGCACATCCACACCCACCGGGGCACTCCGCTGAAGTTCATGGGCGCCGATCTGCTGGACAGGCCCGGCGCCCGGCACGGCTTCGACGTGCCGCAGATGCTGCGCCGGGCCGACCGCTGGGACTACAGCCTGGTCGCCAACCGGCACTCCGAGCTGGTGTGGGAGCGGGCCTTCCCCTGCCACTTCACCTCCCTGCGCAGCGGCAGCCCCCGCAACGACGTCCTGGTCGGCGCGGGCCCGGACAGCGGCCGCGCCGTCCGCGCGCGGCTCGGCGTCCCCGAGGGCAACACGGTGGTGCTGTACGCGCCGACCCGCCGGGACTACCGCAGGGACGGGCTGGTGGAGCGGATCGACCTGGCCCGGTTCGCCGCCGACCTGGGCGAGGGCCGCACCCTCGTGGTCCGGCTGCACCCCTCGCTCGCCGACGGTCCCGCACGCGGCCTCGGCCTCACGGAGCTGCACCGGCGGGGCGTGCTGATCGACGCGACGGACGAGCCGGAGGTGCAGGACGTGCTGCTCGCCGCGGACGTCCTGGTCACCGACTACTCGGCCCTGATGTTCGACTACGCGCTGCTGGACCGGCCGATCGTGATCCACGCCGACGACTGGGACGCCTTCCGGGCGAGCCGGGGCGCGTATGTGGACATCACGGCGGAGGCGCCGGGGCATGTGGCGCGCTCCTACCGTGAGCTGGTGTGGCTGCTGGAGTCCGGTACCTGGCAGGACGAGGAGGCGGCGCGGCTGCGGTCCGCCTTCCGGCAGCGGTACGGCGAGTTCGACGACGGCCGGGCCGCCGAGCGGGTGGTGCGGGCGCTGATGCTGGGCGAGCCGCTGCCGGAGCCGGCCCCGGGCGGCGACCGGGTGCCCGCCCAGGCCGGGAGCCGTGACCTGCTGACCCCGTCGTGAGGCCGCGCACCTGGGTCCTGCTGCTGGCCGCGGTCTTCGCGCTGCTGCAACTCGCGAACGTCACCGGCCGGGACACCCCCGACAGCAAGAACTACCTGTCGTACGCCCTGAGACTGGGCGGCGCGGACACCCACGAGGCGGCGGCGGTCACCATCGACCACTACTGCGCGGGGCGGGCCGCGATGGCGCACCGCGCGCAGAACGTGAACGTGGTGCGCTTCCACGCCCCGGATCCGGCGCCCGAGGTGCTGCGGGAGTGCCGGGAGCAGGAGTGGCGGGCGGTCGAGGCGCATCTCGCGGCCGGGCGGGCCGAGGGGCACACGGTGCCGTTCATGCCGGAGCGGTTCATGCGGATCTTCGAGGTGCGTCCCGGCTATCCGGTGTTCCTGGTGCCGTTCGTCGGCCTGCTGGGGGCGACCTGGGGCCTGTGGGCGGCCGGTGTGGTGATCACCTGCGCGGGCGGGGTGCTGGCGTTCCTGGTGCTGCGGACCCTGTCGGTGCCGGTGCCGCTCGCGCTCACCGGGCAGGCGCTGTTCCTGGTGCTGCCGTGCGGGACGACCGCGATGCGCCCGATGACCGAGGGGCTGCTGCTGGCGCTCACCCTGGCCGCGCTGTGGGGGTGCGCGCTGGTGCTGGAGGGGCGCAGGACGCGGGCGGGCGTGGCGCTGGTGTGCGCCGCGCTGCTCGCGCTGTTCACGGTGAAGCACTCGCAGGCACTGTTTCTCGGGCTGGGCCTTGCGGTCGCGGGCGCGGCGGTCGCGGTACGGCGCCGGTGGCGGGGGCGGGCCGTGGGGCAGGGGGTGGCGGCCCTGGCGGCGGCGGGGTGCGCGGGAGTGCTGGGCACGGTGCTGCTGGCCCGGCTGCTGCACTATCCGTCGGTGTCGGAGAGCGTGCAGGATCTGCTCACCGATCATTTCGCCCGCCCGGACCGGGAGCGTCCGTGGGCGGAGTTCTTCCAGCTCCAGGGGAACTTCTGGATGGAGTGGCTGCGGCGGCAGCTGTGGGAGCCGCTGTTCGTGGCGGCGCTGGCGGCCGGTGCGGCGGGCGCGCGGCGGCGGCCGGCGTTCGGGGCGTTCCTGGTCGCGGCGGCGGCCACCGGGATCCTCAACCAGGCCGGGCATCCGGACATCAACATCTGGGGCGGCCGTTTGATCACGCTGGCCTGGCTGCTGCCGGTGCTGGGCGTGCCGCTGCTGCTGGAGCCGGTGGTACGGCGGGCGGTGGTGCCGACGCAGGGCGCTCCGGTGGAACTCGCCCGCTGACCTGCCGTCACTCGATGGGGTGATGCGGGGTCATGCGGTCGACCCCGCCGGGAACATACGCCAGATGTCTGAAATGCCCTCATTCCTCGTCATCCGATGAGCGCCGGAGTCCTCGTACGGCGGACCGTGGGCGGTGCCACGGCGCTGCGCGGCGGCGGGGCCTGGCGCCCCACTCCGTACCAGCTCTTCGGCTTTCTGTTCTGGCTCGTGATGTCACTGGCGTACTGGAGGGTGCCGCTGTGCTGCGACGCCGGGCAGCACGCGGCGGTCGTCGAGCGGCTCAAGGACGATCTGCTGCACCCCCGGCATCCGATGGCGGACCTGCCGGGGGCGGGCAGCCCCTACTACTCGCCGTTCGCCTGGGTGCAGGCCGTGGCCGCCCGGCTGACCGGGCTGGGCGGCTGGGAGGTGCTCAAGCTCACCGGGCCGCTGAACCTGCTGGTGCTGCTCACCGGGATCGGCCGCTTCGTGCGGACCCTCACCCCGCGCCCCTGGGCGCCGGTGCTGGCGCTCACCGCGATGACGCTGGTGTGGGGGGTGGAGCGGGCGTGGTGGAGCGGCTATCTGAACCTGATGTCGATGACCGGCAACCTCGCCTACCCGTCGACGTTCGCGATCGGACTGGCCTTCTGGGCCTGGGCCCTGACGGGCGCCCGGGCCCGGGACGCGGAGGCCGTGCGGTACGTGGGGCCGGGCGGGCTGCGTCCGCTGTCCGGGTACGCGGCGCTGGGCGCGCTGTACGGGGTGCTGCTGCTCGTGCATCCGATCACGGCGGTGGCGGCCGCGCTGGGCGCGCTGGCGCTGGTCGCGGGGTGGCAGCGCCGGTGGTCGGCGGCGGTCGCCGGGCGGTGGGCGCTGACCGTGGCGGTGGCGCTGCTGGTGGGCGCGTGCTGGCCGTACTTCGATGTGTTCGCCCTGGCGGGGGACGGCACGGTGGACGCGATGCACCGGCGGCTGTACCGGGACCTGCCCGGTCAGTTCGGGCTGGCGCTGCTCGGGCTGCCGGCGCTGTGGCTGCGGGCGTGGCGGACCTCGTGGCGTGACCCGCTGGTGCTGATGTTCGTCCTGGACTGCCTGGTGGTGGCGTACGGCTGGGTGAGCGGCCACTACACCTACGGCAGGGTGCTCGGGCTCACGCTGGTGCCGTTGCAGTTCGCGCTCGCGGTGGAGCTGGCGGCACCCCGGCCGTGGCCGGTGTGGCGCAGGGTGCTGGGCGGGGCGACGGCGGCGGGGGCCTGCGCGGGCTTCCTGACCGTGCACGCCGGGGCGGTGGTGCCGCCCGCGGCCGACCCGGTCGGCTTCGAACAGCCGCCGGACTGGCCGGCGTACGACTGGGCCGCGCGGCACATCGATCCGGGCGAGGTGGTGATCACCGACGGCTACCACGCCGTCCACGCCATCGCCGGGTACGGGCCCAACCTCGCCGCGCCGGCCTGGCCGGACGCCGCGCTGGACGAGCGGGAGCGGTTGCGGCGGGTGGCCGATGTGCACGCGTACCTGGATCCCGGTTCGACCCGCGCGGAGCGGGCCGCGATCGTCCGCCGGTACCACGCGCGCTGGCTGCTGCTGACACGCTGGCAGCGGGTGCCCGAGGAGGCGGTGGTGGTGACGTGGAGCCGGCGGACGGGGGAGGTGCTGGCGCGCGTCGGGGGGTGAGCGGCGCGGTTACTCGATGACGAGGCCGACCGGGATGTTGCCGCGGGTGGCGTTCGAGTAGGGGCAGACCTGGTGGGCCTGCTCGACCAGCTTGCGGCCGGTCGCCTCGTCCAGGCCGTCGGGCAGCTCCACCCGCAGCGTCACGGCGAGCGCGAAGCCCTCGCCCTGCTTGCCGAGGTCGACCTCGGCGGTCACCGCGGCCTCACTGAGGTCGACCTTGGCGGCGCGGCCGACCACGCCGAGGGCGCTGCCGAAGCAGGCCGCGTACCCGGCGGCGAACAACTGCTCGGGGTTGGTGCCCCGGCCGTCGCCGCCCAGCTCCGCGGGGGCGCTCAGCCCGAGGTCCAGCTTGCCGTCGGAGGTGACGGCGCGACCCTCGCGGCCGTGGGTGGCGGTGGCGACAGCGGTGTAGAGCGCGTCCATGGGAGACCTTCCCTCGTCGGATACCGGGCCGTCCCCCGCGGGGGTCCGGCCCTCTCACGACCACAAGTAGAGCACACAATTAAATTGCGCACAACCAAATGGCCCGCGAGCTACCCTGGAGGCATGACCGTCTCCCCGAGCCCGCCCTCGGCGACGCCCCTGCCGGGCGCCCCGGAGGAATGGCTCCGCCTCGACCGGCAGATCTGCTTCAGCCTGCACGCCGCCTCCCGCGCCTTCAACGGCGTCTACCGGGTGGTCCTCAAGGACCTCGGGCTCACCTATCCGCAGTACCTGGTGATGCTGGTGCTGTGGGAGCACGGCACCCTGCCGGTGAAGCAGCTCGGCGAGCATCTGCGACTGGACTCCGGCACCCTGTCCCCGCTGCTCAAGCGCCTGGAGACGGCCGGCCTGGTGCGCCGGGAGCGCAGTGCGCGCGACGAGCGGTCGGTGGAGGTCCGGCCCACCGAGGAGGGCGAGGCGCTGCGGGCGCGGGCCGTGGAGGTGCCCCGCCGGATCCTCGCCGCGACCGGCTTCGAGATCGACGAGATCAAGGCGCTGAGCACCCAGCTGCACCGGCTGACCACGGCACTGGACACGGCGGCGGCCGACGGCGCGTGACGGCGGCATCGCGGGCGCACGGCGGTCGTACGGGGGGCACGGCGGGTACGGCGTGTACGGGGCTCCCCGAGCGGGGCAAAGGGTATGAATACCTCACCACGTGCCCGAGGACGCCATGCACCCCTTTCACCCCCGGCCCGCCCCCGACGTCGCCGTCGTCGCCGTCGTGGTCATCGGCCACGACGACGCCGCCCATGTGACCGACGCCGTCCGCTCGGCGCTCGCGCAAGGACCCGCCGTAGGCGAGGTCGTCGCCGTCGACGACTGCTCGACGGACGGCAGCGCCGGCCTGCTGGACCGGCTGGCCGCCGAGGACCCCCGGGTGCGGGTGATCCGGCTCGCGGTCAACAGCGGCGGCTGCGGCACACCCCGCAACACCGGGCTTGACGCGGTGACCGCGCCGTACGTGATGTTCCTGGACAGCGACGACGTCCTGCCGCCCGGCGCGGTGGACGCCCTGCTCACGGCCGCGGCCGGGGCCGGCGCACAGGTCACAGGCGGTCTGTGCGTACGCCGTGAGCTGCCGTCGGGCCGCGAGGTGCCGTGGGAGCCGGACCTGTACGCCGCGCCCGCCGTCCTCGCCCACCCCGCGCACCGCCCGCGTCTGGTCCACGACACCCTCTGCGTCAACAAGCTCTACGCCACCGCCTTCCTGCGCGAGCACGGCATCCGCTTCCCCGAGGGCCGCTTCCCCTACGAGGACATCGTGTTCACCGCGCGGGTGTGGGCCGCCGCCCCGCGCGTGGCCCTGGTCCCGGACCGGGTATACCTCTGGCACGTCCGGCGCTCCGCGCGGCGGCTGTCGATCTCGCTGGACCGCGCGGGCGTCGGCAACTGGCGCGCCCGCACGCACGCGTGCCGCACCGCGTACGCGATCCTGCTGGACGCCGGGGAGAAGCGGCTGGCACGCCGGGCACGGGCCAAGTTCCTCGACCACGACCTGCGCATGTACGCGCGCGAGCTGCCGCTGCGGGACGTGGAGTACCGGCGCGCGTGGTGGGCGCACACCCGGGCCTTCCTCGCGGAGTTCGACGCCGCCGACCGCTCCCGCGACCCGGTGGCGCCGGGACCGCTGATCGCCCGGGTCGTCCTGGCCTCCCCCGCGCCGCGCGACCTGCCCCGGCTGCGGGAGCTGGCGGCCCGGCCGGCCCGGCTGACCCCGCCGTACGCCCGCGCGCGGGAGGGCACCCCGTGCTGGTCGGACGACCTGCCCGGCCTCACCCTGGAGGGCCTGCTGACCCGCCCCACCGCCCGGCTCCCGCTCGCCGTGGACGCGGAACTGCGCCCCCGCGCGCGCCGCCTGCGGCTGCGTCTGCACGACCTGTACGGCAGGACGGCGCAGGCGGGCCCGGTCGAGGCGGAGGTGGAGTGGCGGCACCGGGACGGCGCGGCGCCGGCCCTGCGCCGTACGGTGCCGTTGCGTGCGTCCATGGAGGGAACCTGGGTCGCGGAGACCCCGGTGCGTCCGGAGCGGCTGGCGGCGCTCGGCACCGGCGCCTGGGACCTGCGGCTGCGCCTGCGCTTCCGGGACGGCTCGGCCCGCGCCGTCACGGCCCGCGCCCTGTCCGGCCCCGGCCTGCTCCGCCGCCACGCGCTGCCGAGCCCCCGGCACGGCCTGGTCCTCGTCCACCCGTACGCCACCCACTCGGGCTCCCTGGCCCTGCGCGTGGCCACCGGCGTGCGCGGCATCGTCCCGGCCCTGCGGAGCGGGCTGCGGCGCCTGGCCGGGCCGGCGGCGCGGCTCCTGCTCAAATGATCCTCAGAGGATCATGCGGGCGGTGGCCGTGTTCGTGCCCTGGCCCATAGTGTCCGGAGCAGTGATCACGCGGGCTGGGGGAGGCCGGATGGGCGTGCGGCGCGGGACGGCGGTCCGGGCTCTCGCACTGCTGGCGGCGGCGGGCTGCGCCTCGGGCAACGACGACACCGGCGGCAGTGCGGCGCGTCCCGCCCCGACCGAGCGGCCGGCCACCGGTCGGCCCGCCCCCGATCGGTCGGCTGTCGCGGTCACGGCCTCCGAGCTCGGCTCCCGGGACGGTGCGGTCCTGGCCGGACGGCGGGGCCCGGCCCGTGGCGACGGCGGCTTCTCCTACCGGGCCGGCCCCGCGGGCAAGGCCCTCGTCGTCGCCGTGAACTGCCGGGGCAAGGGCACCGTCGACGTCGCGCTGCCTGCGATGGACGCGGGCTTCCGCTTCGCGTGCGGTACGGACGAGCCCACCCTCACGTACAACGAACTCGCCGTGGCCGGCGCCCATGAGCCGGGCACGGTGCAGGTGACGGCGTCCTCGGCCGTCGCCTGGGCGGTCGCCGTCGGCCGAGGCGGCCCCGCCGGGGACGACGCGCTCGCGTCCCGCTGACCGCGCCCCGCGTCAGAGCGCCTTCAGGGCCGCGGCGGTCGCCCCGGTCAGCGAGGCCAGGTAGCCCTTCGGGAGCCTGGGGCTGCGGATGACCACCGAGCGCCAGTACAGCGGGCCGGAGATGAGGTCCAGCGCCAGGTCGTGGTCGAGTCCGGGGCGCAGTTCGCCGCGGGCCTGCGCCGCGGTGACGATGCCCTTGGCCACGCCGTCCTGGCCCTCGCGCACCGCCTTCTGGAGGGCCTCGGCGATGTCGGGGTTGCGGGCCGCCTCGGCCTGGAGGTCGGGCAGGATCTGCGAGGCGACGGGGTGGCGCAGGGCGCGGGAGCTGACCTCGTACAAGAGGCGCAGGTCGCTCTCCAGGGAGCCGGTGTCGGGGGCGGGCAGGCCCTGGACGGCGATCGCGGACACCAGGTCCAGGACCAGGTGGAGCTTGGAACGCCAGCGGCGGTACACCGCGGTCTTGCCGACGCCCGCGCGGCGCGCGATCCCCTCGATCGACATCCGCGCGTAGCCGACCGCGGCGAGCTCCTCGAAGACGGCCGCCCGGATCGCCTCCGTCACGTCCTGGCGCAGTACGGCCGCCCCGGCCGGGGCCCGGCGGCGCGGACGCGGCTGGGGCTCGTCTGCGTTCGTCGTCATGCCGCCCAGCATAGGCCGCCACCGTAGCGACGAAACGGTTGCGTTCCGACGTGTATTCGGCCTACGCTCCGTCACGACGATACGGTCCCGTCCCGACGTCGAATACCCGTTGCCCTCCCCCTCCCTCTAGCGAAAGCAGCGGATGTGAGTCAGGTCCTCCACACACCGCCCCCCGCACCGGCCGGCCCGGCACCCGCCGAGGACGACCTCGCGGCCCTCGCCGCCCGGCACGGCCTCACGGTCAGCGGCGCCCGGCCGTCCCTCATCGAGTACGTCCGTCAGCTCTGGGGCCGGCGGCATTTCATCCTCGCCTTCTCCCGGGCGAAGCTCACCGCGCAGTACAGCCAGGCCAAGCTGGGCCAGCTGTGGCAGGTGGCGACCCCGCTGCTGAACGCGGCGGTGTACTTCTTCATCTTCGGTCTGCTGCTGGGCGCCAACCGGGGCATCCCGAAGGATGTCTACGTGCCGTTCCTGGTGACGGGCGTGTTCGTGTTCACGTTCACCCAGAGCTCGGTGCTGGCGGGTGTGCGGGCGATCTCGGGCAACCTGGGGCTGGTGCGGGCGCTGCACTTCCCGCGGGCCTCGCTGCCGATCTCGTTCGCGTTGCAGCAGCTCCAGCAGTTGCTGGCGTCGATGATCGTGCTGGTGGTGATCATGCTGGCGTTCGGCAGCTTCCCGGATCTGTCGTGGCTGCTGGTCGTGCCGGCGCTGGTGCTGCAGTTCGTGTTCAACACCGGGCTTGCGCTGATCTTCGCGCGGATGGGCAGCAAGACGCCGGACCTGGCCCAGCTGATGCCGTTCGTGCTGCGTACGTGGATGTACGCCTCGGGTGTGATGTTCCTCATTCCGGCGATGCTGCACTACAAGGACGTTCCGTCCTGGCTGGCCGACGTCCTGCAGTGGAATCCGGCGGCGGTGTACATGGATCTGGTGCGGTTCGCGCTGATCGACGAGTACGGCTCGTCGTACCTGCCGCCGCACGTGTGGGCGTTCGCGCTGGGCTGGGCCCTGCTGACCGGCGTGGTCGGCTTCGTCTACTTCTGGAAGTCCGAGGAGAGGTACGGCCGTGGCTGACACCACCGACCAGAGGGTCCCCACCGTCATCGCCGACGGCGTCGACATCGTCTACCGGGTCAACGGCACCGGCGCCGGACGCGGCTCCGCCACCGCGGCCCTCAACCGCATCCTGCGCCGCAAGCAGACCGAGAAGGCCTCCGGCGTGCGCCGGGTGCACGCGGTGCGCAACGTGTCCTTCGTCGCTTACCGCGGCGAGGCCATCGGCCTGATCGGCACCAACGGCTCCGGCAAGTCGACCCTGCTCAAGGCCGTCGCCGGACTGCTCCCGGTGGAGAACGGCCGCATCTACACCGACGGCCAGCCCTCCCTGCTCGGCGTCAACGCCGCGCTGATGAGCGACCTGACCGGGGAGCGCAACGTCCACCTCGGCGGGCTCGCGATGGGCATGTCCCGCGACGAGATCAAGGCCCGGTACCAGGAGATCGTCGACTTCTCCGGCATCAACGAGAAGGGCGACTTCATCACCCTGCCGATGCGCACCTACTCCTCCGGCATGGCGGCCCGGCTGCGCTTCTCCATCGCCGCCGCCAAGGACCACGACGTCCTCCTCGTCGACGAGGCGCTGGCCACCGGCGACCGCTCCTTCCAGAAGCGCTCCGAGGCCCGCATCCGCGAGCTGCGCAAGCACGCCGGAACGGTGTTCCTGGTCAGCCACAACAACAAGTCCATCCGCGACACCTGCGAACGCGTGCTGTGGCTGGAGCGGGGCGAGCTGCGCATGGACGGGCCGACCGAGGAGGTGCTCAAGGAGTACGAGGCGTTCACCGGGGACAAGACCGCCAAGGCCAAACCGAAGCCCAAGCCGAAGCCAGAAGCGAAGGCCGAGGCGAAGACCGAGGCGAAGACCGAGGCGAAGACCGAGCCCAGGAGCGAGGCGACGACCGAGCCGCAGGCGGCCGCCGCCGCGTCGTGAGGCCCGGGGGGCGGCCGTAGGACCGTACGGCCCGCGCGGCTCACCTGCGCCGCCCCGCGCGCCTTGGCGTCCACTTCGTCGCATTGGTGTCAATATGACCGAAGAGGACTGTCCGGAGCGACGCGTAGCCGAAGGAGCCCCTCGATGCCCGAGCTCAGCGTCATCGTCCACGGGCCGAACACGCAGGATCATCTGACCGGCCTCCTCGGCTCGCTCGCCGCCCGCCCCCTCCCGGACGTCGAGGTCGTCGTCGCCGCCGTCGGCGACTGGGCCCGGGAGACGGCGGAGCGGCACTCCGCCCAGGTCCAGGTGGTGCCGCTGCCCGCCGGCACGTCCGACGCGGCGGCCCGGGCGGCCGGGGCCGCGCGGGCCACCGGGCGCTGGCTGCACTTCGTCCCCGCGAAGGACGGCCTGCCGCCCGGCAGTTCCCGCACGGTCGCGGAGCGGACCGCCGAACTCCCCGACACCGTCGACGTCCTGCTCGTCGACCACCTCCGCAGCACCTGGCGCAGCTCCGGGCTGCCCTCGGCGGACGGACCCCTGCTCACCCGCGCGGGCCGCACCGACCTCGCCCTCGACGACGGCGCCTACCTGCTGCGGCTGACCCCGCTGCTCGGCACCCGCGTGCTGCGCGCCGGCTTCTGGCGGGCCCACGAGGAGCGGCTCACCACCGACAGCGAGCCGGAGGCCGCCCTCGCCGCCCTGCTGCTCGCCGGCCGTGTCGCCTGCCTGCCGCACATCGCCCACGAGGACCGCAGGCTGCGCCCCGCGAGCCTCCCGGCGACCACCCCCGAGCAGCACTTCGCGCTCGTCGACCGCTACGAGCGCCTCCTCGACCTCGCCCGGGAACGCCCCGCCGTCTACACCGTGCTGTACGAGATCATGGTCCGGGACTGCCTGCGCACCTTCGCCCGCGGCGGCCTGCCCGACGACGTGGCCGAGGAGTTCTTCCACCGGGCCTCGCTCGCCGCCCTGCGCCGCCGCCCCGAGGGCCACCGCCGCCCCGCCGGCCTGGACGGCATGCGCCGCGCGCTGCTCGAGGAGGACGCCTACACCAAGTACCGGGCCTTCCAGACCGCCAACCGGGCCCGCCGCGCGGTGCGCTCCGCGGTGCGCGCGGGGAAGCGCGAGGTCGGCGCCCGGGTCCGCGACACCCAGTACCGCAGGGCCCTGCGCCGCCCCGTCGACCCCCGTCTCGCGGTGTTCTCCGCCTACTGGAACCGGGGGGTCGCCTGCAATCCGGCAGCGATCGCCGCGAAGGCGTCCGAACTCGCCCCGGACATCCATCCCGTCTGGGTGGTGACCGAGCGCAACGCGGCCCTGCTCCCGCCCGGCACCGACCATGTGGTCCCCGGCACCCGCCGCTACTGGGAGGTGCTGGCCACCGCGAAGTACCTCGTCAACAACGTGAACTTCCCGAACGCGGTCGTCAAACGCCCCGACGCCGTCCATCTCCAGACCCACCACGGCACCCCGCTCAAGCGCATGGGCCTGGACCAGATGCCGTTCCCCGCCGCCGCGCAGGGACTGGACTTCGACGCGCTGCTCGAGCGCGTCGACAAGTGGGACTACAGCATCTCCAGCAACAGCCACACCACCCGCATGTGGGAGAGGGCGTACCCGGCTCAGTTCGTCTCGCTCGACCACGGCTATCCGCGCAACGACGTCTTCTACACGGCCGGCGCCGCCGACATCCGCGCGGTCCGCGACCGCCTCGGCATCGCCCCCGGCCGCCGGGCCGTCCTCTACGCGCCGACGCACCGGGACTACGAGGCCGGCTGGACCCCGCGCCTGGACCTCGCCGCCCTCGCCGACCGCCTCGGCGAGCACACCGTGCTGCTGGTGCGCGCCCACTACTTCTACGACGGCGGCGCCTCCCCGCTCACCGGGCTGCGCCGCTCCGGCCGCATCGTGGACGTCTCCGCCTACGACCCGGTCGAGGAGCTGTGCCTGGCCGCCGACGCCCTCGTCACGGACTACTCGTCGATCATGTTCGACTACGCCAACCTGGACCGCCCGATCGTCATCCACGCCGACGACTGGGAGACGTACCGCACCACGCGCGGGGTCTACTTCGACCTCATGGCCGAGGCACCCGGCCCGGTCGCCCGCACCCAGGAGGAGCTGACCGAGATCCTCGCCACCGACGCCTGGCACGACGAGAGCGCGGCGAAGGCGCGGGCGGCCTTCCGCCGCCGGTTCTGCGAGTACGACGACGGCCGCGCCGCCGAACGCGTCGTGCGCCGGGTCTTCCTCGGCCAGGACGAGGCGTCGCTGCCGCCGGTCCTGCCGATCGGGGAACGCACCCCGGCGCCCACCCCCGAGGAGGCGACCGCGTGACGACCGACCCGCGGATCCCCGACGTCACCGTCACGGTGATCGTGCACAACGACGCCGAGCGGCTTCCCCGCGCGGTGGAGTCCGTACGCCGCCAGACCCACCGCAACCTCGAGATCATCGTCAGCGACGACCACTCCACGGACGACACGCCCCGGGTGGCCCGGGAACTGGCGGCCGCCGACCCGCGCATCCGCTGCCTGCGGCTGCCCGAGAACAGCGGCGGATGCAGCGTACCCCGCAACCGCGCCCTGGAGACCGCGCGGGCCCCGTTCCTGATGTTCCTCGACTCCGACGACGAACTCCCGCCGGACGCGGTCGCCTCCCTGCTCGCCGCGCACCGCGCACGCGACATCGACTTCGCGATGGGCGCGGTGCGGCGGATCCGGGTGGACACCGGCCGCCGCTCCACCTGGATGCCGCACCTCGTGCAGGAGCACCGCACGCTGGACGGCATCGAGGACGACCCGCGCCTGTTCTTCGAACACCTGTCGACCAGCAAGATGTACGCCCGCGCCTTCCTCGACCGGTACGACCTGCGCTTCCCGGAGGGCATCCACTACGAGGACCAGCTGTTCTCGGCGCAGGCGTACTGCCTGGCGAAACGGTTCACGATCATCCCCGAGCCCGTGTACCTCTGGTACGTCGCCCCGTACGCGGGCTCCGAGGCGGCGTCCATCTCCAACCAGCGGCATCTGCTCAGCAACGTCCGCGACCGGATCCACGTACAGCGGCTGATCGACGCGTTCCTGGTGGAGAGCGGGCACGGGGCGCTGCGCGAGGACAAGGACCACAAGTTCCTCAAGCACGACTTCCGGATGTACGCGGGCGACCTGCCCTACCGGGACGAGGAGTGGCTCGCGTCCTTCGCGGACGTGGTCAACCCGTACCTGGGGACCCTGTCCCCCGGCGCCTACGCCCGGCTCCCCCGCCCCGAACGGGTGGTGCTCCAGCTGGTCCGCGACCGCCGCTTCACCGACGCCCGGCTCGCCGCCCGGGGCCTGGCCCACTCCGTCGCGCCGAGGCGGCTGACCACCGACGCGGACGGCCGTACCTACTGGGGCGACCGCGTCCCCGGGTCCGCCGGGGCCCGCCGCGAGCTGGACCTCACCGACCTGGAGCCGGCCACCCGCCCCTTCTTCGGCGCCCAGTTCCGCCATGAGATCACGGAGCTCACCCCGGGCCCCGGCGTTTCGGTCGACCTGACCGTGCGCACCTACGACCCCTCCCTGCGCCTCCCGGTCGGCCCCCAGCGCGCGAGCCTCGTCATCTCCCCCGGCCGGCGCCGGCTCACCGTGCCCTTCCGGCTCTCACCGGTACGGCCCGGCGTCTTCGAGGGCCGGGTCCGGCTCGACCCGGCGACGGCACGCCTGCCGCTGAGCGGCTTCGCGGGGGTGCGTCACCCCGTGGTCCGGCTCACCTGCGGCGGCCAGAGCAACCGGGGCGTGCTGCTGGCTCCCCTCGACTTCCCGGCCCGGACCGCCCGCGTCCCCTACCGCTCCGGCGCGGCCCCGCACCGGGTCACGGTCGAACCGGAGGGCCACGGCCCGGGCCGCCTCCAGATCCGCTGGACCCCGGTCGGCCTCACCGCGACCCTCCGCCCCCTCGCCACCCGCCTGGCCCACCCCAAGGCCCGCCAGGCCGCCCACCTCATCGCCGGCGCCCTGCGCTGAAACCCAGCCCGTCCGGCGTTCGAGAACCCGCACCACCCGCCCACCGCCCCCAGCTCATGGCACCGCGTACAGCACCTCCCCCTCCGGCCCCCGGGCCACCGCCCGCAGCCCCGTCCCCGCCAGCACCCCCCGCCGGTCCACCACCCACCGCACCCCGAACCCCCGCTCCACGTGCCTCCGTACGGACTCCGGGGTCCCCGCCGCGAAGTACGCCTCCGTGGCCGCCGCCCGCCGCTCCCCGTCCGGAAGGAAGAAGTCGGGGTAACCGGGCGCGACCGTGTACGCCCCGTACGCCGGAACCTGCCGCGCCGACCGCCCCTCGGCCATGACCACGTCCCCGTACCGCACCCACGGCGTGATCCAGTGGTATCCCGTCCACGGCTCCCGGTACCGCTCGGCCACCGCCTCCGGCAGGACATCGCGCGGCACCACGTACCCGAGCGTCCCCGCCTGCGCCCACCCCCCGACCGCCAGCGCCCCGCCGAGCAGCAGCGCCCACACACCCCGCGCCCGTCCCTCCCGCGCGCCTACGGCCGCCAACGCCACCCCCACCTGCGCCGGCACCACCACCGCGGGCAACGCCCGCCCCCACGAGTAGTGCCCGGTCACCCACCCCGCCGAGACGACCACCACTCCCAGTGCGAAGAACACCACCAGCGGATCCCTGCGGTCGCGCAGCCACCGCGGTATCAGCGCGGCCACCCCGAGCAGCACCAGCCCGTACCGCGGGAGCAGCCGCGTGTACAGCCCCCGGTGCACCGACTCCAGCCCGTCCCCCGCGCCGAGCAGGGCGAAGAAGTCGTAGTACGGCCACGCCCACAGCACCACCGCTCCGGCCGCCGCCGCGACCCCCAGCCGCGGCCACACCGCCCGCCCCGCCCGGGCCGCGACCACCGTGGCGACCGCGCCCAGCGAGGCCACGATCCCCGAGAACTGATGGCAGAGCAGGATCACCCCCCACAGCACCCCCAGGCCGGTCCACGCCCCCCACCCGCCCGCGCCGCCCCCGCGCAGCGCCCCGGTCAGCCAGGCCCAGAAGTGGAAGGCGAGCCCGAGGGTGAACGTGCTGGGATACGCCATCGTCAGCGCCAGCGAGTTGAGCCCCAGGAAGCCGCTCCACGCGAACGGCGTCGTCCCCCACACCAGCAGCAGGCTCAGCAGGGCGAGCGCGGGCGCCGCCGGATGCGCGCTCAGCGTCCGTATGTACCGCCAGACGCCCGTCACCAGCAGCACCAGCCCGGCCGCGGCGGCCAGCCGCAGCACCGCGAACGTGCCCAGCCCCGTCAGCCGGGCGACCGCGCCGAGCACCAGCATCCACGGCGAGTAGTACGGGCTCGGGGTGTCCGCGTCGACCAGCGGATTGCCGGGGTCGAGCAGACTGTGCCGCAGCCGCTCCACGGTCGCCGCGTGGATGCCCAGGTCACCGGCCCAGGGCAGCCGTACGACAAGCAGGACCAGCAGGACCAGCACGAGCCCCGCGGCGGCCCGGGCTATAACCCGGCCGATGGCCGCCGGAGGGGCCGGTACGCGGCGCGTACTGCCCCGCCCCGACCCTACGGACGATATGAATCGGACATTCACATATCAGCAATAACCGTTCATCACCCCGCACCCCACATATTCATCACCCATCCCACCTAAGGCACCACACGGCGCGAGGGGCGCCCCGGACCCCACGGTCCGAAACGCCCCTCGCCCACACCCTCGCGGGGTTACGAGTGCGACCGCAGCAGCGTCCGCATCGTCCGCATCGCCACCGACAGGTTGGCGAGGTCGAACGCGTCGGAGCTGTGGATCTCCTCCAGGGTGGTGCGGGCCCGGCTCAGCAGGGCCGCGTTCTTCCGCTCCCACACCTCGAAGCGCTGCTCCGGCGTCGCCGAGCCGTCGCCCACCGCCAGCACGTCCGCGGTCACCGCCGCGTGCGCCGCGTAGAGGTCCTCGCGGATCGCCGCGCGGGCCATGGACTGCCAGCGGTCGGCGCGCGGCAGCTCGATGATGCGGTCCATCAGCTGGGTGATGCGCAGCCGGTCACCGAGGTCGTAGTAGACCTCGGCGACGTCCAGCGGCTCCTTGCCCATCCGGTCGGCCACCGACACGATGTCGAGCGTCGGGAAGGCCGAGGAGAAGCCGGCGACCCGGGTGGCGAGCTCGTCGGGGACACCGGCGCCGCTCAGCTCGTCGTAGATCTTCTGGTACCAGTCCAGGTCCGCGCCGCGCAGCAGCTTCGGCAGCTCGGCCCAGACCTGCTCGACGCGCTCGGAGAAGAACTCCACCGTCTCGGCGAGCTCCAGCGGCTGCGGCCGGTTGTTGAGCAGCCAGCGCGTGCCGCGCTCGACCAGCCGGCGCGAGTGCAGCCGGATCCGGGTCTGGACGTCCGCGTCGACCTTGTTGTCGAGGGCCTCGACCGCGTCCCACACCACCGAGGAGCGGAAGATCGCACGGGCCGCCGTCTGCGCCCGGACGATCTCCTCCAGCGATGCCCCGGTCTCCTCGCGCATCCGGTGCAGATACGTCGTACCGCCCGTGTTGACCGTGTCGTTGACCAGCACCGTCGTGGTGATCTCACGGCGCAGCGGGTGGTTGTCGATCCGGTCGGGGAACTGCTCGCGCAGCGCCGTCGGGAAGTACGCGTGCAGCAGCACCTTCAGGTACGGGTCCTCGGGCAGCGAGGTCTGCAGCAGTTCCTCGGTGACCGTGATCTTCGTGTACGCCAGCAGGAC
Source organism: Streptomyces speibonae (assembly GCF_984686075.1). NCBI lineage: Bacteria > Bacillati > Actinomycetota > Actinomycetes > Kitasatosporales > Streptomycetaceae > Streptomyces > Streptomyces speibonae. The sequence continues at coordinate 5,068,050 of NZ_OZ480260.1, read as the reverse complement.
GGCCGTCTCCGGTCCGGTCAGGCCCTGCCCGGAGGAGAGCCGCTCGCGGATCTGGCGGTCGCTGGGCAGGAACTCCAGGGCCCGGTCCAGCTGGCCCTCGTTCACCAGGTGCTTCAGGAACCGCTGCTGAGCGTGGACCATGTCCTTCGACTGCGCCAGCGCGTTGGCGATGGCGGTGTTCTGCGCGTAGTTGTTGCGCAGCACCAGCCGGCCGACCTCGTCGGTCATCGCGGCGAGCAGCTTGTTGCGCTGCTTGACGGTCATGTCGCCGTCCTTGACCAGACCGTTCAGCAGGATCTTGATGTTCACCTCGTGGTCGGAGGTGTCGACACCCGCGCTGTTGTCGATGGCGTCGGTGTTGAGCCGCCCGCCGTGCAGCGCGAACTCGATCCGGCCGAGCTGGGTCATGCCCAGGTTGCCGCCCTCGCCGACGACCTCGACCCGCAGGTCCTTGCCGTTCACCCGGATGGGGTCGTTGCCCTTGTCGCCGACGTCGGCGTTGGACTCCGTGGACGCCTTGACGTACGTGCCGATGCCGCCGTTCCACAGCAGGTCGACCGGTGCCGTGAGGATCGCCTTCATCAGGTCCGGCGGGGTCATCTTGGTGACGCCGGACTCCAGGCCGAGGGCCTCGCGGATCTGGGCGTTGACCGGCACGGACTTGGCGGTGCGCGGGAAGACCCCGCCGCCGGCCGAGATCAGCTCGGGGTTGTAGTCCTCCCAGGAGCTGCGCGGCAGCTCGAACAGACGGCGGCGCTCGGCGTAGGAGACGGCCGCGTCGGGGTTGGGGTCGATGAAGATGTGCCGGTGGTCGAAGGCGGCGACCAGCCGGATGTGCTCGCTGAGCAGCATGCCGTTGCCGAACACGTCACCGGACATGTCGCCGATGCCGACGACCGTGAAGTCCTCGGTCTGGGTGTCCACGCCCAGCTCCCGGAAGTGCCGCTTGACGGACTCCCAGGCACCGCGGGCGGTGATGCCCATGCCCTTGTGGTCGTAGCCCGCGCTGCCGCCAGAGGCGAAGGCGTCACCGAGCCAGAAGTTGTAGACCTCGGCGACCTCGTTGGCGATGTCCGAGAACTTGGCGGTGCCCTTGTCGGCGGCGACGACGAGGTAGGTGTCGTCCTCGTCGTGCCGGACGACGTCCGCCGGGGGCACGACCTCGCCGCCCACCATGTTGTCCGTGATGTCGAGCAGCGCCGAGATGAACGTCCGGTAGCTGGCGATGCCCTCCGCCATCCAGGCGTCCCGGTCGACGCCCGGGTCGGGCAGCCGCTTGGCGACGAAGCCGCCCTTGGCACCGACCGGCACGATGACGGTGTTCTTCACCATCTGCGCCTTGACCAGGCCGAGGATCTCCGTACGGAAGTCCTCACGGCGGTCCGACCAGCGCAGGCCGCCGCGCGCGACCTTGCCGAAGCGCAGGTGCACGCCCTCGACGCGCGGCGAGTACACCCAGATCTCGAACTCCGGGCGGGGTGCCGGGAGGTCCGGGATGGCCTGCGGGTCGAACTTCATGGAGACGTAGTCGTGCGGCACTCCGCCGCTCGCCTCCTGGAAGAAGTTGGTGCGCAGCGTCGCCTTGATGACGGTGAGGAAGGAGCGCAGGATGCGGTCCTCGTCCAGCGAGGCCACCTGGTCCAGGGCGGCGTCGACCTCTTCCAACAGGGCGTCCACCAGTTCGTACCCGGCGCGCTGCCGGTCGGGCGACATCCGCGCCTCGAACAGGGAGACGAGCAGCCGGGTGGTGTGGACGTTGTGGCGGAGGGTGTCCTCCATGTAGTCCTGGCTGAAGGTGGAACCCGCCTGGCGCAGGTACTTCGCGTACGCCCGCAGCACCATGGCCTGCCGCCAGGTCAGCCCGGCGCTGAGCACGAGGGCGTTGAAGCCGTCGTTCTCCGCCTGGCCGGTCCAGGTCGCCGCGAAGGTGTCCTGGATGCGCTCGCGTGCGTCGTCGCCGAGGTAGTCCAGGCCGCCGCCGGGCGCCTTGGGCATGCGCAGACCGAAGTCGTAGATCCAGGCCACGCTCCGGTCCGAGCAGCGCAGCTCGTACGGCCGCTCGTCGACGACCTCGACGCCCAGGCGCTGGAGCACCGGCAGCACCGCGGAGAGAGAGACGGCCTCACCCTTGCGGTAGATCTTGAAGCGGCGCTCCTCGGGGGCGGCGCCGACCGGCTCGTACAGGCTGAGTTCGAAGTCCCGCTGTTCGTCGAGCAGCTCGACCCTGGCCAGGTCGGCGACCGCGCTGCGCGGGGAGTGGTCGGCCTTGTAGCCCTCGGGGAAGGCGCCCGCGTAGCGGCGCAGCAGCTCCGCGGCGCGCTCCTCGCCGAACTCGGCGGTCAGCGCCTCGCTGAAGCCGTCGGCCCAGGAGCGGGCGGCCGCGACGAGCCGCGCCTCGATGCGCTCCTTGTCGGCGTCGGACAGCTCCGGCAGTTCGGTGCCCTGCGGGACGCGGACCACGAAGTGCAGCCGGGAGAGGACCGACTCGGTGTTCCAGGCGGTGAAGTCGACGCTGGTGCCGCCGAGCTCCTCCTTGAGGATGTCGATGATCCGCAGCCGCACCCCGGTGGTGTAGCGGTCCCGCGGCAGGTAGACGAGGGCGGAGTAGTAGCGCCCGTACTCGTCCTGGCGCAGGTACAGCCGCAGCCGGCGGCGCTCCTGGAGGTAGAGCACCGAGGTCACGATGGACTGGAGTTCGTCCGCCGGGGTCTGGAACAGCTCGTCGCGCGGGTAGGTCTCCAGGATCTGGAGCAGATCGCGTCCGTCGTGGCTGTGCGGGGAGAAACCGGCCCGCTCCAGCACCTCCTCGACCTTGCGCCGGATCACCGGCACCCGGCGCACGGACTCGGTGTAGGCGGCGGACGAGAACAGTCCGAGGAAGCGCCGCTCACCGACGACGTTGCCGTCCGCGTCGAACTTCTTGACGCCGATGTAGTCCAGGTACGAGGGCCGGTGCACGGTCGCCCGGCTGTTCGCCTTGGTCAGCACCAGCAGGTTGTGCTCGCGCGCCTTGGCGCGGGCGTCGGCGGGCAGCCGCTCGAAGGACGGGCTGACCGGGTGGTCCTCGCCGCTGGAGTGGTGCGGGTCGGAGCGCAGGATGCCGAGGCCGGTGCCGGGGACGGCGGCAAGCGAGTCGTCGTCGCGCAGCTCGTACTCGCGGTAGCCGAGGAAGGTGAAGTGGTCGTCGGCGAGCCAGCGCAGCAGCTCGCGGGCCTCCTCGACCTGCTGCTCGGGCACGTCGGAGGGGATGGACTCCTCGGGCAGCGCCTCGGCCAGCGCGGTGGCGGCCCGGCGCATCTTGCCCCAGTCCTCGACGGCCTCGCGGACGTCGGACAGGACGCGCAGCAGATCGGCGGTGATCTGCTTGAGGTCCTCGCGGTCGGTCTCGCGGTCGATCTCCACGTGGATCCAGGACTCGACGTGCGCGTCGTGCGGGAGGTCGCGCTTGTCCGTCGGGAGGTCGCCGCCGGCCGGGGCGGTGAGCACCTCGATCAGCTGTCCGGTGACGTCCCGGCGGACCACGATCTGGGGGTGGATGACGACGTGGATGCCGCGGCCCTGGCGGGTCAGCTCATTGGTGACGGAGTCGACCAGGAAGGGCATGTCGTCGGTGACTACCTCGACGACGGAGTGGCTGCACGTCCAGCCGTTCTCCTCGACGGTCGGGGTGTGCACCCGTACGTTGGCGGTGCCCTGCGGCCGGCTCTCGGCGAGCCGGAGGTGCGAGACGGCGGCTCCGAAGATGTCGACCGGGTCGCGGTCGGTCAGGTCCTCCGGGGCGGTGTGCAGGTAGTAGCGCTGGAGGAACTCGAGCACGGTGTCCCGGTCGGGCATGCCCTTGTCCGTCGTCCCAGTCGGCAGTTTCCCCCCGGCCGGGCTGTTCTCAGCTACCCGGGCGGCCCGATCGAGCAGCTCGGCCTTGGCTTCGTCCAGCTTGGTCTGCATGGTCCTCTGGCTCCTGTCGCGCGCCGTTGCGTGACGTAGAAGGAAGTACGGTTTCCCACCTCGTGGTGCGGTGATACGACGCGGGGTGTCCGGTCCGTACCGACGCTATGCCGCGGGATGAGATGAGCGGGGGCTTCTCGGCCGAATTCGGTGCGTCCGACGGGTGTGACTCTGCTCTCCGTGGCGTCCGCCCCTCCGGGGTGCGCCGCGTCCCGTGCCGCCCGCGAAGACCAGCGACTGCCACCCGGTCACGGATGTCGTCCGTGCTCACCGGGCGCACAGCGGGGACGCGCAGGCCCCCGCGAGATATCGCGCTGATCACGCCACTAAGGCTATCGCCCTCTCCAGGTACCCCGTCATGAGCCGTATGTGTACAAAACCAAGCCCCAAACTTTGCCACTCTGCACAGTCGCACTGAGCTGCGGGCAGCCGCACCCACCTGCGGGCAGCCGCACCCAGCCTGCGGGCAGTCGTGCCTCCCCCAGTGCCTCAAGGGCCTGGGAGGTGCCCCCAGGGCGGCACGGGTGGGCGGTGGGGGTACCTCCCGCTCGAGCGCTGCCGAGAGTGGGGGAGGCACCCCGTACACGCCGGGCAGCGCACCACTCCCCGGCCAGTCCCCACGCAGGGACACTGAACCGGGGCCGACGCACGTCAGGCCGCAGCCACCAACCGCTCCGCCACGACAACCGCCTCCCGCAACGAATCCACCACCGGCACCCCCACCGCCTCCAGACTCGCCCGCCCATGCGACCCCCCGGTGTACAACACCGCCCGGGCCCCCGCATGCGCGGCGGCCACCGCGTCGTCCGCCGCGTCCCCGATCACCACCGTCCGCGCCGGCTCCACCCCCGTCAGCGCGGCCAGGTGACGCACCATGTGCTCCGCCTTGCTGCCGCCCGACGGCCCGGTCCGCCCGTCGACCCGGACGAAGTGCGGCTCGATCCCGAAGCCCCGCACCAGCGGCACCAGGTCCTGATGTCCGTACATGCTGAGGATCGACTGACTGCGGCCGGCCGCCGCCCACTCCGCCAGCAGCTCCACCACACCCTCGGCGAGCCCGCAGCTCACCCGGTGCTCGGTGTAGTACCGGTGGAAGGTGCTGTCCATCAGCTCCCACTCGGCCTCGCTCGGCAGCCGCCCCATCAGCCGCTCGTAGAACTTCGGCACCGGTACGCAGTACAGCTCCCGGTACCGCTCCAGCGTGAGCGGCTCCAGGCCCAGCTCGGCGAAGGCCGCGTTCGTCGCGCCGATGACGGCGTCCACGTCGTGGAACAGCGTGCCGTTCCAGTCCCAGACGATGTGTGCGTCGGTGTGCATCCCCATGCCGAAAAACGTACCCGCCTCCGCCGACAATCGGCAGAACCGCAGGCCAGAGCTCAGTCCACCAGGTTGGGGATCTCCTGCGTCGCGTACCACAGCAGCTCGTGGTCCTCCGCCCCGTCCACCACGAACTGCGCGTCGTCGTCACCGGCGTCCGCCGCGGGCAGCGCGTCCGCCGCGGCCGCCACGTCCGCCTCCGCGTCCTGCGCGTCCACGTGCACCGCGGCCGCCCTGGCCAGCCGTACGGCCCCGGCGACCCGCACCTCGCCCAGCGCGGCCGGGTCCAGGCCCCGGTCCGGGTCGGACTGGGCGGCGCCGTCGGACACGTCCACGGCGACGACGACCCGGCGCCGCGGGGCGTCGGGGTCCGCGGCCAGCAGCCGCAGGGAGGCCAGCGCGGCGCGGCTCAGCGCGGCGTACTCCAGCTCCTCGATGTCGTCGGAGAGGTACCACTCGCGTAGCGCGGGCGTGACGGCGTAGGCCAGGAACGGCCCGTCCCCCAGCTGACCCGTCTTGTACGCCTCGGCGAGCCCGGGGAGGGTCAGGGGGACGTAGACGCGCATGATCAGCCGCTTTCGTATGAATCGGAGGGGCTCCGCAGAGCCCTCAGGATACGACCCGGCGTCCCCCATCGAGTCCCTGCCCACACCCCCGGACCCGTCCACTCCGATCCGGAAAGTCACCCGGTACGCCCGCACGAACACGGGGCCGGGTCCCCGCCCGTCACCCTGATAAGTGAATCCTCCGGCCGCCCCGGCCCACGTTCCTCCGCCTTGCTCCCACCGGCCATCGCCCCGTACAAGATCCCCAACACGAAGTTACTGCCCGGTACCACCGGCTCCCCCAGCCGCCCCGGGCCCACCGAACGGGGTCCCCCATGCGCAAGGTCATGACCAGACACCACCCCCGCACGCCCGCCCCCGGCGGGCCCCGACCGGCTGCCGAGGAGGGCCCTTCCACCCGGCCCGCCGACGGCCGTCCGCCCGCCCCCTCCCTTGCCGGAGACCGGCCGCTCACAGCGAGCCGGGCGGCCCACGCCGGCTCCCCGCCCTCCCCCGACAGCGCGCCCTCCGCCACCGTGCCGGCCGCCGGCACCACCCCGCCCCGCACCCCCACCATCCGCAGGGCATCCGCGCCCTCCCCCGACAGCGCGCCCTCCGCCACCGTGCCGGCCGCCGGCACCACCCCGCCCCGCACCCCCACCATCCGCAGGGCATCCGCGCCCTCCCCCGGCGGGCGTCGGCCCGCCGCCGGGGGAGGCCGTGCCACGCGCCCGGCCGACAACCGGCCGCCCGCCCGTGCCGCCCGGGCGCGGCGGGGCGCGGTGCCGGGACGGGGCGTCCAGGACGCGGCGGGGGCCGGACCGGGCCGGCCCGTCGTCGTGCCGCGGACCGGTGAGCGGGTCCCGGCACGGCGGCCCGCCGTCCCGCAGCTCCGCCCGACCGACCGCTTCGCCGAACTGCTCCTCGCCGTACTCAGCGGCCGGCGCCCCGTGCACGCGATGCTGCGGCACACCGCCGGCCCGGCCTACGACGAGCTGATCCGGCTCGCCGAGCGGGGACCGCTGCGCACCCGCGGCGCCCGCCCCGTCGTCCGTGACATCGGCTACTTCGAACCCCGCGAGGGCGCCATCGAGGCGTTCGCCCGGATCGGCGCCGGGGACAGGCTGCGCGCCATGGCGTTCCGGCTGGAGCGGGGACGCGATCTGCGCTGGCGCTGCACCGCCGTGGAGCTGGGCGGCCCCCGCCCGCACCGCGCGGCCGCCCGTTGAGCCGTCCGGACACGCCCGAGGGCCGGGCACCCGCCAGGTGCCCGGCCCTCGGTCCGTCCCACAGCCGCCCCGTCCACGGAGCGGCTCGGCTCACTTCTTGCGGCGACGCCCGCCCCGTGCCTGCTTGCGGCGCTCCGCACGGGTGAGGCCGTCGGCCTCGGAGCGCACCGGCTCGTCACCGGTGGCGAAGTCGCCCTCGATGGTGCCGCCCTCGCCGTCCACCGTCGGCGCCGAGAAGTGCAGGTTCCGCCGCTGCGGGGCGTCGAGCCCCTTCGCGCGGATCTCCGGACGGGGCCCCGCCTGGGCGGGCACCGCGTCCTTCTTCTCCAGGTCGGCGACCGGCTCGGCCTCCTCGACCGGGACCTCCTCGACCTGCTGCTCGACCTGGACCTCCAGGTTGAACAGATAGCCGACGGACTCCTCCTTGATGCCCTCCATCATGGCCTGGAACATGTCGAAGCCCTCGCGCTGGTACTCGACCAGCGGGTCCTTCTGCGCCATCGCGCGCAGGCCGATGCCCTCCTGGAGGTAGTCCATCTCGTAGAGGTGCTCGCGCCACTTGCGGTCCAGGACCGACAGCACGACCCGCCGCTCCAGCTCACGCATGATCTCGGAGCCCAGCTGCCCCTCGCGCGCCTCGTACTGGGCGCGGATGTCGTCCTTGATGGACTCGGAGATGAACTCGGCCGTCAGACCCGCGCGGTCGCCGGCCTCCTCCTCCAGCTCCTCGATGGTCACGCTCACCGGGTAGAGCTGCTTGAAGGCGCCCCACAGCCGGTCCAGGTCCCAGTCCTCGGGGAAGCCCTCGGCGGTCTCCGCCTGGACATAGGCCTCGATGGTGTCGTCCATGAAGTGGTGGATCTGCTCCTGGAGGTCCTCGCCCTCCAGGACGCGGCGCCGCTCGCCGTAGATGACCTCACGCTGGCGGTTGAGGACCTCGTCGTACTTCAGGACGTTCTTACGGGTCTCGAAGTTCTGCGTCTCGACCTGCGACTGGGCGGAGGCGATGGCGCGGGTGACCATCTTGTTCTCGATCGGCACGTCGTCCGGCACGTTGGCCATGGACATCACGCGCTCGACCATCTGGGCCTTGAACAGGCGCATCAGGTCGTCGCCGAGCGAGAGGTAGAAGCGGGACTCGCCGGGGTCGCCCTGACGGCCGGAACGACCGCGCAGCTGGTTGTCGATGCGCCGCGACTCGTGCCGCTCGGTGCCGAGGACGTACAGGCCGCCGCTCTTCTCGACCTCTTCCTTCTCGGCCTTGACCGCCTCCTCGGCCCGCGCGAGCGCCTCGGGCAGGGCCTGCGCCCACTCCTCGATGTGCTCCTCGGGGTCGAGGCCGCGCTGGCGCAGCTCCGCCTCGGCGAGGTCCTCGGGGTTGCCGCCGAGCTTGATGTCCGTACCACGGCCGGCCATGTTGGTCGCCACGGTGACGCTGCCCTTGCGGCCGGCCTGGGCGACGATGGACGCCTCACGCTCGTGGTGCTTGGCGTTCAGCACCTCGTGCTGGATGCCGCGCTTGCTGAGCTGCTGGGAGAGGTACTCGGACTTCTCCACCGACGTCGTGCCGACGAGGATCGGCTGCCCCTTGCGGTGCTTCTCCTCGATGTCGTCGACGACCGCCTCGAACTTGGCGACCTCGGTGCGGTAGATCAGGTCGGACTGGTCCTTGCGGACCATCGGCCGGTTGGTGGGGATGGGCACCACGCCGAGCTTGTAGATCTGGTGGAACTCGGCGGCCTCGGTCATCGCCGTACCGGTCATGCCGGACAGGCCGGGGATTTCCTTGCCGTTGTGGTCGTGGCGCTTGTAGAGGCGGAAGAAGTTCTGCAGCGTGATCGTGGCGAGCGTCTGGTTCTCGTCCTTGATCGGCACCGATTCCTTCGCCTCGATGGCCTGGTGCATGCCCTCGTTGTACCGGCGGCCGGCGAGGATACGGCCGGTGTGCTCGTCCACGATCATGACTTCGTCGTCGATGATGACGTAGTCCTTGTCGCGCTTGAAGAGCTCCTTGGCCTTGATGGCGTTGTTCAGGTAACCCACGAGCGGCGTGTTCACCGACTCGTACAGATTGTCGATGCCCAGCCAGTCCTCGACCTTGGCCACACCGGACTCGTGGATGGCGACCGTGCGCTTCTTCTCGTCGACCTCGTAGTCGCCGGTCTCCTCGATGCCCTTGAGCGGCTGGCCGGGCTCACCGCGCTTGAGCCGCTTGACCAGCTTGGCGAAGTCGCCGTACCACTTGGTGGCCTGGTCGGCCGGGCCGGAGATGATCAGCGGCGTACGGGCCTCGTCGATGAGGATCGAGTCGACCTCGTCGACGATGGCGAAGTTGTGGCCGCGCTGGACGAGCTCGTCCTTGGACCAGGCCATGTTGTCGCGCAGGTAGTCGAAGCCGAACTCGTTGTTCGTGCCGTAGGTGATGTCGCACGCGTACTGCTCGCGGCGCTGGGCCGGCGTCATGTTGGCCAGGATGCAGCCGACGCTCAGGCCCAGGAACTTGTGGACGCGGCCCATCATCTCGGAGTCGCGCTCGGCCAGGTAGTCGTTGACCGTGATGATGTGGACGCCCTCGCCCGACAGCGCGTTCAGATACGCGGGCAGGGTGCCGACGAGCGTCTTGCCCTCACCGGTCTTCATCTCGGCCACATAACCCATGTGGAGCGCGGCGCCGCCCATCATCTGGACGTCGTAGTGCCGCTGGCCCAGCACGCGCCTGGCGGCTTCGCGGACGGTGGCGAACGCCTCGGGCAGCAGGTCGTCCAGGCTCTCACCGTCGGCGTAACGCTCCTTGTACTCATCGGTGAGGGCCCGCAGCTCGGCGTCGGAGAGGCCTTCGAAGTCCTCTTCGATGGAGTTGACCTGGTCCGCGATGCGGTGCAGCTTGCGCAGGATCTTGCCTTCGCCTGCACGCATGATCTTCGAAAGGACGGACACGGGGGTTGGTCTCCTTGCCGGTCGGGCCTGGGACGGTCGGTTTCCATTTCACTGACGGAGCAACGGCCATCGTATGCGAGGACCCCGTCACGCCGGGAGGCCTGCCGTGCAGTGACCGTCGGCTGCTTCCTACCCGTTTCACGGTTGCCTCACAAGGACAACGTCCCGCGGCCCGCGATGGTGCCGCGCCGCACCGGTGATTTGCGCGAAGGGTGATCATCTCCTCACGCACGGCTAAAAAGATGGCGCCGCCAACAGACGCGTGAGCAGAATCGGCCGATGGAACCCGTCACCCTCACCACCGACCGCCTCCTGCTGCGCCCCGTCGGGCGGCAGGACACCGACGCCGTGTACGCCGCCTGCCAGGATCCCGACATCCAGCGCTGGACCACGGTCCCCTCCCCCTACCTTCCCGAGCACGCCCGGGGCTTCACCGAGCAGATGGCCCCGGACGGGTGGGCGAACGGCTCGATGTTCACCTTCGGCGTCTTCCTGCCCACCGGCGAGCTCACCGGCATGCTCGGCATCACCATGCGCTCCCTGGGCACCGGTGAGATCGGCTTCTGGGGGACGAAGGAGCACCGGGGCAACGGTTACATGACGGAGGCCTCCCTGGCCGTCTCCCGCTGGGCCTTCACGCGGCTGTCGGTCGACCGCGTGGAATGGCGCGCGGAGGTGGGCAACGCCGCCTCCCGCGCGGTGGCCGAACGGGCGGGTTTCACCATCGAGGGCGTCCTGCGCGCCTCGCTCAACAACAAGGGGGTGCTGCGGGACTGCTGGGTGGGCTCCCTGCTCCCCTCCGACCTGGGGCTCGTGTCCACGACGCCCTACGTGCCCGGCAAGGGCTGACGCCCCGGGCCCTCCCCCGCTGTCAGTGCCTGCGCCTATCGTGCGCACGTATGACGACCCTGCCACGCCCCACCACGGAACTCTCGGCCGACGAGGCCCGCCGCATCGCCCTGCGCGCCCAGGGCTTCCTCGGTGCTCCGGACCGCCGCTCCGGCGTGCGGGGGGTTCTGCGCCGTCTGGGCGCGGTGCAGCTGGACACGATCTCCGTCCTGGCCCGCTCCCACGAGCTCATCCCGTACGCGCGGCTGGGCGCGGTGGGGCGCCGGACCGTCGAGGAGGCGTACTGGAAGGACGGCTCCCGGCCGCCGCGCGCGTTCGAGTACTGGTCGCACGCGGCGTGCATCCTGCCCATCGAGGAGTGGCCGCACTTCGCCTTCCGCCGACGCGCCTTCCGTGACCGGCCGCACTGGAACCACAAGCTGCCCGACGGCACCTACGACCAGGTGATCAAGCAGCTCCGCGCGGAAGGGCCGCTCACGGCGACGGAGCTGGGCGGCGCGAAGCGCACGAGCGAGTGGTGGGACTGGTCCGGGACCAAGGTCGCCGTGGAGCGCGCGCTGATGTACGGGGAGGTGGTGTGCGTCGAGCGCCGCGGCTGGAAGCGGGTCTACGACCTCGCCGAGCGGGCGATCCCGGCGGAACTGCTGCACGACGAGCTGGACGACCGCGAGTGCCTGCGCCGCCTGGTCCGGCTGGCCGGCCGGTCCCTGGGCGTCGGCACCCGCGCGGACATCGCCGACTACCACCGCCTCAAGGGTGAGCAGGTCGACGCGGTGATCGCCGATTCGGGTCTGGTCCCGGTCACGGTGGCGGGCTGGTCGAAGCCGGCCTGGGCCGACCCGGAGGCTCTGGCGACGGTGCCGCGCGGCCGGCACCGTACGACGCTGCTGTCGCCGTTCGACTCCCTGGTCTGGGAGCGGGCGCGCACGGAGCGGATCTTCGGTTTCACCCACCGCCTGGAGGCCTATGTGCCGAGGCCGAAGCGGGTGTACGGCTATTTCGCGATGCCCGTCCTCGCGGGCGGCCGGCTGGTCGGCCGGGTGGACCCGGCCCGGGAGGGGCGCACGCTGGTGGCCAAGCAGGTCACGCTGGACGGCCCCAAGGCGGTCCCGGCGGTGGCGCAGGCGCTGGTGGAGGCGGCGGGCTGGGTGGACTGCGCCAACGTCCGGGTGGAGCGGGTGGACGCGCCGGAGCTGCGCGAGGCCCTCGTGCTGGAGCTCGCCCGGGCCGTCGCCTGAGCCGGGGCGGGGCGGGGCCTGCCCCGTTTGTCACCGGATCTCGAGGATCTTCTCCCGCATCGCGTAGACCACCGCCTCCATCCTGGAGTGCAGCTGCAGCTTTTCCAGGATGTTGCGCACGTGGTTCTTCACGGTGTTCTCGGAGATGAACAGTTCCTTGGCGATGTCGCGGTTGTTCATTCCCGTGGCGACGAGTTTGAGGACTTCGAGTTCGCGGTCGGTCAGCCGGGGCGCGGGCACGAGCCGGCGCTCGTCGGTCCGCTGGATCATCGATTTGAACTCGGTGAGCAGTTTCGACGCCATGGAGGGGCTGATCTGGGACTGTCCGTCGGCCACCGCCCGGATGGCCGTCGCCACCTCGTCGGTGGAGATCTCCTTGAGGAGATAGCCGGTCGCTCCCGCCTTGATGGCGTCGTAGAGATCGGCTTCCTCGTCACTGATCGTCAGCATGATGATCTTCGCGCTGGGGGCGACCTCCTTGATGGAGGTGCAGGCCTCGATCCCGCCCCGCTTGGGCATCCGCACATCCATCAGAATGATGTCCGGCAGCAGGTCGGCCGCCTTCTCCACGGCCTCCGCGCCGTCCCCCGCCTCGCCGACGACCTGGATGTCCTCCTCGGCGGCGAGCACGATCTCCAGTCCGCGGCGGAACAGTGCGTGATCGTCCACCACAAGGACTCTGATCGGCTCCTTGCGTGGAGTGTCCGCGTCCGGGCCCATGCCGACGACGCCGTCGTCGGCATCCTCGTCCTGCATCGGTCCGAAGCTGTCCGCCATCGTTCCTCCCCCTGAAGGCTGTGGCCTGTGGTCCCGGGCCATCGCCAACCCAAGGCAACGGCCCACCGGTTGAGCCGTTGCCGCCATGATTCCATGCCCGGCCGACAGCGAGGTGCCGCCGTGCGCGCGAAGTGGGCGCACACCGGTGCCCCTGGGGGCGCACACGCGCACCAGGGGCACCTGCTGTGCTGTCGCCCGGCGGATCAGCCGCCGAGTGTCCCGCCCGCCTCGGGGGAGTTGGACTCGGTGACCATCGTGTCGGTGCTGAGGTGGATCACGCCGTAGTCGTAGGCATGGCGCCGGTAGACGACGCTGGGTTCCTTGGTCTCGGAGTCGATGAACAGATAGAAGTCGTGCCCGACCAGCTCCATTTCGTACAAAGCCTGATCGAGGGTCATGGGCGCGGCCACATGGGTCTTCTCGCGGACGACGAGGGGTCCGTCACCCTGTACTTCCAGCGAGCCGATCTTCTTGGTGGGGACGGCTTCCGGCTCCTTTTCCGCAGAGCTCGCGCCGGTCCCGTTGAGCGTCGCCACGCCCGGTACGTGCGCCGGTACCTCGGCGGCCGAGATCCTGCGCGCGCCGCGCCGCGAGAAGCGCTTGTCGTGCTGCTTGCGCAGCCGGGCGTCCAGCTTTTCCGCTGCCAGATCGAGCGCCGCGTACGGGTCGCTCGCCGCCGCCTCCGCCCGGATCACCGGACCGCGGGAGCGCAGGGTGATCTCCACCCGGTCGCTGCGGTCGGCCTGCCGGGGGTTGGGCTCCTTGGACACCTCGACGTCGAGGCTGATCACCTTGCCATCGAGCTTCTGGATCTTCTCCAGGTTCAGCTTCTCGGCCACGTGCTTCCGGAACCGCTCGGGCACCTCGGTCTTGCGGCCCTTGACGACGATGTCCACGCAGAACTCCGTTCCCGGATCACTCCGCGTCGATGCGGAGTGCCTCCCTTTTGCACCAGGCCCCGGTGACGTCCGGAGCCTCGGACTCGGTGACGTCCACCTCCTCCCCCACGGACGAGAGTTCCAGTCCGCCGGCGCGGGTGATGGCGAAAAACCCGCGGCACGGCAATCGGAATCGAGAGGTGTGGCCTGCGGCTTTCCCTCACAACCGAACATATCTCGCCCGGACGGATGTCGTCACCCTCTACCGCGCCGTACCTCCATTCAGGGGAATTGCCCCTCTCATTACCTGCAACGACGCTCGTTCTCAATCAGTTCCGGTGTAATTCGAAAGCATCTGGTGATGCCGCGACGACGGCCGCGCACATCACGCCGACGATGCGGTCGGCCCGGTCCCCGGCCGCCGTCCCCCGCGGCCTGCCGGACGGCCGACGCGCCCTCTGTTGAGCTGGTCCGTCCCGCTGTTCTCCTCTCCCTTCCCACCTCTCACCCAGGTACACGAACGCGGGCCCCGAAATACTCGATCCCGCGCCCCGCTCCGCCCGCACCGCGCGCGCCGCCTCGGCCAGCGACGCCCCCGTGGTCATCAGGTCGTCGACCAGGACGACCCGGGCACCGGCCAGCAGCCGGCCGCAGCCCGGGGCCGCCGTCAGCGCGCCCGCGAGATTGGCCATCCGCTGCCGGGAGCCGAGCCCCGACTGATCGGCCACGGCCCTCCGTTGCCGCAGGGCGGGAAGTACTCGGGCGGGTACCCCCGACCGCCTCAGCTCACCCGCCGCCGCGTATGCGATCCGCCGGGCGGGGTCGTGTCCGCGGGCCCGCACGGCCCGGCGCGCGGACGGCACGGGAACGAGCAGCACCGGACCGTCCCGGGGGCCGCGGCCGCCGGGCGGCGCGGCACCCGGCGCCGCCCGCCCGGTCCCGGGGCCGGCCGCCCGCAACCCCGCGCGCACCGCTCCCGCCAGGGCCTGGCCGAGCGGCCGGGCCAGGGCCAGGGCGCCTCTCTCCTTGTGCGCGAGCAGCGCGGCGCGCACCTCGTCCGCATACCGTGCCGCCGCGTGCACCGGCGGCAGTCCGGCCGGTTCGGGGACCGGCCTCACCCGGCGCGGCGCGGCACCGCTCAGCGCCGTACGGCACGCGGCGCAGAGCACCGCACGCGGCCTGCCGCATCCGCCGCACTCGGCGGGGAGCACCAGGTCGGTGAGGTCGTGCCACCAGTCCCGCATGGGCCCACTGTGCCAACGTCCGCCCCACCCGGCCACCCCTGTGGACAACTCGCGGGACCGGGCGGGACGGGGCCGGTCATACCCTCGGACGGGGGCGGCTCTCACCCCGGATAGACCGGTGCCGTCCCCGCCGTCACCTTCTGCCACTGGGCCCCCGAGGGCAGCCGCACGATCCCGTCCACGGAGTACGCCACCAGCGGGGCCGTTTCGTCCTCGGAGGCGGTGACGGCCTTGACGCCGGTGAGGGCGGCGGGCAGCGGCACGTCCGGCGTGGAGCCGTCGATGTCGACGTACTTCATCTGCTCCACACCCCCCTGCTCGCGCCCCACCACCACGAGCCGGCTGTCGCCGGCCCACGACATGGCCGTGACCTGCTCCAGCTCGGGCGTCGCCTCGCGCAGCTCCAGCACGGTCACCGCCGGACGCTCGTCCGCACCGTCGGCGGGCCTGCTCCGCTCGATCCGGCCGACCTGCAGCGACAGCCGGTCGCCCTGCTCCACGACGAGCGCGATCCGCACCCCGTCGGCGGCCACCCGGACCGCCCGCACCCGGCCGTCCAGCCCTGGCGTGCGCACCTCCAGCGGCTCGCCGGCGCCCTTCTCCAGCAGGTACAGCCCCGGCTTCGCGGGATCCCGGTCGGCCACCCACAGCCCGCCCTGGGAGTCCCAGCTGGGCGTGGTCAGCCGGTCCTGCTCGGACTTGCCGGCGCTGCTCAGCACCGGGTCACCGAGGGAGCTGCCCGTCACCAGCGAGGAGACGAACAGCGCCTTGCCGTCGAGGGCCACGCCCGCCGCGGTGCGCTCGTCCCGCGCGACCGCCACCGAACGCAGCGCCTTCTCGCCCTCGCCGAGCGCCCCGGGCACCGGCTCCGCGTCGGTGTCACTGGTGCCCGCGGCGATCCGTACGAGCCGGCGCTCCTCGTCGACGAAGTATAGGTAGTCGGGCTGGTTCAGCGCGCCCCGCGTGGCGACGGTCTCGGCACCGTCCTGCGTGAGCAGGCACAGTTGCCCGCCGTCGGCCCGCAGCTCGACCTCCTCCACCGCGGGGCTGACCCCGCGCAGGGTGAACAGCAGCTGCGCCGCCATCTCCTCGCAGCGTCCGGTGCCGACCTCGGCCGCACTCTCGTTGAGCGGCACGGTGAGCCTGCCCCGGTCGTCCGGCGTCAGGGGGCCCGCGCCCTTGCGCAGCGCCGTGCCGGTGGGGAAGCTCGACCGGACCACCGGGTCCAGCCAGGTCGTGGGCCCGTCGATGAGGGAGCGCACCACCCGGGTCGTGGGGTCGACCTTCCTGCGCACGTAGACCGGGTCGGCGACCGCCATGGGCAGGTCCGTGGCCCTGGTCTCCGCGTTGTTCGAGGCGAAGTAGTACTTGTTGACGGACATGTAGTTGCGCTGGAAGTCCGACCTGCCCATCACGACGCCCTGCGGCACCGCGTCGATGCGCCACTGACCGTTCTTCTCGTCCTTGGTGAGATGCACGATCTTGCTGTAGGGCCCGGAGTCCGGCGCGTACGCCTGCTCCGCGTCCACGGTGGCCACCCGGGTGCCGGTCAGGGTGTAGGACATGGCGCCGGTGTCCTCCCGGTCCGGGCGGTCGGCGTGGGCGCCCGGGCCGTTCGCCAGCACGGTGGTGGACAGCTCCGGCTGCCAGGTCTTGGACATCTCCCGGGTCAGATACTGGCGCGCGGTCCGGTACTCGGGGTCGTCACTGGTCAGCGCCTCCAGGAAGCCCTGGACGATCTGTGTGGGGGTGGCGTCCTCACGCGGCGGCATGGCGAACACCCGTACCTGGGCGTCCTGCCGCGGTGTGGACTCCACGCCCCGCAGTCCCCCGTTGTCGGGCATCGAGGCGCACCCGGCCAGCAGAACGACCCCCGTGGCGGCGTACGCCGCCCTGCGCACCGATGACCCCCTGCCGCGCCGCACGCGCTCACCGCCCACGCGAAGCCTCCCCGTCCCTCTCCGCATCACGCGTCGCACTCTCATCGCCGGGTCCCTCGTCCCCGGTCCTCCGCGCCGGGTCCCCGGCGTCCTCCGACGGCCGCCGCGCGGCCGCGTCCTTCCCGCCCCCGCCGAGCGGCGCGCCTGCCTCGCCCAGCGTGCCGGGCGTCATGCGCGTACTGCCCGAAGCTCTGCCGGACCGTGCCACCACGCGCGCTCCGCTGCCGGGCAGGGCCGTGGGGTCGGCAGTGGGGGTCACGGCCGCGGGCGGCAGGGGGAACGGGTCCCTGGCCGAACCGCTGCCCGGCTGCCCCACCGGCACCGTGGCGCTCTTCTCGCCGTCCCCGCCGCGCGGCAGGCCGGCGTCGTCGAGCCCGCGGTTGCGCCGCGAGTCCTTCGGCTCCAGGGGTATCGGGGACCCCCTCAGCGGCTCGTCCGCGGTCCTGGGCAGCGTCAGCCGGAACTGCGAGCCGCCCCCCGGCTCGCCCCAGGCCTGCAGCCAGCCGCCGTGCAGCCGCGCGTCCTCCAGGGCGATGGACAGCCCCAGTCCCGTACCGCCGGTGGTCCGCGCGCGTGCCGGGTCGGCCCGCCAGAAGCGGCTGAAGACCCGGGTCGCCTCGCCGGGCTTGAGCCCGACGCCGTAGTCGCGCACCGCCACTGCCACCGCGCCGCCTGCCGCGGCCAGTTTCACCACGACGTCCCTGCCCTCGCCGTGCTCGACGGCGTTGACGACGAGGTTGCGCAGCACGCGCTCCACGCGGCGCGCGTCGGCCTCGGCGACGACGGGCTGCTGGTCGCCGACGATCCTGATCCGCGTGCCCTTGCGCTCGGCGAGCGGCTCGGCCCCGCTGACCACGCTGCGCACGACCTCGCGCAGGTCGATCGGCTCGGCCTCCAGCGCCGCCGCGCCCGCGTCGAAGCGGCTGATCTCGAGCAGGTCGGCGAGCAGCGACTCGAAACGGTCCAGCTGGTCGGCGAGGAGCTCGGCCGACCGCGCGGTCACCGGGTCGAAGTCCTCGCGCGCCTCATGGATGACGTCCGCGGCCATCCGTACGGTCGTCAGCGGTGTCCGCAGCTCGTGGGACACGTCCGACACGAAGCGGCGCTGCATCCGCGACAGGTCCTCGAGCTGGCTGATCTTCAGCTGGAGGTTCTGCGCCATCTTGTTGAAGGCCTCGCCCAGGCGGGCGATGTCGTCCTCGCCGGTGACCTTCATCCGCTCCTGCAGCCGCCCGGCGGACAGCCGCTCGGCGATTCCGGCCGCCATCCGCACGGGGGTGACGACCTGGCGCACGACGAGCCAGGCGATCGCCCCGAGGAGCACCACCACGAACAGCCCCGCGGTCGCCAGCGTGCCCTTGACCAGGCTCAGCGACTTCTCCTCCTGGGTGAGCGGGAAGAGGTAGTAGAGCTGGTACGGGTCGCCGTTGGGGTCGTTGACCTGCTTGCCGATGACCAGGGCGGGCTGGGACTCCTTGTCGTCGTTGTAGACGACGCGCGTGTAGCTCTGGGCCGGCGAGGTGCTGGAGTCGATCCGCTCCCGCAGCTCCGCGGGCACACTGACCGTCGGGTTGACCTCACCGGAGGCCCGCGGGCCGCGCCCGCTGCCGCTCTCGCCGCCCGCGGGCAGGGTCACCACGTCGAAGGCGCCCTGGCCGCCGCTGGAGAGCGAGGCCACGAGATCGCTCATCCACTGGATGACGCTCTGCGAGGGATGGCCCTCCGGCGCGATGTCCTCGTCGCCCGTGACGCTCACGTCCTGTTCGGCCTGCTGCTTGGCCACGGCGAAACCGCCGGTGGCCTGGCTCTGCGACGCCCTCACCTTGGCGTCCAGCAGACCGTTGCGCACCTGGCCGATGACGACGAAGCCCAGCAGCAGGACCACGCCCAGGGACATCAGCAGCGTGGTGGCGACGACCTTGAGCTGGATGTTGCGCCGCCACAGCCGCATGACGGGCAGCAGCGGCCGGCGCACCCAGCGCATGAACAGCCGGATGACCGGACTGCCCTGGACGCCGCCCTCGAGCAAACCGCCCTCGAACAGACGTCCCCAGTTGGAGCCCGTCGCCTTCCGGCCGACAGGCCGCCCCGGACGGCCCCCGGACCGGCCGGGCGCCGAAGCGGCACTGTCACCGGACATGTCAGCTCGGTCCTGCCTTGTATCCGACACCACGGACGGTCACCACGATCTCCGGCTTCTCCGGGTCCTTCTCGACCTTGGAGCGCAGCCGCTGCACATGCACGTTCACCAGCCGGGTGTCCGCCGCGTGGCGGTAGCCCCAGACCTGCTCCAGGAGCACCTCGCGCGTGAACACCTGCCACGGTTTGCGGGCCAGCGCGACCAGCAGGTCGAACTCCAGCGGCGTCAGCGCGATGGCCTGCCCGTCCCGCTTCACGGAGTGACCGGCCACGTCGATCACCAGATCGCCGATGGCGAGCTGCTCCGGCGCCGGCTCCTCCGACCTGCGCAGCCGCGCCCGGATACGGGCCACCAGCTCCTTCGGCTTGAACGGCTTCACGATGTAGTCGTCGGCACCGGACTCCAGGCCCACCACGACATCGACGGTGTCGCTCTTCGCCGTGAGCATCACGATCGGCACCCCGGACTCCGCCCTGATCAGACGGCACACCTCGATGCCGTCCCGGCCGGGCAGCATCAGGTCCAGGAGCACCAGATCGGGCTTGGTCTCACGGAAGGCGGCCAGCGCCTTGTCGCCGTCGGCTACGAAAGACGGCTCAAAACCTTCACCGCGCAGCACGATGCCGAGCATCTCGGCCAGTGCGCTGTCGTCGTCGACGACAAGGACTCGTCCCTTCATAAACGACATCATCCCATTAGCTCATCGTTACCTGGCGTGACCTGGCGCACAACGCCGCCAGGGCCTCGTTGGTCACGGGCGAAACGGCGCCCTCCTCGGTGACGATCGCCGTCACCAGCTCCGGTGGCGTCACGTCGAACGCCGGGTTGTACGCCTGCGTCCCCAGGGGCGCCACCGGAATCCCCCCTCCCGCTTCCGTTCCGGCCACCGGCACCTGCGGCGCCGTGACCTCCGTCACCTCATGCCCCGGCCGCTGCTCCACCTCGATCGACGCCCCGTCCGGCGTCCGCGGATCCACCGTCGTCACCGGCGCCACGACGACGAACGGCACATGGTGGTACCGCGCGAGCACCGCGAGCGGATAGCTCCCCACCTTGTTCGCCACCGAACCGTCGGCCGCGATGCGGTCCGCCCCGACGAGCACCGCGTCCACCTCGCCCGCCGCGAACAGCGATCCCGCCGCGTTGTCGGTGAGCAGCGTGTACGCCATGTTGTTGCGGGCCGCCTCGTATGCCGTCAGCCGAGCACCTTGCAGCAACGGACGCGTTTCGTCCACCCACAGGCGCCTGAGCCGCCCCGCGCGGTGCGCCGCCAGCGCCACCGCGAACGCCGTCCCCTCACCGCCCGACACCAGCGAACCGGTGTTGCAGTGCGTGAGGATCCGGTGCCCGCCGCCGGGCAGCAGCTCGTCCAGCAGTGCCAGCCCGTGCCCCGCCATCCGGGCGCTGGCCTCGGCGTCCTCCCGGTGCAGCTGCTGCGCCGCGGCCAGCGCGGCCCCTGCCGCCTGCCGGGCGTTACCGCCCCGGGCCAGCACCTCCCGGTGCGCGGAGTGCGCCCGGCGCACCCCGACGGCGAGGTTCACCGCGGTGGGCCGGGCGCTCTCCAGCGCCGCCGCCGCGTCGTCCACGTCGAAGCCCCGCACGGCGGCCAGCGCGACGCCGTAGGCGCCCGCGATGCCCAGCAGCGGGGCGCCCCGCACAGCGAGCGAGCGGATCGCCTCCACCAGCGCGGGCGCGTCCGTGCAGACGAGCTCGACCTCCTCGGCCGGCAGCCGCGTCTGGTCGAGCAGGACCAGAACGGGGCCTTCGGGTGGCTCCTCCCAGCGCAGCGCCGGGATCTCGGTCGGCCGCTTGGTGTCGCCGCTGTGTGCGTACTGATCAGCCATGCGGCCAGTCTGCCCCCTGTCGCCCCGACAATTGAAGGAACGCAGCCCTCACCTCGCCAGGTCACCCGACGACCACCCCATGGCACGATGGCTGCCAAGCTGCCGCCGCGACCGCGGACGGGCACCGTGAAGGAGCGACGATGAAAGACACTCCGGGCTGGGCCTCGCCCGGATCCGCCCCGTCCGAGGGGCAGGAACCCGGCGCGGCCGGACCTGCCGAGCCCGCCGGCCGCCCGGACGACCCGGAGCAGCCCGCCGACCGGCCCCCGCAGCCGGGCCAGGCGCCGCAGGACCCGGGCGTGCAGTGGTCCAAGGACCAGCCGCCGGCCGGACAGTGGTCCGCGCCCACCGGCGGCCCCGGTCCCACGGGCCCCACGGGCCCCACGGGCCCCGGCCAGGCTCCCCCGCCCGCCGGCCCCGGCTGGGGCGCCCCGCCCCCCGCAGGCCCCGGAGGCCACCCCGGCTGGGGAGGCGGCTGGGGCGGCGGCTGGGGCGGCCCCCCGCCCGCGGCCAAGCCCGGCGTCATCCCGCTGCGCCCCCTCGGCGTGGGCGAGATCCTCGACGGCGCCGTCTCCACCATGCGCACCTACTGGCGCACCGTCCTCGGCATCGCCCTGACCGTCGCCGTCCTCACCGAGATCGTCGTCGTCCTGCTCCAGGGCCTGGTCCTCGACAACTCCAGCACCGAGGCGCTCAACGACCCCAGCGCCACGCTCAGCGAGCTGACCGACGCCATGGGCGACGCCCTGTTCAACTCCGGCGTGGTCTTCCTGATCACGCTCGTCGGCACCGTCGCCGCCACCGCCCTGCTCACCACCGTCACCAGCCGCGCGGTGCTCGGCAGGCCCGTCACCACCGCGGACGCCTGGCGCGACGCCCGCCCCCAGATCGTCAAACTGTTCGGCCTGATCTGCCTGCTGCTGCTCATCACCGCCGGCATCATCACCGCGGGCGCGCTGCCCGGCATCCTCGTGTCGGTGGCGGCGGGCGGAGAGGTGGGCATCGCCCTCACCGTCCTCGGAGTCATCTGCGCCGGCGTACTCGCCCTGTGGCTGATGATCCGCTTCTCGCTGGCCTCGCCCACGCTGATGCTCGAGAAGCAGGGCATCGTCAAGGCGATGAGCCGCTCCGCCAAACTGGTCCGCGGCTCCTGGTGGCGGGTGTTCGGCATCCAGCTCCTCGCGACGATCATCGCCAACGTCGTCGCGTCGATCATCGTCATCCCGTTCACCTTCCTCGCCTCGGCCCTCAGCGGGGACGGCGCCACCGGCTTCCTCAACACCGCGGGCGGCGACCTCGGCTGGACGTTCCTCATCGTCAGCGGCATCGGCTCGGTCATCGGCGCCATGATCACGTTCCCGATCACGGCCGGCGTCACCGTGCTCCTCTACATCGACCAGCGCATCCGCCGCGAGGCGCTCGACCTCGAACTCGCCCGCGCCGCCGGCGTCCCGGCGGACAGCCCCGGCACCACCCCGGGGAGCTGACGCGGTGATCACCACGGGGGGAGTTCTCACCACGGCACAGGCCCTGGCCACGGCCGTACGCATGCCGCTGAGCGGCGACGACGAGCCGCCCCTGACCGTCCCGCGCGACCCCGCGCAGGAGGCGGCCCGACGCGAGCTGTCCAAGCGCATGTACCACGAGAACGACCCCAGCTGGTTCCAGCGGGCCCTCGACGCCTTCTGGGACTGGATCGGCAAACTGTTCGACACCGCCTCCACCGCGGCACCCGGCGGCACCCTCGGCCTCGTCGTCATCGTCGCGGCCGTACTCGCCGTCCTGGGCGCCCTCTGGTGGCGCCTGGGCACCCCCCGCCGCCACCCCGCCTCGGCCCCCGCCCTGTTCGACGACCGCCCCCGCAGCGCCGCCGAACACCGCGCCACCGCCGAGGCACACGCCGCCCAAGGCCACTGGAACCAGGCCGTCCAGGAACGCATGCGGGCCATCGTCCGCGCCCTGGAGGAACGGGCCCTGCTCGACTCCCGCCCCGGCCGCACCGCCGACGAGGCCGCCGCGGAAGCCGGCCGCGCCCTGCCCGCCCACACCGACGGCCTGCGCGCCGCCGCCCGCGACTTCGACGACGTGACATACGGCGGCAGGGCCGCCACCCAGGAGTCGTACCGGCGGATCGCCGACCTCGACCACGGCCTGGAACGCACCCGGCCACAGCTCGCGGTCAGCGCCGGCAGCACCCGGAGCACGGACACCACCACCCGCCACGGAGCCGCCGGATGACGACCGAGGTCACGCACCCGTCCACCTCGGCCTCGCCCACGGTCCGCCAGGTGTGGACCCGCACGCGGGGCGTCGCCCTCGCCCTGGTGCTGCTGCTCGCCGCGGCCGTCGCCATCGCCGTGGTCCGCTCCGACGCCCGCCACGGCGAACTCGACCCCCGCTCCGCCGACCCCTACGGCAGCCGTGCCATCGCCGAACTCCTGGCCGACCGGGGCGTGGACACCCGCGTGGTCGCGACCCTGGACGAGGCCGCCGACGCGGCCGGCCCCGACACCACCCTCCTGGTCGCGATCCCCGACCTGCTGACCCCCGGCCAGCAGACCCGGCTGCACTCCGCCTTCGCCCGGTCCGGCGGCCGCACCGTGCTGGTCTCCGCCGGCAGCGCCTCCGTGGAACGCCTCGCCCCGGGCGTCACCGCCGACCCCGCCACCAGCTTCGACTCCACCCTCGCCCCCGCATGCGCCCTGCCCGCCGCCCAGCGCGCCGGCACCGCCGACACGGGCGGCATCCGCTACACCACCACCCACCTCGACGCCGACGAGTGCTACCCCAGCGAACGCCTGGCCACCCTGCTGCGCCTCCCGGCGCCCTCCGGCGACGGCGACACCGTCCTCCTCGGCTCGCCCGACATCCTCCTCAACGCGGAACTGGACCGGCACGGCAACGCCTCGCTCGCCCTGCAACTCCTCGGCTCGCGCCCCCATCTGGTCTGGTACCTCCCCTCACTCGCCGACACCACCGCCGTCACCGGGGACGACGAGCGCAGCTTCTTCGACCTGCTCCCCTCCGGCTGGCTGTGGGGCACCCTGCAACTCTTCCTCGCCGCCGCCGTGGCCGCCCTGTGGCGGGCACGCCGGCTCGGCCCCCTGGTCCCCGAGAAACTCCCCGTGGCGATCCGCGCCTCCGAGACCGTCGAAGGCCGCGCCCGCCTCTACCGCAAGGCCAACGCCCGCGACCGCGCCGCCCTCGCTCTCCGCTCCACCACACGCACCCGCCTCGCCCCCCTCGTGGGCGTCCCCGCCTCCCAGGCGCACGCGCCCGAGGCCCTGCTCCCCGCTCTGTCCGCCCACCTCCAGGGCGACGGACGGTCCCTGCACGCCCTCCTCTTCGGCCCGCCCCCCGGCGACGACGCAGCACTCGTCACGCTCGCCGACCAACTCGACGCCCTCGAAAGAGAGGTACGCCGTCCATGATGGACCCGACCACTGACAACGCCGCGCACACCGGGGACCCGGCCGCCGCCCGGGCCTCCCTGGAGGCCCTGCGTGCCGAGATCGCCAAGGCCGTGGTCGGCCAGGACCCCGCGGTGACCGGCCTCGTCGTCGCCCTGCTCTGCCGCGGTCACGTCCTCCTCGAAGGCGTCCCCGGCGTCGCCAAGACCCTCCTCGTGCGCGCCCTCGCAGCCGCCCTGGAACTCGACACCAAACGCGTCCAGTTCACCCCCGACCTGATGCCGAGCGACGTCACCGGCTCCCTGGTCTACGACGCCCGCACCGCCGAGTTCTCCTTCCAGCCCGGCCCCGTCTTCACCCACCTCCTCCTCGCCGACGAGATCAACCGCACGCCCCCGAAGACCCAGTCCTCCCTGCTCGAAGCCATGGAGGAACGCCAGGTCACCGTGGACGGCACCCCCCGCCCCCTCCCCGACCCCTTCCTGGTCGCCGCGACCCAGAACCCCGTCGAGTACGAGGGCACCTACCCCCTGCCGGAAGCACAGCTCGACCGCTTCCTCCTCAAGCTCACCATCCCCCTCCCCTCCCGCCAGGACGAGATCGACGTCCTCACCCGCCACGCCGAGGGCTTCAACCCGCGCGACCTGAGCGCCGCCGGCGTACGCCCCGTCGCGAACGCCGCGGACCTGGAAGCCGCCCGTCGCGCCGTCGCCGCGACCACCGTCTCCCCCGAGATCACCGCGTACGTCGTCGACATCTGCCGCGCCACCCGCGAATCGCCGTCCCTCACACTCGGCGTGTCCCCCCGAGGCGCCACCGCGCTCCTCGCCACCGCCCGCGCCTGGGCCTGGCTCACGGGCCGCGACTACGTCATCCCCGACGACGTCAAGGCCCTCGCCCTCCCCACCCTCCGTCACCGCGTGCAGCTCCGTCCGGAGGCCGAGATGGAAGGCGTCACGACCGACTCGGTCATCAACGCGATCCTGTCCCACGTCCCGGTGCCCCGCTGATGGCCCTCACCGGACGCGCCGCCCTGCTCGCGGCACTCGGCTCCGTCCCCGTCGGCATCTGGGAACCCGGCTGGACGGGGATCCTCGCCGTCAACGCACCCCTCGCGTTGGCCTGCGCCTGCGACTTCGCCCTGGCCGCCCCGGTACGCCACCTCGGCCTGACCCGATCCGGCGACACCTCCGTACGCCTGGGCGACACCGCCGACGTCACCCTGACGATCACCAACCCGTCCCGTCGGCCTCTGCGCGCCCGGATCCGCGACGCCTGGCCCCCGAGCAGCTGGCAGCCCGGTACGGAGCGGGAGGCCTCCCGCCACCGCCTCCTCGTCCCCGCGGGTGAACGCCGGCGCCTCACCACCCGCCTGCGCCCCACCCGCCGCGGCGACCGCCACGCCGACCGCGTCACCATCCGCTCCTACGGCCCCCTCGGCCTCCTCGCCCGCCAGGGCACACACCGGGTCCCCTGGGCGGTCCGTGTCCTGCCGCCCTTCACGAGCCGCAAGCATCTGCCGTACAAACTGGCGCGCCTGCGCGAACTGGACGGCCGCACCAGCGTGCTGACCCGCGGCGAGGGAACGGAGTTCGACAGCCTGCGCGAATACGTCCCCGGCGACGACACCCGTTCCATCGACTGGCGCGCCACCGCCCGCCAGTCCGCGGTAGCGGTACGCACCTGGCGTCCCGAACGCGACCGCCACATCCTGCTCGTCCTCGACACGGGCCGCACCTCCGCGGGCCGGGTCGACGACACCCCTCGCCTGGACGCCTCCATGGACGCCGCTCTCCTCCTGGCGGCCCTCGCCTCCCGCGCCGGCGACCGCGTCGACCTCCTCGCCTACGACCGCCGCCTGCGCGCCCTCGTCCAGGGCCGCACCGCCGGCGACGTCCTCCCCTCCCTCATCAACGCCATGGCCACGCTGGAACCGGAGCTCGTCGAAACCGACGCCCGGGGGCTGACGGCGACGGCGCTGCGCACGGCACCGCGACGCTCCCTGATCGTCCTGCTCACGACACTCGACGCGGCCCCCGTCGAGGAGGGCCTGCTTCCCGTTCTGGGCCGGCTCACGCAACGCCACACGGTGCTGCTGGCGTCGGTGGCGGATCCGCACACGGCGCGAATGGCGGAGGCCCGGGGCAACGTCGACGCCGTCTACGAGGCCGCGTCGGCGGCCCAGGCCCACGCCGAACGCGACCGCACCGCGGAACACCTCCGCCGCCTCGGCGTCACGGTCGTGGATGCGACTCCGGAAGAGCTGGCACCGGCGCTGGCGGATGCCTATCTGGCGCTCAAGGCGGCGGGGCGGCTGTGAAACGCCGAAAGCCCCCGGGCCGAATGGCACGGGGGCTCTCTCAAGAATTGTTCGGCGGCGTCCTACTCTCCCACAGGGTCCCCCCTGCAGTACCATCGGCGCTGTAAGGCTTAGCTTCCGGGTTCGGAATGTAACCGGGCGTTTCCCCTACGCTATGACCACCGAAACACTATGAAACAATCAACAACCAGCACCACGCCGTGACCATGGCATGGGGTTGTTCGTGGTTTCAGAACCAACACAGTGGACGCGAGCAACTGAGGACAAGCCCTCGGCCTATTAGTACCGGTCAACTCCACACGTTACCGTGCTTCCATATCCGGCCTATCAACCCAGTCGTCTACTGGGAGCCTTACCCCATCAAGTGGGTGGGAGTCCTCATCTCGAAGCAGGCTTCCCGCTTAGATGCTTTCAGCGGTTATCCCTCCCGAACGTAGCCAACCAGCCATGCCCTTGGCAGAACAACTGGCACACCAGAGGTTCGTCCGTCCCGGTCCTCTCGTACTAGGGACAGCCCTTCTCAAGACTCCTACGCGCACAGCGGATAGGGACCGAACTGTCTCACGACGTTCTAAACCCAGCTCGCGTACCGCTTTAATGGGCGAACAGCCCAACCCTTGGGACCGACTCCAGCCCCAGGATGCGACGAGCCGACATCGAGGTGCCAAACCATCCCGTCGATATGGACTCTTGGGGAAGATCAGCCTGTTATCCCCGGGGTACCTTTTATCCGTTGAGCGACGGCGCTTCCACAAGCCACCGCCGGATCACTAGTCCCGACTTTCGTCCCTGCTCGACCCGTCGGTCTCACAGTCAAGCTCCCTTGTGCACTTACACTCAACACCTGATTGCCAACCAGGCTGAGGGAACCTTTGGGCGCCTCCGTTACTCTTTAGGAGGCAACCGCCCCAGTTAAACTACCCATCAGACACTGTCCCTGATCCGGATCACGGACCCAGGTTAGACATCCAGCACGACCAGACTGGTATTTCAACGACGACTCCACCCGAACTGGCGTCCAGGCTTCACAGTCTCCCAGCTATCCTACACAAGCCGAACCGAACACCAATATCAAACTGTAGTAAAGGTCCCGGGGTCTTTCCGTCCTGCTGCGCGAAACGAGCATCTTTACTCGTAGTGCAATTTCACCGGGCCTATGGTTGAGACAGTCGAGAAGTCGTTACGCCATTCGTGCAGGTCGGAACTTACCCGACAAGGAATTTCGCTACCTTAGGATGGTTATAGTTACCACCGCCGTTTACTGGCGCTTAAGTTCTCAGCTTCGCCCACCCGAAAGTGAGCTAACCGGTCCCCTTAACGTTCCAGCACCGGGCAGGCGTCAGTCCGTATACATCGCCTTACGGCTTCGCACGGACCTGTGTTTTTAGTAAACAGTCGCTTCTCGCTGGTCTCTGCGGCCACCCCCAGCTCACCGAGTAAATCGGATCACCGAGCGTGGCCCCCCTTCTCCCGAAGTTACGGGGGCATTTTGCCGAGTTCCTTAACCATAGTTCACCCGAACGCCTCGGTATTCTCTACCTGACCACCTGAGTCGGTTTAGGGTACGGGCCGCCATGAAACTCGCTAGAGGCTTTTCTCGACAGCATAGGATCATCCACTTCACCACAATCGGCTCGGCATCAGGTCTCAGACTATTGCCAGGCGGATTTACCTACCTGACGTCCTACACCCTTACCCCGGGACAACCACCGCCCGGGATGGACTACCTTCCTGCGTCACCCCATCACTCACCTACTACCAGCTCGGGTCACCGGCTCCACCACTCCGACCTCGTCCGAAGACTCAGCCGACGGCTTCACGGGCTTAGCATCACTGGATTCGATGTTTGACGCTCCACAGCGGGTACCGGAATATCAACCGGTTATCCATCGACTACGCCTGTCGGCCTCGCCTTAGGTCCCGACTTACCCTGGGCAGATCAGCTTGACCCAGGAACCCTTAGTCAATCGGCGCACACGTTTCTCACGTGTGAATCGCTACTCATGCCTGCATTCTCACTCGTCAACCGTCCACAACTCGCTTACGCGGCTGCTTCACCCGGCAGACGACGCTCCCCTACCCATCACGATCCCCGTTGGGGGTACATATCGCAATGACACGACTTCGGCGGTACGCTTGAGCCCCGCTACATTGTCGGCGCGGAATCACTAGACCAGTGAGCTATTACGCACTCTTTCAAGGATGGCTGCTTCTAAGCCAACCTCCTGGTTGTCTCTGCGACTCCACATCCTTTCCCACTTAGCGTACGCTTAGGGGCCTTAGTCGATGCTCTGGGCTGTTTCCCTCTCGACCATGGAGCTTATCCCCCACAGTCTCACTGCCGCGCTCTCACTTACCGGCATTCGGAGTTTGGCTAAGGTCAGTAACCCGGTAGGGCCCATCGCCTATCCAGTGCTCTACCTCCGGCAAGAAACACACGACGCTGCACCTAAATGCATTTCGGGGAGAACCAGCTATCACGGAGTTTGATTGGCCTTTCACCCCTAACCACAGGTCATCCCCCAGGTTTTCAACCCTGGTGGGTTCGGTCCTCCACGAAGTCTTACCTCCGCTTCAACCTGCCCATGGCTAGATCACTCCGCTTCGGGTCTTGAGCGTGCTACTCAGATCGCCCTCTTCGGACTCGCTTTCGCTACGGCTACCCCACCCGGGTTAACCTCGCAACACACCGCAAACTCGCAGGCTCATTCTTCAAAAGGCACGCAGTCACGACGTTGAGTGCAAGCACTCAACGCGACGCTCCCACGGCTTGTAGGCACACGGTTTCAGGTACTATTTCACTCCCCTCCCGGGGTACTTTTCACCATTCCCTCACGGTACTATCCGCTATCGGTCACCAGGGAATATTTAGGCTTAGCGGGTGGTCCCGCCAGATTCACACGGGATTTCTCGGGCCCCGTGCTACTTGGGTGTCTCTCAAACGAGCCGCTGACGTTTCGACTACGGGGGTCTTACCCTCTACGCCGGACCTTTCGCATGTCCTTCGCCTACATCAACGGTTTCTGACTCGTCTCATGGCCGGCAGACCATGAAAGAGAGATCCCACAACCCCGAATGCGCAACCCCTGCCGGGTCTCACACGCATACGGTTTGGCCTCATCCGGTTTCGCTCGCCACTACTACCGGAATCACGGTTGTTTTCTCTTCCTGCGGGTACTGAGATGTTTCACTTCCCCGCGTTCCCTCCACTTGCCCTATGTGTTCAGGCAAGGGTGACAGCCCATGACGACTGCCGGGTTTCCCCATTCGGACACCCCCGGATCAAAGCCTGGTTGACGACTCCCCGGGGCCTATCGCGGCCTCCCACGTCCTTCATCGGTTCCTGGTGCCAAGGCATCCACCGTGCGCCCTTAAAAACTTGGCCACAGATGCTCGCGTCCACTGTGCAGTTCTCAAACAACGACCAACCACCCACCACCCCAAGCCAGAAGCTCGAGTTCACTGGGGCCGGCACCGAAGGCTTCCCGGCCTCACGGCCGTACCTTCAGACACCCAACAGCGTGCCCGGCACCCTCGCCTCTCGTGGTCTGCGTTCCACGCTCCGAAGAGCAGTACTAGCAGCCCGAGGCGGCTGAAGATGCCGAGTAGCCAACGTTCCACCCATGAGCAACCAGCATCAGACGTTCGCCGATGTACTGGCCTCTGACCAACCGGAGTTGGTGAGAAGTGCTCCTTAGAAAGGAGGTGATCCAGCCGCACCTTCCGGTACGGCTACCTTGTTACGACTTCGTCCCAATCGCCAGTCCCACCTTCGACAGCTCCCTCCCACAAGGGGTTGGGCCACCGGCTTCGGGTGTTACCGACTTTCGTGACGTGACGGGCGGTGTGTACAAGGCCCGGGAACGTATTCACCGCAGCAATGCTGATCTGCGATTACTAGCGACTCCGACTTCATGGGGTCGAGTTGCAGACCCCAATCCGAACTGAGACCGGCTTTTTGAGATTCGCTCCACCTTGCGGTATCGCAGCTCATTGTACCGGCCATTGTAGCACGTGTGCAGCCCAAGACATAAGGGGCATGATGACTTGACGTCGTCCCCACCTTCCTCCGAGTTGACCCCGGCGGTCTCCCGTGAGTCCCCAGCACCACAAGGGCCTGCTGGCAACACGGGACAAGGGTTGCGCTCGTTGCGGGACTTAACCCAACATCTCACGACACGAGCTGACGACAGCCATGCACCACCTGTACACCGACCACAAGGGGGGCACTATCTCTAATGCTTTCCGGTGTATGTCAAGCCTTGGTAAGGTTCTTCGCGTTGCGTCGAATTAAGCCACATGCTCCGCCGCTTGTGCGGGCCCCCGTCAATTCCTTTGAGTTTTAGCCTTGCGGCCGTACTCCCCAGGCGGGGCACTTAATGCGTTAGCTGCGGCACGGACGACGTGGAATGTCGCCCACACCTAGTGCCCACCGTTTACGGCGTGGACTACCAGGGTATCTAATCCTGTTCGCTCCCCACGCTTTCGCTCCTCAGCGTCAGTATCGGCCCAGAGATCCGCCTTCGCCACCGGTGTTCCTCCTGATATCTGCGCATTTCACCGCTACACCAGGAATTCCGATCTCCCCTACCGAACTCTAGCCTGCCCGTATCGACTGCAGACCCGGGGTTAAGCCCCGGGCTTTCACAACCGACGCGACAAGCCGCCTACGAGCTCTTTACGCCCAATAATTCCGGACAACGCTCGCGCCCTACGTATTACCGCGGCTGCTGGCACGTAGTTAGCCGGCGCTTCTTCTGCAGGTACCGTCACTTTCGCTTCTTCCCTGCTGAAAGAGGTTTACAACCCGAAGGCCGTCATCCCTCACGCGGCGTCGCTGCATCAGGCTTTCGCCCATTGTGCAATATTCCCCACTGCTGCCTCCCGTAGGAGTCTGGGCCGTGTCTCAGTCCCAGTGTGGCCGGTCGCCCTCTCAGGCCGGCTACCCGTCGTCGCCTTGGTGAGCCGTTACCTCACCAACAAGCTGATAGGCCGCGGGCTCATCCTGCACCGCCGGAGCTTTCGAACCGCCTGGATGCCCAGACGGTTCAGTATCCGGTATTAGACCCCGTTTCCAGGGCTTGTCCCAGAGTGCAGGGCAGATTGCCCACGTGTTACTCACCCGTTCGCCACTAATCCCCACCCGAAGGTGGTTCATCGTTCGACTTGCATGTGTTAAGCACGCCGCCAGCGTTCGTCCTGAGCCAGGATCAAACTCTCCGTGAATGTTTTCCCGTAATCGGGATGAACACCACGAGAGCGGTGCGAGAGGAGGAATAGTCCCCTCGCACACAGCGTCCTCGCTGTGTTTTTTCAAAGGAACCTCGCCCCAGCAGAAGCTGGAGACGGGGTATCAACATATCTGGCGTTGACTTTTGGCACGCTGTTGAGTTCTCAAGGAACGGACGCTTCCTTCGTACTCACCCTCGCAGGCTTTCCTCCGGGCGCTTCCCTTCGGTGTTTCCGACTCTATCAGATCTTTCCGATCCGATTTCCTCGGTGCTTTCCAGGTCCACGCGCTTTCGCGTTTCCCTTTCCGGCGGGCCCGACTTTATCAGAAGTTTCAGGGCGGACTGACCGGCCTTCGTTTTCCGATTCATCGGGAGGTGCTTCCGCGAAATCATCGTCTCGTCGAGAAGCGGCTAGATGCTCACTGTCGCCTTCCGGGTGAGACCCCGTCTCCAGGCAACTGTTCAAATCTACCTCCCCACACGCGCCGTGTCAACGGCTCCCGTGGGGCGAAGAGGAGACTAGCAGTTGATCAGGGCCCTCCGCACATCAGGCGGCAGTGGGCACGTCGGCACTGCGCTCGGACGCCTCGAGGTCCCCGGTCGCGCCGGCGCGTCCGCCCACCACATAGACGTAGGTCAGGAACACCAGCTCGGCGACGACGCCGATGGTGACGCGTGCCCAGGTGGGCAGGCCCGACGGAGTGACGAAGCCTTCGATGGCCCCGGAGACGAAGAGGACCAGGGCCAGGCCGATCGCCATGGCCAGGGCTGCCCGGCCCTCTTCCGCGAGCGCCGTGCGTCGGGTGCGGGGACCCGGGTCGATGACGGTCCAGCCGAGACGGAGTCCGGTACCGGCGGCGACGAAGACCGCGGTGAGTTCGAGGAGACCGTGCGGCAGGACCAGGCCGAGGAAGGTGTCGAGGCGGCCGGCCGAGGACATCAGCCCGAAGCCGACGCCCAGGTTGAGCATGTTCTGGAAGAGGATCCACAGCACCGGCAGTCCGAGGAAGACGCCCAGGATCAGGCAGAGGGCCGCGGCCCAGGCGTTGTTCGTCCAGACCTGGGCGGCGAAAGAGGCCGCGGGGTTGCTCGAGTAGTACGTCTCGTACTGACCGCCGGGGCGGGTGAGCTCGCGCAGTTCGCTGGGGGCGGCGATGGATGCCTGCACGTCGGGGTGGGTGGCTATCCACCAGCCCAGCAGGACCGCCACGGCGGTGGAGAGCAGTGCCGTGGGCACCCACCAGTGGCGCGAGGTGTAGACGGCGGCCGGGAAGCTGTGGGTCAGGAAGTGTGTGACGTCGCGCCAGGACGCCCGGCGGGCGCCGGTCACGGCACTGCGCGCGCGGGCCACCAGCTGGCTGAGCCGGCCGGTCAGCTGGGGATCGGGAGCCGCCGACTGGATCAGGGAGAGGTGGGTGGCGGCACGCTGGTAGAGGACGACGAGTTCGTCGGCCTCCGCGCCGGTGAGGCGGCGCTGGCGCCGGAGGAGGGCGTCGAGGCGGTCCCACTCCG
Organism: Streptomyces speibonae; assembly: GCF_984686075.1. Lineage (NCBI taxonomy): Bacteria > Bacillati > Actinomycetota > Actinomycetes > Kitasatosporales > Streptomycetaceae > Streptomyces > Streptomyces speibonae. Next base: position 5,034,694 of record NZ_OZ480260.1, on the reverse strand, counting down.
CGCGGTGGGCGGAGACGAAGACGTCGAGGTCCATCGGTGTGCCTGCTCCTCGGGTGTTCGTCGGCGGTCGGGTCATCAGCTTGGCAGACTGGCGGTGTTCGGGGCGAGGTCAGGAAAGGGCGGCAGGTGTGAGTGAGCTGGTGACGGGCGAGGCGGTGGCGCTGGAGTTGCGCCCCGCGAGGCTGCCCAGCAGGGCCCTGGCCGTGCTGCTCGATCTGGCGGCGGCCGTGGCCGCGTACGTCGCCGTGACCATCGGTCTCGTGGCTGCCACGGCCTCCCTGGACCAGGCGGCGCAGATGGCGATCACGATCGCGGTCTTCGTCCTGGTCCTGGTGGGCGCGCCGATCATGGTGGAGACGCTCAGTCAGGGACGGTCGCTCGGGAAGCTGGCGTGCGGGCTGCGGGTGGTGCGGGACGACGGCGGTCCGATCCGGTTCCGGCATGCGCTGGTGCGGGGGCTGATCGGCGTGATCGAAATCCTTATGACCTTCGGGGTCGTGGCCGTGGTCGCCTCGCTGGTCTCGGCACGTGGCCGGCGCCTGGGCGATGTGTTCGCGGGGACTCTGGTCGTGCGGGAGCGGGTGCCGGCCGCGCGTGCCGACTTCGTGCCGCCGCCTCCGCCGTGGCTGGCGGGGCGCTTCTCGGGGTTGGATCTGTCGGCCGTACCCGATGCTCTCTGGCTCGCGGTCCGTCAGTACCTGACGCGGATGCGGCAGCTGGATCCGCAGGTCGGCTGGTCGATGGCGGAGCGGCTGGCGTCGGACCTGGCGGAGCGTACGGGGGCGCCAGTACCGCCGGGGGTGCCGCCGGCGGCGTATCTGGCGGCGGTGGTGCAGGAGCGGCAGGCCCGGGAGGCCCGCCGGGCGTTCGGGAACGGGGCCGGCGGGCGTGGCGGCGGGCAGATCGGGGCGGCCGGTGGGGTGGGTACCGCAGGGGCGCCCGGGGCGGCCGGTGGGGTGGGTACCGCAGGGGCGTCCGTGCCGCCCGTGGTGCAGCCCGCCGTTCCGCCGCCGGCGCGTCCGGGGGCCGGGCACCGGGGTGGGGAGGCGTCGGCCGAGCGGCCCGCCACGGGGTTCGTACCGCCGGCGTAGACGCGGCTCCGGGGCTGTCCGTCAGTCGAAGACCGACGGTGGTGATGCGAGGTCTTCGAGCTCGATGCCGGGCGCCGCGAGCACCACGTCGCCAGCGAGGTGCACGGCGTGCTGTTCGCCCGTGTCCAGGGCTGTGACCTGGTATTCGTCCACGGTCAGGGGGCCGTTGTCAGTGGTGTGTGTTTCTCTTTTCACCAGCGCCCAGGACTGGTCCAGGGTGCGTGGGGCGAGGACCGGGTCGGTGAAGGCGACGAGGCGTACGCGGGTGGCCGTCATGGAGGGGGTGAGGCGCAGGAGACGGGCGGTGGCGACGAGAAAGGCGGGGGACGAGCCGGTGAAGGCGTGGGCGCGCACATTGCCTTCGGTGGCGTGGGTCCCGGTGGGGTCCGTACGGACCCAGGTGACGCCGTCGAGGGCGGCGCCGCGGACCTGCCAGCTCGCGGCGTGGAGTTCGAGGCGGATGGGGCGGCCGAGTTCGTCGAGAGCCAGGTCGACCGAGCCCAGGTGATCGCCGGAGGGGGCGGTGAGCTGGGAGACGTAGCGCCAGCCGGAAGGGCCGGGGGCGCAGTGGAAGTGCTCTTCCGCGAGGGGGGTGTGATCGTGCGGATCGTGGAGCGAATAGCGGCCGCGGGGCATGGGGGTCCTGGGTCGTGACGGTCTGGGCCGGTCTCCGGTCCGCCCAAGGGGCAGGCCCCCGTCACGGGGGTGCGGGGGCCTGCCTGGGTGGATTCGCTGCCGGGGAGCCCGGGCTCAGTAGCGGTAGTGGTCCGGCTTGTAGGGGCCCTCGGCCTTCACACCGATGTACTCGGCCTGCTCGGGGCGGAGGGTGGTCAGCTTCACGCCGAGCGCGTCGAGGTGGAGCCGGGCGACCTTCTCGTCGAGGTGCTTGGGCAGCACGTAGACGCCGGTCGGGTACGCGTCGGGCTTGGTGAACAGCTCGATCTGGGCCAGGGTCTGGTCCGCGAAGGAGTTGGACATCACGAACGACGGGTGACCGGTCGCGTTGCCCAGGTTCAGCAGGCGGCCCTCGGAGAGCACGATGATCTTCTTGCCGTCGGGGAAGGTCCAGGTGTGGACCTGCGGCTTGATCTCGTCCTTGACGATGCCGGGGACCTTGGCGAGGCCGGCCATGTCGATCTCGTTGTCGAAGTGGCCGATGTTGCCGACGATGGCCTGGTGCTTCATCTTGGCCATGTCACCGGCCATGATGATGTCCTTGTTGCCGGTCGTGGTGATGAAGATGTCGGCCGTGTCGATGACCTCGTCGAGCGTGGTCACCTGGTAGCCGTCCATCGCGGCCTGCAGGGCGCAGATCGGGTCGATCTCGGTGATGATCACGCGCGCGCCCTGGCCCCGCAGGGACTCCGCGCAGCCCTTGCCCACGTCGCCGTAGCCGCAGATGACCGCGGTCTTGCCGCCGATCAGGGTGTCGGTGGCGCGGTTGATGCCGTCGACCAGGGAGTGACGGCAGCCGTACTTGTTGTCGAACTTCGACTTGGTGACGGCGTCGTTGACGTTGATCGCCGGGAACAGGAGGGTGCCGTCGCGCTGCATCTCGTACAGGCGGTGGACGCCGGTGGTGGTCTCCTCGGTGACGCCGCGGATCTCGGAGGAGAGCTGGGTCCACTTCTGCGGGTTCTCGCCCAGGGTGCGGTTGAGCAGTTCGAGGATGACGCGGTGCTCGTCGGACTCCGCGGTGTCGGGCGAGGGGGCCTTGCCGTCCTTCTCGTACTCGACGCCCTTGTGGACGAGGAGGGTCGCGTCACCGCCGTCGTCGAGGATCATGTTGGGGCCGCCGGTGGGGCTGTCCGGCCAGGTCAGCGCCTGCTCGGTGCACCACCAGTACTCCTCGAGCGTCTCGCCCTTCCAGGCGAAGACGGGGACGCCCTGCGGGTTGTCGGCCGTGCCGTTCGGGCCGACGGCGATGGCGGCGGCCGCGTGGTCCTGGGTGGAGAAGATGTTGCAGGACGCCCAGCGGACCTGCGCGCCCAGGGCGGCCAGGGTCTCGATGAGCACGGCGGTCTGCACGGTCATGTGCAGGGAGCCGGTGATCCGGGCGCCGGCGAGGGGCTGGGCCTCGGCGTACTCCTTGCGGATCGCCATCAGGCCGGGCATCTCGTGCTCGGCGAGGGTGATCTCCTTGCGGCCGAACTCGGCCAGGGAGAGATCGGCGACCTTGAAGTCCTGTCGGTTGTCGACAGTCGTCATTGCGAGCTGCTCCTCGGGGTGTGGGTCGAGGTGGGTACGGCTGGTCTGCGCGGCGGCGGACACAGGGGTGCCCCGAACAGGACACAGGCATGCCCGCGTACGCGCAGCGCAGTCCGTCGGAGGCCCTCTCTCCCTCGGCCGGCCCCGGTGGGACCGCCCGACCGCCATCAGCAGCGACGTCTGGCTCCGTCCCAAGCTACACCGCGAGGCCCGGCGGCCCCCAGTCCGGCCGCGTACACATCAGGCCGAATTAGGGGCCGACGCGGTCAGTGGTCGGTGTCCGGCGCCGCTGGGCCGCCGGGGGTGGCCTCGGGGTCCGGGCCCTTGGCGGCTTCGGCCTCGCTGTAGATGTCGGGCTCGAGGTAGATCACGCGGGCGATCGGGACAGCCTCGCGGATGCGGGACTCGGCGGCGTCGATGGCGGAGGCGATCTCGGTGGCGGTGTCGTCGTGCCGGACGGCGATCTTCGCGGCGACCAGCAGCTCCTCCGGGCCGATGTGGAGCGTGCGCATGTGGATGATGCGGGTGACGGTGTCGCCGTCGACGGCGGCGGCCTCGATCTTCCGGGTCTCCTCGGCGCCCGCGGCCTCGCCCAGCAGCAGCGACTTGGTCTCCACGGCGAGCACCAGGGCGATCAGGATGAGCAGCACGCCGATGCACAGGGTGCCGATGCCGTCCCAGACGCTGTCCCCGGTGGCCAGGGCCATGCCGACACCGCCGAGGGCGAGGACCAGGCCGACGAGCGCGCCGAGGTCCTCCAGGAGGACGACCGGCAGCTCGGGCGCCTTGGCGTGGCGGACGAACTCCTTCCAGGAGCGCCGGCCGCGCAGGACGTTGGACTCCTTGATGGCGGTGCGGAAGGAGAAGGTCTCGGCGATGATCGCGAAGACGAGGACGCCGACCGGCCAGTACCAGTGCTCCAGCTCGTGCGGGTGCTTGATCTTCTCGTAGCCCTCGTAGAGGGCGAACATGCCGCCGACCGAGAAGAGCACGATGGAGACGAGAAAGGCGTAGATGTAGCGCTCACGGCCGTAGCCGAAGGGGTGCTGCGGGGTGGCCTGGCGCTGGGCCCGCTTGCCGCCGACGAGCAGCAGCCCCTGGTTGCCGGAGTCGGCGACCGAGTGGACGGACTCGGCGAGCATCGACGAGGAGCCGCTGAAGAGGAACGCCACGAACTTCGCTACCGCGATCGCGAGGTTGGCGGCGAGTGCCGCCACGATCGCCTTGGTGCCGCCTGACGCGCTCATGTGTCCGCGTTGTCCCTTCGTACGCCGGTCCCGGGCGGGCGCGTGTGCGCCGCCCGGGGCTGTGCCCGTCCCTTGACGGTGGGACATTGTTGCAGCACGGCCCGCGGACGGCGCGTCAGGTCGCCGTCATGGGGTGATCAGGCGACGACCGTGGCCCGGAACAGGGTTCCGGTACCCGAGACGTGGGCCTGTTCACCGGCCGGGACGAACACGGACCGGCCCGGGGTCAGTGCGTGCTCGCCCGCCTCCACGGAACCCTCGGTGCAGAGCAGGATCTGCGGGGTGGTGAGGGTGAGGTCGTGGGTGGCGCCGCCCTCGGGGAGGACGTAGCGGGAGAGGCGGAACTCGTCGATGGGCGTCTCGTAGACCTCCTCGCCGTCCGGGCCGGCCTCCGGGCGCAGCACGCCGGGGTCGCGGGACTCGAAGCGGACGATGCGCAGGAGTTCGGGGACGTCGACGTGCTTGGGCGTCAGGCCGCAGCGCAGCACGTTGTCGGAGTTGGCCATGATCTCGACGCCGAGGCCGTCGAGGTAGGCGTGCGGGACGCCGGCGCCGAGGAAGAGGGCCTCGCCGGGCTGGAGCCGGACGTGGTTGAGGAGCATCGCGGCGATGACGCCGGGGTCGCCCGGGTAGTGGTGGGCGATGTCGGCGTACGGGGCGTAGTCGCCGCCGAGGCGGTCACAGGCGGCGGCCGTCTCGGTGACGGTGCGGGCCATCTCCTCGGGGTCGGCGGTGAGGATCGCGGTGAGGACCTCGCGCAGGGCGGCCTCTTCGGGCTGGGCGTGCAGCAGGTCGACGTACGGCTTGAGGGAGTCCACGCCGAGGCCGTCGAGGAGTTCGGCGGCGCGCCGGGGGTCGCGGAAGCCGCACAGGCCGTCGAACTCGGTGAGGGCGCAGACCAGTTCGGGCTTGTGGTTGGCGTCCTTGTAGTTGCGGTGCGGGGCGGTCGCGGGAACGCCCCGGCGCTCCTCGTCGGCGTAGCCCTCCTTCGCCTGGGTCAGGTCGGGGTGGACCTGGAGGGAGAGCGGGGCCCCGGCGGCGAGGAGCTTGAGCAGGAAGGGCAGGCGGGGGCCGAACTTGGCGACGGTGTCCGGGCCGAGCTCGCGCTCCGGGTCGGCGTCGATGACCTCGACGAGGGTGCCCCGCCCGGTGCGGGAGGGTGCGCCGGGGTGGGCGCCCATCCACATCTCCGCCTGCGGCTCGCCGGTCGGCTCGGTGCCCAGCAGGCGCGGGATGGCGGTGGTGGAACCCCAGGCGTAGGGGCGGATGGTGTTGTCGAGGGGGTCCATGGGGTTCTCTGCGTTCCTTCTGCCGGTTCTCGTGCGGGCGCGCGGTGCCGTGCGTCTGCGTGCGTCAGCGTGCGTCTGCGCGGAGGGTGGGTCAGGGGCTGCCGGGCATGACCGGGCTCAGGCTCTCGAGGCGAGCGCCAGGTAGACGGCGGCGAAATCGGTGACGGCGATCAGCTCCGCGAGGGTCTCCAGTTCGCCTCCGGCCTCCGGTTCCAGCTCGCTGATCGGCGTGTCGTGGGTGAGGGCCAGTTCGCGGGCGGCGGGGGCGGCGGTGAGGCCGCCGATGGGGCGGTCGCGCAGGAGCACCACGCGCGCGTGCAGGGCGGGCGTCTCCTCGACGCGGTCGCGGAAGAAGTCGTCCGGGTCGGCGCTGGCGGCGAGGCGGCCGGCGAGCAGGGCGCTGTGCGCGGCGAGCGCTTCGGGCAGTTCGGCGACGACGGCGGGGGTGCCGGAGAGTTCGGCGAGCGCCGCGGCGAAACGTCGGCCGGCCGGGCCGGCCGAGACGCCTTCGGTCCAGACGACGGGAAGGGCGTCGGCGAGCTCGGCGGCCAGGGTCTTGGCGGGGTTGCTGTAGGCCGCGATGGCGGGTCCGCAGCGTTCGGCGATGGTGTCGAGGCGGTCGGCGACCTTCTCCAGGGCGTCGGGCGGGGCGGTGAGCAGGCCCGCGCGGTCCAGCAAGGCGAGCAACGGAGTGAGCAGGGCCCACAGGACGCCGGGCGCGGAGGCGGCGAGCGGCTCGTCGTGGTCGTAGGGGGCGGTCGCCATGGGGACGAACAGGCCGTGGGAGCCGCTGACGGTGTCGGCGAGCGGGGTGCGGGCGGGGGCCACGGCGACGACGGTGCAGCCGCGGCGGTACGCCTGCTCGCAGAGCAGGGTCAGGCCGGGTTCGGTGCCGTCCGGGGTGGCGATGAGCAGCAGGTCGACGGAGCCGGCCCAGCCGGGCAGTTCCCAGCGCAGGGCGCCCGCGGCGGGGGCGACGCCGGTGGGGGCGAGGCGGGTGACGGGGCTGCCCGCGCCGGCCAGGGTGCCGAGGAGGTCGGCGGTCTGGGTGGCGGCGGCGCCCGGGCCGGCGATGAGGACGGCGCGGGGGCGGCCGTCGGGCTTGAGGTCGTTGACGCCGGCCTCGGCGGCGTACCGCGCGGCGGTGCGGACGCGGGCGCCGGCTTCGGCGGCGCCGCGGAGCAGGGCACGGCGGTCGGCCTCGGCGAGGCCCTCCGGGGAGTCGAGCAGGGATTCGTCGAGCATGGGCGGCAGGCTCCGATCTCGGATCGGGGGCGTCGTCGTGGCGGTGCGGTGTGCTGGGTGCCGGTTGTTGTGCCGGGTGCCCCTTATGCCGGGCGGCGGGCCTCGTCGACGAGGAGGACGGGGATGCCGTCGCGGACGGGGTACGCCAGGCCGCAGTCCTGGCCGGTGCAGATCAACTCGGTGTCCTGCTCCTTGAGGGGGCTGTGGCAGGCCGGGCAGGCGAGGATCTCCAGAAGGCCGGCTTCGAGTGGCATGGGGGTCCCTTCGCTGGGTGGACGTGCTGGTCAGGGTACCGCTGGTCGGTGCGGGGTGGGGTGTGGGCTGGGTAGGGGTGGGTTTGTACGGCCGGCGGCTTGCGGAGTGCCGTGGGTTGGTGTGGGCCAGGGTGTGTTGCACAGCCGGCGCGTGCACGCTGGCCCGCGTTGGTGTGGGCCGGGGGTGTTGCACTAGCCGGCGCTCTGCGGGTGCCCTGCGTTGGTGTGGGCCGGGGGGTGTTCGCGCAGCCCGGCGCTTCCGGGGTGCCGTCGCGCCCACCCGTGCCGCCCCAGCGGCACGACTGCCCGCGGATTACGCGGATGGGGCGGAGCGCGGCAGGCGCGTGCGGCGGGGAGGGGACGGGACGGGGGTGTGCGCCCGCAGCGACTGGCGCGTCCGCGCCGTTCACCCCCACCGGCAAGCTCCATCGCGCCAGTCCGAGGACGTACACCCCCGGCGCGGCCCCGTACCACCCACCCCCGTGGGCGGGGTGCGGATCGCTAGGACCTGATGATGGTCAGGGCCTCGTCGCGGATCCTGGTCATCGTGGGCTCGTCGCGGGCCTCCGCGTTCAGGCGGAGGAGCGGCTCCGTGTTGCTGGGGCGGACGTTGAACCACCAGTCGGCCGAGCTGACGGTGAGGCCGTCCAGTTCGTCGAGGGTGATGCCTTCACGCCCCTCGTACGCGGCTCTGATCGCGGCGAGCCGGGCCGCCTGGTCGTCAACGGTGGAGTTGATCTCGCCGGAGCCGGAGTAGCGGTCGTACTGGGCGACCAGGGCGGACAGCGTGCCCTCCTGGCCGCCGAGCGCGGCAAGGACGTGCAGAGCGGCCAGCATGCCCGTATCGGCGTTCCAGAAGTCGCGGAAGTAGTAGTGCGCGGAGTGCTCGCCGCCGAAGATCGCGCCGGTCCTCGCCATCTCGGCCTTGATGAAGGAGTGGCCCACGCGTGTGCGTTCCGGCATGCCGCCGTTCTCCCGTACGACCTCGGGGACCGACCACGACGTGATCAGGTTGTGGATGATCGTGCCCTTGCCGCCGTTGCGGGCGAGCTCCCGGCTCGCCACCAGCGCGGTGATCGCGGACGGGGACACCGGTTCGCCGCGCTCGTCGACGACGAAGCAGCGGTCGGCGTCGCCGTCGAAGGCGAGGCCGAGGTCGGCACCCTCCTCACGGACCCGCTTCTGCAGATCGACGAGGTTCGCCGGGTCGAGGGGGTTGGCCTCGTGGTTGGGGAAGGTGCCGTCGAGTTCGAAGTACATCGGGACGAGCGTGAGCGGCAGCCCGGCGAGGACCGTCGGGACGGTGTGGCCGCCCATGCCGTTGCCCGCGTCGACGACGACCTTCAGGGGGCGGATCGAGGTCAGGTCGACGAGTGAACGCAGGTGCGACGCGTAGTCGTCCAGCGTGTCGCGGCGGGTGATCGTTCCGGGCGGGCCGGGGGCCGGTTCCGGGGCACCGGACTTGCTCCACTGTTCGACGAGCTCCCGGATCTCCGCCAGGCCCGTGTCCTGGCCGACGGGTGCGGCGCCCGCTCGGCACAGCTTGATGCCGTTGTAGCGCGCCGGGTTGTGCGAGGCGGTGAACATCGCGCCGGGGAGGTTCAGGGCGCCCGAGGCGTAGTAGAGCTGGTCGGTCGAGCACAGGCCGATCTCGGTCACGTCGACGCCGTGAGCTGCCGCTCCGCGCGCGAACGCGCCCGACAGGCCGGGGGACGACGGCCGCATGTCGTGGCCGGTGACGATGGCGGTCGCTCCGGTCACCCGGGCGAAGGCGGCGCCGAAGAGTTCGGCGAGGTTCTCGTCCCACTGGTCGGGGACGACCCCGCGTACGTCGTACGCCTTCACGATCTGCGACAGATCAGCAGCCACGGCCAGCCCTTCCGGAAGTCCTGTCGGTCACCACAAACTACCCGTAGAGGGTTACCGTCCGGTCGGGACCACCCGAACGTTTCTGCGAGCGCTGGGGCGGGGCCCGGATGGGGCGGTCAGTTGTCCGGGGAACGGAGGACGCGCAGGTGACCGCGGCGGGCGACCTCCATCGGGTCGGACGTACGGGAGCCGCCGGCCCCCGCCGCGCGCTCCTGGGGCCGTGCCGCCTCGCGCACCGCGTTGGCGAGCGCCTCCAGGTCGTCCCCGCTGGGCTGGGCCGGGGCGGATCCGTCGAGCAGGCGGACGACCTCCCAGCCGCGCGGTGCGGTGAGGCGCTCGGAGTGCTCGGCGCACAGGTCGTAGCAGTGGGGCTCGGCGTAGGTGGCGAGCGGGCCGAGGACCGCGGTCGAGTCGGCATAGACGTACGTCAGCGTCGCGACGGCGGGACGGCCGCAGGCGGTGCGCGAACAGCGACGTACAGGGCTCACGATGTTGGACGGTACCGCACTCTTGAGCGGGCCGCGACGACTCTCCACCACGTCAATCCACCGTGTCGTGGTGTGAAGCGTCCCACATGCCCTTTTGGGCATACCTCGCTGACCTGGTTCTACGCGGGGAGCACGGAAGGGGGGTGGTTCTGATTTCGGTCACCACTTGGCACAAACGCAGTCAAATACCTTGAGGTCATCGGGCTTGGAGGGGTACGGAATCGAGCCCAACCTTGGCCGGAATGGTCATGTTCTGACATGGCGTGCGGGGCGGCTCGAAGGGGTGTGGGGGATCGGGCGGGGCGGCGACGTGACGACTACCCTTCGCAGTGATGGACAGCCCTGTGACCCCTCCTCGTCCCACCGGCCCCGGGCCCCGACGCCGTGATCGTCACGGACGGGGGATGCGGGGGCCGGTCGCACCACCTCAGGTGCCGCTCGCCGCGAGCCGCGCCGAGACGTTCGCGGATCTGGTGCAGGACTCGGTGGAGCGGCTGGAGCGACGGTGGCCGCAGCTTGCCGACATCGACTTTCTGGTGCTGGACGTGCCGCGGCTGGATGGCGTGGGAGCGGGGGCGGTGGCAGGGACGGGCTGGAGCGATGAGGCGGTGCCGCTGGGTGGGACGATGGCTGCCCGGGACGGGCGGTCGGCGCGGGTGGTGATCTATCGGCGGCCCGTCGAGATCCGCACGAAGGGGCGGGAGGAGCGGGCGGCGCTGGTGCATGAGGTCGTGGTGGAGCAGGTGGCGGAGTTGCTGGGGCTGACGCCGGAGACCGTGGATCCTCGGTACGGGGAGGACTGACGGTGGTGGGGTGGATGCCTGCGGCGCCGCTGTCCGTCGGGTGGGGGTGCGCGTAGCGCCCACGGGGGTGGGTGGTGCGGGGCCGTGCCGGGGGTGTACGTCCTCGGACTGGCGCGATTGAGCTTGTTGGTGGAGGTGCGGGGCGCGGACGCGCCAGTCGCTGCGGGCGCACACCCCCGCCCCGTCCCCTCCCCGCCGCACGCGCCTGCCGCGATCCGTCGGCGGGGTGGCACGACGGCACCTCTATTCCTGCAGGATCGACAGGTCCTCGTTCGCCTGGGGGACCGCTACCGTGCCGCGGTCGTCCGGGAGGGGCTGGACCGTGAAGAACGGGACGCCGTCCGTCGTCTTCGTCAGCGTGCGCGACGCGTACACCGGGGTGTCCGACTCGGACTCGAGTGTGAGGGCGTACGTTCCCTTGACTCCGGACGGGACCGGCGCCTCGACGATCTGGGTCGTGCCGGACTTGATCGTGTAGGTCTTGGACGCCTGCGTCCCGCCCTCCGTGCCCGCCGACGCCGTCACCTTGATCTCGGCGGGGCCCTCGGGCGCGGTCACCGAGAGCGCCGTGCCCTTGGCCGTGTTGTCCACGGCCGTCGCGCGCGTGCCGATCGGCCGTGCCGCCGGGATGAACGCCGACTCCCGCTTCTCGCCCTCGCCCCGCAGCACCCGCACCGCCGCGACCACCGGCACCGAGCTGTCCGGTGCCGTCAGCAACAGGGAGCCCGCCTCGCCGCGCGTGATGTCGCCCAGGTCGACGGCCGCCGTCATGCCGCCCTTCACGTGCAGCGTCTCGTGGCCCGCTGGGGTGATGGCTCCGGTGGGCGAGGCGAGGCGGAGTTTCAGGTCGACGTCAGTGTCACGCGGGGTGAAGGCGATCAGGCGTACGGCGGTGGCGTCCTTCGGGATGCCGGGCAGGACCAGGCTGCCGGACGGATCGGCCGACGCGGGCAGCCAGTCGCCGCCCAGCTGGTCGTCCAGGGCCTGTACGGCCGCGCCGACCCGGCCGCTGCGGACCACCACGTGCACGGTCACGTCGGTCTGCTTCTCGCCGGTGAGCGTGGAGAGCAGCACCGACTCGGCGGAGTTCGGCTTGACCGTGATGCCCTCCCCCACCGTTGTCTTCAGGGCGCCGTCCTTGCCGTAGAGCTCGATGTCCACGACCGCCGCCGAGTCGTCGGGGTTGGTCAGGTGGACGTAGTCGGTGCGCTCGGCGGCGGTGCTGGTGCCCGGGAACCAGAACTCCGTGTCGGCGGGCGTGCAGGTGGTGCCCTGCAGGCCCCGGCCGGTGCCCGCCGCCACCTCGGTCGTCTGCTGCACGGTCCAGCCGGGTGCGAAGTGGCCCTCCGCGGTGCCGATGAGGGCGGGGGCGTCGGCTCCTGAGACAGTCCCCGTGGCCGGTTTGCCGGGTTCCGCGGGCTTCAGGGCTTTTTCGTCGGATTCCTTGGTGGTGGGGAGGAGTTCGGCCTTGCCCTTCTCCGTGCCCTCCGTGGGGGGTGTGTAGGAGGTGTACGTCGTCTCGGCCAGGTCCGAGGTGCTGGGCGGGGGGCACACCAGGCTCGTGCGTTCCACCGGGAGGTGGGCGGCCGCCTTCGCCGGGGCGTCGGTCCCGGTGTCGGGGGCCGACACGGTGGCGAAGCCGGTCACGGCGGCGAGCGCGGCCACGCCCGCGATCAGGGACAGGGTCGTGCGGTTCACTGCTGGCCCCCCTCGGGACGCTCACCGTTGGGGTCGTACGGAGTGTCGTAGCCCTGTGTGTAGTTCGGGTCGTAGCCGCCGCTCTGCGAGTACGTCTGGTCGTACTGGTAGGCGTACGGGTCGTACTGGTCGGGCTGTTGCTGATAGGCGTAGGGGTCGGGGGTGTACTGCTGCTGGTACTCGTCCGCCGCGTAGGTGCCGTCCCAGCTGCCGTAGTCGGGCTGCTGGGGGACGGGGGGCGGCTCGGTGGGGAAGTCCGGGGTGGGGAAGTCCGGTTCGGGGGGCGTCGGCTCCTCGGCCGCCTCTGCCTCCGCCTCCGCCTGGGCGCGCAGGCGGCGGGCGCGGCGGCCCTCGCCGGCCAGGGCCTCGGCGGGGACGGACGGTTCCTCGGGGAGGTCGTCGTCGATGTCGCGGCGGCGGCCGGGCAGGGCCATGACCACGAGGACCACGGCGAGCAGGCCCTGGGCCCACAGCCAGGCGGTGTGGGTGATCGGGTCCTCGTAGGTGACGGCCAGAGTGCCGCCGGTGGAGGGGAGTTCGAAGCCCTGGGCCCAGCCGTCGACCGTGGTGCGGGTCAGCGGCTTGCCGTCCAGGGTGGCGGTCCAGCCCTCGGCGGCGGCGTCGGCGAGGCGGAGCACCCGGCCCTCGGCGCCGGCGGGGATCTTGGTGTGGACCTCCACCGGGCCCGCGGCGACGGGTTCGGGCTCGCCGTCGCCGGCGGGGACGATGCTCGCGCGGGCGACCTGCCGGTCGACCCGCCACAGCGCGCCGCCCGCCTGCTGGCTGAGCCGGCTCAGTCCGGGCGTGGCGTCCAGGACGCGGGTGACCTCGCGCGGGGCGCCCTGGTGGACCAGGACGTAGCGGACGGCGAAGCCGCCGAGCTGGTCGGCCTGGTCGGCGCCGGAACCGGCGACGAGGTTGGCGACCACCTTGTCGAGTCCGGTGTTCCGGCCGTCCACGATCTCGGAGTCGCCCATCCGCACGCCCGAGCCGCGGACCAGCACATAGCCGACCCGGGCAGTGGAGTCGCTGTCGAGCACCAGGGTGCGGGCCTGGTCGCGGGTGCCGCTCTCCTCGGCGACGAAGGCGGGCACCTGGACGGGGTCGCGCCGCTCCACAGGTCCGTGGGCGCCGCGGATCATCCAGCCGGCGGCGAGGACCAGCGGGCCGACGGCGCAGGCGAGGGCGATCAGGGCGGCGACGGGCTGGCGCCAGCCGAAGCTCTGCTCGGCGACCCGCGAGCGGGCGCCGTCGGCGCCGAGCGTGGCGGCGGCCAGGACGGCGATGCCGTAGACGAGGGTGGCGGGGCCCGCCCAGGCCGAGTCGTTGGACAGGACGGCGAAGACGAGGCCCACCAGGGCCGCCGTCCACGCGGTGAGGATCGCCGTGCGGCGCTCGGAGCGCAGCAGGGCGGCGAGCGCGGCGAGCACCAGGCCGATCAGCACGAGGCCGCCCGCGGTGCCGGGGCCGCCCGGGCTCGCGCCGAGCAGGTCGAGGGCGGACGCGGCGGAGGGGCCGTACTCGAGGCCGGTCTCCCGGAAGAAGCCGAAGGGGAGCAGGGAAAGCGACCAGGGGGCCAGCACCAGCAGGGGCGTGCCCAGTTGGGCCAGGAAGCGCGGTCCGTAGGCCGGGAGCTCGGTTCTGCGCAGGGCCAGTACGCCGACGCCGAGGACCAGCGCGAGGGGCCACACGATCGGGGTGAACGCGGTGGTGACGGTGAGCAGCAGCGCGTACGCCCAGGTGGCGCGCCAACTGCCGCGCACGCCGTCGGGGTTGGTGAGCCCGCTCGCGGCGATGCCCGCGCGGGCGATGAGCGGCAGCAGGATGGCGAGTACGGCGGTGCCGATGCGGCCGCCGGCCAGGGCGCCGGTCGCGGCGGGCAGGAAGGCGTAGGCGACGGCGGCCCACGCGCGCAGCAGCCGGGAGGTGACGAGCGGCCGGGAGGCGAAGTAGGCGGTGAAGCCGGCCAGCGGGACCGAGCAGACCAGGAGGATCGTGACGGCGAGTCCGGTGGAGCCGAGGAGGAGGGAGGCGAAGGCCGCCACGATCGCGAGGTAGGGCGGTGGGGTTCCGGTGCCGCCGGCGCCCACCGGGTGCCAGGCGTCGGTGTAGCGGGCCCACAGGTCGCCGGCGTCGGCGGGCGCGGGGAGCAGGGCGCCGCCCGCGAGGGCTCCGCCGCCGAGGAGCCCGCGGCAGGCCACGAGGGAGACCAGCAGCAGGACCAGGAAGAGCACCGGGCCGGGCTTGCGGGCGATGCGCTTGAGGCGGGCGAACTGCTCGACCTCGAGGAAGTCGGCGTCGTCGCCGCCGGGTCCGGACTCGATGGCTCCGCCGTGCCGCCCCGCGCCGGAGGCGGCTTCGGGGTCGGAGCGGCCGACGATGCTGCTCGCGGCCTGTTCCACGGTGACGCGGACGGTCGCGCCGGGCGGCGGGAACAGCGGGCGCAGTTCGCCCTTGTCGGCCACCGGGCTGCCACGGTGGCGCCGTGCGGCGAGGATCCGCTCGGGGCGCAGCAAGGTGCCCATGAGGCCGCGGATCTCGTCGACGGCCTGTCCGGGGACCTTGCCGACGAGGTAGGCGAGGGTGCGCAGCAGGGTGCCGAGGACGACGCGGAACAGCACCCAGGGCAGCACGGCGGTACGGGCGTTGACCAGCAGGGTGTAGACGGCGCCGGCCTTGTCCACCTTGTGCGGGGAGGCGGCGGTGCGGCCCACGCAGTCGACGGTGCGGCGCTCGCGGGAGGCCGCCTCGGCGTGCCGGACGACGGCGTCGGGGGCGACGAGGACCCGGTATCCCGCGGAGTGCGCGCGCCAGCACAGGTCGACGTCGTCGCGCATGAGGGGCAGGTGCCGGTCGAATCCGCCGAGCTCGTCGAAGACGTCGCGGCGGATCAGCATGCCCGCGGTGGACACCGAGAGGACGGGCCGTACGTGGTCGTGCTGGCCCTGGTCCTGTTCGCGGCGGTCCAGACCGGTCCAGCGGCGGCCGGAGTTGGCGATGGAGACGCCGACCTCGAGGAGCTGTCTGCGGTCGTACCAGCCGCGGAGTTTGGGGCCGACGACGGCGACGTCGTCGCGGCCGAGCTCGTACTCGTTCTCCACGACGGCGAGCAGCTGGGCCAGCGCGTCCGGCTCGGGGGCGCAGTCGTCGTGCAGCAGCCAGAGCCACTGCACCGGTTCGCCGTGCGGGAGTTCCGGCATGTCGTAGGCGTCGTCGCGCCAGCTGCGGGTGACCGGGTCCCAGCCGCTCGGCCGCTTCAGATACGGCAGGTCGTCCGGCGTGAGGTGCGGGGCGCCGCGGTGGCACTCCTCGACCGCCTGGCCGAAGCCCGTGCGCCGGGCGAGGTGCAGCACGTTGTCGTCGCCGAGCGCGTCGGTGACCAGGCGTGCGGAGTCGTCCGCGCTGCCGGTGTCGGCGCCGACGGCGAACTGGACGGGGCGCTCCTGGCCGAGCAGCCCGGCGAGCGCGTCGGGCAGCCAGCGGCCGCCGTCGTGGGAGACGAGGACCGCGGTCACCACGTGACGCGGGAACTCTGGGGCGGCAGCGAGGTCTTGCCGGGCTGCCGTGTGGCTGTGCACGGACATCGAGGTACGGGCCCCGGTTCGGTGGACTGTGGGGGACGCCTGTGCCCGGTGGGGGCAGCGGGGCGTCTCGGACGAGCGACCACACTATCGGCTGGGCAACGGAGCGGCCCGCCGCCTGTGGACAACCACCTGCGACGGGCCTTAAGTGACGTATGTACGAAGTGCCGCTGTGCGTGCGGGGATGACGGGTGTACGGCGGTGACGCGCCGTTCGTCAGACGGCGGCCTTCTTGAGCCGGCGACGCTCCCGCTCGGAGAGCCCGCCCCAGATGCCGAAGCGTTCGTCGTTGGCGAGGGCGTATTCGAGGCACTCGGAGCGGACTTCACAGGCGAGGCAGACCTTCTTGGCCTCCCGGGTCGAGCCGCCCTTCTCGGGGAAGAAGGACTCGGGGTCGGTCTGGGCACACAGCGCGCGCTCCTGCCAGCCGAGCTCCTCGTCCGCGTCGTCGACCAGCAGTTGCTGCACCAGCTCGGTCATGTGCGCCCCTCGTCTGTCTTTCGCGTCCCCGTGATGCGGCCGTTACCGATTCCGGCTGAACGACACGAGTGAAATTACAAGTGTGCT
Organism: Streptomyces speibonae; assembly: GCF_984686075.1. Taxonomy (NCBI): domain Bacteria; kingdom Bacillati; phylum Actinomycetota; class Actinomycetes; order Kitasatosporales; family Streptomycetaceae; genus Streptomyces; species Streptomyces speibonae. Next base: position 5,018,354 of record NZ_OZ480260.1, on the reverse strand, counting down.
GCTCCGGGCGAGTCAAGCCGAGATCTGCTATTGGGCCCCTGATTCACTCTGCGGAACCAAGGCCGAGCGGAAAGTGTTCAAATCACCCTAAACCTTGACACACGCACGGGACCCACGAGGGTTTCCAGCCCCCACAGAGCCTCTGTGGAAGAGGACGCCCGGGAGATCGATCTCGTTCCGGACCGCGCGACAAAGCGAACCGGATCACAGTCGGATCACAGGATCGCAACGGCGCGCGGGCCACTCGGCCGTGCGCACCTTGTGTCCCGGGAAACGATTGAGCAAACCTTTCGCCTGCCAGATGAACCGGATGAGGTGAACCACGTCCCACATACCGGGCGTCGAGTTGACAGTGAATGAGTGAACCGCTGTCCTTGGGGGCATGCTCGCGAACCGCGCACTCACCTCGACCCGCTCCGCCGGGTTCCTCGGTGCTGCCCGCGCTCGCTGTAGCTGTCGCTGTTCCGGCTGTTGAGCCCCACGCGCTCCCGCCGTCGCCGAGTCCCCCGCGACCCGGCCGCCGTTTCCTCGTTCCCACCAAGGCGCCCCTCGCCGCCGCCCGCGATCCGGGCATGGCGCGGCACCCGCCTCCCCGCCGCTTCCCGCCGCTTCCCGCCAAGGAACCTCCGCCCCCATGAACAGCGACAGCGACCTCCAGATCGCCGGTGACATCCTTGAAGTCCCGCACCTGCTCCAGCCCCCGCGCGAGCACCCGGCCACCGTCGCCGACTTCGCCGGCCTGGCCCGCTCCATCGCCGCCGACCGCTCCCAGTGGGAGCACCTCGTCCGCTACGACGCCACCAGCCGCTGGTACCACCGGCTGCACACCGGCCCCGGTTACGAGGTGTGGCTGCTGTCGTGGGTGCCCGGCCAGGGCAGCGGACTGCACGACCACGGCCGCTCCTCCGGCGTGCTCACCGTGCTGGAGGGCACCCTCACCGAACACACCGCGCGCGGCACGCGCGCGCTGACGGCCGGCGCGCAGCGCGTGTTCGCGCCGGGCTATACGCACCATGTCGTCAACGACACGCTGGAAGGCGCCGTCAGCCTGCACATCTACTACCCGGGCCTGACCGAGATGCCCATGCACACCCCGCACTGCGAGGCACGGCCGGAGCCCGGCCCGGTGACTGCCTGACATGATGTCGTAGCGGCCTGCAAGGATGACCCCATGCGCATTGTGGTTCTGGCAGGCGGCATCGGCGGTGCCCGGTTCCTGCGCGGTCTGAAGCAGGCCGCGCCGGACGCGGACATCACGGTCATCGGCAACACCGGGGACGACATCCACCTCTTCGGGCTGAAGGTCTGCCCGGACCTCGACACGGTGATGTACACGCTCGGCGGCGGTATCAACGAGGAGCAGGGCTGGGGGCGGGCCGACGAGACCTTCCACGTCAAGGAGGAGCTCGCCGCGTACGGCGTCGGCCCGGAGTGGTTCGGGCTCGGCGACCGGGACTTCGCCACACACATCGTGCGGACGCAGATGCTCGCCGCCGGATATCCGCTGAGCGCGGTGACCGAGGCGCTCTGCGACCGCTGGCAGCCCGGCGTGCGGCTGATCCCGATGACCGACGACCGCGTGGAGACGCATGTGGCCGTCGAGTCGGAGGGCGAACGCAAGGCGGTTCATTTCCAGGAGTACTGGGTGCGGCTGCGCGCCTCGGTGCCGGCCCAGGCGGTCGTGCCGGTCGGCGCGGAGCAGGCCAAGCCGGCCCCCGGTGTCCTGGAGGCGATCGCCGAGGCCGACGTGATCCTCTTCCCGCCGTCCAACCCCGTGGTCTCCGTGGGCACCATCCTCGCGGTGCCCGGCATCCGGGAGGCGATCGCCGAGGCGGGCGTGCCGGTGATCGGGCTGTCGCCGATCGTCGGGGACGCGCCCGTGCGCGGCATGGCCGACAAGGTGCTCGCGGCCGTCGGCGTGGAGTCCACGGCTCCGGCGGTCGCCGAGCACTACGGCTCGGGCCTGCTGGACGGCTGGCTGGTCGACACCGTCGACGCGGGCTGTGTGGAACGCGTCGAGGCGGCCGGCATCCGCTGCCGCGCCGTCCCGCTGATGATGACCGACGTCGACGCGGCCGCGCAGATGGCGCAGGACGCGCTGACGCTGGCCGAGGAGGTGCGGACCGTATGAGCGGCACCGGCTACCGGGTCTGGGCGGTGCCGGGCCTGCCCGAGATCCGCCCGGGTGACGACCTGGCCAAGCTGATCGCGTCCGCCGAGCCGGACCTGGCCGACGGCGACGTCCTCATCGTCACCTCGAAGATCGTCTCCAAGGCGGAGGGCCGGATCGTCGAGGCGGCCGACCGGGAGGCCGCGATCGACGCGGAGACCGTCCGCGTGGTCGCCCGGCGGGGCACCCTGCGCATCGTGGAGAACCGTCAGGGCCTGGTCATGGCCGCGGCCGGCGTCGACGCCTCCAACACCCCCGAGGGCACGGTGCTGCTGCTCCCGGAGGACCCCGACGCCTCCGCGCGGGCGATCCGCGCGGGCCTGCGCGACGCGCTCGGCGTCGAGGTCGGCGTGATCGTCACCGACACCTCCGGCCGCCCCTGGCGTGCCGGGCTGACGGACGTCGCGATCGGCGCGGCCGGCGTACGCGTACTGGACGACCTGCGCGGCGGCACCGACGCGCACGGCAACCGGCTGGGCGCCACCATCGTCGCCACCGCCGACGAACTCGCCGCGGCGGGCGACCTGGTCAAGGGCAAGGCGTCCGGCCTGCCGGTGGCCGTCGTCCGGGGACTGCCGCACGCCGTGGCGGCCGAGGACGGCGAGGGCGCGCGGGCGATGGTGCGCGGCGCGCGGGACGACATGTTCCGCCTGGGCACCTCGGAAGCCGTACGGCAGGCGGTGACCCAGCGCCGTACGGTGCGGGCCTTCACCGACGATCCGGTCGACCCGGGCGCGGTGCGCCGCGCGGTCGCGGCGGCGGTGACGGCACCGGCCCCGCACCACACCACTCCGTGGCGGTTCGTGCTGGTGGAGTCCCCCCGGATCCGCACCCGCCTGCTGGACGCGATGCGCGAGGCGTGGATCGCGGACCTGCGCCGTGACGGCAGGACGGAGGAGTCCATCGCCCGGCGCGTCCGCCGCGGCGACGTCCTGCGCAACGCCCCTTACCTGGTCGTGCCCTGCCTGGTCATGGACGGCTCGCACACCTACGGGGACGCGCGGCGGGACGGGGCGGAGCGGGAGATGTTCGTGGTCGCCGCGGGCGCCGGCGTACAGAACTTCCTGGTGGCGCTGGCCGGGGAGCGGCTGGGTTCGGCCTGGGTGTCGTCGACGATGTTCTGCCGCGACGTGGTCCGGGACGCCCTGGACCTGCCGGCGGACTGGGACCCGATGGGCGCGGTGGCGGTGGGCCACCCGGCCGAGGACCCGCGTCCGCGGCCCGAGCGGACGGCGGACGCGTTCGTCGCCGTGCGGTGAGCCGGGTGTGCGGGGGCCTGCTGCTCCGGTGCGGGGGCCTACCCTCTTAGGGGCCCTCCGCTGCCGGCGGGCCGATCTCCGGTCCACTCTCATCCCTGGGACTCCCGTGGCAGGACGTTTCGCTCCCCGCCCGACCCGCACGACCGTGCGCGGCGGCCATGTCGCCGTGCCCGCGGGCGTCCCCCGCCAGGCGCCCGCTCCGGCACGTACGCGGACATATGTGCCGGACGGCCCCCTGGACCTCGGCCTGGTGCTCGGGCCGCTGCGGCGCGGGCCCGGTGATCCGACGTTCCGGGCGCTGCCGGACGGCTCCGTGTGGCGGACCAGCCTGACACCGGCGGGTCCGGGGACGCTGCGGGTGACGCAGCGGGCCGGGGAGATCCGGGGCGAGGCGTGGGGGCCGGGCGCGGACTGGCTCCTGGAGCAGCTGCCGGAGATGCTCGGGTCGGCCGACGACCCGTCCGCCTTCGTGCCCCGGCACAAGCTGCTGGCGGTGACCCGGCACCGGCGGCCCGGACTGCGGCTGACGCGGACCGGGCTGGTGCTGGAGTCGCTGATCCCGTCGATCCTGGAGCAGAAGGTCACCACCGGCGAGGCGTACCGGGCGTGGCGGCTGCTGGTACGGAAGTACGGGGAGCCGGCGCCCGGGCCCGCGCCGGAGCGGATGTCGGTGATGCCGGCGCCGCGGACCTGGGCGCTGATCCCCTCCTGGGAGTGGCACCGGGCCGGGGTCGACAACAAGCGGGCGTCGACGGTGCTGCGGGCGGTGCGGGTCGCGGCGCGGCTGGAGGAGGCGGTGCGGATGCCTCCGGAGGCGGCGCAGGCGCGGCTGGAACTGGTGTCGGGGATCGGGCCGTGGACGTCCGCGGAGACGGTGCAGCGCAGTCATGGGGCGGTGGATGCGGTGACCGTGGGGGATCTGCATCTGCCGGGGATCGTGGGGTGGGCGCTGGCGGGGGATCGGTATGCGGATGATGCGGGGATGCTGGCGCTGCTGGAGCCGTATGCGGGGCAGCGGCATCGGGCCGCGCGGTTGATTCTGTTGAGCGGGCGGGCGCCGGGGCGGCGGGCGCCGCGGATGCCGTACGGGGACATCGGGCGGTTGTGAGGCGCGGGTGGGCTGCGCGCCCCGGTGCCTGAACGTCGGCCGCGTTGGTGTGGCCCGGGGGTGTGTTCGCGCAGCCCGGCGCTACGGGGGTGCCGTCGCGCCCACCCGGCACAACTGCCCGCGGAGGGCGGGGGTGGGTACGTGCGGATCGCGGGAGCGCGGCACCTACTGATCCGAGGAGAAGCGGACGGCGCCGGCCGGGATGTGGGCGTCGCACCAGACTCGGGCGCCCTCGCGGAGTTCGTTGTGGGCGCCTATGACCGCGCCGTCGCCGATGACCGTGCCGGTCAGGACCGATCGTTCGCCCACCCGCGCCCGCGTCCCGATCAGCGAGTCGGTGACGACCGCGCCCGGTTCGATGACCGCCCCCGGCAGGATCGTGCTCCCGAAGACGCGCGCGCCCTCCGCCACGAGCGCGCCCTCGCCCACCACCGTCCCGCCCGCGAGCTTCGCGCCGGGCGCCACGGTCGCCGTGGGCAGCACCAGCCGGGCACCGCAGCGGCCGGGCACCGCCGGCGACGGCGCACGCCCGAGCACCAGATCCGCCGAGCCCCGCACGAACGCCGCCGGTGTCCCCAGGTCCAGCCAGTACGTCGAGTCGACCATCCCCTGCAGATGCGCCCCCGCCGCGAGCAGCCCCGGGAACGTCTCCCGCTCCACCGACACCACCCGCCCCGCCGGGATCGCGTCGATCACCGACCGCCGGAAGACGTACGCCCCCGCGTTGATCTGGTCGGTGACGATCTCCTCCGGTGTCTGCGGCTTCTCCAGGAAGGCGAGCACCTTCCCCGTGTCGTCCGTCGGGACCAGCCCGTACGCCCGTGGATCGGTCACCTTCGTCAGGTGCAGCGAGACGTCCGCCCCCGTCGTCTCGTGCGTCCGCACCAGCGCCCGGATGTCGAGGCCCGTGAGAATGTCCCCGTTGAAGATCAGCACCGGCTCGTCCGGCCCCGAGTGCAGCCGGGAGGCGACGTTGCGGATGGCGCCGCCGGTGCCGAGCGGCTCCTCCTCCGTGACGTACTCGATGTGCAGCCCCAGCGCCGAGCCGTCACCGAAGTACGGCTCGAAGACCTCGGCCAGATAGGACGTCGCCAGGACGATGTGCTCGACGCCCGCCGCTCTGGCCCGCGCCAGTTGGTGCGTCAGGAAGGGCACCCCGGCCGCCGGGACCATGGGTTTGGGTGTGTGCACCGTGAGCGGGCGCAGCCGTGTGCCCTTGCCGCCGACCAGGAGGATCGCTTCTGTCACCTGTCGTCTTCGCTTCCTGCCGGGACCGGCCGAACTGTCTTTCGGCCGGCCAGTGTATGCAGACCGTTCCGCAGCCCGTTCTCCGGCAGGAAGAAACGCCGGTCCGCCTCAGCGCCCCTGGTAGCGGGCCGCCGTGGAACGCACCGTGCCGAGCTTCTTGTACAGCTTCCCCCCTGGGCACGAGGTGTTGAACCCGTCCCGGTGACCGGAGATCACGTTCAGTCGTACCTTCTTGCCTTTTCGGTAGAGATTGCCACCTCCGGACGTCAGATATGTCTTGGCGCGCGGATTCATGCCGTGCAGCCCGAGTTTCCACGCGGCGAGCCGGGCGACGGCCTTCACCGCGGAGGACGACGGCTTCTTGGAGCCGTAGGAGCCGATCACCGCGATGCCCGTCGTCTTCGTGTTGAAGCCGAGGGTGTGGGCGCCTTTGACGGCCTTGGCCACGCCCCCGGCCCGGCCCTCGTAGATCCGGCCGCACTTGTCGACGAGGAAGTTGTAGCCGATGTCCCGCCAGCCCAGGCTCCTGACGTGGTAGCGGTAGAACCCGCGGATGAGTGAAGGCGCCTGCGAGCACGAGTAGTTGTTGCCGGAGGCGGTGTGGTGCACGAAGGCCGCCTTGACCTTGCTGGTGTACACGAACCCGCCCTTGCGCAGGCCCTCGTCGGCGCCCCATCCGCGCCGGGTGACGATGGCGGGGCGCGGCCCGATGTGCGGCTTCGCCCGCTGTTCCTCGGTCAGTTCGGCCCCGCGCAGGGCGAGGAACTCCCGCTGGGTCCGCTCTCCGTCCAGCTCCGGGATCTCGTCGGCGCCCGGGGCCGCGAGCCGGGCGTTGGCCGCGGAGGCGGCGGCCGCCGCGGCGGTCACGGGGCCCGTACGGCCGTCGACGCCCTCGCGCGCGTCCGCGGCGGCGTCTCCCGGGTCGATGAGCTCGAGCCGCAGCCCGGACGGCAGCTCCGGCACTTCACCGGCCCCCGGGTCTTCGCCCGGTTCACCGGGTTCCGGCCGCACCCGGACCTCCACCCCGTCCGACTCCCCCACCCACAGCGGCGCCGTGGCCCCCCGCACCTGACCGGAGGCGGCTTCCGAGGTGCCCGGGTCGGCGCCGTGGTCGGTGTAGTGGGTCTCGACGTCCCGCCAGCCGGACCAGTCGCCGCCGGCGGCCGAGCGGGTACGGACCTGCACCCGGCCGGCGAGTTCGGCGGCGGGGTCGTCCCAGATGACGCCGAGGAGGGAGAAGTGCCGTACGGCCCGAGGGGTGAGGCCGAGAACGGCGGCGCCGGTGGCGCGGTCGTGGGCGAGGGGCCGCAGGGGCAGCGACTGGGTGCTGCCGGGCACGTCGGACGGGGCCGTCACCGCTGCGCGCGTGGCCGCTCCTGCCGTGGACGCCGGTCCCGCGGCCGCCGCGGCGGCGGGCGGGGCGAGCGGAAGGGCGAGGGCGGCGGCGCAGGTGACACCGATTGAGGAAGCAAGAATTCCACGCATACCCCTGATCTTGGACATAGTCAGACAAATATGTCCATCGGGCATGTGACGGCCCGTCGGACACCGTTCCCCCGAACCGGTGTCGTGCGAGGAGGGTGCGCGGCGACGGCGCCGCGTACGCTTGCCCGGGTGAACGCCACCGACCGCACCCCTGCCGACCTGCTGAGTTCCGCGCTGGCCGCGGACCCGGGACGCCCCCTGGTGACCTTCTACGACGACACCACGGGCGAACGTGTCGAATTGTCCGTGGCCACCTTCGCCAATTGGGTGGCCAAGACCGCCAACCTCCTCCAGGACGAACTGTCCGCCGAACCCGGCGACCGGGTGGCCCTGCTGCTGCCCGCGCACTGGCAGACGGCGGTGTGGCTGCTGGCGTGCGCGTCGGTGGGCGTGGTCGCCGACGTGGCCGGGGACGCGGCGGCCGCCGACATCGCGGTGAGCGGTCCGGCGCCGGAGTCGCTGGAGGCCGCGCGGGCCTGCTCGGGACCGCGCATGGCGCTGGCGCTCAGGCCGCTGGGCGGGCGCTTCCCGCAGCCGCCGGACGGCTTCGCCGACTACGCCGTCGAGGTGCCGGGCCAGGGCGACCGGTTCGTGCCGTACGCGCCGGTCGACCCGGAGGAGCCGGCGCTGATCGTGGCCGGGCGGGAGTTCAGCGGGGCGGAGGTGGTGGAGCGGGCCCGGGCGGAGGCGCCGGAGATCGGGCTGACCGGTCCGGGGTCACGGATCCTGTCGGGGCTGCCGTTCGACACCTGGGAGGGCCTGAACTCCGGCCTGTACGCACCGCTGGCGACCGGCGGCTCGGTGGTGCTGTGCCGGAACCTGGACCGCCTCGGCGAGGAGGACCTGGCCAAGCGGGTGGAGAGCGAGCGGGTGACGGTCATCGCGGGATGACCGCCGGCCGGCCCGGGAGGAGCGGCCCCGTACTCCCCCGTTCGGCGCAACACCACCCCCCACGCCCCGCGCTCCCGGGTCATCGTCGTAGTCAGCGGCACGCACCACACCCGTACGCCGTCCCCGTCCCGTGCGCAGTGAGGGGTGGACCCGGCCATGAGCGACACCGCAGGCGCGCCCCTCGGACAGCCGGGGCAGGGGGCCGGGCGCACCCTGGGCCCGGGGGCGGGGTCCTCGCCGAGCGGGCGGGGCCGGATCCGGCGCCGGCGCCGGCGCTGGGCGCACGGCACGGGGCTGACGCTGGCCGTCGTGCTCGTCGCCGCGGCGGGCGCCGGGTGGGTGGCGTACGTGAAGCTGGACGGGAACATCACTCCGGACGAGGCCGCGGCGGCGGAACTGGAGCGGTTCGAGGAGGACCGGCCGACCGCCCTCGTCAAGGGCGCCCAGAACATCCTGCTGATCGGGTCCGACACGCGCGCCGGTGAGGAGAACGGCCGCTACGGGCCGGATCCGGGGACCGAGCGTTCCGACACGGTGATCCTGCTGCATCTGTCGGCGGGCCGGCGCGACGCCACCGCGGTGTCGATACCCCGGGACCTGATGGTGGACGTGCCGGACTGCCGCCGCCCGGACGGGTCGCGTTCCGCGCCGATGTTCGCCGCGTTCAACTCCGCCTTCGAGGTGGGGGGTTCCGCCTGCACCATCCGCACGGTGGAAAAGCTCACGGACATCCGCATCGACCATCACGTGGTCGTGGACTTCGAGGGTTTCAAGGACATGGTGGACGCGGTGGACGGTGTCGAGGTGTGTCTGCGCGAGCCCATTGACGACAAGGACGCGGAACTGAAACTCCCGGCGGGCCGGGTGACGCTGAGCGGGGAGCAGGCGCTCGGCTATGTCCGCGCCCGCAAGACCCTCGGTGACGGCAGCGACACCAGCCGGATGGAGCGCCAGCAGCGGTTCCTCGGCGCGCTCGTCACCAAGGTGCGCGGCAATGAGGTGCTGCTGAATCCGGTGAAGCTGTATCCCGTTCTGGACGCGGCCACCTCGTCGCTCACCACCGATCCCGAGCTGGCCAGCTTGCGTGGTTTGTACGAACTCGTGCGCGGTCTGCGCGAGATCCCTCCGGAGGACGTGCAATTCCTCACCGTGCCGCGGGAGTCGTACATCGAGGACGTCAATCGCGACCAACTCGCGCAGCCCGCGGCGGCGGTGCTGTTCGAGCGGCTGCGCACGGACGCGCCCGTGACCGTTGGCACGGAACGTGACGGAAAGGCCACGGAAAGGGATTACGGGAAGGCGGCCGACAGCAGTTCTCCCGCCCCCACCTTCTCGGGTAACACCGCCGCCGAGGACTCCTGTATGTAAAAGCTGTCCCAATCCAACTGCACGTACGGGCACCCTTGTCCAGGGAAATGGGTGGAATGCCCCCTTGTGAGGACGTGGAATTCGTCACCGGCGTCGCCCTGACCGGATCGGGGCCGTTAGTGTGAGCGCTCCGGTGCGTCCGTTGCCTCAGGACTGTCCTGAGAAACCGCACTGAGTGACCGAAGACTCGAGCGCCTGGGAGGGGAAAGGCGCCGCGTGGCCCCGACGGAGGATTCGAGCAACCGTGGACGCGCAAAGCCGTGGGCGGGGAGACAACATCGATCCCGCAGATCAGTGGGTGCTCAATCCCGACACGGGTGAATACGAACTGCGACTGAGCCCTTCCGTACCGCAGTCGCCGCCCGTTCCGGGTCAACGCGGACCGCGTTCCCCGGACGCACCCCGTCCGCCGGCGCAGGGTCGTTCGACCGAGCGGCCCGGCCGTTCGGCGCCCGGGCGGGACGCGCCGGGACGCGAGACGCCCGGCCGGGAGGTGCCGCCGCAGCGCAGGCGCCGGGGCACGCCGGAGGAGCCGCCGCCGGGCAGGCGCGGGCGCCGGCCGGCGAAGAAGGGCTCGAAGGTCAAGAAGGCCCTGCTGTGGACCAGCGGCACCATGGCGGTCCTGGTGCTGGCCGTCGGTGTGGGCGGTTATCTGTATCTGGAGCACCTGAACGACAACATCACGTCCGTCTCCGACGACGGCGCCTCCACCGGTGGCTTCAAGAAGGACCAGGCGATCAACATCCTGCTGATCGGCACGGACAAGCGCACCGGTTCGGGCAACGAGGGCTACGGCGACAAGGGCAGCGCCGGGCACGCCGACACCACGATCCTGCTGCATGTCTCCAAGGACCGCTCCAACGCGACCGCGCTGAGCATCCCGCGTGACCTGATAGTCGACATTCCCGACTGCCCGACGGAGCAGGAGGACGGCAGCCAGAAGGTGATCCCGGGTTCCACCGGCGCCCGCTTCAACACCAGCCTCGGCCAGAGCGGCCGGACGCCCAGCTGCACGATGCGCACCGTGACCGAGCTGACCGGGATCACGCCGGACAACTTCATGGTGGCGGACTTCAACGCGGTCAAGACGCTGACCTCGGCGGTCGGCGGCGTCGAGGTCTGTCTGGCCAAGGACATCGACGACCCGGACTCGCACCTGAAACTCCCCAAGGGCACACACACCATCGAGGGCGAGCAGGCCCTGGCGTTCGTGCGGACCCGGCACTCGGTCGGCTTCGGCGGCGACCTGAGCCGGATCGAGCTGCAACAGCAGTTCCTGAGCTCGCTGATGCGGAAACTGAAGTCGAACGACACGCTCACCAGCCCGTCGAAGATGATCAAGCTGGCGGAGGCGGGGACCGAGGCGCTCACCGTCGACTCCCAGTTGGACAGCATCGGCAAACTCAAGGATCTCGGTCTGGAGCTGGGCAAGCTCAACGTCAAGAACCTGACCTTCGCCACCGTGCCGGTGATAGACAACCCCGCCGAGCCGAGGCCGGTGACGGTCGTCCTGCAGGAGGGGTCCGCCCAGCAGGTCTTCGACATGGTCAAGAACGACGTGTCCTTCACCGAGGTCAAGCAGAAGGAGAAGAAGGAGAAGGCCGCCGTCGCCGCCCGGCTGAAGGGCGAGAAGGCACCCGCCTCCGAGGTGCGGGTACGGATCCTCAACGGCGGCGCACCCGCGGGCAGCGCGCAGGAGACCCTCAGCTGGCTCCAGGTCGAGCAGGGCGTCAGCAAGTCGGAGAACGCGGGCAACGCCGAGGAGGAACTGGGCAAGACGACGCTGGAGTACGCCCCCGACCAGGCCGACCAGGCGCGCCGGCTGGCCGCGATCATGGGACTGTCCGGGGCGGCGATGAAGCCCGGCGAGAGCGTCACCAACGCCCAGGGCGTGCCCGCGATGACACTGACCCTCGGCAAGGACTTCAAGGGGGCAGGTGTGCCGCTCACCACGCCGGAGAAGGCGCCCGAGGACGTCAAGAAGTCCACGGCGGACAAGGTCGTGTGCGCCAAGTAGCAGGCACCTGACGGGCCTGACGCACGTCCTCCCGAGGGCGAGCGGCAGGCCCGTTCTCCGTACCGTCCGCCGGAAATTCGTTGAACTCGCTCCGCACCTCGGGGCAACTGACGCGCCCCTCAAGCGTCTAACAGGACGCAGGACGGCCCGACGGGCCGGTGCGAGGAGTTCCAGGGGTGGGAAGGACCGGGGCAGTGACGCAGAACGCCACGCGGGAGACGCTCCCTGACGAGGAGCATCAGGAGGGCCCGGACGACGGCCCGCCCGCCGGTGACAGCGGCCCCCGCCCGCGGCGCGTGCGCCGGGTGCTCAAGTGGTCCGCCGCCGTCCTCGCCCTGCTCATATTCGGCGCTGCCGGGGCGGGTTACCTCTACTACCGGCAGCTGAACGGCAACATCAAGAAGGAAGCCCTGAACCTGGGCGACAACAAGGTCGCCGAGCCGACGCCCAACGCGGCCGGGCAGACCCCGCTGAACATCCTGCTCATCGGCAGTGACGCGCGGGACTCCAAGGAGAACCAGCAACTCGGCGGCGCCCGGGAGACGTTCGGCTCCACGCCGCTCGCCGATGTGCAGATGCTGGTGCACCTGTCGGCCGACCGGACCAACATGTCCGTGGTCAGCATGCCGCGCGACACCCTCGTCGAGATCCCCAAGTGCACCGACCCGGACGACGGGACGGTGTACCCGGCGAGCTACGGGCGCACGATGACCAACCAGAGCCTCGGGCACGGCGGTCCGGGCTGCACCGTGGCCACCTGGCAGGAGCTCACCGGCATCCACATCGACCACTTCGTCATGGTCGACTTCGCGGGCGTGGTGTCCATGGCGGACGCGGTCGGCGGTGTCCCGGTGTGCGTCGACGCCAACGTCCACTCGCGCGACAGCCAGGGGCACGGCTCCGGGCTGAAGCTGGAGAAGGGCACCCACCCCGTCAAGGGCGAGCAGGCGTTGCAGTGGCTGCGCACGCGGTACGGCTTCGAGGACGGCAGCGACCTCGCCCGCGCCCGGGCCCAGCACATGTACATGAACTCGCTGGTCCGCCAGCTGCGGGAGAACGCCACCCTGAGCAGCCCCAACAAGCTGCGCAAGCTGGCCGAGAAGGCCACCGAGGCGCTCACCGTCGACCACGGTCTCGACACCGTGAAGAAGCTCTACGACCTGAGCACCGAGCTGCGCAAGGTGAAGCCGGAGCGCATCACCATGACGACGATGCCCAACCGGTACGTGGGCGCGCGCGTGGAGCCGACCGAGGACGCCGAGAAGCTGTTCCGTCTCGTGCGCGAGGACATCGCCCTCGACGGCAAGGACGCCGAGGGCAAGAAGCCGGACAAGAAGACCGAGGCTCCCGCCGACCCGGCCGCCGACGACGCCGAGATCGCCGTCCTGGTGCGCAACGGCACCCGCACCGACACCCTCGGGGCCGCCTCCGGACGGGCCGGCACGGTCTCCGGGACGCTCAGGGAGATGGGCTTCACCGCCACGACCGCCGACACCACCAGCGCGCTCAGCGAGGAGCGGACCCTCGTGCGCTACCCCAGCGCCGACCTGGAGGGCGACGCCCGGCGCGTCGCCGACGCCCTCGGTGTCCCGGTGAGCCAGGTGAAGCGGTCCACCGACGTCTCCGGCGTGACCGTCGTGGTGGGCGCCGACTGGCGCGAGGGCACGGCGTACAAGGCGCCCGAGGAGGACAACACCACCCCCGAGTCGGCGAACGCGCTCAACGGGGCCGACGACAAGGCGTGCATGCACGTCAACCCCGCCTACAGCTGGTGAACGCGCGGGCGCCCCTTCCCGCAGCCGGGAAGGGGGCCCTCGTACGACGGGGGTGTCAGGCGGTCGGCGCGTCCGCCTGCGGCTCCGCGTGCACGGCGGGACGGCGCGAGGCGATGACCTTCTTCGCCAGCGAGCGCGGGCTGGTCAGAAAGCCCCAGCCCCACGACATGTGCATGGTGGCCAGCGCCACCGGAATCCGCAGCCGCGCCTTCACCGGCAGGCCCTTGCCGGCCGGTATGGACCCCGCCACGATCGCCGCGAGGTAGCCGCCGGGGACCACGAGGCCCCACGGGGTGAGTACCGCGCCCACCACGACGCCGGCCAGGATCGCGCACACCGCCGCCGGCGGGGCGAGGTAGCGCAGGTTGATGGACCCGGAGTGGTAGCGGGCCACGACGTGCCGCCAACGGCCGTAGCCCTTGTACTGCTTGGCCAGGGTGCGCACGCTCGGCCGGGGCCGGTAGGACACCTTCAGCTCCGGCGAGAACCAGATCAGCCCGCCCGCCTCGCGGATGCGGAAGTTCAGCTCCCAGTCCTGGGCGCGGATGAACTCCACGTTGTAGCCGCCCTGCCGCTCCAGCGCCTCGCGCCGGAACACGCCGAGGTACACCGTCTCGGCGGGCCCCGCCTCGCCCCCGGTGTGGAAGGCGGCGTTGCCCACACCGATCTTCGACGTCATCGCGGCGGCGACGGCGCGCTCCCAGTCGTTCTCGCCCTCGGCGTGCATGATGCCGCCGACGTTCTGCGCGCCGGTCTCCTCCAGGAGCCGCACGGCGGTGGCGATGTAGTCCGGCGAGAGCATGCCGTGCCCGTCGACGCGGACCACGATCGGATGGCGCGAGGCCTTGATCGCCGCGTTGAGGGCGGCCGGGGTACGGCCGGTGGGATTGGGCACCGTGTGCACCCGCGGGTCCTCGGCCACGAGCTCGGCGGCGATCTCGTCCGTGCGGTCCGTGGACGGACCGAGGGCGATCACGACCTCCATCTCGCCGGCGTACTCCTGGGCCAGGATCGCGCGGACGGCGCCGCGCAGGTGCCGCTCCTCGTTGAGGACGGGCATGATCACGGAAACGGCGGGGTGCCGCACGTCGGGATTGGCGTTCATAGGAGGCTCACGTTACCGCGAACGGGGGACACGGTTGCGCGCGCCGGGGTGCTGTGCGCCGGGCCGCAGATCGTATCGGCCTACGGTGCTGACGAATCCGCGCACGGCCGTCGTCCGGAGGTGTTACCCGTGCCCACGTCGCAGCGGTCCCCCCGGCCCCGCTCCACGCACCGGCACCCCCCGCGGCAGTCCCGCCCGGGGCCGCGTCCGCCGGTGCCCCCGCGCCGCAAGCCGCGCTGGGTGATGCGCACGGTCACCACGCTGTCGGTGGTGGTGCTCGCCTCCGCCGGGATCGGGCACGCGGTGCTCAGCGGCCTCGAGGAGGACATCGCCCGGGTCGACCCGTTCCGGGACATGAAGAACCGGCCCGAGGCCGGCCACGGCATGAACATCCTGCTCGTCGGCACCGACGGCCGCGAGAGGATCGGCAAGGAGGAGCGGGAGAAGTACCGGCTCGGCGGCACGCCCTGCCACTGCACCGACACCATGATGATCGTGCACATCTCGGAGGACCGGGACCGCGCCAGCGTGGTCAGCCTGCCCCGTGACTCCTACGCCGTCACGCCCCCGCACACCGACCGCGTGAGCGGCGAGCGGCACGCGTCGCACCCGGTCAAGCTGAACGCGGCGTACGCGGAGGGCGGGCCGCAGCTGACCGTGCGCACGGTGGAGAAGATGACCCGCGTGAAGATCGACCACTATCTGGAGGTCGACTTCACCAGCTTCATGAAGACCGTGGACGTGGTCGGCGGCGTGGAGATCTGCACCGACCGGCGGCTGAAGGACAGCCACACGGGCCTGGACCTGGCGGCCGGCCGTCACACCCTCAGGGGCGGCGAGGCCCTTCAGTACGTCCGGGCCCGGCATGTCGACGGGGGCTCCGACCTGAGCCGGATGCGTCGCCAGCAGCACTTCATGGCGGCGCTGGTGGACCGCGCGACCTCCTCCGGGATCCTGCTGAACCCGATGAAGTTCCGGGACGTGACCCGCGCGGTGCTCGGCTCGGTCCGCGCGGACGAGGGCTTCGGCACCGGCGAACTGCTGGACCTCGGCCGGGCGATGCGGAACTTCTCGCCGTCCTCCTCGGAGTTCACGACGGTGCCCATCGAGAAGATGGGGTACGCGGTGAAGGGCGTCGGATCGACGCTGAAGTGGGACGCCGAGAAGGCCGGGCACATCTTCGACGCGCTGCGCCGGGACCAGCCGCTCGCCGCGCGCCCCGCGCCCGACGCGGCCCGGCGGGTGCCGGTGGACCCGCGGCAGATCCGCGTCCAGGTCGAGAACGGCACCCGGACCGCGGGCCTCGGCCGGCGGGTGGACGCGGCGCTGGCGGCGACCGGCTTCAACACCACCCGTGCCCCGGCCAACGCGGCCGAGCGGGACGTGGAGCGGACGGTCGTCGCCTACGACCCGCGCTGGGACCGGTCCGCGAAGTCCCTCGCGGCGGCGCTACCCGGCAGCGAGCTGCGCGCGGTGAAGGGCCAGGGCGCCACGCTGAAGGTGATCGCGGGCGCCGACTTCGTCAAGGTGCGCAAGGTGCGGGCCGAGGACCCCGGGCAGGGCGAGTTCGGGGTGGTGCGGGGCGACGAGGTGAGCTGTTCCTGAGCCGCCCCCGCGGTCCGGGTCCGGCCGGCTCAGGTCACGGGACGAGCGGCTTGCCGCAGGGGTGAGGGAACGCCTGGCCAGGGTCCGTCGTTCGGATCACGCCGCAGGACACCGGCGGCGCCTTGTCAGCGCCGTGAGCGGGGCCTGGTGCGTGCGGCTGCAAGACGGAGGAGGACGCCAGGGCGGAGCCCTGGCAACCGACGACAACGCCGCAGATGCGCGTGCCGGGCCCCGCGTCTGCGGCGTGATCCGAACGACGGACCCTAATCCTCGATGCCCTCCGCGGCGCGCTTCTCCCGCAGGTCCATGATCGCCCGGCGGCGGGCCAGCCGGTGGGTGCGGCGGATCTGGGCCTCCTGGTTGCGGCGCTTGTCCTGCTCGGTGTCCGGTATCACCTGCGGCACCCGGCGCGGCCTGCCGTCCGCGTCGACGGCCGCGAACACCAGGTACGCCGAGCCGACGTGGGTGGCCGGGGCGGACTCGTTCCAGCGCTCCGCCAGCACCTTCACGCCGACCTCCATCGAGGTCCGGCCGGTCCAGTTGACCTGTGCCTTCACATGGACCAGGTCACCGACGCGGACCGGTTCCAGGAAGGCCATCTCGTCCATGGACGCGGTGACGGCCGGCCCTCCGGAGTGCCGCCCGGCGACGGCGCCCGCCGCGTCGTCGACCAGCTTCATGATCACCCCGCCGTGCACCGTGCCCAGGAGGTTGGTGTCGTTGTGGGTCATGATGTGGCTGAGAGTCGTACGGGACGCCGCGATGGGTTTGCCCGGGATGTCCGGACTCTCCTTCGCTGCGGCTGGGGCCTGGTCTGTCATGGACTCCACCTTATGCCGTGGCATCACCGGCCCCGATATGTGTTGGCTTCGCAACAGCCTTGGTCCAATTTCCGACGACCCTTGTATGGCGCACAGCTGGGACCTGCACACTGTCTCCCATGAATGACTGGCCCGAGGCATGGTCCGACGAAAACCGCGGCGGCCGTTACGGACGCGGGAGCTCGAGCGCACGGCCCGAGGGCGCCCGTGTCATGCGGCAGGTCCGCCGCGGCCCGGCGGCCCCTCCCGGGCAGGGCGCCGGCGGTGTCCCGCGGCAGCCGTCGTACGTGGACGGGCAGGGCCACGGCGCCGACGGCCACGACAGCGGCTACAACACCGGCCAGGTCTACGGCTCGCCCGGCGGCGGCTCCGGCGGACCGGGCGGTGACGGCGGCTACGGCCCGCAGCGCCCGGCACCCGACTGGCGCCGCCGCATCAAGTGGACGGCGATCACGCTGGTGACCGTGCTGGTCGTGACGACCGTCGGCACGTACTTCTGGGCCGACAGCAAGCTCAACCGCGAGGTCGACCTGTCGAAGGTGATCGAGCGGCCCGAGAAGGGCGAGGGCACCAACTATCTGATCGTCGGCTCCGACAGCCGCGAGGGCCTGTCCGACGAGGACAAGAAGAACCTGCACACCGGGTCCGCCGAGGGCAAGCGCACGGACTCGATGATGATCCTGCACGCCGGTGACAACGCGCCGACCCTCATCTCGCTGCCCCGCGACTCGAACGTCGAGATCCCGTCCTTCGTGGGCTCCGAGTCGGGCAAAACCTACCCGGGGACCGGACGGCAGGTGAAGCTCAACGCCGCGTACGCCGAGGACGGACCCGAACTGCTGGTCCGCACGGTCGAGCACAACACCGGCCTGCGCATCGACCACTACGTCGAGATCGGCTTCGCCGGCTTCGCGAACATCGTGGACGCGGTCGGCGGGGTGGAGATGGACATCCCGCAGGACATCAAGGACACCAAGTCCGGCGCCGACTTCAAGAAGGGCAAGCAGACCCTGAACGGCGAGGAGGCCCTCGCCTTCGTCCGCACCCGGTACGCGCTGGCGGGCTCCGACCTGGACCGCACGAAGAACCAGCAGAAGTTCCTCTCGGCCCTGGCCAACCAGGTGGCCACGCCGAGCACGGTCCTCAACCCCTTCAGGCTCTACCCGACGATGGGCGCCGGCCTGGACTCCCTGATCGTCGACGAGGACATGAGCGTCTTCGACCTGGCCGAGATGTTCTGGTCGATGAAGGGCGTCAGCGGGGGCGACGGCACCTCCATGAACATGCCGATCTCGGGATCCAGCGGCGGCAACCTGGTCTGGGACAAGGCGAAGGTGAAGCAGCTGGTGAACCAGCTGAACAACGACGAGAAGGTCACCGTCAAGGGCAACTGACGTCCGGACGCGGCCGGGGGCACCCCTCCACGGGGTGCCCCCGACGCGTCTTCCGGGGTGTCACATCGTGGCGCCCGCCATCGCCCGGCACATCTCGGAGCAGCGGCGGCAGGAGTCGGCACAGGCCGTCATCCGGTCGTCCTCGGGCATGGACAGACACGCCTCGGCGCAGATGTCGCAGGCCTGGGCGCACATCATGCACATCTCATTGGCCAGCGGCGACCGGCGCATCATCATGTCCGCGCACATGCGGGTGATCTCCGCGCAGTCCATGAGCGCGCGCATGACCGGCATGCTGGCCTCGCCACCCATGTGCAGACAGGAGCTCATGGTCTCCTCGCACACGGCGTGGCAGTCCATGCACGCCTGGACGCAGTCCTGCATCTGCCGGCTCATCGGTTCCATGGTGGGCTGCTGCTGGGTCATGGTTCCTCCCAGGGGGACGGCGGGGGCCGGCGCTCGGCCCTCGCCCCTCCGTCCTACGCCCCTCGCCCCAAGACCACCACAGGACGGACCGAACCCGTCCGCTTCCGCGGGTGTCCGTACCCGGCACGGATGTCCGGGCCCAGCGGGGGCAACGGAAGGAAGAGGGGCCGCCCGGGTCGGACCGGGGACACGACGAGGGCCGGCGAGCGGCACAGGGAGAGCGCCATGACACCACAGACGGAGAAGCAGAGGCTGCGCAGACGGCTGGAGCGGCTCATCGGCATCGCCGCGACCGAGGGCAACGAGCTCGTTCCGCTGCGCAACGGCGACCAGATCTTCCCCGCGATGCTGGCGGCGGTCCGCGAGGCGCGGCACACCGTCGACATGATGACCTTCGTGTACTGGCGGGGCGACATCGCCCACGAGTTCGCTGCCGCCCTGGCCGACCGGGCCCGCGCCGGGGTGCGCGTACGGCTGCTGCTGGACGGCTTCGGGGCCAAGGAGATAGAGCCGGAACTGCTCCGGGCGATGGCGGCGGCCGGCGTCCAGGTGGCCTGGTTCCGCAAGCCCACGCGGCTGTCACCGATGCGCCAGAACCACCGCTGCCACCGCAAGGTACTGGTCACCGACGAGCACACCGCCTTCACCGGGGGCGTCGGCATCGCCGAGGAGTGGTGCGGCGACGCCCGCAACCCCGACGAGTGGCGCGACACCCATGTCCGGGTCAGGGGACCGGCCGTGGACGGCATCGCGGCGGCCTTCGCCCAGAACTGGGCGGAGTGCCACGACGACCTGTACGACGAGCACGACCGGTTCACCGCGCAGGAACAGCCCGGCAGCGCCACGGTCCAGGTGGTGCGGGGCTCCGCGAGCTTCGGCTGGCAGGACATGCAGACGCTGCTGCGCGTGGTGATCACCTCGGCCCGGGAGCGCTTCCGGCTGGCCACGGCCTACTTCGCGCCCGACGCCTACTTCGTCGGGCTGCTGGCCGACGCCGCCCGCCGCGGGGTGCGGGTGGAGATCCTGCTGCCGGGGCCGCACACCGACCAGCGGGCCTGTCTGCTGGCCGGACGGCAGCACTACCAGACGCTGACCGACGCGGGCGTTCAGGTGCGGGAGTACCAGCCGACCATGCTCCACACGAAGATCATCACGGTGGACGGCGTCTGCTCCCTCATCGGGTCCACGAACTTCAACCGCCGCTCGCTGGAGCACGACGAGGAGGTCATGCTGGCCGTCCTCGACGAGGGGTTCACCGCGCAGCTCGACGCCGACTTCGACGCCGACCGCAAGCTGAGCGAGCCGGTGGACCCGGCCCGCTGGCGGCGGCGCCCGCTGACCGAGCGGCTGGCCGAGGCGGCGGTCACCCCGATCCGGCGCTTCCTGTGACCGCCTCCCGGACCGGAACGCTCCGGCCCGGGAGGAACCGTCTCCGGCGGGACTACGGCAGGTTGCGGGCCATCACGATCCGCTGGACCTGGTTCGTGCCCTCGTAGATCTGCGTGATCTTGGCGTCGCGCATCATCCGCTCGACCGGGTAGTCGCGGGTGTAGCCGTAGCCGCCGAGGAGCTGGACGGCGTCGGTGGTGACCTCCATGGCGACGTCGGAGGCGAAGCACTTGGCGGCGGCGCCCTGGAAGGTGAGATCGCTGTCGCCGCGCTCGGACTTGGCCGCGGCGGCGTAGGTGAGCTGACGGGCGGCCTCGATCTTCATGGCCATGTCGGCGAGCATGAACTGGACGCCCTGGAAGTCGGCGATCGGCTTGCCGAACTGCTTGCGCTCCTGGACATAGCCCTTGGCGTAGTCGAGGGCGCCCTGGGCGATGCCGAGGGCCTGGGCGGCGATGGTGATGCGGGTGTGGTCCAGCGTCTTCATCGCGGTGGCGAAGCCGGTGCCCTCCTCGCCGATCATGCGGTCGGCGGGGATGCGCACGTTGTCCAGGTAGACCTCGCGCGTGGGCGAGCCCTTGATGCCGAGCTTCTTCTCGGGGGCGCCGAAGGAGACGCCCTCGTCGGACTTCTCGACGACGAAGGCGGAGATGCCCTTGGAGCGCTTGGCGGGGTCGGTGACGGCCATCACCGTGTAGTACTCGGACTCGCCGGCGTTGGTGATCCAGCGCTTCACGCCGTTGAGGACGTAGTGGTCTCCGTCGCGGACCGCCTTGGTCTTCATGCCGGCGGCGTCGGAACCGGCGTCCGGCTCGGAGAGGCAGTACGAGAACATCGCGTCGCCCTTGGCGAGCGGGGCCAGGTACTTCTTCTTCAGTGCCTCGGAGCCGGAGAGGATGAGCGGCAGCGAGCCCAGCTTGTTCACGGCGGGGATGAGGGAGGAGGACGCGCAGACGCGGGCCACCTCCTCGATCACGACGACCGTCGCGAGGGCGTCCGCGCCGGCGCCGCCGAACTCCTCGGGCACGTGCACGGCGTGCAGGTCGTTGGCGACGAGCGCGTCGAGCGCCTCCCGGGGGAAGCGGGCCTCCTCGTCCACCGCGGCGGCGTACGGCGCGATCTTCGCCTCGGCCAGCGAGCGGACGGCGTCGCGGAGCATGTCGTGCTCCTCGGACGGGCGGTACAGGTCGAAGTCAGCCGATCCGGCCAAGGTCTCTCACGCTCCAAAACGCTGCGATGCTGGTCACGCTAACTACCGTTAAGTAACTCCAATTTTATGCCTTCGTTCCCGGTCGTGGATAGGTGAGCTTGACGACAGCCCGACGGCTCGGTTCCGCGCCTCCCCGATATGCTCGGGCGCGCCCTGCATGCCGTTGACCCCTGGAGAATCCATGGCCCTGAAGATCACCGTGATCGGCACCGGTTATCTCGGCGCGACCCACGCGGCGGCCATGGCGGAGCTGGGGTTCGAGGTGCTGGGCCTCGACGTCGTACCGGAGAAGATCGACAAGCTCCGGCGCGGTGAGGTCCCGATGTACGAGCCGGGCCTCGACGAGCTGCTGCGCCGGCACGCCGCCGGGATCGAGGGGTCGACCGGCCGGCTGCGGTTCACCATGGACTGGGCCGAGGTGGGCGAGTTCGGCGACATCCACTTCGTCTGTGTGAACACCCCGCAGCGGCACGGCGAGTACGCCTGCGACATGTCGTACGTCGACTCCGCGATCGCCTCGCTCGCGCCGCATCTGAAGGGTCCCGCGCTGGTCGTCGGCAAGTCGACGGTGCCGGTGGGGTCGGCCGACCGGCTGGCCGCCTACCTGGCGGAGCACGCTCCGGCCGGCGGGGACGCGGAGCTGGCGTGGAACCCGGAGTTCCTGCGCGAGGGCTTCGCCGTCCAGGACACGCTGCACCCGGACCGGATCGTGGTGGGCGTGCGCAGCGAGCGCGCGGAGAAGCTGCTGCGCGAGGTGTACGCCACTCCGGTCGAGGAGGGGTCGCCGTTCGTGGTGACGGACTTCCCGACGGCTGAGCTGGTGAAGACCTCCGCGAACTCCTTCCTCGCCACCAAGATCTCCTTCATCAACGCGATGGCGGAGCTGTGCGAGGCGACCGGCGGTGACGTCGCCGGCCTGGCGGAGGCCATCGGCTACGACGACCGGATCGGCAGGAAGTTCCTGCGCGCCGGGATCGGCTTCGGCGGGGGCTGCCTGCCCAAGGACATCCGGGCGTTCATGGCGCGCGCGGGCGAGCTGGGCGCGGACCAGGCGCTGACGTTCCTGCGGGAGATCGACTCGATCAACATGCGCCAGCGCGGCCGGATGGTGGAGCTGGCCCGGCAGGAGCTGGGCGGCGGGCCGTTCCTGGGCAAGCGGGTGGCGGTGCTCGGCGCGACCTTCAAGCCGGACTCGGACGACGTCCGGGACTCGCCGGCGCTGAACGTCGCCGGGCAGATCCACCTCCAGGGCGGCCAGGTCACGGTGTACGACCCGAAGGGCATGGACAACGCCCGCAGCATCTTCCCGACCCTGGGGTACGCCGAGTCGGCGCTGGAGGCGGTGCGGGGCGCGGATATCGTCCTGCATCTCACGGAGTGGCGGGAGTTCCGCGAGCTGGACCCGGCGGAGCTGGGTGAGGTGGCGGCGCAGAAGCTGATCCTGGACGGCCGCAACGCGCTCGACCCCGAGATCTGGCGGCGGGCCGGGTGGCGCTTGCGCGCGATGGGCCGCCCCGCCGCCTGACAGCACGGGTGACGCCGGTTCGGCCGAGGCTCAGTCGGCCGAACCGGCGTCCCGCAACATTCTGCCAAACCCCCGCGCACCCGGTGCGCCTATGCGCCCTTCCAGCGGACCTGCGATGTCGCGCCCGGCCCGGCAAACGCCCCAAAGGGGCGCGGGAGACTGCGCAACCAACCACAACACCGCCGCAGACGACCACACACCCCCACCACAAGAAGGGGCGCGGGGAACTGCGCGACCAACCACGACGGCGCCGCAGAAAGCCACGCACCCTCACCCCAAAAGGGGCGCGGGGAACTGCGCGACCAGCCACGACGGCGCCGCAGACTGCACACGACCCCACCCGCGCCCTAAGCGGAGCGTTCCCGGTAGCGGCGCATCTTCGCCCGCGCCCCGCACACCTGCATGGAACACCAGCGGCCGCGCCCCGCCGGGCTGCGGTCGTAGTACGCCCAGTGGCAGGTGTCGGCCTCGCAGGCCTTGAGCCGGTGCCACGTGCCCGCCACGACCGCCTCGGCGACGGCCGCGGCGACCCGCGAGAGCAGGGACCCGGCGTCCACGGGCGCGAGCGCGGCCGAGCCGTCGGCCGGGTCGACCGTGACCACCAGCGGCGCCCGCGCGAGCAGCTCGCCCAGCGGGGTGACCGCACGGTGCGCAGGGTGGCCGGC
The DNA here is from genome assembly GCF_984686075.1 of Streptomyces speibonae. Taxonomy (NCBI): domain Bacteria; kingdom Bacillati; phylum Actinomycetota; class Actinomycetes; order Kitasatosporales; family Streptomycetaceae; genus Streptomyces; species Streptomyces speibonae. The sequence continues at coordinate 4,994,893 of NZ_OZ480260.1, read as the reverse complement.
GTGGGCGAGGAGCGTCGCGCGCAGGGACTCGCGCAGTTCGCGGGCGGCACCGGCCTCACCCTCGGTGAGACCGAACGGCGCCCGGCCCTCCGCGGTGTCCAGCGCGTCTCCGCCCGTCTCGATGTCCAGCGTGTTGACCAGGGCCTGGACCAGGGCGAGCCCACCGGGCGGGGCCGATCTCTCACTCATGTGCGGACCGTACCTCTCGGCTCCCTGAATTCCCCTTGCGGCGTTACCCCCTATGGTGCAGCATGCAGTAACGGTTACCGGATGCCAGCGGATACCGGTAACAACGACCCCGAGACTCCGAGGAGAACGACATGTCCGTGGCCAAGGTGGGCGCCGTCGTACTGGACTGTCCCGAACCGCGGGAACTGGCCGCCTTCTACGCCGGGATCGTGGGCGGCACGGTGGAGGGCGAGGGCACCTGGGTGGACCTGGAGGTGCCCGGCGGACCGACGCTGGCCTTCCAGGCGGCGCCGGGACACGTACCGCCGCGGTGGCCGGCGGCGGACCATTCGCAGCAATACCACCTGGACCTGACGGTCGAGGACCTGGACGCCGCCGAGAAGGAGGTGCTGGCACGGGGCGCGACCCCCCTGGACACGGAGGACCGGTCGCGGACCTTCCGGGTTTACGCGGATCCGGCCGGGCACCCGTTCTGCCTGTGCGCCTGCTGACACCGGGAGGAGTTCATGGCCGCCGTGGCACGCCTGCGCAGTGTCGTCGTCGACTGCCCCGATCCGCGTGAGCTCGCCGTGTTCTACGCGGCCGTCGGCGGGGGCACGCCCGTGGAGGAGGACCCGGACTGGGTGGTGCTCCAGATCCCCGCCGGGCCGCGGCTGGCCTTCCAGCGGGCGCCGGGATACGCGCCGCCGGACTGGCCGCGGGCCGACCACGACTCCCAGCAGTTCCATCTCGACTTCGACGCGGGAGGGACCTGGGAGGAGGTCGACGCGGCCGAGGAGAAGGTGCTGGCGCTGGGGGCACGGGTGCTGGACCGGGAGGACCACGAGGCCAAGGGCTTCCGCGTGTACGCCGACCCCGCGGGGCATCCGTTCTGCCTGTGCCGGATCGCACAGCCGTAGAGCGCCGCGAGCTCAGCCGCCGAGCACCGCGGTCTCAGCCGCCGAGCGCCGCGATCGTCGCCGTCGACGGTGGCCGGCGCTGCTGGGCGGTATGAGCCGCGAAATCCGCACCGCGCAGCACCCGCTGTACGTTTCCCCAGGTCAGGAGGGCCACGTCGGCCTCCTCCCAGCCGCGCCGCAGCAGTTCGGCGACCAGCCTCGGATAGCAGGAGGTGTCGCTCAGCTCCTGCGGATGCGCGCTGCCGGTGTCGAAGGTGCCGGACAGGCCGACGCACTCCGCTCCGGCGACATCGCGGACGTGGTCGAGGTGGTCGGCGACGTCCCGGACGGTCGGGCCGGTCTGTTCGGCGGTCAGCGGCACCATGCACAGGCCCTTGGCCTCACCCACCTCGGTGAGCAGCTCGTCGGGGAGGTTGGCCGGGTGGGGGCGCAGGGCGTGGGCGGCCGAGCGGGTGAACAGCACGGGCGCCTTGGAGATGGCGAGGACCCGCTGCATCGTCGGCGCTGAGGCGTGCGACAGGTCGGCGAGCATGCCGACCCGGTTCATCTCGCGGACGACCTCGTCACCGAACCGGGTGAGCCCCGCGGCCCCCGCCCAGCTCGTGCCGGTCAGGGTCAGCACGCGCACGCCGAGGGTGTGCAGCGAGCGCAGGACGCTCAGCGAGTCGCCGAGGGCCGCGGCGCCCGCGGGGCCGAACAGGACGGCGACCCGGCCGCAGTTGCGGGCGTCGACGACCTCCCCCGCGCTGCGGGCGGGCCGCAGGCCCTGGTCATGCGCGGAGACCACCGCCTTCGCCAGGTCCAGCTGCTCCAGGGTCGTGCCGACGGCCCGGTCGCCGTCGTACCCCTCGGGCAGCCGCAGCGACCAGAACACGGCCCCCACCTGGCCCCCGCGCAGCCGGGGCACGTCCGCCTCGACGGCGCTCTCCCCCAGTTCCAGGTCGTACCAGGGCAGCCGGCGCAGCACCCAGGGCAGGCCGCTGCAGCCGTCGGCCACGGGGTGCGCGGCGAGGACGGCACGGGCCCGGGTCAGCGGGGTGTCGTCCGGGTCCGAGACGGGCTCGTACGCCTCCGGCCCGACGATCACCGCCTCCTCCGGGTACGGCTCGTCGGCACGCCCCACCTCGGTGGCGGGACGCAGATCGTCCTGGAGATCGGCCATCACGGGCTCCGTACGTCGTGACCAGGGCAGTACGGTCACCGTCGCACGGAGCGGCGACGCGGTTCCTGGTGGACGCGGCGTTCGGGGTATGCCCTCGTGGGCTCCGAGGGGTGGGGCCGGTCAGCCGTCCAGGGACTCCAGGGTGGCGTTGGACGGTGCGCGGGTCGCGCGCAGGTCGCGGGCCACGTCCTCCGCGGCGCCCAGCACCCGTACCGCGTTCCGCCAGGTCACCTTGGCCAGGTCGGTCCTCGACCAGCCGCGGTCGAGGAGTTCGGCGATCAGGTTCGGGTAGCCGGAGACGTCGCCGAGGCCGTCGGGGGTGAAGGCCGTGCCGTCGTAGTCGCCGCCGATGCCGAGGTGGTCGACGCCGGCGACCTCCCGCATGTGGTCCAGGTGGTCCGCCACCGTGGACACCGTCGCGACCGGGCGCGGGTGGGTCTCCTCGAACGCGCGGTGGACCTTCATCGCCTCGGCGGTGGTGTCGAGGTGGTGGAAGCCGTGCGCGCGCATGTTCTCGTCGGCCGCGGCGGTCCAGTCCACGGCCGCCTGGAGCACGAACTTCGGCACGAACGTCACCATCGCGATGCCGCCGTTGGCGGGCAGCCGCTCCAGCACGTCGTCCGGGATGTTGCGCGGGTGGTCGCAGACCGCGCGGGCGGAGGAGTGCGAGAAGATCACCGGCGCGGAGGTGGCGTTCAGCGCGTCCCGCATGGTCGTCGCGGCGACATGGGAGAGGTCGACCAGCATGCCGAGCCGGTTCATCTCCCGGACCACCTCGCGGCCGAAGGCCGACAGACCGCCCACGGCGGGCTCGTCGGTGGCCGAGTCCGCCCAGGCCACGTTGAAGTTGTGGGTGAGGGTCAGGTACCGCACGCCGAGGTCGTACAGTCCCCGGAGCGTGCCGAGGGAGTCGGCGATGGAATGGCCGCCCTCCGCGCCCATGAGGGAGGCGATACGGCCCTGGGCGCGCGCCCGTTCCATGTCCGCGGCGGTCAGCGCGGGCGCCAGGTCCTCCGGATGACGCGCCAGCAACTGCCGTACGCAGTCGATCTGTTCCAGCGTCGCCGGCACCGGGTCGGGCAGGTCCGCGCGGACGTACACCGACCAGAACTGCGCGCCGACCCCGCCGGCCCGCAGCCGGGGGATGTCGGTGTGCAGCTGGGCGGACTGGTCGCCGGCGATGTCGCGGGCGCCCAGGTCGTAGCGGACCTGTTCGCGCAGCGCCCACGGCAGGTCGTTGTGCCCGTCGACGACGGGGAACTCGGCCAGCAGCGCACGGGCGTCGTCGAGGGTCGTCATGGCAGCCACCCCGCTCACGCGCCGAAGCCGAAGCCGTTGCCGGAGCCCTCGGCCTTGGCGCGCAGCCGCTTGCCCTTCTCGGTGGCCTGGTCGTTCAGCTCCTGCTGGAACTCCCGCATCCGGCCGAGGAGTTCCTCGTCGTGGGAGGCGAGGATCCGGGCCGCGAGCAGGCCCGCGTTGCGCGCTCCGGCGACGGAGACGGTGGCGACCGGGACACCGGCCGGCATCTGCACGATGGACAGCAGGGAGTCCATGCCGTCGAGGTACTTCAGCGGCACGGGCACCCCGATGACGGGCAGCGGGGTGACCGAGGCGAGCATGCCGGGCAGATGGGCGGCGCCGCCCGCACCCGCGATGATCACCTTCAGGCCCCGGTCCGCGGCCTGCTCGCCGTACGCGATCATCTCGCGGGGCATGCGGTGCGCGGAGACGACGTCGACCTCGTAGTCGATCTCGAACTCGTCGAGGGCCTTGGCCGCAGCCTCCATGACGGGCCAGTCGGAGTCCGACCCCATGACGATGCCGACAACTGGGCTCATTCGGTGATCGTGCCTCTCAGATAGCCGGCTGCGTGACGGGCGCGCTCCAGCACGTCGTCCAGGTCGTCGCCGTAGGTGTTGACGTGGCCCACCTTGCGGCCGGGCTTCACGTCCTTGCCATACATGTGGATCTTCAGCTGGGGGTCGCGGGCCATGCAGTGCAGGTACGCGGAGTACATGTCCGGGTAGTCGCCGCCGAGGACGTTGACCATGACCGTCCACTGCGCGCGCGGACGCGGGTCGCCCAGCGGCAGGTCGAGGACGGCGCGGACATGGTTGGCGAACTGGGAGGTGACCGCCCCGTCCATGGACCAGTGGCCGGAGTTGTGCGGGCGCATCGCGAGTTCGTTGACGAGGATGCGGCCGTCGCGGGTCTCGAAGAGCTCGACCGCGAGGTGGCCGACGACGCCGAGTTCCTTGGCGATGTTCAGCGCCATCTCCTCGGCGCGCAGCGCCAGGATCTCGTCGAGGCCGGGCGCGGGCGCGACGACCGTGTCGCAGACGCCGTTGACCTGCTGCGACTCGACGACGGGGTAGGCGACGGCCTGGCCGTGCGGGGAGCGGACCACGTTCGCGGCCAGCTCGCGCACGAAGTCGACCTTCTCCTCGGCGAGGACCGGCACCCCGGCCTTGAACGGCTCGGCGGCCTCCTTCGCGGAGTCGACGACCCACACGCCCTTGCCGTCGTAGCCGCCGCGGACCGTCTTGAGGACGACGGGGAAGCCCTCCCCCTCGGCGGCGAACGCGGCCACGTCCTCGGGGCCGGCGACGATGCGGTGCCGGGGGCAGGGCACGCCGATCGCGTCGAGCTTCGCGCGCATCACGCCCTTGTCCTGGGCGTGCACGAGCGCGTCGGGGCCGGGGCGGACGGGGATGCCGTCCGCCTCCAGGGCCCTGAGGTGCTCGGTGGGCACGTGCTCGTGGTCGAAGGTGATCACGTCGCAGCCGCGCGCGAACGCGCGCAGCGTCTCCAGGTCGCGGTAGTCGCCGACGACGACATCGCCGACGACCTGCGCCGCGGAATCCTGCGGAGTGTCACTGAGGAGCTTGAACCTGATGCCGAGCGGGATGCCCGCCTCGTGTGTCATACGAGCGAGCTGGCCACCGCCGACCATGCCGACTACCGGGAACGTCACGTCCCCAGGGTATCCGTCGCGCCACGGTGGCCGATTTCCCGGCCCGCTCCCCTCGGGGCCGGGGTGCGGGGCCTCCGTCCGCAGGAAGATCGCGAGGACGGGTGGTTAGCATGGTCGCGTTGACGCCAACCGATGGACGGGGGCCAGCACGACCATGGGACACGGTTCCTCTGGGCCTCCGACCAGGGCCCCGGCACCGGCTCCGCGCGGCACACTGCGCCGGCGGATCGACGGGCTCGTCCGCGAGCTGCTGAAGTTCGGCGCGGTCGGCGGGGCGGGCCTGCTGGTCAACTTCCTCGTGTTCAACCTGGTCCGGCAGGTCACCGACCTGCACGTGGTCCGGGCGAGCGTCATCGCCACGATCGTGGCGATCATCTTCAATTACATCGGCTTCCGCTACTTCACCTACCGCGACCGCGACAAGTCCCGGCGTACCCGGGAGATGAGCCTGTTCCTGCTGTTCAGCGCGGTCGGTCTGGTGATCGAGAACGGCGTGCTGTACACGGCGACGTACGGCTTCGGCTGGGACAGCCCGCTGCAGAGCAACATCTTCAAGTTCCTCGGCATCGCCGTCGCGACCCTGTTCCGCTTCTGGTCGTACCGCACCTGGGTCTTCCGCGCCCTGCCCGTCCGCGGAACGGTGGCGGGCACCGGCCCGGTCACCGGGGACCGCCCGAAGCAACGGGTGCCCTAGCCGCGCACCGCCCTGCCGCGCCGCACCCGGTCCCGCCGGGCACACCCCGGCCGACCCGCGCCCCGCCCCGCCGGCCGCACCCGACACCTGCCCGAACCACGCCCCGCCCTACCGCACCCAGCCGGGTCCCGCCGGTCCGCACCCGGTCCCGCCGGCGCCGCGTCCGGTCCCGCCGGGCAGCCTCGCCCGGTCCCGCCGGGCAGACTTCGGCCCGCCGGAGGCACACCCCCCGCTTGCCCGCGCCGCGTGCTGTCGCGTCGTCCGCGTGCCGTGCGGGCGGTCAGCGGACCGTGCGGCCGTTGTCCTCGTCGTTCGAGCGCTGTGGGGGTGTGCGGGACAGGAAGAGGCCGAAGACGGCGGGGCTGGCCTGGAGCATCTCCAGGCGGCCACCGTCCGCCTCGGCCAGGTCCCGGGCCACCGCGAGACCGATGCCGGTGGAGTTGCGCCCGCTGATCGCCCGCTCGAAGATCCGCGCCCCCAGCTCGGCGGGGACGCCGGGGCCCTCGTCGGTGACCTCGACCACGATCTGGTTGCCGGTGACGCGGGTGCGCAGGGCGACCGTGCCGCCGCCGTGCATCAGCGAATTCTCGATCAGCGCGGCCAGCACCTGGGCCACCGCGCCCGGCGTGCCCACCGCCCGCAGCTCCCGCTTGCCGGAGGTCACGATCGCGCGGCCCTCGCTGCGGTAGGCGGGGCGCCACTCGGCGAGCTGCTGCTTGATCACCTCGTCCAGGTCGAAGGTGACCGCGGAGCCGGTGCGCGGGTCGCGGGCATTGGTCAGCAGCCGCTCCACCACGTCCGTCAGCCGCTCCACCTGCGTCAGCGCGATCGTCGCCTCCTCCTTCACCGTGTCCGGGTCGTCGGTGACGGTGATCTCCTCCAGGCGCATGGACAGCGCGGTGAGAGGGGTGCGCAGCTGGTGGGAGGCGTCGGCCGCCAGACGCCGCTCGGCGGTCAGCATGCGGGCGATGCGCTCGGCGGAGGCGTCCAGCACGTCCGCGACCCGGTCCAGCTCGGGGACGCCGTAGCGGCGGTGCCGGGGGCGCGGGTCGCCGGAGCCGAGCCGCTCGGCGGTCTCCGCGAGGTCGGTGAGCGGGGAGGCGAGCCGGTTCGCCTGGCGGACCGCCAGCAGCACCGCCGCGACCACCGCGAGGAGGGCCACCAGAGCGATGATCAGCAGCGTGCGGCCGACCTCCCGGGTCACCGAGGAGCGCGGCTCCTGGACGGTGACCGTCTCGCCCTCCTCGCCGGGCGCCGAGGCGCTGATGACGTCGCCCTCGGGCTTGGTGCCGACCTCGATGGGCGGCTTGCCGGGGATCCGGACGACGGCGTACCGGTCCTCGGGCATCTGGTCGTCGAGGATCTCGGCGGTCACCTTGTCCTCGACCAGCAGCCGGCTGTCGACGATGCTGGCCAGCCGCACCGCCTCGGACTCCACCCGCTCCCTGGCCGTCTCGCTGATGGTGCGGGTCTCCACGATCACCAGCGAGACACCGAAGACGGCGATCACGACGAGCACCACGGCGAGCGTGGACTGGATCAGACGGCGGCGCATGTCCTCTTACCCACCCCGGAGGGGTTCAGCTCTTCTCGAAGCGGAAACCCACACCGCGCACGGTGGCGATGTAGCGCGGATTCGCCGCGTCGTCCCCGAGCTTCTTGCGCAGCCAGGAGATGTGCATGTCGAGGGTCTTGGTGGAGGACCACCACGTGGTGTCCCACACCTCCCGCATCAGCTGGTCGCGGGTGACGACCCGGCCCGCGTCCCGCACCAGGACCCGCAGCAGGTCGAACTCCTTGGCGGTGAGCTGGAGCTCCTCGTCGCCCATCCACGCCCGGTGCGACTCGACGTCGATACGCACCCCGTGGGTGGCGGGCGACTGCTGGGGCTCGGTGGAGCCGCGCCGCAGCAGGGCCCGGACCCGGGCGAGCAGCTCGGCCAGGCGGAACGGCTTGGTGACGTAGTCGTCGGCACCCGCGTCCAGACCGACGACCGTGTCCACCTCGTCGGCGCGCGCGGTCAGGATCAGCAGCGGAACCGTGTGCCCCTCGGCGCGCAGCCGGCGGGCGACCTCGAGGCCGTCCATGCCGGGCAGCCCGAGATCGAGCACCACCAGATCGACGCCGCCCTGCATTCCGGCGTCGAGTGCACTGGGTCCGTCCTCACGCACCTCGACTTCGTAGCCCTCCCGGCGCAGGGCGCGGGCCAGTGGCTCCGAGATGGACGCGTCGTCCTCGGCGAGCAGTACACGGGTCATGCCAGTGATGGTAGACCCGCCGCGGTAAGCCCAGGGGCGTGATCGCCGGGCTCGTCTCTTACCCGCGTCACACCCGCCTCTCACCTTCCACACCCCTGGTACGGACCTGCGGGTATGGGGTGCGATCCTGAGGAAGACCTTCGAATGAGTGATCCGGTTGCTCCATCACCTGTGATCCGTGTCTCAAGTCCTTCCATATCCGGCACTGTCGTGCCGTATGGTGAATCAACGCCTGTTGCACCATGGGGACCTTTGGCGCAGTTGACGCCGAGGGTCTCTTTTGTGTGCGGGCCGGTGTTCCGCCGGCCCCGGAAGGAATGACCTGTGGCCGGGCCTCACCCGCGCATGGACGCGCGGCGAAGGCGTGGATCCCGGTGGTCGCCGTCCGCCGCTCCGCGATCCGGGGCGGCCTCCCCCGGGCGTGGGGTGGACGGTACGGCCCGCCGGTGCCGGCCGCCCCCCCCACCGGGCGCGTGCACGCTCGCGCGACGCGTCCCGACAGCAAGGAACGACCATGGCGTCCAGCCTGACGAAGGACTCGGTCACCCCGGGCACCCCCGGCTCCGAGAAGACCTTCTTCGGCCACCCCCGCGGACTGGCCACACTCTTCATGACCGAGATGTGGGAGCGATTCTCCTACTACGGCATGAGGGCCCTGCTCCCGCTGTACCTCGTCGCACCGGGCGGACTCGGTTTGAGCGCGGGCACCGCCACCGCGATCTACTCCGTCTACCTCTCGCTGGTGTACCTGCTCACGATGCCGGGCGGCTGGTTCGGCGACCGTGTGTGGGGTCCCCGCAAGACCGTGGCCGTCGCGGGCGGCATCATCATGCTGGGCCACCTGACGCTGGCCCTGCCGTCCTCCGGCACCTTCTACGCGGGGCTGGGCCTGGTCGCCATCGGCTCCGGCCTGCTGAAGGCCAACATCTCCACGATGGTCGGCCAGCTCTACCGGGGCCCGGACGACCCGCGCCGCGACGGCGGCTTCACCGTCTTCTACATGGGCATCAACCTGGGTGCCTTCGCCGCGCCGCTGGTCATCGGCACCATCGGTGAGAGCGTCAACTGGCACCTGGGCTTCGCGCTCGCCGCGGTCGGCATGGGCCTCGGTGTGACGCAGTTCCTGCTCGGCAGCCGCCACCTGGACCCGCAGTCCAGCGTCGTCCCCAAGCCGCTCTCCGACCGGGAGAAGTCCGCGACGCTGCGCAAGGCCGCGCTGTGGGCGGGCATCGCCGCCGTCGCGTACGCCGTCGTCGGCGTCACCGGCAACTACACCCTGAACTGGATCCTGGTCCCGCTGACGCTGCTCGGTGTGATCGTCCCGGTGATGGTGATCGCCCGCATCAAGCGCGACAAGGACCTCGACCGCGCCGAGCAGTCGAAGATGTCCGCGTACATCTGGTTCTTCGTGGCCGCCGCGATCTTCTGGATGATCTACGACCAGGGCGGCTCGACCCTGTCGATCTTCGCCGACTCCTCGGCCGACAACAGCGTGCTGGGCTGGGAGTTCCCTGTCTCCTGGTACCAGTCGGTCAACCCGGTCCTGATCATGGCGCTGGCCCCGGTCTTCGCCTGGATCTGGCTGGCGCTGAACCGGCGCGGCAAGGAGCCGAGCACGATCGTGAAGTTCGCGTCCGGTCTGACGCTGGTCGGCGTGTCCTTCTTCCTCTTCCTGGCCCCGCTGTCGATCGCCGAGGGCGGTCACAAGGCGGCGGCGCTGTGGCTGGTGGCGATCTACTTCACGCAGACCGTCGGTGAGCTGCTGCTCTCCCCGGTCGGGCTGTCGGTCACGACGAAGATGGCGCCCGCGAAGTACGCCTCGCAGATGATGGGCGTCTGGTTCCTGGCCGTCACCGCGGGTGACGCCACGACGGGGCTGCTGTCCATCGCCGGGGTCGATCTGAACCGGACGGGCATTGTCGCGATGGAGGCGACGCTCGCCGTGGCGGCGGGCTTCGCGGTGTGGATGTACCGCAGCAAGGTCAAGGCCCTGATGGGCGACGTCCGTTGACCGGTCCCTCGCCGGGAGGGTGACCCGGGGACGTTCATTCGCCCCCGCCGCCCCTTCCCGTCCCGACCCGGGGCTCCGCCCCGGACCCCGCTCCTCAAACGCCGGAGGGGCTGAATTTCAGCCCGTCCGGCGTTTGAGGACGAGGCCCGAAGGGCCGAAAAGGGGGGTCTGGAGGCGCAGCCCCCAGGTTCGGGACGGGAAGGGGCGGCGGGGGCGAGAAAAACCTTGGGCGGGCCGCGTTACGACGGGGTGCCCAGTTCCGCCCAGACCGTTTTGCCGGCGACGTCCGGGGCCCGGACCACGCCCCAGTCCAGACACAGCCGCTGCACGATGAACATGCCGTGCCCCCCGGGCCGCCCCGCCCGGTGCGGAGTACGCGGCGACGGCTGCCCCGACCCCCGGTCGGTGACCTCCAGCCGGATCACCTTCTTGTCGCACGTGATGGCCAGCCGATCCGGCCCCTCCGCATGCAGACACGCATTGGTGACCAGCTCCGAGACGACGAGCAGCACGTCCTCCGCCGCGGCCCGCTGATCCGCGGTCGCGGCCGGCAGCCAGCCCCAGTCGTACAACGCCTGACGGGTGAAGTCACGGGCGAGCGGCACGACGCCGCTCTGGCCGTCGAAGCTCAGCCGGCGGACCCGGCCGCCGCCACCCCGGGCATCGGACGGCGCGACCGGCGCGGCCACGCCGTCGTCGCGCGCGCCGCCGGCCGGCACCGCGTCCGCGGGCGTCCCGGAAGCGCCGCCGGGCTCGGGGCCGCGGTCGCCCGGCGAATAGGGCCGGGTGGTGCTCATCAGCGCTTCACCTCACCGTGTCACCAGTTCACGATTCAAAAGTTTCCGTACTCGGTCGTTCACGCGTGCACGGCGCATCCGGTTCCCGGCACCCTCGCGACCACCACGTCCGGCACGTTCAGGAGGTCTCCTGCCCGAGCGCGGCGAGGGGACACCCCCGTATTCGCACGAAAAGACGCCCCGGGGGGAGCCCCCCGGCGACGGGTGCGGCGGGATCGCCCCGCCCGGCGGCCCCCCGGCGGTCACGCCGAATCGTCGGCCAGGGCCGCCTCGAGCGTGTCGTGCACGGTGAACACCGCGTCCGCGCCCGTGATTTCAAACACGCGCGCGACGACCGGCTGCATACCCGCGAGGTGCACCCCGCCTCCGGCCGCATCGGCCTTCAGCCGCGCACCGAGCAGCACGTTCAACCCCGTGGAGTCGCAGAACTCCAGCCGGGAGCAGTCGATGACAAGCCGCTTGAATCCCTTGGCGAGGCAGTCCTCCAGTGGCTCACGCAACAGATCGGCGGTGTGGTGGTCCAACTCACCCGCCGGAGTCACGACGGCAGTGGGGCCCTGTTCTCGCACCTCGACCAGAAGCCGGCCCGACTGTGCGCTGCCGACTGTCCCGCGGTCCATGCCGTCTCTCTCCCGAGGTCGTGGCTGCTTGCTGACGCCTTGTGCTGACGCCTTCGAACATTACGCCTTCCAGCCACGCATCGACACTCTAACAATCACGCACAAACAGACATATGCACACAGAACGCACTTGCGGTGAACTTGCGAGAGCCGGTAGGGCTAGTGAGGACACGTACCCGACACGGCCGGCTTTGGAGGCGCCGCACACCGCAGTGCACGTAATCGGCTTCGGCAGCCATATGCCGAGAACGATGGAGGACATCATGTCACCCCGGCTCGACGCATCGCCTACCCCTGAAGCGACGTCGACACTCCCTCCGGAACATCTGGATCCCATCGAGCAGGACGACCTGGGTGTCGTCCCGGAAGACCTACTCGCCGGACTGCCGGAGATCCCCCGGTACGACGAGGTGGGCCCGGTCGACGCGAGGGCGCTCTCAAAGACCCTTTTCGAGCGCCTCGAGTCGCTGGAGGAAGGCACCCACGAATTCTCTTATGTCCGCAACACCCTCGTAGAACTGAACCTCGCCCTGGTCAAGTTCGCCGCCTCCCGCTTCCGCTCGCGCAGCGAGCCGATGGAGGACATCATCCAGGTCGGCACCATCGGCCTGATCAAGGCGATCGACCGTTTCGAGCTGTCGCGCGGTGTGGAGTTCCCCACGTTCGCGATGCCGACCATCATCGGCGAGATCAAGCGTTTCTTCCGTGACACCTCCTGGTCCGTGCGCGTACCGCGCCGGTTGCAGGAGCTCCGGCTCGACCTGGCCAAGGCCGGTGACGAACTGGCTCAGCAGCTCGACCGCGCGCCGACAGTGGCCGAGCTCGCCGACCGCCTGGGCATCACCAAGGACGAGGTCATCGAGGGCATGGCGGCGTCGAACGCCTACACCGCCTCCTCGCTGGACGCCCAGCCGGAGGAGGACGACGCGGAGGGCGCGCTGGCGGACCGCATCGGCTACGAGGACCACGGGCTCGAGGGCATCGAGTACGTCGAGTCGCTGAAGCCGCTGATCGCCGAGCTGCCGCCGCGGGACCGGAAGATCCTGTCCCTGCGCTTCGTCGCGGGCATGACCCAGTCGGAGATCGGCGAGGAACTCGGCATCTCCCAGATGCACGTCTCCCGTCTGCTGTCGCGGACCCTGGTGAAACTGCGCAAGGGACTCACCGTCGAGGAGTGACGGGACGGCCCCCGCCGGACGGCGGGCCGCTTCCCCACCCGCTCCCGCGGAGCGACGTGACCGCGCCCCGCGCCCTGCGGGCGCCGGATGCCCATCCCGGGCACCGGGCGCCCGCCGGGCGCGGGGCGCGCCGCGTTTGCGGGCGGGCCCGCCGGCGTCGCCCGCCGTCTCACACCCAGCGCCGCTCGATCCTGCGCCCCTTCTGCCAGACCGTGCGGACCAGCGGCACGCCGGGGCGGTAGGCCAGCTGCACGTGGGAGGGGGCGTCGAGCAGCAGCAGGTCCGCGTACGCGCCCGGGGCGACGCGGCCGATGTCGTCGCGGCGCAGGGCCCTGGCACCGCCCGCCGTGGCCGACCAGACGGCCTCGTCGGGTGTCATCCCCATGTCGCGCACCGCCAGCGCGATGCAGAAGGGGACGGAGGACGTGAAGGACGAGCCGGGGTTGCAGTCGGTGGACAGCGCGACCGTGACGCCCGCGTCCAGCAGCCGGCGGGCGTCCGGCCACGCGGCGCGGGTGGAGAACTCGGCGCCGGGGAGCAGCGTGGCGACCGTGCGGCTGTGGGCGAGCGCGTCCACGTCGGCGTCGGTGAGGTGGGTGCAGTGGTCGGCGCTGGCCGCGTCGAGCTCGACGGCGAGCTGGACGCCGGGGCCGTACGAGAGCTGGTTGGCGTGGACACGCGGGTGCAGGCCCTTCGCCCGGCCCGCGGTGAGGATGGCGCGGGCCTGGTCGCCGTCGAAGGCGCCCTTCTCGCAGAAGACGTCGATCCAGCGGGCGTGCGGCGCGCAGGCGTCCAGCATCTCGCCGGTGACGAGGGCGACGTATCCGGCCGGGTCGTCGGCGTACTCGGGGGCCACGATGTGGGCGCCGAGGAAGGTGACCTCGTCGGTGTGGCGGGCCGCCAGCCTGAGGGCGCGGGACTCGTCCTCGGTGGTCAGGCCGTAGCCGGACTTGGTCTCGAAGGTGGTGGTGCCCTGGCGCAGCGCCTCGGTGAGGAGGCGGGTCAGATTGGCCTCCAGCTGCGCGTCGGTGGCGGCGCGGGTGGCGGCGACGGTCGTGCGGATGCCGCCCGCGCTGTAGGGGCGGCCGGACATGCGGGCGTTGAACTCCTCGGTGCGGTCGCCCGCGAAGACGAGGTGGGAGTGGGAGTCGACGAAGCCGGGCAGGACCGCACCGCCCTCGGCGTCGACCCGGTTGTCAGTGGCGGGTGCTTTGCTTGACGCACCGGTCCACACGATGCGGTCGCCCTCGATGACGACGGCCGCGTCGCGGACCGGACCGAGGGGAGAGGCATCACCGAGGGAGGGGTCGTTGGTGACCAGCGTGGCGATGTTGCTGATGACGGTGCTGCTCATGGTGTCCTCATGGGGGGTCGTCAGGCGCGCAGGGCTTCGACTGCCTCTGCGAGCGCTCCGGGGACATCGGGGACGAGCGTGTGCTCCCCGTCGCGCACGACGTGCCGTCCCGATACGACGGTGTGCCGGACGTCCGCCGCGGTCGCGGCGAATACGGCCGTCTCGGCGCCGAGCCTGGGCAGTGGCCCCGCGGTTCTGACCGAGTCGAGGGCGAGGGTGACGAGGTCGGCGCGCGCTCCGGCCTCGATGGTGCCGATGCCGTCCCAGCCGAGGGCGGCGTGTCCGTCGGCGGAGGCGGCCCGCAGCAGGGCGGCGGCCGTCCAGTGGCCCCGGGTGCGGGTGCGCAGCCGTTCGTTCAGCTCCATCGCGCGTGCCTCTTCGAACAGGTCGATCACGGCGTGGCTGTCGGAGCCGAGGCTGAGCGGGGAGCCCTCGTTCTGCAGGGCGGCGGCGGGGCCGATGCCGTCGGCGAGGTCGCGTTCGGTGGTGGGGCACATGCAGGTGCCGGTGCCGCTGCCGCCGATGAGGGAGACGTCCTCGGCGGTGAGATGGGTGTTGTGGATCCCGGTGGTGCGCGGTCCGAGGACGCCGTGCAGGGCCAGGAGCTGGGTGGGGGTGCACCCGTGCGCCTCGCGGCAGGCGTCGTTCTCGGCGGTCTGCTCGGACAGATGCACATGGAGCGGGGCCCGCCGCTCCTCGGCCCAGCGGGCCACGGTGGCCAGCTGCCGTGCCGGTACGGCCCGGACGGAGTGGACCGCCGCCCCGATCCGTGCGTGATCCCGTTCCTTGAGAAGTGAACAGCGTTCGGCCCAGGTGTCCGCGTCGCCGTCGGAGAAGCGGAGCTGGTGGGCGGTGGGCGGCCGGCCGAAGCCGGAGGAGAGATAGGCGGTGTCGAGGAGGGTGATGCGGATTCCGGCTTCGGCGGCGGCCGCGACGAGCGCCTCCCCCATGGCGTTGGGGTCGGCGTAGGGGGTGCCGCCGGGGGCGTGGTGGACGTAGTGGAACTCGCCGACGGTGGTGACGCCGGCCAGCGCCATCTCGGCGTACACGGCCCGTGCGAGGGCGTGGTAGGTGTCCGGGGTGAGCCGTTCGGCCGTGGCGTACATGATCTCGCGCCAGGTCCAGAAGGTGCCGGAGCCCACCTGGACGGTGGAGCGCAGGGCGCGGTGGAAGGCGTGGCTGTGGGCGTTGGCCAGGCCCGGCAGGGTCAGTCCGCGCAGGATCTCGGCCCCGGGCGGCGGGGCGGGGGTGTCCGGGTGGACGGCGGTGATGCGGCCGTCCTGGACGGTGAGGGCCACGCCCGGCTCGACGTGGGTGCCGAGCCAGGCGTGCTCCAGCCAGTACGTCCGCTGGGTGGCAGTCACGTGCGGGCCAGTCCTTCCAGTACGTCGGCGAGGGCGAGTACCCCGGCCACGCAGTCGTCCTCGGTGGCGAACTCGGCCGGCGAGTGGGAGACGCCGGTGGGGTTGCGCACGAACAGCATGGCGGTCGGGATGCGTCCGGCGAGGATCCCGGCGTCGTGTCCGGCGCCGGTGCCGAGGACGGGCACCTTGAGGTCGTTGTCGCTGCCCAGGATGCGGGCGAGTGTGTCGCGCAGGGCGTGGTCGAACTCGACGACGGGGGTGAAGGACTCGCGTTCGACGTCCACGTCGACGCCGTGGGCGGCGGCGTGGGCGCGGGCGGCCTTCCGCACGCCGCCGACGACGGCGTCCAGGCGTTCCTGGTCGGCGGCGCGCGAGTCGAGCCAGCCGCGCACCAGGGAGGGGATGGCGTTGACGCCGTTCGGCTCGACGGCGATCTTGCCGAAGGTGGCGACCGCGCCGGCGCGTTCGGCCTCGCGGCGGGCGGCGAGGACGGTCTCGGCGTACACCGGCATGGGATCGCGCCGGTCGGGGAGCCGGGTGGTGCCGGCGTGGTTGGCCTCTCCCCGGAAGTCGAACCTCCACCGCCCGTGCGGCCAGATCGCGGACGCGATGCCGACGGGGTCGCCGGACAGGTCCAGGGCGCGGCCCTGTTCCACGTGGAGTTCGACGAAGGCTCCGATGCGGTCGAGCCGTCCGGGGTCGGGGCCGAGGGTGCCGGGGTCGTGGCCGGCCCGCTCCATGGCCTGCGGGAGGGTGATGCCGTCCGCGTCGGTGAGCCGGTGCGCCTGCTCGACGGTCAGCGCGCCGGCGGTGAGCCGGGAGCCGACACAGGCGAGCCCGAACCTCGCGCCCTCCTCGTCACCGAAGTTGACGATGCCGAGGGGTTTGGCGAGCCGGACGTCCCTGCGGCGCAGTTCGTCGAGTGCGGCGAAGGCGGACACGACGCCGAGGGGCCCGTCGAAGGCTCCGCCGTCGGGCACGGAGTCCAGATGCGAACCGGTGACCACGGCGTCGCCCCGGGCGGGATCGCCGAGCCAGGCCCACTGATTGCCGTTCCGGTCGACTTCGTACTCCAGCCCCCGGCCGCGCGCCTGCGCCGCGAACCACGCCCGGCACTCGCCGTCGGCCTCACCCCAGGCGAACCGCCGGTACCCACCGGAAGCGCGGTGCCGCCCGATGGGCCGCAACTGCTCCCACATCTCATGGAAGGAGCTCCCACCAGGCGGTGCACCGTCGCCCCGCCCGGGCCCGGGCCGCGACGACGCCCCGGCCCCCACCCCCCGGATGCCGTCGCTCACGCCGGATCACCCTCACGCATCGGCACCCGCACACCCCGCTCGTCCGCCACCGACTCCGCGATGTCGTACCCGGCGTCCACGTGCCGGATCACCCCCATGCCGGGGTCGTTCGTCAGCACGCGCCGGATCTTCTCGCCCGCCGTCGCCGTCCCGTCGGCCACCGTCACCTGTCCGGCGTGGATCGACCGCCCCATGCCGACGCCGCCACCGTGGTGGATGGACACCCACGACGCCCCCGACGCCACGTTCACCATGGCGTTCAGCAGCGGCCAGTCGGCGATCGCGTCGGAGCCGTCCAGCATCGCCTCGGTCTCCCGGTAGGGGGAGGCGACCGAACCGCAGTCGAGGTGGTCCCGCCCGATGACGACCGGCGCGGCCAGCTCCCCGCTCGCGACCATGTCGTTGAACCGCTCACCGGCCTTGTCGCGCTCGCCGTACCCGAGCCAGCAGATGCGCGCGGGCAGCCCCTGGAAGTGGACCCGTTCCCCGGCCATCCTGATCCAGCGGGCGAGGGACTCGTTCTCCGGGAAGAGGTCCAGGATCGCCCGGTCGGTCCTGGCGATGTCGGCGGGGTCGCCGGACAGCGCGGCCCAGCGGAACGGGCCCTTGCCCTCGCAGAACAGCGGCCTGATGTACGCCGGCACGAACCCGGGGAAGGCGAACGCCCGCTCGTACCCGGCCAGTTGTGCCTCGCCGCGGATGGAGTTGCCGTAGTCGAACACCTCGGCGCCGGCGTCCTGGAAGCCGACCATCGCCTCGACGTGCCGGGCCATGGACGCGCGGGCGCGGGCGGTGAAACCGGCCGGGTCCTTCGCGGCGGCGTCGGCCATGTCCTCGAAGGCGATGCCGAGGGGCAGGTACGCCAGCGGGTCGTGCGCGGAGGTCTGGTCGGTGACGATGTCGATGGGCGCGCTCATGGAGAGCAGTTGCGGGACCACCTCGGCCGCGTTGCCGAGGACGCCGATGGAGAGGGGCGTGCGCCGGTCCCGGGCCTCGACGGCCAGCTGGAGGGCGTGGTCGAGGGAGTCGGCCTTGACGTCGAGGTAGCGGTGTTCGATGCGCCGGTCGATGGCGCGGGGGTCGCAGTCGACGCAGAGGGCGACACCGTCGTTCATGGTGACCGCGAGCGGCTGGGCGCCGCCCATGCCGCCGAGGCCGGCGGTGAGGGTGATGGTCCCGGCGAGGGTGCCGCCGAACCTCTTCGCGGCGACGGCGGCGAAGGTCTCGTAGGTGCCCTGGAGGATGCCCTGGGTGCCGATGTAGATCCAGGAGCCGGCGGTCATCTGCCCGTACATGGTCAGGCCGAGGGCCTCCAGGCGGCGGAACTCCTCCCAGTTGGCCCAGTCGCCGACGAGGTTGGAGTTGGCGAGCAGGACGCGCGGGGCCCACTCGTGGGTCTGCATGACGCCGACCGGGCGGCCGGACTGGACGAGCATCGTCTCGTCCTGCTTGAGGGTCTTCAGCGTGCGGACCATCGCGTCGAAGGAACGCCAGTCGCGGGCGGCCTTCCCCGTGCCGCCGTAGACGACGAGCTTGTCGGGGTGCTCGGCGACCTCGGGGTCGAGGTTGTTCTGCAGCATCCGCAGGGCGGCCTCCTGCTGCCAGCCCAGGGCGCTCGGTTCGGTGCCGCGCGGCGCTCGGACGGGGCGGGGTCCGGGTCCGGCCATGGTGTGCCTCCTGATGCTGCGGATCACTGCGGACGATCACTGCGGACGACTACTGCGGATATTCACATCCTCAGCTTCTGAATAGAGCTAGTCAAGACGGGGGGTGTGTCGGCACCGCCGGGCGAGGGATGTTTGGCTGGATGCATGTGCGCTGACACGGACAACCCCGGACGGACGGGGGACACGGTGGCTTACGGCAACGGTCCAACGGACGAGGTGGACCCGCGGGGCGCCGGACGGGCGGCCCGGCGGGACGAGGCGGTGCGGGCCGCCGTGGAGCAGGGACTGCTCGACGGCGGCACCCCCCTGGTGGCCCTGCTGGACGTCACCGGCATACGCGAGTCGGCGGCCGGGCTGCGGGCGGCGTTCGACGCGGTGACGGCACCCGGCACACCGGTGCTGCACGCCTTCGCGGTGAAGGCGAGCCCGCTGGTGCCGGTGCTGCGGCTGCTGCGCGAGGAGGGCATCGGCGCGGAGGTGGCGAGCCCGGGTGAGCTGGCGCTGGCCCGGGCCGCGGGGGTGGCACCGGAGCGGACGGTCCTCGACTCGCCCGCGAAGACCCTCGCCGAGCTGCGGGAGGCGATGGCGCTGGGCATCGCCGTGAACGCGGACAATCCGCAGGAGCTGGAGCGCATCGAAGCCCTGATGGCCGCCTCCGGCTCCCGCTCCCCCATCGGGATACGGGTCAACCCGCAGGTCGGCGGCGGCTCCATCGAGGCGCTCTCGACGGCGACGGCGACCTCGAAGTTCGGGGTGGCGCTGCGCGACGAAGGGGCGCGGGAGTGGGTGGTGCGGGCGTATCTGGACCGGCCGTGGCTGACCCGGCTGCACGCGCACTCCGGTTCCCAGGGCATCGCGCTGTCGATGATGGCGCGGGGGATCGCGGAGACGTACGACCTGGCGGAGGAGATCAACCGGCGGGCTGGACGGCAGCAGATCGACACCATCGACATCGGCGGCGGACTGCCGGTGAACTTCGCGTCCGAGGAGACGAGCCCGACGTACGGGGAGTACGCGCGGCTGCTGCGTGAGACGGTCCCAAGGCTGTTCGACGGGCGGTACGGCCTGGTGACCGAGTTCGGACGGTCACTGCTGGCCAAGCACGGCACGGTAGTGGCCCGCGTGGAGTACGCCAAGAGCGCGGGCGGGCGTCCGGTGGCGGTGACGCACGCGGGCGTCCAGGTGGCGACGCGCACGGTGTACGCACCGCAGTCGTGGCCGCTGAGGATCGCCGCCTACGACGCGAAGGGGCGGCCCAAGGAGGGACCGGCGGTCGTGCAGGATGTGGCGGGACCGGCCTGCTTCGCGGGCGACCTGCTCGCCCAGGGACAGCAGCTGCCGCTGCTGGAGCAGGGTGACTACGCGGCGGCGCTGGACACGGGCGCGTACTACTTCGCCCACCACTACGCGTACAACTCGCTCCCCCGCCCCGCCGTCCACGGCTTCGCCCCGGACGGAAAGGGAGGCGTCGCCTTCGCGACGGTCCGCCGGGCCCAGACCGTCGAGGAGATCGTCACCGAGTCCGGAGCCGCCCACACCGACGCCCTGACCACACCGACCCCCTGAGCGACAACCCCCAGGGGCGCGGGGAACTGCGCGGACAACACGGCACCCGCGCCCCCAGGGCACCCGCACTACACCAGCGCCGCGCTCCTCCGGCGAGAGCCGCCCGGCGCGGCATCCCCCGCCGCGATCCCCGTGGTCCGGTACGCCTTGACCGCCTTGCCGGCAGGCCGCCCCGCCCCCGCGCGGAGCCAGTCGACGCGCACCCACAGCAGGACGTCGTCCGCCTGCTCCCGCCGGCCGATCCAGGCCGCCTTCAGCCACAGCCCGAGCCCGCACCCGGCGAGCAGCAGCCCACCCGCGGCCGGGGCGGCGAACGCCGTGCCCAGAGCGGCGAGGAAGGCGAGCAGCAGCCACCACCGGTGCGCGCGACGCCAGTTGCGCACGCTCACCGCGCGGTCCTGGAGCACATCGTGCCGGCCCGCCCGCGCCGCCGTGCGGGCCAGCGCGCGGTACCGTCCGCGCCGCCCGTACGCCACGACGGCCGCCGCCACGAGGAACAGCGCGGCGCCCGTCAGGACACCGATCCGGCGTCCGGTCAGTCCGGGCACCAGCACCCCGATGCCCGCGGCGAAAAATCCCAGCCACCACAGTGGCGCGGCCCCGGCTCGCACGACGACGGCCACCCGGGCCAGTCCCTGTCCTCCGCGCGTCACGTCTCCGGCCTCCCGTCCTCCGGTGTCTCTGCAGGCGATGCCTGATGCCTGAGCAATGGTTTTAGGAGCGGGAGGCTAACCACGCAAGGTGAGAGGGGTCTGAGAAAACGGCCCCGCCGTCAGTCCACGAACAGCCCGCGCGCCGCCGCCTTCGCGTCGAACTCCTCGAGCCGTGCCTGCGCGTCCGGCAGGTCGTCGCACATGGCCTCCAGCAGCACCCGGCCCAGCAGCATCGGCGCGCACGCCGTGTCGAAGGCCAGCCCGGTGCCGACGGCGGCGGGCAGCAGCAGGTCGGACACCTTGGCGACCGGCGCGAACGCGGAGTCGGCGACGGTGACGACGGTCAGCCCGGTCTCCCTGGCGTGGGCGAGCGCGTCGACGACCTCCCGGGGATGCCGCGGCAGCGCGAAGCACAGCAGGGCGCTCGCCCCGGCGCGGGCGGCGGCGTCGATGCGGTCGTGGAGCATCGTGCCGCCCTCGTTGAGCAGCCGTACGTCGGGGTGGACCTTGGCGGCGAAGTAGGCGAAGCCGTGGGCCTGCGCCGCGGCGGCCCGCAGCCCCAGCACGGGCAGCGGGCGGCTGCCCGCGAGGACCCGCCCCGCCCGCTGCACGGGCCCGGTGTCGGCCAGCGCGTCCGCGAGGTGGCGCAGGTTCTCGATCTCGGCCTCGACGGCCTGCTGGTACTCGTTGTACGAGCCGGTTTCGGGCGCGGGTCCGGCGGGCGCGACCTCACGCAGATGCCGGCGCAGCGCGGGGTAGCCGTCGAAGCCGAGGGCGACGGCGAACCGGGTCACGGAGGGCTGGCTGACCCCGGCCAGTTCGGCCAGCTCCACGCTGGACAGGAACGGCACGTCCGCGGCCCGCCGCACCATGCTGTGCGCGATGCGCCGCTGGGTGGGCGTCAGCCGGTGCCCCTCGAAGAGCGCCTGGAGGCGCGCGGCGGGGCTCTCGGTGCCGCTCATGACCTGACGTCCCCCTCGACTCCTCGGCCTCTCGGCCATTCATCCGTCGTGACCTCTGCATGCCGTTATACAGGCGAACGGGACGTCGCGGCCGTGCACGCGTGGTGAGGGGGCGTAGATCACACACGGTGTCCGGCGGGGCGGGCCCCAGCCCCGAGAGGGGGGTTACCCCCAGTGCCACCGGGCCCGTGCCTGCCTACCGTGGATTCCATGACCGGAATGGACGCGCGGGACGCCGAGCTGAAGAAGGAACTCAACGCCTCCCTGCAGGCGCGCAGGGAACTCGGCGAGGAGTACGAGTCCGCCCTGGTCGACTCGTTCCTGGAGAAGGTCGACCAGCGCATCGACGGCGCCGTGGAGCGCCGGGTGCGCCGGCAGCTCGCCGAGCACCAGATGACGGTGGCCAGGGACTCGCGGTCGCCGAAGGTCACGGACTCCTGGGGCGAGCGTTTCGGGTTCGGGATCGTCTCGCTGGTCCTGGCGGTGCCGTTGTCCGCGATCGGCGGGGGCGTGGCCGACCTGCCCGGTCTGCTGGTCGCCTGGGCGGGCATCGTCGGCGTCAACGTCGTGCAGGCCGTGCGGACCAACCCCGGTCTGTTCGGCCGCCGCCGGGACGGGCGGGACGGCGACTGGGAGGACTGAGGACGGATTGCGCGGGGACCGCCGCACCCCCGTCATCGGGGGGCGGGACGACGGCGGTCCCCGCGGGGGACGCGCGCCCGTTGAGATGACTGCGCGTCCGGGCGTCCTTGGAGGTCCGGGAGCCGCTCCGGAGGTCCGTGACGCCGTTCCGTCGCCGGCCGGACGGAGAACCCTCCTGGTGCTGATGCCCGGGGGAGTTTCTTCCGCCGCCCTGCCGACACCCACCACTATGCGGGGCGCGTGTTAAGCGAGTGCTGCGCGCACGTGACACCCTCGTACCGCTTCCACGAAGTCCGGGAAGCTCACGGGCGCGCCAACACCCCGCCGGTCACCGCGCGTTCGGCGGCGACGCCGCCCGACGCCCCGTCACTTCTCGTTCCTGGCGAGGAAGGACAGCAGGTCCTGGCGGCTGACCACGCCGGTCGGCTTGCCCTCGACGAGGACGATCGCCGCGTCCGCCTTGCCCAGGACGGCCATCAGGTCCGCGACGGGCTCGCCGGAGCCGACCTGCGGCAGCGGCGGGGACATGTGCTTCTCCAGCGGGTCCTCGAGCGAGGCGCTCTTGCTGAACAGCGCGTCCAGCAGTTCCCGCTCCACCACCGAGCCGACCACCTCGGCGGCCATCACGTCCGGGTGACCGGCGCCGGGCTTGACCACCGGCATCTGCGAGACGCCGTACTCGCGCAGCACCTCGATGGCCTGGCCGATGGTCTCGTCGGGGTGCATGTGGACGAGGGAGGGGATGTGGCCGCCCTCCTTGTCGTCGAGGACGTCGCCGACGCGGGCGCTGGGGCCGGTGTCCTCCAGGAACCCGTAGTCGGCCATCCACTCGTCGTTGAAGATCTTGCTGAGGTAGCCGCGACCGCTGTCCGGCAGCAGCACGACGACCACGTCGTCCTCGCCGAGCCGGGAGGCCACCTCGAGGGCCGCCACGACGGCCATCCCGCAGGAGCCGCCGACCAGCAGGCCCTCCTCCTTGGCCAGGCGCCGGGTCATCTGGAAGGAGTCCTTGTCGGAGACGGCGACGATCTCGTCGGCGACGTCACGGTCGTAGGCGGTCGGCCAGAAGTCCTCGCCGACGCCCTCGACCAGGTACGGCCGCCCGGAGCCGCCGGAGTACACCGAACCCTCGGGGTCCGCGCCGATCACCTGCACGGCGCCGCCGCTGATCTCCTTCAGATAGCGCCCGGTGCCGGAGATGGTGCCGCCGGTGCCGACGCCGGCCACGAAGTGGGTGATCTTCCCGTCGGTCTGCTCCCACAGCTCGGGGCCGGTGGAGTGGTAGTGGGAGAGCGGGTTGTTGGGGTTGGAGTACTGGTCCGGCTTCCAGGCCCCCGGCGTCTCGCGCACCAGCCGGTCGGAGACGTTGTAGTAGGAGTCGGGGTGCTCCGGGGCCACGGCGGTCGGGCAGACGACCACCTCGGCGCCGTAGGCCCGCAGGACGTTGATCTTGTCCGTGGACACCTTGTCCGGGCAGACGAAGATGCACTTGTAGCCCTTCTGCTGGGCCACGATGGCGAGCCCGACCCCGGTGTTGCCGCTGGTCGGCTCGACGATCGTGCCGCCGGGCTTCAGCTCCCCGCTCTTCTCGGCCGCCTCGATCATGCGCAGGGCGATGCGGTCCTTCACGGAGCCGCCCGGGTTGAAGTACTCCACCTTGGCCAGGACGGTGGCCCTGATGCCCTTGGTCACGCTGTTGAGCCGCACCAGCGGGGTGTTGCCGACGAGGCTGATCATCGAGTCGTGGAATTGCACCGTTGTCTCCGGATGCTTGCAAAAGAGGTGGTCGTCGTGGTCGAACCAGCGTAGGCCCTCGCGTGACGGAAGCCGCGCGGGTCGTTCACACCGCGTGGGGATTGGAGCACCGTCCGTACGGGGCAAGCACTGGGTACGGCTTCGAGGAGGTGGCGGCGGGCATGACGGGCATGTCGAGGGCGCGGGTGGCCCGGCGGATCGCGGCCGGTGCGGCGTACGGCGGCGGTGGCATCGGCCTGGCCGGCGCGGCCACGGTGGGTCTGCTGCTCGCGGAGGCGCAGCTGGCGCGGCGCCGTGTGAACAACGGCACGAGTCCTCGGGTACCGAACGCCGACGGTCTGTACGGCGCCGCGTACACGGTGCCGGGGGAACCGGCGCTGCGGCTGACGATGCTCGGCGACTCCACGGCGGCGGGGCAGGGGGTGCACCGGGCCGGGCAGACGCCGGGCGCGCTGCTGGCGTCGGGGGTCGCGGCGATCGCGGAGCGTCCGGTGGGGCTGAGCACGGTCGCGGTGCCCGGGGCGCGCTCCGACGATCTGGACCGGCAGGTCACGCTGGCGCTGGCGGATCCGTCGCGGGTGCCGGACATCTGCGTGATCATGATCGGCGCCAACGACGTCACCCATCGCATGCCGCCCACCCAGTCGGTACGTCATCTGGCCTCGGCGGTGCGCCGGCTGCGGACGGCCGGCGCCGAGGTGGTGGTCGGCACGTGCCCCGATCTCGGCACGATCGAGCCGGTGCAGCAGCCGTTGCGCTGGCTGGCCCGGCGTGCGTCCCGGCAGCTGGCGGCGGCGCAGACGATCGGCGCGGTGGAGCAGGGCGGGCGGACGGTGTCGCTGGGGGATCTGCTGGGTCCGGAGTTCGCGGCGAATCCGCGGGAGCTGTTCGGACCCGACAGCTACCACCCCTCGACGGAGGGGTACGCGACGGCCGCGATGGCGGTGCTGCCGACGGTCTGCGCGGTGCTGGGGCTGTGGCCGGCGGAGGAGGAGCGGCCGGACGCGGCACGCCGCGAGGGGTTCCTGCCGGTGGCCCGGGCGGCGGCGGAGGCGGCGTCGGAGGCGGGCACGGAGGTGACGGCGGCGATGCCCACGGGACCGCGGGGGCCGTGGGCCCTGCTGAAACGCCGACGCCGCCGCCGCGTCCCGGAAGCACCGTCTCCTCGGGCAGTCGTGTCCTACGGCGGCCCGAACACCCGCGACGACACCGCGTAGGCCCGCCGTATCAGCGGGCAGCCGCGCGGGAGCCGCGGAACAAAGCAAGCGCTTGGACAGTTGCGGTCGATGTCACACCGTGGGAGTCGTGACCCCGCCCGTACGGCCGGGTAACTTCCCAAGCAGTCCGCCCTCGCATGCCCCAGGAGCCCGTGATGCCCGAAGCCGTGATCGTCTCCGCCGCCCGCTCCCCCATCGGCCGCGCCTTCAAGGGCTCCCTGAAGGACGTACGCCCCGACGACCTGACCGCCTCGATCATTCAGGCCGCCCTCGCCAAGGTCCCCGAGCTGGACCCGAGGGACATCGACGACCTGATGCTCGGCTGTGGCCTCCCCGGCGGCGAGCAGGGCAACAACCTCGGCCGCGTCGTCGCCGTGCAGATGGGCATGGACCACCTCCCCGGCTGCACGATCACCCGCTACTGCTCGTCCTCGCTGCAGACCTCCCGCATGGCCCTGCACGCCATCAAGGCGGGCGAGGGCGACGTGTTCATCTCGGCCGGCGTCGAGACTGTCTCCCGCTTCGCCAAGGGAAACTCCGACAGCCTCCCGGACACCCACAACCCGCTGTTCGCCGAGGCCGAGGCCCGTACCGCCGCCGTCGCCGAGTCGGAGGGGTCGACCTGGCACGACCCGCGCGAGGACGGCCTGGTGCCCGACCCGTACATCGCGATGGGCCAGACCGCCGAGAACCTGGCCCGCCTCAAGGGCATCACCCGCCAGGAGATGGACGAGTTCGGCGTCCGCTCGCAGAACCTCGCCGAGGAGGCCGTCAAGAACGGCTTCTGGGAGCGCGAGATCACCCCGGTGACGACGCCCGACGGCACGGTGGTCAGCAAGGACGACGGCCCTCGCCCCGGCGTCACCATGGAGGGCGTCGCGGGCCTGAAGCCGGTCTTCCGCCCGGACGGACTGGTCACCGCCGGCAACTGCTGCCCGCTCAACGACGGCGCCGCCGCGCTCGTCATCATGAGCGACACCAAGGCCCGCGAGCTGGGGCTCACCCCGCTCGCCCGGATCGTCTCCACCGGCGTCTCCGGCCTCTCCCCGGAGATCATGGGCCTCGGCCCGGTCGAGGCGAGCAAGCAGGCCCTGAGCCGCGCCGGCCTGACCGTCGACGACATCGACCTGGTCGAGATCAACGAGGCGTTCGCCGCCCAGGTGATCCCCTCCTACCGCGAGCTCGGCATCCCGCTGGAGAAGCTGAACGTCAACGGCGGCGCCATCGCCGTCGGCCACCCCTTCGGCATGACCGGTGCCCGCATCACCGGCACGCTCATCAACTCCCTGCAGTGGCACGACAAGCAGTTCGGCCTGGAGACGATGTGCGTCGGCGGCGGCCAGGGCATGGCGATGGTCATCGAGCGCCTGAGCTGAGCCCCGCGCCGGCGCGCGGACGCCACCCGCTCCGCGCGCGGGCGCACGGTAGCCGTCTCCGCACCGTGGGTGAGAATCCGGCCCGGTCCCCGGCCGTCACCGGGGGCCGGGCCGTTCCGTGATCCAATCTCGTTCAGGATGTGACCTATCCCTCTCGCCGAGGGGATCCCCGCAGGTCAACGCCGCATCCCTCAGGGGGACACCCCCAAAGAACTGTCCGTTTCGTGACGTTACGCACTGACAGATCGATAGTCCACCCTTCAAGCTGATGTAGGAAGTCGGGGGTCGACTTTGAACCGGGAGTACGTCAGTGAGCGCCATGCCGATCGCCCTGCTGATCACCACGGCCGCCACCGGCGCCGTGGGCGTCGCCGTCCTGCGCAGCATCCTGGTGCTGCGCCGACAGGTCGCTGCCCTGCATACCGAGCTGGCCGGCCGGCAGGCCGCCGCCACGCGCGCGCGTGTCCCCTCCGCCCGCGCGGCCGACACCGACGAGATACGTGCCGCGGTGGCCGAGGCCCTCGCCGAGGAACGGGAGCGGGAGCTCGCTGAGGCGCGCGCCTTCTGGGCCGCCCAGGAGGCGCGTGACAGCGCGGACGCGCCGACCCTCCTCGGGCTGGCCGACAGCGAGCTGTTCCTGCCCCGGCAGGCCGATTTCGCGGGCCTGGAGCCGGTGAGCGAGCCCGGCGCGGCCGGTACGGACGCCCCCGAGGAGCACGCCGGGGACTCCCCCGAGCTGGCCGCGGCCCGCCGCCGTCACCCCTCCCACCCGGACTTCGTACCCCACCCGTCACCGGTCGTGAACGACCACGAGCGCACCGTGTCCATCCTGGAGGAACTGGCCGCCGAGCGCACCGAGCTGAGCGACGTCCGCCCGGGTCCGCTGGGCACCCTGGACGTCTATGTGTTCGCCGACGGGACGACGCTGTGCATGACGCCGGGCCACCGCGAGACCGCGGAGCGCCTGGCCGGGGCGCTGCGGGCGGGTGAGACCCCGTTCCTGCTGGGCGGTTCCGGCGTCTCGGGGGCGTACACGCTGACCTTCTCGTGCGGCGAGGAGAGCGTCTACATCCTGGCGGACCGCGTCATCGCGTCCCTGTAGGCGCTGTAGGCGCTGTAGGCCCTGACAGTCCCCCGCCCCTCGGGCCCCCTCCGCGCCGGGTCACACCCCGGCGCGTTCGCGTGCCTCCTCCACGAGCCGGACGGCCTCCTCGACCTCCTGGTCGTTCTTCAGTACGAGGGCCAGGTCGTGTCCGGCGACGGTGATCTGGTCGGCGGCGGCGAACATGCCGGCGTCGGGCATCTCGCGGGGCGCGCTGCCCGGCTCCTCGACGAGCTGGGTGCGCCGTGCCAACTCCCTGGCCAGGGCAAGTGCTTCGGCGGCCCCGCCCCGTTGCAACCGGCTCTGCGGCGCGGCCCGCAGGCGGTCGGCGAAATGATCCACGGCACGGGTGAAGGGCGTCGTATCAACCACGCGGTGAGGGTACGCGGCGCGGCAGGACTGTTGCCAACGCGCGAACGCTCAGGCACGGTGACCTGAAGGACCGGCTTACATCCCAGCGTCCGGAGGCGCCGATGTCCCAAGTCTTCTCCGAAGAGACCCATCGCAACCTGCTCGCCCGCATCCCCCACTGCACCGGTCGTGAGATCTCCGACTGGCTGCGCACCGTCGAAGAAGGCCCGTCGCTCTTCCGCTTCGAGGAGAAGGTCAGCTGGCTCCGGCACGAGTACGACCTGGCGTACGGCCACGCCAAGGCGATCGTCCACGAGTACGACTTGAGGAGGGCAGCGCGCAAACTGCTCTGACGCGCGCGCGAACGGACGAAGGGCCCCGGTGAACACCGGGGCCCTTGCCCTTGCCGTCGGCGGCGTGCGGGACGCCGCCCGCGGTCAGTCGCTGCTGTTGAAGATCGCGATGAGCCGCAGGAACTCCATGTAGATCCACACCAGCGTCAGCGTGAGGCCGAAGGCGGCGAACCAGGCCTCCTCGCGCGGCGCACCGTAGGCGATGCCGTCCTCGACCTGCTTGAAGTCCAGGGCGAGGAAGCAGGCGCCGAGGATGATGCCGACGATGCCGAAGACGATGCCGAGCGGGCCGCTGCGGAAGCCGAGGCCGTCACCGCCGCCGAACACGGCGAACAGCAGGTTCACGGCCATCAGCAGGATGAAGCCGAGCGCGGCCGCCATCACGAAGCCGTAGAAGCGGCGGTTGACGCGGATCCAGCCCGCCTTGTAGGCCACCAGCACACCGGCGAAGACCGCCATCGTGCCGAGCACGGCCTGCATGGCCGCACCGTCGGCGATGCGGTTGTCGACGATGCTGGAGATGACGCCGAGGAAGACACCCTCGAACGCCGCGTACGTCAGGATCAGCGCGGGCGTGGGCTTGCGCTTGAAGGACTGCACCAGCGCCAGCACCATGCCGATCAGCGCGGCACCGATGCCGATGCCGTAGGACCGGCTGATGTTGGCGTCGTCGACCGGCAGCAGCGCCCAGGAGAGCGCGGCCGTCACGATGAGCAGGCCGAGCGTGCCGGCCGTGCGCACGATGACGTCGTCGAGCGTCATCCGGCCGGTGGTGGCCGGGGCCTGCGGCGGGGCGCCGTGCTGCAGGTCCTGCTGCGCGTAGGGGTTCTGGGCGTACGGGTTGCCCGTCGGCTGCGCGTACGGGTTGGCCTGCGTGGCGACAGCGGGACCCCCGGCCTGCGGCGCGGTGTTGAAGCCCGCGTAGCCGTTGTCGCGGCTGAACCCCCGTCGCGAGAAGACCGGGTTTCTGCTCCTCATTTCACTCCTCCATGGCCACACGGCGCGGCCTTGGCTCAAGAGTAATAGGTAGGCAAAGGAATGACCCTAATGCTTGGGGAGGATCTTTCCCTCGTCGTGCTGCGCAACACGCTACGCGGACGGGTGATTCCCCTCACCGCGGGGGAGCGAACCATGACCGACCCGGTACCTGCCCGGAACCGGCCGGAGATCATCCGCTTGATCCCGCCCCACGACGTGATCCCGCCCTACGCCAGCGGGAACCCCGTGTAGGCCTCCGCGAGGTCGGTCTCCGCGGCGCGGGAGGAGGTGAGACGGTCCAGGCGGGCGAGCTGGAGGCGGTCCTCGAAGGCGGTGGCGCCGGGGGCGCGGTGCAGCAGGGCGGTCATGTCGTAGGAGAACCGCTCGGCCTGCCAGACCCGGCGCAGGCAGGTCGCGGAATAGGTGTCGAGCAGTTCGGCCGAACCGGTCTCCTTCTCGTGCGCCAGCGCCCGCGCGAGCACCACCGCGTCCCCGACGGCGAGATTCAGCCCTTTGGCCCCGGTGGGCGGCACGATGTGGGCGGCGTCCCCGGCGAGGAAGAGCCGGCCGTACCGCATGGGCTCGTGGACGTAGGAGCGCATGGGGGTGACCGACTTCTGGGTGACGGGCCCGCGCCGCAGCCGCCAGCCGTCGGCGGTCTCCAGCCGCAGCTCCAGCTCCCGCCAGATCTCCTCCTCGCCCCACTCCTCCGCCTTGGTCCCCTCGGGGACCTGGAGGTAGAGCCGGGACACGGCCGGGGTGCGCATGGACAGCAGGGCGAAGCCGCGCTCGTGGCGGGCGTAGACCAGCTCGTCGTGGGAGGGCGGCACATCGGCGAGGATGCCGAGCCAGCCGAAGGGATACGTCCGCTCGAACACACGCCCGACCCCGGCGGGGACGGCGGAGCGCGACACTCCCCAGAACCCGTCGCACCCGGCCACATAGTCGCACTCCAGCACGTCCTCGCGCCCCTGGTGCCGGAACCGGATGCGCGGGGACGCCGTGTCCACACCCTCGACCGCCACCGCCTCGGCCTCGAAGAGCAACGGCCCGCCCTCGTCCAGCTGGAGCGCGATGAGGTCCTTGCAGACCTCGGTCTGCGCGTAGACCGTCACGGACCGCCCGCCGGTGAGCCCCGGGAAGTCCACGCGATGGCGCCGCCGTTCGAACCGCAGCTCGATCCCGTCGTGCCGCAGTCCCTCCCGGTCCAGCCGCGCCCCGGCCCCGGCGGCCCGCAGCACATCCACGGTCCCCTGCTCCAGCACCCCGGCCCGCTGCCGCTGCTCCACGTACCCCCGGTCCCGCGCCTCCAGCACCACCGCCCCGATCCCGGCCCGATGCAGCAACCGCGCCAGCACCAGCCCGGCCGGCCCCGCCCCGATGATCCCCACACAGGTCCGCATCGCCCGCCCCCTTCGCCACCCGACCGCCCGCGAGTTTCCAGCCGCATACACCCGGTGTCAACGACGACGCGAGCACGCCGCAGGGCGGCGGCGATCAGGGAAGGGGGAAAGCGTGATGGTGCCCGGAGCCGGACTTGAACCGGCACGCCCTCTGAGGGGCAGCGAGGTTTAAGCTCGCCGTGTCTGCATTCCACCATCCGGGCAGGCCGTGGGCTCCGCTTCGCGACTCCGAGCCTATCGGTGACCTACACGTCGTCAGCGACGGGATGGCCCGATCTTGTCTTATTTTACTGGCGCCTGAGGGGGCATCAGACTCGGGAACTCGCCGTCAGCACGTGCCACCAGCGTCGCGGCTGACGACCCGCCACGCATGCGGAATGACGGAATTTCACCGTCCGAACAAGGGCACTCCACCCGTTCTCGGCACGGCCGCCGAGGTGGTGCCGTCATCCCCAGGTATGACGGCACGACCCGGGGTCCGTCCCGAGTCGCCCTCCGGAACCGGAGCAGCGGGTGACTACACGGCGGCAAAGGGGCGGAACGATGGACGCCGTACCCGAGAGCACGACCGTCCCGACAGGAGCATCCATCCCGTGACCACCGCACCCATCGCCGACCGGGCCACCGCCGTGGCCGCGCGCGCCACGGAGCTGTCGAAGATCTACGGCCAGGGCGAGACCCAGGTGGTCGCCCTGGACCGGGTCTCCGTCGGTTTCCACCAGGCCGAGTTCACCGCGATCATGGGGCCGTCCGGCTCCGGCAAGTCCACGCTCATGCACTGCGTGGCCGGGCTCGACACCTTCTCCTCGGGTTCCGTACGCATCGGCGAGACCGAACTTGGCTCGCTGAAGGACAAGCAGCTGACCAAGTTGCGCCGGGACAAGATCGGCTTCATCTTCCAGGCGTTCAACCTGCTTCCGACGCTGTCCGCCCTGGAGAACATCACGCTCCCGATGGACATCGCCGGCCGCAAGCCGGACAAGCAGTGGCTGGACACCGTGATCCGGATGATCGGGCTGGCGGACCGGCTCGGCCACCGGCCCGCCCAGCTGTCCGGCGGCCAGCAGCAGCGTGTCGCCGTGGCGCGGGCGCTGGCCTCGCGGCCCGACATCATCTTCGGCGACGAGCCCACCGGAAACCTCGACTCCCGCTCCGGCGCCGAGGTCCTGGGCTTCCTGCGCAACTCCGTGCGCGAGCTGGGGCAGACGGTGGTGATGGTGACCCACGACCCGGTCGCCGCCGCCTACGCGGACCGTGTGGTCTTCCTCGCCGACGGCAGGATCGTGGACGAGATGCACGCGCCGACGGCCGACTCGGTGCTCGACCGGATGAAGCGGTTCGACGCCAAGGGCCGCACCAGCTGACACCGCGGCCCGGCCGCGCCGCCCGCCCCTCCCCACTCCCTCGTACGTCTGGACTCGAGAAGACTCCCATGTTCCGAACCGCCTTGCGCAATGTCCTCGCGCACAAGGCCCGGCTCCTGATGACCGTCCTCGCCGTGATGCTCGGCGTGGCCTTCGTGTCGGGGACCCTGGTCTTCACCAACAGCCTCTCCCAGGCCCTGCAGAAGCAGTCCGCCAAGGGTTTCGATCACGTCGACGTCGCCGTCACCGGCGAGTGGAAGGAGGGCGAGGGCGCCGAGGAGGGCGAGTACGAGAAGCTGACCCGTGAACTCGTCGACGCCAGCGCCAACGTGCCCGGCGCCGCGCAGGCCATCGGCACCGTCAAGGGCTTCACCGCGCTCGCCGACAAGGACGGCAAGCTGATCGGCAACGGCTTCCAGTCCGAGGGCGGCAACTACTGGGGGACCGACGACCCCCGGTTCCCGCTGGTCAGCGGGCGCGCGCCGAAGGGCGAGGGCGAGATCCTCATCGACTCCGAGACGGCGAAGCGGACCGGCTACGAGGTCGGCGACACCGTACGGATGTCGGTCGACGGCCCGGTCCTGGAGCCGAAGATCACCGGCATCTTCACCACCGACGACGGCAACGTCGCTGCGGGCGGCAGCCTCACCCTGTTCGACACGCCGACCGCGCAGAAGCTGCTCGCCGAGCCGGGCACGTTCGACGAGATCGCCGTCAAGGCGAAGGACGGCGTCAGCGACACCGAGCTGCGCACGCAGCTGGAGGACGCGCTGAGCT
Source organism: Streptomyces speibonae (assembly GCF_984686075.1). Lineage (NCBI taxonomy): Bacteria > Bacillati > Actinomycetota > Actinomycetes > Kitasatosporales > Streptomycetaceae > Streptomyces > Streptomyces speibonae. The sequence goes on along the minus strand of NZ_OZ480260.1, from coordinate 4,961,929 downwards.
CCTACGCGGTGGAGACCGTCACGGGCACGAAGCTCGCCGACGACCAGGCCGAGGCGATCGCCTCCTCGATGAGCGGCCTGAAGCAGGGCCTGCTGGTGTTCGCCGGCATCGCGCTCTTCGTCGGTACGTTCATCATCGCCAACACCTTCACCATGCTGGTCGCCCAGCGCACCAAGGAACTGGCCCTGATGCGCGCGGTCGGCGCCTCCCGGCGGCAGATCACGCGGTCGGTGCTGATCGAGGCGTTCGTGGTCGGCACGGTCGCCGCCCTCATCGGGCTCGCCACGGGTGTCGGCATCGGCGCCGGACTGCGCTCCCTGATGGGGACGCTGGACGCGCCCATGCCCGAGGGACCGCTGGTGATCACCGCCGGCACGGTCGGGTCCGCGTTCGCGGTCGGCATTCTCGTGACCATGCTCGCCGCGTGGCTGCCCGGCCGCCGGGCCGCGAAGATCCCGCCGGTGGCGGCGATGAGCGCGCTGCACGCCCAGCCGACCACCAAGTCGCTGGTGCTGCGCAACACGCTGGGCTCGCTGGTCTCGGCCGCCGGTGTCGCGGTGGTCCTCGTGGCCACGACGATGGACGGCACCGACGGTCAGGCCCCGATGGGGCTCGGCGCCGTCCTGCTGATCATCGGTGTCTTCATCCTGACCCCGCTGCTGTCCCGGCCGCTGATCGCCGCCGCTGCCCCGGTACTGCGCGTCTTCGGTGTCTCCGGGAAGCTGGCCCGGCAGAACTCGGTGCGCAACCCGCGTCGTACCGCCGCCACCGCGTCCGCGCTGATGATCGGGCTCACCCTGATCACCGGTATGACGGTGATGGCCGGCAGCCTGCAGACGGCCATCGACAAGATGGCGGCCTCCGCGATCGAGGCGGACTACATGGTGTCCATGGCCAACGGGCACAACCTGTCGCCCGACGTCGAGAAGGAGCTGAGGCAGTCCGACGACGTGACCGCCGTCAGCCCGCTGCGCAACACCTACGTCCGGATCGACGGCCGGCACGACAACATCACCGGCGTCAACGGCGCCGCGATCGCGAAGCTGACCGAGTTCCCGGTCGTCGAGGGCGCCTTCGAGGTCGGCGGCAACCGGGTCGTCGTGGACGAGGACGACGCGAAGACGTACGGCCTGAAGGTCGGTTCGGACATCACGCTCACCTTCGGGGACGACAAGAAGCAGAAGGTCACCGTCGCCGGTGTCTACGAGGCCAACGAGATGATGCGCGGCATCATGGTCGACACCTCCGTCGTCGACCCGCACCTGTCGGAGCCGGCCGACATGATGGTCATGGTGAAGACCGCCGACGGCGCCTCCGACGCGGCGAAGGACACGCTGGAGAAGGCCCTCGGCAACAACCCGGTGATCAAGGTCCAGGACAAGCAGGACCTGTCCAACGAGATCGCACAGATGTTCACCCTGGTCCTGAACATGGTCTACGGACTGCTGGCGATGGCGGTGATCGTGGCGGTCCTCGGCGTCATCAACACCCTGGCGATGTCGGTGTTCGAGCGCTCCCAGGAGATCGGCATGCTGCGCGCGATCGGCCTGGACCGCAAGGGCATCAAGCGGATGGTCCGGCTGGAGTCCCTGGTGATCTCGCTGTTCGGCGCGGTGCTCGGCCTGGGCCTGGGCGTGTTCTTCGGCTGGGCGGCCGGTGAGCTGGTCGGGTCGAGCATGGAGACGTACGAACTCGTCCTGCCGTGGGCCCGGATGGGGGTCTTCCTGGCGCTGGCCGCCGTGGTGGGTGTGCTGGCGGCACTGTGGCCGGCCCGGCGGGCGGCCCGGATGAACATGCTCCAGGCGATCAAGGCGGAGTAGCCGGCGGCTGCGGATGCGGATGCGGTGATGGCGCGGGCCCCGTTCCTGGTGGAACGGGGCCCGTGGTCGCGTGGGGGTGCGTCAGTTCCAGGTGCGGGCGCGCAGGGGGAGCCCGGCGGCGCCCGACTCGGGGGTACGGACGGCGAGGACCTGGTTGACGCCGATGCGGTTGCGTTCGAAGGCGAGGGCGGACGCGGCCATGTACAGCTGCCAGACGCGGGCGCGTCCCGGACTGGTGAGGGCCACCGCGCGAGCCCAGTCGGCCTCCAGGTTCGCCACCCAGCGGCGCAGGGTGAGCGCGTAGTGCTCGCGGAGCGACTCGACGTCGCGCACCTCGAATCCGGAGCGCTCCAGCAGGGACACCGTGGTGCCGAGCGGGGAGAGTTCGCCGTCGGGGAAGACGTAGGCGTCGATGAAGTCGTCCACCTGGTACGCCGACTCGTCGCGCTGCGGGCGGCGTGCGATCTGGTGGTTCAGCAGCCGTCCGCCCGGCCGCAGGAGGCGGTGCAGGACGGTGGCGTACTCCAGGTAGCGCTCCGATCCGACGTGCTCGGCCATGCCGATGGACGCGATGGCGTCGTAGGGCCCGTCGGCGACGTCCCGGTAGTCCTGTACGCGGATCTCGACGCGGTCGGTCAGGCCCTCGTCGGCGATGCGCTTACGGGCGTACGCCGCCTGCTCCTGGGACAGGGTGATGCCGACGACGTTCACGCCGTGCTCACGGGCGGCGTGGATGGCCATGGAGCCCCAGCCGCAGCCGACGTCGAGCAGGCGCTGTCCGGGCTCGAGGGCGAGCTTGCGGCAGACCAGTTCCAGCTTGTAGTGCTGGGCCTGTTCGAGGGTGCCCTGCGGGGGCGGGGCGGACCAGTAGGCGCAGGAGTACACCATCGACGGGCCGAGGACGATCTCGTAGAAGTCGTTGCCGACGTCGTAGTGGTGGCTGATGGCGCGTCTGTCGGTGTGCTTGGTGTGCAGCCCGCGGCGGGGGCGGCGGGCCTCCTCCGGGGGCGGGGCGGGCGGCAGCGGGTGGCCCGCGAGGGCGATCAGTCCGCGGACGGCGGAGCGGAAGGAGGGGTCGCGCAGCGCCTGGGTGAGGGGGCGGGCGTCCTCGTCGCGCTCCCAGATGAGTCCCGCGAGGTGGTCCAGGGCGGTGTAGAGGTCGCCCTCGATGGTGAGGTCGCCGGCCACCCAGGCGCGGGCGAGGCCGAGTTCGCCCGGCTTCCACAGGAGGTGGCGCAGGGCGCGCCGGTTGCGTACGACCAGGGTCGGGGCGTCGGGGGGACCGGCCTGGGAGCCGTCCCAGGTGCGGATGCGGACGGGGAGCGGCGCGCCGATCAGTTGCTCGAGGATGCCCTTCAGCCGTAGGGCGGCGTCTGCCATGGTGTACACCTCCGTGACGGGGAATCCCGGAATGTCCTTCACCACGTAAACACCCGGGGCGGCCGTTGGCAGTCCCCGGCGCGCATCACATCTGGGCAAAACGAGGAAACGGCACCTGTATGGGCTGCGCGGGCGGGGCGGGTTGTCGCACGGGCCGGTGTGTGGGGCGGGGGCCCCTCTGTACTCCCCGGCCAGGGGGCTCCGCCCCCTGGACCCCCGGCCTTTGCCCACCCGCCACCCGGCTCGGGAGCTGACAAAGCACCCGCAGGGGGATCGGGGTGGGCGGTCGTGGCAAAGGGGCGGTCGTGGGAAAAGGGAGAAGGGGCCGCCCGCACCACGGATGGCGGGCGGCCCCTTTCCGGGATGACCGGAGGTCAGGAGGCCTTGGCCTCGGTCTTCTTCGGCTCCTGCTTGGCCGCCGCGGGCGCCGGCGCCGGCTTGGCCGCCTCGTAGAACTCCTCGCGCGGGGACTCGATCGCGCCCAGGGACACGACCTCGCGCTTGAGGAACATGCCGAGCGTCCAGTCGGCGAAGACGCGGATCTTGCGGTTGAACGTCGGCATCGCCATGCCGTGGTACGCGCGGTGCATGTACCAGGCGAGACGGCCCTTGAGCTTGATCTTCATCTTGCCGACGACGATCATCGCGACGCCCTTGTGCAGGCCGAGGCCCGCCACCGCGCCCTTGTTGGCGTGGCTGTACTCCTTCTGCGGGAAGCCCCGCATGCCGGAGATCACGTTGTCGCCGAGGACCTTGGCCTGGCGCAGCGCGTGCTGGGCGTTCGGCGGGCACCAGGCGTTCTCGTTGCCGGCCTTGCGGCCCACGAGGTCCGGGACCTGGGCGTTGTCGCCCGCGGCCCAGATGTAGTCCGTGCCCTTGACCTGGAGCGTCGGCTCGGTGTCGACGTGGCCACGCGGACCCAGCGGCAGGCCGAAGCGGGCCAGCGCCGGGTTGGGCTTGACGCCCGCCGTCCACACGATGGTGCTGGAGTCGACCTCGAGGCCGTTCTTCAGCACCACGTGGCCGTCGACGCAGGAGTCCATCGAGGTGGACAGGTAGACCTCGACGCCGCGGCTCTCGAGGTGCTCCTTGCCGTACGTGCCGAGCTTGGGACCGACCTCGGGGAGGATCTTGTCGGCGGCGTCGACGAGGACGAAGCGCATGTCCTCGCGAGAGACGTTGGTGTAGTACTTGGCCGCGTCCCGGGCCATGTCCTCGACCTCACCGATGGTCTCCGCGCCGGCGAAGCCACCGCCCACGAAGACGAAGGTGAGCGCCTTGCGCCGGATCTCCTCGTCCGTGGTGGAGTCAGCTTTGTCGAGCTGCTCGAGGACGTGGTTGCGCAGGCCGATGGCCTCCTCGATGCCCTTCATGCCGATGCCCTGCTCGGCCAGGCCCGGGATCGGGAAGGTGCGGGAGACGGCGCCCATCGCGATGATCAGGTAGTCGAAGGGCAGCTCGTACGCCTCGCCGACCAGCGGGGCGACCGTGGCGACCTTGCGGTCCTGGTCGATGGTGGTGACCCGGCCGGTGAGGACCTCCGCCTTGGGGAGCACGCGTCGCAGCGGGACGACGACGTGCCGCGGGGAGATGCTGCCGGCGGCGGCTTCGGGGAGGAAGGGCTGGTAGGTCATGTACGACCGCGGGTCGACGACGGTGACGGTCGCCTCGCCGTAACGCATCTTCTTCTGGATGCGCCGAGCTGCGTACAGGCCTACGTACCCACCGCCTACTACGAGGATCCTGGGACGCTCCGTGGTGCTCATGCCATCGAGTATCCACCCGCCTCAGGGGGGTACCTCGTGCGCCCCTTCACAAGGTCGTGCGGGGCCTGTGTTACCATCCCGCACTTCTTGATCCAGACCACAGCTCGGACAGGGATCCGGAGCACCCCACGAGGCAGTGTCAAGGGCGCGTGAGCTGCCTCTCTGTCGACGAGTGGGGTCTGTGAGACCGGTCGGCCGACCGGCGCCGCAGAGGGTCGCGCGAGGCCCCGCAGCACCTTCTGAACGTGTTCAATGAGGCACCCCGGCCCCGAACGGGTCAGCCGGGGCCGCTTCTTCGCCCCACCGGGGACATTTCCTTGTGAAGAACTTCACGAACTTTCCCGGGCGACCCCTCCGAAGGGGCCCCGCGAGGGGCCCCAGGGCGGCGCTCAAACGCTATTCCGACTGCTCAGCGGAGTGCTACTCGTCAGTAGCGAAAGAGACCTGGGTCACGGACCAGGCGATCCCGTCGAGGATGTCGTGCTCCGACACCACGACCTCCTCCGCACCGATCCGCTCCATGATCGCGAGCAGCACCAGGGCCCCGGCGCCGATCACGTCGACCCGGCCGGGGTGCATGGAGGGCACCGCGGCACGCTCGGCGTGGGTGGAGCGCAGCAGCCACTCGGTGATCTCGCGGACGCGGCCGAGGGAGACGCGCGAGTGGTGGATGGCCGCGGAGTCGTACGCGGGGAGGTCCAGGGCGATCGCCGACACGGTCGTCACCGAGCCCGCGAGGCCCACCAGGGTGTGCGCCTCGCGCAGCGGGACGGTCTCCTCGGCGCGGTCGAGGGCGGCCTCGATGTCCGCGCGCATCGCCGCGATCTGCCGCTCGGCGGGCGGGTCGGTCACGGCACCGTCGTGCACCAGGTGCCGCTCGGTCATCCGTACGCAGCCCACGTCCACGGAGCGGGCGGCGCGCACGTGGTCGTCGCCGACGACGAACTCGGTCGAGCCGCCGCCGATGTCCACCACCAGGAACGGACGGCGCAGGTCGGCCCGCCCGGTCAGCTCCTTGGTGGCGCCGGTGAAGGAGAACTCGGCCTCCTGGTCGCCGGTGATGACCTCGGGTTCCACCCCCAGGATGTCCAGCACCCCGCGCACGAACTCGTCGCGGTTCTCCGCGTCGCGGGAGGCGGAGGTGGCGACGAAGCGGAGGCGCTCGGCGCCGTGCTCCTTGATGATCTCCGCGTACTCGCGGCAGGCGGCGAAGGTGCGCTCCAGCGCCTCCGGCGCCAGCCGGCCCGTGCGGTCGACGCCCTGGCCGAGCCGCACGATCGTCATCCGCCGGTCCAGGTCCGTCAGTTCGCCCGTCGCCGGATCGGCGTCGGCCACGAGGAGACGGATGGAGTTCGTACCGCAGTCGATGGCGGCGACCCGGGTCACCGGCCCTCCTCCCGCGCCGTACCGGCCTCGGTCCCGGTCTCCGTCTCGGCCCCGGTCTCCGTCTCGGTCCCGGGAAGGGTCACGCAGGGGCCCTTGCTCCACCACTGCGGCAGCATCGCCAGCGCCTCGTCGCCCAGCGGGTTGACGCCGGGGCCTGCGGCCAGCGAGTGGGCGACCAGGACGTGCAGGCACTTCACCCGGTCCGGCATGCCGCCCGCGCTCGGGAAGTTCTTCAGCTCCTCGATCTCGTCGCGGCGGCGGATGTAGTCCTCGTGCGCCGCCCGGTACGCGGCCGCCAGCACCGGGTCGGTGCCCAGCCGCTCCGTCATCTCCTTCATCACGCCGTTGGCCTCCAGCGTGCCGATCGCGGAGTTCGCCCTCGGGCATGTCAGGTAGTACAGCGTCGGGAAGGGGGTGCCGTCGGGCAGTCTCGGCGCGGTCTCCACGACGTCCGGCTGTCCGCAGGGGCAGCGGTGGGCGATGGCGCGCAGCCCGCGCGGCGGCCGGCCCAACTGCTGCTTGAAGGCCTCGACGTCCGCGTCGGTGGGCTCGGTGCGCGGGGTCGTGGGCGGAGGGGTTTCCATCTGTGTCTCTTCTACGGCTTTCTGCAAAGGGTCACTGGGTCGCTGCGGCGTCGGACTTGTCGACGCCGTCCCAGACGTTCGAGTACCAGGGCCGGTCGGCCGCCTCCAGGTCCGTACGCGACTCCCCGTCCGGGTCCTGGTCGACGACGATGTAGCCGGTCTCGCCGGGCATGACGTAGTGCAGGCGCCGGCGGATCTCCTGCTCGGCGTAGGCGTCGTCCTGCCAGCGCGCCTTCATGTCGCGCAGCCGTTCGACCCGCTGGCGGGTCTCTTCCTGCTCCTGCTCGAGGTCGGCGACGTCCGCCCGCTGGGAGACGTACTGCCGCATGGGGTAGGCCAGGGCCACCACCAGCGAGCAGACCACCAGCACGAGCAGCGCCGCCCGTCCGGTCAGCCGGGAGCGGCGGGCCTGCCGGCGGGTCTGCGAGCGGTAGACCCGGGCGGCGGTCTGCTCGCCGATGAGCCGGATCCTGGTCGCGGTGGAGAAACGGTCCCGGTCCTTCGCCGCCATGATCCCGCCTCTCGTTCCACCGTCACACGCGCGTACGTCCCCGCACACGGTACGGGACCGAGTACGGGGACGTACGTACGACGCCGCCTGCGAACGGGCGCTCAGCCCTCGGAGCGGAACCGCGGGAAGGCGCTGCGGCCGGCGTAGACCGCGGCGTCGTCGAGGATCTCCTCGATGCGCAGCAGCTGGTTGTACTTGGCGACGCGCTCGGAGCGGGCCGGGGCGCCGGTCTTGATCTGGCCGCAGTTGGTGGCGACGGCCAGGTCGGCGATGGTGACGTCCTCGGTCTCGCCGGAGCGGTGGGACATCATGCACTTGAAGCCGTTGCGCTGGGCCAGCTCGACGGCGTCCAGGGTCTCGGTGAGCGAGCCGATCTGGTTGACCTTGACCAGCAGGGCGTTGGCGGCGCCCTCGTCGATGCCGCGCGCGAGCCGCTCGGGGTTGGTGACGAACAGGTCGTCGCCGACGAGCTGGACCTTGTCGCCGAGCTTGGCGGTGATGGTCTTCCAGCCCTCCCAGTCGTCCTCGAACAGCGGGTCCTCGATGGACACGAGCGGGTAGGCGTCGACGAGCTCCGCGTAGTACTCGGTCATCTCGGTGGCCGAGCGCTCCTTGCCCTCGAAGGTGTAGACGCCGTCCTTGTAGAACTCGGAGGCGGCCACGTCCAGAGCCAGGGCGATCTGCTCGCCGGGGGTGTAGCCGGCCTCCTTGATCGCCTCGAGGATGAGGTCGAGGGCGTCGCGGTTGGAGCCGAGGTCGGGGGCGAAGCCGCCCTCGTCGCCGAGGCCGGTGGCCAGGCCCTTGCTCTTCAGGACCTTCTTCAGCGTGTGGTAGACCTCGGCGCCCCAGCGCAAGGCCTCGGAGAAGGACTCCGCACCGATCGGGGCGATCATGAACTCCTGGATGTCCACGTTGGAGTCGGCGTGCGAGCCGCCGTTCAGGATGTTCATCATCGGCACCGGCAGCAGGTGCGCGTTGGGGCCGCCCAGGTAGCGGAAGAGCGGGAGGTCGCTGGCCTCGGAGGCGGCGTGGGCGACGGCGAGCGAGACGCCGAGGATGGCGTTGGCGCCGAGGGAGCCCTTGTTGTCGGTGGCGTCCAGGTCGAACATCGCCTGGTCGATCAGGCGCTGCTCGGTGGCGTCGTAGCCGACGAGCTCCGGACCGATCTGCTCGATGACGGCCAGTACGGCCTTCTCGACGCCCTTGCCCAGGTAACGGCCGGCATCGCCGTCACGGAGTTCGATGGCCTCGAAGGCGCCCGTGGAGGCGCCGGACGGGACGGCGGCACGACCCGTGCTGCCGTCGTCGAGGCCGACCTCGACCTCGACCGTGGGGTTGCCTCGGGAGTCCAGGATTTCCCGGGCTACGACGACGTCGATGGACGGCACGAGCATCTCCTTCTTGGATGTGACGCGGGTGAGCAAGGCCACGAGGGCCCTGCGGGACTGAGCCTAACCGGCTCCGGGCGTTCGGCCACGCTGCCGCCCACCTCATGGACAGAACCGAGCGTAGATTGTTTCTGAACGGAACAAAGTGGTTCCGGGAAACCGTGACCGGAAAGCGACGCACGCACATGACCCCGCCCCGGTGCGTACGGGGGGAGACGCACCGGGGCGGGGAGCCCGTGGGGACGGGGTGGGACCTGCGGCCTTGCCTTACTTCAGGTGCAGCTGCTGGCCCGGGTAGATCAGGTCGGCATCCTGGACGATGTCGTCGTTCAGCTTGAACAGCTCGGTCCAGCCGCCCTCGACGTCGTGCTCCGCGGCGATGGAGCTGAGAGTGTCGCCCTTGACGACCTCGTACTCGCCGTCGCCCTTCTCGACCTTCTTGCCGGTGGGCGTGGTGACGGTCTTCTTCTCGGCCTTCGGCTGGGCCTGCTCGGCGGCCGGGCGCTCGGCGGAGCGGGAGGCCTTCTGCTCGCTCTCGCGGGGCTGGGTGCTCTGCGCGGAGCCGGCCGAGTCGCCGGCGGAGGAGCCGGTGTAGGCGGCGTTGGACAGGTTCTTGCCGCAGACCGGCCAGGCGCCCTTGCCCTGGCCCGCCAGGACCTTCTCGGCTATCTCGATCTGCTGGGCCTTGGTGGCCCGGTCGGCGGTGGCGGCGTACTTGGTGCCGCCGTAGCCGGCCCAGGTGGAGGCGGAGAACTGCAGACCGCCGTAGTAACCGTTGCCGGTGTTGATGGACCAGTTGCCGCCGGACTCGCACTGGGCGACGGCGTCCCACTCGGACGCGGTGGCGGCGGAGGCGTTGCCGGCCGCCATCAGCGGGGCGGCGACGGCGGCGGAGGCGACGCCGGCGACGGCGATCGCGCGGGTGGCCTTGGACGGACGACGGTGCTTGCCCTTGCCGGAAAACAGCATGGATGGATCCCCTCACCGACGCCTGCGAGGTGAGCTGTCGGGTTCGGGCCGGTTGAGTTGCCCGGCCGCGTCCCTCCCGGGAGGCGGCTCCACCCCAAGCCCGAACCGGTGTCAATCACCGGAAAGGGCACTTACCTTGGGTCCCCCGCTCCTGCCTACGGCGCATGACGCGACGACTGTTCCCGTGTCGCCGCCGGCAGGATTCGGCGTGGCGGCAACCGGGGCCCGCGATGGCGAGCGGTCACGACCGTAGTCACGGATTTCGCGGAATATCAAAGACGATCACGGCTTCTGAGACCTATCTCTCACAGCCTTTAAACCGGACATTCAGCGCGAAACATGACTCCAACTGACCTTCCGGCCGGGCGATTTCGGATGCCGCTTTTCGCCCGGTTCGACCGTGCCGCCACACTCCTGACCGGCTGGATCTAGCCCAGGTCGATGCCGATGAGCTGAGCGTTCACGGTGTGCAGCGCGCGCCATCCGTCGTCGGCCGCAAGGGAGTCGGTGAGGGACGCCGCGCTGTCACCGGTGTCCGCTGCCGAGGAGCCGGTCCCCGCACTGCCCCAGGCGTCGAGTCCGCGTGCGTGCCGGCCGGACGACTCGGACTCGCCCTCCTCGCCCTCGCCCTCGTCGGCGCTCGCGCCGCGGTGGCGGCCGGCGCCCTCGTCGCTGTCCGCCGAAGAACGGTCGCTCTGCTCCGCCTTGTCCGCCTTGTCGCCGTCGGACGTGGCCGAGGCGGAGGGGGAGGCGCTGCCGCCCGGGCTCTTGTCGCCGTCCTCGTCACTGCTCGACGGACTGCTCGACGGGGTCGACTTGCCGGGTTCACCCGATTCGTCACCCGAACCCTCCGGGGTCTCCTTGCCCCTGTCCGTGCCGTACGAATCGTCGGAGGGCGTGTAGGAGGGCGAGGAGGACGTACGGCCCGTTCCCGACGATCCGGACGAGTTCGACGAGCCGGACGTGCCGGTGTCGACGTCGGCCGCGGGAGAGTCCTGGTTCAGACCGGAGAGCAGGCCGCAGGTGCGCCAGGCCCCGACGCCCTGGTCGGCGAGGATCGCCTCGGCCACGGCTATCTGCTGGCCGCGGCTGGCCTGGTCGGCGCTGGGCGCGTAGTCGAGGCCGCCGTACTTCTCCCAGTCCTCCTGGGTCAGCTGCAGGCCGCCGTAGTAACCGTTGCCGGAGTTCTGGCTCCACTTGCCACCGCTCTCGCACTCGGCGACGCGGTCCCAGGTGGAACCGTCGGCCGCGCTGGCGCTGCCGGCCCCGAGGAGCGGGATCGCGATGGCGGAGCCGGTCACTCCGGCTGTGACGAGGAGAGCCGGCGCCTGGCGGGGGCGACGGTGTCGACCGTTCCCGGAGAGCATGCGGAGACCTTTCACACGACGACAAAGACCGGCGCGGCGATGGAAGCCCGTGACGGAGTGCCGCACTTGAGAGGTGAAAGTATCCGCAGACGATCACTTGTCACAAGTTAATGCCGCGCAGATCACGTGAAGATCACAGACTTGAGGGTCTGTCATGTTTACGCCGGCCCGCCTCGGGGCAGTGGGCCGGAGCCCGGTCTGTCACTTTTGCGGGGGAGTGAACTCCACCGGAAGCGTGCGCAGACCGCGCATGATGAGCCCGCCGCGCCACCGGAGTTCCTCCGGTGCCCCCGCGAGCCGCAGATCGGGCAGCCGGGTCAACAGCGTGGCGAGCGCGGTCTGCCCCTCCAGACGGGCCAGCGGGGCACCCAGACAGTAGTGAATTCCGTGGCCGTATCCCAGATGCTGGTTGTCGCGCCGGCCCAGATCGAGCACATCCGGGTCGGCGAACCGCTCCGGATCCCGGTCCGCGGCGGCGAGCACGACGAGCACCGGGTCGCCCGCGGCGATGCGCTGCCCGCCGATGGTGACCGGCTCGGTGGCGAACCGCCAGGTGGCCAGTTCCACCGGGCCGTCGTAGCGCAGGAGTTCCTCGACGCCGGTCTCCAGCAGCCCGCGGTCCCCTGCGGCGAGCGCCCGCTGCAGGCGCTCGCGCTCGCCGGGGTGGGTGAGCAGGGCGTAGGTGCCGTTGCCGATCAGGTTCACGGTGGTCTCGAAGCCCGCGAACAGCAGGATGAACGCCATGGCGGCGGCCTCGTTCTCGGTGAGGTGCTCACCGTGGTCGGAGGCGCGGATCAGACCGGAGATGAGGTCCTCGGCGGGGGCGGGCTCGGCGGGCAGGGCCTCGCGCTTACGGTGGATCAGCTCGGCGAGATAGCCGCGCATCTTCTTCACCGACCGGGCGACCCCGCCGCGCGGGCCGCCGCCGTGACGGATCATCATGCCCGCCCAGTCCCGGAAGTCGTCCTGGTCCTCGCGCGGGACGCCGAGCAGGTCGCAGATGGCGTAAATGGGGAGGGGGAAGGCGAACTCGTGGATGAGGTCGGCGGAGCCCCGGTCGGCGAAGTGGTCGATGAGTCCGTCGGTGAGCTCCTGCACGCGGGGGGCGAACTCCGCGACGCGGCGCGGGGTGAACGCCTTGCTGACGAGGCGTCGCAGCCGGGTGTGGTCCGGCGGATCGATGTTCAGCAGATGCGTCATCAGCTCCGCCTGGCGCTCCCCGGGGATGCCGGTCCTGCCCTTGGCGTGGGCCGGCTCGTCGTGGTGCGCGGGGTTCTTGGACAGGCGGTTGTCGGCGAGGGTCTGCTTGGCGTCGGCGTACCGCGTGACCAGCCAGGCCTCCACTCCGCTGGGCAGCCGGGTCCGGTGCACGGGGGCGTGCTCGCGCAGCCAGGCGTAGGCGGGGTAGGGGTTCGCGGCGAACTCCCGGCTGAACAGCTCGGGGTGCGGACGGTGGCCCTGCGGGGCGGCGGGGCGGGGCTGGTCTGACATGGGCTGAACCTAGAGCTCGGAGGGCTGGGGACGTCGGGCGGGTGCGGGTGGGTGGGGGCCGGGCGCGCAGTTCCCCGCGCCCCTGTACACACGGACGCCGGGAACGCCGGGCAGGTGCGGGTGAGCGGGGGCCGGTCGCGCAGTTCCCCGCGCCCCTGTACACACGGACGCCGGGCAGGTGCGGGTGAGCGGGGGCCGGGCGCGCAGTCCCCCGCGCCCCTGGGTGTGTCGGACCGGGCGTGGGGAAGGAGCCAGGGGGCGCCGCCGCTCAGTCCGCTGGGCCTTCCTCCGTCGCGCGGATCGCGTCGCGGTAGGTCCGGGCCGCCGCTCGCAGCGCCGCCTCCGGGTCGGTCCCCGCCGCCTCCGCCCGCGCCGCCAGCGCCAGCAGCTCGTAGCCGACCCCCTCCCCCGCCGGCAACGGCACCTCCAGCCCCGCCGTCCGCGCCCGCGACGCCAGTTTCGCCGCCAGTGCGAGGGCGGGCTGCCCCAGCGGCACGCCCTCCGTCACCGAGCTGCGCCGCTTCTCCTCCGCCTTGGTCCGCAGCCAGTGCGCCTTGACGTCCTCCGGCGTCTCCGCCCGCTCCTCGCCGAAGACATGCGGGTGGCGGTGGATCAGCTTGGCCACGATGCCGCCCGCCACGTCGTCGACGGAGAACGGCTCCTCCGGGTGCTCCTCGGCGATGCGGGCGTGGAAGACGACCTGGAGGAGGACATCGCCCAGTTCCTCCCGCAGTTCCTGCCGGTCCCCCTCCTCGATGGCCTCGACGAGTTCGTACGCCTCCTCGATGCCGTACTTCGCCAGGCCCTTGTGGGTCTGCTGGGACGACCACGGGCACTCCGCCCGGATGCGGTCCATGACCTGGACCAGGTCGAGCAGACGGGCGCCCGGCAGGTCGTAGGAGGCGGGGAGCAGCTCCAGCTCGGGCATCCGGACCCTGCCCGTCCCGGCCAGCCGCGCCAGCCCGTCGGTCAGCGCCGGCTCGCCCTCCCCGGTCGCCACGACGACCACCGTCCGCCCGCCCGCGCAGGCGTCGACGATCTCCTCGGCGGTCGGCGAGGCCTCCTCGACCGATATCCCCGCCTCCCGCAGATACGGCAGCTGCGGGTGGGTGCCGTCCGCGCACAGCACCCGGTCGGCCGCGTGCAGGACCTGCCAGGCGGGCCAGGACAGCAGGCCGGGCGCGACGCGGTGGCTGGTGGTGAGCAGGACGGCACGGCCGGGGCCGCCGTCCTCGGGAGTCGGTGCGGAGCTGTTTGCGTTCACGCTCCGAAACTAGCCCACGCCACCGACGGCTCCCGAGTTGTCCACAGGCGGCTTGTCCACAGGCCCGGTCGCGTCAGAGGTTCCGGGGCGCGGCGGAGGCGGCACTGACGTCCTTCACCCACGGCACCTGCGCGTCGACGCGGCTGCTCTTCTCCACGTCCCACTCGCCGTAGCGCGGGTTAAGGTCGATGTCGAGCTCCTTGCCCGCCTCGGACAGCGCCTGCCAGAAATCGGGCCGGCTGGTGTCCGTGCCGAGCTGCTGGGCGAGCTTCTGGGCCTGGAGCTGGAGGCGGAGGTTCTCTTCGAGGCGCTGCGGCGGGATGCCGTACTGCTGGAGCCAGGCGTCCTCCAGGGCCCGCGACCCGCCGGCCTGCTCCTCCAGGTCGGAGCGCATCTGCTGGATCTCGCGGTCCGTGACCTTCACCCCGGCGTCGCGCGCGGCGTGCTCCAGCACCCGGTCCAGGACCATGCCGTGCAGGGTGTCGCGGGTCAGGCTGCCGGTGCGGGCGATGGCCTGCTGGTACTGGGCCTCGTCCGGTACGGCCGCCCGCTGGGCCTCGCGGACCTCGTCGACGCGGTTCTCCAGCTGCGACACGGTGATCCGTTCCCCGCCGATCACGGCCGCGGCACCGGGGTGCGCGTCGTTCCCGCAGGCCGTGAGCAAGGGCGCTGCGGCGATCGCGGCGGTGAGGAGGAACGCGGTGCGACGGCGGCGGTGCAAGGAGACCTCCTGAGGAGAGCTTGTGCGGCGGTGCACAAAGTCTTGCGGTGATCGATGGTAGGCATCGGCCAAGCTCTGGCCAACCCATTCGACCAACGATTCACCAGGACTTCCGGCACCGCCCCGGCCCGCCGTCCGGCCGTATGGCCCCCTTTGCGGTCCGCTGCCCGCTATCCGCGCACCTGTCCCAGCCACCCCAGGGTCCGGCGGATGTCCGCGGCCAGCGGGTGCCCGGGGCCGTGCACGCGCTCCACGTCGTGCAGCAGCCGGGCCAGCGTGTCGTGCGCGGCGGGCCGGTCGCCCAGGGCGAGCAGCAGATGGCCGATGCGGCGGCGGACGTCGTGGGCGAGCTGCGGGTCACCGGCGGCCACGTACTGGTTCTCGTAGTAGGCCAGCAGCGCGCGGTACTCGGCGAGCGCCGCCGCCGGTTCGCCGAGCTGCTCCAGGCACTGGGCGGCCTCGTAGCGGTAGCGCAGGGACTGCGGGTCGGCCTGGCCCGCCTCGGCGGCGCGCTCGTCGGCGAGGCGGCGCAGCTCGGGCAGGGCACGCCGGTACTGGCCGTCGTCCAGGAGGGTGGCCGCGTACTGCTTGCGCAGGGTGCGCACGACCGGGGAGTGCTCCCCGTGCTGCTCGGCGGCGACGGGCAGGATCGCGCCGAGGATGTCCACGGCCTGGGTGATGCGGCCCTCGCCGAGCAGCCGTTTCACCTCGTCCACGGCGGCGGCGACGTCGGCCTTCTCCGCGGCGGGCGCGGGCGGCGCGGCGGGGGCGGGCTGCGGCGCGGGCGTGCGCGCGCGATCCGGCCAGGGGGCCTGCGGGCGCAGGAACGGGCGGGTGGGGTCCAGGGGCGCGCCGGTGGGCGTTCCCCGCGCGGGGAGCAGCTGCGACAGGTGCTCGTAGACCTCCTGCGCGGAGTCGGGGCGGTGCTGCGGGTCCTTGGCGAGCAGCCGCAGCACCAGGGTCTCGAGGGCCTCGGGCACCTCGGGGCGGATCCGGCGCACCGGCACGGGCGGCTCGTACAGGTGCCGGTGCAGCACCCCGAGCGCCGTCGATCCCGCGAACGGCACGTCGCCGCTGAGCAGCTCGTGCATCAGCACCCCGAGCGCGTACAGGTCGGTGTACGGGCCGACCGCGCCGCCCATCGCCTGCTCGGGCGCCATGTAGGCGGGCGAGCCGATGGGGGTGCCGGTGTGGGTCAGGCGGGTGGTGTCGGCGTCCATGACGGAGGCGACGCCGAGGTCGAGCACGGTGACGGTGCCGTCCTGCTTCACCATCACGTTGCGCGGCTTGAGGTCGCGGTGGACGATCGGCACGGCGTGCACGGCGCTCAGTACGGCACACAGCTGCGCGGCGACGGCCGCCGCCCACTGCCACGGGTAGGGGTCGTGTTCGGCGAGGTGGTCGCCGAGGTCGGCGCCGTCGACGTACTGCATGACGAGGAACAGCTCCTCGCCCTCGCTGCCTGCGTCGTGCACCGTGACCAGGCCGGGGTGGTCGACCTGGGCGGTCACCCGGCACTCGCGCACGAAGCGGCGGCGCAGTTCGTCGGCCTCCTGTCCGGCCACCTTGTCGGGGCGCAGCAGCTTCACCGCCACGCGCCGGTCCAGCCGTTTGTCGTAGGCCGTCCAGACCTGTCCCATGCCGCCCTGACCTATGAGCGTGGACAGTTCGTAGCGGCCGGCGACGACACGTCCCGTCGTCACGCTCACCTTCCGCCTTCGCCGTTGCCGTGCTGTCCCTGCTGGCCGTCCTGCCGGCGCAGGTAGTCACTGAGTTCGTCGAGCTCGGCGCGCACCTGGTCGATCCGGGCCGGCGCGGGGCGCTGCGCCTGCCCCGGCTGCGGCGGTACGGAGGTGGGCGGCACCGGTGTGTGCGGGGCCTGCGGCTGCGGGACGGGGGTGGGCGCGTAGGGCGAGGCCGCCTGCTGCGGGAAGCCGAACGGGGCCTGGGGTCCCGGCGCCTGCATCGTCGTCGCGTGCGGCGAGGGCACCGGCCCGGCCGCGTACGGGCGGCCCAGGCGCCGGTGGTGGAGGATGTCCACGATCAGGTAGTACGCGGAGGCGGCCGCGCCGGACAGCAGCATCACGAACACGGCGAGGCCGGTGCGGGAGTCCGACTCCGGCAGCGCACCGGCCACCGCCACACAGGCGATGGTCAGCGGGATGCACACCCAGGCCACCGCCCAGTCGAGCGTGCGTCCCCGCAGGAAGGCGATGCGGAAGAGCGGTACGCAGGCCAGCAGCCCGCAGCAGAGGACTCCGGCGGCGGCGTACAGCACACGCTGCGTGATGACCGATGCGCCGCTGGGTGGGGGCGGCGCCGCGCCGTGGCCGTACATGACTGCTCCTGGACAGGATCGCGATGGGAACTCGGTCGAGACTCCGAGCGTATAGGCCGATGGCGACAACGGGTCCCGGATGTACCGAACCGTTGTCGTCCTGATCGCCCGGCACCACCGGCCGAGCTACCACGCGGGGGCATTCACGGCACCCCGCGCGGGTGCCCCGCGGGGCGGCGTCCGGGCCGCTCGGAGTCCTCGCGCGGGACGCGGCAGGCTCGGTCCGGCGGGCGCGCCCGAGGGTGCGGTCCGCGGGCTCACCCGAGGGCACGTTCGCGGGGACCGGCGTCGGGGGCGTCCCGCGGGGTCAGTTCGGTGGAATGGTTCCGTCGGTGAGGTTGTCGTAGGTTTCGCGGACCAGTTGTTCGCCCAGTCGGCCCGCCTCCTTGAGGGCGCGTTCGAAGGCGTCGAGGGCGCGGAAGCGGGCGCCGTAGCGGCGTTGTTCGTCCGGTGGGAGCCGGGGCAGCCGCATGCGGCGCACGTCGAGCCGGGTGGCCGTGGACGCGTAGCTGCTGGCCTGGCGGTGGTTGGCGGTGCCGCGCAGGAAGCCGGCGAGGAACCACGCGTCGAGCACGGCCGGGTCGGGGCGCAGCAGGACGAGGTTGCGGCCCAGGACGGCTCCGGCGCTCGCCTCGTCGACGACCCGCGCGACGGCGCCCGAGCCGAGCACGGGGACGACGACGTCGCCCGGTTCGGTGAGCACCGCCTCCTCCTCGCTCTCCGGCAGCGTCCCGGAGGGGGCGGTGCCGGCGAGGACGTCGTGGTCGGTGAGCACGGGCACGCGCGCGTGCCCGCCGTGGCCGCCGGTCCGCATCACCAGGGCGCCGCCGCGCGCCAGTTCACCGACGGTGGTGAACGGCGGCCGGCCGGAGCCCGCGGGCGGTGCGGGTTGGGCGGGCGGCGGGGCCAGGTCGGCGGTCAGGCGCAGCGTCTCGTCGAGCCGGCCGCGTACGTCGGTGAGCCGGACCGCGTCGGCCGCCGCGGCGGGGGGCGGCAGCCGGCGGGCCGGGGTCAGGTCGATGTCGTCGTCGAGGAGTTCGACGACCGGCACGGAGCGGGCCAGTCCGGGGCGTTCGTCGAGCCGGCCGGCCCGGTCGAAGGCGCGCCAAGCGTCCAGGACCGTCTCCCGTACCCCGGGCCAGTCGGGCCCGCCGCGTCCCCCGACGGCGAACTGCCCGGCGTCGGTGAGCAGCACCTCCGGCTGCACCGGCGCCTGTTCGGGCCGCCGCAGCACCCACAGGTGCAGCGGGAGGTTGTACGGGGGCGCCGCGCCGGCCGGCAGCGCGACGACGGCGCGCAGCGCGCCCCGGCGCAGCAGGTCGGCCCTGATCCGGCGCCCTGAGCGGCGGGAGGCGGCGGCGGGCGGCATCAGCACCACGGCGGTGCCGCCGTCCCGCAGCCGGGCGAGCGCGTGCTGCACCCAGGCCAGTTCGGACTCGGTGCGGGCGGGAAGGCCGTACTCCCAGCGCGGGTCGTAGGCGAGTTCGTCGTGGCCCCAGTTGCGCTCGTTGAACGGCGGGTGGCACAGCACCGCGTCGGCCCTCACCTCCGGGCGGGGGTCGGCCCCCAGGGTGTCGCCGGCCACGGCGCGCACGCCGGCGCGGGTGTGCAGGGCGAGGCGCAGCGCGGTGAGGGCGGCGAGTTCGGGGGCGCTGTCCTGGGCGTACAGCTCCTGGCCCGGGCGGTGGGCGACGGAGCGGAGCAGGGCGCCGGTGCCGCAGGCCGGGTCGAGGACGGTGCGGGGGGTGCCGGCGAGGCCGGCCATGAGGGCGGCGAGTTCGGCGGGGGTGGGCGTGTACTGGCGTGGGTTGGCGTCGAGGTGGCGGCCGAGCAGGAACTCGAAGGTGTGCCGGGCACCGCGCGCGGCGGCGAGTTCGGCGACGCCGCGCAGGAGGGGGGCGGAGGGGAGCAGTTGAGGGCCGGTGGGGAGCTCAAGGGCGGAGGCGGAGACGGCCGGGGCGCCTGGGCCGGAGTTCACAGTGTTCGGGGAGTTCACACGTGATCCGTCCGGTGGATCAAGGCGTGGCGTGAGCACGCGCTCCAGTGCCGCGGGAAGCATCGCGGCGAGCCGCTCGTCGGTGCCGGAGCTGATCCCGAGCCAGTCCGGGGAGCGGTCGTGGATGAGGAGCAGGACACAGCCGGCGTGAGTGAGGGCGGTGACGGGTCCCGCCGGATGGCCGGCGAGCTGCTGCCAGACGCGTTCCCTGAGGGGCACCTCGGCCAGTTTGCGGTGGCTGCGCAGCCACCCCTCGACCTCGGTGAGCGCGAAGGAGGGGCTGGCCTCGGTGCCGCCGACCGGGCGGGGGAAGTCGGCGTGCCGGCGCCGCCAGTTGCTGACGGCGGCGCGGCCGACACCGGCCAGCCGCGCGATCCCGGCGGCGGTCACTTCTGTCGCGTTGTCCTGCATGCCCGGCACCCGCCCCGCTCCCCTCGGTCCACGTGTGGCCCCGAGCATACCGAGACACACACGATGCCCTGGTTCACGCTCGTGCACTTTCAGCACCACGTGAACCATGTTGACTCGGTTCACGCACTCTGTTCTCATTGGCCCCGCGAACGGGCGGTCGCCGGCAAGGTGGCGGTCGCCGCCGTAGGGAGGGGAACAACCATGGGCATGAAGAGCAAGATCGCGCTGGGCGCCGTCGTGGGCATCGTCGTCATCGGCGCCGTCTCGGCGAACTCCGGCGACTCGGACGGCGGTTCCACCGGCAAGGACTCCTCCGCCTCCGCGCAGCGGCAGGCGGGCGACACCAAGCAGGACGACGCGCCGGACACCGGGGCCGCCGAGGACGAGGGCACCGAGAAGGCGTCCCAGGCCGAGCGGTTCAAGGCGTTCGTGGAGAAGAACGGGACGGCCAAGGAGAAGGAGGCCGTCTCCCACGTCACCAAGGTCCAGGGCGCCGACGAGCAGAACAACATCCTCGACGCCGCGGACGTCCACACCGACTTCACCGGCGGCATGATGGGCGAGGGCATGGGCCCCGCCAAGCTCATCACCTCCGCGTTCGCCGACTGGAAGCAGAGCGACAACGGCCTCGTCAGCGTCTACGACGCCGACGGCGAACTGATCGGCAACGGCAACTTCTGACAGCAGGCCGCCCCGCGCTTCACAGCGGGTGCCGCATCCACACGTTGGGCTCGACGTACACGGCGTATCCGCGCTCCGCCTCGCAGCGCACCGGCGCCAGCGCGCCCGGCACCAGGACCTCGCCGTCGGTGTCGAAGGGCAGCCCGGTCCAGTCACGCCAGTGCTCCACCGAGGCGGCCACCGTCATCGAGGCCGGCGCCACCGACTCCACGGTGGCCCCGGCCCGGGCGTGCACCCGCAGCCAGGGGTCCTGCGGCAGACCGTCCGGACGCACGCGACGGACGTACTCCTCCATGGGCGTACGCGGCTCCAGGTGCTTGGCGCTGGGCCGCACGGGGGCCACGACCTCACGAAAGCCACGCACCCGGGCGTTGTCGCGCAGCGCGGAGAGCATCACGGCGGACAGCCCGCGGCCCTGGGCGTGCGGGGCGACGGAGACCGAGATGGCACTGACGGTGTCGGGGCGCCTGTCCCGGCGCAGATCGGAGAAGGCCCACACCATGACCTCGTCCCAGCCGCGCGCGGGCAGCCGGCCGCGCCCCTCGGCGCCGAGCGCGAACGGCACGCTGTACGCACTGGCGACCACGTCACTGCGGTCGTCCTCGGCGAAGAGCACGTACTCGGGCAGTTCCGCGGCGATGCGCGGGAAGTACCCGTAGCCCACCATGTCCTCGAGCACGAACTCCGGCCAGGTGTCCGCCATGTCCTGCACATCCGCCGCCCGGTCGGGGCGGTCGGCGAGGCTCGATACCGTGAAGTCCATGCCGTCACGGTAGGCGCACACCCGTGAACAGGGGAAACGATGTGTCAGCCGCCGCACTGCTCCAGCATCATCCGCCGGTCGGCCGGTGTCACCGGCAGTTCGTACTTGACGGCGACCTGGGCGAAGCGGACCGCGTAGGCGCAGCGGACGCTCTTGTTCGGGGGGAGCCAGGAGGCGGGGCCGGAGTCCCCCTTCGCCGAGTTGGCGCGCCCCTCGACCGGGAGCAGGTTCAGCACGTCGTTGGCCAGTTGCTCGCGCTTGCTCTCCGGCCAGCGGGCGGCCCCCATCTGCCAGCTGTAGGACAGCGGGACCACGTGGTCGATCTGCACCTCGGCCGCCTTCGCCTTCTTCCAGGCGATGTCCTTGCCGGTGTACGGATCGTACAGCTCCATCGACACGACCACGCAGTCGGAGCCCTTGCGGAACTCGACGTCCCGCCCATGAAGTTTCAGCAGGTCGTTCCGGGTGTCACAGCCGTTCCTCGCCAGTGGCACCCCGTCCGCCGTGTCCATCCAGGCGTAGCCGAACTCGTCCCGGTCGTAACCCGTCTTCGGTCCCCGGCCCTTCGTGGCCACCTTCTCGATGAGGGCGACGGCGGCCGCGCGGTTCTTCTCACCTGTCACGGGGGCGAGGCCGGGTGCGGTGCCGTCGGGGTTGTCCAGCGGGCTGACGGCACGTCCGCCGGGTGCGGCCGACGCGCTGCCGCCGCCGGCCGGGGAGCCGGTGTCCGGCAGTTGCTCGCAGCCGGCGAGCAGGACCACCGCGGCGGCCACCGCCGATCCCGTGCACCGAAGCCGCCGGCCCCGCCCCTTGTGTCGCGTCACCGCGCCCCTCCCTCACTCCTGTTGTATCCCTGCCCCGGCGGGGGCGGGCCGATCCCGGATCTCACCGTAACGAGCGACAGGTCCAGACCAATTCAAGGCCCCCTTGGGCATTCACCCCGAACCGCGCGTATTGTCTGTTTTGAGTCATCTCCGGAAGGAGCTCTGGATGGGCATCCTCGACAAGCTCAAGGGCAACAAGGCCGCACGCGACAAGGCCAAGCAGGCCTCGGACGCCGCGGAAAAGAAGATGAACGAGAGGACCGGCGGCAAGTACGAGCAGCAGATCGACACCGCGCAGCAACAGGCCGAACGCCGGATGGGCATGGACCGCGACCGCCCCGACCAGCAGTAAGGCCTCGCGCAGTCGTCAGTGCCGTCCACGGCGACCCGAGCCGTGGACGGCACGCTGTACGAGGGCGGCCGGGGACCGGCGTCAGGAGCCCAGCACCGACGTCAGGAACTCCCCGACCCAGCCGAGCAGATCCCGTCCGACCAGCGGCTTCCCGCCCACCTTCGCGGTCTTCGGGCGCGGCACCAGCACCTGGTGGGCGGCCGGCTTGATGACCGCGCCCGGGTACAGCCGCTTCAGCCGCAGCTCCTGCGACTCGCGCAACTCCACGGGCGCGAAGCGGATGTTGCTGCCCTGGAGCACGATCTCGCCCACCCCGCACGCGCGGGCCAGCATCCGCAGCCCCGCCACCAGCAGCAGGTTCTCCACCGGTTCCGGCAGCTTGCCGTAGCGGTCGACGAGCTCCTCACGGACGGCCTTGACGTCCTCCTCGGAGTTGGCCGAGGCGATCGCGCGGTACGCCTGCAGGCGCAGCCGCTCGCCGGGTGCGTAGTCGTGCGGGACATGCGCGTCGACCGGCAGCTCGATCTTCACCTCGAGCGGCGGCTCCTCCTCGATCTCCCCGGTCTCCAGCTGGCGCCGGTAGTCCGCGACCGCCTCGCCGACCATCCGCACGTACAGGTCGAAGCCGACGCCCGCGATGTGGCCCGACTGCTCACCGCCGAGCAGGTTTCCCGCGCCGCGGATCTCCAGGTCCTTCATCGCCACGTACATGCCCGCGCCCATCTCCGTGTGCTGGGCGATCGTGGCGAGCCGCTCGTGCGCCGTCTCGGTCAGCGGCTTCTCCGGCGGGTACAGGAAGTACGCGTAGCCGCGCTCCCTGCCCCGGCCCACCCGGCCGCGCAGCTGGTGCAGCTGGCTGAGGCCGAAGTTGTCGCCGCGCTCGACGATCAGGGTGTTGGCGTTGGAGATGTCGATGCCGGACTCGACGATCGTCGTCGACACCAGCACGTCGAACTTCTTCTCCCAGAAGTCGACGACGACCTGCTCCAGCGCCGACTCCGACATCTGGCCGTGGGCGGTGGCGATGCGCGCCTCGGGCACGATCTCGCGCAGCCGGGCCGCCGCGCGGTCGATGGACTCCACCCGGTTGTGGATGTAGAAGACCTGGCCCTCGCGCAGGAGTTCACGGCGGATGGCCGCGCCGATCTGCTTCTGCTCGTACGGCCCGACGAAGGTGAGCACCGGGTGGCGCTCCTCCGGCGGGGTGGTGATGGTCGACATCTCGCGGATGCCGGTCACCGCCATCTCCAGGGTCCGCGGGATCGGTGTGGCGGACATGGTCAGTACGTCCACGTTGGCCCGCAGCTTCTTCAGCTGCTCCTTGTGCTCGACGCCGAAGCGCTGCTCCTCGTCGACGATGACCAGGCCCAGGTCCTTGAACTTCGTCTCCGAGGAGAACAGGCGGTGGGTGCCGATGACGACGTCCACCGAACCCTCCCGCAGCCCCTCCAGGACCGCCTTGGCCTCCGTGTCGGTCTGGAAGCGGGACAGCGCCTTGACGACCACCGGGAACTGCGCGTACCGCTCGCTGAACGTCCCGAAGTGCTGCTGCACCAGCAGCGTGGTCGGCACCAGCACCGCGACCTGCTTGCCGTCCTGGACGGCCTTGAACGCGGCCCGCACCGCGATCTCGGTCTTGCCGTAGCCGACGTCGCCGCAGATCAGCCGGTCCATGGGGACCGACTTCTCCATGTCCTCCTTGACCTCGGCGATGGTGGTGAGCTGGTCGGGCGTCTCCGCGTAGGGGAAGGCGTCCTCCAGCTCGCGCTGCCAGGGCGAGTCGGCGCCGAAGGCGTGGCCGGGGGCGGCCATGCGCGCGCTGTACAGCTTGATCAGGTCGGCGGCGATCTCCTTGACGGCCTTCTTGGCGCGCGCCTTGGTCTTGGTCCAGTCCGCGCCGCCGAGCCGGTGCAGGGTGGGCGCCTCGCCGCCGACGTACTTGGTGATCTGCTCCAGCTGGTCGGTGGGGATGTAGAGCCGGTCGCCGGGCTGGCCGCGCTTGGCGGGGGCGTACTCCACGACCAGGTACTCGCGGGTGGCGCCCTGCACGGTGCGCTGCACCATCTCGATGTAGCGGCCCACGCCGTGCTGCTCGTGCACGATGTAGTCGCCCGCTTCCAGGGTGAGCGGGTCGATGGTCTTGCGGCGCCGGGCCGGCATCCGGGCGCCCTCGCGGCCGGACGCCTTCTGGCCGGTCAGGTCGGTTTCGGTGAGGACGGCGAGCTTGAGTGCCGGGTCGACGAAGCCGTGGTCGATGCAGCCGCAGGCGACGTGCACCACGGAGGGGCTGATCCCACCGAGGTCGGTGTCGAGACGCGCGGCGATGCCCTCGCCGCCGAGCACCTCGACCGTACGGGCCGCCGGGCCCTGACCCTCCGTGACAAACACGGTGCGCCAACCGTCGGCGAGCCAGCCCTTGGCGTCGGCCAGCGCCCGCGCGGTGTCGCCGCGGTAGGTCTCGGGGGCGTGCATGCCGAGCTTGAGGGTGTCCGGGTCGAGTTGGTCGTCCGCGGCGAACGGCGACACCGACCACCACATCATGTCCAGCTCGCGCGCCCGGTCGCGGACGTCCGCGATCGACCACAGGGACGCGGCGCCGACGTCGATGGGCGCCTCCCCGCCGCCGGCGGTGGCCGCCCAGGAGGCCTGCAGGAACTCCTGCGACGTGGCCACCAGGTCCGACGCGCGCGTGCGCACCCGCTCCGGGTCGCAGACGACGGCCATGGCGCCCTTGGGCAGCACGTCCAGCAGCAGCTCCATGTCGTCGACGAGGACGGGGGCCAGGGACTCCATGCCCTCCACGGCGATGCCCTCGGCGATCTTCCCGAGCAGTTCACCCAGCTCCGGGTGGGCCTCGGCCAGGGTCCGGGCGCGCTCGCGTACGTCGTCGGTGAGCAGCAGTTCGCGGCAGGGCGGCGCCCACAGGCCGTGCTCGGCGATCTCCAGGGAGCGCTGGTCGGCGACCTTGAAGTAGCGGATCTCCTCCACGTCGTCGCCCCAGAACTCCACCCGCAGGGGGTGTTCCTCGGTGGGCGGGAAGACGTCCAGGATGCCGCCCCGTACGGCGAACTCGCCCCGCTTCTCCACGAGCTCCACGCGCGCGTACGCGGCGGCGGCGAGGGCCTCGACGGTGTCGTTCAGGTCGGCGGTCTGTCCGGTGCGCAGGGCGACGGGCTCCAGGTCGCCCAGGCCCTTGACCTGCGGCTGGAGCACGGAGCGTACGGGGGCGACGACGACGGAGACCGGGCCGGTGTCGGGGTCGTCGGGGCGGGGGTGGGCCAGGCGCCGCAGGACGGCGAGGCGGCGGCCGACGGTGTCGCTGCGCGGGCTGAGCCGCTCGTGCGGGAGCGTCTCCCAGGAGGGGTACTCCACGATGTCCTCGGGCGGGAGGAGGGAGCGCAGGGCCGCGGCCAGGTCCTCGGCCTCGCGGCCGGTCGCGGTCACGGCGAGCACGGGGCGGGCGGTGTCGCGGGCCAGGGCGGCGATGGTGAAGGGGCGGGCCGCGGGCGGGCCGACGAGGTCGACGTGCGTGCGGTTGCCGTCCGCGGCCGCGGTGATCGCTTCCGCGAGGGCGGGGTCCTTGACTACGGCGTCGAGCAGACCGTGCAGGCTCATGCGGGGCGGGTTCCCTCCGGGGGTGTGCAACACGACGGGCCCGACGCGCGCTGCGGGCCGGGGGTGTCAAGGGTACGTCGCCGCGTCCGCGGGTGCGGGGGGCTGTGGACAACGCCGGCCGACCGGTGAGCGGGGTTGCCGCCGGCCCACCAGGGGCTCCGCCTCCTGGACCCGGTGGGCGGCGCTGCCGCCGGCCCACCAGGGGGCTCCGCCCCCTGGACCCCCGGGCCTATGCCCACCCACCACCCGACTCGGTGACTCGAGAAGCCGAAGCACGCAGCCCGCACACCCCGCCCACGCCACCCGACCCGGTGACTCGGGAAGCCCGGAGCGTACAGGCCACGCACCCCCGCCCACGCCACCCGACTCGGCGTCTCGGAAGCCGAAGCACGAAACCCGCACGCCCACCCGCGCCACCCGACCCGGTGACCCGAGAAGCCGGACGCCCGGCTCGGTGGCTCGAGGAGACGGGGTGCTGAGGGCGCACGCACCGGCGCCGGGAGTCCCCCGTGGGACTTCCGGCGCCGGTGGTTCCCCCGCAACCCCCGTGTGCGGTGGCTAATCGGTGGCGATGGCGTTCAGGACGTTCATGCGGCCGGCGCGGAAGGCCGGGACCAGGGCCGCGAAGAGGCCCACGAAGGCCGAGCCGATGAAGACGCCGGTGATCGTCGGCCACGGGATGTCGAGGACCTTCATCCCCTCCAGCGCCAGGAGCTGCTGCGCGGTGGCGCCCCAGCCCATGCCCAGGCCGAGGCCCAGCAGCGCACCGAACAGGGCGATCACGACCGACTCCATGCGGATCATGCGGCGCAGCTGCCGGCGGGAGAGGCCGATGGCCCGCATCAGGCCGATCTCCCGGGTGCGCTCCACCACCGACAGGGCCAGGGTGTTCACCACACCGAGGACCGCGACGACGATCGCCAGGGCCAGCAGGCCGTAGATCATGTTCAGCAGCTGGCCGATCTGGTCCTTCAGCGCCTCCTTGTAGTCGGTCTGGTCACGCACCTCGTACTGCGGGAAGCCGTCCAGCGAGGCCTTCAGCGCCGTGTACGCGGCGTCCTTCTGCCCGTCCTTCGCCGAGGCGAAGACCAGCTGGTCCAGGGGCATCTTGTCGGCCGGGACGTACGTGGCGAGGGTGTCGATGGACGTGTACATCGCACCTTCGTCGATCATGCCCTCGCTGCTGGTGATGGCCCGGACCGTCAGGGTGCCCGTGGTGCCGTCCTTGAAGGCGACGTCGATCGTCGAGCCGATGCGCACGCCGTGGTCCTTGGCGAAGTCCTCGTGGACGGACATCGAGTCGGGCCGGTAGGCGTCGGCGAGCGTGCCGGCGACGGTCTCGACCCGCAGGTCGGTCGCGTACGTCGGGTCGGCGGCGGTGATCGCGGTGTCGTCGGTGGTCTTGCCGTCGGGCGTGGTGAAGTCGGCCTCGGTCCACTTGTACTCGGTGACCCGGTCGATGCCCGGCGTCGACTTCACGGCCTTCACGGCCTCCGGGGTGATCGGCTGGCCCAGGTCGTCCTGGATGATGAAGTCCGTGCCGACCGCCTTGTCGAGTTCCTCGGTGGCCGAGGCGACCATGGAGGAGCCGACCACGGACAGGCACGCCACCAGGGCCAGGCCGATCATCAGCGCGGCGCCGGTCGCGCCGGTGCGGCGCGGGTTGCGCAGGGCGTTGCGCTCGGCCATGCGGCCCACGGGTCCGAAGGCCCGCAGCAGGATCGCGCCGAGGACGCGGACCACGCCGCTGGCCAGCACCGGTCCGATGACGACGAACCCGATCAGGGACAGCACCACGCCCAGGCCCAGCCACAACGAGCCGTCGCCGGCCGTGTCGGCGGTTCCGGCCAGGTAGAGGGCGAAGCCGCCGGCGCCGGTGAGGACCAGACCGATCGCGGCCCGGATCCAGCCGGCCTTGGCGTCGGCGGGGGTGCCGGCGTCGCGCAGCGCGGCCATGGGGGAGATCTTCCCGGCGCGCCGGGCGGGCAGGTAGGCGGCGAGCACGGTGACGACGACCCCGAGGATCAGGCCGAGCGCGGGCGTCGTCCAGGCGACCGTGAGGTCGTCGGTGGACAGCTCCATGCCGATCGAGCTCATGAGCTTCATCAGGCCGACCGCGAGGCCGATGCCCGCGCCCACGCCGAGGACGGAGCCGATCAGGCCGAGCAGCAGGGCCTCCACCAGCACCGAGCGGTTGACCTGCCGGCGGGAGGAGCCGATGGCCCGCATCAGGCCGATCTCCCGGGTGCGCTGGGCGACCAGCATGGAGAAGGTGTTGATGATCAGGAAGATGCCGACGAGGAACGCGATCCCGGCGAAGCCGAGCATGGCGTACTTCATGACGTCCATGAACTCGCCGACGCTCTCCTGGTTGGCCTCCGCGGTCTCCTCGGCGGTCATCACCTTGTAGCCGCCGCCGAGCGCGGCCGTGACGTTCTTCTTCAGCTGGTCGTCGCTGACGCCGTCCGCGGCGGTGACGTTGACGCTGGTGTACACGTCGCTCTCGCCGACCAGGGCCTGCTGGGCGGTGCGGGTGTCCAGGAAGAAGATCGCGGCACCGGGGTTGGTGACGGTGAAGTCGGCGATGCCGGAGATCTTCGCGGTGTGGGTGCCGACCGCGCCGATGACACGGATCTCGTCGCCGAGCTTCAGGTCGTGGTTGTCGGCGGTGTCGGCGTCGACCATGATCTGGGCGGCGCCCTCGGGCTCCGTACCGGAGGTGATCTCCATGGTGCGGGCGTCGTTGCCGTTCCAGCTGCCGACGATGGTCGGGGCGCCGCTGTTCGGCGAGAGACTGTCGTTGTCGCCGTCGACCACGGTCACCTGGGTGGAGGCCACCGTGCCCTCGGCCGACCGCACGCCGGCGGCGGCCTCGACCTTCTCGAGCACGGACGCCGGCAGCACCGGCGGTTTGCCGTTGCCGGCGTCCGTCTCCCCCGTGTCGGAGGCGTCCTTGTGGCTGACGGTGACGTCCGAGGACGTGGCCGCGAACAGCTTGTCGAACGTGGTGTTCATGGTGTCGG
The DNA here is from genome assembly GCF_984686075.1 of Streptomyces speibonae. NCBI lineage: Bacteria > Bacillati > Actinomycetota > Actinomycetes > Kitasatosporales > Streptomycetaceae > Streptomyces > Streptomyces speibonae. The sequence goes on along the minus strand of NZ_OZ480260.1, from coordinate 4,933,279 downwards.
TGAACACCAGGGTGCCGCACACGAACGCCACCGACAGCAGGACCGCGATCGCCGACAGCGCCATGCGCCCCTTGTGCGCGAAGAAGTTGCGCATCGAGGTCTTGAGCACGGTCATGACGTGCGCCCCCGGGCGTCGAAGTCCTTCATGCGGTCCAGGACCTGCTCGGCGGTGGGCTGGTGCATCTCGTCGACGATGCGGCCGTCGGCGAGGTACAGCACGCGGTCCGCGTAGGAGGCGGCCACGGGGTCGTGGGTGACCATCACGATGGTCTGGCCCAGCTCGTCGACCGAGCGGCGCAGGAAGCCGAGGACTTCGGCGCCCGCGCGGGAGTCGAGGTTTCCGGTCGGCTCGTCACCGAAGATGATGTCCGGCCGGGCGGCCAGCGCCCGTGCCACGGCGACGCGCTGCTGCTGGCCGCCGGACAGCTGGGTCGGCCGGTGCTTGAGCCGCTCGGCGAGTCCGACGGTCTCCACGACCCGGTCCAGCCACCCCTTGTCGGGCTTGCGGCCGGCGATGTCCATGGGCAGCGTGATGTTCTCGAGCGCGTTCAGCGTCGGCAGCAGGTTGAACGCCTGGAAGATGAACCCGATCCGGTCCCGGCGCAGCCGCGTGAGCTTCTTGTCCTTCAGTCCGGTGATCTCGGTCTCGTCCAGGTAGATCTGACCGGACGTCACGGTGTCGAGCCCGGCGAGGCAGTGCATCAGGGTGGACTTGCCGGACCCGGAGGGGCCCATGATCGCGGTGAACTGTCCCCGCGCGATGTCCACGTCGACGTGGTCGAGGGCGACGACACGGGTCTCGCCGGACCCGTACGCCTTCACGACCTGCCGCGCCCGCGCGGCAACGGCCGTAGGCCCTCCAGTACCCCCGTGCCTGGGAATGGTCACAGCCGATGTCACGGTAAGTCTCCTATGTCGGTCAGCAAAGTGAAATGCGGTGCCCGTCGGCCGCCGCCCCCGTGGTGCGGCGGCCGCTCGGTGCGTCCTCGTGCCTGTGCTGCAAGTCTCGCGGTGGGAGGGGGTCGGGCGCGCTGGTGTTCAGCGCAGTCTTCTCCTGGGGAAAACCCCACCCCCGCTGCTGTGCCGCCCCACCCCCCGGCGGCGTAAAGCCAGGTTAAGGACGGCTGCCGCCCCGTCTCGTCCTCCGTCGGTACGAACCCTCCCCGAGCCGTCGTACGGAGGTACCCCTAGGGGCTTCAGCCGACGGGAGGAGTCCGTCTCGGGGTCGGCTCCTCCGGCCGGCGCATCCGAGGCTCCACCCTCCCGTCGCGTCAGGGTCAAGTCCGATCGCGTCGAGGCCGAGCCGGGGCCGGCCGAGGGGACCTGATGGCTCAAAAAGTATGAGTTAATCCAGGTAACCCCTCAGGTCAGACCGGGGAAACGCCGCGGAGAGCACATACCGACCGCTCAGTTCGGCCAAAACGCAGCACCCTCCCCTACGCGCGAGTAACGTGCGGGCTCCACTCCCCACCCCCTCCCTGCCGTCCCCGCACGCATTCGAGCCACGCAAGGAGAACGGGATGCCCACCGACCCGTACCCGCACCCCCGTCCCCACCCGCCGAACGCCGCCTCCCCCGCCTACCCCACCTACCCCTGGCTGCCGCCGGCCCCGCCCGCCCCCGCACCGCGCCGCGCCCCTCAGCACGCCCCGCTCGGACACCACTCCGACCTGCGCCGGCTGCGCGGCGCCTACCGCCTGCAACGCCGTACGGCCACCCTCACCGCGCTCGGATACTTCGTCCTCTTCCTCGTCCTGTCGGCGTTCGCCCCCGGTTTCATGGCCGGCACCGTCACCGACGGCGTCCCCACCGGGCTGCTCCTCGCCGTGCTCCAAGTACCCGTCACCTGGCTGGCGATCGTCCTGTACGAGCGCACCGCCCGCCGCCGCGTCGACCCCCTCGCGGAGCTGATCCGCCGTCAGAGCGCCCTGGACGCCAAGCGGGAGGCCACCCGATGAACTCCCAGTTCGGCGGCGACACCCAGGCCATGGCCCTCGTCGGCTTCTCCGCCGTCGCCACGGTCACCCTCCTGCTGTGTGTGATGACCGGCCCCGACCGCGACGACCTCGACGAGTTCTACACCGGCTACGGTTCCCTGTCCCCCATGCGCAACGGCCTGGCCATCGCCGGGGACTACATCTCCGCCGCCACCGTGCTCGGCACCGGCGGCATCATCGCCCTGTTCGGCTACGACGGCATCGTGCTCGCCCTGAGCACCGCCCTGTCCCTGATGCTGCTGATGTTCCTGCTGGCCGAACCCCTGCGCAACGCGGGCCGGTTCACGATGGGCGACGCGCTGACCCGCCGCATGCCCCAGGAGCGCGGGATACGGATCGCCGCCAGCGCCGTCACCCTCGCCTCGCTGCTGCCGCTGATGCTGGTCCAGCTCGCCGGAACGGGGCAGCTCATGGGGTTCATCCTCGGCTTCTCCGGCGAGGCCCTGCAGACGGGCTGCATCATCGGCGTGGGCGCGCTGATGATCAGCTACGCGGCGATCGGAGGCATGAAGGGCACCGCCCTCATCCAGATCCTCAAGATCGTGCTGCTGCTCGGCTCCGGCATCGTCGTGGCCGCCCTGGTCCTGCACCGCTTCGACTGGAGCCCCGGGGCGCTGTTCGAGGCGGCCGCCGCGGGCAGCGGCGTCGGCGACGCGTTCCTCGCCTCGGGCCTTCAGTTCACCGGCGGCGTCAGCCCCGGCTGGGACATGATCACGTCGCATCTGACGGTCGTCCTCGGCGGCGCCTGCCTCCCCCACATCACCATGCGCATGTACACCGCCAACAGCGCCCGCCAGGTGCGCCGCTCGATGTCGTGGGCGGTCTCCGGCGTGGCCCTGTTCGTCCTCGTCCTCACCGTCATCGGCTTCGGCGCGACCGCCCTGGTCGGACGGGCCGCCCTCGCCCAGGCCGACCCGCAGGGCAACACCGCCTACCTGCTCGGCTCCCAGGCCGCGTTCGGCGCGGAGCTCTCCACGGCTGAAACGTTCCTCTTCACCACCGTCACCACCGCGGTCTTCCTCACCGTCCTCGCCTCCGTCGCCGGCATGATCCTCGCCTGCGCCAACTCCCTCGCCCACGACGTCTTCGCCGCCCGCGTCCAGGAGATGTCACCGCGCCGCGAGATGATGACGGCCCGCCTGTCCGCACTGGCCGTGGGCGTCCCCGCGATCGTGCTCGCCACCCTGGTGCAGCACCACAGCCTGCACCCCCTGATCACCCTGTCCTTCTGCCTGGGCGCCTCCGCCATCGCCCCCGCCCTCGTCTACAGCCTCTTCTGGCGCCGCTACACCCGCACGGGCCTGCTCGCCACCCTCATCGGCGGCTCCCTGTCCGTGCTGCTGCTCATGCCGGGCACCAACCTCGTCTCCGGCTCACCCGTCGCCGCCTTCCCCGACGCCGACTTCAACTGGTTCCCCTTCACCACCACCGGCCTGGCCTCCATCCCCGTCGGCTTCCTCTGCGGCTGGCTCGGCACCGTCGCCTCCGGCCGCGGGCGCGCGGAGGAACAACGGCGCCAGTACGAGGCGGTGGAGGGCTGGATCCTCGCCGGAGCGACCCGCAGGAGGATGTGACACCCCGCCTCCCTCACTCCACCACCCGGCCCGTCAGCGCGCTGAGCGACGCGCACACATGATCCATGTGCGTCTGCACGTCCTCCCGCCGGTCGGCATGGTCGCGCAGCACCCGCTCCGTCTCCCGCGCGATGCCCTCCGCGCGGGCGCGCGCCTCGGCAAGCACCTCAGCCGCGCGCTCCCGCGCCTCCTCCGCACGCCGCCGCGCCGCCTCCTCCGCCTCGGCGAACACCTGCTGCGCCTCCGCCAGCACACCCCGGGCCCGCTCCTCCGCCTCCGCCTGCCGGGCGTCCAGCGCGGCCACCCGCTCGGCCTCCTCCCGCTCCACCTCGTCCAGCCGCGCCGCCTGCTCCCGCGCCCCTTCCGCGAGCATCCCGGACGTGCGCTCCCGCATCTCCCGCACCGCCGCCAGCGCCCGCCCGCGCTCCTCCTTCACCTCCAGCCGGGCCGCGATCCGGATCTCGTCGGCCTCCGCGCGGGCCGCGGCCAGCCGCTCCCGGGCCTGCTCGTCCGACGCCCCACGCACCCGGTCCGCGTACGCCCGCGCCGCCTCCGTCATGCCCGCCGCGTCGTCCCGCGCCAGATCCGTCAGGTCCCGCGCATGCTGCCGGGCCGCCTCCCGCACGGCCGCCGCCTCCTGACCGGCCAGCTCGAACAGCCGCCGGGCACTCTCCCCGAGCGACTCGTACGTCTGCTCCGGAAGCGACGCCACCCGGGCGCGCAGCAGCTCCAGGTCCTCCTCCATCTCCCTGGCCAGCACCGTCAGCCGCGCCGCCCGCTCCCAGGCCGCGTCACGGTCCTCCGAGAGGGTCTCGACGTAGGCGATCACCTGCAAGGGACGGTAGCCACGCCCCCGCACGACCTCGAAGCCCTGCGACGACACCGATGCGCTGCTCACCCTGGAACCCCTCTCCACCGACGGACACGAAGCCCACCACGACGACCGAGTGCGAAATGGGATGAATCGCGCACATCTTGATGGATCACACGGAAGTGTTCATAACGCGACACTCCGCAGAGGGGAGAGCGGAGCGGGCGGAGGGACGCGGAGGAGAGCCGGGGGGAAGACGCGAAAACCGGGCCCGGTCGCCTCCACGACCGGACCCGGCTCCTCGCGTCATGCGGGCTCAGCGCCGCCGCGTCACAGCAGTCCGTCCCACATCTGCTCCAGCAGCACCGACCACCAGCTCTCCGGCGACCCCAGCGCCGCCGGGTCCAGCGCGGCCAGTTGCGCCTGGAAGTCGACGGTCCAGCGGCCCGCCTGCTCCTGGTTCAGCCCGAACCGCAGCCGCCACATCCGCCCCAGCAGCGCCAGACAGCGCGCGAACTCCGGCAGCCCGGTGTTCACGAACTGCGGCGGCACCGGCGCACCGCCCGGCCCGGCCTCCACCGGCACCGCCACGATGTTCGCCGTGCCGTACTGCACACAGATCGCCTTGCCGAAGTCGCTGCCCATCACCAGGTACGAGCCCGCGTCCGACGCCGCCTGCACACCCCGCTCCGCGGCCAGCTCCGCCAGCGTCGGCACCGGACGGCCCGGCTGCGCCTGCGCCCAGAAGAACGGGCCCATGTCCATCGGCAGCCCCGCCACCACCAGCGTGTGCGCCACGACCGGCGGCACACCCTGCCGGGACACCGCCGCCTGCTCGAACCGGAACACCCCCGGCCCGAACGCCCCCGCCAGCTCCTGCGCGACCGCCTCCGGCGGAAGCGGCGGCGCCGGCTGCACCGGCGGAACCGGCGCACGCACCGGCGCCGGACGCGCCGGACCGTCCGCCACCTGGTGCAGCTCGCCCTGGTGGGCCAGCAGCTGCTGCATGCCCTGCTGCCGGCTGGCGTGATCCGTGCCGTACGGGGCGATGCTCGTGATCCGCGCCTGCGGCCACTGCTCCCGGATCATCCGCGCACAGTACGCGCCCGGCAGCTCGCACGACTCCAGCTCGGTGTGCAGCTCCAGCACCTGGTCCGGCGGCACGTTCATGCCGCGCAGCTCATGGAAGATCTGCCACTCCGGATGCGGTGTACCCGGCGCCGAACGCCGGATCAGCTGCTGCTCGGAACCGTCCTGCGCGCGGTAGCGCAGCACCGCCTGGTAGCCGGGGCCGACCGTCGGCTGACCGCCGGGCTGCGGCGGATAGCCGTACGCCGGAGGCTGCCCGGACCCCGGAACCCCCTGCGGAGGCACCGCCCCGGGGGGCGGCGGAGGAGCGCCGGCGGGCGCACCCGGAGGAGCGGGGGGCGGAGGCGTACCGGGGCCGGACACCGGAGGCGCGGCCAGCACGGTCTCCGCGTGGTGCACCGGCGGACGGCCGCCCGGTCCGGCGCCGGGGGCGCCCGGAGCGCCTGGAGCGCCGGGCGCCCCGGGGGCACCGGGCGGGCCCGGAGGCGCGGGCGTACCGGGAGCGCTGGGCGGACCCGCGGGCGGAGGCGTTCCCGGGGCGCCGGGCGGGCCCGGAGGCGGAGGCGTTCCCGGGGCGCCGCCGCCCATGCTTCCCGGGTCGGCGAGCATCGTCGCCGCGTGATGGACGCCGCCGGGCGGCGTACCGCCGGGCGCGTTCGGCGGGGCGGGCGGGGGCGGCGTACCGACCCCCTCCGGGCCGCCGAGCGACGACACCAGCTGCGTCGGCACATACCCGCCCGCGGTGCCGCCGGGCGGGGGCGTACCGCCGGACGGCGGCGGAGGCGTGCCGCCCGGACGCGCACCCGGGGTTCCGGGGGCCCCGGGAGGCGGCGGCGTCGCACCGGAGCCGCGGCGCGGCGGCGGGGCCGCCTTGCTGGTCTCGGCGTCGGCGATGTCCCCCGCGTGCGGCGCGAGCGGCCGCCCGGGCGTACCGGGACCGGGCGGCGGAGGCGTCGGCGCGGACGGCGCGGGCGTGCCCGGACCGGGCGTACCGGGCGCAGGTGTGCCCGGCGCGGGCGTACCGGGCGCGGGCGTACCCGGCGCGCCGGCCTGCGGATAGCCGTACTGCGGGGGCGCGGACGCGGGCGGCGACGCGGGCGGCGGCGTCCCCTGCCCCGCGCCGGGATCCGGAAGCGCCGGCGCGACCGCCGTCGGCGGAAGCTGGCTGCCGCCCGACATCAGCGCGGTCTGCGCATCCGCCGGCGCCGAGAGGCCGGACGGCGCCCCGCCGTCACCGGGCTCGCTCAACTGCGGCGCGAACACCGTCTGCGGCAGCGGAACGGAACGGTCCTCACCGGCGTCGGCGTTGGTGTCCGTACCCGCCCACGGAGTCGCCCCCTCGGGCACACCGGCACCCGGCTGCGCACCGCCCGTCCCGGCAGCGGGCCACGCGGCCCCGCTCCCCGGACCCGCCGGCGCGTCCTGCGGGCCCGCAGCCGGAGCCTGGGCCGGAGCCCCACCCTGCGTCGGAGCCCCACCCGAAGACGCGCCCGGAACCGGCCCCGCCGCGGACCCCGCAGCCGAAGCCGCGGCCGGAGCGGCCTCCGGGCCGCCCCCCGCACCCTCCCCGCGCCGGTCCGGAATCCCCAGCCGGTCCGCCGCCTCCTGCAACCACTCCGGCGGACTCAGCAGGAACGACGTCTGATTCAGATCCACCCGCGCCGCCGGCGCCGGCTCCGGAGCCGGCGCCGCCGCATCACGGCCGTACTCCTCCTCGTACCGGCGGATCACCTCACCCACCGGCAGCGCGGGCCACAGCGTCGCCTCACCACTGTCACGGGCGATCACCAGCCGCTGCCCGCCACCGTCCGAACGGGGCCCGTCCGCACGGTCCTCCGCCCACACCACGAAACCGAGACCGAACTCCCGTACCCGCACCTCACGGTGCTGGTACGACGGAACATCCCCGTTGACCCACTCCTCAGCGCGCTCCTGCGCCTGCGCGAACGTCACCATGCCGAGACTCACTCTCCCGCGGAAGAAACCGGAACGACACGCGCGAACCCGCCGTCCACCATCAGATTCGCCACCGTCTCCAACTCCGGCGGAGAACCCGCCAGCCGCGACAGAAACGCGTCGAAGTCGTCACCGCACGCCAGCAACAGCCGCTCCACCCGCTCGGCCGGCTGCCACGACGGATCCACGTCCCGCACGTCGTCGTACGCGCAGAACCACACCGACCCCTGCCGCTCGCCCCGCACCTTCACCGCCAGCAGACCGCCCTGCACGAACGCCACGCACAGATAGTCCTTGGTGAGATGGTCACGCAAGCACTTGTTCACATAGACCAGATCATTGACCGCCGCCTCGTCCCGCACCGTGAAGAACGGCTGATCCACCAGCAGCCCCAGCTCCGCGTCCAGAGCCGTCCCCACCGGCGCACAGCCACCCGCCGCCTTCAGGAACGACCGGAACGCACCCGGCAGCCGGTACCCCAGCTCCTCCTCCACACCCAGCACCTGCGACTCCGACACCGCCACACCCGACTTCGGCAGCCCGAAATGCGCCGGCCGCGTCTCCTGCAACGGCCGCGTCCCCCGCTTGCCGTGATCCACCGCCGCCGTCGCCACACCACCGTGATGCCGCAGCAGTGCCTTCACCTCCACCGGCACCAGCTCAAGACGCCGCGAACCCGCCACGTGATGCCACGTCCAGCCATGCGGCGTCGCCACGGCCGGCACCGTGTCCCACAGCTCGTGCCCGCTCGCCGCCAACGCCGCGTTCGCCGACACATAGTCCGTCAGACGCAACTCGTCGACCCCGAACCCCTCCGGCGGATCCGCGATCTCCACAGCCGCACGCGCATAGGGCGAGAAATCGGGGAAACCACGCTCGTCCACCCGTACCCCTCTCGGGTGACGCGCCGCACGCACCGGATCCGGGAAGTGCACGACCTGCCCGGCATAGGCCGCGTTCGGCGGCGCGGCTTGTCCCCCGGCCTGGCGGCCGGGAGGATCCCCCAGCCCGAGCCGACCTGTCGTCATGGCGGTTGCCCCCTGCGGCTTCCTTACGCCCCGCACCGCCCACCTTCGGACCGTTACGGAACGTATTCGACTGTCACGTCTGTCTCGACTACGTACCGCCACGACCCCCACGGCGCCCCCACGCACAGCCGTGCGGAACACCGCGCGAATCGCGGTGCCGACAGCCTATGCGGTACGCCCCCACCGGTCACCGGCACCGGCCACCCGCCCCCTCCACTTCCGTGACCAGCCGTCACCCTCCCGTGACAGCCCGCCCAAACCCGGGCGTGTCGCCCCGCCCCAGCTTCCCCATGAGCCCACGCATTTGGCACTCTGTGACCTTCGGGGGGATGCTGTGGAGGGGATGACGATCATGAACGCGACGCAGACGGGGACACACACCGGCCCATCCGGCGACCCCCGCTCCGGCGACCCCCGCATCGGCTGGAGCGCCACCGACACCACCCCCGCACCCACCCTCCACCACCGCCGCGACGGCATCCTCCCCACCATCGCCGCCGCACTCTCCGTACGCGGCGAAACCCTCACCGGCACCGCCGCCCGCGGCGACACACCCCCCGCCCTGCACCCCCTCGTCCAGGACTTCCTCGACGCCCTCACCAGCGACCAACGCGACCGCTTCACCGGCCGCTGCGCCGAAACCATCCTCATCTCCCGGCACCTCACCACCGCCGACGCCGCCCGCAGCAAACGCGCCAAACGAAAACCCATGACCAACGGCGAAGCGCGCAAAGCACTCAAACAAGCCAAACTCACCACCCGCCGCATCCGCGAGGACGGCGACCCCCTCCACGGCGCCTACGCCACCCCCTGCCGCGCCTGCACCGCCCTCACCGCCCACTTCGGCGTCCGCATGGTCGAACCCGCCGCCACCACCGACGGCTGAGGCACCCCCCACCCACGACCTCGACGAACGAAGAGCAGATGCACACCGACCGCACCTCCTCCCCCAGTCTCGGCTCCGCTCGACCGGGGGGACCCCCATCCCGCTTCGCCGTCCCCGTCGACGCCGCCCTGCGCGCCGCCGGATGGCAACCCGGCCGCTGGGACATCAAGCAAGCCGAAATCTGGGCCGACACCCTCCGCGACCACACCTCACCCGCCGGACACCGCCACACCGTCTTCCCCGCGGCCGTCGAAGCCTGGGCCGAATTCGGCGGCCTCCACATCACCCCCACAGGACCCGGCCGCCAAGTCGCCCCCGCCACCCTCCACCTCGACCCCCTCCACGGCCTCCACCTCGCCCGCACCCTCGGCGACCTCGGCCGCGCCCTCGGCACCGACGTCTGCCCCCTCGGCACCGAGACCGACACCCAGGCCCTCCTCGCCATCGACACCCAAGGCCGCGTCTACGCCCTCGACCACACCGGCGACTGGTACCTCGGCCCCACCATCGACCACGGCCTCACCACCCTCATCTCCGGCATCGAACCCGCACGCCTCACCGCCGGCTGACCCCCGGCACGCCCTACGACGACGCCGGAATCACCGCCGACACCCGAAAACCCCCCGCATCCGTCGGCCCCGACACGAACACCCCGCCCAGCGCCGACACCCGCTCCTTCATCCCCACCAGACCATTGCCCCCCGACGGCAACCCCGCCGACGACACCGCACCCGACGGCGGCTCGTTCTCCACCTGCATCGCGATCTCCGACACCCGGTGCGCCACCCGCACATACGTCTTCGCACCGGCCGCATGCTTGTGCACGTTCGTCAACGCCTCCTGCACCACCCGAAACGCCGTCGACTCCACCTCCGGCGCATACCCACGCGCCTCCCCCTCCACCGACAGATCCACCACCATCCCCGCGGCCGCCGACTGCCCCACCAGCTCATCCAGCTCCGACAGACTCGGCCCCTCACCCGCCCCCGGATCCTCACCCACCGCCCGCGACGCCGCAGCCGCCGCAGCCGCCCCCACCGCCGCCAACGGCACCGAGGCCCGCTCCTGCCGCACCGCCCCGTCCCCACCCGAACGCAGCACCCCCAGCATCTCCCGCAACTCCGTCAACGCCTGCCGCCCCATGTCCCCCACCAGCGCGGCATTGCGCACCGCCTTCTCCGGATCCTTCCGCGCCACCGCCTGCAACGCCGCCGCATGCACCACCATCAGACTCACCCGGTGCGCCACCACATCGTGCATCTCACGCGCGATCCGCGTCCGCTCCTCACCCCGCGCCCACTCCGCACGCTCCTCCGCACGCTCCGCGAGCAACTGAAGCTCCCGCTCCAGACTGTCCGCCCGCTCCCGCAAGCTCTCCATCAACCGCCGCCGCGCCCCCACATACAGCCCCAGCAGCAACGGCGGCGCCGTCACCCCCAGCGCCATCGTGATCGACGCGAACGGCACGATCCAGTCCGCCACATCCAGCTCGTCCCGCGCCGCGTCCTGCCGCAACCGCACGAACATCACGATCAGCACACCCAGCGACTGCATCCCCGCCAGCGAACCGATGATCCGCCGCGGCAGATCCGACGCCGCCAGCGAATACAGGCCCACCACACCCATCAGCAGACCCATCGACGCCGGCGTCACCGCGATCACCACCAGCACCACGGCGATCGGCCACTTCCGCCGCACCAGCAGCACCGAACCCGCCAGCAGCCCGAACACCACCCCCACTGCCACCGGCATCCCCGCCCGCCACGCGAACGGAATCCCCTCCAGCGCACACTCCACCGCGGACAGCACCGCGAGCACCCCGTCGAACACCGCGCTGCGGCGCCTGTCCCACCACCACGGCCCGCCCCGGGCCGTCACATGCTCTTCCCCCGTCGTGGTCATGCCTCCAGCCTACGGGCGCCCCCCACCCCTTATCCGTCGAGTTTCCACCTCCGGCCCACACCACACACGGTGACCGATCGGACGCGGTACGCCCGGAAATCCCTCGAACTGCTGAATCGGTCACTGTTCGAAGGGGGAACCGACCATTCCGGCCGGACGGTATGCATGTGACACATGCACCAGGCAAATACGCCGACTTCGAAACCCTCCGCGAACAGGCGGTGGCACTGCGACGCGCGGGACTGAGCCGACGCCAGATCCGCGACCGGCTCCACGTCGACAACAACGACATCCTCAACCGGCTCCTCCAGGGCGAGCCGGCCCCGGAATGGACGAAACGGCCGAACGCCAAGGACGACCTTCGGGAGAAGGCGAGAGAGCTCCGGCTCCAGGGCTGGACGTACGACCGAATCCAGGTCGAACTGGGCTGCTCCAAGAGCTCGATCTCCCTGTGGGTACGGGACCTGCCGAAGCCGGAGCGCCGCGACCCGTCGGAACAGGCGCGCCTGGCGAACCGGAAGCGCTGGGAACACGAGTTGGCGGTACGGGAGGAGCAGCGAGGACGGACCAAGGCCGCCGCTGCCGAGGAAATCGGCAGCATGTCCGACCGTGACCTGCTTCTGACGGGAGTGGCCCTCTACTGGGCCGAGGGGGCGAAGGACAAACCGTACGCGCGGAGGGAGAACGTACTCTTCGTCAACAGTGACCCCGGCGTGATCAAGCTGTACCTCGCCTGGCTCGACCTGCTCGGCGTGGAGCGCGAACGCCTGCGGTACCGCGTCATGATTCACATGACGGCGGACGTGGAGGGGGCGAAACGGTACTGGGCCGATCTGGCGGGTGTGGACGTCTCCCAGTTCCAGAAGACGACGATCAAGAAGCACAATCCGACGACCGTCCGCAAGAACGTCGGCGACACCTATCGTGGTTGCCTGGTCATCCGGGTGTCACAGGGTGCCGACCTGTACCGACGCATCGAAGGCTGGTGGACAGGAATGGTCGCCGGGATCACGACACCACCCACCTCAGGTAAGGTCTGACGCAGCCATCCGCCATGGGGTAACTGGTAGCCCGCGGGCCTTTGAAGCCCTGTAGTGCTGGTTCGAATCCAGCTGGCGGAGCTGCTCGGTTCGGGTCCTGACCGGAGGCGACTGCCTCGGTCAGGACCCGCTCTCATGTCCCCCCACCCTCGCCTGGGTATCCTGCGGATGTCACCCCCACCCCCAACACAGCCGAAGGGCATCCCGTGAGCGCCATTCGCCCGGCAGCCGTCGTCGTACTCGCAGCGGGTGAGGGCACCCGTATGAAGTCGGCCACACCGAAGGTTCTGCACGACATCTGTGGCCGTTCCCTGGTGGGTCATGTGCTCGCCGCGGCCGGTGAGCTCGACCCGGAGCACCTGGTCGTGGTCGTGGGGCACGCGCGTGAGCAGGTGAGCGCGCATCTCGCGGAGGTCGCCCCCGCCGTGCGCACCGCGGTGCAGGAGGAGCAGAACGGTACGGGTCATGCCGTGCGGATGGGGCTGGAGGAGCTGGGCGGTTCCGTGGACGGGACCGTGGTGGTCGTGTGCGGTGACACGCCGTTGCTGACGGGTGGGACGTTGCGGGAGTTGTCGGCCACGCATGTGGCGGACGGCAACGCGGTGACCGTGCTGACGGCGGAGGTGCCGGATGCGACGGGTTACGGGCGGATCGTGCGGGACGGCTCGGGTGCCGTGACGGCGATCGTGGAGCACAAGGACGCGTCGGCGGCGGAGCGGGAGATCCGGGAGATCAACTCGGGTGTGTTCGCGTTCGACGGTGCGCTGCTGGCGGATGCGTTGAAGAAGGTGCGGACGGACAACAGTCAGGGTGAGGAGTACCTGACGGATGTGCTGGGGATTCTGCGTGAGGCGGGGCACCGGGTGGGTGCGTCGGTGGCGGGGGATCACCGGGAGATCGCGGGGATCAACAACCGTGTGCAGTTGTCCGAGGCGCGGCGGATTCTGAACGACCGGTTGCTGACGGCGGCGATGTTGTCGGGGGTGACGGTGGTGGATCCGGCGTCGACGTGGGTGGATGCGACGGTGTCGTTCGAGCGGGATGTGGTGGTGCATCCGGGGACGCAGTTGCTGGGTGGTACGCATCTCGCGGAGGGCTGTGAGGTGGGTCCGCATGCGCGGTTGACGGATACGCGGGTGGGTGCGGGTGCCCGGGTGGACAACACGGTGGCGGTGTCGGCCGAGGTGGGTGAGGGTGCGTCGGTGGGGCCGTTCGCGTATTTGCGTCCGGGGACGCGGTTGGGGGTCAGGGGGAAGATCGGGACGTTCGTGGAGACGAAGAACGCGTCGATCGGTGAGGGGTCGAAGGTTCCGCATCTGTCGTATGTGGGGGATGCGACGATCGGTGAGTTTTCGAACATCGGTGCGGCGAGTGTGTTCGTCAACTATGACGGGGAGCGTAAGCACCACACGACGGTCGGCTCGCACTGCAAGACGGGTTCGGACAACATGTTTGTGGCGCCTGTCACGGTCGGGGACGGTGCTTATACGGCTGCCGGCTCGGTGATCACGAAGGATGTGCCGCCCGGTTCGCTGGCCGTGGCCCGTGGTCAGCAGCGGAATATCGAGGGCTGGGTGGCTCGTAAGCGTCCGGGGAGTGCGGCGGCGAAGGCGGCCGAGGAGGCTTCCCGTGGGGCGGTCGAGGAGGGGTGAGCGTCTTCGGCCGCTGCGAACACCGCGTACCGTGATAAGTGCATATCTGCACCCCCCACCTGCTGCGACACCTCTGAGGAGATAGTGCTGTGACCGGGATCAAGACGACCGGGGAGAAGAAAATGATGTTCTTCTCCGGCCGCGCACACCCCGAGCTTGCCGAGGAGGTCGCCCACCAGCTGGGTGTCGGGGTCGTCCCGACGAAGGCCTTCGACTTCGCCAATGGCGAGATCTATGTGCGGTATCAGGAGTCGGCTCGTGGTGCCGACTGCTTCCTGATTCAGAGCCATACTGCTCCGATCAATAAGTGGATCATGGAGCAGTTGATCATGATTGACGCGCTGAAGCGTGCGTCGGCGAGGTCCATCACCGTCATCGTGCCGTTCTACGGTTACGCGCGGCAGGACAAGAAGCACCGGGGTCGTGAACCGATTTCGGCGCGTCTGATCGCGGATCTGATGAAGTCGGCGGGTGCGACGCGGCTGCTGGCGGTGGATCTGCACACGGATCAGATCCAGGGTTTCTTCGACGGTCCGGTGGATCATCTGTTCGCGCTGCCGCTGCTGGCGGATTACGTGGGTGCGAAGGTGGACCGTTCGAAGCTGACGGTGGTGTCTCCGGACGCGGGTCGTGTGCGGGTGGCGGACCGTTGGTGCGACCGGCTGGGTGCGCCGCTGGCGATCGTGCACAAGCGGCGGGACAAGGACGTGGCGAACCAGGTCACCGTGCATGAGGTGGTCGGTGAGGTGAAGGGCCGCGTGTGTGTCCTGGTGGACGACATGATCGACACGGGTGGCACGATCTGTGCGGCGGCGGACGCGTTGTTCGCGCATGGTGCGGAGGACGTCATGGTGACGGCGACGCATGGTGTGCTGTCGGGTCCGGCGGCGGACCGGTTGAAGAATTCGAAGGTGAGTGAGTTCGTGTTCACGAACACGCTGCCGACGCCGGGTGAGCTGAGCGAGACCCTGGACAAGATCAAGGTGTTGTCGATCGCGCCGACGATCGCGCGGGCGGCGCGTGAGGTGTTCGAGGACGGTTCGGTGACGAGCCTGTTCGATGAGCAGTAGGCGTGCCGGAGCTCTGCAGTAAGGGTTCTGCAGTCGGGCATCCGTGCGGGTGTCGTTGATCGTTTTGGGTGCGGCCTCCCGGTCCGAGTAGACTGCTGCAGTTGCTCGGCGAGGGAGGCCGTGCCGCTTCGTTCCGGAGTCGGTACGGCGGTCCGTTATCGACGCGCTCTTCGTAGCAGGCCGTTCGTGGCCGGGTGACCACGTCCGTTTCTGACTTCGAGGAGTGACCATGTCCGAGGTGAAGATCTCCGCGACGACGCGCACCGAGTTCGGCAAGGGTGCCGCGCGCCGTATCCGCCGTGACAACAAGGTTCCGGGTGTCGTGTACGAGCACGGTCTCGAGCCGCTGCACCTGACGTTCCCGGGCCACGAGCTGCTGATGGCGCTGCGTACGCCGAACGTGCTGATCGCGCTGGAGATCGACGGCAAGGAGACCCAGCTGGCGATCCCGAAGGCCGTGCAGCGCGACCCGCTGAAGGGTTTCCTGGAGCACGTGGACCTGCTGAAGGTGAAGCGCGGCGAGAAGGTCCAGGTCGAGATCTACGTGCAGACCGAGGGTGAGCTGGCCCCGGGTGGCAACCTGCTGGAGCACGTCATCCCGACGCTGCCGGTCGAGGCCGAGGCCACGCACATTCCGGACGGTGTGACCGTGTCCATCGAGGGTCTGGCGGCCGGTGCCGCTGTTCTCGCCAAGGACATCCCGCTGCCCTCCGGTGTGTCGCTGGCCGTCGAGGAGGACGCGGTGGTCCTTCAGGTGCTGGCCGCGCAGGCGGAGGAGGCGCCGGAGGGTGCCGAGGACGAAGAGGGCGCCGAGGTCTGATCCTCTTCTGGAGTCGTCGTGTCGTCGGCCGCTGTTCCCGTGCGGGGCAGCGGCCGACGCGTATGAAGGAGACATGGGCGTGACGACGGATGCGGCGGGTGTCGCGGGGCCGTGGCTGGTGGTGGGGCTCGGCAATCCGGGTCCGGGGTATGCGATGAACCGTCACAACGTGGGGTTCATGGTGGCGGATCTGCTGGCGGAGCGGATGGGCGGCCGGTTCAAGCGGGCGGGCAAGGCGCAGGCGCAGGTGCTGGAGGGCCGGATCGGGCCGCCGGGGCCGGCGGCCCGGCGGGTGGTGCTGGTGAAGCCGATGTCGTACATGAATCTGTCTGGCGGGCCGGTGAACGCGCTGCGGGAGTTCTACAAGGTTCCCGTGGAGCGGGTGGTGGCCGTGCATGACGAGCTGGACATCGATTACGGGACGCTGCGGTTGAAGCGGGGCGGCGGGGACAACGGTCACAACGGGCTGAAGTCGTTGACGCAGGCGTTCGGGCGGGATTATCACCGGGTGCGGTTCGGGATCGGCAGGCCGCCGGGGCGGATGCAGGTGGCGGATTTCGTGCTGCGGGACTTCTCGTCGGCGGAGCGCAAGGAGCTGGACTACTTGGTGGACCGGGCGGCGGACGCGGTGGAGTGTCTGGTGACCGAGGGGCTGGAGCGGGCGCAGGGGACCTACAACTCATGACGCCTGCCGCCGCCCTCGCCGGCCCGTGGATCAGATAGGCAGGGTCGAGAACCGGGCCGGTTCTCCGAGCACCGAGGTGGCCTTGTTCGGGTCCGCCAGGCGGGCGGCCAGCGTGGCCGTCGCAAGGCGTTCCGGCAGGGCGGCGCTGAACTTCAGTCCCCGCACCGCACGCGGGTCCACAGAGGGCAGGCTGAGCTGCTGCGCCGCCCGGGCCCTGGCCTGCTGCCATTCGGTGGCGGTCAGGTCCTCACGGAGGCGGATGCAGGCGTCCGTCGGGTACTGGAGAGGGTCGGCGATCTCGCTGAGAGTGGCCGCGAGTGTGGCGTTCGCCCGTTGCCCTGCCCAGGTCCACCAGCGCACGCCGGTGTCGCGACCGCCGCAAACGACGACAGTTCCACCCGGGTGCACATGCTCCACCGCACGTTCACGGGCAGCGGCCATGGCATCGAGTGCGCGCCGTGTCAGTGTCACGGGCGGATCGGTGCCGAGCAGGACCTCGCGTACGCCGCGTGTGAGTTCGTACGAGGCTCCCCTGGCGAAGCCCGCTCCGACCCACCGTGCCTTGCCGCCACTCTCCACGGGTTCGACGAAGCACCGGCGCCTGGACCAGTCGATGTAGGTGACCTGCCAGCTGCGGCCCGCCAGCAGAAGCCGTCGCGGTCCGGCCACTTTCTCGGTCAGCAGGGCGGGATCGGTGGATCCGATCTCCTTGCGGCCGAAGAGGACGGTGAACTCCGGTGCGGCGGTGAACACCGCCGTCAGGTCCATGAAGTGGCGGTAGCCGAAGCGCTGCTCCGCTTCGGGGCCGATGAACAGCATGCCGCCGTCCCGTTCGAGGTAGCCCTCGTCGATCAGGTGTTTCACGATCGGTTCGGCCGGGGGCCCGAAGGGACCCAGCCCGCCCCACCATTCCTGCCAGAGGTGTTCTCCGACGGTGTTCTCCTGCAGGCAGAGGGCGAGTACCTGCTGGGCGACGATGTGCCGGGGCTCGGGCGGGGCCACCACTGGTTCGACCCAGCCTCGTGACCACTGAAGGAGCAGGGCCGCGGCAGCGAGCAGACCGTCCTCGTCGAGGGTGAGAAAGAGGCAGTTGCGCGAGGATCCGGGCCGTCTGCCGGTCCGCCCCAGGCGTTGGAGGAAGGACGCCACGGTGGGCGGGGCGTCGATCTGGATGACGCGATCGAGGTCGCCGACGTCGATGCCGAGTTCGAGGGTGCTGGTGGAGACGATGACGCAGTCGCGCGCCTCGCTGAACGCCTCCTCGGCACGTCGGCGCTCCTCGGCCGCGAGGGAGGCGTGCGAGAGGAAGGTGGTCACGCCCTTGGCGCGCAGGCACTCGCCGAGCTTCTCGACGTGCCGCCTGGTCTCGCAGAAGACCAGGCGTTTCTCTCCCCGATGGAGCGCGGCGACGACGGTGGCGGCGTTCTCCAGGGAGCCCACGTAGTCGAGCTGGATGTCTCCGGGCGGCGGGGTGTCGGCCGTCGGCACGGGGCCGCTGACGGAGACCACGTGCGCGGGTCGTTCCCCGGCACCGGATCCTTGCAGCCAGGCCAGGAGCTGTGGCGGATTGCCGACGGTCGCGGAGAGACCGATCCGCTGCACCGGACGGCCGGCGACCCGCTCCAGGCGCTCCAGCACGGCCAGGAGGTGCCAGCCCCGGTCGTCGCCTGCGAAGGCGTGGACCTCGTCCACGAGGACCGCCCGCAGTCCCGAGAAGAAGGCACGATGGTCGACGTTGGCGCTGACCAGCATCGCTTCCAGCGATTCCGGTGTGGTCAGCAGGATGTCGGGGCGTTCCCACAGGATGCGTTTGCGCCGGGTCTGCGAGACGTCGCCGTGCCAGAGGGCCGCGGAGCGTCCGAGCCACGAGGTGTAGCTCTCCAGGCGCGGCAGCAGGTTGTTGAGCAGCGCCTTGAGGGGACAGACGTAGAGGATCGAGGTACCCGTCCACCGTGCCTGGGCCATTTTCGACAGCAGCGGGAAGGCTGCGGCTTCGGTCTTGCCGCCGGCGGTGGGGGCGAGGAGCAGCGCGTCCGTACCGTCCATGAGCGGGTGGACGGCGGCCTTCTGGAGGGGCCGCAGATCGGGCCAGCCGAGGGTGTTGGCGATGTGGTGCAGGACGACGGGGTGGAGCCGGTCGACCGCGTCCGGGGTGTCGTCGGTGGTCACGGGCGCTTCACAGAGGCAGTTCGACGTCGTCGGCCGAGCCTGCCGCGGCGTTCCTCTCGGTGCCGGTGAGCTCGGATTGCCTGACCGTGAGGGCGTAGTGCTTGCGCGGGTCGAAGTCCTCGAACTGTTCCACGCGGTCGAGGACGTCGCCCACGAGCTTCTTGAGGAAGAGCCGTGGTGCGATGCCGACCTTGCCTCCGAGACTTCCCGCCACGGCGTGCGCGAGGTCGGTCACGTAGGAGTCGTCGACGATGCCGCGCAGACGTTCTGCGGCTTCTCGTTCGATGCCCGAGGCGTAGATGTCCCGGACCCTGCCGCCGAGTTCGGTCAGGGATTCCACGGTGAAACCCGAGAGCCTGAGCTGCACGGCGCGCGGGTTGTCGAACCGGGCGTCGGTGGTGAAGTCGGTGGCCAGGCGTTGTGCGAGCGGTGCCAGCCGCTGGACGCCCTGGGGGCCTTCGAAGAAGGCGGGTGTGCCGGTGATGAGGAGGTAGAGGCCGGGGAAGCGCCCGGAGTGCACCTCGTCGATGAGCTGGCGCAGTGCGTTGAGTGCCTTGTCCCGGGCGTCCGAGCGGACTCGTTGCAGGGTCTCGACCTCGTCGAGGACGAGGAGCAGCCCGGGATGGCCGGAGTCCTTGAGGACGGTCAGCAGGCCCTGGAGGAAACCTAGGGCTCCGAAGTGGTCCAGGTCGCCGCGGACGCCGGCGCTTCTGCGGGCCGCCGCGGCGACGTGGGGCTGTCCGCCGAGCCAGGCGAGGACGGAGTCGGCGGTGGCGTCGTCGCCTGCGTCCTGGGCGCGCCGGTAGCCGCGCAGGGCGGTGGCGAAGGCCGGTGCGACGCGGGAGACCTCGGCGAGGCGTGCGGTGAGGAGGCCGTCCACGGCTTGTGGCAGTTCGTCGTCGGTGGCGCCGGCGGCGAGGGCGTCCTCCTCCAGGGCGTAGAACCAGGCGTCGACGACCGACCGGAAGGCGCTGGGCGGGAAGGTGCTGGTGGCGAGGCGTTCGGTGAGCCGCCGGTAGACCGTCTCCAGTTTGTGCAGGGGTGTCTCGTTCTCGGAGACCTGTACTTCGGCGACGGCGAAGTTGCGCTGCTTGGCGCGTTCGGCGAGCCAGCGGGTGAAGAAGGTCTTGCCCGAGCCGTATTCGCCGCGTACGGCCTTGAAGACGGCCGATCCGGTGGCGACCGCGTCGAGTTCCGCGTCGACCGCGGTTTCGAACCGGCCGAGGCCGACCGCGAGGACTCCGAGCCCGGTCTCGGGTACGGCGCCCCGGCGCAGCGCGTCAATCAGTCGCAGGCGGCGTTCGGGACTGATGCCCTGGGGTGTCACGTCCGTGCTCCGCCTGTCGTGTCGAGGCGGAACTGTCGTCGCAGCAGCGGTACGTCGAGCCGGAGGGAGCGCCCGTTGTCGGTGAGGGTGAGGACCTCCGCCTGGTCGTAGTTGAGGACGCGTTGCAGTGTGGCGGCGAAGCCCGCGGCGCGTGCGGCGCGTTTCCCGGCGCGTTCGGCGACGACGGTGACCGGCAGGATTCCGTGCGCGTCGACGAGGGCCTGGACGGCCTTCGCGACGGTGTCGAATTCCTCGGGGCGCGGCAGTGCGCCGAGCTGGGCGCTCATGATGTCGGATGCGCGCAGCGCCTCGGTGAGCTGTTCGGCGGCCGAGGCGGGGGCGGGCTGGGGAGGCGCGGCCGTCCCGGTCGACTCTGCTGTGCTGACCTCGTCGAAGGACAGCAGCGCTCCCTGGCCGGTCTCGTGCTCGGCGGCCTGCTGTTCTTCCGCCTTCTTCCGCAGTTCGGCGGCCGAGGGGGTGCGCCTGGCCGGCGGCGTGGTGCCCGGTGTCTGTGGGGCCGGGGTCTCGGTGCCGGTGACGGCGTCCTCTTCCAGGGACCACCAGGAGGGCCGCTGGGGGCCGAGTTCCCGCCAGCCCTTGGGTACGGGTGCGCCGTAGGGGGCGAAGGCCAGCACGGGGATGGCGGCTTCGGCGAGGGCGACGCCGCCGTGGTATCCGGCCTGCCGGTTTCCGTAGCGCAGTCCGGTGTCCCACAGGGCGGTGATGCGCTGTCCTTCGGCGACGACGCGCCGTCCGGCGAGGACGGTTTCGCCGCGGCCTGCGGGTGTGCTGCCTCGGCGGTGCCGTGCGGAGAGGGCGTCGGGGACGTTCTCCTTGTCGGTGCCGTGGTCGATGACGTGTCCGTGGTCGGCGGTGATGACCAGGGCGCGGCCGGTGGTGCGGGCCTGGGCCAGCAGGTGTTCCATGCCGAGGAGTTCGTTCAGCTGCCAGTGGGACACGGCCCGGTCCTCACCGAGGCGGTCGTCGATGGTGTTGACGACGACGGCGACGTGGGTGCCGGGGTCGGCGAGTGCCTCGGCCAGTTCGCTGCCGAGGCCGTGTCCCGCGTCTCCTCGCAGGTCCGCCTTGTGGAAGAGCCGGACGTCGGCTCCGCCCCAGAAGCGGTGTGCCGCGAAGCGCTTGCGTTCCTCCTGCTGGTCGATCTCGGTGAGTTCGCCGGCGAAGAGGGAGCCGCGGGAGGTGCGGGTGATCGTGGGCAGTGCGGCGAGCATGCCGCGCCGTCGCCGGTCTCCCGCGGTGTCGGCCACGGGGTCGTACTCCGCCCAGGACCGCGTGCGCAGTTGTTCGGCGAGGGCCGCGGCCACGGCGGCACTCGCTCCGTCGAGGACGACGAGGAGGAGCGGCGGGTTCCCGGTGCTCGACGAGCGGGCGGGTTTGACGACCGGGGCGAGGACGCGGCGGGCGAAGTCCTCCACGACGAGGGCGTCGCGCGGTGCGGCACCGGTGCGTGTCTCCTCGGCGAGGCGGGCGGCGAACGCCTCGTCGAGGGCGTGCCGTCGGGCCCGTACGGCGGTGCTCAGTGCGGCGAGGGCGCCGGGCAGTTCCGGGTGGGTGTGGTCGCCGTCGGTGATCCAGCCGTGGGCGAGGTCGACCCATCCGTAGGTGGTGATGTGCTGTTGCACCGCCTCGGCCGCGGTGGTGAACGCGGTGACCGGGGGCCGGCCGAGCCAGTGCACGAGCCGCTGCGCCATGCGGATCCGGGTCATCGTCGCGCGGTGGCTCGCGAGCCGGGACAGCTCGTGCTCGGCCAGGTGGTCGACGGCGCGCTTCAGGTCGCGGACGCGCCGTTCGGCCGGCGCCTTGTCCGGGCGGGAGGGGACGCAGGCGGTGAGGGCACGGGCGACGGCTCCGTAGCGCGCCCGTTGCCCGGTTTCGAGCAGGTCGCTGGCGGCGGCCGCGTCCTCTGCTCCCATCTCGCGGATGAGGGCGTCGGCGCGGGCCATGAGGGCGCGGGGGTCGGGCCCCGGAAGCACCGGTTCGTCCTCGGTCACGTCCGCGGAGCGGGTGGCCAGCAGGACCCGGACGTAGTCCTCGGTCTCGGCGCCGAAGGCGGCGAAACTGTCGTCGTCGAGTCGCCGGCCGCCGAACTTCAGTTCCGCACGGCCACGGGCACGGTCCACGCCCGCCGGTGCCTTCTCACCCCAGAGGGCGGCGCACACCAGTCCCATGGGGACCGCGTCGGCGCCGTGGCCGGCCTCAAAGAGGCCGAACAGGGCGGTGAGTGCCTGGTGGGCTCGTAGGCCCACCCGGTCGGGGTCGGCGAGCCAGGACGCGAGTCCGCGCCGTTCCTGGTCACGCAGCGAGGCGACGCGTTCGACCGCGCCGGGGGCGAGGGACCAGGCCATCAGGGCGTGCAGGTCGAGCCGGTCGGGGTCGAGCCGGTGGGCGGTGGTGGACAGCCGCCCGGCGGCGAGCCGGGACAGGGCGGTGTCGCGGGAGAGGACGGTGCCAGGGGTCTTGGGCCATTTCTCCTGGCCAGCGGCGTCGATGAGGGCTTCGGCGGCCCAGCTCTCGGCGGTCAGGCGGGGGTCGAGGTCCACGGCGCCGAAGAGGCGGCGGACGACGGCCCAGGACTCTATGGGGTAGACGCGGTTGCGGTAGACCCGAGCGAGGAGGCCGGGGCCGAGGTCGGCTTCCTCGACGTCGGTGAGGACGGCGAGCACGTCCCGCTCGCCGGTGTCGGTCCGCTCCCATCCGGTGAGCGTGTCCAGCACGGCGAGCGGTGAGACGGCGGTGGCGATGTGCGCGGTCCGGCCGCCGCCGAGCGGCAGCAGGCGGGGCCCGTTCCAGTGCGGTTCGGCGCGGATGAGGACGATGCGGGGCTCGCCCTCCGTGAAGGAGCGGGCCTCTAGGACCTGGACGACCGCGGCGGGGTGCGCGGGCCTGGGCCGGGACCGCCCGGTGTCGCGGCCGGGCGGCGGGGCGGTGGTGCTGTGCGTGCTCACGGCTGGTCGATCACCTGCCACGTGACCTGGATACGGGCGTGCGGGTGGGCCTCGGCCACGTCGGTGAGTTCCGTTCGCAGCCGGTCGACGGCGTCCGCGGCCTCCGCTTCGTACTGTCCGTACGGCTGCTCGGGGACGGTGGCGGACACGCCGTTGCCGCCCCGGCCCGGGGTGCCGTGGTCGTCCAGGGGGAACCGGTTCGGGGCGGGGACCGGTGCCGGGCCGGGCGGCGGGGTGGTGGCGGGGGGCGCGGGCGGCGGGCTCTGTGCGGCGTTGGCGCGGCGCAGGATCGCGGTGAGTTCCCTGGTCGTCTTCTCCAGCGCGGTGCCGAGGACGGCCGTGTTCTCGTCCGCCCGTGCGGTCCCGTGCAGGGAGTCGAGTACGGCGCGGGCCTCGGTGGCGTACGGTTCGCGCACGTCGCGGGCCATGTCGTAGACGCTGGACCAGGGCACGCCGGCCAGCGCGCTGATGACGGCGGGCGCGCTGGAAAGAGACTTGCCGATCCGCTCCTGCCCGGCCCGGTCGCCGGTGTCGGCACCGGCGAGGAGGCTGACGACGGAGAGCGGGTCGTGCCGGTCGGCCTCGGCGAGGTCGTCCACGAGGACGGCCGCGCGGCGCGCGGTGCCGAGGCGGCCCTCGTCGTCGTCGGTGTCCAGACCGAGGTAGCCGGCGTGCGTCTCCAGCTCGTCGACGAGCTTCCGGGCCGCGGTGCGCAGCTGCGCGGCGCGTGCCCGGACGCGGTCACTGAACTCGGCGATGATGCGGGCCCGGCGCATCGGCGACAGCGGGGCTTCGCCGAAGATGAGTGCCGCGCGTTCGACGGCCTCGTTCCACGTCTCCTCGGTGGGGCGTTCCTGGGCCCGCAGGCTGTAGACGGTCTTGAGGGCGGTGGGGTCGGCAACCTCGACGGGCCCGTCGTGGTAGGTCCACACCCGGTCGGTGCGCTCGGCGTAGGCGCACAGCACCAGGTGGGCGAGGACCGGGTCGAGGCCGTACGGGAGGGGCTCGTCGATCCACTCGAGGAGGGTGCGGACGGGGATGTCCTGGTCGTCGTAGGCGGTGCCGGCCTTCTGTCCGAAGTGTTCCTCCCAGTGCCGGCCGAGCTGGAAGCGGGCCTCGAACATGGTGCCCAGCTTCAGGCCCTCCTGTCCGGCGATGCGCTTCATCAGCGGCCGGTCCTTGGGGCGGATCTCGACGACGTCGGTGCCTTCGTCGGAGGCGGTGCGCAGGTAGCCGAAGACGGTCTTGACGTCGGCCGTGCGCACCGACAGCTGCTCGCCCTGCGGGTCGAAGTCAGGGTGGGCCGGGTACTGGTGGGCCAGGGCGTGGGAGATGATGCGCCGTGCCGCGTCGTACAGGGACTGGTTGTACTCCAGGACGACGGTCTGCATGTCGGGGACGGGCAGGATGTGCTCGTCGTAGCCGCCGACGACCGCCGGGTCCTTCGGGAGGAGGCCGTAGGCCTGCTTGAGGGCGTTCCGTACGGTGCTGGACAGGCGGCGGTGCTGGTTGCGCAGGGCGTCCTTGGCGCGTTCCCGGTCGTTGGGGCTGAGGTGTCCGGCGTAGGACTCGAAGCGCTGGCCGTTGAGGACGTAGTCGATGATGACCAGCCGCTGGAACTTCAGGTACGTGGCGTGTGTGAAGTGTGCGGGGATCCAGCCGATGGTGCGGATCTTGTCGTGGTCGGGGAGGTTCTTGAGCCGCATGATGCGGTCGCGGTCCTCGGCCTCGCCGTAGACGTCGTCGAAGGGCATGTCGACGATGAGCCGCCAGCTGCCCGGCTGGCGCGGCCTGACCTTGTCGTCGTCCAGGGTGTTGGCGTCGGCGAGGTTGCCGAAGAGGATTTCCGCGGACCGCCGGGAGCCGCGCCAGGACAGGTTGAGCTGCTCGTCGAACTGGCCCTGGCTCACCCCCAGCTCCTCCCACAGCATGCGCTTGAGGAGACCTCGGCGGTTGGCCGGGTTGTTGTTGGTCTGGGCGCGGGTGACGATCGACTCGTAGTCGACCCCGACGAGCTCCAGCGAGATCCCCGCGTCGGGTCCCTCGGTGTACTTGATCTCACCGAACTCGTCGGCCCACTCCTTGGCCTTCTTCGCGACCTCCTTGGCCTCGAAGCCGCGCACCCGGGAGGTGACGATGCCGTGGTTGAGGGCGGTGAGCCGCTTGACGGTGAGGTTCTGGAAGGCGGGCACGGACGGCACGAGGGCGGACAGCAGCAGGGTGCCCATGAGCCGGTTGTCGACGATGAACGACTCCATCCGGCCGCGTACGGCGGGGTCGAGTCCGTCCGGGTCGCGCCGGTACGCCTCGGTGTCGTCCAGGGTGAGCTCGTACCGGCCCAGCAGGTAGGGCTGGAGCTTGTTCTTGTACAGCTCCTGCGCGGACCGGAACTGCTCCCGCAGGGTCTGCGTGAAGGGGTCGCTGCCGCCCCGGTACAGCACCTCGTAGAGGTCGCCGAGGGGGACGAGCTGGCCCAGGCGGAGGGTGTCGCGCTGGTCGAACAGCATCTGGCCCATGAGCTTCAGGCCGGTACGGGAGCGGGACAGCGCCTCGGCGACCCGTACCAGGGTGTCCATGAAGGCCGGGGAGAACGGGAAGGCCCGGCGGAAGGCCTCCTCGTCCGCGGTCGTGATGTCCTTGCTGTCGCCCAGCAGCGCGTCCCACACGTCGGGCTTGACGCGCTTGATGTTGGCGAAGGCCTGGTCGATGCGGGCCTGCGCGTCGGGCACGTCCTCGCGGGGCTTCAGCAGCCGCGCGTGCGCGATCGCCGGCAGGTCGCTGTCGGGCAGCGGGATCGTGCGGAACCGGTCGTCGGCCAGGGAGAGGGTGTCCTGGATGGACACCTCGGCCGAGCCGAGCACGGCCTCGTCGCCGACCAGGTCCCGCAGATCACGCTGACGGGCGATGAAGGAGACCACCGGGATGGCCCGGCGGGCATCGCTGCCCTCCACGAAGTTCGTGATCTTCGCGGCCTGCTCGGAGACGAACTTCTCGTCCCGGATGTGGTTGGCGAGCCACAGGATCAGCTCGTCGAGGAAGAGGACCAGCGCGTCGTACCCGAGGGACTTCGCGTGCGCGGCGATGATGCCGAGGCCCCGGTCGAGGGAGACGAACGCCTGCCGGTCCTCGGCGGCGTCCTGAAAGAGCCCCTTGAACCAGGTGGAGAGGGCGTCGGAGACCAGCTTGGCGCGCAGCCCGCCGGCGGTGACGGGCTCACGGTGCCACTGCGGGTCCTCCTCGTTGAGGGTGTCCTCGTCCACCTGCTCGGCGGCGAGCGCGGTGTCCAGCTTCTCGGTGGTCCAGAAGACCGAGTCGCCCCACTTGTCCTGGGCGTCCCCGCCCGGCAGCCCGTCGATGAACGCCTCGTCGCCCATCCGCTCCCGGTGGCTGCGGATGTTCTCGAACAGGGCGTCCGTGCGGTAGACCTGCGGGATCGGGGCGTCGGGGTGGAGGCGGCGGATGTGCTCGACGTACCCGCCGAGCACCTTCTGCTCCAGCGACTTGCCGTCGAGCATGTGGAAGGGCAGCAGCAGGAACTTCGTACTGTGCAGCCAGGCGTGTTCGCGCATGGCCCCGGCGAACTTCTCGAGACCGCGCACCCTGAGCGCCGCCCGCTCCTGGATGCCGAGCAGCGCGGCCAGCACCGCCATGAAGTGCGACTTGCCGGAACCGAAGGAACCGTGGAGGTAGGCGGCCTTCGAGCTGCCGCTGGTCAGCCCGGCCTCGATGAGCGACAGGGCCTCCCCGAACCGCTCCACGAGGCTGTCGGTGAGGACATACGCGTCCAGCGCCTTCGAAAGCTCCTCGTCGCTGCCCAGCGCCTCGGTGAGCTTCAGGACGAAGCTCTCGTGACTGACGGTGGGGATGTCGATGACCTCACGCAGCAGTGGCTGGGTGGGGTGTGCCATCGCGTACTCCTCGTGTGTCCCGTTGTCGCCCGCTCGGCCGTCCGAGCGCCGGCCCGAGCGGCACTGCCGCCGCTCTCGCCGGGCCGTCCGCCCCCTGCCTCGGATTCCGCGCGCCCCAGCCCACTGGACAGGCGCCCTTGTCTGCCGCGCGACCCGCGCACGGCATACCGGACCCCGGACCCGCCCGGCCCGCGTCACCCGAACGCCTCAGCGTAACGTGCGGGGAGCACGGATCTGCCGGGTTTGCGGGGGTGGGCGGGGTCCGGGTGGGGTGGTGAGCTCGGTGGGGTCCTGCGAAGGGGTGGCTACTCCTTCGCCTGCGTGTTCTTTTTCGCGCCCTTCCCGCCGGCGGGCTTGGCGGTGGCCTTCTTCGCCGCCTTACGGGCGGGACGCCAGGCGCGCAGCTCCTCGTCGGTGACCGCGAACTCCTCCTCCCGCTGCCAGTCCAGCAGCGCCTCCTCGAACATGCCGGCGTCCTCGGGGTGCCACTGCTTGAGCCACGGCAGCAGCTCCAGCAGACCGGCGAGGTACGGGATGAAGTCCTCCCGCTCCCAGTTTCCGGAGTCCGCACGGGCGTTGATGGTCTCGGTGAGGGCCGTCGCCTGCTCCAGGTGGTCCCAGCCGCCCCAGCCCAGAACCTCGATCGCCGGGTTGAGGGTGCGGCTGTAGGAGATGAACCGCTCCTTGGGCACGTCGAGACCACCGCGCTGGGCGGCGTAGGAGGCCTTGCGGAAGTCGGCCGTCGTGTACTTCGGCGGCACGGGAGTACCGTCCCTGATCTCCATCGCCTTCAGGTGATCCCCGGCGGCGGTGGCCGCGTCCTCCTCACGCTGCCGCTCCCAGACCTGCTCCCACACCTCGCGCTTCTTCTTGTGCGCCGCCTCCGTGTAGCGCAGGGCGGCCAGGAACGGCACGTGCTGGTCCTCGACCAGCTTGGGCACGATCACGGACAGTTCCTCGCCGGGCGCGTAGAGCTCGGCGACGGCCACGAAGTCGTGGTCACGGGTGAGGTCGTCGACCAGCTCGGGGAGGGAACGGGTACGGAGGCGCTCCGTCCCGTCGTAGTCCGTCTCGTACCAGAGCTCCCGGCGCTCCATGCGCGCAAGCAGCCACTCCTTGAGCGCGGCCTGCTGCTGGACGTCCCAGCCGTCGGTGAGCCAGCGCCGCTTGTATTCGGGGCGCTCGATGAGCCCGATCACGGAGGAGTTCTTCATGGCGTCAAGCCGACGGCGGACCGTCTCCTTGTAGGCCTCGGGCCATTCGGCCGGAATCTCGCTGATCATGGTGGAGTTGTGACGCCGGAACCATTCCGTCTTGACGCCCTGCTCCTTGACACGCTTGCCGAGGTCGATCTCGAAGGCCCGCTGTCCGAGGGCGATTCCATCAGCGGGAAGGGCGTCTTCTGGCGCGGTGAGGTCGTCGTGCAGGCCGTAGATTCCGTAGACCTCCCAGTCCAGTTCTTCCTGGACAGTAATCATCCGGGCACGGATGCGGTGCCATTCCGACTCCGCGTGCGCCAGCACTTCAGCCGTGGGCGGCTTCTCCGGGTCGGCTGCGACGGTGGAGGGGGTTACGGCGGCGAGCTGTTGGGCGAGGGTGTCTAGTTCAGTTGCGCGAGTAAGCGGATACTCCTCAGGAAGAGGGAATTCCTGAACGTTCGCACCATTAAACTGGTACCAGACCGTCCATTTTTCAGCTTCGAGCCCTCGCCCTACACCATTACTCGGCTTGATTTGACACATCTGCTTCAACCAAAAACAGGCGACAGACGAGTTAAGCAGCCCAACCAAACTAAGATAGTCGTCTACTGACGCACCATCCCCAAGCTTGGCAATAGATACAGTCTGCTTGAAGCAACTTCCACCGCGATCCAGCATAAATTGATTATGGGTGGTCACTTCGGCGCACACGATAGAGTACTTACCGCGATAGCGATCACTAACCCACCGATACCACCCCCACCAAGGCGTCAGGTTCCGGTTATCAGTAACCTTCTCAAATCCGTGAGTTGCGCGCAACACCTGCCGAGAAGGCCACAAATACCTACCCCACGGAGATGCATGATCGTATGCTAGCGGCTTCATTTTAGGGTCATACGGAACAACAGCAGCTTCTGAGAAATGCGCATCCCAATCACGGACGATATCGCCAGTAATCAGAGGGCGCACACACTCGATATCTCGCCTACTCAATGATCTGCGAGTACCAATGAATGCCGGATCTTGCCCAGGGAAGCTAGCAAATCCGATATCACGCGACAGAATGCTCCGAAGGATCTTCCCTGAAGCTGAATTGATCTCCTCAACGGTCTCAAGTCCGCCGTCATCGAGGATCCAAGGATGCTTGCTGAAGTACCGCTTGCGGTCCAAATTATCGACAGAAACCCAATCGCCAACGCTTCGCCCTGGAGCATCGATCCTGCTCGTGATATCGCACCACACTTTACCTTCCGCTGGAACGTCAGGGACTTTAGGTTCACCCTCGATCCTACGCACGGATCGCACAGTCCTTGCTCCATCCCGAGCAGGCCTATTGCGTCCTACAAGGATTACAGTGGGGGTCCCGTGACCCGGCACGTAGGCCCCGGAGGTGTCGATAACTTCAGTAAGATCGACCTCCACTGCAAGGTAATGCTGAATGAATTTTTCGCCAAATTCACGCTTAGTAAAAGCACTTCCCGTAATCTGGCCAACATAACCCGAAGAAGTTGCCATACCAACCGATCGAATCGCCAGGAGAAAGAACCGCTCACCAAACGGAACGGTCAGCTGATATTTCCCCGAACACGACTTATACAACTTCTTATATGCGCTCTTAGGGGAGTCGCTTCCCGGTACGATATAAGGGGGATTACCTACAACAACGTGATACCTTCCACTGTCGAGGATTTCCGGATACCTATCCAAGTCTTCGGTAGAATATAGGTAATCTGCGAGCTCTCCATCTGAGGCTTCCCTGAGTCCTTCGATAACCTCATCCGCATTGTAAATTAGGGAGTCGCCGACAGCCAAATTGAGCGGCCACTCATACTTCAAAGCCTCCTTGATGTCAGCTACGCCCGCAGCTCGCAGCGCTGCGATGATTAGACGAAATCTAGCAATCGCCACCGCGAATGGATTAACGTCCACACCGTGAACCGACCGCAATGCTCCGCGAACTCGGTCGTGGACATCAACGCTAGGCGCCTTAATCTCCCATTCTTGCAGGATTCGATGGAAAGCCCCCAGGACGAAGTGTCCCGAACCACAGGTCGGGTCGATCATTCTGATATCAGAATAATCAAATTCCCCTAGCGCGGGATCCAGGGTCCTCTCAAGGATAAATTCTTCGACAAATTCCGGCGTCTGCAATAGCGCGTACTTTTCACGGGCGCTCAATGAAAGATCTTGATAGAGGTCCCCCAAGAAGCGAGTACCCCACTCACTGTCCTGGAAATTGTGGATGATCCTTGTCCCGCCTTCCGCCTCTTCGTGTTTACGCCAAAACTCAATCAATCCTTTCGCACCCTCATGCGACATCGGGATTTGAAAAAGCGGGTTATGCTCTTCATCGAAAAGCAATCTTCCGGCTTGCCATGAGCCAATCTCTTTGAATGCTTCGAGCAACCAATCTCGATGCGTTCGAGCGGGATCATCTGTCATAAATTGGACATGCCGTTCCTCTGCATGCGTCTGGCGTGCAATTGTTGACCCAGCCACATACGGGTCAATTAGGATTAGGTTATCCTCACAGAATCGCACAAATACTGTGCCCAGCAGCCAAGCGACGGCGGATTGCGTGATGCGCTCACCGACCCATTCGGTTTGTGAAACTGCGGTTCTCTTCGCCTTCAGAGCGCCGTGATACTCATCACGCAGTATCCGCTTGACTTCAGGAAGTGTCTCCAGCTGATCTTGAAGATCTTTCTCTACTACGAGGAGTTGCTTCTGGAGATCGTCACGCAGGCGATCGCTGTCAATCACTGATCCCACCAACCGTTGAGGTGTTTAGTCACGGAATGCGCCTCTGACGCGCAGGCACCTAT
Source organism: Streptomyces speibonae (assembly GCF_984686075.1). Taxonomy (NCBI): domain Bacteria; kingdom Bacillati; phylum Actinomycetota; class Actinomycetes; order Kitasatosporales; family Streptomycetaceae; genus Streptomyces; species Streptomyces speibonae. Next base: position 4,902,375 of record NZ_OZ480260.1, on the reverse strand, counting down.
TGCACCATGCCCAAGCCCTGCCGCTCACATGAGCGGCAGGGCTCTACGGGATACAGCAAGGCAATCAAGCTCGCGTCATCGATCCGTCCTTTACGGATTTCACGAAAGCCGACCATCCAGCACTCGAGATGAGAAGCACAGCGTCATTAGCAACCTTGCTGTCACGCACCGGAACCACTCCCAACATCCCATCGACGACTTCGATGCAGCTACCACCCGAACCATCACTGTAGGACGACTTGCGCCAGACAACCGTGCTCAGATCAGGTGTGATGCTCATGGTTGGTGTAGTCCTTCGCTGACGATTCGATCACGGTCAGAGACTCCGCTGGCGACAGCGCAGCGGCCCTGACGAGATCGTACGACCTCGTGTAGAGATCAACGAGGGCCGGTTCCTCGATCAGTTGGCCCGTCCACGGTGCTTCCACGTAGACAGCGGGGGGAGCGTCCGCGAACGTCATGATCGAAGCCATGCTGGTCATGAATGCCTCAGCTGCACGCACGAACGGCAGCACTTGCACCATAACTGTGTGTGCCTGAGCCATCTGAAGCACGTGCTGAAGCTGTGAGGCCATCACGGCAGGCCCTCCCACCGGCACCCTCAGCACAGTCTCGTTCAGCACAACCCACAACAACGGCCTTGCAGGATCAGCCAAGATTTTCTGCCGCTCAAGCCGCGCACCCACATATCCGTCCACCACTTCCGCTGTGGCGTACGGCATGGTCGCCGTCGTGATCGCCCGCGCATACCCCTCCGTCTGCAACAACCCCGGCACCAGCATCGGCGCGTACTCGCTGATCGTCTTGGCCCGTGTCTCCAGCTCCGCCGCGTCCGCGAAGTAGTCGGCGTGCTTGGACTTGCGGGCCAGTTCGCACAGGCGCTGGAAGTGCTCGCCCGTGCCGAGGACCTCGTCCAGGAGCCGGGACAGGTCCGGTTGTGGACGCCTGGTCGCCGACTCGAACTGGCCGATGTACGTGCCGGAGCAGAAGACCCGCTCGCCGAGCTGGTCCTGGGAGAGGCCGGCGGCCTCGCGGGCCCGGCGGAGTTCGCTGCCGAAGAAGGTCCTCGGCGAGGTGAACGGGTCCATGTCCTGGTTGCGGTTCTGTCGGCCGGCCATCGGCTGTGCCCCCTTGCGGTGTTCCCTGTGCGCGCCCGCCAACTCCGCGGGGCCAAGTGCCGCTCACTGCCCGCAACTCCGTTGCTGGCACGCGACCTCTACCGAGAGTAGCCCCACATCAGCACGCTGTAGGCATGAACAGCAACAATCACCCCTTCCCCACCCAGACCGAACACCCCCTCCCGACCGTCCCCTTCGCCTATCCGTTCCCGGACAACCCCCTCGCCTCCGCGCTCGCCGTCTCCGACGAGCTCAGTGCCGCCCTCGCCCTGCACGGCATCACCCTGCCGTCCCTGGGACCGGAGCTGGCGTCCTGCACGACGTCCACCGTGCACCGCCCGCTCCTGGAGCTGGGCCGGGTGAACCTGTCCACGGCCCACCGCCTGACCGTCGTACTCACCGACGCGGCGGACGCGCGTAAGGCAGCGACCCGCCCGAGCACTGGCGACGGCAACGGAACCGGCGGCGGCACGGACCGGTGACCGCACCCCCACCCGGCCCCTTCCCGGGCTCGAACACGGCCGCCCCGCCTCCGCCGCCGCCCGCCGGAACGGTCGTCGTCGACGAGCGCACGGGGCGGACCGGGGTGGTCATGGACCACGTCGGTCCCTACCTCCAGCTACGGCCGGTCGGCGGCGGCCGGGAGTGGGACGCGCTCCCGGCACGGGTCCGCGCCGCCTCCTCCGCCGAGCGGCTGCGCGCCTCCGTGGCCGCCGCCAACGCCCGAAGCCGGGCCCTTCCGCCCGACCCTGCAGGTCGGGGCTGACTCAGGGCACGGGCAGGAGCAGGCGGTTACGCCGCCTGCTCCTCCCCCGGGTCGTTGACGACCCATGCGTGGTTGAGGGTGATCCACTCCTCGCGGTCCTCGATCGACACGGTCACGTCGTCCAGCCGCGGCCCGAGGGTCGGGTCCGTGAGCGGGCTGAGCAGCCAGAGGCCACGTCCGTCCGGGCCGCCCCGCCGCGCCAGGTCGGCGAGCCGCTGGAGGACGCCCATGCCGCCGTAGCGGGCCATGACATAGGCGTCGTGCAGGAGCACCGGGCGGCGGCCCGCCCCTGCGCCGTCCTCACCCGCCCTCGCTGTGCCGGGGCCCGCCGGGGCCTTCAGGGAGGCCAGGATGTCCTTCTCCACGTCGCGCCACGCGGCGGCCGTGTACTCGCCGAACTTCATCGCGTCCCGCGAGCCCGGTTCGGCGTTGTCCGCCTCCAGGATGGTCTCCCAGGTGGGCCGGGGGCGGGCCTCTACGAGGCGGCGCAGGCTGGCCAGGAAGAGTGCGCTGACGTCGACGGGCTCGGCCTGCCACTCGCGCCCCTGCTCGGTGAGGGTCCGCAGGGCGAGGCGCTGGTCGTCGAAGCGGACGGTGAGGACCCGGAAGCCCGGCCGGCCGCCGGATTCCTGGAGCTGAGCCCTGGCCTTGAGCCGGGCGCGCTGCTCCGGGTCCCGGGCCGTCCAGTGGTCGGTACGGCTGACCCGGCTCGGGCGGCGCTGGGTGACGACCGAGGTGACGTCACCGCCGGCGCCGGTCTCCCGCCGGGGGACGAACCAGCCGCGCGGGCGCTTCCGGTTCGTCCGCCACTCCAGCTCGAAGCCGGCCTGCCGCAGCAGGCGGCCGAGCAGGACGCGGTCGTCCGGGAGGCGGCCGGACAGGTCAGGGAAGCGGGCGCGGACCCGGTCGTGGATCTGCTCGACAGTCAGGCCGTCCTGCTCGTCGTCCGGCTTGCCCGCGAGCGGCAGCAGCAGGCCGGCCTGGGCGAGGCGGAGGGCGCGCACCGGTTCCAGGGACCGGGCGTAGATCTCCAGACGGGCGTTGGCGGCCGCGTCCTGGGAGGCCGCGGCGGCCAGGGTGACCATACGGGCCTCGTCCATGGTGATCTGTGCCTCGGGCCAGCGGGCCCGGAAAGCGGCATCGGCGGCGACGATCACTTCCAGCACGGTGCCGGGGCCGGCGAGGGTGTCGCGTGCGGCCAGGGCGTCGGCCGCCTTGCCGAGCCGGTCGGCGTAGTTGAGGAGGGCGGGGGCCGAGGGCGTGTCCGGGGCGTCCCTGTCCTCGTCGACCTCCAGAGCCAGCATCATCCGGTTGTCGCCGGTCTCACCGTGGCGGCGGCTGCGCATACGGCGCGGGGTCAACCCCCAGTCGACCTCCCACGCGGCCCGTACGGCAGCCGTACCGAGGGCGCGCCGCACCGCGGGGTCGGACTGGGAGGTGCCGCGACGGCCGATCAGGGCTTCGGCGAGTTCCGTCGCCGAAGCGACCCGGCCCAGGGTGGTGAGTATCTCGACGACCTCGTCGCGCAGGGCGACGAGTGCCGGGTCCCGGGACCAGCTCTTGCGCCGGGCGCCGACGATCTGGGCGATGCGGCCCTCGGTGACCTGGTCGGTGGTGAGCGGGGCGACCGACTTGTTCAGGGGCCAGCTGGGCAACCCCTCCGGCAGCCGTCCCTCCTCGTCGGGGAGGCGCAGCAGCAGCCGTACCGTCTCCACCTCGGTGGCGTTGCGCCCCCGGGGTGCCGGTTTGGGCACCATGAGGGTGACCAGGGCGTCGAGGGAGAGACGGCGCAGGGGGAGGTCGCTGCCCTCTTCGCGCTGCTCGGAGCGTGCCTCGGCGATCTCCTCCGCGGAGTCGCCGCGCTCGGCCGGGGAGAGCGGGGAGGGCTGGCGGACGTCGAGGGCGAGGCGCCACTGCTTGATGCGGCGGTTGATCTCGTCGCGGGTGCGGGCGCCGAGGCCAGGGCGGTTGACGAGTCGGCGGGTCGAGTAGTCGAGGAGGTCGCCGACGGTGTGGACGTCCAGGCCGTTGAGGAAGGAGACCGCGCGGAGGGACAGTCCCGCCACGAGGAGTGCGGTGTCGCGGCCCGCCTTGGCCGCAGCCTCCTCCCGGGCGTTTTCGTCCGCCGCTGGATCGAGGGGCGGGAGCTCGCCGATGGGCAGGGCGGCGCCCGAGGAGGTGGTGTCCTCGGGGTGGCCACCGGAGCGGCCCTGGACCGGCAGGTCGGCGAGGGCGAAGACGCGCTGCCAGGCGCGCTGCATCTCCTTCAGGTCGGGAAACCGCTTGCGGTGGTCGCGGTGCAAGGCACGCTCGAAGAACTCGGTGAGACCGTCCCGGAGGGCCGAGTCGAACGCCTCGGAGGCGATCCTGGGGTGGGGCCACTTCTTGGGGTCGGTCTGGCGCGCGAGGACGGAGCCGTCGCCCCACTGGGGCAGTTCCCCGGAGGCCATCTCGTGGAGGGTGACGGCCAGGGCGTACCACTCGGCATGGGCGTCGTAGCGGCCCCGGGTGATGTTCTCGACGAACGGGTCGAGGTAGCCCTCGGTGCCAGCCCGGACGGCGTCCACGTCGAGGCCGGCGAGGGAGAAGTCGAAGAGGACCAGTTGCCGCGTGCCGTTGGGACGGACCCGGATGGCGATGTTGTCGGGCTTGAGGTCGCGGTGCCACACGCCTTCGCCGTCGAGGAAGTCGACGGCGGCGAAGAGGTAGGTGGAGTAGGTCTCCAGCTGGTCGGTGAGGAGCGGGCCCCGCTCGCGCAGCTGGCGGGCGACGGTCCGGTCGCCGGCGTGGTCGAGGACGAGGACGGTGCGCGGGCCGATGCGGATCGGCTCGGACAGGGCGGGGTGGATGACCTTGGAGTCGTTGCGCAGCTTGGACAGGACGTCGGCCTCGCGGCGCAGCGCCTCGGCGTACTTGTCCTTGCGGGCGATCTTGAGGACGACCGGCGCCTTGTCGCGTTCGAGGTCCTCGGCGAGCAGGGCGCGGGAGGTGGAGCCCTGGCCCAGGCTGCGCCTGATGCGGAAACGGCGGCCGACGACGTCGCCCGGGGCGGCCTCCAGCGGGTCGCCCTCCTCGCCCTGGGTTTCGAGGGACGGTTGCGGCTCGGGCCTCGCGGGCCTGAGTCCCTGTTCGACGACGTCGAGCCACTCCAGGAACTCCGCAGCGGTGCGGATGCGGCGGTGCGGGTCGAAGGCCGTGGCGTCCAGGATGATCTGGTCGACGTCCTTGGTCAGGCCGTCGGCCACGGCGGAGGGCACGAGCCCGCGGCCCTGTTCCAGCCTGGCGCCCAGTTCGGCCTGGCTGCTCGCGGGCGGCTTGCCGGTGAAGATCAGGTAGCCGAGTACGCCGAGCCCAAAGACGTCGAGGGCGGTGGGGTCCGGGGACTTGGCGGTCACCTCGGGGGCGAGGTAGGGGTCGGCGACCTCGGAGACGTACGCGGCGAGGTTGTTCGAGGGGATGATCTCGTGGCCGCTGCTCAGGCTGGAGCCGGAGCCTCCCGCGGCGCCCTTGGTGCGGGGGCGGCGGACCGCCGTCTGCCATTCGGCGATCTGGAGGACCGGGTTGAGCCAGCGGTCCTCCTCGCTGCCGGAATCGGTGCGCGGGCCGGGCAGGACGTGGATGGCGCGGGCGTGCAGGGCGCGGTGGAAGAGGAGGTGCCGGTGCGCGTAGTGGACCGTCTCCGCCAGTCGGCGCAGGAGGGCGGCCCGCGCCTGGGCGTCCAGCCTCGCACCGTACTGGAGGAGGTAGTCGTCGAGGCGGAGCGTGCGCGGGTCGTAGGCGTACAGGAGGGCGGGTCCGGCGCTGTGGCCGTTCTCGTCGAAGTTCTCCAGGGCGACCAGACCCGGATGCCTGAGGCCCTCCAACGCTCGCGCCTCGCGCTCGGCGGTGTGGCTGATGGACTCGCGGGCCTGCCGGTCCGCTCCGCGTTCGCGCAGGTAGATGCGTACGCGGCGGGTCTTGCTCAGGGAATCGTGGCGGCCTAGGTAGTCGGCCCAGTTCGGCCCGGTGTCGAAGGGAGTGCGGTCCAGGCGGTAGGTACCGACGTGGAACTCGGCGTCGGAACGGCCGACGCCCACCTCTCCCAGGAGCTTGCCGAGTCTGCGGGAGAACTCGCGGTCGATGCCCGACTTGATGTCGCGCGCGGGGCGCTGGAGCTCTGCGAGGACGTCGTCGAGCCCGTTGTGCCCGGCCTTACCGAAGACGCCTGCCAGGTCGTGGGGCGCGAGACGGATACGCAGGCCGGGGTCGGTGAAGAAGACAAGTTCCTGGATGTACGGGACATGGCGCCGAGGGTCCGTCTTCCTCAGGGCGTCCTTGAGCAGGCCCTTGAGCTCCTTCGCCTTCTGGTTGGCGAGGTGGCGGGGGTTGCGGTGAATGCGGGTGCGGTCGCCGGGGAGGGTCTGCACCCAGCTCGCTCCCGAGGAGGTGACCGTGCCCTGCCAGTTCTTCAGTTCCACCAGGAAGAGACCGGCCGGGGCGGCGACCAACAGGTCGACCTCACGGACGTGGCCGCTGTGCGCGGTGAAGGTGAAGTTCGACCAGGCGCGGTAGGGCTCGGTGTCCGGGAGCCTCTCCTTGAGATACAGCAGTCCGCTGCGTTCGTGCTGGAACTGCGACTCGGTGACAGTCGTCCACCTGCCGTCTCGCATGACCGCGACGCCCCTTTCCGTATCTCGTCGTCTCGCCCGTTTCCTGCCGGTGGCCAGATCACAGCAGGTGGTCCAGCCTATCGACCCCGGCCGACGGGCCAGAAGCGTGCACCGGCATCCTGTGGACAGACGGTCGCAACAGATCATCTGTTGGCTCTCTGCTCCGCATGGGGCAAGGGCCCTCGCCTAGGGTTGGGGCCATGCTGTCGTACAAGCTCTCAGAGGTGACCGTCGAGGGGTATGCCTCCATCCGGTCCAGCACCCTGACGCTGGGCGACGGCGTGACCGTGCTGGTGGGCGCCAACGGGGCGGGCAAGAGCAACGTGGTCGGCGCGCTCGAACTGCTGGGGTGGATGGCGGACGGAGACTTGGCGCTCCAGGTGGGCATCCATGGGGGCGCACAAGCGCTGCAGTTCGCGGGGCGCGGCACCGAGAGCGGCATTCGGCTGAAGGTCAGCGCCCCTCCTTACCGCTATGAGGCGCACCTCGTTTCCGCGGCGAACGACAGCTTCGTCTTCGCCGAGGAGAAGGGGCACTTCCACGAGCCGGGTCCCGGCCTGCCCATGGAGGAGAGCTTCGGTCGCGGACACCGCGAGTCACTCCTGCGCCAGAAGGAGGAAGAGCAGCTCTCCCGCCTCGCGGGCCCGGTGCGGCACATCCTGGCGGGCTGCCGGGTCTTCCATTTCCAGGACACCAGCCGTGAGGCACCGGTCAAGCAGTTCGGGTACGCGGCGGACAACGAGGCGTTGCGGCCGGATGCGGCGAACCTCGCGGCGTTCCTGCTGCGACTGCGCGAGGGCGAGCCGAAGTCCTACCGGCGGATCGTGCGGGCGATCAAGTCCGTGGCGCCGTTCTTCCGGGACTTCCTGCTGAAGGAGGAACCGGGCGGGAGGATCCGCCTGCGCTGGATGCAGGAGGGAGTGGATGCGGTGTTTCCCGCAGAGGCACTCTCGGACGGCACCTTGCGGTACATCTGCCTGTGCGTCCTGCTCCTCCAGCCCGACCCGCCCGCCCTTTTCACCCTCGACGAGCCGGAACTCGGGCTGCACCCCTACGCGATCGTCCAGCTGTCGGACATGCTGAGGTCGGCCGCCGTGCGCAGCCAGATCGTGATCGCCACGCAGTCCGTGACGCTTCTGAACCAGTTCTCGCTCGCCGACATCGTGGTGGTGGAGCGCGAGGAGGGGGCGACGGAACTGAGGCGTCCGGCTCCCGAGGAGCTCCAGGGGTGGCTGGAGGACTACTCCCTCGGGGAGCTGTGGGAGAAGAACGTGCTGGGTGGCAGGCCGTCGCCGGAGCTGCCGTTGCGGGGCCGCACGGAATGATCATGGTGGGGGTGCTGTGCGAGGGGCAGACCGAGGAGAACATGGTCAACGACTTCCTCGCGCCCGAACTGGCGGAGTACGGCATCTGCCTGGTGCCGACCATCCTGATGACCCGGACGCCGGCGGGTGGTCCCGCGGGCAAGGGCGGAGTCAGCAAGTGGGCGAAGATCGAGAGGGACCTGCACAAGCTGCTGGCCTCCACTCACTGGGCGGCGGTCACCACTCTCCTTGACTACTACGGCCTCCCTCAGGACAGTCCGGGGATGTCGGACCGGCCGGCGGGCTCGGCCGTGGACAAGGTGACCCATATCGAGCGGCGCCTCGCGGAACACGTGGGCCATCCCCGCTTCCTTCCGCATGTCGTCCTGCACGAGACGGAAAGCTGGGTCTTCGCCGCGGCGGAGCAACTCGGAGACTGGGTCGACGAGCCTGCCCTGGCCCATGAGCTCAAGCGTCAGGCCGATCTGGCCGGAGGACCCGAGAAGGTGAACGACAGGCCCGAGACCGCTCCGTCCAAGCGCATCCTCAGGCTGTATCCGAGGTATGTGAAGACCCAGGACGGTCCGGTAGCGGTCATGGACCTGGGCTTGGCGGCTTTACGCGCCGCCTGTCCCCACTTCGACGAGTGGATCGCCAAGTTGCTGGCCCTCACACCACGCTGATTCCCCGGGGCACAGGTCACTCCACCTTCCGCCGAGGTTGACCGACCGCGAGGTCATGGCCAAGGATCTCCGCCATGTCTTCAGCGGTCCGCTCCTCCTACGGCTCCTCGGCGCTGCGGTTCGGGCGGTTCGCGGCGATGGGTACGGTCGCGGCGCTGATCCTGATCGCGGGGGTGTGGGCGTCGTGGGGGACGGCGCAGCACGTGATGCTGACGAAGGGGCGTGAGCGCGGCACGGTCGCGGTTAACTGGTGCGGGGCGCGGACGTGTACGGGGCCGTACACGCCGCTCTCGCGGGGTTCGCAGCCGCGGGCGAAGGTGGTGCTGGAGAACTCGGTGGCGGTGGAGAAGGGCCGGACGTACGCGGTGGTGCTGAAGCCGGGGGGCGGGGAGGCGGTCCGTTCGGGTCCGGCCGGGGTGCTGTACGCGTGGGTGCCGCTGGGCGGTGCGCTGCTGCTGGCGTCGGTCGTGGTGGCGGGCGGGCTGCTGCGGACGCGGGTGGCGTGGGTGCTGGCGCTGTCGGGGGCTTCGCTGCTCACGGCGGCCTTCCTGGCGGTGTGAGCCCCGGACAGGTGACAGGCGCGGGTGCCCCCGGCCGTACGCGGCCGGGGGCACCCGTCGTGGTGTGCCGGGGGTCAGCCGGTGTTGCGCAGGCCGGCCGCCACGCCGTTGACGGTGAGCAGCAGGGCGCGGGAGAGCAGCGGGTCGGGCTCGGTGCCGGCCTCGGCGGCGTCGCGCTGGCGCTTGAGGAGGGCGACCTGGAGGTAGGAGATGGGGTCGAGGTAGGCGTCGCGGATGGTGAAGGTCTGCTTGAGGACCGGGTCGGCGTCCAGGAGTTCCTTCTCGCCGGTGACGCGGAGCACCTCGGCGACGGTGAGCTCGTGTTCGGCCTTGATGGCGTCGAAGACGTGCTTGAGCTCGTCGGGGACGAGAGTGTCGACGTAGTGCTGGGCGATGCGCAGGTCGGTCTTGGCGAGGGTCATCTCGACGTTGGAGATGAAGTTGCGGAAGAAGTGCCACTGCTGGTGCATCTCGTCGAGCACGGTGTCGAGGCCGGCTTCGCGCAGGGCCTTGAGGCCGGAGCCGACGCCGTACCAGCCGGGGACGATCTGCCGGGACTGGGTCCAGCCGAAGACCCAGGGGATGGCGCGCAGTCCGTCGAGGGAGACGCCGGATCCGGGGCGGCGGGAGGGCCGTGAGCCCAGGTGCAGTTCGGCGAGCTGGTCGACGGGTGTGGAGGCCAGGAAGTACGTCGGCAGGTCGGGGTCCTCGACGAGCCGGCGGTAGGCCGTGTGGGCGGCGTCGGAGACGACGTCCATGGCGGCGTCCCAGCGGGCGAGGGCCTCGTCGGACTGGCGGGGCGCGGTGTGCAGGGCGGAGGCCTGGAGGGTGGCCGCGACGGTCAGTTCCAGGTTCTCCCTGGCGAGGGAGGGGATGAGGTACTTGTCGGAGATGACCTCGCCCTGTTCGGTGACCTTGATCTCGCCTTCGAGGGTGCCCCAGGGCTGGGCGAGGATGGCGTCGTGGGTGGGGCCGCCGCCGCGGCCGACGGTGCCGCCGCGGCCGTGGAAGAGACGCAGGCGGACGCCGTAGCGGTGGGCGACGTCGCGCAGGCGGCGCTGGGCGCGGTGGATCTCCCACTGGCTGGTGGTGATGCCGCCGAACTTGGAGGAGTCGGAGTAGCCGAGCATGACCTCCTGGACGTCGCCGCGCAGGGCGACGAGGCGCCGGTAGGAGGGGTCGGCGAGCATGTCCTCGAGGATGGTGTCGGCGGCCTTGAGTTCGTCGGTGGTCTCCAGCAGGGGGACGATGCCGATCTTCGCCCAGCCGGCGTGCAGGTCGACGAGTCCGGCTTCGCGGGCGAGGACGGCGGCGGCGAAGACGTCGTCGGCGCCCTGGCACATGGAGATGATGTAGGACTCGACGACTTCGGGGCCGAAGACTTCCAGGGCGCGCTTGACCGTCCGGAAGACGCCGAGGGTCTTCTCGCCGGCGGCGTCGACGGGTGCCGGGGTGGGGGCGAGGGGCCTTCTGCTGCGCAGTTCCCTGGCGAGGAGCTTGGAGCGGTAGTCGCGGGGCATGTCGGCGTAGCGCCACGATTCCTCGCCGAGCCGGTCGAACAGCTGGCCGAGGGCGTGGTGGTGGGCGTCGGCGTGTTCGCGGACGTCCATGGTGGCGAGCTGGAGGCCGAAGGCGGCGAGGGTGCGGATGGTGCGGGCGAGTCGGCCGTCGGCGAAGAGGCCGCCGCGGTACTCGCGCAGGGAGGCCTGGATGGTGCGCAGGTCGGTGAGGAGTTCGGCGGTGCCGAGGTAGTCGCGGCCGGGCTGGTGGGGGGTGCCCTTGGCGAGGCGGAGCTTGGTGTTCTCCAGCTTCTGGCGGATGCAGGTGGCCTTGAGCCGGTAGGGCTCCTCGGCGTTGAGCCGCTTGTAGCGGGGGCTGATCTCGGGGAGGGCGTCGAGGTCGGCCTGGAGGGAGGCGAGGAGCTCGTCGGTGGCGCCGGTGTAGCGGATGGAGTTGGAGAGCAGGCCGCGCAGTTCGTCGATCGTCTCCAGGGCGTCGTTGATGCCGTGCTCGTGCTGGAGGATGAGGACGTCCCAGGTCACCTGGGGGGTGACGTTGGGGTTGCCGTCGCGGTCGCCGCCGATCCAGGTGCCGAAGGTGAGGGGGCGGGTGTCGTCGGGGAGGTGGACGCCGACGCGTTCGAGTTCGGCGGTGAGGTCCTCCAGGACGTCGCCGACGGCGCCGGCGTGGAGTTCGTCGAGGTAGTAGATGGCGTTGCGGGCCTCGTCGGCGGGTTCGGGGCGGACCACGCGCAGTTCGTCGGTCTGCCAGACGAGGTCGATGTTCTCGGCGAGGCGGGTGTCGAGGCGGCGCCGGTCGGAGGCGAGGACCGGGGCCTCGAGGAGGGCGGCGATCCGGCGGAGCTTGTTGAGGACGGAGCGGCGGGCGGCCTCGGTGGGGTGGGCGGTGAAGACGGGGCGCACGTTGAGGTGGCGCACGGTCTCGCGCACGTGGTCGGGGTCGGCGTCCTTCAGCCGGTCGGCGGTGCGGGACAGCAGGCCGCCCTCGGCGGCGCGGCGGGCGCGCAGTTCGCGGCCGCGGTGCACCTGCTCGGTGACGTTGGCCAGGTGGAAGTAGGTGGAGAAGGCGCGGACCAGCTTGGCGGCGGTCTGCAGTTCGGTGCCCCCCAGCAGCTCGGCGGCGGCCTCGCCGTCCTCACGGGTGAGTCGGCGCACCTTTTCGACGAGGTCGAGCAGTTCCGGGCCCTCCTGGCGGACCAGGGTCTCGCCCAGGAGGTCACCCAGCCGGCGGATGTCGGCACGCAGCTCGCTGCTCGTCGTGGTGGTCTGGTCGTCGGCACTGCTCACAGGTGCGGCTCCTTGCAGTGTTGAAGCTCTCCGGAGGGGAACCCGGGCGGCGTTCCGCGCGGCGTGCGCCGCTCACGGGCCGGACGTCCGGGAAGAAATCAGAGCGGACCGCGCTGTCCGACCGATCTCCAGGATAGGTGCCGACCCTGACGCGCAGGCCGACGGGCTCTTGCCGCGGGGCTACGCACTGCCATACTTACGTTGCCGTAGGTTACGGAACCGTAGGAAAACCGTGCGATTCCGGCGGCCGCGGTACCACCCTCATTCCACATACCCCACAGGGGACACGCATGACCTCACCATCCGACGTGCTCGACGAAGCCCCGAAGCAATCACGTTCCGACGACGCCGCGCCCTCCGCCACGCTGGGCGGGGAGCGCAAGCGGTCCATCGAGCAGATCACGCTGCTGCTGTTCATCACCGTCCCGTTCCTGGCGCTGCTGGCGGCGGTGCCGCTGGCGTGGGGCTGGGGGGTGAGCTGGCTGGACCTGGGTCTGCTGGTCTTCTTCTACTTCCTGGGATGCCACGGCATCACGATCGGCTTCCACCGTCATTTCACGCATGGTTCGTTCAAGGCGAAGCGGCCTTTGAAGATCGCGCTGGCGGTCGCGGGGTCGATGGCGGTGGAGGGCCCCCTGGTGCGGTGGGTGGCCGACCACCGCAAGCATCACCGGTTCTCCGACGCCGAGGGCGACCCGCATTCGCCGTGGCGGTACGGGGAGACGGTTCCGGCGCTGCTCAAGGGCCTGTGGTGGGCGCACATCGGCTGGATGTTCGACGAGGAGCAGACCCCGCAGGACAAGTACGCGCCGGATCTGATCAAGGACCGGACGCTGCGGACGATCTCCCGGCAGTTCATCCTGTGGACGGCGCTGTCGCTGCTGCTGCCCGCGCTGATCGGCGGTCTGGTCACGCTGTCCTGGTGGGGCGCGTTCACCGGCTTCTTCTGGGGGTCCCTCGTCCGGGTGGCTTTGCTGCACCACGTGACGTGGTCGATCAACTCGATCTGTCACGCGGTCGGCAAGCGGCCGTTCAAGTCGCGGGACCGTTCCGGCAACGTGTGGTGGCTGGCGGTGCTGTCGTGCGGCGAGTCCTGGCACAACCTGCACCACGCCGACCCGACGTCCGCGCGGCACGGTGTGGAGCGGGGGCAGTTGGACTCCTCGGCCCGGCTGATCCGCTGGTTCGAACGGCTGGGCTGGGCGTATGACGTGCGGTGGCCGTCACGCTCCCGTATCGATTCGCGGCGCAACACCGCGGAAGGCGGCTCCCGGCCGAGGACGGAGTCCGTCGAGGCGGCATGATGGTCGCCGTGGCGACCGACTCCAGCACCTCCAGCAATGACAAGCCGCGGCGTGCGCGCCGCACCCGGATGACCGGTGCGGAGCGCCGCCAGCAGTTGCTGGAGATCGGCCGCACCCTGTTCGCGACGAAGGGGTTCGAGGGCACCTCTGTGGAGGAGATCGCGGCGAAGGCCGGGGTCTCCAAGCCGGTGGTGTACGAGCACTTCGGCGGCAAGGAGGGCCTGTACGCGGTGGTGGTGGACCGTGAGATGCGGCGGCTGCTGGACATGGTCACCGGTTCGCTGACGGCGGGTCATCCGCGGGAGCTGTGCGAGCAGGCCGCGTTCGCTCTTCTGGACTACATCGAGGAGTACACGGACGGTTTCCGCATCCTGGTGCGTGACTCGCCGATCCCGCAGTCGACGGGGTCGTTCGCCTCGCTGATCTCGGACATCGCCACCCAGGTGGAGGACATCCTGGGCCGCGAGTTCAAGAGCCGCGGTTTCGACCCGAAGCTGGCGCCGCTGTACGCACAGGCGCTGGTGGGGATGGTCGCCCTGACGGGCCAGTGGTGGCTGGACGTGCGCAAGCCGAAGAAGGCGGAGGTGGCGGCGCACCTGGTCAATCTGGCCTGGCACGGCCTGGACGGCCTGGAGCCGAAGCCGCGGCTGATAGGCCACAGGAAGAGCTGAACCAACAGCACACAAGGCTAATCTTGTGCAATCATTCTCCCATGACTGAGATCACGATCAGCGCAGCCCGTGCCCAGCTCGGCGACCTCGTGCGTCGCGCAGCCCACAGCCGCGAGACCATCGCGCTGACAGATCACGGGCACGTGGCGGCGCTTCTCGTGTCGCCCCACGTCATAGAAGATCTGGAAGACGCGTTGGCAGTTGCCGACTACGAGCGCCGCAAGGCCGAGGGAACGCTCGGACCGGGCATTCCCATGGCCGAGGTGCGTAAGCAGTTGGGGCTCGAGAAGCAGTGACCTACGAGATCATCTTCGAGCCGCACGCCCTCGACGCCGCAGCCCGGTTCCTCAAGGAGGATCCCGAGGGACTTGCCATGGTCCTCGACAGCATCGACAAGCTCGCCCATGACCCTCGCCCAGCGGCGACTGTTCCGTACGGGCTGGACATCCGACGTCTGCGCGTCGGCGCCTACCGAGTCCTGTACGTCATCGACGACGACGTGATCCGGATCCTCGTCACTCACCTGGGCCGCACACCTGATCACCCGTCGCGCCTCTGACGGCGACCACGAAGAGACGGCGGAAGGGGAACGGGGTGCCGTGGGGGCCCGCCGGGTAGGCGGAGCGCAGGGCGGCGCGGTACTCGGCGACGAAGGCGTCCCGTGCCTCGGGGTCGTCGGCGAGGGCGGTGAGGACGGGGCGCAGGCCGGTGCCCTTGACCCAGTCGAGGACGGGGTCCTCCCCCTCCAGCAGGTGCACGTACGTGGTCTCCCAGGCGTCGGTCGTACAGCCGAGCGCGGTGAGCTGCTCCAGGTAGGTCTCCGGAGGGAGTACGGCCTCGTGGTGCAGGACGCCGGAGAGGCGGTCGCGCCATCGCGCGGAGCCGGCCAGTTCGCGCAGCAGCACGTGGCTGGGGGCGTCGAAGTTGCCCGGCACCTGGAAGGCGAAGGTGCCGCCGGGGGTGAGGGCGGCGATCCAGTCGGCGAAGCGGTCCGTGTGCCCCGGGATCCAGTGCAGGGTGGCGTTGCTGACGATCAGATCGTGCGGCCGGTCCGGCGTCCAGGTGCGGACGTCGGCCTCGACGAAGTCGAGTCCGTTGCGCCCGTGCTCGGCGCGGGCCCGCTCCAGCATCGCGGGTGAGTTGTCGTAGCCGGTGATGCGGGCGTCGGGCCGGCGGTGGGCGAGGAGCGCGGTGACGTTGCCGGCGCCGCAGCCGAGGTCGGCGATGCGGGGCGGGTCTCCGGGCAGGTCCGGGACGCGGGCGAGCAGGTCGGTGAAGGGCCGGGTGCGGTGACCGGCGTGGCGCAGGTACTGGGCGGGGTCCCACAGGGGGGTCGCTGCGGACATGGGTCCTCCCGTTCGGCCGGCGGATCGGGTACCCAGCGTCACCCCGCAGTAATCTCGACGTCAAGATGCTCGACATCAAGAGACTTCATGTCGACACAACCACTACACTGATCGGTATGGAGGACGAGGTCGATCGGCTGGTCGCGGCGTGGCGCCGGGAGCGCCCGGACCTCGACGTGGAACCGCTCGAGGTGCTCAGCCGCGTGAGCAGGCTCGCCCGGCACCTGGACCGGGCGCGCCGCCTGGCGTTCGCCGAGCACGGCCTGGAGTCCTGGGAGTTCGACGTGCTGACCGCGCTGCGCCGCGCGGGCACCCCGTATCAGCTCTCGCCGGGGCAGCTGCTCACCCAGACGCTCGTCACCTCGGGCACGATGACCAACCGCATCGACCGCCTCGCCAAGAAGGGCCTGGTGGAGCGGCTGCCCGACCCCAGTGACCGGCGCGGTGTCCTGGTGCGGCTCACCGACGAGGGCCGGGACCGCGCCGACCAGGCGCTGGCCGGGCTGCTGGCGCAGGAGCGGTCGATCCTCTCGGAGCTCTCCCGCGCCCAGCGTGGTGAACTGGCCGGGCTGCTACGCCAGTTGACCGCCCCGTTCGACAACGTCCCCGGTTAGGTCGACGGGTCCGACGCCCGCCCGGCGGGCGAGGGCCACCGCGGCCAGGGTGGAGTGCACCCCCAGTTTCCCGAGGACGTTCTGCATATGGGTCCGTACGGTGTGCGGGGACAGATACAGGCGCTCGGCGACGGCCTTGCGCCCCAGCCCCGCGACCATGCACCGGAGCACCTCCCGCTCGCGCGGGGTGAGGGACTCCACGAGCCGTTCGCTCTCCGTGCGGTGGCGGCGGGCCGCGGTCAGCTCCCGCAGCACGCCCGTCAGCAGCGCGGGCGGCAGATGCGTCTCGTCGCGCAGCACCCCGCGGATGACGGTGAGCAGCCGGTTCAGCGAGCAGTCCTTGGCCACCCACCCGGAGGCTCCCGCCTGCAGGGCGAGCGCGGCCCGGGCCGGGTCGTCCTTCGCGGCGAGGACGACGACGCGCACCTGCGGCTGTGCCGAACGCACGCCGGTGACCAGCGATATGCCGTCGACGAGCCCGTCCTCGTCACCGGCCTGCACAGGGACGGCCGGCCGGCCGCCCGGCACCTTGCCGCCCAGATCGGCGTCGACGAGCAGCACGTCGAAGCGCCGTCCCTCGGACGCCGCCCGCTCCAGGCAGCGCAGCGCGGCCGGGCCGCTGCCCGCCGCGGACACGTCGACGTCGGGCTCTGCGGCCAGCGCCGCGGCGAGTGACTCGGCGAAGATGCGATGGTCGTCGACGACCAGGACTCGAATGCGAACCACGTAACCCCCTTCCCCAAGCTCCTCTCAGAGCAGGGGACTACCCCATCGTCGGAGGACGACACCGGCGCGGGTACGGCGCCGAGCCCCTGTCACTGATTGCGTACCGGACGTGGAACGGGCCACCGCGACCGCACGGCCGCCGCCGCGCGGCAACCGCCGCCCCCCTCGAACGCCGTACCCGACTGTCTCGCCCCCTGAACGGCGCCGGCCCCCACCGGCGCTGTTCATCAGCGTACGGGCGGAGGCCGGGAGCGGAAGGCAATTTGCAGAACTGGCGGCCTTGCGCGTTTATGGTGAGCCGCATGTTTCGTCTTGAGACAGAAGTCGACAGGGCCCGACGTGATCTGCTCCGCAGGCGGCTGAGGGACACCAACACGGCGGCGTCACCAGTTCTGCGCGCCCTGCGCGGAACCCCGGACGAACGGGAAGCGCCTTTGCACGTGTGGGCGTTGGACGCGAACGGCGATCTCGCGGGCGGTCTGGTCGGCCACACCTGGACGGCCTGGCTGCACGTGACCTACCTGTGGGTCGACGGCCGCCACCGCGGACGGGGCCTGGGCTCGCGCCTGCTGGCCCGGGCCGAACGCGTGGCCGCCGCCGAACGCGCCTGCACCGCCTCCCGCGTGGAGACCTGGGACTTCCAGGCCCCGGACTTCTACCGGCGCCAGGGCTACGACGTGGTCTGCGTGATCCCCGACTACCCGCCGGGGATCACCGAGTACACCCTGACCAAGCGGCTGGCCTGAGACTCAGCGCACCCGCCGCGCCCCGGCCGAGGGCACCGCCTCGAAGACCCGCGGGGAGGCGAAGCCGGCCGCCGCGAACGCCTCCTCGACGGCCTTCGTCACGGCGTCGACGTCGGCCTCCTCCACCAGGACGATGGCCGAACCGCCGAAACCGCCGCCGGTCATCCGGGCGCCGAGGGCACCGGCGGCCAGGGCGGTGTCCACCACCAGGTCGAGTTCCGGGCAGGAGATGCGGAAGTCGTCGCGCAGCGAGGCGTGGCCCTCCACCAGCACCGGCCCGATGGCGCGCGTCTCGCCCGACTCCAGCAGCCGGACCACCCGCTCCACCCGGGCGTCCTCCGTCACCACGTGACGGACCAGCCGGCGCACCTCCTCCTCGTCGCCCAGCCGCTCCAGCGCCGCGTCCAGTTCCCCGGCCGGCACGTCGCGCAGCGCGTCCACGCCCAGCAGGGCGGCGCCCTTCTCGCAGCCCGCGCGGCGCTTGCCGTACTCGCCCTCGCTGTGGCTGTGCTTGACCCGGGTGTCGACAACGAGCAGCCGCATGCCCTCGGCGGCCAGGTCGAAGGGGATCTGGCGCTGGGAGAGGT
The DNA here is from genome assembly GCF_984686075.1 of Streptomyces speibonae. NCBI lineage: Bacteria > Bacillati > Actinomycetota > Actinomycetes > Kitasatosporales > Streptomycetaceae > Streptomyces > Streptomyces speibonae. The sequence goes on along the minus strand of NZ_OZ480260.1, from coordinate 4,884,494 downwards.
CGCGGGTGTCGAGGAACAGGGCGTGACCGCTCTCGCAGCAGGCCGAGGCCGTCTGGTCCATGATGCCGACGGGGGCGCCGACGTAGACGTTCTCCGCGCGCTGGCACAGCCGGGCCAGCTGCCAGCCGCGCAGTCCCAGCCCGAACAGGTCGTTCAGGGCGAGCGCGACCACGACCTCCAGGGCCGCGGACGACGACAGGCCCGCGCCCGCCGGGACGGTCGAGGCGAGGTGGACGTCCGCGCCGGTGACGGCGTGTCCGGCCTCGCGCAGCGCCCAGACGACGCCCGCCGGGTAGGCGGTCCACCGCTTGTCGGACTGGGGGGCGAGCGCGTCCACCCTCAATTCGGCGACCGGCCCCGGCACATCGGCTGAGTGCAGGCGCAGGACGCCGTCGTCCCGCCGGGACACCGCGGCGACGGCGGTGTGCGGCAGGGCGAACGGCATGACGAAGCCGTCGTTGTAGTCGGTGTGCTCGCCGATCAGGTTGACCCGGCCCGGCGCCGCCCACACCCCCTCCGGCGCGGACCCGTACAACTGCTCGAACCGCTCGGCGACGGACCCGCTGGTCTCGCTCATGCCCTGCCCCTTGCCCCTTCGTTGCGTTCTAGTCGGCCTGCTGCTGCGCGAACGTCCAGGCGTCCGCGACGATCCCGTCGAGGTCGGTGCGCGTCGGGTTCCAGCCGAGCCGCTCCCGTGCCGTGGCGGCGGACGCCACCAGGACCGCCGGGTCGCCGCCCCGGCGCGGGGCCACCACCTCGGGGACCGGGTGCCCGGTGACCCGGCGCACCGTCTCGACGACCTCGCGGACCGAGAAGCCGTTGCCGTTGCCGAGGTTGCAGATCAGGTGCTCGCCGGGCACGGCGGCCCGCAGCGCCAGCAGATGGGCCTCGGCCAGATCCGCGACGTGGATGTAGTCGCGCACACAGGTGCCGTCGGGCGTCGGGTAGTCGTCGCCGTACACGGAGATCGACTCGCGCCGGCCCAGGGCGACCTGGAGGACGAGCGGGATGAGGTGCGACTCGGGGTCGTGGCGCTCGCCGTAGCGGCCGTAGGCGCCGGCCACGTTGAAGTAGCGCAGGGAGACGGCGCCCAGTCCGTGGGCCTTCGCCTCGCCGGTGATCATGTGGTCGACGGCCAGCTTGGAGGCGCCGTAGGGGCTGGTGGGGGCGGCCGGGGCGGATTCGGGGATCGGCACCTGTTCCGGTTCGCCGTACGTCGCCGCCGTGGAGGAGAACACCAGCCGGCGCACGCCCGCCTCGCGCATCGCGCCGAGCAGGGCCATGCTGCCGCCGACGTTGTTGTCCCAGTACTTCTCCGGCTTCACCACCGACTCGCCGACCTGGGAGGAGGCGGCGAAGTGGAGCACCCCGTCGAAGGAGGAGTCCAGCCATTTGGCGGCATCGCGGACGTCACCCTCGACGAACGACGCGCCCGCGGGAACGCCCTCGCGGAACCCGGTGGAGAGGTTGTCGAGCACGACGACCTCGTGACCGGCCTCGACCAGATGCTGCGCGACGACGCTGCCGACATACCCCGCGCCCCCGGTGACCAGGTATTTCCCGCTCATGAACTCGCTACCTCCCGCAGTCGCTCGGCCGCGCGCTCCGGCGGCACGTCGTTGATGAAGACGTTCATGCCGGACTCGGAGCCCGCGAGGAACTTCAGCTTGCCGGACGTGCGGCGGATGGTGAAAAGCTCCAGATGGAGCGCGAAGTCGTCACGCGTGACGCCGTCGAACTCCTCCAGCGCGCCGAACGGCGCCTGGTGCCAGGCGGCGATGTACGGCGTGGGGGGCTCGCCCTCGCCGAAGATCCGGTCGAAGCGCTTCAGCAGCTCCAGGTACATCCCGGGGAACTCCGCGCGCGCCGCCTCGTCGAGACCGAGCAGGTCGGGCACCCGGCGCCGGGGGTAGAGGTGCACCTCGTAGGGCCAGTGCGCCGCGTACGGCACGAAGGCCACCCAGTGTTCACCCTCCAGGACGATCCGCTCGCCGGCCGCCTCCCGCTCCACCACGGCGTCGAACAGGTTCTCCCCGCCGGTCGCCTGCCGGTGCGCGGCCACTTGGCGCAGCATCAGGGCGGTGCGGGGGGTGGTGAAGGGATAGGCGTAGATCTGCCCGTGCGGATGCTGGAGGGTGACGCCGATCTCGGCCCCCCGGTTCTCGAAGCAGAACACCTGTTTGACGGAGGGCAGATGCGACAGCTCGGACGTCCGGTCGGTCCAGGCCTCCAGCACCAGCCGCGCCTGCCGCTCGCTCAGACCGGCGAATGACGCGTGGTGGTCGGAGGTGAAGCAGACGACCTCGCACCGCCCCGAGTCGCCGGCCAGCGAGGGAAAGCGGTTCTCGAAGACCACCACGTCGTACGACGTGTCAGGGATCTCGCTGAGCCGCTCCCCCTCCGAGGGGCACAACGGGCACTGGTCGGCCGGCGGGTGGTAGGTGCGCCCCTGGCGGTGGGAGGCGATGGCGACGGAGTCGCCCAGCAGGACGTCGCGGCGGATCTCGGACGTGGTGACCGTGGCGTCCAGCGGGCGGCGGTCGACGGCGTCGCGGACGGTGTCGTCGGCGAGGTCGTAGTAGATGAGTTCGCGACCGTCGGCCAGCCGGGTCGAGGTCTTCTTCACTGCCGCACTCCTCTGCACCTTCCGCCAACCACCCAACACAATCGAACATAACACATCACAACCCATCAGCGAACCGGTCTCATCACAATCAAACAAAGAACGTGATAGGAAGTGTTCAGTTATTCAACACGGAAGCGTAGGTTCCGCACCGGATCAGTTCGCGAACGAAGCGAGTGTGTATGCAAACCCCCACATATCTGGCCGCGGAGCTTCGACTCCCCACCAACTGGCTGGACTACTCGATCCTCGGGATCTACTTCGTGGTCGTGCTGGGCATCGGCTTCGCCGCCCGCCGCTCGGTCCAGACCAGCCTCGACTTCTTCCTCTCCGGCCGCTCGCTGCCCGCCTGGGTCACCGGCCTGGCCTTCATCGCGGCCAACCTCGGCGCCACCGAGATCCTCGGCATGGCGGCGAACAGCGCCCAGTACGGCGTCTACACGACCCACTGGTACTGGGTCGGTGCCATCCCCGCCATGGTCTTCCTGGGCCTGGTGATGATGCCGTTCTACTACGGCAGCAAGGTCCGCTCGGTCCCCGAGTTCCTGCTGCTGCGCTTCGACAAGTCGGCCCACCTGCTCAGCTCGGTCCTCTTCGCGGCGGCCGCGATCCTCATCGCCGGCGTGAACCTCTACGCCCTGGCGATCGTCGTCGAGGCCCTCCTGGGCTGGCCGCAGTGGGTGGCCATCGTCGTCGCCGGCTTCTTCGTCCTGGCCTACATCACCCTGGGCGGCCTGTCCTCGGCCATCTACAACGAGGTCCTGCAGTTCTTCGTCATCCTGGCCGCGCTGATCCCCATCACCGTGCTCGGCCTGAGGAGCGTCGGCGGCTGGGACGGCCTGTCCGACTCCCTGAGCGAGTCACGCGGCGCCAACTTCATGACCTCCTGGGGCGGCACGGGCATCGGCAGCGACAACCCGCTCGGCGCCAACTGGCTGACCATCGTCCTCGGCCTGGGCTTCGTGCTGTCCTTCGGCTACTGGACGACCAACTTCGCCGAGGTGCAGCGCGCCCTGTCCGCGAAGAACCTCTCGGCGGCCCGGCGCACCCCGCTCATCGCCGCGTTCCCGAAGATCTTCATCGTGTTCCTGGTGATGATCCCGGGCCTGGTGGCCGCGGTCCTGGTCCCGCAGATCGGCACCGGCGACTCCGACCTGCAGTACAACGACGCCATCCCGTACCTGATGCAACAGCTCCTGCCCAACGGCGTGCTCGGCATCGCGGTGACCGGTCTGCTGGCGGCGTTCATGGCGGGCATGGCGGCCAACGTCTCGTCCTTCAACACCGTCTTCACCGCCGACATCTGGCAGAAGTACGTGGTCAAGGACCGCGAGGACAGCTACTACGTCCGCTTCGGCCGCCTGATCACCGCGATCGGCGTCCTCGCCTCCATCGGCACGGCGTTCCTGGCCAGCTCCTTCTCCAACATCATGGCCTACCTCCAGACGCTGTTCTCCTTCTTCAACGTGCCGATGTTCGTGGTCTTCATCATCGGCATGTTCTGGAAGCGGGCGTCGATGAAGTCGGGCTTCTGGGGCCTGATCGCCGGCACCACCGCCGCGATGATCAACTACTTCGTCATCTACAAGCAGGGCATCATCGACATCCCCACCGACCAGGGCGCCAACTTCGTCTCCGCGATCGCGGGCTTCGTCGCGGGCGCGGTCGTGATGGTCGCGGTGTCGCTGTTCACCGCGCCCAAGCCGGCCGACGAGCTCCAGGGCCTGGTCTACGGCACGCGCTCCCCCGGCATGGCGGAGCCGCCCGCGGAGGGCGACGACGCGTGGTACCGCAAGCCGGCGCTGCTCGGCTGGGGTGCGGTGATCCTGGCGGCCGCCTGCTACATCCCGTTCTCGTTCTGAACGCGGGAGGATTGAGAGACCATGTCCGATCACTTCACCGAGCGTGATCTTCAGCGGGAGATCACCGAGCTGGAGACGAAGTCCGCGACGGCTGCCCGGTTGTTCGACATCCGGCGGATCATCGGTGGGCTGTTCGTCGTGTACGGCGTCATCGTCACGATCGCGGGGTTCGCGGCGTCCGACGCGGATATCGACAAGGCGGAGGGGGTCAACATCAACCTCTGGACGGGGTTGGGGATGTTGGTGCTGGGGCTGCTGTTCCTGCTGTGGCTCAAACTCCGCCCCACGGCTCCACCGCCACCGGACGTCCTGCCGGACGAGCGGGAGGATTCCGGCGCGGGGTGACTGCGTCAGCGCGGGGTGACTGCGTCAGCGCGGGGTGACTGCGTCAGCGCGGGGTGACTGCGTCAGCGCGGGGTGACTGCGTCAGCGCGGGGTGACTGCGTCAGCGCCGGCGACTGACAAGGCACCCGGCGCTGGTGCGGGCCGGGGCGGGTTGCACCCGGCGCTTCTGCAGGTGCCCTGCGTGGGTGCGGGCCGGGGGGTGTCCGCGCAGCCCGGCGCCAACGGGGTGCCGTCGCGCCCACCCGTGCCGCCCCAGCGGCACGACTGCCCGCGGATCGCGGCAGGCAGCCGCCCAGCTGTGGCGCCGGTAGCGGCAGGGGGTCGCGGAACGCGGAGGCGTGCCCGCGGAACGCCGATGGCGGGGAGGGGGCGGGGCGGGGGTGTTCGCCCGCAGTGGCTGGCGCGTCCGCGCCGGCCACCCCCACCAACAAGCTCAATCGCGCCAGTCCGAGGACGGACACCCCCGGCCCGGCCCCGCACCACCCACCCACCGTGGGCGCTACGCGCACCCCTCCCCACCCGCAGCTGCGCCGCAGGCGGTGCCGCGTCAGTCGACCGGACCCGCGCGGTCCAGGAGACCCGTGCGGGCTGCCAGGGCGGCCGCCTCCAGCCGCGATCCCACGCCCAGTTTCATCAGCACCCGCTGCACATGCGTCCGCGCAGTAGACGGCGCGATGCCCATCCCCGCCGCGATCAGCCGCGTATCCTCCCCGTCCGCGACCCGCACCAGCACCTCCACCTCCCGGGGCGTCAGCATCTGCAGCAGCCGCTGACCCTCGTCATCCGGCTGCGCCGCGGGATTCAGCAGCTCCCCGAAGGCACTTTGCAGCAGCTGCGGCGCCACCGCCGCCTCCCCCGCCCGCGCCTTCATGATCGCCCGCTCGACCCCCTCGATCCGCTCGTCGTGCCGCACGTACCCCGACGCCCCCGCCGCGAACGCCGCCGCGATCCCCCGCGGCGACGGCACCGGCCCCAGCACGACCACCGCCACGTGCGGCCGCTCCCGCTTGATCTTCACCACGGGATCGAACGTCCCCGGTTCCGCCGGCGCCGCCGTCCCCAGCAGACACACCTCCGGCGCCCTGCTGATGACCAGATCCGCCGCCCCCACCGACGGCGCCGCCGCGGCCAGCACCCGATGCCCCCGCAGCTTCAGCGCCGAGGCCAACGCCTCGGCGAGCAGTCGGTGGTCGTCGACCACCATCAACCGCACACCCATCGAACAACCAACCCCCCATAAGAACGCACCCCCGGACCCCGGATGCCCCCGGAAGCTACACGCTTGTTCGACGTTGCGCTCCCCCTACCGGCGAGAATCGCCCCGGATCACCGAAATTCTCGCATTCGGTGGCGATGAGCGCGTGATGAGCGGTACGCGCACGGCCTCGTCCTCCAGGAGGACGAGGCCGTGACATCGGACGGGCCGCAGCGGACCCCGCGCGGACGATCAGCCCGTACCGAACGCGATGACCGCGTACTCCTTGTCACCCGAGGAGAAGTCGCTCGCGTACACCTTCGACATGTACAGACCCCCCTGCGAGTACAGGATCTCCGCGGACGTCGGCAGCATCCGCCCCTCGACGTCCCGCACACTCTTCGTCGCCGGGTTCTCCAGCAGCACCGTCTGCTCGAAGGTCCCGCCGTCGATGCTGACGATCTGGCCGCCCTTGTCGTAGGGCGGGCTCTTGTACGCGATCACGTTGCCGCCGTCCATCCGCAGCGGAGTGATCTCGTAGTCGTCCCCCGCGTCGGCCCGCTGACCGGTCTGCTTGCCGGTCGCGAGGTCGAAGGCCACGATCTCGTTGGTCTGGCCGTAGGAGTCCCCGCCGGTCTCGTGCTCCTCCGTGGCGATGTACAGCCGGTCGTTGCCGACCGCCAGCCCGCTGCACTGCTCCATCTTGTAGATGGCGTCGCACCGGGCCCCGAAGTCGTCACCCGGAGCGGAGATGCGCTGGCGCAGCTCGCCGGTCTTGTTGTCGATGGAGAAGAAGTCCGAGATGCCGCTGCCGTCACCGGCGCTCTCACCGACGTCGGCGGCCACGACCAGCGGGTCGGTGGACACGACGGCGGCGTACTCGATGCCCTCGGACATCTTGTACTCGCTGATGACGTTCCCGGTCTTCGGGTCGATGTTCTGGATGTGCAGCTGGCGCTGCTCGTACGTACCGCACTTGCGGACCGCGACCAGCTTGGGACCGCCGCCGTACCCGGCGTCGTAGCAGGAGTCGGACGTCTTGGGCGCCCAGAGCTGCTTGCCGGAGGGGATCTCCCAGGCTGCGCCGCCGCTGGTGCTGCCCGCGGCGATGGTGTTCCCGCTGAGGGTGACGTTGTTGTAGCTGATCTCCGTGGTGCCGGCCTTGGCCGTCTTCGACCACAGCTTCTTGCCCGCCTCGAGGTCGATCAGCGCGACCTGGGTGCAGGGCTGCGGGTTGCCCTTGGTCGGCATCGCCGGCCTGTGGACGATCGCCGTCTTGTTGTCGTCGGTGGCGTGACGGGTCGCGGCGCACACCGGACCGGGCAGGTCGATGGTCCACTTCTCGGTGCCCTTGGCCCGGTCGTAGCCGACGATCTCGGCGATGCCGCTCTTGGCGTACACCGTGTCGGTCAGCCAGGAACCGGCGATGTCGACGGTCGAGACACCTTTGGGCAGCTTGGGCGCGGGCACCTGGAAGAGCACCTTGGAGCCGGTGTCGGCGGGCGCCTTCTCCTTGGCGTCGCCACCGGAGGGGGAGCCCCCGGATCCGCCCTTGCTCTCGCCGTTCTTCCCGTCCTTGCCCTCGCCGCCCTTTGCGGTGGTCTTCTTGTCGTCGTCCTTGCCGGACTGGGAGTACCAGACCCCGCCGCCGACGATCAGGGCGATGGCCGCGACCGCGGACACGATGATCGCCATCTGCGCGTTGATCTTCCGGCCCCCGCCGCCGGCCGGCTGCGGCTGCATCGGCATGGTCGGCGGCTGCGGGTATCCGTACCCGGGCTGTCCGTACGGCGCCGGCTGCTGCGGCTGGCCGTACGGTCCCGGCTGCTGCCCGGGATAGCCGTAGCCGCCGCCGGCGGGCGGCTGCTGCGGATACCCGTACCCGGGCCCCTGCGGAGGAGTCGGAGCCCCCTGCGGCGGCGTGCCCGGTGCCTGGGGCGGCGTGCCCGGTGCCTGGGGCGGAGTACCCGGTGCCTGCGGCGGAGTCGGCGGCGCCTGGGGCGGAGTGCCCGGTGCCTGCGGATACCCGTATCCGGGCGCGGGCGCGGGCCCGGGCGCGGGCCCCGGCTCGGGAGCCTTGTTGAGATCGGCCCCGCCCTCGGAGGACGGCTGCTGCGAAGGATCCTGCGGCGGTTGGTTGGGCGGCGGAGGCGGCTGGGTCATGACGTGAGTACCTCGGGAACGGGGAAGGGGACGACGGGCGGCGGGAAAGCGACGCGAGCGGAACTCACGCGCATCACTTGCCGTAGGCGAGCATCAACTTCTCCTTCGACTCGTCATTTCCGGTCAGCCGGGTGGTCGAGATGTAGAAGCGTCCGTCCACCCAGTCGATGGCCTTGCTGAAGAAGCCGTTCTCGATGTCCGCGACGCCCTGCGGGTTCTGCATCAGCTTGTCCGGCTTGTGGCTGCTGCCGCTGAGGGGCAGCGCGACGACCTGGCCGCCGGCGTCGTAGGAGGGCTCGACGTAGGCGATGAGCTTGCCGTTCTCGACCTTCATCGGCACCATCGACTCCTCCGCGGGGGAGGACTGGCGCCACCGCTCCTTGCCGTTGGCGAGGCTGATGGCGACGATCTCGTTGGCGCCGGTGGTCGCCTTGGTGGGCAGGTAGAGGGTGTCCCCGTCGACGGTGACGCCCTGGCAGCCCTGGAGGTCGCGGGCGAGGATGGCCCAGCCGCAGCCGGGGTCGAAGCTCTCGTCGACCGCGACCTGGGAGCGCAGCTTGCCCGCGCCGGTGAAGGCGGCGATGTTCCAGGACTTCTTGTCGCCGTCCTCCTCCTTGGTCGCGTAGACGACGAGCGGGTCGACGGAGAAGGTCCGCTCGATCCTCCAGCCCTTCTCGTAGGCGTAGGTCCACTTGGCCTTGCCGGTCTTCGGGTCGAGCTCCCTGATCTCGTCGTGCGCGTTGTCGCCGCCGGCGCCGCAGGACGCGACCTGGATCAGCCGCTCACCGCCCGCGAAGGCGGCGGGGAAGCAGGGGGAGTCGCCGTACTTCTTGGCGTCGTACATCTCCTTGCCGGTGCGCACGTCGTAGGCCGTGCCGGACTGCGAGCGGCCCACCATCAGCGTGTTGCCGGTGAGGGACATCTCGATGGAGAGCGCGGAGTCGAACAGTTCGCCGTCGGCGACCTTCGCCTTCCAGCCCTTCTCGCCGGTGGCGAGGTCGACGAGCTGGAGCTGGTTGCACTTGGCGCGGTCGCTGCTGCCGCTCATGTAGGCGATGACGACCTTGTCGTCGGCCGTCTTCTCCGTCGTGACCGCGCAGATCTTCTGCGGGAAGGTGATGGTCTCCCACGCCGGGGCGCCGTCGCCGACGTTGAAGGCGGAGAGCTCCTTGTAGGCGGCCTTCACCGCGGCCTTGTCGGTGATCCACATGCCGGGGGCGTCGGCGCCGGAGCCGGGGGCGTCGGGCGCCTCCTTGTACCAGAGCACCTTGGACTCGCCCGCCTGGCGGCCCTCGTTGAGGTTCTCCGGGTCGTCGCCGCCGTCGCCGCTGCCGTCCCCGGGGTTGACCGGGACGTCGCCGGACTTCTCCGGCTTGGGGTCGTCGGTCTGCTTGGCGACCGGCTTCTTCTCCTTCTTGCCGTCGTCACCGGTGACGGCCCACACGGTGCCGCCGATCACCAGCAGCGCGGCCACGGCGGCGCCGATGACGAGGGCGGGCTTGCCCTTGAAGAAGTTGCCCGGGCCGGAGCCGCCGGGCGGCGTGCCGGGCGCTCCGGGGACCTGCGGCTGCGGGTATCCGTACCCGGGCTGCCCGTAGGGTCCCGGCTGCTGCGGCTGGCCGTAGGGGCCGGAGGCGTAGGGCCCCGGCTGCTGGGCGGGCTGCTGCGGATAGCCGTACCCGGGCTGCGGCGCACCGGACGGCGGCGTCTGCGGGGGCGGCGGTGTCTGCGGCGCCCCGAAGCCACCTCCCGGCGGCGGTGTCTGCGGCGCCCCGAAGCCACCTCCCGGCGGCGGTGTCTGCGGCGCTCCGAAGCCACCTCCCGGCGGCGGATCCTGCGGCGCTCCGAAACCGCCCTGCGGCGGCTGATTGGGCGGCTGAGCCATCAGCGCGTCTCCCCCTTACTCACTGATTTTTAGCCACGCCCTGAGGTGCGATGAACCCAGAGTCGTATGGATACGTCTTACATGGCCAGGCCTTTCTATCACCCGGCACCGACAGCACGACGGGCCACGCCGCCCCCTGTTCCCAAGGGAGGACCGGCCCGTGATGCCCTCGTTACGCGCCTTCACGCCCTCTTCACGCCACCCGCGCCCCCCGCACGCGGGGCGCGGCGGGCGGGGCGGACGGGTCAGGCGTCCTCGGCCAGTTCCAGCCAGCGCAGCTCCAGTTCCTCCCGCTGACCGGACAGCTCCCGCAGTTCGGCGTCGAGTTCGGCGACCTTCGCGAAGTCGGTGGCGTGCTCGGCGATGGCGGCGTGGAGCGCGGTCTCCCTCTCGCCGATCTTGTCCAGCCGGCGCTCGATCCGCTGCAGTTCCTTCTTGGCGGCGCGCTGGTCGGCTGCGCTCCTCTCCGGCGTCTCGCTCCGGGGCGCGGGGGCGGGAGCGGCGGCCGCGGCGGCCTCCTCCATCCGCTTGCGGCGCTCCAGGTATTCGTCGATGCCGCGCGGCAGCATCCGCAGGGCGCCGTCGCCGAGGAGCGCGAACACCCGGTCGGTGGTGCGCTCGACGAAGAACCGGTCGTGGGAGATGACGATCATCGAGCCGGGCCAGCCGTCGAGGACGTCCTCGAGCTGCGTGAGGGTCTCGATGTCGAGGTCGTTGGTGGGCTCGTCGAGGAAGAGGACGTTGGGCTCGTCCATCAGCAGGCGCAGCAGCTGGAGCCGCCGCCGCTCACCGCCGGACAGGTCCCCGACCGGCGTCCACTGCTTCTCCTTGCCGAAGCCGAACGTCTCGCACAGCTGCCCGGCGGTCATCTCGCGCCCCTTGCCGAGGTCGACCCGCTCGCGCACGGCCTGCACCGCCTCCAGCACCCGCCAACTGGCGTCGAGCTCGTCGACCTCCTGGGAGAGATAGGCCAGTCTGACCGTCTTGCCCACCCGGATGCCGCCTCCGGCGGGCTGCACCTCGCCCCCGCTGCGGGCCGCCTCCGTCAGCGCCCGCAGCAGCGACGTCTTGCCCGCGCCGTTGACGCCGACCAGGCCGATGCGGTCGCCGGGTCCGAGCTGCCAGGTGACGTGCTTGAGCAGCACCTTGGGCCCGGCCTGGACGGTGACGTCCTCCAGGTCGAACACCGTCTTGCCGAGCCGTGAGGAGGCGAACTTCATCAGCTCGCTGCTGTCGCGCGGCGGCGGTACGTCCTTGATGAGCTCGTTGGCCGCCTCGACGCGGAACCGCGGCTTGGACGTGCGCGCGGGCGCCCCGCGCCGCAGCCAGGCCAGTTCCTTGCGGACGAGGTTCTGCCGCTTGGCCTCCTCGGTGGCGGCGATGCGCTCACGCTCCGCGCGGGCGAAGACGTAGTCGGAGTAGCCGCCCTCGTACTCGTACACGTCGCCGCGCTGCACGTCCCACATGCGGGTGCAGACCTGGTCGAGGAACCAGCGGTCGTGGGTGACGCAGACGAGCGCGGACCGGCGGGCCCGCAGATGGCGGGCGAGCCAGGCGATGCCCTCGACGTCGAGGTGGTTGGTGGGCTCGTCGAGGACGATCAGGTCCTGCTCCTCGATGAGCAGTTTGGCGAGCGCGATGCGCCGCCGCTCGCCGCCGGAGAGCGGTCCGATGACGGTGTCGAGGCCCTTGGGGAACCCGGGCAGGTCCAGTCCGCCGAACAACCCGGTCAGGACGTCCCTGACCTTGGCGTTGCCGGCCCACTCGTGGTCGGCCATGTCGCCGATGACCTCGTGCCGGACGGTGGCCCCGGGGTCGAGCGAGTCGTGCTGGGTGAGCACCCCGAGGCGCAGTCCGCCGGAGTGCGTGACCCGGCCGGTGTCGGCCTCCTCCAGCTTGGCCAGCATCCGGATCAGGGTCGTCTTGCCGTCGCCGTTGCGCCCGACGACGCCGATGCGGTCGCCCTCGGAGACTCCGAGCGACACGCCGTCGAGCAGGGCACGGGTGCCGTACACCTTGCTGACGTTCTCGACATTGACCAGGTTGACGGCCATTTCTCTCCTGCCCGGGGGAACGATCGACCCTCCAGGGTAGTCGCGCCCGCCGACCGCCCCGAAACGCGGGATGGCCGGGCACGGCCGCGCCCCGAGGACCCCCCGTGTCCCCGGGGCGCGGCCGTGCCCGGCGCGAGCGCCGCGTGCGCCCGGTCTCGTCGGCGTGCGCGCGCCGTCAGCGGCGGGCCGCCGCCGCGCGGACCTCGCCGAGCAGGTCGTACATCACCTGGCCGGGGCACTCGGTCTCGAGGTAGTCGCGGTGGCCGCCGATGGTGTCGGTGTCCTTCTGGGTGCCGTTGACCGGGTTGGTGTACGTGACCTTCGCCTGCGGGTCCAGGCCCTTGAACCGGCTGATCACCTTGATCAGGCGGATCAGGGAGGCCTTGGCCGCGTCCGTGGGGCCCTGCTGGTCGAGGCTGCCGATCAGGGCGATGCCCAGGGCGCCGGAGTTGAAGCCCACGGAGTGGAAGCCGGTGACGAGGTCGCCGTCCTTGTTGAAGGCGGGGATGCCGTCGTCGCCGGAGTAGCGGCCCTCGTAGACGTTGCCGTCCTCGTCGATGAGGAAGTGGTAGCCGATGTCGCCCCAGTCGTTGGTGATCGCGTGGTACTCGTAGATCGCGCGGACCGTCGCGGCCGGGTCGGGGTCGTCGTTGGGCGTCGCGGTGTGGTGGACGGTGATGATCTGCAGCGGGTAGTACTGCTCGGGCGAGTTGACCGTGCCGTCCGGCTTGAAGCGCTTGGACTCGTCGGCGCCCCAGGCGGCGCGGGAGAGGTAGCGCACGCCGCGCACGCGCGTGGGCTCGCGCGGCACGCGGACGGTGCGGTTCGGGCCGTCGGTGGTGTCGATGGCGAGGCAGCGCACGCCGTCGATGTCGCTCGGGGCCTTCACCTCGTACGCGGTGGCGTTGCCGGCCGCGACCAGGGCCGTGCCGCCGTTCTCGACCGCGGCGCAGCCGCTCGTCAGCTTCTGCCAGCTGCCGTCGGCGAGCTTGATGGCGGCGCCCGTCCCGGCGCCGGACCAGCGCACCCCGACGTAGGAGGCGGCGAAGGCGGTGGTGGCCGCGCCGGTGCCGGTGGCGGCCTCGGTCCGGGTGGCGGGGAACTTCTCCGGCGTCGTACCGGAATCGCCGGAGCCGGACGCGGAGTTGTCGCCCTCGCCGGAGTCGGTGGTCGCGAACACCACGGGGGTGAGGGCCGCTCCGGCGGCCACGGCGCCGCCCGCGGCTATCACGCCGCGGCGCGTCAGGGAGCGCTTCCTGCGGTGGGACGGCTGGTCGGATGTGGGGGATTCGGACACGGAAGTGTCCCCTTCCATAGTGCACTTGACGGTGAAAAACCGCGCACGGGCACGACAGGGCCCGAAAATTGAAACCTCAAGCGACACTAACGGCCCCACCCGCCCCACGTGTACTGCAATCGCAGTACATCCATGTGGAGATCGGGCGAAGAATCCCTACTTGTAAGTACGGAGTCACGCTCCGGTGTTCCGTACCACCGTGGCACCGGGCACCGGGCCGGACGCCGTGCGCACCGCGCGGCACGTGCCGGAGGTCCGCAGGGCCTCGGCCACCTTCGCGGCGGACCCGGCGTCGCGGGCGAGGAACGCCGTCGTCGGGCCCGAGCCGGAGACCAGCGCGGTGAGCGCACCGGCGGCGCGGCCCGCGGCAAGGGTGCCGGCGAGTTCCGGGAAGAGCGAAAGCGCGGCGGGCTGCAGGTCGTTGGAGACCTCGGCGGCGAGCGCGTCGGCGTCGCCCTTGGCGAGGGCGTCGAGCAGCGGCCGGGAGGCGACGGGCTCGGGGATGTCGGTGCCCTCGCCGAGCCGGTCGAACTCACGGAAGACGGCGGGCGTGGACAGTCCCCGGCCGGCCATGGCGAACACCCAGTGGAAGGTGCCGCCGACGTCGAGGACGCGCAGCCGTTCGCCCCGCCCGGTGCCGAGAGCCGCGCCGCCGACCAGGCTGAACGGCACGTCGCTGCCCAACTCGGCGCAGATGTCGAGGAGTTCCTCTCGGGAGGCGCCCGTGCCCCAGAGCGTGTCGCAGGCCAGCAGGGCGCCCGCGCCGTCCGCGCTGCCGCCCGCCATGCCGCCGGCGACCGGGATGTCCTTGGCGATGTGCAGATGCACGTCCGGTGTACGGCCGTACCGCGCGGCGAGCGTCTCGGCCGCGCGGGCGGCGAGGTTGGTGCGGTCGAGCGGGACCTGGGCGGCGTCGGCGCCCTCGCAGGTGACGCGCGGGCCGCCGGGCGAGGGCGTCGCGGTGACCTCGTCGTGGAGACCGACGGCCAGGAAGACGTTGGCCAGGTCGTGGTAGCCGTCGGGGCGGGCGGCGCCGACCGCGAGCTGGACGTTGACCTTGGCGGGGACGCGGACGGTGACGCTCACTGCTGACCCTGCTCCTCGTGCTCGGCGTGCGGGGCGTGCTCGGCGATGCGCGCGAACTCCTCGACGGTCAGCGACTCGCCCCGCGCCCGCGGCGACACCCCGGCCGCGACCAGCGCCGCCTCGGCCGCCGCCGCGGAGCCCGCCCACCCGGCGAGGGCGGCCCGCAGGGTCTTGCGGCGCTGGGCGAAGGCCGCGTCCACCACGGCGAACACCTCGCGCCGCGACGCGCCGGTCTTCAGCGGCTCCGCGCGGCGCACCAGCGAGACCAGACCGCTGTCGACGTTCGGGGCGGGCCAGAAGACGTTGCGCCCGATGGCACCCGCCCGCTTGACCTGTGCGTACCAGTTGGCCTTGACCGAGGGCACGCCGTACACCTTCGAGCCGGGCGCGGCGGCCAGCCGGTCGGCGACCTCGGACTGGACCATGACGAGGGTGCGTTCGATGCTCGGGAAGGTTTCGAGCATGTGCAGCAGCACCGGGACGGCCACGTTGTAGGGCAGGTTCGCGACGAGCGCGGTCGGTGCGGGGCCCGGCAGCTCGGTGACGTGCATCGCGTCGGAGTGGACCAGCGCGAACCGGTCGGCGCGGGAGGGCATCCGGGCGGCGACGGTCGCGGGCAGCGCGGCGGCGAGGACGTCGTCGATCTCGACGGCGGTGACCCGGTCGGCGGCCTCCAGCAGCGCCAGGGTGAGCGAGCCGAGCCCCGGGCCGACCTCGACGACCACGTCGTCGGGGCGCACCTCGGCGGTGCGGACGATACGGCGGACGGTGTTGGCGTCGATGACGAAGTTCTGGCCGCGCTGCTTGGTGGGCCGTACGCCGAGAGCGGCCGCCAGTTCACGGATGTCGGCGGGGCCCAGGAGGGCGTCGGGGGTGGGGCTGGTCACGGGACAAGGGTACGGGGCCGCACCGGCCGCCCAGGTCACCCCCGCAGGCTGTCCCCGCAGTGCGGCCACGCGGCCGCGCCGCTGCGGACGTACAGCGTCTTCGCGCGGTACGTCTGTTCCGCCGCCGGCGCGTCCTGGGGGCGTCCGCTGCCGCCGAGGCTCCGCCAGGTCGGGGTGTCGAACTGGTACAGCCCGCCGTACGTGCCCGAGGGGTCCACCGCGTCGGGCCGGCCGCCGGACTCGCACCGCGCCAGCGCCTCCCAGTTCAGCCCGTCCACGCCCGGCGCCGGGGCGCTCCCCGTGCCGACCCGCACCCGCTGCGGGCGCGGCTCGCGCACCACCTCGGAGCGCAGCGGACGCGGCCGCTGCCGTACCCCGTTGATCGTCCGCCGCGCGGAGGTCAGGCGGCGCAGCCCCGGCTGCCCGGGCCGGTCGACGACTTCCGCGCCCCGGGCCAGCGAAGGGTCCTCGACGCGCTCCTCGGCGAACGGGATCAGCTCGTCGCGCACCTCCCGGCCGTCGGTGATCCGCAGCACGGTGACGGTCTGGCCGTCGCGCGGGAAGCTGCCGGGGGCGACGGAGGTGGTGTCCCGGCCGCGCAGGGTCACCCCGGCCCGCGCGACGGCCTCGCGCACGGTCGCCGCGTCGGTGCGGACGGTGCGGGCCCGTCCGTCCGCCAGGACCGTCACCGCGCGTTCGGTGCGCACGTCCAGGGCGATCCCGTCGCGCGGGATGCGCCGGGAGAGGGGGGCCGACACGTACGCGCCCGTCACGCGCACCCCCAGCTCCCCGAGCATGTCCCGCACCGTGTGCGCGGTGGTCCACACCTCGCGCCGGCGGCCGTCGAGGGTCAGCAGCACGGGGCGGGCACGGCGCACCTCGACGCCGTCGTCGTGGCCGATCGGCGTGCCGGGTGCGGGGGTGACGGTGTCGTACGGGCCGGTGCGTACGCCTTCCTCCTCGAGCAGCTCGGTGACGTCGTCGGCGAAGGTGTGCAGGGTGCGGGTGCTGCCGTCGACGTCCAGCTCGACCGCCTTGTCCTCGGCGACGAAGGCGCTGGTGCCGCCGGCGAGGAACGCCACGACGAGCGCCCGCGGCAGCAGCCGGAGCACGCCGTCCGCCCGCTCGGCGTACCGTCCGCGGCGCCGGTGCGCGGGCCGCCGGGCCGGTGCGGGGCCGGGCGTGCGGCGCGGGAGGGCGGGAACGGTCTCCCGCTCGTGCAGGTCTCCGCAGACGTCATGGGACGGGCACGTCTTCTCGTACGTCTCGAACCGCAGGGTGGTGCTCACGCCGACACGCTCCAGGGTGGCCGCGGGGTCCCGATCGGGCTCCCAGAACCTAGCCGAGCGCCGATCACTCTCCCAAGCGACACGACTACGGAACGTGCACCACGTGACGCTCGTCAGTATCCGAAGGCGCGGGCGGTGTTGGCGCCGAGGGCCGTGGCCAGGGCGTCCTCGTCGATGCCCCGTACGGCGGCCATGGCACGCACCGTGACCGGCACCAGGTAGGGGGCGTTGGGGCGGCCGCGGTGGGGCGCCGGGGTCAGGAAGGGCGCGTCGGTCTCCACGAGGACCAGCTCCAGCGGGGCCACGGCGAGCGCGTCCCGCAGGTTCTGCGCGTTCTTGAAGGTGACGTTGCCGGCGAACGACATGTAGTAGCCGGCGGCCGCGCAGATCTCCGCCATGCCGGCGTCGCCCGAGTAGCAGTGGAAGACGGTGCGCTCAGGCGCGCCCTCCTCCTTGAGCACGCGCAGGACGTCGGCGTGGGCGTCGCGGTCGTGGATCACGAGGGTCTTGCCGTGCCGCTTGGCGATCTCTATGTGGGCGCGGAAGGACCGCTCCTGCGCCGCCTTGCCCTCCTCGCCGGTGCGGAAGTAATCCAGGCCCGTCTCGCCGACGCCCTTGACCTGGGGCAGCGCGGCCAGCCGGTCGATCTCGGCCAGGGCCTCGTCCAGCGCGGCGTCCCCGCCCGCCGCCCGGGCACCCTGCCGGGACCAGCCGTCGGGGTCGCCGTGCACGATCCGCGGCGCCTCGTTGGGGTGCAGCGCGACCGTCGCGTGGACCGCGTCGTACGCCGCCGCAGTGTCCGCCGCCCACCGGGACCCCTTGAGGTCGCAGCCGACCTGCACGACCGTCGTCACCCCCACCGACGCGGCCTTGGCGAGGGCCTCCTCCACCGTGCCGGACTGCATGTCGAGGTGGGTGTGCGAGTCCGCGACCGGGACCCGCAGGGGGTCGGGCAGCGGCGGTGCGGCGTTCTTGCCGGGGGCGTTCGCAGGCATGCCCCCGATCCTACGGAAGCGGCGAGGCGGGCCCCTGTCCCCCGCGGGCGGAGGCGACCCGGCCCGGGCGCAGGATCCGCACCGCATGACAGCCGCAGTCGGCGCACGTGGCCCGGTTCAGCTTGATCTAGCGCGGAACCCCGGCCGTTTACGGCCGGGAGGAAGCGCTTCTCAGGATAGGGGTGACCCGCACGGGGGTACGGGTCCGCACGATCCGGCCGTCCGCGACGTACACCACGAACGCGCGCCCGTCGGCATCGGTGTGGTGCTCTATCTCGTACGCCTGTTCCCAGCCGTGCCCGCAGTGCATGCAGACGAACGCGTACGCCTCGTCGACCACCGCGGTGGCCCCCGCGCGCAGCCTGCTGATCTCCGTCATGCCGGCTCCTGACGTCGCTCCACTGGACGAAACCGATGAGCTGACGCAACGGACCCGGATCCGTCGGACCCGAACCCGCCCGCACGTTCCAGTGGACTCCTCGGTGACCGTGAACGCACGAGGAGTAACCGACAATGGGCGCCGATTTGGCCGTGGATTGCCAAGTTGCCCCAAACCCTTTACCGGAGCCCGGCGTCACCGGCCGTCTTCGCGGCGACCACGGCGTCGAAGACCTGCCGCTTGGGCAGCCCCGCCTCCACGGCGACCGCGGCGATGGCCTCCTTGCGCCGCTCCCCCGCCTCCTCGCGCACCCGCACCCTGCGCACCAGCTCCGCGGCGTCGACCTCCTCGGGCCCCTGTTCCGGCGCCCCCTCGACCACCACGGTGATCTCCCCGCGCACGCCCTGCGCCGCCCACGCCGCCAGCTCGGCCAGCGGGCCGCGCCTGACCTCCTCGTAGGTCTTGGTGAGCTCCCGGCAGACGGCGGCCCGCCGCTGTGCCCCGAAGACCTCGGCCATCGCGGCGAGGGTGTCGTCGAGCCGGTGCGGGGCCTCGAAGTAGACGAGGGTGCGCCGCTCCCCGGCGGCCTCGCGCAGCCGGGACCGCCGTTCCCCGGCCTTGCGGGGCAGGAACCCCTCGAAGCAGAAGCGGTCCACGGGCAGCCCCGACAGGGCGAGCGCGGTGAGCACGGCGGAGGGTCCGGGCACCGCGGTGACCCTGACGTCCCGCTCGACGGCCGCGGCGACCAGCCGGTACCCGGGGTCGGACACGGACGGCATCCCGGCGTCGGTGACCAGCAGCACACGGGCGCCGCCCGCCAGCTCCTCGACCAGCTCGGGCGTGCGGGCGGACTCGTTGCCCTCGAAGTACGACACGACCCGCCCCTTGGGGGTGACGCCGAGTGCCTGGGTCAGCCGCCGCAGCCGGCGCGTGTCCTCGGCGGCGACGACGTCGGCGCCGGCCAGTTCCTCGGCGAGCCGGGGCGGGGCGTCGGAGATGTCGCCGATGGGGGTGCCTGCGAGTACGAGGGTTCCGGTCACGCCCCCCATCCTCCCAGTAGCGGACGGAGGCGGGGCATACCGGCCATGCGCGGGACTCACACAGCGCGGTTCCCTACGATGGCGCGGTGACCAGTACCGCGTCCTCCACGGACACCCGGCAGGAGCAGTCGCCGTTCGAGCAGCGGCAGACGTGGCAGCAGCGGCTGCGCCGTTTCGGCTACCGGGGGCCGGGCGCCAGAGACGATGTCCGTGACCGCCTGGTCCCGCCGTACACCGAGCCGTCGGGCCGGCTGTGGGCGACGCTGGGCATGCCGCCGCGGCTCGCGCGGCGCCTCACGCGCTGGTCGGCGTGGGGCGGGCCGCTGCTGGTCGCGCTGCTGGCGGGGGTGCTGCGGTTCTGGAACCTCGGCAGCCCCAAGGCGGTGATATTCGACGAGACGTACTACGCCAAGGACGCCTGGGCGCTGGTCCACCGCGGGTTCGAGGTCAACTGGGACAAGGAGGCCAACCAGCTGATCCTGGACTCGGGCGGCAGCGTCCCGATCCCCACGGACGCGGCGTACGTGGTGCATCCGCCGGTCGGCAAGTACGTCATCGGGCTGGGCGAGTTGCTCTTCGGCTTCGACCCGTTCGGCTGGCGGTTCATGACGGCGCTGCTGGGCACGCTGTCGGTGCTGATGCTGTGCCGCATCGGGCGGCGGCTGTTCCGGTCCACGTTCCTGGGGTGTCTCGCGGGCGCGCTGATGGCGGTGGACGGGCTGCACTTCGTGATGAGCCGGACCGCGCTGCTCGACGGCGTGCTGATGTTCTTCGTGCTCGCGGCGTTCGGCTGTCTGCTGATCGACCGGGACCGGGCGCGGGCGAAACTGGCCGCCGCGCTGCCCGTGGACGCCGACGGTCTCCCCCGGCCGAACGCGTCCGTCGCGGAGAACACCCGGATCGGCTTCCGGCCGTGGCGGCTGGCGGCGGGCCTGATGCTGGGCCTGGCGATCGGCACCAAGTGGAACGCGCTGTACATCATGGCGGCGTTCTGTGTGATGGCGGTGCTGTGGGACGTCGGCATGCGCAGGGTCGCGGGCGCGCTGCGACCCCGGACGGCGGTGCTGAAGCGGGACCTGGGGTGGGCGTTCCTGTCCACGGTGCCGGTGGCGGTGGTCACCTACTTCGCCTCCTGGATCGGCTGGATCCTCTCCCCCTCCGACGGCACCGGCGGCTACTACCGCGACTGGGCGGTCAGGGACGGCCGCGACAGCGACTGGTCGTGGCTGTTCCCGGACTGGTGGCGCAGCCTGTGGCACTACGAGCACCAGGTCTACGACTTCCACGTCGGCCTGTCCTCGCCGCACCCCTACGAGTCCAACCCGTGGAGCTGGATCGTCACGGGCCGCCCGGTGTCGTACTTCTACGAGTCCCCGGCGCCCGGCGCGGACGGCTGCCCGACCGACGCGGGCGAGAAGTGCGCCCAGGAGGTCCTGGCCATCGGCACGCCCCTGCTGTGGTGGGTGGGCTGTTTCGCCCTGCTCTACGTCCTGTGGCGCTGGCTCTTCCGCCGTGACTGGCGCGCGGGCGCCATCGCCTGCGGCATCGCGGCCGGCTACGCCCCCTGGTTCCTCTACCAGGAACGCACGATCTTCTTCTTCTACTCCATCGTCTTCCTCCCCTTCCTCTGCCTGGCCGTGGCGATGCTCCTGGGCGCCCTGGTCGGCCCGCCCCGCTCCACCGACACCCGCCGCGTGGCCGGCGCCACCGCAGCAGGCGTCCTCACCCTCCTGATCGCCTGGAACTTCATCTACTTCTGGCCCCTCCACACCGGCACCCCGATCCCGATCGACGACTGGCGCTCCCGGATGTGGCTGGACACGTGGGTGTAGCCGGACGGTGCTTCCGGCCGGGCCCGGGTCGCCCACGGGGCTTTTGGAGCGCTCAACTCGCGAGGGGACGGTCTCCGTTCGGACAACAAACGGAAACGGCCGCACCGGTCGGCACCCGCACGGCATAGGGTGCATCACGTCGGGCTTTCTGAACACGTTCAGAAGACGTGGGGCCTCGACTGGGGAGGAGATCGCCCGATGCGCAAGGGGGTCAGGACCGCCGTCATCGGCGGTGTGTTCGCGGTGATGGTGGGCGGAGCCGGATACGGCGCCTACAACATCGTGTCGGCCGTGAGCGGCGGGGGCGGCGCGTCGGCGGAGAAGAAGTCCGGGCCGCCCGACGCGGACGAGGTCAAGGAGACGACCGAGGCGTTCTTCGCGGCCTGGGAGAAGGGCGCGGCGGACAAGGCGGCGTCGTACACGAACAACGCGCAGGAGGCCGGCGCGCTGCTGTCCGGGTACGGCGAGGATGCGCACATCGGTGACGTCGGGATCACCCCCGGCACGGCCACCGGCACCACCGTCCCGTTCACCGTGAAGGCGACCGTCAGCTACGACGGCACGTCGAAGCCGCTCACCTACAAGAGCGAACTGACCGTCGTCCGCGGGAAGACCACCGGACGGGCGCTGGTCGACTGGAAGCCGTCCGTCGTGCACCCGGACCTCAAGCAGGGCGACACGCTCGTCACCGAGGAGTCGGCGCAGCCGCCCATCGAGGCGGTGGACCGCGACGGCACGGTGCTGACGAAGGACACGTACCCCTCCCTCGGCCCGATCCTGGACACCCTGCGCCAGAAGTACGGCGCCGAGGCGGGCGGCACCCCCGGCGTCGAGCTGGTCGTCCGCCACGCGGACGGCGCCTCGGGCGAGGCCGCCGCCGACACCCCGCTGCTGACCCTCGCCGAGGGCGAGCCGGGCCGGCTGCGGACCACGCTGAGCGCCGGGGTACAGGCGGCGGCCGAGAAGGCGGTGAAGGGGTTCGCCGAGTCGTCGGTGGTGGCCGTGAAGCCGAGCACCGGCGAGGTCCTGGCGGTGGCCAACCACCGCGCGGACGGCTTCAACGCGGCCTTCCAGGGCAAGGTCGCGCCCGGCTCCACGATGAAGATCGTCACCGCCGCGATGCTCATCGACAACGGCGTGACGTCGATGAACGGTCCGGCGCCCTGTACGGACGACGCCGTATGGCGCAACCAGACCTTCAAGAACCTCACCGGCATGGAGCCGAACGAGGGCGCCACCCTCGCCAACAGCTTCCTGCGCTCCTGCAACACGGCCTTCATCAAGCTCATCGACGAGAAGCCGCTCACCACGCGGTCCCTCACCCAGGAGGCGCAGGAGCGGTTCGGGCTCGGCCGGGACGACTGGAAGACCGGCATCGTCTCCTTCGACGGCAGTGTCCCCGCCGTCGACGGCCCGGACCAGGCGGCGAACGCCATCGGCCAGGGCCAGGTGCAGATGAACCCGCTGAACATGGCCTCGGTGACGGCCACCGCCATCACCGGCTCCTTCCGCCAGCCGTACCTGGTCTCCCCGGACCTCGACGGCCGGCAGCTGGCGCAGGCCAAGGGGCTGCCGTCGGGCACCGCTGCGCAGCTGAAGCAGATGATGCGGCTGACGGCCACTCAGGGCACCGCGCGGGAGGCCATGGCGGGCCTCGGCGGTGACATCGGCGCGAAGACGGGGTCGGCGGAGGTCGACGGCAACGAGACGTCGGACAGCTGGTTCACCGGCTTCCGCAACGACATCGCGGCAGCGGCGATGGCCCAGCAGGGCGGGCACGGCGGCGACGCGGCCGGTCCGATTGTCGCAGCCGTGCTACGAGCCGGAGGCTGACCGCCTCGCGCGCCGGGCGGGGCTCTAGGGTGGTGGCCGGCGCGGCGCACATCCCGCGCCGGAAGGCCACAAGTGCCACGAGAGCCACGCGGGTCACGGGGAGCCCGGCGGGCAGCGGAGGAACGGACAGCAGTGGGGAACAGAGCGCGCGCCGGTGAGCGGCGGAAGACCAGGCCCGCCGTGCTCGGCGGGGTGATCGCCGTGGTCGTGGGCGGTGCCGGACTCGGCGCCTACGCGCTGTACGGGGGCGGCGCCGCCGCCGAGGACGGCTCGGCCTCCACCCGGGCGGCGGCGGCGAAGACGGGACCGCTGTCGGCCGAGGAGGTCACCACCGCGGCCGAGCGGTTCCTCACCGCGTGGGGCGCGGGCAAGGTGGAGGAGGCCGCCGCCGCCACCGACGACCCCGAGGCCGCGGCCGCCCTGCTCAAGGCCTACGCCAAAGACGCCCGGATCAAGAACCTCGCCCTCACCCCGGCCGCCCCCGCCGGTGCCGACGTCCCCTTCTCCGTCAAGGGCACGGTGGCGTACGAGGAGGCCGGCAAGCCGCTGACGTACGACAGCGCGCTGACCGTCGTGCGCCGGACCGGGGACGGCGCGCCGCGGGTCGACTGGCAGCCCTCCGTCGTGCACCCGGAGCTCAAGGAGGGCGACAGGCTGGTCACCGGCGAGGCGGGCGCCCCGCCGGTCAAGGCGCTCGACCGGGACGGCGGCGAGCTGACCACGAAGAAGTACCCCTCCCTCAGGACGGTGCTGGGCGGACTGCGGGAGAAGTACGGCGAGAAGGCGGGCGGCGAGCCGGGCATCGAGCTGCGGATCGTGCGCGGCGAGGAGTCGAAGACGGCGGAGCTGTCCGACAAGACCCTGCTGGAGCTGAGCGAGGGCACGCCCGGCACGGTGCGGACCACGCTGAACCCGTCACTCCAGGCCGAGGCCGAGGAGCAGGTGGCGGCGAAGAAGCAGGCGTCGGTGGTGGTGCTGCGGCCGTCGACGGGCGAGATACTCGCGGTGGCGAACTCCTCGCACGGTTTCAACGTCGGGTTCCAGGGTTCGCTGGCCCCGGGCTCCACGATGAAGGTGATCACCGCCTCGATGCTGATCGAGAAGGGGCTCGCCTCGATGGACGAGAAGCACCCGTGCCCGAAGTACTTCAGCTACGGCGGCTGGAAGTTCCAGAACGACGACAAGTTCGAGATCAAGGACGGCACGTTCAAGGCGAGCTTCGCCCGCTCCTGCAACACGGCCTTCATCAGCCAGGCGCCGGAGCTGAAGAACGACGACCTGACCAAGCAGGCCCAGGAGGTGTTCGGGCTCGGGCGGAACGACTGGAAGGTCGGCGTGCCGACGTTCGACGGATCGGTGCCGGTGCAGGCGGACGCGCCGATGGGTGCCTCCCTGATCGGGCAGGGCGGGGTGCGGATGAACCCGCTGAACATGGCGTCGGTGTCGGCGACGGTCAAGGCGGGCGTCTTCCACCAGCCGTACCTGGTCTCGCCGGAGGTCGACGGGCGCGAGCTGGCGACGGCCTCGCGCACGATGTCCGCGGGCACGCTCGCACAGCTGCGGGAGCTGATGTCGTACACCGCCTCCTACGGCACGGCGGGGGAGGCGATGGCCTCGGTGAGCGGTGAGCGGGGCGCGAAGACCGGGTCGGCCGAGGTCGACGGGCAGAAGAAGCCCAACGGCTGGTTCACCGCCTACCGCGGCGACCTGGCCGCCGCCGGTGTGGTGCAGGCGGCCGGGCACGGCGGCTCGACGGCCGGCCCCATCGTGGCGGCGCTGCTGAACGCCGGCGGCTAGCACCCGCCTCGAACGACTCGAACGCCTCGACACCTCGACGCCTCGACGCCTCGACGCCTCGACGCCTCGACGCCTCGACGCCTCGAACGAGGGTGTCAGTGCGGGACGGGTTCCGCGGTGGCCGCGTAGGTGCGCCGCAGGAACCTGGCCAGGGTCTTCGTCTCGAGCTGGACCACCGACACGCCCTGCGCGGTGTGGAATTCGATGACGGTCTGGACGCGGCCGCACGGCCACACCCGTATCTCGCCCCGGCCCGCGGGGGCGAGCAGACCCTGTTCCAGCAGTTCCCGGGCGACGGCCCATTCGCGGGGCGCAACGCCCGGAAGGGCCATGTGGACGCATCGCGGGTCTGCCTCGGGGTCGTACCGCAGCACCACGGGTACCGCGCCGCGGTCGTCCTCCAGGACGTCGGTGACTATGTGGGCTCGCGCGTACTGCTCGACTACGGACATCGGTGCGCCCCTTACGCTGCGATCCATCGCCGTGAATGGCGTATAAGCCGTGTAAGGCCGTATACCCACCCCGCGTCCCATCGTGCACCCAATCCGGAATCCGTGCTTCCGAGCGGCGAATATCACACATGAGGTGTGGTCCAGGTAAAACGAGCCACTCGCTCTTGCGAATGCTTTGCAACAGGCCGCATCATCGAGTCCGTGCACGCACCTGACGGATTCATCAACGCCCCTGTCTCCGCCGCGGCCGGAGTCGTCGCCGCCGGCGCGATCGCCGTGAGCCTGCGCGGCGCGCGACGCGAACTCGACGAGCGGACGGCGCCGCTGGCCGGACTCGTCGCGGCGTTCATCTTCGCCGTGCAGATGCTGAACTTCCCCGTCGGCGCGGGGACCAGCGGCCATCTGCTCGGCGGCGCCCTCGCCGCGATACTCGTCGGCCCCTACACCGGTGTCCTGTGCGTCTCCGTCGTCCTGCTGATGCAGGCCGTCCTCTTCGCCGACGGCGGACTGACCGCGCTCGGCGTGAACATCACCACCATGGCGATCACCACCACGGTCGTCGCCTACGCGCTCTTCCGCGGCCTGGTGAAGCTGCTCCCCCGCGGCCGCCGCACGCTGACCGCCGCGTCCTTCGTCGCCGCGCTGCTCTCCGTCCCGGCCTCCGCGGTCGTCTTCACGCTGCTCTACGCCGTCGGCGGCACCACCGACGTCTCGCTCGGCAAGGTCGCCACCGCCATGGTGGGCGTGCACCTCCTCATCGGCCTCGGCGAGGCCGTGATCACCGCGATGACCGTCGGCGCGGTGGTCGCCGTGCGGCCGGACCTGGTGCACGGGGCGCGCGGGCTCCAGCAGAAACTCAAGCTGCGCGTGAACGGCGAACTGGTCGACGCCCCCCGGGCCCCCGAGCCGGGCACCCCGGACGCCCCGGGGGCGGCCCCCGCCCCGGTCGCCGCCCGCTCCCGGCGCACGCTCTGGATCACCGGCCTGGTCACCTCCCTGGTCCTCGCCGGCTTCGTCAGCTTCTACGCCTCCGCCGACCCCGACGGCCTGGAGAAGGTCGCCACCGACCACGGCATCGACGAGAAGGCCGAGGAGCACGGCCTGGCCGGCTCCCCGCTGGCCGACTACGGCGTCGAGGACGTCGACGACGACCGCCTCTCCGGCGGCCTCGCGGGCGTGATCGGCGTCGGCGTGACGGTCGTCGCGGGCAGCGGAGTGTTCTGGGCGGTCCGCAGGCGGCGCACCGGCGAGGAGGCCGAGGCCGCCGACCCCAGCCGCGCGAGCGTCTGACGTGGGAGCGGGTCCCGAGCACAAGCTCTACCGGCACGGGCACTCCCCCGTGCACGCCCTGCCGCCGCACACCAAACTCGCCGCGGTCTTCGCCTTCGTCGTCGTGGTGGTGTCCACCCCGCGCGAGGCGATGTGGGCGTTCGCGCTGTACGCCGGGCTGCTCGCCGCCGTCGCCCGCACCGCCCGGGTCCCGGCCGGCTTCCTGCTCAAACGGCTGCTGATCGAGGTCCCGTTCGTCGCCTTCGCCGTGCTGCTGCCGTTCGTGGCGGAGGGCGAGCGCGTCGACGTCCTCGGGATGTCGCTGAGCGTCGGTGGACTGTGGGGCGCGTGGAACGTCCTGGCCAAGGGCACCCTGGGCGTCGCCGCCTCGGTGCTCCTGGCCGCCACCACCGAACTGCGCGAACTGCTTCTGGGCCTCCAGCGGTTGAAGCTGCCGCCGCTGCTGGTGCAGATCGCCTCCTTCATGGTCCGCTACGGCGACGTCATCACCGACGAGATGCGCCGGATGCGGATCGCCCGCGAGTCCCGCGGCTTCGAGGCGCGCGGGATACGGCACTGGGGCGTGCTCGCCAAGTCGGCGGGCGCGCTGTTCATCCGCTCCTACGAACGCGGCGAGCGGGTGCACCTGGCCATGGTGAGCCGCGGTTACGCCGGTTCCATGCCGGTGATCGACGAGGTGACCGCGTCTCGTGCGCAGTGGTCGTACGCCCTCGCCCTCCCTTCGGCCGCCCTCGTCGTCTGCCTGCTGGGATGGACCCTGTGAGTCTGCTGGGATGGACCCTGTGAGTACCGCTTCCCTGGAGGTCTCCGGCCTCGCCTTCGCCTACCCCGACGGACACCAGGCCCTGTTCGGCGTGGACTTCTCCATCGCGCGCGGCGAGCGGGTCGCGCTGCTCGGGCCGAACGGCGCCGGCAAGACCACCCTCGTGCTGCACCTCAACGGCATCCTGACCGGCGGCACCGGCACGGTCACCGTGGCCGGGCTCGAGGTCGGCCCGCGGCACATGGCCGAGGTGCGGCGCCGGGTCGGCATCGTCTTCCAGGACCCGGACGACCAGCTCTTCATGCCGACCGTGCGCGAGGACGTGGCGTTCGGGCCGGCGGCGGCCGGGCTCAGGGGGCCCGAACTGGAGGAGCGGGTGGACCGGGCGCTGGGCCTGGTCGGCATGGCGGAGTTCAAGGACCGGCCGCCGCACCACCTCTCCTTCGGCCAGCGGCGCCGGGTGGCCGTGGCGACCGTGCTCGCGATGGAGCCGGAGATCCTGGTGCTCGACGAGCCGTCCTCCAACCTGGACCCGGCCTCCCGGCGCGAACTCGCCGACATCCTGCGCTCCCTGGACGTCACCGTGCTGATGGTCACCCATGATCTGCCGTACGCCCTCGAGCTGTGCCCGCGCTCACTGATCCTCAGCGACGGCGTGATCGCGGCGGACGGGGCCACGCGGGACCTCCTCGCCGACGACGCGCTGATGCGCGCGCACCGGCTGGAGCTGCCGTACGGCTTCGATCCGCGCTCGGTACCGGCCGCACCCGGCCCTGCGTAACACCGGCCCTGCGTAACAATCGTGACCGGCCGGACGCACCCCGGAATCGCAGGCGCACCGGCACTGTTGCACCCCATGTCACAGGCGAGTGGGGCAAAACGAGCGGGAAGGACCGACAGGACGTGGACGTCGACGTGCACGGCACAGTGGCCGAGGGCTTCGAGCCGGTCCGGGAGGCGTTCGCCCGGAACTTCGAGACGCTGGGGGACCGGGGCGCGGCCGTCGCCGTGTACCGGGACGGGTGCAGGGTCGCCGACCTGTGGGCCGGGGTGAAGGACGTCGACGGCACCGAACCGTGGACGCGGGACACCGCCCAGGTCGTGCGCTCGGCGACCAAGGGTGTCGCCGCCGCCGTACTCCTGCTGCTGCACCAGCGCGGTGAGCTGGACCTGGACGCGCCGGTCGGACAGTACTGGCCGGAGTTCAAGGCGCACGGCAAGGAGCGGCTGCTGGTCCGGCACGTGCTGAACCACCGCGCCGGACTGCCGGTCCTGGACCGGCCGCTGACCCCCGCGGAGGCGGCCGACCCCTTGCGGGCCGCCGAGGCGGTGGCCGCCCAGGTCCCCGTGTGGGAGCCGGGCACGGACCACGGCTACCACGCGCTGACCTACGGCTGGCTGGCCGACGAACTGGTGCGGCGCCTCACGGGCCGGGGCTCCGGTGAGTGGATCGCCGCGGAGATCGCCGGTCCGCTGGGGCTCGGCCTGTGGGTGGGGCTGCCGGACGCGCAGGCCCACCGCGTCGGCACGGTCGGCCGGATCGAGGGGCCCGAGCCGTCGGGAGCGCTGCGCGCCCGCCCCAAGCGCTCGGTCACCGAGGCCTACGCCGACCCGGACTCCCTCACCCGCCGCGCCTTCGCCGCGATCACCCCCTTCCCGGACCAGAACGACCCGGCGTTCCGCGCGGCGGCCCTGCCCGCCGCCAACGGCATCGCGACGGCGGACGGACTGGCCCGCTTCTACGCGTCACTGATCGGCCCGGTCGACGGCGTCCGTCTCTTCGAGAGCGCCACGGTCGAACGCGCCCGCGCGCAGGAGTCGGCGGGCCCGGACCGGGTGCTGGTCGTCGGCACCCGCTTCGGGCTCGGCTACATGCTGCACGGCAGCGCCTCCCCCTTCCTGGCCCCGGGCTCCTTCGGCCACCCCGGCCGCGGCGGCTCCCTCGGCTTCGCCGACCCGGAGTCGGGCGTCGCCTTCGGGTACGTCACCAACGGCTTCCGCAGGACGGTGACCGCGGACCCCCGGGCCCAGGCGCTGATACGGGCGGTACGGCGGTCCCTGGACGCCTGATCAGACGTGGATCGGGTGCGAGGTCCGCCCCGACGCCTCGTCGATCTCGCGGTGCGCCTTGGTCAGCATCTGCATGGCGAGCTCGTTCAGGGCCCGCGCGCCGGCGATCTCCTCACCGACCCGCGGCTGATTCGCGTCCGTGTAGTGCCGCGTGGCGTGCCCGTTCGCCCTTACCTCGGTCCCGTCGGGCAGCCGCACCATCGCGACCGCACGGGTGTGCTGGTCGTCCTCCGTGAACTCCAGCTCCACGTGCCATCCCACTGCGGTGTGCATCATGACGTTCACCTCCGGAATATCTAGTTCCAGGGTGCTCCTCGCACCGGTGCGCTGCACCCGGCCGTGCGGTGCGTGCCGCCGGGCATCCCGCCGGTCATCCCGCCCGGAGCATCAGCCCTATGCCGACGACCAGCAGCCCGGCCGCCGCGATGCGCGGGGCGCCGAACCGCTCCTTGAAGAACAGGGCGCCGATGGCGGCGCCCACGATGATCGACGACTCCCGCAAAGCCGCGACGGGGGCGAGCGCCGCGCGGGTCTGGGCCCACAGCACGAGGGCGTACGCGGCGACGGACAGCGCGGCGCCCAGCAGGCCGAGCCGGGCGTGATGGCGCAGCCGGGCGCCCGTCTCCCGGCCCCAGCGGCACGAGGCGTAGAGCGGGATGACCGTGCCCTGGACGGCCATCAGCCACGCGATGTACCCGAACGAGGAGCCGGAGGCGCGTACGCCGAGGCCGTCGACGACCGTGTACACGGCGATGGTCAGGCCGGTCGCCAGCGCCGCCCCGATCGCCGCCCAGTCGGGCCGGTGCCCGCGCAGGCCCCACAGGGCGACGCCGGTCAGGCCGGCGCAGGACAGGACGATCCCGGCGGCGGCCCAGCCGTCGGGCACCTCGTGCGCGAAGACGGCGGCCAGCACGGTGACGACCAGCGGCGCGCTGCCCCGGGCGATGGGGTACGCCTGCCCGAAGTCGCCCAGCCGGAAGGACTTCATCAGCAGCGCGTAGTACGCCATGTGGATCGCCGCCGAGCTCAGCAGATACGGCCAGGCGCCGGCCGCCGGGACCGGCACGAACGGCATCGCGGCCAGTCCGATCAGCAGTCCGCCGCCGGAGATCAGGGCGAATCCGACGAGCTTGTCGGTGATGCGGTGCGCGATGGCGTTCCAGCCGGCGTGGGTGACCGCGGCGACCAGCACGGCCGCTGCGACCAGCGGGGTCACGAAACGCGCTCGCGCACATCCACGACGGTGGCTTCGGCGTGGGTGACGAGGTCCTTGGGCGCCATGGGGAACACGGCGTGCGGAGTGCCCGCGGCCGCCCACACCACGTCGTGCTCCAGCAGCGACCGGTCGGCGAGCACGCGCGTGCGCGTACGGTGCCCGAAGGGGGGCACGCCGCCGATGGCGTACCCGGTGGTCTCGCGTACGACGCCGGCCTCGGCCCGGGTGACCTCGGCGGCGCCCAGCTCCTCGCGGACCCGCTCGGCGTCGACGCGGGACGCGCCGTCCATCAGGACCAGCACGGGCACGCCGTCCGCCGCGAAGATCAGCGACTTGCAGATCTGGCTGAGCTCGCACCCGATCGCGGCGGCGGCCTCGGCGGCGGTACGGGTCGCGTCGGGGAACCGGCGGATCCGGGGATACAGATCGACCAGCCCGAGCTCACGCAGGGCCTCGGTGAAACGGGGATGGGCGCGATTCTCCGTGGACGTCATGCCCGGCAGGCTAACCGCCGGATACGTGGCCCACGAATGAATTCCGGGTGCGCTGTGACCGGCGGGGCGTTCCGGTGTCCGCAGCCCCGGCCGGGAAGCCGGCCGGGGCTGCGGGGATGCCGGCGAGGGCGTCCCGTCCCCACGGAGCCCTCACCGGCCGGTCCGGAAGGTCGCGGGCCGTCAGGCCTTCACGAGTTCCCGGCTGTCGTCCTCGTCCTTGCCCGCGTCGTGCGCGGCCAGCCCCTCGCCCTCGACGTCCACGTTGGGCAGGGCGCGGTCCAGCCAATTCGGCAGCCACCAGGCCCTGGTGCCGAGCAGCGCCAGCACCGCGGGGACGATCGCCATGCGGACGACGAACGCGTCGAACAGGACGGCGATCGCGAGTCCGAAGCCGATCATCTTGACCATCGAGTCGCTGGAGCCCATGAAGCCGGAGAAGACCGCGATCATGATCACCGCCGCGGCGGTGACCACCCGGGCGCTGTACTTGAAGCCGGTCACGATCGCCTGGCCCGGCTGCTCGCCGTGGACGTGGGCCTCCCGGATCCGGGTCACGAGGAACACCTCGTAGTCCATGGCCAGTCCGAAGACCACGCCGACCATGAAGATCGGCATCATCGACATGATCGGGCCGGTCTCCTCCACGCCCATCAGTCCGGACAGCCAGCCCCACTGGTAGACCGCGACGACCGCGCCGAGGGCCGCCAGCACGGAGAGCAGGAAGCCGAGGGCCGCCTTCAGCGGGACCAGGATCGAGCGGAACACGACGATCAGCAGCAGGAAGGCCAGGCCGACCACCAGCACCAGGTACGGGATCAGGGCGTCGTTGAGCTTCTGCGAGACGTCGATGTTCATCGCCGTGGCGCCGGTGACCAGGACGTCGGCCTCGCCGTCGGTGACGAAGTCGGAGCCGGCGGCGTCGCGGATGTCGTGGACCAGGTCCTCGGTGGTCACCGAGGAGGGCTTGGAGTCGGGGATCACGGTGATCGTCGCCGTGTCGCCGGCCTTGTTGGGCTGCGCGGGGGCGACGTTCACGACGTTGTCGAGGTCCTTGATGTCCTCGCCGACCCCGTCGAAGACCGCGTCCGGGTCACCGGCGTCCTTGGCGTCGACCACGACGACCAGCGGGCCGTTGAAGCCGGGGCCGAAGCCCTCGGAGAGCAGGTCGTAGGCGCGGCGCTGGGTGGTGGACGTCGGCTGCGAGCCGTCGTCGGGCAGGCCCAGTTCGAGCGAGCCGGCCGGGACGGCCGCGGCACCGAGGCCGATCACGCCGAGCAGCAGCACGGCCAGTGGACGGCGTACGACGAAGCTCGCCCAGCGGGTGCCCATGTTGGGGCGCTGCGGCCGCTTCGCGGCACGGCCTCCGCCGAGCAGCCTGATCTTCTCGCCGGCGGGGCGGACCCGGCGGCCGGCGTAGCCGAGCAGGGCGGGGATCAGGGTGAGGGCGATCAGGACCGCGAGGGCGACGGTGCCGGCGGCGGCGATGCCCATCTTGGTCAGCATCGGGATGTTGACGACCGACAGGCCCACCAGGGCGATCACGACGGTCAGACCGGCGAAGACCACGGCGGAGCCCGCCGTGCCGACGGCCCGGCCGGCCGCCTCCTCGCGGGTGCGGCCCTCGGCCAGTTCGGACCGGTAGCGGGAGACGACGAACAGCGCGTAGTCGATGCCGACGGCCAGGCCGATCATCGAGGCCAGGATGGAGGTGGTGGAGCCCAGGTCGAGGGTGCTGGCCAGCGCGGTGATGCTCGAGACGCCGATGCCGACACCGACGAGCGCGGTGAGCAGCGGCAGCCCGGCGGCGAGCAGCGAGCCGAGGGTGATGACGAGGACGACCGCGGCGACGGCGATGCCGATGATCTCCGCGGAGCCGGTCTCCGGGACGGCCTGGAGGGCGTCGCCGCCGATCTCGACGGTCAGGCCGGCCTCGCGGGCGTCCTCGGCGGCGGCTTCCAGGGCCTCGCGGGTGGACTCCTCGAGTTCCATGCCGGAGACGTCGTAGGTCACCGAGGCGTAGGCGATGGTGCCGTCCTCGCTGACGCCGCCGCCCTCGTACGGGTCGGTGACGCCGGCGACCTCGGAGCCGCCGGAGAGTTCGTCGACGGTCTCGCCGACGGTCGCCTTGTGCTCGGCGTCGGTCATCTTCTCGCCGGCGGGTGCCTTGAAGACGACGCGAGCGGTCGCCCCGTCGGCACTGGAGCCGGAGAAACGATCCTCCAGCAGGTCGAAGGCCTTCTGGGCCTCGGTGCCGGGGATGGAGAAGGAGGAGTTGCCGGCCGCGGGGGCGCCGGCCGCGCCGACCCCCACGAGTGCCAGCAACGCCACCCAGAAGAGGGCGACGACATGGCGTCGCCGGAAGGCGAAACGGCCGAGTCGATAGAGGAAAGTGGCCACGAGGGCGTTCTCCCGGTCAGGTCGTGGTTGCTTCTGGGCAGGGGTGATCAGCCCGACGACGTGAGCGGTGACGTCAGGTGGTGGCTGACTTGCGGTGGCCGACCCGGGTGGCGGTCAGCCGGTGGGTACGCCGAGGGCGGGGAGGACCACGGCGTCGATGTACGAGAGGAGGAACTCCCGCGTGGGCGGCAGATCGTCGATCAGCGCCCGCGTGGCGAACGCGCCGACGAGCATGTGCACCAGGTAGTCCAGCGCCGGGTTGCCGGGGCTGATCTCGCCCCGGTCGACCGCGCGCCGGATGATCCGGTTGAACTCGTTCATCTCCGGTTCGACCAGGAGTTCCTTGAACGCCTGGCGGAGATCGTCGTTCTGGTGCGCCGCCATGGACAGGGCCCGCATCAGGGCGACGTTCTGCTCCATGACGCAGTCGTCCCCGCGGCCGATGATGGCGCGCAGGTCGCCCCGCAGGGATCCGGTGTCGATGCCCGCGATGCTGCCTGGCTTCTGGCTGCGCATCGCCTTCACCACCAGCTCGGCCTTGCCGCCCCACTGGCGGTAGAGGGTGGCCTTGCTGGACCGGGTGCGGGCGGCCACGGCGTCCATCGTGACGGCGTCGTAGCCGACCTCGCGGAGCAGATCGAGCACGGCCCGGTACAGCTCGGCCTCGCGCTCGGGGGTGATCCGGCTGCGACGTGCCGTCGCTACTTCGCTCATGCCTCACACCCTTCCACTTCGGCGCCCACCGCGCCAAAGAGAACGACACGGTTTCGTACACGACGAAGGTACACCACCCCACTAGCGAAACGAAACGGTTCCGTTCGTGTCCTGGGTCACGGTTGTCGGTTCCGCATAAGTTGCTGTGCTCCCGCGCCCGGAAAAGCATGGGAAAGGTGACCTATCTGCGTCTGCCGCACCTCCAGGACGACCTGCTGTGCTTCGTCGCCGAGGACGACCTCTGGCTCGCCCCGCTCGACGGCACGGGCCGCGCCTGGCGGCTCACCGTCGACCGCACCAAGCTCGGCCACCCCCGCTTCTCCCCCGACGGCCGGCACATCGCGTACACCAGCTGGCGCAGTCTCGACCCCGAGGTCCACCTCGTCCCCGTGGACGGCGGGCCCGGGCGGCGCCTCACCTACTGGGGCAGCTCCGACACCCGGGTCTGCGGCTGGGCACCCCCCGGCGAGGACGGCCACGCCGAGATCCTCGCCGTCGCCTCCCACGGCGAGCCCTTCTCCTACTTCACCTGGGCCTACAAGCTCGCCTGCGACGGCAGCCCCGGCCGCAAGCTGCCCTGGGGCCCGGTGTCCGACATCCAGGTCGCCGACATCGCCGGGGAGCGCAAGTCACTGCTGCTCACCGGCACCCCGCCGCACGAACCCGCCTCCTGGAAGCGCTACCGGGGCGGCGCCACGGGCAGGCTCTGGCTGCACGGGCACCGGCTGCTCGAGGACCTCGACGGCCATCTGCACTCCCCCATGTTCGTCGGCGGCCGCATCGCCTTCCTCTCCGACCACGAGGGCGTCGGCAACCTCTACTCGTGCGCGTACGACGGCTCCGACCTGCGCCGCCACACCGACCACGACGCCTTCTACGCCCGGCACGCCGCCAGCGACGGCACCCGGGTCGTCTACCAGTGCGCCGGCGACCTGTGGCTCGTGGAGGACCTGTCCCCCGATGCCGTCCCGCGCCGGCTCGACGTCCGGCTGAGCGGGCCGCGGGCCGGGCGGCGCCCCTACCAGGTGCCGGCCGCCCGGCACCTGGACGGCCTCTCCGTCGACGAGACCGGCCGGGCCAGCGCCGTCGTCGTACGGGGCAGCCTGTACTGGCTCACCCACCGCGACGGCCCCGCCCGCACCCTCACCGACACCCCGGGCGTACGGGTCCGGCTGCCGGAGATGCTCGGCGCCGGCGACCAGGTGGCGTATGTGACGGACGCCGAGAGCGACGACGCCATCGAGATCGCCTCGCTGCCCCGCGCGACCGGTCAGCGCGCGCCCCGGCGCCTGGCCGCGGGGAAGCTGGGCCGGGTGCTGGAGCTGGTGGCCGACCCGGAGGGGGAGCGGCTGGCCGTCGCCGCGCACGACGGACGGCTGCTGCTGGTGAGCACCGGTGACGAGGACGGGGGCGAGGTCGCCGAGCTGGTCCACTCCGGCAACGGCCCCGTGCGCGATCTCGCCTTCTCCCCCGACGGGGCCTGGCTGGCGTGGTCCCACCCGGTCATCGGACGCTCGCTGCGGCAGATCAGACTCGCCCGGATCGCCGACCGGCTCGTCCTCGACGTCACAGGCGGCCGCTTCGAGGACGAGAACCCCGTCTTCACCCGGGACGGCCGCTATCTCGCCTTCCTGTCCTGGCGCGGCTTCGACCCGGTGTACGACGTGCACACCGGCGATCTGTCCTTCCCGCTGGGCTGCCGCCCCTATCTGGTGCCGCTGTCGTCGGCGACCCCGTCCCCCTTCGCCCTCAACCCCGAGGGCCGCCCGGCCGCCGGCGGACTAGACCCGGTCGAGCGCGAGGACGCCGAGGAGGCCGCCGAGTCCGGCACGGTGACCGTCGAGGCGGAGGGGCTGGAGAGCAGGGTCACGCCGTTCCCGGTGGCCGCATCCAAGTACTCGGGGCTGTACCCGGTGGCGGGGTGCGGTCTGGTGTGGCTGCGCTGGCCGATCTCCGGCGCGCTCGGCGAGACCTTCGTCAACCCGAACGACACCAGCGGCCGGCCCGCCCTGGAGCACTTCGACATCGGCAAGGCGAAGCGGTCCGAACTCGTCGCGGACCTGGACTTCTTCGCGGTCAGCGGCGACGGCACCCGGCTGGTCGTGGTCGACGAGGGCGAACTGCGCGCGGTCCCGGCCACCGAACCCGGCGACAGCGACTCCACGGTGTGGATCGACGCCCGCCGCATCCTGCACGAGGCCGACCCGGCGGCCGAGTGGCGCCAGGCGTACGCGGAGGCCGGGCGGCTGATCCGCGCCTACTTCTGGGAGCCCGGCATGTGCGGCATCGACTGGGAGGCGGTGCTGGACCAGTACCGCCCGCTGGTCGAACGCGTCGCCTCCCCCGACGAGTTCGCGGACCTGCTGCGGGAGGTGCTCGGCGAACTCGGCACCTCCCACGCCTATGTCACCGCCGCCCGCCGCAACGAG
Source organism: Streptomyces speibonae (assembly GCF_984686075.1). Taxonomy (NCBI): domain Bacteria; kingdom Bacillati; phylum Actinomycetota; class Actinomycetes; order Kitasatosporales; family Streptomycetaceae; genus Streptomyces; species Streptomyces speibonae. The sequence goes on along the minus strand of NZ_OZ480260.1, from coordinate 4,848,107 downwards.
GGCCCGCCGCACTACCAGCGCCGCCAGGGTCTCCTCGGCGCCAACCTCGTCCGCCGCGAGGAGGGCTGGACGGTCAGGCGGATCCTGCCCGGCGACTCCTCCGACTCCCGGGCCCGCTCCCCGCTGGCCGGCACCGGCATCCGCGAGGGCGCGGTCCTCACCCATGTCGACGGCCGCCCCGTGGACCCGGTCACCGGCCCCTACCCGCTGCTCGCCGGCGCGGGCGGCACGACGGTGGAGCTGACCTTCCGCCCGCCCGTCGCCCACCACCACCCTTCTGCGGAAGGCCCTTCGGGCCCCTCTGACTCGCCCGTCGCCCACCACCACCCTTCTGCGGAAGGCCCTTCGGGCCCCTCTGACTCGCCCGTCGCCCACCACCACCCTTCTGCGGAAGGCCCTTCGGGCCCCTCTGACTCGCCCGTCGCCCACCACCACCCTTCTGCGGAAGGCCCTTCGGGCCCCTCTGACTCCGCGGGCCAGGGCCCGCCCCGCAGGGTCGCCGTCGTCCCGCTGATCGACGAGACGCCGCTGCGCTACCAGGACTGGGTGGCCAAACGCCGTGCGGTGGTCCGGGAGTTGAGCAGCGGCCGCTGCGGCTATCTGCACATCCCCGACATGGGCGGCTCCGGCTGGGCCCAGTTCAACCGCGACGTGCGCATGGAGATGTCCCGGCCCGCCCTGATCGTGGACGTGCGCGGCAACGCCGGCGGGCACATCAGCGAACTCGTCGTCGAGAAGCTGACCCGCACCATCATCGGCTGGGACCTCACCCGCGACGCCCAGCCGGTGTCGTACGCCTCCAACGCCCCGCGCGGGCCGGTGGTGGCGCTGGCGGACGAGGCGACCAGCTCCGACGGCGACATGATCACCGCCGCGTTCAAACTGCTGGGCCTGGGACCGGTGGTGGGCCAGCGCACCTGGGGCGGAGTCGTCGGAATGACCGGCCGGCACCGGCTCGGGGACGGCACGGTGATCACGGTGCCGATGAACGCGGCCTGGTTCGACGCCTACGGCTGGTCCGTGGAGAACAAGGGCGTCGCACCCGACCTGGAGGTGCTGCGCACCCCGCTGGACTGGGCCGAGGGCCGTTACGCGGTGCTCGACGACGCGGTGCGGATCGCCCTGGAGCTGCTGGCGGCCAACCCCCCGGCCACGCCCCCCACTTACCGCGACGTCCCCGACCGCTCCCGGCCGAGGCTGCCGCCGAGGAACGCGAAGGCGGGCGGTACGACGTGAGAGCGAAGGCGGGCGCCGCGACGTGAGAAGGGGCGCCCCCTTCGCCCGGGGCACCCCTTCTCCGTATGTCGGCGCGCTGCGTCAGACCTCGTAGTCCTGGTCGAAGCGCTCCTCGGACTCGCGCTGACGGCGCTGCTCGTCCATGTCCTCGTCACGCCGGCGGCCGCGGTTCTGCAGCTGCTCCTTGCCCTGCTGGGCACGCTGCTTGGCCTGCTGCTGGAACTGCTCGGACTTCTCCTGGAACTGGTCCTTCATACCCATGTGGGTTCACTCCCGTGTGGGGTGGGGGAACTTGCCCGACCAGATTCACACGGGCGGTCACCCTGCGCATGTCGATCACTTACGCACGGTAGCGCGGTGCTGTTCGTCGGCGTTTCCGCCCGCCCCGACCAGCCCCTTGCGCACCCCGTCGAGCCGGCCGGCGAACCGCCGCATCTCCCGCTGCCCCACCGTGCCGATGACCGCCGGGAGATACCCGCGCACCCCCTGCATGCCGCGCAGCCACCACTGCCCGTACACATGGCTCGACCGCCGCTCGATCCCGGCCACCAGCCGGTCCACGGCGGGCCCCAGCGGATAGGTCTTGTTGGACGGCCACGGCAGCCGCTGCCGCAACTCCCGCATCACGTCGTCCTGGTCGGCCCCGCGCACCATGTCGGTGTCGGTCCACGACAGATAGCCGACGCCCACCTTCACGCCCCGGTACCCGACTTCGGCGCGCAGACTGTGCGCGTACGCCTCCACACCGGACTTGGAGGCGCAGTACGCCGTCATCATCGGCGCGGGGGTGATCGCGGCGAGGGAGGCTATCTGGAGCAGATAGCCCCGGCTCTCGGCGAGCAGCGGCAGGAACGCCCGCGCGGTGACCGCCGATCCGATCAGGTTGACCTCGATCACCCGCCGCCAGGACTCCGGGTCGGAGCCGGCGAACGGACCGCCCGTGGCCACACCGGCGTTGGCGACCACGATGTCCACCCGGCCGAACCGCTCGCGCACCTCGCCCGCGACACGGGCCATCGCCTCGTGGTCGGTGACGTCCGCGTACCAGTGGTCGCTGTCGCTGTGCAGCCGCGCGGAGACGTCCTTGAGCGCGTCCGGCTCCAGCCCGACCAGCGCCACCTTCACGCCGCGCGCGGAGAGCTTGCGGGCGAGCAACTCCCCTACGCCGCGGGCCGCTCCGGTGACGACGGCGACCTTTCCTTCGAGACTGACCCTGCTCATGCGCTCTCCTCGACGGCGGGTTGGGCGGGACGGTCCGCGCCGGGAAGGTGGGCGGCGGCCAGTGTCCGGATCTTCTCGGTGACGAGGCCGGGCGCCTCGACGGGCGTCATGTGGCCGACCCCCGGCAGTTCGGTGAGGCCGAGGCACCGCGGCAGCGCGGCGGCCAGTGTGCGGGCGTGCACGGGCGGGGTGAGCCGGTCCGCCGCGCCCGCGACGACCTCGGTGGGCACGCGCAACTCCCGTGCGGCATGGTCGAGATCGAGCTCGGCGAGGATGTGCGACCAGGCGTGGCGCACCCCGCGCGGGCAGGCGTGCACGATGCGGGCGCAGGCCTCGACCATGTGCGGCGCCGAAGCGGGCCCCATCGTCCCGTACTTGAGGATGCGGCGGGCCATCGGTGTGACCGGTCCGAGCGGCAGCCGGGAGCCGAGGAGGCGGCCGGTCAGCCAGGTGCGCGCCCGCCCCGGCCGCATCGGCACCACCGTCGACTCGGGCACCAGCCGCGACGTGCCGGTGCTGCACAGCAGCGCGGCGGCGGCGTGCTCGCGCAGCGCGGGCCGGGCGGAGGCGGCGATCACGGCCATCGCGCCCATGGAGTGGCCGGCGAGCACGGCCCGCTCCCCGGGGGCGAGGGTGGCGGTGAGCACGGCCTCCAGGTCGTCGGCGAGCGCCCGGGTGCTGCACACCGGGCTCGCGGGTGTGCGTCCGTGGCCGCGCTGGTCGTAGGCGATGACCCGGTGGCCGGCGGCCAGGTCGCGGATCTGCGCCGCCCAGAAGGCGGTCGAGCAGGTCCAGCCGTGGGCGAGCACGACCGCGGGGGCCGCTTCGGGTCCGTGCACCTCGACGTGCAGCCGGGTGCCGTCGGCGCAGACGGCGGTCAGCTCACGGGCGGCGACGGGCGGGGCGTACGGCCCGGAGGTGACGTGGGTGCGGCGGCTCATGCGGTCACCCCGGTGTTCTCCCGGGTGGGCTCCGGCCGGGCGGGGGCGGCGCGCAGAACGGCGTACTCGGCGAGATCCACGCGCCGTGTCTCGCGCCGGAACTCGGCCGTGGTCCCCGGCCAGATGGTGGTGTTGCGCCCGCTCGCGTCGAGGTACCAGCTGGTGCAGCCGCCGGTGTTCCACACCGTGCGCTTCATCCGCTCCTGGATCCGGTGGTTCCAGGCGCGTACGGCGCTGGGGCGGGCGTCGAGGGCGACCCGGCCGCCCAGGACGTCCAGCTGGCGCAGGTAGTCGGCCAGGTAGTTCAGCTGGGACTCGATCATGTAGATCATGGAGGAGTTGGCGAGGCCGGTGTTGGGCCCGACGACCGTCATCCAGTTGGGGAATCCGGCGGCGGACGCGCCGCGCAGCGCCTGCATCCCGCCCGCCCAGGCCTCGGCGAGGGTCCTGCCGTCGGCGCCGACGACCCGTTCGGCGATGGGCATGTCGGTGACGTGGAACCCGGTGCCGAACACGATCGCGTCGACCTCGGCCTCGGTACCGTCGGCCGCGACGACGGTCGACCCGCGCACCTCGCTCAGCGCGCCGACGACGTCGACGTTGGGCCGCGCGAGCGCCGGGTAGTACGTGCTGGACAGCAGGATCCGCTTGCAGCCGATGCGGTAGTCGGGGGTGAGCTTGGCGCGCAGGGCCGGGTCCTTGACCGCGCGGGCCATGCTGCGCTTGGCCAGCTGACCGACGAGGCGGAGCTCGCCCGTGTGCTTGGTGAACGCCTGGATCTCCAGCTCCCGGATGCCCCAGAGCAGTCCGCGGCGGAGCTTGGTGGTGAACGGCAGGGTGCGGTGCAGGGCCCGCTCGGCGGCGCTGATCCGCCGGTCGGCGCGGGGCAGGACCCAGGCGGGCGTGCGCTGGAAGAGGGTGAGCCGGGAGACGAGCGGCTGGATCGAGGGCACGATCTGGATCGCGGACGCGCCGGTGCCGATCATGGCGACCCGCTTGCCGCGCAGGTCGTAGTCGTGGTCCCACTGGGCGGAGTGGAACACCTTGCCGGGGAAGGTGTCGAGCCCGGGGACGTCCGGCAGCCTGGGCTCGGAGAGCGCGCCGGTGGCCGAGACCACCACATCGGCGCTGAGGTTGCCGCTGCTGGTCTCGATGTCCCACCGCAGCCGCTCGGCGTCCCACGCCATCCGCTTCACCTCCGAGTCGAAGCGCAGGTGCGGGCGCAGGCCGAAGACGTCGGTGACGTGCTCCAGGTAGGCGCGGATGTGCTCCTGCCCGGAGAAGGAGCGGGGCCACTCGGGATTGGGCGCGAAGGAGAAGGAGTACAGATGCGAGGGCACATCGCACGCACACCCGGGGTAGCTGTTGTCGCGCCAGGTGCCCCCGACGGTGCCCGCCCGCTCCAGCACGACGAAGTCGGTGATCCCCTCGCGCCTCAGCCGGACGGCGGCCCCGAGACCGCCGAAACCGGACCCGACCACCGCCACCCGTACATGTTCGTGCTCGTGCTCGGCCATCCCGAAGCCTCCACGCGTCGCTCGCAAAGCTGCCAGTGACCACTGGCGCAATGGGGAGCGTAGAGCAGCACCGTACTGATGGGTAGGGGGTGCGCACGGATACTTACCGCCGGTACGCCCTAGGCTTTCCGGTGTGGCGGCAGACAGCGAAGGACCCGGTGAGCGGCGCGAGTACCGCATGGAGGAGCTGGCGAGACTGGCCGGCATCACGGTGCGCACGCTGCGCTTCTACCGCGAACGCAAGCTGATCCCGCCGCCGCGCCGCGAGGGCCGCATCGCCTGGTACGACGACCAGCACCTGGCCCGGCTGCGCACGATCACGGCGCTGCTGGAACGCGGCCACACGCTGAACGGCATAGCCGAGCTCGCCGAGGCCTTCGACCACGGCCGCGACGTCGGCGACCTCCTCGGCATGGACACCCCCACCGAGGAGACACCGGTCCGCCTCACCCCCGAGGAACTCGCCGACCACTTCGCGGGCGAGGTCACCCCGGAGAACCTCGCCGCCGCGCTGGACCTCGGCTACCTCGGCGTCGACGGCGAGGAGATCGTCCACATCAGCCGCCGCCTGCTGGACGTGTCGTCGGCCCTGGTCCGCGAGGGCATCCCGCTGGCGGAGGTACTGCGCACCGGCGCGGAGGTCCGCACGCACGCCGACGCCCTGGCCGACCTCTTCGCCACCCTGATCCTCCGCCACGCCCCGGAGGAGACCCTCCACCGCCTGCGCCCCCTGGCCCGCAGCGTGGTCGACGCGGAACTCTCCCTGGCCCTGGACCGCCGCCAGCGCAAGCAGGACCAGTGACGGGAGGCTGGGCTCACGGGCGGCGCGTCAGCCCGCCGCCCGTTCGTAGACGACGGTCACCGGGGCGTGGTCCGACCATCGCTCGGCGTGGGTGGCGGCACGCTCGACATACGCCTTGACGGCGCGCTCGGCCAGCCCCGGCGTCGCCATCTGATAGTCGATCCTCCACCCCGTGTCGTTGTCGAACGCCCGCCCCCGGTACGACCACCACGAGTACGGCCCGTCGACGTCCGGATGCAGCACCCGCACGACGTCGACGTACCCGCCGTCCGCCGGGTCGAGCACCCGGGACAGCCACTCCCGCTCCTCCGGCAGGAACCCGGAATTCTTCGTGTTCCCGCGCCAGTTTCTCAGATCGGCCTTCTCATGGGCGATGTTCCAGTCCCCGCAGACGACGACCTCGCGCCCCTCCGCGGCCGCCCGCTCACGCAGCCCCTTCAAGTGGGCGAAGAACTCACCCATGAACCGCACCTTCTCGTCCTGCCGCTCGGTCCCGACCTCCCCGGACGGCAGATACAACGAGGCGACCGTCACACCCGGCAGATCGACTTCCACGTACCGCCCGCTGCCGTCGAACTCCGCCGACCCGAATCCGGTCCGCACCCGGTCGGGCTCCCGCCGGCTGTACAGCGACACCCCGGCCCGCCCCTTCGCGGCGGCGGGCGCGTGCACGACATGCCACCCCTCGGGCTCCCGCACCTGCTCCGGCAGCTGCTCCGCCTCCGCCCGCACCTCCTGCAGGCAGATCACATCGGCGGAGGTCCCGGCCAGCCACTGCACGAAACCCTTCTTGGCGGCGGCCCGCAGCCCATTGACGTTGACGGAGGTCACAGTAAGCATCAGGGCACGATACGACACTCCATGTCCGCGCATGTTTTACGGTAATCGGCATGGAAATCCGCCCGGTCCCCTACGACCACCCCGACGCCGTGAAGCTGGACGCCGAGGTCCAGGCCGAGTACCACGTCCGCTACGGCGACGGCGGCGACTCCACCCCCATGCACCCGGCGGACTTCACACCCCCCAACGGCATCTACCTCATCGCGTACGACGAGGCCGGCGTCCCCGTGGCCTCCGGCGGCTGGCGCGTCCAGAACGCCAACGGCGAGGGCAACCGCGACGGCGACGCCGAGCTCAAGCGCATGTACGTGATCGAGCAGATGCGCGGCCGGGGCCTCGCCCGCCGCATCCTGGCCGCCCTGGAGGAGGACGCCCGCGCGGCCGCCCGCACCCGCATGGTCCTGGAAACCGGCACCCAGCAGCCGGAGGCCATAGCCCTCTACACCTCCAGCGGCTACAAACCCTGCGAAAAATTCGGCTACTACCGCCACCACGAGGAAAGCCGCTGCTACGCGAAGACGCTGTAGCGAACCGAGTGGCCCGGGCAAGCCCGCGGTACGACTGCCACTCTGCCGATGGCCCGGATTCCGACGTCCGGATGCCGCCTGAGTACACATACTCAGACGCTCTGGTGGCCCCTGCGCATGAGGCAGACGAAGATCGTCCGCTAACGTCCGTGCTGATCACAACGGCGCGACGACCACGCGCTCACATCAACTCGGCGGCGCACGGCAGGGGGGTCCACGCATGGCGTGGGACGAATGGGCACAGTTGAAGGCCGAAGCGGCCGATCGGCACACCGCGCGGATGCAGCTCAACCAACTGCCCGCTGACCAGGGCGGTGACACGCCCACGGGCGGAGCCAAGACCGGAGCCACCGGCGGCTCAGGGACTCTTAAGCACTCTGGCGGGCCGTGGACCCGGGCGGCAGGCGCAGCGGAAGACCTGAGAATCAGCACCGAGTCGACGAAGAAGCACCTGCAGTCCGGACACACAGGCGTGTCGAAGGGCGCGGAGGGCCTGGCGAGCGTGGAGGTGCTGACGACCGTACTCGCCTCCTGGGAGAAGCGCTTGGAGGCGGTACGCGGGGAGTGCGAGTCGCTGGGGCCCAAGCTGCGCGCCGTCGCCAAGGAGATGGGCGAGCGCGAGGGGGCCATCGTCGCCGCAGTGCGTGCCGTGAACGTGCCTGCGGAAGGCCGTGAAGAGTGCCCTCCTCGTTGACCTGGCAGCAGCTGCGAGATCTCACGTTGCCGGAGCTGGACGACGCCGCGGACGGCTGGGCGAAGGTGTCACACCACGCGGACGCCGCGGGCGAGCGTGTGGACGCCGAGATGTCCGGACGTCTGGCGAAGACTCAGGAGAGCGAGTCGGCGAAGGCAGCCGTCCGACGCCTGAAACGGCTGAGCAGTAACTACCACTACATCCATGCGGAATGCCGCCTGATCCGCGCCTCCGTGAGCGGCCTCTCGTCTGAGATCGCCGTTCCTCGGCGGCGGCTGAAGGATGCGTTGGAGGATGCCACCGCCCTGTCGTACACGGTGTACGCGGACGGAAGCATCGGGTATCCCTCCGGCGGCAAGAACGAGCTGACCGGCACTGAGATCCCAGGTGGAACAGCCGTGGGCAACAACGGCATGCTCACCTCGGACAACCGAGGGCTGCACCCACCAAATGGCAAAGGACTGTACACACCTGAGGCGCCAGGCCTGATCAACCCAAATCCGCATCACGCCAAGGCACAGGACATCGCCGACCGCATCGCCCACGCCCTACGCGAGGCGCGTGAGATCGACGAGCGGTACAGAGCGGCGCTCAGCGAACTCAAGGCCGCCCCGGGCCTCCGTGTCGACGAGAAGACCTGGGCCGACGCCGCCGCCGACACCAAAGCGGTCGGCGCCGCTGCGGACCACCTGGAAGCCGGCATCCCCCGCGACAAGTCCCCCGCCGATCGCAAGGCCTGGTGGGACCAACTCACGCAGGAGCAACGAGACCAGTACCTGGCCGTATACCCGGACGTGATCGGCAACCTGGACGGCATTCCGGCCATCGTCCGGGACGAGGTCAATCGGGACAACATTCAGCTCCTGATCGGAAAGCTCTCCGGGCAGGAGGACGAGAAGTCCCAGACCATACTGGACGGGTTGAAGGACATTCGCGGCAAGTTGGAAGCTCCGACCGTACCGCCCATGTACCTGCTGGGCATCGGAGACGAAGGCAACGGTCGCGCCATCGTTTCTTATGGGAATCCGGACACGGCACGTAACGTCTCAGCCTATGTACCGGGCCTTGGCACCAGGCTGGACAAGGAGTTCGCCGACGGTACGCTCAAGCGGGCCCAGGACACTGCCCTCGGCGCCGCCGAAGCAGATCCTCACACATCAACCGCGTCAATCGTCTGGCTCGGTTACGACGCACCCCAACTCTCCGCCCAGGACCTGGCCGCCAACACCGACGTCATGTTCAGAGAAAACGCCGAGGCAGGAGCTCCTGCCTACAACAGTTTCATGGCTGGAATCTCCGCAACGAACGAAAACGCCGACCCTCACATCACGGCAATCGGACACTCATACGGCTCCCTCACCGTAGGCTTGGCTGCTCAGGAAAAGGGCGGAGTTCCCGGAGCGGACGACATCATCCTCGTCGGAAGTCCCGGCACCGGCGCGAAGACCGCTGACGAGTTGAATGTCGGTGAAGGTCACGTGTACGTCGGTGCAGCGGACAACGACATCGTGACCAAACTCCCCAATCACCAGGAAGCCAGTGGCATGGGGGCCGGAGTCGCCGGCGGCGGGTCGGCAGGGCTCGTTCTGGGGTTGGGCATCGCCGGCCCTCCAGGAGGGCTCGTCGGCGGTGTGGCAGGTTCCGTCGTCGGCGGCATTGCTGGTTACACGGCCCAGGACCAGCAGACCGACCCCAGCCAGATCTGGTTCGGCACCGACCCCGCGAGCAAGGCGTTCGGCGCCACGCGCTTCATGGTGGACGATGGTCCCACCCTGGTTGAGGGTGGGACTGACGCGCACTCACAGTATTTCACTCCGACCAAGGACCAGATGTCAGCCGACAACATTGCCAGAATCGTGGCCGGGAGGGCCGACGAAATCGTTTTGGAGCAGCCACGATGAGGGCCATCGCCGTTGCAGTCGCCACCGTGGCGATACTTTTTGCGGTCGGCTGCGGCGCTTCAGGTGATTCATCCTCCGGGGATGGGACAGACATGAACATGCAGGAAGCCGCCGAACAAGCCGACAAGATCCTTGACGGCACCTTCGCGGCCATCAAGCCAGCCATCCACTGGACCCATGGTGAATCCACCGAGGGCAACTGTGACGTATCACGACGCCGAGCGGTAATGACCATAATTTCCCCGGAACGCCGAGGCAGTTTTCTGGGTGTGGTGGAACGGTATTGGAAGTCGCAAGGATATCGGCAGCTCGGAGTAAACCGCAGCAGCAAAAGTCCCGCCACGTATTTCAAGACGCCCGATGACTTCAATGTACGGTTGCTCTTCGGCGCAAATGGCCAGGCCTTTTTCGAGGTAGCCACGCCTTGCGTGACCAAATCCTCCGTGTCGCCGCCCACCACGGACACCGTCGGCCCCGATTACACGGGAACTCCCATCCCGGACCCCAACGTCCGCTCCGAATTCTGGTCGGCAGCCACATCCGTTCCCTCGTCCCCCGCGACGTAACGGCCCGCGCCGACAGAAGGCCGCTACGACACCGTGGCGGCCCGGCGGGCACCCGCGCCCCGCGCACAACCCGTCCGTCCTGCCCACTCGGCGGGACGGGAAGGGCGGTGTGCGGGAGGGGGTGCTGGTGTCGGTCAGGGGCATTCCTTCGGGACGGGAGCGGTCTCGAGGCCGACTGATCGGGGCGCTGCCTCGGGCTCCCCGCCGGGCGTCGTGTCAACGTGGTCGTCGCCTTCACCGTCGGACTGAGACAGGCGTCGTCCGCGAGATTCCGCGATGCGCAGTGCGTCGGCGAGGCACTCGGCCAGGCGGATGGCGCCGTACCGCACCTGGACGTGCGGTGACATCGGGTTCTCCAGCACGCGCCGGGCGCGCTCGAGTACGTCCATACCGTCGGCGAGTTGCCGTGCCTCCGTCTCGTCGGCCATCCGAGAGACGTATCCGTCACTGCCGTTGGCGAGAAGGCAGGGCTTCCCGTCCGGCGAGGACCAGGGCAGAAGCCTGAGCGAGGCATATGGATGCGTCATGCCGCCGCCCTTTCCGCGCCGCCGACGACGCTCTCGTCCAGGCCGGTTCCGAAGCCGGCGGCCGGTACGACGTAGGGGCGCACGAGCCGGGAGTCGACTCCGTCGAGGGGGATGTGCGAGCAGTACGGGGACCGGTGAGCCGGGAGGCCGACCAGCTCGGCGGGACGGACGGTGATGTGCGCGGGAGGGGTCTGACCCGCGCGGTGGACTCCGGTACCGGGACCGAGGAGGAAGCCGAGCCACCGGATGGCACGGCGGATAGGGTCGTGCATGTTGACGCTCCAGTTCAGCGTTGACCGTGCCCCGGGAGGTCTGGCCACCTCGCCGGGGTCTTGTCGTCCTCGACCATAGCGACAACCGCGTCCCCCTGCACCCCTCTTCGTCCTACCGCGTTCCAACGCGTCCGATAGCGTCCTACCTCTACGCACTGCTGTGCGATCCGGGATCGTAGAGGGATGACTGAGCTGCCCCGCTACGAGTATGTGAAGCTCGCGGACTCCATCACCGCTGACATCGCCTCCGGCAAGATCCCCCAGGGAGCGGCGCTGCCGGGTGAGCGTGCCATGACGGAGGTGTACGGGGTGAGCATCGGCACCGTACGGCGCGCCATCGTCGAGTTGCGAAGGCGAGGCCTCGTCGCAACACTGCCCGCGAAGGGCACCTACGTCATCGCAACGCCCGAGGAGGGCTCCGCCGGGACACCCGACGGCGGGTGACGGTACTCCCACAACATGAAGAAGCCCCCGCCGATTTCTCGGCGGGGGCTCAGCTGCGGTGGACCTGAGGGGATTTGAACCCCTGGCCCCCTCGATGCGAACGAGGTGCGCTACCGGACTGCGCCACAGGCCCTTGCAACGAGTGAAACTTTAGCATCCCGATCCGGGTGCCCGGAAATCCGTTGCCGGTGGGATCCGGGGGTCACTCGTTGGCGGCCTTGGGGCGGTCGCCGTCCTCGTACTGGTCGAAGAGCGGTGTGCGGCCGCGCTCGCGGGAGCGGCGGGCGGAGGCCGCGCGGCGGGCGTCGGTGCGCTCGTCGGCGGGGGCGGGGTCCGGGTCCGCTTCCTCGGCCTGGGCGGTCTCCTCCGCCGGCACCGCGCTGGAGCGGGCCGAGCTCCAGGTGTCCGGGGCGCCGAGGTCCACGTCGCTGGTGGCGCGCGGGGCGACCGGGGCCGTGACGTACGTGGGGAGCGGGACCGGGACGGGATCCCAGCTGTCGCCGCCCTGGCCGGGGCGGCGCTGCCGCTCGCGCTGCTGGTCGACCCACTCCGCGTGGTCGGTCTGCTCGACGAGCGCGCGCCGGTCCGCGGCGAGCGCGGTCAGGCCCGGGTCGACGACGGCTCCGGCTTCCGGACCCTCCGGTTCGTCGGGGTCGGCGTCGTCGACGGACGGGCGGCGACGCGGCTGGCGCTCGCGCTCGCGCAGCCGCTGCGCGGCGACCTCGGCCTGGCGGCGGTCCATCTGGTAGGCGAAGCGGCGGCGCTCCTGGGAGCGGAGATAGGCGATGTACGCGCTCAGCAGCAGGGCCGGCACACCGGGTGCCCAGAGGAAGGCCAGTCCACCCACCGCCGCGACGACCGCGCCGAGCGTGAAGGCGACGAAGAGCATCGTCGTGGTGCGCCGGCGGCGGGCCAGCACCTTCGAGCGCCGGGCGCGCGCGGCCGCGGCCTGCGCCGCGCGTGCCTCCGAGGGGCGTCGGGCGGCCGGGACGCGTCCCCGCGCGGGGGCGGGTTCCGACGTACGCCGTTCCGCGCGTTCGCGCGGGGGCCGGGCGGGCGCCGGGGCCGGCTGCTCCTCGGGGGCGGAGGGAAGGGGCGCCCGGGTGTGGCGACGGGTCTGGGACACGGCGAAGGCCCGGACGTCCACCGAGTCGGTGATCGCATCCGGGTCGTGGACGCCCTGCTCCCCCTCCTCGGAGGAGCGCGCCCGCAGGTCCTTGGCGTACCGGCGCTCCATGCCCGCCCGTCCGGACAGCAATCGGATGGCGGTGCTGAAGCGTTCCGTCGGACGGGCCTCGTTCAGCTCGTCCTGCCTACGGAGCCACATCGGCACCAAGTAGGCGGCCCAGGCCCCGACGATGACTGCGTAGATGAGGCCGCTGCTGCTCACGCCTCACACGGTAGAGGGGTTTGGCGCGGCCCATCCGCCAATTGGGCCGGTGTGTCGCACGATCTGGCTGATATTTCGAACATTTTTTGTGACGGCCACGTTCAAGAGGCCTCCCGAAACGGAATTCCCGGCTCGAAGACGGTCAGTCCGCCGCCAAATTCGAACATTTATTCAATTTCCGGGGCCATGCGCGATTCCTCGGCCGTGCCGCTCGTGTCCCGGCAGCTCGTGTCCCGGCAGCTCGGAGCCGGAGCGCTGCTGAGAGCGTGCCCGGTGCCACCGGGCGAGCAAACCGTCGGCGACTTCTTCCGCCGTGAGCGCGAAGACGAGATGGTCCCGCCAGGCGCCGTCGATGTGCAGATATCGGGGCCGCAGCCCTTCCTCACGGAATCCGAGTTTCTCCACGACCCTGCGGCTCGGCATGTTCTCGGGGCGAATGCAGACCTCGATACGGTGCAGTCCGACGGTGCGGAAACAGTGGTCCACGGCCATCGCCACGGCCGTCGGCACCACTCCGCGTCCGGCCACGGCCTCGTCGACCCAGTAGCCGACGTGACCCGAGCACATCGAGCCCCAGGTGATCCCGGCCACCGTCAACTGGCCGACGAGGCGCCCCTGGTACTCGATGACGAAGGGCAGCATCCGGCCCGCGTTCGCCTCGGAGCGCAGGTGGCGGACCATCTGCCGGTAGGTGGGGCGATGGGTGATCGGACCGCTGGGCGTGGGCGGCGGGATGGTCGCCTCCCAGGGCCGCAGCCAGTCGCGGTTGCGGCGGTTGACCTCGCGCCAGGCCTTCTGGTCGCGCAGCCTTATCGGCCGGAGGACGATGTCGCCGTCCACCAGTTCCACCGGCCAGTGTGGGCTGTTCAGCTCGCACCCCCGCCGGCGTCCGGCCTCGGGTGGTCCCCGCCGCGCAGCTGGTCCACGGCGTGCTTCAGCAGCGGCTCCAGCACGGCGAGCCCGTCCTTCACCCCGCCGGAGGACCCGGGCAGGTTGACGATCAGGGTCCCGCCCGCGACTCCGGCGAGGCCCCGGGAGAGGGCGGCCGTGGGCACCTTCTCCCGGCCGTACGCCCGGATGGCCTCCGCGATGCCGGGGACCTCGCGGTCGATCACCCGGCGGGTCGCCTCCGGGGTGCGGTCGGTGGGCGAGATGCCGGTGCCTCCGGTGGTGACGACGACGTCGTACCCGGCGTCGGCACCCGCGCGGAGGGCCGCCTCCACGGGGTCGCCGTCGGGGACCACCTGGGGGCCGTCGACGGCGAACCCCAAGCGCTTGAGGCCGTCCGCGATCAGCGGACCGCCTTTGTCCTCGTAGACCCCGGCGGCGGCCCGGTTGGATGCCGTGACCACCAGCGCCCGGTAGCTCATGACCGGCTCCAGTCGCCCGACTTGCCGCCCGTCTTCTCCTCCACCCGCACGTCCGTGATGACCGCCTCCTTGTCGACCGCCTTGACCATGTCGATCACGGTGAGCGCGGCCACGGACACCGCGGTGAGCGCCTCCATCTCGACACCCGTGCGGTCCGTCGTCCGTACGGTCGCCGCGATCTCCACGGCGTCGTCCGCGACCGACAGGTCCAGTGTCACACCGGACAGCGCCAGCGGATGGCACAGCGGGATCAGATCGGGGGTGCGTTTGGCGCCCATGATGCCCGCGATGCGCGCGGTGGCCAGCGCGTCGCCCTTGGGGACGCCCTCGCCGCGCAGCAGCTCGATCACGCGCGGGGAGACGAGGACGCGGCCGGTCGCCCGCGCGGTGCGCGCGGTGACGTCCTTGGCGGACACATCGACCATGCGGGCGGCGCCCGCCTCGTCGATGTGGGTCAGCCGGTGCTGCTCGGAGGATCCGGGGGTCGCCCCCCGGGAAGGCTCGGTCATGATCGTGTGGCGCTCCCGGTCCTGGTCCCGCGCGGTGCGGCGCACGGGCCTGCTGTGCGCGACACGGTACCGCCAACCGGTTCCGCTCAGCCGAGCAGGACCACCTCGACCTCGGTGCCGGGCTCGACCGACTCGACGTCCTCGGGGACGACGATCAGCGCGTCGGCCTGCGCCAGGGCGGCCACGAGGTGCGAGCCGGCGCCTCCGACGGGCGTCACCGTGCCGTCGGCGTAGCGGCCGCGCAGGAACTGGCGGCGGCCCTTCGGCGAGGTCAGGGGCCGCTCGGCGGTGAGCTTGGCGCGGGCCCTCGGCCGGTGGATGTCCGGCAGTCCCATCAGGGTGCGGATGGCGGGGCGGACGAACAGCTCGAAGGAGACGTAGGAGGAGACCGGGTTGCCGGGCAGGGCGAGCAGCGGGGTGTGGTCGGGGCCGATGGAGCCGAAGCCCTGGGGCTTTCCCGGCTGCATGGCGAGCCTGCGGAAGTCGATGCCGCTGCCGGGCTCGTCCTCGTCGGCCGCGTACGACAGCGCCTCCTTGACGACGTCGTACGCCCCCACGCTCACACCGCCGGAGGTGACCATCAGGTCGGCGCGGACCAGCTGGTCCTCGATGGTGTCCCGCAGGGTCGCGGCGTCGTCGGCGACGGCGCCCACGCGGTAGGCGATCGCCCCGGCGTCCCGCGCGGCGGCGGTGAGGGCGAAGCTGTTGGAGTCGTAGATCTGACCGGGGCGCAGTTCCTCGTCGGGCTGGACGAGTTCGCTGCCGGTGGAGAGCACCACCACGCGGGGGCGCGGGCGCACCCGTACCGTGCCGCGGCCGATGGCGGCCAGCAGGGAGATCTGCGGCGGGCCGAGGACGGTGCTGGCCTCCAGCGCGCGGTCGCCGGCCTTGACGTCGCTGCCCTGGGCGCGCACGTGCGCGCGGGCAGGGGCCGGGCGGTGGACCGCGACCTGGCCGCCGGCGCCCTCGGGGGCCAGGCTGCGGGCGCGCATCCCGGCCGCCGGTCCCTCGCCGAGTCCGCCGTCGGTCCACTCGACGGGGACGACGGTCTCGGCGCCGGGCGGGAGCGGGGCGCCGGTCATGATGCGGGCGGCCTGGCC
This sequence comes from Streptomyces speibonae, assembly GCF_984686075.1. NCBI lineage: Bacteria > Bacillati > Actinomycetota > Actinomycetes > Kitasatosporales > Streptomycetaceae > Streptomyces > Streptomyces speibonae. The sequence continues at coordinate 4,832,250 of NZ_OZ480260.1, read as the reverse complement.
GGGGCCGACGTGCAGGAGGTCCCCCTGGCCCGCGGCGACGTCCCCGATGACCTCGAGGGACGCCGGGTACTGCTCGGTGGCGCCCTCGATGTCCGCGACCCGCACCGCGTATCCGTCCATGGAGCTGTTGTCGAACGGGGGCAGGGACACCGGAACCGTGACGTCCTCGACCAGGACGCAGCCCTGGGCGTCGAGGAGCTGGAGCTCGATGGGTTCGAGGGGCCGGACGGTCGCGAGGATGTCGGCCAGGTGCTCGTCCACCGACCAGAGGTGGTCCGGGCCTGCGGTGCGGGGCGCGGCGGTGCTCAACGTTGCTGCATCTCCTCGGTGACGTAACGGCGGAGCCAGGTCCGGAAGTCCGGGCCCAGGTCCTCACGTTCGCACGCGAGCCGCACAATGGCACGCAGGTAGTCGCCGCGGTCGCCGGTGTCATAGCGGCGGCCCTTGAAGACGACGCCGTGCACCGGGCCGCCGGCCTTCTCATCTGTGACGAGCTGCTGGAGGGCGTCGGTGAGCTGGATCTCGCCGCCGCGGCCCGGCTCGGTCTTGCGGAGTATGTCGAAGACGGCCGGGTCGAGGACATAGCGGCCGATGATGGCGTAGTTCGAGGGCGCGTCCTCGGGGGCGGGCTTCTCGACCAGGCCGCCGATCTTGACGACGTCGGAGTCCGCGGTGGTCTCGACGGCCGCGCAGCCGTAGAGGTGGATCTGCTCGGGAGCCACCTCCATGAGCGCGATGACGCTGCCGCCGTGCTGCTGCTGGACGTCGATCATGCGCTGGAGCAGGGGGTCGCGCGGGTCGATCAGGTCGTCGCCGAGGAGGACGGCGAACGGCTCGTCCCCGACGTGCGGGGCGGCGCACAGCACGGCGTGGCCGAGTCCCTTGGGGTCGCCCTGGCGGACGTAGTGCATGGTGGCCAGGTCACTGGACTCCTGGACCTTGGCGAGGCGGCCGGCGTCGCCCTTCTTCTGGAGGGCGGACTCGAGTTCGTAGTTGCGGTCGAAGTGGTCCTCCAGCGGGCGCTTGTTGCGGCCCGTCACCATGAGGACGTCGTCGAGACCGGCGGAAACGGCCTCTTCGACCACGTACTGGATCGCCGGCTTGTCGACGACCGGCAGCATCTCCTTGGGAGTGGCCTTGGTGGCCGGCAGGAACCGGGTACCGAGACCGGCTGCGGGGATGACAGCCTTGCTGATCCGAGGGTGTGACTGTGACATGCCGGACACCATATCCGCTGCCTTTGCGGGGAATCGGCGGCTCCGAATATTTGCTGCTCATATGAGCGTATTGGAACGATACGGGGACAGAGTTGAGACAGAACGACCGCGCCGACGAGTCTGGCAAGCGGGTGCTGCGACGCCAAATCCTCCAGGTGAGGAACGGGTTGACGGCGGACGACGTGCGGGAATCGGCGACCGCGCTGTCCCGGCAGGCGCTCGCGCTGCCCGAACTCGCTCGCGCGCGCACGGTGGCGGCGTACGTCTCCGTGGGGAGCGAACCCGGCACACTCGCGCTGCTGGACGCCCTGCGCGCCCGGGGCGTACGCGTCCTGCTGCCCGCGCTGCTTCCGGACAACGACCTCGACTGGGGCGCCTACACCGGGGAGAGCTCCCTCGCGCGGGTGCGGCACGGCGGACGCATGGCCCTGTTCGAGCCGGCCGGCGCCCGCCTCGGCCCGGACGCCGTGACGGAGGCGGACGTCGTCCTGCTGCCCGGACTGGCCGTCGACGCACGCGGGATGCGGCTGGGGCGCGGCGGCGGCTCCTACGACCGTGTGCTCGCCCGGCTGCACCGCGCGGGCGCCCGTCCGGCCCTGATGGTGCTGCTGTACGACGCCGAAGTCGTCGTCCGTGTCCCCGAGGAGCCGCACGACCGGCCGGTCGACGCGGTGGTGACGCCGTCCGGCGTACGGCGCTTCGGCGCCCGCCCCTGACGCGGATCCCCCATCGCACGCGTCCGGCGCGCCCCTGACGCGACCATCGGCCTCCACGCGCGCGTGGAGGCCGATTCACGAGGGCGGGACCGTGGAGGTCAGGGCTTGAGCTCCAGCGTGTCGCTCGTGCTCTCCTCGACCGCCTTCTCCGAGGAGGGCCACTCCAGCAGCTCGCCGCCCGCCCACTTGTCCGTCTGGTCGACGTAGTGGGCGTTGTAGGCGTGCCCGGAGGCGCCGGTGAGGTTGATCCAGCGGGACTTGTCGAAGTCGCCGAGGTTGACCACCATCCGCATGGACGGCACCCAGACGACCTCATAGCCGCCGGCCGCGTTCCAGCCCGTGGCGTTGACCGTCGCCTCACCGCCGCCGAGCTTCCACGGGCCCCGGTTGAGGGCGTACTTCAGGAAGCCGGGGCCCTCGGTGCCGAGCGTCTGGTTCTCCAGGAACAGGCGGTGCAGCCGACCCCAGCTCCAGGTGTCGATGTCCTTGCCCAGCCGGGCGGTCAGCTCCCAGCGGGCGTCGATCATGGCCCGCTTGAACAGTTCGTCACGGTTGCCGGCGCCCGGACGGGTGCCCCTCTTGGGCGTCGTCCACCACTCGCTGTCCGGGTCGTCCTTCAGCTTGCGGACCACCTCGAACCAGCGGTCGCCGCCGTCCGGCTGCGCCGCGTCGGCGTCGCGCTGACCGCACTCGCGGACCTTGTCCACCTCGTCGGCGGGGCCGGTGGTGTTGACCGGGTCGACCCACAGGCACTGGCCCTTGACCCGCAGCTCCCTGGGCAGCTTGTGACCGAAGGCGAGCTTGAGGATGTTGCGCCACACGGCGTTGAAGTAGGCGGCGGCGGCCGAGTCGGCGTCCTGGGTGTAGTCCCAGCCCTCCAGCAGCTTCTGCGCCTCGCGCACGTCCGCGTCGCCGGTGTCGATCTTCAGCAGGTCGGGCACCAGCAGCTTGGCGATGGAGCTGGAGTTGTCGAGCTGCATCTGGCGCATGTCGTCGGTGGAGATCTTGCCGCCGTCCTTGATCTTCGACTGGATCAGGTCGGTGATGCGCCGGCTGCGGGCGCCGTAACCCCAGTCCGTGGTCAGCGTGTACGGGTAGTCCTTGCCGACGACGGCCTGGTTGGCGGTGACGATGTAGCCGCGCTCGGGGTCGAACTCGAAGGGGAGCGCCTCCTGGTCGATCCAGCCCGTCCACCGGTAGTCGGGGTTCCAGCCCGGGGCGGGGACGGAACCGTCGTGCTTCTTCGCGCGGGTGGGGATCTTCCCGGGCAGCGTGTACCCGATGTGGCCCTCGGTGTCCGCGTAGACCAGGTTCTGCGAGGGCACCTCGAACAGCGTGGCCGCCTCGCGGAAGTCGTCCCAGTCCTTCGCGCGGTTGATGGCGAAGACGGAGTCCATGGTGCGGCCCGGGTCCAGCGCGGTCCAGCGCAGCGCGACGCCGTAGCCGTCGCCCCGGTCGGGGGCCGCGCTGTCGACGGCGGCCTTCCTGCCGGTCCGCACCAGTTCGTCGGAACGGTCGGAGAGCAGCGGGCCGTTGTTGGTCTCGCGGATCACGATCTTCCGCGACTCGCCGCCGGCGACCTTGATGGTCTCCTCGCGGGTCTCGAACGGCACCACCTTGCCGTCGTACTGGTAGCCGTCGCCGGTGATCTTCTCGAGGTAGAGGTCGGTGACGTCGACGCCGGAGTTGGTCAGGCCCCAGGCGATGTCCTGGTTGTGGCCGATTATCACGCCGGGCATGCCCGCGAAGGTGTAGCCGGTGACGTCGTAGGGGCATTCGGCGGAGACCTCGCGGCAGTGCAGGCCCATCTGGTACCAGACGGACGGCAGCGAGGCCGACAGGTGCGGGTCGTTGGCGAGCAGCGGCTCGCCGGTGATGGTGTGGTCGCCCGAGACGACCCAGGAGTTGGAGCCGATGCCGTCGCCGTTGACGCCGACGGCGGTGGGCAGGTCGGCCAGGACCTCCTGGAGGCCGGTCAGCTGGCTCTGCAGCGCGGAGCCGGAGGTGCCGGTGCCCGTACCGGTCTCCGTGCCCGCGCCGGTGCCCGTACCGGTCTCGGTGCCTGTGCCGGTGCCCGTACCGGTCTCGGTGCCTGTGCCCGTTCCCGTACCCGAGCCCGCCGTTCCCGTGCCGGTCCCGGTGCCGTTGCCCGTGCCGTTGCCCGTGCCGTTGCCCGTCCCCGATTCGCCGCCCTGCTCGTACGCTCCGGTGAGCTCGTTGTACTGACCCTCGTGGATCACCGGCTTGTTCCGGCCGTAGGGGTACGCCGGATACAGGTCGGCGATCTGCTTGGGGCCGAGGCGGCTGGTCATCAGCGCCCGGTCGATCTCGTCCTGCATGTTGCCGCGCAGGTCCCAGGCCATCGCCTTCAGCCAGGCCACGGAGTCGACCGGGGTCCACCGGCCGGGCTTGTAGTCGTTCTTGAAGCCCAGCGCCGCGTACTCCAGGGAGATCTCCTCGCCCTCCTTGCCCTCCAGGTAGGCGTTGACGCCCTTGGCGTACGCCTGGAGGTACTTCTTCGTGGCGGGCGCGAGCTTGGTGTCGTACTCCTCCTTGGCGATCCGGTCCCAGCCGAGGGTGCGCAGGAACGCGTCGTTGTCGACCTGGCCCTTGCCGAACATCTCCGACAGGCGCCCGGCGGTCATGTGCCGGCGCACGTCCATCTCGTAGAACCGGTCCTGCGCCTGGACGTAGCCCTGCGCCATGAACAGGTCCTCGTCGGAGGAGGCGTAGATCTGCGGGATGCCGTAGCCGTCGCGTTTGACATCGACGGGTCCCGACAGCCCCTGGAGCGTGATCGAGCCCGTGGTCTGGGGGAACGAGGCACGCACGGTACTGACCGACCAGTAGCCCCCGTAGGCGAGACCGCCGATCAGGGCCAGTACCAGGACGAGCACGAGCAGACGGCCCTTGCGCCCTTTCTTCCTGCCGGACTTGCCGGCCTGCTGACCCGGGGAGGCGGTGGCCTGCTGACCCGGAGAGGCGGTGGTGTCGGTGGGCATCGCTGTCCTTGCTGTCCTAACGCGAGCGGCAGGTCGGGCTGTGCTTTTAACTGAGCGCTGGAGCAACGATATGCGCAGGGCCCCGCGCCCCTTGACGCGGTGTGGGGAACCGGCCCGGACGAGCGTTCGATCCTGCCCCTCGGAGCATCAAGAACGCGTCAAGAGTTAGGTAAGGTAACGAAGTAGTTTGCCGCGGAAGCGGTGGATCGCATGCGATGCACGTGAGCTCGCGCACGGGTGCGCCCGAGCCAGGGAAGGGAACAGCCGCTGACCATCCACCACCTCAACCAGCTTCTGCTCGTCTGCTCGGTCGTACTGCTCGTGGCCGTCGTCGCGGTCCGTATCTCCTCGCGCAGCGGGCTCCCCAGCCTGCTCATCTACATGGGCATAGGCATCGCCATCGGCCAGGACGGCATCGGCCACATCGCGTACGACAACGCCGCGCTGACGCAGGTCATCGGGTACGCGGCACTGGTCGTGATCCTGGCCGAGGGCGGACTGGGCACCAAGTGGGCCGAGGCGAGACCGGCGCTGTCCGGCGCCTCGGCGCTCGCCCTGGTCGGTGTCGCGGTGAGCGTCGGGGTCACGGCGTCCGCGGCGCACTTCCTGGTCGGGCTGGAGTGGCGGCAGGCGCTCATCATCGGCGCGGTGGTCTCCTCGACCGACGCGGCGGCCGTCTTCTCGGTGCTGCGGAAGATCCCCCTGCCCTCGCGGGTGACGGGCACCCTGGAGGCGGAGTCCGGTTTCAACGACGCGCCCGTCGTCATCCTGGTCGTCGCATTGTCCGCCGCAGGGCCGGTCGAGCACTGGTACGTGCTGCTCGGCGAGATCCTCCTGGAGCTGGCCATCGGCGCCGCCATCGGCATCGCGGTGGGCTGGCTGGGCGCCTGGGGGCTGCGCCACGTGGCGCTGCCCGCCTCCGGCCTCTACCCGATCGCGGTCATGGCCATCGCCGTCGCGGCCTACGCGATCGGCGCGACCGCCCACGGCAGCGGCTTCCTCGCCGTCTACCTCGCCTCGATGGTGCTGGGCAACGCCAAGCTGCCGCACTGGCCCGCCACGCGGGGCTTTGCCGAGGGGCTCGGCTGGATCGCCCAGATCGGCATGTTCGTCCTGCTCGGCCTGCTGGTCACCCCGCACGAGCTCGGCGACGACTTCGTGCCCGCGCTGGTCATCGGGCTGGCGCTCACCCTGGTGGCCCGCCCGCTGGGCGTCGTGGTGTGCCTGACGCCGTTCCGGGTGCCCTGGCGGGAGCAGGTGCTGATGTCCTGGGCGGGGCTGCGCGGCGCCGTGCCCATCATCCTGGCGACGATCCCGATGGTGCAGGGCGTCAGGGGCAGCGAGCGGATCTTCAACATCGTCTTCGTCCTGGTCGTCGTCTACACCCTGGTCCAGGGCCCGACGCTCCCTTGGCTGGCCGGAAAGCTGCGCCTGGGCGAGGAACCCGGCCCCGCCGACCTCGGCATCGAGTCGGCGCCCCTGGAGCGGCTGCGCGGGCACCTGCTGTCGGTCGCCATCCCCGAAGGCTCGAGGATGCACGGCGTGGAGGTCGGCGAACTGCGGCTGCCGGCCGGGGCGGCCGTCACGCTCGTCGTGCGCGAGGGGAGGTCGTTCGTCCCGCTGCCGTCGACGATGCTGCACCACGGGGACGAGCTGCTCGTCGTCACCACCGACCCGGTGCGGGACGCCACCGAGCGCCGCCTGCGCGCGGTCGGCCGGGGCGGCAAGCTGGCCGGCTGGCTCGGCACCGATGGATCGCAGGCGGGAAGCTGACGAGGTGCTCGGTTTCACAGCCGCACAAGCCCCTGATCCCTGTATTATGCAAGCGACCCCAGATCGAACCAACTCTGCCTGATGCAGAGCTGGCGCGACCGTATGGCGGCCGGGACGCCCTGAGCTGTGGCGCCGGTATCCACCGCAGTCAGCGCAAGAGGACAGCTCTCGGCGCACCCGCACGACCCGCGCGGGGCGCTACCAGGTGGCAGAAAGGCACGGGCCGTGGCATCCACGGTCACCACGTCCAAGGATTCGGCGGCCACCTCCCGCCCGGGCTACGGCCGGCTGCTGCGCACGCGCGGCGCGTGGACGTTCCTGCTCCCCGGCTTCGCGGCGCGCCAGCCGTTCGCGATGCTCACCCTCTCCATCGTGCTGTTGGTGCAGCACACCACCGGCTCGTACGGCGCGGCAGGCGCCGTCGCCGCCGCCACCGGCGTCTCCATGGCCCTCTTCGCGCCCTGGAGCGGACGCCTGGCCGACCGGCACGGGCAGCGCGCGGTGCTGGTGCCCGGCGTCCTGGTGCACACCGTGTCCGGGCTCGCCCTCACCGCGCTGGCGCTGACCGGCGCGCCCCTGTGGGCGCTGTTCGCCGCCGCCGTTCCCACGGGCGCCTCGGTGCCGCAGATCGGGCCCATGGTGCGCGCCCGCTGGGGCGTCAGGCTCAAGGGCTCCCCGCTGATGGCGACCGCGGCGGCCTTCGAGTCCGTCACCGACGAGTTCACCTTCGTCGTCGGGCCGCTGCTGGCCACGGCCCTGTGCACGGCCGTCGACCCGGCCGCCGGTCTGGTCGCCGAGGCCTCGCTGACCCTGATCGGCGGACTGCTGTTCGCCGCGCAGAAGAACACGCAGCCCCCGGCCGGCCGCGAGGAGCACGCGCGCGTGGAGCACGGTTCCGCGCTGCGCGTGCCGGGTGTGCGGGTGCTGATCGTGACGTTCCTCGGCATCGGTTCCGTCTTCGGCGGCATGCAGGTCGCGCTGGCCGCGTTCACCGAGTCGATCGGCAACCCCGGGCTGAACGGCGTCCTCTACGGCGTCTTCGCGGCGGGCAACATGCTCGCCGGTATCGCCTGCGGCGCGATCGCCTGGCGGACCGCCCCGCAGCGGCGCCTGGTGCTCGCCCACACGGCGCTCGCGCTGACGGCGTCGGCCCTGTGGACCACCCATTCGGCGCTGCTGCTGGCCGGGCTCGGCCTCCTGGTCGGCATGTGCATCGCGCCGGCCCTGATCACCGGCTACACGCTGGTGGAGAGTCTGGTCCCGGCCGGGGCCCGCACCGAGGCGTTCACCTGGCTGACGGGCGCGGTCGCGCTCGGCCAGGCCGCGGCCGTCACGGTCGCCGGGCAACTGGAGGACCGCCTCTGGGACGGTGCCGGATTCCTGGTGCCGATGGCCGGTACGGTGCTCGCGCTGGCCACCCTCCTGGCACTGCGGTCACGGCTGACGAGGAGCCCGCGCGGGCGCACCGTGGCGCGTGGCGTGGGTCACCGCGAGCCCGTCGCAGTGGACTGAACCCTCGGAATACGTCACTATGGACCGTCGTTAGCACTCATCGAGTGAGAGTGCCAGGAGGAAGACAGTGCCGACCTACCAGTACCAGTGCACCGAGTGCGGCGAGGGCCTCGAGGCGGTGCAGAAGTTCACCGACGACGCCCTGACCGAGTGCCCCAACTGCCAGGGCCGCCTGAAGAAGGTGTTCTCCGCGGTCGGCATCGTGTTCAAGGGTTCCGGTTTCTACCGCAACGACAGCCGCGGCTCCTCGTCGAGCAGCTCGCCGGCGTCGTCGAAGGCACCGGCTTCCGCCTCCACTTCCTCGTCCTCCTCCTCGGACTCCGGTTCGGGTTCGGGTTCGGGCTCGTCGTCCGGTTCGTCCGGCTCCGGCAGCTCCGCCGGCACCACCGCCGCCTAGGCTCGGTCTTCCGCTCCGCGAAGGCCCCCCGTCGTCCGACGAGGGGGGCCTTCTGCCTTTCCGGGCACTCTTCCTTCCTCCAGGGGGCGGTCGGAGTGCGGCGGTTAGGGTGCGGAGCATGGCGAACATCGCGAAGGCCGACATCGGCGTGATCGGCGGCTCCGGCATCTACTCCTTCCTCGACGACGTGACCGAGATCCAGGTCGACACCCCCTATGGGGCGCCGAGCGACTCCCTCTTCCTCGGCGAGGTGGCCGGCCGCCGGGTCGCCTTCCTGCCCCGGCACGGACGCGGCCATCATCTGCCGCCGCACCGCATCAACTACCGCGCCAACCTGTGGGCGCTCCGCTCGGTCGGGGTGCGCCAGGTGCTGGGGCCGTGCGCGGTGGGCGGGCTGCGGCCCGAGTACGGGCCGGGCACGCTGCTGGTGCCGGACCAGCTGGTGGACCGCACGAAGTCCCGGCAGGGCACGTACTTCGACGGGCTGCCGCTGCCCGACGGCACCGTGCCGAACGTGGTCCATGTGTCCCTGGCCGACCCCTACTGCCCCACCGGACGGGCGGCCGCGCTGAAGGCGGCGCGCGGACGGGACTGGGAGGCGGTGGACGGCGGCACGCTGGTCGTGGTGGAGGGGCCGCGCTTCTCCACCCGCGCGGAATCGTTGTTCCACCGGGCCCAGGGCTGGTCGGTGGTGGGCATGACGGGCCATCCCGAGGCGGCACTCGCCCGGGAGCTGGAGCTCTGCTACACCTCGATGACCCTGGTCACCGACCTCGACGCCGGGGCCGAGACCGGTGAGGGCGTCTCCCACGACGAGGTGCTGCGGGTGTTCGCCGCCAACGTGGACCGGCTGCGGGGCGTGCTCTTCGAGGCGGTGGCCGCGCTGCCGGCGACGGAGGAACGGGAGTGCGTGTGCACGTCGGCGCTGGGCGGGATGGATCCGGGCTTCGCGCTGCCGTAAGGAGGCGTGGGGGTCGCGCTGTGGTGAGGGGGCATGGGATCGCGCTGCCGTAAGGGGGGGCGTGGGGGGGGTCGCGCTGCGGTGAGGGGTCCGGGGGAGGCTGAGGACGGAACGGCTCGTTCGGGTGGGGGAGATCTCCACAGGAGCGGGGTGCGTCCACAGGGGGCAGCGGGCCTTCGCCCGGGCCGCGCATCGTGGAAGCCGCAAGCCGGTTCCTCGTCGTAGGTGGTGGTTCCCGTGTCCCGTTCGTCTTCGTCGCTCCGCTCTCCCTCCTCTCCCTCCTCCCCTTCCTCCCCCTCCCCCGTCGTCGCGCGTCCGCCCGGCGCCGACATCCCCGCGCCGTGCGAGGTGCCGCACTTCGCGCCGGTACGGGTGCGCGGCAGTCTGCCGCTGCCGGGCGCGCTCGTACGGCACCGGAGGCGGGCCGTGGCGGTCGGCCTGGCCGTCACCGCGGCGGCGCTCGTCGCGGCGGGCCCGCGGGACGCCGACCGGTCACGCGGGCACCCCGGGGACGCCGATGCGGCCCGGCCCGCCGCCGCGTCCCCGGGCGACCGGTCGGCACGGCCGCGCCGCGCGCGTACGACGGTCACGGCACCGGTGCGGATCGCCGACGCGGCCACGGTGCGGCTGCTGCGGCCGGGCGACCGGGTGGACGTGATCGCCGCCGAGGAGACCGTGTCCGGCGGCGAGGCCCGTGTGGTCGCGCGCGGGGCGCGGGTGACGGAGGTGCCGCGGCCATCGGACGGAGCGGTCGACGCGGGGGCGCTGGTCGTGCTGTCGGTCCCCCGTGACACCGCGGCCGAGCTGGCCGGCGCGAGCGCCACGGCCCGGCTGGCGGTGACGCTGTGGTGAGCGTGTCCGAACGCCGTGATTGGACAGGCCCGCACCGGCGTGCCGTAGGTTGCGGAGCGTTTTCTTCCGTCCCCTGCGCACAGGAAAAGAGGCCTCGCCGTGAGCGACCGGAACAAGGCGGGTGTCTGGGAGGGCTTCAAGGCCTTCCTGACGCGTGGCAACGTCGTCGATCTGGCCGTGGCGGTGGTCATCGGTGCCGCCTTCACCAACATCGTCAACTCGGTCGTGAAGGGCGTCATCAACCCGCTGGTGGGCGCCTTCGGCACGAAGAACCTGGACCACTACAGCTCGTGCATCAAGGGCCCCTGCGAGGGCACCGGGGACGCCGCGACCGGCGTCCGGATCCTGTGGGGCTCGGTGCTCGGCGCGACGCTGCAGTTCCTGATCACCGCCGCGGTCGTCTACTTCCTGATGGTGCTGCCCATGGCGAAGTACCTGGCCCGGGTGGAGGCCCGCCGCAAGGCGAAGGAGGGCACGCACGAGGTGATGGAGGTCACCGAGCTGGAGGTCCTCAAGGAGATCCGCGACACCCTCGTCGCGCAGCGCGGACCGGGACAGGGCGAGCGCTAGAGGCCCGGCCGGGTCAGATGTGGTGGGGCGGCTTCTCGTCGAGGAAGCGCTTCAGATCGGCGGCGCTGTCGCCGGACGGGCGCTCGCCCCACCCGCCGTCCGTGTCGTCCGAGGACTGCTGGTCCAGCGGGTCGTCGAAGACCAGCGCGGGCTTGGGCTCACTCGGGCGGGGATCGGGGGCGGTACTCATGCGTCCAGGGTACGGCTGAGCGGGACGGGGCAAGACTTGCCTCATGACAGCTGACGCTCTGACGGATGTGACCGGCCTGCGCGTGGGGCACGCGACGCGTACCGGGGACGGCTGGCTCACCGGCACCACGGTGGTGCTCGCGCCCGAGGGCGGCGCCGTGGCCGCGGTGGACGTGCGCGGCGGCGGCCCCGGCACGAAGGAGACCGACGCGCTCGATCCGCGGAACCTGGTGCAGAAGGTCGAGGCGGTCGTGCTGACCGGCGGCAGCGCGTACGGGCTCGACGCGGCCTCCGGGGTGATGGCCTGGCTGGAGGAGCGGGGACGCGGGGTGCGCGTCGGGCCCGATCCCGCCCACGTGGTGCCGCTGGTGCCGGCCGCCTGTGTCTTCGACCTGGGCCGGGGCGGCGACTTCCGGGCCCGTCCGGACGCGGCCACCGGCCGGGCCGCGGTCGAGGCCGCGGCGGCGAGCGAGCCCGGCGCTCCCGTTCCGCAGGGCAGTGTGGGCGCCGGAACGGGCGCGGTGCTGGGACAGTTGAAGGGCGGGGTCGGCACGGCGAGCACCGTGCTGGACTCGGGGATCACGGTGGCCGCGCTGGTGGTGGCCAACGCGGCGGGCTCGGCGGTGGAGCCGGAGACGGGGGTGCTGTACGGGGAGTTCTTCCAGGGCCGGGTGCGTCACCCGGAGCCGGAGATGCACGAGGCCGCCCGGAAACGGCTGGCGGAGGCGGCCGGGCGGAACGGCTCTCCCCCGCTCAACACCACGCTCGCGGTGGTGGCCACCGACGCCGACCTGTCCAAGGCGCAGGCCCAGAAGCTGGCCGGCACCTCCCACGACGGCATCGCGCGCGCCGTACGCCCGGTGCATCTGCTCCACGACGGCGACACCGTCTTCACCCTCGCCACGGGCGCCCGCCCCCTGGCGGCCGGCCCCCTCGCCCTGAACGAGGTACTGGCGGCGGGCGCGGACGTGGTGACCCGGGCGATCGTCCGGGCGGCGCGGGCCGCCGAGCCCGTGGACGGTCCCGGCGGTGTGTGGCCGTCGTACGGGTCGCTGTACGGCCGTTGAGGCGGATGAGCGCTGAAGTGACGTATGAGCAGGAAGAGTTGCCGTCCAGGGGGGCCGGCGGGGAATTTCTCGCGGGTCCCGGTCGTTTTCCAGCCACACGTTTTCTCGGTTCCTGGACATGATGTCCGACCGAGGGGCTACGGTATGCACTCACAAGGTGACATGCAGCAACGCCGGGAGAAACCTTGAGCGTTCCGTACGAGACGGCAGCGTACGAACCACCCGACTCGCCCGAGTCTCCGGAGGAGCACCTCGCGCGGCTCCTCGGCCGCGCGCTGAACTCCTTCGAGCTGCCGGAAGAGACGATCCGGCAGCTGGACTGCGCGCTCGTGCACGACGCTTCGCTGCACTCCGCGCACCACAGTGCGGGCCTGCACCGGGAGACGTACCGGCACACCTGGCTGCTCGCCGACGGGTCGGCGGTCACGCTGTGGGAGCTGGTCCACAACACCGCGCGGGGCGGGGAGCCGCAGCACGAGATCTATCTGGACGAGGAGGAGCTGCGCACGGCCACGGCCCGGCTGCCGTTCCCGGCGGACACCCCGGACTTCGAGCTGCCGGTGACGGTGCCGCTGATACCGGCTCCCGCGCTGCGACAGGTATATGTTCCGGACGATTCCCCGGACCACGCGCGCCGCTTACTGCGCCGGGCGGAGAACCCGGACCGGCCGGACCCGGAGACGGCCGCTCTGCTGACCACGGCGTGCGCGCACCGGATCACGCAGGCCTTCGGCCGCCCGTCCCGCGCGGGACGCTCCGGGCTGTTCTTCTCGCTCTACGAGCACGCGTTCCTGCTGAGTGACGGCATGGAGCTCTCCCTGTGGGAGGTCGAGCACACGGTCACGCCGGACGGACGGCACATGTGCGAGGTGTACAGCAGCGAGGACGCGGCGCGGGACGCCATGGAGCGCCGGGCGGCACAGGTTCCCTGACGCCGCCGCGCCCGCGGTCAGGCTCAGTCCTCCTCGCTGAGGCGCCGCACCAGCACGGCGAAGGCGTCGCGCTCGGCCGGGGTGAGCCGCACCGACTCCGCGCGGGGGCCCGTACGGCGCTGGCGCGGGACGGTCCCCGTGCCCTGCGGGATGTGTTCCCCGCCGGTCTCGGGCGTCCCGGCAGCCCCAGGAGCTTCAAGAACCCCGGACGCACGCATCCGCCGCCCGCGCCGGCGCCGCAGGACGTCGGCCAGGCCCGCCGCGCAGGCCACGGCCACCAGGGTGAGGACGGTGGCACCCGTCGTTCGCGAGAGCGTCTTGTACTCAGGCATGCGGCCCAGTACACACCACGGTCCGGGACTTTAGGCCCGGACCGTGGTGATCGTGATCTATATCGCAGTAGGCATGAACCGCACACACCTACCCAAACGGACGCATCGTCCGCCCGGCTACGCGGCCACCGCCTCCTTGCTCCGCGCCGTCTCCGCCGCGCCCTCGCCGGTGCCCGTGCCGGCGGCTCCCGGCACCGGCTTGCTCAGCCCCTTGAGGACGGTCACCAGGGCCGTCGTGACACAGACGCCCGCGGCGATGGCGACCAGGTAGAGGAACGGGTTGCCGATCAGCGGGACCACGAAGATGCCGCCGTGCGGGGCGCGCAGGGTCGCGTCGAAGGCCATCGACAGGGAGCCGGTGACCGCGCCGCCCACCATGGAGGCGGGGATCACGCGCAGCGGGTCGGCCGCCGCGAACGGGATCGCGCCCTCGGAGATGAACGAGGCGCCCAGCACCCAGGCGGCCTTGCCGTTCTCGCGTTCGGCGCGGTTGAAGAGCTTGCCGCGCACGGTGGTGGCCAGCGCCATCGCCAGCGGCGGCACCATGCCGGCGGCCATCACCGCGGCCATGATCTTCATCGCGGAGTCGCTGGGGCTCGCGACGGCGATCCCGGCGGTGGCGAAGGTGTAGGCGACCTTGTTGACCGGGCCGCCGAGGTCGAAGCACATCATCAGGCCGAGCAGGGCGCCGAGCAGGACGGCGTTGGTGCCGGTGAGCCCGTTCAGCCAGTCGGTCATGGCCTTCTGCGCCTCGGCGATGGGCTTGCCGATGACGACGAACATCAGGAAGCCGACGATCGCGGCGGAGATCAGCGGGATCACCACCACCGGCATGATGCCGCGCATCCCGGCCGGTATCCGCACCTTCTGGATCGCCATCACCACACCACCGGCGATGAGACCGGCCGCGAGGCCGCCGAGGAAGCCGGCGTTGACGGTGAGCGCGATCGCGCCGCCCACGAAGCCGGGCACCAGGCCGGGCCGGTCGGCCATGCCGTAGGCGATGTAACCGGCCAGGACCGGGACGAGGAAGCCGAAGGCGACGCCGCCGATCTGGAAGAGCAGGGCGCCCCAGCTGTCGGCCTGGGTCCACACGAAGTGTTCCATGACCGACGGCGCCCCGTTGATCTCGTAGCCGCCGATCGCGAAGCCGAGCGCGATGAGCAGGCCGCCCGCCGCGACGAACGGCACCATGTAGCTGACGCCGGACATCAGCCAGGTGCGCAGCTTGGTGCCGTAGCCCTCGCCGCTGCCGCCGGCGCGCTCGACGGGCGTGGCGCCGGACGCGGCGGCGGTGACCTCGCCGCGCTCCGCCTTGCCTCTGACCTCGGTGATCAGGTCGGCGGGACGGTTGATGGCCGCCTTGACGCCGGTGTCGACGGTGGGCTTTCCGGCGAAACGGTCCTTCTCCCGCACGGGGACGTCATGGGCGAGGATCACGGCGTCCGCCGCCGCGATCACGGCCGGGTCGAGCCGGGTGAAGCCCGCCGAGCCCTGGGTCTCGACGACGACCTCGACACCGGCGTCCCGGCCGGCGTTCTCCAGCGACTCGGCCGCCATGTAGGTGTGGGCGATGCCGGTGGGGCAGGAGGTGACGGCGACGATCCGGAAGGGGCGGTCCTCCTCGGGGGCCGTGGTGCCCGTGGCGGCGCCGGCGGAGGCCGCCGCCGGCGCCGCCACGGAGTCCTCGGAGGGGGTGTCGTCGCCGCGGATCAGCGCCGCCGCGGCCGCCGCGTCATCCACCGACCTCAGCGCGTCGGTGAACTCGGTGTTCATCAGCTGCCGGGCCAGCGACGACAGGATCGTCAGATGGGCGTCGTCCGCTCCGGCCGGGGCGGCGATCAGGAAGACCAGGTCGGCGGGTCCGTCCGCCGCGCCGAAGTCGATCCCGGCGGAGCTGCGCCCGAAGGCCAGGGTCGGTTCGGTGACGTGCTCGCTGCGGCAGTGCGGGATGCCGATGCCGCCCTCGAGGCCGGTCGGCATCTGCGCCTCACGCGCGGCGACGTCGGCGAGGAAGCCCTCGAGGTCGGTCACCCGGCCCTGGGCCGCCATGCGCTCGGCGAGGGCTCGTGCCGCCGCGTCCTTCGTGTCGGCGGACAGGTCGAGATCGACCAGGTCCGCGGTGATCATGTGACTCATCGCGGGCTCCTTCGCACGCGTATCGCCCGTACTGCGGGGCGGGCGGAGGTGGGGACTGAAGGGACGGAAAGGAGAGGACGTAGGGAGCGGTTCATGAAGCCGGCTCCCTCAGGACGGGGTCGACCAGGACGCGGTCGACGGGGATCTCGGCCGTGACGGTGACCGCGGCCGGATCCAGGTCGCCCGGTACGGGCATCACGCTGCCGGGCAGCTGAACGGCCGCCGCCCCGTGGGCGACGGCGGAGGCGAGCGCCCCGGGGCCGCGTCCGCCGGCGGCCAGGAACCCGGCGAGCGCGGAGTCGCCCGCGCCCACGTTGCTGCGGACGGCGTCCACGGGGGCGGTGCCGAACCAGGCGCCGTCGTCGTCGACGAGCAGCTGTCCGTCGGCGCCGAGGCTCGCGAGGACGGCCCGGGCGCCCGCCGCGCGCAGTTCCTCGGCCGCTTTCATCGCGTCGCCGATGGTGGTCAGCGGGCGGCCGACGGCCTCGGCGAGTTCCGCCGCGTTGGGCTTCACCACGTCGGGCCGCTCCCGCAGGGCGGCGAGCAGCGCGGGTCCCGAGGTGTCCAGGGCGATGCGTACGCCGGCGGCGTGCACCCGGGCGACCACGTCGGCGTACCAGGAGGGGGCGAGTCCGCCCGGCAGGCTGCCGCAGCAGGCGATCCAGTCGGCGCCCGGCGCCTGCCGGCGCACGGTCTCCAGGAGCAGTTCCCGCTCGTCCGCCGTCAGGTCGGGCCCCGGCGCGTTGATCTTCGTCAGTACGCCGTCGGCCTCGGCGAGGGAGATGTTGGCGCGGGTGGCTCCGGCGACCGGGACGGGGGCGACCTCGATGCCCTGCGCGTGCAGCAGGTCGGCGATCAGGGCGCCGGACGCGCCGCCCAGGGGCAGCACCGCGACCGTGCGGCGGCCGGCCGCGGTGACGGCGCGCGAGACGTTGACCCCCTTGCCGCCCGGGTCGACGCGTTCGCCGGTGGCCCGGACGACCTCACCGCGGTCCAGCGAGGGGACCTCGTAGGTGCGGTCGAGGGACGGGTTGGGGGTGACGGTGAGGATCATGCGCGCACTACTTCCGTACCGCCGCGCTCGATGGCGGTGGCGTCCTGCGGGCTCAGCCCGGTGTCGGTGATCAGCAGGTCCACGTCGCCGAGGTCGCCGAAGCGGGCGAAGTGTTCCTGGCCGTGCTTGGAGGAGTCGGCGAGCAGCACCACGCGCCGGGCGGCGGCCATGGCCGCGCGTTTCACGGCGGCCTCGGCGAGGTCCGGGGTGGTGAGGCCGTACTCGGCGGAGTAACCGTTGGCGGCCACGAACAGGACGTCCGCACGGATCTCGCCGTACGCGCGCAGCGCCCAGGCGTCCACGGCGGCGCGCGTACGGTGCCGCACGCGCCCTCCGACCAGGTGGAGCTGGATGCCGGGGTGGTCGGCGAGGCGGGCCGCGATGGGCAGGCTGTGGGTGACGACGGTGAGGGAGAGGTCCACCGGCAGGGAGCCGGCGAGCCGCGCGGCCGTCGAGCCGGCGTCGACGATCACGGTGCCGTCGGCCGGGAGTTCCGCGAGGGCGGCCCGGGCGATGCGGTCCTTCTCGTCGGCCGCGGTGGTCTCCCGCTCGGCGAGGTCGGGTTCGAAGTCGAGGCGCCCGGAGGGGATGGCCCCGCCGTGCACCCTGCGGACCAGTCCCGCGCGGTCCAGTGCCTTCAGGTCCCGGCGGATGGTCTCGGCCGTCACCTGGAACTCCTCGGCCAGCGAGACCACGTCCACCCGGCCGCTGTCGCGGGCGAGCCGCAGGATCTCCTGCTGGCGTTCCGGTGCGTACATGCCGGCTGCCTCCTGGTCCGTTCATGTCCGAACGTGTGGTTACGTCCGGAGGCTACGTCGAGATGTCCGGAAAGTAAACAGGTACAGGGCCCAACCGGGCATGAGTGGACTTCCGATTGTGTCCGTTCTTCGGGCCAAGGCGCACGGGAAGGGCCCGGCACCCCCGTGAGTGCCGGGCCCTTCCCGGTGTGCGCCGCGCGCGTCGGCCGTCCGCTCAGGGCACGAGCACCGGCTCCTTCCCGGCCTCCGTCTCCGTCTGCGCCTCCGTGTCCGCCGCGCCCTCCACGTGCTGGGCGGGGCGCTTCGGCAGGGCGAACATCAGCAGGAAGATCACGCCCATCACCGCGGCCACCCAGCCCAGCGCGTGCTGGAACCCGTCCGTGAAGGCCGGACCCACCTCGGCCGGTGCGAGCGGCTCGTCGATCACCCCGAAGAACACCACCGACACCAGGCCCAGCCCCAGCGCGTTGCCCATCTGCTGCACGGTGTTGATCAGCCCCGACGCCGACCCGGCGTGCTCCCGCGGGACCTCCGAGAGCACCGCGTCCGTCAGCGGAGCCACGATCAGCCCCATGCCCGCACCCATGACCACCAGCGGCAGCGCCATCTGCCAGGAGGCGATGGACTGGCCGTACCGCCCTGCCTCCCACAGGTAGATCAGCACACCCGCCGCCATGACCAGGGCACCCGCCTGGAGCACCTTGCGCCCGAAGCGCGGGACCAGCAGCTGCACCGACATCCCGGCCGCCACCGACACGGCGACGGAGAACGGCACCCCGGTCAGCCCGGCCCGCAGCGCGCTCCAGCCGAGACCGACCTGCATGTACATCGTCCACACCAGGAAGAAGATGCCGAGGCCGATGCCGAACACCGTCTGCACCGCGATGCCCGCCGCGAAGCTCTTCACGCGGAACAGCGACAGCTCGATCAGCGGGGAGCCGTCCCGCGCGCCCTTGGCCCGCTCGTACGCCACCAGCGCGGCGAACACCACCAGCGCGCCGGCCATCGACACGTACCCCCACACCGGCCAGCCGAGCTCGCGGCCCCGGGTGAGCGGGTAGAGCAGCATCAGCAGCGCCAGGGTGACCAGCGCGACGCCCACCAGGTCCAGCTTCAGGGCACGCGGCGCCTTGGACTCGGTGATGAAGCGGGCGCCGAGGATCAGGCCCGCGACGCCGACCGGGAGGTTGATCAGGAAGATCGGCCGCCATTCCAGACCGAACAGGTTCCACTCGGTCAGCAGCGCGCCGAGCAGCGGTCCGGACACGGCGCCCAGTCCGACGATCGCGCCGAACAGCCCGAACACCTTGCCGCGTTCGTGCGCCGGAAAGGTGGCGTGCACGATCGACAGCACCTGCGGCACCATCAGCGCCGCCATGGCGCCCTGCAGGATGCGGGAGGCGACCAGCATCTCCGGGTTCACGGCGAGCCCGCACAGCGCGGACGCGAGGGTGAAACCGCCGATGCCGAGGAGGAAGACCCGCTTGCGGCCGTGGATGTCGCCGAGCCGGCCGCCGGTGACGAGCCCCGCGGCGAAGGCCAGCGCGTATCCCGCGGTGATCCACTGAATCTGGCTGAACGTGGCACCCCCGTCGCGCTGGATCGAGGGAACCGCGATGTTGACGATCGTGACGTCGACGAGGTCCATGAAGGCCGCGGTCATCACGATCGCGAGCGCGAACCAGCGGCGTCGGTCGCCCGCTGCGGGCCGAGGTGCATGCCGGGTGTCGGTGAAGGTCATGTCCCGTAAGCTATTCCCGATGTAGGTCAGATCAGGTCCTAGTTCCGGGGCATCCTCGACTCCATGACGACGGACACACCGGCCCGGCTCCTGACCCTTCTCTCCCTCCTCCAGACACCCCGTGAATGGCCCGGCGGCGAGCTGGCCGAACGGCTCGGGGTCTCCCGGCGCACGGTCCGGCGGGACATCGACCGGCTGCGCGAACTCGGCTATCCGGTGCAGGCGACCCTCGGCGCGGAGGGCGGCTACCGGCTCGTCGCCGGCAAGGCGCTGCCGCCCCTGGTCCTCGACGACGAGGAGGCGGTGGCCATCGCGGTCGGCCTGCGGGCCGGCGCGGGCCACGCCCTGGAGGGCGTGGACGAGGCGTCCGTGCGGGCGCTGGCGAAACTGGAACAGGTGCTGCCCGGCAGACTGCGCCACCGCGTCAGCACGCTCCAGGCCGCGACCACCCCGCTGACCAGCGGCGACGGCGCGACGATCGCACCGGAGACGCTCACCGTCATGGCCTCCACGGTGGCCGGGCACGAGCGGCTGCGGTTCGCCTACCGCGCGGCCGACGGCACCGAGTCCCGGCGCGTGACGGAACCGTACCGGCTGGTCTCGACCGGGCGGCGCTGGTACCTCGTGGCATACGACCTCGACCGCGCTGACTGGCGTACGTTCCGCGTCGACCGGGTGAGCGACCCCTTCGCCACGGGGGCGCGGTTCACCCCTCGGGAGCTGCCGACGGGGAGCGCGGCCGAGTACCTGCGCCGGTCGATGCACCGGGCGCAGCAGTCCTACGAACTGGACGTCACCTTCGCCGCACCGGCCGCCACCGTCGCCGCCCGCCTGCCCGGCTGGATGGGCGCGCCCGAGCCGCTCGACGAGGGGTCCTGCCGGCTGCGGACGACGGTGAGCGACGGCAAGGAGTGGATGGCGGTGCGCCTGGCCATGCTGGGATACGACTTCACCGTGCGGTCGCCGCGGGAACTGGTGGATGCGGTGCGGGAGTTGGGCGACCGGATGAGCAGGGCGGCGGAGGGCGGAACGGCGGGTTCCGAGCCGTGACACCGCGCCGGGCCCGCTCCCGGGGGACGGCACCGGCCCTGTGGCAGAATCTGCCGTCTGGCGGGTCACCCCGGGGTTCAGGTTCGGGGTGACCCGCCAACCGGTTCCGGGCCGGCAACTCGTCCCGCGGGTATGCGGGTTCCGCCGCACGGGCAAGAGAGAGCCGGGCCCGGCGCCCGGGGGGAGGGGCGCCGAACCCGGCCTTGGGAAGTCCCGGCGCCGGGGGGGTGGTGCGTCGGGACGTGGCTTTCACGGGGCGAGGGATCAAGCCTCTGCGGCTCGAACTCCTGGGTCTTGAATGCTTGTTCCCTGGCTCGGCGGGTTGAAGCGGCGGGGAACGGCCATATTCTGCGCGGTCTTTCGCCACCCGGCGTACGCACCCGGGGCTTCACGCCACCGCGTCGGACACGCCGACGCGCCCGACGCGCTCGCCACCCCGGCGCGACGCCGCCGGCCGTCACGCGGCCGCGTCGAAACCGGTGTCGCGCGCCAGCTTCTTCAGCTGGAGCAGCGCGTGCTTCTCGATCTGGCGGATGCGCTCGCGCGTCAGACCGTGCTCCTTTCCGACCTCGGTCAGCGTGCGCTCACGGCCGTCCTCGATGCCGTAGCGCATCTTGATGATGGAGGCCGTGCGCTGGTCGAGGCGGCCGATCAGGTCGTCCAGCTCCTCGCTGCGCAGCAGCGTCAGCACCGACTGCTCCGGCGACACCGCCGAGGTGTCCTCCAGGAGGTCCCCGAACTGCGTCTCGCCCTCGTCGTCCACCGACATGTTCAGCGAGACCGGGTCACGGGCCCAGTCGAGCACATCGGTGACGCGCTCCGGCGTGGAGCCGAGCTCGGCCGCGATCTCCGCGGGCTCCGGGTCCCGCCCGTGCTCACGGTTGTACTCGCGCTGCACGCGCCGTATCCGGCCCAGCTCCTCCACCAGGTGGACGGGCAGGCGGATGGTGCGCGACTGGTCGGCTATCGACCGGGTGATGGCCTGACGGATCCACCACGTCGCGTACGTGGAGAACTTGAAGCCCTTGCGGTAGTCGAACTTCTCGACCGCCCGCACCA
Organism: Streptomyces speibonae; assembly: GCF_984686075.1. Taxonomy (NCBI): domain Bacteria; kingdom Bacillati; phylum Actinomycetota; class Actinomycetes; order Kitasatosporales; family Streptomycetaceae; genus Streptomyces; species Streptomyces speibonae. The sequence continues at coordinate 4,810,929 of NZ_OZ480260.1, read as the reverse complement.
GACCGGCGTTGCCCTCCTGGATCAGGTCGAGCAGCGGCAGCCCGCTGCGCGGGTACCGCCGGGCCACGGCGACCACCAGACGCAGGTTGGAACGTATGAAGACGTCCTTGGCCCGCTCGCTCGCGTCGACCAGCGCCCGGAGCTCCTCGGGGGTCGCCCCCACCTTGTTCTCCTCGAGGCCGTCGAGGATCTGCTGCGCGAACACACCCGCCTCGATGATCTGCGACAGCTCGACCTCCTTGGCGGCGTCGAGCAGCGGCGTGCGCGCGATCTCGTCGAGGTACATGCCGACCAGGTCGCGATCGGCGATCTCGCCGCCTTGGGCGCGGACAGTGCGTGCCGAGTCGGCCGTCTCGCCGGTGGCGGACTGACGACGGGCGACGGCGCGGGTTGCCATGCGTGCTCCCTTGCGATGATGAGGTCAGCGGGTGGTCCTGTGGACGCTCGGTACGCCTCCCAGGTCCCTCCGGACTCTGGTCGGGTGCCCTGCATCCAATGGAAACAACGACTGGAATCCGGACAGAATTCCCAACCCGACCCCCGATTTTCTGATCATGCAGTACCCTGTCGGCCCACATGGGGAGGCGCGATGCCGGCGGAACGCGCGGAGGTCCAGGTCAGGCCGGGCGGGGAGGAGGACCTGGCGGCCCTCACCGACCTGTACAACCACTACGTCCGTGGGACGGCGATCACATTCGACACAGCGCCGTTCACCCCCGAGGAGCGCCGTCCCTGGCTGCTCTCCCACCCTGTAGACGGCCCCCACCGGCTGATGGTTGCCACGGGCGCAGGTCAGGGGCGGATCCTCGGCTACGCCACGTCCAGCCCCTTGCGCCCCAAGCCCGCCTACGCCCCCTCCGTGGAGACGACGGTCTACGTCGCCCCGGACGCGGGCGGGCGCGGCATCGGCACCCTGCTCTACAAGGCCCTCTTCGAGGCCCTGGCGGGCGAGGGGCTGCACCGCGCCTACGCCGGCATCGCCCAGCCGAACGACGCCTCGACCCGCCTGCACGAGCGCTTCGGCTTCCGGTACGTCGGTACGTACCGCGAGGTGGGCCGCAAGTTCGGCCGCTGGTGGGACGTGGCCTGGTACGAGAAGGAGCTGTAACACCCCTGCCGCGGCAGGCCGCGCTCAGCCGACTCAGCCGAACTGCACCGACCGCTTGGCCAGCCCCATCCAGAACCCGTCGATCACGGACTTCTGTTCCCCGAGCTCACCGGCGGCGTCCGCAGCGCCCATGGACACGAAGAGCGGGGCGAAGTGCTCGGTGCGCGGGTGGGCGAGCAGACCGGCCGGGGACTTGCGGGTGAAGTCGAGCAGCGCGTCCACGTCCCGCGCCTCCAGGGCCTCGCGGCCCCAGGCGTCGAACTCCGCCGACCAGGCAGGGATGCCGCCCTGCCGCAGCGCGGCCAGGTTGTGGGTGAAGAACCCGGAGCCGATGATCAGCACCCCCTCGTCGCGCAGCGGCGCGAGCCGGCGCCCGATCTCCATCAGCCTCACCGGGTCCAGGGTCGGCATGGAGACCTGGAGCACCGGGATGTCGGCCGCGGGGTACATCTCGACGAGCGGGACGTACGCGCCGTGGTCCAGGCCCCGGTCCGGGACGTCCTGCACGGGCATGCCGGGGGCGCGCAGCAGCTTGCGCACGGAGTCGGCGAGGTCGGGGGCGCCGGGGGCGGGGTAGGTTACCCGGTAGTAGTGCTCTGGGAAGCCCCAGAAGTCGTAGACGAGGGGGACGGTGCCGGTGGCGCCAAGGGCGAGCGGAGCCTCCTCCCAGTGGGCGGAGACCACGAGGACGGCCTTCGGCCGGGGCAGCCCGGCCGACCAGCCGGCCAGCTCACCGGGCCAGACGGGGTCGTCGGCCAGGGGCGGGGCGCCGTGGCTGAGGTAGAGCGCGGGCATGCGCTCCTGAGTGGCGGCGGTCATGACGGCGGCCCCCTTCGGCAGGCTTCCTCGATGATTACTTGAACTCTCAACTTCCACCACCGACTGTACGACAATTTGGTTTAACGTTCAAGGAGGTTCGCCGTACAGTGGAGTACATGAAGAGGGCACCCGCATCGGCCGACGCCGGACCACCCCGCTGGCTCACCGACGAGGAACAGCGCGTCTGGCGCGCGTACATCGAGGCCTCCACCCTCCTGGAGGACCACCTGGACCGGCAGCTCCAGCGTGACGCGGGGATGCCGCACGTGTACTACGGCCTCCTGGTCAAGCTCGCCGAGGCCCCGTCCCGGCGTCTGCGGATGACGGAGCTGGCGATGTCCGCGAAGATCACCCGCTCCCGCCTCTCGCACGCCGTCGCCCGGCTGGAGAAGAGCGGCTGGGTGCGTCGCGAGGACTGCCCCTCCGACAAGCGGGGCCAGTTCGCCGTTCTGACGGAGAAGGGCCAGGAGGTGATGCGCCGGCACGCGCCCGGCCACGTCGAGGCCGTACGCCAGGCGGTCTTCGACCGGCTCACCCCGGAACAGCAGAAGTCCCTCGGCGAGATCATGGGGATCATCGCCGAGGGACTTCAGCCGAGCGAAGCGGGTGCGGACCTGCCCTGGCTCCGCTGACGAGGCGGAGCCGGGGCAGGTCCGGGGAAGCCGTACGGGGAGGCGTCCCCTCCTCCTCCGTACGGGTGGCGTGAGCCGCGCCTGCGGTCAGTGGATGGCCACTGGCCACCGGCGCCACGGTCAGTGGATGGCCACCGGCATGACCGCCTCGTCCTCGGCGGAGGCGTCGGAGGACCCCGCGGCGACGGTGCTGCCCGGCTTGCCCACGTTGATCAGGGTGAGGGCGATGGCCCCGGCCGCGACCAGGATCCCGACGGCGAACCAGATCGCGCTGGTGTACCCCTCCACCTGGCCCTGGAGCTGGACCAGCTGCTGCTGCGACCGGCTGTCGGCGCCGCCGATGTGATCGGCGATGTAGGACGTGGTGGCCGAGGCGGCGATCGTGTTCAGCAGGGCCGTACCGATCGCGCCGCCCACCTGCTGCGAGGTGTTGACCATCGCGGAGGCGACACCGGAGTCACGCGGCTCCACACCGAAGGTGGCCAGCGACATGGCCGGCATGAACGCCGTTCCCATGCCCAGACCCAGCAGCACCATCGCGGGCAGCAGCACGGTCGCGTACGAGGAGTCGATCTCCATCCGGGTCAGCAGCAGCATACCGAGCGCGGCGACCAGGAAGCCGGGGCCCATCAGCAGCCGGGGCGCGACCCGGGTCATCAGCCGGGTGCCGATCTGCGTCGACCCCACGATCATGCCCACGATCATCGGCAGGAAGGCGAAGCCGGTCTTGACCGGGGAGTACTGCTGCACGACCTGGAGGTAGTAGGTGAGGAAGAGGAACAGGCCGAACATCGCGATGATCGCCAGGCCCAGCGAGAGGAAGACACCGCCGCGGTTGCGTTCGGTGACCACGCGCAGCGGCAGCAACGGCGCCTTGACCCGGGCCTCGACGACCACGAAGGTGACCAGCAGCACGGCCGACACGACGAACATGCCGACGGTCACGGAGTCGCTCCAGCCGTCGGACTCGGCGCGGGTGAAGCCGTAGACGAGCGCGACCAGGCCCAGGGTGGACAGGACCACGCCGGGGATGTCGAGCGGCGAGCGGTTGCGTCCGCCCTCCGGCTCACGGATGACGAAGTACGCGCCGGCCGCGGCGACGACGGCGAACGGGATGTTCACGAAGAACGTCCAGCGCCAGTCCAGGTACTCGGTGAGAACGCCGCCGAGGATCAGACCCACGGCACCACCGCCACCGGCGATCGCGCCGTAGATGCCGAACGCCTTGGCCCGCTCCTTGGCGTCGGTGAACATCACCGCGAGCAGGGAGAGCGCGGCGGGCGCGAGCAGCGCGCCGAACACACCCTGCAGCGCACGGGAGCCGAACATCATGGCCCCGTTGGTGGCCGCGCCACCGAGTGCGGAGGCCAGCGCGAAGCCGCCCAGACCGAGGACGAAGGCGAACTTGCGTCCCCACAGGTCGGCCACCCGGCCGCCGAACAGCAGCAGACCGCCGAAGGCGAGTGCGTAGGCGGTGATGACCCACTGACGGTTGCCGTCCGAGATGCCCAGGTCCTGCTGGGCGGAGGGCAGCGCGATATTCACGATGGTCGCGTCCAGGACGACCATCAGCTGGGCGAGCGCGATGAAGACGAGCGCTTTCCAGCGGTTGGCGTCCGGACTGGCGGTCTTCGCCGCCAGTGAGGCTGTTTCAGACATGGGGGTACCCACTTCGGTACTTGTGACGGAAATCGAGAATGTGTAACGAAAAATCGGGTGTCTTGAGGCAACGACGCGCCCCCGTGCAGGACGGCCGTTCCGTGCGAGGCCCGTGGGTCGGACGGGCGGCGCGAACGCGGTGTCAGGGCTCGCTCAGCGGCGCAGATCCTCCACGGTCACGGCGGAACCCGGGAGGACGCTCGGTGCGGGGGCCCGCATCCCGTCCAGGAACAGCTGCAGATGGCGGTGGACGAAGCGGTCGGCGCTCATGCAGCCGGCACCGGCCGGGGGCCGGCTCAGCTGGGCGACGCCCACCAGAAGATCGCCGTAATCCACGTCGGCGCGGAGCTGACCGGCCGCCTTGGCACGGTCCATCAGCTGCGCGACGAGGCTCTCCGTTCTCCGGCGCGCGTCCTCCAGGTCGGGGTGGTGCTGGTCGAAGGCGCTGGAGATCATCGGGCACAGTGCGCTGATCCGCTCGTCGGCGGCCGCGTGCGCGAAGCTCTCCAGTGCCTCGAAGGCGTCCCCGCTCTCGGTCAGCGCCCGCTCGGCCGCCTGCATCGTACGGTCCATGACGGAGCAGACGACCTCGCGCATCAGCGCGTCACGGTCGGGGAAGTTGCGGTACACCGTGGCATTGCCGACACCGGCCCGGCGGGCGACCTCGTCGAGCGGCACGTCCGGCCCGAACTCGACGAACATCTCGCGGGCGGCGGTGACGATCCGCTCCCGGTTGCGCAGGGCATCGGCACGGGGCCGGGGCGCCTTGCGCGAAAGGGGCGGTGCGGTCTTCACGGTGCACTCCTCGGACGGTTGGCTTGGCGATCCGGGGAGTCCATCCCCGTTTCGCGCGAACATCTGTCTAAACGGGGAAACGATCCCCGGTTATTTCCCGCTCCCCGGATTCTTTTCTGTGAACCATGTCACCGCCCTGACCGGGCACGCCCCCCCAACCCCCCGCCCCTCTTACACCCCTGGGCCCCCGGCCGGCCCCACCCCGCACCCCACGATCGGCCCTCCCAGCGAGCGCACCCCCGACCGGCGACGCAGTGTGATCGAGAGGGTGCAGTCGGAGACCGGCGGCTGCCGTGTGGAGCGGAGGTGCCCGCATGCTGTGGCAGCCGAGCCGACGCCGGATATCCCCGCGCCGCCTGGCCGCCCTGGCCTCCGTCTCCGCCCTGACCCTCGCCGTCAGCACCTCCGCGGGCAACGGCCACCTCTCCCCCGGCACCTCCACCGCCGGCGCCGGCCCGAGCGCCCTCTCCCGCACCTCCGCACACGGCCCCTGCATGATCGGCAGCGACCGCGAGGTGCAGATGTCCGAGGGCATCCCGACGGACTCCGGTTACACCCGCTCCACCGGCACGGTCCGCGCCCTCACACTGATGATCGACTTCTCCGACGCGCCCGGTGAGGGCGACGCCCTCGACCGCTACCGGGAGTTCTTCCCCCAGACCCGGGAGTGGTTCGCCACCAGTTCCTACGGCCGCCTGGACTACCGCCCCGAGATCCCGGTCCCCGACTGGCTGCGCATGCCCAAGTCCTTCCGCGCGTACGGCATAGAGCGCGGCGCCCCCTTCGAACCCGGCTACCGCGAACTGGTCCGCGACATCGTGGCCGAGGCCGACCCCGAGGTGGACTTCCAGAAGTACGACCTGCTGAACGTACTGGTGACCCCCAACGCGGGCCCGGCCGCCCTCGACACGGTCCTGTCCGTCACCTTCGCGGGCAACAGGGAGGCCCCGACCGCGGACGGCATCCCCGTCTCCAACGCGTCCTTCGTCTACTCCCGCCAGGACGACGGCTCCGGCTCCTACGACCGCACCGGCTACCGCGTGCTGCCGCACGAGAACGGCCACGTCTTCGGCCTGCCCGACCTCTACACCGCGGAGGGCGGCGGCGCGGTCGGCCACTGGGACATCATGAGCGAGGACTGGGGCGCCAACAACGACCTCCTGGCCTGGCACAAGTGGAAACTGGGCTGGCTGGACGCGTCCCAGGTCGGCTGCGCGGCGAGCGGCGGCACACGGGAGTACGCGCTCACCCCCCTCGCCCGCGCCGGCGGCCCGAAGCTCGTCTTCATCCCCCTGAACGCCCACTCGGGCTACGCCGTCGAACTGCGCACCCGCGCCGGCAACGACGAGGCGGTCTGCCGCCCCGGCATCCTCATCTACCGCGTCGACGCGAACGTGGACACCGGCATGGGCCCGATCACCGTCCACGACTCCCGCCGGGACAGCGGCGGCTGCACCCGCGCCCCCAACGTCCACGCGGAACTCTCGGACGCGACCTTCACCCCGGGCGAGAGCTTCGTGGACCGCAAGAAGGGGATCCAGGTGACGGTCCTGAAGGCGGACACCGACACCTACCGCGTCCGCGTGACCCGCTCCGAGAGGACAGGGCTGCTTCTGACACATCCCCGCCGCACCAGCACCGCGACCGGGTAGCGAACAGCTTCGCTCACCCGCCGGTGGAAGAAGCCTCCGGCCTGCACGGCTCGGGCAGTGCGGATCATCGCGGTGCCGCCGGCCTGATCGCCCCGTGCAGCACCAGGTCGGCCAGCCCGAGCAGCCGAGCCTCCAGATCGAAGGGCGGCGGCCCGGGCCGGGCCCAGGTACGCAGCACAGCGAAATAGCCGGCGGCCAGGGTCTGGCCCGCCAGGTGTGCGTCGAGATCCGGCGCCGCCTCATCGGCCGAGTCCTGGATGAGCGTGCTGAACGAATAGGCGAGGGGAGGGTCGTTCAGAATGTCCAGCATCCGCAGAGCCGGCTCGGTCAGCGCCACCGTCTCGGATCGCGAGGAGGTGCTCACCGCGGCCAGCATGCGCATCGCGTGCGACAGCCGGTGGCGCAGGGGGGCAGCGGCGTCGAGACCGGCGTCCCGGCCGAACGCGCGCGCCCGCCGGATCACCGACCCCGAGACGATCCGCCAGCGGATGTCCCTGATGGGTCTCAGCGTCACGGAGGGCGCCCAGGTCGTCGTCGCCGGATGCCGGCGACAGGGCTCCGGCGCTCCTCCGCTGAGCCGGCGAGGCAGACGAGTTCGGAGTCCGTCAATCGCGGCGGGCGGCCCAGCCATCGGGTATCTCCAATCTCGTCATCGATCTTCGCGTACAGTGCGGTCAGCAGGGCGTCCAGGTCATTCGTCACAGATCGATCTTGGACGCCCTGTCTGTGTTCCCGGACGCACCGTCAGCATTCGGACTGACTCGTCCAGTTCCGTCACAGTGACCGGAACCGGAGAACCTGAACCAGGCACAGGGACATCCCCCACGGAAACAATGCAGCCTTCCTAGGAGGTCTTCATGTGGAGAGACCGGGTTCGTATCGGGGTGTCCCTCTTCGGGCCGGCCGGTGTCTGCGGCCTTCTCGCCTGGAACGAGGAGAGCCTCGGTATCGGCTTGTTGGGAGGGCTCGCACTGTGGTTCGGCGCTGCCGCCTTCGCCTGGAGGGGCTCGCAGGCCCTTCTGGGAAGGATCGGTGTCCCGGAGGAAGGAAGGTCCGGCCCGCCCGCCGGTCCACCCCTGGTCCCCGGGCAGCCCGGTACCACCACACGCGGTGCACACGACGACGCGGCAGGACAGGCGACACGACAGGTCGTCGGGGACACGGTGCTCCGCGTACGACGGGCTTGGGTCGTGCTCGCTCTGATCGTTCTGGTGCCCTGCATGCTCGGTTTCAGCGCATGGGGGATCGTCATGCTCAGCAAGAAGGACTTCCTGAGCGCCGGGATCACGCTCGGCGCGGCCTGTTTCCTGGGCTGGTACTGCTGCGGCCCGTTGCGCCGTGCCTGGCAGGGGAACGGTGCGTTCTTCCTCGGTGGCGGCGGGGACGCGTAGAGCAGTCGTCGAGGCCGCGCCGGCCGCAGAGACTGACGCACAAGGCCGTGAGCCGGGCACCGCTTATGCAGCAGCGATAACACTTGACCGACATCAGTGATGTGTTACCGTCGATGCATCGAACTCGTCATCGGTGATGCTTGCTGACGCTGCGCAGCCAGGGGGCGGCGGCGCGGTCCGGGCCGTCGGTTTCGCCCTGTCCGAGCACACCATGGTCGACCAGCACCTGGGCGGATCGTCCATCCGAACCCGTCAGGCTACCTGGTACCGGTCCCCGAGAGGCACATGGGGTTTCGGGGAAACCCGATGCCCGGCATGACGGCCGCCATCGGCAACGCCGTCCACCACGCCACCGGACGTCTCGTGTCCGTGACCTGCCCACCACCCAGGACAAGATCATCAGGGAGGAATGAGACCGATGAAGGACATGTGGGAGCAGCTCCACCGCTGGTGGGAGGCAGGCACACCGTGCGGACTCGCGACGGTCGTATCGGCGTACGGCTCGGCCCCCCGGCAGCCCGGAGCCCTCATGGTCTGCGCTCCGGACGGCACCGTCACCGGCAGCGTGTCGGGCGGCTGCGTGGAAGGCGCGGTGTACGACCTGGCACAGCAGGCCGTACTGGACGGCATCCCGGTGCTCGAACGCTACGCGGTGAGTGATGACGACGCCGGAGCGGTAGGCCTGACGTGCGGCGGAACCATCGAGGTCTTCGTCGAACGCGTCGACCGTCAGACCTTCCCCGAACTGGGCGTCCTGCTGAAGCATCTGCGGGCGGGGGACGCCGTCGCCCTGGCCACCGTCGTGGAGCCGCACGGGTCCGTTCCCGCGGGAGCACACCTGGTGTACCGGTCCGGCACCCTCTCCGGAACCACCGGTGATTCCGGTGTCGACGCCGAAGTCGCCGAGGCGGCCCGGCAACTGCTCGCGCAGGGCCGCTCCCACATGTTCCGTCCCAGGTCCGATGACGCGGGCAGCGAGGCCGCCGCCCCGCGGGTGTTCGTCAACTGCCTGGCTCCCCCGCCCCGCATGCTGGTCTACGGTGCCACCGAGTTCGCCTCGGCCCTCACCCGCCAGGGCGCGCTCCTCGGTTACCGGGTGACGGTGTGCGACGCCCGGCCGGTGTTCACCACCCCCGAACGCTTCCCGGAGGCCGAGGAGGTCGTGGTGGACTGGCCCCACCGGCACCTCGCCGCCGAAGCGGCAGCGGGACGGATCGACCACAGCACCGTGGTCGTCTCACTCACTCACGACCCCAAGTTCGACGTGCCCTTGCTGCAGGCCGCGCTGCAGATGGACCTCGCCTACATCGGCGCACTCGGCTCACGCCGAACGGCCGAGCAGCGCACGGCATCGCTGCGCGGCGCGGGGGTGCGGGACGACCGGTTGGAACGGCTCAGTTCTCCCGCGGGGATCGATCTCGGCGGCGCCGACCCGGCGGAGACGGCTCTGTCGATCGCCGCCGAGGTACTCCTCCACCGCCACGGGGGCACAGGCTCTCGGCTCTCGGAGACCGAGGGCGCCATCCACCGGATGTCACCGGCGCCTGTGGTCTGCCGACCCGCGGCAAGCTAACCGGTACACGCCACGCCGGCGTCCACGCTCGCAGAGGAGCCTCTTGCCCTGCGCGCGCCGGCTCCGGCTCCGGCTTGCCTGTTCGACCCGTTCCATCGGCCCTGGGTCGATCGATCGCGACAGCTTTCAGACGAGCGCGCCGACGATCCCCGAGGCGGAGCCGACAAGCAGGCATGCCGCCATGACGAAACCCAGCCCTCGTACGTGGTCACGACCACCGCCGTGGGCGTAGTCCGTCGCCATGCGAGCGGCGACGCCGAAGATGCCACCGACACACAGGGCGGTAACAGTCCAGGCCACCCATCTCAGGATGTGCAGCAGGTCTTCTGCTCCAGGCGGCGCTTCCCCTCCGCCGGCATCGGGCACGCCCGAAGGCCGCGGGGCAGCAGCAGCGGCGTGGACCACATAGGGCGCGAGGTCTGTCACGCTCGCCGGCAGGATGGACAAGTCGGCTCCCTACTCTGCGGTTTGGAAGAGTCGGCTCAGGTCGCGAACCGGCGAAACGTATGCGTCGAACAGGTACGGCTCGCCGAGTCTCCACGGCTCCACGGCTCCACGGCTCCACGGCTCCACGGCTCCACGGCTCCGCCCATGGGATCTGCCGGAGTCGCGGCACAGCACCGGAAACCAGCCGCACTCGCTCGCAGTACTCCGGGGCGGCAGCCGGGTGCATCGGCGCATCGGCGACGACCACGAGGCCCAGCGGTTCGACGCCGGTCACCACCGCGAGGATTCCGCGATCGTGCCGTCCGGGAACGGCCCGCGACCGACTCCCGGACCGCGGGATGAGTCCGGCCGGCGCGGCGTCCCTCCACGGCGACGATGGAGCCCGGACGTTGCCTGCCGGCGGCTACGCCGCCGCGCACGCCTCACGCGGCAGATGCCTCGTACCACACAGGCCGATCGACCTCCTCAGCGGGATGTTCGACCAGCCCGAGAGCGCTCCGCAGAGCGCGGACCGCGTGGAACACACGGGACTTGACCGTACCCGGCGGTACACCGAGGACCAGGCCCGCCTGGCGCATCGACCTGCCGGTGTAGTACGTCTCGTACAGCGCCTCCCTGTGCTTGGGCGACAGTTGCTGGAAGGCTTCCTGAAGCAGGATGGACGACAGCAAGTTGTCCACCTCGTCGCCCGCCGTGAAGAGATCGGGCAGCCAGTCGTTGCCGTTGACTTCTTGAGGGCGGGTCATGCGCTGCCGGTACTCGTCGACGACGAGGTTGCATGCCACCCGGAACAGCCAGGCACGCAAAGGCCTGCCCGCTTCGATGTCCTGCGTGCGCCAGCACCGCAGCAGAG